>NZ_CANNBM010000002.1 GCF_947502895.1 uncultured Sulfitobacter sp.
TCAGGGTCCGTGTCATTGCCGCGCAGATCAACCACAACAGCCGTGTCTTCCAGCGTCGTCGCCGCGTCATCGACCGCTGTCGGGCCTTGTGGGTCTGTTGGCACACCGACAAGGTTTTCGATCTCGGCAAAGCTCATGGTGCCAGTGACACCGCCTGCATCATCGAGGAATTCCACTGTACCGGATGTAGAGTTGCCATCTGCGTCAACAGTTTCATCGACAACACGCAGCGGGCCGCTATCGGTCAGATCGAGCGTGTCGTCATCATTGCCCCCTGCACCGCCATCGACCACATCGCCTGCATCACCACCGACAAACAGGTCGGCGTCGTCGCCACCGGAAAGGCTATCAGCGCCAATGCCACCTGTGATGACATCATCGCCACCCTCACCAAAGATCGTGTCGTTACCCGCATCGCCCGAAAGTACATCATTACCGTCTTCGCCAGGGTTAACAACGACACCTTCATCGGCATCAAAGAAGACGTCTGTAATGTTTACGCTGGTGTTACCCGCGCCATTCTGACCATGCAAAATTTCGATACGCGACACAGGGCCAGCAATGTCTACCTGCAGCGAGTAGATCGCATTATCGGCGCTGGCATAGCCACCATCCGCATCTGCGGTGTCATTCCCTGCGACACCGTCTGTATCTGTCAACGCAAGGCCCGAGCCGCCTACCAGAGTTACCTCAAGAGGGTTGCCATCGGCGTCAAACGCCTGAACGCGCACAACGCTGTCGCCGTCAATGTCGTTGATGTTGAAATCAACATTTGAAACAGGCGTGTCAAAGCTCAGCTCATAGATGTCTTCCTGACCTTCCAGACGGGTTTCGCTGGACAGCGAGCTGGTCGCGCTGACAGTTTCGCCGGCGCCGTCAATCCCGTCGGTGCGCTGCACTTCTTCGGAATAGGCTGTTGTGGTTTTGGGGGTCGCAGACAGTGTGTTGAACGTCACATTGACGGAACCTGTGTCCTGCGTGAAGCTGGTTACGGTCTCGCCTGGTGCGAAACCTGCTTCGCTCCAGTTGAAGCTCTCACGCTCGCCGCTGCCACCACCTGTGACGACATCGCCATCCGCAAGGGTACGGTCGCCAAAAATAAGGTCATCGCCTTCGCCACCGGAAACGGTATCATCGCCAGCGCCTGCGTAAACGTCATCATCACCTTCCAGCGCGGTGACACTGTCATCACCACCCAGTGCATCGACAATATCATCATCGGGCGCTTCGCCCGCGATCAACGCGTCGCCAGCATCAATGCGGTCACCCTCGGGATCGCCTTCATAGCCAAGGTCGATCACGTTGCCCGTGTCGTCACCCGATACGATGCCATCGCCATCCACCGGGACGACGTTGTTGTCTTCGAAGACAAGATTATCGAGAGCGCCCGAGCCTTGGAAGATGACTTCCATACGCACAGTGCCCGGTACAAACAGCTGCACAACACTCTGACCATTGTCACCAGCCGGAGGAACGAACTGATCGCTCAGCACAGCGCCATCAGCGCCGAAAAACACCATGCGCGCAGGCGCTTCTGTATCAAGGAATGTCAGCGATTTCACGTCGACCGCATTGTCGAACTCGAAAGTGAATGTCCCGCCGCCCATATTATCGTCGGGGTTGGCCGCATTTCCGTCCTCGGAGATGATCAGGACATTGTCGAGGTTATCCGTTGCCAGATCGTCGTCACCCCCTGTCGGGTTGTTGGTGTCAAAGATCATCGCGCGGTTTTCACCGCCGACCGTTTCGGATGCCAAGATACGAACGCCAATATCCGAATACTGGTTTTCTACGGTTTCACCTGTGGAAAGGTTATTAAAATCAATAGTTCTGATCATATCGAGTGCTCCTATGCAGCGGTGCGCGCGGCGCGCGACGCGGCCGGATTAAAGAATTCAGGTTGTGTGGGTTTATGAGCCGTCCGAACGGCCTCTAGAGGCGCCTTCTGGCACCCCGCAAAACGTGGTCTCATTAGATAGGACAGTCTCATCGTCTTCTCCGTTCAAACTCATAAACCCCGAAGGGCGTGGTGGCTGGCCTGCAAGCAACACGCAGACAGCACCGCCAGTATGGAGGGAGAGACAGGCCGAATTGTGGCCGTACTGGGGAACATCAAAGATGCATCCCAGCCATATATGCAGCAGTCGCAAACATGCGGCACTGCACCTCTCCCGCACCTGAAAGATGCAGTTAACGTGCGGCCGCCCCCGGACCATCTAGTCGTCGCCCCCCAGTTGGGCTGTCATATAGATACCCAATGGCACCTTGCGAACAAAGGGAAAAATGTTTGAAAAGTGTCAGAGAAAGGGGCAAACCACTGAGTACGGTTAACAAACGCACAGCCGTTGCTGGCGCGAGCCTGCGCATTGTCTCGCATACGGAAACATAGCGATTGGCCCGATACGTCATATAAAACAGGAAATTTTATCCACCCGCGCTGACAAGCCTGTGAAAAGGCCCAGTCTACTGTTGCCAGATCAGCGACAATCACCTGCGATTCCGCTGATCCAGGCCCTGCCACAATCCAAGACATTGCCCTCTTCACTTGTTCTCGACTTGGAACCAATCGCGCGGAAACCCCGAAATTAGTGCTTTGTTTACGCTACGTCCGCCACATTCTGTCGAATCGCCAAGTCTACAACCATCCCGCTATTCACAGCGGGGGCATCGCAGATGCACTGGCGCGTTTAGGTCCGGCCATGATGCCGCAACCCCTCTACAGCACCACAGGTTCTGGGCAAAACTGCACTTGGAAACGCTCACCAAAACCATCGCGCGACAACCGGTTGTGCACCGACCCGACAGGTCCGTTACATAGGTGCAACTGCGCGGATTTCCCTCGCACGAAATCAGAGTGCGCGGACTTTACCCAGCAGCTTTGTGATTTCTCGGAATTGCCTCGAGGCTTTGGTTAATCCCTACTGGCCCACCGCAAGAAAATATGCGCCGAGTAACGGGACACAGCTTTGAAGCCAAAGCAGCCGGTGTAAAAATTCGGAAGTATTTAACGGAAACCCTTGGAAAAGGGCTGGTACCCAAGGCCGGACTCGAACCGGCACGCCTCGCGGCGGGAGATTTTGAATCTCCTGCGTCTACCATTCCGCCACTTGGGCACGCTGCGGGATGTAGCGCGCACAGATCATCGGAGCAAGCCAAAACTGATCGCCACCCCGCGTCAAAATAAAAAATCATGCAACAGTGTGTTACGCTGGGCCGATCCCGCGGCGACATTCCCTTGACCTGCACGCGGTCCCGTGGTGTTGAGGCGTCACACACGAGGGAGCCAGCGCATGATCCAACGCCTCTATGACTGGACGCTTAGCCTTGCAGAGCATCGCCATGCCCTCTGGGTGTTGGCCCTTGTTGCTTTTCTGGAAAGCTCGATGTTTCCAATCCCGCCCGATATTATCATGATACCGATGATCATCGCACGGCCAAACCGCGCTTTCCTGATTGCAGGCGTGGCACTTGTGGCTTCGGTGTTGGGTGGTCTGTTGGGCTATGCCATCGGCGCGCTGGCCTATGAGGCATTGGGCGAGCCTATTTTGCGCGCCTTGGGCAAAGCGGACTCAATGGCCGAATTTGCAACCCGTTTCAACGATCTGGGCTTCTGGGCGGTGCTGACAGCAGGTGTAACCCCCTTCCCCTACAAGGTCATCACGATCATGTCGGGTTGGACAGCCATGCCGCTCGGCACATTTATCATCACCTCAATTCTGGCACGCGGCCTGCGGTTCTTCCTTGTAGCCCTTCTGCTGTGGAAGTTCGGTGCCCCTGTGCGCGACTTTATCGAGCGGCGGTTGCCGCTAATGTTCACCCTCGCCGTTGCCCTGCTGATCGGCGGCTTTCTGGCGATACGTTGGCTATGATGCGATTTGTTTTACTTGCCACTCTTGGTTCTGTCGCTGTTCTGGGCGGCGCGTATGCCTTCCAGCATTTGGGCGGCATGGCGCCTTGCAAACTGTGCATCTGGCAGCGGTGGCCCCATGCGACTGCTATCTTTATAGGCGCAATCATCCTGTTCACCGGTGAGGTCAAGCTGGCATGGCTGGGCGCTCTTGCTGCGCTCAGCACCGCACTGATCGGCATGTACCATGTTGGGGTTGAGCAAGGCTGGTGGGAAGGTCCGACCAGTTGCACCTCTGGCGGTGTCGAAAACCTGAGCGCCGAGCAGTTGCTGAACCAGATTCTCGCCGCCCCGCTGGTGCGCTGTGATGACATCGCGTGGCAACTGGCAGGCATCAGCATGGCGGGGTGGAATGCCATTGTGTCGCTCGTCCTTGTCGCGCTCTGGATCAAAGCGGCGCGGACGGCCTAAACCGCCTTTTGCGTACTGAGCAGCAGGCTGGTTTCAGAGGCGACAACCCCCTCCAGCCTTCGGATACGGTCCAGCACATCATCAAACTCCACCAGCGTGGCCGTCCCGATTTCGACAATAAGGTCCCAGCGCCCGTTCGTGGAATGGACTGCGCGCAGCCCTGACATCGCGGCCAGCTGCCGTTTGATCCGCGCCGCGCCGCGCCCCTCTATCCCGATCATCATCATGCCACGTACAGGATCACGCGCCACATCCGCACGGGTAATGACAGAAAAGCCCACAATCTCGCCCCGCTCGCGCAGCCGTGCCAGACGCGCACGCAGGGTCGTGCGTGAAACACCCAGTCCCGCCGCCAGATCAGACAGAGATGCGCGTGCGTCATGGCGCAATGCTGCGATCAGGCGATCATCCATTTCGTCCATAATACTATCCACTTTGGCTAGTCTTGACCCATATCGGCCAATTAGGCCGCTTCAATCTACCCGTTTATGCCATTTATACCTGTGCAAAATCAACAAAGGATACTGGTATGACCCCTCGGCACTGCATTCTTCAAGGCGCTCCACTGGATTGCGGCAAAATCCGCCGTGGCTGCGTTATGGGCCCCGACGCCTACCGTACAGCAGGACTGGCCGAGGCGCTGAATAGTCTGGGGCATACCGTCACCGACATCGGCAACATCACACCAGGCCCCTTTACCGACACGCCCCATCCAAAACTCCACCGCCTCTCCGAAACAATCGCGTGGACCCACGCGCTGGCCAACGCGACCGAGGCCGCCTTTACCGAAGGTCTACCCATTACCATGGGCGGCGATCACGCATTGGCCGCTGGCACAGTGCTGGGCGCGATGCGCCACGCCGCAAAACAAGACCGTCCGCTGTTCGTCCTCTGGCTCGATGCGCACAGCGATTTCCACACGCTAGAGAGCACAGACAGCGGCAATCTGCATGGCACACCTATGGGGTATCTCACGGGGCGCAGCGACTTTCCGGACTGGCCAGCCCTGCCGGCACCCTTGCCGTATGAAAACATTGCAATGATTGGCCTGCGTTCTGTTGATCCCGCCGAACGCGAGGCGCTACAGGACACCGCCATCACCCGCGTTGACATGCGTGAAATTGACGAAAGCGGCATCGCCCGCCCCCTCGCCGTGTTTCTGGAGCGTGTCGCCGAGGCAGGCGGCATGCTGCATGTCTCGCTCGACGTGGATTTCCTTGACCCCGCTGCTGCCCCCGCGGTTGGCACAACTGTGCCAGGGGGGGCCACGGTGCGAGAAGGCCATCTGGTGATGGAGATGGTCAATGACAGCGGCCTGATGACCTCCCTCGATCTGGTCGAGCTGAACCCGTTTCTGGACGAGCGTGGCCGCACCGCGCGGCTGATGGTCGATCTGGCCGCCTCGGCATTGGGCCGCAACGTGTTTGACCGCCCCACACGTGCTTACTGATCAAGAAGGATCCAATAATGACAACTCCCTCAGCCAAAGCACTTGTTCCCTTTGTCAGCGTCGATCACATGATGCAGCTGATCCATCACGTAGGCCTCGCACCCATGTTGCAGGGCATCTCCGACCGGATCGAGGCAGATTTTCGCCGCTGGCCTCTGTTTGACAAAACCCCGCGCGTCGCGTCGCATTCCGATGTCGGCGTGATTGAGCTGATGCCCACCTCGGATGGTGATGTCTACGGTTTCAAATACGTTAACGGTCATCCCGCAAATACGCGCGACGGGCTGCAAACGGTCACGGCTTTTGGCCTGCTGTCCGATGTCGCCACAGGATATCCTGTGTTGTTCTCGGAAATGACGATCCTTACCGCCCTGCGCACGGCTGCGACCTCCGCGCTGGCTGCGCGTGTGCTGGCCCCCGAAGGCTCTCGGGTGATGGCGATGATCGGCAACGGAGCGCAATCCGAATTCCAGAGCCTCGCGATGCAGGCCATAGTCGGTATAGAAGAAGTGCGTCTGTACGATATCGATCCTGCCGCCACTGCGAAATGCGCAGCAAATCTGGCAGCATCCGGCCTGCGCGTGGTGTCCTGCACCACCGCCGAGGAAGCAATACTAGGCGCGCAAATCATCACCACCTGCACAGCCGATAAGCAATATGCCACGATCCTGACCGACAATATGATAGGCAGCGGTGTGCACATCAATGCCATCGGCGGCGATTGCCCCGGTAAAACCGAGTTGGCCGCAGCCATTCTGCACCGCGCTGATATCTTTGTGGAATACCCCGAGCAGACGCGGATCGAGGGCGAAATACAGCAGTTGGACGCCGATCATCCGGTCACCGAATTCTGGGAAGTTCTGACCGGCGCAGCCACAGGCCGTAAAGACGCGCGGCAGATCACCCTGTTTGACAGTGTAGGCTTTGCGATCGAGGATTTCTCGGCGCTGTGCTACGTCCGCGATGCGATTGACGGGACTGATTTCTTCACCCCGCTCGACATGCTGGCCGATCCCGATGATCCGCGCGATCTGTTCGGCATGGTAGCACGCGCGCAATAAGCGAGGAGCGCCCGAAGGGCTAGCGAGGAGCCTGCGGTGCGGTCACATCGTGACCATAAAGCCAGTCAAATGCGCCCAACATCCGCTTGGGCGCATAGCGGCTGCCCAAGCGCAGGACAGTGTGGGCTGCCATGCGCACAGGCCCGGGGTGCAAATGATAGCGCCATGCGTTGCCCTCCGCCGCTTTGATCACACGGCGCACACGCGGTTTGCGCAGCTTTTCATATTGTTCAAGCCCCGCCATTCCCTTGCGCGACACAAGATCAGCCAATACCCAAGCGTCTTCCAGTGCCATGTTCGCCCCCTGTGCCAAAAACGGCAGAGTCGGATGGGCAGCGTCCCCCAGCAAGGCGAGACCACCCTTTTGCCAAACAGGTGCTACAGGGTGACGGTGCAGCCCCCAGAGCGTCGGTACCTCGGCAGCCGCAATCATTTGTCTTGCCATGCCGCCGAACCCTTCAAAGGCCGCGCATAGATTTGCAGGGTCATCGAGGTGGTTCCACCCCTCTTCTGCCCACTCTTTCCGCTCTTCTACCGCGACGAGATTGACCATGTCGCCGCCGCGCAGCGGATAGCTGACCAAATGGCGTGCAGGCCCCATCGTGACCATGGCCACATCGGGATGTCCCACCGTGTTGGGCACGGTCGCCCGCCACGCAACCTGCCCTGTGAAAAAAGCGTCATCGGCGCCGTTCAGTGCCACCCGCGCACGCGAGTGGATACCGTCCGCTCCGATCAGCAATTCAGTCTTGCGGGTGCTGCGATCAGCCAGTGTCAGCTGCGGCATCTCGTCGGAATTGACCGACACCACCTGTGCGCCCATTTCAAAGCTCACGTTGTTTTCTCGCGCCGCTTGCGCCAGCACATCCACCAGATCGGCACGGTGCATAAAGTAATAGGCCTGCTGCGCTGGCAGTTGCGTCAGGTCCAGCCGCGCTACATCGGCCTCGGCATCATGCGCGCGCATGACCACAGCCTTGCCGCGCACGGCCCCGCGCCCCAGCAGCCGCTTTTCCAACCCAAGCGCGCGCAGCACAGCCAAACCATTAGGGCTTACCTGCAGGCCTGCGCCCACTTCGCGAATGCTCTCTGCCTGTTCCAGCACCGTCACGGCGATTCCGTTTCTCGCCAGAGCGACCGCTACAGCCAATCCGCCAATGCCCGCGCCAATCACAATTGCATTGCTCGGCCCCATCACAGCATCCTTTCAAACAAAAAGCGCCGCAGTTTCCACTGCAGCGCTTTGATAGTTCTCACATTCATCCGGATTTGTCACCGTGTAGACCGCGTTGGACAGATCTACACCAATGCCACCGGCGTCTCAGTCGTCGCGGTGAACCTTCTCGCGGCGCTCGTGCTTTTCTTGCGCTTCCAGGCTCATCGTCGCGATCGGGCGCGCGTCCAGCCGCTTGAGCGAGATAGGATCGCCCGTCACCGAACAATAGCCATACTCGTCCTCGTCGATGCGGCGCAGCGCGGCGTCGATCTTACCTACCAGCTTGCGTGCGCGGTCGCGCGTGCGCAACTCCAGCGCGCGGTCGGTCTCTTCCGAAGCGCGGTCATTCACATCAGGGATATTGCGCGTCCCGTCTTGCAATGTCTCGATTGTGTCGCGGCTGCCTTCCAGCAGTTCCGCCTTCCACGTCAGCAGCTTGCGGCGAAAGTACTCAAGCTGTCGGTCGTTCATAAAAGGCTCGTCCTCGGCTGGACGATAGTCATCTGGCAAAAATGATTCCTGTTTCATTTTCTCCACACCCTTAGCTGAATTTAACACTGTCATTTGGAATACTCCCTCACGTCATACCCCTTTTGCGCGGGGTCTATAGGAGGGATGAGCGATTGTCACTACACAATGATGCGCTATTATATAGGGCAATAGCGCAACATTTTATCGAACCAGAGAGAACCGTTACTTATGAAATTCCAAGGCACCGCCGACTATGTCGCAACTGATGATCTGAAAATTGCGGTGAACGCGGCGGTCCAGCTGGAGCGTCCCTTGCTGGTCAAGGGCGAACCCGGCACAGGCAAGACAGAACTGGCGCGTCAGGTCTCTGCGGCGCTGGGGCTGCGCATGATCGAATGGAACGTAAAATCCACCACCCGTGCGCAGCAGGGCCTCTATGAATATGACGCCGTCAGCCGCCTGCGTGACAGCCAGCTGGGTGAAGAAAAAGTCCACGATGTGTCCAACTATATCCGCAAGGGCAAGCTGTGGGAGGCTTTCGAGGCGGGTGAAAAGGTCGTTCTACTGATTGACGAGATCGACAAAGCCGACATCGAATTCCCCAACGACCTCTTGCAAGAACTTGATAAGATGGAGTTCTTTGTCTACGAGACAGGCGAGACGATCAAGGCGAAGGTCCGCCCGATCGTCATCATCACTTCCAACAACGAAAAGGAACTGCCCGACGCCTTTCTGCGCCGCTGTTTCTTCCACTATATCCAGTTTCCCGACATGGAGACCCTCAAGAAGATCGTCGAGGTCCACCATGCAGGCATCAAGCCAGAGCTTCTGACAACGGCCCTCACTCAATTCTACGAGATCCGCGATCAGCAGGGCCTCAAGAAAAAGCCGTCGACTTCCGAAGTGATCGACTGGCTTAAGCTACTGCTGGCCGAAGATATGGATGCAGCCGATCTGAAAAAGGACGGCACCTCTGCCTTGCCCAAACTGCACGGCGCGCTGCTCAAGAACGAGCAGGATGTGCATTTGTTCGAGCGTCTGGCCTTCATGGCGCGCGGCGGGCGGTAATTTCGTGCGGTGGCCTGCTCTGATCTACGTGATTGTGATCGGGCCGCTTCACCACCTAGCATCGGTTTTGGCAGCAGTGCCCGCCGCATTGCTGCTACCGCCTGATATTCTGGTGCAGCTTGCCGTGGCTGTGCCGGTGTTCTGCACCCTTCTGTATTGGGCTGTGCCCGCGCTATTGCGACGTTTGGGCCTGCTTGATCCCGCCTACAGCCTGCTACACCTCAGAGTATTGGTGATTGCTGCCGCCCTGTTGATAGCAGCAGCCGTGATCGCGGCCACGGCAATGGGCTATACCACACCAGCCGAAGCGACCGCGTTGAACCTTGTAGCGCTAATGTGTTTGCACATCTGGCTCATTCGCAAGCATTTGCGCGGCTAACAACTTCCCTACTATCTCATTCAAACTGTGGCTTTTTCGCGCCACAACCACAGGTCTGCCTTAATCTGTAAAAATTGCCACTATTTTGCCTTAATTGCTCCCTACCGAGGTCGGGTTGAGAGGCGAAAAGATCTCCAATTGAAGCTCAAAAGGGCAGGCAGGCAGAGTATGAGTATCCGACACGCACAGTTTGTGCGCGCATCTTTCGTGCGCTTTTCAACATCTTTCGCACTCCGTTCCATCAACGGTGGCCGTACATGAAGGCCCGCGTTGCCCTTGTGCTGGCGATGGCACTGAACGCATGTACCCCCTCGACAGGGGGACACGTCACCCGTGCCCTTCCCATCGCTGACAGCACGCTACCGCCGGTCAAGGTCTTTGCGCAGGGACGCCATGCTGGCCCCATTCGTGCAAACAACGATCTGGCGCTTGATTTTATCGAGTTGTCTTTCAAACTGGAGAGTGGCCGTGATCTGCCTGTCTTTACGCGTTTCGAAGGACCCGTTACCGTCACAGTGGTCGGAAAACAGCCCCCATCGCTGCAACATGATCTCACACGTCTTCTAAAGCGGCTGCGCACCGAAGCGCGTATCGACATCAGCCAGATCAACGCCCCGCGTGCCAACATCACCATCAATGCGGTGCCGCGCAAGGAAATCCGCAAGATGCTGCCGCAGGCTGCCTGTTTCGTGGCCCCCAATGTCAGCACACTCGACGAATATCGCAAAGCACGCAAAAGCAGCAAAACCAATTGGTCTCAGCTGCGCAAACGCACCCAGCTTGCCATCTTCCTGCCCAATGACGTCAGCCCGCAAGAAGTGCGCGATTGCCTGCACGAAGAACTGGCCCAATCGCTGGGACCGCTGAATGACCTCTACCGTTTGCCCGACAGCGTCTTTAATGACGACAACGTCCATACGGTTCTCACAGGCTTTGATATGCTAATGTTGCGGGCCTACTATTCGCCCAAACTGCACAACGGCATGAGCCGTGGACAGGTGGCAGCCACCCTGCCCCATATTCTACGCGAAATTAATCCGCGTGGCGAAAACGCCGCCGCCAACTTCGCGACGCGGACGCCAATCCAGTGGAAACGCGCAGTCGAATCCGCTCTTGGTCCCGCATCCTCGCGTCCCGAACGCCTGAAAGGCGCAAACGAGGCGCTGCGAATTGCAAAAGCGATGGGTTGGCAGGATCAACGCCGCGCATTTGCCCACTATGCTATGGGCCGTGTGATCCAGCGCGAGAACCCGAAAGAGGCGCACAAACACTACTCCGCCGCGAAAAAGTTCTACACAGCCACCCCCGGCACACGTCTACACCAAGCCTACGTGGCCACCCAGCTGTCGGCTTTTGCCGTCAGTCAGGGTCAGGGTGCCGATGCCCTGCGTCTGATCGCACCGCATGTGGAAACCGCCAAGATGAACGAAAACGCGGCATTGCTTTCGACGCTCCTGCTGCTACGTGCAGAGGCGCTGGATCTGGAGAACCGCCCCTCCGAAGCACAGGCCGTCCGTATGGACAGTTTGGGCTGGGCGCGCTACGGATTTGGCTCTGATTGGGCTGTTCGGGCCAAGCTGCGTGAAATCGCGTCGCTCAACCCGCTTAAAGGATAGCCCGCACACGCAAAAGGGCAGACACATGATCGTAATCGGCGCGGCGATACTGGGTATTATCATCGGCGGCATGACCGCCCGCAAACGGCGCGGCAACCGCAAGGATATCGCGCAATACGCTGCGGGCTACGGCATGGCCTTTCTGATCGTCGGCATGTTTGCGACTGTCATCATCGACAGGCTGACCAGCTGATGTTTCTGCCGTTTTTCGAACAGCTCCGCGCACACAAAGTCCCTGTTTCAATGCGCGAATTCCTCGCTTTTCTTGATGGGATGTCCGCAGGGCTGGCCACCTACGATGTCGATGCCTTCTACTACCTCGCCCGCGTCAGCATGGTGAAGGACGAGCGGAACATCGACAAATTCGACCAGGCCTTCGCTGCCGCCTTTTCAGGGCTTGAGGCAATCACGATGGAACAGGTGCTGGAGGCCGTGGACATTCCCGAGGAATGGCTGCGCAAAATGTCCGAAAAGCACCTAAGCGCCGAAGAAAAAGCCGAGATCGAGGCCATGGGCGGTTTCGAGAAGCTGATGGAGACGCTCAAAGAGCGGCTCAAGGAACAAGAAAAGCGCCATGAGGGCGGCAATAAATGGGTCGGCACAGGTGGCACCTCACCCTTTGGTGCTTATGGCTACAACCCCGAAGGCGTGCGCATCGGCCAGAAAGAAGGCCGCCACGGCAAGGCCGTCAAAGTCTGGGACAAGCGCGAATTCCGCAATCTCGACGACAGCGTCGAGCTGGGCACCCGTAACATCAAAGTGGCGCTCAAGCGTTTGCGCCGCTGGGCGCGCGACGGCGCGAATGAAGAGCTGGACCTGAACGGCACGATCCGCTCCACCGCCGAGCAGGGCTATCTGGATGTAAAAACCCGTCCCGAGCGGCGCAATGCTGTGAAAGTGCTGCTGTTTCTCGACGTGGGCGGCTCCATGGACCCGCATATCAAAGTGGTGGAAGAGCTGTTTTCTGCCGCGCGCTCCGAATTCAAGCACATGGAGTACTTTTACTTCCATAACTGCCTATACGAAGGCGTATGGCGCGACAATCGCCGCCGCTGGGATGCCCAGACACCCACACATGAAATCCTGCGCACCTATGGCCCCGATTACCGCTGTATCTTTGTCGGTGATGCAAGCATGTCGCCCTACGAGATCGCATATCCCGGTGGTGCGAACGAGCATTGGAACCCCGAAGCAGGCTCTGTCTGGCTCAACCGTGCGCGCGAGCAGTGGAAATCAAACCTCTGGATCAACCCGATCCCCGAAAAATACTGGTCCTACACCCAGTCGATTACCATGATTCAGGAAATTTTTGGCCAAGACGCAATGGTGCCCATGACCCTCGAAGGGCTGTCACGCGGAATGAAAACACTCACCCGCTAGACGCAGACGCGACCCTGCCCTAACGTGTTGGCATGTCAGACGCGCCCCATATTTCCGTTGATCCTGCCGCATTCGCTGCAGACCCTTATCCCGTGCTTGCCCGTATGCGCGCTACAGCGCCTATCGCCTACGTGCCCGAACTGGGCGCAACCCTGCTGACCAAGCGCGACACAATCCACCGCGAGGAAAAGCGCATTGCGACGTTTTCTTCCGTCCAACCCGGTGGACTGATGGAAAAGATCATGGGCCTCAACATGATGCGCCGTGATGGTGCGCCCCATATGGAAGAGCGCAAGATGCTTTTCCCCGCCCTCAGCCCGCGCACAGTGGTCGATCACTGGACCCCGATCTTTGAGCAAATCGTCGCCGCCAAGCTGGATGAGATCGCTCCGCTGGGCGCGTGTGATCTGGTGCGCGACTTTGCCATGCCTGTCTGTGGGTCCGCCTTGTGTGCGATGACGGGCCTTACCAATATGACCCCGCACGAAATGGACCGCGCCAGCCAGCAGATGCTGGATGCTGTCGCAAACTACATCGCCGATCCGCAGATCGACAAAGACGGCTTTGCCCGCAGCGCCGAAGTAGATGTCTTTATCGATGCGCGGCTAGAGCAATTGCGCGATGCGCCCGATCCGTCGATCCTATCGGTCTTATCGCGCGCAGGTATGCAGCGACCCTCCATAGGGGCGAATGTCAAAGTCATCATCGGTGGTGGCCAGAATGAGCCACGCGATGCACTGGCAGGCATGGTAGCAGCCCTGCTGGCCCACCCTGAGCAACACGCGCAGATCACATCAGGCGCGCGCAGCTACACCGATGCTTTTCGTGAATATACGCGCCTCGAGGCGCCGATCCAAATGACCCCGCGCATGATCGCGCGCACCGATACCGTCGATGGCGTGACCTTTGAACAAGGCGACCGCGTTTTTCTAATGTACAGCTCGGCCTGCCGTGACGAGGACGTGTTCGAACGCTCCGACCAGTTCGACATCACCCGCGACACCTCCCAAGCCATCCCTTTTGGCGCGGGGCCGCATTTCTGTGCAGGGGCTGCCGCCTCGCGTGCTTTGGTGGCGCAGGTTGCAGCCCCCGCATTGTTTGACCGCTTGAAAGGCCTGCGTCTCGATGGGCCCGTCACGTCACACGGCTGGGCCTTCCGCGGCCCGTTGCGCGTTCCTGTCGCATGGGGCTAAGCCCCCTTGCCGTGGGCTGAATTCCAACCATATTAGGCTTATGTTCAAAGTCCTCCCCATTCTGCTTGCCGTGCTTTACGGTCTTGTCATGTACCGCTTCTCCGTTTGGCGCACAGGGCGGGAGCTGGACGAGCAGTCAACCGTTTTGGCCGATCCCAAACTGGTCGAGATGAGCAAACAGATGGCCAAGGCCCTCGATTTGCCCCGCATCAATGTCCATATTTACGAAATCGAGCCTGTGAATGGTCTCGCCGCTCCAGACGGTCGCATCTTTATTACCCGCGGCTTTTACAACAAATTCCGCGCAGGCGAAGTGACCGCGCAAGAGCTGGCATCCGTCATCGCACATGAATTGGGCCACGTCGCCTTGGGCCATTCGCGCCGCCGCATGATAGACTTTTCGGGCCAGAACGCCATGCGCGCAGCCTTGGGCATGGTGCTTAGCCGTTTTATCCCCGGCGTTGGGGTCTGGATCGCTAATGCGCTCACCAGCCTGCTGGCCGCGAAACTAAGCCGTGTGGATGAATACGAGGCAGACGCCTATGCCGCCGCGCTGTTGACCAAAGCAGGGATCGGAATTGGCCCGCAGATCACCCTGTTTGAAAAGCTGGACGCGCTGACCAAGTCCAGCGGAGGTCGCGCACCCGCATGGCTGATGAGCCATCCCAAGACCGAAGATCGCATTTCCGCCCTTAACAAGATGCAGGC
Organism: uncultured Sulfitobacter sp.; assembly: GCF_947502895.1. Classification (GTDB taxonomy): domain Bacteria; phylum Pseudomonadota; class Alphaproteobacteria; order Rhodobacterales; family Rhodobacteraceae; genus Sulfitobacter. The sequence goes on from NZ_CANNBM010000002.1 coordinate 14,861, forward strand.
ACGTTGGAACAGCTAATTCAATGGGTTACGAGATCTTGGTAAAGTAACGCCTTAACTCTGGCTCATCGCCTTGCCCAATCGGGGAAGCCGCGCTTTTTTCATCAAAGACCGCAGGTTCCAGTCTTCTCCGGACAGCCTGCGCGCCTCGCGCACAACCGCCTCTCCTACGCCGCCGACGATTTGCGGATCGGATCGGAAATACTCCAGCAGAAACAGGTCAGGATCGAGGCGCGTCAGGCCTTCTTCCGCCAGAATATTACGCGGGAAATCTTTGGCGTTCATCGTAACGATCACATCTGCATTGCCCGACACCGCAGCGGCCAATACGTGAATGTCATTCTCGTCAGGCAGCCACAGCCGTGTCTCCAGCCCCAGATGGCGTGACACACTCGCATTTGGAAACGCGGCTTGCGCCATCGCCACTTCACCGCGCGCAATTGTCTCGCCTTGCGGTCCCAGCTTGCGTGCCGCCAGCGCCCATTCCTCAAGGATGCGATCCGACCACAGGGGCGTATATAAACCCGCACGCGCCACGCCCAGCAACATCTCCCGCATCACGGTGGGGTAGATCACACAGGCGTCAAGCAGTGCTTTCATCGCGCTACAGGTGGAAAAACAGAGATTTCAGATAGCCGGTTTCTGCAAGCTGCGGCAGTTGCGGATGGTCCGCCCCGGCAAATCCGGTATGGATCAGCGAGGGCCGCCGACCTGCCCGCCCGATGCCACGCACCGATGCAACCCGAAACGCCATCAGGTCCGCCGCATGGGAGCATGAACAAAGCCCGAGAACACCACCCTGCGCCACCAATGGTGCCGCCAGCCGTGCAATCCGCTCATAAGCGCGCAAACCTGCCTCCAATGCGGGCTTTGCAGGGGCAAATGCCGGCGGGTCGCAAATGACCACATCAAATTCCGCACCCTCGGCCCGCAACGCGGTGAGCACGTCAAAAGCATCGCCTTGGCGGATGCTGACACGGTCCGACACCCCCATGGCCGCGGCCCCCTGCTCGGCCAATGCCAGCGCAGGACCAGAGCCGTCGACGCAAAGCGCAGATGCCGCCCCACCGGCAACCGCCGCCAGACCAAAGCCACCAACGTGCGAAAACACATCCAGCACGCGCGCACCGCGCGACAGGCTGGCAGCAAAGGCTTGGTTCGGGCGCTGGTCATAGAAAATACCGGTCTTCTGACCGCCGGTCAGATCGGCCATATAAGTGGCACCGTTCATCTGAACAGACACAGGGCCATCAGGTGCGGCCCCCGCCAGAACGCCGCTCACGTCGTCCAGCCCTTCAAGGCTGCGCGTGCGACCTGCCGCGTTCTTCAGTACATTCGTCACACCTGTCACGTCGATCAGTGCTTGGGTGAGCGGCGCGATCAGCGCGTCGGACCATGCTGCGTTAGGCTGGATCACACAAGTATCGCCAAAACGGTCGATGATTACACCAGGTAGCCCGTCCGCCTCGGCATGGACAAGACGGTAAAAAGGCGCGTCATACATCCGTTCGCGCAGCGCAAGCGCACGGCGCAAATGCCCCGCCATCCACGCAGCGTCAATGGTCGCCTCTGGATCGGGATCCATCATACGTGCGATGATCTTGGAGTTGGTGTTTACCGTCACCACCCCCAGAGGCTGGCGCAGGCTGTCTTCCAGCACCGCTATCGCACCGGGCGCAAGGCCTTTTGTACGGCGGTCTGTGACCAGCTCGTTTGCATAAACCCAAGGCGCACCATGACGAATGGCGCGCGCGTTGGCCTTTGGCATAAGGCGTACAACGGGGAGCGGGGCGGATGTGGGAAAGGGCGCTGTCATAGCGCCCTTCCCTAATCTGTTAATCTGGCGATGGAAAGCTCAGAGTCTGTTGACCAGTTGGTAAAAGCCCAGAGATGCATTCTTAAATCCATCCGGCTCGGTCATTTCCTGACGGATCACTTCGGCCAAGTGGCCAGAGATACGAACCTTCTGGGTTAGGCCACGGGCCTCGGCGCTGATCGCCTGCTGGCCTCCGAATGCTTCCAGATCGCTTTCGATGCGGCGCGGCTCGGACAGGAATTCACCAGTGCGGGCATCACGCAGAACCATCTTGAAAACGATGTGGTGAACGCCGCCAACCGTATAGCGCGCCTTTTCGCTGAGCGCGTGGAAGCGAACAACTTCGACATCGAGGATCACAGGAACGGGACCATTAAACCCCGAGGTGCCTGCGGCCATCGCATCATGCATGATTTTGGATACCTGCGCATGGCGGTTGCCCATAGGGTCCTCGCGCCAAACAATATCACCACCCGGGTAATAGCGGTTGGCCTCGGAGACGCGCAGCGAGGTCGGAACACGCACGTTGATCTGGGCCACGTTGATCTGACGCAGGATCGCTTCGGGCAGAATTGTGCGTGGCTGCTGCTGCTGGGTCGAGACGGTGCGCACGGTGCGGGTAGCACCCGGCTGAGCGACAGCTTCAACATCTTTTTGTGAGAATGAAATAGGCGCAGGCGCTTCAAAGGGGGCGTCGCGTGTCACGACATCCGAAGCACCACAGGCGCTCAATGCCGCTCCAATGCTTAATGCACATGCAAGTTTGATCATCTTCATCACAGGTACTCCTCAGGTCGACGGACCTTGAACTCGTTACAAGTGATGGTTTGCCCCCCGATTGAGGCAGGTTTGAGACAAATTCGCGCCAGAGTTGGTGCAAATTAATGGAATTAACCGTTTCTTCAGGTTTCCCTTGCGTCAGTAATTCCGGCGTTAATCGCAAATTAGTCGCGCGGGCGGCTGCGCCAGCCCCCCCGCCTGCGCGGTGTGGCAATGCTGTGCAATCCCTCGGCCAGAACTTCGGACATGGGGTGGCCAGCGTCCTGGCCATGTATCTGCAACAGGTTACGCATAGACGCATGGGTGTCTTTGTCACCACTCAGGCTCAACGCCCAATCCAGAAAAATCGAGCGACACTCCGATTTCGTAATGTCTTCAATCCGGTAAGCCTCATAAATCAGGCCCTTGGGATCATCAGGTGTTGATTTATCCATCTGCTGTCTTTCCCTGTGCAAAGCGGCTCAGCGCAGCGGTTATGATCTGGTCCGCTTGCATATAGGTCTGTTCCAGTTGCGTCTCCAGATCCTGCGCAGTGTCGTTTTGGGCATCTGTCGCAACTGCTTCAATCAAAAAGCTTTGTGTCGCATTGCGCAGCACATCCCCGTGCAACGGCCGCGACGACAGCAGCCGCGTGGCCGATTGTAGCGCCCAAAGCCGCGCATAGGCAGAACGCAGGGTTTGCTCGTCAGCTGCGTCCAGCAAACCTGCCGTACAGGCCGCCGCCAATCCCGATGGAATATCACGCGCGGCAATGCCACCGATCAAGGCACCCGCTTGGGCAAAAAGCTCGATATCCTGTAAACGGCCTGCTCCGATTTTGGCATCCAGAACACCATCAGGCGATTTCGCCGCAGCAATCCGCGCCCGCATATCTTTGGTATCAGTGCATACCTGCACAGTGTCATGGCCACCTGTCACGACACGCGCGCGCAATTGCTCTACCTCGTCGGCCAGCTCCTTAGGACCTGCAACAACCTGCGCGCGGGTCAGTGCCAGATGCTCCCACACCCATGCCTCATGCTGCTGGTAATTGGCAAAACTCTCCAGCGAGGTGGCCACTGGCCCCTTGTTGCCGGAGGGCCGCAGCCGCATGTCCACCTCATAGAGCCGCCCGGCTGCCATGGGCGCGCTCATCGCGGTGATCATCGCTTGGGTCAGGCGGGCATAGTATTGACGCGCCTGCAAGGGGCGCGGCCCAACAGACGCATCAACCCCGTCAGCATTATAGATCACGATCATATCAAGATCAGATTGCGCGGTCAGCCGCCCCGCACCAAGCGACCCCATGCCGACAATCACGGCCCCCTTCCCCGGTGGCGGTCCATGCCTGCGCGAGATTTCAGCAATAACAACAGGCCAGAGGGCGCGCAGCACTGCACGGGCCAGATCGCTATACTGCGCCCCAGCCTGCGCGCCATCAATCAGACCACGCAGATGATGTACACCAATACGGAAATGCCATTCACGCGCCCAGATACGGGTGCTGTCCAGCTGCATTTCGTAGTCATCCAGCGCAGCCAGCCGCGCCGACAGCGCCGCGAACAGCGCGTCCTGCCCTGGCCAGTCAGCAAAGAAGTCACCACCGATCACCGCATCCAGCACACCCGCATTGCGCGACAGATGGGCGGCCAGCATCGGCGATACGGACACAATGTTAATCAATAAATCCGCCAGTTGCGGATTGGCTTTGAGCAACGAAAACAGCTGAACCCCCGCAGGCAGCCCCGACAAAAACCCGTCAAACGCCAACAATGCCTCGTCCGGTTTATCCGCTTGTCCCAGCCGCGCCAGCAGATCAGGCTTGAGCCGCTCGAACAATGCCGCCCCCCGATCAGAGCGCAGCGCGGGATAAGAGGGCCACGCAGCCATGACATTGTCATCAAAACTGTGGGTGGTATCGGGCAGCGGTGCGGCCCCGCGCGCTTCGGTAAAGAAACCTTCGGTAATCTCGTGAACTTCGCTCAGCCGATCCGTTAATTCGGTCTCAAGCTGTGCCACGTCCATATCCATCAGGGCCGCTATGCGCTCCATACCTTCGGGCGATTGCGGCAAACTGTGGGTCTGCGCATCGCGCACCATCTGCAACCGATGCTCAACCGTGCGGTGAAAAGTATAGTGCTCGGCTAACGTATCGGCCGCATCTTGCGGCACCCAATCTTTCTTTGCCAGTACCGCAAGCCCCTCTTTGGTGCCGCGCAGGCGCAGTTCGGGGTCGCGCCCACCCGCAATCAACTGCCGTGTCTGGGTAAAGAACTCGATCTCGCGGATGCCCCCGCGCCCCAGCTTCATATTATGACCCGGCAGCGTGATCGGCCCGCCCAGCCCCTTATGTTCGCGGATGGCAAGGCGCATATCATGCGCATCCTGAATCGCGGCAAAATCCAGATGCCTGCGCCAGACAAACGGACGCAGTGTGCGCAAAAACGCATCCCCCACCCCGATGTCACCCGCGCAGGGGCGCGCCTTGATATAAGCTGCCCGCTCCCATGTACGGCCAAGGCTTTCGTAATATCGCTCTGCGGCCAACAGCCCCACGCAGACAGGTGTCACTGCAGGATCAGGCCGCAGCCGCAAATCGGTGCGAAAGACATACCCCTCTGCCGTGATTTCACTCAGGCTTGCGGCCATTGCGCGGGTCGCCTTGATCAGCCCTGTGCGCGCAGTGTGGAATTCTTCCGCGTCATAACGGCTTTCGTCGAATAAACAGATCAGATCAATGTCGGAGGAATAATTCAGCTCGCCTGCGCCCATCTTGCCCATCGCCAGCACTGTCATGCCCGCGCCTGTGGCAGCGTCTTCCTCGCTCATGCCGGGCAACTTGCCGCGCCGGATCTGTGCTGCCAACCCTACGCGCAAAGCTGCCTGCGCTGCGGCATCCGCATACTTTGTCAGCGCGCCAGTAACTTCCTCCAGCGACCAGACCCCGCCCAGATCTGCCAGAGCACTCAGCAGCGCCACCCGCCGCTTGCCCTGCCGCAACCCGCCATTGAGTGTGGCTGCATCCAATGCCTGCGGGGCCGCAAGTATCTCTAGCATTGCCGCCTCGGGGTCTTCCACGGCCTCCACCAGCCAATCCGCTTCCTTGATGATCAGCCCTGCCAAATAGGGGGCCAGCGCCGCCGTTCGCGTCAGCAAGGGGCGCAAAGCTGCATCAAATCGGTCCAGCGGCACGTCATCTTGCACCGCAGGTTGCGCGCGGGGACATCGTGTGAGGCGGTTCGCGAGTGTTTTATTGATCATACACCACAGTTGCGCGCCAAACTGACGGCGTCAATCGCTTGCAGTATGAAATACTAAGGCAACTAACCCCCTGATTTCCAATATCTAATCAAAATAATGTAAATATCATTCACATAAACCCTTGCAAAATTATCCGCCATCACCAAATTGTATGATGTGAAAGGGATTTACATTACCAACCTTTCTCCGGTGAAGCGCCCCACCTACGGCGGCAGCACACCGCCATTCCGAGGGGACGATAATGACGACAATAACTGACACAGCCTACACCGCCCGAACCGAAACACGCGACAACTGGTTCGTCCGCTCCGAGCAATGGCTCGATGCGCGCGGCAAAGGCGCATGGATCGCGGCGATGGTTCTGGGTTTCATCTTTTTCTGGCCCGTTGGTCTCGCACTTCTTGCATATATGATCTGGAGCAAACGCATGTTTTCAAAATCTTCCCGCTGCAATGGCCGCTCAATGGGCCGCCAGATGGCAATGGCCCGCCCCACAGGCAACACGGCGTTTGACGCCTACAAGGCAGACACCCTGCGCCGCCTTGAAGAAGAGCAAGACAGCTTCGAGACATTCCTTGAGCGTCTGCGCGCCGCCAAAGACAAGTCCGAGTTCGACGCCTTTATGGACGAACGTGCCACCCGCAAGGATGACACCGCAGAGGCATAACCGACCTGTGCGCGCTTGACAGCCGCCCTGCGCCCTCCCACATCGGGAGGGCGTTTCCATCCCAACCACCGAGAGACTGCAATGACCCCTGATCCCGAACTCCAGCCACAATTCTATGACGGCGTCCCGACCAAGCGGTTGCTGGCATGGGGTGTGGATACTCTTGTCACAGTTGTCCTGACGCTGGTGGTGATCCCGTTTACGGCCTTTATCGGCCTTTTCTTCTTGCCACTTTTGTATCTCTTGCTGGGCTTTGCCTACCGCACTGTGACCCTTTCGCGCAGTTCGGCTACATGGGGCATGCAGCTCATGGCGATTGAGCTGCGCACCCGCGATGATAACCGGTTTGATCTGCCAACCGCCTTTCTGCACACCGCAGGTTACACGGTCTCATTGGCGATGCCTCTGCTGCAGCTGATTTCAATCGTTTTGATGCTCAGCACAGAACGGCGTCAGGGTCTTAGCGATCATGTACTGGGTACAGTTGCACTGAACCGCCGCGCCTGACCTTTCTGCGCGTTTTACATCTAACCTTTTGCGCATAAGTGACTTTAGGGTTTGACCCTGTGCGCGCCCACGTTACGATGCGCAAACACACAGCCGGATTTCTACATGCGTCACTCGCTTCCCATTGCGCCGCAGTTCTATGTAACAGCGCCCCAGCCCTGCCCCTATCTTGACGGGCGGATGGAACGGAAGTTGTTCACAGCCCTGCAAGGCGACAATGCGGAAAAGCTCAACAACAGCCTGTCAGCTCAGGGCTTCCGCCGCAGCCAGAATGTGCTGTACCGGCCATCCTGTGCTGATTGCTCGTCGTGCCTCTCCGCGCGCATAGACGTGGCCAAATTCAAACCGAGCAAGAGCCAGCGGCGCACAGTGCGCCGCAACAACGGTCTCAGGCGTCGTGCTACGTCCCCTTGGGCAACCGAAGCACAATATGACCTGTTCCGCCGGTATCTCGACACCCGCCATGCAGACGGCGGCATGGCCGATATGGATGTCTTCGAATTCGCCGCCATGATCGAAGAAACACCGATCCGCAGCCGCGTGATTGAATATGCTGACCGAGAAAACGGGGATTTGATCGGCGTGTGCCTGACGGACGTGCTCGCAGACGGGGTAAGTATGGTCTACTCGTTCTATACCCCCGACCGCCCACAAGACGGCTTGGGCAACTACATCATTCTGGATCATATCGAGATCGCCCGCGCCGCAGGCCTGCCGTACGTCTATCTCGGCTATTGGGTCCCCGGCAGCCAAAAGATGGGCTACAAGGCCAAATTTTCCGGACTTGAGGTCTTTATGGGCGGCCAATGGCACCCCATGCGTGACCCCGATGCATTCGAGATGGACCCGCATCCCCTCAACAATGATCCCATCGCCGAGCAGGTTGCAAACATCTCCCTTCCGGATATGTCCCCCAACCGTAGTTGACCCTCGGCAGGCTACTTGCCCGAGGCAATCAAACCACGGATTTTCACAGCCTTCTCGAAGTGATCCAGCTCGTGGGTCTCGATCCACCAGCGCGCAGCCTCCATCAGCACTGCAGGATCATCATTGTGGTTTTTGAAAAACGCATAGAACGACAGTCCCACACCCTCCCCCTTTTGCGCGATTTTGGCATCGCACACAGCAATAGCTTTCGCTCTCAAACTATCCCGCATTCCTTGTCCCTCCCTGCCTTCACAGCCCACGGGGCAGATAGCCACGCTCACTAATCCGCTTCTTTATTTTTCCCCTAAACTCAATCCCGCACTCACCGCCCGCGCCACCGGTAGCAAACGAAAAAGGGCGCCCGCCACCGAACGCCCTTTCACATTTCTATTTCACGCAGCTTACGGGATCAGATCAGGAATGATCGTCACAATCGCAGGGAAGAACCACAAGATTGCCAATCCCGCCACCTGGATCAAAACAAACGGTATGATCCCGCGGTAGATATGCTGCGTCGTCACACTCGGCGGAGCGACCCCGCGCAGATAGAACAGCGCAAAGCCGAACGGCGGCGTCAGGAAGGACGTCTGCAAGTTCACCGCGATCATGATTGTCACCCACTTGGGGTCAAACGAACCGCCATAAATCACCGGACCCACGATTGGCACGACGATGTAGATGATCTCGAGGAAATCCAGAACAAAGCCAAGGACAAACAACACCAGCATGACGATCAGGAAGACCTTCATCTCGTTGTCAAAGGACTTCAGGAACTGCTGGATGTAATGCTCGCCGCCAAAGCTGATGACCACAAGGTTCAGCAACTGTGAGCCGATGAGGATCGTAAACACCATCGACGTCACTTTGGCCGTCTCGCGCACAACAGGCGTCAGAACACCGTTGGTGAACAAGATCCAGCAGCTGAACAGCAGGCCAAACACCGCATAGAGGTAGGCACCATAAGCGACGAAGAAGGCCACCCAGTTTTCGAAACCCACATCATCCTGATTGATGCGCAGATCGAAATTCACGCCCACGAGGATACAGATGATGATTGCCAGCGTGGACCAGATAATCACCTTCGGCGAACGGTCCAGATCCTTGAGCTTGCGATAAGCCGCCAGCATGATCGCGCCCCCCGCCCCTAGTGCCGCAGCGGGTGTCGGGTTGGTAATACCACCAAGGATGGAGCCCAACACAGCAACGATCAGAACCAGCGGTGGGAACACCACTCGGATCAGCTCGTTCTTGGCGCATAGTTTCACGCCGTAGACCACACCGTACATGACCGCGACAAAGGGCAGTGCCATCAGCACAACCATCGTGCCAGGCGAAGTTGTTGGCCCTACCAGAAGGATATCAACCAGCAGCAGCAGCACCACACCAATACCACCAATAAGCAAAGGCTTGGTATCTGATGACGGCGATACACCGCGCGCAGTTGTCATGATCAGCGCCAGCAGGATCATCATGATCGCAACGCCCGTCCCGATCGGGGCAGCACCGTCGATCTTCGCCTGCTGAGCCGCAGCAAAATCTTCATCCGACAGCTTTTCACTCGCAGCAAGGCCGCCTGCGTCTTCGATTACCTGCTGTTGCTGCAATGCAAGGTCCCAGCGCTCTTGGCCGTGCAGTTCGATCATCGCCGCCTTACACTCGTCACCTACATTGGTACGCAGCGTGGCGCTTTCACCAATGTCCGAGAAACTGGAAATGCGGGTGTCCTGACTGCCAACCATTCCCAGATTACCCAGAAAGATCGTGCCGACAATGATAAGCACGGGCGCGCCGACAAACCACGTGAACGCTTCATTCCGCGTCACAGGCTCGGAGTTGGTAGAGCCAAGCTCAACCGCCGGTGCTTTGCTGGGGTTCACCATCGCGTAGCCAAAGGCATAAAGCGCATAGAGCAGCGCCAGCATGATACCGGGCAACAAGGCCGCCTGAAACAAGGTACCAACGGATACAACAGCAGGCTCGCCCAAATAGGTCAAAGCATCCGTACAGCCCAGCGAGGATGCCCGCGCCTCTTGCGCCGAGGAGTACAAATCCCCCGCCAGCGTACCCAACAAAACAATCACGATAGAGGGCGGAATGATCTGCCCCAAAGTGCCAGAGGCCGCGATGACCCCTGTTGCCAGTTCAGGCGAATAGTTGTTGCGCAACATCGTGGGCAGCGCCAGCAGACCCATGGTCACGACGGTTGCACCCACAATACCGGTGGAGGCCGCAAGGAATGCCCCCACAACCACAACAGACACTGCCAGACCGCCAGGCAACGGGCCAAATACTTTGGCCATCGACGTCAACAAATCATTGGCGATCTTGGAGCGCTCCAGCGTGATGCCCATCAGAACGAACATCAAAACAGCCAACAGCGTCTCGATGGACTGGCCCGCCAGAACACGCTCGTTCATGCGGTTCACAACGAATGATACGTTCCGGTCCAGTGCAACTTCCCAACCAGATGGGAAGACAGGCTCGGCGATACGGGCAAGTTCGGGGTATCGGAAGACCGATATCGTGTCTTCCTTGATGCCGGAGTTGACCAAGGCGCGATACGCCTCCGAAGAGGTATCAATCGCTTGGTGGATCAGCAAACCCGCGCTGTCCATTGCCGCGATGATCGCAAATGAAATCATACCCGCGCCACCGATGGCAAAGGCCACCGGAAAGCCCGACAAAATGCCGCCGAAGAGACAAATGAATACGATGATCAGGCCGACCTCGACCCCGTCTAGACCAAAAAACATCAGTGTGTTCCCTCATAGGCTTCTTCACCCTCGCCAAGTGTATCCTTGTCGAGATATTTACCTTCGCTCTCCTCGCCCTCGCGCAGTTCGCACCATGAGCGGTAGAAGAGTGCAATCGCCTGCAGCATCACCAGCGCGCAGAACATGCACAGCAGGACTTTGAACAGGAAATAGCCGTTAAAGCCGTTGGGCGAGAAACCGATGGTCTCTACGTTCCACTTCAGCACCCGCGCTTTGCGCAACAACAACTCAAGGCTGTCCGAGGCCGACGGGTTCGGCGTCACCAGATGGCGCCAGAGAAAGTACCAGCCGTACATCCATGTGACCAATGCAAAAGGCATCATGAAGAAGACTGCGCCAAACATATCGACGATCTTTTTGGTACGGAATTTTGCACCCGCGTAGAACAGATCAACCCTTACGTGACCGCCCTGTACAAAGGTGTAACTTACACAAAGACACACGACCAAAGCGTTGAACAGCTTCAGTTCTTCGGCAAACCAGCTGATGTCGAATTGTAGCGGAATACCAAACCCGATGGAGATGTCGGGCCGTGTGAAAATACGCTGCATGAAAACGATGATGATCTGCTGGATCACCATGATAAGGCCCGCCCATGCGAACAGCCGCCCCATCGTATTGCCGAAACCCTCAAGCCCTCGCACCATGGCCCACATGAATTCGCGCTTGCGAATGCCCACAATGGTCAGCACGACCAAGGATGTCGCCAGCACAAAGAACAGCTCGACCGAGCCACCATAATAGATAAAGCGCATCATGGCCTGTGGATCGGCCCAGTTGAGCCACATTCCGGGGTTCAGGATGGCGGCGAAAAAGTTGTAGAAAGCCTCCAGCACATTACCGGTGATAAACTGGACCATCCCACTGTCTTGGAATTTATCAAGACAGCTGAGCTTTGCGCCCTCAGCTGCGCGGAAAAATCCCGAACATACAATATCGTCTGCCATGTATCCCCTCCCCAGGTCGCGCATTGTTGCGCGTATCTCGTGCGCCGGTCTGGCGCTTGCGTCTTCTACGCTTGTGCGGCAGCTGCTCTGCCACTTCTTTGATATGGATCAAGGGCCGCGCAAACCGGCGCGGCCCTTGTCCTGTTGGTATCGTTCTTACATGGAGGAGCGGACGCGCTCACGCTGCTCGACGTAGAATGCGTCGGACTTGGACAGCCACTCGGCAGATGCCGTAAGCGAAGCTTCAAAGCTGGCGCGTGTTTTTGCAAACAGCTCGTCGCCCATGTTTTCGTCCATGACTTCGGCAGATGCTTTACCGAATGCATCCCAGACATCGTCCGAGAACTGCATGGTTTTCACGCCCTGCTGCTGCAAGCGGCCCAGTGCGGCACCGTTGTTGGCCAGTGTCTCGGCCAGCTGGGTGTGCGTTGTCGCCATCGCTGCGTACTCGATGATCTTCTGGTGCGCTGTGGACAGCTCGTTGAAGACATCAAGGTTAACCGCCGCTGCAAGGCCGGAACCTGGCTCGTGGAAGCCCGCTGTGTAGTAGACTTTTGCCACTTCCTGGAAGCCGGCGCGCTCATCCGCGAACGGACCAACCCACTCCAGACCGTCCAAAGCACCGGACGACAGCGCCTGATACAGCTCGCCACCGGGGATGTTCTGAACGGACGCGCCCAGTTTACCCAGTACCTTGCCACCAAGGCCCGGCATACGGAACTTCAGACCGTTGAAGTCGGCAGCAGAGCCGATTTCATTGCGGAACCAACCGCCCGACTGCGAGCCGGAGTTACCCGCGAGGAAGGACTTGAGGTTGAAGATTTCGCCCAGCTCGTTGTGCAGCTCATGGCCGCCACCGTGGTGGTACCAGTTTGTCAGCTCTTGTGCTGTGCCGCCAAATGGTACGGCGGTGTAATAGGCGTACGCAGGGTGCTGACCGATGAAATAATAGTCAGCCGAGTGGTACATGTCGGCCTGACCGGAAGATACGGCGTCGAATACTTCGAACGCGCCGACCAGCTCACCGGGAGCTTTTTTGTCGATTGTCAGCGTGCCGTCAGACATTTCGTTGACCATTGTGTTCAGATAGCTTGCCGCATCGTCCAGCACGGCAAAACCGCGTGGCCATGATGTAACCATTGTCAGTGTCTTTTTGCCTTGGGCGTAAACTGGTGCTGCAAGCGTGGATGCTGCGGCCGCTGTACCACCAAGGGCAGATGTCTTCAAAAATGAACGACGATCCATGTAGGTATCCTCCCGGGATTTTTTGCGCCCGCACGACAAAACAGAATCCGCGCGGGTCGTTTCAAGTGGCCTAACACTAGCGGGCGTTCACGAATTGGAAATACCTAGTACTGCGTAGAAATGCCTAAACTGCGAAAATGGATGCTATAATTTTGGCCAAATGTCTTGTTATGCGGGCCGTTGACTGCGCTCCGCACCGAAACAGCTTTCATCGTGCCATACGCTTACCCTTTGCCCATGGGGACGATTCATCGTATCGAATCACAATGAAACGCCGTTTTGTCTTCCATATCCCTTACGGGCAAAAGCTGACGCTGCTCGCGTCGGTCCCGCTGATCGTGGCTGTCGCCGCGATTGCACTTGTGGTGGCAGCCCAGTCGCGCGCGCTGGCCGAACGCGAGATCAACGCGCTTGAGACCCAGCTGATCGAGGCCAAAAAGGCCGAATTGCGCAACTATGTCACCCAAGCGCGGAACGGATTTTATTTCATCTACGGCAATGCCGCCCCTGATGATATTGAAGCGAAAGAGCGTGTAGCACAAATCCTCTCTGCCATGATTTACGGCGAAGAAGGGCAGTTCTTTGTATACGACTATGACGGCACCGCAATCGTCTCCCCGCGCGAGACAGCGCGCATCGGTGGCAACTTTCGCGGCGAGGCGGACGGCACAGGCACGCCCGTCGTGGACCGCCTGATCGAGATTGCCCGCAGTGGCGCGGGGTATCACACCTATACATGGCCCAAACCCTCCACCGGCGAGCCGGCCCAGAAGATCGCCTATGTGACGTCTTTTCCCTCGTGGCAATGGGCGGTCGGCACGGGTGTGTTTATTGACGATGTTCTGGCCACCGTGGCCTCGTCGCGCGCCGATGTAGAGGCGCGGGTGCAGCGGACATTCCTCTATATCGGTGTGATCGCACTGGTGGCGCTGCTGGTGGTCTTTGCCACAGGCATGGGTCTCAACCTGCGCGAACGCCGTCTTGCCGATGCAAAACTGAAAAAACTGACGCAGCGTGTGTTCGATGCCCAAGAGGAAGAGCGCGGACGCGTCGCCCGCGAATTACACGACGGCATCAGCCAGATTTTGGTCGGTGTGCGCTATGCGCTGGATAACGCCCGCCGCAGGCTGGACCGTGGCGATGGCACTGCCCACGCGCCCTTGGCCAAGGGCATCGAAACGCTGGGCGAGGCAATATCAGAGGTCCGCCGGATCAGCCGCGATCTGCGTCCCGGTGTTCTGGATGATCTCGGCCTCGGCCCCGCCCTGCGCACCTTGGCCGAAGAATTCGGCACCCGCACCGGCATCGAGGTGGACTATACCACTGTCGTGTTCCGCAACCGCCTGGACAACGATGCGAAAATTGCACTCTACCGCATCGCCCAAGAGGCGTTGACCAATATCGAACGGCACGCAGGCGCAACCCACGTCAGCATTGATCTGCGCGGCCACAGGCGCGGCGCGACCCTGCGCATCACCGACAACGGCTGTGGATTTTCGCCCGACACGTTACGCTCTGCCGGACTGGGCCTGCGCAATATGCAAGAACGTATGGACCAGTTGGGCGGACGCCTGTACATGCGCCCTGCCCCCGGCAAAGGCGTCGAGATCGAGGCCGTGGCCCCGCTCACCCATATGCTGCAACCTGACAGTGCCAACAGCGACCCCCAAAAACCCGACCCAAAGAAAGCCGCCGCATGACCCAATCCTTGCGTATCGTTATTGTCGATGATCACCCCATGGTTGCCGAAGGCATCCAGAGCATATTGGAGAGTTATGACGATGTGCAGGTTGTCGGCACTCTGACAGGCGGGCGCGCCGTGATCGAAAACCTGCACAGCCTGAACCCCGATGTGATCCTTATGGATCTGAACATGCCGGAAATGGGCGGCCTGTCTGCCACCGAACAAGTGCTCGAACAGCGCCCTGGCACCCGCATCGTGATCCTGTCGATGCACGACAGCCCCGAATATATCTCATCCGCACTTAACCACGGGGCGATGGGCTATCTACTCAAGGATGTGCCGACAGACGAGATCAAGCTGGCCATTGACACGGTGATGCGCGGCGAACGGTATCTATGCACTGGCGCGCAAGGCTCGCTGACCCCAAAGGGCGGCGGCGTGCGTGAAACACTGACGGGGCGCGAACAAACGATCCTTTTGCAACTGGCCCAAGGCCAATCCAACAAGGAAGTCGCCCTCACCCTCGATATCTCCGTGCGCACGGTCGAGACCCATCGCAAAAACATCAAACGCAAGCTGGGCATCTCCTCTACCGCTGGCCTGACGCGCTACGCGCTTGAGCATGGAGTGCTGCAAGGCACAGGTGCAGACCTCTAGCGCGCTTCGACCTCGAACGCGCAAAACAGCGGCCCAATTTGCCAAAGTGTCGCAGAGATGGGCTGTGGTGAAATAATATATCAAGAAAATCACCTTTTGAGACATTTATTCTGCAGATTGGCTGTTGACGCCCCCTTTTTGCGGTCATAATGTCCCTGCACATTCGAACGGAGTATCAGTGCATGTTGCACCTAGTCGTCATTGTGGATCGAACGCGCATGGGCCGGTAACGGTAGACCAGAGTTTTCCCCATGCGCCCCCGTCAAAATCGGGGGTTTTTTTATGCGCATCGCCCACGGGCCGTGTTGCAGGGACCATAAGACACGACAGGCACTGAAACCGCCACCAACCGAGCGCCCCAAATGGGCCAAAGCAGACGCCAGATAAAAGGACCACACTGATGACACGCCAGATGACCGGAGCGAAAATGATCGTTCAAGCCCTGATTGATCAGGGTGTTGATACCGTATTCGGGTATCCCGGCGGCGCTGTCCTGCCGATCTATGACGAGGTATTCCAGCAAAACAGCATCAAACACGTGCTGGTGCGCCACGAACAAGGCGCCGTGCATGCCGCCGAAGGCTATGCACGCTCCACCGGTAAGCCGGGTGTTGCACTTGTCACGTCTGGCCCCGGTGCCACAAACGCCGTGACGGGCCTGACGGACGCATTGATGGACAGCATCCCGATCATCGTTCTGACAGGTCAGGTTCCCACTTTCATGATCGGCTCGGACGCGTTTCAGGAGGCTGACACCGTTGGCATCACCCGCCCCTGCACCAAACATAACTGGCTGGTCAAAGAAACAGACAAGCTGTCATCCGTGATCCATGAGGCATTCCACATCGCTACCTCGGGCCGTCCGGGTCCCGTTCTGGTGGATATTCCCAAGGACGTACAGTTCGCGACAGGCAACTACACACCCAAAGCCCCCACCAAATCCCACTACCAGCCCCAGCTCAAGGGCGACATGGACGCAATTGTGGAACTGGTCGAGGCAATGGAGAAGGCCAAAAAGCCGGTTTTCTACACCGGCGGCGGCGTGATCAATTCCGGCCCCGCAGCCAGCCAGCTTTTGCGCGAACTGGTTGAGGCGACAGGCTTCCCGATCACCTCCACGCTGATGGGCCTCGGCTGCTATCCTGCGTCGGGCGACAAATGGCTCGGCATGCTGGGGATGCACGGATTGTATGAAGCCAACATGGCGATGCACGGCTGTGATCTGATGATCAACATCGGCGCGCGCTTTGACGACCGCATCACAGGCGTTGTCGACAAGTTCAGCCCCAATTCCAAGAAAGCCCATATCGACATCGACCCCTCCTCGATCAACAAGGTCATCCGCGTTGATATCCCGATCATGGGCGATGTAGGGCACGTCCTTGAGGACCTGCTGAAAGTCTGGAAATCACGCGGCCGTAAAACCAACTCCGAAGCCGTTGCGAAATGGTGGAAGCAAATCGAGGAATGGCGCGCAGTAGATTGCTTGAAGTACGAGCAAAAAGGCCCTGTAATCAAACCACAATACGCGCTTCAGCGTCTTGAGGCTTTGACCAAAAAGCATGACCGCTACATTTGCACCGAAGTAGGCCAGCACCAGATGTGGGCCGCGCAGTACCTTGACTTCGAGGATCCCAACCGCTGGATGACCTCTGGTGGCCTCGGCACTATGGGCTATGGCTTTCCCGCCTCTATCGGCGTGCAAATGGCCCACCCCGACGCGCTGGTCATCAACGTAGCGGGCGAAGCAAGCTGGCTGATGAACATGCAAGAGCTGGGTACAGCGATGCAATACGCCCTGCCCGTCAAACAGTTCATTCTCAACAATGAACGCCTCGGCATGGTGCGCCAGTGGCAAGAACTGCTGCACGGCGAGCGGTATTCCTCCAGCTGGTCCGAGAGCCTGCCTGACTTTGTGAAACTCGCCGAAGCATTTGGCGCAAAGGGCATCTTGTGTACCGATCCTGCCGATCTGGACGAGGCGATCATGGAAATGATCAACCACAAAGGCCCTGTCCTGTTTGATTGCGCCGTAACCAAGCACGAAAACTGCTTCCCGATGATCCCGTCGGGCAAGGCGCACAACGAGATGATCATGGGCGAGGTAGATACCTCAACCGCAATCGACGCCGCAGGAAAGCTGTTGGTCTAGGCCATGTCAGAACA
Organism: uncultured Sulfitobacter sp.; assembly: GCF_947502895.1. Taxonomy (GTDB): domain Bacteria; phylum Pseudomonadota; class Alphaproteobacteria; order Rhodobacterales; family Rhodobacteraceae; genus Sulfitobacter. The sequence goes on from NZ_CANNBM010000002.1 coordinate 32,268, forward strand.
CCGGATTGCACCTGCCAGCCTGATGCCGAAATGGTGGCGGGTGGCAACCACCACGCTGCTCTACGCGGCCTATCTGCTCTGGCTCGTCCCTGTCGTGCTTTATGTGCAGGGCGATGCCGATCTGCTGACTGCGCTGATGTGGTTTGCGGGCGTGGTCTTGGTGCAATTCGTCCTCGTTAAGGTCATCGCGTTCACCGAATACGTGACCACAGCCAACGAAATAGAACGCCTGAACGATATAGAAGAGGCTCAGGCGCAACTTGGAGATAAGCAATAATGTCACCGCTAAAAATCAAAAAGGGCGCGAACTCGCACTCCGCCTATAACCTGCGCCCCAATTTCTCGGACGTGGAAGAACGCCACACCCTTGCCCTGCTGGTCGAGAATGAGCCCGGTGTACTGGCCCGCGTGATCGGTCTGTTTGCAGGGCGCGGCTATAATATCGACAGCCTGACCGTCGCTGAAGTGGACCACGTCGGCCACCTGAGCCGCATCACAATCGTCACCCGCGGCACCCCGCAAGTGATCGAGCAGATCAAGGCACAGGTGGGCCGCATTATCTCGGTGCGCAACGTGCATGACCTGACGGTTGAGGGTGCCAGCGTCGAGCGGGAATTGGCGATGTTCAAGGTTGCAGGCGCTGGCGAGAAGCGGGTCGAGGCGTTGCGCCTCGCGGATATCTTCCGCGCCAATGTAGTCGACAGCACCTTGGAGAGCTTTGTTTTCGAGATCACAGGCGCGCCCGAGAAGATCGACGCGTTCGCTGATTTGATGCGCCCCTTGGGTCTGGTTGATGTGGCGCGCACAGGCGTTGCAGCCCTCTCACGCGGCTCCGACTAACCAAAAACCACGATGACTAGGCGGGGCCTTCTGTCCCGCCTGCCTCCCCGCGTCTGTTCATGTCGCCCTTTGGCAAACGGGGTCGCTACCAGCCGTCAGCCCACTGCCTGTTCTTGCTAGAATGCTCTCCAACAAGGGGAGATATTTATGCACCGTTCAGACCTTAGCACCGTACGCAAACCGCTGGACCAAGCAAACGGTCTGCCCAATGCCCATTATATCGACCCTCAGGTGTTTGATGAGGAGCGTCAGGCGGTCCTGTTCGACAATTGGTCGGGTCTGGGTGTCGGCGCAGATGTGCCAGAGGTCGGCGATGCCGTCCCTCTTACCTTCCTCGGGATGCCGCTGCTGATGGTCCGTGACCGCACAGGCACCGTGCGCGTGTTCCAGAACATCTGCCGCCACCGCGGCATGATACTGGTGGAAGAGCCGCGCAAGATCGAAGGTGCTATCCGCTGCCCCTACCACTCATGGTGCTACAGCACCGAAGGGCGGCTGGTCAGCACGCCCCATGTTGGCGGTCCCGGTCAGAACACGCACGCAGGCATCGACAAATCCCTGTTGGGGTTGATCGAAGTACGCAGCCACATCTGGCGCGATATCGTCTGGATCAACATTTCAGGCACCGCCGCCGCGTTTGAAGAAGCCAACGCCGACCTGATTGCCCGCTGGGCCGAGTTTGAGGGCAAGCCACTGCACCACGGCGGCGCCGACAGCAGGTTTGAGCTGGCGGTAAATTGCAACTGGAAGCTGGCGGTCGAGAATTACTGCGAAAGCTATCACCTGCCTTGGGTCCATCCCGGCCTCAACAGCTATTCACGTCTGGAAGATCACTATCACATCGAGGCCGAGGGCCGTTTTTCCGGCCAAGGTACATGGGTCTACCGCCAGCTAACCGATGAGGCGGGCGGCACGTTCCCCGACTTTGACGGTCTGAGCGAGAAGTGGGATACCGCCGCCGAATACATAACCGCCTACCCCAATGTGCTGCTGGGCGTTCACCGCGATCATGCCTTTGCCATCATCCTTGTCCCCCAGGGCCCTGAACGCACAGTAGAGCATATCCACCTCTACTATCCCGATGGACAGACCGATGCAGGCCTGCGCGCCCGTAATACGGCGCAATGGAAAGAAGTGTTCGAAGAGGACATTTCTGTGGTCGAAGGGATGCAGCGCGGCCGCCACGCCGCAGGTTTTGATGGCGGGCGCTTTTCCCCTGCAATGGACGGGCCGACGCATCTGTTTCACGATTGGGTCGCCGCCCAGCTAGAGCGCCACCGCGCGCCCCTTGCTGCTGAATGAGCGACCTGCACGCGCAGATGCTCGCCGCCCATGCGACGGGTGACGTGGATGCATTGATCGGTCTTTATACGCAGGCAGCAGATCAGGCATCGGATGTGGATCAGGCGTGCTTTTTTCTGACCCATGCCCATGTTTTCGCGCTTGAGGCGGGCGATCCACGCGCCCAAACCTTGCGGGCGCAACTGGTCAGCCATGGCCGCGAAACATCAGAATAGTTTTAATCCACCCGCAGCCCTGCATAGACATGCCACGAGGTATGACCAAGCCACGGTAACACAACCAACAGCCCCAAGAACGCAGGCAGCATCGCCAGCAACAACAGCACAGCAATAAACACCGCCCATGCCAGCATCACGCCGACGTTCGCCCGCACCACCCCGATGCTGGTCAGCAAGGCGGTCACATAATCCACCTCGCGGTCCAGCAGCATCGGCAGACCCATCACGCAAATTGCATAAAGCAGCAGCGCAAACAGCCCCCCTACAAGTGATCCAAGTGCCAGCATCATCAGGCCATCAAAACTCAGAAAAACATCCGCCGAGGACATGATATTGGTCATCGGTTTGAGCCCCAGGAACAGGGCAAAGATCATGTGCCCCAGAAAAAACCAGAACAGCAGCATGAACATCATCAGCGCAGCCAAAGGGGGCAACTGACGGGTGCGCTCTGCCCAAAGTGTCTGCAAAACACGTCCCACGGTGGGTGTCTCTCCCAGACCGCGCAGGCGCGAGACTTCGTAAGTGCCCAGTGCTGTGATCGGGGCAACCAGCGGAAATCCGAAAACCCCTAAAACAAGCCAGAACGTATGCCCCGCCCAGATCGTGAGGGCCGTCATCGCCCAACCTGCCAGCAGCGACAATGCAGCAGCCAAAAGCCCGAACGCAGGGGCCGCCACAAAGTCAAGCCACCCTGCTGCCAGAGCGGCACGCAAATGCACAAGCGTTGGCGGGTTCAGCGCGGGCGCGCCATGCAAACGCTCCAAGGCTGCGCCGCTCATGAAAGCACCTTGGGCCGATGCGCGGGCCAGTTGGTGGCGCTGTGCCATTGCTGGGCCAAGCGTAACAGCAAACCATCACTACCGCGCGGCCCGATCAGTTGCAGGCCTGCGGGCAGACCATCTTTGCCAAACCCCACAGGAATATTGACCACGGGCAGTCCGATCAGCCCTGCTGGCACCACAACCTGCATCCAGCGGTGATAGGTATCCATGCTGCGGCCTGCGATTTCTTCAGGGTAGGTCCATGTCACGTCAAACGGCCATAGCTGCGCCGAAGGCAACACCAACACATCCATACTCTCGAACAGGCGCGTCGTGCGGCGGAACCAGTCCGAGCGTGTGGTGCTCGCGCGTTGGACATCACGCCCGCTCATCGCCAGTCCGCGCTCTATCTCCCACAGGGCGGCAGGCTTCAGATAGGGCCGCCGATCTGCGTCTTCGTAATCCAGCGTCAGGCCCCCTGCCACTGCAAAGGAGCGCAGATCAATCCACGATTGCCACATGGCATCCGCGTCAAACGGCGCTGGCAACCCCTCGATACGGTGCCCCATATCGCCCATCTGCGTCAGGGCCGCATTGGAAATCTCGGCAATCCCTTCGGCATAGGGAAAGGCCCCGTCCCAATCGCCCAGCCAGCCAATCCGCAGCGTATCAGGCGCGCGGTCAATCCCCGCAAGCGTGGCAGGGCTGTCAGTGCTCAGCGGTTGGCGCGGGTCTGCGCCCACCATCACATCCAGCAAAGCGGCCAAATCGGCAGGGCTACGCGCCATTGGCCCGGATGTAGCCAGTTGATGCATGAACATATCGCCCACCGGATCCGACGGCACCGTCCCCCACGTGGGGCGCATTCCGTAGACGTTGTTCCAACCTGCGGGGTTGCGCAGGCTGCCCATCATGTCAGAGCCGTCCGCGATGCTTAGCATCCCTGTCGCCAGTGCCGCCGCCGCCCCGCCTGAAGACCCACCTGCCGATCGGGTCAGGTCATAGGGGTTACAGGTAGCGCCGTGCACAGGGTTGAATGTATGGCTGCCCAGCCCGAACTCGGGCGTGTTGGTCTTGCCAATAACAATCGCACCCGCCGCCCGCAGGCGCGCCACCATCGTATCATCCGCCTCGGCAGGCCCATCGTCCGCAAACAGAGGCGATCCACGCGAGGTCGGAAAGCCCGCTGCATTGGCGAGATCCTTGATCGCAATGGGCAGACCATGCATCCAACCGCTGCGCGGCGCATTATCCGCGGCCCGCGCCTGTGCCAAAAGACGATCCTCGTCACCAAGGCTTACAATCGCATTGACCTTCGGGTTCACCTCCGCGATCCGTGCCAGCGTGGCCGTCATCAACTCAACCGCTGAAATCTCGCCCTGCTCCATCGCGCGCGACTGAGCACGCGCATCCATGTTCAATATATCCATGCGACAATATGGCCGCGCATCCGTGCAAGGTGCAAGTGCAATGGACCCCGCTCGGCCAACACCACGCCGATCTGGCCACGCGAGACACGCGCCGTGCTGGTGAATTTCATTATTCGCGTTTGTCCTGAACGGCAGCTACGAGCCCATTTTGACGGATGCTTCAACCTGAGCGAAGGATCGCTTTCATGATTGAGCAATGTACCACGACTACCCGTTAGCAAGGTGTTCCTTGATGAAACCGGAGTTGCCAGCGCCCGCCGTTTTTCACCCAAAGCGAAGAGCGGCGTCCCATTTCGATTTTATCGCCATACCTAACCTCGCTCTTGTAAGTTGCGAGGGCCACATTCGGAGCGACCAGCGCCACTGAGTAGTCGGGCAGAGGCAGCAAAGCGTTGATTTTAGCCTTTGGGTTGGGGTCGAAGAGCATCTCCGCTCGCTCATATCTTCGCCCCGACCTGCCAAACTCTACAAAGTCTGGAGAAAACGTTTGTTCCATTAAGGCTGGATCAAAACGTGTTTCTGCCAACCAGAGTGTTTCTTCCAACGCCATCAGAGCGTCTCTATCTTCTGTTGTAAAAATCACTGGTCCCCACAATCCCGAAAGTTGGGAACGCAATAGTTCCAGATGAAAGCAGACATATCAAGCCGAAGGTCGAACGGCAGCTCCGTCCCGCATTGCTGCCATCCGCAAGCGCAGCCTACTCCCCTTGTGCTTCCGCACGGCTCTTGCCGGACACAGCCAACGCCAGTGTCGCCCCCATCAGCCCGTCCAGATCACCGTCCAGCACGCCTTTGGTATCCGAGGTCTCGTATTGCGTGCGCAGGTCCTTGACCATCTGGTAGGGCTGCAAGACGTAACTGCGGATCTGGTTGCCCCAACCAGCATCGCCCGCGTTCTCATGCACTTCGTTGACCAGCGCACTGCGCTTGTCCAACTCCATCTGGTACAGACGGCTTTTCAGTGCCTTCATTGCGATATCGCGGTTCTGGTGCTGTGATTTTTCCGAACTTGTGACCACGATCCCTGTGGGATGGTGGGTAATCCGCACGGCAGAATCCGTGGTGTTCACGTGCTGCCCTCCCGCACCGGAACTGCGGTAGGTATCAATACGGATGTCCGAGGGGTTCACCTCGATCTCGATGTTGTCATCAACAACGGGATAGACTTTGACAGAGGTAAAAGACGTGTGCCGCTTGGCCGCTGAATCAAAGGGCGAAATACGCACCAGACGGTGCACACCGCTTTCGGATTTTAGCCAGCCGTAGGCGTTATGCCCGCTGATCTTATAGGCGGCAGATTTGATTCCCGCCTCTTCGCCTGCACTCTCGGACTGCAACTCGACGCTATACCCCTTCTTCTCGGCCCAGCGGACATACATGCGCGCCAGCATAGAGGCCCAGTCACACGACTCGGTGCCGCCCGCGCCTGAATTGATCTCGAGGAAGGTGTCATTGGCATCCGCCTCACCGTCCAGCAGCGCCTCCAGCTCTTTTTGCGCAGCCTTTACAGCCAGCTTTGTCAGCGCGGCCTCTGCCTCGCCCACGACTTCGGCGTCGTCCTCCATCTCGCCCAACTCGATGAGATCGACGTTATCCTGCAATTCGGTCTTGATGCCGTCATAGGTGGCCATCGCATCGACCAGCCCCTGACGGTCGCGCATCAGCTTCTGGGCTGCAGCCGGATCGTCCCACAGGGTCGGGTCCTCGACCCGCGCGTTGAACTCCTCCAGCCGGTATGGCGCTGTCTCGACGTTCAAACGCTGTGCCAAGAGGTCCAGCGATTTTTGTATTTTATCAACGGTGCTCTGGATTTCTGCGCGCATGATCTGTCCTGAAATAAAAGGGCGGCCCGTGCCACCGCACCGACCGCCCATGTGATAGACCAGCACCCGCGTGGCGACAAGCCACGCCCGCTAGAAACAGCATGGCAACAGGACGCGCCTAGTACAAACCACCCGAGCTTAGCGTGCCAAAGCCCGCCTTTGGCCCGACGATGGCTTTCTTGCCCGTCGATGTTGTCACTTCCTTGGCCTTGGCGCCGCCCACTTCTTCTACCAGTGGCAAATCGGCCCCCATGGCAAAGCCTCCATCAAAGGTCACACCAAAGTTGATGAACTCTCCATCGCGGAAGCACTCGGACACGACATTGCCGCCCGAGGCATTCGAGCTGAGGCGCGCACCGCTGAAACGGTCGATCTTGATAAACTCGCAGCCATCGGGTGCCCTGAACTTACCACCCCCGTATTTCGCCACCGCCTTTGACATAAACCGCTGGAATACAGGCCCGCACATACCACCACCCGAGGCACTGCGCCCCAGACTGCGCGGCTGGTCATACCCGATGTAACATCCCGCCACGATGTTGGAGGTAAAGCCCACAAACCACACATCCTTGGCGTCGTTCGTCGTGCCTGTCTTGCCCGCTGCTGGCACCCGCAGATTTACTGTCTTGCGTGCCGTACCACGGTCCACCACGCCCTTCATCATAGAGGTCAACTGATACGCAGTCACAGGGTCCATTACCCGCTCGCGGTTGGAGGTCACGCGCGGGCTTTGCCCCGCGGCAAGGGTAATCTGGTTGCAATCGTCGCATATCCGCTTGTCGTGTTTGTAAACGGTCCGCCCGTAGCGGTCCTGCACCCTGTCAACCAGCGTAGGCTCCACCCGCTCGCCGCCGTTGGCAAACATCGCATAGGCCGCAACCATCTGGTACAGCGTGGTTTCCTGCGATCCAAGCGCGTTGGCCAGCACTGGCGAGAGATTCTCGTAGACGCCGAAACGCTCGGCATAGTCGCCGACCACATTCATACCCACCTCTTGCGCCAGACGGATCGTCATCAGGTTGCGCGACTGCTCGATCCCGGTGCGCAGGGGCGTCGGCCCGTAGTAACGGTTGGAGGAGTTTTGCGGACGCCACACACCCTGCGGTGTGTTGATCTCAATAGGCGCGTCCACAACGATGGTCGCAGGGGTATATCCACTGTCCAACGCCGCAGCGAAAACAAATGGCTTGAAGCTGGAGCCCGGCTGGCGTTTGGCCTGTGTGGCGCGGTTGAACACGCTGGCTTGATAACTGAAACCACCCTGCATGGCGATCACGCGGCCCGTGTTGACGTCCATCGCCACAAAGCCGCCCTGCACTTCTGGCACCTGCCGCAACGTCCAGCGGATAAAGCTGCCATCGGCATCCGTCACCATCCGGCGCACCAGCACCACATCACCGACTTCGACAATATCGCCGCGTGCGCCGAGGCGGCCATTCTCCAACCGTTTGCGCGCCCACTGCATATCCTTGGGTGGCACCCAATTGCCGCCTTCTGCGGTTTCGACGCTCTCAATACCCAGACGCGCGCCCTTGCCGCCCACTTCCAGCACAACCGCGGGGAACCACTGCGTTTCCAGAAAAATGTCACGCGGGACACGCAGATCGGCCAGCGCGGCACGCCACGTTACCTCGTCAACCAAAGCTTCGGCTGGCAGTGTCTGTTCCGTGCCACGCCAAACACCTGTACCACGGTCAAACTGCTCCAACTGGCGGCGCAGCGCGTCAGCCGCGATCGGTTGCATCTCGTTGTCGATGGTGGCCCGCACACTCAAACCGCCGGTAAAGAACTCCCCCTCGCCAAAGTCTTCGGACAACTGGCGGCGGATTTCATCGGTGAAGTAGTCGCGCGGCGGCAAATCTGCCTTAAAGCTCTCGAAATCGCCATTTTGCACCGACAAAAGCGGCAATTCACGCTCCTGCTGGTATGCCGCTTCTGTGATGTACCCATTCTCTTTCATCTCGCGCAGAACAAAGTTCCGGCGCGCGACCAAACGGTCCTTGCGGCGTACAGGGTGATAATCCGACGGCGCTTTGGGCAGGCTGGCAAGCGTTGCCGCCTCGTGGGGCGCAAGCTCGCTCAGGGTTTTATTGAAATAGGTCTGGCTGGCAGCAGCCACACCATAGCTGTTCTGGCCCAGAAAAATCTCATTCAGATACAACTCAAGGATTTTCTCTTTATCCAGCGCCTCTTCTACGCGCGCCGCAAGAATGATCTCTTTGATCTTGCGTTCCGCGCGGCGGTCGCCTGACAGCAGAAAGTTCTTCATGACCTGCTGTGTAATGGTCGAGGCACCACGCACATCGCGTCCCCGCGTGCGCACAGCATCTACCGCCGCCGCACCAATGCCGCGCAGGTCATAGCCATCATGTTCGTAGAAATTCTTGTCTTCGGCCGAGATAAACGCCTGCTTGACCAGATCAGGGATCGTATCGGCAGGTGCGAACAAACGCCGCTCTTGGGCGAATTCATCAATCAAACGGCCTTGGCCCGAATAAATCCGGCTAATCGTCGGTGGCGTGTACGAGGCAAGGGATTCGTGACTGGGCAAATCACGCCCATACATCCAGAAAATCGCCCCGATAGTGAGCGCAACCATGCCCACGGACATGGTTAGAGTGGTGAAAATACCACCTAAGAACGACAGGATCATCCGAAACACGCGCGACAGCTCCTTAAATGGCTGCTTGAATTGCGAAACCTATACCGTCAATCGCCCCGATGGTCAAAAGGCAAGCGCGGGGAAAAAGGGCGAAACACCGCCTAAAAACATACGTTTCTTGCAGTTTAATGCAGGGTTCTTAACACGGTGCCGCATCGGGCAGATTCGGTGGAGGCAATTACCGCAAATGCTGCGCGCGCGCTACTGGCGCACCAGCGCCGCGCGCGCCGCATCTTCATCGCGCCAGACCAGAACGCCGTTGGCGATGCCTTCAGCCATCCCCTGCCGCCATACAGGATCGCGCAAATTGGCCAGATCACGCTCCGAGCTCAAGAAACCGATCTCGATCAAAACCGACGGGATGTCAGCCGATTTCAGCACCGAAAAACCCGCCTCGCGCAGTGGGCGCCGGTTCATCGGGCCGCCTGCTGCCGCCATCCCGTCTGCCAGTGTTTTGGCCAGCGCGGCCGAGCGTGGCCCCGTCTCCAGCCGCGCATAATCCAGCAGAATTTGCGCCACCTGATCATCCGATCCTGTCAAATCAATGCCAGCGATAATGTCTGATCGGTCATGCCGCGCCACCAGTTGCGCCGTTGCGGCATCTCCCGCGTCTTCACTCAGTGTATAGACGGTCGCGCCCTTGGCACCGCCTTGGCTCAGGATATCGGCGTGCAACGAGATAAACAGATCCGCATCCGCCTGATGGGCCATGGCAACGCGGCTCTCCAGCGCCAGAAAGACATCCTCTTGCCGCGTCAGCAAAACATCAACACCGCGCCGCCGCAACGCATCCGCCAGAGTGCGCGCAAAGCTCAGCATCAGCTCTTTTTCGTTCACGCCGCCCCGCTCGGCACCGGGATCGACGCCGCCGTGACCGGGGTCAAGCACAACAATGAATTGGTCCTCTTCCGCGCGCGCAGGCACGTCGGGTGCCAGAAAGGCGGGCGCCCAGTTCGGATCGTCAGGCGCGCCTGACTGCGCGGCAAACTCCTCGGCGTCCACTTCTTCCAACCTGATCTGCAATGTCGCGCGACCAGAATTGGGGTCCACCGGCATCCCGATCTCGCGCGGCAGCATCGGCCCTTCCAGATCAGCAACCAGCCTCGACCAACCAGGCTGGAACGCGCCGAACCGCAGCGCCGTGATCCGCCCCGTATCGTCCAGAATATCCCTGGCTTGCACACCGCTAAAATCGACCTCGCGAAAGTCCACAACCAGCCGCGCAGGATCATCCAGCGTAAAGACACGGAACGGCACGCCCTGGCTCAATGCCAGCGTAAAATCCGTGCGCCCCCACCAACCGTCAGCGACATTGCTGGCGGTCGCATCGACCCGCGCAAGCGCGCTCAGGTCTTGAGCCATCACCTGAGATGACAGCGCCAAGGCACAGATAAGGTTCACTAAAAGTCGCTTCATTACCGCTCCGGCCCGCTGTTTATCATGGGCGCTTTGGCGCAATCCTATCACTCTTGGGGCGCAGCGGTCCAGCGGTTCAGCGGGCCTGCATATACGCCGCCAGTCGCGCCAGCCCCTCGCGAATATCCTCTGTGCTGCGCGCATAGGAGAAGCGCAAGGTCGTGGCCCCCCTCTCCGGATCAAAATCAAGCCCCGGCGTGACCGCCACGCCTGCCTTGTCCAGAATTTCGGCAGCCAGCGCGCGGCTGTCATCGGTGATCCCGCTCACATCTGCATAGACATAAAAGGCCCCGTCAGGCGGCGCGATGCGATCAAACCCCGCGAGCGGCAACCCCTCCAGCATCAACGCGCGGTTGGCGCGGTATACATCCATATTCGCTTGTAACTCATCCTCGCACTCCATCGCAGCCAGTGCCGCGACCTGCGAGGCATGGGGCGCGCAGATAAACATATTCTGGGCAATCCGCTCGACCACGCGCACCTGATCTTGCGGCACCACCATCCAGCCCACGCGCCAACCCGTCATGCTGAAATATTTGGAAAAGCTGTTGATAACATAGCATTCGTCCGTCACTTCCAGCGCGGTTACAGCCTTTTTCTCATACTCGACCCCGTGGTAAATCTCGTCCGAGATGAACGAAGCGCCTGTGTCATGACACGCCCCGATAAGGGCGGACATGGCCGCATGGTCCAGCATCGTGCCTGTCGGGTTGGCAGGCGAGGCAACCATAAGACCGCGCAAGTCCATGCCAGCAAAATCGGCAGGCACAGGCTGAAAACGGTTTTCGGCCGCGGTGGGCAAATCAACGGGCACCATCCCCAGCGCGCGCAATATCTGCCGATAGCTGGGATAGCCCGGCGCGCCGATGCCGACACGATCGCCGCTGTCAAACAGCGCGGTAAACGCCAGCAAAAACGCCGCCGAGGAGCCGGACGTGATTACCACGCGCTCCGGATCGAGGTCGACGTTGTACCATTCACCGTACATCTGTGCGACACGCCGACGCAGGGCGGGCAGCCCCAGCGCAACCGTATAGCCCAATGGCCCCGCCGCCATCGCATCGGTCAAAGCCTGCGCTGCGCCCTTTGGCGCACCGGTGCCAGGCTGTCCCACCTCCATATGAATGATGTGCCGGCCTGCCGCTTCGGCGGCTGATGCCGCTTGCATCACGTCCATCACAATAAAGGGATCAACCTTTGATCTGCTTGAATTCCGCACGGCCACACTCCTAAACTATCTCATGCGCTTTCACCTGATACGCCTCACCTCGTCAATAGCAGCCCTGTTGCTGCTCGCGCTGCTGGCCCTGCCCGCACATGCGGCCAGTCTCCTGCGCGATGCGGATATGGAACACGCGCTGAAACAGATCGCGGCCCCTATTCTGCGCGCCGCAGGTCTGAACCCCAACCGTGTCAAAGTGCTGGTGGTCAACGACTCTACGCTCAACGCGTTTGTGGTCAGCAATGACGCGATCTTTGTGCACTACGGCCTTATCAACAAAATGAAATCCGCCGCCATGCTGCAAGGCATCATCGCGCATGAGGCCGCCCATATCGCCAACGGTCATATCGCACGGCGGCTGGGCAACCTGTCCAACGCGCGCACCATCACAGGACTGGGTATCGCACTGGCAGCAGCCGCCGCCGCGTCTGGCAACGGGCGCGCAGCGGGCGGCATCGCAATCGGCACAGCCAGCTCCGCCAAACGCGCCTTTCTGGGCCATACACGCGCCGAAGAAGCCTCGGCCGATCAATCAGGCATCCGCTATATGAAATCTGCCGGCGCCTCCCCCAAAGGGTTACAGGACGCGTTGGAGATTTTTGCGGGGCAGGAAACCCTCAGCGTGGGCCGCCAAGACCCCTACATGCGCTCGCACCCGCTTAGTCGTGACAGGATGCGCGCTGTGGCGGGATATGTCGCCAGCTACGGCACCCTGCCTGCTGATCCAACCGCCGAATACTGGTTTGCCCGCCTGCAAGGCAAAATCACCGCCCAGACCCGCGCACCCAGCTGGACACTGCGCCGCCTCAAATCCGAGCCCTACACCGATATCCGCGCCCTGCGCGAAGCACTGGCCGAACACCGCAATTCGCGCACCAAACGGGCGCTGGCAGCCATTGACCGTGCCATTGCAGCCCGCCCTAAGGATCCATTCTTTCGCGCCCAAAAGGGCCTGATCCTGCTGGAGACGCGCAATTTCAACGCCGCAGCGCAAACCTATGCCGCCGCCGTCAAACGCGCGCCCAACGATCCGCTGGTGTTGTCCGGCTATGGCCGCGCCCTGTTCGCCTCGGGTCAGGTGAAATCGGCGCTGAATGTGTTGGAAAAGTCGCGCAGACAGGATTTCCGCGATGGCTCCATGCTGCGTGATCTGGCCACGGCCTATGCCAAGACTGGCCAGACAGGCATGGCCAGCCTCATCACCGCCGAGCGTTACGCCCTGCGCGGGCGGCTGAAAGATGCCGGTATCCACGCAAAACGCGCCTCTGGCCTGCTTGGACAAGGCTCCGGCCCTTGGCAGCGGGCCCAAGATGTGTTGATTGCTTCCCAACGTGCTGCAAAACGAAAGTGACCCACTGATGAAACGCCTTCTTGCTTCCGCCGCCCTCCTGGGCACCCTCGCCACTGGCGCTTTCGCCGCCGATCTCAAAGAGATGACAGATGAAGAACGCGCGCTCTTCCGCGCCGAGGTCCGCGCCTATCTGTTCGAGAACCCCGAAGTCATCATGCAGGCCGTCGAAATTCTGCAAAACCGCGAAGCCGAAAGTCAGGCACAGGCCGACTTCGATCTTGTTGCCCAGAACGCAGACGCAATTTTCAACGACGGCTATTCATGGGTTGGCGGCAATCCCGATGGTGACATCGTGCTGGTCGAATTCCTTGATTACCGCTGCGGCTATTGCAAACGCGCCCACGGCGAAGTGGCCCAACTGCTCGAAAGTGACGGCAATATCAAACTGATCGTCAAGGAATTGCCAATTCTGGGCGATGCCTCTGTACTGGCTTCGCGCTTTGCTGTGGCGGTCAAACAGGTCGCAGGCGGCGACAGCTACAAGGCAGTGGGCGACGCATTGATGAGCTTTCAGGGCGAGATCACCATGCCGTCCCTGCGCCGCTTGGGCAGCACCTTCGGGCTGGACATGGATGCCGTTGAAGCCCGCATGAACAGCGATGAAGTCACCGCCGAAATCGCGTCCACCCGCGCGCTGGCCGGCACGCTGGCAATCTCGGGCACGCCCACATTTGTCATGCACGATGAACTGCTGCGCGGCTATCTGCCCTTGGATCAGATGCAGGCGATTGTTGCGGACAAGCGGGGCTAGATAACACCGACAAACCGCTCGGGCAGCTTGTATTGGCGGTCATGGTCCGGGCGGTTGAACTCATAAAACCCTGTCTCACCGCGCGGCTTGAAACTGCGCTGCATTCGTTTGCGCAAAAAGCTCAGGTCAAAGCCGTCCTCCAACTGCAGGTCTGCAAATCCCTCGAATATCGCACGGTCCTCTCCTCGCACGGCCCCGAACCAGTGCCGCCCGATTGACGTGCCTTTGATGTCATCGCCCATTTCCTGCGTCACCGCATTGCGCCGGTCCATTGCGCCAGTGTATTGCGCAAAATCGCAGAATTTCAGATGGAACAGATAAAGATCATCAGGCGTGTGCAGTTTGGGATACTGCGAAAAATGCCCACCCCGCGATAGTTTGGCCGCAGCTGAGACAACGCAGGGTTTGGAGTAATGGGGCGCGGGGCGCACATAGCGCCGCGGCCCGATGATATGGTCCTCCACCACTTCCGACTCCAGCTCGATCCGGTGGATCACTTCCAGTCCCAGCGGGGTCAACACACGCTTTTCGGGCGCTTGCTCCAGAAACTCCAGCAGGTTCAGCCCACGCTGTGGATCAACCACCACCAGCTCGTCCACATCGCCCACAATCACGTGGCGGTAATACTTGCGCAGCCCGCCCACCAGATTGTTCAACAACCCCCAGCGTTTTACGTCAAAATTCTTGTGCGGATCACCGGGAATGCCGATGATATTGCACCCTTTCGCCAACTCTGCCACTTCTTCGCCATAGCCGTGGTTGATGACATAGCAATTCTGCCGCCCCAGCACATCGCCATAATGACGCAGCCAAGCGGCCAGAAAAAACGCATCATCGCGCACCATGGTGACTGCCGCTGCCGTTTGCATGCCCGTTCCTTCTTTTCTTTTGCCGCCCAAAATCGCACAGTGCGGCCCCGAGCGTACTAAGCCGCGAGAGACACAAAATGACAATGCCCAACGCCCCCGAACCTGCCGGTTTCGCCGAATTTAACGCACGTCTTGCGGCAGATATGGCCCAAACAGGCTGGCATTTCCACAAAGCAGCCGATGGTCCCTTTGACCGCTTTCAGGTTTTGGGCGAACGCGGCTGCGGCACCAACATCATCCGCAAAACGGTGCAAGACGCCCTCGTTATCCGCCGGACCGAGGCCTTGGGGTGGAAACACGGCGTCCCATCCATGATCGCCATTCCGCCATCCTTTCTGGTCATCTGCGCCCTGCGCGGCCCGCGCGCATGGACAACATCGCTCTACCGCCGCCCGTGGCATGCGGCACCCCATATCCAAGCCCTTGATTTCTCGACCTTCATCCGCACCCCTTGGCACGCCCGCGTCGACCGCGAGGACCATTTCGAGGGCACGCCGCCGCACCTGCACCCCATGGGAGAAGAGCTGCAATGGGACCGCCACCCCATCACAGGCGCACGCTATGACACCGTGTTCGCCATGCGTAACCTCAAACACCGCGCGCTGCTGTCCATGCCCGAACGCGGCGCCTCGGTGGTCTATGTCTCGCTTGATGCGTTCAACGCCGACCCGCAAGCGTTCCTGCGCGATCTGGCCGATACATTCGGCCTCGCCCATAGCGAAGAAGGCTACAACCCCGTCAAACGCCGCATGGGCAACCGCTGGACCCCCGAAATCCCCGACCGCCCGCCTGCCCCGCGCCCGTGGCCGCCCGCCGATATCGCATGGATGAACAGCCAGCTTGATCCGCAGATCGAAACCGCCCTCGGCTTTCCACCACAGCCTGACTGAACCGCGCGGGTGAAACGCAAAAAGGCCTCCCGAAGGAGACCTTTGTGAGGCAAGTGGCGCGGTTGACGGGGCTCGAACCCGCGACCCCCGGCGTGACAGGCCGGTACTCTAACCAGCTGAGCTACAACCGCGCATCTCGCAACTCCTCAGCCTGCGCCTCGGAGTGTTTGTGCGGGATATGCCAAGCCTACAGACGGGTCAAGCACTTATCTGCGGCTTGTTGGATTTCTTTGGTCGCATCATGCCTGCGCAGCTGAAATTTCTAAACACAGCCGGAGCATTTGCGCATCACAACTGTCAATTCCTGCCCTCAGGTCGCCCGTCAGCTTTTCTAGAGCAGAGATACCAAAATCGATGTGCGGAATACCCAAACGATTTGCAACCGCGCATTCTGTCTCGTACCGGTCCACGACGGGCGTCTTTACACGCAAGTTCAAAATGCTGTCGATGCCGTGATCTGGAAATAGGCAAAATTTCCGATCAGTACACCCAGCCCCTCGGCAAAAAACTTTTCTTCTGAGGTGCCTCAGCAAAACGCACGGGCTAGAACAACGGGAACGTCGGCAGCGCCCCATTGTCTTTGAAATGCTCTGTGATTTCCCCAATAGGGATCAAGCTTAGAAAAACCAACGCATCAAAGAAGTTACGGCGCAATGTTCCTGTGTCAAATGACACTGTGGCTGGCGAAGAAAACAGGCTGAGCTTGGGTATGATACGAGGGGTGGTTGCCGCATATGCGGCATAGGACGGTCCGAATTCAGAACGTAAAAACTGCTCTTCCTTTCCTGCGATGTCATTAAGAATATAAAACACCAGCAGGGTCATCGTCGTAGTAAGAAGTAGTGATCCCAACATCAATCCGAAGCCAAAAGCCGACAGGGTCGAAAACAGGTATAGCGGATGGCGACAAATCGAATACGGCCCGTCCTGCATGATCAATGCGTTCTTTCGACTGCCAATATAGAGAATTGACCAAAATCGCCCCAAAACGCCTCCGATCACAAGAAGTATCCCAACACTCTCGATCGCCTCCATCAGAGCACCGTTCAATGAAAGACCGGGTCTGGTGAACAAAATCAGTGGTATCATCACCAACATGACTGCGCGAAGCGTGTTGATACGGCGTTTCTGGTTTGCCGGCTGCACGATTGTGTCGTTCATGGTAAAGCTCCCTAATATATGATTGAGCTACGCCTGTTTCAGAACCACGGCAAGACTTATTCCCCAGATCCTCAGAGCGCACGGGAATCGGCAACCGATGCAGCAGAGATCGAACAGAGAACCGCTTCGCGCTCAAAACACTGCCACGCTCCACACCAAGTGGACCTTGCATGGGATCAGATTACGGATCACTTACTTTGGCGCCCGCAGCGTTAAAGCAGGTTTCAGTGCACAAGGGGGTGTACGGGAAGTGTACGCAAAGCGTACGTAAAACACCCTACCTAAACCCCTGAAATCAAGTCATTAACCAAGTGGCATTTCAACCCAGAAATGCGCACTAAAGACTGTTGCGTGACAGGTATCAATTCTTAAGATGAAGTAAGTGGCGCGGTTGACGGGGCTCGAACCCGCGACCCCCGGCGTGACAGGCCGGTACTCTAACCAGCTGAGCTACAACCGCGCAGTGCTGCCCCTTGGTGCGGGCAAATATGGTGGGTCGTGAGAGGCTCGAACTCCCGACATCTTCGGTGTAAACGAAGCGCTCTACCAACTGAGCTAACGACCCGATAGCGGCGGGTTTAGACAAAGATTTGCGCCATGGCAAGCCTCATTCGAGACGTTTTTGCACGCTATTTTTCACATGATACACAACGCCCTGCCCACCGCCGATTTCACCAGCCGCGTCACGGCCCTGTCCGGTCGCGATTGCGCGGATCATCCGCGACGTGATGCCATGTGTGATCAGGATCGCAGGCCCTTGCAATGTCTCCAGAAAACAGCGGCACCGACGCTCCAATGCCATCAGGCCTTCGCCGTTCGGCGCCCGGTCATAGAGCATCAGGTTCCGCGCTTCGGCCTCTGAAATCTTTTTAGAATCAATAAGGTCTTGGCGGTAAGCCCCTGCCCAGTCACCGACCCCTATCTCACGCAATCCCACATCGGTATGTATCTGCGGCACCTGCCCCGCCACGGCAATCGCCGCTGTCTCAACCGCGCGCCCTTGGGGGCTGCACAGCACCCTAAGCCCGCTCAGATCGACCTGCTGCAAGATCACCGCCTGACGCTGAGCCTGAGCGCGGCCCAGCGGTGTCAGCGGCGCATTCAGCACCCCTTGCAAACGGTCTTGCGCGTTCCACTCTGTCTCGCCGTGGCGCAAAACGTAAATCTCGGGAAAGGACGCCATAGTTACCCCCACCTGATTCCGATCAAGCACATGAGACTACCATATAGACCAGCTGGTTTTGGTCAGAGAGATGGTGGGTGATAAGAGATTTGAACTCCTGACATCTTCGATGTGAACGAAGCGCTCTACCACTGAGATAATCACCCTCGGGCACGTGAATATCGCCATCGCCCACCCCATGCAAGCGGGGTAGGCCTAACGTACAGCAGCGGTTATTCCGCTGCAGTTGGCACATTTGGTGCCGCATTCAAACGGGCAGATTTCTGCCGTAGCTTCAGCACCAGCGCACGCCCGTCGGGCAGCTCTTTTCCGCGTTGAACCTTCATCTTTCCAAGGGGTTGGAGGTTCATTTCGCGCTGCTCGGCGAATGCATCGCCCAAGACGGCCAGCATCGCTTCGACCACTGGTTTCACGTCTTTCTTTTTCATGCCAGAGCGTGCGACCACCAGCTCGAACAGCTCTTTCTTGCCCAGCTCGTTGCTAACAACAACGGGAGAGAGCGTCTCAACCACCGAAGGTTCGGCAGTGATGCCCGCAGGTGTTGTGGATGTGTCAATCTCGGTCACCGGCTCGGCGACATGTGCAGTGCTCTTGGTTGCGGACTTGGTTGTTTTCGGCAAACCGCGCTTTGCGGATGATTTCGAAGTCGTTGTCATAGGTGTTCCTGCTCTTTCACTCATTATTGATTTTGATCCAGCTTATAAGAACAAGGCGAAACATGCTAGATACCCTTGACCATAACAACATTTAGCGTGACATATGCGTTGTAACACAACCTGGGGGACACCATGAAGTACACACTATCCGCGCTTGCATTTGCAGCATTGGCGACATCTGCACAGGCAGGATCGCTGAGCGACCCGATTATCGAAGCACCGATCATTATTGAAGAAGCATCCAGCTCTAGCAGCGGCACCGTAACCGTCGCTTTGCTTGCATTGCTTCTGGCTCTGCCAGTCCTGACCGACTGATCCTGCGGCGGCTGTCACCGCCTCTATCGCAATGAAAAACGCCCCGCAATTTCTTGCGGGGCGTTTTTTTATTTTTGCAGTACCAACGGTTAGTGTGCGATGGCACTATCCCCGGCACCTGATCTGGCTGCAAGAGCCGCAGCCGCAGCCGCCTCTTCAGCGGCCTCGTCCCAATCAACGGCTTCGGGCTTGCGCACCAAAGCATGTTCCAGAACTTCGGATACATGGCTTACCGGAATGATGGTCAGCCCCTCTTTGACGTTGTCAGGGATGTCCGCCATGTCTTTTTCGTTTTCCTGCGGGATCAAAACCGTCTTGATGCCCCCACGCAGCGCCGCCAGCAGCTTTTCCTTCAAGCCACCGATTGGCATTGCATTACCGCGCAGCGACACTTCGCCCGTCATCGCAATATCCTTGCGCACAGGAATTTTCGTCAGGACGGACACGATGGAAGTCACCATCGCCAGACCCGCACTCGGACCGTCCTTGGGCGTCGCCCCATCCGGCACGTGCACGTGGATATCGATCGTATCAAACACTGGCGGCTTTACCCCGATTTGCGGGCTAATGGAGCGCACATAGGAGCTTGCTGCGTCGATGGACTCTTTCATCACATCGCCCAGCTTACCTGTTGTTTTCATACGGCCTTTGCCTGGCAGGCGCAGCGCCTCGATGTGCAGCAATTCGCCTCCGACCGAGGTATAGGCAAGCCCTGTGACAACGCCGATCTGATCTTCTTTCTCGGCCAGACCATAGCGGTGTTTTTGCACGCCAAGGAACTCATCCAGATTATCGCCCGTTACCGTGACGCTCTCGACCTCTTTGCGCACGATCTTTGTCAGTGACTTCCGCGCGACCTTTGCGATCTCGCGCTCAAGGTTCCGCACGCCCGCTTCGCGGGTGTAATAGCGGATCATGCCCGTCAAAGCACTGTCTTCAATCGAGAACTCTTTCGCCTTCAGGCCGTGATTCTTGATCTGCTTGGCCACAAGGTGCTGCTTGGCGATCTCGCGCTTTTCGTCCTCGGTATAGCCCGACAGCGGAATAATCTCCATGCGGTCCAAAAGCGGTCCAGGCATATTATAGCTGTTCGACGTGGTCAGGAACATCACGTTGCTAAGGTCATATTCGACCTCAAGGTAGTGATCCACAAATGTGGAGTTCTGTTCTGGATCAAGCACTTCAAGCATCGCAGAGGCTGGATCACCGCGGAAGTCCTGCCCCATCTTGTCGATCTCGTCGAGCAGGATGAGCGGGTTCGTGGTTTTCGCCTTCTTCAACGCCTGAATGATCTTGCCGGGCATCGAGCCGATGTAGGTGCGGCGGTGACCACGGATCTCGGATTCGTCGCGCACGCCGCCAAGCGAGATGCGGATGAACTCACGGCCGGTCGCCTTGGCAACGGATTTACCAAGCGAGGTTTTACCCACACCGGGAGGGCCAACAAGGCACATGATCGGGCCTTTGAGCTTTTGACTGCGCTGCTGCACCGCAAGATATTCGACAATGCGCTCTTTTACCTTGTCCAAGCCGTAGTGATCTGCGTCAAGAACAGCTTCGGCTTTGCCCAAGTCCTTCTTCACGCGCGATTTTACGCCCCACGGAATGGAGAGCATCCAATCAAGGTAGTTGCGCACAACCGTAGCTTCGGCACTCATCGGTGACATGTTCTTGAGCTTTTTGATCTCGGCGTCCGCTTTTTCACGGGCTTCTTTGCTCAGCTTGGTCGCGGCCACACGTTCTTCTAGCTCGGCGACTTCGTTCTTGCCGTCCTCGCCGTCACCCAATTCGTTCTGGATGGCTTTCATCTGCTCGTTCAGATAGTATTCGCGCTGGGTCTTCTCCATCTGCGTCTTTACGCGGGTCTTGATTTTTTTCTCGACCTGCAACACCGACAGCTCGCCCTGCATCAAGCCATAGACTTTCTCAAGACGGTCGGACACGCTCAGCGTTTCCAGCAAATCCTGCTTTTGCTCTACCTCGATGCCCAAATGGCCCGCTACCAGATCGGCGAGGCGTGCAGGATCAGAGGCGTCGCCGACAGCTGTCAGTGCCTCTTCGGGAACGTTCTTTTTCACCTTGGCGTAACGGGCAAATTCGTCACCGACAGAACGCAACAGCGCCTCGGTGGTCGCCGCGTCGCCCGGCATTTCGGTCAGATACTCGGCGCGGGCTTCAAAGAAGTTGTCGTTCTCGAGGTACTCGGTGATGCGCACACGCGCCTGACCTTCGACCAGCACTTTAACGGTGCCATCGGGCAATTTCAGCAATTGCAGCACATTGGCCAATACACCCGCTTTGAAGATGCCGTCGCTGTCAGGATCGTCAATGCCAGGGTCAACCTGACTGGAAAGCAAAATCTGTTTGTCATCGGCCATGACTTCTTCGAGGGCGCGTACAGATTTGTCGCGGCCTACAAAAAGGGGCACAATCATATGGGGGAAAACTACAATATCGCGCAAAGGCAATACCGGATAGCTCGCGTTCAGAGGCTCTTGCATGCTCTATTCCTTACTTTGGCAAAACGGCTTTAGTCCCTCTTCGAGGCAACGTTTGGGCCGCTTCCTTATGGGTAGGTTACCTGTGCACCCTGCCCGCCTGTTTCAATGGGTGCCCGCATTTTGTACGGGCGTTTTCTCTAACATGGCGCGAACCCCCATGCTCGGCAACTGCCGATTGGCGTGTGTTTGATGGAAATTTGCCTTACAGCACTGCAAAACCCCATAATGTTACCATATGCGAAATCTCGATCTGGCGAGTGTAACATAAATCTTGAACGACTCAGGCTTACACGCTATCTTTGAATCAGGAACCAACGGGAGACTCCAAACATGGCTGACGCATTCATCTGCGACGCGGTGCGCACACCTATCGGGCGGTATGGTGGTGCGTTGTCATCCATTCGCACGGATGATCTGGCGGCAGCACCACTGGCGGCGCTCATGGCGCGCAACAGCAATGTGGATTGGACCCGCGTTGATGATGTTGTGATGGGCTGCGCCAATCAGGCAGGCGAGGATAACCGCAATGTGGCGCGTATGGCTACCCTACTGGCCGGTCTGCCCGTGGACGTGCCGGGTATCACACTCAACCGTTTGTGCGCCTCTGGTCTTGATGCGGTGGGTCAAGCAGCCCGCGCCATTCGCGCAGGTGATATGGATCTGGCGATTGCGGGCGGTGTGGAAAGCATGAGCCGCGCGCCATTTGTCATGCCCAAAGCGGAGACAGCGTTTGGCCGCGCGAACGCAGTCTATGATACGACGATCGGTTGGCGCTTTGTGAACCGCAAGATGAAAGATGCCTATGGTGTCGATTCCATGCCCGAAACCGCCGACAATGTAGCCGATGACCATGGTGTCAGCCGCGAGGATCAGGATGCCTTCGCCCTCCGTTCACAGGCGCGGTGGGCTGCTGCGGACGAAGCCGGCGTTTTTGCCGAGGAGATCACCCCCGTTACGATTCCCCAGCGCAAAGGCGACCCGCTGGTCGTTGACCGTGACGAGCACCCCCGCCCCCAGACCAACGCAGAAGGTCTAGCCAAGCTGCGGGGCATCAACGGGGCCGACAAAACCGTGACGGCAGGCAACGCCTCTGGCGTGAACGACGGTGCAGCCGCAATGCTGATCGCGTCCGAGGTTGCAGCGAACCAGCACGGATTGAAACCCATGGCACGGGTCGTGGCCATGTCCGCCGCAGGTGTGGCGCCGCGTGTGATGGGCATTGGCCCTATTCCCGCCGCTGAAAAGGTTCTCGCGCGCGCGGGCCTGACAATAGACCAGATGGATGTGATCGAGCTGAACGAGGCGTTTGCTTCCCAAGGTATCGCCACTCTGCGCGCTTTGGGTGTTGCCGATGATGCCCCCCATGTAAATGCCAATGGCGGTGCCATCGCCATCGGACACCCGCTTGGCATGTCCGGCGCACGTCTTGTGCTGACTGCCGCTTACCAACTGCAACGAACCCAAGGCCGCTATGCGCTCTGCACAATGTGCGTAGGTGTAGGCCAGGGTGTTGCCCTGATACTAGAGCGCGTGTGAGCGCGAACCGAAATTCTGAAAAGGACCTGAACTGATGTATGCACAGATGATCAAATCCACGGGTAAAGGCGTTAAAACCCTTGATGAAATGGACCCCGTCGAGCGCGCCTTTCAAGAGCGGATTGACGCGGGCGGCAAGATCGAGGCGAAAGACTGGATGCCGGACGGCTACCGCAAGAACCTGATCCGCCAGATCGGCCAGCACGCCCACTCCGAAATCGTGGGCCAGCTGCCCGAGGGCAACTGGATCACCCGCGCGCCCACGCTGGAGCGCAAAGCGATCCTGCTGGCAAAGGTACAAGATGAGGCAGGCCATGGCCTGTACCTCTATTGCGCGGCTGAAACGCTGGGCATTACGCGCGACGAAATGTTCGAGGCGCTGCATGAAGGGCGCATGAAATACTCCAGCATCTTCAACTACCCCACGCTGACATGGGCCGATATGGGCGCCGTGGGCTGGCTGGTCGACGGTGCGGCGATCATGAACCAGGTGCCGTTGCAGCGTACATCATACGGGCCATATGCCCGCGCGATGGTGCGGATTTGCAAGGAGGAATCGTTCCACCAGCGTCAGGGTTTCGACATCATGATGAAGATGTGTAACGGCACCGACGCACAAAAACGCATGGCGCAGGATGCGCTGAACCGTATGTGGTTCCCCTCTCTGATGATGTTCGGGCCATCCGACAAGGACAGTGTCCATTCCGAACAGTCGATGGCGTGGAAGATCAAGATGAACACCAATGACGAGTTGCGCCAGAAGTTCGTGGACCAGACGGTGCCACAGGCCGAGTATCTTGGCCTCACCGTCCCCGATGACACGCTGGCGTGGAACGAGGAAAAAGGCGGATACGACTTTGCCGAGCCTGACTGGAACGAATTCTTTGACGTGCTGGCAGGCAATGGCCCGTGCAATCATGACCGTCTGAACACCCGCAAACAAGCGTGGGAAGACGGCGCATGGGTGCGCGACGGGATGCTGGCCCACGCCACCAAACGCCGTGCGGCCAAGTTGGCAGCTGAGTAATGTACCTCGCCGAGATCAACGTCGCGCGTCTAACCCACCCGATCGACCATCCTGCTGTTGCGGGTTTTGCCGACAATCTTGAACGGGTGAACGCAGTTGCCGAGCGGATGGATGGTTTCATCTGGCGCTACGTAGACGAAAGCGGCAATGCGACAGACACCCAGATCGATGCCGATCCGCGCGTGATCGTCAACATCTCGGTCTGGCGCGATGCCCGCGCTCTCGAGGATTTCGTCTGGGGTACGGTGCACAAACAGTTCTATGCGCGCCGTGATGAATGGTTCAACGCAATGGGCAGCATGTCCTTTGCTATGTGGTGGATCGAGAAAGATCACCGCCCCACCATCACAGAAGCAACCCAGCGGTTGGCCCATTTGAACGCCAACGGCCCCTCGGATCATGCGTTCGGATGGGACCACCTGAAAGATGCTACTCAATGGCGCAGCGCCCGCTGTGCCCCTCTTGCTGCGGAGTAATACAATGACACAACCAAAACGCACAGGCGAATGGCCCCTTTTCGAGGTCTTCATTCGCGGTCAGCACGGGCTGAGCCACCGTCACGTAGGCTCGCTTCACGCGCCTGACGCCGCAATGGCGATCAAAAACGCACGCGATGTATACACCCGCCGAAACGAAGGTGTGAGCATCTGGGTCGTCGAGGCCGAGGCTATTCACGCAAGCGCGCCGGGCGATAAAGAGGCGCTTTATGATCCTGCCAACGACAAGGTCTACCGCCACCCGACCTTCTTTGATGTTCCCGACGAAGTGGGCCACATGTGATGAGTCAGGAAAACCTTCAATCGGCGCTGTTCCAGACCTTGCTACGGCTGGGCGACAACACACTGGTCCTCGGCCATCGCGTGTCCGAATGGTGCGGGAAGGCCCCCGTGCTGGAGGAGGACATCGCGCTGGCCAACACGGCGCTTGACCTGATCGGCCAGACACAGATGTGGCTTGGATACGCCGGAGAAGTCGAAGGCCAAGGCCGCAGCGCCGATGACCTGGCCTTTCTGCGCGATGTCTGGGATTTTCGCAATATCCTGATGGTGGAGCGGCCAAATCTGGACTTTGGGCACACTATAATGCGCCAGTTTCTGTTTGACACCCATCACCGCGCCCAGCTTGCGGCGCTCGCCACCTCTTCCGATCCGCGGATCGCGGAGATCGCGGCAAAAGCAGTCAAGGAAGCAACCTATCATCTGGAACGCTCTGCCGAGACTGTCATTGCCTTGGGCGACGGCACCGAGGTGAGCCACACCAAAATGCAGGATGCACTGGATCTGCTCTGGCCCTATGTGGGCGAGATGTTTGCAAGCGACGAGATGGACGCCCGGATGGCCGCCGAAGGCATCGCGCCCGATCCTGCTTCACTCGCTGAGGCGTGGCACAGCAGCGTGCGCGCAACGCTGGCCGAAGCCACGTTGACCGTGCCAGACAGCACTTTCGCACACAAAGGCGGGCGCACAGGCAGCCAGCACACCGAACATCTGGGCCATATGCTGACGCAGATGCAATGGCTGCAACGCGCCTACCCAGACGCCACATGGTAAAGCCCGATGTGCAAACCATCTGGGGCTGGCTGGACGAGGTGCCCGACCCCGAAATTCCCGTGATCTCGGTGGTTGATCTGGGGATCATCCGTGGCGTTGAATGGGACGGTGATGTGTTAGAAGTGGCCATTACGCCCACCTATTCCGGTTGCCCTGCCACCAGCATCATCAATCTGGACGTAGAGACCGCCCTGCGCGACCGCGGACTTGAGCAGATACGCCTCAAACAACAGCTCTCCCCTGCGTGGACAACCGATTGGTTAAGCGAAAAAGGGGCGGCCAAGCTAGAGGACTACGGGATCGCCCCACCCTCGCCCGCTGGTGGCCCATCGCAATGCCCGCGGTGTAAATCTGCGGCGGTTGAGAAGGTAAGCCAGTTTGGCTCAACCCCCTGCAAGGCCCATTGGCGCTGCCTGAGCTGTCTTGAGCCTTTCGACTATTTCAAATGTATCTGAGGATCCTATGGCGCGTTTTCATCCGCTGACTGTCACCGACATCCACAAGACAATCCGCGATGCGGTGGTTGTCAGCCTTGCCGCCCCTGAGGGGGCCAGCTTTGACTATGTCCAAGGCCAATACCTGACTTTCCGTCGAGATTTCGACGGCGAGGAATTGCGCCGCAGCTATTCGATCTGTGCAGGTCTGGATGATGGCATTTTACAAGTCGGCATCAAGAAAGTCGCTGGCGGGGCCTTTTCCACTTGGGCCAATGAAGATTTGCAAATTGGCGACACAGTTGAAGCGATGCCGCCCATGGGGCGCTTTCACACGGAGCTGGATGCAGGCGCGCAGCGGCATTATCTGGGCTTTGCAGGCGGGTCTGGCATCACCCCTGTTTTGTCGATCCTGCGCACGGTGCTGACGCGCGAGCCACAGTCACGGTTTACGCTGGTCTACGCCAACCGCGCCGTCAGCACGATCATGTTCCGCGCCGAGCTTGAAGACCTGAAAAACACCTATATGGGCCGTGTAAACGTGATCCATGTACTGGAGGCCGACGCACAGGACATTGACCTGTTCACAGGCCGTATAGACGAGGAAAAATGCGCGCGCTTGTTTGCATCTTGGATTGACATAAACTCGGTTGATACCGCGTTCATCTGCGGTCCGGAGCCGATGATGCTGGGCATCGCTGCGGCGCTGCGGGCACATGGGCTGGAGGATGACCAGATCAAGTTCGAACTGTTCGGCGCTGGTCAGCCAGGCCGTGCCAAGCAAAAGCAGATCAGCGCAGACGCAACCGCCTCGGGCGCTGTGACCCAGGCCACGGTCACAATGGACGGTGCCACCCGCAGCTTTACCATGCCACGCGATACCGCTTTGTTGGACGCAGCACTGGAAAACGCGATGGACGCGCCCTTTGCCTGCAAGGCTGGTGTCTGCTCCACCTGTCGCGCGCGCGTCACCGAAGGCGAGGTCGAGATGCTGACCAACCACGCGCTTGAAGATTACGAAGTTGCCGCAGGATTTGTGCTGACCTGCCAGTGTTATCCGCTCAGCGATACAGTCAAATTCGATTACGACCAGTAATACCGCGACCCTAGAAACAGACAAGACAAAGGCCAGCCCATGATGATGATTCCCTCTTTTGCCGCGGGCCAGTGGGTCGCCCCTGACAGCGGCGCACGTTCCATTGCCTGTGCTATCACAGGCGAGGTCATCGCGCAGGCGGGCAACAGCAGCATGGATATGGGGGCAATGCATGCCTATGCCCGCGATGTGGGTGGCCCTGCTCTGCGCGCGCTGACATTTCATGACCGCGCCCGCATGCTCAAGGCGCTGGCGTTGCACCTGACCGAACACAAGCAGGCACTCTATGATTTGTCCTTTCAGACAGGGGCAACACAGGCAGATCATGCTTTCGATATCGATGGTGGCATCGGCACGATGTTTGTATTCGCCTCCAAGGGACGCCGCGAAATGCCCGATGCGCAGATATATCTCGATGGCGAGATCGAGCAGTTGGGCCGAAAAGGCACCTTCCTTGGCCAGCACGTTTGTGTTCCGTTGCAGGGCGTTGGCATTCATATCAACGCCTATAATTTTCCCGTCTGGGGCATGCTGGAAAAATTCGCACCGACCTTCCTTGCCGGAGTGCCAAGCATCGTAAAGCCTGCCACGGCGACCTGCTATGTCACGCACCTGTGTGTCCAACTGATGCTGGACAGCGGTATTCTACCCGAAGGGTCACTACAGCTCGTTTCGGGCGGTGTGGGCGATCTGCTCCTGCATACAGACGCACAAGATGTCGTCAGCTTCACAGGCTCGGCGCAGACCGCCCTTGGCCTGCGAGCAACGCCGCATCTGCTGGAAAACGCCGTGCGCTTTGTAGCCGAACAAGACAGCCTGAATGCCAGCGTCCTTGGTGCGGATGTAACCCCCGACACGCCCGAATTTGACCTGTTCATCCGTGAAGCGCACCGCGAGATGACTACGAAAGCAGGGCAAAAATGCACAGCCATCCGCCGCATCATGGCCCCTGCCGCCCATGTGGACGCGGTGATTGAGGCGCTGTCCGCCAAGCTATCGCATACGGTGATCGGTGATCCGCGCGATGCGAAAACAGGCATGGGTGCGCTGGTCAGCCGCAGCCAACGTGATGATGTGCTTGAAAAAGCGGCTCTTATCGCCACGCAGGCCGAGCGTGTTTGTGGCAACCCCGATGATTTCGCCGTGCAGGGTGCAGACCGTGACAAAGGCGCGTTTCTGCCGCCGATGCTGTTTCACTGCGACGATCCCGATGCAGCAACCCATGTACATGACACCGAGGCCTTTGGCCCTGTCAGCACAGTTATGCCCTACCGCGATGCAGATCACGCCATCGCGCTGCTGAACCGTGGAAAGGGATCACTGGTGGCCTCTGTCATCACCCGCGATGGCGATCTGGCGCGGCAAATGGTGATGGGATCGGCCGCGTGGCACGGGCGGCTCTATTTCAACAACGCAGATTCAATGAAGGAATCGACAGGCCATGGTGCGCCCATGCCCCACATGATCCACGGCGGACCGGGCCGTGCAGGCGGCGGAGAAGAGCAAGGCGGCGTGCGCGGCGTGCTGCATTATATGCAACGCACCGCCGTCCAAGGCAGCCCCGATATCCTCACCGCGATTGGCCAGCAATGGGTGCCCGGCGCGACCGAGATCACCGGCGGTGCGCATCCATTTACGCGCACCTTCCACCAGTTGCAGCTGGGCGAGACACTCCATACTCCGGCGCGCAAAGTTACGTTGCAAGACATTGAAACATTTGCGCATTTCACTGGAGATACCTTTTACGGCCACATGGACGAAGAAGCAGCCCGCGCCAATCCTTTCTTTCCGGGGCGCGTGGCGCATGGCTATCTGCTTCTCAGCTTTGCGGCGGGGTTGTTTGTACAGCCGGATCCGGGACCGGTGCTGGCCAATACAGGCCTCGCCAACCTGAACTTCATGAAACCTGTTTCGCCTGATGAAGAGATCAAAGTTCGCCTCACTGTCAAGAAAAAGACCCCGCGTACCGACACTTATGGGCAAGTACGCTGGCATGTAACCGTGACCAATCAAGACGATGAACTGGTAGCGGAGTATGAGTTGCTTACGATGAACGCCTATGAGGCGACTTAGGGCTGCGACACAGGCCAGTTCCCGCTGATATGTCGTGAACGCTTGAAGCCGCTTTTGGTTGGGCTAGTCTATGAGGTGTACAAGGAGCGCGTCATGCCAAAACTCATTCGCTTTTACATCGTTAATTGCATCATCGGTTTCACCGTATCTGCCGTGTTCACTTTTGCGATCATGTGGTTCAACGTAGCGAACCTGTGGCACCTGATCAGCGGGTCAGACATCGGGATTATGGCGATTATCGTGTTTTGGGTGCTCAACGGGATCGTATTTGCGGGCGTGCAATTTGGTGTCGCTGTAATGCTCATGGCCGATCAAGACGATGATGATGACGGCCCGCGCGGCGGGTTGGGCGTTCCCGTACGCGTCCCCGCAACGGTAAAAACACACCGCTCTGACCAGCGATTCTGAGGGACTGGAACGCTAGAGCGGATCAATGTCACCCTGCGCGCGGCCCGCGTGAAAATCGCTCTGCCATGAGTCAAAAGACCCTGCGGCGATCGCGCCGCGCATGCCTGCCATGATGTCCTGATAATACCGCAGGTTATGCCATGTCAGCAGCATGGATGATATCATCTCTTGGCTGCGGAACACATGGTGCAGGTAGGCGCGTGAATAGTGCTGACACGCGGGGCAGCCGCAGTCTTCGTCCAGCGGGCGCGGATCATCGGCGTGGCGGGCGTTTTTGATATTCAGCACGCCTTTGCGGGTAAATACCTGCCCCGTCCGCCCCGAGCGTGAAGGCAGCACGCAGTCCATCATATCAATGCCCCGTGCGACGGCACCGACAATATCGTCGGGCTTGCCCACACCCATTAGATAACGCGGTTTGTCTTCGGGTAGTTGCTCGGGCGCGTAGTCCAAACAGCCAAACATCGCCTCCTGCCCCTCACCCACAGCCAGACCTCCTACCGCATAGCCGTCAAACCCGATCTCGCGTAGCGCCTCGGCGCTTTGCTGGCGCAGGTCTTGCTCCAATCCGCCTTGCTGGATGCCAAACAACGCATGACCCGGCCTGTCACCAAATGCCTCGCGCGAGCGTTTGGCCCACCGCATCGACAGCTCCATGCTTTCGGCGATGCGTGTCCGGTCTGCGGGCAAGGCGGGACATTCGTCAAAACACATAACGATATCACTGCCCAACAGCTTTTGAATTTCCATAGAGCGTTCTGGCGTAATTTCGTGCTTGCTGCCGTCGATATGGCTTTTGAAGGTCACGCCCCGTTCTGTCAGCTTGCGCAGGTTGGCCAGCGACATCACCTGAAACCCGCCCGAATCCGTCAGGATGGGCCGGTCCCAGTTCATGAACTTGTGCAGCCCGCCGAGGCGGTCTATCCGCTCAGCTGTGGGGCGCAGCATCAGGTGATAGGTGTTGCCCAGAAGAATATCCGCGCCTGTCTCGCGCACCGATGAGGGCATCATGGCTTTCACAGTTGCAGCAGTGCCTACAGGCATAAACGCAGGCGTGCGGATTTCACCGCGCGGCGTATTGATCCGGCCTGTGCGCGCGCGCCCGTCACGGGCATCGATCTGATACGAAAATCCGGCCATCGCAGGCTCCTCCGATATAGGTTTGCGCTGGCCTATCGCAGGTTGCTGCGTCTTGCAATCAGGCCCCTGTGACACCACATTAAGGGCGTAACTTTATATTGGGGACGACGACGTTGAACATTGAAGAAATCCTGCTGGACTTGCTGCAAAATAACCTTGGCTGGTTGCTGTTGGCAGTTGTATTGATACTGGTCGTTCTCAAAG
Source organism: uncultured Sulfitobacter sp. (assembly GCF_947502895.1). Lineage (GTDB taxonomy): Bacteria > Pseudomonadota > Alphaproteobacteria > Rhodobacterales > Rhodobacteraceae > Sulfitobacter. The sequence goes on from NZ_CANNBM010000002.1 coordinate 63,087, forward strand.
GCGTTAAAATCGTCCCCCAGTCAGAGCAACACGTGGTCGAGCGGTTTGGCCGCCTGCGTTCGGTTCTTGGGCCAGGGATCAACCTGATCGTGCCGTTCTTCGACAAGGTCGCTCACCAAATCTCTATTCTGGAACGCCAGCTGCCCACCGCGTCGCAAGATGCAATCACCCGCGATAACGTATTGGTGCAGGTGGATACATCCGTTTTCTACCGCATCATCGAGCCGGAAAAAACTGTCTACCGTATCCGCGATATCGACAATGCCATTGCGACCACGGTAGCCGGTATTGTACGCGCCGAAATCGGTATGATGGATCTGGACGAGGTTCAGGCGAACCGATCTGCGCTGATCACAACGATCAAGCGGAATGTTGAAGAGTCGGTAGAGAACTGGGGTATTGAAGTGACCCGTGCCGAGATTCTGGACGTGAACCTTGATGCCGCCACCCGCGCCGCCATGATGCAGCAGCTAAACGCCGAGCGTGCACGCCGCGCCCAAGTGACCGAGGCCGAAGGCTCCAAGCGCGCGGTCGAGCTTGCCGCCGATGCCGAGCTTTACGCCTCAGAGCAAACCGCAAAAGCGCGTCGCGTACTGGCCGATGCCGAAGCCTATGCGACCCAGGTTGTTGCTACCGCAATCAACGAGAACGGACTTGAGGCCGCGCAGTACCAAATCGCGCTTAAACAGGTCGAGGCCTTTGGCACGATGAGCAATGGTCAGGGCAGCAATACGGTTATCGTGCCGTCCGAGGCCCTTGCCGCCTTTGGCGATGCGTTCAAACTGCTGCGCGGGCGCGGCTGATGGAGGGTCTTCTTAACATCTGGTGGGTCTGGCTTTGCGCCGCCCTTGGTCTCGCATTGATTGAACTCATTGCCCCCGCCTCTGTGTTTTTGGGATTCGCTTTGGGTGCGCTGGCCATGACAGCCGTGGTTGCCTTTACCAGCGTTGCCAATACATCTGCCTTGCTGGCGGTGTTTGCGGCACTCTCGTTGGTGGCATGGATCGTGCTCAAGCTGGTATTCAAGAACCAGTCCAGCGGCGCACGCATCGTAACCCGCGATATTAACGAGTGATTTTTGATCCGCGCGCGTCACCTCCCTTTACGAAGGCCGCCGCAATCCATATATAAATAGTCAAGTATAAGCACGAGGCGCAGATGACCAATTCAACACCCCCTCTCGAAGGTACGCCGCTGATTGCGCCGTCCAGTACGGACCATCCGCTGTATGATCAGGTAGTAGAGGCGTGCCGCTCTGTCTATGACCCTGAAATTCCGGTAAATATTTACGAGCTGGGTTTGATTTACACCATTGATATCGATGCTGAAAATGCAGTGTCTATCAAAATGTCGCTCACAGCACCCGGATGCCCTGTTGCTGGTGAAATGCCCGGTTGGGTCGCAGATGCGGTAGAGCCTATTGCAGGTGTAAAGCAGGTTGATGTCGATCTGGTTTGGGAGCCGCCTTGGGGCATGGACATGATGTCTGACGAAGCGCGGCTAGAGCTTGGCTTTATGTAACGGCGACGTTCTGAACACCTGAAGTACCAGCACAAACGGGCCACTTGGATCACAAGTGGCCCGTTTGCGTTGTTGCCCCTCTGCGGGGGTGCTGTCAAACTAGCCAATACATTCAGCGTTACACGCAAACGGAATATCGGAGAGGAGCGACAGATGCAGCATATGGCCGTCTTTACGGGCGATATTGTACGTTCCACCGATATGGGCACAGATGAGCTGCAACGGATGTTTGCCGCCCTTGAGGTGCAATCGGACATGATCGGCCACTGGCCCGAAAGCAGCAGCATCTTTCAGCGGTTCCGCGGCGATGGGTGGCAGATGTCCCTGCCCGCCCGCTATGCCTTGCGCGCCGCTGCTGTTATGCGCGCCACGGCACGCGCCACGGGCAAGGGCCACGATACGCGCATTGGCATTGGTGTGGGGCTGGGCACCGTTAAAGGCAATGATCTGGCGGCGGCCGATGGTCCTGTTTTTGTTCAGTCCGGTCATGCCCTGGACAGAATGAAACGCAGCCCTCTCATGACGGCACCTGCAGCAGATGACCTGCTGCGCATTGCCCTTCCCCCAATAGACCGTATCGTGCAGGGCTGGACCGCCAAGCAGGCGCAAATTGCCGCGGTCTTGCTTAGCCCTGATGCGCCGACACACGATACATTAGCAGCCAGACTAGGCCAGACACGTCAACTGGTTCAAAAGCAGGCCGAGTCTGCAGGTCTTTCTGCCTTGCTTGAAAGCTTTGAGATAATTGAGCAATCCTGCGCCTCAACACAACAATCCTAATTTAGTTGCAACGCCAAAAAGCAACCCAATATGGTTGCTCAATATGAAAGCAAACCATTCGCTATGAGTTTACCGGTCATGCCCCTGTTGACGATAGAATTGCTGATCGCACTGGTCACGGCACATCTATTGGCGGACTTCGTTTTCCAGACCACTCATATGGTTCTGAACAAACAGCGCCCCGCGATTATGCTCATGCATGGCTTGCATGTCTTTGCCCTTACGGCCCTGTTTTCTGGTGGAGCGATGCAACTCAGCCTTGGCATTGCCCTTAGCCATGTGGCGATTGATATGGTCAAAGTGCATCTCGCGCCGGATAATTTGCGCAGCTATCTGCTGGACCAAGCGGCCCATCTCACTGTCTTGTTGCTGGCGGTGATGTGGCTGCCCGATGCAATCCTTGCCCATTGGTGGCCACCCCTGAATACCGATATGATCCAGATTGCGTTGGTCGTAAGCGGGTTGATTACCGCCACAATGGCTGGCGGGCCTGCGGTGGGCCACCTCATGGCGCGCTACAAATCCGACGCAAGGCCAGAGGGGCTGGAATATGCAGGTCGCATCATTGGTCTGATGGAGCGTGGTCTGATCTTTCTCATGGTCATGATAGGAGAACCCTCAGGCATCGGGTTTCTGATCGCGGCCAAGTCCATTTTGCGCTTTGACACCGTGTCACGTGACCAGAAGATGAGCGAATATGTGATTATCGGCACACTTGCCTCGTTCGGCTGGGCGCTGGCCGCCAGTTTCGCTACGATGGCAACCTTAAGCGCAATGGGCTACTAAACCCTTGAGATCGCCCGCCCGCGCCCTTATCTATGAGATCAAAGGAGCACGTCCATGTTCGCAATTCCAGGCAAGCAAGCGGTGACGATCACACCGAAGGCGGCAACGCAAATCATCAAACTGATGACAGCCAAAGGCCATGCTGGCCTGCGGATCGGTGTAAAAAAAGGCGGCTGTGCAGGCATGGAATATACCATGGAATATGTGGATATCGCCGATCCGAACGATGAAGTCGTCGAGCAGGACGGCGCGCGCGTGATGATTGCTCCAATGGCGCAGATGTTCCTTTTTGGCACGCAAATCGACTATGAAACCTCCCTGCTGGAGAGCGGTTTCAAATTCAACAATCCCAATGTCTCGGAGGCATGCGGCTGCGGCGAATCCATCAAATTCGACGAAACCCTCTTTGCCAAGTAGGTCTGCTCGGTGAGCCTGTCGCAGGCAGACATGGCATTCGCCCGCGAACTGTTTGGTAACATCCCCGATCTGACAACCCGCCGCATGTTCGGCGGTATGGGACTGTATTCAGGCGGCACAATCTTTGGCGTGCAGCTGTCTGACGGACGTATCATGCTAAAAGCAGTCAAAGGCCCCTTTGCAGACCGCATGTCAGATTTGGGCGGTGAGGAATGGACGACAATGCGCAAAGACGGCACACCGTCGGCCATGCCCTACTGGACCCTGCCGGATGCATACCTAGACGATCCGGAACAGGCCAGCGCCTTGGCATTCGAGGCACTCGCCGCCCTCCGCTAGGCGAGCCTCACTCGCTCTTTTGCAAATGCACATAGGTCTGCTCATAACGCGCTGCCAAATGCTCTCCGGCCAACACAGTCTTACCTGATCCCAAGGGCGCCACATTCGTGTCATGGGACGGATTAAAGAACAGCGGCACGGAAATCCGCTCCGCCGCGCCACCTACCACACGGTGCGGCGTCGCACGCACGCGCCCGTCTGTCCAGACCTCCATCATCTCGCCAAAATTGATAACAAAAACACCTGGCTGCGCGCTGACGGGAATCCAGCCACCGCCACGTCTGCGCACCTCCAAACCCGGTGCGCCATCGGTGGCCAGCAACGTCAGACAACCATAATCAGTGTGGGTGGCAATCCCGAAATCCCTCGCCCCCGCCCATGCAGGGCGCGACGGGTAATAATTGCCACGCAGCAAGGCCATCGGCGTCTCGAACCCCGCGTCAAACACATCTGTCGGAGCCTCGATAGACTGCGCAACACCGCGCAACACATCCATCGCTACCAGACGCGCAGCATCATAATAGCCAGACACAACCGTCTTGAAATTTGCCGGCACCAAAGGCCATACATTCGGCGCATAAACCGACATGGCACGCCGTGGATCATCGGCAGACAACTGCACACCACTGTCAAAAAACTGTTTGTAGTCCGGATTGGCATCGGGATCCACTTGCTCGGACCCGCTCGCCCCCCAGCCGCGGTTTGACCCAGTAGCAGCCATATCATAGGGTTTTTTGACGTCTTCGGGCAGCTTGAAAAATGCCCGATAGGTTGCAATCACGTGGGCTACATGCGCCGCACTCAGCGCCGTGTTATAGACCGTGGCGAAACCGATATCCGTTGCTGCCACTTCCATGGCACGCAGCGCCGCAGGTTCTCCCGCACTCAATGCAGCCAGATCTATTGACGGGATCATCGCTCTCTCCTCGTTTTCCATTATGCCCTCCTAACCCTAAGTACCGCCCACGCCAAGCGGGTCGTTGAACTGCACCCGCGATGGATGCTAGGTACGGCCAACAAAAGAGGAGGGCAGAACATGCGCCGCAAAATAGCCGCAGGCAACTGGAAGATGAACGGCCTCGCCGCCAGCTTGTCCGAGCTGGAACAGCTCGCAAGTGCCCTGCCCCCCCATGCGCCGGAAGTGATAATCTGCCCCCCCGCACCCCTGCTGTTCCGCGCAAGCGAAACGGTGCGCGGCAGCGCCATCCACATCGGCGCACAGGACTGCCACATGCAAGACAGCGGTGCCTTTACCGGCGATATCTCTGCGCAGATGATCGCCGATACAGGTGCAACCCATGTGATCGTCGGCCATTCAGAACGCCGCGCCGCCCATGAAGAACGCGATCGCGATATACGCAGCAAAGCCAAGGCCGCTTGGGCCGCCAAGCTCACCGCGATCATCTGCATCGGCGAGGCACTGGAGGACCGTGAGGCAGACAACACCCTCGACATCATCGCAGGCCAGCTTGCAGGCTCCCTGCCCGATGGCATGACCGCTACGAATTCCGTGATCGCATATGAGCCGATCTGGGCCATTGGGACAGGCAAGGTCCCGACGCTGGAGCAGATCGTCGAAGTACATGATTTCATCCGCACCAAACTCACCATCCGCTACGGCGCGGAAATCGCAGATATGATCCCACTGCTTTATGGCGGCTCGGTCAAGCCAGACAATGCCGCCACCATTTTTCAGGCCGAAAACGTGGACGGTGCGCTTGTCGGCGGCGCTTCACTCAAATCAGCCGATTTCGCCCCCATCATCATGGCGCTCGCACAAAGCTGACGCGCCCCGCCAGCCACCCAGCTTCTTTATTTTTCCCTTAAACTCGATCCCACATGTGCAAAGGGCGCAGGACCTTGATTTGTCCTGCGCCCTCTCTGCGTACACCATAATATCGCGCAGGCGCAGCCTGCTCCGCTGGATCACCTAGCGGGTGATAATCTCGGGTCCCATCATCATTGTCGGCAACCATGTGGAAAGGATCGGGATATAGGTCACCATAATCAGGAAGACGAACAACACGGCAAGGAACGGCAAGGCCGCACGCACCACGTTCATCATCGGCATATTCGCCACGCCAGAGGTCACAAAAAGGTTGAGACCTACAGGCGGGGTGATCATGCCGATTTCCATGTTCACAACCATGATGATACCCAGATGGATTGGGTCAATCCCGAGCTCGATTGCGATGGGGAACACCAACGGCGCTACGATAACCAACAGGCCCGATGGCTCCATAAACTGGCCGCCGATCAGCAGGATGATATTGACGATCACGAGGAACATCACCGGACCAAAACCCGCATTGAGCATCGCCGCCGAAATCTGCTGGGGAATCTGCTCGTCGGTCAATACATGCTTGAGGATCAGCGCGTTGGCGATGATGAACATCAGCGTCACTGTCAGCTTACCTGCCTCAAACAATGTGTCGCGCACATCGCGGTGGAAAAACACTGTGAGCAGTGCTTTGGGCTTTTCCCACAACGCCAGATTGTTGCCATCCCCTTTTACATGCAAAGGCCCCATATCGCGGTAAACCATGGTCGAGATGAAGAAGGCATAGACCGCGGCAACAGCTGCTGCTTCTGTGGGGGTGAAGATGCCTCCATAGATGCCGCCCAGAATGATCACGATCAAGAACAGACCCCAGCCTGCCTCAAAGCCGGATGAGCGTACTTCGCCCCAGCCTTTCCACTCACCCTTGGGCAAATTGCGCACACGGGCGATGATATAAATCGTCACCATAAGCATGGTGCCGGCCAACAAACCCGGAATGACCCCCGCGAGGAACATCCGCCCCACCGATACATCGGTGGCAGAGGCATAGACCACCATGACGATACTGGGGGGGATCAGAATACCAAGTGTGCCAGCAACCGCAATCACGCCCGCGGCAAAGTCCTTGGTATAACCCACCTCCCGCATCCCGACGATCACGATAGAGCCGATGGCAACCACCGTGGCAGGGCTGGACCCTGAAAGGGCCGCGAAAAGCATACAGGCAAACACACCCGCAATCGCCAGACCGCCAGGCAAATGCCCGACCAGCGCAATAGAGAAACGGATGATCCGCCGTGCCACGCCCCCCGTCGACATAAACGACGAAGCGAGAATAAAGAACGGGATCGCCAATAGTGTATAGTGCCCTGCCATCGCCTGAAACAGTGTCTGCGCGATTGATGCAAGCGAGGTATCGCTGAGCACCAGCAAGAACAGGATCGACGAGGTCCCCAAGGATACCGCAATCGGGACACCGATCAGCATCAGGCCGATCACCATTGTAAATAGAACAACAACTTCCATGTTCTTAATTCCCCGCGTTCATATGTGCGACGTCTTTGACGTCATCTTCGGCCTCGTGGCTCACGATCAGGCTGGTTGCTTCGCCACGCCAAACGCGGAAAAACGCCTGAATAAATCGAAACAGCAGCAGCGCCATACCAAAGGGCAGCATGGCGTAGGGGATGAAGCGCGGCAGTTTTTCATAGGTCTCCCCCTCATTCATGATCGGCTCGATCCAGCGCAGCCATTCGGGGAACGGAATATCAATCACTTCGTACCATGCCTGATCGCGGCTATTGGCAAAACCTGTGGGAAACCAGCGGCCCGTTGTGGCATCAAGACCTGCGAAAGGGGCCCAATAGTCCCACGCACCTTTTAGAACCAGCGCTGCATATGCGATGCAAACTGCGCCTGCGACAAGCGCCAGAACCTTGCGTGTCGGGGGTGAAAAGAGGTTGATCAGCGCGTCGACCCCCAGCTGTGCAGTTACTTTGACCGTATAGCTGACCCCGAACAGGACCAGCCATGCAAATAAAAATGTCACCGCTTCCAGCCCCCAGATGAGGCCAGTATTAAAGCCGTAGCGCAACACGACGTTGATGAAGGTAATGATCGTCATCAGACCCAGCAAAACAGCGATCGCCGTCTCTTCGATCTCGTTGACGATGCGGCCAAGAGCCGTCTTTGCCACATAGGCATGTGCCATGGGGGAACACTCCTGCAAAAGAGAGAGAGGGGGGCGCGCGCAGTTGCGCGTCGGACCACCCCGCCCGACAGATCAGGCGAGGTGGTTTGATGTCAAAGACGCTTAGTGCTTGGCGTTGATCGCCTGCGCTGCGTCGATGTTCTCTTGACCAACATCTTCGCGGAACTGCTCCCAAACGGGTTTCATCGCTGACACCCAAGCGTCACGTGCTTCCGCGTCCAGTTCGCGTACAACGCCGCCCGCCTCGATGATCGCGGCTTTTGCGGCAGCGTTCACGTTGGTGGATTCCGCGTTGCGGGCTTCGGTCACTTCGTTGACGATTGTTGTCAGCTGCGTCCGCACATCATCTGGCAGGCCTTCGAACCAATCTGTCGATGTCACCAGCATATAATCAATGATGCCGTGGTTGGTCTCGGTGATGCCGTCCTGCACTTCAAAGAACTTCTGGCCATAGATGTTGGACCAGGTGTTTTCCTGTCCGTCCACAACACCGGTTTGCAGCGCGCCATATACTTCGGAGAAGGCCATCGGCTGGGGCGAGCCGCCCATCGCTGCCATCTGTGCTTTCAGAACGTCAGAGTTCTGTACGCGGAACTTGAGGCCATCAGCATCGGAGGGCAGGTTCAGCGGTGTGTTGGCCGACATCTGCTTCATGCCATTGTGCCAGAACGCAAGGCCCAGCAGACCGCGACGTGTCATGGATTCTTTCATCGCCTGACCGGTTTCGGAGTTCTGGAACTCGTCTACAGCATTGATGTTTTTGAACATGAACGGAAGGTCAAAGATGCGGAACTGCTTGGTGAACTGCTCGAATTTGGACAGCGAAGGCGCAGCCATTTGCACGTCACCTTGCAGGAGTGCTTCCAAAACCTGATCATCGTTGTACAGCGTGGACTGCGGGAACACTTCCATGCAGGCTTTGCCGTTCATCTCGTCATTGATGCGCTGCTCCAACAGGGAGGCGGCGATGCCTTTAGGGTGCTTGTCAGTATTGGTGACGTGGCTCAGCTTGATGACGATTTCGCCGTCATCACAGGCAGCGGCAACAGCGCCGGCAGACAGGGTGATGGCCAGAACGGCCGCGGTTACAAACTTCATGGTGTCTCCTCCCAGAGAATTGAACGCAAGGCGGCTTTGCGCCGCTGTGAACATACTTTATGCGGGAATGAGCCTATCGCAACCGCCACAATTTACGTCACACGGAAAAAAATATTTTCCATTACTTTCAATAATCTAAACTCGGCACAGCATATGATAGCGCAAACGATAAATTTCGCCCGTGCGAAATCTCGCACCCCTGCGCCCAAAGCTGTGCGGAAATCCGCACAGCCACACAGCACGACTCAGCCTCGAAAATCTTCGGGTTTCAGCCCGTAGCGCGCGCATTTGTCGTAAAAGGTTTTGCGCGGCAACTGCAATGCGCGCGCCGCTTCGGTTGCCTGACCTTGGGCGCGGCGCAATGCCCCCTCGATCAGTGATTGTTCGATCTGAGCCATATGGGCAACCAGCCCTATTGTCTCGTCCACTTGCGGGGCCTCGCGCATCCCCATCACAAACCGCATCGCTTCTGTCATCAATGCACGCGCGTTGCCCGGCCAGTCGCGGGCCATCAGCTCTGCTTCGATCTGCGGGGTGACGGGCGGCGCGTGCTGGCCGCTTTGCTCGGCGGCTTGTGTAACATACCTGCGAAACAGCACGGGAATATCCTCTGGTCGCTCGGCCAGCGCAGGAATGCGCAGCGGCATGACCGTCAGGCGATAATAAAGATCAGTGTTGAACCGCCCTGCCTCAAGCTCGGTCGCGAGATCGCGTGTTGTGCCCGCGATCAGGCGTGTTGACGGCATTCCATCCAATACCTCGGCCAAGGCCAGCTGGCTTTGCGCGGGCAGCATTGTAATCTCGTCGATGAACAGGCTTCCCCCCTCCCCTTCGCCAAACGCTGTGGCAAGGGCGGCGGCGTCCAGATCGCTTGCCGCACGCTTTAGAAAGGGCCGCTTGGAGCGCGCAGAGCTCAGGTGGATAACCTCTGCAACTTTGGAAATACCTGTGCCCTGCGCTCCTGTAACCAATACCTCGCCGCTGGCCTGCGCCACACGGCGCACCTGCGCACGCAGCCCTTGCGCCAGATCCGAAGTGCCAAAAATCATCCGCGCTGCCGGATCACCACTCTCGACAAGCTGGCGCAAAGCGCGGTTTTCCAGCACCAGTGCCCGCGTTCGTAGCGCACGCTCAACCACGGCCAACAGATCTTTGGCAGCGCAGGGCTTTTCCAGAAAATCAAACGCCCCCTCACCCATCGCCTTTACTGCCATGGGGATATCGCCCTCTCCTGTCAGCAGTATCACTGGTAGATCGCTATCGATCCCGCGGACATGTGCCAGCAGGTGGAAACCATCGCGCCCCGGCATCCGGATGTCCGACACGATAACACCGTCGAAATCCGCGCTGATATGATCGGCCGCCACCACAAAAGACCCTGCAGCGATACATGCCAGATCGGCCAGCTCAAGCGTTTGGCTCAGGGCTTCGCGCACCGCGGCATCATCGTCGACCAAAAGAACCGTACTGCTCATGCGGCCTCCGCCTGTTCGATGGGCAACAGGCTCACGGTGAAACACGCGCCTTGTTCTGTGTTCTGTGCCCTTATCTCGCCCCCAATGCTATGCACAATCGCATAGCTGATAGACAGGCCAAGCCCGACCCCTTTGGCTGCTCCGATGTCTTTGGTGGAATAAAACGGGTCAAAAACCTGTTCGGGCGCTTTGATCCCGTGACCGGTATCCGAAAGCTTCACCAGAATACGTGCGCCTTGAACGATCTCGATGCCGAGACGGCGCTCTGATGCCTCTTCCATCGCGTCCAGCGCATTGCTGATGAGATTGATAAAAACCTGCCCCAACCGAACCTCACCACCGCGCACCCAGACGGGAGCCTGCGGGACAGTGTAATCCAGCGTGACGCCCATCGACGCGCGCCGCGTCTGCGTCAAATCCAGCACCGAAGCCATCACCTCTCCCAAATCAACCTGCACTTGCTGGACAGTTTCTTGTCTGGAGAACGCGCGCAGGTTCTTGATGATCCGCGCCATACGCTCCGCCATATCCGATATCCGCGCAAGATTCTCTGCGGCGCGCTGGGGCTTTCCACGTTCCAGAAACTGCACACCATTTTCGGCAAAGGACTGAACGGCCATAAGCGGCTGGTTTAGTTCATGGCTGATCCCTGCGCTCAGCTGACCCAGTGCGCTCAGCTTGCTGGCCTGAACCAGATCATCCTGCGCCCTTGCAAGCGCCAACTGTGCCTCTGTTCGCTCGGCGGCTTCGACGCGCAAGGCATCATTGCTGTCACGCAGGGCTTTTGTGCGCGTGCGAACCCGCTCCTCCAGCTGCGCATTTGCCAGAGTAAGCGTGCGCCGCCGCTCTGTCGCCAGAAACAACAATGCGCCGAAGGCCAGACACAGCGCTGCCACGGCAGCAGCCTGGGACGCAGCCAAACGGCGCACGGGCGCAATATCCATCAGCACCTCCCCCGTCATTCCAATCACGGGCAGTTGTTGCGTCAGATGCAATGCTTCTTGCGGCAGGTATGGACCCCAGCCCATCTGCCATATCTCGTGGCGACCCGACCTATGTACCGTTAGCGCTGGCACTTCACCTGTCGGCGGGCGCAAACCCGCTGCGTCCCTTGGTTTGCGCCAGAAGATCAATTCGGACCGGTTAGATACCTGTACCTGCCCCCGTCCGTCGGTAAAAAATACTGGCGGTGTGTCACCGCGCCAAGCATAATCGACAGAGGCCAGATCGGTCGAGACCACCAGCGCGCCCAGCACGCCTCCCTGTGGGCCAAAAACAGGAGCGGCGTAGAAGTAGCTGCGTCCGACACCTGCATCATGGGGTCCGTACCCGCGCCCGAGAGCACCATTCAGCGCACGGCGCACAAAAGCACCAGCCCCGGCATTGCCTGCGCCATCCTCGGCCGCCGCCCGTACACGACCCGTACGATCAACAACCATCACATCAAGCGCCGCCGCCCGATCCGCAACAGCGCGCAACAGCGCACGGTCATCCGGAACGGCACCCTGCTGTAGAACCTGTACAACTTGCGGATGATCAGCCATCACAACTGCCAGATCGCGGTAGCGTTGCAGCTGCCCCACCAAACGGTCACTGGCCAGCGCCAGATCCGCGCTGCCCCGTGCAGACAGCTGCGCCATGCCATGCTGCACCGCATAGCGCCATACCACCGAGGACAGCACCGCCACGCCAATCAAAAATACCACAATGCCAAGGCCACGCGGGCCGAACTTCAATCTCATGTTGTGCAGATTATGCCGCTGATGCGGCCTTGGCCAGCACAACTACAAGAACATCCCAGCGCAGCAGATGGCTCACATTAACCTCGGGCGCCCGTAGAACGGAATGCGCGCAGCGCCCTTCGGGATCACACCTGTGCAAGCTAAAGCGGCAGCATTGTCGTTGATTTGATCTGCTCCATCGACAAAAGAGCTGTGACATTGTGCACGCGGACCTCAGAAATCAGGGCTTGGTAGAAACGGTCATAGGCGCGCGCATTTTCCACACGGACCTTCAGGATATAGTCGATGTCCCCCGCCAGTCGGTGCGCTTCTTGCACTTCGGGGCGGTCTTGCAAGGCTTTGAGGAATTTTGCCTGCCAGTCGGCTTCATGCTCCGATGTGCGGATCAGCACGAAAAAACATGCTTCGAACCCTAACGCCTCGGCATCCAGAACCACCGTCTGCTGCCCGATCACACCCGCCTCACGCAGTTTCCGAATCCGGTTCCACACCGGCGTCTTGCTAGAGCCTACCTCGCGCGCAATATCATCCAGCGAGCGGCTTGCGTCGCGTTGCAGCGCCGCCAGAATTTTCCTGTCTATGTCATCAATTCGGACACTCATTCTACGCACTCCCGATTTCCAGACCGCCTGTTCCGATCTCCGCCACAGATAGAACATGCGTTCTTACTTGGCCAGCCATATGGCGCACAATCAGAACTTTATCCTATATTGAAGGCTACACAGCAGAGGATATTGCCCACATGGACCACTTTCCCATCTTCCTAAGCACCCAGACCGCCCGCATTATTGTATCGGGTGGCGGCGATGCGGCCATGGCCAAGCTGCGCATCTTGATGAAATCCTCTGCCAAGATCACTGTTTTCGCCGCCGACCCCGCGACCGAGATCGAGCAATGGCATCATGCTGGCCGTCTCACTCTGGTTACCCGCGCGATGGATTATGGCGACGCGCTCTGTGCCAAATTGTTCTATGGCGCGAACGAGGATGCAGCCGAGGATGCACGCACCGCGCATCTGGCGCTAACCTGTGGGGCGCTGGTCAATATCGTCGATAATCTGGAAGACAGCCAGTTTATCACGCCCGCAATTGTTGACCGAGACCCCGTGACCATCGCCATCGGAACCGAGGGCGCCGCCCCCGTTCTGGCCCGTGCGATCAAGGCTGATCTGGAAGAGCGGTTGCCGCAATCGCTCGGCGTGCTGGCCCGCATCGGCAAGACGTTCCGCAAAGCGTCTTATGCCTTGCCTTTTGGCCGCCCGCGCCGCGATTTCTGGCGCGAGTATTATTTCAACACTGGCCCACAGGCCTTTGCAGAGGGCGAGGCAAACGTCCTGCCCGCGCTGCACAGCTTGCTCGACACCCATCTGACCAAACCCGCGCGCGCGGGCCATGTGGCGTTTGTCGGTGGCGGCCCGGGTGATCCGGAGTTGCTGACCCTCAAAGCGCGCCGCGCGCTGGATGAAGCGGATGTGGTCATCTACGACCGCCTCATAACGCCCGAAATTCTGGAGCTGGCACGACGCGAAGCAACACTGATCGACGTAGGCAAGGAAGGCTTTGGCCATTCGACCCCGCAGGAATACATCAATGCCTTGTTGGTCGAGCATGCGCAGGCAGGCGCGCAGGTTGTACGGCTTAAATCCGGCGATGCCACGATCTTTGGCCGTCTGGATGAAGAAATTGACGCTGTGGATGCCCATAACATCGGCTGGCACATCGTGCCTGGCATTACCTCCGCCTCTGCCGCTGTGGCAGCCCTCGGCCAGAGCTTTACCAAGCGCGGGCGCAATGCCTCTGTACGGTTTTTGACAGGCCACGACACGCGCGGCTTTGCCGACCACGACTGGACGACGCTGGCCCGTCAGGGCGAGGTTGCGGCGATCTATATGGGCAAGAAATCGGCCCGCTTTATTCAGGGGCGTCTGCTGATGCACGGGGCTGACCGTCACACACCGGTTACCCTGATCGAAAACGCATCGCGCCCCGACCAGCGTGTAATCGAAACCACGCTAGATGCGCTGCCCGCCGCGCTGCAGGCCGCACAACTCAGCGGCCCTGCCCTGACCTTTCTGGGTCTTGCACCGCGCGCGGCTCTGGCTGCCGCCCCTGCCATTCCCCGCCTTGAGGAGCTTGCATAATGCCCAAATCATTTCAGCCATCCGTCATCACCGCTAATGCTTTGCTTGAGGGCGATGTTGTCTATTTGAGTGGCGACGCATGGGTCCGCCAATTGGAGGATGCCGAGGTGTTCCACGATGAAGCAGACGCGCAGATCCGTCTACTCGAGGCCAGCGCGCGCGTCTCCGAGGTGGTCGGCGTCTACCTAAGCCCCGTCAATACGGCACAAGGTGAGATCAGAACCACACATTTCCGCGAGACGTTCCGCGCCACTGGCCCGTCCAACTATGCCTCGCATGGCAAGCAAGCCCAGCCCAAGAGAGAGACAGCATAATGTACGCCTATACCGATTTTGACGCGAATTTTCTGGCCGAGCGTAACGCACAGTTCCGCGCGCAGGTTGAACGCCGCATTGATGGCTCCTTAACCGAGGATGAGTTCAAGCCCCTGCGCCTGATGAATGGCCTATACCTGCAATTGCACGCTTACATGCTGCGCGTCGCCATTCCCTACGGCACACTCAACAGCCGTCAGATGCACAAGCTGGCCGATATCGCTGACAAGTGGGACAAGGGCTATGGTCATTTCACTACCCGTCAAAACATCCAGTATAACTGGCCCGAATTGCGCGATGTGCCCGACATGCTGGATGCGCTGGCCGAGGTCGATATGCACGCCATCCAGACTTCGGGCAATACCATCCGAAATGTGACTGCCGACCATTTTGCAGGCGCAGCAGCAGACGAAATCGCTGATCCGCGCCCCGTAGCCGAGCTGATCCGCCAATGGTCTACAGACCACCCCGAGTTCCAGTTCCTGCCGCGCAAATTCAAGGTCGCCGTATCAGGTGCTGCCCATGATCGCGCTGTGCTGAAAGCCCATGACATCGGCCTGCGCATTGTAGAGCGGGACGGCACGCGTGGTTATGAGGTGATCGTGGGCGGTGGCCTTGGCCGCACGCCGATGATCGGCAAGGTGCTGTATGATTTTGTTGCCTCCGACGATCTGCTGCCCACGCTGGAAGCGATTGTGTCAGTCTATAACCTGCTGGGCCGCCGAGATAATAAATACAAGGCGCGGATCAAGATCACCGTACATGAACACGGCATCGACGATATTCGCGCCCGCGTTGGTGCCCGCTATGCCCTGATCCGCCCGCAGTTCACAGGCGTTGACCAACAGATGCTGGCCCGTATCGAAGCTGATTTTGCCGCGCCCCGCTTTGCCGCCAAATCTGTAGGCGCTTATGAAGCGGCCTATACCAACGATCCGGTCTTCCGTGCCTGGGCCGATACCAACCTCGCCGATCACCGCGCAGCGGGCTATGCGATTGTGTCCATATCACTGAAGGCACACGGTGCCACACCGGGGGATGCGACATCGGACCAGATGCGTGTGATGGCGCAACTGGCTGCGGAATACGGCCATGATGAATTGCGTATCAGCCATGAGCAGAACGTGATCTTGCCGCATGTACACCGCGCCGATCTGCCTGCCGTTCACGCGCGCCTGAAAGACGCAGGCCTTGGCACCTCTAATATCGGTCTGATCTCTGATATTATCGCTTGCCCAGGTATGGACTATTGCGCGCTGGCGACGGCCCGCTCCATCCCGATCGCACAGGAAATCGCGATCCGCTTTGATGAATTGAAGCTGGAACATGAAGTGGGACCGCTCAAGATCAAGATATCGGGCTGCATCAATGCCTGCGGGCATCACCATGTAGGCCATATCGGCATCCTTGGGCTCGACCGTGCGGGCGTGGAAAGCTACCAGATCACGCTGGGCGGTGACGGCACAGAAGACGCTGCCATCGGCGAACGTGCAGGCCCCGGATTTTCAGCCGATGAAATCATCCCCGCAATCGAGCGTATCGTGTTGGCCTATCTTGAGCTGCGCCATGCGCCCGCCGAGACATTTCTGGATGCCTACCGGCGCCTCGGCTTGGCCCCGTTCAAGGCGGCCCTCTACCCCGAGGCAAAAGCAGATGCCGCTTGATGATCCATTGGACAGCCGTGTTGGCGCGCTCAACACCGCGCTAAAACACCACGCGACCAAAGATATTCTGCGCCGCGCGTTCGAGGCAGCGCCAAATCTGGCGCTTGTCTCCAGCTTTGGTGCGGAAAGCGTGGCGTTGTTGCATCTGGCGGCGCGTGTGAAACCCGATGTGCAGGTAATATTTATCGATACCATGCTGCTGTTTCCCGAAACGCTGACCTATCAGCGCGAGGTCGCGCGCGGCCTCGGCCTGCGGCGTGTGCAGGTGATCCGCGCCGATACCAGTAGCGATCCCGACAACACGCTGAACCAGCGCGATCCCGATGCCTGCTGTGACCTGCGCAAAACGGCTGTCCTTGCTGCCGCACTTGCCAGCTATGATGGTTGGATCACGGGGCGCAAACGCTTTCAATCCGGCCAGCGCGCCGATCTGCAAGCTTTTGAGGTGGAACAGGATACCGGCCGCATCAAAGTCAATCCGTTGGCCCATTGGACCAGTACCGATGTGCAAGACTACATCACCGAGAATAACCTGCCGCGCCATCCGTTGGTGGCGCGTGGGTATCCATCCATCGGCTGCGCCCCCTGCACAACCCCTGTTGCAAAGGGTGAAGATCCGCGCGCAGGGCGCTGGCGCGGAACACAAAAAGACGAATGCGGCATCCATTTTGTGAACGGCAAAATGGTCCGAACAGGAGCGACACAATGACTGTAATTGTAACAGATAGCGGATTTGCCGCCGAGGACTGGACGCAAGGGTTTTGCGGCGCGGGCGCTGCGAACGACTGCGCGGCACTTGATCTACCCTCTGATGCGGACCCGGAAACTGTAGACATTGATGCACCTGCCTTGCAGATGATCCGTATCGATTTCCCATCTTCGGCAGACGGGCGCGGATTTACCATTGCGCGTGCCTTGCGGCTGCGCGGCTACACAGGACGTCTGCGCGCGCGTGGTCATGTGCTGGCCGATCAATACGCCATGGCACGACGCAGCGGTTTTGACGAGGTCGAGATCGACGAGGCCCTCGCCGCCCGTCAACCTGCCGATCAATGGCAATTCCGCGCAAACTGGACCGAACACAACTACCAGGCGCGTTTGCGCGGCTAAGCCGCGCATCGGCCCCACAATTTGATCCAGCGCATTGTATGCGCCCTTCCCCCTGTCTAGAAAAGGACCGTGGAGCACTGCTCTGCGGAGAAATTATGACCGAGCATAGACCTGTGACCACTGATACTGCAAAACCCGTCCCCACCCTGCCTGATGCGCAAACAGTCACGGCCGTAAAGCACTGGACAGACCGCCTGTTTTCATTCCGCGTGACGCGCCCTGCCTCCATGCGCTTTCGCTCTGGTGAATTTGTGATGATCGGTCTGATGGGCGAGCCGCATCCCGAGACCGGCAAGCAAAAGCCGCTGCTGCGCGCCTATTCCATCGCGTCGCCCGCGTGGGATGACGAGCTGGAGTTCTATTCGATCAAGGTTCAAGACGGCCCGCTGACCTCACGGTTGCAACACATTCAGGTGGGCGACGAGATTATCCTGCGTCCCAAACCTGTCGGCACGCTGGTCCATGATGCACTCCTGCCGGGCAAACGCATCTGGTTTTTCGCGACGGGTACGGGCTTTGCCCCCTTTGCCTCGCTGCTGCGCGAGCCAGAGACCTATGAAAAGTTTGACGAGGTAATTATCACGCACACCTGCCGCGATGTGGCAGAGCTGGAATACTCCCGCCAGCTGATCGAAGACTTGCAGGCAGACGAGCTTATGCAAGAACTTATCGGCGTCGAGAATCTGGCCAAAATCCGCTACTATCCGACAACCACCCGCGAACAGAGCCCCAAGATGGGGCGGATCACAACACTGCTGCAAGATGGCACTGTGTTCCGCGATCTGGGGATTGACGGAATCACCGTCGAGAATGACCGCGCCATGGTCTGCGGTTCAATCGGATTGAACACCGACATTAAAGAGGTGCTGGAAGGGTTCGGCCTTGAGGAAGGTGCGAATTCTGATCCCAAACACTATGTTGTTGAAAAAGCGTTTGTCGGCTGACACCGATGCGCAGGGCCAAACCCCGATGCAGACCAAAACAGGGCCGCGTGTGAATTGACATTCACCGCGGCCCTATGCGTGATCGGGATATGATATATCTTAAGTCCCACTGGCAGGTTCTCGCGCTGCTTACCCTTGTCTTTGCGCTGTGGCAGACGCCCGTTGTTGTGCCATTGAAAATTCTCATCGTTTTTCTGCACGAGCTTTCCCATGCCACAGCCGCATGGCTGACGGGCGGCAGTGTCGAGCAGATCTCAATCTCGTCCGACCAAGGCGGGTTTGCAGTGACCCGCGGCGGCAGTCGTTTTGCAATCCTGTCTGCGGGCTATCTCGGCTCGCTGCTGATGGGTATGGGTTTGCTCATGATCGCGCTGCGCAGTCAGGCAGACCGTGCAGTAACCGCACTGCTGGGCGCTGTGATGCTGCTGGTGACCGCATTCTATATACGTGATGCGTTTGCGGCGGCCTTCTGTGCGGGAGCAGGGGTGCTGTTGCTTGCCATGGCACGTTTTCTGGGCCACGGGGCAAATGATATGACGCTGCGGGTAATCGGCCTCAGCAGTTTGGTCTATGTGCCTTACGATATCTTCGACGACACAATCGCACGTTCTTCGCTGCGCTCTGACGCTTACATGCTGGCGGAGGAATTCGGAGGAACTGCGATGCTGTGGGGAGGTCTGTGGCTGGTGCTGAGTGGTGCGATCATTTTCTGGTGCCTGCGCAGTATTCTGGGTAAGTCCAGCAACCTGCCTTTCCCCCACCGCGCATGAAAAAAGCCGCCCCCGAAGGAGCGGCTTTCTCACGGACTATGGTCAGTCGGCTTACATGCCGAGTGCTTCGCGGATTTTTTCCAGCGCTGTTTTCAACAGCTCGGGATTGTCTTGCGCCGCTTTCAAACCGTTGCTCAGCAATGTTTTCTGCACTGCACCCAGCTCGGATTCTTCCAGCATTTTCGACACTTTTTCCAGATCAAAGCCATCAACAGTCAGCAGATCTGTCAAGCTGCCTGTCGCTGTCTCTGTACCCTCGGCTGCAACTTCTGCAGCTTCGTCAACTGCAGCTTCTGCCGCTGTTTCGGTTGTCGCCGTTTCGGTTACGGCTTCAGTTGCCTCTGCTGCTGCTTCTTCTGTCGCAGCTGCGGCATCGGTTGTTGCTTCTGTCACAGCTTCTTCGGTTGCTGCTGCAGCATCAGTTGCGGTTTCGGTCGCGGTCTCAACTGCTTCGCTTGCAGTCTCTGAAGCCGCTTCTGCGGTGTCCGATGCAGCATCTGTGGTGGCGTCGGCAGCGTCTGTCGCGGCTTCAGTTGCCTCAGTGGCTGTATCAGTCACTGCATCCGCTGCATCAGAGGCTGCCTCGGTCACAGCGTCAACCGCATCTCCTGCAGTCTCGGCCGCGGCGTTTGCCGTATCTGCCACTGCATCTGTTGCAGCTTCAGCGGTTTCAGTTGCGGCTTGTGCAGCATCACCAACAGTCTCGGCAACGGCATCTGTCGCAGCTTCTACCGTTTCGGTCACAGCGGTCGCAGCTTCATTTGCTGTCTCGGTCGCTGCATCAACTGCACCTTCAGCAGCTTCTGCAACAGCATCAGCTGCTTCGGTGGCAGTCTCTGTAACGGCAGTCACCGCGTCTGACGCGGCCTCTGCCGCGGTATCCACAGCATCAGTGGCCGTTTCGGCAACAGCATCCGCAGCGTCAGAGGCGGCAGCAGTCGTTGTCTCTACTGCTGTCGTCGCTGTCTCGGTGACATCACTTGCGATTTCCTGAACACTGCGGCCAGAGTACAGCACATAACCGCCAACCCCAATGATTGCAGCAACAACGATCCAAACCAGATTTTTCATATATCTTTCCCTTTTTTTACGACCCGAATGGTAAAGTTGCATCAGGGTCGTCCATTAGCGCCCAAATGCGCTCGCACAAGCCTAGGTTCAAGGGGAAAACGCACAACTCCGCGACAAGGTTGCATGATTTTCGCCTTGAACGACCGGCAGCTAAGGTCTAATTTGCGAAATCGGTAATTAAACCATCAAAGGACGACCATCATCGCTCGCAGACCGCATAACGCCCCGCCGCAACGTGACACCGGCCCACGCGTCAATGAGAACATTCGCTCAAATGAAATCCGCCTGATCGGCGCTGACGGTGAAAACGTCGGTGTTGTGACACCCGCCCGCGCCATGGACATGGCGGATGAGGCTGGTCTTGATCTGGTAGAAATTTCGCCGAACGCCAACCCGCCCGTGTGCAAGATCATGGATTTTGGCAAGTTCAAATACGAGACGCAAAAGCGCGAAGCTGAAGCGCGCAAAAAGCAAAAAATTATCGAGATCAAGGAAGTCAAGTTTCGTCCGAACACGGACAGTGGCGACTATGAGATCAAGATGCGTAATGTCTTTAAGTTTCTGGGCAATGGCGACAAGGTAAAGATTACCCTGCGCTTTCGTGGCCGCGAAATGGCCCACCAGAACCTTGGCCGCGAGCTGTTGGAGCGTGTGGCCGAAGACGTCAAAGAACACGGCAAGGTCGAGAACTTTCCAAAGATGGAAGGCCGCCAGATGGTCATGCTGATCGGTCCGCTTCCGACCAAATAAGCTTGCTGCATTCCGCTACAGGATTTACGCCTCGGCCCCAAAGGGTCGGGGCGTTTTCATTTCTGCGGCTATGGGAATTGGAGCTTACCTGCAAAAAGAGCCGCGCAATCCTGCGCGGCTCACTTCTTCAATCCGGTTGGTATTGGCTCTAGCCGGTTATCGCCGCTACTGCGCGTTTGGTCATGACACCAACCAGATGCGCACGATATGCGCCAGAACCATGCAGATCGCTGATCATCTGTGATCCGTCTGCTTTCAGGTCGGCGACAGCATCCGCGCTAAAATTTCCGTTCAGCGCCGTTTCGGCGTCTGTCCAGCGAAACACACCATTTTCGGACGCGCCCGTGACAGCAACACGAACACCGTCGCTAAACTTGGCCACAAAGACAGCAACCAGCGGGAACCGTGAAGCAGGCTGCAAGTGCTTTTCATAATGCGCCGCTTCTGGCACGGGAAAGCGCACTTCGGTTACAATCTCACCCTCTTCCAATGCAGTTTCGAACATACCGAGGAAATAGTCATCTGCCGCGATTTCGCGCGCGTTGGTCACAACCGTTGCCCCCGAGGCAAGAACACCGGCTGGGTAACACGCAGATGGGTCATTGTTGGCGACAGAGCCCCCGATGGTGCCACGGTTACGTACTGCGGGGTCGCCGATGCGTGCGGCCAGCGATGCGAGCGCCGGATAGTCGGTGGCAACTTCTGCCGCCACATCCGCATGAGTTGTCGCCCCACCGATGCAAATATGGCCAGCCTCGTTCTTGCAAACACCCTTCATCTCGGAAACACCATGCAGCGATACCAGCACTGAAGGTGCCGCCAGCCGCGCCTTCAGTGTCGGGATCAATGTTTGCCCGCCGCTCATTGGTTGTGCCTCTTCACGCTTCAGCGCCTGCACGGCATCTGCCACGGTGCTGGGCATTTCCACATCAAAATTATACATCTTATCTCCCTTTCAAAGCAGGACCGGTCTCACTCACACGCACGACCCCCCGCTTCATTTTTCCTATAAACTCACGGGCGCACAGCGCCCTGCAACATATCCACCGGCACAGGGCGAGATGGAGGGCGCAAAGCCCCCCAGCCCCGAACCTTAGCTGTTCATCGCTTCCCATACGCGGTGCGGCGATACAGGCATGTCGATATGCTCGACTTTGCTGCCCCCCGAACGCATGGCATCCAGCACTGCATTTACCACCGCAGGCGGCGATCCGATGGCGCCTGCTTCGCCGCAGCCTTTTACGCCCAACGGATTGTGCGTGCAGGGTGTCTGGCAGGAATGATCCACGTCATAGAAAGGCAGATCAGAGGCACGCGGCATAGCATAATCCATGTAGGACGCGCTCAAAAGCTGGCCGTCACTGTCATAGGCGCAATTCTCGAGCAACGCCTGCCCGATGCCTTGAGCCAGACCACCATGTACCTGTCCGGTCACGATCATCGGATTAACGATATTACCAAAATCATCCGCAGCCGAGAACCGCTCAACCGTGACCTGACCCGTTTCGGGATCCAGCTCTACCTCACAGGCATAAGCACCCGAAGGATAGGTGAAGTTCGACGGGTCATAGAATGCAGTCTCTTCCAGACCGGGCTCGATTTCCTCAAGCGGATAGTTGTGCGGCACATATGCAGCCAGCGTCACATCACCCCAGGCGACTGATTTATCCGTGCCTGCAACGGTAAACGCCCCGTCTTTCAGCTCCACATCAGCCTCGGACGCTTCCAGCAGGTGGCTGGCGATCTTGGTCGCTTTCGCGATGATTTTTTCTGTCGCGCGCACCATGGCAGAGCCGCCCACAGCGAGAGAGCGCGAGCCATAAGTGCCCATACCCATCGGTGTATTTGCCGTATCGCCATGCACGATTTCGACCATATCCTCGGGGATGCCGATCATTTCGGCCACAACTTGCGCAAAGGATGTCTCATGCCCCTGCCCGTGGCTGTGGCTACCTGTCATCACAACCAAGCCGCCTGTGGCGTTGACGCGCACAGTGCAACTCTCGAACAGGCCCGCACGCGCGCCCAACTGACCCACCAGATTTGACGGCGCGATGCCGCAAGCCTCGATATAGCAGTTCATGCCAAACCCGCGCAGACGTCCCTTCGCCTCGGATGCAGCACGACGCGCCGCAAAACCGGGGATGTCGGCCATCTCTTCGAGCTTGTCCATCGTGGCAATATAATCGCCCGTGTCGTACTCCACCGCAACTGGCGTGGCATAGGGAAACTCGGTGACAAAGTTCTGGCGGCGCAGCTTGATCGGATCGACACCCAATTCATGCGCCGCTTTGTCCACCAAACGCTCTAGCTGATAGGTCGCCTCGGGGCGGCCTGCACCCCGGTAAGCGTCAACCGGTACTGTGTTGGTGAACACGGCTTTTACGTTCACATAAATGAGCGGCGTTTTATAGTTGCCCGCCATCAGCGTGCCATGCAGCCACGTAGGAACGGACGGCGCAAAAGTGCTGAGGTACGCACCCATGTTGGCGTAGGTATCAGTGCGCAGCGCGGTAAAATTGTTCTGCTCGTCCAGCGCCAGCTGGATTTTTGTCACGTGATCACGGCCATGTGCATCCGACATGAACGCTTCCGAGCGTGACGAAGTCCATTTGACCGCACGGTTACAGGCTTTGGCGGCAAAAGTAACGAACGCCTCTTCCTGATAGTGGAAGATTTTAGTGCCAAAGCCACCGCCTACATCGGGGGCGACAACGCGTAGCTTGTGCTCGGGGATGCCCAGCACGAATGCGCCCATCAGCAGGCGGATAACATGCGGGTTTTGGCTGGTAGTGAACAGCGTGTGATCGCCCGTCCCACGCGAATAATCACCCACGGCCACGCGCGGCTCCATCGGGTTGGCGACAAGGCGGTTGTTGACCAACTCCAGCGTGGTGACATGGTGGGCCTTTTCGAATGCCTCGTCCACGGCACCCTTATTTTCCTCAACAAAACCCCAGTCATAGCAGAGATTCGAGGTCAGATCGTCGTGCACTTTGGGCGCATCCGCTTTCACGGCATCCTTCATGTTCACGACGGCAGGCAGCTCGGAGATATCCAGCACAATGGCCTCGGCCGCATCGCGTGCCTGTTCCAGCGTGTCGGCGACAACAGCTGCAATCGGCTCTCCCACATGGCGAACTTTGCCGTGTGCCAGAACGGGATGGCGCGGCTCTTGCATTGGATCGCCATGTTTGTCAGTGACCTGCCAGCCGCAAGGAACCGAACCTACCGCTTCAAAATCGGCCCCTGTGAAAACCTTGACCACACCGGGCATGCCGTCT
The DNA here is from genome assembly GCF_947502895.1 of uncultured Sulfitobacter sp. Taxonomy (GTDB): domain Bacteria; phylum Pseudomonadota; class Alphaproteobacteria; order Rhodobacterales; family Rhodobacteraceae; genus Sulfitobacter. Next base: position 87,284 of record NZ_CANNBM010000002.1, read on the forward strand.
GCCGCCGATGTGTCCACGCTGTTGAGCGTGCCGTGTGCAACATCCGAGCGCAGGAAATAGACATAAGCCTGCCCGTTTACGTTGATGTCGTCTGTGTAATTGCCTTCACCGGTCAAAAACCGGACGTCCTCGCGCCGCTTGCTGCTGGCGCCGATACCATGATCCTTTGGCATTTTAATTTCTCCCTGAGTGTGGAGCGCGCTTTGGCGCTTCCCTAGCTAATGTGCGGACAATACCGCCACGCCTGCCGCCCGCCTCCCCGCGGGCAGCGGGCCATTATTCAGCAGCGATAGCGCCGACATCCTGACCGGATGCAGCCATGATCGCTTTGACGATGTTGTGATAGCCGGTGCAGCGGCAGATATTGCCGTCCAGATAGTGGCGCACATCGGCTTCGGTTGGCTTGGGGTTGTCCTTTAGCAGGGCCGCCGCAGACATCACCATGCCCGGTGTGCAAAACCCGCATTGCAGGCCGTGATGGTCCTGAAAGGCCTGCTGGATGGTGTTAAGCGTCCCGTCTGGCGCCGCCTGACCCTCGATGGTAGCCACTTCGGCGCCCTCGGCCTCAACGGCCAGCATAGAGCAGGATTTAACCGCCACACCGTTCACATGCACCACACATGCGCCACACTGGCTGGTGTCACAGCCCACGTGCGTCCCCGTCAGATCAAGGCTTTCGCGCAAGAACTGGACCAGCAATGTGCGCCCTTCGACTTCGCCGGATGCGGGTTTGCCGTTCACGGTCATCTTAACCTGTGTCATTCGTGTCCTCCCAGACGTCTTGATTTGTATCATTGAACGAGAGTTAAGCATGGCGCTGCCAAGTTGAGAACCAAAAAGTTTTCTTGACGCGCCAAGTTATGCCCTAGTGGCGCGGGCGGCGGGGTTGCGGGCGCGTGGGGATTTCCTTGAGCAATCCCCCCACCCCCATAGCTGCAATATCCGCTGAAGTGACGGGGATACCGCATACAACCCGAGACAATACCCAATCGGCACCGTTCAGCGCAGGCGCGCGCGCACAGCCCGGCAAGCCGATAATTATCTGTGCATCAATATTGGCCAAAAACAGCAGATTGCCAGGATCAACAGGCATCCCGAAGCGGGTGATCCGCCCACCTGCCCGCACAACTGCACTGGGTGCGACATCCGATATGTCAGAGGTGGCCGACCCTGTAAGGATCAGCACCAGCGGCGTAGCAGCGGCCTTGATCGCCGCCTGCAACGCCTCTTCGTCATGGGGCACTGTGACAACATCCACCAGCCTCACGCCCAGCGCAGTCAGCCGGTCCTCGATCGCGGTGCGCCCTTTTTCGCCAGCGCCGCCCTTGATTTCGGTAATGATAAGTGTGCCGGTTTCATGGGCCGCGCCCGCCAGGCTGACGGCGCCTGTAGCCTGCGCTACCGCACACGACAGCGCGGCCTGTGGCACAGCGTAGGAGATGATCTTGATTGTGGCGACCATATCGCCTGCACGCAGCTGATGATGCGCTGGCACGGTTGCAACAGTAATCATAGGATCAACGCTGTTGACGCGGTGCAGTGCAGGCACATCCAGCACGGCCACGCCCGCTGTCCGTGCAATCAGGTTCACGCGGCCTGTAAATGCGTGGCTCATCCGCAGGCCCGTGCTGCCCGCAACCAAGCCCTGCGCCAAAGCATCGGCTGCGTCGTTCTCGGGGATATCATCCTGTTCCAGCCGTGCAACGACCACGTTACCGATACCTGCGCGGGTCAGTGCCGCGATATCCGCAGGCCCTAAAACCTGCCCCTTGCGCAGACGCCCTTCTGGCAAGGCAATGGAATGCGCCAAAACACACCCCTGTGCATCATCAGTGGGGACTGCGCCGAATTTCATGGCATCCGCAACGCGTCAATAATCTGCGCCAGAATGGATACCGCGATTTCTGCTGGCCCTGATGCGCCGATGTTCAGGCCGACAGGGCCGTTGATACGCGCGATGGTATGCGGGTCGAACCCTGCCTGAGACAACCGCTCTACCCGCGCACTATGGGTGCGTTTGGATCCGAGCGCGCCAATATAGAAAGCTCCCGATTTCAACCCGACATGCAGCGCGGGATCATCAAGCTTAGGATCATGGGTCAGCAGGACAAGTGCAGTGCGCGCATCAACACCGATATCGCCCAGCGCGGCATCGGGCCAATCATTGATAACGCGTGCATTCGGAAAGCGCGCCGGCGCGCCAAATGCCTCGCGCGGATCAATCACAATTGCGTCAAACCCTGCGATCTGCGCCATAGGCACCAATGCCTGCGCGATGTGAACAGCACCCACTACGACCAAACGCAAAGGCGGGTTGTGGATAGCGACAAAAGTTTCGCCATCTTCTTCTACGCCGGAGCGGTCTTTGCGAAAGCGGTCCTCATACCCATGTTCGCTGAGGTGACGCTGGCTGCCGTTCAACGCGACGGCATAAGCCACGGGCGTGCGCGCTGCGCGGGCGGCGACGAGATCTTCCAACATCTGCTGGGGCATGCCGCCCTCGCCTACGGGTTCAACCATCACACGGATGGTGCCGCCACAGGCCAGCCCCACAGCAAAGGCATCACCATCACTTACGCCGTATTCTAACAGCTTGGTCTCGTTGTCTTCCAGCGCCTCGAGCGCCTCTAGCACAACGGCACCTTCCACACAGCCACCCGAAACCGATCCTTCCATCTCGCCCTCGGACGAGACAACCATCTGCGCACCCACACGGCGCGGCGCAGAGCCCCATGTCTCGACCACAGTGGCAAGAGCTGCACGCTTGCCGCTATGTATCCACGCAAGCGCCTGTTCGGGCGCACCTGATATCGGTTGCATCTGGTCTATCCTCTTTCGGAGACTGGAGCACTACCGTCTGATAATCAGGGCAACTGCGCAAGGCGTCATCTTGTTCTCTTGCGCGCAAGCGGCGGCACTATTACATCTACTTTTCAAATGAATTTAGGGAGGCCGCCCATGCCCATGCAAGCAAATGAGATCGAAGAACTGCTTCGGATCACATTCCCCGACGCGCAGATCGTGGTTGAGGGCAGTGACGGTGTACATATGTCCGCCATGGTCATTGACGAGAGTTTTCGTGGCAAAAACCGTGTGCAGCAACAGCGCGCCGTATACGCGGCGCTGAAGGGCAAGATGGATGGCCCCAGCGGGGAGCTTCATGCCCTCGCCCTGACGACAAAAGCACCCGAATAGAATGGATTGGTCGCTGATCCTTGGTGGCGTGGCACTCGGCGTGGTGGGTATTGCGGTTTGGCAATACCGTGCAGCCCGCGCACAGTTCCGCCCCCTTGCCAGCCGCCAGCCACAGCGCAACGTGCCTCAAACACCCGAATTGGGAATGGAAGCCATCGACATGGCGGAAATTCGCCGCACCCAGCGCAGCAACGAGAGCCTTGAACGTACCAACAACATCTGGGCACGACAGGCCGGCACGTTCACGCGCATCGATACGAATGTCGATGCCATGCCCGATGATGAAACCTATGCACAGCGGTTCCACGCCGCATTTATGAAAAACAAGGAATAGACCCATGAGCGATGCAAATACCAGAATTCAAGAAACCGTGACCGGCAACGATGTTGTGCTGTTCATGAAGGGCACCAAAGAAATGCCGCAGTGCGGCTTCTCTTCCAAAGTGGCAGGTGTGCTGAACTATATGGGCGTAGAGTTTGCCGATGTGAATGTACTGGCCGATGAAGACATCCGTCAGGGCATCAAGGATTATTCCGACTGGCCCACCATCCCCCAGCTTTACGTAAAAGGCGAATTCGTGGGCGGTTGCGACATCATCACCGAGATGACCCTGTCGGGCGAACTGGACACCTTCCTTGCCGACAATGGCGTGACCTTCGACAAAGAGGCGGCTGACAAAATCCGCGAGGCCAACGCCTAAACCCCTGCTTGATCGTCAATCACAAAGGCGTGCCTCCTGACCGGGGCGCGCCTTTTGCGCATCATCTGGCTATGCCGCCCATCTATGGCCTTGTGTCCATAAGCAATTGCATGGCCTCGTTTCCCGCATGTCTCCGGGCATAGCCGCGGCCTAATCTGCCAAGAGATAAAGCGCACCCGTTTCGCAGGGCGTCTTCCTGTTGTGCTTGGGCTGGTCATTTCTGCTTAACGCCAACCTAAGGCGGTCGTCCGTCGCCACAATTGGATAAGCTGGCCCCATTTCCAAAATATGCTCCGCTTGGCGGCCAAAGGCTTTGCGGGTAAACGCCGTCAGCAGTGCGCTTTCAACGGGCAGTCCCTCTGCCGAAATCACAGCATGTCGGCCAAGGAGGATATTGTGGTACTGCGCCTTTCTGCGCCCGTACATGCGGCGCACCCCGTGCCTGCCACATAATTTCGCTGCCGCAATAAGAACAGTTGCCCCCGACACAGCCCGAAGTGCTATGCGGTGCTGTGGCGAGACAATGCAGTCGCGCATGGGGCGCATCGGGCCAAAGCTGTCCTTTTTGATGAGCACAGGTTTCCCCCGATCAAGACGATCAGGAAAAGTCATGCGTTGCGCACAGATGGCTACAATCGGCTCTGCCCTGTTCCCCTCTGTGAAGACCAGATCACCGGGCCTGAGATCTTGCACCTGCCTCCAACCTTCCGGTGTATGCACAAGCGTACCCGCGTGAAGACACACCGCTCCTGTGTTGGTGGAGAAATTCTGCTGGCCAATATCGGCCATATCGACATTGACCAGCCGCGTGGTCTGGCCGTTGTCATAGGTAACGAGTGTATCGGGACCATCCTGGCTTAGCCTGTCCCGAAAATCCTGATAGGTCTGGATTTCGGTCATGCCAAAGGCCAGCACGTCAGGTTCGGCAGGATCAAAGTCGAGAATTGTATCAGATCCGTGCCCGTCACGTATCAAGAAGGTATCGGTGGTAGAGCTGTTGCCCGCTGACATGACATCATCGCCACGGCCACCGATGATCAGGTCCTGACCGCCCCCACCAGTGATCGTATCATTCCCTGCTCCCCCCCTGATGGTATCATTGCCAAAGCCGCCATCAATGCTGTCGTTGCCATCGCCGCCGTCGATGTCGTCGTTATCGTTATCGCCATGAATGCTGTCGTCGCCCGTACCGCCTGCGATTGTATCAGCCCCAGCGCCCCCGATCAGCGTATCATTGCCCGCGTCGCCTGACAGGCTGTCGTTGCCACCGTGGCCCAATATGCTGTCATCGCCATCGCCGCCTTCGACGGTGTCATTGCCCGTCCAGCCATACAGGGTGTCATTGCCTGCGCCGCCAGAGACGTAGTCATCCCCGTCCCACCCCTCAAGGGTGTCATCCCCGTCACGACCATAAAGCGAGTCGTCCCCGTCATATCCGCGCTGGTAGTCGTCATTCACCGTCCCTTGCATGTTGTTTTCAGCATCAGGGTCAAATGTTTGATCCACGATCGAGGTGTAGGCAGGCTCGTTCGAGGGCGTGATATCTGTCGTTACAAAATCATAGGTGTTGCCGGGGACAACCTGACCATTGGCAACATAGCCTACAGTTGTGGTGCCGATCATCACCCTGAAGATATCAATCGAGTTTCCGTAGCCGTCCACAGCGGTCTTGGTATACTCCAGATAGCTCTGACCGCTCTCTACGATTGCCCCGTTTCCATCACGGACAACCGTTGTCTGCTGGCTTGTATCATCTGCTGTGCCGTTACTGGCAGAATCGCCCGACCACGTGGCATCGTCATCCGTAATCTCGAAGGTATAGGCGGCTGTTGAATCGTATGTCGAAGTAAGCCGTATTTCCGAGGCAGACGGCAAAGACAAATCAGACGGAGAAAAACCGGTAAATGTATAGGTTGGCATAACTGTACCCCGCTCCAAGGTTCGACACATAATTGATCGAGTTCTCTGGCGGAGGTTTAGGGAAAATAAGTTAAGCACTGCTGTGCGTTAGACGAAAGAAATGGGCTTATATCGATCCGATTTAGGTCGAATACTACGCGAACAGTCGCGCTGCATTTTAGTCAAGCAGCAGCCCCGCGAGCACCTTGCGTGAAACAGAGGTACTCGCAAAAAAAGGAGGACAGGTTATCCCCGTCCTCCCTGTAATTTTTCCGCTGTAAAAGATAGTTAACCGCCGATTTTTTCATCCACAGACGCGGCAAGTGCCTCTGCACGGGCGGCGATCTCTTGCAGAGTGTCCGTGACCGATTGCGGCACAACCGGCACTTCGATGCGCTCGGGCTCGACCACCACGTTGCGCAGCCCTTCAAGCTCTGCCTCACGCTCGGCCAGCTCGGCACGGACCTCTTGTATCTTGTCCTCGACGCTGGCGGTTTTGTCAGCCAGCATCAGGCCCGCCATCAGCAGCATCCGCGCTTCGGGCATACGGCCTACCGCATCAGCCAGAACCTGCGCTTCGTCATCCAGCATCTTGGCGGCTGAGTGCAGATAGCTCTCCTCACCCTCCTGACATGCCACATCAAAATGGCGCCCGCCGATCGAGATTTTCACTTCTGGCATTATGCGTCCTCCTGCGGGGATTGTGGTGCTGGTGCTGCATCCACCAAGGGCTGCAAACTGGCAAGGATTACGGATGCTTCGGCCACGTCCGCAGCACGCGCTGCACGCAGACCTTCCAGCTCGGCCAGCATGGCCTTGTTGATCAGATGCGGCTCGCCCACCCCATCGGTATTGGCCTCGCGCAGGGCCGCACAAGCATCTGTAAGCTGGGCATTGGCACGGCGCACGCGCTGAAGCTCGATGTCCAGCTGCGCCATGCGCGCCTCGCCTTCTTCGACCTTGGTGCGCAAGCTTGCCATCTCGCCCTCGGACTTCGTGCGCAACGCACGCACGCGCTCTTGCAGCTGTGCATTGGCCGTACGCTCCTCTTCGAGCTGGCGCAGGGTGTCCTCATCGGGTCCGGATGACGCCGCACCCAGTTTGTCCAGTCCGAACGCAACCTGATCCATCGCTGCGGTGATCCGCCGCTGCAATTCTACGATATCGCTCATATGCCTCTCTCACTCATACTGTGGACGCTCCGACCCTGCCTGGGGGCGAATCGGTTTGCGCCAAATTTGTACCGATCCTAAACAAAGAGGGAATAAAATACTGCCCCCCTTTGAGATCAGCAGCTTGAGGAGCGCAGTTGATGCCTAGCGTGAACGCGCGGCTCTCTCCATATGCTTGATCTTTTGGACTACCCTGATATGCAGCGCCAAACGCCCCTCTCAGCAAAGGAGTCCCCCTTCGTGGATCTCAAAGCTCTCCAATCCGCCAATCCCGATCACTGGTCCAAAGCGACTGCTATTCGCGCCCTTGCACTTGATGCAGTGGCGCAAGCTAACTCTGGGCATACCGGCATGCCCATCGGGATGGCCGATGTGGCCACGGTTCTGTTCCAGAACCACATGAAGTTCGACGCGGCCAACCCACTCTGGCCTGATCGCGACCGCTTCATTCTCTCGGCGGGCCACGGCTCCATGTTGATTTATGCGTTGCTGCATCTCGTTGGGGATGCCCAGTTCCCCATCGAAGAGATCAAGAACTTCCGCCAGATGGGTGCGCGCACTGCAGGCCACCCCGAGAACTTCCTCGCCGACGCGATCGAGACAACAACCGGCCCGCTGGGTCAGGGCATCGCCAATTCCGTAGGTTTTGCCATGGCCGAGGAAATCCAGCGCGCCACCTACGGTGCCAAGGTCGTGGACCACAATACATATGTCATCGCGGGCGATGGCTGTCTGATGGAAGGCGTAAGCCAAGAGGCCATTACCATCGCGGGCCGTCACAAGCTGAGCAAGCTGATCGTGATGTGGGACAACAACAACATCACAATCGACGGGCCTGTCACCCTGTCGGACACAACAGATCAAGTAGCACGCTTTCGCGCAGCAGGTTGGGACGTACAAGAAATCGACGGTCACAACCCGGACGAGATTGATGCCGCCCTGACAGCAGCGAAGAAAACCGACACACCCAGCATGATCGCATGCAAAACCCACATCGCACTGGGCCACGCGGCGCAAGACACCTCCAAAGGCCACGGCGCACTGACCGATCCGGCGCAGGCTGTTGCAGCCAAAGAAGCGTGGGGCTGGCAGGCCGCGCCATTCGACATTCCGGCCGACATTAAATCCGCATGGGAAGCCATTGGCAGCAAGGGTGCCGAAGCACGGACCGCATGGGAAGAGCGTTTTGCGAAATTGCCCGGCAACAAGCGCGACACATTCAATCGTGCGCTGGCAGGAGATGCCCCCAAGAAACTGAGCGCCACAATCAAAGCGTTCAAAAAGCAGATGTCAGAGAGCGCGCCCAAACTCGCCACCCGCGCGTCGTCGGAAAAAGTGCTCGAAGTCATCAATCCGATCATGCCGGAAACCGTAGGCGGCTCTGCTGATCTGACAGGGTCCAACAACACCAAGACGCCTGATCTGGGTGTGTTCGATCTGGACAGCCGTGGTGGACGCTATGTCTATTGGGGCATTCGGGAGCATGGCATGGCCTCGGCCATGAACGGCATGGCGCTGCACGGTGGTGTGCGCCCCTACTCTGGCACCTTCATGTGCTTTACCGACTATGCCCGCCCCGCCATGCGCCTGAGCGCGCTGATGCAGGTGCCTGTTGTATACGTAATGACCCACGACAGCATCGGTCTGGGTGAAGACGGCCCGACACACCAGCCGGTCGAGCATCTGGCGATCTCGCGCTCTACGCCCAATACGCTGGTTTTCCGCCCTGCGGACACCATCGAGACGGCTGAAGCATGGGAAATCGCGCTGACAGAAGCTGACCGCCCTTCTGTCCTGTCCCTGACGCGTCAGGGTCTGCCCACCGTGCGGACCGAACATAAGACAAAGAACCTCACGGCGCAGGGTGCATACACGCTGGCCGACGCCGAGGGCAAAAGGCAGGTGATCCTGATCGCAACAGGGTCCGAGGTGGCAATCGCCATGGAAGCGCGCGAGATGCTGCATGCAGAAGGCATCGGCACACGCGTTGTCTCCATGCCCTGCATGGAGCTGTTCGCGCAGCAGGACGAAAGCTATCGCAAGCGCGTATTGCCCGGTGGGGCCGTGCGTGTGGGCGTCGAGGCAGGTGTGCGTCAGGGTTGGGACCAGTGGCTGCTGGGCGAGCGTGGCAAATGGGGCAAAGCCGATTTCGTCGGGATGGACCGGTTTGGCGCCTCCGCCCCCGCTGACGAGTTGTTCGTGAAATTCGGTATCACAGCGCAGAACGTGGCCGAAAAGGCCAAAGCCCTTTTGTAATCAGGCTCATCTAGAACAATTCAGGCGGTACCCTTTGCGGGGTGCCGCCTTTTTTTGTTTCATAAATTGGTACAGTCTGGTGCCAATCATCGGCCAAATTGTGCCAGTTCCGCCACATTTCGGGCGATGTTCAGCCACATCTGGCCTTTAAACAGAGGGTGTCTTGTAGGTTGTTCACACCTGTTTAACGTATGAGGCCCAGACTGCACGCAGCGACCCCGCGATCTGGCTGGCGCTAGCTTAAAACCAAGGGAGATGATCAGTGGCCTATTTGATGACTGCAATTATGACCGGCGGCGTGTCCGCGCTTCTTTCTGCGTTCAATGGCGGCACACTGGGTGACATCTTCTGGAACTATGTCGTCTTTGGCCACATGGGCATGGCGACGCTAGCACTTGCAATTGTTACAGCGTCTCTTCTTGACCGCCGCTCCAAGGGCGAGCCAAGCGCGGGCTAACCAACAAACGCCGCCCACGCATCAAGACAACGCGTCAGCCCCGCATAGGTACCTCCCCCGAGGACCTTAGGCTTTTCCGGCAAATATGCTGCGCCAGATCGGCGTAACTACTTTCTCACCCAGCGGAATAAGCATCAGGCCCAAAAGCAGTCCTAGCACGCCGTCAATGCCCGCCTTTGTCAGCCATTCGATGAAACCACTCCAAGCATCGGGCACCGCGTGCCCCGCTGCGTAGGCCACAGAATGAATCATGTTCTCTGGCGCGGCAAACCCCACCTCCTTGAGACCGTGCACAATGATAGAACCGCCAACCCAGAGCATTGCGGCAGTGCCAACAACAGTCAGCAGTCGCAAAAACTCCGGCATACTGCGCACCAGCCCGCGCCCGAACGCTCGTGTGGGAGACAGTCGGCCCTCGTTGGCCATCGCAAGACCCACGTCATCCATCTTTACGATCAAGGCAACCGATCCATAAACCGCAACGGTAATCATAACCGCCACAGTGGCCAACGTAGCAGCCTCCATCCAGAAGTTACTCTCGGGGATCGCGGCGAGCGATATGGTCATGATCTCGGCTGATAGAATGAAATCGGTCTTGATGGCGCCTTGTGCCTTCTCCTCTTCCAGCGCAGCAGGGTCCGAAACTATCTGGTCCTTGCCGGGGTGATCCTCGTGACCCTCGCTCCATCCCATGACATGAGCGACCTTTTCGGCCCCCTCAAAACACAGATATGCGCCGCCAAGCATCAATAGCGGGGCTATGGCCCAAGGCGCAAAAGCCGATAAGGCCAGCCCAGCAGGCAGCAAAAACAACAGCTTGTTGCGCAATGACCCTTTTGTAATCCGCCAGATGATTGGCAATTCCCGATCGGCTTTGAAACCCGATACATATTTGGGCGTCACGGCAGCATCGTCGATTACAGCTCCAGCCGCCTTGGCCGATGCTTTGCTGGCTTGCCCGATCACATCATCAACTGACGATGCTGCGACTTTTGCAATCGCTGCAACATCATCAAAAAGGGCAATCAATCCACTCATCTGTCCGCTCCACTCGTTTGGTCTTCCCTCCTACAGCTAGCGGCCCTTTGCGCAAATGCCAATGCAGCGGGCGTTACCGCTAACCCTTTATTTTAACGCTAACATGGTTGCGATATGCGCCTTTGGCTCTGGCCCCCCACCGCTGCACAGGTCTATAGCAAGCCCAAACAGACCCTTCAAAGGAGCCTCACATGACCATCAAAGTCGGGATCAACGGATTTGGCCGCATCGGCAGATGCACCTTGTCGCATATTGCCCAAACAGCGCGCGAAGACATCGAGGTCATCAAGCTCAACGCGACTGGCCCAATCGAAACAGCCGCCCACATGCTGCGGTACGATTCTGTGCATGGCCGCTTTCCGGGCGATATCACAATCGACGACGGCTACCTGAACCTCGGCCAAAACGACATTGAGGTCATGTCGACCTATAACATGGAAGAGCTGGACTGGTCCGGTTGTGATGTGGTGCTGGAATGTACGGGCCAATTCAACGACGGCAACAAGGCACGCACCCACATTGAACAAGGCGCGAAGAAAGTGCTGCTTTCTGCCCCTGGCAAAAACGTCGACCGCACCATTGTGTTTGGTGTGAACGATCACGAAATGCTGGCAAGCGACACGATGATCTCGAACGGATCTTGCACCACCAACTGCCTCGCCCCGCTTGCCAAGGTCATGCATGAGGCAGTCGGCATCGAAAGCGGCCTGATGACGACCATCCACAGCTATACAGGTGACCAGCCGACACTGGACCGCCGCCACAAAGACCTCTACCGCGCACGTGCGGCCGCAATGGCGATCATTCCAACGTCTACAGGTGCCGCCAAAGCACTGGGCGAGGTTCTGCCCGCGCTCAAGGGGCGCCTAGACGGTACCGCCATGCGTGTGCCCACCCCGAATGTCAGCGCCGTTGATCTGACCTTTACCGCCAGCCGCGAAGTGACGGTGGAAGAGATCAATCTGGCCGCGAAAACAGCCGCCGCAGGGCCAATGGCCCGCGTTATGGCCTATGATCCCGATCAGAAAGTCTCCATCGACTTCAACCACACCGAGCACAGCTCGATCTTTGCGCCTGACCAGACAATCGTCGTTGCGGGCCGCACCGTACGCGTACTGGCGTGGTACGATAACGAATGGGCCTTCTCGGTGCGTATGGCCGATGTGGCCGTCGCTATGGGTGAGTTGGTCTAGCCCTTGTTGCAGAGTGTTGCCTGCCCTAAACAGGGGCAGGCAATCCAATAAGGGCGCATCATGACAAACCGCATCGCACTCGTGCTGGCCTTTCTGTTGATCGGCGCCATTGCCGTCGATTACTTTTACTTCGGCATCGAACACATCATCTTTCTTGCCAAGAAGATGACCGATCTTATTGAGTGGTTGGCCTTCTGGCGGTGACGCCTTTAGCTGGAGTGCTGCTGCTATTACGCATCGCTCCCCCTGCGTTGCGGCCAAGCCCGCCGTGCAAGGCCGATCCCAGCATGATCTATGAAAAGCGTGCCTTCAACTCGGCATTCACGCGGGGCGTCACAAATTTGCTGACATCTCCATCCAGCCGCGCGATCTCTTTGACCAGCTTGCTTGCTATGGCCTGATGCTGCGCTTCCGCCATTAAAAAGACCGTCTCAATCTCGTTGTCGAGTTGGCGGTTCATGCCGACCATCTGGTACTCATATTCGAAATCGGCAACTGCGCGCAGGCCACGCACAATCAGACCTGCCCCCACATCACGGGCGCAGTTAATCAACAGATTCTCGAATGGGTGCGCAACAATCTCGATACCCGTATCGCGGGCAAGGGTCGCACATTCCTCTTCAATCATCGCAACACGCTCTTCAAGCGTAAACAGCGGCCCCTTGTCACGGTTGATAGCAACCCCGATCACCAGCTTATCCACCAGCGAGGCCGCGCGGCGGATAATATCTATATGCCCCAATGTGATGGGATCGAACGTGCCGGGATACAGGCCTACGCGCATAGCAAGCGCTCCTTGGGTTGATTGGTCCTTCGCGACCAAGCAAACACGCGCAGCCGCTGGATGCAAGCACCTGCTAGTGACCGCGGATCATTCCTTCCAATGCGTCCTTTTCCATCGCCAGCTCTGTCAGCCGCGCTTTTACCACGTCGCCCAGCGAGATAAGGCCAACCAATACGCCGTCCTCAATCACGGGCATGTGGCGAAACCGCCCTTCGGTCATTTTCTCCAGCACTATGTCTGCGCGCATTTCGCGGGTGCAACTGACAAGTTTGGTCGTCATGATGCTGCTGACCGCTTCGGACAGGCATCCCGCCCCCGCGCGGCCCAGCTGGCCCACAATATCACGCTCGGACACGATGCCGTCAGGCACATGCGCGTCACGCGCGATGATCAACGTACCGATCCGCCTCTCGGACAGCATCTTTGCCGCCTCCAAGATCGTCGTCGACGGCAGCACCGTGACCACCGTATCGTCCGCCTTGGACTTCAGGATTTGAGACACCAACATTGATCATCCTCCTATGCTCAGGTGCTGAGGTCCTCGAATGGTCGCCTGTCAGGGCTGCTCGTGTCAAGTGTGCAGGCCCTGCGCACACATCGCCTCCAGTCGCGCAACCTCGGCCTTCACCCCCGCAGCCAGCGCGTCAGCAAAGCGCGCAAGTCGCTGGTTTTTCACATCATCCACATGGCGGATCAGATAAAAAGCGCGGGTCAGACTGATCTCATCGGTCAGGATACGCTCTACGCCGGGTGCAAAAGGAAGGCTAAAGTCATGCACCACCCCCACTCCGGCACCCTGACGCAACATGTTCAATTGAACAGACACGGAGTTGGACGCCAAAGCCACACGCCCTGCCCCCAAGTCCGCCAGATAATCCAACTCGCGGTCAAAGATCATGTCGGGGATATAACCAACCAGCGGGTGCGCGCGCAGCGCTTGCACGCTGTCAACCGGGCCTTGTTGGGACAGATACTTGCTGGAAGCTGCTACATGCAAACGGTACTCGGTCACTTGGCGTACCATCAGCCGTCCCGCAGTCGGTGCACTGACCCCGATGGCCATGTCCGCTTCCCGCCGCGTCAGATTAAATACGCGCGGCAACGCGACGATTTGTATATCCAACGCAGGATTTTCGCGCCCGATTGCGGCACAAACCTGTGGCAGGAGAAAATTCGCACAGCCATCCGGCGCTCCAAGCCTGATTTGTCCGCTCAGCCCCTTATTTTGCGTACTATCCCCTACCTCTACACGCCGCATTGCCTGCTCTACCAAAGTCGCACGCTCCAGCATCTCCGCGCCTGCAGGGGTCAACGCATAACCCTGCGGGGATTTCGCAAACAAGGCGGCCTGCATTTCTTTTTCAAGCCGCGCAATGCGCCGCCCTACCGTTGCCGGATCAAGCCGCAGCACTTTGCCCGCGCCAGAAAGGCTCTGCTCACGCGCAACGGCCAGAAACAGCCGCAGATCATCCCAATTGCGCACGCCCGTCCCTTCTTTATTTTTCCCTTTAAACTCAATCCCGCCCCCACCACGCGCTCATACAGACAAAAAAGCAGGGCAGTTTTGAGAAAATGCCCCTACCCCCCGCCTTTTTGCAAGACTAAACTACCGCAAACCCAACAGGAGATCCCCATGCAAGAGCTTACCCACTACATTAACGGTGCACATGTCAAAGGCACGTCCGGCCGTTTTGCAGATGTAATGAACCCCGCAACAGGCGAAGTGCAGGCCAAATGCCCCCTTGCCAGCAAAGAAGAGCTGGAACAGGCCGTGGCCTTTGCCGCAGCCGCCCAGCCCAAATGGGCTGCGACCAACCCGCAGCGCCGTGCCCGGGTGCTTATGAAGCTGGTTGATCTGCTAAACCGCGACATGGACAAACTGGCCGAGGCACTCAGCCGAGAGCATGGCAAAACCCTGCCAGACGCCGCAGGCGACGTACAGCGTGGGCTTGAAGTGGTCGAATACTGCATCGGTGCGCCACAACTGCTCAAAGGGGAGTTTACGGACAGCGCAGGCCCCGGGATCGACATGTACTCCATGCGCCAGGCTTTGGGCGTCACAGCAGGCATTACACCTTTCAACTTTCCTGCGATGATCCCCATGTGGATGTTCGCCCCCGCCATCGCCTGCGGCAATGCGTTTATTCTCAAACCGTCCGAGCGTGACCCCTCCGTACCCCTGATGCTGGCGGAACTGGCTGAAGAGGCCGGTCTGCCCAAAGGCATCTTGCAGGTTGTGAACGGCGACAAAGAAGCTGTGGATGCGATCCTCTACAACGATGTGATCCAATCGGTCGGTTTCGTCGGATCCACACCAATCGCCGAATATATCTACGGCACAGGCTGCGCACAGGGCAAACGCGTTCAGTGTTTTGGTGGTGCGAAGAACCATATGATCATCATGCCCGATGCAGACATGGCGCAAGCCGCCGATGCCCTTATCGGTGCAGGCTACGGCGCAGCGGGCGAGCGGTGCATGGCGATCTCTGTCGCTGTCCCTGTGGGCGACGAGACAGCAGACAAGCTCATCGCTGAACTGGTCCCGCGCATCGAAAAGCTCAAGGTAGGTCCCTATACTGCGGGGAATGACGTGGATTACGGCCCTGTTGTGACCGCTGCTGCCAAAGCCAACATCGAGCGTCTGGTCCAAACGGGTATCGACCAGGGTGCCAAACTGGTCGTCGACGGGCGTGATTTCAAATTGCAGGGGTATGAAGACGGCTTTTTCATCGGGCCACACCTCTTTGACCACGCCACCAAAGACATGGACATCTATACACAAGAGATCTTTGGCCCCGTCCTGACCTGCGTACGCGCACAGTCTTATGAGGAAGCAATCGGGCTGGCTATGGACCATGAATACGGCAACGGCACCGCGATCTTTACCCGCGACGGCGATGCTGCGCGTGACTTTGCCAACCGGATCAATGTCGGCATGGTAGGCATCAACGTGCCAATCCCCGTGCCGCTGGCCTACCACACGTTTGGCGGCTGGAAGAAATCCGTCTTTGGCGATCTAAACCAGCATGGGCCTGATGCGTTCAAGTTCTACACACGCACCAAGACTGTGACAGCACGCTGGCCTTCGGGCATCAAGGAGGGTGGCGAGTTCTCTATTCCGGTAATGGAATGATGCTTCCCACAAACCAGGTTACGTCAGCGCTGGTGGCGCGGACAGGATTGAGTTTAAACGAAAAATAAAGAAGCGGTGGGGCGGCGCGGAATTGGATCGCCCCCCGCATTGGCTGGATGTCCGGACAGGGTTTGACAAACTCTTGTAAGAATTGGGCATTACGCCACGTGGGACACCGAGGGAGGATACGATGGATTTCGCACTGAGTGAGGAACAAACCGCCATTTTCGACATGGCTTACGCGTTCGGGCAAGAACATATCGCCCCCCATGCGCAAGCCTGGGAGAAGGCGGAAACGATCCCAAAGGAGTTATGGCCGCAGATCGCCGAGCTTGGATTTGGCGGGCTCTATGTTTCGGAAGAGGGTGGCGGATCGGGATTGTCGCGCCTTGATGCAACGCTTGTATTCGAGGCCCTGTCCATGGCCTGTCCTTCTGTGGCGGCGTTTTTGTCGATCCACAATATGTGCGCCAAAATGCTGGACACATTCGCGTCGGACGAGATGAAAGCGCGGGTTATGGAAGACGTGCTGAGCATGAAGACTGTGTTGAGCTATTGCCTGACCGAACCGGGGTCAGGCTCCGACGCGGCAGCCCTCAAGACACGCGCCGAGCGCACCAACGAGGGGTATACGCTGAATGGGACAAAAGCGTTCATCTCGGGCGGTGGCTATTCCGATGCCTATGTCTGCATGGTACGCACCGCCGATGACGGGGCTGCTGGCATTTCTACTGTCTATGTCGAAGCGGGCACAGATGGCCTGAGCTTTGGCGGACTGGAAGACAAAATGGGCTGGCGCAGCCAACCAACAGCGCAGGTTCAGTTTGACGATTGCAACATTTCTGCGAAAAATCTGGTCGGAGAAGAAGGAAAAGGTTTCAAATATGCAATGTCCGGGCTGGATGGCGGCCGTTTAAACATCGCCGCCTGTTCACTGGGAGCTGCACAGATCGCTTTGACCAAAACGCTGGACTATATGGGCGAGCGCAAGGCCTTTGGGAAACCGATTGACCAGTTTCAGGGCCTGCAATTTCGCATCGCAGATATGGAGATTGAGCTTCAGGCTGCACGGACGTTCCTTCGGCACGCCGCATGGAAACTGGACACAGGTGCGCCCGACGCGACCAAATTCTGTGCAATGGCAAAAAAGCTGGTCACCGAAACAGGCAGCCGCGTTGTAGACCAATGCCTGCAATTGCACGGCGGTTATGGCTATCTGG
The DNA here is from genome assembly GCF_947502895.1 of uncultured Sulfitobacter sp. Lineage (GTDB taxonomy): Bacteria > Pseudomonadota > Alphaproteobacteria > Rhodobacterales > Rhodobacteraceae > Sulfitobacter. The sequence continues at coordinate 104,332 of NZ_CANNBM010000002.1, forward strand.
CCGATTACGGCATCGAAAAGCTTGTGCGGGATTTGCGTGTGCATCAAATTCTTGAGGGCACGAACGAGATCATGCGCGTTATCGTTTCCCGTGACATGCTGAAAAACCGATGAGTGATATCGATATTCGCATTGTTGGACGTGCTGGACGCATTACGCTGACACGCCCTAACGCATTGAATGCAATGACGTATGAGATGTGTCTCGCAATAGAAGCTGCACTGGACACATGGCGTGAAGATGCTCTTGTTGATCTTGTTGTCTTTGACGCGCAGGGCGAACGCGCCTTTTGCTCGGGCGGGGATATCGCGGAGCTTTATGCAACAGGTATGAAGGGCGATTACGCCTATGGCCAAAAGTTCTGGGCCGATGAATACCGACTAAACAACAAGATATTCGGCTATCCCAAGCCTGTCGTATCCTTCTTGCAGGGTTTCACAATGGGTGGCGGTGTGGGTATTGGGTGCCATGGCTCCCACCGTATAGTCGGAGAGAGCAGCCAGATCGCCATGCCAGAAGTCGGCATCGGATTAGTGCCTGATGTAGGTGGATCGCTGATGCTGGCTCTCGCGCCTGGTCGGCTTGGGGAATATCTGGGGATAACTGCTGCTCGCATGAATGCTGATGACGCAATATATGCCGGTTTTGCAGATAGTTATATCCCACAGTCAATGTGGATAGATTTGATTGCTCAGCTTGAGACTTCGGGCGATGTAAGCTGCTTGGATACACACGCCGCGTCAGCCCCCGAAGGAATCTTACGTGCCAACCAGGATAAGATTGATCGGCTGTTCGGCGGGGAATCTCTGGGGGATATCATGCGAACACTGGCTGTTGAGGCATGTCCATTTGCAGAGCAGGCCCTCAAGCTGATCGGACGCAATGCGCCTTTGTCTATGGCCTGTGCAGTTGAAACCATCCACCGTTTGCGGGGCCCAACCATCACAATGGAAAAGGCACTGGACCTCGAGTACCGCTTTACCGCGCGCGCGATGGAGCACGGCGATTTTCTGGAAGGTATCCGCGCAGCTATCATTGATAAGGACCGCCAGCCGAAATGGCAGTACGCACAGGGAGACGTGCCAGCCGTTGCTGTCTCCAAAATGTTGATGCCGCTGGGTAAAAACGCCCTCACATTCTGAATGGAGACGACAATGAGCATGAAGATCGGGTTTATCGGCCTCGGAAACATGGGCGCACCCATGGCGCATAATCTGGCAAAGGCCGGCCACCATGTCACAGGTTTTGACACTGCTGGTACTTCGGCAGAAGGCGTCGCGGCCGCAAACACGGCCCAAGCGGCATGCGAGCAGGCTGATTTTGTGATTACCATGCTGCCCAATGGCGCGATCTTGCAAAGCGTCGCAGAGCAAATCTTGCCGGCTATGAAGTCAGGCGCAGTGTTGATTGATTGCTCGACCGTTGATGTACAAAGCGCGCGGGATGTGGCCGCGAAGGCCGCTGAAACAGGCGTTGGATTTGTGGACGCGCCCGTATCGGGTGGTGTGGGTGGTGCTGCTGGTGGCACGCTGACCTTCATGGCGGGCGGCACCGAAAGCGCGTTTACCGCTGCCGCACCTCTCTTTGAGATCATGGGACAAAAGGCAGTGCATTGCGGCGAAGCTGGCGCCGGTCAGGCTGCGAAAATCTGTAATAACATGATCCTTGGCGCTACAATGGTGGCCACCTGCGAAGCATTCGCTTTGGCCGACAAATTAGGGCTTGAGCGGCAAAAGATGTTTGATGTGGTCAGTACGTCATCGGGTTACAGTTGGTCGATGAACGCCTATTGCCCTGCCCCCGGCGTTGGCCCAACCTCACCTTCCGACAACGGTTACGCGCCCGGTTTCGCGGCCGAGCTGATGCTCAAAGATCTTGGTCTGAGCCAGCAAGCGGCCGAAGCCGTGGATGCTGATACCCCGATGGGGGCACTGGCCCGTGCGCTTTATGCGCAGTTTGTTGAAAACGAAGATGGCCGTGGCAAGGATTTTTCTGCAATGTTGCCCCGTTTTGAGGCGCGCGGACGGGACAGTTAGTGTCGCAATTGGGCATTTTCACAAGGATGCGGACCTTAGGCTAGAGAAAACAGCCGAAGGAATACGCTATGCCGCGCGCTTTTGACGAATTTGCAGCAACTCTGGAATACAGTGATTTGCCAGATGATGTCCTTGCGACGCTCAGGCGTTCATTTACGGATATAATGGGTACAGCCGCCGTCGCGTCGACCACCCATATGGCCGATGTCGCGCGCAGGGGTGCTCTGGCGCTGTTTGGCGCTGGGAGCGTTGGCGCGTCGCGCATCTTGCTGAATGGACAGCAGGTTAGCCCAGCAGGCGCTGCAATGGCGGGTGCGTTTACGATTGATGCCGTGGATGCACACGATTCAACCTCGCCTGCCAAAGGGCATGCAGGGTCTGCTGTTTTTCCTGCGCTTCTGGCTTATGCCGACGCCCAAAAGCGCCAGATCACAGGCGCCGAATTTGCGGTTTGGCTGGCGATTGGGTACGAAGTGAGTTATCGGGCGGGGCTTGCCCAGCATGCGACCTGCCCTGATTATCATACATCTGGTTCGTGGACAGCCACGGGCGTAGCTGTCGCCGTTGCGCGGGCAATGAGGTTGGACCGCACGCAAATACGCCATGCGGCTGGGATAGGTGAGTTTCACGGACCACGCAGCCAGATGATGCGCTGCATCGACCATCCCACCATGCTGCGCGATGGTGTCGGTTGGGGCGCGCCATCTGGGCTGACTGCCGCCTATCTCGCTTCCGAGGGATTTACCGGTGCGCCTGCCCTGACATGCGAAGACGCGCCAGAATTCTGGACAGACCTCGGCACAGCGTGGCGCACATTAGAAGATACCAGTTACAAGCCCTATCCGTGCTGCCGATGGGCGCATCCCTCCATCGACGCCGCCGCTGACCTGATGTCGGCGCATAAGCTGACCTCGGGTGACATCGCAGGGGTCGAGATCAGAACCTTCCATCTTGCAACACGGTTGGCGGGGCATCAGCCACAGACATTGGATGAATTTAGCTATTCCATCGCCTTTCCAGTCGCCTGCATGATCGTCCGTGGCCAGATCGGCATGGCCGAGTTGCAGCCAGAAACCCTGAGTGATCCAGAAATATTGCGCATCAGCACATCAACCCAGCTTATTGACGATCCTCATTACACCAAAATATCTGTCGGCAAACGCTGGGCAGAGGTCACGCTGCGGTGCCGCGACGGGCGCAGCTTTACGTCCACCCCGCGCAGCCCGCGCGGTGACCGCGACGACCCGATGAGCGATGCCGAGATATCGCAAAAATTTCATACCTTTGCGGATCCCGTTTTGGGGGTTTCGCGTGCGGCGGAGCTTGAAGATCTCTCAGGACGCTTCGATCAACTCGATGCAAACGAGTTTCACCACCTGCTTGACCTGTGTCACACAGCACCGTGAAGGTTTGAGCTCTGCCAAACGGCTATTTTCCGACCGTGATCATCATCAACAGGAAAAAGATCACAGGGACGAGTGTCAGTGCGACGATGATCAACGCAGGGTAGCCAAAAGTAGCAATAGCAGCCCCCCAAAGCATAAGTGCCGTCAAGACAACCGTCATAACGCGAAATTCGATCGTGCCGGTCTGGACCTTGACACGTTCCTTCAATTTCTCGAGCCGCGTGATTTTGGGCTGCGGCAATATATTTGTAGTATCAGCTGACATTACGATATCTCTCCCGTTTGTTACGGAAGAAATAATCGCTTTGACCAAAAGCGGGATGTGACATTCTGACCAAAAGCGTCAGATTTAAGGTAATTGACGCTGCGTCCTACTCTGCCGCTACCTTGCGCGGGCTGAGCATAGGTTTGAGGTACTTGCCTGTATAGCTGCCCTCCACCTCTGCCACCTGCTCGGGCGTGCCTTTTGCAACCACTTGACCGCCGCCATCGCCACCTTCGGGGCCGATATCGATGATGTAATCGGCGGTTTTTACCACATCCAGATTATGTTCGATCACGACGACAGAGTTGCCCTGATCTACCAGCTCATGCAGCACTTCCAATAGCTTGCGCACGTCCTCGAAATGCAGACCTGTTGTCGGCTCGTCCAGAATATAGAGCGTGCGGCCCGTAGAACGCTTGCTGAGCTCTTTGGAGAGCTTTACGCGCTGCGCCTCGCCCCCTGACAAGGTCGTCGCCTGCTGGCCCACCTTGATATAGCCAAGGCCTACGCGCATCAGTGCGTCCATCTTTTCGCGGATAGACGGTACAGCAGTAAAGAACGTTTGCGCATCCTCTACGGTCATATCCAGTACGTCGGCGATGCTTTTGCCTTTGAACTTGATCTCCAGTGTCTCACGGTTATAGCGCGCGCCTTTGCAGGTCTCACACTCGACATAGACATCAGGCAAAAAGTGCATTTCGATCTTGATCACGCCATCGCCCTGACAGGCCTCGCACCGCCCGCCCTTGACGTTAAAGCTGAACCGGCCCGGTTTGTAGCCGCGCGCCTTGGCCTCTGGCAGCCCCGCAAACCAGTCGCGGATCGGAGTAAACGCACCCGTATACGTCGCAGGGTTCGAGCGCGGCGTGCGGCCGATGGGGCGCTGGTCAATGTCGATGACTTTGTCCAAATGCTCTAGACCTTTGATCGTCTCGCAGGGTGCGGGCGTCTGACGCGCCCCGTTAAGATTCATGGAGGCTGTTTTGAAAAGCGTCTCGATCGTCAGCGTCGATTTCCCGCCACCCGACACACCCGTCACACACACGAATTTGGCGAGCGGGAAATCAACGGTCACGTTTTGCAAGTTGTTGCCGGTGGCTTTTACAACCTGGATTTTCTTTTTGTTCCCTTTGCGCCGCTTGGCTGGCACAGAGATTTCGCGCACACCAGTAAGGTATTGCCCCGTAACCGAATTGGGGTCGGCGGCAACTTGTTCGGGGGTGCCATGGCTCACCACACGGCCGCCGTGCACACCTGCCCCCGGGCCAATGTCAAAGACATAGTCAGCCTCGCGAATGGCCTCCTCGTCGTGCTCTACCACGATTACGGTATTCCCCTGATCCCGCAGGTTTTTGAGCGTTAGCAGAAGGCGGTCGTTATCGCGCTGGTGAAGGCCGATAGATGGCTCGTCGAGCACATACAGAACCCCCGTAAGGCCAGAGCCAATCTGGGAGGCCAAGCGAATGCGCTGGCTTTCGCCTCCACTTAATGTACCACTTGAACGCGCAAGTGTAAGATACTCTAAACCAACATTATTCAGGAATCCAAGGCGCTCTCGAATCTCTTTGAGAATGGCCTTTGCAATCTCGTTTTTCTGCACCGTCAGCTGGTCTGGAACCTTGTTGCACCATTCAAACGCCTCACGGATAGACATCTGCACGACCTGCCCTGCGTGCAGCCGTTCTTCGGGTTTACCATCCGCCGGACCAATTTTGACGGCCAATGCTTCGGGCCGCAGGCGGTAGCCTTCACAGGTACCGCAAGAACGGTTGTTTTGATACCGCTCGAACTCTTCACGAATCCAGTTGCTATCCGTCTCGCGGTAGCGCCGCTCCATATTGGGGATTACCCCCTCGAACACACGGCTTACCTCATAGACACGCCCGCCCTCGTCATAGCGAAACTTGATCTCTTCCTTGCCCGAGCCATACAGAAATACCTGCTGGATTTTCGGGTCTATGTCTTTCCATTTGGCCGATTGGCTAAAGCCGTAATGCTTGGCAATCGCCTCAATGGTTTGTTTGAAATAGGGGCTTTTTCCCTTACGCCACGGGGCCAGCGCCCCGTCATAGATTTTCAGGTTCTGGTCGGGCACCACTAGGCGCTCGTCAAAGAACAGTTCCTTGCCCAAGCCGTCACAAGACGGGCACGCGCCGAACGGTGCGTTGAACGAGAACAGGCGCGGTTCGATCTCGGGGATGGTGAAGCCGCTTTCGGGGCAGGCAAATTTCTCGGAGAAGGTAAACCGCTCTGGCTCCCCTTCGTTTGGTGCTGTCTCGAGGATCGCAATGCCGTCTGCCAGATCCAGTGCGGTGCGGATGCTATCGGCCAGTCTGGTCTCCAGCCCTTCACGCACAACGATCCTGTCCACAACCACATCAATATCATGGCGGAATTTCTTATCTAAAGTGGGCGGCTCATCCAGCTCGTAGAACTCGCCATTCACTTTCACCCGCTGAAAACCGCTTTTGCGCAGCTCCAGAAACTCTTTGCGGTACTCACCCTTGCGATCACGGATGATGGGCGCCAGCAGATAGGCGCGCATACCCTCCTCCATCGTCATGATACGGTCGACCATATCCTGCACCTGCTGGGCCTCGATAGGCTTGCCCGTGGCGGGTGAATAAGGGGTGCCGACGCGCGCAAACAACAGGCGCATGTAGTCGTAAATCTCGGTCACGGTGCCCACGGTAGAGCGCGGGTTTTTTGATGTGGTCTTTTGCTCTATCGAGATGGCAGGCGACAGGCCCGATATGTGATCCACATCGGGTTTTTGCATCATATCAAGGAATTGGCGTGCATAGGCGCTGAGGCTTTCAACATAGCGGCGCTGGCCTTCGGCATAGATCGTATCGAACGCGAGGCTGGATTTGCCCGATCCGGACAACCCCGTAATGACGACCAACTGGTCGCGCGGGATATCCACGTCAATACTCTTGAGATTGTGTTCGCGCGCGCCGCGCACTTCGATATTCTTTAACTCAGCCATCAAAACACCCCTAGGTCTACCTTGCGATATAGGCGGGGCCGCGGGATTCTCCAATGCGAAAAGACGAACAAAGAGTAAACATCACATCTTTCCGCGCCGACGGGCAAGGAAGAGATGCAAGAACAGGCCACAGGCAAAGGCCAGCCCCGCCAGCAGCGGCAAGCTGACATAGCCCCATCCTGCCAGAGCCAGCGCCATAACCGGCGTGCCGAGCGTGTTGCCCAGATTGCCCATCTGCGCCATAGCACCGTTGGCCTGCGCCTGTGTTGAGGCAGAGGAGTTCAGTTGCGGCACTGCGGCAAAGCTGGCCCCCTGTATCAGCCCCATTGCCCCTGCAAGCGCCAGACAGGCCAGCGCGCCTGCGGGCATGATCCACAGCCAGATCATACACAAAACCGACAGCACAAAGCCCCAGACCACCACATTTACAGCCGAGGTATAGCGCAGCATCACCACCCCCAGCGTCATCGAGACAATAATGCTGGTCAGGGGCATCGCCCCCATCACCAACGTCCGCACCGAGGGGTCAAGAAACGGTGGCAAGACCGTCAGGATAGAGACAAAGCAAAACGTATAGAACAGCCAGCCAAAGGCAGGCGCCGCAATGTGGGGCGAGCGGTAGATGCTAGCATGACTTGCCAGTACTGCGCGCCATCGCAGCACAGGCGCCTCTCCCTCTTGCGGCAGGCTGCGCAGCCGCGCGCTGAGAAACAATGCAAAGCCAGCCATATATGCGCCATGCAAAGCAAATAGCGCGGGCAACCCCGCCCAGATCGCAAAGGGCCGCCCGACCCAGGCCATCACTGCGAAAGCCACGCCAAAAAACGTCCCCCACAGGGTAAGTGCCACGCCGCGCTGCTGATCTGTCGCGATTTGGGCGATCAGCGTAGGGGCGGCCACCACGATGGCCAGATGGGACACACCTTCGATCACGCGCAGGGCCAGCATGGCGGGCAAAGGCGGCAACAGCGCCTGCCCCACAGAGACCGCAGCCCCCAACCACAGCGCGCCCAAAAGCGCGCGGCGGTATCGGATGCGCGCCACAAGCAACCCCGCAATCACGCCCAGAACAATACCAACCCCGCCTACAACCGAGACCAGCCACCCCAGTGCCACGCCACCGTCAGGATAAACGCCCCCCAACAGATCATAAATCACCGAGATTTTGGCATATTGCATCGCAGCGCCGAGCCCCGCACCCCAAAGTGCAAGGATCAATCTCCATGAACCGGTCATCGGGTAGCGTTCAACTGCGTTCAGCCATGGCCCATGCGCAGATGGGCATCATGGGATCGTCTTCGATGTCGTCTTCGCCCTCTACATACTCGGGGGGCCAGACCTCTTCGAGGTTGCGCTGTGCTACATGGCGGTTGCCCCATTGGAACGACTGTATCAAATGCTCCTCAAACCCGCATTCGATCAGAAAATTCTTGAGCCCGCGCGCAGACCAGCGTGAATTATCCATCGGGGCAGCGTGAAACGGCACATAGAACGGCACGGCGACCCAGAACTTGCCACCCTTCTTCAACATCTGGCGCACATGTTTAGTGGCAATGTAGGGGCGGTCCAGATGCTCCCACACCTGATTGGCAAGGATCAGATCGAATTTGCGCGGCTTGCCTGTCTCGGGGTCGATATAGGGGCCTGCGCAAATATCATATTCCGGATAACGAAACTGGTCATAGCTTTTGAAATCGAACTGTTGCCCGTAATGGCCCGATATCTCCGCCACCTTGAGGCGGTGCGGTTTCAATTCCTGGATCATCCGGCGCGAAGCGGGACCCATCACAACGCGATTGAGGCTTACCATGGGTTGAGTATGTCAGCGCCCGCCCCCGCCGTAAAGCAGCGTCTGCGGGCGCAGTTACGCTTACATGTGAATGACTTTGTCGTAAGCATCCAGCACAGATTCGTGCATCATCTCAGACAGGGTCGGGTGCGGGAATACGGTGTTCATCAGGTCTTCTTCGGTGGTCTCAAGCTGGCGACCTACCACATACCCCTGAATCAGCTCTGTCACTTCGGCGCCAATCATATGTGCGCCCAGCAGTTCGCCCGTTTTGGCGTCAAAGATCGTTTTGATCATGCCGTTTTCCTCACCCAATGCGATGGCTTTGCCATTGCCGATAAAGGGAAAACGCCCGACTTTGATATCATAGCCCAGCTCTTTTGCCTTGGCTTCCGTATAACCGACCGAGGCTACCTGCGGGTGGCAATAGGTGCAGCCTGCGATGCTTTCTGGTTTGACGGGATGTGCATGTTTGCCTGCGATCAGCTCTGCCACCATAACGCCTTCATGGCTGGCCTTGTGGGCAAGCCACGGTGCACCCGCGATGTCACCAATCGCGTACAGCCCCTCTACCCCCGTGCGGCAGTACTCATCCGTCACAACGTGGGTGCGGTCAATCTTGACGCCCAGTTCTTCAAGGCCGAGGTTCTCCACATTACCTACGATGCCTACAGCACTGATGACTGTGTCAAATTCATGCTTTTCCACAGCGCCGCCCACTTCGATATGGGCAGTCACTTTGTCGCCGGCACGATCCAGCTTTTTGACCATCGCTTTTTGCATGATCTTCATGCCCTGCTTCTCGAACGATTTCTTGGCGAATGCCGAGATTTCTTCGTCTTCTACCGGCAGCACACGGTCCATAACCTCAACGACAGTCGTGTCAGCACCGAGCGTGTTGTAGAAACTGGCAAATTCGATGCCAATCGCGCCCGATCCGATCACCAGCAGCTTTTTGGGCATATGAACGGGCTGCAACGCGTGGCGGTAGGTCCAGACCAGCTTGCCATCCGCCTCGAGACCGGGCAACTCACGCGCGCGCGCCCCTGTCGCCAGGACAATGTTAGGTGCTGTCAGGTTTTCGGTTCCCTTGGCAGTCTTCACGCTCACCTTGCCCTGTGCAGGGATTATCGCATCCCCCATCACCACGGCAATCTTGTTTTTCTTCATCAAATGGCCAATGCCGCCAGAAAGCTGTCCTGCAACTTTGCGGCTGCGCTTTACGACAGCATCCAGATCATAGTCTATCCCCTCGGCCTTAAGGCCAAATTCTTTTGCGCGGTGCATCAGGTGGAACACCTCGGAGGAGCGCAGCATGGCTTTGGTGGGAATACAGCCCCAGTTCAGACAGATACCACCAAGGTTTTCCCGTTCGATAATGCAGACCTTCATGCCCAGTTGCGCGCCACGTATCGCGGCCACATAGCCACCGGGCCCCGCGCCAATTACAATCAGATCATAGGATGTCTCGGCCATGGTGCACCTCGCATTGGTCAACAATAAATATAGTTTACCGTTAAACTATACCACCATCAGCGGCAATGGCGAGAGGCGCAGAGCAGCTATGCTTGAACGCGACCGCTTTTGTTCAGGAAACCAGCCAGCAAACCGGTTGGCGGATGCAGCACCAAGTTCAGAAAGGCGGGCGGGTTTGCCCCCTACCCGCCATTAATTTCAAGCCGCCAGATCGACCTGCAGCTGGCGCAGCGTAAACCCATACCCGCCTGCAGCTGCATAGGCCTGCTCGCCGCGTGTATCTGTGCGACCCAGCGCCGTATTCCGGTAGGGAAAGCGACCGAACTGGCGGATCACTTCGCGGTGGGCTTGTGCATGGATCAGATTGTCTTTGGCACCATTTGGCATCCGTTCAACCATCAGGCGTATACAGCGGTCTTGGTCGCAGAGATTTTCAGAATGCATAAGCGGCAAATAGAAAAACTGGCGTGCGGGCGCGTCGATCTTGAGATCCCAACCCTTGCAAATAGCGCGTTTGGCCACCGCCAGCGCAATAGGATCAAGCGTAAACGCTTTACCGCTGGCGCGGAACATGTTGCGCGAAAACTGGTCGGTAACGATGAGGTAGGCAAGTGCGCCCGAAGGATAGGTCAACCACATGCTCAGACCGCCATCGCGGGCAGCTTGCCATGCGGGCATAAACCGTTCGGTTATTTCGGCGTCCACCGCATCATCAGCAGCGTACCATCCAGACGGACCTACACGGTCCAGCCAGAAATCCAGCACTTCCTTGGAACTTACCATCGCCAACTCCTCCACGCGCCTGTGCGCCAATACATTGACTTAAGGACAGTTTGAGCGAATTTGATACACACGATTTGCAACAAAAGCGTCACAGATAGCGCAACCATATCCTTCTTGATGCAATAAGTTTCCTTTAGGGAGCAAAATACCGCCCATTCACGACACGGTCTGCGACTGCTCGGCCTGCTCTTCTTCCTCGATCTCGTTTTCGATGACGTATTCCTGTGCAATCTCCATCGCAACGGAGGTCGCTGTTGGCGCCATAGGAACAAACGATCCGGTCTCGTCTGTTGGCAGGGTCGCACGCACGGTGGAGCGGTAGCCAGCATAGAGGATCATCGCGCCAAACAGAACTGTCGTGAACAAATAAAACCCAGCCGGGCCGAGGGATGTTCCCATCATCCAACCGGTAATCATCGGCCCCAGAATGGCCCCCAAACCGTTGATAAAGATCAGCCCGCCAGAGGCCGCGGCCATATCGTCATGCTCAAGAAAGTCATTGGTGTGCGCGATCAGCAGTGAATAGAGCGGATTGGCCATGCCCCCGATCACAAAGGCCGACACAAGCAGCAGAAAGAAAACATCGCCGAGCAACATCCCCATGACAGAGCCCGCCCCCCCGATCACAGAGACGATAATAATCAGGTAACGACGGTCCATCCGGTCAGATATCCAGCCAATGGGATATTGCAGCACCACAGCGCCGATAAAGAAGGTCGCGACAAACGTCGAAATTTGCGCCACGCTGAGACCCGCTTCGGCGCCATAGACCGAGGACATGCCGAATTGCGCCGAGAAGATGCCCCCGAGAATGAACATGCCCACACAACCCAGTGGAGAAAAGCTCATCAGTTCTTTCAGGCTCATCGGTTTGGTGGTGTCGAAGGCCGGCGTCGGGCTGATGGAGAGCAGAATCGGCGTGATTGCGATACTTACCAGTACGGAGGGGATCACAAACAGGATAAAACCACCCGGGTCCGCAGTCAGCAGCAGCGCCTGCGCCGCCACGATACCCAGCGTCTGCACGATCATATACAAGGAAAGCGCCTGACCACGGTTGGAGTTGTCTGCCGCATTGTTCAGCCAGCTTTCGGCAGTCACATATACAGCAGAAAAGCAGAACCCGATCAGAACGCGGCCCAGCGCCCAGACCCAGATATAAGGAAAAGTCGGGTACAAGATCATCACTGCAGAGATGAGCGAGGCAAGGGCTGCGAATACCCGCACATGGCCGACGCGTTTGATCATACCGGGTGCAAGCCGCGAGCCGCCAAGGAATCCCACGAAATACGCTGACATCACGATCGACATCATGAAGGTATCAAACCCTTCAATCTCGCCACGAATGCCCAGCAAAGTGCCTTGCATGCCGTTGCCAAGCATCAGCAGGAACATACCGAACAACAGCGCCCATGCGCTGCCAAGAACCTGTAGCATCGTGCATCTCCTTGTCTTGTTAAGGCTACCCCTATGCCCTCGAGATTGGGGGTGTCGGGCCTACATGCGACGCCTATCAGTCGCTTTTGCGCGGCGGGATCAAAAGCGATGCATCACCATACGAGAAAAAGCGATATTTTTCTGTTACGGCATGGGCGTAAATGTCGCGAATGGGCTGCACGCCCATCAGGGCCGAAACCAGCATCATCAGGGTTGAGCGCGGCAAATGAAAATTCGTCATCAGCGCATCGGCCACGTTAAAGTTAAAACCCGGTGTGATGAAAATATCCGTGTCGCCTTCCCACGCTTCAATCGCACCGCCCTGCCCTGCGGTCTCGATCAGGCGCAGCGCGGTAGTGCCTACAGGGATGATGCGGCCGCCTGCCGCTTTGGTGGCGTTAATCTCGGCGGCTGCTTGCGCGCTGACCTGCCCCCATTCGGCATGCATCTTATGATCAGAAATATCATCCACTTTAACGGGCAAAAACGTACCTGCCCCCACATGCAGGGTGACATAGCTAAAGGTTACGCCCATCCCGCGCAGCGCTTCCAATAACGGCGCATCAAAGTGCAACGAGGCTGTCGGTGCTGCCACAGCACCAGTGTTCTTTGCCCATACCGTCTGGTAGTCGGTGTTGTCTTGCGCATCTGCCGCACGTTTGGCCGCAATATAGGGTGGCAGTGGCATGGCCCCTGCGGCGTTCAGTGCTGCATCGAAACTATCACCAGTCAGATTGAACCGCAGATAGGCAAGGCCTTGCTCGATCCCTTCGAGGGTTGCAGTCAATTCATCCGAAAAAACAACCTGCTCGCCCACGCGCAGCTTTTTGAGCGGTTTGACCAGCGCTGACCAAAGGCCCGCATCCGCTTGCGGTTCCAGCAGGGTCGCTTCGATCTTGGCCGCAACGGGGCCTTGGGTGCTGTTGCGGTGGCGCAACCCTGACAAGCGCGCAGGGATCACGCGGGTGTCATTGAGAACCAGCCTGTCGCCCGCCCGCAACCAACCGAGCAGGTCAGTCACGCGCGCATCATGGATGCAGTCCCCGTCCGCTACCAGCAAACGCGCCGAGGATCGCGGCTGCGCAGGGCGCACCGCAATCAGTTCATCAGGCAGGTCAAAATCAAAATCACTTAGCTTCATGGCGCAGCCCCTAACGGCCTTCGTAAGCAGGTTCAACGGGCCTTTTTGCCGGTGCGTCGGTTTGGGGCAAAGGTGCCACCTCCCCTTCGACTGGGGGCAGTTCGGTCTGCGGGCCACGCAGCACATTGCGCAAGCCACCTGGTGCCAGAACAGATAACGGGTTGATGGATACCTTGGGTGATTTTGCCGCACCGCTGAGGCGATAGTTAAAGCCCAACAGTCCCTCGCCCTTGCGGGTCAGCAGCGATCCGATTCCGTTGAGAAGATAGACAGGTGTGATCACCCCTTGCATCGCGATCTGGCCTGTATCTGTCGCAAAAACGCCGTCCATCGACAGGCCAAGTGACGCGCCCACCGCACTGCCACGGCGCAGGGTCATGCGCCCTGGCGTCAGGCGAAACTCTGCCTCTACTTCGTCAAAATAGATGCCGTCACCGTTCATCTCGTTTACCAGCCCTACAACCGACAGCGAATTGACCAGCGCTGCCATCGAAGGCGCATCCTTGATCGATACTCCCTCCACTTTAAGCTGGCCGTCAAAAGCGCCTCCCGAACCGACGGGCAACAAAGCCAGCTCCATGGTGCCACCAACCGCCTGTAGTAACACCCCCGCCGAGCGCAGGATGCCCCCCGCATCGGCCGAGGTGACGCGCACTGCCGTGCGCCCGCGCTGCGGCACAACACGCCCCGACACCCCCGTGCCGCCGTTCACCCGCGCTTCAAACGGGCCATCCAGCCCGCCGTTCGTTTGGAATGTTCCAGCGAACCCCTGCAACCAGATCGTGTCCGTAATCTGCAAACGGTCCAGCCTGATGCGCATAGGCGCCGGCGGTGGCCCTCGATTTGCACCATCAGCGCTGCTTTCGCTTCCACTACTGCCAAAGGTCGCAGTGCGCAGATCAAGCCTGCCACCGCGCACGACGACTTGCGGCGCGCGGTTACTGCCCTTCCCTTCAAGTGCGGCGCGCACGTCCAGCCAATCGTTCAGCCGCAAGCGTTCCATCTCCATCACGCCCAAGCCACCGCCCTGTGCCAGAGTGATCGAGCCGCGCGCATCGAGCCCTGCCCCGTTGAGCGTTATTCGTGTCACTTCTGGCTGAGCCCCAAGCCGTAGTTGCATATCGAGGGCTGCGCGGGTGCTGCCGGGTTTGCGCCAACCGATTTGTGGGACCTGCAAGGTAGCCCCCCGCAGATCGGAACGGATTGTCATGCGCGGGGACTGTCCACGCGCAAAATCAATACCGATGTCAGCGCGTGCAGCCCCTTGCAGCATGCCCTTTGGTAAGGCCACGCTAAACGCACTTAAGGCCTGTGGCGTGATCTGTGCAGTGCCGCGCAGGGTGCTGGTATTACTGCCTGCGCCAATCGGTTGCTGCCAGCGCCCCTCAAATGCAACCCCGTCCAATGTGCCCTTGCCAGAGATTTGAACTCCAGTGTTGCTGGCCACCAGCCCCATTCTGTCCGAGCGCAATGTGCGCCCCTTTAGCAATGTGGTGCTGGTCAGCGCACTAACGTCCCCCGTGACGTCGAACACAACATCCGCAGGGCTGCCCCCACGCCTGAGCGGAAAAGCCAGTGTGCCCGACGCGTCCACCTGCCCGTCACCCAACGCCACGGGAAGGCCCGCACGGCGCATCACGCCGATAGGTGGCTGGTCCAGTGTCCACAAGGCAGCCGTTAACGGCCCGCTGGCATTCAGTCGTACAATCGCAGGAGTTCCGCCTTTGACCCCAAGATCCGGCAATATGAAGGCAGACCTCTCAACCCTGAGTTCACCGCCCTGTTCCGCCTTCAGCACCCCGTCATCCAGCGAGACAACAAAGCGTTTGCCATCAAGGCTGGCATGGCCGCGCCCCTGGCTGATAGGAGGAAGACCGCGCAGGAACTTGACCTCCGCCGCGCGGTAGTCGAAGGCCACAAAGGTGCGCGGGGCCTCACCTGGCGAGATGCGCAGTGCAAAGTCACCATTGCTGATGTCGGCAGCAATCAGGTTTTGCTCCAGCCAGTTGCGGGTGCGGGTTTTCACCCCTTCGGGCCAAAGCTCCAGTATCCGTTTTGGCGTCAACGTATCTGCGCGTGCATCCAGCGCCAGCCGCCACCCTTCGGGCTCGGCTGTCAAGGTACCGAAAGCATGGCGTGCCTTGCCCTGATCAAACACATCAAGCCGCCCGATTTCCAGCTTGAAAGGCGCTGTTTGCAGGCGGAAATCCAACTCGGCGCGCTCAAGTTCGATCGGTGCCGGATACAGCGCCAAGGGATTTGCGCGCAATTGTGTGACAGCGAACTGACCGACCAGCGCCTCCAGCGTGCCAGTACGCAGGCCCGTCAACGTAGCTGTACCTGTGGCACTGGCAGTCACCCACTTGCTGGCGACCGACAATTCGTCAAATTGCAACAAACCCTCTGCAGCGTCATACGAGAAATAGCTGCGCGCAGATTGAAACGGGATAGGCCGCGTGCCTGCGTTGGGTTGCAGCACCCCTGCGCCGATCTGCAATGTCGCACTCAGCGGGGCAAGTGTGCCGTCCGCGCGCACGCCGGAACGCACCGCGCCAGAGATCGGCGCACGCAAGGACCCCAACCACGCGAAAGCGGGGCTTTGCGTGGCGATATCGGTGGCAGAAGCATCGACAAGCCGCACACCGAATTGCGCCTCGGGCGTACCGATAACACTATTGTAATTGGCAGACAGGGTTGTCACCCCCGCGCCATCCGCCAAAAGCGCAAGATCAGCATTGACGACCAAGGCACCGTCCTTGCGCTGAGCGATCAGGCGCCCCCCATCGAGGGTAAAAGCGCGCTTTGCCCTTCTGTCGATAAATTGCAGCGTAAGGCCGCGCAGCTCGGCGCTTTGCAATGCTGCAAGGCCCGGCTGCTGCAAGGTATCATCAATCCGCGACACCAATGTACCAAGGTTCGTCATGCGTCCGGTTCCGGCTGCATTGGCCGTCCCCATTCCCGTTTGCAGCGCAATGGTGCCATCCTGTGCGCGTATAATCGTTGCAAACACCCCGCGCAGCGCGATTTGCGAAGGCTGCACCTGCCCTCCACGCAGTGCCGCCATTGAAAGACGGACACGCGCTTCGGAAAAGCGGATCAGCTCGCGACCTTCCAGATCGGCAACTGCCACATCCCTTAACCGGACCCTTGGCCGCCAACCCTCCTCCATCAGCAAACGCAGTTCGCCAAAGGTTATCCGCGCATTGGGAAATTCAACCTCAAGCCGCTGTTCGATCCGTGCCTCGACCCAATTGGGCATAACAACGGGGCGATCATAGAAAAAATAAACAGCGCCCACGGCAATGACAGCCACAAGCACCAGCAGCGACCACAGGGCATTGAACAGCCCCAACAGCAGCAGAAACCACCCGCGTTTTCGGCGGCGCGGCGGGCGCGGTTGTGGTTCAGGCGAACTGGTCTCGGCCATCAGGTTCCGGTCATACGCAAGAGATGTTACATCACACACGGCAAGGGTTTGATTTTTCTACCGCAGCCCTACTATGACAGAGGTCCGCGCGCCGTCCAAGGCCGCGCCCCAGATACATGAGAGATTTGATATGCCAGAGATTTCCGCGCCCGCACCCGATTTCACCCTGCCCGTCACAGGCGGTCAGACTGTGACCCTGTCGGCATTGCAAGGCACCCCTGTCGTGCTGTTTTTCTATCCGCGTGACGACACACCGGGGTGTACCAAAGAAAGCATCGGTTTTTCCGAGCATCTGGATGCGTTCAAAGCAGCGGGTGCAGCTGTCTACGGCATCTCGCGTGACACCATGGCCAAGCACGACAAATTCGCCGCGAAACACAATCTGACGGTGCCCTTGCTGAGTGACGAAGAAGGCAAAGTCACTGAAGACTACGGCGTCTGGGTCGAAAAGAATATGTACGGTAAAAAGTCCATGGGGATCGAACGTGCGACATACCTCATTGATGCGGCAGGAAACATTGCCCAAATCTGGCGCAAGGTGAAAGTGCCAGGGCATGTCGAAGAGGTGCTGGATGCGGTGCTCACGCTATGATGCCATTGGCACAGATGGCCGAGGCGGTACTGCGCACGGCAGACGGGCGCGAAAAGACGGCCCTTTCGCATAAATATGCCGCGCAATGGCGCGCAGCGCGTGCGGATGGGACAGAGCCTGAAATCGGAACTGCCCAGCCACCTTTGCACCCTGCGCGCCCCACCCATCCAGAATTGCTGAGCCCGCGCGACGTGCCGAACCGCAAACCCGGCACACCAGAGGGGCGGATCGCCATGATGCATGCTGTTGCCCATATCGAGTTAAACGCAGTTGATCTGCACTGGGACATTATTGCACGGTTTTCTCACATCAAGATGCCGATTGGCTATTATGATGACTGGGTGAAAGCAGCTGATGAAGAATCAAAGCATTTCAATCTGATGTGTGATTGTCTTGAGGCCGAAGGCAGCCACTATGGTGCCTTGCCCGCCCATGCGGGCATGTGGCGCGCGGCCGAAGATACAGCCGATGATTTTATGGGCCGCCTTGCTGTCGTGCCCATGGTGCTGGAAGCGCGCGGGCTGGATGTAACGCCGGGCATGATCAAGATTTTCAAGCAAGCCAAAGCGCTTGGTGCGGTTGAAGCGCTTGAGACGATCTATGCCGAAGAAGTTCACCACGTGGCCTATGGGTCCAAGTGGTTCCATTTTCTGTGCGGGCGTCATGAACTGGACCCAACGCAAAAATTTCATGCCCTTGTGCGCCAGTATTTCCACGGACAACTTAAACCACCGTTCAACGAGGAAAAGCGCGCAGAGGCGGGTATTCCACCTGATTTTTACTGGCCGCTTGCGCAAACCAGATAAACGCCGCATCTCAACAAGCTGAAATAGGCGGATTTTTGCCAATTTGCCACAGAAAACGGCGGGCATCGGGCGCGATCAGCCAGAAGGGTTGCCCGAAGTGTGCCTGAGAGATATTGCGATACTGTTAACGGATCTGTGAGGGACACGCCGATCCGGTAACGGGACCTAAGGGATAATATAGACGTGCGTACACAGCTCGCGATTAAAACCAATGCGTTTCTGGAAAACTATTTTCCGGAGCGTCGTGTATTTTTGAAGTCAGACAATGACACACGGTTCATCCGTCTGCGTCCGGGAACCCAAGTGGTTGCCCTCGCAGGGTCATCGCTGCTGGTGGCGTGGGCGATCATCGCAACAGCCGTGATATTGATGGACAGCATCGGGTCAGGCAACTTCCGCGAGCAAGCCAAACGGGACCAGCGCACGTATCAAGCACGTCTTAACGATCTGAGCTACCAGCGCGACACCCGCGCCGAGGAAGCACTGGCCGCCCAAGAGCGCTTCAATGCCGCCCTCGCCCAGATTTCGGTAATGCAGTCAGAGTTGCTCAACTCGGAAACACACCGCCGCGAATTGGAAACTGGGATTGAAGTGATCCAGTCTACGCTGCGGGACACAATGAAAGACCGTGAAATTGCCCGCAGCCAAGTAGCCCAGCTTCAATCGGAAGACGGTGGTGCTGTGCAGATCGCTGCGAACACCGCGCCGATGGATTTTCTGGCCGATGCGCTGGCGCGCACTGCCAAAGAGCGTGATCAGGTCATTCTGGACTCCCAAGATGCGCTGTTGGTGGCAGACGAGCTGAACCAAAAGATCGCGCTGATGCAAGAGCAGAACGACGCAATTTTCCGCCAGTTAGAAGAAGCGATGACCGTTTCCGTGGCCCCGCTGGACCGTATGTTCCGCGCCGCTGGCATGCCTACCAACCAGATGCTTGAAACAGTGCGCCGTGGGTACTCTGGCCAGGGCGGCCCGTTGACCCCCCTCAGCTTTACCACCCGTGGCGAGCAGCCGACGACAGATACGCTGCGCGCGAACCGCCTGCTTAACCAGATGGACCGCCTCAACCTGTACCGTTTGGCTGCGTCCAAAGCACCCTTTGCGAATCCTGTGAAAGATTCGTTCCGCTTTACATCCAAGTTCGGCTTCCGCCGTGACCCCAAAACTGGCGGCCGTCGCATGCACAGCGGTGTTGATTTTGCCGCCGGTCTTGGCACACCACTCTATGCGACAGCGGACGGTGTTGTGACTCATGCGGGTTGGGGCTCAGGATATGGACGTTTGGTGAAAATCCAACACGAATTTGGCATCGAAACGCGCTATGCACATATGTCAAAAATGCGCGTCAAGGTCGGTCAAAGAGTGTCGCGCGGCGACCGTATTGGTGATATGGGTGCTTCAGGACGGGTAACCGGCGTGCACCTGCATTACGAAGTGCGTGTCGGTGGCAAGGCCGTCAATCCAATGATCTATATCAAGGCAGCAAACGATGTTTTCTAAGAGCAAAATCAACGATCCAGCCCCTGGTGGCGATGCAAACAAGTCCGCAGTTCCATCATCTGCACCGCCCTCCTCTGCGGCTCCGGCATCCAAGCCGAGTGAGTTCAAGGCAAGTGCGCCCAAGGCAAAGCCGCCCGCCTCGGTGCTCTCTGCTGACCTGCACGTCACAGGCAACATGAAGACAACCGGTGATATTCAGGTTGAAGGCACGGTAGAGGGCGACATCCGCGCGCATCTGCTGACCATCGGTGAGACAGCGACAATCAAAGGCGAAGTGATCGCCGACGATGTTGTGATCAACGGCCGCATCGTGGGCCGCGTTCGTGGTCTCAAGGTCCGCCTGACCTCCACAGCGCGCGTCGAGGGCGATATCATCCACAAGACCATCGCAATCGAAAGTGGTGCGCATTTCGAGGGTTCCGTCCAGCGTCAGGACGATCCACTGAACCCGGGTGCCAAATCCGCACCTGCTGCGAAAGCGAACCCTGCGTCCTAAACGGATTGCAATGCCGAGCATACCAAACGCCGCGAGCACTGCTTGCGGCGTTTTTTTTGCCCCCCTCTTGCAGTTTTGTTCCAAAGCTACACTCTGAAGGTCTCCAATGGTGAAACTAGCCTTGCTTCCAGTCATGCTCGCCTTTGCCTGTCTTTTGGCAGGAGTATATGGCATGGCCCATAACCAGATATCTTACACGGTGTCGCCCGCATATTTTCACGAATTCAAATTTCGCCAATTTGGTATTGATACGGGTCTGCACAACAGGATCGGTGCCAGCCTTGTAGGTTTCATGGCAAGTTGGTGGATGGGGCTAGTAATTGGCGTGCCAATCTACATTGCGGCACTCTTTGTCAAAGGCACAAAGCCCTTCGTCAAAAGCTTTGTGGGAGCGGCTCTTCTCGTCGTCGCGACGACACTGCTGGTTGGTATCGCAGCGCTCGTGGTAAGTTTTGTGACAGTGGGGCCAGATACCCTTCCTCCTTGGATGAGAGGACGACAAGTAAGCGATCCCGTAGCTTTCGCACGCGCAGGAACCATGCACAACTTTAGCTATCTGGGTGGGTTAATCGGTTTGTTCCTTGGTCTGATCTATACAATCTGGCAGGCTGTTATGCGGCGCAGAGCGGCCAAATCAATGGTCTGATTTGGCCCAACGCATCCGGACATCTGGCGTTCTCTCTTCGTTATCACGTCCATCCGTGTGCTCAACGATTTGAAAACCCGCCCGCGCGTAAAACGCTTGCGCTGCGAGGTTTCGTGCAAACGTCCAGAGCTGTAGGGTGTCGTTGACCGACTGCGCTTTGACGAGCAAAAGACCACCCAAACCCTGCCGCCAGTACCCTGCATCAATATATAGATGGTTCAACCAACCCTCGTGATGCGCAGCAAAGCCGACGATTTTCTCTGCAATGCGAACTACATACACTTGCTGCACGGGAAGAACACGCTTGGTGAAGAACCACAAACCGTCTTGCGCTGTATGAACAACCGGAAGCCATGGCACTGCAACTGCTCGCGCCGTTCTGTGGATGCTGGCAATTTCGTGCATGTCATCCGGCACCGCCCTGCGCAGATACATCGCATAGTGAATGCGTGACGCCATCAGCACTGCGGTCCATTTGGTGTCGAAGATTGCAAAAGGGGCGCCTGTTTCGAAGCGCCCCTCAAAATGTTTTCGACCAATTTATCACTCAATGACGGTGACGGTTTTCATCATATCAGGCTCGCCCACAACGGCACCGTTGCCACCTGTGCCGCGCTTGATCGCATCGACCACGTCTTGCCCGTCTGTAACACGGCCAACGACCGTGTACTGACCATTCAGAAATGGTGCTTCATCGAACATGATAAAGAATTGGCTGTTAGCCGAGTCCGGGCTCTGCGCGCGGGCCATGCCAACGACACCTTTCTCGTAAGCTACATCCGAGAATTCAGCTGGCAGGTTGGGCATATCGGAGCCGCCTGTGCCCGCACGGCGCATATCACTGCCTTTTTTGCCGTGCTCAACATCGCCCGTCTGGGCCATGAAGCCGTCAATCACGCGGTGGAATACCACGCCATCATAGGCACCGTTGGCGGCCAGTGTGGTGATCCGCTCAACGTGTTGTGGGGCGATATCCTCAAGCAAGTCGATGGTGACGGTGCCATTGGCCTCACCCGCCACTTCGATCTGCAAACCAGTCGCCGCCGCAGACCCCGCAATCAGCGACGCAAACAGCGCGCCTGTCAGAAAATTACGCATCGGCGGCCACTTTCACGCTGATCATACGGTCGGGATTGGCGGGTGGCTCGCCTTTGGCGATTGCATCCACATGCTCCATCCCCGAAATGACCTGACCGTAGACAGTGTATTGGCCGTTCAGAAAATCGTTATCTTTGAAGTTGATGAAGAACTGGCTGTTGGCCGAGTTGGGGTTAGCTGAACGCGCAGCACCCAAGCTGCCGCGCGCATGGGGCACTTTGGAGAATTCGGCAGGAACATCGGGATGCTCGGACCCGCCTGTGCCAGCGGCGCGGGGGTTATAGTCTTTTTCCATGTTGGCATGCTGCACGTCGCCTGTCTGGGCCATGAAGCCGTCGATCACGCGGTGGAAGGCCACGTTGTCATAGGCACCTGCACGGGCCAGCGTTTTCATACGCTCGACATGCTGGGGCGCCACATCGGGCAACAGCTGGATTGTGACGGTTCCGTCTTTGAGTTCCATCAGGATCGTGTTTTCGGGGTCTTTGATCTCGGCCATGCCGTTCTCCTTTATAAATCTGCATCAGTACCTAAGGCGCTGCACCACAATTGCCAAGGCGGTGCATTGACCCTCGGCCAGATAACGGCAAAACAGCACGGTATAGATTGATCACAATTCTGAAGGACTGCATCCCATGGGCTGGAAATCACTCGACGAGATGGATCTGCACGGCAAACGTGTTTTGGTGCGTGTGGACATCAATGTACCGGTAGATGGTGGTGTGGTCACGGATGCCACACGGATCGAACGGATTGTACCAACCGTGCATGACATTCTGTCCAAAGGCGGTACGCCGATACTATTGGCCCATTTCGGCCGTCCCAAAGGCAAGGTCAATCTGGAAATGAGCCTGCGGCAGGTCCTCCCTGCCCTGCGCCGCGCCTTGATGCGCAGTGTCGCACTGGTCGAAACGCTGGAAGCCGCCGAGAAGATGACCGCAGAGGCGGCGGCGGCGGATGTAGTGCTCATTGAAAATATCCGCTTCCACCCCGGAGAAGAGGCGAATGATCCTGCCTTTGCTGCCCGCTTGGCCACATTAGGCGATGTTTATTGCAATGATGCCTTTTCTGCGGCCCACCGCGCACATGCCTCTACGGAAAGGCTGGCACATTTGTTGCCCTCTTGCGCGGGTCGCCTCATGCAGGCCGAATTGTCAGCACTAGAGGCGGCACTGTCCAAGCCGGAACGCCCTGTGGGCGCCGTTGTGGGCGGAGCGAAGGTATCGACCAAAATCGCGCTGTTGGAAAACCTTGTGAACCGTCTGGACCTGTTGGTGATCGGCGGCGGTATGGCGAATACGTTTCTTGTGGCGCAGGGCGCTCAGCTGGGGGCATCGCTGCACGAGCCTGATTATCTGGATACGGCCCGCGATATCATGACCCAGGCAGCGCAATCGGGCTGTCGTGTCATGCTGCCCGTCGACGGGCTGGTTGCACGGGAATTCAAGGCGGGGGCAGATCATACCATTAGCCTGCTGGACCCAAGTACTGTACTGGAGGCCGATCAGATGGTGCTGGATGCAGGGCCAGAGACGGTGAAACAAGTCGAGATTGCATTTGGGGGCCTAAAGACGCTGATCTGGAACGGACCGTTGGGCGCGTTCGAGATTGCTCCCTTTGACACTGCTACTGTTGCTGCTGCCCGCGTGGCCGCCGCGCGCACACGCGACGGTGCGCTGATTTCGGTTGCGGGTGGTGGTGATACGGTTGCTGCGCTGAACCAAGCCCGCGCTGCCGACGATTTCACCTACATCTCTACGGCGGGTGGCGCGTTTCTGGAATGGATGGAAGGCAAGACATTGCCCGGTGTTGCCGCCCTCGGCGGGTAAACCTGCGCTTTTGTGCGCACACAGTCACGTCGAAAACCAACTTTGCGATTCGTGGGGGATTCCCTTTGCGAATCGTCTATGGCATAGTCGCTACATCGCCCAAAAAGAGGCGGCATAACAGCAGTTTTCGACGCATCAAACCCCGCAGGCCCCTATCATGAGCAAACCCGCATTCGGCCCCATTTTGTTCTTTGCAATCGCTTTTGCGCTGAGCCTGTATTTTATGTTTGCTGCTATTCAGGGTGATTTTGGCCTGTTTCGTCGCGCCGAAATTATGGCAGAGGCGAATGATTTGCGTGACCAGCTGACACAGGTCCGCGCGGAAGTGGCGCAAATGGAAAACCTTACCCGCAGGCTGTCTGACGACTATCTCGATCTGGATTTGCTGGACGAACAAGCGCGCTCTGTCCTTGGCATGGTGCGCGCGGATGAAATTGTAATCCGCTGATAAATCGCAACTGCCTTTTGTGCTTGACTGCACACCTAGTGCGTTTAGCCTCAGAGGCCAAATGTATATAAAGGCGGGATAATTTTTATGGCTAATCTTTACTGGGATCCATCGGGAACGCGTGTAGATGGCATCATCTCTGGTGGCAGCGGCTTTGCATCTAATGCCGAGACATATTGGACCAACACATTGGGTGATGCGGCCCTGACCCCTGTCGAGGATGACACCCTCTATTTCACCGGCCTGTCCGGAGATGTTATGATTGGTGACGGGTGGACGCCGGAAAGAAACCTATACATCCAGACAGACGGTTACCGCTTTATGGGTGGGGCGATTGAGCTGGATAATGACAGCTCATATGACGTGGTCTATTTCCAGATTGGCGACAGAGATGGACCGGCTATCACCTTCTTTGTTGAAAACAGCTTTACTGCGATGAATTCAACCAACAATGCCTTGGGCTTTCGTGGCGCTGTTGGCAATGGGACCGCCTCGACAGTACAATTCACCGGCACAACCGACGTCAGACAATTCGCACTCAGCAACAACATCGAGTTCCAGAACAACGGTATCGTAGAAGCAACGAGTGGACTGTTCTTTTATAACGACAGCTACTTCAACAACCTTGGCACAGTGATAACAAGCAGCATCTACCTGTCAGATCAATCGTTCTTTGAAAACCACACCACTGTCGAAGCAGTAGTCCGTCGCTCCGAAGGTACATTTATCAATCACGAAAATGCGTTCATTGGTACCGGAACTTCTCCGGCGTTTAGCCTTGGCGCATCCGACGCTGATCCGTTTTTGCTGATCAACCGTGGACAAATTCTGGGTGACATTGAACTGCGCTACAGCCGTACGGAAATTCGCGATCATCAGTCCGAAGTTCGTCTGGAGGGAGGTCACGTTGTTGGCGATATCACGCTGGGCAACGACAACGATATCTTCCACGCGATCGGGGATGCGACCTATGCTGGGTCAGTTTTTGCTGGCACGGGCGACGATGTGCTGACCGGTGCGCGACAAGATGATGATTTCTTCGGTGGCAGCGGAAACGACACGATTGATGGTCTTTCAGGTGATGACACTATCTCGGGTGGCGACGGGGATGACGTTATATTCGGCCGCTCTGGTTATGACAGTATCCGCGCCAACAATGGCGACGATACAATAAACGGCGGCACCGGACGCGACACCATCATTGGCGGTGAAGGCGATGACCTGATCGTTGGTGAAACCGGCTCAGACAGTCTTAGCGGAAATGCGGGGAATGATAGCATTTACGGGAACGAGGGTTCAGACAGCTTGTACGGGCACAATGGTGACGACATGCTGTACGGTGGCTTCGGTCATGATCAGATGATCGGCGGAAATGGCGCGGACAAGCTAAGGGGTGCAAACGGTAATGACACGCTGAACGGCGGGCTTGGGGCTGATACGTTGAATGGCGGTGCAGGAAATGATGTTTTCGAATTCACTTATGTTAGCCACCTCACGGGCCCTACTGGTGCAATGGAAACAATCGAATCCTTTGTAAGTGGCAGCGATATTATTGATTTATCGGCAATAGATGCCGTTGCCGGTGGTATTGACGATGCGTTCACTTTCCGCGGCACTGATACCTACACCGGTACAGCAGGTGAAATCCGGATATTCGAGCGGCCAGATGGCTTGGTGCTCAGATTTGACCTCGATGGCGACAGAACAACCGACCGAACCTTGCTGGTTCAAGATGTCACCAGCCTGTCAGAGACCGATTTCATACTCTGATTACAGGTCGAACTAAAAAGGCGCTCGATTTCCCGAATGAATGCTATATGATGTAGTTTAACGTTAAACTACATTTGAATACCCATTCAGAATAGGGAGGTCGACCGCATGGCCGCAAAGAAAGCAACCAAAGGTCCCGACAAGGGCAGCAACGTCTCCGCAGAGGAGTTAAAGGCGTATTACCGCGATATGTTGCTTATCCGCAGGTTCGAGGAAAAGGCAGGCCAGCTTTATGGCATGGGTCTGATCGGCGGTTTCTGCCACCTGTATATCGGGCAAGAGGCCGTTGTTGTCGGACTGGAAGCCGCAGCCGAGGAAGGCGACAAGCGCATCACCTCTTACCGCGATCACGGTCATATGCTGGCCTGCGGGATGGATCCCAACGGCGTCATGGCCGAGCTGACGGGCCGCGAAGGCGGCTATTCCAAAGGCAAAGGCGGCTCCATGCACATGTTCTCGAAGGAGAAGCATTTCTATGGTGGCCACGGCATCGTTGCAGCGCAGGTACCATTGGGTGCAGGTCTGGCATTTGCGGACAAGTACAAAGAGAATGGGCGCGTCACGTTTACCTATTTCGGGGATGGTGCCGCGAACCAGGGTCAGGTCTACGAGGCATTCAATATGGCCGCCCTATGGAAGCTGCCTTGTATCTTTGTAATTGAGAACAACCAATACGCGATGGGTACATCGCAGCAACGCTCCACCTCCTCCGCCGAGATTTACGAGCGCGGCAATGCCTTTGGCATTCCTGGAGAGGCCGTAGATGGCATGGACGTACTGGCTGTGAAATCCGCAGGCGAGACTGCTGTAAAGCACTGCCGTTCCGGCAAAGGCCCCTATATTCTGGAGATCAAGACATACCGCTATCGCGGCCACTCCATGTCTGACCCGGCCAAATACCGCACCCGTGAGGAAGTGCAGAAAATGCGCGACGAGCGCGATCCCATCGAGGCGGTCCGCACTTTGTTGCTGACAGGTAAACACGCGACCGAGGATGACCTGAAAGCCATCGACAAAGAGATCAAAGGCGTCGTCAACGACAGTGCCGAATTCGCAAAAGAAAGCCCCGAGCCGCATCTGGACGAGCTCTGGACCGATATTTACGCCGATACAATCCCGCAGGAGGCATAAACCATGGCCACTGAAATACTCATGCCCGCCCTGAGCCCGACAATGGAAGAAGGCACGCTGGCTAAATGGCTGGTCAAGGAGGGCGATACCGTCTCCTCCGGTGACATCATGGCCGAGATCGAGACCGACAAGGCCACGATGGAGTTCGAAGCCGTTGACGAAGGCGTTATAGGCAAAATTCTGGTCGCTGAAGGCACAGAGGGTGTAAAAGTAAACGAGGCGATCGCGATTTTACTAGAGGAAGGCGAAGATGCTTCGGCTATGGATGATGCCAAGGCGCAGCCCGCAACGGCGCCCGTTCCCGCGGATAAGGCGCAATCCTCCGAAACCGCCCCCGCAGACAGCAAGACACACCCTGCCCCTCAAGCTGACACTTCGCCCGATTGGCCCGAAGGCACGAGCCTGAAACAGCAGACAGTGCGCGAAGCATTGCGCGATGGCATGGCCGAAGAAATGCGTAAAGACGGTGATGTCTTTATCATGGGCGAGGAAGTCGCCGAATATCAGGGCGCTTACAAGATCACCCAAGGAATGCTGGACGAGTTCGGCTCCAAGCGGGTGATCGATACGCCGATCACCGAACACGGGTTTGCGGGTATCGCTGTAGGCGCGTCCTTTGGTGGGCTAAAACCTATCCTTGAGTTCATGACGTTCAACTTTGCCATGCAAGCGATTGACCACATCATCAACTCGGCCGCCAAGACGCTATATATGTCGGGTGGTCAGATGGGCGCGCCGATTGTGTTCCGTGGCCCCAATGGTGCCGCTGCACGCGTGGGGGCGCAACACTCGCAAGACTATGCTGCATGGTACATGCAGGTGCCTGGTCTCAAGGTTGCAATGCCCTACTCTGCGTCGGACTATAAGGGTTTGATGAAGACGGCGATCCGCGATCCAAACCCCGTAATCTTCCTTGAAAACGAGATACTCTATGGTCGCTCTTTTGATGTGCCCGAGATCGACGACTATACGGTCCCGTTTGGTAAGGCGCGTATCTGGCGGACAGGCGAGGATGTCACAATCGTCAGCTTTGGCATCGGGATGACCTACGCATTGGAGGCCGCCGACAAACTTGCAGAAGAAGGCATCAGTGCCGAAGTGATCGACCTGCGTACATTGCGTCCGATGGATACACCGGCAATAATCACATCGGTCATGAAAACAAACCGGCTTGTGACTGTTGAAGAAGGCTGGCCACAAGGCAGCGTTGGCAGCTATATCTCCAGCGTTGTGATGCAGGAAGCGTTTGATTATCTTGATGCGCCCGTGATCAATTGCACTGGCAAGGATGTGCCAATGCCATATGCTGCCAACCTCGAAAAACACGCACTGGTGACAACTGCCGAAGTCATCGATGCCGTAAAACGTGTCACCTACAAATAAGGAGCGGTCAAAATGCCCATAGAAATCCTAATGCCCGCCCTAAGCCCAACGATGGAAGAAGGCACATTAGCCAAATGGCTGGTCAAAGAAGGTGACAGTGTCGCCTCTGGCGATGTGATGTGCGAGATCGAGACCGACAAGGCCACGATGGAGTTCGAAGCTGTGGACGAAGGGGTGATCGGCAAAATCCTTATTGCCGAAGGCACCGAAGGCGTGAAAGTGAACGCCGCTATTGCCGTTCTACTAGAGGATGGTGAAAGCGCGGACGACATGAGTGCTGCGCCGGCAGCCGCACCTCCCCAAGCGCCCACGCCATCACAGCCCGCAGCCGCTGAACCCGCGGCAACGGCACCCTCCGTTGGTGCAAAACCTGACGGTACCCGCATTTTTGCCTCCCCTCTTGCACGCCGCATTGCAGGGCAAAAGGGCCTCGATCTTGCGCAGATCAAAGGGTCAGGCCCACATGGCAGAATCGTAAAGTCCGATGTGGAAAATATGGATGAACAAAGCGCAGCGCCCGAAAGCTCTGTTGCCGCCAGCGCACCATCCAAGCCCGCGACACCTTCAGCTGTTATGGCGACGGGCCCCTCTAGTGATGCGATTGCCAAAGTGTATGAGGGACGCGAATACGAAGAGATCACCCTCAACGGCATGCGCAAAACGATTGCTGCCCGCCTGACAGAAGCCAAGCAAACCGTCCCGCATTTCTATCTGCGCCGCGACATTCATTTGGATGCGCTGATGGCGTTCCGCGCACAACTGAACAAGCAGCTTGAGCCGCGCGGGATCAAGCTGTCAGTCAACGACTTTATCATCAAGGCGTGCGCGCTGGCGCTACAACAGGTGCCCGATGCGAACGCGGTCTGGGCTGGCGACCGTGTATTCAAACTCAAACCATCCGACGTCGCCGTCGCTGTGGCAATCGAAGGTGGTCTCTTCACACCGGTTCTGCAAGACGCGGAGATGAAATCACTCTCTGCACTAAGTGCCGAGATGAAAGACCTCGCCACCCGCGCTCGCGACCGCAAACTTGCACCGCATGAATATCAGGGCGGCAGCTTTGCGATTTCCAATCTGGGCATGTTCGGGATCGACAATTTTGACGCCGTGATTAACCCGCCCCATGGTGCCATCCTCGCGGTCGGTGCAGGTACGAAGAAACCGGTCGTCGGCGCAGATGGTGAGCTTGGCATTGCGACCGTTATGTCTGTCACACTATCCGTCGATCACCGTGTTATCGACGGTGCCTTGGGCGCTGCTTTGCTCGGCGCGATCAAAGACAATCTGGAAGCTCCTATGACTATGCTCGCCTGACGCAAACCCTGCTTGGCCTGATATCTAGTGGAAAGTTTGAGTGGCGTAGCCTCTCATCGCTGCAATCAGGGAGGCGACAAAACACAAATAAAAAGCCGGAGAAATGCTCCGGCTTTTTTTCATTTATTCTACTGAAAGGGTTAGTCTTCCCAAGGTCCCAGCATATGGTTCATAGAGACTGCAGGTTGATCACACCCTGCCTCGCCTACAATACGCGCGGGGATACCGGCGACAGTTTTGCACGGTGGGACCTCTTCCAGCACAACAGAACCCGCAGCAATTCGGCTGCAATGACCTACACGGATATTACCCAGTACTTTGGCCCCTGCTCCGATAAGAACTCCGTCACCAATTTTGGGATGACGGTCCTCTTCCTCTTTGCCTGTCCCGCCCAGCGTGACGGAATGCAGCATTGATACATTGTCGCCCACAACAGCAGTTTCACCAATAACGATGGAATGGGCATGATCAATCATGATGCCTTTGCCAATGCGCGCACCGGGATGAATATCCACACCAAAAATCTCGGAAATCCGCATCTGGAAGAAATAAGCCAAATCATGCTGCCCATGCGTCCAGAGGTAATGACCTACACGGTAGGCCTGCACCGCCTGATACCCCTTAAAATAGAGGATCGGCTGCAACAGTCTATGGCACGCGGGGTCCCGCTCAAAAATCGCGACCAGATCAGCGCGTGCCGCATCCACAAGATTAGAATCATCGGCATAGGCTTGCTCGACGACTTCACGCACCACCATCATGGACATCTCGTTAGACGCCAGTTTGGCTGCGATGCGATAAGACAACGCTTTTTCGATAGAGGAGTGGTGCAAAATAGTGGCATGCACAAATCCGCCGATCAAAGGCTCGTCAGACACAGCTTTTTGCGCGTCGCGATTAATCTGGTCCCAGACAGGATCAACAGATGCGATTCGGCTTTGCGGGTTGGCCATAACACCGGTTCCTTTTGTACAGCTACCCGATACATCTAACCTTTATGGCGCGTTGTGCAAACCCGCAGCCTATCACAATTCGCGACGTCGCTGCGCCAATACATCCGCAACCCGCGCGATTGCCAAGAGATACTCGTTGGTATCTTCCACAATGCATTGGCTTTCTTCATAAGAAATAGCTGCATGACGCAAGCTGCCATCGCCCCAGAGCGGGTGGATTTTGCGCAGTCTTTTTACATATTTGTCCGCAAAATGTGCCCGCCAGATCAGATCATGGCACAGCTGCGCGCGTGCAGACGGCGCTGCGGCTTGCACCACACGCGCGGCATGGTGCAAATCACAAAGCCCGATCTGCCTCACGGCGCGGATACTGTTATCTGCTTGAACGGCCCCGCCCCGAAAGTTGCAGAGGTTTGGGCAACTGCAACCTCGAATGGTCGTGTCACACCGTCGGCTTGCTGCCGGGCTGCTGAATAATCATATATGGGTGTCGCTGCGGTATCTTCACGCAGAACCGTCCCTTCTTTGACAATCCGAACGACATAGCTCTCTGTCTCTTCGCCCAGTGGCACTTCCACGTTCTCCCAGGCATCGCCATCAATACGGGTACGACGCACCCAAGAGAGCGATAGCCCACCGTCTGCACCCGCTACCGCGCGCAGATGCGCTGGTGAAAACGGGCGTAACCCATTGCCTTGGAAAGACCTCTCAAACTGGCGATAAGACGGATCATCCACAGGTCGCAGCGCAGGGCCGATACGGAAATGCTGCGATACGGTCCGCATGTTTCTGCCCAGATCAATTTGCTGCGGCACAGAGTTTAACAATACGAACTGCGATCCTGCAGGCCAGACATCAGGCATCACCCCGTCAGACCCAGCCTGCCCGCGCAATCTGTGGCTGAGCAGATAGGTTTGCGGCGCGATCAATTCAGCATTGGCAAACTGGAACACTTCCCAGCCATCGCTGCTGCCATCCCCGATCGCGGCCATATTGGCCCCGCTCAAAAGCGCATCGGTATCCACACTTTCGAGGCGGCCACTGATCAGTTTTACCTCCAGTGCGTTGCCGCGGTCGATCACCCCTGCACAGGCCCGCCCCATCAAAGAGCGCGTCACACCAATAGTGGCGCGTATCGGCAAGACGGAATTCAAGGCATAGTTCTGATCCGTCAGGCTCGAGTACAATGCGACGCTGCCTGGCCAGGGATTGGCGCTGGCCGCCACGTAGGGCGCATATGGCACTTCGTCACCTGTCAAAAGCGGCAGATCAAGGAAGAGCGGATAGACTGGAACAGGCGCTACAAAACGGCGCAAACTCACCAGCTCGTCTGCCAATGGCGCGGGCTGATAAACCTCAGGGTCGATCCGCACTGCTTCCACTTGCTGAAACTCTGCCTGATCCACACGGTCAATCCGGTACAATGATGCACCTTCCCCCTGATCTGCCGGAATTGTCACAACATCCCCCGCCCGAACTGCCGTTTTCGAAGGTGGCAACGCAAATTGCACTGTTTCACGGGCAATGCGCGCTTCATTCAGCCATCGCTCGGCTACCTGACGGCCTTCGGCGCGGGTAAGAAGCATGGAAAACTCTGTTGTTGCAACTGCATGAGTTTGCTCATCAGGTAAAACCGCTTCTTCCGAGATTACATCATAACTTGCGTCCGCTTGAACAAAGCGCAGCCGGACACGACCTGACAATGCTACCTCGGCCTCGCGAACTTGCACTTTTGTACCGTCAAGATCAGGGCTGACCGCAAAGTAGGCATCATCCAGTTCCGCAGCGCGCAAGCCGTCCCTCATGCGGAACTTTAGTACCCCGTCCCGTTCAATCGCGTCAAAGCCATAACGGATCATGAGAGGCTGCAAGGACGCGCGCGCATCCGCTACATCCGACACACCATATCCACGCACCAAGCCATAAAGCCCGTCTGTGTCATAGGCCGTCACACCTGAACGAAGGCAAATCTCTCCTACAACAGAAGCCAAGCTGCGCGACGACGTACGCCCGTTAAGCCAATGCCCCCGCGCATAACTCACCCCGTCGCTCCACAGCTCTCGGTTGTTGGGAAAATACGGATAAGGACGCACGTCCCAAGCCCAGACAAACGCACGCTGCATATTAATCATCGGGCCATCATATTCGATGCCATCGGGATTGTTCTCGGGCTGTGCCCAATAGTCGATCATCGCACGCAGATATTGCATCTGAATCAGATCATCGCGGCCTCCGTCAGAGTGGCGTGGCAAGCTGCTTTCGGACGATTTGAGATCCAGAAACTTGTTTGGCTGGTTCGTCGCCTTGTCGATGGCAGCGCATCCATACTCAGTGAACCAGACAGGTTTTTGGCCTGGCAGCCATTCGGTAGGATCATTTGCCCGCTCACCGTCGATACGGTTGTGGTGCAGGTTGCCCCACCAGTTCCGGATGTCCTTGTTGCGATATATCCAAGGCTCGTCATATCCACCGTCCGTGATCGGCGTGCGAATCTGCGCTTCTCGCTCTTCCGGCGAGCCGTAGTACCAATCGTACCCCTCACCCCCTTCGATATTTGATTGAAGATAGCGCAGATTATAGATGTCATCCCATTCCTGGGCATCCAGATGATCCACTCCGTCGCGCCAGTCAGACAGCGGCATATAATTGTCGATACCGATAAAATCGATATTCGGGTCAGCCCAGAGCGGATCAAGGTGAAACAAGCGGTCGCCTGTGCCATCCTGTGGCTGATAGCCAAAATATTCGCTCCAATCAGCTGCATAGCTTATTTTTGTATCTGGTCCAACAATACTGCGCACCTGTGCAGCCAGCACTTTGAATGCCTGAACCGCCGGGAACACGTTCCGCGCTGATCGAATTTGTGTCAGGCCACGCATCTCGGAGCCGATGCAGAACGCATCCACCCCGCCCGCCGCAACAGACAGCGCCGCATAATGCAAAATGAAACGCGACAGCGTCCATTCCTGCGGACCGGAATAGACCACAGCTCCGTCTTCGATCGTGAAATCCGATGCTTGTGCTGTTCCAAAGATCGCTGCAACTTCCTCCGAGGCGGCAGCAGTCTGGTCCGTTGAACCAGGACGACCCGGTGCATTGCCCAATGTGATCCGTCCCCGCCATGGCAACGCAGCTTGGCCCGTCTCGCCACTATAGGGATCGGGCAATGTGTTGCCCTCTTGTTGGTCCATTAGGATGAACGGATAGAACATCACCGCTTTGCCCGCAGCATTCATTGCCTGAATGGCCTCAATCACGGCTGCATCCGCAGGCGTCCCACCATAAATCGGACGCCCGTCGGCACCGCGCGCAATCACTTCGGCGCTATTGCGGTTCACTCCCGCTACCTGCCAAGGCATCTCTTCGCCCTCGACATCGGGGTCTTCTACCTTTGGCTGAACAAGGCACTCCCCGACACGCAAATCCGAACCGAACCACGACACAACCAACGAGGCTGCTTTCAGCTCAGGCAACTCCGCGTCGAGCGTTTCCAATGAGTTCGCAAAATCCGTTTTGCCTGTGGGAGAGTTAATATTCGCACTCCACTTTGCTTCGTTTTCCCCGCCGTAATTCACTGGCGTC
The DNA here is from genome assembly GCF_947502895.1 of uncultured Sulfitobacter sp. Classification (GTDB taxonomy): domain Bacteria; phylum Pseudomonadota; class Alphaproteobacteria; order Rhodobacterales; family Rhodobacteraceae; genus Sulfitobacter. Next base: position 138,628 of record NZ_CANNBM010000002.1, read on the forward strand.
GTAGCAAGCGAGTATTCCCCCGTTCCTGGGATCAGCGCGACCCCTTCCACACCATAGCTCAACGCATGGCTTGCAGCAGGCGCACCGCGCTGTTCGGGGCGAATGACCTCAAAGCTGAACTGCGGCACACGGTTGCCAAAACGCTGCAGCGCAAGTGCCTCCATTACGACATAGGCTGTACCACGATATGCAGGTACTTTGCCGACACCTTCAATCGCTTCCATCAGCGGATCGGGCTGCTGGTCGGGAGCCCCTGAATAGACTGTCATATTCAGATCATCAGGCGAAATTTCCTCACCGTCAGCCCAAACACGGCCAACGCGGGTGATCTCACCCTCACAAAGCGCGATCGCCACATTGACCGAATAGCTGTATTCTGTGGATTGGGCCTGTGACCCGCCCCCTTTGCCACCACCTGTCGTGCTGCTGACTTCCTCGAAATCCGAGGCCCAGATCACCTGACCGCCCAAACGCAAGCGCCCGTACAACTGCGCGACTGGATCACCCTCGCCCGCACTTGTCAGACGAAACCGGTCCACCTTGCCTGTCTCCACGGCCTGTGCGCCTGATCCTAGAATCTTTTGATCCACCACACGGCCCAACGTCGCGCCAACGGCACGCCCTACAGCCACGGATGAAAGCCCCGCTAGTGTGCCTCCGATAGAGCCCCCAACGGCGGCTCCGGCTGCTGAAAATAATATCGTCGCCATCAGGTGACCTCCTTGGGAAATTCAAAACACGCGACCACGCGGCGCCGCCACGGCGCCGTCAGCCCGCTCTCCACCACACCGTGACGGGTGTATGCATGAACGAAACGCGCCGTAGGGCCTGTCTGGGACAGGATACCCAAATGCTTGGCCACTGCGCCGTGCCGCATTCGAAACAACAACACATCACCACCCAGCGCTCGCGCTACCGGCTTGGGCTGCAAATGGCGTAATGCTGCCGCCCACAGTCTCTCTTCCCCCTGAGGTTCGGACCAGTCCATAGAATAAGCAGGGATCGCCTCGGGCTCCTGGCCATATAGCTCGCGCCAGACGCCCCGGATCAGGCCCAGACAATCACTGCCTGCACCACGCGTAGCTGACTGATGCACATAGGGGGTCCCGATCCAGCCCTTTGCAGCCATGACAATCTGTGCGCGGCTCATCGCAGCGAACCGCCGCTGTTGGCGTTATTGCTGCTCGGCACGGAAACAACCCAATCCTCACCAGGCAAATCGGGAAACCCCTGATAATTGTCAAAGTTGTTGAACTTCAAACGGCACGTCTCGACCCGCTTGTCACAGCCCGCAACAAGCCGCACTTGTGTTCCGGCAGTAACAGTCCCGCGGATCGGCTCCCACAGCTCAACTATTCGTTGCCCACCGTCGCTCCGGTCGGATTTTATCGTTCCCCACAGCCCTGCCGCGGGGCCATCAATAATTTCCAGCCTGCCACGCGTGAACCAATCAGTGTCAAACGCCAAAAAGTCATCCCAGACAAACCGCCGCGCGCCTTCGACCTTCTGCACATCAATCTGCTGGGAATAGCTTTCCTGCGCGAGGTTAAACCGGCAGTTTCCATCGCCCAGCACTGCCGAACATGGCTTTTGATACACCCTCCCCAAAGGCCGGTTTAGACCTTCCGTCAGGCCACGCAATTCTGCCCGAAATCCACCATCTGCACGGGTAAGCTCGCCGAGATGCCCGCGAAAATTCAGCCAATGCTGATCGGTGTCTGCCCAGTTCACCAACCAAGCACGCACTTCTGCTCCGTCAAACCGACCCTGCTCGATCTCGTCCTCACGCAAGGAAGCATCCGACAGTGCGCCCAGTGCCTCACTGTTGTCTACCGAAAGGCCGGTAGACTGCGCCAGCGCCAATGCACTCAGGCCAGTGTCTGCGCGAAATTCATAGCCGGCAAACCGCAGCGGCATGTCGTGATCGGTAAAGGCAAAAACTATTCCGTCTTTGCGGGTAATGGCCCAAGCATGGCAGACTGTAGTCAGTCCTGTACGCAAGTGCAGCTCAAGCCCTTCGTTGAAATCAGCCATCACACACGCACCTCGCGCACTGGAATGTCCGGTACCTGTCCTGCGTGAAAGCTGGCAATGTTGGTAAGAAGGCTGTCGCTGTCAAACCGCACAGGCACATCAAACTGATAGCCCGCAAATACGCGCGTATCAGGATCAGGTGGGTGAACAAAATTGATCATGCCGGTGGTATCATCAACCGAATAATCAATGCTCTCCTTTTTGTCGTCTTGCTCAACCGCGACAATCACAGTCCCTTTCACAGGCTTTGTAATAGGGCGCGCATAGGTATGCCCACCTGATCTGTAAGTCTTGATGATCTGGAAAGCAGTTGTGACACCATCTCCCAACGCGATCTGCTGATCACCGCGCGTAATATCCTGCGAGGGAATGGAGGATTTGTAATCCGACCAGTCTTTCCAGCGAAAACCGAACATCTGGCCATAACGCGCTTCATAAAACGCAATCACCGCTTCTACATCATCCAGCGAGCGCAGGCCCAGTCCTGCATCATAAACCCTACGCGAATGAGCCCAAGGCGTGTTGCGCTCCTCATACCCATTGGCAAGCGTCACCACATCGACCCGTCGTTGCGGCCCGCCTAGCGCGCCAAAGCTAAGGTCAGCCGGAAATTGTACCTCGTGAAAATTCATCGCGGTTCCCCTTTGATTATCGGTTTTTCTGACCCGCGCTCAGCGCGCGGCTCATCTGTGCGGCAATCTGCCCGCGTGAGCGTTGAAAACCCGCGACATCGGGGGTCGAGATGTTCATCACGACGGTCGGTGCGCCGCCGCCCCCATTGCCTGCCCGCACACCCAGCTTCCCGTCAGGCCCGCGCGCCAGCGGCATAATTGCCTCTGGTCCAGCTTCACCCATAACGCCCATGCCACCGCGCATGCCAAAATGCATCGCCTGAGAGACAACACCACCGTCCGCAAAAGGCATCACCCGCCCCGAACTGAACGGCGCGCCATTGGCAAAGGGCAAAATGCCCTGCACCAATCCTGTGACCCCTTGGGTCAGCAGCCCACCAAAGTGATCTGTCACAGGTTTGATCGCAGCGTTATAGGCGCTATTGGACAAGGACTGCGCAACAGTACTCAGCGCATCCGACAGCTTCATGCCATCAAACACAACGCCGTCGAATGCCTTGCGCAATCCGCGGCTTAGACCTTTCTCAAGGGTCGCCACATCCTTGCCTGTCGCCGCCAGCGAGGTACTCATCCGCCGCAACTCGCTATCGAATCCTGAAACCAGAATAGCCGTCTGGCCCAGGGTCTGGTTCAGCTCCGAAGCGTCTGTCGCCAGATCGTCAAAACCCTCATCATCTCTCATCAACTTGATCCTTTGTCTTGTCGGGGTAAGCAGCCATCAGGGCTGCCAGCCCCGCGCTCAGCATCGGTGCCTTGCTCGCATCGCTACCCAGCATCAGCTGTAATTCCGCAGGCGTCAGCGCCCAGAAGGCATCTGGTGTCAGGGCCAGTCCATGCAGGCCCGCACGCATCAACGACGGCCAGTCAAAACCCTCACTCACGAGGTCACCACAAACGCCCGTGCAAGCAGCTCTGCAGCAGCTTGGGCCGCGCGCATCGGGCCCCCTTCGATTTCGGCCTGCGCCAGTGTGTCTGGGTCCATTGCGATCCCACCACCTCGCATCCCTGCACTTAGCAACGCCAGGACATCGCGGCTGCTAAACCCGCCTTGCTCAAACCGCTGGACGAGCGCCATCAACGATGGCTCGTCCAGCTCCTCTTCCAACTCAGCCAATGCGCCCAGCGTTAGCTTCATTCGGTGGTGCTGCCCCTCGACGATCAGCACCACCTCTCCCCTCCACCGGTTTTCCATCGCTATTCAACCGGATCTACATAGGGGATGAACTCCAACTGACCCGCCGATGCCAGCGACAGCTCGTACGTAGCCTCCCCATTCAGTTGCCCCGCATATTCCAGCGAAGTCACCTGAAAGGGGCCCTCCACAATACCGAATTCAGGGATCACCACCTGAAAGTTCGGGGTCAGACCATCAAACAACAGCTGGCGCGCACGCTCGTCTGTGGCGGCGTCACGAAACACCCCCGAGCCGCTGATCGCAGCCGAGCGCACACCCGCACCCGCAAGCAATTCGCGCCAGCCACCCTCGCTGTCCAGCGCCGTCACATCAACGGCTTCTGCATTGAAACTGATGCGCGTTGCGCGCAAGCCTGCGATGGTCTCGAAATTACCATCAGTGCTCATATCTACTTTGACCAAAAGGTCCTTGCCTGCTTGAACAGCCATCGTCGATTACTCCTCTAGTGAACCGTTTTGTGTTGAAAGGTCGTCCTGCACCCGCGCACGGAACCGCAGATCAATCTGCCGCCCGCTGCCTGCATCCACCCGCTTGGCCGCTGCACGCTCGAACCTCAGCGAGACAAGCCTGCCACGCGCAAGCTCCAGCGGCGCATCATGCAGCGCGTCGCTGACAGCCGTTGCTGCGGCTTTCGCCGAGGCAAATCCGGGGTTTGTTGTGATTACAGAGACCGTCAGAAAATGCGCTGCACCCGCGCCACTGATGTCGGACGCCCCGCGTACCGTTTCCGTGCCAAGGCGGACGTATAGCTCTGGCACATTGCCTGCAGGAACTGCATCATAAATGCTGTTCCCGACCAGCGCGACCAAAGCGGCATCTGCCAGCAAGGCCTCATAGATCGCAGCCTGAAGCGCGCCTGAAACTGCATAGCTCATACCACCTGCTCCTCTTGGGCAAAGCAAGTCAGGTAACGGCCCGTCGCATCCGCCTCCGCCACCGCTTCAATGGTGAAAATCCGGCCGCCTTCGCGAAACCGTTGCTGTGCAGCGGGCCGCTGGTCGCTGCCCATCGGGGCCGCACGAACGGTGATGCGAAACCGCATGCGCGTGACGGGCGCACCACTCAGCGCAGTTTCGCGGCCACTGCGCTGAGCGACACTGCCCCACAGGATCCCTAGGGGCACCCAGCCTTTGGCAAATCCACCAGCGCCATCGCTCACCATATCAGGTGCCTCCAGCACCAGCCGGCGATTCAGGTGCGGCGCACTCATGCCCGCGCCCCCGAGCGGCCAAGACGCAGCATGCGGTAACGCTCGATCAACGAAGTGACACCGAATGGCATACAGCCGTCGCTCAGTGCCGTGTCATCGCGGTACTCATAGTAATGCGCGGCCAGCATCAGAACCGCCTGCTGCAAGTCTGGGGGTACATCGTCCCATTCAGGACCATAGCCTGCAAGGAAACGCACCCGCAGCTCCCCACCCGCTTCGGGGCTGGGCAAACAGGCCGCCGCTGCACGCACGCGTGGTGTTTGTGCGTCACGCTCCAACCAATACACGGCCGAGTTGACAATCTGCGCATCGCCGCTTCGCGACACCAGCTGCATGTCTACAACTACCGTCACCGGTGCCACCGTCAGCGCCACAACGTCGGATTTGGAAAGCACCGCCGCTATCTGGCTAAACTCACGCTCAATCAATACCTTGCCAGTGCGGGCTTCGACCGCTGCAATGGCCGCGCGTAAAAAGCCCATGATGACAGCGTCCTGCAACGCGTCTTCGCTAAATCCCGTTCCCATACGCACATGCGCCTTGAACGCTGCCACCGGCAGGGCCGCATCCGGTATATTCGTCTCTTCGATCAACATCCCAAAGCCTCTCTTAAACTTGCCTTACATGCCCGCACCGACAGGCAACTTCCCCTCCCGGACGCGCCCCCACCCCCGCATTGCTCGGTTGGAGGGGAGCAGCTAGACAATGCGGAGGAATATTCAGGGCGCGCGCCCGGACCCGAGCGGGTAACCCGCTCGGGCTTCAGCACTCCGGTTTACGAAGCGCCGAATTTCAGAAGCTTGATCGCGGCAAAGTCGCTCACGTCACCACCAACACGCTTGGTCGCATAGAACAGGACATGTGGCTTGGCGCTGAACGGATCACGCAGGATGCGCAGATCTGGTCGCTCGGCGATGGTGTAACCAGCGGCGAAATCGCCAAACGCCATAGCCATCTCGTCGGCACCTGCATCAGGCATGTCCTCGGCGATCAACACAGGATACCCCATCAGGCGCGCAGGCTCTCCCGCTGCCAGACCGTCAGACCACAAGAAACGGCCATCCATGTCTTTCAGCTTGCGCACAATGCCTGCTGTCTTGGAGTTCATCACAAAGGACGCATTGGCACGGTACTGCGCGCCTAGCGCATAGACGACATCCACAATCGCATCTGGCGTCACTTCACCGGAAATGCCCGATGGCACATATCCCAGATTGCCCCAGGTCCAGACATCATTGTCGACAGTCGCGTGGGCCAGAATACCCTTGGGCTTGTCGACACCATCCCCGTTAATGAACGCACCCGCTTCGGCACGGGCGAATTTGTCCGCAATGCGGCCCGCCAGCCAACCCTCGATGTCAAACGCTGCATCATCCAGCAGACGCTGGGACGCTTTGGGCAGCGCGCTCAACTCGTGCAGCTGCACGGTGATACGGTCGATCTGCGGTGTATCGCTCTCACCGATCGTCGACGCCTCAGTGGCCCAACCAGCACCCACATCCGAATGGTCTACCAGCACGTCATAAGATGTGGCCTCCACGTTCACGACACTAGCAATCGCGCGGATCGACGCCGTGGTGTTCAGCACGGATTTCACGATATCGGAGGTCTGCGGATCAACCAGATAGCCACCGTCAGAGTTTACAGCCGTGGACAGCGCCTTGCCCTCCAGCTCAAGCCCGCGCAGCCCGTCATCATCGCCGGAACGCACATAGGCGTTAAAGGCTTTCTTATGCGGCGCACCCGCGTCGGTGGCCCCCGCCAAAGGAGTACGGGCAGCAGTCAGTGTTTTACGATCCAGCATGGTCATTCGCTCTTCTGTTTGTTGAAGTTTAGTCTCAATGTCGGCTTGGAAGCCTTTGAACTGTGTGACAAAGCCGGTAACAGCCCGCCGCACATCCTCAGCCGGGGAAAGACCCGCGGCATCGTTGTTGGTATCGCTCATCTCGCGTTCCCCTTTTGGTTGCTTGAACGGGGCGCGATCTGCATAGTCGCTGCATCAAACACCCCCGCCATCTCACGCAGGACGTCTCCGATACGTACAAAACTGTCCGCCTTCGCCCCCACCCGCGCACTGGGAAGCATCGGGAAGGTCACCAGTGACACCTCCCAAAGCTCCAGTTCCTGCAAGAGCCGCTGGCCCTTGGTATTCTTGCTGGCTTTCACCGTACGGTAGCCGATGCTCAGCCCGTCAATCGCACCTGCATCGATCAGCGCAATCGCCTCACGCCCCTTTTCGACCGACTGCAAAATGCGCCCCTTGACGAACAGACCGCGCGCATCCTCACGCACCTCGTCCCACACCCCGATGGGCTGTGCCGGATCATGCTGCCACAGCATTTTGACACCACGCTTGGCTGCCTTTAGCGCTTTGAGGCTGGCCGCATATGCGCCCTTCTGAACCACGTCATTGCCCTGATCGACATCCCCGAAAAAGCTGGCGTAGCCCTTGATTTCGACACCGCCCTCAACCTTTGCCACCTCGTCCAACTGCATAAACTTGCGTTCAAGCGCAGGCATGCCTTCGCCATTCTCCGCACTCAGTGCGAAGCCATTTCCACTCATATCCATGGTATTCTCCTGTGTTGTCGTTCAGCCCGAGGGCGCCACCACCAGAAACGATTGCACCGCTTGTGCGATGATCACCGCTGCGACCCCATAAACCGTGAGCCAAAGGCGCTTTTCCAACCGCTCCATCATCAACTCGATCCGGTCCAACCGCTTGGCAAGATTATCGAAATGGATCGCACTCACCCGCTCATGGGCCTGCAGCCGCATGCCAGGCGCGCACTGAAACCGCTCTATCGGATGCTCATTCATCGGCAGCCACCGCAGGCAGCCCCAAGAGGCTGCGTTTCTCGGCCTGAGTCAGAAAATCCGCACCAGCAACACGCGCCCATTGCGCATCACGCTCTGCACTCAGCGCAGGGACCTGATCCAGATCAGGACGCAAAGCGACCACATCGCCGGCAAACCCCGACAGCCAATGCGCCAAGATCGCCGTTACCCGTGTCGCCAAAGGCAATACGGTCAAACGATAGAATGCACGGTGCGCTTCTTGGTAGTTGGCGTAGGTTGCGTCGCCCTGAATACCGATCAACATGGGCGGCACACCAAAGGCCAATGCTATCTCGCGCGCAGCCGCTTCCTTGGTTTTCTGGAACTCCATGTCCGAGGGCGAAAACCCCATAGGCTTCCAGTCCAGACCACCCTCCAGCAACATGGGACGCCCAGCATTGCGCGCGCCTTGGTGGTGGCTCTCCATCTCGCTCACCAGACGCTCGTATTGATCATTGGTCATCGCGCCCTGACCGTCCGCACCCTTGTAGATGATAGCGCCCGAAGGACGCGCTGCATTGTCCAACAGCGCTTTGCTCCAACGCGAGGCAGAATTGTGCACATCCACCGCCGTGGCAGCTGCCTGCATCGGGCTAAATCCGTAGTGATCGTCTTGCGGGTGAAAATTGCGCACATGGCAAATCGGTGTGCCTTGCGTCGCATCAAACCGGTGCTTGCGCCCCGATACCGCGTATTCATACGCGACAGGCCACCCGTCTGCACCCGGCACAACACTCATCCGGTCAGAGCGCAGCACATGCACTTCCAAAGGCAATCCCAGATCACCGCCCACAGCCTCCAGATACCCGTCGCCCGACAGCAATAGCTGCGCATAAAGCGCTTCCAACAGCTCCGCCCGTCCCTGCGCGCCATTGGGCCGCGCAATCAGGTCTAGTACAGGGTGGGTGTCATACCGCTGCTCGGCATCCTGACAGACCAGCGGCAAGGCTGCCGCCGCCTCTGCGATCAGCTTGACCGAGCGAAACCCGACAGGGTTGCCCGCAAAACCCGTGCGCGTCAGCGATACCGTATCCCGCGGGCTCCACGCGACGCGGCCTGCGCTTTGCATGGCCACCACACGGCCCGTTGCCGATGCTTTTGCCTCAGTGGGCCGTGCCGCTTCACGCTTTAGAAAATCAAACACTCAAGCTCTCCTATCCGATGTCCCGTGGCAGACCTGCTGCCGTGTCGTCTCTGAAAAACAATCTCTCATCAAAGTGTTAATCCTGCCGGACCAGAGCGTGCGCAACGCACGCAACACACAGACACAAACAAAAAAGGGAGGCCCAATGCCCCCCTTTCCCCAATGTTCAAATTTGCACTTACAAAGATCGCACACCCGGTTGTCGCCATTTGGCCGCAGGCTCGATCATCAACTCATGCAGCGCCCACACCAGCGCATCCACGCGGTCGGGCGATCCCCCGCCTTCGTAGCCCCGCTGTGTCATGCGGCACATCTGATCCTCCAGCGCAGCCATCCCGCTTACATGATGTACGCGTCCCTGTTCGTACAGGGCCGCCACAGGCTCGGCCCGTGCGCTCTTGCCACGGCTGGCATGAACGCCCTTATAGGGCACCAGCGGATCGACCTGCCGGATCACCTCTTGTACCATCTGACCTCCCTGATTGACCTCCGCCACCAGACGGTCAGCACCGAATTGCTCCATCGCGCGGATCGCAGCCTGTGCCCAACCGCTCGGGCTTTGCCCCGTCACCGTACAATCCGCAAGGACGTAGGCCCGCCAATCCTGCGGTGGTCCGCTGCACACAACACCCGCTACAACAATCCCGCATTCATCTGCCCGCTCTCCGGACGTGGTGGCAGGATCCACCGCAACAACGATACGGTCCAACGCAGGCACATCACGCACCGTGCAGCCTTCCAGCATCGCACCAGTCCACAGCGCCCCCTCCGCATCGGTCAGCAAAACACCATCCAGCTCCTGACGCCCCAATCGCGTCCCGCGGTAGCGCGCGCGCACCTCTTCCAGAAACGACGCCGCCAAATGCGCGCGGTTCGCCTCGGTTGGCGCGTGCGTCAAAACCGTCGACGGTGACGCCAACAAATCCTTGAGCACACCTACATTGCGCGGTGTCGTCGTCACACAAACCTGCGGCTGCTCACCAAGACGCAAGGCGAATTGCAGCATATCCCATGTTTCGCGTGCTTTTTTCCATTTGGCAATTTCATCTACCCAAGCCGCATCAAACTGCGGCCCGCGCAGCCCTTCAGGATCATGCGCGGAATGGACAGTCGCTACAGCACCGTTAGGCCAGACCAGCCGCTTGCGCGTGGCCTCCCAATCGGGGCGGCGGTCCGCAGGCGAACAAGCCAATATTCCGCTGTCGCCAAAGATCATGACTTCGCGCACCTGCTCGATGGTCTCGCCCACCAGCGCCACACGACGGCACCGCCCTGCATCCAACGGACGCGCACCTTCGACGACGCTGCGCACCCATTCTGCACCCGCACGTGTCTTGCCCGCACCGCGTCCCCCCATCACGACCCATGACCGCCACGCCCCCTCTGGCGGCAACTGATGCGGCATCGCCCAAAACTCAAATAAGTAAGGGAGAGCGCGAAGCTCTCCCTCATCCAACTCATTCAGGAACCCGTCCTGAATCGACGGAACAGCGGAGCCGATCCAGCTTGCACCCGATGTCAGCCCGCGCTTTTTCCATGTCGAGGGCGTATCCTCCACGCGCAATTCCGGCTTGTTTATTTCGGCAGTCATTCAAGATCATTCCCGCTTTTTGACAACGCCCTACCGCGTCCGTTAACTGAACGAACGTCTTGGACGTTGAAGTTGCATCGATTTCCTCTCCGGATATGGCCTGTTCTTTCAGGCTCTCTAACGCTTCTCTTAGCTCGGCAAGCGTACGCTGTACGGAGGCAAACATGGCCTCCGCTTCCGCAAGCTCGTCAAGCTGGGGCACCGGTTGGATAGTCATCAGTAATCGGTCCTTTCGCTCGGATTTCTCCAATCGAAAGACATGAAAAAGCGGCCCCGATATCTCAGGGCCGCTCCCCAAATCTCCTAGCATGAGACTGGTATATTCAAACTGGGTTAACTGGTGCTTGGACCACCGCACGCATGGCGCAACAGCTAGTCACTGCCCCCTGTCGAGGCGTTGCCAGCCGCCGCCGCGCCACGCTCTGCCTCGATCTGGCGCCAGACGGCAACATTACGGTTGTGCTCTTCCAGCGTAACGGCAAAGGCGTGCCCGCCCGTACCATCAGCCACAAAGAAAATGTAAGGCGTCTCGTCTGGCTGGGCTGCCGCCATCAGGCTTGCACGTCCGGGGTTTGCAATGGGTGTCGGCGGAAGACCAGGGATTACGTAGGTGTTCCATGGCGTCTCGCGGCGCAACTCGCTGCGGCGCAAACCACGGCCCAACACACCTTCACCCCGCGTAATGCCGTAAATCACCGTGGGGTCCGTCTGCAAACGCATGCCTTGATTGATGCGGTTCACAAATACACTCGATACCTGTCGCCGCTCGTCCGAAACGCCCGTTTCCTTTTCGATGATCGACGCAAGGATTAACAAGTCTTCGGGGCTCTCGATCGGCAAGTCCTCTGCACGTGACTCCCATGCCGCCGCCAGAATGGTCTCTTGCGCGCTTTGCATCCGCGAAATCAACGCCCCGCGGTCATCGCCGCGCCGCACCTCATAGCTGTCGGGTGCCAGCGACCCTTCAGGCGGCGTCTCAGCCACAGTGCCTTCCATGATATCCATGCTGGATATCGCGTTGACTACCTGCCAGCTTGTGACCCCTTCGGCCATCGCTACGCGAAAGCGTACATCGCCCTGATCGCGTGTCTGGGCATATTCCACTGGAACCTCATCAGTCCCCGGTGTGAATTGTGCCAGTGTCGCGAAACGGTTTGTAGACGGGTCAAGCTCACGCACCTGCACGCTTACACGGTTCACACCGATGCGGTAAACGATCTCGGTGCCGCAGGTGCTTGCCCCGCCACGTGTGATCACATCCACGATCTCCTGCATCGAAGACTCAGGCTCCACAAGGAAACTGCCCGCTTTCAGCTGTGTTGTCTTTTCCTCATAATCCGCACCAATGCGGAAAATCGCGGCAGAGCTTACAGCCCCCTGCTCAGCAAGGTTCTGGCTTACCCGTCGCATGTTGCTGCCGCTTTTGACCTGCACACAGACCGCTTCGGTCAGCGGGCCAGGTGCATCGTATTCCGATTTGCCCCACATGATCAGGCCGCCCAACAGGAACAGCCCGACCATTAGGAACGTAATCGCGTTGGCCGCAACATGGCGCCACATTTATTCAACCTTTCCGAACAATACGCTCGCGTTTGTGCCGCCAAAACCGAACGAATTGCTAAGCGCAACCTTGATCTCCCGCTTGACTGGCGCGTTTGCAGCCAGATCAATCTTTGTCTCAACGGCGGGGTTGTCCAAATTAATTGTTGGCGGTGCCACTTGGTCGCGGATCGCAAGGATCGAGAAAATACCCTCAATAGCGCCCGCAGCGCCCAGCAGGTGCCCCGTTGCGGATTTGGTCGAGGACATAGTCACTTTGCCCGCATGCTCCCCCATCATCCGCTCAACCGCGCCCAACTCGATCGTGTCGGCCATGGTCGATGTACCATGCGCGTTGATATAGTCGATATCTTTAGGCTCTAGCCCCGCGTGTCGCAGCGCCGCCCGCATGGATCGCTCTCCGCCTTCACCGTCCTCGGACGGGGCCGTGATATGATAGGCATCGCCGGACAGACCATAGCCGATGACTTCGGCATAAATCTTCGCGCCACGCGCCTTGGCGTGCTCGTATTCTTCCAGCACCACGATGCCCGCTCCCTCACCCATGACAAAACCGTCACGGTCCGTGTCGTAAGGTCGGCTTGCTTTGTGCGGCTCTTCACTGCGCTTGGTGCTCAGCGCCTTACAGGCGTTGAAACCCGCAATGCCGATCTCGCAAATCGCCGCTTCCGCACCGCCTGCAACCATAACATCAGCGTCACCAAACATAATCAGACGGCTTGCATCCCCGATAGCATGGGCACCCGTAGAACACGCCGTTACAACGGAATGGTTCGGCCCTTTGAAACCATATTTGATCGAAACCTGACCCGAGATCAGATTGATCAGCGCCCCTGGCACAAAAAACGGGCTGACCCGCTTGGGGCCCTTCTCTGCCATCATCACGGCAGTATTCGCGATTGAGTTCAGACCCCCGATACCAGAGCCGATTAGAACACCCGTCCGCTCAAGGCTCTCGCGGTCCTCAGGCATCCATCCCGCGTCTTCCACGGCTTGCTGTGCTGCGGCCAGACCGAACATGATGAAAGTATCGACTTTGCGCTGTTCTTTGGGCGCCATGTATTTGTCTGCGTTGAAGGTCCCGCCCGTGCCGTCACCCAATGGCACCTCGCAGGCATATTGCGTCACACAGCGGCTCGCATCAAAAGTTGTGATTGGACCAGCGCCAGACTGACAATCCAAAATCCGCTTCCAGCTTTCCTCGACCCCGTCTGCCAACGGCGTAACCAAACCCAATCCAGTAACGACCACTCTGCGCATATGCTCTGCCCTTTGGTGTAATATTGCTTGGGTCGGCTATACCTTGCAGGCATAACATTGTTCAAGTCTCTGGGTGCGGGCTGGCCACCAATACTGCGCCAAGATGCGCAAGAGACCGCCAAAACCACCGAAAGCCCCTAAACAGGTGGCCCTTTGCGCGTCATCAGCAAAACGGGATCGCCCTCTATCTGCGCATCGCGCAGGGGCACGTACCCAAGGGTCGTTGCAATCCGCAATGAGCCTTCGTTGTCTGGTGTAATCATGCAAACACTGCGCCCCGCGACCACGCGATCAAACCAATCATGCGCAGCTGTCACCGCATCAATACCAAAACCTTGACCTTGAAATGCAGGGTCCATGACCCAACCCGCTTCGGGAAAAGGGTCAAAATCCTCCCCCAGACCGCGCGAGCCGTAAAAGAAACCTGTCTGCCCCGCCATTTCGGCTGTGCCATGTACTTGTACGGCCCACTGGCCGAATCCGACAATCTGCCAGTGCCCTGCGTTGCGCAAAAATGCGTCCCAGCTGCGCGCCTTCGGCCATGGCTTACCACCAATGTGGCTCACTACTTCAGGCTTGGCCCAGATATCCGCGAACCGCGCGAAATCTTCGGTGCGCATACCGCGTAGCGTAACGCGGGGGGTATTGATCGTTGGAACTGTGCGGGACATTCTGCTGTGGCCTTATGATTTTGGGGAAATCAGACCGTCAGATGTGCCGTGCAGCGCCGCGCACGACAAGCCCAAAACTGCGCAAGAATCAAAAACGGCGCCAATCCGCAAAGAGAGACGCCGTTTGAGAATTTTATCGCCGAGCGGACCCGACGCAAAGCCTGATCAGGAGGCTTCTTTGATGAACTTGACCGCGTCACCGAAGGTCTGGATGTTTTCGGCGGCGTCATCGGGGATTTCGATGCCGAACTCTTCTTCAAATGCCATCACCAGCTCGACGGTGTCGAGGCTGTCTGCACCCAGATCGTCGATAAAGGATGCATTTTCAACAACTTTATCTTCTTCAACACCAAGGTGCTCAACAACGATCTTTTTAACGCGGTCTGCGACGTCGCTCATACTATAGTCCTCACTCATCGGGCCAAAGGGCCCCTTTTGGTATCTGCCACCTCGGGTGTGAAGAGGTCAGAAGGTGCCCCCTTGGGGGCGGCTCGTTTTCCTTGCTTGCACAAGGCGCGGGTCACTTGCAAGCGCCCGTCTGGTTATTTCTGCGCCCCCTTTAGCATATGATGCGGGGTACGCAAACGCTTATCCAAGCGCCCCTACAACATGGCCATCCCGCCATTCACATGCAAGGTCGCCCCTGTAATATAGGCAGCCTCGGCGCTTGCCAGATAGACCACTGCGCTGGCAATCTCGTCTGGCGTGCCCATGCGGCCTGCAGGGATTTGCCCCATGATACCTGTCTTTTGGTCATCGGTCAGCTTGTCTGTCATGGCAGTGGCGATAAAACCGGGTGCCACCGCATTCACAGTGATCCCACGGCTTGCCACCTCATAAGCAAGACTTTTGGACATGCCGATCATCCCCGCCTTGGAGGCCGCATAATTCGCTTGCCCCGGATTTCCTGTGGCCCCCACTATGCTGGAGATATTTACAATTCGGCCCCAACGGGCCTTCATCATGCCACGCATCACCCCTTTACACAGTTTGAAAGTCGCGGTCAGGTTCACGTCAAGCACCGACTGCCATTCATCATCCGACATGCGCATAAACAGGTTGTCGCGCGTGATGCCTGCGTTATTGACCAGAATGTCCACCGACCCCATCGCATCCGCCGCCTGTTTCGGCAACGCCGCGACCGCTTCTATATCGCTCAGATTACACGGCAACACATGGGCGCGTTCGCCCAGCTCCGACGCCAAGGCCTCCAGCGGTTCAACCCGCGTGCCAGACAGCCCGACAGTGGCCCCCTGCGCATGCAATGCGCGTGCAATATCTGCACCAATGCCGCCCGAAGCACCTGTTACCAATGCATTTTTACCTGTTAGATCAAACATGTCTCGCTCCTTCTCAATTCCAAACCTTCACCGGCTCTGTCAGCAGCCCGTAATCTGATATCTCTTGTGCAGTTATGGTATGTATCGGATTTGCCGCGCCGACCCGCAAGGCAAACTGATAAAACACCGGCGCGCCCAGCATCTCGCGTACATAAGCCGCTGTGATGCCGTCCCAATTGCCAACTGTAATACGCGCGCCATCCACCATGCTCCGCTGTTGCCCAGCCAAGAACAAGGCAACAGCTCCGCCTGAAATATCACTGTCGCTCTGCAACGCTGTCGCCAGACCGCGCGCCCGCACCATCCGCCCCAGCACCATCGCAGCTTCCGCATCGCGCACGTCTGGCATGTCTTGCAACACAAGCGTCTTGATCTGCGGGTTTTCAACCATCACATCGGCGAACTCTGCAGGCGTGCGCGTGGCAATGCGGCCATGCATCAACAACCGCGTGTTCACCACTGCAAACCCGACCCTGCGGCGCATTCCGTGCAAGCCGCCGCCACACCCTGATAGCGCGGCAATCGCGCCACATATCAGCGCACGACGTGTTGGCTTAGCCCTCAACAGCGGCTTTGACGTCTGCTTCCACGCCAACATTGCGCAACACAGACTCTTTGTGGATACGGCGGATCATACCTGACAGTGCCTTACCAGCACCGATTTCCCAAAACTCGGTCACGCCCTGTCCCACCATCCACTCAACAGACGAGCGCCAGCGCACGCGGCCCGTCACCTGATCGACCAGCAATTGCGCAATCGGATCAGCAGCGCTGACCGCCTCGGCTGTGACATTGGCGACCAGTGGAACGGCGGGCGCATTAATCTGAACATCAGCCAGGGCGCGGGCCATCGCATCGGCAGCGGGCTGCATCAATGCGCAATGGAAGGGTGCGGACACTGGCAAGGGTAAAGCGCGCTTGGCTCCTTTTGCCTTTGCCATGTCGATTGCCCGCTCGACCGCGGCCTTGCTGCCTGAAATTACATTCTGTGTCGGATCGTTTTCGTTTGCCAGTTCGCAGATATCATCACCCGCAGCCTCGGCAGCCAGAGCAGTTACATCTTCGGCTCCCAAACCCAAAATTGCCGCCATCGCACCCTGCCCCACAGGCACAGCCGTCTGCATTGCCTGACCGCGCGTGCGCAGCAGTCGCGCTGTATCCGCCAGCGTAAAGACCCCCGCCGCGCACAATGCGGAATACTCGCCCAGACTATGCCCCGCAACAAAGGCGGCGCGGGTCACGTCTATCCCTTCGGCCTCAAGTGCGCGCATGGCAGCAATCGAAGTCGCCATCAGCGCAGGCTGCGCATTTTGGGTCAGCGTCAACTCGGCGATATCGCCGTCCCAGATCAGCGCGCTCAGCTTCTCACCCAACGCGTCATCCACCTCTTCAAACACCGCTCGCGCGGCGGGATAGGCCTGTGCCAGATCCTGCCCCATACCGATGGTCTGCGCCCCCTGTCCGGGAAATACGAATGCGGTGCTCATTAAAACTCTCCTCACAATTGTGCCCGCAGGTGTAGCGCCGCCGCCGCCGCCTCACAAGAGCGCACAACAGACCTGCGCAAACAGCGATTGCCCCGCGCTGGATACACTTTAGATGTGTCTATAAATCAAATCGGAATTTACCCCCCTCGGAGCGTGACTGATGGCCCTAACCAACACCCTATCTTCCTATGGCAGCATTACCCGTATGCTGCATTGGCTGACAGCCCTTCTCGTCGTCACCCTGATCCCTGTTGCCGTGATCGCAAACCAGCTGCCCTATGACACCAGCGAACAACTGGCCCGCAAGGCTTGGCTTTTCTCGTTGCATAAAACGCTCGGCGTATCGGTGTTTTTTGTGGCGCTTGTCCGGATCATATGCGCAATTAGCCAGCCCAAGCCTGTTCCCCTCCACCCCGAGCGCAAGACAGAGACATTTATGGCCGAAACAGCGCACTGGCTGCTTTATGGCTCCTTGGTATTGGCGCCCTTGTCGGGTTGGCTGCACCACGCTGCGACAGCTGGCTTTGCGCCGATCTGGTGGCCTTTCGGCCAAGACCTGCCAATGGTGCCGAAATCAGACAGTGCGGCCGCGCTGTTTGGCGGGGCGCACTGGGTCTTTGGCAAAGTCATGGCGGCAAGTATCCTTTTGCATATCGCAGGCGCGGTAAAACACCAGATCATCGACCGCGACGCCACATTAGCACGTATGTGGCGCGGTGCCACTGCTCCTCTGAACGCAGCGGCTGTACGCCATAGCATGATGCCGCTGGCCGGTGCCCTCGCGATTTGGGCTGTCACGCTGGGGGCCGGGGCTGCGTTCGGTCTCTATGCGCCTCATACCGCCAGCGTCGATGCCGCCGCCCTGGAAGAGGTCGCATCCGACTGGCAGGTGCAGGATGGTACTATTTCCATCGCGGTGATGCAGTTCGGCTCAACAGTCGAAGGTAGCTTTGGTGACTGGACGGCTGACATCGCATTTGATCCGGCAAAACCGGGCGGGATTGCGGGCAGTGTAGAAGTCGTAATCGCCATCGGTTCGCTCACCATCGGATCTGTGACAGATCAGGCGATGGGCCCTGACTTCTTTGACGCAGGCACCTTTCCTACTGCCACCTATCAGGCTGATCTGGTTGCGGGTGTTGACGGGTACGAGGCGGTCGGCACGCTGACGATCAGGGATCAGACCGTCCCGCTGACAATGCCCTTCCGCTTGTCGGTCAATGGGGATGAGGCAAACATGCAGGCCAATCTCACGCTGGACCGCCGCGACTTTGACGTGGGCAACAACATGAGCGACGAAAGCTCGCTCGGGTTTTCGGTGGATGTGTCAGTGGCGTTGACCGCAACGCGCAGCACAGCAGACTAGAACAGATACAAAAAAGGCCGCGCAAACCAGTGCTTGTGCGGCCTTAATCACATCAAAAAAACCGCTTACTCGGCTTTTGCCGCCTCAAGCGAGATTGTCACGGCGACTTCGTCACTCACGTTTGGCGCGAACTTGCCCACGTTGAAGTCAGAGCGCAGCAATGTGGTGGTTGCGTCAAAACCCGCCCATGGCTTGCCCGCCAGCGGGTTCGTTCCCACCAGATTCAGTTTGGCATCCAACACAACCGATTTGGTCACATCATTCATGGTCAGATCGCCTGTGATCAATGCTGTATCATCACCCGTCACTTCAATACCGGTGGACGTGAACGAGATAACGTCGTCATCTGTCGCGCCGAAAAAGTCATCGGACATAAAGTGGCCATCCCGCTGCTCCCAGCCGGTGAACATGGATTTTGTAGGCATGGAAACTGACACAGAAGAGTTTGCAGGGTTTTCCTGATCAAACATGATCTCGCCCTCAAAACCCGAGAACATTCCGTAGGTCGTGGAAAAGCCAAGGTGGTTGTAAGAAAAGACAACCTGGCTGTGGCTGGCGTCCAGCACGTATTTTTCAGCGGCAACAGCCATTGACGCGGTTGCGGACAGCAATGCTGCGAGAACGAGAGATTTCATGATTATACTCCTTGTTGAACATGGAGCAAAGATGGTGCTGTGCGCCGAAAACGCAATCCCGCGCCGTTCAACACATTGTGCGCGTATACGAACACTCGGCCTTTATGCTGTGCATCTGTGTCAGGTTTAGGCCAGCTTACCCTCTGCGCGCAGAGCGCCCAGCAGTGTGGCATGGGCGCGGGCATTGCTTAGCGTGATCTCGGCCAACAGGCGGTTACCACGGCCCCAAAAGGTGATGTTACGGCCAGACAGTTCAACAACGTGCAAATCGCGAAAGGCGCATCGCTCAATCACACGATCCTCTGGCAGCGCGCCATCACGGACCAGACGCACCTCGGCTTGTGCCACGTCTACTTCTACCGTCGGCGGCACAGGTGGCAGACTTGCCTGCCAGAACCACACCGCGGCCAGACCAGAAGCCAGCGAGACCATCAGCTTGAAGAGCATCACTTCGCTCTCCCAACCTGCGCCGGGTGCGACCCAGACAAACAATGCAACCAGTGCCATCGACACAGACGCCATTCGCTGCGCTATGCGCATCACCAACCGGCTTCCATTCAGTTTATGGGCGACCCCGTAAGCGGGAACATGTGCAAATGTTTGCTCGGCGGCAATGGTCATGGCCTTGTCCTTTTCAACTTGTCTAAAAAGCTCTGCACCGTGAAAAAGGCGATAAAACGGCAAGGCTTGGGCGCGGTCACGGCAATATGTGGAAATTCCCGAAGCAGGCCTTGTAGACAGGCAGATGTGTGCTTGCGCCGCGCCCCAAAGGGTGTATGTAGGCCACTCCTTTGCAGATACGATTTAACCGCGCAGACTCTCGTGGTGGGGCAGCAAAGGATCATCGCCCTGCCTATGAAATGCGCCTTGAAATAAGTGGAGCACACATGCCGCTATATGAGCATGTAATGATCGCACGCCAAGACTTGTCCAACACACAAGCCGAAGGCCTGATCGAACATTTCGGTACCGTCCTGTCCGACAACGGCGGGAAACTCGTGGACAGCGAGTATTGGGGCGTCAAAACGATGGCCTATAAAATCAACAAGAACCGCAAGGGCCACTATGCCTTCCTGCGCTCTGATGCACCGGCAACTGCCGTGCATGAGATGGAACGCCTGATGCGCCTGCATGACGATGTCATGCGCGTTCTGACCATCAAGATGGACGAGCACAAAGAGCTGCCTTCCGTTCAGATGCAAAAACGTGACGAGCGCCCAGAGCGCCGTGAACGTCGCTGATTTTAGGTTGTTGAAAGGACTCTAAACCATGGCCGCAAAACCATTTTTCCGCCGCCGCAAAGTCTGCCCCTTCTCGGGCGACAACGCACCGGCAATCGACTATAAAGACACACGCCTGCTTCAGCGCTACATCTCCGAGCGTGGCAAGATCGTGCCTTCCCGTATCACCGCAGTCTCCGCGAAAAAGCAGCGTGAATTGGCCCGTGCCATTAAACGCGCCCGCTTCCTCGCCCTGCTGCCCTATGCTGTGAAATAAGGAGTAGAATACATGCAAGTTATCCTTCTCCAACGTGTCGCAAAACTGGGCCAGATGGGCGACGTCGTAGACGTCAAACCAGGTTACGCGCGCAACTATCTGCTGCCACAGCAAAAGGCGCTGTCCGCGTCCAAAGCAAACATCGCAGCTTTCGAGGGCCAGAAAGCCCAGCTTGAGGCCCAAAACCTCGAGACCAAGAAAGAAGCCGATGCAATGGCGGCCCGTCTGAACGGTCAGCAGTTTGTTGTGATTCGCTCTGCGTCCGACGCAGGCGCGCTTTACGGCTCCGTCACCACACGTGACGCCGCCGAAGCAGCAACCGCCGAAGGTTTCACAGTAGACCGCAAGCAGGTCGTTCTGATCGCACCGATCAAGTATCTGGGCGTACATGACGTATCCGTCGTTCTTCACCCCGAAGTCGAAGCCATAATCGAGCTGAACGTCGCACGTTCGCCCGAAGAGGCCGAGCTTCAGGCAGCTGGCAAATCCATTCAGGAACTGGCCGCCGAAGAAGAAGCAGCAGCAGAATTCGAGATTTCTGAGCTGTTTGACGATATCGGCTCCGCCGCGTCCGACGATGATGATCTGGCTGATGCTGTTTCATCTGACGATGCACCAGCGGCCGACGAAGACGACAAATAATTCATCCCGATCGGATGATTTGAGACGCCGCGCATTGATTGCGCGGCGTTTTTTGTTGCACTGCCCCGTTTATTGCCCGGCTCGCTTCCGAATAACTCGAATTCTCGGAAACTCCTGACGCAGCTCACTTGTATCGCTACGCGGCACCCCCATCTGTTCTGGGATAGAAACCCAAATAAGGATGACCGCCATGCAATGCCCGTTAGACGGAACACAGCTTGTAATGTCCGACCGCAGCGGGGTCGAGATAGACTATTGTCCGCAGTGTCGCGGCGTCTGGCTGGACCGTGGTGAGTTGGACAAAATCATTGAACGCAGTGTTGTCCCTGCGGCCCCTGCCCCACAAGCACAGCCACGATACGACGAGCGCCAGTACAAAAAGAAAAAGCGCGACAGCTTTCTCAGCGACATATTCGATTTCTAACGCGCAACGCCTTTCTCGGCGGAAACAGGCTGAAATCAGCAGCCCCGCTTGAAGCATCTCCGGTCTAGTCGCACAACGGGATCAGCCTAGTTTGGAGGAGCCGCGATGCGCCTTATTGACCGTAGACATTTTATCGCCCTGTGCGCCCTCGGCCTTTCTGCTTGCGGGCGTACAGACGGGCGAGGCACAACGCGCTCCGATGATCTTCCCCTTTATCCCAATGAAACCCCCGCACTTCGTCAAAGCATCAATCGTTGGGCCGACCATTACCAGCTGCCCCGCAGCCTTGTGCACCGCCTCGCCATCCGCGAAAGCACCCACAATCCTGCAGCGCGCAATGGGCCTTACTACGGGCTGCTCCAGATCCTGCCCCAAACGGCCCGCACTATGGGCTTTCGCGGGCGTCCCAATGACCTGTTGAATGCGGACACCAATCTTGAATTTGGCGGCAAGTACCTGCGCGGTGCATGGCTACTCTCGGACGGGGATGAAGCGACGGCAATAAAATGGTATTCGCGCGGCTATTATTACGAGGCAAAGCGGCGCGGCATGCTGGTCGAAACAGGGCTAAAACCCGCGTAATAAGGGTCTTTGCGCAAATTGACGCATGATATTGCACTGCAGCATCCCAACCCCATTTATCAGTTAGAATTAAAATGGGAGCCAAAGATGTTCGACCTGACCCACCGCCACGACGGCGATCTGGAAAAGCACACGCCGCCAAAAGATCTAAAAGACCGCATTGCTTTGCGGACAGTTAAAACAATGCGGATCTTCGCCGACAGCTTTTTTGCCAAACGGTATGGTCACCGCGCAGTCGTTCTCGAAACCGTAGCGGCCGTTCCCGGAATGGTGGGAGGACTGCTACAGCACCTGAAATCCGTGCGGCACATCCGCGACGATCAAGGTTGGATTCGCGAGTTGCTGGATGAAGCGGAGAACGAGCGTATGCACCTGATGACATTTATCAAAATTGCCGAACCCTCGCGGTTTGAGCGGTTACTCATCATGCTCGGCCAGATGGTTTTCTATAACCTCTATTTCTTCCTCTATCTCTTCGCGCCACGTATCGCACACCGCGTTGTTGCCTATCTGGAGGAAGAGGCTGTCATCAGCTACACCCAGTATTTGCAAGAAATTGACGCGGGCAAGGTCGAGAACGTACCGGCCCCACAGATCGCAATTGACTACTGGGAGCTGAAACCCGATGCACGTTTGCGCGAAGTCGTAATTGCCGTGCGCGCCGATGAAGCAGGTCACCGTGACCGCAACCATGAATTGGCAGATGAAATAGCTGCAATGTGAGCGAAACCTACGTTACACGGAAAAAGGGCCACCCGATCGGGTGGCCCTCAATATTTCCGAAAGAGCTGTAAAGTTTACTCTTCTTCCAGCGCTTCAACGGCCTTTTGAAGATCGTCTTTCGACACTTCCTTTTCGGTCACGTCGGCCTGCGCAACGATATGGTCAACGACTTTATCTTCAAAAATCGGTGCGCGCATCTGTTGCTGCATCTGCTGGTTCTGCTGAACGAATTCAAAGAACTGGCGTTCCTGACCAGGGTACTGACGCGCCTGATTCATGATCGCTTGGGTCATCTCTGCATCAGTCACTTCAACTTCTGCTTTCTGCCCCAACTCGGCCAACAACAGGCCCAGACGCACGCGGCGGGTGGCCAGCTTGCGGTGCTCGTCGGTGGTTTCGATTTCGGGGTGATCGTGGCCCTCAACCTCGGGGTTGTCCTCATGCCACAACTGGTGTGCAATCTGACCCGCTTCTGCGTCCAACAAGGACGGGGGCAGATCGAAATCAACCATGCCGTCCAATGCGTCCAGCAGGCCGCGCTTCATCACCGCGCGCGATGCACCAACGTATTCGGCTTCCAGACGCTCACCAATCTGCACTTTCAGCGCAGCAAGGTCTTCGGCACCAAATTTTGTCGCCATCTCGTCGTTGATCTCGGCTGCAACAGGCTCTTTCACTTCTTTGATTGTGCAAGAGAACACAGCCTCTTTGCCCTTCAGATGTTCGGCCTGATAATCATCGGGGAAGTTGACAGTAACGTCCTTTTCTTCCTCGGTCTTCACGCCGACCAGCTGCTCTTCAAAACCCGGGATGAAGGAGTTGGAGCCCAGTACCAGAGGATAATCCTCGGCAGAGCCACCTTCAAACGCTTCGCCATCAACCTTGCCAACAAAATCCATGACAACCTGATCGCCGTCTTTGGCTTTGGAGCCTTTCTTGCGCGCTTTGAAGTCCTGAGCCGTCTCGGCCAATGACGCCAACGCCTCGTCAATGGACGCATCGTCGGCTTTGACAATCATTTTTTCCAGCTTGATGCCAGACATGTCCAGCTCGGGAATTTCGGGCAGTGCTTCGTAGGTCATTTCGACCTCGACATCATCGCCTTCTTTCCAGTCTTCGTTTGTCATTTTTACGTCTGGCTGCATTGCAGGGCGGTCGCCGGACTTCTCGAAATGTTCGTTCATTGCGCCATCGATGCTTTCCTGCATCGCTTCGCCCATCACGCGCTGGCCAAACTGCTTTTTCAGCAGTGCCATAGGGACCTTGCCCTTGCGAAAGCCCTTCATTTCAACGTCTGGCTGCGCTTCTTTCAGCTTTTCGTTCACCTTGGCGTCCAGTTCGGCCGCTGTAAGGGTGATGTGATAGCCGCGTTTCAGACCTTCGTTCAGCGTCTCTTTGACCTGCATGTGTGCTCCATAGCGTTTGGCCGCGCATGGTCGCGCGGGCAGAAAATTTGTGTTCTTCTATTGGCGGGCGGGCATGTGTGCAAGCACCGTTTCACCCTCCCTTCCAGCAAAAGCCCGAGGCTACATGCCAAGTGCTTCTTTATACATGTCCAACACAGCCTCTTCTTCGGCAATGTCGTCGGGCTCGCGCTTGCGCAGGGCAATCACCTTGCGCAGAATCTTGGTGTCATAGCCGCGTGATTTCGCCTCTGCCATGACTTCCTTTTGCTGCTCTGCAAGGTCCTTTTTCTCGGAGTCCAAACGCTCGATCCGCTCAACGAACTGGCGCAGCTCGTTTGCGGTGACGCGGTAGTTTGCATCGCCTGCGTCCTCGGCGGGGGCTGGGTTGGTGCTGAATTCGCTCATGGCGGGCTCCTGTGCGCTGTGCGGGGGATGTGTGTTCTGAGGCGCCTTGCTACCGTGCGCATTGATGTGCCGCAAGGTGCTCTTGCCGTACGGTGCCGATTATCCTATCTGCGAGACATGGAACAAACGACATCACCGATTTTCGACGCAATCATCTGGGGCGGGACCGCACTATCCCTCTTGGGCTTGCTGGGGCTGATCTATTGCATCATCCGTGTAAGCCGCGCCAAACGTGCGCAGCTGGATGACGAGGCCATGCGTGCCGAGTTGAAAAAAGTTGTGCCACTTAACCTTGGTGCACTATTTCTATCCGTCATCGGGCTGATGATGGTCATTATTGGTATTTTCCTCGCCTGAACTGCCACTTGTGTGGCTTGTAAATGACGATGCCGGTGTTTCGTCTTATGGACAGCACCACGCCAGCCGCATAAACTGATCCTATGGATATCAGACAGCTTACCCCCCGCTATTACGTCGCCCCGCAAATCTCGCCCGACCAGATGACGGCGCTTAAAGAGGCGGGAATCACACGTATTCTGTGCAACCGCCCCGACGATGAGGTGCCGCCAGCCTACGGCGCGGGACAGATGCAGGCCGCAGCCGAGACGGCGGGGCTGGAATTTGCACTGCAACCGCTCACCCACGCCACAATGAACGAAGAAGTGATTGCACATAACCGCAGCATCGGCGCGGATTGCGACGGCGTAACCCTCGCCTATTGCGCGTCAGGCACACGTTCATGCATCGCTTGGGCATTGGGTCAGGCAGGTCTGCAATCTGCCGACGACATTTTGGCCGCAGCCCGTGCGGCAGGGTATGATCTGGACAACATGCGCCCCTATCTCGAACAACACGCGCCCTAACAGCGCACGCCACTACCAGCCTGCTTGCTTTTCACCCAAAAGGTCTTCTTCGCTCCCCTCTTTGGGAGCGTCCCACTGCGCCATATGGTCGTCGGCGGCCTGCGCCGCTTCATCCATGTCGGGCATTTCGGGCAAATCATCCAGATCACCAAAGATATCAACGTCAGACAGCGTGGGCAGTACGGGGTCCATTCCATCTTCATCCAGTCCCGATGGTGCAGGCTCCAATCCAAAGGTTGCTGAAACATCGGGCAGATCCAGATCGGCACGGTCTGCGGCGCGGCGGCGCGGCTCGCTATGTTGACGACTGCGCTGCTGTTCAACCTGCAAGGCGCGGACACCATCAATCTGGCCCAGCGTACCACGGCTTAACGCTTTGCCATTGGCATCCAGAACCAGGGCCTGGGCAAGTGTTGACAGGTTAAGCGGAATTACATCGCCGGCTTTCAACCCGCTCACCTGTTGCAAAGGCAAACTCAACCGTGTCAACGCGATTGTAAGCTCTGCGTTCAAACCCATGACGTTATCAGTCAGGTTCTGCCCCTCAACATGACCATCCAGATCATCGGGCGAACCATCTGCTTCGCTTTGCTGCGCCGCCGGCTCAGGCAGGATCAGGCGTAATTGGCCCGTTCGGACACCGGCAGCCAGATCAAGCGTCATCTCAACCATCTCGTAAGACGATGCATCGAGGGCCAGTTGCGCATGCCGCGGTTCTTTTGCCAAAACGCCAAAACGGTAGCCTTGCAATAACGCGCGGTCGCCTTCTTCTTCCGGCAGCAGCGCAGCGCGCGCCAAAACTGCTTCAATAAAGGGGGCACATAATGCAGCGTCGGTCGCTGTGTGTGCACGCACTTCACCTGCATCGGGAACCGGTGTCACCTTGCCCATAGTCTGCTGCTGGATCAGCCCTGTCACCAAGGCAGGGTCGATCATAACGGCAGCAACCTGATCTGCGGGTCCGTCCATCAACATGGTCAGCCAAGGTGTCTCAAGACACGCTGGCACTTCTTCTGCGGTTAATTTGCGGCGGGTGACGCCCAGAACACCCAGCGCCAGCGCCATCATCTGTTCGGCCTGTTTGGCAGCCGTCAGACGCAATGCGCGGCCCAGCGACATTGCCCGCGCAGCATAAGCCTCACGCCCTGTGCGGGCCTTGCGCTGCATCAGCGATGTCGTTTGCTCCGCGCTCATGTTGCTGTCATTCCTTCGCCCGATACCCCGCCCAAGCCGCCATTTGCCAAACCGCATTGTCACGGCAGGCGCGCATTACTCGAAACCGTCCTGATGACGTGGTATCGCGGAAATGGTTACCAGCGCATTTATACCGGCAATAATCGTTGGCTTGTGCTGCGGATCGGCACGCAGTCAAGGCGTACTTCGAAACTACCCCCCACGCTATGCGGCACATACCGGATGTCACCACCCAGCCGTGTTACGATCTCGCGGCAGATGGCAAGTCCAAGCCCTGCCCCATCCTGTGCGCCACTGCGCAAACGGGCGAATTTCTCAAAGATTAGGGTCTGTGCATCATCGGGGATACCGCTGCCATTGTCGGCAAAAGCAACAATTACCTGATCGTCCTGACGCCTGACAGCAATAGTCAAGACAGGAGCGGAGGCGTCACAATATTTGATCGCATTTGTAACAAGATTAATGAATACCTGCGCCAACCGATCACTATCGGTATGCAATGTCACATCTTCGTTGCGCTGCTTGCGGCGAATTTCAATCACACGCGCCGAACTGGCGCATGCGGTTGTCACAGCTTGCTCGATCACATCATGCAGCACTGTGTTCTTTTCGTTCAAAGACACCTGCCCGTTTTCCAGCACCGACAGATCCAGCAGATCATCCAGTAACCGTGTCAGGCGGATCGTTTCTGAATGGATGATCGAGGCATAGCGTGTTTTCTCTGCCGCGCTGAGCCCCGCCGTATCGCGCAAGATCTCCGAGAACGAGCGGATAGAGGTCATGGGAGTGCGCAACTCATGGCTGATCTGGCTGAGAAAACTGTCTTTTTGATGTGATAGTTGCGTCAGCTTTTCATTCGCATGGCTCAGTTCCCGCGCAGTTTCCGTCAACTGGCGCGATTTCGCCTCAAGCTGGCTGGAATATTCGAGGATTTGAGCAGATTCGTCTGCGACCGCCAGCAACTCTTGTACCGATATTGCCTGCCCGCCTATGATCTGGCCTATCATCGCATTGGCCGTCGCGGCCCCCACCGAAGCCGCAAGCTCCCGCTCTAACGCCTGAACGAATTGCGGCGTTGGCGCAGGCGGTGCATCGACGCGACCTTGTTCCAAGGCGTGTTGTCTGAAAAACATCTGCGCTTCGCGCGCGCCCAAAATCCGCTGGGCCATGATCATCAAGTCCTCTGCCCCGCCCTCTGTCGCCGACCAGCCGCGTGCATGGCCCGAGGAATGATCGAACACATTAACAAATTGCGCCCCCTGCAAACGCTCCAGCGGTGCAGGGAAAGTAAAGATCGAGACCACAAAGAACAGCAGCGCATTGAGCGAAAGGCTCCACCAGACCGCATGCACCGTAGGGTCAAGGCCGGTGATGCCGAACAACGCCTCTGGCCGCAGGATGCCGAGGCCAAAAAGGCCCTGTTCGAACACCGCAGCAGGCAATGCGCCATCCGGGCCATAGCTGGGCAAAAGCATTGTGTACATCCACACGACAAACCCGATGCTCAGGCCCGCGACAGCCCCCATACGCGTCGCACCGCGCCAGAATATCCCCCCCAGAAGTGCAGGCAAAAACTGCGCGACACCACCAAAGGAAATCAGACCAATCGCCGCCAAGGCACCTGACCCGCCAGAGCCGCGATAATAAAAGTACCCCAACGAGATCACGGCGATGATCGACAAGCGCCGTGCACGGATCACAACGCTGCGCACATCGCCTGATTGCTGCGGCCCTGCCTTGCTCAGCTTGAGCCACAGCGGCATGACGATATGGTTGGACATCATTGTACTAAGCGCCAGCGTCGCCACGATTACCATTGAAGTCGCAGAGGAAAACCCGCCAAGAAAAGCAAGCATTGCGAGGCCGTTTTGCCCTTCGTGCAGTGGAACGGTAAGAACGTATAAATCAGGGTTGGCACCCTGCGGCATCAGTTCCAGCCCGATGACCGCGATAGGCACGACAAACAGGCTTATGGCCAGCAGATACAGCGGGAAAGCCCAACTCGCGATCTGCAAATGCCGCTCGTTCTCGTTCTCGACAACCATCACCTGAAACATGCGCGGCAAGCACACAAAGGCGGCGGCTGACAGCACGATCAGCGCGCTCCATCTGCTGCTGCTGGTGTGCCATGCCCCGATGGGCGACGCATCAATGCGCGCAATTGTATCGGCCACGCCGCCTGCAACTCCCCAAACCACAAAGGCCCCCACAGCAAGCAACGCCACCAGTTTTACCACCGCCTCAACCGCGACAGCAATGACCACGCCGTGGTGCCGTTCGTTTGCGTTGAGGTTGCGGGTGCCAAAAAGCACAGTGAACAGTGCCAGCCCTGCCGCGACCCAAAAGGCCGCGTTTTCATTGATCCGGATCGCCTGCGCGCTGTCGATATCAGGTGTCGCAAAAATCGAAACGGAGAGAGTAACAGATTGTAGCTGCAACGCGATGTACGGGGTCACTCCCACCACGGCCATAATGGTCACCATGACTGCCAGCAGGTTAGACTTACCAAAGCGTGACGAAATAAGATCGGCTACAGAAGTAACCCGCTGGGCCCGCCCGATGCGCACCAACCTGCGCAGTACCCACCACCAGCCCAGCATCACCAGCGAAGGGCCGAGATAGATGGTGATATACTCCAGCCCCGAACGCGCCGCGTAGCCCACGGCCCCATAAAACGTCCAGGCGGTGCAGTAGATCGACAAGGACAGCGTATAGACCAAAGGCGAGCGCAGCAGCCAGCCACCCCGCCCCCGCGCCGCAGCCCGTTCGGCCACAAAGGCGACAAAAAACAAGCCCGTCACATAAACCAGACAAACAGCCACCAGTTGATTGAGAGACACCATCAGTCGTTCGGCCCATGCGCAGGCTTGGTGGGGGGGGATTGATGCAGTACCCCGGCCTCGTCATGGTTGCGGATGCGGAACCAAAGCGCAAAACAAGCGGTAATTGCCAATATCCAGATCGCAAAAAGATACCAGATCGCGGTAGACATGGGCGTCTGAACCTCGGCCTCGGGGGTGTTTGGCCACATTGTGGGAACGACCAGCCACAAGATCGCGCAGAGCAATGGC
Organism: uncultured Sulfitobacter sp.; assembly: GCF_947502895.1. Taxonomy (GTDB): domain Bacteria; phylum Pseudomonadota; class Alphaproteobacteria; order Rhodobacterales; family Rhodobacteraceae; genus Sulfitobacter. The sequence continues at coordinate 168,398 of NZ_CANNBM010000002.1, forward strand.
AAAAAGCGCACAGCATCCATCATCCTGCGGCGGCGATAGCTACGGCGCTCCAGAAACAGGCGCGTCTCTGCCATCAGCTTACGCGGCCGACAGTCAGCTCTCGCACGGCGGTCAGCATCTCTTCGTTGGAAAAGGGTTTGGTCATAAATCGGCTTACGCCCGCCTTCAATGCCATGTCCCGATCCCGTTCCTGACCGCGTGCAGTCAGCATTAATACAGGCAAATCTGCTAGCGAGTCATCGCTGCGCAGCTCTGCCAAAATCTCGAAACCCGTTTTGCCAGGTAACATGACATCCAACATGACCAGATCAGGCTGCGCAGCACGGATCACCGCAGCCGCGTTTCCACCGTTGGCCAATGTCTCGACCCTCCAGCCGTCGCGCCCCAGCAAAAAGCGGATCGCCTCCGCGATATTGGTCTCATCCTCCACCAACACGACATGTTTTGACATGCGTTCCGTCCTCCCCCTGCATGCACAGCACACCCGTCTGATTTAATATCAGTTAGGGTCGCAGCGCACGGGGTACAGGATGCACCCATCCGCTGGCCGTGTCAAAATCTCTTATGATACCGGCGCCGTCATAATGGAGGGCTCACGGCGCGCGGCACAGCTGTCATGCGGACAAATACGGCAAGTCGCCCCGACCGCACGCAGCGCATGGGCGCTATCACCTGCAAGGGTTGGCACAAGAAGCATGATCGCGCGCGATGCTGACGGCCTGTTATAGCCCTGCGCCCGCAGCGTTTCAGTAGTGGCATAGGCATCAAACTGCGCTTGGGCACGGCCCAACTGCCCCAGTCTTTCGTGTAGCACCATTTGCGGCGCGCCAAACGCAGCAAAAAGCGGCCAGAGAGGGCAACAATGGTCAAACCGAGGCACCGAAAACCCGTCAACAGATTTACGGAAAATCACTGTGCCAGAGCGGTCGCACACGACAAGCCCTGCCTTCAGATCGGGCACTGCCGCTAGGCGGCGCAATATAACCGCAACGGAAACGCCAAAGTTTGACGCCAAAGCCACAGGATCAATAGGGCCCTCTTCTACCAACGGCTGTAGCGATGCCAGCGGCACCGCACGCGCATCATCGGCGATTTGCTCAAGTATCCCACGCAAGATAAAACGCGCAGCGTCTGACAGTGCCGCATCCGTTTGGGCGAGAAGTTCCGATACCGCAGTGCTGGTTTGCATCTCCTCCAACAAAGGGAAGATGAAATCGCGCGCTTCCAGATAGGTTTCGACCTCTTCATGCGGAGAATGTGCGGCGGCAGGTCCTTTCTTTTGCTCCAGATATCCGACAAGTGCCTGCGCGCTGCGGGCCAGACGATCGCTGTCGGCATCCAGATTGGCGTGAAAGCGGTCCTGCCATTCGCGCTCCAGTGCTTCGTCGGACGCAAGAATTTCTGCCGTCGAGCGTACTGCGGCAGCGGTTGTGAGCAATTCATGCATAGAATCCGCCAGATGCGGATCATGGGCCATACGGTCGCTAAGCGCCTCAACAGTGCGCTCCAACGTGGCGATGCGGCGCTGGCTTGCGGCCAGTGCCTCTGCCCAACCAGGAAAACGGCTTGCAAAGGCCTCGGCACGGCCTGTGTCCGCAACCGACAGATTGGCCGCCAACGCAGCCTCGCCCAGTACGCCCAGCAGCGCGGCCTCTGCCCCTTCGGTCAGGGCTTGCGGCTCAACCTCAAGACGTGCGGCGATATCAAGCAGGAGTTTGCCACCGATTCTGCGGCGATTATGCTCAATCAGGTTTAGGTAGCTGGCGGAAATGCCGATGTCGCGCGCCAGATCGGCCTGTTTTAGACCTTGCATCACGCGCCGCTCGCGGATGCGGCTGCCTGTCATGCTCTCAGCGATCACAGGTCATACCACCTGTATTTACAACAAATATTACCATTTTTCTGCACTGCAACATCACTAACTTTACATCACCAGCCATTTCTATGTGCATTTATTTACAAATAAATCGGCCCAATCAACCCCATAGTTGCGAACACCCCGCCCCGCCCCCGATAGTGCCCCTGCACGTATTCCGTGCCAGCACCAACTCCCCACAAGAAGGATGTGGTCGCTGTTTCAACACTTTCGGGAGGACATCATGTCAATCTTCAATCCGACACGTCGCGGTCTGATCCAAGCCGGTGCCGTTGCTGGTGCAGGCCTTGCACTGCCAACATACCTGCGCGCGGACGGCCACAGCGGCTTTACCAACGCACCTCAGGGCGACACCGTCACACTGGGTTTCAACGTACCACAATCCGGCCCCTACGCGGATGAGGGCGCAGACGAGCTGCGCGCATTCGAACTGGCCGTCGAGCACCTGAACGGTGGCGGCGATGGCGGCATGTTGTCGACCTTCAGCTCCAAAGCGCTGGACGGCACAGGTATTCTGGGCAAAAAAGTTGAATTCGTAACAGGCGACACACAGACCAAGTCTGATGCGGCGCGCGCCTCTGCGAAATCCATGATCGAAAAAGATGGCGCTGTGATGATCTCCGGTGGTTCCTCCTCCGGTGTGGCTGTTGCCGTTCAGGCGCTGTGCCAAGAGGCCGGCATCATCTTTATGGCGGGTCTGACCCACTCCAACGACACGACGGGTAAAGACAAGCGCGCCAATGGCTTCCGCCACTTCTTTAACTCCTACATGTCCGGCGCGGCCCTCGCACCGATCCTTGCCAACGAATATGGCGCGGATCGCAAAGCGTACCACCTGACAGCCGACTACAACTGGGGTTACACCACAGAAGAAGCCGTCCGTTCCTCCACCGAGGCACTGGGCTGGGAAACTGTCAACGCGGTGAAAACACCTCTGACAGCAACAGACTTCTCCGCGTATATTGCACCCGTTCTCCAGTCCGGCGCAGACGTGCTGGTTCTGAACCACTACGGCGGCAACATGGTCAACTCGCTGACAAACGCAGTCCAGTTTGGCCTGCGCGACCAGACAGTGAACGGCAAAAAGTTCGAGATCGTTGTTCCCCTCTACTCCGAGCTGATGGCACGCGGTGCGGGCGCCAACATCAAAGGCATCATCGGTTCCCAGAACTGGGACTGGTCGCTTGAGGACAAACTGGGCGCGCGCTACACGGGCACAAACGCCTTTGTACGCTCCTTCGGTACGAAATACGGCTTCCCACCCTCACAGGCGGCGCACACATGCTATGTGCAGACGCTTTTGTATGCGGATGCGGTCACGCGCGCAGGCTCGTTCAACCCATGTGCGGTTGTCGAAGCGCTTGCAGGGTTCGAGTTTGACGGTCTGGGCAACGGCCCGACACTGTACCGTGCCGATGACCACCAGTGCTTCAAGGACGTGCTGGTTGTGAAGGGTAAAGAGAACCCCGAGAACCAATACGATCTGGTCGAAATCGTCGAAGTGACACCCACCGAGCAGGTCACATACGCACCTGACCACCCACAGTTCGCGGGCGGTTCACTGGGTACATGTAACCCAGGCGCATAAGAGCGTTTACGCTTTGCAGGGCGGGCCACTTAGCCTGCCCTGCACACCACAACCCAACCAACCAAATAGCCCGCAAATCCGCTGAACGCCCCCGATCATATGGCCGGGCGCGCGGCACCTGTGACAGATGGGACGGACCATGGACGCAATTCTCCTTCAAATTCTAAACGGCCTCGACAAGGGTTCAGCCTATGCGCTGATCGCCCTTGGTCTGACGCTTATCTTTGGCACGCTCGGCGTTGTTAACTTCGCCCACGGTGCCTTGTTCATGATCGGCGCGTTCTGCGCTGTGACCTTCTCCAATCTGCTCACGCTGAGCCACAAGGCGACCGAGCCTACGGGCACCGACTTTCTCGGGAACCCAAAATTCGACGACATTCTCTATATCAAAGAATGGTTCGGCGATTCGGCGGGCGCCTGGATGATCGATTGGGCTGTGCCGCTATCGATCCTGTTTGCCATCCCCGTGATGATCGCCATCGGCTTTATTATGGAACGTGGTTTGATAAAGCACTTCTACAAACGCCCACACGCCGACCAGATCCTCGTGACCTTCGGTCTGGCGATCGTGCTGCAAGAAGTGATCAAATATTACTACGGCGCAAACCCGATCCCCACACCCGCACCAGCGGTTTTCGCAGGATCGTTTGATTTTGGTGCGATGCTGGGGATGGATGCGAATACAATTATTTATCCCTACTGGCGTCTCGTTTATTTCGGCTTTGCCGCGTTGATTATCGGTGCTGTCTTTGCCTTCTTGCAGTTCACCACCTTCGGGATGGTCGTGCGGGCCGGTATGGCTGACCGCGAAACCGTGGGCCTGCTGGGCATCAACATCGACAAACGCTTTACCATCATGTTCGGCATTGCGGCTGCAGTGGCCGGACTTGCGGGTGTGATGTACGCGCCGATCAACTCTCCCAACTACCACATGGGCATGGACTTTCTGGTGCTTAGCTTTGTTGTGGTTGTTGTCGGCGGCATGGGCTCACTGCCCGGTGCCGTGCTGGCAGGCTTTTTGCTGGGTATTCTGGAAAGCTTTGCCTCCATGGCGGCGGTGCTGGAGCTCATACCGGGCATCAACCAGATCATCATCTACCTTGTTGCAATTATCATTTTGCTGACACGTCCCCGTGGCCTCATGGGCCGTGCCGGCGTGATGGAGGACTAAGACCATGCTTGGACTTACAAAACGCGACGCAGGCCTTCTGCTTATCGTAGCCATCCTGTGCCTTCTGGCACCCTTCATCCTCAACCCCTTCCCCGAAACCTCGGCGATGGCCCAGTTCAATGCGGGCTATCCTGACCTGATGCAGCGTCTGGTGATTTTTGGCATCTTTGCCATCGGGTTCAACATCCTGTTCGGCCTCACTGGCTATCTCAGCTTTGGTCACGCCGCGTTTCTGGGTGTGGGATCTTACGCCGCGATCTGGATGATGAAGCTGCTGACCATGAACGTGATCCCCGCAATCATCGTATCGGTTATCGTGGCGGGCCTCTTCTCGCTGCTCGTCGGGTGGATTTCACTGCGCCGCTCGGGCATCTACTTCTCTATCCTGACACTGGCCTTTGCCCAGATGTCTTATGCGCTGGCTTATTCGGTGCTGACGCCCATCACAGGCGGCGAGACGGGCCTTCAGCCCAAATACACCGACCCGCGTATCCTTGACGGCGCGCTGGACCCTGGCCAGTCGCCCAAAGCGAACCTGTTCGGGCTGGATATGAAAGCAACAACAGAGCTGACGATGGGGGACTGGGTTTTTACCTTTAACGCAGGCTATTACATCTCCGCCGTGATCATGCTGCTGGCATTCTACATGTCCATCCGCATCTTCCGCTCGCCTTTCGGGATGATGCTGCGGGCGGTCAAATCCAACCAGCAACGCATGAACTATACTGGTCTGAATTCGAAGCCTTACACACTTGCGGCCTTTGTCATCTCTGGCATGTATGCAGGTCTGGCGGGTGGTCTGCTGGTTGCGATGGACACGCAGGTGGGGGCAGAGCGGATGTTCTGGACCGCATCGGGCGAAGTTGTCCTGATGACCATCCTTGGCGGTGCAGGCACATTGATCGGGCCTGTTCTGGGCGCGGGTTTCATCAAGTACATGGAAAACATCGTCTCCAAAATCAACAAAGGCGTTCTGGAGCAGTGGTTTGCCTTTATGCCCGACGGCATCGAAGATCTGCTGATTACACTGGTCTACCCTTTTGTGGGCAAAGGCTGGCACCTGACGCTGGGCCTGCTGTTCATGCTGGTGGTAATCTTCCTGCCTGGTGGTCTGGTAGAGGGCGGTCAACGCATCGGAAACCTGTTCCGCCGCAAAAAGACCGATCCGAAATCGCCTGATGGCAAAACAACACCTGCTGAATAAGGAGCGCACGACATGGGTATTCTCGAAGTCAAAAACGTGAACAAGCGCTTCGGCGGGCTGCAAGCACTGGGGGACGTGAACCTCAGCGTGGCGGAAAACACTGTCCACGCCATCATCGGACCAAACGGTGCAGGCAAATCAACCCTGCTCAACGTACTGGTGGGCAAGCTGATCCCCGATACGGGATCGGTTATGTTCGACGGTCAATCCGTACTGGGCCGCAAGCCTTTTGAGATCAACCAGATGGGCATTAGCCGCGTGTTTCAGACGCCTGAAATCTTTGGTGATCTCAGCGTGATGGAAAACATGCTGATCCCCTGCTTTGCCAAACGCGACGGTGCGTTTCGGATGCATGCGATCGAAGGTATCGGGCACGAAAAGGACATCATCGAAAAGGCCAAGTCGATGCTGGAGGAAATGAACCTCTATGACAAACGCGAGATGCACGCCTCGAGCATGTCGCGCGGGGACAAGCGCCGCTTGGAAATCGCGATGTGTCTCAGCCAGCAGCCACGTTTGCTGCTGCTGGACGAGCCGACAGCGGGTATGGCGCGGGCCGACACGAACAACACCATCGACCTGCTCAAGCAGATCAAGGAAGAGCGTGACATCACCATCTGCATCATTGAGCACGACATGCACGTTGTCTTCTCGCTGGCCGAGCGGATTACTGTGCTGGCCCAAGGCACGCCGCTTGTCGAGGATACGCCGGACAACATCAAAGGCCATCCCAAGGTAAAAGAAGCCTATCTGGGCGAGACGCAGGACGTCTAGCACCCTGCCCCTCCCCCTTTCGAAGGACATAGATATGACTACCGAAACACTGAACAAAAATGCCAATCATGCGGCATCCGCCCCTGCTTTTCTGTCGGTCTGGGATATCCACGCCTACTACGGCGAAAGCTACATCGTACAAGGCGTCAGCTTTAACGTGCATGAGGGCGAAATTCTGGCGCTACTGGGCCGTAACGGTGCGGGCAAGACCTCTACCCTGCGGACCATTGCGCAGATCGGCGACCCAGAACTTACCAAGGGCGAAGTCTGGCTGGATCACCAGCCACTGCACAAAATGAAGAGCTTTGAGGCCTCGGGCGCTGGTCTGGCATTGGTGCCGGAAGACCGTCGCATCATTGCGGGCCTTACCGTCGAGGAAAACCTCAAGCTCGCCCAGATTGCCCCGCCGATCGGCTGGTCGCTGGAGCGCGTGTACGAGCTGTTCCCCCGTTTGGGTGAGCGCAAGAAGCAGGAAGGCACCACACTGTCGGGCGGCGAACAGCAAATGTTGGCAATCGCCCGCGCGCTGTGCCGTGATATCAAAGTGCTGCTGCTTGACGAACCTTATGAAGGGTTGGCGCCGGTGATCGTGGACGAGATTGAAAAGACCCTCAGCATCATCAAAGCACAGGGTATCACGACAATTCTGGTCGAACAAAACGCTGTGCGCGCGCTGAAACTCGCCGATCGTGCCGTGATCCTTGATACGGGCAGTGTGGTATTTGACGGCACCGCCCAAGAGGTGCTGGAAAACGAATCGCTGCGCGCCGAATATCTCGCCATCTGATTGTTTTCCCAGATGTCTGCCTTTGAATTGCCCCGCTTTTTGCGGGGTTTTTCATGCGTTTCAACCTATAGTCTACACAGCAACCCCGCTTTGTTACCGCTACGGAAACAAAGAACAGTTTTCATTAGGCAGCTGGGCTGAATATGGCGTAAATGTGGCGAAACTTAGCTCTGGGGATATTCATGCCGATTACATTCAACGAAGCGACCGACGAATTCGAAGGTGCCAACATTTTTGGCGAGACGCTGGAAGGTTTTGACTTTTCCGTTTTTGGTGGCGAGATCACTAACAGCGGCACGATCAACGGCCAGCTCAAAGCGAACTCTGACGAGGGGATCACAATCACCAATACGTTTGGTGGTGTGTTGTCCAAGGCCTCTGGCAGCGTTTATGCAGTGAACCTGCTTGGTAATGGCGGGCGCAACTTCTCGAATGACGGGACGATTTTTGGCGAAGCCCGTATGGGTAATGCGTGGGACAGCTTTTACAACAGTGGCCTGATCGACGGTCAGCTGAAAATGGGCAAAGGCAATGACCAGCTCATCAACCAGATTATTCCCGGCATAGACGGAGGCCCCTTTACAGAAGGCACGGTCACCGGAACAGTCAGAATGGGTGCGGGCGATGATACAGTCGTAAACGGCGGCATCCTGCACGACGTACGCATGGGCGCTGGCAACGATGTATACTCCGTCATCACACTGGGCTTTGGCGATGCGTTGCCCCCCGTTCTGAACGACGTTTCGGGCGATATCCGTGGTGATTCCGGAAATGATACCATCTCAGGCGGCGACACCGACGAGAGCTTTTATGGCGGCAGCGGCAACGACATTCTTATAGGTGAGGGTGGCCGTGACAAACTGGTTGGCGGTACCGGTAACGACCAACTGTTTGGTGGCAATGGCAACGACAAGCTGAGCGGCGGTAACGGCGACGATACGATCGATGGCGGCAACAACAACGATGACATTTCCGGCGGTGGCGACAATGATCGGATCCTTGCCGGTTCCGGCAATGACAAAGTAAACGGAAACGCTGGTAACGATACAATCTTCGGTGGATCTGGTAATGACCGCCTCTCGGGTGCCGATGGCGATGACGTCATCGAGGGTGGTGCAGGCCGCGACACAATGTTCGGCGGTGACGGCGACGACGTATTTATTTTCCGTGGTCGCACAGAGGCCGATGAAATTCGCGGCTTCGCGGAGGGAGACCAGATAGAGCTGTTCATCACGACAGGCGCAATCGTCACCTACGCAGATGTGATGGCCAACACAGAATTTGTTGGTAACAACGCCATCATTAACCTCAGCGAAGTGTTTGCGACAGGTGGTCTAAGCCTTGGCAGCGATCGTGGGTCGGTTCTGACAGTGCGCAACGTGGACGCCACTGATCTGACAAGCGATGCATTCAACATCATCGATGATTTTATTACCGTCGTCTAAACCCAGTTTGATGGTCCGCATCAAAAGGTGCGGACCATTCCCTATTCCTCCTCGGCGATCCGTGCGCGCAGGTCGGTCTTGAGAATTTTTCCATAGTTATTTTTCGGCAAAAACGGCAAGCGCACGTAGCGTTTTGGCCGTTTGAAGCGCGCGATATGCTGCAAGCATAACTGGTCCAGCGCCTCTTTTGACGCCTCACCTACAATAAATGCCACGACCTCTTCGCCCCACTCGGGATGCGGGGCGCCCACCACGGATGCTTCTGCAATTTCGGAGTGTTGCAGCAGTACTTCCTCTACTTCGCGCGGATAGACGTTAGATCCCCCCGTAATGATCACATCCTTTGAGCGGTCTTGAAGCGTCAGATAGCCAGCGGCATCCAGCACGCCGATGTCACCTGTCATCAACCACCCGTCTTGCAGCGTTCTAGCAGTCGCTTCGGTGTTGTTCCAATAGCCACGCATTACAGGCGCACCACGGACCATGATCTCGCCAGTCTCTCCCACGGCGCGCGGCGTGCCTTGTGCGTCACCGATGCGAACCTCCACAACCGATTGCGCACATCCAACCGAGCCCAGGCGCGCGCGCCAGTCTGCATGGCTGCGGTCCGCAACATCGTGGCGCGACAGTGCCGTAATTGCCATAGGACATTCCCCCTGCCCGTAAATCTGGACAAACCTTGGGCCAAATACCTCAACAGCAGCAATGATGTCGGCCGTATACATCGGACCACCCGCATAGACGATTGTGCGCAACCCACTGCCATCCGCACCTGAATTCCGTGCAACATCCGTCATCCGCTTGACCATTGTGGGGGCGGCAAACATGTGGCAGTTGCCAAAATGCGTTGCCAGTTCGAAAATTTCGGCTGCATCGAACCCGCCAGAGGCAGGACAGACATGACGCGCCCCTGCGAGGACATGCACAAAGCTATAAAGCCCCGCACCGTGACTAAGCGGTGCTGCATAAATTGTCGTATCCTCGGATGAGACAGTGTCCACATCTACACCGTAAGACAGCGTCATAGCCTGCAACATCGCGTGCGTAATCATCACGCCCTTAGGCGTACCTGTGGTGCCAGAGGTGTAGAAAAGCCAAGCCAGATCATCACCATCCCTATGGGCCACTGCAACGTCCGCCGTCCCGCTAAGCTCCGCAATGGCTACACAGCCAACCGCACAGTCAACTTCGTGCAGCGATTGCGTGTGTGCGGCATCCGTCAGGCATAGCAGCGCGCCACTGTCCTTAAGGATATGCGCCGCCTCGCGCCCATGCAGCTTGGCATTGATGGGGACAGCGACCGCACCCGCATAAAATATACCAAATAGCCCGATCAACCATTCGGGGTGGTTGTACATGAAAACCGCAACACGGTCGCCTTCGGAAATCCCGCGCGCCCGCAAAGCGGATGCAACACCGCGCGCGCGCTGGTCGAAGCCTGCGTAGTTTTCCACCTCATGCGTTCCGAAAAACAATGCCGGAGCCGAGGCGCGTGCAATGGCCTGCCGCGCCAGCCAATGTGCAATGTTCATCTGCCTGTCTCCCGCTGCTACCCGCCGTCCGATCGCGCTTGTAAACTCGCGTCTTTCAATGCCTCTGTCCATGCCATATAACCCGTCCCAAAGGGCGCGTCCAAGGTCGCCCCCCTTCGCAACGGTCGAGGAACCATATGACAAAGAATACACATGACGCCGATGTCGCCTTTATCCGCGCTTTGGCAGAACTGCTGAACGAAAACGATCTGACAGAATTGCAGGTCAAGCGCGACTATGCCGAGGATGACAGCCTCAATGTGCGTGTCTCCCGCAAGCCGCCGCAGCAGGTAATCGCCCCTCAGGCCATGCAAGCATCAGCATCACCCGTGATGGCTGCAGCCGCAACGCCGGCACCTGCGGCCCCGGCCGAGACCAGCGGCAGTGCCGATCCGGCAACCGACCCAGGTGCAGTCAGCTCACCCATGGTTGGCACGGTCTATACCTCACCCGAACCCGGCGCGCCTGCCTTTATCGCTGTGGGCGCACAGGTTGCTGAGGGGGACACCCTGTTGATTGTCGAGGCAATGAAAACCATGAACCACATACCTGCCCCCCGCGCAGGCACCGTGAAACGTATTCTGGTCGAAGACGGGGCGGCGGTGGAATTCGGCGCACCGCTTGTGATCCTCGAATAAGGAGCACATCCCCATGTTCAACAAAATACTTGTCGCCAACCGCGGTGAGATCGCCCTGCGTGTTATCCGTGCTGCCCGCGAAATGGGTATCGCCTCAGTGGCTGTTCATTCGACTGCCGACAGTGACGCCATGCACGTACGCATGGCCGACGAGAGTGTCTGCATCGGGCCGCCTTCCTCGCAACAGTCATATCTTTCGATCCCTGCGATCATTGCTGCCTGCGAGATCACCGGCGCCGAAGCGATCCACCCCGGATATGGCTTTCTGTCTGAAAACGCTGGCTTTGTGCAAATCGTAGAAGACCACGGCCTCACGTTTATCGGCCCGACAGCCGAACATATCCGCATCATGGGCGACAAGATTACGGCCAAGGATACGATGAAAGCACTCGGCGTGCCGTGCGTTCCCGGATCACAAGGCGGTGTCGCCACGCTAGAGGACGCACAGCGCATAGGCGAAGAAATCGGCTATCCCGTCATCATCAAAGCCACAGCAGGCGGTGGTGGCAAAGGCATGAAAGTGGCGCAAACCGCCAAAGACATGGAAAGCGCGTTCCAGACAGCGCGCGCAGAGGGAAAATCGAACTTCGGCAACGACGAAGTCTATATCGAGAAATACCTCACTACGCCGCGCCATATCGAAATTCAGGTGGTTGGCGATGGCAAAGGCCGCGCCGTGCATCTGGGCGAACGCGATTGCTCGCTTCAGCGGCGCCACCAGAAAGTATTTGAAGAAGCCCCTGGCCCCTCTATCACCCCGTCCGAGCGCGCGCGCATCGGCAAGGTCTGTGCGGATGCTGTCGCCAACATTAACTATATCGGCGCAGGCACAATCGAATTCCTCTACGAAAATGGTGAGTTCTATTTTATCGAAATGAACACGCGGCTTCAGGTGGAACATCCCGTCACCGAGGCAATTTTTGGCGTCGATCTTGTACGCGAACAGATCCGCGTGGCCGCAGGTTTGCCGATGTCTTTCACCCAAGATGACCTGACCATCAACGGCCACGCCATTGAGGTGCGGATCAACGCAGAAAAACTGCCCAACTTTGCACCCTGCCCCGGTAAAATCACGCAATACCATGCGCCCGGTGGCTTGGGTGTGCGGATGGATAGCGCGCTCTATGACGGGTACAAAATACCGCCCTATTACGACAGCCTGATCGGCAAACTTATTGTGCATGGCCGCGACCGCCCAGAGGCATTGGCCCGTTTGAACCGCGCATTGGGGGAGTTGATTGTGGATGGTGTAGATACAACCGTGCCGCTGTTCCATGCCCTGCTACAAGAAGGTGACATCCACTCGGGCGGCTACAACATCCATTGGCTGGAGCACTGGCTGGAAACTAACCTCGGGGATGGTTAACCCCGATGGGGACGCTGACACCGGAGCTTTTGCTACACGGCTATAGCGTCGGTATCTTTCCGATGAGCGAAGGGCGCGACGACCCGGAGATTTTCTGGGTCGACCCCCGCCGCAGGGGCATCATGCCGCTAGACGGGTTTCACATCTCGCGCTCACTACGTCGTGACATGCGGCACAGTTCGTGGAAAATCACCATAAATCGCGATTTTGAGAGTGTGTTGGACGGCTGCGCGGACCGCGATGATACGTGGATCAACGCCGAGATCAGACAGCTTTACGGCGCATTGCACACCCGCGGTCAGGCTCACTCGCTAGAAGTCTGGGAAGAAGACACGCTGGTCGGTGGTGTCTATGGCGTGGTACTGGGCGCTGCATTTTTTGGCGAATCCATGTTTTCGCGACGCACAAACGCATCCAAGATCGCCCTCGCCTGCTTGGTAGATCGGCTAAATCAGGGCGGATTTACCCTATTTGATACGCAGTTTATTACTGACCATCTTGCATCCCTTGGTGGCGTCGAGATCAGCCGCGCACAATATCACGCGAAACTGGAACATGCCAAAGCCCGCAGCGCGTCATTCACCGCAGCGATCAATTCAACGCCTCAGGACGTAATACAGCGCATTACCCAGATATCGTAGCGCTGATGCTCCATCGGGTTAAGAGCGGGAGCAGACGCGATCATCCAACCCGAAAATACGGTACCAGCGCGCCCGGTCTCAGACACTTCGATGGCGGCATATGCATCACCGGACGGGTTGCCCTGTGGATAGCGACACTCATTCAGGACAATATTCAGACGGCCGATACTGGCCCGCTGGCCATTGGGGATCGACAGATCAACCGTGGTACCAGACGTCTTGTCCAGCGCGCGCAAAACAGCGCCTTGCCCGTTGCTGGTCTGCTCGGCACTGGCTGCGCTTGCCCAGATTAGCGCACATAGCGCAAGGATACGCATCACTCGGGGCTCCATGCCTCATAATCGCCGCGGTCAGCAGGTTTTTCACGGCGGATAGACCCTGCGGGCGCATAGGCCAGCATCGTGCCGGTCAGGTTTTCCTGATGCGGCTTTTCCCATTCCTGATGCATCAATGGCTTGTCTGTTGGCGGCTCGTCATAGGTGCGGTGAATCCAGCCATGCCAGTCAGGATTAATACGGCTCGCCTCGATCTCGCCATTAAAGATGACCCAGCGTTTGCTGTCATCGGCATTGCGGTAATAGATGTTGCCCTGAGCATCCTCGCCCACTTTCTCACCTTTGCGCCACGTGAAAAACTGTGTGTTGAGCGTCTGCCCGTTCCACCATGTGAACGCGCTCAAGATTTTGCTGACAATGCCCATGGGAGACTCCTGTTACTCTTGGCTCTGATATGGCCTAAACTCCGCCTCAGGTCCAGTGACGTGACCGTTCAATTGGACAAAACACGCCTAATCGCCAAACCGCAAGTAAACAGCAAGACGTTCTTGTGGCGCGTAAACAACCAATTCAATATCCTCAACACCGCCACTCCTGACAAACCATGCGCCCCGCTGTTTCAGTATTGTCGTGATCCGACTGCTAAAGCCTGCGACACCAGCCCCATCGAATTTCTCTGGTTCCAATATCAAACAAGGGTGACGGCTATTGATCTCGATATTTTTGGCGTCCGGTGTCGACGCCCATACGCGCTCCGACGGGACTGCATAATCGGGAAAGACGAGTTCAGGTGGCGCAATTTCTGTATCTTCAGGAAGCTCCAGAACCAGATAACTGCAGCCATGAGGCGTCTTTATACGGCTCTTGAATGCCAAGACTTTCGTATACGCAAGATCAACAAAGATACTTTGAGCGAATTGGTCCGCGGATAATGAAAGACACCCCGAGAGCAACGAAATGGCACATATCAGCACGCGAAATTTAGCAGCTCGGCGTGTCACCTAGACAAGTGCCGTTACTTCGATCTCGATGCGGAATTTGGGATCAATCAAACCGCACTCAATCATCGTCGCAGCAGGCGGGTTGTCGCCAAAGGTCTCTGCCAAGATCGGCCAGCACGGCTCGAACTCGGCACGGTCAGGCAGCATATAGGTCACGCGCACTACATCCGCCATGCTCACGCCTGCCTCTTCCAACGCCTCTTTGATGATCCGCAGCGCATCACGGCATTGCGCCACGACATCATCGCCCTGCCCGCACGTTCCCGCCACGTGGACAAAGCCCCCCGCAACGACGGCGCGGCAATACCCCAATTTTGCTTCGAATTCCCCACCTGAAAAAATGCGTTTCATTTTACCCTCCTAAATAAAAAAGGCAGGCCAAAACAGCCTGCCTTTCCACATTATTCTATTCGAAAAATCAGCCTGCAGTCGCTGGCTCTTTCTCGGCTTCGGCGTGAATCATCAGCGGCTTGGCATCCGAATTCACTGCCTCTTCATTGACGACAACCTCTGTCACACTGTCCAGCCCCGGTAGATCGAACATGGTATCCAGCAAAATGTCTTCAAGGATAGACCGTAGCCCCCGCGCGCCTGTCTTGCGCTCGATCGCGCGTTTGGCAATTGCGGCCAGCGCGTCTTCGGTAAAGGTCAGTTGCGTGTCCTCAAGCTCGAAAAGGCGCTGGTATTGCTTGACCAGTGCGTTCTTCGGCTGGGTCAGAATGGTGACAAGTGCGTCCTCGTCCAAATCTTCAAGCGTTGCCAAAACAGGCAAACGACCCACGAATTCGGGGATCAAACCGAACTTGAGCAGGTCTTCGGGTTCAAGGTCGGTGAAAATTTCACCGATGCCGCGTGCGTCCTGATCGCGCACATCTGCGCCAAAGCCCATGGCAGACCCTTTACCGCGTGCGGCAATGATCTTATCCAAGCCAGCAAACGCACCACCACAAATGAACAGGATGTTCGTGGTGTCCACTTGCAAGAATTCCTGCTGCGGGTGCTTCCGCCCGCCCTGCGGTGGAACGGATGCAACCGTCCCTTCCATCAGCTTGAGCAATGCTTGCTGCACGCCCTCGCCCGAGACGTCGCGGGTGATGGAAGGATTTTCCGATTTACGTGTAATTTTATCTACTTCGTCAATGTATACGATGCCGCGCTGTGCGCGCTCGACGTTATATTCGGACGCCTGAAGCAGCTTTAGGATAATGTTTTCAACATCTTCACCCACATAACCCGCCTCGGTCAATGTGGTGGCGTCGGCCATGGTGAAGGGTACATCCAGAATCCGTGCGAGCGTTTGGGCGAGCAGAGTTTTGCCGCAACCCGTGGGGCCCATCAGCAAAATGTTGGATTTCGCCAGTTCAATATCGCCGCCTTTTTGCGCGTGGTTCAAACGCTTGTAGTGGTTGTGCACAGCCACAGACAAAACCCGCTTGGCCATCGCCTGACCGATGACATAATCATCAAGCACTTCACAAATGTCTCTGGGTGTCGGCACGCCATCTGTCGCTTTGAGGCCAGAAGCCTTTGTTTCTTCGCGAATAATATCCATGCACAGCTCGACACATTCATCGCAGATGAACACTGTCGGCCCTGCGATCAGCTTGCGCACTTCATGCTGGCTCTTGCCGCAAAAGCTACAATAGAGGGTATTTTTGCTGTCGCCACTGGTTGAATTGGCCATGTGAGCCCTTTCAGGTCTGATGCTGGTTTGCCTGCCCCAAACGGGACTGCGCGAATTCGATTTGGCCTCAAGTCTAAGTCAGACCCTCCGGTTCTTCAATCGCATAAACCGGAGGGAACACTGTTGTGACTTACTTACCCTTCTTGGGCTTTGGCGCGTCCTTGTCATCTTCCTTGCCGCGGTTCGCGACAATCTCGTCAATATGGCCCCACTCAAGCGCCTCTTCGGGCGTCATCCATGTGTCGCGATCCAGTGCTTTTTGCACGGTCTCATAATCCTGACCGGAGTGTTTGACGTACATCTGGAACAGACGCTCGCGGGTCCGCTCGATATGGCGGGCGGAGATCAGGATATCGGTCGCCATGCCGCGGGCGCCGCCCGAGGGCTGGTGCACCATGACTTCGGCGTTGGGCAGCGCAAAGCGCATCCCTTTTTCGCCACCGATGGCAATGGCCGAGCCCATCGACGCAGCCATGCCGCAAATCAGGGTCGAAACCTTCGGGCGGATGTATTGCATCGTGTCGTAGATCGACATGCCCGCTGACACCTCACCACCAGGCGAGTTGATGTACATGCTGATTTCCTTGGAAGGATTCTCTGCCTCGAGGTGCAACAGCTGTGCGACGACCAGATGGCTCATCCCGCTGTGAATCGGGCCGTTAATAAAAATAATCCGCTCTTTGAGCAGACGCGAGAAGATATCATAGGCGCGCTCGCCACGGCTTGTCTGCTCCACAACCATGGGAACAAGGTTCATATACGTCTCGACGGGGTCTTGCATGTGCTCTGCCTTCAATGGAGTTTGTCGGGACCATACCCGAACAAGCGTTTATACAAGATTAGTCCTGTGGGTTGGGACCTTCAAGGGGGCGTACAACAGATCGCGATATGAGTTGATCCGCGCGGTGCCTGCGCTATCTGCCGATGTATGAAAAATGCCCCCACACCCTTCCCGCCCCGCGTTGATACTGCGCATGAACGGCTCCTTAAATTCGCGCCTGATGCGGGCAGTGCCTATGCCCAAAAGCGCAACTTTGATCTGGGTTCCGGCCAGCACAGTCATGTCTCGACCCTGTCGCCTTATCTGCGGATGAAAGTGCTGGACGAGGCGGATGTATCGCGCGCAGTACTGGATCAGATGACCGCATCCGAGGCGGATAAGTTCATCGCCGAAGTCTGGTGGCGCACCTATTGGAAAGGCTGGATGGAGCAACGCCCCGCCGTCTGGGCCGCCTACCGCGATGATCTGACGCGGCTGCACAACGAGGTTCAGACGCAATCAGGCCTGCGCCAGCAATGGGAGGCCGCCTGCTTGGGCGAGACTGGTATCGCCCCCTTTGACACATGGGCGCAAGAGCTGGCAGCGACAGGCTATCTACACAATCACGCGCGCA
Organism: uncultured Sulfitobacter sp.; assembly: GCF_947502895.1. Classification (GTDB taxonomy): domain Bacteria; phylum Pseudomonadota; class Alphaproteobacteria; order Rhodobacterales; family Rhodobacteraceae; genus Sulfitobacter. Next base: position 185,774 of record NZ_CANNBM010000002.1, read on the forward strand.
TGTGGTTCGCCTCGATCTGGATATTCACCCTTAAATTGCCTTGGCAACTGGGCGCGGATTTCTTTCTGCGGCACCTGCTGGATGGGGATGCCGCGGTCAACACGCTCAGCTGGCGCTGGGTCGCAGGGATACAAACCCAAGGCAAAACCTACTTGGCAGACCCTTCAAATATAGCCAAATTCACTGACGGGCGGTTTGTCGGCGTGCGCGGGCTTGCCACCAACGCGCCGCCCGTCAGCGCACCGCCACCGCCCAATCGGCAGGAGATACCCGCGCTTGTACCCTTCGACGGCAGACCCGATGCCCGCATCGGGATACTGCTGCATTCTGATGATCTGGGCGCACCCGATCTGGCCCAAATGGGCTGCGCCAGTGTGACCAGCGCCTATATTGACTGCACAGACGCCCAAAGCCCTTGGAAGTCTGCCCCGATGGTGGCGCAGTTTCGCACAGCTTTGGCACAAGACGCGGCACCCGACACCACGATCCTACCTGCGCCCGATGCCGTGCAGGACTGGGCAAGCACGCACCAATTGGACCATATCGTAACCCCGCATGCGCCTGTCGGTGCTGCCCGCAGTATGCTGCGCCGTTTGCGCAAAACGACTGATCTGCCGATCACCGAAATACGTCGCGAGATCGACACTGCCGCCTGGCCACTTGCCACTGCGGGCTTCTTCAAGTTTCGTAAGCATATTCCGGATTTGCTGGACCGTTTTGCACGCTGACATGCGCCTGCTATGATTATGATAGAGACACCGCATTAACCGCCCCCACCAGATGCGTGTGAAACAAAAGTGTCATGGCCGCGTCACACAACTGTGACGGAATCGGATGACAAAGGCCGCATCGGTCAACACGAACTGGAGCAAGCCATGACGCGACAAGACATCCTGAACGATCCGGCCATCGGTAACAAAGCAGAGGCATTCGAAGCCTTTGATGATATTCCTACGAACCCTAATCTGAGCAGCACAATCGGCGAGGTTGTGGCCGCGCGGTACTCGCGCCGCGACATATTCAAAGGCGCACTGGCCGTTACGACAACAACAGCATTATTCGGCACCTCGGCCATCCTGGCCCCCAAACAGGCGGCTGCCGCAGGCACGTCGCGTTATAACTTTACAGAGTTGGAGTGGGGCAATGACACGACACATCACGTGGCAGAAGGCTATGACGCCGACATCCTGATCCGTTGGGGCGATCCGATCACTGCCGACGCCCCTGAATTTGACGTGATGAACCAAACAGCAGCGGCCCAGCTTCAGCAGTTCGGGTATAACAACGACTATGTCGGCTTTACCGCGTTGAACGATGCAGGCACACGCGGGCTGCTGTGCGTGAACCATGAATACACTAACGAAGAAGTCATGTTCCCCGGTTTGGGACGTCAGGACCGCGATGGATTTGCAGGTATGACGCCCGAACTGATCGACATAGAAATGGCCGCCCACGGCGGCACCGTTGTCGAGATTGAAAAAGAAACAACAGGCGCGTGGCGGGTTGAGCGCGCCAGTCCCTACAACCGCCGCATCACGCCGCTGCAGACCGAAATGACAGTCTCTGGTCCTGCTGCAGGTCATCCGCGGATGCAAACCAACGCAGATCCCGATGGTATGAAAATTATCGGCACGCTGAACAATTGTGCAGGCGGGATGACGCCTTGGGGCACCTACCTGATGGCTGAAGAGAACTTTCACGGGTATTTCTGGACAAGCAAACTGAACGCGGAAGGCCGCCCTGATCTGTCATCCCTTCCCCCCGCGCAGGCCGCACAACACAAGCGTTACGGCGTGCCGGGAATGTGGTACGCATGGGGCACGCGCCATGACCGTTTTAACATCGATCTAGAGCCGAACGAGCCGAACCGCTTTGGCTGGATCGTGGAAGTCGACCCGCGCAAACCCGATGCGATGCCAGTCAAGCACACGGCATTAGGCCGCTTCCGCCATGAAGGGTGTGAAACGACACTGGCTGCAGATGGTCGCCTTGTGGTTTATTCAGGCGATGATAACCGCTTTGACTACCAGTATAAATATGTCTCGACCGGCAAGGTCGGTGCGGATAATGCCGCGAACTCGCAGCTTTTGTCTGACGGCACGCTCTTTGTCGCACGCTTTGACGAGGACGGAACCGTCGCGTGGCTGCCATTGGTCTATGGCACGGGGCCGCTGACGCCAGATAATGGATTTAAAGATCAGGGCGATGTGATGATCGACACCCGCATCGCTGCCGATCTGCTGGGGGCGACCCCCATGGACCGCCCCGAGGATGCCCAGCCGCGCGGTGACGGCACGGTGTATCTGATGCTCACCAACAATTCGCGGCGCAAACCCGATCAGGTAAACGTCGCGAACCCTCGGCCCGAAAACGCATTCGGCCATATTATCGAGATCAAGGAAGACGGCGGTGATCATGGTGCCCCCGCAGGACGGTGGTCCATTCTGGTGCAATGCGGCGACCCCTCTGTGGCCGCTGTCGGTGCCGTCTGGAACCCTGAAACATCGCAAAACGGCTGGTTCGGCTCTCCTGACAATGCAGCGATTGACGCTGACGGGCGGCTGTGGGTTTCAACAGATCAGGGGGGCAACTGGGGCAAAACAGGCAAATCCGACGGCCTCTATGGGGTTGAAACCGAAGGCAGCGCACGCGGCACATCCAAGCTGTTCTTCCGCTGCCCCGTTGGCGGCGAGATGTGCGGCCCCTATTTCACGCCAGATCAAGAAACCCTGTTTCTGGCGGTGCAGCACCCCGGAACCGACGGGACCAAAGACCTTGCAGGGTTTGAACGGCACTCAACCTTTGAAGACCCCGCCACCCGCTGGCCTGATTTTGACCCCGCAATGCCGCCCCGCCCTGCTGTTGTGGTGGTGACAAAACAAGGCGGCGGCAAAATTGCCGTCTGATGACCTGTAAAACAAACCTTTGGTCCCCCATATGCTGCGGGGCCAATTTGCAATTTTGTCGCATCGGGGTATCTTGGCCCTATGACACAACGGCCAGACATCACCACCATCAGCACCGCGCAAGAATTGCGCCGCTGGTATTGGTTGCGCGCCGAGCTTGAAGCAGAGCTAAAACGCCGCAACCTGCCCAGAGTTGGAAACAAGCATATTCTGCTCGACAGTCTCGCCCACTTTCTGGATAGCGGTGAAGTGCTGCGTCAGAAATCGGTCAAGCCAACGTCCGGCTTTGACTGGCACACCGCCCCGTTGACGCCGCAGACCCTTATCACAGACAGTTACCGCAACAGCCAAAACGTCCGGCGTTTTTTCAAATCTCAAGTGGGTGAGAAATTCAAATTCAACCGGCGTTTTATGGCATGGATGTTGTCCAACAGCGGCAAAACACTGGCCGACGCGGTTGCGGCATACCAGCAGCAGATGGCCGAGGCCGCAGACCCGAATTTTCGCAGTGAAATTGCACCCGATAACCAGTTCAACCGCTATACCCGCGAATTTCTGGACGATAATCCCCATCTTGGTATGGATGATGTGCGCCGTGTCTGGGCGCGCAAACGTGCTCTACCCTCGGAGGATGGCAAACATGTCTACGCGCGCTCGGATCTCGAGCTGCCCTAGCACAGTCTATTCTGCCGCGAGGCATGCTGCCATGTCCGTGGCGAACTTGCGGATCAGTGCCGCGTAGGGTGTCTGACCATCCCCGATTGCATCCAGAACAGCCACCCGTGTCCCTGACCCTTCAAGGGCCGTGCGCATCAGCGCATCGTTCTCTTGCGGCGCGGTAAAGGCGCAAACAGCGGGGTTTTGTGACAAATGCGCACGTAACGCGCTGAGCCGCGCTGGTCCAGGTGTCTGGCCCGTGCCAGGAATGATAAACGCCTGCGCTGTCACCCCGAATGTGGCCTCGAAATACTGAAACGCGTCATGCAAAACGATAAAGCTCTTGTTCTGGTGCGGTTCCATCAGCCTTCTAATCTCCAACTCCAGCAGTGCCAGTTCCACTGTCAGGGTTTCAAGGTTAGCCGTGTAAATCTGCGCATTTTCAGGGTCCATCTGCATCAGTTTATCCGCAATCGCTTGCGCCCAAATCTGCGCATTCGCGGGCGACAGCCAGCCGTGTGGGTCAATGTCACCGTGGTGTTCATGGCCGTGGTCCGCGTGATCGTCCTCCTCATGCTCTGCATGATCTTCGTGATCTTTATGCCCGTGGTCGTGATCGTCGTGATTGTGATCTTCTTCGTGCTTTTCTTCCAGTTCGGTTGCATCGCGGATGGGCAAGTTCTGCGTTTGTGGCACTTCCATCAAAGTGAGGCGGATAGCGTCGCCTGACAGCGTGTCCAGCGGCTCCTCCAGCCAATGGGTCAGCCCGGGACCGACCCAGATCACCAGATCGGCATTGCGCAAGGCACGCGCCTCGGAGGGGCGCATAGCATAGCCGTGCGGCGACGCGCCTGTAGGAATGATCTGTGACGGGCTACCCACTCCCTCCATCAATTGCGCAGTCAATGCGCGGACAGGTGCGATATCAGCAACAACCTTTGGCCCCTCCTCCGCAAAGGCGGGGAAACTCACAAGGCAAAGCAAGACAAGCAATCGGCGCATGGTATCATCCTTTTGTTTACAACTGCTCTCTTGCTAATATTAATGTTATAACATATCAATCCCCCAATTCAGGAGTGGAGCCAGCCCCCATGTCAAATGCCATCGGATTTCAATGTCACGACCACAATGTATGTATGACAACCCTGTTGGCGGACGCACAGGATCAATGCACGGCATTGGGTCTGCGTCTGACACCGGTGCGCCGCCGCACGCTAGAGATTCTGCTGGCCGAGCATCGCGCCATAGGTGCCTATGATGTGCTGGCCCGATTGGCTGCCGAAGGTTTGGGAACCCAACCCCCTGTGGCCTATCGCGCGCTGGATTTTCTGGTCAAAGCAGGCTTTGCCCATAAGATCGAAGCATTGAATGCCTACACAGCCTGCGTACATCCCGGCACCGATCACACACCCGCGTTCCTGATCTGCCGCGCCTGCGAAGCCGTTGCCGAAGCGGACACGGCACTAAACAAAGGACGGCTGGGCGATGCCGCGCGGGCGGCGGGTTTTGTGATCGAGCGCACGGTTGTCGAGGCAACAGGCCTATGCCCTGATTGTGCAGGCGGTGCCGCTGTATGAGCTTGATCGAGACGCGCCAGCTCACGCTGGCTTATGGCGGCAATACTGTGCTGCGCGATGTAAATATCCAAGTGGCGCGCGGCGAAATCGTGACGATCGTTGGCCCGAACGGATCAGGCAAATCATCGCTATTGCGCGCACTGATCGGCGCTGTGCGTCCTGTTGCGGGGCATGTAGTGCGCGCCAAAGGCCTGCGCATTGGATACGTTCCGCAAAGCCTCTCCATTGACACCACCCTGCCCTTGACTGTGGCGCGGTTTCTTAATCTGCCAGCGCGTGTCAGCGGGGCGGCCGCAACAACGGCCCTGCGCGATGCGGGTGTCCCCGAACTGGCAGATCGCCAGCTGGGGGCGTTATCAGGCGGGCAGTTCCAGCGGGTGATGCTGGCACGCGCTTTGCTGCAATCGCCCGACATTCTGATCCTTGATGAGGCAACGCAAGGTCTGGACCAACCGGGTGCCGCGCAGTTTTACCAGCAAATCGAAACTGTGCGCCGCAGTCGCGGCTGCGCCGTGCTAATGGTGAGCCATGACTTGCACGTTGTAATGGCAGCCTCGGACCGCGTTTTGTGCCTGAACGGACACGTATGCTGCGAAGGGACACCGCAAGTGGTGGCAGATGCACCAGAATATCGCGCGTTGTTCGGCACGGGCACCCAAGGTGCGCTGGCTCTTTACCGCCATGATCACGACCATGACCATGACCATGATCACGATTGTACGGCCCATGAACCCGCCAAAAAATTGCATGAGAAGGCGTTGTAATGCTGGATGATTTTATCGTGCGCGCAGGGCTTGCCGGAGTGGGCGTTGCCTTGGCTGCAGCACCACTGGGGTGTTTTGTCGTCTGGCGCCGTATGGCATATTTTGGTGATGCAACCAGCCATGCGGCTATTTTGGGCGTGGCACTGGCCCTCGCCACCGACTTGCCTGTTTTTGCTGGCGTGCTCGCTGTGGCGCTGGCGATGGCCCTGATCATCACGACTCTGTCCGAACGGCAGGTAAGCACCGATGCCCTTCTGGGCGTGCTGGCCCATTCCGCGTTGGCGCTGGGACTGGTTGCCGTTTCGATGATCGAGGGCGTGAGGGTCGATCTGGAGAGCTATTTATTCGGCGAAATTCTCGCCGTGACAGCAACCGATCTGGCCGTGATCTGGACAGGTGCAGGGCTGGTCCTCGCCCTGCTGATCTGGCGATGGCAAGCATTGCTCACAGCGACCCTCTCTTCGGATCTGGCAAGCGCAAGCGGGATATCACCGCGCCGCGAACAACTCGTCCTGACACTGGCACTGGCCGTGACGGTTGCCGTTGCCATCAAGGTCGTGGGCGCCCTGCTCATCGCGGCAATGTTGATCATCCCTGCAGCAACAGCGCGCCCGTTTGCACGCACGCCAGAGGCGATGGCCATCTTCGCTGCCCTGATTGGCAGTCTGGCTACGATGGGCGGCCTGACAGGCGCATTTACATTTGACACCCCTGCAGGCCCCAGCATTGTGACAATGGCTGCGGTACTATTCGCTAGCAGTGCAGCTCTCTCGCCACTGCTGCGAAGAGGTTAATGCTTCGCTTCAATTACGCTTAATAAATTATTGTAAAAGTACACTTTTCAATCATCATCAAGCCATTACAACACTGGCTCACTACGTATTTAACGATCTTAACTGCCACTGCTACAGCGGCCATACTGGCCATAAGTCACTACCCGCCAGCGGCATCACCCCAAGCGAGCAGCCATAATGGTTGTGCCCTCCTCTGGCAGAACGGATTTGGGTTTTCAAACTGTCAGGCGCCTATAGCGCGCCCCTTACGGACCAAAGTTCGGGAAACAGTTCCACTTCGAGCATCTTACGCAGATATGAAACCCCTGCCGTTCCTCCCGTGCCGCGTTTGAACCCGATGATACGCTCAACCGTCGTCACATGGTTGAATCGCCAGCGGCGAAAGTAGTCTTCAAGATCAACCAGTTTTTCTGCAAGCTCATACAAATCCCAATGGGCGCGCGGATCTTCATAGACCCGCTGCCACAAGTCCTGAACCGCATCCACATGCCTCCAATCAGTCGCCGCAGGGTTGCCCGCCAATGGCGCATGTTCAAAACGGGTACACAACAGGTTCACCGCAACCTGATAGAGGCTCGGGCATGCCAGCTCCCCTTCCAGCCGCGCAAAAGCCTGTGCGCGGTGCTTGTGTAGCTTCATCAACGCGCCGTTGCGGTTGCCGAGGATAAATTCAATCAGCCGGTACTGGTGCGACTGAAATCCCGAAGAATTACCCAAGCTAGGGCGAAAGGCAGTATATTCGCTGGGGGTCATGGTACGCAGCACATCCCAGGCCGAGTTCAACTGATCGAATATCCGCGCAACCCGCGCGAGCATCTTGAAGGCCGATGCCAGATCGCCGCCCATCATAGCCTCACGCGCCGCCTCCAGCTCATGTATGGCAAGCCGCATCCACAATTCCGAAGTCTGGTGCTGAATGATGAACAGCATCTCGTCATGGGCATCAGACAGCGGTTTCTGGGCGTTCAGCACTTCATCAAGGCCAAGGTAGTCACCATAAGACATATCCTTGGAGAAATCCATTTTGGCACCATCCGAGGCTTTGTCAAAATCGCTCATGTCAGCCCCTTCGTGCCCATCGCTACACACTCCGTATCATACGACCCCGATCTCCGCCAGAAAAAGCTTTAGGCTTAAAGCAACTGATATCACCGCTCAGGGCATCAACACGCGCACACCGTCCATCTGGGCGATCAGAGCAACATCTTCATCGTAGATGTCACTCATCTCATCCACCAGATCTTCGGTCCAGCCAGGCATGTCCAGCTCTTCTTCTACCTCGCCCTCCAGCGCGTATTTATCCAAAAACGCCGCAATCGCACGACGCTTTTGATGTTCGGTCATCACTGGATGATCCTTGAGATATGCGCGGAAACGCTTCATGCCCTCGACACTCATGATCGAGCTGAGCAGATCAAACCCGCCGATTATCTTTTGATCATCAGGCAGCCCCGCCATCTGTCGAATGATATGCGCCCAGATCAGCGGCGTATCCTCGTTGCACCAAACCGTGATCGGCACATTCGGCACGGCCTGCCGCAACAGATCGAGCGTATCAGACCAAACCACATCACGCGGATCACGCCCCCCCCAGAAAGCGACAGGATCAGTGTTGTCGGACTTGCTATGGAGGATCGGTAGGAAAGCCGCAGGATTGCGGATACCCATAAAAATCTCGACTTCGTCGTGCTGGAAAATCTGCGCCATCCGCATCATCCGTACGGGGGCTGCGGGATAGAACATGCCTTGCTGTACGGCAGTCTTGGGCGTGCGAAAGAAATTGGCGTCCGATAGAATCACACGTTGCGCATCACCATCGTCCAAAATTGCATCCATAAGCACATCGCGCGCGATTTCCGACGGAGGTGCGCTGACCATAGCGTTCAGGGTCTCTCGCAGAATGCCGCGGTACTTGCTGTGCCCGGGCACTTTGACACCCTTCGAGGCAAAGTCATCTGCGTTACGCAACAGGCACTTCATCAGCCGGTCTTCTTCGGTGAAGTGTACGCCCGCGTGTAGCACTAATTTCATGGTCTGCCGCCCTATTCTTTTTGTTTTCTGTATACCCTGTCGTACCAGAGCTGTAAAACCTGCAAAAGGACCATAAAACCCTCTTGCACGATCTTTGCATTCGGATTAAGTCAGCGCGCAGTGCCCCTATAGCTCAGCTGGTAGAGCAATTGATTTGTAATCAATAGGTCCGCGGTTCGAGTCCGTGTGGGGGCACCATTTCACCATCCAAATTTATCCAAAGACATCCGATAAGCCCATTGTTATATAGGTTTATCGAGATCGTTCGTCCGATGCTGTTTTTTAGCATCCAGCACCGTACCCCCTGATTGGGGGTATATTTGGGGGTACGATGAATTTGAAAAAATGAGCGTACCCCCACTATGCCTCTCAGTGATATCAAGGTCCGAAACCTCAAAGCCGCAGAAAAACAGTACAAGGTCAGCGATTTTGAGGGCCTGTTTATCATGATTAAGACAAGTGGGTCTAAGTCATGGCGCTTTAAGTACCGGATGAGCGGCAAAGAAAAACTTCTCGTCATTGGCGACTACCCCGCCCACAGCTTGGCGCAAGCGCGTAAAGCTCGTGACGCGGCAAAGGCCTTGTTAGCGCAGGGGATTGATCCCAACGAATCCAAGCAGGAAGAAAAACGAATAAAGGAAGCCGCCAAAGGCGAGACATTTGCGAAACTAGGGCAAGCGTTTTTAGCCAAGCAACGCCAAGAGGGTAAGTCTAAAGCCACCTTGGATAAGACGGAATACCACCTCAAGCTTGCCAACCAAGGTTTCGGACACAAACCAATCTCCGAAATCACAGCGCCAACGATACTTAAAACCCTGCGCAAAGTGGAAGCTAAAGGCCACTACGAGACCGCCCACCGGCTCCGCGCCCGCATTGGCTCTGTCTTTCGCTATGCAGTGGCGAGTGGCGTTGCGGAAGTTGACCCTACATATGCGCTACGAGACGCCCTAATCCGCCCAACCCGTGTCCACCGCGCCGCTATCACAGACCCTAAGGCGCTGGGCCAACTGATGCGCGAAATAGAACATTTCGACGGCCAAGCCACAACGCGGATCGGACTTCAACTGCTGGCAATCCTCGCACAGCGCCCCGGAGAGATCCGCAATGCAAAGTGGGCCGAGTTCGACTTTGCTAACAAAATATGGGCCATTCCTGCCGAGAAGATGAAAATGCGCCGTGACCATCTTGTTCCCCTTCCCGAACAAGCGATTGCTTTGCTGGATGAGCTGCGCAGAATGAACGGCAACGGCGAATACCTCTTCCCATCCTTGCGGACATGGAAGCGTCCTATGTCTGAAAACACGCTCAACGCAGCACTCCGGCGCATGGGTTACTCCGGCGACGAGATGACCGCGCATGGATTTAGAGCAAGCTTTTCAACCTTGGCCAATGAAAGCGGTCTTTGGCACGCAGACGCAATTGAGCGAGCGCTTGCCCATGTAGAAAAGAACGAGGTTCGCCGAGCATACGCTCGCGGCGAACATTGGGATGAACGTGTTCGCCTTGCGGATTGGTGGGCCGATTACCTCGAGCAGATAAAAAACTCTATTCAGAATCTTACAGGAAGATCGCATGCCGAATGACAAATTGAGCTACCCCCCGAAATTCGGACACTGACGTAAGCTGCGATTTGTAGTTTGCTGATCTTCAACACGAAGGAGATCAGACATGTCGAAACGGAAGCAACATTACCCAGAATTCAAGGCCAAGGTCGCGTTGGAGGCGCTGAAGGGCGAAGAGACGGTGAGCGAGCTGGCCAGTCGGTTCGGGGTTCACCCGACGATGATCCACCAATGAAAGCGGGCCTTGCTTGAGGGCGCATCCGGCGTATTTGAGCGCGGTGGCCGGAAGACACCGGAAGTCGATGAAGAGCAGGTCAAAGACCTGCACGCCAAAATTGGGGAGTTGGCCGTCGCCAATGATTTTTCGGCCAGAAAGCTCAAGCCTTGGACCGGCAAGTGAGGCATAAGATGATTGAGCCCTCCAATTCTAATCTGTCCATCGGCAAGCAGTGCAAGCTGTTTTCGATCTCACGGTCATCGTTTTACTATGAGGCCAAGGGCGAGACGGAGCTGAATCTCGATCTGATGCGTATAATCGACAAACAGTTCCTGGAGACGCCATTTTACGGTGTGCGGCAGATGACGTGGCACCTGCGCAATGAGAGTTATCTCGTGAACGAGAAGCGCATCCGCCGTCTCATGCGGCTCATGGGTTTGATGCCGATCTATCAAAAGCCCAATACCAGCAAAGCCGCAAAGGGGCACAAGATTTACCCCTACTTGTTGCGTGGCCTTCGCGTGGATCGGCCTAATCAGGTCTGGTGCGCTGACATTACCTATCTGCCAATGCGGCGTGGCTTTCTGTATCTGGTTGCCATCATGGACTGGCACACGCGTAAGGTTCTGGCTTGGCGGATATCAAATACGTTGGAGGCAGAGTTTTGCGTCGATGCGTTAAACGAAGCGATCCACAAGTTCGGCCCACCGGAGATTATGAGCACGGACCAGGGCAGCCAATTCACATCTTTTGCGTGGACGGATCGGCTGCGCCGGTCAAATGTTCGCATATCAATGGATGGCAAAGGCCGCTTCCTCGACAACATCTTCGTCGAACGGCTGTGGCGATCCCTGAAATACGAATGCGTCTATCTGCATGCCTGGGAGACCGGATCAGAGGCCAAAGCTGGCGTCCGGAAATGGATCAAGTTCTACAATCACAAACGTCCACATTCCTCACTTGGCGGCAAGCCACCCGCCGTGGTCTACTGGCAGAGAAATGAAACAACCAACCCCGATCAGCAGGTGCAAAGAGTAGCTTTAATTACGCCAGATACTGTCCAATAAATGGGGAGTAGCTCAGTACCGGAGCCTCCCCACTTAGCCGAAAACAAAGTCCACTTCCGCAAGAGCAGCCATTCCGATTCCGGCAAGAGTTATTTCGACCCCCTGATCAACAAAGCGAACGTCTGCACCTGCGGCCGACATATGCGCCAGCGCGTCCGCGTGGGTGACATAGCCAAAGCCATTGAACTGCACCGTGTCCCAGCTGTCGATCTGCAAGACCGTGTCATGGCCGTCTTGTGCTGCGTCAAAGACAAATGTGTCCGCAGAAAAGCCACCGACAACGATGTCGTCGCCTGTCCCGCCGTGCAGAATGCTGCCGTCGTTTGACAGGATATAGTTGTCGAAGGCCACTGTAGTGCTGGCGATAAATTCTTGGCTTTGAGCAAAACCGCGCACAATGTCTTCGCGCTTGCCGCCATTTGCAATCACATCCAACCAACCGTTCAACCCAGCCGTATCAGCCGCCCGATTCAATACGTTTTGATAGAGCTGGTTGATGAAACCAGTATCGCCTAGCGCGCCATACGTATTCTGGAACTCAGCCGAATTGGTGAAGCCCGCCGCAATCGCTGTATAGGCCTGACCTGCCCCCAATTGTGCGCTCCACCCCTCTAGCCCGCCAGCGTCGGGCGCGCGGTCCAGTGTGGCGCGGTAGAGACGGTAGATATCATCAAGATAGTTTGCCTGCTGGCGCAAAGACAGGCCGCTTGAGAAGGCATCGGCCATCGCCGCAGTGCTGGCCTTGAATTCAGTACTTTCGGAAAACCCGATAACAACCTGCGCGCGGCTGGCCCCGTCCGCCAGATTGGCAAGCCAGCCGTTCAAACCGGCGGTGTCGGGCGCACGGTCAAGAACGTTGTTATACAGCAACGTCACAAAGTCAGCATCATCCAGACTGCCATATACATTCCGAAATTCCTGCGAGCCGACAAACCCTGCCACCACCGCCAGCGGGGTCATCCGGCCCGACCCAAGCTCGGCAACCCACGCCTCAAAGCCGCCACTATCGGGCGTGCGGCCCAGCGTCGCCTGATAAATGCGGTAGACCTGCCCCCCCGCCAGATCAACTGCATCAACGGTTGTACTGCTCATCAAGATGTCATCGCCAGCCCCACCAAACAAGGTATCATGCCCCTGTCCGCCGATCAGCAAATCGTCACCGCCCGCGGGTGCTGGTGCGTTTTGTACCGCCACGATGCTGAAATGTGCGTCAAACACGACACCAGCTGCCAGTTCATCCTGCGGGTAGGCTGATAGTTCGGCAAAATAGCTGCCCGATTGCTCAATCTCGACGTCGAGAAACGGTTCACGCCCGTTTGCGCTGCCGCTTCCGCCAAGAGAGGTGTCGGCGTCATCGTTGCTGGCGACCGCGTTGCCTTCTTGATCAAAGAGACGCAAATAACCGTCAATCTCCGTGCTGCCTTGCCGCATACCGTCAATATCGATCACAAGGCGGTCGCCCGACAACAGGTCAAAATGGTAGTATGCGAAACCTGCCTCGGGCATCTGTTCGCTGATTGTCACATGCGGGATCGTAGAGCTTTGCAAAATGGCATCGTTCTGGAAAAGGCTGAAACCGCTATCCACGCGCACCGCCGTCTGGCCCGTGCGCACGTCATGCGGAACTGCAACCGTACGTGCCCCGTATAATATTCCATCGCCGTCCGCGAACCTCTGCACAGGCGTGCTGGTCAGGCTTTGCACCCTATCTCCGTACAGTAGGTCATCTCCGTTTGCGCCGCGCAACACGTCATTCCCACTCATCCCCATAAGCGTATCGTTCCCAATATCGCCTTGCAGCGTATCACCGCTGTTAGTGCCCAAAAGGTCAAGGTGGATGCCCGTCACAACGGCGCTACTGCCCGATTGCACAGTCTCGCTAAACCCGCTGCCATCATTGTAGCTGACCTTGACTGCCAGACGCGTGCCAAGGTCTGCATCGCTCACGCGGTAGGTCGCGCCCGTGGCATCGGAAATTTCAGCAAAATTACGCAGCCACTGATATGTCAGAACACCCAAACCGTCAGAATCAGCAAGTGCGGAAGCGTCAGCGGTCAGCAGCCCGCCTTGTACCGCATTCCCGTTTAGCCGCACCTCACCCGTTGGGGCGTAATTTTCGCCCTGAACATGCGCTGTGGCGTCGGATCTGACGGTTTCAACCGTATCGTAGCCGTCGGTATATGTGACTTCGACAGAGATCGTTGCCCCCACCTGCGCTTGTTGCACCAGATATGCGTTATTTGTTGCCCCTGCGATCGCATTAGCCCCAGAAAACCACTGATAAGAGAATGTGCCCAAACCGTCGGCGTCTATAATCCCCGAGGCATCGGCTTGTAGGTATTCGTTGATCGCTGGGCGACCGGTAACGGCAACCTGCCCCAAAGGGGCCGCATTGGTATTTGTTATCATCCAGTCGAATTCGGCCTCGGCTGTGCCCTCAAACCCGTCATCCACTGTGACGCGCAATTGGTGGGCATACGTGTTGGGCAACAACGCCCCCGTCACCAGGCCCGTTTGCGCATCGACACTGACCCCTGATGGCAGGCCACGCACGTTATAGGTCAACGCATCGCCATCAGCATCCGAAAAATACTGCGAGAGGTCAAAGGATATGGGGCCTTCGGCGGTATTCACTGACTGCGGATCTGTCGACACGGGTGCCGTGTTTTCGTCGATCTCCTGCAAGCGTGCGACCGAGATCTCCGTGCCCCAAAACCTGAGCGTTTCGACACCTGTCAGCGTATCGATCCCGAAGTCTGATTTGAGGATCACACCTTCGTTAGTATAGGTGCGGGTAGTCTCGTCCCTATTGGCCGAGATGTACACAACATCGCTGCCCGAGCCCCCGATCAGCAAATCGTCACCGCCATCAATCCGCAGCGTGTCGTCCCCGCTGCCACCATACAGCGTGTCGGCACCATCGCCACCATTCAGGGAGTCGTTGCCCGCTTGCCCCCTTACCTCGTCGTTACCATCGCCCGCAAAGATCGTGTCGTTGTCACCGCCCCCGAACAAGGCATCCGCACCCGCAGCACCTGTGATTGAATCCGCACCAGAACCTCCGGTGATGGTATCACGACCATCTCCGCCCCGCAGCACGTCGTCGCCACCGCCGCCCTCAATCTCGCTGGTCTGGGTGCGTGCGGAAATCGTATCCGCGCCCCGTCCCCCGATGATCGAGAGGTGCTCGAACCCTGAAAAATAGCTTGTATTCGTCTCGTCAGAAACGCTCAACGAGGGGGTCGTGCTATAGGATTGCTGAAGGTTAAGGTCAGAGGTGTAGTCAGAGAAATCAAGCGTCAAGCTGTCGATGCCGTCGCCTGTACCAACGCCGGCACCTGCAATACCAAACTCTTCGTTGAAGATGTAGATGACAGTATCGTCGCCGTCACCAGTATATAACGACAGTGCCTCGATGCTGCGCAACATTGTGCCATCAGACAAGGTCTGATCCGTGCCCGTGGCCGTTGCATCAAACAGCATCGTGAGGTCTTTTGTCACGTCGTAGCGCGTGACAGAGGCGCGGTCATGCCCTTCGCCCCCGTCCAGCAACGCATCACGGTCCGATGACCTAAGAGAGTCGTCGCCCGCCGCAGCGTTGAGCGTATCAAACCCTGAACCGCCGTCCAGCGTGTCATCACCACTGCCACCATAAAGTGTGTCGGCACCGGCGTCACCGCGCAGGGAGTCGTTGCCCGCCTGCCCTCTGACCTCGTCATCACCATCGCCCGCATAGATTGTGTCGTTGTCACCGCCCCCGAACAAGGCATCCGCACCCGCAGCACCTGTGATTGAATCCGCACCAGAACCTCCGGTGATGGTATCACGACCATCTCCGCCCCGCAGTACATCGTCGCCACCGCCGCCCTCAATCTCGCTGGTCTGGGTGCGTGCGGAAATCGTATCCGCGCCCCGTCCCCCGATGATCGAGAGGTGCTCGAACCCTGAAAAATAGCTTGCATTCGTCTCGTCAGAAACGCTCAACGAGGGGGTCGTGCTATAGGATTGCTGAAGGTTAAGGTCAGAGGTGTAGTCAGAGAAATCAAGCGTCAAGCTGTCGATGCCGTCGCCTGTGCCAACGCCGGCACCTGCAATACCAAACTCTTCGTTGAAGATGTAGATGACAGTATCGTCGCCGTCACCAGTATATAACGACAGTGCCTCGATGCTGCGCAACACTGTGCCATCAGACAAGGTCTGATCCGTGCCCATGGCCGTTGCATCAAACAGCATCGTGAGGTCGTTTGTCACGTCGTAGCGCGTGACAGAGGCCCGGTCATGCCCTTCGCCCCCGTCCAGCAACGCATCACGGTCCGATGACCTAAGAGAGTCGTCGCCCGCCGCAGCGTTGAGCGTATCAAACCCTGAACCGCCGTCCAGCGTGTCATCACCACTGCTCCCCGACAACACGTCAGCACCGGCGTCGCCGTTCATCAGATCATTACCTGCGCCCCCATAGACCTTGTCATTACCATCGCCGCCATAAATCCAGTCGCTCCCATCATTCCCAAACAAAAGGTCGTTGCCAGCATCGCCCCTGAGCGTGTCTTTGCCACCCTCGCCGCGCAGTACATCTGCGCCATCGCCCCCTCTGACGCTATCGTCATCTGCACCGCCATATAGCGTGTCCTTGCCGTCTTCGCCGTAAAGCCTGTCCGCGCCGTCATCGCCATAGACAAGATCGTCGCCCGCATCGCCGTCGAGGCTGTCCGCCCCGTCGCCCCCATAGAGCGTGTCATTACCGTCGCCACCCCGCAAGATGTCGTTGCCTTCATTGCCTTGCAAAAGGTCTTCGTCATCGCTCCCCGACAACAGGTCATCGCCCAGTCCCCCGTCGAGCGTGTCGCGGCCTTCCCCGCCATAAAGCGTATCGTTCCCCGAGCCGCCTTTGACGGTATCGTCACCGTTGTCGCCGGCGATATAGTCATTACCAGAGCCGCCCAGAAGGCTGTCGTTGCCGTCGCCTCCGCCTAGCCAGTCATCACCGTTTTGCCCCAGAACCGTGTCGTTGCCATCGTCGCCATATAGGCTGTCAGCCGCCGCGCCGCCCTGAACCGCATCATCGCCATTACCGCCGCGCACCAGATCGGCACCCAGCCCACCCGACAAGACGTCAGCACCCTCCGCGCCGTAAAGAGAGTCATCGCCGATGCCTCCTTTGAGGGTATTGCCTTTGTCATTCCCCTCAAGCCGCAAACCGACAGCCCCCTGAGCGGTCAGGTGCTCGACGTAATTATCATCACGCAACTTGATGTCGGCGCGTGTAAATATCGTGTCATCGCCGCCAGAAGCGACCTCGATTACAAGATCATCCGTGCTGTCCAAGTAGTAGACGTCATCGCCCGCAAGCCCCTCCAACGTGTCAGCACCGCCTGCGCCATTCAGGGTATTGTCGCCGGCATTGCCGACGATCTGCTGCGCCGTCATCGACCCTGTCAGCGCCAGATCCACAGTCGCATCTGCATTCGTCGCTTCGATCCGCTCAATCTCGAGCGCACCTGCGGCCGTAAAATCAACACTTGTGCGCAAAGTATCGTCACCACCATCATCCATAATGGTGATCTCAGACGTGCTAACGAAATAGAGATCGTCGCCCATACCGCCGTCGAGTGTATCACGCCCCGTGCCTGAATAAAGCGTATCAGCGCCGTCTGCCCCTATCAGATGGTCGTTGCCTCTAAGGCCCAGCAAAACGTTACCGTTCTCGTTCCCTTCGAGGTAGTCTGCGTAGGCAGAGCCGATCACGCCTTCGACGCTAGTCAAAACAAGTGGCGCCGCAGCATCGGATACCGAAGCAGAGCCATTTGCCAAATCGACCGTGACGCGGAACGAGCCGCTTGAAAGGCCCGCATCGCGCGCAAGCCCGTCAAAGCTGACACGATCAATGCCTAATCCACCGTCAATACTGTCTGCGCCACCGCCCGAAAGAATAGTGTCGTCGCCGTCCCGCGCGCTGATGATCTCGGCCACCGCCGTACCTTCAACCACTTCGCCCGCGTTTGTGCCATTGACCACAGGGGTCAGCGTCCCGCCCAAAGCCTCCGCCTGCGCAAAGGTGAGGGTCTGGTCAGCAAAAACCAGCTGTTCCACATCGCTTTTGACAAGGTCGAGACCTTCGGCCGTTTGCACCAACAGGTCGCTGCCTTGGCGCTGGGTAACAGTCTGCGTGCTGTTGGCAGCAAAAACGGCACGGTCTGTGCCTTGCCCCCCGCTTAAAGTATCGTCGCCATCCCCACCGACCAGCGTGTCATTACCGCTGCCCCCTTCGACGAAATCAAACCCCGCAAAAGCGGTTAGGCTATCTTGGCCCGCATTCCCGACAAGGCTATTGTCGCTGGAGTTGCCATTCACCGTGTCGTCGCCCGACCCGCCAACAGCGTTCTCGATCAACACACCATATGCGATGCTGTAGCCGCCTCTCAGACTTCCACTGGTGACATAGGAAAACCGTCCCAAGCCGCCCTCTTCAACCTCCAGCGTTGCAGCCCGCAGATCGATGACCGCGTCATGCGTTGCGGCGCTGAAATCTATCGCATCCACGCCGCCCGCGTCCCAAATAGATTGGGTTTCCGCGCTGGCGGTATAAGTGTCATCGCCTACCGCCGTTTGCGTATTCGCACCGTAGATGGATTGTAGTGCTGCGATATCCAGCGCCATCAGATTTGAAGGTCCGGTAATATACTGACTGTCCGGCAGTTCAAAAGGATCCCTTCGGCTGTAGGCCAATACCGAATAGTAGGCCGAATTAAAGCCGAAATCGCCTGCGGTCCCCCCTCCGGGTGCCTCCTGCTCAATAACACCAGGTAGAACCACGCCATCAAACGGGTGGCTAAGGCCCAAAGCATGGGCCATCTCATGCCGGATCAACCGCTCACCCGAACCCTCAACCGTAATTCTGCCATAGCCGCCAAAGCCTGCGGCCCAGCTGCCTGCATCATCGGTCATGCGCAATTTAATATCCGCGTTTTCAACGTCGTTTGTTTCAGTGAACGTCAAATCGCTTACGGCCGAAAAGACCTCCATATGGCTACGAAAGTCTTCGCGTTCGCTTGGGGTCCATTCGGTGGAGACACCGTCGCCGCCACCAAAAAGCCCAAAGGCCTCCCCCCCAGCGCCAAACGCATATGTCAGATCAGGATAGCTGGCGTAGTAGGTCAGCGCAAAGTCGCTCCGGTTAAGCGTACTTAGCAACGGGTGACCCACGCGAACGATATTTTCTGCACCTGCCATGAGAATTCCCTTCTGACCCATATAGATTCTCGTGACGATAGACTTTGCGGGTATTCATTCATATTCCAATATGACGATTGCACAAAAAAAGGCGGCTGAAATCTGGGCTTTTAAGCGCTGGGGTGCGTACGACGGCAAAAGCCTGTGGTGATCATCACGAAGGGGCTTTGTTGAATTAAACGTTTGAAGGACGCTCTTCGCATTTGCCCGGACCGACTTGGCCTACGCGGCTCTGTTGCATAGATCTGAGTTTGAGCGGACTGCCCCATTTCCCGGGCGGACTTATGCTACGGGCTCAGTGATGGGGATGCCAAGAGCGGTATAGCGGTTCAGGACCGCGATGCGTACTTGGAGTTCTGCAACCTGCCCGTCGAAGTCTCGGGCCATGAGGCCTTGGCCGAGGAGTTTGACGCAGTTCATCCACTGACCGGCAGTGGTTTGCTTGCAAACCATGAGAGGTTTCGTCTCTGCGCGGCTGCGGCGGTGATATCCGGTCAACTTTCGCCACAAGGCGCGACCAAGATATTTGCAGGTCCTCGCGGCTTCGTTTCGCGCGATGGCACCCGCTGTCGTTGGCTTCCAAAGCTGCGCATTGTTACGTGGGAGATGATGGCGGCGGCTCCGCGAGCGGCAAGCACATTGTGGCATCTGCGCGTGTCATAGGCTCTATCTGCGGTGACCGTGGCAATCTCTTGGTCGGGTGGGATCTGGTCCAGCAAGTCGGGCAGCATTGGTGCGTCGCCTACGTTCCTTGTCGTGACACCGAACGCGCGGATCTCCAGTGTTTCTTCATCCATACCAAGGTGAACCTTGCGCCACAGGCATCTCTTTGGCCCGCCGTTCCTACGTGCATTCCACTCTCCTTCGTCTTCCGCTTTGATCTCGGTCGCACCGATCAGCAGATGGAGCGGCCCCGATCCGCCACGATAAGGGATGGCGACGTTCAGTGCCTTCTGACGGCGGCCTAGGGCACTGAAGTCTGGCACTTTCCAGTCAAGCCCTGCCAGCCGCAGCAGACATTCGACAAAGCATGTCGTCTGTCGAAGAGGCATGTTGAACATTACCTTCATTGTCAGGCAAACTTGGATCGTCGCGTCGCTAAATTCGGGCTGACGCCCCCGCTTGCCTGTCGGCGGCGCGTGCCACGACATCTCGGGGTCAAACCAGATCGATAGCGAACCGCGCTGCTTCGGCGCGTCGTCCATTGTGCTCGAACCAATGGCGAATTAATGGCCAACTGTACGAAAGCCAGTTCCTGGCCTTGTACTTCGTGAGGGACCAACTGCTCATCAGTGACAGCTACCACGCTGGATTCATAAGATGTATCCCTCACGCCATTTGTGCAACAAAGCCCCCTAAAGAGATCACCAAACGCGGGGGAATGCCCGAAAACGGTTCCATCTTCTTCACCACTTTCCAGACCCTCACCACCGACCAAGGCGGCAAGCTGGGATATGAAGACTACGCGCCCGACTTCTTCGATTTCATCATCATCGACGAATGCCATCGCAGCGGAGCCAATGCCGAGAGTTCATAGCGCGACATCCTTGAGCGTTTCAGCCCCGCCGTGCAGCTGGGCCTGACCGCCACGCCCAAACGCACCGACAACGCCGACACCTACGCTTATTTCGGCGAACCTGCCTATGTCTATTCCCTGCGCAAAGGGATCGAGGATGGCTACCTCACTCCTTTCCGCGTGCGCAAATACGGATCAAACAGGGATACATATGAGTCTGATGGTATCGATAAGGTATTAACGGGTGCCTTCACCGAGTTTTGGAACGAAGAACGTTCAAAGTCTGTAGCATTGATTTGCTCGGAGGAAGGCTTGGATGTGGGAGCATTCAAACAAATGATAGAAAGCTACCAATTCTCTGGCAAACCACCTTTGAACGATACAGTCGTCAAAGCGCTGGAGAAGCCACCCCGCATTTTAGAGCGAAAGTCCGTTGCTGAACGAATTATCGCAAAACTTCTTAGCCTGATTTCTAAGTTCGACGATGGTTTGGGAGACCTATGAAACGGCAACTGGGGGTACGATTGGGGGTATGATCAAAGTAGATATTATTTTTAAATAATATTATCAGTTACATATATCACCAATGGGAAGACGTGTGGGCACCATTTTACCATCCAGAATAGTCCGAAGACATCCGAAAAGCCCTGTGTTATATCGGTTTTATCGAAATCGTTCGTCCGATGCTGCGTTATTGTATCTTGCTGCGTACCCTCTGATTGGGGGTGTCGGGATTTGACTGGAGACGTGATATCTCTAACAGACATTCAACTGCGCCTCCTGAAACCCCGCAACAAAGCATGTAAAGTTTCTGACTTCGAAGTCTGGTTTATCTTGGTTAACATGAATGGCTCAAAGCTGCAGCAGTTAAAATATCTCCTGTTTGACAAAGAACGCCCGCTCTCGTTTGGTGTACATTCAGACGTCAGCTCAGGCGCGCAAGGCAAAGGAAGAAGCGCGGTTCAAGGTGGATGCTCAGGCTATCTAATGCGTCGTATTGACCCCACGGGAGTGTGCAGTAGCACTGTTGAACCGACCGCAAGAGGCCGGGCTATGGTATCTGAAATTTGCCAAGCATGGCGCGGTGTAGATAAGTTGATCACTGAAAACATGGGCAAGGAAGATGGCACGCATCTTGCAGCCCTCAGCCGTAACCTATGCGACCAACTGGGTGGAAAAAGGCCACAAGCCATGACGCGTGAAACAGTTCAGCCCAGTGGGGATGCAAACCCAGACACGCAAGACAACGCATCATGATGTTGTTCGCACCATTTCCCGGACCGGGCAGCTAAAGACCAACATTAGAAAAAGGAGAATACTCTATGTCACGCAAAGTTCTCTATTCCACGGTCGCGGTATCAGTCCTAGCGGCGGGTTCGGCCCTATATCTCTTGTCGTCATACCCACAGGATACATCCGGCACCGTGGACACATCAGCCGCAGTTGAGGCCGCAACATGGGCCGACAACGTCAGCATCACTCTCGATGCCGCGGAGAGCACATTCACATTTCAATCAAATGGTATTCCCGATCACGGGTTTGCAGAGCAATATCTGATCCCGATCGATCCAACGGACCAACCCTTTTCTGACAAACCGGCCGAGTTCTTCGATGTGGTCAATTCTGCAGAGTATTTCACGGAATCAGAGATCAACACGACGATTACCACAACGCCAGTCTATGCGAAGGAGCCCACTGACACATCACTAGGCCGCATCGGTGTGGCGTTAAGTGGTGCACAGATTTTCAACGATTATGAGGACATGGAACGGACCGTTGTTGCGATTGATGATCAGGTCATCCACGACCATGTGCCATTTTTGGACGAATGTAATGGTCACACCTTGGTCGACGGTACAGACTATCATTACCACGGTATTCCGGTCTGTCTGACGGTCAGGCTAGATGTGGAGGGCGAACATTCCTACATGCTCGGTGTGCTGGAAGATGGATTTCCAGTCTATTCAAATCTGGACGTGAATGGCGTAGAGATCAGCAGCGACGCACTGGATGAATGCAGCGGGCATGTTG
Organism: uncultured Sulfitobacter sp.; assembly: GCF_947502895.1. Taxonomy (GTDB): domain Bacteria; phylum Pseudomonadota; class Alphaproteobacteria; order Rhodobacterales; family Rhodobacteraceae; genus Sulfitobacter. Next base: position 208,126 of record NZ_CANNBM010000002.1, read on the forward strand.
GTCCGACACCAGAATTTCCTGACGGGACATACCATTATCACCTGACGGCGGACGAAGCGCCCTACATGATCGATTGTTATCACGGCGAGATTGAACAAGCCGAAATGATGCGCGGTAGCGGCGGCGCTCGGCCTGACTTTGCAGCGATAGCGCAGGAGCTTGGCGTAAGCGAGCAAATGTTGATGGATGCACTTGGAGACACCATGCCGCCCGACTTTGACGGGGCCGCCAAAGAGCTTGGGATCAGCCTCGACGCCCTTATGGCCGTCATGCCAGCACCGCCACAATGAACCCAGACAAAATCACTCGGATCGGCAACATCTTTGCTGGCCTTACGCTGGGGTTTCTTGCTGTATTCGCAGGTCAGGTTCTTGCCCAAGAGGCGATGTCTGCCATGGATAAAGGCGGTATGAGCCATGGCATGTCCGCAACGGGCGGTGAAGGGGTGGAGCATGATCACCCTGCCCTGCCCGTCGACCCAAGTCTGCCCATCCCCAGCCTGACGCATCTGGCTTTTCCTGATGCGATGGATGGCTACAACATCCAGATACTTGTCCGTAATTTCACCTTCACACCGGCATCCATTAACCGTGAGGTCGTGCCCAATGAGGGCCATGCCCACATATATATCAATGGCGCGAAAATCTCGCGGGTGTATGGCAATTGGTATCACATACCCTCATCCCTGTTCGCGCCCGGCGTGAACGCCTTAACCGTGACGCTCAATGCAAATGACCATAGTACGTGGGCAACGCCGGATGGCGCATTGATAGCATCAACTGTAGCGATCATCCGACCTGCCAGTGACGAGTAAAAACTCGGCGCAGTCTTTGTTTTGTGTGGGACTATAGTCAGCTGTGCGTCCAAGGTGACAAATGCGGAAAATGAAAAGAACGGAGGCTTTGATACTTTTTCGTTCATAAAACGACGGGAATAGGGCTCCCGTCCGTTGTAGGTTAGAACGCACATTTTGGAGATGACCATGAAGGCTTTCATAACCACATTTAGTCTAGCACTATGCGCCACAGGAGCAGTTCAGGCCCACGTCGCCATGACCGTGGAGGAGGATCAACGTTGTATTGTGTCGGATGGCATACCTGAGCACGAAACCGGACCATGGCGCGAAGGCGCAATCGTTGTTGAGCAGGACCATAAATTTTGCATGGACGCGACCCCTCAATTGACGGACACAGTCACCCAGAACGTCCGCATTTCCGGCATTACCATTACCGGCATCCCGCTCCGCCCCGGAACCGCTGAATACTATGATGCCTCCACAGATCGGGGTTATTCGCGTGATCCATCCTCAGGTTGGAATGTCGAAGGTATCGGTGGGTTAATCATGGATGCGCAAAACGCTCACGTAGATGGCGACGGATACTATCATTATCACGGCATTCCGTCTGCGGTGACAGGTTCATTGGATACTCCCCTTTTTGGCTATGCCGCTGACGGCTTTGAGATCCACTATGCGGGCGAAAACGTGAAATCATCCTGGCAATTGAAGAGTGGCGAGCGCCCCTCTGGCCCGGGCGGCGAATATGACGGCACCTATGTCCAGGACTACGAATTCGTCGAAGGATCGGGCGATCTGGATGAATGCAACGGGACGACGCGCAACGGGCGCTATGTGTACTATGCGACCGATACCTTCCCATTTTTCCCACGCTGCTTCAAAGGAACGGTTTCGCAAGACTTCGCCGGCGGACGTCGTGACCGTCCCGCCCCACCAAACGACGGCGGCTAGATATTCCAAAGCGGACCTTGGGGTATCATTTTCCAAGGTCCATTTCATCCGCGACGTGTGAATTTATGCATCGGGCGGCGCACGCACGTAGCACTAATAGTTGCTCCAAGTGCATAATCATCAGCACAGCCTTAGGGCGACAGAACAGTCGGCCATGCGACCTACCACAATGCCTGACCAAGTAAATCGCAAGTGCGCCGACTGGCGCAAATAGCCCATCGCACCGCAAATCGTTTCTATTGGCAGCGATCAAAGGGGAGCAAACTGCTGCTCTTGTCGTATCTCACAGTGTTTTTTCAAAAATCGCATCGCTCAACATGCCGCAATTTTAGGCATTTATCACTTGATCGGCGCTTATTTCAGCACCCCCCACGGTTTCAACACCTAATCTGCGTCGATAACTTTCGTTCCAACAGCCACCGATTAATCGTGTTGGCACCTGAAACAGGTAATTCAACGCCACGCGAGGGTGCAATCCTGGCAGATAACGACCCCCGCATGGCTGCAACATGAAGCTGCGTAACCCGCATAGCATTCAGGCTGGGCCTTGACTAGCTGATGCACCGGATACGTGGCGAAACCTTAGGGGGTCTATCCTTTGACACTTCGTTCCACTTTGCTTTCTACATTGTCCGCCAGCGTGCTGTGCGTCGCAGGCTCTGCTGCTTTTGCTGAATGTTCCGCTCCGATCAAAGTCGGAGTTCTGCACTCCTTGTCCGGCTCTATGGCGATTTCCGAAACCACGCTGAAAGACGCGATGCTGATGCTGATCGAGCAGCAAAATGCGGCTGGCGGTTTATTGGGCTGCCAATTGGAGGCGGTCGTTGTTGACCCTGCATCCGATTGGCCGTTGTTCGCGGAAAAAGCCCGCGAGCTTTTGACCGTCAATGAGGTCGATGTGATCTTTGGCAACTGGACATCTGTTTCACGAAAGTCTGTGCTGCCGGTGATCGAAGAACTGAACGGCTTGCTGTTCTATCCTGTGCAGTACGAGGGCGAAGAGTCGTCTAGAAACGTATTCTACACAGGTGCCTCGCCAAACCAGCAAGCGATCCCTGCGACCGACTACTTTCTTGAGGAACTCGGCGTTGAGAAATTTGCATTGCTCGGCACCGATTACGTGTATCCGCGTACAACCAACAACATTCTTGAGTCCTATCTGAAGGATAAGGGCATCGCGGCCGAAGACATCTTTGTAAACTACACCCCTTTTGGCCAGTCTGACTGGGCCACCATCGTGGCAGACGTTGTTGCCCTTGGTGAAGACGGCAAGCAGGTTGGCGTGATCTCTACGATCAACGGCGATGCGAACATCGGCTTCTACAAAGAGCTCGCCGCTGCGGGCATTTCGGCGGACGATATTCCTGTTGTTGCGTTCTCGGTTGGTGAAGAAGAGCTGTCCGGCTTGGACACGTCCGACTTGGTCGGTCATCTGGCGGCGTGGAACTATTTCCAGTCTGCCGACTCTGAAGCCAACGACAAATTCATCGCCGCATGGAAGGCCTTCGCTGGCGAAGAGCGTGTGACCAATGACCCGATGGAGGCCCACTATATCGGGTTCAACATGTGGGTGAATGCAGCGACCGAAGCAGGCACAACGGACGTCGATGCCGTGCGCAGCGCCATGTATGGTCAAGAGTTCCCGAACCTTACCGGTGGGACGGCTGTAATGTTGCCAAACCACCATTTGGCCAAGCCGGTTCTGATTGGCGAAATTCAAGCAGACGGTCAGTTCGACATCATCAGCCAAACGACCGAAGTTCCAGGCGATGCGTGGACTGATTTCCTGCCTGCCTCCGCAGTGCTGAAGTCCGATTGGAAAGATCTCGGCTGTGGCATGTATAATGTTGAAACCGCAACATGCGTTCAATTGACTTCTAACTACTAAGTCCTTGCGGCAGGCACGCGGTCCCTTCCAGAAGGTTCGCTGCGCGCCTGTCGCATTCGTATTGAAAGAATGCTGATGCGCTCCGCCTTAATTGCTTTGATCTTTATGATGTGCAATACACCCGCTGCCTTTGCCCAAACCCTCCAGCCCATTTTGCAAACCCACGCCGCCGAAATCGCAAAACCTTCGCGCGGTTCGGTAAGCGAAACCCTTGATGCGATTGCCGCGTCAGGTCTGCCGCAAGTCACCACCTTTCTGGAGCAATGGTCCGAGAAAAACGTCTGGCAGCGCAACGATGGGCTGTTTTTCATTGGCACGGAAGCGGATGGCACTCTTTCGCTAACTGATGTCGATACGCAGGCCGCGTCCACCGCACCGAAATCTGAATTCAAACAGTTGAAACCGAACGGTGGCGTGCGCAGGTTGATCGGGACGACACTGGTGCAGTTTCAGCTGACCGACCCCGATTTGACGCGCCGTGAGACAGCTGTGGCCTCTATCGCGCGGCGTCCCGAAGCCGCGCAACTGGCCCCGCTTTTGGCGTCGATTGACCCCGAAGTGGACCCCGCCCTAAAGGCACGAAAAGTCCAACTTGCCAACTTCCTATCCGCGCGCTTTGCCACAGAGCCAAGTATGCGCATCGCCGCGATCGACAGCCTTTCCACGGATACGTCCGTGGAAGCCCGCGCCGTATTGAATCAAATCCTGACCACGACCAACGGCGTTTCGGCCCAAAAACCAAATAGCAACATCGCCGCGATCCTCGATCCGATGGTCACGCCCGACGCCTCATATGCGCAGTTGGTCGCAGCAGATCTAGCCCCCCCCAAACAAACCCCTGCCGACATCAGAAAAGCGCTGGAAGCGAACATCATCGACGGACGCATTGCAGGCTTTCCTCTGGCACAGATGAACGATCCGGAACGACGCGAAGCGGCCTATGCTGGCTTGGCTGCTAACGGCTTGGTCCCTGTTTTAATTACGCAGACCGTGCGCGATGCAGCCTTGAATAGTCATGTGTTTTACACGCTTTACGAAGAACCCAACGCAGACATCACAGCAGCCGCACAGACCGCGCTGAGATCTGTTGATAGCCGCGTCGCCACGGCGCAGGCGGCTGATCTGACGTTAGATGCCTTGTCATTAGCGTCGATCTTTTTCCTCGCGGCGATTGGCCTTGCGATCACCTTCGGGGTCATGGGCGTGATAAACATGGCGCACGGCGAATTCATTATGATGGGCGCTTATACTGGCTATGTCGTACAACTGTTTGTTCCGAATTATACGGTGTCGCTAATCATCGCCCTGCCGCTGTCGTTTGCCGTTACCTTTGCCGCTGGTGTCGTGATGGAGCGGTTGGTGATCCGTCGATTATACCACCGCCCGCTGGAAACACTTCTTGCGACATTCGGCATCTCGATTGCATTGCAGCAGTTGGCCAAGAACATTTTTGGCACCCAAGCCCGCCCGCTGACATCGCCCGACTGGCTGGCAGGCGCATGGGTTGTCAATGACGTGATCCAGATCAGCTTTATCCGCATTGCGATTTTCGTGTTGGCCCTGATGTTCCTCGGGCTGATCCTCTACATCCTTAAACGCACGCGGCTGGGCCTGGAGGTCCGCGCCGTCACCCAAAACCCCGGAATGGCATCGTCGATGGGGATCAATCCCGACCGCATCAACATGATGACCTTCGGGCTTGGGTCTGGCATCGCAGGGATCGCTGGGGTCGCTATCGGACTTTACGCCAAGGTCACGTCCGAGATGGGATCAGACTACATCGTGCAGAGTTTCATGACCGTGGTTGTCGGCGGCGTTGGCAATGTCTGGGGGACGCTGGCGGGCGCTGCAATGATCGGCTTTGGTCAAAAAGGTATCGAATGGCTGAACCCTTCCAACACGCTGGCAGCACAAACCTATATGATTTTGTTCGTCATCCTGTTCATACAATTCAGGCCAAAGGGCATCGTCGCGCTCAAGGGCCGCGCGGCGGGAGACTGAGTATGAAACGCACGTTCATTGCAAAAAACCCGTCTGTGCTGTGGTTTCTATTAGGCCTGTCACTCTTTACGGTCGTCGTATCGATCATGAGCGAAGCAGCAGGCACAGCCGTAATCTCAACCTCGTTCCTAAAGACACTCGGCAAGACGTTATGCCTGTGCCTTGTTGCCATAGCGATGGATGTGGTTTGGGGCTATTGCGGCATCCTGAGCTTGGGGCATTTCGCGTTTTTCGGAATTGGCGGTTATGCCATCGGGATGTGGTTGATGTATGATCGTACCAAAGACATTGTGGTATCATCGCTGGAAAACAACGTCCTGCCACCTACCCCAGACGAGATTACAGACGCGATCGGCAGCCAGATATTTGGCGTCGTGGGCAGCACTGATTTCCCAATGATCTGGGCCTTTTCCCATTCGCTACCACTGCAACTTTTGGCCGTTGTGCTGGTGCCGGGACTGCTGGCGCTGGTCTTTGGCTGGCTGGCCTTTCGCAGCCGTGTCGCAGGTGTCTACCTGTCGATCCTGACCCAAGCGATGACGTTGGCATTGTCGCTGTATTTCTTCCAGAACGACACCGGTTTGCGCGGCAACAACGGCTTGTCCGGTCTGCAAAATATCCCGGGGCTTGAGTCTGTATCTCAAGCTACTGTGTCACTTTGGTTTTTCTGGGCCTCTGCCGCAGCCCTTGGCGCGGGGTACCTTATGTTCGCGTGGATGACTTCGGGCAAGTTCGGGTCGGTGATCCGCGCCATCCGCGACAACGAGGCGCGCGTGCGGTTCCTAGGGTATCATGTTGAGAGTTATAAATTGTTTATCTTCACTGTCACCGCGATGGTCGCTGGCGTTGCGGGTGCCCTGTATTACCCACAAGCAGGCATCATTAACCCAGCGGAAATCGCGCCTATTGCATCAATCTATCTGGCGGTTTGGGTCGCGATTGGTGGCCGTGGCCGCCTGTACGGCGCGGTGATCGGGGCGGCGGTGGTGTCGCTGATGTCCTCCTGGTTCACGGGCGGCAGTGCGCCCGACATCAACTTGGGCATATACGTAATTAAATGGACCGACTGGTGGTTGGTATTGCTGGGCCTGACTTTCGTCGCTGTTACATTGTTCTTCCCCAAAGGCATCGGCGGCTTGTTTGATCTACTGCCCCGCAAAGGAGAGCGGTCATGAGCACGCTTTTAGAAGTCTCTGGCGTGAGTGTCAGCTTTGACGGTTTCAAGGCGATCAATAACCTGTCGATCCAGATCGCCGAGCCAGAATTACGCGCCATCATTGGCCCGAACGGTGCAGGCAAAACCACGTTTATGGACATCGTCACCGGCAAGACCAAGCCCGATGAAGGGTATGTCATTTGGGGGGAAAAGTCAGTGTCCCTGCTGGGGATGTCCGAAAGTCAGATCGCCCAAGCGGGCATCGGGCGCAAGTTTCAAAAACCCACTGTGTTCGAAGCACAAACAGTCCGGGAGAATATTACAATGGCGCTAAAGAACCCGCGCCGTCCGTTTGATTTGCTCTTCAACCGCGTGGCTGCTGATACAGAAGAACGCGTGCGTGCAATCAGTGATGAGATCGGCTTGACGGTTGCTTTGGACCAGATGTCAGGGGTGCTCAGCCACGGTCAAAAGCAATGGCTCGAGATCGGGATGCTATTGGCACAAGATCCACGGCTGTTGTTGGTGGATGAGCCCGCCGCAGGTATGTCTGCCGTCGAACGGGAGCAAACCACGGACATACTGGTGCGGGCCGCAAAGACCCGCGCGGTTGTTGTCGTTGAACACGACATGGACTTTGTCCGCCGCCTCAATTGCAAAGTCACGGTGCTGAACCAAGGATCGGTTTTGGCCGAAGGATCGCTGGACCATGTGACGCAAAACCAAGACGTCATTGACGTTTATCTAGGGCGCTAACCGATGTTGGAAATTCAAAACCTGACCTTGAAATACGGGCAAAGCCAAATCCTGAACGGTGTTTCACTGGTGGCAAAAGCGGGCGAGGTCACAGCTGTGATGGGCACCAATGGCGTTGGAAAAACCAGCCTGCTCAAGGCCATTGCAGGACGTCACCCCTATGCAGACGGCTCGATTTTGCTCGACGGAATGCCTCTGTCACACCTTAGCCCCTTTGATGCGGCCAAAGCGGGCATTGCTTACGTCCCTCAGGGGCGCGAAGTGTTTCCCATGATGACCGTTGTCGAAAACCTTGAAACCGGTTTTGCCTGCTTGGACAAAGCCGATCGCGCCGTCCCCGATCAGATCTATGATCTGTTTCCTGTGCTGAAAGAGATGGCTGGTCGCCGTGGCGGGGACTTGTCAGGCGGGCAGCAGCAACAACTGGCCATCGCCCGTGCACTGATAACGAGGCCCAAGGTTCTTTTGCTGGATGAGCCGACCGAGGGCATTCAACCCAACATCATCCAACAGATCGGCAACGTCATCCGCCTGCTGTGCGAACAGGGTGATATGGCGATTGTGCTGGTTGAGCAGTTCTTTGATTTTGCGTTTGATCTGGGAGACGCGTTTACCGTCATGAAGCGCGGCGAAGTGTCGTTTCACCAACGTGCAGATGATTTGGAACGCCAGACCCTGTTTGATGCAGTGATGGCTTGAACACAGAGGTTGGTATGGCTGTGGCCACATCCGGCAAAGGCGACATATTCAGGTCTCGCACACTCACGCACCTTTCACAGTGACAGTAGCACGACCTGCCCCTGTACGAGGCCCCATTGTCCCACGATACGTCAGTTCAGGCACCGTGCAGCAAAAGGTTTGTTTCATGGCGACGCAGCCGAACCAACTGAACGGCTGCTTCGGTGAAATAGGCCGCAGCCCCGGCAAAGCATCACCGCGAATGCAACGAAATGCTGCGTAGCAAAAAGCGAAAAACCTAAGCCTGTCAAAGCCCCGCAAAACGGTCTTTGCCATTTATGATGGAACCTTGGTGCCTGATGACGGAGCACGATCGAGGCCGCAAAAGGGGATTGGGCTACAATTGATGGGGCGCCCGACCGTCACAGGGTGCCGCCCAATGACAGGGAAGAACTCACTTCACTGCACTATGTCTACTCGGCAACCTGCCCTGCTCTCGCTCCAAACACTGCCGTTTCGTACAAATTTACGCGGCTCATGTTCAATGCAGGCATCGGGTGACGCCTTAGTGTGTTTATATGATCAGCGTTTTCCCGTCTTTGGTCCATCGGCAGCTGAAGCCGCCCGTTTGGCGCATTCAGGCGGGTATGCTTTGGATAAACGCTCGGAGTGCTGCAGACGCAGCGCATCCAAGCCGACATTCAATCCGAAAACTGCGCTGCCCCTCATACTTGAACAAAAGGCAAAGCATATGAATTTGACCCAAGCCTCCCTCACATTTGCCGCCGCTTTGGCGTTGCCAAACATCGCCCTGTCCCAAGCCATTATGGAACCACCTACCGGCTTTGAACGCATTGATCTGTCGGGCAACGACGAGGTGCTGACCTGCATGGTCGGCGGCGATGGACCTGCGATGCTGTTGTTGCATGGCTGGCCCCAAACCGCGGCGGAATGGAAGCCCGTGCTGCCCGCCCTGTCCGCCAAATTCACGGTCTATGCTTGCGACCTGCCGGGCGTGCGTGACAGCACAAACACGGACGACGACTTTACCAAGGCTGACATGGCCAACGACATTCACGCAGCCTTTGCGGGTGCGGACATCGGGCCCGTGCATCTGGTGGGGCACGACATTGGCTTGATGGTCGCATATGCCTACGCCAGCGCATTTCCGGAGGATGTGACCACACTCACCGTAATGGACGCCCCCCTGCCCGGCACGCCCGCGTATGACTGGATCGCCACGAACCCGCTGGCATGGCACTTCGCCTTCCACATGGTGCCACAGGTGCCAGAAGCGATCGTGGGCAACAGCGTCGAATATTACATAGGCCACTTTATCACCGAGCTTTGGGCTGACCCGTCAGGACCACCTGCAGAAGTGATCGCCGCATCGGTCGAGGCGTATTCAATTCCCAAAACCCTGCGTGCAGGGTTTGAGTGGTACCGCGCCTTCCCGCAAGACGCCAAAGACAATTCCGCCAAGTTTCAGACGCTGCTCACCATGCCTGTTCTTGCACTGAATGCGGGGGCTTTGTCGCCAGAGCCTTACGTATTGCAAATGATGCAACCGCTTGGAGAAAATGTCACTGGCATGGCGATCGAAGGCTCCGGTCACTGGCTGACCGAAGAAGCCACCGAAGCTGTCGCCACCAGCATCCTGACCTTCATCAAGAAAGCCCAGACCAATGATTGATCGACGCACAGTCGTGTTGGGCGGCGCAGCAGGTTTGGCCGCTGCATCCGTCAATGCGCAAACAAATGGAACATCTGAAATGCCCAATGAACCCCGCCTTGTCATGTGGGGTGCTGCCCTGATGGCCCATCCATTGGCCACTCGTCTGGAGGCTGTTGCCGCAAGCGGCTTCAGCCATATGACCGTATTCCCTGCAGACATGAACCGCTGGCGCGCCGAGGGGCTCAGCGATCCTGAAATCACCGCGCTAATCCGCGCTTCTGGTATCAAAATCGCCACAATCGATCCCTACACAGGCTGGGTGCCCGGCTGGACCATGGAAGGCGTTGATCAATACACCCGCGACTTTATCGACGTGAGCGAGGACGAGGTGTTTCGCATGGCGGATGTGCTGGAAACGGGGCAGATAAATCTCGTGGAATCTGCGGGAGACGCATATGATCAGGCCGCTTATGCCGATGCTATGGCATCCTTTGCAGAACGTGCGGTTTCTAACGGGCTGAAGCCGACATTTGAATTCATGCCGACCTCGAAGATCCCCGACCTTAAAGCCGGTTGGGCCTTGATCGAGGCCAGCGGTGCCGATGTTGGCCTGACCTTTGACACATGGCATTTCTGGCGCTCGAACCCAGATCACGATCTGTTGGCGACCATCCCGATGGACCGGATCCTCGAGGTCCAGATTGCGGACGGCAACACCAAAATCGTCGAGAATTTGCAGACCGATCTGTTGTTCCACCGCAAAGTACCCGGCGAGGGGGAATTTGACCTCGCCCGCACGATTGCGGTGCTGCGTGGCATGGGGCCCATGCGCTCTCTCGGGCCAGAGACGTTCTCTCAGGAGATGAACGAAGCCACAGCGATAGACGCCGTACAGCGCAATGAGGCGGGTTTGCGCAAGGTTATGGGTATGCCTGCATGACCCAAAGTCGTGAATGGCAGTCGAGATGACGGACCGAAAGCACACAGGCGGAATTATTTCCTCGCGTTTTGAGACACTTACGTTTGTTTTTTTCATGACCCTTCTGATGGGGGTCGTCCTCTCTGGTATTTTCGAGGTTCAGACACCGTCCGGCGACGACCCGTTTATCGCCCGATGGTTTACGCGGTTTGTGGGCACTTATGTGATCGTGCTGCCGGTGGTCGCCCTCGTCTCGCCCGTGGCGCGGTTCCTGACCGACAAATTGGTGATGAGGTCGTGAAACAGCAACCGGCGTTGGCGTGCAATTAACCTCATCGCACTGCAGATGTGCCAAGCGGGGCTATCATAAAAAGGATATAACATGGACTATTGTGAAAAACTGACAGCAGACAATAGTGTCGTAATCCTCGTGGATTTTCTGGATGGCTTCCTGCCTGGGATCACCACGATCGAACACGATCTGTTGCGCCGGAACGCAGAGGCGCTGACCCGCCTCTCGGCGCTGTTTGAAATGCCCACCGTCATGTTGGGTGAAGAAGGCAGCTTTCGCGGGAATTTCTTTGCACAGGTTACTGCCCACGCGGACCATGCCGTCCGGATTGAGCGCCATACCCCATCAGCGTGGGACGAACCGGCGTTTCGCGATCACATTGAAAAAACCGGCTGCAAGAAGATCATCCTTGGCGGCATTTCTTTGGATATTTGCACTACTCTGTTGACGCTCGACATGATGGGCGCGGGTTATGAATGCTATGTTGTGGTCGACACCTGCGGTTCTGACAGCACGCTGAACGAACAGGCTGCGATGATGCGGATGACGCAGGCGGGAGCAGTGATGCTGAACTGGGCGTCGCTGGCATCCGAGCTGTTAAAAGACTGGGAGAACCCCCAAGGCGAAGCTGTAGGAGTGCTGTATCAGACGTTGACCCGCTGGGGAAATGTCATCTGAAAGAGGCCTGCCGCGCTGCGCGATTTGATCTGATTAAGGGCAATTCTGATCGCGTCCCTGCATCCTTGATTAAAGTTCTCTTTACGCAATTTTTCGCACAACTTGAAACGGTTAAAACGCGAGTATGCGCCGAATATTGCAGTGTATGGCTACCATTGTTGCCTATCGCATTGAACATGTCGGAACCTCAAGCACACCAAGCAGCTTGAGGATTTCCGATGACTGACAGACCCAACCTTATCATCCACTCCGCTAGTTCCTCGTCCAACGTGTGGACACTGAAGAACAACCTTGATTTCGCCCGCACTGTCGAGATGGACGGCCTGGTCATGAACGGCGCTTCCAGTTGGAACCTGATGAAACCGGGCGTGGTCATCAGCCTTGAGGACACGCGCAACCAGATGAACGGGTTCGAAGACTTCAACGCCGAATATCACAATTATTTCCTAACCCAGACCGACGATCCCGGTGATGTGTTCAACGATGCCGCTTGGGCGCAAGTGGTTGATAACTTTCGTACCGTCGCCTTGGCCGCGCGTGAGGCGGGGTATCAAGGCCTGATCTTTGACAACGAGGAATACAACGGCAAGTGGCAGAACTATCCAGAGCATTACGAGAACGCTGATCCGTCCAATTTGCTGGTCTATCAAAACCAGACCGCCCTGCGCGGACAGCAGATTATGGAGGCGATAAACGAGGTCTTTCCCGAAGCGGAAGTGGGCGTCATGCACGGCCCCTATATGTCGGTCTTTGACGAGGGCCAGCCAAGCGCCATCGTCCGCCAGGGCGGCGGCCCCGGCTTTCACGAACTGCGCGGCGCATTTTTCACTGGCATGGCCCAAGGGTTGGGACCTGATCAAACCCTGATCGACATGGGCGAGCTTTATGAGCTGCGCACCGCTGCAGAGTTCGCGCAATCGCAAGAGTATCGAAGTGATATCATCGCAGACCTGTTCGGGTGGTCCGTGGACGTACAAGTGCGCGAGAACTGGGATGATCTAGTGACGCAGGCCCATATGGTACTGACCGATGAATATCCCGTTGGTGCCACAATGACGCCTGAGATATTTGAGGAAACACTGGTGAACGCCTTTGCCCACAGCGAAGAGGCCGTGTTCATCTTTTCCAACCCGGGTGACGAAGATTGGTTCACCCCAAACGGTCTGGACCCCGCTTGGACGCAGGCCGTTGAGGGTGCCATAACCGCAGCGGAGGCAGCGCCAACAGAGCCGGAGACACCTCTGCCTGAACTCCCCGAAATAGACGGCATGCGGGTCACGGGAACGCAACAAGCAGATACATTGAGCGCAAGCAACGCAGCTGATGTGATGAATGGTCTTGGTGGCAATGACGACATGGCCAGCGGCGGTGGCAGCGATACAATGAACGGCGGTACAGGCAATGATACCATGTTTGGCGGGGCTGGAAACGATCAGTTAAACGGTGGCGCCCATGGTGATTTCCTATATGGCGGCGGCGGCAACGATCAATTGGACGGCCAAATCGGTGATGACAACATCTGGGGTCTGTGGGGTGACGACAGTCTGATGGGCGGCGATGGCGACGATTGGATCCGTGGCGGTAACGGCGATGATGTGATCTGGGCAGGCCGCGGTTCGGATGTTGTTTGGGGCGAGGATGGCAGTGACACTTTCGTCTTTGCTGCAGGCGATGGCACCAACCAGATCAGGGACTTTGAACGCGGCAGCGATGTCATCATTGTCGCAGGCGCAAGTTTTGCCGATTTGACGATCTCTCAGCGCGGGGATGCCACAGTTGTAGAACATGATGGCACCCAGATCGAAGTGCTTCAGACTGCTGTGCTTGATCAGTCGGATTTCGTTTTCTAGCCGCCAAACACGGTGCCTTTCGGTCATCTGGGCATCACGGCAGCTTTGTTTCTGACCAGCGCCCCAGAGAGAATACCCTTCCAACCTTTAGCGTAGACGTTCCGTTTACTTGGCCAGAAAACAAGTGACTTCTTATGGTGCAGGTCAGGCTGCCCGAATGAGAGTGCTTGGGGCGAATGCAACTGGTAACATCGGGCAGCAAGGCAGGACACTCTAGCACAGCGCAGTGCGCAATCCGCTTTTGCCGCATCGGGTCATCGTGCGCCCACGCCCGATGTCTGGCGGCAGCCCTGCTGCATCCGGTTTGCTGTAGCTCTCCATGACGAGACGCCGATCAAAACCAGTTTATCCACTGGTGGAGAGTTTCCTCTGGCCGCTCTGGCTATGAACCGACTTACCGATCTAATTCGATGTTGGTCATCAACCCAACCTAGCGGTTGCGCCATGCATTGGGCGGCATGCCAAACCGTTTTGAGAAGTTGCGGGTCAGATGCGATTGGTCGGCAAAACCGCATTCATGCGCAATGTGGGTCAGACTAATTCGGCTGTGATCCAACATACCCATCGCACGTTGCAACCTGCGTTCACGGACATAGGCATGAACCGCGATGCCGTTTGCTGCCTTGAACGAACGCGCGAACCAAGTGGGGCTCATCGCTGCGACTCTGGCACATTCTGCAACACTCAGCGAGGTACCGATGTTATCTTCGATGTAATCTACGGCGCGCCGCAAGCGTGGATCGAGACGCGGCATCGACGGTGCAAGGCCTGTATCGGCTCCAGCCAACGCGAAAACGCGAGCAGTCAGCGCAATAGACAGCCCTTCAAGGAAAATTGCATCCGGCATGTGATCAAATCTGAGATGGTCAATTGCGATCCGCCCAAGCAGCCCTGCTGTTGTGTCAATACAGCGCGTGTGCTCGCGCACGGTCAATTGCTCAACATCGAGGCTCTTTGAGGCAACCGCGTCCAAGCGGTGACGATCGATTTGTAAAATACAGCCCCAGTCATGGTTGAAACAGTCAATTTCCGTACTCTGCCCATATGCGAAAACATCCATGACACCGGTAGCACCCTGCTTTTGGAAAATTTTCTTACCGTTCACCCGACAGCAGGACGAAGACCCTACAATACCAGAAGGTGCGATATTTATGGTCAGGTCTGCAGGTGGAAATCGACGTACAACACGCCCAGGTGGCGTCACATCAATCGAGATACCATTGGTTCGATAGGTAAATCCGTTTTGCTCAGGACTTTTTACACCGTTTCCAGATGCCCGCTGGCACCCCGCTGACAGCGCAGTCTGACCCGCATCAGAACGTCCCAAAAGCGCATCAGTGTTCGATTGCGTGAAATGGGATGTCATAAGATCTCGCCTATCAGATTACTAACTTAAGGTTAGTATAAATCGAACTGAAAGATAAGTGCTGTTTTCGGAATAATTGTTGGTGAGCGAAAGAGTGCTTGCGCGCACAAAGGTCGCCACAGCGCAGGTCTTGGCTCGGAAAGAACTAGACGGAATGAAACAAACAGAACTATTTGTCCTGTTCTTCTCCGTCAGGTTTTTGCGCCCAACGGTGCGCCCACTTCGCAATCTCGATCAGGATCAACCGCAGGTCCTTACCCTTTTCGGTCAGCGCATAGCCTCGCTCGGTGTCGGTTGGCCGGATGATGCCTGCATGTTCCAGCTCTTTCAATCTTGTCGAAAGCAACTTGTCACTCATTCCGGGGATCGCATCTGCGATCTCGCGAAAGCGGGTCTTGCCATGGAACAACGTCCTGATAATCGCACCTGTCCACCGCTTGCCGATCAATTCGCTGGCTTCGTGAAACGTCATGCTGAAAGGACCATCTCCTACCTGATCGGACCATGATCGCGGTGTCTTGGTGTCGTCTCCTTGGGTCATTGCAAAGCCCTACCAGCATCGGTTCAGGCCTTACCTACACCCAAGCGCGCGTTGAAACTAGCACGACATGGTAAAACATACGGCCTGCAAAACCGGTGCAGACCTGCACTAGGACGGATTATTGGCCAGATAGCCATGCACCGCGCTGACACAAACCGACCCTTCGCCCACGCCAGAGGCGACGCGTTTTACAGAACCCGACCGCACATCCCCCACTGCAAAGATGCCGGGTGTCGAGGTGCTGAACATATTTTCCGCTTGTTCCAGATCAGCACCCGTCTTCACAAAGCCGCGGGTGTCCAGCGCAACACAATCGCCCATCCACGCGGTGTTGGGCACAGCGCCAATCATTACAAACACATTGGGCGCATTACAGCGGGTGCCCGCGCCTGTGTCACGGTTGGTCCAAGTCACACCTTCCAGCAGCCTGTCGCCATGCAGCGCAGTCAGCTCCGATCGGGTGTGCAGTTCGATGTTGCCGCTTTGCTCGATCCGGCTAACCAGATAGTCTGACATGCTGTCGGCCAGCCCGTCAGCACGCACCAATACATGTACCTTAGAGGCATGGCGCGACAAGAAAACGGCCGCCTGTCCCGCCGAATTGCCGCCGCCGATAACCACGGCCTCGGTGCCCGAGCAGAACCGTGCTTCGAGAGCAGTGGCGGCATAATGGATGCCCTGACCCTCATAGATTGCGTAGCCGTCAATATGGTCTAGCCTGCGGTAGGTCGCGCCACAGGCAAGGATCACGGCGCGCGCCAGAATATCATGCGCCCCGTCTCGTTGTATTTTGAACCCGCGTTCGTGCCGTGCAATCTGTGTCGCGGCGCGGGCCACAACAAAAGTCGCCCCGAATTTCTGGCCTTGAATCCACGCCCGCCCCGCCAACGCTTGACCGGAAATACCTGTAGGAAAGCCCAGATAGTTCTCGATCTTCGAAGACGTCCCCGCCTGCCCGCCTGGTGCTTCGGTCTCCACCACGACCGTATCCAGCGCCTCTGACGCGGCATAGACGCAGGCGGATAAACCGGCAGGCCCGGCACCAACAATGGCAAGGTCATACACATGATCGACGTCCAAGTCTTCGGTAAGCCCCAATAGATCGGCAAGCTCTGCAGTTGACGGATTGCTGAATATCTGACCATCCGATGTTTGCACTACTGCGGGGCAGCTGGACTCCGGTCGTGCTTTTCTTGACAGCTCAATGCCCTGTGGCGTGGTCGCATCACATAGGGTCACGGGATACCCGTTGCGCGACAAAAACCTGTTGATGCGGATGACGTCGCGGTCATTTGCATCACCCACAATTGTCGCACCCGCCTGTGCTTTCGCAATAAAACCCGAACGCCGCAGGATCAGTGCGCGCAAGATGATTTCTCCAATGTCCTGCTCGGTAGAGGACATGCGGCGGAACTGGTCGCGGGTCAGACGGATGACGTGTGTTGTCCCTTTGGCGCGCCCCTCGACCAGACCTTTACGCCTGCTGAACAGATCCAGCTCACCGGTAAACTGCGCAGGCCCCAGCGCCGTGATGATCCGTTCGGATCCATCAATGGTCCGATCGATGATTTCAACACATCCAGCGGTGATCAAGAAGAAATCTGCGCCGCGTTGGCCGCGCTCGAATATCACCGTGCCGCTTTGCAGCACGTCAGCTTCGCCGTAATCAGATATGCGGTCAATCTGCGCGTCGGTTAATGTGGGAAATATCTGACCTTCACGGGCATAGGGATCGGTGGTGTCGGTGGCCGCGCGCGCGGAATCTGAGCTCATGAGGCGTCTTTCAATAAATAGGAACCAGTGTGGAGAACAGGGTCGCACCCCGAAAGGTCCGGTACGGCGCTTCGGCAACGTCGATACATTGGCGGATTGAGGCTGTCAGGCATTGGACAGAACGATCTTTTCTTAGAACAATCCGACACTACTGCTGCCTGCCCAATATGCTTTGACCAGAGCTATCGCAAACCGCTAGGCGATATCCCGTAGTGGCGGCGAAACAGTCTGGTGAGGTGGGGATGATCGGCAAAACCGCAATCCACAGCGATATGGCCGATAGGTGTTCTGGTGCTGATCTACGCGCGCCTGGCCTGCTCCAACCTCCGCTCCAGAACTTAGGCATGCACGCTCTGGCCCACGGTTGCTTTGAATGCTCTGGAGAACCAACTGATGCTCATATTGGCAAGGCCGGCAAGTTTGGCAACCGACATACTATCAGCCAGATGTGCTTTGATACGGTTGACTGCGCGTTGGATGCGGGCGTTGGTGTCTTTGACAGACGGCGGTATCAGTGCAGGATAGCGCGATGATCGACATGTCGCCTGCCTGCACGTTCGGACTACACGAGACGGAATAGGCCAGTCGCGTTTCCACCTCTTGGCCATATCTTATTGCGGTGTGCATCGCCCATTGCTCCCGGTGTTTTCAGAACGACTCCAACTTTTATTAGACCTGCCTTTATTTCTGCCCGTGAAGGGTAATCCTGCAGAAATGCCGGTCGTAATATTCTAAAGAGTGCTCAGTTTTTGATTAAAACGCGAAAGCGCTCTGACAGATGGCAAGACAAACCCGCCTGCTGCGTTCCAAAACAAGCGTCTTTCGTTCAAGGGCGACGCGTTGCAGTATGGTAGGGTCACATCATCGAGGGTCCCCCGAAAGGACAAGATGGTTTCGCCCATTGGGTCGCCCTGTCTTGTCACAGCAGTAGCTCGCCTCTTGATCAGGAGGTCAATGTGGAATTTTTCGCGCCCCATGTGCGCCCGATCATCGGACCGGTCGTGATGCTGCCCCAAAAGGGGGCGGTCACAGGCGGGTCGAAACGGCCGCCCAATTCCTATGCAATCTCTGGGTCGACCGGCACGCTGCTGTTTGATGCCGTGTTCAGCTGGAATCTGGATGCCATTGAGGCAATGATCAGCACAGCTCACCCACCGCTGGCACTTGTGCTTTCGCACCGTCACCTTGTGTCATCTGGCGATGCTTTTCATGAGATCAAAGAACACTACGAGCTGCCAGTCCTATTGCATCCGGACGATCACACATGCCCTTCGATGTCTCGCCTCCCGATGGCGGTTGGCGATCCTACTGGGGGAAAGGGCTTGGAGATATTGCAGGGCGTAGGCGCACAGCTCATTCACATTCCGGGCCATACGGCGGGCTCAATCATGTTATACCTTCCACAAAAGGGCGGCATTTTGCTGACCGGTGATGCCGCTGTGGGGCCAGGACCCATACAGCCCGACCAGACGCCACGGCTTGAACGCCCCATCGGCGCCGACACAGACCCGTGTTTCATTCCGATCTGGAAAGAGGTGGTGGGCAGCTTGCCAATAGCCGCCATTCTGCCTTTGCACGGAGCATATTATTTGCGCTGCGACTTGGGTAGCGATGTTTTTGATGCAATCGTTGAGAATATATGGAAAGGGCATCCTATGGACCCACGGCAAATATGAACGGAGCTACCTTGCGCAACGTCGCCCAATTTCAACCTCGGGCATTTGCCTGCCGGATTATACGTCCGAATTTTGTATCGCTGGCCTGTTTGATCTTATGCTCGTGCCTCGTCTTGGCCGCGTGTAGCGAACAGCAACCCCTTGGCCTAATTACCAAACAGATACCCGCAGAAAGTGGTGCCACGGTTGAACAGATCTTTATCGCAACAAACCGCATGTCATTGGCAAACGGATTTGGAACAGCACGATCTGCGCAGACTAAATTTGGCAAGTACGACATTTCCATTCCACCCAATCACAGCGCGGGCCAGATCGAATGGGGTGGTGACCAGCCCGACCCTGCCAAGCACTTTGCCACAGTCGCCCAAACGACCTATCAAAACCAATCCGCCTTTCAGACCGCGTTTGACCGCAAGGCTGCGACAATCCCGAAATCGGACCGCGAAGTGGTCGTCTTTGTGCATGGATATAACACCACCTTTGCCGAAGGGTTGTTCCGCTTTGCCCAGATAAAGCACGACCTGAAGCTGCCCGCCCTCACGCTTCACTATGCATGGCCTTCGACAGGACGCATTCGCGATTACGCCCGCGACCGCGATTCAGTGCTTTTTGCCCGTGACAGTCTGGAACAGACGTTGCTGGCACTCACCGACAGCAGTGCCGAGCGCATTGTCGTAGTGGGCCATTCGCTGGGCGCATTCTTGGTGATCGAGACGCTGCGCCAGATCTCGCATAAACGACAAGGACGGATGCGCGACAAACTTGCCGGCGTGATCCTGATCTCGCCCGATATCGACGCAGAGTTGTTTCGCCAACAGGTACGTGATGCCGCCCCGTTGCCGCAGCCGTTCGTGGTGTTTTCATCCCCAAAAGATAACGCGCTTAGGTTGTCGGGGCTGCTGACTGGCAAACCACGGCTGGGATCTTTGACCGGAACGCCGCAGCTGGCCGATCTGGGCATCACCTTTATCGACGTGTCTGCAATATCGGACGCTGGCAGCGGGCATTTGGTCCCTGCCACTTCCCCAACTGTTCTCAATTTGATCAGGGGCATGGGCCAGACGATAGAAGCCGTCGCTGGCGATGACGACCGCTTCTTTGGCCCGTTTCACAGAGGGGTCAACCGTCTGAACGAAACAGGCCAGCTGGTTGACCGCTAGGCCCAGACTATCCTGCGGGCGTCGCCGCCACTGGCCCCACGGCAAAGGCGCGGTACACGCGGATCAATGCGCGCAACCGCTCAGCCTGCGCCGCTGCCTCGGCATCCTCTGCCAACAGTTGGGCATTTTCAGTATCTAACAGGGTCTGCAGCGGCTCTGTCCCCACTTCAAACTGAACCCGCGCTAGCTTGCTTGCTTCGCGGGCAGATGCCACAGCACGGCCCAACAACACGGTTCGTTGTCCCTGTTGTGCATAGTCTGACAGGGCTGTATCCGCCTCGGACAGCGCTTGGACAACAAGGTTTTGATAGGTGGCCAGCGTACCATCCGCCACCGCCTTTGAGGCAGCAATCCGCGCATGAATTTCATTACGGTCAAACAAAGCGACCGAGATCGATGGCCCGACCCCGAAGAACGAAGCACCCGAGCGTGACAAGCCTGCCGGGTCAGAGCCAGAAAGCCCAAGACGGCCCGAAACAGACAGCGTCGGGAACAAATCAGCCGTGGTGACACCAATCTCTGCGGTGGCGCGCGCTAGGTCTCGCTCGGCTGCGCGGATATCAGGGCGCGCGCGCAACAAGGCCGAGACATTGCCTGCAGTAATCACACCGGGAAGCGAAGGAAATCCCGTGGCGGTTCCCAATGTCTGGTCCATTGATCCCGGGGCTTTGGCTGATAAAGTGGTGATCCGGTTCAACGCCGCACGCTCTGCTGCCTTGTATGTCGGCAGACTGGCTTCGGTAGTTTGCAGCTGGCTTTGTGCGCGCAGCAGGTTCAGCTGATCCGTTGCGCCCGCCTCGAACTGCGTGCGGGTAATCTCGACCGTGCGCTTTTGGTTTTGCTGGTTACGCTGTGCCACTGCACGGCGCACCTGTGCCTCGCGCAGATCGGCATAAGCCAGCGCCACATCCGCCGCGATCAGGCGTTGCACGTCGGCCAACAGGGCAGCAGCCACATCGGCATTTGCACGACGCGCCTCGGACTGGCGGCGCAAACGGCCAAACAGGTCTAGCTCCCAGCTAAGATTTGCCGACAGGCTACTGGGCGATTGGGTCTGACGCGGCACGCTAGGCGTGTGTGCTTCACGTGAACGTTCGGTGGACGCAGTGGCCGTGATGTCGGGCAACCGGGTGCTGGCCGTTTCGCGCAATTGTGCGCGTGCGGCATCCAGATTGGCTGCAGCAACAGCGATGTCATAATTGGCTACCAACGCGTTCTCGACCAATTGGGAGAGGCGTTTGTCTTTGACCTCCCGCCACCACAAGCTGGATGTCGCATTTGACCGCAAGGACACCCCACTGGCCGAAGGCAACGCCTCGGCCCCTGTCGCAGCCACTGGTGCTTTGTAATTAGGGCCAACAGCGGCGCAGGCTCCGAATAGGGCAACGCTCAGAAGCAAAGGCAGCGGTTTGGTCAGTCTGGTCGGTATCATGTCGCAGGCTCCTGTTTTTTGTTCTCACCTGACAGCCAAGCACCCAGCGCACGACACACCACGTAGAATACGGGGGTAAACAGCAAACCAAAAAACGTGACGCCGATCATGCCTGCAAACACGGTTGTCCCAAGGATTTGCCGCAGCTCGGCACCCGCACCCGTGGCAATAACAAGCGGGATCACCCCGAAGATGAACGCCAGCGAGGTCATCAAAATAGGCCGCAACCGCAGACGCGCCGCCGTCACCGCAGCCTCGACACGGTTCAACCCGTCTTCTTCGGCTTGTTTGGCGAATTCGACAATCAGGATGGCGTTTTTACACGCAAGCCCCACCAGCACGATTAAACCGATCTGGGTCAGGATGTTGTTGTCCATGCCCCGCATGTTGACGCCCACCAAAGCGGCCAGCAGGCACATCGGCACGATCAGGATGATGGCGAGTGGCCACAGCCAGCTTTCGTACAAAGCGGCCAACACCAGAAACACGAACAACACGCCAAGGCCGAATACATAGATTGCCGTGTTGCCTGCTTGCTTTTGCTGGTAGCTCAGATCGGTCCATTCAATGGCATAGCCATCGGCCAGAACCTCACCTGCCACGCGCTCAATCGCGCCCAGCAAAGCGCCTGAGGATACGCCAGGGGCCGCCCCACCCTGAAGCTCAACCGAGTTGTACAGGTTATACCGCGGCGCGCGGTCGGCACCGGTGGTATAGGTGAAATCCGCAATTGTCCCAAGCGGCACCATCGCTCCCGTAGTGGCGCGTGCGCGGTAGCTTTCCACATCGCCAATCTCGTCGCGAAACGGTGCATCGGCCTGCGCAGTAACGCGGAAATTACGACCCAAAAACGTGAAGTCGTTGATGTAGGCAGAGCCGAGATAGCTCTCTAACGTCTGGTTTACCGCCGTTGCATCCAATCCCAGCATTTCAGCTTTTGCGCGGTCGATCTCGCCAAAAATCTTGGGGGTGTTGGTGTTAAACAGGGTAAACGCCCCGCGCACCAGAGGTTCTTGGTTCAATGCCGCTGCCAGCGCTTGGGTCTGCTCTTCGGTCTCTTTCAGCGATTGCCCTTCGCGCGCCTGCACATACAGCTTCCAACCACCGGAGTTGCCGAGGCCTTCTACCGGAGGCGGTTGGAGCACGAAAACACCCGCCTCGGAAATACCATTCAACACTCCTTGCAGATCGCCGATGACAGTCGCTACATCGTTGCCATCCACCAGCCGCTGCTCAAACGGTTTGAGCGTGGCAAAGATCGCGCCACCGTTGGATGAGGCTGTAAATGTCGAGCCGTCAAACCCCGCGAAACCGCTGGTGTTCAACACGGCGGGGTGTTCGAGGATACGTTCGGTCACCGTCTCCATCGCGGCGCGGGTCCGGGTCAGGGACGATCCGGGGGGCAGTTGCAGGGCGGCAATGAAGTACCCCTTATCCTGATCAGGTATGAACCCCGCAGGCGTAGTGGTCAGGGTGTAACCCGCCAAACCGATCAGGCCACCATAGACCACCATCACCAAAGGCGTAAGGCGGATCGTGAAGCGGATAAAGCTCGCATAGATCTGCGACAGCTTGTCAAACCCGCGGTCAAACGCAGCACCGGCGCGGGCGATCAGACCCTTCTCTTTGGTATCGTCCGACTTGGGTTTCATAAAGATACCGACCAGCGCAGGCGACAAGGTCAACGACACCAGAACAGACAGCATGGTCGCCGTGGCAATCGTAATTGCAAACTGGCGGTAGAACGCGCCTGTTACCCCTTCGACGAAGGCTGCCGGAATGAACACTGCAGCCAGCACCAACCCCGTGGCAATCACAGCACCGCCAACTTCATCCATTGTCAGGCGCGCGGCCTCTTTGGGGGATTTACCCTCGTCTACCAGACGTTGCGCGTTTTCAACCACAATGATCGCATCATCGACAACGATACCTATGACCAGCACGAGGCTGAACAACGTCAGCGTATTGATCGAAAACCCAAAGGCAGACATCACCGCGAACGTACCGATAAGAGACACGGGGATCGCCAGCACAGGAATGATCGCGATGCGCGGGGCATGCAGAAACACAAGCACCACGAGGATTACCAAAGCAACGGCCTCGAACAATGTTGTGTACACCTTGTCGATGGAGGTGGAGATGAACTCGGTCGGGTTATAGACGATATTATAATTGACCCCTTCGGGGAACTCTTCGGACAGCGTTGCCATCTCGGCCTTGATGGCCTCCGAGATTGCCAATGCGTTGGTGCCGGGCCGTTGGAAAATTGCCAGCGGGATCGAGGTATCGAGCCCTTGGTAGCCGAAGATGCCATAGTTTTCGGCCCCCAGCTCAACCCGTGCCACGTCGCGCACACGGGTCAGCCTGCCATCCTCCGTACGGTTGATGACAATGTCGCCAAAGCTTTCGGGGGCGGTCAATCTGCCTGTGGTCTCGACCCCGAATTGATAGGCTTGCTGCCTTGTTGCAGGCAGCGCATTCAACGTACCCGACGCCACTTGTGCGTTGTTGACAGACAACGATCCGATCACGTCCTCGGGCGTCAGCCCCCGCGCGGCCATGCGATCAGGGTTGAACCACACCCGCATGGAATACGCCCGTTCCGCAAACAAACGCGCCTCGCCCACACCATCAATCCGCGCGATGCGGTCAACAATCTGCGTGCGCGCATAGTTGGACAGATAGAGCTGATCACGGCTGCCGTTTTCCGACAGAACACTGACGATCATCAGGATCGAGGGCGAGGATTTGGCTGTCGAGACCCCAAGCCTGCGCACGGGCTCCGGCAAGCGCGGCTCGGCCCGTGCCACGCGGTTTTGTACCAGCACGTTCGCCGCATCCAAATCTGTGCCCGGCTCGAACGTGACCGTGATCGAAACAGAGCCGTCGCCAGTGGACTGCGACAGCATATAGATCATGCCCTCGACACCATTGATCTCTTGCTCAATAGGCGAGGCTACAGTTTCGGCCACCGTTTCAGCAGAGGCACCGGGATAGCTGGCGGTCACACTGATGGTCGGCGGTGCAATTTCAGGATATTCAGAGACAGGCAGCGTGAAATAGCTGACCCCGCCCACGATCAAAATCACAAATGACAGGACAGTGGCCAGAATGGGCCGGTCCACAAACATGCGAAACGGGCTCATTCGCTTGCACCTGCATCACCGGCTTGGGCGTCAGTCACCTCGACCTGAGTGCCCGTGCGGATCGCGACCAGATTGCTTTGAATGACACGGTCATCCGGTTCCAGCCCGCTGCGGATAACGCGTAGACCGTCAAACAAAGGGCCTGTGATCACAGCGCGCGCTTGCGCTGCGCCCTCATCGGTAACGACATATACAATACGGCCTGCTTGGTCCGTTAGTACGGCTGTGTCAGGCACGAGCATGGCGGTATAAGGCTCTGATCTGGGCACGCGCACCTGGGCAAACAGACCAGGTGCGAACAGGCCGGAACCGTTGGAAATACTGGCGCGCACGCGGATCGTGCCCGACGCAGCGTCAATCCGGTTGTCGATGAAATCAATCTGGCCCTTGTGCTGCCATGTGTCCTCGTCAGGCAGCATCACATCAATCACGGCCGGCTCTGTTCGCGATGACCCTGCACGGCCAGCCAGATCGAGACGGACGTAAGACAGATAGTCACTTTCAGATGCATCAAACACCACTTGAACGGGATCAATTGCCACCAGATCGGTAAGGAGTGTGCCCTGCCCCGTGCCACCATCCACCAATGCACCGATGTCGACACGCTTTGAAGACACACGGCCGTCAAACGGCGCAGTGATTTCCGTATCCTGCAAATCAATCTGGGCAAGCGCGAGGTCGGCAGTAGCCCCTTCAACACGCGCCGCCGCTGCGGCAAGATCAGCGGCCCGCTGATCACGGTCTTGACGCGAAATTGCTTGCCGCGCTGCCAACTCCTCTGCGCGGGCCAACTCCGCCGCCGCCAGATCCAGGTTTGCTTCTGCCAACGACAAAGCTGCCGTCGCAATCCCCACGGATGCCTGCGCGCGCCGCTTGTCCAATACAAACAGCACATCGCCCGCTTTGACCAACGCGCCATCTTCGAACCGTATCTCGCGCAAAAATCCCGATACACGCGCGCGGATTTCCACATCCTGAGCCGCCTCGACACGGCCCGTGTAAATGTCGTAATCCGTGATCTGTTGTTGAACCGGATTAGGGGCCTGAACCGGCACTGCCTGCGGTTGCTGCTGGGCAGACACAGGCGCCAAAGGCAAGGCCAGAACGACCACAACCGCAAGGCCGCTCAGGGGCCGATTGAGTGTTTTGAACATCGCAAATAAAGCCTCGTTGGGGGGGGGAGCAGACTGGGGATTGGTGTGGGCGATTTACTGGCCGCCCATGGCAGCCTGCATCGCATCAGCTGTTGCCGGATCGAGCTCGGAGTCGTGACGGGTAACCAGCCAGCGACCGCGGCGTTTTTCCAGAGTGTCGATATTGATGGCAGATCCGACATAGCTCAGGTCGGCGACCCGCTCGAACACAATCAGATAACTTGTGACAACCGCACGGTCGCCCGCACCGTTAATGACCAAATTCGCCGACACATGGCGTTTGTTTGTGATGAAAGGGCGCACTTGCTCAAGTGCTGCGGCCACACCCGCTGGTCCGGTTGCATCACCAAATCCTGAGGTAAACACCGCATCATCTGCAAAAAAGCTGCCGTAAACAGCGTAGTCACCACTATCGAGCGCTTGGTTCAGCCGTGCAATCACCTGCCGCACCGCCAGATCGTCTTCGGTGACCAGACTGTTGGGTTCTTTAAGGAATGCAGTGTTTTGCGCGTGCAGCGGACCTGTAAGAGCCAAAAACAGGGCCAACGTGTGAAGAAATTTCATGAATCTGTTCCTTTAGGTGTCTTGTTGCTTTGCATAGCCAAGTTCCATGAGGAAAATTGTAGTGATGTGGGGGGGCTTTGAATTGAACAGGGCAATTTAATTCTTGAACGATCCGTGCATCTTATCTGCATGCAAGCGATGTCATGCCAAGCCCTGCGGGACCAGGATAGGCAATCGAAACGGGCGGCCGTCCTGACGCCTGCACTGTTCAAAACATCAGCTGAAACGTTCAATCATACATGCGGCAAAACCGCTATTGCTAGCGCTCACTATGTTGGGAGCACACCATGGAAAACCATAACGATAACCGCCGGAATTACGGCACTGTCCCATGATTAAACTGCACACGTGGAACACCCCGAACGGGCAGAAACCGGCAATCTTGCTCGAGGAGCTCGGGTTGGAATATGACGTTTTGCCCATCAACATCGGCGCAGGTGTTCAACACAATGCAGATTTTCGCGCACTCAGCCCAAATGGTAAAATTCCCGCCCTACAGGATGACGGGATAACCTTGTTCGAATCCGGCGCGATCATATTGCATCTGGCTGAAAAACACGGCGCATTCCTGCCTGCAGATGGTCAAGCGCGCGCCGATGCATTGGCATGGACCTTTTGGCAAGTGGGCGGCCTTGGCCCGATGATTGGCCAATGGGGGCATTTTCAGATGGCACCGGAAAAATTGCCCTACGCGATCGAGCGTTATCTGGCAGAAACCCTGCGCCTCTTTGACGTGCTGGAAAAGCGATTGGCCGAACAGCCCTATCTGGCAGGCGGCATGTATTCAGTTGCAGACATCATGACCTTTCCTTGGGCGAAAGGCGGGCTGCAATTCCTCGACGGTGCGGTCGCCGACAGGCTGACGCCACTGGCGCACACTCGGCGCTGGATACAACAGATAGATACGCGCCCCGCAGTGGTGCGCGCATTAGCCCGTTTGGACCGAACCGTGCAAAAGGGGTGACATGAACCTCGACAACAAGACAATGGCCACGCAAGATCTCGACATCCGCAACACACGCGGTTGCTGCGCAGCGTGATCGCCACGCGCCTCAGACCTAGACACGATACCGCATGGAGCACTGCCCGCGGGGTCGGGGATGAGGCCGCGTGGCTGTTCAGCCTGCTCGGGCAACTGACAGTTGGGTCAACGGTGACGCTCAGCACCAAATTGATCGACCGACCCGTCGCAGAATTCACCCGCAAAACGACCGTTAAACTCAGGTGAAATCAATCTCGGGGCCTTTGCTCAATAGTCCGCCCCATTTGGGCTGTAGTCACCTCGATCTCGCAGATTGGGAGCAGGCATCAAGACACTGATCCAAATGAAAATGACCAACTATTGGCTGCAAAACAGCAACATAAACGCCTTACTTGAAATGCAAGATCCAGTCTTGATACTTGGTCCAAATCACACCCTCGGGGTGGCAAAATTTGACGGCATCAGCCGCAATTTTCGAAGGGCAATATCATGCCTGATCAACAACCGTCAGAAACGGCAAACGGCCTACTCGATCCCTGAGATGCGATGGGGTTGAACAACCTGTCAGACTGGTCCCCGCAACACGCGTTTATTGATCGTTTCCATCTTATGCGCCCTCGGGTCGCAACCACTGTCGGGACATACGGTATACTGGTGCGATATGGTTATGATGCTTTGCACGCAAACGGCTGGCCCAATGGTCTGCCAGAGAGCGTCATTCTGACGGGATATCCAGCGAAGGCTAAAAAGGAGACCATTGCAAACCGTTCTGGTATCTAGCGCATAGTACAGGATGGTCCGCGGAAACGTGGATGTTGGTGATCCGGTACGAGGCATCACAATAGGCTAAAAAAGAGCACTTCGAGGCAGAAGCCATATAAAACCCTGATTGGATCAATCTGATCGAAGACCTACGCCAATTGCGGTTCATGGACTGGCAAGACGCCAACAATTCCATGCAAAGCGTTTGGGTCGACCGCCCCTAAATCGATGACGCCTTTTGGGAGGAAATCTGGAATTTCGGCTTTTGCACAAGCCAAAGACAACCATACCCTGAACACAGGTGGCGACAGCATCATTTTGCGCGATGTGACGCTTGGCGATCTGTGTGCTGAAGCTTTTGTTTTTCGTAAGCCGAACAGTGTGCTTGATCCGTCAGGCGGCCCCATATGCGCGCTGAACCAACGGGCAGAAACCGCGCACGATCTGGACATTCATCCAAGCCAAAGCACCGACACCCCGATCATTAGTAGCTATGCGATGACTCACCATGATGCAGCCATGACCTACGGCGACATCAAAGGTGGCACAACGGTCGGATAAAGCGTAGGTGCGACCTACCATCGGGGGTTTCCAAATCGCTTCAAACCGAAATCCGCAATGGCGGGCTGCTGATCATTTGTACGGGCGATGTGTCTGTATTCCTTACCGGATTGGACAGATGCTCGGAGCTTTCGGACTTTGGGTCATAACCCCAGCGCGGATGCAGGCGAGCTGGCAGTCTGTATCGCTTTAACTCTCTGGTGCCTCTTGGGGGCCAGCCTACCCTGCCCCGCCCCCTTTTAGCGTCACACTGTAGTGACACCAAAACAGGCGCAATTTTTCCTGTCAAAAATCTCGCTGGGAAACCCTCGATCCCCCTACCTTCATTTGCGCAATGTTTTTTTGAACGGGGCAAGTGATCCGTTCTGTACGCACCTCTATGCAGCACTGGCGCTTGGTAACACGCGCAGCCGGTCACAAGGTACACATCCTAGGTCGATGCAGTGGATGCTGGAAAGGGAGCGAGCGGCTGGCGGTTTTCTGTTCGATCTGGACAGTCGACAACCTGCGTCCCCGCTGCGTTCAGAAGAGCACCATATCATCAGTAATGGCGGCCAGCTGCACCCCCTCAAAAGTAACGCTCGTACTCTCATCCGCGAATACCACGCCCGTGATGCCTTGGGTCATGTGGCTGCGCACTTCTGCAACTGATTCATAACCGAACCCCTCAAACGACACAAAATCCCAAGCTTCGAGATCCAGCACCGTATCCGTGCTTTCGTCGTACCGGCGGAATATAAATCGGTCGGCCAAACTGCCACCTGCCAATGTGTTTGTACCAGCGCCACCCTCGATTATATCGTCTGTACCCAAGCTGCGGATATAGGCCTTTACGTCGGCGGACGTATTTTGGATGAATTCACGACTTTGCGAGAACCCCTGTACGATGTTGGCCCGTGTGAAGTCTTCCGACAGCTGGGTTGTCCAACCGTCAATTTCGCCTTGTGTCACCTCACCCAGAGAGAACTGGCGCCCCAGAACGTTTTCGTACAGCAGCTTCACAAACTCACCCTCGTCGGTAATCGTCCCATAGACATTACTAAATTCACGCGAGTTCGTGAAACCAGCTATCACATCGGTCAATGCTTGGCCCCCTGCAAGGTTTTCAGCCCAACCCGCAAAACCAGCCGCGTCTGGCGCTCGATCAAGCGTTGCCTGATAGAGGCGGAAGACATCGTCCAGCCAAATCGCAGGATTACTGTCGACAGCCAGCTTATTTGCCGCCTGAGTAGTCTTATTAATCAGCTGCTGGCTTTCAGCAAATCCGTTAACCACATCGGCACGGGTGAAAGTATCGCTGATGCGGTTGGTCCAGCTGTCGATCTCCGTCTGCGTGACTTGGCCTTGATCAAAATCACGATCCAGAACATTGATGTACATCTGTTTTACAAAAGTCGCGTCATCCACGCTGGCGTATTTGTTGCGGAACTCTGCAGAGCCTACGAAACCTTCGCGCACATCTTCCAATAAGAATTCCCCTGTGAACAGCTTGAGGGTCCAAGCCTTATGGCCCCCCTGGTCAGGGGTGCGGTTGAACGTCGCCTGATACAGTCGGAAGACCTGATTTGCCTCTTGCAATGCGTAGCGCATCTGGAAACCGTCGCCATAGATATGATCGTCACCGCTGGAACCACGCAGCTGATAACTGCCGGCCTCACCGCTCAGCCTGTCGGCATCAACTGTTCCAGTCAGTAATTCGGCAGGCATCTGGACAGGCGTATCAAGATCTAATGACACCAGTTCTGGCGTTGCAAACTCGTCATAAAATTGCAGTTGGACAGACAAAGTGCCGCCAACATCGTTCAGGGTCGGTGTATATGTTCCGCCCTGTTGACCAGTGCCATACGAGACAGCTCTGCCATCACGTGTCCATTCCCATCTAAAGGAGGTCGGGCGAATACCATCCAGATCAATCAGGTCATCTGTCGAGATGGTCAAAGGCACGCCTTGTTTAGCGACACCTTTCGCAATCAACTCCCCTTCAACCGGACGGTTCGTCGGGTCGATGGTCCACGACATCGTGCGCGTGACAGTGTTGCCGCCTTCATCCGTCACCATCACAACAAGATCAGTCGGCTCAGTAGCCCCACGCGATGTGCCTGTTATCAAACCGGTTTCACCATCCAGCACCAACCCTCTGGGGAGATTGCTGGCTTCGAAATTAAGGCTTTGCCCTTCCGGGTCAGAGGCCAATCCCCCAAGATCAAACTGTTGAATGCCCCGCGGCGTTGTCAAAGAGGGCGGGAGTAAGAACACAGGGTCAGGGTCGGCTGAATTTTCAGACATCCATTCGCTGAGTTCTGCCGCACTCAGGGTCTGGTCCGAGAAACGTATCTGTTCGACATCTGCACCAATTACATCGCGCCCGTCGGCAGAGCGGATGAAGAAACCCAAGGGATCGGAAAACACGTCCGCATCGGCAAGAGCAGTGGCAATACTTGCAATGTCATCACCCACGCCTCCGATTAGGGTATCGTCGCCCAGCCCCCCTGTGAGCATGTCATCCCCGCTGCCACCGTTCAATGCGTTGGCCGCGCCGTCTCCGACCAGAGTGTCCCCACCCGATCCACCCTGTAGATCTTCAATCGCTACCAGCTGGGTGTTTAAGGTCGTTATGCCTGTATTCAGGTTGATATCAATTGCTGTGGTGTAGCCACTGAAATCAGCCAGATCGCGACCATCACCTCCGTTGAGAAGGCCACCCTCTTCAGCTCCGACAAGCGTGTCATCACCGCCCGAACCAAAGAGGCTGTCTTGGCCGATACCGCCTGAAAGCGTGTCGTTGCCTTCGCCACCATCAAGGTTGTCGTTGCCATCCCCGCCTTCCAACAGGTCGTGCCCACCATCACCCAAAAGCGTGTCATTCCCCGCATTGCCTGACAGCGTGTCGTTGTCGTCACCACCCTCCAGAGAATCGTCGCCTTCACCGCCCTCGAGCGTGTCCTGGCCAGCACGCCCCATCAGGCTGTCATTCCCTTGTGCGCCAACAAGACGGTTCCATGCAAAATCGCCCGCCAGACTGTCGCCAGCCACGCCGCCGGTCAAATCTTCGATGCGTTCAACCGAAGAGGTCGATCCAGCGACGCCTTCCTCCAGATCGATTCTAAACGAAACCGTGTCTATCCAGCGCACATGGTCGCGACCGTCACCACCATCAATCCTGTTATAGTTACCGCGGCTGTAGAGGATCAGGTCGTCGCCCAGACCGCCGTCCAGCACGTTTGTACCGGTGCCACCTTCCAAAGTGTCATTGCCCGCACGTCCCAGAATATGGTCATTGCCTGCCTGCCCGACCAGATAATCTGCGCCAGCGCCTCCGTCCAGCGTATCATGGCCTGCGCCACCATCCAGCAAGTCGTTGCCTGCGAGTCCGGTGATACGGTCATTGCCGATCCCCCCTTCCAGAAGGTCAGGTTCTGGCGTGCCGGTCAGATCCAAAGCCGTCTGTGTAGGCGTCAGCGCACTGCGCTGCGATACCGCCGCTGGGTCTGCTTCCACACGGCGTCCGCCAATTGTCTCTAGATCGATCTCGAAAAAGTCGTCTCCCGCATAAAATGCCCAGTTCCTTCCTGCGAGATCATTCAAGAAATAATCTGCAATCCGCAATTTGGACCCGTCTGAATGGTCAATTGTCAGATCTTTTCCATCCCGCAAAAAGACCAGATCAGCCAGAGTGGCCTCTTGGAAATAGACGCTTTGATACGATGTAATGTCCTCAATCACGTCCTGACCGAAATCATTGGTGAAGAAATAGGTATCGCGCCCGCTATCGGAGCCCTGAATGGTGTCATTGCCATCGCCAATGTAAAAGCGCGCGCCGCCCGCATCCGCAGCATTCGAAAGCACAGCATCGCCAATGAGGTCGTACACCCGCACATCTCTGCTGCCATCTGCCGGAATGTGAACGTTGATCGTTTCAAAGCCAGAGAACGCGATCCTGTTTCCGCCCCCCATGGAACCTGTCACTGTCACACCTTCGCGCAAGGCTGCCGCGACGTCTGTCCAATCAAGCTGAGTGAACCCGTCTTGCGCGTTTCCGCTGCTAAATCCGCTGATTGTTTGAGAGAGAACCAAGGTGTCATGACCCTCTCCGCCCGTGACAGTCGTGCTGCCGCTTGTGACATACAGATAGTCATCGCCAGCGCCCAGATCCACTGTCGTATCGGTGGTGGAGATCAGAGTGACAAGATCAGCACCATCACCGGTGTCGACGCGGTGTTTGCCCGAGGTGAACCACATCTTGTCCGCGCCACTGCCTGTCTTCAACGACCAGTTTTCGACACCTGTGACCCACCCGCCAGAAGGGGTCAGGATATAGGCGGATTTGTCGGTTGTATCCAAGAAGATTCCATCGGAGGTACCCGACCAGTCAGCCAAAATGGCATCCGTACCAGCCCCTCCGTCAATGCGGGAGCCGTTGCCCAGATCGAACAACCACTCGTCATTGTTACTACCGGTAATATCGGCACGCTCAAAATCGGTAAAGCTGACAGTACGTGTCGTTACGCCTGCACCGCCGTTACGGCTGTAATAGATTTGTAGCGCGCTCCCCGCTTCAAATGAGGAAAGCGCTGTTTCCAAGGCCTCAAACGAATTGATTGCCACAAACGTATCGTCATCACTCTCGTATCTGAGCGAGTTCGATGTGTTGAAGCGGATCCCGTCAATGCCCGCGCCACCGTCAATCTTTACTGTCTTGCCGACCGACACGCTGGCCATATCGTTGCCCGCGCCCATATCAACGTCGATGCCACGGTAGAAATTGCCCGACCCGTTTTGCGTAAATACGTCGTCGCCGCCACCAAGGTTTAGTGTGCCTTCACCCATTTCGACCGTGTCATCTCCAAGCCCCGTATCGATTGCGCCGTTTGCAATGATGTAATCATCGCCCGACCCTGTGCGCGCGTTGAGTGTCTCGATGCTGTCAACGACAAAACCGTTGGCCATGAGCTGTGCACCAGCAGCTGAGGTATCCAAAATCAGGTCAAGAGTTTCAGCCGACCAGTCAGCAACAAGCGTGTCTGTTCCACCATAGCCGACGGCCATCGTAACACCTTCAAAGGCATGAAAAACATCGTTACCCGAGGAGCTGGTAGAGAGTACAGTTCCTCGGCTGTAACCACCAATCCGGATATCCTCGACACTGTCAAAAGTCAGCCTGTAACTACCATCACGACCTGCCGTACGCCAAACTGTTCCGCTCACCAAAAGGTCCAATTGTTCGTCAACTGTTCCCGAAATTCGGATCCAGTCACCCGTTTCGTCCTGTATCTCCTGATAGAAGCCAGCACTTCTGAAATAACTACCTCCAGCCCCCTGATAATCTAAAATGGCCGTGTCAAAACCTGCGCCACCCTTGATCGCGCCGCCACCCGTTGCGACGAACCTGTCATTTCCGCTTCCCAGGTCGACACTACCAGAGCCTGTTACAGTGTCGTTCCCTGCACCCGCTACAACCGTACCTGTTACGGACAAAAGATCGTCACCACCCCCCGACCACACCGAGCCGTTTCCGCTGATCGTATCATCACCTGCGCCACCTGCGATTGCGATGCTTCGCACTCCGCCGCCCAAGGTGAACCCGTCGAAAACCTCGTGCTGCTCGCCAGTGTTTGGCGTAACAAAAGAAACTGCGTCGACACGATCAGACCAGTCCGCGATAAAGGACAAGTTCGTGCTTGGTGATGATAAAAAGCGAAGCGCATCTGTATATACGATCGTCCCACCTGAAATCGCGCCCAGAACGTCGATATGCTCTATGCTGTTCAGGGCAACGGGCGTGCTGTACCGCACGCCGGTGTATTGCAGTGTCAGCCCCGCTTGGGCAGCCAGTGCTGTGGTCTGAACGTCTTGCAACGTCGATGACGCGTAAATCTGTTCTCCGTCTTCGTCTATTCCAGCCAAACGGATAGCGCCCCCGTCTATCACAACCGTGTCCGTACCGCCCCCTCCGTCAACGTCCGCAGAGCTTACCTGACTGATAAAGCGGATCGTATCGTCATCGGCACCAGTCTCCAGCCTGTTGAAATTCCCGCGAATTTCAACAAAGTCATCGCCTGCCTGGGTCTGGACAAGGTTGCTGCCACTGATCGAAATATGGTCATTCAAATTGCCGGTCTGGTGCTCGCCTGATCCAACTGCGCGGAACGGCGTCTGTGCTGCCCCCAAACCCGTCACAGCAAGTTGGTAGTCAAACGGATCACCGGAAGCGCCGACAATTACGAAATACTCATCCGCCGCCAGCAGCGCATCTCCCGTAACGCGCCCTGCAGAAAGATCACCGTCGGCCAGATTATAGCCAGGGAAGCGCGTCAAAGCCACATCAGTAGGATGAATCCAGACAAAGGGCTGACCTGACTGACCCGAAACACTGACAGACACATGGGTCGGATCGTCGAGTGTTATGCGGTAATAATCAAGCGTATCAAACCCGTCGCTGCCACCCAGATCATCGGCTACAGTAATTGGCGCGCTTGCCAGCGTACCCAGATCCCGCGCACCCGCCGCGTTATCATCGGCTGAAATCCAACTGCTGCCTGCGCGTTCTGTGACATCTATGGAATATGTCAAATCGCCTGCCTGAAACCTTGTTGCCTGCAAGTAGTAGGTTCCCTCAGCAAGCACGGGCGTCGTCCAACGATCTCCCGAATAACCCATTGCAACAGCCGCACCATCAACATCTGTCAGCACCAACCTGAGGTCAGGAGTGCCGGCAAACACAAACGATGTGTCGCCACGGGTTTCAAAAGCCATGACATCGGTTTGGTCA
The DNA here is from genome assembly GCF_947502895.1 of uncultured Sulfitobacter sp. GTDB lineage: Bacteria > Pseudomonadota > Alphaproteobacteria > Rhodobacterales > Rhodobacteraceae > Sulfitobacter. Next base: position 243,652 of record NZ_CANNBM010000002.1, read on the forward strand.
GACGCAGAAAGCGTGCCCTTTATCGCTCCGGCGTTCAAAACGCCAAGGTCCTGAGCCGTTTCAGGCGTTGCCCCTGCGGGGTCAAATCCGGTTTGATATCCCGCGATTGACACACTATCCCCGAGATTGCGCAGGGTTGAAACAAAGCGTGCAGTGTCAAATTCCGGAAACGCGGGGACCATCAAGTCGCCGATTGCGGCCTCAAAGGCAAACAATGCCGACTGACTGTCGAGCGCATCAGACAAATCTCTTGCCGCAGTCACTGCCACATTGAGCAGCCCCAGCGCCTTATCAATAGGAGCAACAAATTGCGATCCGGCAGCCCAGAGGGCAGTTTCCTGAGCCTCTCCAGCACCGCTCAGATCAATTCCGACATTTTCGACCAGTGAGCTGACAGCATTCAAAAACCGCTCGTAACGGGTACTGCTGAGCCAATCAGGATCACCGCCTAAGGGTATTGTCGGAATGAGCTGGCTGGATCGAATGACCGTGCCTGTTACAAACGACAAAACACTATACGCTTGCAAAACTGTCGCAGCATCAATCACCGCGTCGGTTTCGGCGCTATCGCGCAGGGTTTCAAAAGTCTGCGCCCGATACGCCGCCGCCGTTATGGTGGACCCCACCAAAGCAAGTTGGGCTTTTGAGTTGCTGTTTTCTACTGCAACCCGCGTCAGTCCGGTTGCCAGATTGATCACAGCACCAAAATAACTGCCTTTCGGCTCTCCCTTTATGGTGTTCACCCAACCACCAGTCAGCGCCGTGAATGCCGCAGCAGTTCCTTCAGAAAGCGCCTCTTGCTGGGCAAGCCGCAATGCAACTGTGCCTGCGTTATCCAAGAGATCCTGCGCAGCATCAACTTGGGCTGATGGATCAACATCGTTGATGAGGTCGTATAGTCGATTAATCGCGTAAAGCTGTGCCGCTACGTCTATCGAAATCGGGGTATCAACCGCATCTTGGAAGCGGGCGCCGAAAGTATCGGCACTTCCTCCGAAAGATGTTTCGTAAATGACGCCGTCAAGTTCAATACTACGTTCAATCATGTCGGCCCCAGATAATTCAAAACTTTCATAACTTGCCTATCGAAGTGTACAAAAGATGCAATGAATTTTGGGCTATTCACACGGAACTACAATCAACAGTTGTGGGCACTCTGGGTGCCTGACCTCGGCCCGTTAACTGCAGTTCTGATCACATCAAATTCTTTACAGTCCAAATATGGGGGACAAGCGCCATTGCATAAAACGGCGCGCTATTCAGCCTGTTCGTTCAGACTGCAATTCAAATCGAATAGCTGACAGCCTACGAATTCGAAATAGTGCGATTGCAGACATATATCGCCTTGCACGCTTAAATGGATACTCTGCCAATCCCAGAGACAAGCTGCCACCATTCCGTATCTCAAACCTCGTCCCGGATGTATGACATTGTTGCCAGAGGTAGTAGAATGGCTGGCTGCTGCGGGTGACTTTGGACCCGTCGTTTTCGTCTTTAGGTCGACTAAACAGCATGACCCAGGGGCGCAGGCAATTATTGCCGAAAAGGGTTTAAGCGGTTCCCCGTTGAAGCAATCTACACATCCACAAGCTCCCGAATGGGCCTGTCGGGAGTTTATCCACCCGACAGGCGCAGATTTCCTCTAGCGAAAGCCTGTTTGCCTACTTGAGCTAAGAGAAAGGTGGCCATTCATCCATACTCCCGATGGGACGTGATGCGATTACCATCGGCGCCGAGATCGTACTGGCCTTGCAAACCATCGTGTCCCGCAAACTGGCTCTTGGCGCAGGCGTGATGCGCGCGGAAGCGGCGCGCCTATTGCGCCAGATCGCGCAGGGTATCGGCCTAGGGTGGCACTGCTGCTAAGACCTGCTGACAAGGAGAGATAGTCCATTGTTAAAACAGCAACCTTTGGTATCAGCAGCCCGACAAGCCTGTAAGCCCATGCTCTTTTCCACCGATATAGCATGCACAGTAAAACCGCTTCGCTTGATCGCCTGAGTGTTCGGGAGGTTTGTCAAAATCATGCACTCCAAGTGGCTTGCTCTCTTCTTGCAGACTGACTGGCGTTGGAGGGCGTGGGCAGATCGTTAATCGCCACAGACAAACCGCATTGTTCGCAGCCTTTGATCGGGTCATGGTTCACACAACAGTTTATCCCGCGAAAGGTGCAATAATGCGAAGCACAAAAACAATCCATGTTGTGTCCTGCCACGCAGAAGGTGAGGTTGGCGACGTTATTGTTGGAGGTGTCGCACCACCCCCCGGAAAAACACTTTGGGAACAGCGCAACTGGATTGCGAAGGATCAAACCCTACGCAATTTCGTCCTGAACGAGCCAAGGGGAGGTGTATTTCGCCATGTAAACCTTCTGGTGCCACCCAAACATCCTGATGCGCAGATGGGTTGGATCATTATGGAGCCGGAAGACACGCCGCCGATGTCAGGCTCGAATGCGATTTGTGTCGCCACAGTGCTATTGGACAGTGGCATCATCCCGATGATCGAACCCGTAACGGATATGGTTCTGGAAGCACCTGGAGGTCTGGTTCACGTGCGCGCCGAGTGTAGCGATGGAAAAGCTCAGAGTATAACCGTCAGAAACCTTCCCTCTTTCGCGGGTGACATTGGTGTCACGCTCACTGTTGCGGGTATCGGGGCGCTCACTGTGGATACAGCCTATGGCGGCGATAGTTTTGTTGTTGTGGACGCGCAGGCGCTGGGGTTCGAACTAGATGCATCCGAGGCAGGTAGGTTGGCGGAACTTGGCGTTCGCATTACCGACGCTGCGAATGAGCAATTGCGTTTTCACCATCCGGAGAATTCGGAATGGGATCATTTTTCGTTTTGCCTTTTTGCCGGACCGCTTGCACGTCAGGGCACACATCTGACCACCAAAGCCGCTGTCGCAATTCAACCAGGGAAAATAGACCGCTCACCGACGGGAACTGCCCTTTCGGCGCGCATGGCGTTGTTGCACAGATCAGGTCAGATGAATGTGGGCGACACAATTACCGCGCAGTCCATCATCGGCTCTGTGTTTCACGGCAAGATATCTGGCACGACATCCATTGGCGATGTGCCTGCAATCGTTCCGGAAATAACGGGACGCGCGTGGATAACAGGCACGCATCAACACATGCTTGATCCCGATGATCCTTGGCCTGAAGGATACCGGCTTACAGATACGTGGCCGTCTTTCCGATCGGCGTCCTCGGGTACGGGGTAAGGCGATAGCAGGCAAGCAGATGAAGCGCGTGAGGCGCGCATAATATCGCAGCACTTGGCTGCGTCTCCACTAACAACGCACAAGATAGCCGCGAAAGTAAGCAGCCCCCTTCGCCAAATATGTCGGCAAGGAAGCGGCCATAAATCGCCCGCAGGCACTTGCGTCAGGCGTCACAATCAATCACATTCAAATAATAGAATTAATTGGAGGTGCCTCAATGTTGCGCAGACGGGATTTCTTGAAAACAAGCGGTGCGATGACTGCTGGTGCAATGCTTGGCCTCCACGCTTTGCCCTCAAATGCACAGGTGATGCTTGGCGATACGCGCATCGATGTGGTTAGCGACGGCTCTCTTATCCTTCCTGGCAGTTTCATCTTCGGGTCTATGCCACAGGACGAGCTTCTACCGATACTGGAGAAATACGGGCAATCTGCCGAGACCCTGACCCCGCCCTGCAACGTCACATTGATGCGGCAAGGCGCACGGACAGTCCTGTTTGATGTAGGCGCAGGTCCTGACTTCTCGCCCAACTCCGGCATTATACAGGCCTCTCTCGAAGCTCTGGGTGTCGCGCCGGAAGATGTCACCGATGTTGTTTTCACCCATGCCCATCCAGACCACCTCTGGGGACTGCTGGATGATTTTGACGATCCGCTGTTTGCCAATGCACAATACATGATCGGCAAGCAAGAATGGGACTATTGGATGAACCCCAACACAGTGAACGAGATCGGAGAGGCCCGCGCCTCTTTTGCTGTGGGTGCCAAGCGTCGTCTGGAACTGATCGAGGATCAGATCACTTTCTTCAAAGATGGCGACGAGATCATCAGCGGTGTCGCGGCCAGAGCAACCTTCGGGCATACCCCCGGCCACATGGCATTCGAGGTGCGGCAGGGCAATGACGCGGTGATGATCCTTGGCGATTGTATCGGCAATGATCATATCGCATTTGCGCGGCCCGATTGGAATTCGGGCTCGGATCAGGATCCTGAAACAGCAGCAGCGACGCGGGTCTCTTTGCTTGACCAGCTTGCCGCGGAAAAAATGCGTGTTGTAGGGTTTCATCTAACGGGCAACGGGCTGGGATATATAGAAAAAGGCACGGACGGTTACACGTTTGTGCAAGAGGTGTAAGAATGAAACATGCATCCCTCATATTCGCCCTGATCGCAGCACCCGCATTTGCCAGCGAAGATATTGCCGATCAATATCCCACCTCTGTGCTGTATTCCAAACCTGTTGAAGTTATCCCCGATGTCTTCTCGGCCATCGGCGCCACCGCCCCCCCGACCTATGAGAACGCAGGGCATAACAATAACCTCAGCTTCATCATCACGGGTGACGGTGTTGTGGTCGTGAACGGTGGTGCGTCCTACCAGCTGGCCGAAGCCCTGCATGCCGAAATCAAGGCCGTGACGGACCAGCCCGTAAAACTGGTTTTGAACGAAAACGGTCAGGGCCATGCGATGCTGGGAAATTCATACTGGGCCGACCTTGGCGTTGATATAGTCGCGCATGTGGATGCTGCCGCCGCGTTCGAAGACTCTGGCCCCGGCTCTTTGCGCGCCGCGATTGCGCGGGTAAAGGAACGGGCCGACAAGACCCGCCTTGCCCCCCCGACCATCACTTTTGAGAATAGCTATATCGTCGAGATGGGCGACATGAGGATTGAAGCACGTTATCTCGGGCCAGCCCACAGCCCTGGTGACATCGTTGTCTGGCTACCAGAGCAAAGCATGGTCATCTCGGGTGATATGGCATTTCATGAACGTATGTTGCCCATATTCGAGGATACAATGACTGCTGACTGGATTGAGACATGGGAAACCGCGTTTGAACCACTGGGCGCCACCTATGTTATTCCGGGCCATGGACACCCGACAAACATGGCGCAGGTCCGCCGCTATACACGCGACTATCTGGTCTATCTGCGCAAACAGGTCGGCACCTTGCTGGATGACGGGGGCGGGTTGGCGGAAGCCTATTATGTGGATCAGTCCCCCTATGCCAATCTCGATACGTTTGAAGAACTGGCAACCAAGAACGCCGGACGTGTGTATGAGCAGATGGAGTTTGAATAGCCGTTCAGGCAACAGCCGAAGCGCGATCGGAAAAGCGCAAGAGTGCGATATGCACAGCCATCGCGCCCAGCCACATGCAAAACAGCGCCACCCATGCCGTCAGCGCAAAGATCGAGCCGCCTGACATACCAGCGCCCACAGCACACCCGCCCGCCAGCATACTGCCGAAGCCCATCAGCACGGCACCGATCAGATAACGCTCCATCGGGGTATCCGTGCCAAAACGTGCTATCTTCGCCTCGCCAGTCAACAGGGCCATGCCCCCTGCCCCGATAAACACACCCGGCACCAGCCCCACGCCAAATCCCAATGGCAAATCGGATGTATTGACCAACCCCATCAGCGTATCTGCCGAAGGCCCTGTGAAAGTGACGGATGCGACAGGCACCACTTCGAAAGAGACTTGGGACACAGCGTAGGTAAGCAACCAGCCAAGCCCTACAGCCACCCCGACCCCCGCTGCGGCAAAAGCACGGGTCAGTTTGACCTCACGCGTGACGGCAAGCGCCATCGCCGCACATAAGCCAACTGCAGCCAAAACAGCGACAAGAACTGAGGTGAGGCCCAGATAGCTCATGATATTGCGCCCCTGCCCACCCTCGATCAGCCAAAGCGCGGCAAGGTTTTCGCGTAGCGGAGACAGGACACCGCGCAAAGAGGCCTGAGCCACCAGCGTAAGGACAAGCCCCGTGATCAAAGCGCGTAGATTGCCTGTCGCGGACAATACCAGCAGGCGGCTGGAACAGCCCCGCGCAAGGATCATCCCCGCACCAAACATCAAACCACCGATAATCGCACCAGACATGCTGCCAGTTGCAGCAAGCGGTCTGCTGCCCGAGACATCAAGCAGTCCTGCCGCTATCGCGCCCTGAACGGCCAGAACGGCCGCACAGAATGCAATCAGCCAAATCGCCAGACGTGGACCGAAAACCGCCTCGGACACCTCTACCGTTGCCGCACGCAGACAAAAACGCGAATGCTGGGCCATCGCTCCAAACAACACACCCGTCACTGCACCTGCTGTTGCAAGGACAAGACCCTCGCCAAACTGGTCGAGAAGTCCTTCAATCATAGCAGCGCCCCCCCGTCAGATCAGTTACTGCGGTGCGACCGCCTTGTTGCTGTCTGGATGCGATCGCGGGCTTACTGCGCCGCCATTGGCATCCGCGCCAGCTGACACTGCGCCCACAGATCCTCCAACGCACCAATCAGCGCCTCGATATCTTCTGCGCTGTGTACAGGTGATGGCGTGATGCGCAGCCGCTCGGTGCCTTTGGGGACGGTCGGATAGTTGATCGGCTGGATATAAATGCCATGCTCGTCCAACAACTTGTCCGAGATGAATTTACATTTATGCGGATCACCCACCATCACAGGAATGATATGGCTGGGATTTTCCACATGGGGGATACCAATCGCATCAAGACGCGCACGCACTTCTGCAACCTTACCCTGCTGGGCGTCACGCTCTGCATTGCTGTTCTTGAGATGCCGGATTGACGCTGCAGCCCCTGCCGCCACCGCGGGAGGGAGCGCTGTGGTAAAGATAAAACCGCTCGCAAAGCTGCGCACGAAATCGCACAGTTCGGCCGATGCGGCGATATAGCCGCCCACAACACCAAACGCCTTACCCAGCGTGCCCTCAATGACGGTCAGGCGATCCATCAGGCCTTCACGCTCTGCAATGCCGCCGCCGCGCGGACCATAAAGACCCACTGCGTGGACTTCGTCTAGATAGGTCATCGCATTGTATTTATCGGCCAGATCGCAGATCGCCTCGATCGGAGCGATATCGCCATCCATTGAATAAACGCTTTCGAACGCAATCAGCTTGGGGCGCTCCAGCGGCAAGGACGCCAGCTTGGCCTCAAGATCGGCAAGATCATTATGCGCCCAGATCATCCGCTCGGCCTTGGAGTGGCGAATGCCTTCTATCATAGAAGCATGGTTGAGCGCGTCCGACAGCACAACGCAGTCAGGGATCCGGCCCGCAAGCGTGCCCAAGGCTGCCCAGTTGGATACATAGCCGGAGGTAAACAATAGCGCAGATTCTTTGCCATGCAGATCAGCCAGCTCGGCCTCAAGCAGCACATGGTCATGGGTCGTGCCCGATATGTTGCGCGTCCCGCCAGCGCCTGCACCGCAACGGTCCAGTGCTTCGTGCATGGCGGATAGAACACCAGCATGCTGGCCCATCCCAAGATAGTCATTCGAGCACCAGATCGTCACGCCCGCCGTCTCGGCCCCGCGCGCCGTCGCGTGGGGGAAGTCTCCACAGTGACGCTCAAGATCGGCAAACACGCGGTAGTTACCTTGATCGCGCAGATCATCCAGCGCCGTTTTGAAAAAATCCTGATAGTCCATTAGTTCCCCACCGCTTCACGCGCTATTTCATCCAGCAAGGCTTGAACTTCTTGCATTGGTCCGGCGGGATAGGTCCGGTATCCAACCATCACCTCGCCTTCTTTACTGGCCACGAAAATACCGTAGGGGCAGTGCGCGATGTTCATCGGATCTGCCTCCATTACTTTTCGTGACAAAACAGCGGAGCAGAAAACGAAAATGTCAGCCTCTTCAAACAGCACCACATCGCTGCCCACATCACGCGCTGTTCGGTTCAGCATCTCGCCTGTGTGGCTCACGTAGTCGATCACAAGGCCTTTCCCGATGATCGCGCTTTCCACGCCAAAGGTCGCATCTTCGAAACTGCCGTCAAAAGGATATACGACAGACGTGTCCTGCGCGTGTGCTGCAGTTAGCCCCGCAATGCTTAAAAGACCTGCAATGATTAACGATCGCATATGTATTTCCCCCTCAGCTTTCCCGAACAATTTGCCCGATCCGCGAAAAGAGAGCCTTGATCCAGATCAAGGCTCTCTTTGGTTTTTACGCGCCGAACATGTCGGCCGTTATGCCTGCATACCAGCCTTCGGATTCTTCATACGTCGCCTTGCGCAGCTCGGCTGTCTCTCCGGTCTGTGAAATAAAGCCGTCCACTTTGGCAATCTTCTCATCCGTGGCCTCATAGGTCGCGCCCACTTTGACACCGTCGTTGGTGTCGATCAGCGACCAGCACGTGTTTGAGAATTTGGCGGGGAAGACTTTGGAACCGGTCAACGCACCGCGCACCGCATTGGCGCAAACCTTGGCTTGTGAGTTTGCAGAATAGCCCGATTTGGGCATGTCGCCCTGCTGTGCCGCATCCCCCAGAACATACACATCTGCGTCTGCCTTGGTCGACATATCCGCCGCGTTCACAGGCGCCCAGTTGCCATCGGTGACACCGGCCAACTCGGCGATACGGCCAGCTTTCATGGCCGGAATGACATTGCAGACGTCTACATTGGTGACTTCACCATCAATCGTCACCGTCATCGCTGCCGGATCAACCGAAACATTGCCACCGCCGAAATCATCACCGATCCAATCGACCATGCCCTCATAGTGGTTGGCCCAGCCTTCCTGGAACAAACCCTGCTTGGAGAACTTCGGCTTGGGGTCTGCGACAATAATCTTGGCCGTAGGATTGTTGGCTTTTAGGTAGTGGGCCACCATCGACACACGCTCATACGGGCCAGGAGGGCAACGATAGGGGTTCGGCGGCGCGACCATCGCAAAAGTACCGCCCTCGGGCATCGCCATCAACTGTGCCTTGAGCAATTCGGTCTGGCTGCCGCCCTTATATGCGTGCGGCATGGCGTTTTGGGCGGACAGATCCCAGCCCTCAACTGCGCCATCGACAAAATCAATGCCCGGCGAAAGGATCAGCTTGTCATAAGCCACAGATCCGCCACCCGCCAGCGCCACAGTCTTTGCATCGCGGTCCACGCCTGTTGCCCAATCATGCACAACATTCACGCCGCCTGCCGCCAGTCCACCATAGGAATGGCCCAGATCGTCCATTTCTTTGAAACCGCCAAGATACAGATTTGAGAAAAAGCAGGTGTAGTACTGGCGCGTAGGCTCGATCAGCGTGACAGCAATTTCGCCCTTACTGTCTTTCGCGATATAACGCGCGGCGGTTGCACCGCCTGCACCACCACCAACCACAACCACATGTGGTTTTCCGTGACCCGCCGCAAAAACGGCAGGCGCGGCAAGGCTGGCCGCCGCAGCAGCCCCCGTTCCCAGAAAAATGCGTCTGTTCAATGTCATTGTTTTCTCCTCCCAGAGTGTAGCCCCGTTATTCGAGGTCCTTAAAATACGCAGCCAAGGCCGCAATTTCTTCGTCGTTCAGGCGGCCAGCCATCATTTGCATGACAGGGTGCGGTCTGAGCTTGCGCTTATAAGCGTGCATCGCCACGACGAAGTCTTCTGTTGGCCAATGGGTGATGCTTGGGATGCCGTCGCTTGCACCGCTGGCTTGATGACAAGTCTTGCACTCGCTTGCGAGGTATTCGCCATATTCGGCATCCCCCTCCAGCGCCAGAATAGCAGGGTCCAGATCATGGTCCGTGCCTGTTGCTGTGGGTTCGGCCTCGGGGATGTTTGCAGGGTTATCGGAATATATGCGCAAATAGGCCATCAGATCGCTGCGCTGTTGCTCATCCTTGATCCCGCGAAAGCTCATCCGCGTTTTTGACACCAAGGCACGCGGGTTCTCGATATAGGCATCCAGCGTTTCCGCCGTCCAGACCAGCCCGTCATTGCCCATACGCACCATACTCTCGGAGTATTTCGCACCGTCAACCGTGCCCGCCACGCGCCCGAACAAGCCGTTCAACTGAGGCCCGACGCGGTTCTTCGCTCCATCGCCTACCTGATGACACGATGCACATTTCTTATAGACCTGCGCACCCTTCTCGGCGTCCCCCAGTCCCTCGGCAGACGCACCCCCGACCACCAGAAACGCTGCGAAAACCGAGCTGAGTGTCAAACCAGATCGCATGCGCCTAGTCCGCAAACGACTTGAGGTATTCGATGACAGCCTTTTGGTCTTCTTCCTTCTTCAGACCGTTAAAAGCCATCTTGGTGCGCTTCATATAACCTTTGGGGTTGGCCAGAAACGCTGCCAATTCTGCCTCGGTCCAGACCAGCCCGTCAGCAGCCGCGGCCGCCATCGGTTTGGAGTATTTGAACCCCTCGACTGCACCTGCTGCATGGCCGACGATCCCGTTCAAAACAGGCCCGACACGATTTTTGGCGCCGTCACCTACCTGATGGCAGGATTTGCATTTGCGGAATACTTTCTCGCCATCTGCCGCCAGTGCCGCGTCAAACGATGCCGCGACAACCACTGGCTCTGCCGGTGCTTCCTCGGCAACAGGCGCGGCTTCAGCCACAACCGCCTCCTGCTCCGGCTCGGCCGAAGCCTCTTCGGTACTTTCTTCTTGCGGTGTAACGTCGAGAACCATCGCGCGCATCGTTACTTTCACTGGCCCGTCCTTGCAGTTCTCCATGCAAGGCTCGCCGCTCCAGATCGCATATTCTGTCTCGGCACGGTTATCGACGATAAAGCCATACGCATTAGGCATTTCAACGTCAAAGAACGTGTCCTTGCTAAGCACAAAGTCATCATCAATCAGATCGTTGGAATAAAGGATGTAGGCGACGATGGCATAGGTTTCGTCATCACTCAGCGTGCCAGCGTTGCCGTAAGGCATGGACCGCTTGATATAGTCAAATGCTGTAGACAGGTAAGGCCAATAAGAGCCCACTGTCTTCAGCGGATCTTCATGGTCCAACGTATCAGCACCACCTGCGAGTTTAGGCCAGTTATCAATACCTTCTGCAAAATCACCGTGGCAGGCTGCACATTGGGTGGCAAAGATCTCTTCACCAATAATTGCATCCCCCGACCCTTCTGGAAGGCCTGTACCATCGGCGCTGATCTCACCGTCCCACGCCGCGATCTCTTCGGGCAATGCCGCACGGCCAAGGCCGAATTTCTCGGCCAACACAGGCGTCGCCGTCAGTGAAAGCGCTGCAAGGATTGCGGTAGATTTAAGAAACTTCGACATTTTCAGCCTCGCCGTTGCTGCGCACCAACCATGTCTGGATGCAGTTGTTGTGATAGATTGAGTTCAGTCCGCGCACGTCGCGCAGCTGCGCTTTTGTCGGCTGGATATAGCCAGTCTCGTCGATGGCGCGGCTTTGCAACATCATCTCTGAGCCGTCCCATTCGGTGTCCAGATAGAAGCGGGTGAGCGCTTTGCTCTCGCCTTCCTTGGCCAGACGCGCCGTCTCCCATGTCATGCCGCCGTCCTTGGAGACATCCACGCGGGTGATCGCGCCGTTGCCAGACCATGCCAGACCAGAAATCACCAGTGGGCCAGTGCCGTGGGTGATGGGCGATTGGGGGCTGGGGCTTGTGACAACAGACTTCGCGTCCATCGTCCATGTCCATTTACGCGCGATACCGTCTTCGAGAACATCGGTGTATTTGCTGGTCTCCTCACGGCTCTCGACGGGGCCGTCCGTAACCTCGATGCGGCGGATCCACTTAACCCACATGTTCCCTTCCCAACCGGGCACCACAAGACGGACAGGATAGCCGTGCTCCTTGCGCAGCGCCTCACCGTTAGCCTTGAACGCAATCAGGCAATCATCCAGCGCCTTTTCCATCGGGATAGAGCGGCCATTGGACGAGGCATCCGCCCCCTCGACAAAGACCCATTTGTCCTTGAGATCACCAGCGGTATCCAGACCCGCTTCCTCAAGCAGTGTGCGCAGCGGCACGCCTGTATATTCCATATTGTGGATCATACCGTGGGTGAACTGCGCACCGTTCAGCTGTGCGCCCGCCCATTCCATGCCCGTATTGGCCGCGCATTCGCAGAAATACACATGGTTCTCGCGCGGAAAGCGCTCCAGATCGGCGTACGTAAATACCAATGGAGTGTCTACCAACCCGTTGATCATCAAACGATAATCACTTTTCTTCAAATCAATCGCACCCGAGTGATGACGTTCGAACGCGCAGCCCTGCGGGGTGATGGTTCCGTCAAGCGCATGGATTGGCGTAAAGTTGATCGAACTTACCGTATCCGCGGTGAGCCATTCCACGTTGCGGCGTACCACATCGTCTTCATAGCTGATCGGCAGGCCGTAGGGCGTCTCATCCACACCTTCGCCAAAGGCTTGCGCCCATTCCTGCACTTCAGTGATGAGCGGGTCAGGCGTTTGCGCTTTTGCGGTCGTGGCTGTCAGCGCACCCGCACCTGCCGCTGCCGCACCGCGCAAAAACGCGCGCCGCGATGTATTTGATGTATCTTGCTCTGCCATGCCAGACGTCTCCTGTCGCTTTGGCCCGCTCACGCGCCGACCACTGTCACACTGTTGTTTGGATCAAGGGAGATCGTCCCCTGCTTTGCGATATGTGCCTCAACCACATCCCAGATCGGAGGCCCTTCGGTGCCTTCGTTGACCGAGGCCCAACCCGCCACTTGGTATGTTTTGGAGGGGTCAATCGCCTCGCCGGTCTTGAGCAAGGTCATCTCGGTGATGCGGTCACCCTGCGGCTTGGTCACATCAATGCGGTAGCCGAGGCCGCCCACACGGACCATATCCCCCCCCTGCTGGTAATAGGGGTCAGGATTGAACAGGTTATCGGCTACATCCTCCAGCACCACATGCAGGAACTCTCCCGTCATTTCAGTGCGGTAGGCTTCGCCGTAGCTCATCGAGGTGACGTTCCAGATGTCTTCCCGTGTAATGTCCTGACCTGGTAGAACGCTCGGCCCCCAGCGCACACCCGGCGACAGAGCAATATCTGCCTCACGTTCGGAAATCAGCGCGTCACAAATCAGATCATCCCAAGTGCCGTTAAAGTTGCCACGGCGGTAGAGCATTTGGTCATCTGCCGTGCGGCCGATCACCTCGCTCAATACGTCAGCGTATGGTTCGCGCTGTGCGTCAATGACCTTTGTCACCTCGGCGTCAGGCGTAATCACATCTGAAAAAATCGGGATCAGCTTGTGACGGAACCCCATCATGCGCCCATCGCGCACGTCCAGATCAACGCGGCTTACGAATTTTCCGTTGGAGCCAGAGGCCACGATGATCGTCTCCCCTACCAGAACAGGTTCGGGCAGCGCATCATGGGTGTGCCCCGACAGGATCACGTCAATGCCTTTGACTTTGCTGGCCATCTGCTTGTCCACATCGAACCCGTTATGCGACAACAGCACGACCAGTCCGGCCCCTTCGGCACGCACCTGATCGACCATTTCCTGCATATTCTCGTCGCGGATACCAAAGGAGTATTCGGGGAACATCCAGCCCGGATTGGCGATGGGCATATATGGGAAGGCTTGGCCGATGACGGCGATCTTTACACCGCCCCGCTCAAAGAACTTATAGGGTGGGAACAGCTCCGCTGGCTCGTCCCACTCCGCGTCAAAGATGTTCTGGCCAAGCGCTGCAAAGGGCAAACCCTCAACAACCTCGTTCACCCGTTCGGACCCCAGCGTGAACTCCCAATGGAACGTCATCGCATCAGGTTTGAGCGCGTTCATGACGTTCACCATGTCCTGCCCCTGCGTATGGTAACAGGTGTAGCTGCCGTGCCATGTATCGCCACCGTCCAGCAACAATGCATCAGGACGGTCCGCACGGATCGAATTGATCACTGTCGAAACACGGTCGAGTCCCCCAACACGGCCATAGCTTTGTGCCAGCGCGCTGAAATCATCATAGGTCAGCGCATAGGCCGAAGGGCTGCCATCGTCGATGCCATAGAGCTTGCGGAAATCGGCACCCGTGATGTGCGGCACAGCGCCCTTGTTGCCCCCTACCCCGATGTTGATCGAAGGCTCGCGGAAATAGATCGGCTTTAGCTGCGCGTGGATGTCCGTGATATGGATGAGCGAGACATTCCCGAATGTGTCAAACTCCAGCAGTTTTTCTTGGCTCATCGCCTGCTGTGCCGCAAGGCGCGACCAGTTTCCAAAGCCGGAGCCACCGTATACGGCGGCGGCGGCCATGCTGGTTTGCAAAAAATCGCGGCGAGAAATCATTCCGAAGCTCCCAGTCACACATACATATGCGCATTTATGAATTAGTTAGATGTGGAAAAACCCCGCACAGATCGCTCAGGCGGGGTTTTTGTGGTTTAGTTGCGGACAGATGGGCCTTCGACGCTCAGCCCATTACCGCGCGATGCAACATAAAGCTCGAGTGCTACAAACTCGGGGCTACCAGGGCTGTAGGTTTCGGCGCGTGTGTCGCGGACACACCCTTTAAAGCGTGAGTGTACGCCGTTCAGCTTGGTGTTTTTCAGACGGTACACAGGAAAGCCGTTAACCTGACCCTGGCTCAGGTGGTCTGCGCGGATCATCATGCCGTAGCTGTCTTCGTGGCAGTTTGCACAAGACAGTTCAAGCTGGCCGGTCCGCGTGTAATACAGCTCTTTGCCCAGTTCCCACGTAGATTGTGCGGGACCGTCAATGGCCACGTTCACAGGCATACCGCGAGAAACAGATGCAAGTGCCGCTTCCATATTGATGGCTGGCGTTTTGTCATAACCCCATGCCTCGGCGCCCATACGGTTGGTGCGGCAATCGTTCATCTGCATCTGCAAGGTGCGCACTTCGCCAGCGGCTTCATTCCACTTTGGATAGGACGCTTTTACCCCTGCCATGCTTTCCATGTCGTTGTGACATGACGCGCATGATTTGCCCTCGGTCCCGTCCGCTGTTACCCAAGCGTCCTGCGCTTGCTCCACAAAGATCATGCCCGGATTGTCAAAATCATCCGCCTGCATCGCACGCGTCTCGGTTCCGCGGAACAACCAGCCCGACATCACCTCATCCAGTGCGTCCGAGACATGCGCAGGTGCAGCAGTACGCGTCACAATTGCGGTTTCTTCGTTGATTACCAGATTGTCATCTACCGGATCGGCAAATGCGCCCGTTGTCGTAAGCAGCGTTGCCACCAAGGCTCCCGTTAGTTTCCGCATAGTGTCCCTCCCAAGAGTATTGCGTTCAGCCAATTGCGATTGCTTTGGTCTCTTCGTAGACAGAGCCATCATCGTCGTACCATGTGAATTTGAACTCGCCCGCTTCGGGGACTGTCGCTTCAAATTCAAAGTAAGGGTTCGTCGAGATCGCAGGCTCCATCGTCACATCAACCACGTTTTCACCGTTAAAATCGCAAGTGAAACGGTTGATGATCGAGCGCGGGATCGCGTTGCCTTCTTTGTCTTTACGCTGACCGGACTCCATCTTGTGGCTGATCAACGTCTTGATGGTAATGCTATCACCAGCCGCCGCTTTTTTCGGTACTTTGACGCGTGGTTTTACACCAGATGCCATGATATTTCTCCCTAAGTGCTTTAGCCGCCGCAGCCGCCGATTGTTACTTTGACGGTGCTCGACGCCTGAACGAATGAGCCGTCCTCAAGCTTGGCGATCGCCACGACGTCCTGCGTACCAGCCAAGCGGATACGTGTAGACGCTGCGCGAGACGCAGACAGCTTGCCAAATTTGAACGTCGCCACGCCCGGTGTCGGGTTGCCTGTGGCCAGCACCAGAATTTCTGCCGCTGTCTCGGATGCCACTTCGATCGGCACCGTATTGCCGTTCTCGGCGATCTCGGGTGCAGTCAGGCTGATATCGCCAGCGCCAATTTCTGCGCCGCCCGTGAAGGCCGCAATTGCATCTTCTGTTGCCGCAGATACGCGAAGCGGCAGGCCAGCGATGAAGAGAGCAGATGCCCCCAGCGCGATGGCATTACGTCGTGTAAGTTCCATTGTGATCTCCTTCATCCCCGTCGGGGGTTACTTCGACAGAGTGTGATTAGTCTTTGAGCGTCATGAGATAGGCCACGACGTCTTCAATTTGCTGGGCACTCAGAAGCGGGCCGAACGTGTCATCCGCCGCCTTTCCGGTGTAGGCGTTGCCCGGGCGCGTGAAACCGTCGGTCTTGTAGAAAGACGGCATCATGCTGTCCTCAAACATCATCTTTGCATTCGCAACGATCCCGCGCAGCTCCGCCTCGGACCAACGCTCGCCCGCGCCGTCCAGCATCGGGCCGATTTCACCGTGAAACGGCACATCAGCCAGATCGGTAACCTGATGGCATGCAACACAGTTGCCCTGCCCTTTGTCGCCAACAATGATCCGCCCGTTTGCGGCATCACCGGCCATACCCGACAATGACTGCTCTACGGCGCCCTCGTTATAGCTGACTGCGGTAGGCTTTACTTCTTCGGCCTGCACGAGCGTCGCTGTAAGCCCTGCCGCGATGACTGTTATGACAGATTTTCTCATGCGTCCTCCCAAACACTGAATTTGGTATACCGTAGCGCACAGTTTTGTGATGACGCAACATCAAATTCAACTAATTGAATTTTATTATTTGATAGTCGAAAAACGTGCACTATAACGCATTACTGGTTTTGCTCGGCAAACTTACGCGCATGATATTTCTGGAAACCTTCTTCCCCGGCATACCCTTCTTCAACCACCCAGTTGAGCATGTTGAATGTAGTATATCGCCCAAACGCTCCGGGCATCTGTGCCACCGCCGCTTGCGATGCCGAGACATCATCGCCAACTTCTGTCGGGAAAAAGAGAATCATCGGGGTAAACAAAGCACCCCATTTTTTGACCATTTCTTTCTCGGGCAGTGTCTCACCGTCAAAGTCGGTAACTTCGACATCGCCAAACATGTTGATCTGCACGACAAAGAAGTTCTCGCTGATGTATTCGGCAATTTCAGGGAGCGGAAAGACCTCTTCATGCATCTTTTTGCAGTAGATACAGCCGCGCTGCTCAACGATCACCATAAGGCGTTTGCCTTCGCTGTTCGCCTCTGCAAGATCCTCGGACATGTCCTTGAAGGTGTCCCGCATCCACGGTGCCTTGTGTAGGCCGTCATCCCCCAGACTGGCCGCCAGCGCGCCCGTGACACACATAAGCAAGGCCGCACATGCAACTAACAGATGTCTCATTAGGTATCCTTCCGCATTATCCCAAGGCGCCAAAGTCGGGGAATATCTCCAACATCAGCTGCGCGATGTAATTCATTGAATTGGTAGCAATCAGGATGCCGAAGACAATCAGCATGCCCCCCATCACTTTTTCAATTGTCCCAAGATGCCGGCGAAAACGGTGCATCCAGCGCATGAAAGGCCCGATAAACAAAGCTGCCAGAATAAACGGTGCCGTCATGCCAACCCCGTAGACAAACAGCAACCACGCCCCGGTTGACGCAGTCTCAGCACCCGCGGCCGTGAACAGGATTGCTGCCAGCACCGGCCCCACGCACGGCGTCCAGCCAAATGCAAACGCCAGCCCGATTACATATGCGCCAACGTAACTGACACTGGAAGAGCCCCCCGCATCAGCCCGAAGCTGGCGGTACAATATGCCGATGCGGATAACGCCTAGAAAATGCAGCCCCATAGCAATGATGATCGCAGCAGCAATCCAGCGCAGGATGTCGAAATACTCTCGAACAACTTGCCCGAACATCGTCGCGGCGGCACCCAGCCCCATAAAGATCGTGATCACGCCAGCCGCAAAACAACAAGCAGCCAGAACAGCGCGGGTACGCGTGCGCCCGTCAATCTGCGCATCAGCGGAAATCTGGGTCATGCCTACCCCCGCAAGATAGCTCAGATAGAAAGGGACCATAGGCAGGATGCACGGCGACAAAAAGGACAAGAGCCCTGCCAAAGCCGCACCTATAAACGTGATATCCATCATGACGGCGCACCAATCTTGTATTATTCACATATTCATATTACGTTATCTGACAATGTGAGGTCAATTTCCATGTCGCTTCGTGTTTTACTTTTTACCATCTGCGTTTCGGGCCTGCTGGCCCTACTCGCTGCATTTCCTGTGCGCGCAGACACCCGATTGGTCATGGTAGAGGAAAAGGGCTGCATATGGTGCGCTCGCTGGAACCGCGAAATTGCAGACATCTACCCGAAAACCGGTGAGGGTCAGGCCGCTCCCCTGTTGCGGATGGACATCCACGCCCCGCGCCCCGCAGACTTTACATTTGCGCGCTCGCTTCATTTCACCCCCACCTTTGTATTGATGCGCGATGGTGTAGAGGTATCCCGCCTTGAGGGATATCCGGGGGAAGATTTCTTTTGGGGCCTCCTGCGACAAATGCTCACTACCGCAAACATTGCAATACCTGAATGATGCACTATGTTGCCCAACAACAACGCATTGTGCCGAGAGGTAATGGACAGTATGAACACGCATGATCGGGCCTTAGATGCCAACCACGATCCAAGCATTGGGGAAACTATGGGCCTGCCTGTCTTTGACGTTAACATGTGTGCGGAAGATTTGGACAAGATGGCGGCCAACGCCGTCGAAGCGTCCAATTTCCTCAAGGCGATCAGCCATGAGGGCCGCCTGATGATCCTCTGCCACCTCGCCTCGGGCGAAAAGTCCGTGACCGAGCTTGAAACCCTTCTGTCTGCGCGGCAGGCCGCCGTGTCACAACAGCTGTCGCGGTTGCGTCTTGAGGGGCTGGTTACCCCCCGCCGCGATGGGAAAACGATCTATTATAGCCTTGCTGACGATCGGCCCAAGCAGATCATGGAAGTTGTTTATGAGCTGTTTTGTCAGAAGAAGTGACGCCATCGCGCCGCATAACTCTGCCTGACCGCTTATATTGTACCCCGTATGCTTGACCACATGTCAGAACCTACGCTCGTTGCCTTAATCGGGCTTTTGGGCGGCGTGGCGCTTGGACTTGCTGCACGGATCGGGCGGTTTTGCACGCTAGGAGCAATCGAAGACCTCTACTATGGTGAAAGCGCTTTACGCCTGCAGATGTGGGGCATCGCGATTGGGGTCGCGGTGATCGGTACTTTCGGCCTATCGGCGTTAGGCCTGCTGTCGCTACAGCAAACGCTTTATCTCGCTATCAGTTGGAACCCTTTGGCCAGTGTGTTCGGGGGGCTGCTGTTTGGATATGGGATGGCCCTTGCCGGAAACTGCGGTTACGGCGCTTTGGCGCGTGTGGGCGGTGGTGACTTGCGATCATTGCTGATCGTCCTCGTAATGGGCATTTCGGCCTACGTGACCTTGGGCGGCCCGCTTTATCCCTTGCGCACTTGGCTCTTCCCCTCGCCGCAACCCACCGCCGACTCCCCCTCCTACGCGCATGCACTGTCAGGTATCACCGGAATGCCGACCGAGACGGCGGGGATCATCCTCGGTGTGGGGATTCTTGGCGCCACGCTAATCAGCCGTGAATTACGCAGTGCGCCCAGCTATATCATATGGGGCGTCGTTGTCGGGCTGGCCATCGTATCTGGTTGGGCAGGCACCAATTGGGTGGCCGAGCATGGCTATGACGCGACAGCGATTGTTAGTCATACATTCTCTGCCCCTATTGGCGAAACTGTGATCTATGCGATGACCTCCTCGGGCAACTCGATCAGTTTTGGAACGGGTTCGGTCGTGGGCGTGGTAATAGGCGCTTTGCTGGGCAGTCTCATCAAAGGGCAATTCCGCTGGGAAGCCTGCGATGATCCACGAGAATTGCGCCGCCAGATCATCGGTGCCGTCCTTATGGGTGTGGGGGCGGTAATTGCTGTGGGATGCAGTGTGGGGCAAGGCCTCTCTGCGTTTTCAGTCCTTGCTTATGGTGCGCCAGTGACGCTTGTGTGCATTATGATCGGCGCCGCCATTGGATTACGTCAGTTGATCTGGGGATTTGGCCCGCCCGTCTGATATTGTCTCAGCCTGTGTTCAGATCGCAAACCCCTTTCAGCGCGGGCGCGACGTCCTGCGCCAAAGATCAAACACGACCTTCAGCGTTATACTTAACACCAGCACACAAAGTAATGATTTGGTGACCGTTTCCATCGCGCCCTCGATCAATACTGCGTGTACAACAGTTCCAGCAACAATCACCAACGCAAGACCTGTATGCATGCGCCGCCAGACTGTTGGATGCAGACGCCTGCGAAATCTGGCCAGAACAGCAGTCATGAACAGCCCCCACATGGCAGCGACACCCCAGACCGCAAAAGGCGTCGGCGATCTGAACAGCAGCGCATCAACCACATCAGGCGGGCTGGTCAGCCAAAGACCCAGCACATGCAGAACGACAAAAGCAACCAGCAGACCACCCGTTGCGCGATGTGCCATACGCGCCATCCGCCCCGAAAGCCCCGGCAGCATCCCCGCTGCAAGAATTGGCTGGACCAAAAGCAGCAACAATCCCGCAATCCCAGCAAAACCACCCAAGATATAGACGGGCTGACGCCATGCCAAAACAGGGCTCTGAACAGCTGCAACAAGCGGAATCAAAAGCGCGAGCCCCCAAAGCCCCCAGACAAAAACGAAGCGCGGCATTTTGGATTGTCTACGCCACACGCGCCTTAGGCCGGTTTTAGGACAAAGTCCGCGTTCAGGGTCTTGTCGCTGGCGCTGGCCATGACAGGGCGCAAGAAAACGGTCTCATACTCTGGATCATCATAGGCAAGATGCCCGTGAGCCTGCCCGAATGCCGGAACAATCTGTGGCATTTCCAACCGAAAGTTACCGTTTTCATCAGTGAGCGTTGCGCCGTGGCTCTGCGGATCGCGTTCATGACCTTCGGTTGTATGCGCCCATATCTGGATGCGCATCCCGCCCAGCGGCGCGCCATCGCCCGCGCGCCGTACTGTGCCTGTCATCCAAAAACCGCCGCCGCCAATACGTTCTACGATCGGCGCGCCAGCGCGATAGTTATTTGCACCGCCCCGCATTGTAGGTGTTGGCGCAATATTCTGTGCCGCCAATGGCGAAATCAGCCCGCGTGCTCCAACAGCCAAGACGGCACTGCTGGTCAACAAAAGACTGCGGCGGGTTGTGACAACATCGGACATTTTGCTTTCTCCAGTCGTTGATTCACCGTTTTGCGGGCAACGCTGGCCCACCCAAAATAATAGCGCAGCACGGCCTGAAGCCAAATGCCATAGCGACAAATTGCCATCAAAGCTGCGGGAGCGCCCAGTACACAACCAGTTCAGCCTATCGCACGGCCGTCTGCTCAACCGTTTGCCAGACATGTATCAATGCAGGCGCATTCCGTTTTGCACCCCATACACCGACCAGCGCAAGCACCACAGCAAGCATCCAGGGTGCGGGGCTCGAGGTATGGAATGTGATCCAAAACAGGGTCATCTCCTCCCCGCCACGCGCAATATGGCGACTGTGAAATACCAACTCAACCAAAGCGATAGCGCCCATAACGCCGACCAACGCAGGCGCAACGGTCTTGAGATACGGCACCGCCAATCGCCCCGCCCCCTGCCGCCGCATCACCGAGACATGCAACATCAATACACCTGCCAGACCTGTGGGAAAGAACATCACAGTCGCAAGAAACAAGACGCCGACGTAAAGCTGCCAAAGATCAGTGTGCAGGCTCAGCACCGTTTGCAGCAGGGTGAAAACCACAGCCCCAAGGATCGGCCCAAAGAAAATGCCGATGCCTCCCAGAAAGGCGATCATCAAGATCGTGCCAGAGGCCTGCACCGTAAGGTTATCCGCCGTGGCCAATTCATAGTTTATGGCAAACAGTCCACCTGCCACACCAGCAAAGAACCCCGCCGCACAAAAGGAATAAAATCGTACCCAGCGTGCGGAGTATCCCAGAAATTCGGCGCGCTCGGGGTTGTCGCGCACAGCATTTGCCATCCGCCCCATCGGTGTGAGGGTAAACAGGTACATCAGCCCCACACTGACAACCAGCCAGAACGAAATCAGGTAATAGACTTCGATCTGGCGCAGGAACTCTACCCCGAAAAAGGGCACCCCCAGCGTTCGATCGCCGCTGACCCCGCCGCCGCGAAAGAACGAGTATCCTATGATTGAAAACGAGGCGACCAGCTCGACCATACCCAGCGATATCATCGCGAAAACCACACCAGAGCGGCGCGTTGAAAACGATCCGATGACCATCGCCATACCCATCGAGAACAATCCCGCGAATATGGGCAGAAAAGGCAGCGGCACAGAAATACCAGTCGCCTGTAAATGGTTCATCACATGGATGCACATGAAACCGCCAAATCCCAGATAGATCGCATGGCCAAAACTCAGCATGCCAGCCTGACCCAGCAACATGTTATAGGACAGCGCAAAAACGATGGTGATCGCCATCTGGCTCATGATCGTGATGGTCGAGTTTGCCACAAAAACATGCGGGAGCAACAAAAGCACCAGCACCGCAATGCCCCAAGGCATCAAGCGCAGCAGAACCGAAGGACCTGCAATTGCACTGGGCGAGGATCGCAGGGGGTCTTTCATGAGGCGGGCAGCAGCACGCTGGTGGTCACAGACTTGGTTCCCGACCCAGCGTTTGTGCAACAGGTTTCCAAGGCGCGCGGCACGCCTTTGGCGCTATTCAACATCCACAATCTGGTGGACCTCGATCACATTGCCGTCGGGGTCATAGAAAAACACCTGATGCCAACCTTTGACAGCATTACTGCCCCAATCCGAATAGGGCACACCTTGCGTGTCAAGATGTGCCATGAACTCCGCAATGTCATCGGTTCGGTAGGCGATGTGCCCCCGCTCCAGCGGGTTGACCACCTGCCCCGAGCGAAACGAGTTCAGAACATCGCGCGGGGTCAGATGCATCTGGATATCCCCGTCTGTGACAAACGAGACATCCCCCACCAATCCCTTTTCTTCGTTCAGAGGGGGAAGTTCGGCAGGATCTTCATCACCCAGTGTGAGAACCTCGCGGTAAAAGCGATCCATCTCGGCCACGTTGGACGAGCATAGGTTGATATGATGGAGTTTGAGTTTCATAGTCGCAGCGTGACCCAGACAGACCAAGCACGCAAGAGGCGATCACAACAGCCTAATGCACGATGCAGCCCGCCTCACAACCACTGGGCAAAGCCGTTGCAGAACGTGTCATTCGGCCTGCTTGTGACGGGCTGTAAATCTGCGGCACTGCGCGATCTGGGCCACCTACCCGCTACACTATGGCATCCAACGCAGGACCCCACATGCTAGACACCCGCGCCGATCACGCGTAACGCACGCGCAGACAGTGCAGGATTTATCATGACACCAGAGACTTACCCCAGCGTGAACCCCATCCACAGGCGTGCAGATATGGCCGTACACGTGACGGGTCTGTTGCTAATCATCGTCGCGGGAAGCATTGTGATCACGCGAGCAGCTGCACAATTGTCGACACCCCTGTTCTGGGCTGTGAGCATTTATGTCGTTTGCGCGCTGGTCTCGAACCTCGCCTCATGGGCGTATCATTTCGCGCCATGGCACGGGCAGCGCACGCTGCTACGGCGCATTGACCACGCAGCGATTTATCCAAGTATTACAGGGACATTCACGCCATTCTTTGTCTTCGCGGGAACAGGCTGGACGACGACCCTCTTGTGGGTTTGCTGGGCGCTGACAGCGGTTGCAATCTGGAACAAGATCACGAACGCAGTGATTAAATCAAAATGGTCTACCGCCTCATATCTTGGACTCGGCGCATTGGGACTGTCCGCAGTTCCGGACCTTGGCGATGTGCCATGGGCCACCCTATGGTGCATTCTTGCAGGCGCGCTGTGCTATGTGGTTGGCACCGCCTTTTATGCTCGCAAAACAATGCCGTTTCGCTATGCGATCTGGCATTGCTGGGTCAACTTTGGCGGTATCGCGATGTTTGCGGGAATTTGGCTGGCACTGTTCTAGTCGCCCACCCGCCACCTCAGCACCGCATAAAGAAATGGCGCCCGCACCTTCGTGCGCGCGCCATATGTTTGCTTAATGCGGCTTAGCGCAGGACAGAGCGGTCCAGATCAAAGCGGTCAAGCTCCATTACTTTGACCCAAGCATCGACGAACTGCTGCACAAACAACGCCTCGCCATCACCAGCTGCATAAACCTCGGCCAGGGCACGCAATTGGCTGTTGGAGCCAAAGACCAGATCAACACGTGTGCCTGTGCGCTTGACGTCGCCCGTTTCCGTGTCGCGCGCCTCAAAGACATCCTGTGCCTCGTCGGCTGCTTTCCACGTCACACTCATATCCATCAGCGCGCGGAAGAAGTCGTTGCTCAGCGTGCCGGGTTTGTCTGTCCAGACACCGTGGCTTGCCCCGTCATAATTAGCGCCCAACACACGCAGGCCACCAACAAGAACGGTCATTTCAGGTGCCGTCAGTGTCAGCAACTGTGCGCGATCCACCAACAGCTCCTCGGCCGAGACTTTGAACTCACGGCTTTGGTAGTTGCGGAAACCGTCTACTACGGGCTTGAGAACGTCGACGCTTTCCACATCTGTTTGCTCTTGGGTGGCATCGCCACGGCCCGGCGTAAAGGGAACCGTCACATCGTGACCGCCCGCTTTGGCCGCAGCCTCAACAGCAGCAGTTCCTGCAAGTACGATCATATCCGCAATCGAGACCGGCTTGCCGAACTCCGTGCGGATATTCTCCAGCTTGTCCAGTACCTTGGCGAGTTGCGCAGGCTGGTTCACTTCCCAGTCCTTCATCGGTGCAAGGCGGATGCGCGCACCATTAGCACCACCACGCTTGTCCGACCCGCGGAAGGTCGATGCAGAGGCCCAGGCAACCGAAACCAGCTCGGACGTGGATAGACCGGACGCGAGAATCTGCTTTTTCAGCTCGGCGATATCCGCGTCACCGATCAGCGCATGATCCGGTGTCGGGATTGGATCCTGCCAGACCAGCACTTCTGTTGGCGCTTCTTTGCCTAGATAGCGGCTAGTTGGGCCCATATCACGGTGACACAGCTTGAACCACGCGCGCGCAAAAGCATCGGCGAACTGGTCAGGGTTGGCATGGAACCGCTTGGAAATCTCCAGATAGGCGGGGTCCATTTTCATGGCCATGTCAGCTGTTGTCATCATCGGTGGGTGCTTGGCATCGCTGTGCGCGTCTGGCACGGCGTCTGCCATGGCACCAGCTGCGGGCTTCCACTGCTGCGCGCCTGCGGGAGATTTTGTAAGTTCCCACTCATTGCCCAACAGAGTGTCGAAATAGGACATATCCCACGTGATCGGTGTTGGCGTCCACGCCCCCTCGATACCAGATGTGATTGCATGCAAGCCCTTGCCACTCTCGTAGGTCGAGAGCCAGCCAAAGCCTTGCGCCTCAATCGGCGCGCCCTCGGGCTCTGAGCCGACATGGGCTGCATCGCCTGCGCCGTGTGCTTTACCAAACGTGTGGCCACCGGCAACCAACGCCACTGTTTCTTCGTCGTTCATGGCCATCCGCGCGAATGTATCGCGGATGTCATGCGCCGAGGCGAGCGGATCGGGGTTGCCGTCCGGCCCTTCGGGATTCACATAGATCAGACCCATCTGGACCGCAGCTAGCGGGTTCTCAAGATCGCGCTTGCCGCTGTAACGGCTGTTCGCACCGCCAGATTCCTCCAGCCAGATTTCCTCGGACCCCCAATAGATGTCCTCTTCGGGCTCCCAAATATCTTCGCGACCACCGGCAAAACCGAATGTCTCAAAGCCCATGTCTTCAAGCGCGCAATTGCCCGCGAGGATCATCAGGTCGGCCCAGCTAATTTTATTGCCGTATTTTTGTTTGATGGGCCACAGCAGACGGCGGGCTTTATCAAGGTTGCCGTTATCGGGCCACGAATTCAGCGGCGCAAAACGCTGCGTGCCAGAGGAAGAACCACCGCGGCCATCCGCCGTGCGATAGGTCCCTGCACTGTGCCAAGCCATACGGATAAAGAAGGGGCCATAGTGGCCGTAATCTGCGGGCCACCAGTCTTGGCTGTCTTTCATCAAGGCGTAAATGTCGGATTTGACAGCATCCAGATCAAGCTGCTTGAACGCCTCGGCGTAGTTGAACGTGCCGCCCATCGGATCGCTAGCGGGCTGGTTCTGGTGCAGCATCTTCAGGTTAAGCTGGTTGGGCCACCATTCGCGGTTGGACCGCGCGGAGTTTGTTGCCTGCTTTGCCGCGCCAAAACCCATTGGGCAGCCGCCCTGTGCACCGTTGTCTGATCCGTCCATTTTGCTCTCTCCGATATCGTGGGATTATCGCGGGGATTCGCCCGCCTCTGGAATCATTCTAACAAAGCTGTGCGATATGTTTAAGTTTGATTTTCCAATTCTTGTGATAAGATGAAGTTATGATAAACTTTACTCTGAAGCAGCTGCGATATTTCGAAGCCATCGCCCGCACCAGCCATTTCGGCCGCGCGGCGGAGCTGTGTGCAATCTCGCAGCCTGCCCTCTCGGCGCAGATTGCCACGTTGGAAGCGGCGCTTGGCCAGCAACTGTTCGAGAGGAGTGCGCGCACCGTGCGACTGACGCCTTTTGGCGCGCAATTTGGCACGCGTGCACGTGAGATTTTGCGCAACGCCGAAGCGCTTGCCGATATGGCGCGCGCAGCAAGCGGCGCGGCGCTAGGACGGTTGCGTATTGGCGTCATCCCCACAATTGCACCGTATCTGCTGCCCTCCGTCATCGGCCATATCACTGCCGCCCATCCCGAGATTGATCTGCTGGTGCGCGAAACGATGACGCACCGCCTGATTGAGGAATTAGGCGACGGTAAACTGGACTGCGCTATTGTGGCACTTCCCCTGTCCGAACAGGCCTTTACCGAAGTGGCCCTGTTTGACGAGGCAATGGTACTTGTCCGCCCTGCCCACCATGCGGACCACCCCGTACCCGACATGGAAATGCTGAGCCAGATGAAGCTGCTCTTGCTTGAAGAGGGCCATTGTTTTCGCGATCAGGCGCTATCGTTTTGCGCCACACGAAATACCCTTCCGCGTGAAGGGCTTGATGGCTCATCGCTCAGTACGCTTGTACAAATGGTTGGGGCTGGCATCGGGGTAACCCTGATCCCCGAAATGGCCGTATCGGTCGAGACGCGTTCGGCTGATGTGAGCATCGCAGTCATGGGTGCGCCCTATCCCAAACGCACTGTAGGTATGATCTGGCGCAAATCATCTGCCCTGTCAGAACATCTGGAGGGTCTCTCACAACTGGTGCGCGCGGCAGCTATGGCCCAGCGCACCACAGGGGCGCAGCCCCTCTGAGGCAATTGCCGAACGCCCAAGTCCAAAGCAGTGAATGATCCGTTGAACCAGCAGGCTCGCTCAAATTCGATGCACTTTGATCCGCGTTGTTAAACATCTGAAAAACGCCCCCACGCTAGCTACCACCTAGCGAGGGAGGTAAATCATGCCGCTACAGTTTTTTGGTGTGGACAACGAATTTGCGACTTCGACAGGCAGCAACGTAGATTCAGCACCGGGACAGTCGACATTCGACAACCCGCCGCAAAGCTCGACCAATCTGGTGGTGACGCCACAGAACAGCGACAGCGATCCGCGATTATTCGAAATTGGCGATACCTATGATATAAGTTGGAATGGCGGCAGCATCCAGAATGCGGTGGTTGTGCGGTCTGATGCCGCTCCCGATTCAGGTGGCGTGATCGTGCTGGAGGGTGTGGACGCAAACGGCGACACAGCCCAAGTGATCTGGACCCCCGGCTTCGATGTCGAGCAGTGGTATACGGATAACTACAACCCTGACGCAGAACCGGGATTTTACACAACAGACACGCAGCCCGACTATGACCACAAATTCGTTTGCTTCGCCGCCGAAACACTGATCCGCACACCCCGTGGGCCAATCCCTGCCGGTGATTTGTGTCGTGGTGATTTGGTCTGCACTGTTGATGCGGGCGCTGTCGCCATTGAATGGGCCACCCAATGGCACGGAAAGGGAAGCGAAGGTGCCGCACCTATCTGGTTTGACGCCCAAAGCATCGGCAACACACGGCCGCTGCGCCTCTCACAACAGCACCGCGTGCTTGTCAGATCACCCCGGTTACAACTGTTGTTCGGAATGGACGAAGCCCTCGCACCCGCCAAGGCTTTTGCAAACGGCCACAGCATCCGCGTACAGCCCTGCCAGCAAATCTGCTATGTGCATATTCTACTGCCCCGACACCATCTAATCGAGGCAGAGGGCGCTTTTTGCGAAACACTTTTTTGGGGCGATCAGGCCAGCAAGCGTCTGGTACAACAGGCAACCCGGACCAACGGATGCAGCCTGGCGTTCTACCCGATGAAATCCGCCCGTCCGATCCTTAAATACGCCGAAGCGCGGTTGGTTTTACAGACCGCGCTCTCAGATGAACGTGCCGTGACTCAACCAATATCATACCTCACCAAAGGGCGCGCCGCCTGATGCAGCACGCCCTTAACGGCACCTATCAGCCAGCGTCCAGCAGCACTTTACCAAACTCTTCGCGCAGCTTGTTTTTCTGGACCTTCCCTGTTGATCCGATGGGCAATTCATCCACAAAGATCACGCGGTCTGGCACCTGCCAGCTTTCCACTTTGCCTTTGTAGAAAGCCAGCAACTCTTCCTCGCTGACCTCGCCCGATTTAATCGCAACCAGAACAGGCCGCTCGTCCCATTTCACGTGCAATGCGGCAATAGCCGCGGCATTGGCGATCGCGGGGTGCGAGATTGCGATATTCTCAAGTGTCACAGTGGAAATCCACTCACCACCCGACTTGATAATATCTTTTGAACGGTCGCGGATGATCATAAAGCCTTCGTCATCAATCGTGGCCACATCGCCCGTGTCGAACCAGCCATCGTCGGTAAGCGCGGGCGCGTCTTTTCCAAAATATGTATCCACAATCCACGGTCCGCGAATTTGCAGATCGCCCTGCGCCTCGCCGTCATGGGGCAGCTCTTTGCCTGTCTCGTCGACCACGCGCAGGTCTACACCAAAGGGCGGGCGCCCCTGCCCCAGACGGATCGCGGCCTGATCTTCCGCGCTCAGCTTGGTGTGGCGCTGCAGCAGCTGGTTCATAGAGCCAAGAGGCGACGTTTCCGTCATCCCCCATGCATGCACCAGATCAACACCGAATTCCGCGAATTTCGGGATCATCGAGGGTGGCAGGGCCGAGCCACCGACAACTGTGCGCTTGAGGCTTGGCAGTTTCGATCCCGTCTCGGCCAAAGCACCCAGCAGACCCATCCAGATCGTTGGAACGCCCAGCGCCAGTGTTGTGTCTGTGCTGTCGATCAGATTGACAAGGCTCTTGCCGTCAAGGTTGGGCCCGGGCAGAACCAGCTTGCAGCCCGTAAGTGCGGCGACGTACGGAACACCCCACGCATTGACGTGGAACATAGGCACCACTGGCAAAACCGTATCCATTGCCGAAATGTTGAGGCCGTCAGGCTGGTTGCCCGCGATCGAATGCAGAACTGTTGAGCGGTGCGAATACAGAACGCCTTTGGGATCGCCCGTTGTGCCGGAGGTATAGCACAGGCTGGAGGCCGCATTCTCGTCCAGTGTTGGCCAAGCCTCTGACGCATCGCCCGTCTCCAGCAATTCGTCAAAAAACAGCAACCCGGGAACAGCCTCGGCTGCGGCCTCGTCGCGCGGGCCCAACATGACAATATGTTTGGTGTGCTTGAGTGCAGGGGCCAGTTTGCCCGCCGCCGGCACAAAGGTCGCGTCAATAAACAAGACCTGATCTTCGGCATGGTTGATGACATAGACCATCTGCTCGGGGCCCATGCGCGGGTTGATTGTGTGGCAGACGTACCCACCCCCCGCAACACCAAAGTAGATCTCCAGATGACGCCGGTTGTTCCACGCGATTGTGCCACAGCGCGCGCCCTCTTCCAGCCCCAGCTTGCGCAGCGCAGATGCCAGACGATGCGCATTTGCACCAACCTCGCCCCATGTGGTGTTCTCGACACCACCCGTTGTCTCTACCGAAACGATTTCGCCTTTGGTATGAAACCGTGCGGCATGGTCAATCAGGCTGCCGATGGTGAGCGGCATCTGCATCATTTGTCCAAGCATAGTATCTTCTCCCGTTTAATTGGTCTGTCTATTGCGCCGCTGTCGCGTCCGCTTTGATGAAATCTGCTGCGCGCTCCGCGATCATGATTGTAGGGGCGTTGGTATTACCGCTGGTGACTGTCGGCATGACGGAGGCATCCACCACGCGAAGGCCCTGCATCCCGTGTACCCGCAATTGTGGATCGACAACGGCCATATCATCGACACCCATTTTGCAGGTCCCGACAGGGTGATAAATGGTGTCAGCGCGGTTGCGAATAGTCTGCTCCCAGTCGCTATCGCTCATCCCGTCATGGATGCCGAACAGTTCTTTGTGCTCATATGCGGCAAGCGGCGGAGTTTTCATGATGTCGCGTGACATCTTGGCCCCCTTGATAAGCGTCTGCAGATCGCTTTCTTCAGCAAGATAGTTGGGGTCAATGGCGGGCGCGGCCATAGGATCACTGCTGGCCAACGTCACTGTCCCGCGTGAGGCGGGCCGCAGAACGCAGACATGACAGCTGTAGCCATAGCCCGGATGCAGTTTGCGTGCGTGATCATCCACCACCGAGATAACGAAATGTATCTGGATGTCGGGCCGCTTAATAGCAGGATCGGTTTTCAGGAACGCCGCCCCTTCGGCAAAAGGCGTCGCCAACATGCCACGCCCCGTCTTGCGCCACTCAAGTATATGTTTGGCAAGATTAACCGTACCCCGCAGACCGATACCAAAATTGTCAGTGTCTTTTGATTTATAGCCCAGCGTGAAATCCAGATGGTCCTGCAGGTTCTGACCCACACCAGCCAGCTCATGCCTTACCTCGATCCCGTGGGGGGCCAAATCCTCTGCCCGTCCGATGCCGGACAGCTGCAGCAACTGGGGCGAGTTAAACGCCCCGCCGCACAGGATCACTTCGCGGTTTGCGGCAACATGTTTTTCCTGCTTGCCCACGCGGTAATGCGCACCTGTCGCGCGCTTGCCGTCCAGCGACAAACGCGTGGCGTGGGCGTTGGTAATCACCGTCAGGTTGGGCCGCGACATCACAGGATGAAGATAGGCCGCAGCCGCCGAGCAGCGTTCGCCTGCGCGCGCGGTATCATGGAATTGCGTAACCTGATACAGACCCACACCTTCGTTATCACCCAAATTGAAATCGGCAACTTCGCGGTGCTGCAAACGGCTGGCCGCGTCGATAAAGGCGCGGGTAATCGGGCGCGGTGATTTCTGGTGCGAAACCTGAAGCGGTCCCGCGCCACCGTGCAATTCTGCCTCGCCATCCTGATGGCCTTCGGAGCGCAGGAAATATGGCAGCACACTGTCCCAATCCCAGCCGTCACACCCTTGCGCGGCCCAACCGTCATAGTCTTCACGCTGTCCGCGCACATACAACATCGCGTTGATGGCACTCGATCCGCCCAGCGCCTTGCCCCGCGGCTGATAGCCCATGCGGCCGTTCAGCCCCTTTTGCGGGACAGTCTTGAAAGCCCAGTTCGAAATCTTGCCCCAACCAGGTAACATCGCGACAAC
Source organism: uncultured Sulfitobacter sp. (assembly GCF_947502895.1). Lineage (GTDB taxonomy): Bacteria > Pseudomonadota > Alphaproteobacteria > Rhodobacterales > Rhodobacteraceae > Sulfitobacter. The sequence goes on from NZ_CANNBM010000002.1 coordinate 275,239, forward strand.
GGCAGCAGGCGTTCGGATCAGCAGATGCTTGCCCGTGCCCCCTGCCTCCAGCAAGCAGACTGTTACGTCGGGATCCTCGCTCAGCCGCGCCGCCAATGTGGCGCCACCCGATCCACCGCCAACAATTATATAGTCATAAGCCATTCGCACCATCCTCCCAGATACGCGGAGCGCCACGTTTAGACATGAACCACCAAAGCAGGCGGGCATGGTCCGTACGCGCGAAATAAGCCAAAGATGAAAAGGGCTGTCCATCGCTAACTGGCTGCGACACCGCTGTCACGTAGCGTAATCGCACAGCGGCCTTGTGCCAAGCTGTCGAAATCTCTCCGACTGCCCCAAGCCTGTCTCGACGCGCCGCACAGCGCCAGCTAGGCTGTGTTCATACAAAAGGGCGGCATTGCTTTGCGCCCCGTCACAACCGGAGCCGCAATGGCCACACATCTCAGAGACCTGCCCCAGATCAACAGCCTGCTTGCCTACCCTGGTATCGCGGCATTGGCGCAAACCTATAGCCAGAGCGAAACTGTCGATGCCCTGCGTATCATTGTCGATGGTCTGCGCACCAGCCTGCTTGCGGGGGGTGCGCCACCTATGCCCGATTTCGCCAGCACGTCCTTTGCTGCCCGGGTCGACGCCCAAATCGTGGTCGCCCGCCAGCCCGCGCTGCGCGGTGTGATCAATGCCACGGGCGTCATCATCCATACCAATCTCGGCCGCGCGCGGCTGGCCCCCCAAGCGATTGCAGCCATGCAATCCACTGCAGCGACGTTCTCCAACCTCGAACTTGATCTTGCGACAGGCAAGCGCGGCTCGCGCCACAGCCACACCGAAAGGCTGATCTGCGACCTTACAGGCGCGCAGGCCGCTGTCGTGGTCAATAACTGCGCTGCTGCTGTGCTGCTGGCCTTGGTCGCCACCGCTCAAGGCCGAACAGTTATCGCCTCGCGCGGTGAGTTAATCGAGATCGGCGGCTCTTACAGGCTGCCCGATGTTATTGCGCAAAGCGGTGCAACCCTGCACGAGGTTGGCACGACAAACAAAACCCGCGCCAGCGACTATGCCGATGCAATTGATGATAACACCGCCGTTCTGCTCAAAAGTCACACGAGTAACTTCAAGATTATCGGGTTTACCGCCGCGCCAACACGGGCGGAACTGGCCCTGATCGCCGCCGAGCGGCGTCTTGTGTTGATGGAGGACCTTGGCAGTGGTGTTCTGATTGATCTGGCCCCTTACGGGCTGACGGATGAACCCGTTGTCGCGGACATATTAAAAAGCGGTGTCGATCTGGTGATGTTCTCGGGAGATAAACTGCTGGGTGGTCCACAGGCAGGCATCATCGCAGGGCGGCGCGATCTGATTGCCGCGCTCAAGTCGCATCCGCTGATGCGTGCTGTGCGGATCGACAAATTATCGCTTGCGGCGCTCGAAGCGACGCTTCGCCTCTACCGCGCGCCGCATGATCCAATGGTCGCCGTACCTGTTTTGCGCATGTTGTCGGAGCCTGCCGAACAGGTTGCGGCGCGTGCCAGAATGGTGGTCGACCAGATTGCACCTGTCGGCAGACTGGATGCCAAGGTGGTCGAGACTGTCGCGCGGGTGGGCGCGGGCGCATTGCCGGAACAAGATCTTGTCAGCCATGCGGTCAGCCTTGCCTCTGACGACATGTCGGCGGATGCACTGATGGCGGCTTTGCGGGCATCTGATCCCCCAATCATCGGCCGCATCGAACATGACCGCGTCCTGCTCGACGTGCGAACGATTGACCCGTCAGAAGGTGCGGCGATTGTCCGCGCCCTCAATTCGATCAGTGGCAAATGAAGAGCCGCTGCATCGTGGTAATCGGCCATGTGGATCATGGCAAAACCTCACTCGTCCGCGCGCTGACGGGCACGCAGACCGACACAGCGCCCGAGGAAATAGCGCGCGGCCTGACCATCCGGCCCGGATTTGCGCATAAGCACTACAGCACGGGAACCGTCGATTTTATCGATGCCCCGGGGCATGAGGACTTTGTTCAGGCGATGGTTTGCGGTGCAGCAGGCGCACAGGCCGCCCTGTTGGTCGTCGATGCAACCGAAGGTATCAGGCCACAGACGTTGGAGCATTTGCAGATCGCAGGGCATCTGGGGATTTCACAGGGCGTTGTGGCTGTCACCAAATCCGACCTGCCCAGCGATGCAGAACTTGCCGAGACCGTGCAAAACCTGCGCAGGATAATTGCTGGCACCGCGTTGGCGGGTGCCGCGATTATCCCCTGCTCTGCCCTCGGCGGCGCAGGGATCGAACACCTGCATGATGCTGTGCAATCGCTGTTGCAGCACGATACCGTGATGCCCACACCTTCCTTTGCCACCTTGCCCGTTGACCGCGCATTCACACTCAAAGGGCGCGGCACTGTTGTAACGGGGACCTTGATCGGTGGTCCGCTAACGACCTCTGCCGCATTGGTAATCCAGCCATCAGGGCAGCCTGTCACCCTGCGCGCATTGCACAGCCGAGGAGAGGAGCGTCAGCACGTCTTTGCAGGAACCCGCGTTGCCGCCAATTTACGTGCAACAGCTGTCGCCGACATTCCGCGCGGTGCCGTGCTCACCAGCGCCGACGCGCCAGCGGCGGGACGCTGTATCGACGTTGACCTGAAGGATTTGACGGACACGCCCAAGCATATGCAGCAGGTACGGCTTCTGTTCGGCACAACTGCATGTATCGCGACCGTCAGGCGATATGCGGGGGCTGCTCAGTTTGCCCAGCTGCGCCTGACCGAACCTGCATTTGCATACGAAGGGCAACCCGCTGTTATCCGCAGCCTATCGCCACCAAAAACCTTGGGGGGAGTGATTTTTCTGGACTGTCAGGCACACCCGACACGCGCCGGCGACAAATCGCGCCTCGCTCTGCTGCAAACACTCCACGACGGAAGCCCCGCAAACATTGCCACCGCCCTATGCACCCAGAACGGTGGTGCGGCGCAGATTGCCGATGTGGCACGTTTAGCGCGGATTTCTAGTAGCGATACACACATCGCGCTGCAAAGTGATTTCACGAAAATTACAGACTGTCTGATTGCCCCAACAGACCACGTTATCCAGTGCGAAGCCGACCTATTGGCCAAAATCAGCGCTTATCACGCAACATTTCCACTGCGCCCCGCCATGCCAATCGACGCTTGCGCGCCACCCAAAACGGACCCTGCGCTGTTCGCCTATGCAAAAGCCCAGCTACGCGCGGATGGCACACTAAGAGAAATCGCTGGTGGAATTGCACTAGCGGCGCACGACCCTTTCACCAAACTCAGCGATGCCCAGCGCCTGAGGCTGACCGCGCTTGCGCAAGAATGTGCCTCGGCAGGCCTCACGCCACTGGAAACTCCCGCAACCCCATCGGAAGCCGCACTTGTCGATTTGCTGGTGCATGCGGGGCATATCATCTGGCTGAACAATATCGCTTTGGGCCAGATGCTGGCCTTTCACTGGTCGGCACTTGCCGCCGCAGCCGCCACACTGAACGATGTCTTTGAGCTCAACAGCAGCTTCACGACATCACAGGCGCGCAAAGCCCTCGCCACCAGCCGCAAAATCATCGTGCCCGTGTTGGAGCATTTCGACGCGACGGGCGTAACGCGCCGTACAGACGCACTGCGCCAAATGACAGGTGAATTACCGGTTCCCCCTACTCCCCTGCCCTGCTAGCGTTTGATGCAGCGGGAGGTGACTGGAGTCTGGTGACTTCCCTGGTCTTCAAAACCATGGACGCGCTTTAACGCGTGTGGTGGGTTCGATTCCCATCCACCTCCGCCAAGATTTATGCGACAGCACTGGACATTACCCCACGACACTTTGCACACTAACCCTAGCACGGGAGGGCAAAGCGATGGGCGACAAACAGCCAAAATTCACACTCAACGATATGGCAGGTGCGCCGCATACCTATCCGCACCCGCGCCCCAGCCTGATTTGCTTTGTCAAACAAGACTGTGAAACCTGCAATACCGCCGCCCCTGTGCTGGAGGCGCTGCACCGTGCCTACGGCGCCTATGCAGATGTGGTCCTGATATCGCAGTCGGGCGAGAAAACCCGCGGGTTTATTGAGGAACACGCGCTCACCATGCCGGTGCTTGACGATCGCAGCTGCGGGACAGCCTTTGCATGGGACATTGAAAGCGTGCCATCGGTGTTCTGGATTGACGCAGCAGGCGTAACCGTTGCTGCTTTTGAGGGATTTGTCCGCAAGGATTGGGAAACACTCGCTGCCGACATGAGCGTGGCGACGGACCAGCCCATAGCCCAGATCGACTGGGAGAGCCTGCCAGCATGGCGCCCCGGATGTGGCTCAAAACACCTTGACCCGACAGTGTTCGACAAACTGCGCGCCGAAGCCGATGACAGCCCGATCCGCGCACGCCGCATCGACATCGCACAAAGCGACGATGTGGCAGAATTCATGTTCGATCAGGGGTTTTCTGACGGCCTGCCCTTGGTGCCGCCGACACCCGAACGCGTGATGCGGATGTTGGGCGGTACACACCGCGCGCCGCAAGACATAATCGCGACCGTGCCACCCAATATGGGTATCGCAACGGTAGAAAAGATCGCCATCAATGCCGTGATGGCAGGCTGCAAGCCCGAGTATATGCCCGTGATCATCGCAGCAGTTGAGGCGGTCTGTACCGATACCTTCAACATCCACGGCGTGACGGCCACCACTATGGGTGCCTCTCCCGTGATGGTGATCAACGGCCCGATCCGGCACAAGCTGGGTATGAACATGAAGTTGGGCGCATTGGGCGCAGGCAACCGCGCCAACGCCACCATCGGGCGCGCGCTGCGCCTTGTCGTGCGCAATGTGGGCGGGGCCAGCACGGGCGGCGTAGAACGCTCAACCCACGGCAACCCGATGAAATACACCATGTGCTTTGCCGAATGGGAAGAACGCTCTCCCTGGGAGCCACTGCATGTCGAGCGCGGGTTTGACGCCGAGGATTCCGTTGTCACTGTTTTTGCCATGACAGGCGGGCCTGTGTTGATCGTCGATCAGACCTCGCGCGCGCCCGACCAGATCGCAGGGTCACTGGGGCTCGGGCTGGAGGGGGTGTTCCTGCCAAAGCTGCGCAATCTGCCCGTTGATGCGCTGTTGGTAGTCTGCCCCGAACACCTTGATACAATGACCCGCGAGGGCGACTATTCCAAAACCCGCCTGCGCGAACAGATCCAGAATGTGACCACCCGCCCCCTGAGCGATATGGTGATGGATGAAAACTGCGGCGCGGGCATCGCGCCAGAGGTTGCCGCCAATATGAGCGCAGACGCCTTGGCCAAGCCTGTGCCGAAATTCGCCAGCACCGATTACATCCACGTTGTTGTGGCAGGATCGGACGCTGGCAAATTTTCGTCTGCGTTTCACGGATGGGCGACAGGTCAGACCGGATCGCTCTCTGTTTCCAAAAAAATCGATCTGGGCTAGGCTGCCCCCAACCAAGCGGAGGAACTCTATGATTACAATTCTGGATCCCACTGACGAACGCGTCCCCGTCGAGCGACAGATCACGCCGCGTAGCGGTAGCCTGTCAGGTACCATCGGCCTGCTGGATATCAGCAAACCGCGCGGCAACGTGATGCTGGACGAGCTGGAGCGTTTGCTAAAGCAAAAAGCGCCCGATGTGACGGTGAAGCGATTTGCCAAGCCCACCTTCGCCAAGCCTTGCCCCGACGCCTTGCGCGCCGAGATACGCGATGCTTGCGATTTTGTCGTTGAAGGCTTGGCCGACTGAGGATCATGTACCACGTGCAGTATGCACGATACATTCTGGTTTGAAACCCAATCGATCCCCGCAGTCGCAGTAGCCTCAAGCGAGTTTGGCGAAGCCGCCATTAGCCAGCGCGGCGCGCTGGGTATGGAAGGCGCACGCTATGTGCTTGTGCCGCATCCTATTCAGGATGCTACCGATGACGAAATGCGCGCCAAGGCGGCGTTGGCCCTCGGGCAGATCATCGCCGCGCTGACAGAGAACTAGGGCGCTTGCCCGATGGCTGCCCTGCGCACAGACGCGGGGCAGCCCTAGACGTACCTTGCTCGCAAAATTGTGCTCAGACAGGCTTGGACATTTGCCTGATCGCAGGGCAAAGATGCGCCATGCTAGATATTCCACAGCCATCCTGTTGCCGCGCATGCTGAACGATGTCCCACTCACCCGTGATCTTGTCTTTGTCGGCGGGGGCCACGCCCATGCGCTGGTGCTGCGCCGTTGGGGGATGAAGCCGCTTGCGGGTGCGCGCCTGACCCTTATCAACCCTGGTCCGACAGCGCCTTATACAGGCATGCTCCCCGGTCATATCGCAGGTCATTACAGCCGTGATACGCTGGAAATTGATCTGGTGCGCCTCGCCCGCTTTGCAGGTGCGCGCCTGATCCTGAGCCATGCAACCGCGATCGACCGCACGCAAAAGCTGATCCATGTCGAGGGGCGCCGGCCTGTGGCCTATGACGTCGCCTCGATTGATGTTGGCATCACAGCACGCATGGATATTGAGGGGTTTGATGCACATGCCGTGGGGGCCAAACCACTGGATGTCTACGCTGCGCGCTGGCGCGATTTTTTGACACAGGTGCAGACAGGGCAAAAACAGCCACACATCGCCGTGATCGGCGGCGGCGTGGCGGGATGCGAACTCGCAATGGCGATGGCCCATGCAGTGCAGACCAATGGCGCGGCACCACAGATCACAGTGATCGAGGCGGGCCCCAAGATTTCAGGCATGGGGCCCGCGGCCCGTGCAAAGCTGATGCGCGCTATGAAAGAGCTGGGCATTACCTGCCAGTTTAATGCTACCGTGCAGCGTATCGAGGCGGACGCCGTTATCCTGAAAGGCGCGGACCCTGTAGCAGCAGCACTTTGCGTCGGCGCAGCAGGTGCATTTCCCCACCGCTGGATCGGCCAAACCGACCTGCCGCAAGAAACCGGCTTTGTCGTCGTCGATCCCGATCTGCGCGTTCGCGGCGATGCGGATTTGTTTGCCGTGGGCGACTGTGCGCATATGCCTTTTGCGCCGCGCCCGAAGGCGGGTGTTTTTGCCGTGCGTGCCGCGCCTGTTCTTTATCACAACCTACGCGCCGTTGTGTCGGGACGCCCTACCAAACCGTTTCACCCGCAAAAATCCTACCTGAAGCTAATCTCGTTGGGGGGCAAATCGGCCATGGCCGAGAAATGGGGTTTTGCACCCGCAGCCCCCCTTCTTTGGCAGTGGAAAGACCGCATCGACCGCGCCTTTATGGCCAAGCTGGACAAACTGCCTGCGATGGCTGTGCCAAAATTGCCTGTTGTTCGTGCAAAAGGCGCCGAGGAAGATTCAAACAACATCCCGCTTTGTGGTGGCTGCGGTGCAAAAGTCGGTGGTGGTGTGCTGCGCAGTGCACTTGATCTGCGCCCCGTGCATGTCCGCGACGATGTCATCACCGCGCCCGGGGATGACGCTGCGATCCTGCGTCAGGCGGGCGGCGGATTTCAGGTAATCAGTACCGATCATCTGCGCGCCTTCATTGACGATCCGGTACAGATGACCCGCATTGCGGCTGTACATGCGCTGGGGGATATCTGGGCCATGGGGGCCGCACCGCAAACCGCACTGAGCAGTATCATTCTGCCGCGCATGTCGCCTGCCTTGCAACAGCGCACCCTGCGCGAAATCAGCGAAACCGCCGCAGAGGTATTCGGCCAAGCAGGTGCAGCTGTGGTTGGCGGTCATACGACTATGGGCGCAGAAATGACCATCGGATTTACCGTGACAGGCCTGCGCGCTGCCATGCCCCTTACAGTATCAGGTGCGCAGGATGGGGATGCTCTGCTTTTGACACGGCCCATTGGTTCGGGTGTGATACTGGCTGCGCATATGGCAGGCAAGGTCGCGGCCGATGTCGTCACCGAGGCGCTGAGCATCATGCAACAACCGCAGAGCATTGCCGCCCAAGCCCTGTCTCAAGCACATGCAATGACAGATGTAACGGGCTTTGGCTTGGTCGGGCATGTGCAGGCAATCTGCACAGCATCGGGCCTTCAAGCGCAGATCAGACGAGACGCCGTGCCCGTGTATGCGGGCGCACGCGCTCTGTCAGACAGCGGCATTGCATCCTCTTTGCTGGAGGCCAACTTGGCCGATGCGCCCTATACGGGGCTTGCCGATCCGCTGCTTCACGATCCGCAAACCGCAGGTGGGTTATTGGCGGCACTGCCACGCGATGCAGCTTTGCACGTACAAGAACGCCTGCAGGCTCAAGGTCTCTGCGCTGCAATTATCGGAGAGCTGACGAAAGGCTCTGATCCCGTGCGGGTTATCTAAACCCTTCGATTAGGTCCCGCGCCGTGCGCCCAAGCGTTTGAGCATCAAGTGACTGAAGCGTGATATGTTGCTGCGCAGGCGCGGCGCGGGCTTGTGATTTTTTATAGCGCGGATCGTAGTGTACCTGCATTAACTGTGCCGCCAGTTCTTGCCACGCGCCACGATGCGCAAGCGCGTGCCATTCCTCCAGAACTGTTGCGGCATGATACGGCCGCAACTGGGTGATCAGCGCCATCAAGGTTTCGGTATCATGGGTGAGATCGGCATATTCCGTGGCCAGAAATGCTGCACGTGCCGCCAAAGGCGCGCTCACCTCTATCCGCGGTGCTGCATGCATGGCCGCCCAGATCGCCGGCGGGATCATCCGCGCGCCGATCTTGCTGCTTTCGCCCTCGACCCACGTGATGCGGGCGGGGTCAAGCTGGGCCAGCGCAGCTGCAAGGCGGGATTCGAACATTTTTTGTGAGGGTTGTTGCTGTGCGAGCCCGCCAAACAAAGATCCACGGTGCGCTGCTAACCCTTCCAGATCAAGAACCTGCGCCCCTGCTGATTGCAGATGGTACAAAAGCGCCGTTTTGGCTGTGCCAGTCCCGCCATCGATGACGCAAATGCGGTGCGGCAGGTCCGTATCATAGAGCATCGCGGTGATCTGTCGGCGGTAACTGCGATAGCCCCCTTCGATCAGATGTACCCGCCAGCCTACCTGATCCAGTATCGTCGCAAACGCGCCCGAGCGTTGGCCACCGCGCCAGCAATAGATCAGCGGCTGCCAGTCGCCCTGCTTGTCAGCCAAAGGCCCCTGCAAATGACGCGCCGCGTTGGCCGCAACCAGCGCTGCACCTATCTTGCGGGCCAGAAACGCACTTTGCTGTGTATATATCGTACCAACCTGCGCGCGCTCTGCATCACTGAGCACGGGCAGATTTATTGCTCCTTCGATGTGATCTTGGGCGAATTCGGAAGGTGCGCGCACATCAATAACCGTATCCGCGCCAATGGCCGCAACGCTGGATAGATCGGTCAAACTGTGGCGGATCATGGGCTGGCTCCGGTGGCGGGCAATCGCCTTGCTTGTCATTGATTGCAGCGGGGAGGTCTAGCGCAAAGACACACAATGCCTGCTTTCACCTCAAAGCGCGCACTGGAACACGACTAAGATGACCGGATAGCGCGGACAAAATTGCGTAATCGGCCAACTGACTATTGCGACTCTTGTTGACACTTCAAATCCAAGATTCATATGCTGTTCCACACAGCGGAATACCGTTTCGTCAGAAAACGGACCCCGTAAGACCGGTTTGCCAACGATCATGTGGGCGATACCGAAACATTCTGGGAGGAAACTATGAAATACATCGCTTCTACTTTTGCTGTCTTGAGCATGTCTGCCACAATGGCAATTGCGCAAGATTTCGAACTGCCAAAGCAGCTTAGCTGGACGGCTTATGGCACGGGATCAGCCGGGTATAACCAATCGGTAGCGATTGGTGCCGCATTGCAGGACGCCACGGGCACCAATCTGCGGGTACTACCCGGTAAAAACGACGTATCGCGCACCGAGCCGCTGCGTCAGGGCCGCGTGCAATTTTCCGCGACAGGTGTTGGCGGTAGTTTTATGGCACAAGAAGGCGTCTTTGACTTTGGTGCCGAAAACTGGGGTCCGCAGCCTATTCGCGTGCTGATGGCCAACAATGGCGGTGCGATCAACCTTGCGGTCGGTGTGGCCGGTGATCTTGGCATCGAGACATATGCAGACCTCAAAGGCAAGCGCGTCGCTTATATCGTTGGCGCACCTGCCCTCAACGTTAACACCGAGGCCTATTTGGCCTACGGCGGCCTGACGTGGGATGATGTCGAGCGTGTGGATTTCGGCGGCTTTGGCGCCAGCTGGACAGGTCTGATCGAAGGTCAGGTCGATGCAGCCTTCGCCTCCACCAACTCGGGCAAGACCTATGAGGCCGAAGCAGGCCCGCGCGGTCTGTTCTGGCCCCCGATTGATCCCGCCGATACGGAAGGCTTCAAGCGCCTGACGGACATCGCTCCGTTCTTCCAGCTTAACAAAGCACGGGTCGGTGCCACGATTGACGGCACAGACGGTCATCAGGGCGCAGGCTATGCCTATCCCGTGCTGACGGCGATGGAAGCGACCGAGGCTGATCTGGTCTATAACATGACCAAAGCGATGGTCGAGCTGTTCCCGAAATATGACGGCAACTCACCCGGTATCGGGGGTTGGGCGTTGGACAAGCAGAACATGGAATGGGTTGTACCCTACCATGAAGGTGCGATCCGCTATTACACCGAAGCGGGTGTCTGGACGGATGCAGCGCAGGCGCATAACGACAATCTGGTAGCCCGTCAGGCCGCACTGGCCGCTGCATGGGAAGCGACCAAAGCAACCAACCCCGATGACTGGGTTGCTGCATGGACCGAAGCACGCCGCAAGGCGCTTGCAGACGGCGGTTTCCAGATCACGTTCTGATCCTCACCAAAGCGTACAAACCGGCCGGCGCATGCGTCGGCCGGTTTGCCCTCCACTGTCCTGAACATACCCAGACACGAGTGAGCCCATGACCGATCAAAGCACAAACTCCCCTGATGCAAAGGGTATAGAACAGGTTGCCATTGATGGCGCCACCCCGTCCGAGCGTATCGCAGGGCCTGCCCGCTGGGTGGTGGTAAGCGGCACGCTGTTGTCGCTGGTGCTGGTGATTAACCAATTGTTCAATATACAGCTTTTCGGCATTGTCCTGATCGAAGGTCGATACCTTTATATCCTTGGCGGGATGTTTCTGGCCCTCAGCTTTCTCATTTTTCAAATGCGTGGTGGTAAAGGCGGTGTGCCGTCACTGCTCGACTGGGCACTGTTTGCGCTGGCGCTGGGGTCTACCAGTTATCTGGCGGCCACAGCACAATCCAACCTGTCTCAGGGGTGGGAATACGCCGCACCGCAGATGGCGCAATATATCTCTGTGGTCTTTTTCCTGCTGGTGCTCGAGGCCTGCCGCCGCGCGGGCGGTCTGGTCTTGTTCCTGATCGTGACCTTCTTTGCCTTCTATCCGACGTTTGCAGGTATCGTCCCCGACCCCTTTTCGGGGTTTCAGAGCACGTTCATGCAGACCGTCCCCTACCACATATACTCGGCCGAGAGTTCTTTTGGCATTCCAATGAAGGCTTTTGGCGGGGTTGTGATCGGGTTTATTCTGTTCGGTGCCGTGCTTCAGCGTACCGGCGGCGGACAGTTCTTTAACGATCTGGCACTTGGCCTTGTAGGCGGCTACCGCGGGGGTGCTGCCAAGGTCTCGATATTTGCCAGCGGGTTTATGGGATCAATGTCAGGTTCTGTCATCTCGAACGTACTGACGACGGGTGCTGTGTCGATCCCTGCTATGCGCAAAACCGGCTTTTCCGCGAAAACCGCCGCCGCGACCGAGGCTTGCGCCTCGACTGGCGGGGTTCTGATGCCGCCGATCATGGGGGCCACAGCCTTTATCATGGCCTCCTTTTTGTCACGCCCTTACGTCGAGATTGCGCTTGCTGCGGCCATCCCCAGCATCCTTTTTTATTGGGGCCTGTTCACAGGCATTGACGCCTATGCCGCCAAACGCGGGCTGAAAGGCTTGCCCAAGCCCGATCTGCCCCGCCTAAAGGAAGTAATGATCGAGGGCTGGCCCTATATCTTCGTTTTTGCACTGCTGCTTTATATGATGATCGGATTGCGTCAGGAATCCTCCGCGCCATTCTATGCCACGGCTCTGCTTCTGGTGGTCAATCAGTTCCGCGCACGGTTCCGCCTGAACATGGCAAGGCTTGGCAATATGATCGTGGGCGTGGGTATGGGCCTTGCCGAACTCACGGCAATTCTGCTGGGCGTTGGCCTCATCGTGGGCTCTTTCTCCGCCACAGGCCTAGCAGGTACGCTGGTGAATGAGCTGGTGTTTATGGCCGGTGACAGCACACTTGTACTGCTGCTGATGGGCGCATTGACCGCGTTTATTTTCGGCATGGGTATGACAGTTACGGCCTGTTATATCTTCCTTGCCGTTGTCCTCGCCCCCGCGCTGGAGGCAGGTGGTCTGAACCAGCTCGCGGTGCACCTTTTCATCCTTTACTGGGGAATGGTCAGCTATATCACGCCGCCCGTGGCACTGGGGGCCTTTGCCGCCTCGACCATGGCGGGGTCCAATCCGATTGCAACGGGGTTTGAGGCCATGCGCCTTGGCGGGGTGATCTACATCGCGCCCTTCTTCTTTGTGCTCAACCCTGCCCTGATCGGCCAAGCACCTGCATGGGAAGTCGTCGTGGCGCTAAGCTCTGCGCTGATTGGTGTCGCGATGATCTCGTCTGCGCTGCAAGGCTACATAAGCCTTGTCGGCCCGCTCAGCGGTGCTGCCGGGCTACCCCTGCGGATGTTGCTTTTCTTTGGCGGTTTGCTGATTGCCAAGCCACATACAGAGCTGATCAATCTTGGCTATGGTGCGTCCTTTCTCATTGGTGCGGCGCTGTGCGCCTTGCCGATGCTGGTGGCATGGCGCGCACGGCAAGCGGAGCCCGAGCCCGCATGACACAGTCTATCACAATTGACCCGCCGCTCGGCACCCTGACCCCAACCGAAACGATCGTAGAGCGCCTGCGCACCAACGCGCAGGCCCACCCTGACCAGCTGGCGCTGGTCTGTGACGATACCCGTGTCACATGGGGTGCATTGGATGCACGCTGTAACCGGATCGCCAATCTTCTATTGGAACAGGGGTTGGCGAAGGGAGACAACATCGCCATCCTCTCGGCCAACTCCATCCCCTACGCCGAGTTGTTTTTGGGCATACTGCGCGCAGGTGGCTGTGTCACGCCTTTGTCCTCCATGGCCTCGCCCGAGGCGCTGGAAAGGATGCTGCGCGATTGTGGGGCAAGGGCAATCTTTGTGGCCGAGCAATATCATGGCCTTGTTGCTGAATTCATTACTGATATGCCACTCAGGCGCTACGCTATAGACTTCGAGAATGCCAGTTTCGAGAGCTATGAAGGTGCCATTGCAGCGGCTGCGACAGACGATCCAATGATCCCGCTGACCATGGCGGATGCGTTCAACCTCATCTACTCCTCTGGCACAACAGGCACCCCGAAGGGCATCCTGCACAATCATCTGATGCGCGCTGCACAGATGGAGCGGGTGACGCCCAATGGCTATGATGACAATGCGCGCACGCTGATCTCCACGCCGCTTTACTCCAACACAACAATCGTGGCGTTCATACCCACGCTTTTTGGCGGATCAACAGTACATCTGATGCCCAAATTCGACGCGCGCGGCTATCTTGAGATCGTCGAGCGCGAAGCAATAACCCATACGATGCTGGTACCAGTGCAATATAAACGCATTATGGATGTTCCCGATTTCGATCAGTTCGATCTGTCCTCCATGCGGATCAAATTCTCGACTTCTGCGCCGCTGCGTGCGGATGTCAAAGCCGACGTGCTCGCCCGCTTTCCCGGAAAGCTGGTCGAATATTACGGCCTTACCGAGGGCGGTGGCGTAACCGTGCTGGTCGCGGACGAGCATCCCAGCAAACTGCATACCGTCGGCCAGCTTGCCCCCGGCAATGACATCCGCCTGATTGATACGGATGGAAACGAAGTACCCCAAGGCGACGTGGGCGAGATTTGCGGCCGCGGCCCCACAATGATGGCAGGCTATTATGGCCGCGATGATCTGACCGCCGACTATATCTGGCGCAATGCAGCGGGCGAGGTGTATTTCCGCTCGGGCGATATGGGATCCTTTGATGCTGACGGATTTCTGGTGCTGTCAGACCGTAAGAAAGACATGATTATTTCAGGTGGATTGAACATCTATGCCAACGATCTGGAGCTGGTCTTGCTGGCAGATGCGGACGTGACCGATGCTGCGGTGATCGGTGTGCCGTCCGAGGCTTGGGGCGAAACCCCACTGGGGCTGGTTGTGCTTCGCAAAGATGCGACCCGCAACGCAGATGATATTCTGGCCGAGGCCAACACGCGGCTGGGCAAAAGCCAGCGGCTATCAAGCGTTGAATCGCGCAGTGTCCTGCCGCGCTCAACCATAGGCAAGATCCTGAAGAAAGACCTACGCGCACCCTATTGGGCAAAGGAGAACACGTGAGCGAAGAGACAATGAACGGCGCAGAGAGCCTTGTGCATACCCTGCTGGCCAACGGGATCGAGGTCTGTTTCACCAACCCCGGCACCTCCGAGATGCATTTTGTTGCGGCGCTCGATCACATCGCGGGGATGCGCTCGGTTCTGGTGCTGCACGAGAATGTGGCAACAGGCGCGGCGGACGGATATTACCGCATGGCGGGCACACCAGCCTCGACGCTGCTGCATCTCGGACCTGGTCTGGCGAACGGCCTGTCAAATCTGCACAACGCCAAAAAAGGCGGATCGGGCGTGGTCAATATCATTGGCGAACATGCCTCGACCCACATCGCGCTGGACGCGCCGCTGACATCGGACATCGAAGGGATCGCGCGGCCTGTTTCGCATTGGATCAAAACATCGCCCAGCGCCGAGACTGTCGGGCGCGATGCGGCGCAAGCCGTGCAAGCTGCAATGGTCGCCCCCGGTCAGATCGCCTCGCTGATCCTGCCGTCAGATACGGCATGGAACACAGGCGGAGTGGCGCAAGAGGCCGCAGAAATGCCCGCCGCCGCGCCTTATGACGCAGACCTGCTAGACGCTGCTGCCACAGCACTTGACGGGCCGGAAACACTGCTGCTGCTGGGCGGTGCGGCGCTGAGCGAGGCAAATCTTGAAATCGCAGGGCGGATCGCGGCCAAAACGGGCTGCAAGTTGCTGTCGGAATGGTCAAATGCGCGGTTAGAGCGCGGTGCGGGCCGTGTTTTTGTGGGCCGCGTCCCCTACCCTATTGATATTGCCCTCAAAGTGCTGGAACCATTTAGGCGGATTGTATTGGTAGGCGCGCGTGCGCCTATCGGCTTTTTCGCCTACCCCCACAAACCCGCGATTTTGACGCGTGAAGGCGCGGAGATTATGCCGCTTGCCACGGCGGCAGCCGATCTTTCGGCAACTCTGGCGGCACTGTGCGATGCAACAGGCGCGGCGAGCACACCCCCTGCGCATCTTGCGCAGCCTGATCTGCCAGAGCAGCCCAGCGGCCCCATTGATCTGGACAATCTGGCGGCTGTTATCGCACGCGCCATCCCCGAAGACGGCATTGTTGTTGATGAATCCGTAACCACAGGACGCGCCTTCTCGCCCGCCACCAAAGGCGCGAAACGGCATACATGGCTGAACAACTGTGGCGGCTCGATCGGGTATGCTATGCCAGCAGCGATTGGTGCGGCGATTGCCTGCCCCGATCGCAAGGTGATGTGCCTGACGGGCGACGGATCAGCTATGTACACAAACCAGGCCCTCTGGACTATGGCGCGAGAGAACCTCGACGTGACAGTGCTGGTTTTTGCCAACCAGAGCTATAAAATCCTGCGGGGCGAGCTTACGAATGTTGGTGTGGGCAACCCTGGACCGCGCGCTATTGATATGCTGTCGCTGGACCGCCCGACGTTGGATTGGGTGCAGATGGCACGCTCAATGGGCGTTCAGGCTCAACAAGTCCGCGACTGCAGCGCGCTAGAGGCTGCGCTGGACGAAGGACTAACCGGCAGCGGGCCCCGCCTGATCGAGATCATGCTTTGAGAAAAGGCTTGCCGCTGACGCGCCCACTTGTTGCCGCTGACGCGCCCACTTGGCGCGGTATAGCTTCGATATCCTGTCCGGCGTTCTGTAGGGCGAGGTTCGGGTCCGCGAAGTCATCGCCAGCGTGTAAGCTAGAGCGGGTCGGTGATGTGAACCCTTTGTCATCTGGCCGTGTTTCGTATGATTTGAACGCGTCAGGTATCACAAGACGCGCAACAAAGTTCTGACCAGCGTTGGATGCAGGTACTGACCGATGATCGGAAAAGCAATCTCAGCCACCCGCATCACCACCATGACCTGCATAGCAGCAGGTCTATCACTTCGCAGCCCGACCCTGTTGCCCAAACCTGCTGAATATCGATGCGTCCAGTTCCTTGGCACTCTGTAAGGGACGCGGCGCATGGAGCTAGCGCACGAGGGCGGATTTTGTCCTAAAGGCGCAAACAGAGACTGAAGGTGATGGTTGAAAGCATCGGGCCGTTGAGCAACGATGGTCTCCAATGCAAAAGCGCAATTTGGCACATCGGGCGTAAAGATCTCAATCGTGGCGTCAGGCCAATGTAATCTACAGCGCGCATGGTTCGCGTAAAACTGCCCTCTCCATTTGATCAACACAAGTGATCACAACATTGTTCAACCCGAACTTTTTACGGCATAGGAAACACGCCCTGCTGGTCGGGTCGGCCTGTGGCGATGGTGCAGAACATGCACCCATAGGTACAACGCTCCCCCATGATCGTCGTCATGGCAATTCCTCGGGACCAACAGTCGCCCGCATCGAAGCACCGCACATCTTCGCAACCAGTAACAAGGCCAGTGTTGCAGAGGCCGACATGATGGTCGCTGCGCTTGTGATCCCCAGCAAGGGTCATCCCGTGTCCATCCACCGTTCGCGTGACCGCGGGTTTTGCGATTTGTGTACGCACGGTCGCTATGTGACTTCAGCAGGCCTTCGATACAGAGGTTTATAAGCGCACCACTCGGCAGCGGTTACAGAATTTCAAACCACTGCATGCGATTGCTCTTGCCCAGCTGAACCCAAGCGCAGTTCCGGACCCGGCCTCGTTCCAGATTCATCTGGAGGAACCCTGTCGCAAATGACTGATGTATCACTATTTTCTCATTCTCTCAAACTTAGAGCTGCGAGAGAGCTATCTCTATGATTCATAGTTACAAAGCTGGCTATTTATTTTACCACTTACCCGCATTAGGTTGGATTATCTAAAGAACCCAACGTGAATAACGAGATCAATTGTCGCGCAGTTCGCCCGCCTGAAGGATAAACCGTCCATGACAACATCTGTTTTCAACCCTATCGGTCACACATCGGTCGTCGATTCAATTGTGGCGCAGGTTGAGCGGTTGATCCTTGAGGGGATATTGCGCGATGGGGCCCGCCTGCCCTCTGAGCGGCAACTCGCAGAGCAGATGAACGTATCGCGCCCCAAAGTGCGCGAAGCGCTCAAGCATCTGGAGGACAGCGATCTGATCATTGTACGTCATGGCGAGGGTACTTTCGTAGCTCCCCTTATCGGCTCCGCCATGTCGCCCGCCCTTATCGCTCTTTATGCGCGGCACAAGGATGCGTTTCTGGATTACCTGGAGTTCCGTTCAGAGCAAGAAGCCTTTGCAGCACGCCTTGCAGCTGAGCGGGCAACACCAGCCGACAAAGAGATACTGCAGCGGATTATGGATGATCTCGACAACGCGCATGAGAGCGGCAATGCAGATGCATCCCGTGAGGCTGATATCAGGTTCCATTCCGCCATCATTGACGCAAGCCATAACTCGCTTTTGGTGCACACGATGGCGTCGATTTACGCGCTCACCCAGCAGAACCTGTTCTATAACCGCTCGTTTCTAGGCTCGCTCGATCATTCCGGTGAGAAGCTGATGGCGCAACACCGCGAAATCTATGAGGCTATCCTGCGCGGTGATGCAGATCATGCGACCCGAGCTGCGCAAGATCATATCGACTTTGTGCGCAGATCGTATCTGGAAGATCAGACACGCACCCAGCGCGATCAGATTTCCAACCGCAGGCTGGCGTTGATGTAAACGCACCATAAATGACGCAGGGACCAAGGCAAGGCCGGACACTAGACGGCGCGTTCTGGGACAGTGCATGCGACCGCTCGTCTGCGATCAAACGAGTGGTTTGGGGTACGCAAGAAAGGCGATAATTTAGTCGACATTCGTGCAAGCTTGCAGTGCTTTCACCAAAAAACTTGAGACTTCTTCCGCAAAGTCTTTTTGAAACGCGTCACGATCAAAGGCGGCGACATCTTGGGTCAGTTCTGATGGCAAGACCCATTTTAACCGCCAAGGGAATGGTGCAAGGAATGAATAGTGTTGCGCGCCTTTCACAACAATCTCCGCCGTGATCTCGACACCCTGTCGCAGGTTTAGCTGTGCGACGACCCGACTTGCGTGCGCCTGTGCGGATAGAACGTTTTCAAATTCAGGGCGCCATAGCTGAAGCTGGCGCGCAGGAATAGCGGCAAGTGCCGCGTCAGCGAACGGGATGGCAACGGGGTCGATTATGGATGCAGCACACAGGCGGCTGTCAGCCAGCCCTGTGAGAGGCGTGGGAAATTCCCGTTCAATGTGGGGGCGCAGCGACCCTTCTTGAGAACCGGCAATGGTGCAAAACGGATCGGTGTTCGGCACATCACAATGCGCGGCAATCCGCATCATATCAGGTTGCGCCCCCAAAGCGGCCAACACAGTATATCCCCCAAGAGAAAAGCCAAACGCGCCGATGCGCAGCGCATCTACCCTTGTGCTCCAGAGATCATGCGACACAAGCGCATCGATCACTGCAGTGAGTTGCCGCGGACGGCCCTCCATAACGATCCTGCGGCCAACACCGCTGTTGTCTTTAAAGTTGTCGCGCGGATGCAGTGGCGCGGCGGCAATGATACCCTGTTGCGCCAGTGCAATGGCAACGTTGCGGTGGCCAAGGTCGGACCCTTCGGTGCCGTGCGACAGGACGACAAGAGGGTGCAAACCCACTTGAGGTTCAGCGTCGCGCGCAGCCTCGAATGTGTATGGCCCCAACTTCACCCTGCTTGCAGGCTCACGTGCTGGATACCAGACAGAAACCTGCATTTCGCCCCCCATCGGATCTGGCACTGTCAGACGGGTAAAGCCGACTTCGCCTGCACGCGTCGGTGCCATCCAGAGAAGATTTGCAAGCACCGCAAACGCTACGGCTATAATGGTGGTTTTCATGACGAACTCCCAAAGAAATGATGTCTCCCGAGATGACCCAGTTTGGGCAAACCAAGCGACCTCGATCATGATCTAGTCAGTCCAGAACATGATAAAGTACGCGAAATGGTCTAGACCTTGGATGAACAGCACCGTGAAAGCCGCCATGTTAATGATCCCTATCACATTTCTACCAGCAACCGTTTTGGGCGTAAGCGCAGCGTGGTGCGCAACGCGGCTGTCCCAACGGGTTCGTGCCGGTTGGCTGATCGCATTCCAGTGCAGCCTTGCGCTGCAGCTTTACCTTTTGGGTATACGCTATGGCTACGGTGTCGAAGCGGTACTGAGCATCCAGCATTTGTCCGGCGTCTTGATACCCCCGCTGGCCTATTTGGCTTTTACCAATCCGTCGTGGTCATCGCGTGTCTGGGCACACAGCCTGAGCGTTTTGGTGATGGTGCTTGTTGTCATCTTTGCTCCCTATTTGGCCGATGCCCTGCTTGGAGGCGTCACTTTGGGTTATGCTGCCGCTCTTGCGATCGTTCTTTGGCGGGAGGGAGACGATCTGTTTGCATGGGCACCGCTACAATACACGTCAGCGCTGCGGCTGGGGCTGTATGGCTCCGCCGCGATCCTCGTGCTTTCTGGCGCTACCGATGCAGTCATCATGGCAGATTTTTGGGTCACTGGTGGCAACCGTACAGGAGCAATTGCGGCGATGGCCTCATTCGCAGGGGTGGCACTGCTGGCCATAGGCCTTGTTGTGCTCATGCGCTTTGATTTCACCAAAACACCCGTCGAAAGCACAGATGCGGATGCCGCATTGGTCCAAAGCCTCAGGGATGAGATCACCCGGAAGGAGCTGTACCGCGATCCCGATTTGACACTGACACGCCTGTCAAAACGCTTGGCCCATTCCGCGCGGGATATTTCACAAGCGGTCAACAGAACAACTGGGCTGAATATGTCGCAGTTCATCAACAACATGCGCATACAAGCAGCCTGCGACATGCTCGCCAAGACGGATGTGTCGATCACAACTGCAATGCTGGACGCGGGGTTTTATACAAAATCGAATTTCAACAGAGAGTTTCGCCGTGTGATGGGAGAAACACCAACGCAATGGCGCAAATCACGAGGAACCGATAAGCGTCAAGGTCGTTCATAAATCACCCACCACTATCTTCGGCTTGGCGCATCGTTGGACAAGGCCCAAGTTCTATGAGTTTATCGCCCCTGACGCATAATGCATTACGGGAGGATGATATGGCTACGTTGAGCGGAAAAGTTGCTTGGGTTACGGGTGCTGGTGGTGGCATTGGCGAAGCTTCTGCCAAAGCGTTGGCAAGCAGTGGTGCGCATGTTGTTTTGTCAGGCCGCAGGCTGGAAGAGTTAGAGCGTGTTGCAGCCGAGATTGCATCTGCCGGCGGCACAGCCGAAGCAGCACAGCTGGATGTTGCAGATGCACCAGCCACACAAGTGATAGCCGACGATCTGGTTGCGCGCTTTGGCGGCATTGATGTCTTTGTTGCAAATGCTGGGATCAATGTTCCCAACCGTGCAGTTTCGGAAATTACACCGACGGACTTTGCCAAGGTGGTCGATATAAATTTGAACGGGGTGATGAATGGTGTTCTGGCGGTGCTGCCGCAGATGCGTACAAAGGGTGAAGGTACGTTGATTTTGACCTCGTCTTGGGCGGGGCGGCATCCATCACGCCTGACAGGTCCAGCATATAGCGCCTCAAAGCACGCGGTTGTGGCACTCAGTCATTCGATCAATCAAGACGAAGGGGTTAACGGCATAAGATGCACAGCCTTGATGCCCGGAGAAGTCGCTACCCCCATCATGCAATCGCGGCCAAAGCCACCTTCCCCCGAGGACCTTGCGAGAATGCTACAAGCCGAAGATTTGGGTGCAATGGTGCGCTATATTGCCGAGGCCCCGCCACATGTTTGCATAAACGAAGTCTTGATAAGCCCGACTTGGAACCGGAGCTTTGTAGGTGTCGCAGAGCTGGGCGGGATCAAACTCTGACGTGTTTTGATACGGGCTAAGACACCTTTTATCGATGGATGCATGTGTGATGCAATGACACGCAGATCATGGCGCTGTTGAAGCAATCGGAAGGCGGTGCGCCAGTTTCTGCACTGTGCATATAGAACGATCCACTGAAAGACCTGCTTGGAAAGAGTTCGCGGCAGCCCTGTTCTGAGCGGCAAGAACCAAGAGATTACCGATTGATCAGAGCATCTATCAGCATACAAGCGCGCCTGGGTGCTTTGGGCTGTACTATCAGTAGGCCATACTGGCTGGCAAAGCTCCGCGCCCGCGTCAGAGCGCATATGAAGCGATCCTTCATTTTTCTAGGCATCTTCTGGCGCTACACAGGCGGGGGCCGCTGCCACAAGAATAGCCTAGAATGGTAGCAAAAGAGAAGGCACGCGTCCCGTGCGACACGCAAAACCGCATGTGCCACACGCATGTAAGTGACTGAATTCACGGCTGGAACGTAAACCAGCCCGTATCGCGACTGTCGCCAAGGCCGCCTACCCGTCGAAGAGCCCTAACGCCATCGCCCCCCAAGCGGTAAGGAACTGCGCCAACAGAATTATCAAAGCCCGCGGTCGCACTTACACAATCAGGCCCGACACGTGACTGCTTTTGAAAACTGCATGGATGACTGGCGCAGTTTGTATTTCATATCAGTTCACCGAAGCTGCGGCTTTGTCCGTCTAAGCTGAAGAATGAGAATAGGCGCCATCAAGCAAAGGCCTATTGCCATAGTCAGCAACCCTGGCGCAATGAATAGGAATGACACAATCGCAACCCACCAGCGTTCCCACGTTTTGAGTGGCGCCATCAGGTATCCTGAAAAGGCGATACCAAGGCTCGCGATCCCCAGCATTGCACCCGCCAGAGTGATCGTAAACGCCATCCACGTGAAGCCGTTTGCTACCAAAAGCAGCGCAGGGGAGTAGACGAACACAAACGGCACAAGCGCCTTAGCGATGCCCAGACGGAAGGCCGTGTTCCCTGTCTCGAACGGATTAGACCCCGCAATCCCTGCCGCTGCATAAGCTGCCAGCGCCACAGGCGGCGTGATGTCCGCCAGCACCCCGTAATAGAAAACAAAGAAGTGTGCGACGATAGGCTCGACCTGAAGCTGCGCCAAGGCCGGTGCTGCAACTGCAACAAGTATGATGTAGGTGGCAGTCGTCGGAATACCCGCCCCCATGATAATGCACGACACCGCGATGAGGATGAGCGAGACAAACAAGGCCCATTGCGTAACCGTGAAATAGCTCAGCACAGGCAGGGTGCTTAGGAACGTCCCCACATCAGTCGCCGTTTGCACCACGACATAGCCAAGGCGAAAGCCCACACCCGTCAGCGTCACAACACCAACCACAATCCCGACCGTAGCCGCAGCCGCACCAACGGCAAGCGTGTTACGTGCGCCCACGGCAAGGCTCTCCCACAGGTTTGCAAACAATGGCGTAAACACCCGCAACAGCGTCAGCGTAGACAGTCTGCATGCAATGGTCGGTCTGGCAGTAGCGGGCCGAGGGGTCTGCATCACACCCAGAAGTTACCTCATCCGTCTCATTGAAAGTGGGCGGGTGGTCGAGATACCGACAGAGCCTCCTCTTCCGGCAATGCAATACTGCGTGGTTCACTATCCCTCACCGCATGCAGCATTGTTTACGCAAATAGCGCACGACATCCATTCGGTTGCCGACTTCGGAACACCGTATTTCGTTTAGGGTGGCCAGACGGTGCGAAAGGCTGACACGCTGGCGTGAACTGCTTCGTGAAAAAGCTGTAGAGCTGTTCGGGCGAGGTGTCGGAGTTAACTGAAGGGAACTTTTTGGCGAAGTACGCACCTCGTCCCAAATGCCAGACGTTGAAAGCGCCACTCCAGCGGTGACGGTGCAGTCCATCACAAAATGCTGGGCAGTATCTGATCTTTTGTTTGAGCCCGCTTTGACCGATACAACCCATTGTGGGAATGTCTGCAGTGCGCAAAGTTGAGAAAAATGCGGCGACCAAAATGGGAGAATGATCGATGGCTGGCAATTTGAACGGAAAGGTTGCGGCCGTCACGGGCGCAGCATCGGGTATAGGGCTTGCTAGCGCCGAAGCTATGTTAGCCGCTGGCGCACGGGTGGTGATTATTGACCGTGATGCGGCAGCAGTGGAGGCCATTTGCGACCGATATAAAGGTACTGCCATTCCACTTGTTGTCGACCTATTGGATCCAGTGGATTGCGCGCAAATGCTTCCAAAAATTCTTGAGCTGGCCGGCCAAGTCGATATTCTTCATTGCAACGCAGGCTCGTATGTCGGCGGTGATTTGATTGATAACGACACCAGCAGCATCGACCGTATGATGAATTTGAACGTCAACGTCGTTATGAAAAATGTTCACGATGTCCTACCGCACATGATCGCACGAGGTTCGGGCGACATCATCGTCACAAGTTCTCTCGCTGCGCATTTTCCAACCCCTTGGGAGCCTGTCTACGCGTCTTCCAAATGGGCCATAAACTGCTTTGTCCAAACTGTTCGCCGACAGGTGTTCAAACATGGTATCCGCGTCGGCGCGATATCACCCGGGCCGGTCATAACTGCATTGCTATCGGATTGGCCCGAGGAGAAACTCCAAGAGGCGCGAGATACCGGAAGCTTGTTGGAGGCCAGTGAAGTCGCAGAGGTTGTTATGTTCATGCTGACCCGCCCGCGCGGAATGACAATTAGGGATGTTGTAATGATGCCCACTAACTTCGATCTCTAGAGGTTTCGCTCACTCGGTAAACACAGTCAACGGACAGCAGAAATCGGACGACCTCGCGGCGCCGGTGGCGCTTGTGGCAAGACAAATCGCTAGGCCGCCAGGCGATTAGGGATCGTATGCATTTGAGCCTGCGTTGCGACAGGTCTCGACCGCCATCATCCCGTCATCGCTCTGATTGATTGTTAACGCCTTCTGCGCATCCGAGGACTTCGACGCTCTTTCGCGTTCGTGCCCCCCCTGCCGGTTCAGAGAAGTCTAGTGGAAAACCCTAGCCATAAAAGAGGAGGTGTTTAGGAACACAATAGAAATAATCCTTTCCTCAGAATGGGTTGAGAGATTGCCTTTTGAAGAGAGATATGATGGGCATTTCTCAACGACAATCATCGGCCGCGTCAAAGGACTTACTATGCTCAGGGCACATCTGAACGACTACATAACAACCAATTTCGAGATGCTGCCTGACGAGGTCGCCGACACTATTGCGCGATTGGATGGAACCGTTTTGGGTGCGGGAAACTTCTTCGACTCTAGCATAGATGTGTTTGACTTTACCTATAACATTGAAACCGTTGCACAAATCACCGATCGCAGCTTCCAGATTTCCTCTGATGCGGAAACTCTTGCTGGATACCTAGAGGCTGCCGACCCGCAATACTATGCCGGGTTTCTTCTATCCGAGGCGCAGCTTCAGTCTGCGATTGATAATACATTTGAAAATGCAGGTGCCGGTTATTCGGGTATTCGCGCGCAATTTTCCTTTGCGTGGGAATTCATTTCTGGGTTTTCGACCGCAGTCTATGAAAGTGCTGTTGCTGGTTTGGGTGGGCTCAAAGCGATTGCGGACAATGCAGATAACTTTGTGAAAGGTATCTCTGTCACGCAGGTCGAGGGGGTCCTGAAGGCGTCAGATCCTTCGCTTGTACTTTCTGCCACAAAGCTTGTTGAAGGCGGCGCACTGCTCAAGTCTGTCTTTGAGAAGCTTGCAGGCATCGGCGGGGCGGTTTCCGGCAGCTTTGGAGGGAGCAATCCCGACAACTGGATCGGCGTCGACTCTCCTGTGTTTCAAGAGCTGACAGAGCTTCAAAAAGACGTCAACGACTTCCTGAAAGTCACAGCTTCTGTTCCAGACTTTGGGCCATATTCCATCATGCTGGATCTGGCCGCACTTGTCGGGCAATTGGTCAATCTGGTCGACAATTGGTTCGATATAAATTCGGCCCAGGCCGATCCTGATCTGTCCGAGGTTTCTGCCAAGTTTCTGGCGGATGCAGACCTATTGAACTGGTACGAATCCGTTGATCTGGCTGCAAACATCATGACGACGGCCGTTGGTTTTTTCAAAATTGGCGGGCAGCTGGGTGGGGGTGTTGTTGCCTTTGCAGAGCTGGGCCGGACAATTTCGGATGCTTTGGCTATTCGGGCCAAGGCACCATGGCTTGAGGAAATTGAGCGGTTCGAAGACCTCACAGCGCTCACCTCGACAATTGCAGGTTATCAACGCTTGCTAAGGGACGCGCTAGCAAAAGCGGACGAGTTGTCTGAGGGCGTATGGGGGACTGACCTTGCGTCTGTCGTTCCCGAACAACCGGTTGTCGGGCGCGCAGTGCTTGCCGATAGGTTCGATACGGATGCGGATGCTGCCGCAGAGAAAGGGGCAACACTTGCCACTGGTCAGACGGTTTCGGGAACGATCCAGTTTAACGACCGCGCGCCTGTCCGCGACAAAGCCGACTGGTACGAGGTCGAATTGGAAGGAGGGGCCAACTACCGGTTTGAAGTATCCAACGCGGCCGGTAGCGACTTTGATCTCCTGTTCTACGATGACAGGGGCAACCTGATCGGCGAGCAAAACGACCGTAAGTCGAACGGTGGTGCAAGCACCATTGCCGAAGGAACCGTTATGGCAGGCGGCACATATTTTGTTGCTGTGGATGGTCGTTCGCGGCAGGTCTCTTATGAGCTGTCGCTGGAGGAAACATCCTTCTCCAACACATTTGTGAAGCTGTTTGAAACGGATGGTTCAATTGAAACGGACCTGTCTTTGCTGCCAGGACAGACCTATGCAGGGCACGTCAATATTTCCTCGCCAAACGAGGTCTGGATCAAGGTAGAACTTGAGCAAGACCAAGACTACAGCTTCACCTACCAAACCACCCAAAGCCGGATTGCTACTGGCGAGTTGACCCTGCGCAATGCGCTGGGTGGCATCGTTGCGACCAACAATGCTTACTTTGACGGGGTAGGACAAAACATCGCCGGAACGGCGGTAGAAAGCGGTACGTATTTCATCACAGTCGAGGACGGGACCACCAGCGGGTTTTCAGACTACAGACTGAGCTTTGATGAAATTGCGTCTACAGGTGTGATTAGAGAGCTTGTTGACGCGGTCGCGGGCACATCTACCATCTACACATTGGCCCCGGACACAATTTTCGAGGGGGTCCTGAATGCAATCGGATCACCACGTACAGGAGGGTACGATGATGACGATAATGGGACAGCCGGAAACGCTTATGGGGACTGGATCAAGGTCAATCTAACCGCTGGCGAAGAATACAGGTTCACGATCGAAAGCGATAACGAGCGCGCGGACATCACGCTTTATGACCAGTTCGGAAGCATTGTGTCATATCAAAATGCAAGGTCGCTCCCCATTGCCAATGCAGAGATTTCCGGCACCGCACTCCGTACAGGAACTTACTTTCTCGGGATAGATGGTTCTGCCGCGGAAGGCCAATACCGCGTTCAGTACTCTCAGGAAGATTTGGCCGGAGATATCGTTGAACTAGAGGACGCCGCAGAAGGAATTGAAACGCAATACGCCTTGGGCGAAAGGGAGTTTTTCGTTGGTACGTTGTTAAGGGCCGATGATGATCCTGCCCCACCCGACGACGGTAAAGGCGATTGGGTCGCAATCGAGATGACAGCAGAGCTTCAATACGGCTTCAGGCTGGAGGGCGACGGCAGAGATCTCGGCGGCACGCTTGGCATCTATGATGCCAGTGGTGACATCATCAATGGCGTGAGAAGTGCAAGCTCTGAACCAGCGACAGTTTCGATGACAGCACCGACGACTGGTACATATTATTTGGCGGTTCTCGATGTCGATACATCCAACCGCTACGCCGTCAGCTATCAGGAAAACTCTGTCACAACAGGAGTTTTATCTATCGACGGTATTGTTGCACAAAATGAAACGATTACAGCGAATATTTCAGATTTGGCAGACATAGACGGTCTTGGGGAATTTGAATTCCAGTGGATGATAGACGGTGAAGATATCGGCATATCCGGACTTCCTGATTTCTTTGTCAGGTCAAACTACGTTGGCTCTTTGATCAGTGTGCGCGCCACGCATACGGACGGATATGGCAACACTGAAACCATCACCAGTTCGGCGCGTAGAATTGGCGAAGAGCTTGGCCTTGGTTTAAAAGGCGGTACCCTTACCGGTACAGGCGACGGCAACGTATTGGAGGGGAGTTCCAATGACGATATCCTGTATGGCGATGGCATCCAGATCGCGACCGTCTCGGATCTCGCAGGGCAAATTTTCCGGCTTTATCAGGCGACGCTGAACCGGCTGCCCGATACCCAAGGGCACGCAGGATGGACCGCGCAACTGTTCGAACAGTCGCAGGATCTTTTGGAAATCACGAATGGTTTTGTTGGCAGTCGGGAATTCCAAAATGTTTATGGCGCTTTGGACGATACCAATTTCATCTCGCTTCTGTACAATAATGTACTGGACCGCGCTCCAGACGATGCGGGATTGGCGCAGTGGAAAGAGAACATCGACAGAGGTTTGTCGAGGGCCGAGGTTGTTTTGGGCTTCTCCGAAAGTGCCGAGATGAAGAACGCGACGCGGGCCGAATTGAATACCTTTCTAGCGCAGCGCACGGAGGCCAACTGGACGGATGATGTCTATCGCTTGTACGAAGCAACGCTTGGGCGCGCCCCCGATCTGGGAGGCCTAAAGAGCTGGGCCAGCACCCTTGCGAATGGTGCGTCGTTCGAAACCATCGTCGGCGGGTTCGTCAATAGCGCCGAATTCCAGAGGGTTTATGGAACATTGGACGATACGGGGTTTGTAACCCTCCTCTATCAGAACGTCCTCAAACGCGCCCCTGACAGCGCGGGCCTTGATAACTGGTTGATAAGCTTGGAAGACGGGCTCTCAAGAGAAAAGGTCGTGAGCGGGTTTTCCCAAAGCGCAGAATTCATAAACGCGACCCGCGCCGAGGTTACCGATTGGATGCGTAGATTTGCCCAAGACGATCAGTTGGAAAGCAGTAGCGGCAACGACCATCTTTTTGGTGGAGAATTGGCAGACCGGTTTGTGTTTCGGGAGTTTGATGAGGGAACCAAAACGGTTCACGATCTGGAGCCTTGGGACACCTTGGAATTCAGCCGCTTCCGTTTCGACAATGTGTCCAGCATCAAAGACTTGATGCGGCAAGACGGGGATTCAGTTGTGTTTGAATACGATGATCTGGAAGTTATCTTAAAGAACGTAAGCCTTTCGGCCCTTGACGATGCGATGTTCGCGTTCTGAACGTAGCAGCTGGCCCCAATCGACAATATGATGCTCTCCGGATGAACCTGAGCTGCTTTTTTAGCTAGTGCAGCGCACTGCCTTCCTGCCAAATCGCAGCTATTTTTGCGGGATGAGACCCTGAGACGACATGACTTTCCTAGTCGTATTTTTTCATGGGGGGGTAACCCCCCATGTCTAAAGCGACACATCAATCAGGCACCTTGCGCAATGCGCGTTAGAGGCTTGGAGAATGGCAAGTTTATTACAACTGGCTCACACCAGATGCTGCATGGGGGGACCTATCCCACAGTAAAATCTACAAATAAGTGCATTGAACAAGGTTTTTCGTCGTACGCTGACGATCTATTCCCAGATGCGCCGTGCTGAGCGGGAGGAGCCTTGCAACACAGATCACCCGCGATGCCCGCCATCTGACACCACTCAATATTTCCTTATCGATCACTCTAGCTTTCCTTGAACGAAAACATCGGAAGAAAGGCTCCCCTTGGGTCGAGTGACTTAATATCTGTCCGCAGCATATTGGCGTACTTATTCTCCACGTTATGCGAGGGGACATGAGCCCTACTCTCGGAAAAAAGCAGCTTGGGCTGATTGTGTTGAAAGACCCGTTGTTTTTGACCCAATGATGCTGGTCACTAAGTTGATTTCATACCTAGTTCTACATTTTCAAAGCAATCGTTCGTGCAGCGAACCGCAGGGTATGTTTTGTCCCGCAAAGCCGTCATCGAGAGCAGCGGAATGCTGCACTGACTATCTGCCCAACAATGCGGCCTCTGGCCCAAGCGGGACGAAATGCGCGAATGGCAGGCAAGTTTGATATTCCATAACTGACCCGCCCTCCTCTTCTACAACGACAACCACAGGCTAACACTTCTGCGCCCCATCTGATGCCAGAAATAGGCTCAGTTTGAGCAGTGTTGCGCCGTCTACACTGGTCCGCCACCACCAGATTTGGCTCCAAAACCGTGCTCGGTCTGCCGGTGCCAGCTGATCTCTCTTGAGTTTTTGCATCTTCGATTCCGTAAATGGTCGGTAATTTTCAACTATTCCAGCTTCACGAAAGGCTGGCGTTGTTTTTTCAATTAAAAATTCCATTTATTTACAGAATCTTATCCTGATTTCTCACCAACCTTTGAAAAAAGGGTGGGATTTTTTCAACCACGTGTCGAAATTTCGGAATGGCAAGCGTCCTAGAGGTATCAAAACGCAAAAATAGGAAATCTTACAATGTTCACAGTCACACCAATCTACGCCCTCGCCGTTGCAGTCATCACCCTTGCCCTTTGGTTTCGAGTGACCTCATACCGAGGCAACAATGGCATTTCGATCGGCGACAATGGCGATGTAAATTTACTGCAACGAATCCGACAGCATGGGAACTGTGTCGAATGGAGCAGCTTCATTCTGATTATGATGATCCTTGCAGAAGGCATGGGCGCACCCGGCCTCTACATCCATATTTCGGGAGCGTTGCTTCTGATTGGCCGCATCGCCCATCCGTTCGGGCTTAAGATCGACAATGCAGGGCACCCTTTGCGCTATGTCGGCAATGGCACCAACATTCTGGCAGCCTTGAACATCATGGTTTGCTTGGGCGTAAATATCCTCGGCTTGTAACTCACCCGAACTGAAACTCTCGTACTGAACCTGACTATCTCAACTCTAACCAAAGGAAAAAACCAATGAAATATATGCTCTTGATTTATAATAACCCTTCTGAAGAACCCACATACGGGACACCGGAATTTGACGCCATGATGGGAGGCTTTTTTGCCGCCAACGAAAAGATGAAGGCCGATGGGGTGCTTGCGGGCGGCGAGGGTTTGCAAGGTATTGAAACCGCCACATCTCTGCGGATCAAATCCGGGAAAGTTGAAACGATGGATGGCCCGTTTGCCGAGACGCGCGAGCATTTGGGCGGCTATTATGTCGTCGATGTGCCGGACCTTGATGCTGCACTCAAATACGCGGCCTTGTTGCCTTCCGCGAACTTTGGGACAATCGAGGTACGCCCTCTAATGGACTACAATCCAGCAGGATAACCCATGAGTAACGCCGCCCCCAAAGCCATCGCAGTCAACAAAGCCGTCAATGACGTCATACGCAGCGATCGGGGGCGGCTTATGGCTGGATTGGTATCCCGGCTGGGCGATTTTCAACTCGCTGAAGACGCGCTGCAAGACGCAACAATCTCGGCTCTTGGCCACTGGGGTCGCTCGGGAATACCTGATAATCCAACAGCTTGGCTGATGAAAGCATCCTTTAACAAAGGGATTGATCGGATCCGCAAAGCGAAACGCGAAGGTCAAAAAGGACAAGACCTGAGCCTGATCATAGAAGATGAACATACCATGCACGCCACCGAAGAAATCCCCGACGAACGGTTGCGGCTGATTTTTACCTGCTGCCACCCCGCTCTCGAAGAAAAGTCACGAATTGCTTTGACCCTACGCACAGTCTGCAACCTCAACACGCGCGAAATTTCGGATGCGTTTCTGGATAACGAGACCACCATGGGCCAGCGCCTGTCGCGCTCGAAAGCAAAGATTAAATCAAAAGGCATCGGGTTTGCCGTACCCGAGCCCGAGCAACGAGGCGAACGCCTAAACACGGTTTTATCAACGCTCTATTTGATCTTCACAACTGGCTATGTCTCTCGTGATTGCGGCCCACGCAACCTCTGCCTTGAGGGTCTGTTCTTGATGCGCCTGCTAAACCAGCTTCAACCAGAGGACCCTGAAGTCGAAGGGGCGTTGGCGCTAATGCTATTGACCCAGTCGCGCAACAAATCCCGCGTGTCAAACGACGGGGCAACGGTACCAGTGTCAGAGCAAGACCACGCCTTGTGGGACGCAGAATTACTGCGCGAAGGGCAAGAGCTTTTGGCCCGCGCCGTTGAAAGGCGCGCACCTGGCGCGTTCCAAATCAAAGCCGCAATTGCGGATTGCCACATGGAAACGCCCGCACCAGACTGGGCGCAAATGTTGCTGCTTTACCAATCGCTGTGGCGGTTTGAGCCGACGCCCGTCGTTGCACTGAATTGGGCAGTTGTTCTGGCCGAGACCGGGCAACCAGAATTGGCTTTGCAAAAACTAAACGAGCTGAAGGACGTTTTGGGTGACTTCCAACCGTGGCATGCAGCAAGCGCGAGCATACTGCGCAAACTCAACCAACCGAAAAAATCAGCCCAAGCCTACGCTGAAGCGATAAACCGCGCGCCAACAGATGCTGATCGGTTGTTTCTTCAAAACAAATTGAAACATCTGCGCAACTCACAGGCTTGAGGTCTGGACCTCAACAGATTCTTCTCGGTGCGGTCACAGTCCCGTTGCAGCATGGTGGGTATCTAAACCGCTAAAGATCGCGATGCCCGCACAACTATCTGTTAACCTGCTTGAACGATTTGTTCAGGCCGAAAACAACACTAAGCTGTTCAATTCATAAGAGCGCCGGTTTCTGAACCGGAGCTGGAAAAGGCAGATACACAAGGTCTTTTCGCGCAAATCTCCAATCCCTTGCACCCGTTTGCAGAAATGTTCAAACCCTCAACCCGATTTCAGACAAGGCCTTATAAAATATGGGAAAAAGGTGATAACCGCGTATGGAGAACCATACTCAGGTTAGGATTTTAGCAAAGCTCACAGGAACCCGAAAAATGGCTGTTTGAACCTCAGCAGCCACTTATCCTGTCGAGGCGTTGCAGCACCTAGGAGGGAAAATAGTAAATGGTGCGGGCGGGGGGACTCGAACCCCCACGGGCATACGCCCAACAGATTTTAAGTCTGGTGTGTCTACCATTCCACCACGCCCGCACGCGAGGGTCACCCCTAAGCGCACCATAGCTTGCGCGCAGGTGGTGTAAATATCTCAAATGTCTTCGCCAACCGGCCCCAGCGGCGCACCCTCTGCCAGCAGGGCCGCCTCGGACAGCCAAGGATTGTTGGCTACAGCCGCCAGCATCTGTTTGCGTGCCTCGGCAATCCGACCCAAATTCATCAAGGTCAGCCCCCTGCCCGACTGCGCCGCGACATGGCGGGGCTGCAACTCCAATGCGCGGTCCAGATCCGTCAGCGCGGCTGCGTAGTCCTCACGCAGAAAGCTAATATAGGCGCGTTGGTTCCATCCCTCCGCATACTCGGGACAATAGTCGATAAGCCGCGTAAAGGCACGGTGCGCCCCTTCGAAGTTAAAGCTGTTACGCGCTTCCATGCCGCGGTCCAGCACCGCTTGGGCTGCCTCATCCGGCGCGCGTAGCCAGACCTCCCACATTGCGTCAGATGCTGCGCGGCCTTCTGTGAAATCACGCGCCTCTTGGGCTTGGGTAAACAGACTTTCCAGTTCACTGCTCACATCGGCAGGCTCTGGGCAGTCAGAGGCAAAGGCGGGTCCGGCCATCAGGGCCAAGGCAAGCAAAATACGCATGGAGCAAGGGTGGCGCATTTAGGCTAGGCGTCAAGCCCCCTCGGACAACATCACTTCTTTGACAGCCTCCATGGCGACATAAGTCGAGGTGGACCCCACATGCGGCAGTGCCGAAATTGTATCGCCCAAAAATGCGCGGTAGCTGGCCATGTCACGGGTGCGCACCTTGAGCAGATAGTCAAAATTGCCCGCGATCATGTGCGCCTGCTCGATTTGCGGCACGCGCGCGGCTGCAGCATTAAACGCAGCCAGTGCAGCCTCGCGGGTGTCTGTAAGACGCACCTCGACAAAGGCAACATGATCCAGCCCCAACCGGATCGGGTTCAGCATCGCGCGGTATCCCAATATCACACCACTGTCCTCCAGCCGCCGCAGCCGCGCTTGGGTGGGAGATTTGGACAGACCGATCCGCTTGGCTAGGTCGGTAATACTGATCCGCCCGTCTTCGGCCAGCGTGCCCAGAATCGCTTGATCGAATTGATCCAGATCAGAAGTGTTTTGCGCCATGTTTTCGCTCCTATTTAGATCAAAACGCCCTGCAATTGAGCCATCTTCAGTGAACATGCCTTTCATACATGCGATATACTAGTGAAAATTTAGTGATGGAGCGATCAAATGGCGCGTGACACTTCCCTCTCCCTTCGGGCTGGCATTGATGCAGGTACCTACGGTGATCCTGACAAGGTGCTGGAGCAGCTGATAACAACGGCAGCGCTCACTGCGGATGATCGCGAAACGATCAGTACCGCCGCAGCAAGCCTCGTGCGCGACATTCGCGGCACTACAGCGCCTGGCATGATGGAAGTGTTCCTTGCCGAATACGGCCTGTCCACTGACGAAGGTGTCGCCCTGATGTGTCTGGCAGAGGCCCTGCTGCGTGTGCCCGATGCCGATACGATGGACGCCCTTATCGAAGACAAAATCGCGCCCTCGGACTGGGGCCGCCACCTCGGCCACTCTACATCTACAATGGTCAACGCCTCCACATGGGCGCTGATGCTGACAGGCCGCGTTCTGGATGACGAACAACCGGGCCCCGTGCGCCACCTGCGCGCCGCAATCAAACGCATGGGCGAGCCTGTGATCCGCACTGCCGTGGCCCGCGCCATGAAGGAAATGGGCCGCCAGTTTGTGCTGGGTGAAGATATCAAAGGGGCGATGAAGCGCGCCGCAGGGATGGAGGCTAAAGGCTTCACCTATTCCTACGACATGCTAGGCGAAGCTGCCCGCACCGAGGCCGACGCACGCCGCTATCACCTGAGCTATTCCGATGCGATCTCGTCGATTGCGCGTGGTTGTACGCATGACGATATCCGCAAAAACCCCGGTATTTCTGTAAAGCTGTCGGCCTTGCACCCGCGCTATGAGGTGGCCCAAGAAGAGCTGGTCATGCGCGATTTGGTCCCGCGCCTGCGCGCCTTGTGCCTACTGGCCAAATCTGCTGGCATGGGCCTCAATGTGGACGCCGAAGAGGCAGACCGCCTCGGCCTCTCGCTCGACGTAATCAACGCGGTGATGGGCGAGCCTGCGCTGGCGGGTTGGGATGGCTTCGGCGTTGTCGTACAGGCTTACGGCCCCCGTGCCGCCGCCGCTATCGACACGCTCTACCAGATGGCCGAAACCCACGACCGCAGGATCATGGTTCGCCTCGTCAAAGGCGCCTATTGGGACACCGAGATCAAGCGCGCACAGGTCGAAGGCGTCGACGGTTTTCCCGTCTTTACCCGCAAGGCCGCAACCGACGTCAGCTATATTTCGAATGCCCGCAAGCTGCTGGGCATGACAGACCGCATTTATCCCCAATTTGCCACGCACAACGCTCACACAGTGGCCGCCGTTCTGCACATGGGACAGGATAAAGAAACATATGAGTTCCAGCGCCTGCACGGCATGGGCGAGACACTGCACGATATTGTAATGAAGAAACACGGCAGCCGTTGTCGAATTTACGCGCCTGTAGGCGCGCACAAAGATCTGCTGGCCTATCTTGTCCGGCGCCTGCTCGAAAACGGTGCCAACTCCAGCTTCGTCAACCAGATCGTCGACGAAGACGTAGCGCCTGAAGAAGTCGCCGCAGATCCTTTCGCAAGATTGGCAGAATCGGTCCCGAGCATCCCCAAAGGCCCCGAGATCTTCCGCCCGCTGCGCGCCAATGCACGCGGATTCGACCTGACACACACACCAACGCTGACAGCGATCGAAGCAGCCCGCGCACCCTTTGCCAGCCACACATGGGCCGCTGCCCCATTGATTGCTGGCGATGCGACAGGCACGTCCGCGATTGACGTCACTTGCCCTACCGGACTTGGCACCTCTCCCGGCACGGTACATAACGCGACCCTTGATGATGTAGCCAAAGCTCTCGACGCTGCAGCGCCGTGGGATGCACCGCTGGATGTTCGACGCGCCGCCCTGCTGCGCGCCGCAGACATCTATGAGGATCGCTACGGCGAAATCTTCGCTTTGCTCACCCGCGAAGCAGGCAAAGGCCTGCCGGACTGCGTGGCCGAATTGCGCGAAGGGGTCGATTTCCTGCGCTACTATGCCGCGCAGGCCACCAACATGCCCCCCGCAGGCATCTTCACCTGCATCTCGCCATGGAATTTTCCTTTCGCGATCTTTCTGGGCCAAATCAGCGCTGCACTCGCCGCAGGCAACGCCGTCCTAGCGAAACCTGCCGAACAGACGCCCCTGATCGCCCATATGGCGATCAGCGTTCTGCACGATGCCGGTGTTCCTCTCAGCGCACTACAACTGCTGCCCGGCGGCGGTGATATCGGTGCCGCTGTTACCTCCGATTCACGCATCGGGGGCGTTGCCTTCACAGGCTCAACGGCCACAGCCCAGCGCATCCGTTCAGCAATGGCCGATCATTGCGCTCCCGGCACGCCACTCATTGCAGAAACCGGCGGCCTGAATGCCATGATCGTGGACTCAACCGCTCTCCCTGAACAGGCGGTGCAAGCAATCGTGGAGAGCGCGTTCCAATCCGCAGGCCAGCGTTGCTCAGCCCTGAGATGCCTCTATGTACAAGAAGACATTGCCGAAGACTTCCAGAAAATGCTGATCGGCGCGATGCAGGCGCTCCAGCTTGGTGACCCATGGCACCTGCGGACCGATGTGGGTCCAGTCATTGATGAGACAGCCCGCAAAGGTATTGCTGATCACATCGCAGCCGCCCGCGCGCAGGGCCGCCTCATCGCCGAGCTTCCCACCCCCGATCACGGCACCTTCATCGCGCCTACAATTTTGCGCGTCAAAGCGATCAGCGATCTGGAGCGCGAGATTTTCGGCCCCGTTCTGCACATCGCAACCTTCAAATCCCACGAACTTGACAGCGTCATCGACGCGATCAACGCCACAGGCTATGGCCTCACATTTGGCCTGCACACCCGCATCGACGACCGCGTGCAGCATGTCTCCGAACGGATCGAGGCAGGCAATATCTATATCAACCGCAACCAGATCGGTGCCATCGTGGGCTCGCAACCCTTCGGCGGCGAAGGTCTTTCGGGCACAGGCCCCAAAGCAGGCGGTCCCAACTACCTGCCCCGCTTCTCCGCCCCCGATCTGGCAGAGCCATCCACCGCATGGGACACATCGGCCGATCTGCCAGCATTGCCCGCCCACCAACCCCAGATCCTTGACACCGTCTCCCTGCCTGGCCCCACAGGAGAGAGCAACCGCCTCTCCACCCTGCCGCGCGCAGCAATCCTTTGCGCTGGCCCCACAGCCGACACCGCAGCGGCCCAAAAGCGCGCTGTCGAAGCTTTGGGCGGCGTCGCGGTCGTGGCAACAGGTGCCATTGCGCCGGAGGCACTCACAACAGGCCCCGACTTCGGGGGCGTCCTGTGGTGGGGCGATGAGGACATTGCACGCCGGTACGACCAAGCATTGGCACAGCGCAAAGGTCCGATCATCCCGCTGTTGCGTGGTCTGCCCGATACCGCCCGCGTGCGACAGGAACGCCATGTCTGCGTGGATACGACAGCCTCGGGCGGCAACGCAGCCCTCCTTGGCGCCTCTGCCTGAAACGCCAAAGCCAGCCCCGCAAAACGGGCTGGCTCCACTCCTGCTTACACAGATTGAAACAATCGACTTCTTTATTTTTCCACTAAACTCAATCCAGCCCTAACCACCTGCGCCACCGGCACAATATCTGGCTCACGCCCGCCCCAAGCACCTATTGTCCAACCACGCGACAGCGTGTCCGCACGGTCGCGGCGATACGTGCTGTATCCCCTCTTGACCCTGCCCGCCCGATCCCACACGTTGAACCGATGTTCCCCATCCGCGATCATAACCCCTCGGGCCGCGTGCCTTACATGACATATGCGTTGATGGCCGCCAACATTGGCATCTTCCTCAGCATGCTGCCCATCTCTGGAGATGAGCGCGCCTTAGCACAGTTTTACTACGACTGGGCGCTGCTGCCTCGCCGTGTGATGGAGGGGGACGGATACAGCGCCCTCCTTACCTCCCAGTTTCTGCACGGCGGACTGCTCCACCTGGCAGGCAACATGCTGTTTTTGTGGATCTTCGGAGACAACGTCGAGGACAAGATGGGCCATGCCCCCTTCCTCGGGTTCTACTTGATCACTGGGGCGCTGTCTGGCTACGCCCATGTTCTGGCCGATTCCACGTCCTTCATCCCCACTGTAGGTGCCTCAGGTGCGATCGCGGGGGTTATGGGGGCGTATCTGTTGCTGTTTCCCAAAGCGCAGGTGGACATCCTGTTTTTCGTCAGGATTATCCCCATCCCCGCATGGATCATGCTTATGGTCTGGTTTGCCATGCAATTCATCGGCGGCATCGGTGCCACACCAGCAACAGGCGGTGTGGCCTACTGGGCCCATTCAGGGGGCTTTATCGCAGGTCTGCTGTTGGCTGTACCGCTTTGGCTATCGCTTGGCGGGCCTGCCTTTTGGCGTGCAACCGCCGGTCATCCGCCCCATCCACCCGCCAGATACGGAATGCCAAAGGTAAAACGCAAATGAGCTTTGAAATAACCGCGACTTGTCACTGTGGCGCTGTTGCGCTCAGAGGCCATGCGCCCGAAGGTTTTGCCAGTGTCGCACGCTGCGATTGTTCTTTTTGCAAGAGAAGGCAGGCCGCGAATATCGATGTACTATCCGCAACACTCAAAATCACCAAAGGAGCCGAAAATCTCGGGCTTTATACCTTTGGCACGCACAGGGCCAAACATTATTTTTGCAAGATTTGCGGGATTTATACGCACCATCAGAGGTTTTCCAACCCACTTATAAGCGGCGTCAATCTCGGTTGCATTGCAGATACACACCCGCCGGATTATGAACCGATCCCATGGCGTGATGGCAAAGATATTCCCTAAAGAGGCGTCTAACCCTAGCCGCGTACAATCTTGGAGAAATTGGTAAAAATCGCCTCGTTGGCCGCGATAATCTCGCCGTCCTGCAAGACATCACCGCGCGGATTGATCGGCTCAACCAGCCCGCCTGCTTCGCGCACAATGATCACGCCGGCAGCGAGGTCCCAGGCGTTCAGGCGCCGCTCCCAAAAGCCGTCATAGCGACCCGCGGCTACATAGGCCAAATCCAGCGCCGCCGATCCCCAGCGCCGCACACCCGCACAGGCGGGGGCCAGTCGCGCCAGATCCTGCAATGTGGCTGGCAAGTCCGAGCGCCCGCCGAATGGAATACCTGTGGCAAAGATCGACTCGATCATTTTGCCACGTCCCGAAACGCGCAAGCGGCTTTCGTTCAGCCACGCGCCAGCCCCTTTTTCGGCAAAGAACATTTCGTCTTTGGCGGCATCAAAAACAACACCGGCCACGACTTGCCCTTTATGCTCAAGCGCGATGGATACAGCCCAATGGGGTAGCCCATGTAGAAAATTCGTTGTTCCGTCCAGCGGGTCTACAATCCAGCGGCGTGTAGGGTCTTCGCCATCTTCCGCACCGCCTTCTTCCGCGATCCAGCCATAGGTCGGGCGCGCACCGCGCAACTCGTCCTTCAGCAACTTTTCGGCATTGATGTCTGCGCGGCTCACAAAGTCGCCCGCACCCTTCATCGAAACCTGAAGCTGCTCGACCTCACGAAAGTCTTTGACCAACGCGCGCCCCGCTTTGCGCGCGGCCTTGATCATGATGTTAAGATTTGCACTGCCTACCATGTCAAAACGGCCTTCTCGGATTTGGGTTTCCGCCCTCTTAGGACGTAGCAGAGTGAAAGCCAAGGGGCCGTGACGCAGCGTGCCGCTTGTACCCTTGTGCGACTGCGGTACGCTGGCGCAAACCAAAGGGAGAAAACAATGTCCGATATGATGAAACAAATCGTCCTCGCCAGCCGCCCCGACGGCGCGCCAACGCCCGAAAATTTCCGTCTGGAAGAGCATCCTGTGCCCCAGCCAGCCGATGGAGAAGTGCTGGTGCGTGTGCACTACATGTCGCTGGACCCCTATATGCGTGGCCGGATGGACGATGCAAAATCCTATGCCGCCAACATTCCCGTAGATGGGAAAATGGAAGGCGGTTCGGTGGGCGAAATCATCGCATCCAATGCCAACGGCTTCGAGGTTGGCGAATTTGTGATGGGTGGCTTTGGCTGGGCCACACACTCGGTTGCCCCTGCTGCTGGGCTGGCCAAGATCGACCCCGACACCGCCCCCATCACCTATGCGCTGGGTGTACTGGGCATGCCTGGTCTGACAGGGTGGTACGGCCTGACCGAACTGGGCAAGCCAAAAGCCGGCGAAACACTTGTCGTTGCGGCGGCCACTGGTCCTGTGGGATCTATGGTGGGTCAGGTTGCCAAATCCATGGGCCTGCGCACGGTGGGCATCGCAGGTGGGCCAGAGAAATGCAAAACAGCTGTTGAGCATTTCGGCTTTGACGTCTGTCTTGACCACCACGCTTATGAGACAGCCTCCGAATTGCGCAAAGCTATCAAAGAAGCCGCACCAAAAGGCGTCGACATCTATTTTGAAAACGTCGGCGGCAAAGTGCTGGAGGCAGTCATTCCCCTCATGAACCAGTTCGGCCGCATACCCGTCTGCGGCATGATTTCTTGGTATAACGAAGGCGGCCTTGGCGCGGATGCAATCGAGAAAGGCCTTACCGCCCCCAAGCTCTGGCGCACGATCCTCGTAAATTTCCTGAGTGTGCACGGCTTTATCATCTCCAACCACTGGAACCGCATGGGCGATTTCCACAAAGCTGTTGGTCCCATGATCGCCGATGGTCGCGTCAAGGTACAAGAAGACATCACCGAAGGGCTGGAAAACGCCCCAGATGCCTTTATCAAACTGCTTACAGGTGGCAACACGGGCAAAGCCATCGTGAAGGTTATCTAATATTCCCCCGCGCTGCCCTTCTCGGGGTGGCGCGGCACTTGCTTTGCGAAAAAGAAGTGGCCCGATAACCAACTAAACAAACAAGCTGCGCTGCAACATGCCCCAGACACCGCGAATGCGTGCTTAGCATTCGGATCAGGTGAATACGCCAAGCATGGATACGGCCTTTAGCGACAGAATTACCGGCAAAAGGCATGTGTTCATTTTAATAGATGGGCAACTCCCGCTAGGTCAGCCTTTTGAGCAACACAAAGGCATGCATCCCGGGCAGCGCAAAAACGGTGGATGCTGACGCGCCAGCAATGTCCGCTTGCACGGATAACCGCAACCTTAGCTATAGTGCCGCGCTCTGAGTGCCGCAGCGGTGTTTCACCAGACGTTACTTGGCACCTAAATGCAACGCCTGTCCAGCTTACCGCGAGGCTGCTACACAATGTAACCCCTTGTCCTTGAAACATAACGTCAACTGCCCTAGTCGTGATTAATGATTTGGGAGTACATAATTTGCCTGACGTTCTAGACACCTTCGAGACCACCGCCTCGGCAACTTTTAATCAGAGCTTTACAAGCGATTTGAGCAGTGATGCCGACGTCGACTGGATCCGACTGGGCGACAGCGCCTTTCAGCACGGTATTCTTAACGTCACATCACCAGACGATTTGACAGGCGCACGCATCGTCATATACCGCGATGTCGCCTATGACTTCGAGATTGAGCAAGGCACATCATTCCGCAAGTATCAAAAGATCGCGACCTTTGAGGCAGGGAGCAACGGTTTTGCCGACTATCTTTTGTCGCTGAGAACTAACGATGCTGGCGTAGCAGGAACATATGCGGCGATTACCGGTTTTACTGGCGACTATACCATTTCCCTATCAGATTACGCACTGGAGGAGGACCGCTTTGCGACTGCGCCCGATGACTATTCGGGTGCGCCAACAGCGATCACTGTCGGGCAATCGGTAACCGGTGCCGTCGACTATGGACTAGATCAGGATGTCTTCTCGCTAAATCTCACATCAGGGCGTCTCTACTCGCTTAACTTTCTCGATGCGCCTGACGGGTTTTACGGCCAGTTCGAAATAAAGATCGAAACCGCTGACGGGACGCAATATGTAGCGTGGGATTCGCCCTCGTATGTGAATTACGACGGCGCCCTTGAATTTTCCGTCGATACCACCGGAGCTTATACCGTCACCGTATCGACGGGTGACAAGTATAACGGCCCAACCGAATTCGAGATCTACACCGATCAGGATTACGAATTTCAGATCGCGGACTTGGGCAGTTTCACTCCCGACGGCGGAATTGACCAGACATCAGCCGTTGCACTTACTTTGGATACAACCCACCAGATCGAGATCGGGGGTGTTGTTGCGCGCGAACACTGGTTCGAATTTGCCGGTGTTGCCGGTTCGCGCTATGCTATTCGGACCGAAGGTGTTTTTGCACGCGTAGAGGCCCCCGCAAATGTAGAAGCGCAAGGCTATGCCTCGTCGCTGAGGACGTTTGACGGTATCGGGCATTCATTCGTTGTCACGGATGTACTGGATGCCGACACCGACTTTGAATTCTACGTGCGTAGTTTCATGGAAAATGATCAGGTCGATGTAACGATCACCGAGATATTCGACGGGGTCGGAGACGATCTTGCAACAGCCACCCAAATCGCAGTCGGTGCATCCATAACCGAGGAAATCTGGCCCAGTGACCGCGACCACTATACCTTTGATATCGTGCAGGGAGAGGCGTATTCGGTTGCAATGACGCCCGACAGCTGGGTCAAAGACACAAAGAGCATCTTCCTCGGCACAAGTGAGCCCTATCTTTCAGGCGATAATATCATCAGATGGGCGCAGAACTATTCAATCAACACGGGCGAGCAGATTTATCAATTTATAGCTTTGCAGGACGCGACCGTCGAGTTCTGGGTCGACTACGACTATTATGCGTTCACCGGGTATAACGCGGATGGAACACGTTTTACGCGCACAC
Source organism: uncultured Sulfitobacter sp. (assembly GCF_947502895.1). GTDB lineage: Bacteria > Pseudomonadota > Alphaproteobacteria > Rhodobacterales > Rhodobacteraceae > Sulfitobacter. The sequence goes on from NZ_CANNBM010000002.1 coordinate 317,589, forward strand.
CTTACTGGGGCGAATACACATTCAGCGTGACCGAGGGTTTCGCAGATGACCGTGCAAGCATGTATTCCGCGCTCGTGTCTCCTCTCGCACTGGATGTTGTGACATCGGCACTGTCTGACGGCTTTAACGACGAAGACGGTTTCGCAGTCAGCGTAGAGGCGGGAAAATCCTATACGTTCATCGCAACGATCGGTTCGCAGTACGCAAGCATCGGCCGCACCTTCGTAGAAGGGTACAGCTCAGACGGTATTCCGGGTGTTGATACCACCTATGTGCCCGCAGGCTCGGGCAATCCGCACGGCGACAGCACGTATGACGGAATGACCGACCTGCGGTTGGCCGAGACGATGTATGCCCAGATATCCGACGACCCCACGACGACGACGATAACTTTCGTGGCCGATTACACAGGGTACGTCACGTTAGAGATGGATGGGATGTACCGCACAGGCGCATACGATGTCATCATCACCGAAGGCGATGCCAGCGATGCCCAGCTCATGGCGCTTGGCCTGCCCTCTTTGGGAGACGACAACCTGACAGGAACCGCGTTGGATGACACGATCAATGCTCGACAAGGCAATGACACTGTCTATGGCCTTGATGGTGCGGACACCTTGCGCGGTAGTACCGGCATGGATGTCCTCTATGGCGGCGATGACGCTGACCTGCTGATCGGGGGCGGCAACAGCGACACACTCGAAGGCGGTGAAGGGTCCGATACCATCTTTGGCAGCAAAGGCGCCGACAGTATCTTGGGCGACAGTGGCGCAGACAGCCTGAATGGTGGCTCGGGCAACGACACTCTTCTTGGCGGTGGTAATAACGATACCATTCAAGGCGGCTCCAACAATGACCTGATAAATGGCGAAGGTGGCTCTGACAGCCTTTTGGGCGACGCTGGCAACGATACCCTTTCTGGCGGGATCGGGAATGACACGCTCAGCGGTGGCAGCGGCGCGGACAGTCTGGAGGGCGGCAGTGCTTCGGACACGCTTTTGGGTGGCACCGGTAACGATACCCTGCTTGGGGGTGATGGTTTGGACAGCCTCGATGGCGGCGTAGGCAATGACATGCTGCGAGGTGGTGGTAATAACGACACCCTCTCGGGCGGCGAAAATAATGATCTGCTCTTTGGCGACATGGGGTCTGATAATCTGTTTGGCGATACGGGGAACGACACCCTTTTCGGCGGCATTGGCAACGACTTGCTGGATGGCGGCGGCGGCGCAGACAGCCTAGATGGTGGGGCATGGTCGGACACAGTGATTGGCGGCTTAGGCAATGACAGCCTGACCGGCGGTGTCGGCACGGATAGCCTAGATGGCGGCCTTGGTAACGATCTTGTGCTGGGCGGCTCCGAAAATGACACCCTGCTAGGGGGCAATGGCTCTGACACCTTGCTGGGACAGGCCGACGCAGACTTCATCGACGGCGGCATCGGGAACGACAGCATTTCAGGCGGCAGCGGGTCGGATAGCCTGCTTGGCGGTGATGACAACGACACCATCTCCGGCGGCAATGATAACGACACCATCATGGCTGGCGACGGCGACGATGTTATCTACGGTGGCAGCGGCGCGGACGAGATATTTGGGAATCTGGGTGCAGACACCATTACGGGTGGCGCGGGCAATGACCGTATTCTGGGCGGCATCGGTCCGGATGATTTTATCTTTGCCGCCGGCTTTGGGAATGACACGGTAACGGGTTTCACGAATAACTTCGATGACTTGATCATGCGCGGATTTACTGCGGCAGATCTGACGCTGGACACAACCGGCAACAACACAGTTGTTAACGTGAACGGCACGACAGATTCGATCACACTGCTTGGAGCAACGCTCACTGATTTTGCGGACTTCACCTTCGTATAATCTGTAACAGGCGTTCTGGCCCCGTCAGACGCAAACAGAATGAGAGCATCCGATGAATATCGGGTGCTTTCGATGCATCAGAAAACCAAGCGTTTTCGACCAACTTTTTACAGAGCTGTTGTTGCCGCTGATCGAACTGCACCCTGCAAAGGAGTGCGAATTGCTTGTAGGCGCGCCACAAAAGCTCACTCAACTGACCCAGAAACCGCTTCGTAGAGCAATGAAAGAACCATCTCGGATCTGTGCGCCGCGTTCCTGTTTGCAGCGCCCTCACCTACGCTGATGTCGGCGAATGCCGCTTCGTTGCACCGTCAAGCCCTGATCAATGACCATGGCACATCGCAAACTCAAGACCGCAGACCCAAGCCCGCCAATCAAAGCACCCGTTTTCGCCGATATTCTTGACTGAATGATTAGAGTGGTGCGGGTGAAGGGACTCGAACCCCCACGCCATAGGCGCCAGAACCTAAATCTGGTGCGTCTACCAATTCCGCCACACCCGCATGGTTGCCTTCATACTGTCGGCGTGGGCGGTGTCAATGCGGGTCTTCTGCTTTGGTGGTATGATTTTAGACGCTGTCGGCCGCCCTGCCCTCTCGCCCATCGCCTTCATAATGTCGCAACAGACTTTGCGGTCCTGATAGCTGCCGAATGCTCTCTTTGACGGAATTTAATGGATATCCGGGGCTGATGCGCAAAAAGGGCAAGACATTAACTTCATTTTGTCATATTCTCATGAATAACCTGAGGCAGGTATAGACAAGAAAAGAGACGCCCATGAAACCGAAAACGGTCGGGCGCGTTGGTGGAGATACTCCACAAACGGGCCACTACGCGCCTTATGCAACCCGTGATACGGGTTTGCTGCAAGGCACCACATTGCTGACACTCGAAGGCGAAATGCCTGTCGAATTTATAAGTGTCGGTGACAAAATCATTACACGCGACAGCGGAATTGCGCGGGTCGAGCACATCCAGCGCACAACGCGCAAGGTGCATACGATTGCGCTGGCGGCAGGATCGCTGGGCCATACGCGGCCCGAGCGCGATGCGACGCTGGCAGGCGATCAGATGTGTCTGATACGCGACTGGCGCGCGCAAGCACTGTTCGGCGCTGATCGCGCTCTGGTTGCGGCACGCACTTTGGTTGACGGTGAATTCATTCGCGACCTCGGCATGCAGGAACAGACACTGTTCCAGATCTTCTGTGATGGGCCACACATCCTGTATGCAGATGGCCTCGAAGTGAGCACTGCGGATGGCGCACGCGCACGCGGGCAGGTTCTGCACGCCGCCTAAACCTAACATCTTGTCTCTACCAAAAAGCTCCCGATTTTCCGGGGGCTTTTTGTGCTGAAATAGGATCGCACGCTAGAAAACCCTGTGTGACGGGCGCGCCTCTGGAGCCAACGGCACCCTCTCTTGAAAACGCGATTCATTTGTGCGTGATTTTTAAGCTATCTGATTAATTTGTGTGCATCAGGCAATGTTTCCCGACAGGAAGCTCTCCGCTTCAACCTCATTATCTGGATTCCCCCCTGACGTAGTGAAATGACGAGAGTGGAAATACACCAAGGGGAGGCACATCGGTGAAAAAGATCGAAGCGATCATCAAACCATTCAAACTGGACGAGGTGAAGGAAGCCCTTCAGGACGTCGGTGTGCAGGGGCTTTCTGTTATCGAAGTCAAGGGCTTCGGCCGCCAGAAAGGCCATACCGAGCTTTATCGCGGTGCCGAGTATGTCGTTGATTTCCTGCCCAAAGTAAAAGTTGAGATTGTCCTTGATGACGATCAGGTCGATGCAGCGATCGAAGCCATTGTGGCCGCCGCAAAGACCGAGAAAATCGGGGACGGCAAGATCTTTGTGTCGCCCGTCGAACAAACAATCCGCATCCGGACCGGCGAAACCGGTTCAGACGCCCTGTAAACACCCATATTTGACCACTCGAAAGTAAAAGGACATCGCCATGAGCGCAAATGCAGACCTGATCAAGCGTATCAAAGATGAGGACATCGAATACGTCGATATCCGCTTTACCGATACGCGCGGTAAATTGCAGCACGTCACCATCGTAAACGATCTGGTCGACGAGGACTTTTTGGAAGAAGGCTTCATGTTTGACGGATCCTCCATCGCAGGCTGGAAGTCGATTGAAGCTTCCGACATGAAGCTGATGCCTGATGTCTCCACCGCCTATGTGGACCCCTTTTATGCCGAGAAAACGATCTGCATCCACTGCTCCATTGTAGAGCCTGACACGGGCGAAGCCTATGAGCGTGACCCACGCGGCACTGCACAAAAAGCAGAAGCTTATTTGAAGTCTTCCGGCATTGGTGATGTGGCCTATATGGGTCCAGAGGCCGAGTTCTTTCTGTTCGACAACGTCAAATACTCCAACAGCATCAACAAAGTATCCTACGAGGTAGACGCGTCTGATGCTTCATGGAATACCGATACGGACTATGAAATGGGCAACATGGGCCACCGCCCTGGCCTCAAAGGCGGCTACTTCCCCGTCAACCCAACGGACGAATCCCAAGACCTGCGCGCCGAGATGCTCAGCACGATGAAGCGTCTGGGTATGAAGGTCGACAAGCACCATCATGAGGTTGCCTCTTGCCAGCACGAACTGGGCCTTATCTTTGGCTCGCTGACCGAGCAAGCTGATGAGCTGCAGAAGTACAAATACGTGATCCACAACGTGGCACATGCCTACGGCAAATCCGCAACTTTCATGCCAAAACCTATTTATGGCGACAACGGCTCGGGCATGCACGTGAACATGTCGATCTGGAAAGACGGCAAGCCATTGTTTGCAGGCGATAAATACGCTGACTTGTCTCAGGAAGCACTTTATTTTATCGGCGGCATCCTGTCCCACGCAAAGGCACTCAACGCCTTCACCAACCCGTCCACGAACAGCTACAAGCGTCTGATTCCAGGCTTTGAAGCACCCGTTTTGCGCGCCTATTCTGCCCGCAACCGTTCGGGCTGTGTTCGTATCCCGTGGACAGAAAGCCCCAAGGCAAAGCGCGTCGAGGCACGTTTCCCAGACCCCGCCGCAAACCCCTATCTGTGTTTTGCAGCACTGCTGATGGCAGGCCTGGACGGCATCAAGAACAAGATCGACCCTGGCGAAGCGATGGACAAAAACCTGTACGATCTGCCCGCCGAAGAGCTGGCGGGTATCCCAACGGTTTGCGGCTCCCTGCGCGAAGCGCTGGACGAGCTGGGTAAAGACATGGACTTCCTGCTGGCGGGTGACGTGTTTACCAAAGACCAGATCGAAGGCTATGTAGAACTGAAAATGGAAGAGGTGCACACCTACGAGCACACACCTCACCCCGTTGAATTCGGCATGTATTATAGCTGCTAAGCCAACATTTCTCGACACGAACAGAGGGCGCATCCTGCAAGGGGTGCGCCTTTATTCATGAAATCCTCCAGTTCGCCCCGCATTTCTGCCAAGATCCGCGTGTAGGTGTCAGGTCTGAATGGTCTAGTCGGGCCATGTGTCTCAGGAGGGAACTAGAATGGCTACCAGCTTTGAAGAGCGGCTCGCAAACCTTGAAAGCAAACGCGTTGACGCTGGTGGCCCTGCGGCGCTTGACCTGCCTGACTATAGCAACGGCGGCGCGGAAAAGCAGCCAGCATTACCTCAGCGCGGCGGCAGCAGTAAAATCAAGATGATCGTCTTTGGCATCGCGATCCTTGCGGGCCTGCCAGCAGCCGCATATTTTGGCACCAGCTATCTGGCCAAAAGCTCCGAGATGTTCGCCTCGATCTCACAGACGGCCGGAACAATTTCCGAGTTGGTAGGCAAAGACAGCAAAATGGTAAATGACTACCAGATGAGCCGCATCCTATTCCAATACGAGCGCGGTGAAATCACCCGAGAAGAAACCTTCGAGATGCTTGAAAAAGCTGGCATTGTGTTTGATGACCGCGGCTATAACCAGCAGGTGCAAGAGCAATAGCAGCTCGGACATCAAGCCCAAGGTCGACCCCTGATCCAGCGTCAGTTGTCACGTCAAAACGATCTGGTTTCATGCGAAGATGCGAGAAGGCTGGGCAATCTGGGCGGGTTTGGTTAACCTGACGCCAAACTATCATACCAGAGGTACTTGAACATGCGCTCCTTAAAGACACTGACACTTTCGCTTGCCCTGTCCGCAACGCTTGCCGCCCCTGCGTTTGCGGCGCAATGCGGCAACAACGCAAACGGCTTTAACGCATGGAAAGCCGCCTTTGCCGGAGAGGCACAAAAAGCAGGCGTTGGGCAACGCGGACTAAATGCGCTGGCAAATGCGAAATACGCCACAGCCACCATCAAGGCCGACCGCAACCAGAAATCGTTCAAGTTCACGCTTGATAAGTTCATGCAGGTGCGCGGTGCCAACACCATCGTAAGCCAGGGCCGCAAGCGCAAAGCGCGCAATGCAGGCTTCTACAACTCGCTCGAGAAACAATATGGTGTGCCAGCGGGCGTACTGCTCGCGATTCACGGGATGGAAACAGGCTTTGGCGGGTTCATGGGCAATAGCCGCGTTGTTTCGGCCATTACCACACTGGCATACGATTGCCGCCGCTCGGACTTTTTCAAACCCCATGCGATTGGTGCATTGTTGCTGGTCGATCAGGGCACCATCGACGGCAACACAAAAGGTGCCGCCCACGGTGAGTTGGGTCACACACAATTCCTGCCCGGTAATGCAAAGCGTTACGGCGTCGATGGCAACGGGGATGGGCGCGTAGACCTGTATAACCAGACCGATGCAATGGCCTCTACCGCCAACTTCCTGCGCAAGAAAGGCTGGAAGCCCGGCCAAGGCTATCAGCAGGGGCAGCCGAATTTCAAAGTGATCAAACAGTGGAATGCCGCCACAGTGTACCAGCAAGCGATCGCTATCATGGGTGCCAAAATCGACGGCTAAAAGCGTCGCAGCATAAACACACTCTTGACCCCGACCCTTGCAAAAGCGGTCGGGGTCTTGCGTTTGAGGCCTTGTGGGCCTATCTGCCGGTCAAGGGTCAGGCCCCTGCCGTCCGCAATCTGGTGAAGTCCTGTCTAGAATATCCAAGTCCTCAACCACACCAAACGTGGTCTTTAGGCAATGCGGGCCCCTGTGACACACGGTATTGGAGTGATGAACATGACACAAATACCTTCCCGCGACGTTCTGAAAGCACAGGCAAAGCGCCTGCGCGCTGATCTGAGCATGAATGGCACGGAAATGACCCATGCCGCAGCCCTTGAGACTGTGGCACACCAGTGGGGCATGCGCGACTGGAACACGTTGGCCGCCAAAGCAGACGTAAGCGCGGTACAATGGCACCCAGGGCAACGCGCCTCTGGCCGTTATCTCGGTCATCCATTTACGGGCGTGATCAAAGCAGCGCGGCTTGCCTCATCTGGGTTTTGGTCCTTGACCGTGCGGTTTGACGAACCTGTTGATGTGGTGGAATCCGAACATTTCACCGCCCTGCGCCAGCAGGTGAATACAACGATCAACGCCCGCGGTGAGTCGCCGCAAAAAACCTCGAACGGGCAGCCTCATATGGTGATCGGCCCGTTGTAGATTATTGCGTGCGCGGCCAGCAGCGCCGCGCACGCTTTACGCATGCACCACAAATGTATGGATAGAAAAGACCACCGCGTCAGTCTGCGGCATCCGCACAACGCATTGACGTTCTGACCTGATAAAGGGCGCAGCACTTTGATCAGGGGAAATGCGCCGTGGTGCAGTCGCAGATCGCGGCTGGTGCAGTTCGGGGTCGTCATACCAAAGTCGGTTGTACCGCCACAATGGTTGCCCATCACGCACCCCGTCAAACAACCGCTGCACCCGTTTTGCAAGTTGTGCATCATATTCAGGAACAGGGGCATGGATACCGATCAACGGCTTACCCGCCTTTTCCGCTAACCGCCAGCTGGCGGGAAAGCACAATACTGCACCGACCAATACATGCGCGTCGCCACGCTTTTGCATCAGACAGATATCTTCCTGCACCAAATACCCCATGGTCAGCAGAGGATGATCTGGGTTTATCGCAACTCTGCGCCCGTCTGGGCAGATCACATAATCACCGGCCACGCTAAAACCCATTGCAGGCAGGATCGCCAAAGCCGCATCAAGCACCTCTTGTGCAGCCCCGAGGGCAGCAGGGTCCATCCATAATACATCTGCACGCTTGTGGTCCAACAGCTCGATCCGGCGGCGCATCTGCTGCTCATAAGCATCATCTACGCGCAGCCAGTCATGCGCCAGCGCTGGGGCCATACCGGGCAAATGCGTCTCGCCGCACATCTCTGGCGGCAGCTTATTTTGAACTATCGCAGTCATATGACTGCCATATAACGCAAGGCCGCCACAGGCAAAAGCGACATAGCAGGATGTCGCAAACGCCCATGCAGGGATGCAATTTTGCGTCACGCTGAGGGGCAAGGGAGGCCACTGCATGAACCAACACTACCGCGAAACCCGCAAGATCGACCCCACGCGCGGGGCCACCCTGCCCGATGGATCACCCAATGATGCAGACCGCGTAGAGATCGGCCCCACGCAGCTAGCCTTTCGCGAGTGGGAAGCCGCAGGCCTTATTCTGCCGAACCTTGCAAACATGCGCCGCTACCGTTGGGAACGGTTGACGCAGCATGTGGTCGCGCGCGGATATGGCGGCTTGCTCATGTTTGACCCGCTCAACATCCGTTATGCCACGGACAGCACCAATATGCAGCTGTGGAACACACACAACCCGTTCCGCGCCGTGCTGCTGTGTGCAGATGGCTATATGGTCATGTGGGACTACAAAAACTCGCCCTTCCTGAGCGAATTCAACCCGCTGGTTGCTGAGCAACGTTCGGGCGCGGATCTGTTCTATTTTGACCGTGGAGACAAGGTGGGCGTTGCCGCAGATGTTCTCGCAGGTGAGATCAGAGACTTGATCCGCGAACACGGCGGAGGCGAGATGCGCATCGCCGTAGACAAAATCATGCTGCACGGTCTGCGCGCGCTGGAACGGGCGGGTTTTGAGGTGATGGACGGCGAAGAAGTCACCGAAAAATCACGCAGCATAAAAGGGCCTGATGAAATCCTTGCCATGCGGTGTGCCAGCCATGCTTGCGAAACCTCTGTGCGGCTGATGGAAGACTTTGCGCGCACAAACGTACCGCTCGGGCAGACGTCAGAGGATGATATTTGGGCGGTAATGCATGCCGAGAACATACGTCGTGGCGGCGAATGGATCGAGACGCGACTGCTGTCATCAGGCCCGCGCACCAATCCGTGGTTTCAGGAGTGTGGCCCACGCATTACCCAGAATAACGAGATTATCAGCTTTGACACCGATCTGGTGGGCAGTTACGGCATCTGCGTGGATATCTCGCGCAGTTGGTGGATCGGTGATCAAAAGCCGCGCGGTGATATGATCTATGCCATGCAGCATGGCGTCGAACACATTCAACAGAACATGCAGATGCTGAAACCCGGCGTCATGATCCCCGAGCTATCGGCAAACACCCATGTTCTTGATCCGCAATATCAAAAACTGAAATACGGCTGCCTGATGCACGGTGTCGGCCTGTGTGATGAATGGCCGCTGGTCGCCTACCCCGACCACGCAGTTGAGGGGGCCTATGACTATCCGCTGGAGGCAGGCATGGTCCTGTGTGTCGAGGCATTGGTTAGCCCCGAGGGGGGCGACTTTTCAATCAAGCTCGAAGATCAGGTGCTGATCACCGAAGACGGCTATGAGAACCTGACAACTTACCCGTTTGACACAGCGTTAATGGGGGCGCGTTAAGGCGCAAGCGAACAGGCGTAGACATTGTTGAGATACGCCTGATCCTCAATCGTGAAATGCGTCTCGCCCACATGCGTGAAGCCTTGCGCGAGGTAGAATGCAATGGCGGGCGTATTTTCAGCATTTGTTGTCAGCCAGACTGCTTCGCCTCCCTGTGTGCGGCAGTGATGCAATCCTGCGGCAAGCAACCGTTTTCCCACACCTTTTCCATGGTGGCGCGGCTGGACATAGAAAGTCGAAATTTCGGTTCCTGAACATTCGCTGACCGGTGCAGCGCTTGCCTGCGTCAGCGCGATGAAGCCATCAATACCCTCAGCATTGTCGGATACAAAAAACACTTCGTTCGGGTCAGACAGGCGCGCGGCAATCTTGGCTTCGGTGAAAGTATCCAAGACATATTGCGCAAAAAACGCAGTAACGCCCTGTTTGAGGTAGGTGCCGATCCAAACCTCGATAGAAATTGCTGCAATGCTGGAGGCATCTTGGATATTTGCGCGCCTAATGCTCATGCAAAACCTTATTTTTTTGCTTTGCGGTCCTCAGACCGTTTGCCTCACTGCCCCAGTGCCTGACCCAGATCATCCATCAGATTGCCAGCATCCTCGATGCCAACAGACAGCCGCAGCAGCCCTTCTGGGATACCTGTGTGGGGCTCAATCGTATGGCGATGCTCTACAAGGCTCTCGACACCGCCGAGCGACGTGGCGCGGTGAAACAGCTGCAGACGCCCGACAGCCCCCAGCGCGGCCTCGGCCCCGCCTTTGAGCACAAACGACAGAAGCGGACCAAAACCGCCTGACATCTGCGCCACGGCGAGATCATGGCCGATGTGTTGAGGCAAGCCAGGATATAGCACGGTCTCAACGGCAGGGTGGTCATGCAAATACTCGGCCAGCTTTTGCGCATTTTGCGACATCCGTTCAACCCGCAGGGGCAATGTGCGCATACCGCGCAACAACAGCCACGCCTCGAACGGCCCCAGCACTGCACCCGCCATATCGCGGTCCGCGCGGATCGCTTGCCAGACTGCTGCCTCACTGTCGCGCACGCTCAGCGCGCCTGCCAATACATCAGAATGGCCGTTCAACCCCTTGGTCGCCGAGTGCATGACAATATCCGCACCAAACGATAACGCTTGCGTCAGAACAGGGGTACAGGTGGTCATATCCGCCACGAGAAGGCCGCCATGGGCCTGTACAGCTTGCGCGCAGGCGGCGATATCAACGATGCGCAACCATGGGTTCGAAGGCGTCTCGATCCATGCGAGCGCGGGTTTATGCGCAGCGCACAAGGCCGCGAAAGCAGCGGTATCCGAGGCTTCGACTTCGATCAATTGCACATCGCGGCGGGTGCAAAAATCGCGAATCCACGTCGTTGTGCCCCAGTATATCTGGCTCTGGACCAAGACAGTTGCCCCCGCTGGCAGAGTACGGAAAACCGCGGCAACTGCCGCCATACCTGACGGGAAGACCATTGCATCCGCCGCACCCTCAAGCATGGCGAGGACCTGTTCGACCATTCTTCCGTTTGGCGATGCCGTGCGCGAATAGACATTGCCGTCGACCACAGGGGCATACCCTTCGTCACGCAGAAACGTCGTTGCGGGATGGATCGGAGGTACAACGCCCCCCGTTTCTGCATCCAACAACCCGCCCGCCTGGGCAGCAATGGTGGCAGGCTTGTGATCAGGGTGATTTTTTGACGACATCGCGTGCGTGACCTTTTCTGGCGCATTTCTTGTACATTTGTGTAGGGCGCGCAGCAGTGAGGCGCAATAAACCCGCGCAACATTTCGTCACGCAAGCGTGAGCGCTGTGACAGGACCTTGTACCACCCTGCCCCATGCGCCACCTTAGGTGCCAACCCCAAGGAGAGCTGCCATGGCTGCGAAGCGCATCACATTTCCCGGTCATGACGGTTCTATGTTGGCTGCGCGGCTTGATTTGCCTGCAGGGCCGCATCTGGCGACCGCCCTGTTCGCGCATTGCTTTACCTGCGGCAAGGACATTCCCGCCGCGCGCCGGATTGCTGCTCGGCTTGCGGCGATGGGCATTGCCGTTTTGCGGTTTGATTTCACGGGGCTCGGCCACTCGGAGGGTGAGTTTCAGAACACCTCGTTCAGCAGTAATGTGGATGATCTGGTTGCGGCCGCGACTTGGGCTGCGGGCGAAGGTATGCCACCCAGCCTGTTGATTGGTCATTCCCTCGGCGGGGCCGCTGTCATCAAGGCGGCAAGTATGCTGAGCGGGATCAAGGCAGTCGCCACGATCGGTGCGCCCTTTGATCCGGCCCATGTCACCCACCACTTTAACGACGCGCTGCCAGCGATCGTACGCGACGGGAAGGCCGAAGTCAGCCTTGGCGGGCGCCCTTTCACCATTGGAAAGGCCTTTATCGAGGATACAGGTAATGGTGTTCTGGCAGAGGTATTGGGTGATTTGAAAGCAGCCCTGCTGGTGCTGCATGCACCCCGCGATGCGGTTGTCAGCGTGGACAGCGCCGCGCAGATATTCATGGCCGCCAAACACCCCAAAAGCTATATTTCACTGGATGATGCAGACCATCTGATCACCCGCGCCGAAGATGCTGAATATGCGGCAGAGGTGATTGCCACGTGGTCTGCGCGCTATGTTAATCGCCCGTTGCCTGCCCCGCCCATTGGCACACCGGAAGGGGTGGTGCGCGTATCGGAGGCCGACAAGAGCGGTTTTTTGCAAGACATTACATCGGGTAGCCATGTCCATTTGCTCGCGGATGAGCCTCTGGCATATGGCGGCACCAACAGGGGCATGTCGCCTTACGGGTTCTTGTCTGCCAGCCTTGGGGCCTGCACGTCGATGACCATCCGTATGTACGCACGACGCAAGGACTGGCCGTTGGAGCATGTCGGCGTTGATGTAAGCCATGACAAAGTCCATGCCCAAGATGCAGCCACTGGAACGCAGGAAAAAATCGATAGCTTCTCCCGCACAATCACGCTCAGCGGGAGCAATCTGACATCCGAGCAGCGCGCGCGCCTGCTGGAGATTGCGGACCGCTGCCCTGTTCACCGCACGCTGGAGCGGACATCGCATGTGAACACCGTGCTGGCAGACTAATCCAGCACGACACCCTCGGTCACGTCACCGGCGGCCCCGATAAACCGTATGTTGGGCGCTTGGATCGTCATGTCGTAGCAGGCCCAGATATCCGAGGGCGGCCACATGCTGCAATACTGGTTATCGCGCACCACCCAATAACCCCAACTTTCCGCGCCCGCGCTATAGAGCGTGCGTCCGGATGTACGAAAATCCTGTTTGGCAGTGGCATACTGCACTGTTTTCCCTGTCAGGATCGAGGCTATTTGCGGACCACGCATCGTTGCCCAAGGGCGCGCTTCGCTTATGGCAGTGGTCGCACATAAGATAAGGGGCAACATCAAATATAGGCGCATCGAACCGCTCGCATCTTGTTCTTCGACACTGCGCAGTCTATTGCGCCCCTGTCCCTTGTACAGACGACCCATCGCATAGTCACGAAAAGGTGTGCCAATGATCCCCCGCTATTCCCGCCCTGAAATGGTATCCATATGGTCGCCCGAGACCAAATTCCGCATCTGGTTCGAGATCGAGGCCCATGCCTGCGATGCAATGGCAGATATCGGTGTGATCCCGCGTGCAAACGCCGAGGCGGTCTGGAAAGCCAAGGACGTTGAATTCGATGTAGCCCGCATTGACGAGATCGAGGCCGTTACCAAACATGACGTTATCGCCTTTCTCACCCATCTGGCCGAGCATGTCGGCTCGGATGAGGCGCGGTTTGTGCATCAGGGGATGACATCCTCGGATGTGCTGGACACCTGTTTTAACGTACAGCTCACCCGTGCTGCCGATATCCTGATCGCAGATATGGGCCTGCTGCTGGCCGCCCTGAAACGCCGCGCGATCGAGCATAAAGACACTGTTCGTGTGGGCCGCAGCCACGGCATCCATGCAGAGCCGACTACAATGGGCCTGACATTCGCCCGTTTCTACGCCGAGATGGACCGTAACCTGACGCGCCTGCGCACAGCGCGCGATGAAATCGCCACTGGTGCAATCTCGGGGGCCGTTGGCACGTTCGCCAACATTGACCCGCGCGTAGAAGAGCATGTGTGCGAAAAGCTGGGCCTCACACCAGAGCCGATCAGCACACAAGTCATCCCCCGCGACCGTCACGCCGCCTTCTTTGCTACCCTTGGCGTCATCGCCAGCAGCATCGAGAATGTCGCCACCGAGGTGCGCCACATGCAACGCACCGAAGTACTTGAGGGTGCGGAGTTCTTCTCGGCCGGTCAAAAAGGCTCCTCCGCGATGCCGCACAAAAAGAACCCTGTGCTGACTGAAAACCTGACAGGTCTGGCGCGCACGATCCGCATGGCTGTGATCCCTGCGATGGAGAACGTGACGCTGTGGCACGAGCGTGACATCTCCCACTCCTCGGTCGAGCGTGCGATTGGCCCTGACACCACCATCACGCTGGATTTCGCCCTGCACCGCCTGACGGGCGTTATCGACAAAATGTTGATCTATCCCGACAACATGCTGGCCAACATGAATAAATTCAGCGGTCTGGTCATGTCCCAGCGCGTGCTTCTGGCCCTGACCCAAGCGGGGGTAAGCCGCGAAGACAGCTATAAGCTGGTGCAGCGCAATGCGATGAAGGTCTGGGATCACGGCAAAGACTTCAAAACCGAGCTGTTGGCCGACGACGAAGTGCTCGCTGCGCTGAGCGTTGAAGAAATCGAAGAGAAGTTCGACATGGGGTATCACACCAAACACGTTGATACGATCTTCAAACGCGTTTTTGGAGACTGACCCGTAGACGAAGGAATATTGCCCAGCAGACGGGCATTTGCGCAATTATATATGCGTCAGACTGACGCGTGGCGTGATTTCTTTTGAAATTGCGCCGCTTTGCGTTACCCTTACGTCATGTCACCAAAAGGAGTAATGGACATGAAAATGAAGATTGCACTTGCGACCGCGACCCTGATGCTGCTGCCCTCATTGGGCATGGCCATGGGCTGCAACTACGATAAACAGGCGATGTCATGCGCTGCTGGCTCGGTTTATGACGCCGATAGCAAGAGCTGTGTAGCGACAACGACGTAAGCGTCGTTTGAACGGCCAAAACGGTTCAATAACTTAATGTGATGGCGCGGGATCAATAAAAACCTTTACCGCGCGCCATCCACAGCTACCATTAGGTCAGAAAACAATTTGCACCTTATGGAGTACCGAACATGCGTATCCTTCTTGCCACCGCCCTGACACTTGCACTACCGCTGGCAGCCTTCGCCGCAAGCGACGAAACCGCCCCTCCTAAAAAGCCGAAGTGCAACAGCGGCTTTGTCTATGACAAAAAGACCAAGTCCTGTGTTAGCAGCAATGGCCACACGCTGGATGTTGATACACTGTATCAAGAGGTCCGCGCGCTTTCTTACGACGGTCGCTATAATGACGCTCAGGTGTTGTTGGCGCAGATGCCCGCAGAAGATGATCGCACACTGACCTACATGGGCTTCACCAACCGCAAGATGGGCAACGCCGAAGCCGCGATGACCTATTACGCCCGTGCACTGGCTCGCAACCCCGGCAATGTAATGGCGCGCTCCTACATGGGCCAAGGGCTGGTCGAGGACGGCCAGATCGCTGCAGCGCTTGAGCAACTGCGTGAGATCCGCGCCCATGGTGGCGAAGGCACGTGGGCAGAAGCCTCCCTGCGCACAGCGATCGCGACGGGACGTACTTTTAACTGGTAACTACGTGACAAACGATCAAAGCGGCGTGGCCTTTGGCTGCGCCGTTTTTGTATTGAGGTGCTGAAACACTTCCAACAATTTCAGCCCTTTTTTACCTTTCAGATGCATAGCTAAACTGTCTTTGGTAAACGAGGTTTGCGTGCATGAATGATTTGATGACACTTCCCACTACATCTGCTGCGCCTGCTGCTCCGCGGATTGTGCCCCAACCAAATTTAAGCAAACGCGCAAAGGCGGCAATTGTTGTGCGCCTGCTGATAAACGAGGGGGCAGAGATTGCCCTTGAGGAGCTGCCGTCAGAGCTGCAGGCGCAGCTGACGCAGCAAATGGGCGCAATGCGAGTGGTTGACCGTGTTACACTCGCGGCCGTCGTTGCCGAATTTACCGAAGCTCTCGATTCAATCGGGCTGTCGTTTCCGGGTGGCATCGCTGGCGCGCTGGATGCACTTGATGGCAAGATCAGTCGTGAAACAGCTGCGCGACTGCGCAAGGAGGCCGGCGTGCGTGCCGCGGGCGATCCTTGGACGCGTCTGCGCGCCCTGCCCCCTGAAGATTTACAAAAGATAATCGAGAACGAAAGCGTCGAGGTGTCTGCCGTTCTGCTGTCTAAACTGGAAGTGAACGTGGCAGCAGGCGTGTTAGGATTATTGTCAGGGCCGCAGGCGCGGCGCATCACCTACGCGATATCGCTTACCAGTGATGTGACGCCCGATGCAGTAGACCGGATCGGCCTGTCGCTTGCTGCCCAACTTGATACGCAAAAAGTGCTCGCTTTTGACGAAGGCGCGGTCTCGCGCTTGGGTGCAATACTCAACTCCTCCTCCACGCCCACACGTGATGATGTGCTGTCAGGGCTTGAGGAATCGGATATCGAATTGGCCACCGCCGTGCGCAAGGCGATCTTTACATTCGGCAACATTCCCGCGCGCATTTCGCCCCGCGATGTCCCGCGTATCCTGCGCGATGTGGATGCAGGCGCGCTGCTGACCGCGATGGCCGGCGCAGAAGCTGCCGGATTTGCGGAGCCGCGCGACTTTATTCTTGAAAACATGTCGGGCCGTATGGCCGACCAAATGCGTGAGGACATTGCCGAAGCAGGTAAAATCAAGCCCGCCGAAGCGGACGAAGCCATGTCAGCTGTCGTCGCCGTAATTCGCGAAATGGAAGCGCGCGGCGATCTGGTTCTCATCATTGAAGAGGACGAAGACGAAGACGCTGGCTAAACACGCCCTTGTTGCAGATGCGTGCAGGGTTTATGTCTACTCTCTCACTCAGGCTACATCAGGCAGATATGTCACAGCCCACTTCTTCGGAAAAATCCGGCCTCGTCCGTCAGATCGGCCACTATGCCAGTAATGCGGTCATTGTGGGGCTGATACAGCTTGCGCTGCTGCTACCCTATACGGTGCGGGTGCGTATGATGGGTGCTGTGGTGGAATATGGGATCGGGCCGCTGGCGGGGTATCGCCGCCGTGCATTAGACAACCTCGCTTTCATATGGCCGGACATGCCTGCAGGCGAGCGGGCTGAAATAGCGGCGCGGTGCCTTAACAACGTCGGACGTACATTCATCGAGAATTACTCAGCCAATGATTTTCCGCAGCGCATGGCAACAAACCAGATCACGGGTGCTGGTGTGGCGGCATTGGATGCGGCAATAGCACAAGGCAAACCTGTCATTCTGGTAACAGGCCACTATGGCAACTATGAAGCCGTGCGCGCTGCGCTTGCTGCACGCGGCATGAACATCGGCGGCCTCTACCGCGATATGAAAAACCCCTATTTCAACGCGCATTATGTGAAAACGATGGAGGCTTTTGGCGGTCCTGTCTTTGCCCAAGGGCGGCGTGGCACGACGGGGTTTGTGCGCCATCTCAAAACGGGTGGACAGCTGGTATTATTGTTTGACCAGCATGTGTTCGAGGCACCTGCATTTGACTTTCTGGGCCAGCCTGCAAACACCGCAACCTCGGCTGCGGAACTGGCCCTGCGCTATGATGCGGCTTTAATTCCCTTTTACGGCATCCGCCGCGCTGACGGCCTGACATTTGATACGGTAATCGAAGCGCCGATCCCGCCCTCTGATCCCATCACGATGACGCAAGCCATCACGGATAGTCTGGCGGCGCGGGTCCGGACAGACCCTACGCAATGGTTCTGGGTGCATCGCCGCTGGCGACCACAGGAAAATACATAGCCTGAAGGCCTAGTCGACCCGAGCAGCCGCAAGGATAGGCCCGCCATCCGCGGCCTGTACCAACACAACAACCGGATCATCGCCCGCCATCTCTAGCGACAGGTCAAGCGGGCTCTGCCCATCCCATTTACTGGCAAGTTGCCAATCGTGGGCGATGTTCGAATAGGTGATGGTTTTACCGCGATTTTCGCCTTTTGTGATCTTTGTCGCGTGCTCTGGCATGACGTACAGCACATGTATTTCCATCGCTGCTGGTCCACTGCGCGGAACGGTGCCGGTAATAGAAACA
Source organism: uncultured Sulfitobacter sp. (assembly GCF_947502895.1). Classification (GTDB taxonomy): domain Bacteria; phylum Pseudomonadota; class Alphaproteobacteria; order Rhodobacterales; family Rhodobacteraceae; genus Sulfitobacter. Next base: position 335,539 of record NZ_CANNBM010000002.1, read on the forward strand.
CGTTCGCCGTCGCGCGTGACATCAAGCCGCATCTCAGGGGTGTCCTGTTTGTGTGCCGCAATCGCCTCGACCAGCGCCATCGGTTTGGCACCGACGATATCAGTCTGACCATTTACCACCATTTCCGGTGTATAGACAGAGCGGCGCCCTGCCTTGCTGGCATAGGCCCGTTGGCGCACTGCATGGGCGGGGTCGCCGAATTCGTCCTGCCAGCCGATGTAATCCCAATAATCCACGTGCACCGCAATCGCGATCACATCTTTCCGCGAACTCAGCTCCGACAACAATGCATCCGCAGGCGGGCAGCTTGAACAGCCCTGAGAGGTAAAAAGCTCAACCACAACAGGACGCTGCTCCGCAAAAACGGGTGCGGCAATGCCTGCACAAAAACTAAACAAAGCTGCAGTAAGAAAAGAAGAGGAGCGGCGCATATGATTCCTATCATCGCTTTCGTGTACCTTGTATCTAGTGCTGCACTGCGCAAATGACCAATCAAGGTTTCGAGAGAGACGCGTGTAAACCTGTGCTGTGGCCAAATTATGAAAATTTCGGTGTACAATGGTATACATTTTACCTGTTTGAGGTTGAAAATCACTGACAGATAGGTCATTCAGGCGCTAATTCAGACCTGTAGCCAAGCCATATACGGAGCCACACATGACAATCATCGTCGGTCAAGATACTGCAAAAACCCGCAAAACGCTCACTTCGGGCGATCAATCCATCGCCTATTACTCGATCCCCGCGGCCCAAGCTGCGGGTCTGGGTGATTTCTCCAATCTGCCCGCCGCCTTGAAAGTGGTGTTGGAAAACATGCTGCGCTTTGAGGACGGCAAGACCGTGACTGTCGATGACATCAAAGCATTTGCTGAATGGGGCGCTAAGGGCGGTAAAAATCCGCGCGAGATTGCGTATCGCCCTGCCCGTGTGTTGATGCAGGATTTCACAGGCGTGCCCGCCGTTGTGGACCTTGCCGCCATGCGCGACGGTCTGGTGGCTTTGGGCGGTGACGCCGACCAGATCAACCCGCTCAACCCCGTTGATTTGGTGATCGACCACTCTGTGATGATTGACGAATTCGGCAACCCACGCGCGTTCCAGATGAACGTAGACCGCGAATACGAGCGCAACATGGAGCGGTATACCTTCCTCAAATGGGGTCAGAAAGCGTTTAACAACTTCCGCGTTGTGCCTCCCGGGACAGGCATTTGCCACCAGGTAAACCTTGAATATCTCGCCCAGACGGTCTGGACCGACAAAGACCAGCACGGCGATGATGTGGCCTACCCCGACACGCTTGTCGGCACAGACAGCCACACCACTATGGTCAATGGTATGGCCGTTCTGGGCTGGGGCGTTGGCGGGATCGAGGCAGAGGCCGCGATGCTGGGTCAGCCCATCTCCATGCTGATCCCCGAAGTTGTGGGTTTTGAACTGACCGGCCGCATGATGGAAGGCACCACAGGCACCGATCTGGTCCTCAAGGTTGTCGAGATGCTGCGCGAAAAAGGCGTTGTAAGCAAATTTGTTGAATTCTACGGCGAAGGCCTTGACCATCTGCCGCTGGCAGATCGCGCGACCATCGCAAACATGGCGCCCGAATATGGCGCGACATGTGGCTTCTTCCCCATCGATGGAGAGACACTGCGCTATCTGCGCACCACAGGCCGCGATGAAGACCGTATCGCACTGGTCGAAGCCTATGCCAAAGAAAACGGCATGTGGCGCGGCGATGACTACGCCCCAATCTACACCGACACGCTGAGCCTTGATATGAGCACCATCGTGCCTGCGATCTCTGGCCCGAAGCGTCCGCAGGATTATATCGCACTCACATCCGCACACACTGCGTTTGGTGATTATGTCAAAGGCGTGCGCGAGGGCAAAGACATCTCTGCCGCAGCCGAGGTGCGCTGGGAAGGTGAAGGCGGACAGCCGCAGCCACAGGAAATTCCAGGTGATACAGGCCACCACAAACGTGGCTATGTCGCGACAGATGATGGCAATTATCAGCTGCATGACGGCTCAATTGTGATCGCATCCATTACGTCGTGCACCAACACCTCAAACCCCTACGTTATGATTGGCGCTGGCCTTGTGGCGCGCAAGGCACGCGCGCTTGGGCTGAACCGCAAACCATGGGTCAAGACCTCTCTTGCCCCAGGCTCTCAGGTTGTGTCCGCCTATCTCGAAGCGGCCAATCTGCAAGAAGATCTCGACGCAATCGGGTTCAACCTTGTCGGCTATGGCTGCACCACCTGTATCGGCAACTCCGGCCCGCTGGAGCCTGCGATCAGCAAGGCGATCAATGACTATGACTTGATCGGCACCTCAATCCTGTCGGGTAACCGCAACTTCGAGGGGCGCATCTCTCCCGATGTGCGCGCCAACTATCTGGCCTCCCCTCCGCTGGTCGTGGCTTATGCGTTGGTAGGTGACATGAACCACGATCTGGCCAACGCCCCGCTGGGTCAGGACAAAGACGGCAATGACGTCTACCTGCGTGACATCTGGCCCACCACCCAAGAGGTGGCCGAACTGGTCGAGCAGACCGTGACGCGCGAGGCTTTCCAGACGAAATACGCGGATGTGTTCAAGGGTGACGAAAAATGGCAGGGTGTCGAAATTACAGACGCCAAGACATATGACTGGCCTGTGCAATCCACTTATGTCCAGAACCCGCCCTACTTCCAAGGGATGAGCAAGGAACCAGGTGTCATCACCAATATCGAGGGTGCAAAAGTGCTGGCGATGCTGGGTGACATGATCACGACCGACCACATTAGCCCCGCAGGCTCGTTCAAGGAAACAACCCCCGCTGGTCAATATCTGGTCGAGCGTCAGGTCCCTGTGCGTGAGTTCAACTCCTACGGTTCGCGCCGTGGCAACCACGAAGTGATGATGCGCGGGACATTCGCCAACATCCGCATCAAGAACGAGATGCTGGAAGGCGTTGAAGGCGGCTATACCAAGGGCCCCGATGGCCAACAAACCTCGATCTTTGACGCAGCCATGGCGCATCAAGAGGCTGGCACACCGCTGGTTATCTTTGGCGGTGAGCAGTATGGCGCTGGGTCCAGCCGTGACTGGGCTGCCAAAGGTACAGCCCTGCTGGGTGTGAAAGCCGTCATCGCAGAGAGCTTTGAACGTATCCACCGTTCAAACCTTGTTGGTATGGGTGTCATTCCATTCGAATTTACCAATGGTGACAGCCGCAAAACCTTGGGTTTGACAGGCGCAGAGACCGTCAGCATTTCTGGTCTGGACACAATCGAGCCACTGCAAGAAGTGCCTTGTGCGATTACAATGGCGGACGGCAGCGTCAAAAACATCATGCTCAAATGCCGGATCGATACCGCGATCGAGATCGAATACATCGAACACGGTGGCGTGCTGCATTACGTACTGCGCGATCTGGCTAACAAGAGCATCGCAGCCGAATAGCTGCGCGCGATACCCTAAAACAAAGGCCCCCGCTGGTGCATCCGGCGGGGGCCTTTTCTTTTGCTTCACGCTGTTAAAACATGCCTCGGGCTATCCGTCCCGACCTGGCTCGTTTGGATCGCTGGAAAACAATGCAATCTTGTTGCCCTGAGGATCACGCAAATAGCTTACATAAAAGTCAGGGCCGTAGGATGCGCGAAAACCGGGCTGTCCTTCATCGGCACCGCCAGCCGCCAGTGCCGCAGCATGCAATGCGCGCACTTGCATCTGGTTTCGCGCCTCAAACGCGACCATCGTTCCATTCCCAGCCGAAGCCGGACGCCCGTCAAAGGTAGGTTTGACGTAAAAGTCGGGTGAGATGGGTGGGATACCGCCCTGAGAAGGCAGGGCGAAACTTAGACCCTCAGGGCCTTCTTTCAAGCCGTATCCAAGCGCGGGAAGAAACGCCGAATAAAACTTCTTGGCTCGCGCAATATCGTCAACACCGACAGTAACATATGCGATCATGAGGTGCTTCCCTTTCGCAGATCTGCGGGACTATTTGAGGTAATATCCCGTCGACGTAACGATATCTATCGTATGAAGCGCAGAATTACACCTTCTCAGCCAGCGTTCCGCCTATGCATAGCCTCAAACCTTGGCAACGCCATGCACGGACGCGCCACTCTGCTCTACTCGCCTTGCATGCCTTGAGCAGCTTGCAGTTGAGGCAAAAACCGCTGTTCATAATCACTGCCGATCAGCGGCCCTGCAAAACGGAACAGCACCGTGCCATCGCCGTCCAGAATGAACGTCTCGGGGGGCGCAGTAACGCCCCAGTCAATAGCCGTCCGCCCTTGCGGATCAAACCCCACACCCGCAAAGGGGTTATCATCGTCGATCAGATACTTGGTTGCCGCCCGCTCTGTATCTTTGAAATTTATGCCGATAATGTTCATGCCTTCGGCCTCCATCTCCAACAACTTGGGATGTTCGGCGCGACACGGCGGGCACCAGCTGGCCCAGAAGTTGACCAGCGTCACCTCGCCTGTCGCCAGCATGTCTTTCGTCGCGACAGGAAAATCGCCCAAAGGTTTGTCCGGCACACCCGGTGCCGCCTGACCCACGAGTGTTGAAGGCATGCCGTTGGGATCATCGCGGTACATGCCGACAAACGCGAGCGCCACAAAGGCCGCAAAGATCAGCGGCGGCGCGATCATCAAAGGGCTAACCTTTGCCATTGCGCGCGGTCTCCTCTTCCATCTTGCGCAGGGCCGCACGTGCATGCGCACCGCGCCGCAGCGTCAATAAAACCAATGCAGCAACCAAAAAAAGCGAGACGCCATAGGCACTCAGCACTTCGATAGCGTATTTTCCCAGATCAGGCATTAAGAAGTCCTATCCAATCGAACGCTCAGCGCGCGGGTGCGGCGCAGCGCAATTTCTGTGCCCGTCCGATACAGAACAAGTGCGAGAAACAATAAGGTGAATCCGGCCAGCGAAACCACCAGCGGGAGCCAGAATACATCAGATATGTTCTCTTCCTTGTCGAGGCTGAGGGTCGCGCCCTGATGGAGGCCTTGGCTCCAGAACAAAACCGCGTAACGCGACATGAGCGCGAATACAGAACCGACAAGACACAACACCGACGTCAGATCAGCGGCCGTGTCAGGATCTTCGACAGCTTCCCACAAGGCGATATAGCCAAGGTAGAACAGAAAAAGGATCAAGAACGAGGTCAGGCGCGGATCCCATTCCCACCATGTGCCCCACATCGGTTGGCCCCAAATGGCACCCGTCAAAAGGCCAATCACAGTCATGACAAGCCCTACAGGGGCTGCAGCCTTTGCCGCTAGCGCACTAACGTGATGGCGGCGCACCAACCAGATCAACGAAGCAATCAACATCATGATCCATGCATTGATCGCGATCCATGCCGATGGCACGTGAATGTAGATGATCTTTACCGTCGATCCCTGCCGGAAATCATCCGGTGTGGCAAAGAACCCCCAGCACAGGCCTACCACGATACCAATCGCAGCAGCGGCCCAGACAAACGGCTGCACACGCGCACTCAGCGCGAGGAACTTGACCGGATTTGCGTATTCCCAAAGTGACATAAGCGGTATCTAGTACTCCATGGTCAAAGGCTCAAGGGCTGCTGCCCCGTTCACCGGATTGTCATCCGCAAAGCTGCCGCTGCGGCAAAGGGCAAAAGGGCGAGCGAGCCAAGACTGATACCGGCAAGCAGCAAAAGCGGTGTCTCGACGGCCATGCCAATGGCCCCGCGACGCGCGGCCTCGGCCCCAAAAATGAGGGTCGGAACATAAAGCGGCAAAACGAGCAGCGACATAAGCAGCCCGCCGCGTTTGATCCCGACTGTCAGCGCAGCACCAAAACAGCCAATCATCGACAGAGCAGGCGTGCCGAGCAACAACGAAACCACCAGCCATCCGAAACCCGCCGGAGGCAGGTTCAAGAGCACCCCCAGAAACGGGGCAGCAATCACCAGCGGCAGCCCTGTCGTGATCCAGTGCGCAAGGCCCTTGACCGCCAAGGCGGCCTCTAGCGGGAGCGGCGCGGTGGCAAGCACGTCCAGCGTTCCATCCTCAAAATCCAACGCAAGCAAACGATCAAGTGACAAGAGACAGGCCAAAAGCGCACCCAACCAAAGTATACCGGGTGCAATGGTACCCAAAAGCGCACTCTGCGGCCCTACACTAAAGGGCACAAGCACCACCAGGATCAGGAAAAACGCAAGTCCGAGACCAAAGCCTCCACCCGCCCTGAAGGCGAGCCGCAGATCGCGGATCAACAACGCGATCACAGAAAGGCCTCGTCACTGGCACCATGCAGCGCATCCGACTGCGCGCGCAGCGGTCCGACATCAAGCACCTGCGCGTCAAGCCCCAAGTCAATATGTGTCGCCAAAAGCGCCATTCCGCCCGCTGCCAGATGCGCGCGCACTGCATCAGCAAAAAGTGTTACTGCGTCCGTATCAAGTGAGACTGTCGGCTCGTCCAGAATCCAGACAGGCCGACCCGTAACCATAAGCCGTGCAAGCCCTGCGCGCCGCTTTTGCCCCGCAGATAGTGTCCCTGTCAGGCGGTCAGCCAGCCCGTCCAACTTATAGGCCGCAAGTGCAGGAGCAATCGCACGCTGACCGTATACCGATGCCCAAAAGCCCAGATTCTCGGAGACTGACAACATCGCCTTTAGCCCGTCAGCGTGGCCCGCGTAAGCCACAGTATCAGTGGCACCATCGATCTGCCCTGACAGGGCGGGTTGCAGGCCTGCAATCGTCCGCAATAGCGTGGTCTTGCCCGACCCGTTCGGCCCGCGCAACACCAACGCATGACCAGCATCCAGCGTGAACGACACATCGCTCAGCACCGGAATACCGCCGCGTGCCACGGCAACGTCTGTCAGGCGCAGGTTCATGAGCGCTAGATCGGCAACATGGCGAGGGCCACACGGCGACCTTCGCTAAGCAATACGTTGTAGGTACGTGCGGCTGCGGGTGATGCCATCGCCTCGATCCCCACACCAGCCGCTTCCAACTGCTCTCTCAAACCCCGTGGCAGATGTGCAATCTCGGCCCCTGTACCGATAAAGATCACATCGCTCTCGGCAGCAAGTTCCTCCAACGCGGTGATATCATCAAAGCCCGACCACGTGCATGTCCCGGAAGGAGACGTAATCACGGCCCCCTGAATGACATGACCACCAATGCGAAAGAAGCCGGGGCCATATCCCTCAACTGGTTTGGCATCGTTAAACACAATCTCGTTCAGGCGCATGATCTAACCTTTCCACAACGGCAAGCCAACAATAGCCGATGCCGCGATTACGAGATAGGCCACAGTGCGAAAAAGACGCTCTCTGTTTGGGTCAAAAAGACGCGCACCCAGCATATTGGCTACAAGGTTCGGAATACCCACGAGTAATCCAAGAAACGCGATTGGCCAATTCATCAGCCCAAGTGCCCAGAGCATCGGAAACAGCAGAAAATCTAGTGCCACAAGATAGAGGAGGAAATTTGCGCGGATCACAGAAACAGGCAGCATGCTTGCCATATATAGCATGATGACAGGCGGCCCTGGAATGCCCGCAAATCCTGTCATGAAGCCGCCCAAGGCCCCTGCCGTTACCGTCAAGCGCCTTGTCAGCGCCCCTTTGAGGCGCCACCCCGAAACGGTGAGTGCAAGCAAAGTAATCACCGCGATTGAGACAACCCAGCCAAATACCGTTGCATCCATGGTTGTGAGCGCCCAGATACCCAGTGGCAAAGCGATGATTGCCCCCAAAACGAGCAGGCCAACCTCACGCGGTTCGCCGTCGCGCCATGCGGCGGGCGCATTGGGTAACGGTCCTACCAGCTCCGCGCAGATCAGAAAAATAACCGCCTCTACAGGTGACAAAACCGTACTGGCCACAGGCATGATAATCATGGCCGAGCCGAAGCCCGCGAAACCGCGCACCAGTCCTGCAACAAACACCGCTGCCACCAACCAAATCAGCCCATCGGTGTCGAGGGCCGACGCCAGTATATCAGGCATCTATGTTTGCGTATTGATTGCCTGCATTTGCATCAGGCTTGGACCAATCACGTTTAACGCCGAAATACAGCAATGCGGCTGTTGCCACAAAGATCGAGGAGTAAGTGCCCACGATAACGCCCCAGATCATCGCAAAAACAAATCCACGGATCACATCCCCGCCGAGCACAAACAAAGCAATCAGCGCCAGCAAAGTGGTTACAGATGTCATGAAGGTCCGGCTTAGCGTTTCATTGATCGAGATGTTGAGCACTTCTTTCAACGGGCGTTTTTTGTATTTTCGCAGGTTCTCACGCACCCGGTCAAAAACCACCACGGTATCGTTCAACGAATATCCAACGATGGTGAGCAAAGCCGCAATGATTGCCAGATCAAACCTGATTTGCAGCTCCGAAAAAACACCGATGGTCAGGACAACGTCGTGGATCAAGGCGAGCACGGCACCCGCAGCGAATTGCCATTCAAACCGCAACCAAATGTAGATCAGCACAGCCCCAATCGCCAGAACAACGGCAATGATCGCGGTATTGATCAGTTCTCCCGACACCTTTGGCCCGACAGATTCGACCGAGATGAACTTGATATCAGGTCGCACTTCTTTCAGCGCGCCTTCCACCGTTTCGATCACCTGCGTGGTCACCGCTTCCTGTCCGTCTTGGGCCTGAATACGGATCATTGCAACATTCTGGTCCTCACGGAACTGCGGATCGAACACTTCGGTGATCGAGATATCTCCGAGCTCCAGAACAGCGATTGCATCGCGGTATTGCGCCACATCTACAGGCAGCGGGCTTTCTGTACGGATGGTCGTGCCGCCGCGAAAGTCGATGCCGAAATTCAGGCCCTGATACATAAACGATGCCAGTGCCACGACAACCATGACGGCCGAAATACCCAACCACATCTTCCAACGGGTGAAGAAATCAAAATTCGTATCCTGTTTGACAAGTCTCAGGCGCATATCAAAGCTCAATCGTTTTGGGACGGCGGCGTTCGAACCAGATCACCACAATCAGACGTGTTACAAAGATCGCCGTAAAGACCGACGTGAGAATACCAAGGCCCAGCGTGATCGCAAAGCCCCGCACAGGACCCGACCCCATGGCAAACAAGATCACCGCTGTAATGAAAGTGGTGATATTTGCGTCCAGAATCGCAGAGAGTGCCTTTTCATATCCGAGCTGGATGGCGCGCGCAGGCCCTTTGGCAGTACGCAACTCCTCGCGAATACGCTCAAAGATCAGTACGTTGGCGTCAACAGCCATACCGACCGTCAGGACAATCCCCGCAATCCCCGGTAGGGTCAGCGTGGCGCCAATTAGGCTAAGCAATCCGAACAGCAGGGCCACGTTAATGACAAGGGCGATATTGGCGAACAGGCCAAACAAGCCATAGCTGGCGAACATGAAAAACAGCACAAGCGAGAAGGCAACGATCGTCGCGATCTTGCCTGCATCAATGCTGTCCTGACCCAGTTCTGGTCCGATTGTGCGCTCTTCGAGAAAGTCCAGTTTGGCGGGCAAAGCACCGGCGCGCAGCAGCACCGCAAGACGTGTAGAGTCCTCGACGTTGAAATTGCCTGTGATGATGCCCGAGCCACCTGGAATATGGCTTTGGATAGTAGGCGCGCTGACAACCTCGTCATCCAGAATGATGGCGAACGGTGAACCGATGTTTTCAGCTGTATAGTCCCCAAATTTCCGTGCACCCGTAGTGTTAAACCGGAAACTGACCGCAGGCCCGCCGTTCTGGTCAAAGCTGGGCTGCGCGTCGACCAGTTCTTCACCCGTGACAACGGGCGCGCTCTCAATCACGTAAAAAAGGCCTGGCTCGTCCAGCGAAGGAACGGATTTGTTGCCGATACCGGGGCTGGCGGCCCCGTCTGTGGTGCGGCGCACCACAGGGTTGAATGTCAATTGCGCCGTGGTCCCGATAATCTCTTTCAGTTCGGCGGCAGATCCGATGCCGGGCACCTGAATGAGGATACGTTTGGTACCTTGTCGCTGGATCGTCGGCTCACGCGTGCCGACCTCATCGATACGGCGGCGGATAATCTCCAGCGATTGCTGCATCGTCCGCTCGTCAGTGGCGCTTTTCTCAGCCTCGGACAGCACAACGGTAATGATACCACTATCACCCGACACTTCGATGTCATTGGCCCCTGCCCCTGTCAGGGTTTGCACGGGTTGCGCAAGACCGCGCACGATCTGCATCGCTTCGCCCATCTTGTCTGCATCGTTCAGCCTGACTTTCAACTCACCTGCAACCGCATCTTGGCGGCGAACAGCAGTCAGACCGCGCAGGCTATCGCGCACTTCGGGCCACATCGCCTCAAGGCGGGCGGCATAAACGTCCTCAACACGCACTTCGGCCAGCAGATGCGCACCGCCGCGCAGATCAAGGCCTAGATTGACCAAGCCATTCGGCAGAAAATCGGGCCACAACGCCCGCTGCGCTTCCAACTCGGGCGTGGAGCCGGACAGCTCGATCTCTTTGACCGCGTCATTGTGGCCTTCGACCACTGTGTAAAAGCCATTGGGCATAGCCAAGAACAGGCCAACCGCGCAGGTCAGCCAGATGGCGATGCGTTTCCATATGGATATCTGGAGCATATCGCCCGCCTTTGTCTTAGCCGTAGAGAGGGTTACTTGGCTGGTTCGGTCTTGTTGATCACGGTGGCGATCGTGGACTGGATCACGCGAATTTTCACGCCATCAGCGATCTCGACTTCAAGCTCGCCGTCATCTTTGACTTTGACAACCTTGCCGACAATACCACCTTGGGTAATCACCTGATCGCCACGACGCAAAGCTGCGACCATCGCCTGATGATCCTTGAGCTTTTTTTGCTGCGGACGGATCAGCAGGAAATACATGATCGCGAAGATAAGGATCAGCGGGATGAATTGCTCGATGCCTGACATGGGGTGTGGTCCTTTAATGTGCGCAGCGCGGGGACGTTCACCCGAGCTCTGATTTTGGCAGAACCTATGCGCGGCACCGCAGGTTTGCAAGGCACCCCACTGCGCAAAACGGCTCCTTCTGGCAAGTTTTGCGCCCCTCCCCGACGACCCACTATCGGGCGCGCGAATAATCGGCCATAACGCGTCAGCGATTCATCTAAATGAGGACAGACAGATGCATGACATTCGTGCCATACGCGATAACCCCGATGCTTTTGACGCCGCCCTTGCGCGGCGCGGCGATGCGGCTTTGTCCTCCCAGATTTTGACGCTCGATACAGCGCGGCGCGCCAAAATCCAGGCGGCAGAGGTTGCTCAGGCTGATCAGAACGCCGCCTCGAAACAGGTGGGCGCGGCGAAAGCCAAAGGCGATGATGCTGAATTCGAGCGTTTGCGCGCACTCGTGTCCGACAAAAAAGCCGAAGTCGCCGCCATGCAGGCCGAAGCGAAGGAACTGGATGCACAGCTTACCGATATGCTTGCCCGTATTCCCAACAGCCCTGCGGATGATGTGCCAGACGGCGCAGACGAAGCCGACAACATCGAAGTGAAGCGTTGGGGCAATGTGCCCAACTTTGCTTTCGCCCCGAAAGAGCATTTCGATCTCGACAGTGTAGCAGCCTCGATGGATTTCGAAACGGCGGCCAAAACATCGGGCGCACGATTTGTTATGCTCAAGCGCGGTGTGGCCCGCATCCACCGCGCATTGGCGCAATTCATGCTGGACACCCATGTAGATGAAAACGGCCTGACGGAAGTGAACTCTCCCGTGCTTGTTCGTGACGAGGCGATGTATGGCACGGACAAGTTGCCTAAATTCGGCGAAGACAGCTACCGCACGGAAGAAGGCATGTGGCTGGTCCCGACCTCTGAAGTGCCGCTGACCTATACAGTTGCAGGCGATACGCTTGATGCGTCTGACCTGCCCCGCCGCATGACCGCGCACACGCTTTGCTTTCGCTCAGAGGCGGGTAGCGCGGGCCGCGACACATCGGGCATGCTGCGCCAGCACCAGTTCGAAAAGGTCGAAATGGTCTCCATCACCCTGCCCGAGGAATCGGACGCAGAACAAAAGCGCATGCTGGCCTGTGCCGAGGGGATATTGGAAAAGCTCGGCATCCCCTACCGCACTGTCATTCTATGCACTGGCGATATGGGCTTTGGCGCACGGCGCACCTATGACATCGAGGCTTGGCTGCCTGGCCAGAACGCCTACCGCGAGATCAGTTCGGTCTCGACCACTGGTGATTTTCAGGCCCGCCGCATGAATGCGCGGTTCAAGCCCGAAGGCGGCGGCAAGCCGCAGTTCGTGCATACGCTCAACGGGTCGGGTCTTGCCGTAGGGCGCTGCCTGATCGCCGTGCTTGAGAACGGACAACAAGAAGACGGCAGCGTTGTACTTCCCGAGGTGCTTGCACCCTACTTGGGCGGCAAGACAACACTTACTGCAGGTGGAATACTGGCCTGATAGGACGCAGCAGAATGGGGGTCGGGGCTAGCGCCCCGGCTCTTCCCTTGGGCGCGGCGGTTGTGGCGGTGGCGTGTCGCCAAACAAATCAGGCATCAAGTTCCGGAGTGAACGGGGGCGATAATCCCTGCGCCCTTTGACGCGCTGATCCGCACTGGGGTGCAGATCAATCGGGTGGCCTGGCCCCTTGCGCCATTTCAGCAGATTACCTGCAACAGTATAAAGCCACGGTGGCTGGTTTAGCGTATGGCTGTTTGCCATGGGATCGGGTGCGCGATCCAGCAGATCATCCATATCAATCTCCAGCCCCGCAGCCTGTGCGCCCTCGGCGATCCACTGCAAGGACTGCCCCGTGAGCGCCCGCGCTTTGGGCGCGGAGCCACCAACGATGGCATGGGTACCTGTGAACCAGACCTGTTGATAAGGCCGCGCCTCGGTCCTGTCGCCCTTGTTCAGCCCCTCGTCATCGCGCGACGCCTCCAGATTATCCCATAGCGCGGGGCGGTAGAACACCCGCCGTTCATCCAACGCCACCGCGTGCCGCGCTGCCCGCACCATCGAGCTGAGCATCGTGTCGTGAAAACGATATTTGCTGTTCCAGAGGTTCGCGACGGGCCCCAGCAAAGGCGCAGGTATCCCCAGCGAGCCTACCGTGTCCCAGATGCCAAGATAAGCGATATCAATGCGGTGCATTTGGGCGGGGTCGTTCTGCCAAGGCGTCACAGTCCGCCAATCCATATCAGCGCGCGATGTGGCAAAGCGGGGGCTGAGCCTGCGGCGGGCTTGCAAGATGTGCAGCGCGTCAGGATGGTTTTCAAGCCCCGGCTTGCGATAAAGCCTGAACGCCGTGTTCAGGGCCTCGGGGGTAGGATCTGCAACAATCCCGCATTTACGGATCATTCCTGCGAGAGAGCGTGCGGTGTAGGCACCACGCGAAAATCCGAAAATGAAAATCTCGTCGCCCGCCTCGTACTGCTCGCACAGCGCGGCATAGGCGTGCTTGATATTGTCATTGAGCCCCCAACCAAATGCACCGCCACCAATCTTCATCAGGGATTTCCCAAAGAAGCCTGCGGTGTTTACGCCTGTGCCAACCCCTTCGAAATAACGGGTGTGTTGGGCATTCGTGCTGTTGGTCTTTTCAAACAGGCGAACCACGTGGGTGGGCTGTTTTATTGTCGGACTGTTCCATGTACCGTCGCAAAAAATAGCGATCCGTGCCATTGGCAAAATTCCTTTGTGCAATACCTCGCGGATGGAGAACCAGTTTTGACCAGAAAGGTCCCCATGTCACGTACCGCAGCCGCAATTTTCGTGTTTATTCTGACAGTCACCTTTGCCGTCTCGCCGTTTCTGGCGGATGAATTTGGCGGCTTTGACCCAGAGCAGTTTCCTGTCCCTCAGGTGGACCCACCCGTGCAACCCGCAGGCTATGCCTTTGCGATCTGGGGAATAATCTATCTGTGGCTACTGGTCGGTATGGGCTTTGGCCTCTGGGCGCGGCGCGCAGAGGCGACCTGGCACCCCATGCGTTTGCCGTTGATCGTATCGCTTGGCGTTGGCACAGCTTGGCTTAGTGTCGCTTTGGTCAGCCCCGTCTGGGCATCGGTTTTGATCTGGGTCATGTTGATCAGCGCCTTGATCGCGCTGTTTCGCAGTCCGCGAGAGGACAACTGGTTCGCGGCGCTGCCTTTGGGCCTCTACGCCGGTTGGCTGAGTGCCGCGTCTTGTGTTTCGCTTGGGCTACTGGCAGCAGGCTATGGTTATATGGATGCAAGCACGGCCGCGCTGGCGGCTGTGTTCCTTGCGCTGGTCATCGCCTCCGCAGTGCAGAGCCAACTGGCCCGCACACCGACATACGGTATTGCTGTCATCTGGGCGCTGGTGGCTGTGGTGGTGCATAATCTGGGCAGCAACAGCACGGTCGCTGCCCTGGCAGCTGGCGGCGCGCTTGCACTGCTGATGCCAACATTCAAAGCTTGGCGCGCAGACCAGAGCGGGTAACAGAATTTTTTCCGAAAAACTCGCGCTCAGCGGCTACCGTCATTGCGATTACTGCCAATGTGTTTGCGCAGCTTTGACGGGGCCGCCTTCTTGCGTCCCTTGTAGGGGTTGGCATCCGACTGGCCGCGCATCCACAATCGGATAGGTGTGCCGGGCATGTCGAAATCAATGCGCAAACCGTTCACCAGATAGCGGCTGTAGCTGGCTGGCACCTTATCAGGGTGGCTACACATTACCACAAATCCGGGGGGCCGTGTTTTTGCTTGGGTCATGTAGCGCATCTTAATGCGCTTGCCCTGCGGCGCGGGGGGCGGATGCGCCTCCATCATACCTGCAAGCCAACGGTTCAGTTGAGCCGTGGTCACGCGGCGGTTCCACATTTCATAGGCGCGCATGATCGCTTGGTGCAAGCGGTCCAGCCCCCTGCCCGTTTTGGCTGATACCGTAATCAGCGGCGCGCCACGCAACTGCGGCAGCAAGCGTTCAAAACTCTCTTTGAGTTCTTTCAGCTTGCCTTGACGGTCTTCTTCCACGTCCCACTTGTTGACAGCAATCACGACTGCACGGCCCTCACGCTCGGCCAGATCAGCGATGCGCAAATCTTGTTGTTCAAAAGGAATTTCCGCATCCAGCAGAACCACAACAACTTCCGCGAATTTCACCGCACGCAAACCATCGCTAACGCTGAGTTTCTCCAGCTTTTCCTGAACTTTGGCCTTTTTGCGCATACCCGCCGTATCAAAGATACGCATCGGGACGTCTTCCCATTCAGTGATAAGCGAGATCGCATCGCGGGTGATGCCGGCTTCGGGGCCCGTCAACAGCCGGTCTTCCTTGACGATCTGGTTGATCAGCGTGGATTTACCCGCATTCGGACGCCCGACAACAGCAACCTGCATGGGCCTTGCGCGCGTCGGGACGGGCACAGCCTCCATGTCATCGCCTTCTTCTTCACTAAGATCGACATCAACCTCGGGTGAGTCGTCTTCGCGCTGCTCGGCAAAACCATCAGCCAGCGGCATGAGGATCGAATAGAGATCGGTCAAACCCTCGCCATGCTCGGCCGAAAGGCGCACTGGCTCCCCAAGACCTAACGAATAGGCCTCAAGCACACCCGCTTCGGCAGCGTTACCTTCGGCTTTGTTCGCCGCTAGGATCACATGGGCAGAGCGTTTGCGCAGAATTTCAGCGAATACCAGATCAGACGGCGTAATACCCACGCGGGCATCCACCATAAACAAACATATGTCGGCCATATCCACCGCGCGCTCGGTCAAGCGGCGCATACGACCTTGAAGGCTGTCATCTGTGACTTCTTCCAGACCGGCCGTGTCAATGACAGTAAAGCGTAGATCGGCCAGCCGCGCGGCCCCTTCGCGCAGATCGCGCGTTACACCGGGCTGATCGTCCACAAGGGCAAGACGTTTGCCCACAAGACGGTTGAACAGCGTGGATTTGCCCACATTAGGGCGGCCCACAATGGCGAGGGTGAAAGACATGCAAAGGCTCCGGAGACAGCGTTAGACACGCGCCATAACGCAAACTGCGCTGCGGCGAAAGCCCTGTCGCGTCTGCGCCCTAGCGGTAGGCCAGCAATTGGCCTTTTGCCGAGACAACATAGAGCGTCCGACCAGCCACGACGGGCGCGGAAGTTGCGCCACCCGGTATCTCGACCGACGCGGTGAGCGCGCCATTGGTCGGGCTATAGCTGCGCAATGCTCCGTCACCGGACGCGACAATCACACGGCCGCCAGCCACGATCGGGCCGTGGTGTGGCACAACGCGGCTTTGCCTTTTCGGTTTGCGCTCGGTGAAGTTTGGCAGGGCCACACCCCATATTTTCGAGCCGTCCGACGCATCAAGGCGCATCAGCTCGTTCAGATCACTTACAGCGAATACACTGCCTCCGACAGGCCATACAGGCCCAATTGCCCCTTCGCGGGCCGACCAGATACGTGCGCCAGATGCGAGATCGAGTGCTGCGATGCGACCCGACTGATTGCCAACATAAACACGGTTGCCAGAAACGACTGGTGGTGCTGTCACATCCGACACATTGCTCAGCGCGCGACCGGCGCGTTTGCCCAGCACGGATGCGTCCCACCGGTTCAATCCGCCTTGGCGGAAAACCGCCTGCACTTCACCAGAACCGAAGGCGAAAATCGCAAGATCGTCTGTCAAAGCTGGTGCAGGCGCACCCAGCACGTTGTTTGTGTCGCCTGACGAGCCGACCTGCCATTCGACAGTGCCGTCTTTGCGATTGACGGCCCAGCCCGTGTTATCGCCTGCAGTTACATAGACCAAACCACCCGAAACCGTTGGCGTACCCGAACCGCTTGCATCCAATTGCTGGGTCCAGCGTGTGGCCCCTGTACTGGCATCCAAGGCAGCCAAGACACCAAACCCGAGCGAGACATAAACAGTGTCCCCCGCCACAACCAGCCCGCCGCCCGTGGCGTCGCCAGCCTGATCGCGGGCAGGACGCACATTGACCTGCCAAAGCGTGGCACCCGACGTAGATGTCGCCGTAACAAGGGACTGGGCATCAAGCGTGAAAATGCGGCTCCCCGATACAACAGGGTCGGCGGTGATCCGGTGCTTGCGGCTGTCGCCCTCGCCAATATCGGCAGACCACGCCAGCGTGAGCGTGCCACCCAATGCAGGGTGGCTTACGCGTGTTGCAGGGCTGCCGGTGGTGTGGGTCCAATTCGTGTTCGCCCGCGCCGCAGGGAGAGAGATTGCGCGGCTCTGGTTTCCTGCGAAGGCTGCCTGATCTGTCTCAGCCTCAAACGGGTCTTGCAGGACCGAGCGGACATCTTCACGCTGACCAGGGAGAATAATATCAGGCTCAGCGCAGGCCGTCAAAAACGTGGCGGCGCCCAAAAGGCCCAGCAGCATCATGCGCGGGCGCACTACGCGCTTTGCATCGGTCGGGAGGGTCATATGTGTCATTGCCTGCTCACTCTGGTCTGCATCTTACCCGAAGGTTATTCTCGAATACCCGTCTGTGCGGTGCCTGTTCGGGCGGCATCTTTATCCGTCACTGTCATCCAGTAGAGCACCTGACAGGTCAGGCTCTCCACCCAATGCTACAATCACCTGCAATGCACGCTGTTGCAAGTCCGGTGTGACCTGTGCATCGTCCAACACACCCTGATAGATACCAATCGCGGCGGGAACGTCGCCTTCCTGAATAGCGATCAGCGCCAGTTGTTCTTGCGCCATAAGGCGCAAGCTACCGCCTGCGGCGCCCAACGCCTCAAACCCCTGCTTGCGTGCATTTGCATCCAGTGTCTCGGCTTGCAGGGTCAATGATTTGAATTGCGCAATCTGGCGGTAGACCTGCGGAATATCACCGTTAACGGCCACAGCATCAAGGTTCGCGACCGCGCCTTCCAGATCATCGGCGGCCAACTGCTCGGATGCGGTGAGCAGCGCCAGAACGGATGCGGTCTGGGTCGATGGTGCCTCAATCGCCTCCAAGGCTGCAACACGGGCTGCGGGATCATCGCTTTCCAGTGCGCCTAGCATCGCATCGCCCAACCCTTCGGCCTGCGCGCGCGCCTGTGCCTTGCGGTACTCGGAGAACGCAGCGCCACCAACCAGCAACAAAACCGCCAAAACAGCAATCCAGCCATATTTCCTAAGCTTCGCCAGCATCTGATCGCGGCGCAGCTCTTCTGTGACTTCTTCGATAAATCCGTCGCTATTGCTCATCGGGATGGGGCCTTTGCCAATGGGTTTTCCCCCTCTTAACGAAGCAGTAGGAGCAAGCCAAGACCCAAGCCGCCTGCCCCGTGCTACCCAACAAGATCGCAGATAGGCAAAATACCAGTGTGAGTTAGCAAAAAATTTCAATTCTGAACTGGGCAGTTCACTTTTGATGCACTACATACACACGTGACGGTCCATCGGCGCTCCGCTTGTGTTGCGCGACCACGCTCTTTTGACGAGGCACAATATGCGTATTTTCCCAATTCTGGCTGCGATCGCGCTTGCGGCGTTTATGTACATGGCAATTCTGGAGCGGCCTACCCTGCTGGGTTGGTTTGGCGTAGATGCGTCAGCAGCGGAAACCGTACCTGAAACGCCCACGGTTGCAGCACCTGTTTCCGATCGCAAAGTCAAAGTGGTTGCGCAAAAACTGACAGCCCAAGGGATCGACAGTGCTGTGCTGTTACGCGGACAAACGGCTGCCGCCAGACAAGTCGATGTGCGCGCTGAAACATCGGCTGTTGTTGTGTCAGAGCCGCTGCGCAAGGGCGCGAGGATCGAGGCAGGCCAGATCATGTGCCGCCTTGACGAAGGCACCCGCCGCGCAGCACTTGAACAGGCCCGTGCGCAGCAAACCGAAGCACAATCGCGCGTGCCAGAGGCCGAAGCGCGGGTGCAAGAAGCCCGCGCAAGGCTGGATGAAGCGAAGATCAACCAAAACGCGTCTTCCCGGCTCAACGCGGACGGGTTCGCCTCTACCACCCGTCTGGCAAGCTCGGACGCCGCTGTTGCGACAGCCGAAGCGGGTGTAAGCTCGGCTCTATCGGGGCTGAACGCCGCGCGCTCTGGCATCGAGGCTGCGCAGGCAGCGGTTGCTGGCGCGCAAGCCGAGCTTGAGCGTTTGGTCATCAAAGCACCATTTGACGGATTGCTGGAAAGTGACACCGCAGAACTGGGGTCTCTTTTACAACCAGGCGCGCTTTGCGCGACTGTTATCCAGCTGAACCCCATAAAGATTGTAGGATATGTTCCCGAAACTGACGTCAACCGTGTCGAGGTCGGCGCCACAGCCGGAGCGCGCTTGGCTGCTGGAGGCGGTGATGTACAAGGACGGGTTACATTCCTGTCGCGATCTGCCGATCCGCAGACACGCACCTTTTTGGTCGAAATCGAAGTCCCGAACCCCGATTTGAAAATTCGTGATGGCCAGACCGCAGAAATACTCATCGCGGCGGATGGCGCACAGGCACATCTGGTGCCGCAGAGCGCACTAACGCTGGATGACGAGGGCACGTTGGGCCTGCGTCTGGTAGGTGAAGGAAACATCGTACAATTCGCCGAAGTGCAATTGGTACGCGATACCGTGCAGGGTGTTTGGGTGACCGGCCTTCCTGCGGAGGCGAATGTGATTGTCGTGGGTCAGGAATATGTGGTCGAGGGCGTCGAAGTGGCCCCGACGCAGCGTGAGGTAACACAATGACGGGTATCGTTGACTGGGCAGCATCACGCGCCCGCATGGTTCTGGCGTTCATTCTGCTCAGCCTGATTGTCGGCGCATATGCGTATACCACCCTGCCGAAAGAGGGTGAGCCCGACATCGAAATTCCGGCATTGTTTGTCTCTGTTCCTTTCCCCGGTATTTCTGCGGCAGATTCCGAGACACTCCTGCTCAAACCCATGGAGACAGAGCTTAGCGATCTGGACGGTTTAAAAACCATGACCGGCACTGCTGCAGAAAACTATGCAGGTCTGGCGCTGGAATTCGAATTTGGTTGGGACAAGACCGCTATCATCGCCGATGTGCGCGATGCTATGGGCACCGCAGAGGCGCAGTTCCCCGAAGGCGCCGAGACCTACTCGATCAACGAGATCAACTTTTCCGAATTTCCGATTATTATCGTGAACCTTACGGGTCCTGTGCCGGAACGGACAATGGCGCGGTACGCCAAGCAGTTGCAGGATGATCTGGAAGGTCTAGACGCCGTGCTGGAGGCAGGTATCGCGGGCAACCGTGACGAGATGCTGGAGGTTTTGATCGACCCGCTCAAGCTTGAAGCCTACGACGTGACGGCGAACGAGCTGATCACCACCGTACAGAACAACAACCAGCTGATTGCTGCGGGTGAGATAGAAAGCAACAACGGCTCTTTCGCCGTGAAAATCCCGTCGAGCTTTGACGAGCCACGCGATGTCTACAACCTGCCTGTGAAAACAAACGGCGACCGCGTTGTGACGCTTGGTGATCTTGCTGAGATCCACCTCACATTCGAAGATCGGCTTGGCACTGCCCGTTTTGACGGCCAGTCTTCGGTCGCTTTACAGGTGGTCAAGCGAAAGGGGTTTAACCTGATCGAGACAGCAAGCGCTGTAAAAATTCTCGTTGAAGAACGCGCCTCCCAATGGCCGGAAGAATTGAAAACAGCTGTAAAAGTCGGTACCTCCAACGACCAAAGCCGCGTTGTTGACAGTATGGTGCAGCAGCTCTTGGGCTCTGTGTTTACCGCGATTGCACTTGTTATGATTGTGGTATTGGCCGCTTTGGGTATCCGTGCGGCATTGTTGGTCGGCTTTGCGATCCCCACTTCGTTTCTTTTGTGTTTTGCCTTCCTTGCGCTCATGGGTATCTCGATTTCGAACATTGTGATGTTCGGCCTCATTCTGGCCGTCGGCATGTTGGTAGACAGCGCGATTGTTGTGGTCGAATACGCAGACCAGCAGCAGCAAAAGGGATCTGGCCCGATGCAGGCTTACGTCGAGGCCGCGAAACGCATGTTCTGGCCCGTGATTTCCTCCACCGCAACAACGCTGTGCGCCTTCCTGCCGATGCTTTTCTGGCCCGGCGTGCCCGGACAGTTTATGGGCATGCTGCCAGTGACGCTGATCTTCGTTCTCTCTGCTTCGCTGGTGGTCGCATTGGTGTACCTGCCCGTAATGGGCGGCGTCACAGGGCGGCTGGAGCAATGGATGGCAGCAAATATGGAGCGGATTGCCTCTCTGCCATGGTATCTGCACCTGCTATTGTTCCCCGCTGCTTTTGTGATGATCTTTCCTGCGCTGTCCCTGTTGGCCCCGCCTGCGCCGGGTGTCTCCGCACCGCTTTTTGGCTGGATCGGTATGCAATTCGGCGCGATGGACGGGCTTGACCTGCTGACGTCGGTCATTCCGACGTTCGCGACCGTATTCGGGCTTGTATTGATTGCGATTGCTGTGCTGCTCTTGGCGCTGGCCGGCTTCATGCTGTTTTTGCTGGCGCTTTTTGCAGTGTTAACGCGTATGGGCAAATTCGGTCGCTGGCTTGCGTCACGCCTGTTTCGCCGCGCCCCCGACCGCATCTTTTCGGGGTATCAACGCTCCGCCTTTGGCCGCGTGATTGAAGCGATTACAGGCAATCCTGTTATGCCGCTGGTCATGTGCGGCGTTGTGTTTGTGTTCGTTGGCACCACGCTTATTTTCTTTTCCAACAACTCGAAAGGTGTCGAGTTCTTTGTGGAATCAGAGCCCGAACAGGCGATTGTCTATGTGCTGGCGCGCGGGAACATGTCGTTGAACGAAAAAGACGATATATTGCGTCAGGCTGAACAGGTGGTGCTGGACCACCCCGGCATTGCCACCGCGTTTGCGTTTGCTGGTGAGGGCGGGCTGGACAGCAACACCGGCGGGTCCCAGGCCCCCAAGGATCTGATCGGGCAGATCCAGTTCGAGACAATCCCTTGGGAGGATCGCGCCCTCCAACCCGAGCTTGACGGTGATATTGTCATTGCCGAGTTGACAGAGCAGCTCATCGCAATTCCGGGGATACGCATTGAAGTTCTCTCGCTTGATCGCGGCCCTGCGTCGGGCAAGCCCGTACACCTTCGCTTCAAATCGGACCGGTTTGATGACCTCGTAGAGGCCACGGCAATCGCGCGCGCGAAATTTGATACCGTACCTGGCCTGACCCTGATCGAAGACACGCGCCCCCTGCCCGG
This sequence comes from uncultured Sulfitobacter sp., assembly GCF_947502895.1. Taxonomy (GTDB): domain Bacteria; phylum Pseudomonadota; class Alphaproteobacteria; order Rhodobacterales; family Rhodobacteraceae; genus Sulfitobacter. Next base: position 357,637 of record NZ_CANNBM010000002.1, read on the forward strand.
CATTGATTGGCAGATCGACGTAGACGTGGAAAAAGCAGGCCAGTACGGCGCTGATGTTCTTAGTGTGGGTGCCATGGTACAGCTGGTCACACGTGGCCTGTTGCTGGATACAATGCGCGTTGACAGCTCTGACGAAGAGATTGAAATCCGCGTGCGTCTGCCAGAGGAAGACAGACTGCTCTCCACGCTCGACACGCTAAAGGTTCGCACCCGCGACGGGCTGGTACCGCTGTCAAACTTTATCACGCGAACCCCCGTTCCCAAACTTGCCGAGATCAGCCGCATCGATCAAAAGCGCTATATGGACGTGAAGGCAGACGTGACGCCGGGCTTGATGAAGGTTGTGAAAAGCACACGCAACGACGCGGGTGAAATGGTGGATCAAACAGTTGCCACCCTGCGCCCCGCTGGACAGGATGCAGATTTCACCACCATCGACGGCGAAAAGTTCAAACTGACTGACCGCACTGAACTGGCTGATGGTTTGAACATTCAGGCCGAATACGACCAGCTAGCCCTGCGACTGGTGCCCGTCAACGCAAACGAGCGGATTGCCGAGATCTCAAAATGGGTAGATACGGCTGAATTGCCCGATGGCGTCACATATGAATGGACAGGCGATCAGGAGGATCAGGCCGAAAGCCAAGCTTTCCTGAGTTCAGCCTTCACTGCCGCTTTGGGCTTGATGTTCATCATCTTGCTGGCGCAGTTCAATTCTTTCTACAATGCGGTTCTGGTTTTGATTGCTGTAGTACTTTCCACTACGGGTGTCCTGATCGGGATGCTTGTCATGGATCAGACCTTCTCGATCATCATGACAGGGACAGGGATTGTGGCGCTTGCGGGCATTGTGGTGAACAATAACATCATCCTGATCGATACCTATCAGGAGTTCAGCCAGTACATGCCGCGGATCGAAGCGATCATCCGCACCGCACAAGCGCGCATACGGCCTGTTTTGCTGACCACGATCACCACAATGGCGGGGCTCGCGCCCATGATGTTCGGATTGTCGCTCAACTTTGCCGAAGGCGGCTATACAATCGACAGCCCGACTGCCTTGTGGTGGAAACAGCTGGCGACTGCGGTTGTGTTCGGGCTTGGCGTGGCAACGGTGCTGACCCTCATCGTGACCCCTTCCTTGTTGGCCATTCGCGTTTGGGCTGCGACCTATGCCATGTGGATTGCCCGCCTTCTGGCGCGCATGTCTATGGGCCGAGCAAGCCGTGCTGCACGGGATTGGGCCCTGCAACGCAACGCCCGCCGCTCTGGCACGGGAGAGCTGATCTGGAGCGAAGAGATGCTGGACAGGCAAGCACCTGCCCCCACACCGGCAGAGTAACGCCGCATCACTCCCTTGTGAGAATTTGGCCCCTCGTATCCTGTGCGGGGGGCCTTATGCTATGCATATGTCAAATCAAAGGAATACCCGAATGTTGCGCCACATCCTGAGCCTTACAACTGCCGCCGCCCTTACAGCCGCCACCCCTATGGCAGCACTTGCCGATATGGTCGAGAAAACCAGCCCCCATTCCGTTTCGGTCACAATGGACCGGCTCGAAGCGGCTGTCACAGGTGCCGGTGCAACCGTATTTGCGCGTGTAGATCATGCAGCAGGGGCAAAGTCAGTGGAGATGGAGCTGCGCCCTACCCAGCTTTTGATCTTTGGCAATCCCAAACTTGGAACACCCGCGATGCAAGACGCGCAAACAGCTGGCCTTGATCTGCCGCTGCGGGTTCTGGCCTATGCAGATAGTGAAGGCGTCGTGCATGTGACCTATCACGCGCCTGCCAACCTCGCCCAAGAACACAGCCTCCCTGAAGAAGCGAAATATCTCCAGATGATGACAGGCGCATTAGACAAACTCACCAGCAAAGCCATCGCCGCCGAGTAACGGCAAGGCCGCATCTACGTGGCGTCCAATGCCGCGGCAGGGCGGCAATCGCGCCCAGAAAAACGAAATCAGGCAGGTCCCGAAGGGCCTGCCTGTCATTCAGATCAGTCACGGTTTTGCAGTGCTTATTCTTCCGCTTGCTGGCGATGCCACAGTTGGGCATAGCGGCCATCCTTAAGCAGCAGATCATCATGGGTGCCCTGCTCGACCACCTCACCTTTTTCCAGCACCACAATCAGGTCTGCCTCGGCTACCGTGCTCAGCCTATGGGCAATCGTCAACACTGTGCGTCCTTGGCCCGCACGGCGCAGCGCATCCTGTATTTCATGCTCTGTCTCACTATCCAGCGCGCTCGTCGCCTCGTCCAACAACAAGATCGGCGGATCTTTGAGCAGTGTCCGAGCAATGCCGACCCGCTGCTTTTCTCCCCCTGACAGCTTCAGTCCCCGCTCGCCCACCGCCGTGTCATACCCTTCTGGCAGCGCCGCGATGAAATCATGGATTTGAGCGGCCTTTGCAGCGCCCTCGATATCCGCTTGGGTCGCGCCATCGCGGCCATAGGCGATGTTATAGCCGATGGTATCATTGAACAGTACCGTATCCTGCGGCACCACGCCGATCTGACGGTGAAGCGAATTTTGAGTAACATCCCGCACGTCCTGCCCGTCAATCGAAAGACTGCCCGCCTGCACATCATAAAACCGGAACAACAACCGCCCGATCGTTGATTTACCCGACCCTGTTGATCCTACAATCGCAATCATCTCGCCCGGCTTGGCCGTCAGGGTCACGCCTTTGAGGATTTCGCGGTCAGGGTTATAGCCAAAACGAACATTCTCCAGCTTGATTTCGCCACCAGTGACATTCAGATCAGGCGCGTTTGGCTTGTCTGATATCTCGGACGGCTGTTCGAGCAGGTCAAACATTTGACCCATGTCGACAAGTGCTTGGCGGATTTCGCGGTAGACCGTGCCAAGGAAGTTCAGCGGCACAGTGATCTGGATCATGTAGGCGTTGATCATAACAAATTCGCCTACGGTCAGTGTGCCATTCTGCACGCCAACAGCTGCCATGATCATTACTGCGATGAGACCACAGGTGATAATCACCGCTTGGCCAAAGTTCAGGAAAGCGAGCGAATAATTGGTCTTGATCGCAGCTTCCTCATACCCTTCCATCGCCTTGTCATAGCGCGCAGCCTCGCGGGCTTCGGCGCCGAAATACTTTACGGTTTCATAGTTTAGCAGGCTGTCGATGGCTTTTTGGTTCGCATCCGTGTCCTGATCGTTCATCTGGCGGCGCAGTTTGACCCGCCATTCGGTCACGGCAAAGGTAAACCAGACGTAGAAGGCAATCGTTACTGCAACCACCAGCATGTAGCTTGCGTTGAACTGGATGGTCAGGATGATCCCGATCAGCAAAAGCTCCAGTATCAGGGGCCCGATACTGAACAGCAAAAACCGCAGCAGAAACTCCACACCCTTTACGCCCCGCTCGATGATCCGGCTCAACCCGCCTGTCTTGCGGGTAATGTGATAGCGCATGGATAAGTGATGGATGTGGTTGAATGTTTCCAGCGCCAGCATACGCAGGGCACGCTGTGCCACGCGGGTAAAGATCGCGTCACGTAGCTGTTGAAAACCAACCCCCATCAGACGCGCCATTCCGTAGGCAACCGTTAGGCCAATGGCCCCCAGCGCCAGCATCGAGACGCCCTCTTCTGCCAGCGCATCAACTGCACCACGATAAAATTGCGGCGTGGCAACAACAACAACCTTGGACAACACAAGCACAATCAGCGCCCAGACAACCCGCTTGCGCACCCATGGCATATCATCAGGCCATAGATAGGGCGCGACTTTGCGCAGCACCCGCATGGAGGATTGCCGCTCCTGCTCGGTCGCGATCTCTTCTTCGGTCAGTGCTGGTTTTCCGGATGCAGTTTCGCCGCTGGACTTGGCGGCAGAGGCAGGTGTTTCGGCAGACATGTGTATTCCTATGCGGTAGTCCCTTGATATAGGACGATTGCCCGCAAAGGGCCACCTTAGTTCGGCAAATCAAACACCTGTCCGGGATAAATCAGATCGGGGTCCCGAATACTCGCGGCATTCGCTTCGACCACCCGCAGATACAGCGTCCCATCGCCATAACGGTCCCGCGCAATAGCCCAGAGTGTTGCACCCGCCTGCACAGTGATTGATTTAATCGGGCCTTCATTGCTGGCCGCTTGCGCCAGCGTTTCGGCAGATTCGCGTTTGAACGGCGTCTCGACACGGCTGCTCACATCACCACCGCTGCTTACCTCGTCCACACGCAGCGTATACACCCCTTCGTCCACATCGGGCAGATCACCGCGCCAGCGGCCCTGCGCATCAACCGGCAGCGTAATGACAGAGCGGTTGTCCAGATAAACCCGCACCCGCGCCGTATCGGGCTGGGCACGCCCTGACAGCTGCACATCACCCGCTTCGGAATATCCGATTGTATCCAGCGCGACAGATGTCATCGCCTCGGGCTTGGGCGCATTGAGCAGGCGCACGCCGTCTTCGTCGGATTTCAGAACCGCGATACGCGCGGGCTCTTGTGCGACAGTCGGCGCCGCCTCTGGCTCCGCAACTGCCTTGGTCGGTGCTTCGGCAATTTCGCTGGCCTCATCAGCTTCCGTGGCGTCGTCGGTTTCAGTAGTGACAGCCGGCGGCGCAGGCTCAACCTCTTGCGGTTGGGGCGTTACACTAGGCACGACAGAAGGAGCGAGAATAATTTCGTCCAAAGATACAGTAGCTTGCTCGCCCTCATCAAGGTTTTGCGATGACAGGCTGACGATCTGTGCCGTGTCTTTGGGTGGCAGCGTTGTAATCGCGGCAAAGCCGCCGCTGCTGTCTGCAGTCGTCGTCGCGACTTCTGTTCCGTCAACGATTATCGCAACTTCGCTCAACGGCTCGGCGCGGCCAGCGATAATTGTCGTCCCGTCCGTTTCGCGGCGTAGCTCATCAAATTTAGGAGCTTGAGGCGCGATCGCAACTGCGGCCTCGGGCTGGGGCTCGGTCTCGGGCTCTGCTTTGGTCAAAGGCTCACTTGTCGATTGCTGCGTTAGCGCTGTAGCTGTGAGCGGCTCTGGTATGGCGTCAGCAGGTGCTGTACCGCTTTGCGAACCGAACCCGATATACGCGCCAACCGCCAACGCTACGACCATGCCGCCCCCCGCGACAACCGCGCCTGTGTTCCCTCCAAGACTTGCCAAAATCTTGCTCATGCCGAAAATCCCTATAGCCACGGCCATCACCCGCGTTGAGCCTTTGTAGCGAAGGCTGTAACAGGGGTCAAAATACCAATCCGTGAAGACCATCTTTTCTCAAATGTGATGCAGGAGTTCCCTATGTCGGCACCTACCCCCCTGAAATCTGTCTGCGTCTTTTGCGGATCACGCGCGGGCGATGATCCCGAATTCACAAAAGCTGCCCATGCTGTAGGCAAAGGTATCGCCGCGAACGGCTGGCGTTTGGTCTACGGTGCCGGAGATGTGGGCCTGATGGGAAATGTCGCGCGGGCAGCACAAGATGCAGGCGGCGATACCTTTGGCGTTATCCCGCAACATCTGGTGGATTGGGAAGTCGGTAAAACCGACCTGACGACCTATATCGTCACCGAAACCATGCACGAGCGCAAAAAGGTAATGTTCATGAACTGCGACGCTGTAGTGGTTCTCCCAGGTGGGGCCGGATCACTGGACGAGCTGTTCGAAGTGCTCACTTGGCGGCAGTTGGGCCTGCACGACAAACCCATCATCATTCTCAACATCAACGGTTATTGGGATCCTCTACAACAATTGTTGAATCATGTTGCAGACCACGGGTTTGCAGATAAAAGCCTGTTGGATTTTTTAACATGGGTTCCCGATGCGCAGAGCGTTCTAACCGTGTTGGACAGCAATCGGTCCACATAAGAGAACGCGATAGCGTGCTGACACGAAAAAGCCCCGCTGGACTATCCTGCGGGGCTTTTCATATCAGTGCCGTCTAAGTGAGCTTTCGCCCGCTGTCTGCGTCATAGGACTTTCCCGGCTTGCGTATTGTGCTGGAAAAGCCCCTCTGAGCATTACATACGCGAGGCGACGTTTTCCCAGTTTACGAGGTTGTCGAGGAAGTTGGTCAGATAGTCAGGGCGCGCGTTGCGGAAATCAATGTAATAGGAATGCTCCCACACATCGCAGCCCAACAGTGTTGTCTGGCCAAAGCAGAGCGGGTTTACGCCGTTCTCTGTTTTGGTCACTTTCAAACCACCATCTGCATCTTTTACCAGCCATGCCCAACCAGAGCCGAACTGACCTGCGCCCGCTGCCTTGAACTCATCCTTGAATTTGTCGACCGAGCCAAAGCTCTCGACCAGCGCTTTTTCCAACTCGCTTGGCATAGAAGACGCGCCTGGCCCCATCATTTCCCAGAACTGGTTGTGGTTCCACAGCTGGCTGATGTTGTTAAAGATACCGTTCTGCGCAACACTTGATGCATCATACGTGCCTTTGATGATCTCTTCGAGAGATTTGCCCGCCCATTCGGTGCCCTCAATCGCCTTGTTGCCGTTTACGACATAGGCGTTGTGGTGCTTGTCATGGTGGAATTCCAGCGTCTCGGCGCTCATCCCTTTGGATGCAAGGGCGTCGTGGGCATATGGAAGATCGGGAAGTTCAAAAGCCATCTCGGATGTCTCCTCAAAAGTTGAATTGGTCTGTTGCACATGAAGCGCGCAAAGCGGCCGCGTCAAGTGCTGGCATGTGCATTATTCCGCCGAAGTGTGTGGAAGGTCTAGCGGTTCTTGCGCTGGGTGCAGCGCCCTTTGCCAGTGAAACGCTGTGGAAACCTTGCTGGCTTTGCCAAAACCTCGACCGTCAGCTTTTTCAGATCCAACTTGGCACTATAGCTGATTGTCGGAATGATCTGCCCTACCCTGTCGACCGCTCCTGAAAGCGTCCAGTTCAAGCGCGCCACATCGCCTGTCCGCCGCACCCGCGCGGGAACAGGATTGCCGACATAATGCAGCACCACGCTATCCACGATCTGCACATCGCCTTTGCCATCAAAAACAAACGCCATTTTGTTTGAAACCCACCCCATGGCCCGATTGGCTTTCAAGTCACAATCATAAAGCACCCCTTTTGCCGCGACAGGAGCAGCAAGAGTCGAAACAAGAAACGAGGCAAGCAAGGCACGGCGTAGCATAACGGCAATCCAATCGTGATCATTTAGCGCACCAGCATGCGTGGTACGTCCCAGCTTGTCAATTTGATCAGCCAGTTAGCTGCCGAACGCCCCGACCTCGGAGCCTGCCTGCGCCGCCACGCTCAATACATCGAACACATACTGAGCCACCGAGCGGAAGCAAACCACGTGAAAGACGTCCTCGCTTGGCATCCAGAATGCGGCCGGAACCTGCGCGATGCGTGTCCGACGGAACATACCCGGCGTGAACTGTTGCGGCGCCAGATCAACGGGGGCCAGCTTTGCCATCACTTCACGCGCTCTGGGGCCGCTCACCTTGAACACCGCACGCGCGTCCGAGACATTGACGGCTAATGCATGAGATTTCGACAGCTTGCTCTGCAGATCTGCGAGTTTCGCGGGGGCATCCCCGTAAGCACACATAATCAACAGCTCATCGGGTGACATCCACGCCATGCCGCCTGCCCCCTGGGTCAGGCAGTGACGCTGGTCGGGCATGTTGACACCCGCAGCAGCCACAGCCGCCTTCTGCAGGGTCTTATCGCCCAGATCACCACGCAGCGTGATCATGCCGACAGCACCCATTTCGGATATTTCGGCGATGCCAGCGGCAAATGATGCGTTCTTCAATGCGGATACCGGATCAGACATTCTGCTTGGCCCCCTCTTTGTCATAAAACACCGGATCGACGATCCGCGCGCTGTAGGTTTTGCCATCCGTGCCAGGGAATTCCAGCACTTCACCCATGCGATCAGGACCGTGGTGTACCAGACCCATCGCAATGCCCTTGTCCAAGGTTGGCGAGTGATAGCTAGATGTTACACGCCCGATCACATTGCGCTGACCGTTTGCGTTTTTGCCTTCGCCTACCGCATAAGCACCGTCCGGCAGGGTCGATCCATCCGTTGTCTCTAGACCGACCAGCTTCCAACGCTCAGGGTCGGCCATATGGCTGCGCTGATGCGCGCGCTTGCCCAAATAGTCTTCTTTCTTTTTGGACAGCGCCCAGTTCAGGTTAAGATCCTGAGGGATCACGGTCCCGTCCGTCTCATCCCCGATCATGATAAAGCCTTTTTCGGCACGCAGGATGTGCAGACATTCGGTCCCATATGGCATCACGCCAAGGTCGGCCCCGACAGCCATCAGCGCATCCCAGAAGGCCTGCCCGTGATTGGCATCTACCGCGATCTCGTATGACAGCTCACCCGAGAAGGAGATACGATAGACCCTGACCTTGAAGCCGCCGATCTCGCCGTCCGCCCACTCCATAAAGCCCAAGGCTTCTTTGCTCACGTCCATACCGCCAAGCTTTTCAAGCGCCTTGCGGGCATTGGGGCCGACCACAGCGATCTGGGCATACTGCTCGGTTACATTGGCCACGTAGACTTTCCAGTCCCACCATTCGGTCTGTAGCCATTCTTCCATGTGGGCGTGGATGCTCTCGGCTCCGCCTGTGGTGGTATGGCACAACCATGTGTCGTCATCGATGCGTGCAACAACACCGTCATCAACCAAGAATCCGTTGTCGTTACACATCAGGCCATAGCGGCATTTGCCGATCTTCAGGTTGCTCATCATATTGGTGTAGAGCATATCGAGGAACTTGCCCGCGTCAGGGCCCTTCACCACCAATTTACCAAGTGTAGAAGCGTCCAATAACCCCATGTTATTGCGTGTATTTGTCACTTCTCGCATCACTGCGTCATGGGTGCTCTCGCTGCCGTTTTTATAGGCATAAGGGCGACGCCATTGACCGACAGGCTCCCATTCAGCGCCATGCGTGTCATGCCAGTTGTGCATGGGTGTGCGGCGGATCGGCTGAAACGCATCGCCACGCGCCTCGCCCCCGATAGAGGCCATCGAAATGGGGTGATACGGCGGGCGGAAAGTAGTCGTCCCAACGGCGGGAATTTCCTCACCCAACGCATTAGCAAGCGTCGCAAGTCCGTTGATATTGCTCAATTTTCCCTGATCTGTCGCCATACCCAAAGTGGTATAGCGTTTGGCATGCTCAACAGAGACAAATCCCTCCTGCGCGGCCAGCCGCACATCCGAGACTTTTACATCGTTTTGATAATCCAGCCATGCTTTCTCACGCAGCTTGACGGTGGCCCCTTGTGGCATCAGCCATACGGGTGCCATCGGCGCTTCTTCGCGACGCTCGCCTTTGGGGGCAGTGGTGCCTTTGGGCAGCTTCTTACCCAGACACCGCAAAACGCCATCAGCGGAGGCGAAGGCATCATTGAGCAGATCATCAAGGGCAAAAGCACCAGAGGCCGCCCCGGCTGTGGACACAAACTGTGCGCCATCGGCACCCTGTGGTGCGCGGTCGGGATCTGGACTGAAACACGCATGCGTTGTGTCCCACGTCAGCTTGCCGCCACAGTGCGACCACAAATGCACAACCGGCGACCAGCCACCTGACATGGCAACCGCATCGCAGTCGATCTCTTCCAGTACAGCGCCCTCGCCGGCCTGACTACAGATCGCAACGCCTGTTACGCGCTTGCCCCCTTTGACAGAGGAAACAGCATGGCCCATCAGCACGCGGATACCCAGGGCCTTGGCCTGCGCCATTGCATCGCTGTCTTGCGGCAGCACACGGGCGTCCAGAATGGCTGGAACGTCCAGCCCTGCGTGTTTAAGCGCAATGGCCGTCAAATAGGCATCGTCATTGTTGGTAACTACAACTGTGCGGTCCCCTGCTGAAACACCAAAGTTCACAACGTAATCACGCACAGCCGCCGCCAGCATCACACCGGGAATGTCGTTACCCGCAAAGCTGAGCGGGCGTTCGATTGCGCCAGTCGCGGTGATGATGTGACCCGCACGGATACGCCACAAACGGTGACGCGGTCCTGTCTTTTCCGGCTCATGGTCGGTCAGTTGCTCATAACCCAGCACATATCCGTGGTCATAAACACCTGCGCCCATGGTACGTGTACGCAGGGTTACGTTTTCCATTGCGGCCAATTCAGCCAGTGTCTGGTCGATCCATTGCTGTGCGGGTGCGCCGTTAATCTCGCCGCCGTCTACAGGGGTGCGGCCGCCCCAATGGGCCGTCTGCTCCAAAACGATAACGCGCGCACCTGACAAAGCCGTTGCGCGGGCCGCTTCCAGCCCCGCGACACCGCCACCGATAACCAGCACGTCACAAAAAGCGTAGAAATGCTCATAAGTATCCTCGTCCTGCGCTTTTGGCGCACGACCAAGGCCCGCAGAATGACGGATAATCGGCTCATAGACGTGTTTCCACATGGGCCGCGGGTGAATGAACATCTTGTAATAAAAGCCAGCAGGCAAAAAGCGGCTGAGGTGTTTGTTGATAGCCCCAACGTCAAATTCAAGGCTGGGCCAGTGGTTCTGGCTTTCAGCGCGAAGCCCGTCGAACAACTCGGTCGTGGTCACGCGAGCGTTTGGCTCAAACTTGCCCTCACGGCCCAGATTAACCAGTGCGTTCGGCTCTTCGGGTCCAGCAGCTACAATACCGCGCGGGCGGTGGTATTTGAACGAGCGGCCCACCAGCATCTGGTCATTTGCCAGCAGAGCCGAGGCAAGCGTGTCGCCTTCATACCCGCTCATGTGTTTGCCGTTAAAGCGAAACTTGACAGTTTTGGATTTGTTCAGGAGGCGGCCACCTGTGGCGAGACGGGTACTCATGATCTATGCTCCGGCGCGGGGTGTAAGGGCGGGATTGAGTTTAGGGGAAAAATAAAGAAGGCCATCACGCGTCGCGCCATCCGGGGCGTTTCGCGTCAATCTTCTGTAGCAATTCCTCGGGCGGATCGTAGGTTTGCGCGCTATAGGTACCAAAGACCTCGAGGGTCATCGTGTCCCGCGCCATATGGAACCACTTGCCGCAGCCGTTCTGGTGGCGCCAGCGTTCAAAATGCACGCCCTTAGGGTTTTTACGCATGAACAGATAGGTCTCCATCTGATCATCGGAGGAGCCTACGGTGTGGCGGGTGATATGTGCTTCGCCGTGGGCGTGGAATTCAGTTTCCTCGGCCGTAACGCCGCAACAGGGGCAGGACACGATCAGCATGGCAGCGCTCCAAGCTTGAAAATTTCGGGGAAAGTGCGTATGTTATGCGTATGGAATTCATTATTATCGTTATCGCAGCGGTGACTGTCATCGGCATAGCCGCGACAATCTACGAATGGAAAAAGAAGCGGACGCTTTTGCAGCACGACCTGAATCTTCAGGCTTGTGGCAACCCGCATACCCACGCTGCAAAGGTTCACGCCGAAGACGTCATTGCACACAGAATTTCGGGATTTGATCGCTGATTGCATCAGTGGGCCACCCCTGCTGCAACGCTTTCGTCAATGAACCGTCCTTCGTTGAACCGCTCGAGGCCAAAGGCGTCGGTGAGCGGCGAGCGGCCTTTGGCCATCAGTTCTGCCATGGCCCAGCCTGAACCGGGGATGGCCTTGAAGCCGCCCGTCCCCCAACCGCAGTTGATAAAAATTCCATCGACGGGTGTTTTGCTCAGGATCGGAGAGCGGTCGCCCGTGACGTCCACGATCCCGCCCCATTGGCGCAGCATCTTTAGGCGGCTCACCATAGGGAACGTTTCGATCAGAGCGCGCACGGTTTCCTCGATATGGTGGAAGCTGCCGCGTTGTGTGTAGTTGTTGTAGCCGTCGGTGCCGCCGCCGATGACCATCTCGCCCTTGTCAGACTGGCTCATGTAGCCGTGGACTGTGTTGGCCATAACAACCACGTCCATGCAGGGCTTGATCGGCTCTGACACAAGCGCTTGGAGCGCCACAGACTCGATGGGAAGACGAAAACCTGCCATATCGGCCAAGTGGCCCGAGTGACCCGCGACGACCATGCCGAGTTTGTCGCACGCGATATCGCCACGCGTGGTGGTGACGCCTGTTACCTTGCCGCCCTCGGACTGGATGCCCGTCACCTCGCACCGCTGGATCACATCCATCCCCATGTCGGAGCACGCGCGCGCATAGCCCCATGCCACCGCGTCGTGCCGTGCAGTGCCGCCGCGGGCTTGCCACAGACCACCAAGAACAGGGTAACGCGGCCCCGCCAGATTGATGATTGGAACCAGCTCTTTTACCTTTGCGGGGCTGATGAATTCGGTTGTGACACCTTGCAGCATGTTGGCATGCGCCGTGCGCTTGTATCCGCGCACCTCATGTTCGGTTTGTGCAAGCATGATAACCCCGCGCGGGGAGAACATGACATTATAGTTGAGATCCTGTGACATCGTCTCATAAAGAGAGCGGGATTTTTCATAGATCGCAGCCGACGGATCCTGCAAATAATTTGAGCGGATGATCGTTGTGTTGCGCCCTGTATTACCGCCGCCCAACCAACCTTTTTCAAGGATGGCAACATTGGTGATCCCGAAATTCTTGCCCAGATAATAGGCCGTGGCCAGCCCGTGCCCGCCTGCCCCGATGATGATTGCATCATAGCGCTTTTTGGGGGCCGCATCGCGCCATGCGCGGGTCCACCCTGTGTGGTGGCGCATGGCTTCGCGTGCCACTGCAAATACGGAGTATTTTTTCATCACGGGTTTCCCTGAACTGGCTGAGGCGTGGATTCGGTGGCGCAAGCGCCCCGTTGACTTCTTCATGGGGGAATAGCCGGAAAAGAGGATACTCCGCGCGGCACTCTTTATCATCTTTGCGACATAGGCCACAACCGACACCGGATGTGGAGGGCTATTCGTCGCGCCGATGGCAATGCCCCCTTTTGTCGGCCGCTTGCGCGTATTACATCGGTAAAAACGAGGAGAGTGACCGACATGTTGAGTTTCTGGATTGTGGCCACGGCGATAACCATCATGGTGGGTGCGGTTCTGGCACGCGCGGTGGTGCGTGGCGCCCAGCGCGATATCGGATCGCGCGCAGGTTCGGACGTAGATGTGTACCGTGCGCAGCTGGACGAGGTAGCACGCGATGTCGCCCGCGGCGTAATCGAGCAAGCAGACGCAGATCGTGTGCATGCCGAAGTAGCGCGCCGCCTGATTGCAGCTGACAAGGCCCAATCCGCTGAGACCGCTGCATCAAAAACCGCGCCTGCTACATTGGCAATGGCTGTTATCGCGTTTGGCCTGCTGGCCAGTGTCGGCAGCTACATCTGGCTAGGCGCACCGGGCTATGGTGATATGGCATTGAAAGACCGGATTGCCTTTGCCGAGGAAGTGCGTCTGTCCCGCCCCGCACAATCGGTTGCCGAAAACTCACTGCCGCCCCATGCTGACCCTGCTGATCTGGACCCGCGTTACCAGACGCTGCTGGACCAGTTGCGCAATACCGTGGCAAACCGTCCCGACGACATCCAGGGCCATGAGTTGCTGGTCCAGCAAGAACGCCGCATCGGCAATTTCCCAGCCGCCAGAACAGCACAGGCCCGTATTGTAGAGTTGAAGGGCGATGGCGTGACCGCACAAGACCTTGCTGATCTGGGCGAGCTGCAGGTTCTGGCCGCAGGTGGCTATGTATCCCCCGAGGCGGAGATGAGCTTGCGCGCCGCGCTGGCGCAAGAGCCTGGCAATGGAGCCGCGCGTTACTACGTCGGACTGATGCTGGCGCAAACAGGTCGCCCCGATCAGGCGTTCCGCATCTGGGACAGCTTGTTGCGCCAAGGGCCGGAGGAAGCGCCGTGGATATCCCCCATTGTTGCTCAGATAGAAGAACTCGCCGGTCTGGCGGGTGTCCGCTACGCGATCCCAGAGATTGGAAGTAGTGTACGCGGACCGAGTGCCGAAGATATTGATAATGCACGGGATATGACCCCTGCCGAGCGGATGGAGATGATTGGCAGCATGGTCAGCGGCCTGTCGCAGCGTTTGGCCACCGAAGGCGGGCCTGCGCGTGACTGGGCGCGCTTGATCTCCTCTCTCGGCGTGTTGGGCGAATGGGAGCGGGCACAAGCCATTCACGCGAACGCAATGGAAGTCTTTGCCGGTGATTTGGCTGCGATTGATCTGCTGAACGATGCGGGTCGCAATGCAGGGGTGGTCGATTGATATTTGAAACCATCGATGATTTTTCCGATGCCTTGCCCGACATGCGGGCGCTGATCGGGCTGGATCTGGGAGAAAAGACAATTGGCGTGGCCGTCACCGACAGTTTCCTATCGGTTGCCACCCCGCTGGAAACAGTGAAGCGGCGTAAATTCGGATTGGATGCCGCACGCTTGGGCGAGATCATTTCGGGCCGCTTGATCGGCGGTCTTATCCTCGGGTTACCTTTTAATATGGATGGATCCGAAGGACCGCGCTGTCAGTCAACCCGTGCGTTCGCGCGAAATTTTGACAGACTTCACCCCGAGTTGCCCATCGGATATTGGGACGAGCGTTTATCAACAGTGGCCGCCGAACGCGCGCTGTTAGAGGCGGATACGTCACGCAAGCGTCGCGCCGAGGTCATTGATCACGTCGCAGCAAGCTATATCTTGCAGGGAGTTCTGGACAGGCTGCACGTATTGCGCCGCACACAAGGGAATTGAAAAATGAGCGATGATGTCTGGAAACGTGCGGAAATCGAAAGCCCCTGTATCAAAATCTGCGTGATCCATCCTGAAAGCCGTCTGTGCACAGGATGCCTGCGCTCGATCGACGAAATCGGTGCTTGGTCGCGGATGACGCCCGAAGTGCGGCGCGCTGTGATGCAGGAACTGCCTGCACGCGCGGGGGAGTTTTCAAAAAGGCGTGGCGGACGGGCGGCACGACTGGCCCGAGGCAGTTAAACTTTCAGCTTTCGCGCTTGGCGGGCACGCCGAACATTGCTTCGGCAGCGCGGGTGCGCATCTGACGTGGCAAGCTCACGACATTTGGCGCGTAAATCATATTGGCCCCGATCAGGTCATGGCCCTGCGCAAATGCAACCGATGGCGCATTAAGTGCAGGATACTGGCCTGATGCGCCTTCATCCGCGCCAAAATATGCAAGCCGCCCGAACGGTCCTGTGATGATCTGATTCATGTCTGCCTCTTCGCTCGGTTAGCCCCTCTTGCGGGGGCACTTGTGCGACTGTGATGCCAATCAGTTCGGGCAACAATATGGCAACCTCAAGATAATTGTAGGGCGAGGCGAAACGGTGACAGGTACGCAGAATTTATCAAATGCACTATGGCATGGACAGCCAAGCCGCCGCACCACCGATACATTCGGGACGGAAAAACGCAATCATTCGCCCCTCGCCCGTGGGATCAGGCGCATCGCCCCAAGGGGCCGTCCCGTGCAAGACAAACGGATGCAATAGCGCGCTCTGCCCGATACCAATGCTTAACGGAACAGGTTCACAGGTCTCGAACACCTGTCTGCGAGCCGCTTGATAGACATCGGTGATATCGACCTGCGCGGGGTCATTTCTGCCGTATGCCTCACGCAAAGCGGCTTGCATGATCCGCTGACTGCCTGGCCAGACGACAGTAGGTGCGGCAGGCTGATCGTTCAGCGGGATGGATAGAATATATGCATGAAACTCCTGGGCAAAGCGGCGCCGCTCTGGCCCCACGGGCAATAAACCGTCCACATGCGCCGCCGCGCGTCTATGGCGGTAGCGATGGTTTGCGTCACTCTCTGCGGTGTCTTGGCGTGGGTAACCCGCATAAACGATCGACAATTGTGCCCGATGCAGCGGTATATCGGGCACACAGGCTTGCCACGGTCCTTTCAGCGAAACACCTGCAATGGCGCCATTGGCATCATTGGGCAATGCATCTACCCCGACAAACCACGTACGCCCGTGGCGTAGATTGTCCGGCCCTTTATTCGCAGGATCATCGGCGATACCACGCGCCACACCAATAGCTGCTTTTGCCCATGCAGCCGTATCGGGATCATAGTCGAATATCCGAAATCCTGCCGCATCTGTCTGCATGCTCAGCCGAGCCAAACCTTGCGCAGCATGTTAAGGGCAACCAGCACCAAAAACACAGCAAACACACGCTTCAACGGCTTGGGGTCCATCGCATGCGCAAGCCGCGCGCCCATCGGCGCGGTGATAAGCGTCATCGCGATCACCAGTACAAATGCCACCAGATTGACTGCACCAATGGTAAAGGGCGGGCGCGTTGCAGGGTCAACCGCAACGAACAAAAATCCGATAACGGAAGGCACCGCAATTACCACGCCAAAACCCGCAGCAGTAGCGACAGCGCGGTGGATCGGCGTGTTAAACAAGCTCATCAATGGCACACCGAAACTTCCCCCGCCAATCCCCATCAAGACAGAAAGAAAGCCCACGGCTGGCGACAGCCCTGCACGAGCAACGCCGCGCGGCATCGCCTGCCCCAACCGCCAATCCGCGCGGCCAAATCCCATATACAACCCGACAATCAATGCCAGAACGCCAAATATCGCCTGCAAAGTAGAGGACCGCAGGCCCGAAACAACCAACATCCCGATCACTGCTCCAATCACAATTCCAGGCGCCCAGGATCGCAAAATATCCCAGTCCACGGCACCTTTTTTATTGTGCGACATGACCGATCTGACCGACGTGACAATAATCGTCGCAAGGGAGGTGGCCAGACACATCTGCATCAATTGATCGCCACCATATCCCAGTGTCTGGAAGGCGTAGAAAAACGCAGGCACCAGAACAATGCCTCCCCCGACCCCCAAAAGCCCTGCAAGCACGCCCGCAAACGCCCCGATAACCAACAGCAATCCTGCCATCTGTATCAGCAATATCGTATCTGGCATGCGCCCACCCTTCCTGAAAGATGCGAGAGTGCTACACCGCGCGCGCCTGCGCTGCCAGCGCAGATTGCGCCTGCACCTGCACCTGCTCCAACGCGTCACGAACCAAGGAAGGACCCACCCCATCCTTGTGCGCGCCTTCTGACAAAACACGCCGCCAGATACGCGCACCGGGACGGCCCGCGAACAGCCCCAACATGTGTCGCGTGACCGAGGCAAGTTTCCCCCCAGTCGCCAGATGCGCTTCAATATAGGGCAGCATGGCAAGCACGACCTCTTCGGGTGAGGTATCTGCACCCGCGCCATAAACACGCCGATCCGCCTGACACAGAATATCGCTTGGTTGATGATAGGCTGCACGCCCGATCATTACCCCATCCATCCCTGCATCCAGTGCAGCAATCGCCGCATCCAATGTGGCAACACCGCCGTTGAGGGATAGATGCAGGTTTGGGAACAGCTCTTTCATCTGGTGAACCAACGGGTAATCAAGTGGTGGAATATCCCGGTTTTCTTTCGGGCTGAGACCGTCCAGCCATGCCATGCGGGCGTGCACTGTCATCCTCTCGACCCCTGCGCCAACCATTCGGCTCAGAAATTCGGGCAAAACCGCGTTCGGATCCTGATCGTCCACACCAATGCGACATTTAACGGTCACATCCACATCCACCGCGCGGCGCATCGCGGTTACACAGCGCGCAACCAATGCCGCATCCTTCATCAATACGGCACCAAATGCCCCGGATTGCACGCGATCGGACGGGCAGCCTACATTCAGGTTTATCTCGTCGTAACCCGCTTGCGCCCCCAGACGCGCGGCCTCAGCCAGTTCAGCAGGGTCGGAACCACCCAGTTGCAATGCGACAGGATGTTCGGCGGCGCTATGCGCCAGCAGATGCAGCGCGCCACCGCGCACCAGTGCAGGCGCAGTCACCATTTCGGTGTACAGCAGCGTATGCGCGCTCATCAAACGGTGCAGATAGCGGCAATGGCGATCCGTCCAGTCCATCATGGGTGCGACCGACAGGCGGGCGGCCCGGGTGACCATGGATTTGCCCATTCTTTCGTGGGAGCCCGTCTGCCCTGCCGGGTGTCTTACATCAGACATATACCGAAATACTCTCGCTCTTGTCATCTATGACGCCCAGACTGGTGAGGTCAGGCTTTGTGAGGCGTGGAATAGGCCATTTTGCAAAAGACGTAAACGGCATGACCGAGCAGAGACTATGCTTCATCTGACAGTCTAGTAGTTTTGAAGTGGGCTGCGTATCACTGTAAGGCATTGTGGTTGATACGCCAGTCAGGATCACGCGATTGGGTTTGCGTCCGAGCTGCGGACAAAACCGCACTTGCTATCAACGATACGAATGTCTGCTTGGCAGGCTAGCCATCAATAGCTGCTTGTCCAAACGGGTAAAACGGGACCGATTTATGAACACATAAGACCGGTCCCGCTTGCAGATCAGATCATGCGTCGATCCAGACCTTCTCAAGATGCATTTCGCGGAACTGATGACGCTCATAGCCTTTGACCGCCTCCACATGATGCAAGAAGAGGTTTTGCCAGAACGGCTGGATAATCGCACCGCTGGATTGCAGCATTTCCTGAATTTCAGCCATCAATACAGCGCGCTTATCCGCATCCGCAACACCAGATGCCTCGGCCAGTTTTGCGTCGAACTCAGGGTTGGCATGACCAGATTCGTTCCACGCCTCGCCTGAACGATATGCCAGACCAAGAACCTGCACGCCCAAAGGCCGCGCACCCCAGTTGGTTGTCGAGAACGGGTATTTCGTCCAGTCATTCCAGAACGACGAGCCGGGAATGATCGTGCGTTTGACATTGAAACCCGCATCGCGAAGCTGGCCTGCGATTGCATCTGTCGTGACGGTCCGCCAATCGCCATCAATGGAAATAAGCTCCATTTCTGTGTCCCCATGGCCTGCGCTGTCCAACATCGCCTTGGCGGCAGCGGGATCAACTTTTTGCGCTGGCAATTTGGCATATTCAGGGTGCATCGGGCCGACATGGTGGTTTTCGGCAGGCTTACCCAAACCGTTCAGGCCAAGTTCCAGCACGATGTTATTGTCGACTGCCATCTGCACTGCGCGGCGCACATCCGCGTTGTCGAAGGGTGCTGAATCTGCGCGCATGCGCGCGACGATTGTACTGGCCGTCTCTTTCTCTTTGCGCACCAGACCCAACCCGTCAAGAACTTCGACAAAGTCTGCATTTGTTTCGTCGTTGACGTGAATTTCTTCTGAATCGAAGGCAGCAACCATTGCCGAGGGGTCCGTGCCATAATCAATGAACTCAACCGCATCAAGGAAGACTTCCCCTCCCCACCAGCCGCCGTCACGGCGCGTTACCGTCGCACGCGTGCCTACTTCATAATCACCCAGAACAAAGGGACCAGTGCCAATGGGGTTGTCTTTCAGTCCAGCTTCGGGGGTATAGCTGCGGTGCAGGATCAACGCAGGATAGTCCGACATGCCTGCAATCAAGGTGATGTCGGATTGCTCAAGGTTCAGACGCACAGTGTGGTCATCCACACGTTCAATCGCGCCTTCCCGCGCAACGCCTGTCTCTGCATCAATCAGCGATGTCATGCGCCCCGCCATAGAGTTGCCCTCGGCGTCTTTTTCGCACCAGCGGTTGAAATTAAAGATTACATCATCTGCGGTGAAGGCATCACCGTTGTTCCACACGGCATTTTTGCGCAGGTTGAGTGTATAGGTTTTTGCATCGTCGCTGACCTCCCAGCTTTCCAGCAGCATGCCCTTGAAGGAGAAATCCATGTCCCAACGGACAAGCGGCTCTACAAATTGACGCGCGACGTTGGCTGGCTCTGTCCAGTCGAAAGTACGAGGATCCTTGAGATCAAGTATCCGCATCCCGACTTTCAACGTGCCACCCTTTTTTGCGTGGCCATCCGCCGCTGCAGGTGTGGGCAGCGCAGCACCGATCAAGCCGTAAGCGACGGCAGCGCTAGCACCGAATGTGCTGGCTGTTGCGATGAATTCGCGACGGCTCATCTTTCCTTCGCGGGTCTGTTTGGCAAGGTCGGCCACGATGGGCCGCACATCATTCTTTGGTGAATTCATTCTTTCTCTCCCAGTTTTAGAGGCTTGGTTTAATCAAGCGGCGGCGCGCCTCCGTCTGCCGTTGCTTTTTCGATAAATGGTATCATCCGTTCAACTGCGTCAGCCGCTGTCGGAGGGGCTACAAACTCGTTCAGCTTGTTTTTCCATACCGCGGTTGCGCGCTGTGCCGATGTAAGCCCGCCTGCCTCGGTCCATGAACCGAAATTATTCAGATCTGCGACGATCGGTTCATAAAATGCAGTATTGAAGCGGTCCATTGTATGCTGTGTCGCAAAGAAATGCCCGCCTGGCTGCACATCGGCTAAGGCCTCGAACCCGATCTCGGCGTCATCCGCGATAGGTCTGGTGCACAGTTCTGCAAAAATCTGCAAGCCCTCTATATCATTGATGAATTTCTCATATCCAAATGTCAGCCCACCTTCGAGCCAGCCTGCCGTATGCACCAGCAGCGTTCCATGGGCCAGCGAGCCGCCCCACAGGCCCATGACCGTTTCCAGCCCTGCTTGCATGTCCGGCGTATTCGCAGCCGACCCTGATGCCGTGCGCCATGGCAGATCAACAAGCTTGGCCAACTGCCCCCCGCCGATCTGCATTTTCAAATGATCCGGCGTGCCAAAAGCAGGTGAGCCTGATTTCATATCCACGTTCGAGCTGAACCCCCCATAGCTGACGGGCGCGCCGGGACGTGCAAGCTGCGACAGGGTGATTCCCATCATACATTCCGCATGCTGAAGCGTCAGCGCGCCGGCAGGCGTAATCGGTGCCATAGCCCCCGCCAGACAGAATGGCGTGATAATCGACAACTGCCCAGCGCGCGCAAAATCGATGATCCCCTGCGCCATGGGGTTATCCAGCATGCGCGGGCTATTGGTGTTGATTACTGTTGTGAGCCAGACGCCGTCTTCAAAATCATCTGCCGACAGATTCAGCGCCGTTTGCATCAGCTCGAACCCTTGTTCAACCTGCCCACGGCCCCGCGCAAAAAGAAACATCGGCTTGTCGCCGAACTCCAGCTGCGTGCGCATGGTGGCATAGTGGCGCAGATGGATCGGTACATCCTGCGGTTCGGTCAGAGGCCCGAATGTATGCATCACATCATAGCTTTGGACCAGCTTGATTGCTTCTTCAAAATCCCGCAGTGACCCCGGTCTGCGTCCCCGCTCGGCATCGTTTGCGTTAGGACAGCCGACACCGGGCATAAAGATCATCGAACCCAGTTCATAATCCTGCTCACGCAGGGGATTGACCGCACGCATGCGGATCGAGCGCGGCGCGGATGCAAGGGCGGCCTGCACGATATCGCGGCCAATAAAAACCATATCATCATCATCTACCCGCGCCCCAGCGGCAGCAAAAATTTGGCGCGCCTCGGGTAGCAGAACCTTTACGCCTAATTCCTCCAACACCCGAAGGGCTGTCTCGTGGATCGAATGTATTTCATCCTCCGAGAACATGATTTGTTGGGCAAACGGATGTTTCAGCTGTCGGTAGTTGGGCTGGCGGGCAGCTTTTGTTGCACCTGTGCGTTGGCTACGACCGCGCCTTCGTGGTTTGTCTCCGGCTGTGTTCTCAAGCATTTTGATTATCCAATCAGGCGCGCATTTTCGATCCCGCGGGATCGTAAGGCGACATTTCAATGATCTTGGCGGCGCGGCTTTCGCCCATGACATGCACGCTAAGTTCTGTGCCGATATCCGCATAGGCCACGTCAACCAGCGCCATGGCAAAGCTGCGCGCAGTGCGGTGACCATAGCCGCCCGTTGTCGTAATCCCGATCAGCGTATCATTAAACCATACTGGCTCAAACCCCACGCAATCGGCGTCTGTGGCCGCCACTTCCAGCATCCGCAGCACGCGTGTGGGCGCAGGGGCGGCCTGTGCGGCACCCTTGCCGACAAAGTCCCCCTTATCCCACGCAATCCAACGGTCCAGACCCGTCATCGCAGGCGTGTAGGTTTGCGTAAATTCACCGTTCCAAATGCCAATGCTCTTTTCCAGACGCAGTGACAACATGGCACGGAACCCGATCTCTTTCATCCCGTGCGCGGCCCCTGCCTCTAGCAGCAGCTTGCGCAGGGGGGCGTGTTCTGCCGCAAGGCAGTTAATCTCGAACGCCATTTCCCCTGACAGCGAAAGGCGAGCGATTTTGACACGGAACAGACCCAGATCGGCCGTCTTACAATTCATCATCTTTAGATCGGACAGGTCCGTATGCGCTACGCTCTCCAGAATCTCACGCGCTTTTGGCCCGTTGACCGAAAAGCCCCCGATGTCGTCGGACACATCACGCACAAGGGCGCCCGCCTCATTGTGATCGCGGAACCAACGCATGTGGAATTCACGCAGATAATAACTGCCCATCAGCCAATAGGTACCATCACCCCAGTTAAAGCAGGTCAGGTCGCCTTTGAGACGGCCGTCTTCTGCCAACAGTGGTGCGAGCTTGACCTTCCCTGCGGCAGGCAGTTTGCACGCCAACAGATTGTCGAGGAAGGCCTCGGCGCCAGCTCCACTGATCTCATACCGTGAGAAACCTGTGATATCGAGAAGACCCGCGGCTTTCTCCACCGCTTTGCACTCCGCATCCACCAGCGGGAAAGCCGTGCTGCGGCGCAACTCACCCGGTTCTTCAAAGTCGGGGGATGGCGCGAAATAAGACGGTACTTCAAGCCCCCAAGAATTGGTCCAACGCGCCCCTGCTGCTGTCATATCCGCATGTGCACCAGACACCCGTAATACGCGTCCCGCAGGCAGCTCCTCATTGGGGAAGGTCATCACGAAGCGGCGTTTGTAGAACTGGCCAGTGGTCTGTCGGATGTATTCCTTGTTCGATTGGTGCATCCCGAAACGGCCGATATCCATGCCGTAAATATCTGCCTCGGGTTGGCCGTGGATCATCCACTCGGCCAGCGATTTACCAACACCGCCCCCTTGGCTAAAGCCCGCCATCACGCCGCAGGCCACCCAATATCCGCGCGGACCAACAGGACCGACCAGTGGATTGCCGTCTGGCGCAAAGGTGAATGCACCGTTCACCCATTTCTTGATGCCAGTCCGCTCAAGGCACGGGAAACGTTCAAACCCTTTCATCAACTCGGGCGAGATACGTTCGACATCTTCGGGGATCAGCTCCATCCCGTAGTCCCACGGGGCGCCGTCCATCTGCCAGTGCTTGGGGTTCAACTCGTACACACCCATAAGCAGGCCGTTGCGCTCTTGGCGGGTGTAGACAAAGCCATCCAGATCAAGGATCAGCGGCATCATCTCGTCCATCGCCTCAATCTCGGGGATGTCGTCGGTTAGCAGATAGTGATGCTCCATAGGTGTGACGGGCAGATCGACACCCGCCATATGGCCACATTGCTTGGCCCACAAACCGCCCGCGTTCACCACGTTTTCGGTGTGGATTGTGCCTTGCTCGGTGATTACATCCCATGTGCCGTCGCCGCGCTGCTTCAGCTCCAGCACGCGGTTGCGCACAATTACATCCGCACCCAGCTTTTTCGCAGCACCCGCATAGGCGTAGGTTGCGCCGTTGGGGTCCAGATGCCCTTCGTTCACATCGTAAAGGCCGCCCTTGATATCGTCCGTCTTAATCAACCCGCGGGTTAGCTCTTGAACCTCCTCAGGGGTCAGCAGCTTGGAGCTTTCGATCCCGATTGCCTGAAAAGTCGACCACCCAGCCTTTAGCATTTCCCAGCGTTGCTGGTCTGCGGCGATGTTCACACCACCAGTCATATGCAGCCCAACATTCACGCCGCTTTCGCGCTCGATCTCTTTGTAAAGATTGATCGTGTAGTCCTGAAGTGACGCAATGTTGGGATCAGCATTCAGCGCATGGAACCCCGCTGCCGCGTGCCACGTAGAACCTGCAGTCAGCTCTGCACGCTCGATCAAGGCAACATCGGTCCAGCCGAATTTTGCAAGGTGGTACAACACCGAAACCCCGACGACCCCGCCACCAATGACTACTGCTCTATATGTCGATTTCATCTGAATACTCCCAACAGGCTTTTCCAGAAGGTCACACAAAAAGTTCAGTACTGTCCATAATTAAATACACAGGTGTATTTAATTTCTGGTGCGCCACGTCTTTCCCCATTGCAACATGGACATCTGTATCAGCGTTCGCGCAAATTGTGCAGTTGGGCCACTTCGGCATCACAAGGCATGTGTCCTGTGATGCAAAACAAATAGTCACGTGCGCGGCTTATGCGTGTCTCCCAGTTTTCGCGCTGATCCAGTGCCTCATATCCGATCTGGGTATAATAGAGGATGCGGGCGCGCACCTCTGCCTCGCCCTGAACAAACCCGAACCGCGCGAACATCTGGGTCAATGCCAGCAACCTCTCTGCATCAGAATCGTCTAATGCGCGCCGGACCGAGCCCGAGCGCCGCGCCCAGTCGCGCACTGCAAAATCCAGCCGCGTGTTGAACTGGCCCTTGCCCACCCAAGACGCAAAGACATTGACGACAGCTTGCGTGATTGTATCGGCAGGCTGCTTGGAGCTTTCGACAATCGCTTTGGTATTGGTCGCCCGCCAGTGTTCCAGCAGGTTATCCAACAAGTCCTCACGGTTCTCGAAATACCAATAAAAACTGGATCGCGCAGTCTCCAGCTTGGCAGACAGCAGCATGACTTTTACATTCTCGACCCCTTCCGAAATCAGCGTATCAAGCGCGATCTGGATCCAGTCCTCTTTGGTATGGCGCTGGGGGCCACGCCCTTTGGGGTTCTTTTTCATAAAGCTGTCTGGCTGCGCCATCATTTATCCATTGCTTGCTTTTCGCCCTCATGTACATCTATGTACTTAATCGAGCGCGACGGGTCACGCACCGACTGTAGCGTGTAAAAACGCCCTTTGGCCAACAACAAGATCGGGATTTTCTCAAAGATGGGCACCTACTCCGCATTTCGAGTTTTCCGCGAAGGATTGCGCGGCCAATCGGGTTGGGGCCCTGCATGGCGCAGTCCGAAACCGCAGGCGGAATATGACGTTGTCATCGTAGGGGGCGGCGGGCACGGCCTCGCCACCGCTTATTATCTGGCAAAACGCCATGGCATCAAACGCGTGGCCCTGATTGAAAAAGGCTGGCTGGGTGGCGGGAACACCGGTCGCAATACGACCGTGATCCGATCCAATTACTTTTATCCCGAAAGCACGGCATTGTATGATTTATCCGTCAGGCTCTATGAAGGGCTGTCCAAAGAACTGAACTATAATGTCATGTTCTCGCAACGTGGCATGTTGATCCTTAACCATTCCGAACATGAAAGCGAGCTTGCCGCCCGAGCGGTGAACGCGATGCGCCTCAACGGGGTGGACGCTGAAATACTCGACCGTTCGCAGATCCGCAAAAAGGCCCCCCTGCTCAACTTCGGCCGCGATGCGCGCTATCCGATTGAAAGTGCCGTCTGGCAAGGGCGCGCAGGTACAGGCCGACATGATGCGGTTGCTTGGGGGTATGCGCGTGCGGCCGACCGTCTGGGCGTGGACATTATCCAGAACTGCGAGGTCACGGGTTTCATCACCGAGGGCGGCGTGTGCAAAGGTGTTGAAACCAGCCAGGGGCCGATCCGTGCCGGCCGCGTTGGCGTCGCTGTTGCGGGCCATTCCTCGCAGATGGCCACCCTCGGCGGTTACAGTCTGCCCATTGAGTCATATGCCTTGCAGGCTTTTGTCTCCGAACCGCTGAAGCCCATGATCGACACGGTGGCCTTTTCCCCCGCGCATGGCAGTTATGTCAGCCAGTCTGACAAAGGCGGGTTGGTCATGGGCGGCGGGCTGGACCGTGTGCCATCTTACGGGCAGCGCGGGAACCTGCCCATGCAAGAGGCCGTACTGGGCGGCCTGATCGAGTACATCCCAGCGATTGCAAAGGTCAAACTGTTGCGCCATTGGGCAGGCATCGTTGATGTGACGCCCGACAGCTCTCCTATTATCGGGCCTACATCTGTGCCTGGAATTTACGTCAATTGTGGCTGGGGCACAGGCGGTTTCAAAGCGATCCCCGCAGGCGGTTACCTGTTTGCGCATTGCTTGGCCGAGGGCAGCCATCACCCCATCAGCGCACCATTCGATCTGTTCCGTTTCACCAGCGGCGCGTTGATCGACGAGGGTGCCGCCTCTGGCATCGCACATTAGGAGCAGCACCCATGCAAATTTTCACCTGCCCCTTCTGCGGCCCCCGAAACGAACGTGAATTCCACTTTGCGGGCGAAGCAGGCAAAGAGCGCCCTGACACAACCCAGCCTGTTTCAGATGCGGACTGGGGGGCATACCTGTTCTCGCGTCGCAATGATAAAGGCGCGGCATCGGAAGTCTGGATGCACCTGACCTGCCGCGAGATGTTCATTCTGCGCCGCGACACCGTGACGATGACGGTGCTGGAAACACGCGCCTTGCGAAAGGATGCGCCATGAACAGCCGCAGAATTGCAGGCGCAGGCCTGATAGACCGCACGAAGCCGCTCAGCTTTACCTTTGATGGCAAACCCTACACCGGTTTCGAGGGTGATACGCTGGCGTCTGCCTTGTTGGCCAATGGCGTACAAATCATGGGGCGCAGTTTCAAATATCACCGCCCACGCGGCGTTTGGGGCGCGTGGTTCGATGATCCGAATGCAATATTTGACGTAAAGCTGAATGGCATATCTTTTCCCAACTGCCCTGCTACGACCACACCGCTCGAAGACGGGATGCAGGCGCGAGCGGTCAATGCATGGCCCTCGGCACAATTTGATGTCAAACGCGGACTGGACCTGTTCCACCGCTTCCTCGGCGCGGGATTCTACTACAAAACCTTCATCTGGCCCGACTGGCATTTGTTTGAACCGAGCATTCGTAAAATGGCGGGGCTTGGCAGCCTTGAAGGCAAAGCGCCCGACGCGTTTTCTTCTGACCAAGTCAGCGATCATTGCGATGTTCTGGTTGTCGGTGGCGGTGCTGCCGGGCTGGCAGCCGCGCGCAGCGCAGCACAGAACGGACAATCGGTTGTGCTGGTCGAAGACCATGCAACGCTTGGTGGTGGCCTATATGCGATGGGTCTGGACGTAGACGGGTGCGCCCCTGCAAAGTGGGTAGCGACGCAAAAGGATGCGATCATCGCAGCAGGCGGGCGTGTTCTGGCCAAAACCACGGCGATTGGCGTCTACGATCACATGATGGTGGCGCTGGCCCAGGATCTCGGATTCGGAAAGGCGCCGCGCCTTTGGCGCATGCGCGCAGGCCGGATCATTATGGCGACAGGGGCGCTTGACCGCCCCATCACGTTTGAAAACAATGACCTGCCCGGTATTATGTCGGCCTGTGCAGCGGCTGAATATCTCGGGCGATATGGCGTACTGGCGGGTGATGAAATCACTGTTCTAAGCAACAATACAGTCGCACAACAAGCAGCCGCGCAGCTTGAGATCGCAGGCGCGAAATTACGTTATCTTGATGCCGCTAAGGTAACAGCACGAGGGGTCGGCCACAAAGGCATCACAGCCATCTCCTATGGTACATCACAACATCGTTGCGACACATTGCTCGCCTCTGGCGGGCTGACACCCATCGTACATCTGTGGCGACATGCGGGCGGCAAACTCGCGTGGGACGCGGGAAAAGCGGCTTTTCTGCCCTCCGCGGCCCCTGACGGGATGACTGCGGTGGGTGCTGCAAACGGTACATTTGATCTCGACCACGCAATCGCGGAAGGCACTGCCGCAGGATTGAACAAGAGGTATGAGCCTCGCCCCGGCAGCTACCATATGGCTCCAATCTGGCCGAAACCGCACAGCAAAGGGCGGCAATGGATTGATTTTCAACACGATGTTACCCTCAAGGATATCGAGATCGCGTCAAAGGAGAATTTCGTCTCTGTCGAGCATCTCAAACGCTATACCACACTGGGCATGGCGATAGATCAGGGCAAAACATCGAACATGGCAGGGCTTGCAGCTATGGCCGCGTTGCAAGGCAAACCGATCCCCGAGGTCGGCACGACTACATTCCGCCCCCCCTTCGTGCCTGTGTCGATGTCTTTGTACAAAGGAAGCAACAGCGGCCAGCTGTTCCATCCCCTCAAACGTCTCGCCTTGGAAGAACGCCACCGCGCAGCGGGGGCTGCGTTAGGCGAATACGGCGGCTGGTTGCGCCCCGGTTGGTACGGGACGAAACCCGCAAGTGAGGCAATTTTTGATGAGGTGTCCACCGCGCGCAACGCCGCCGCGATCATCGATGCCTCTCCCTTGGGCAAGATCGAAGTCATGGGCCCAGACGCCGAAGCCTTTGTGAACTTCATCTATTACAACACCATTAAAACCCTGAAATCCGGCAACATCCGCTATGGGTTTATGTTGACAGAACAAGGCGTGGTTTATGACGACGGCGTAATCGCCCGCATGGACCAGAACCGATTTATCATCTCGTGTTCTTCCAGCCATGTGGATGGCGTCTTTGGCATGCTTGAGGCATGGCGGCAGGACGGGAACGATCCTGATCGCATTTTCATCCACGACACCACTCAAAACTGGCCAACGGTCACTATCGCAGGCCCCAAAGCGCGCGAAATTGTGGGTACACTTGATCTGGGAGTTGATCTGTCAGCGCAGGCCTTTCCACACATGAGCCTGCAAACAGGGTCCTTCAAAGGCGCACCTGCGCGCATTGCGCGGGTCAGCTTTACCGGTGATGTCAGTTATGAAATTTCCACAAGCATAGCGCGTATCGAAGCCCTTTGGGATGCAGTGAACGCGGCGGGCAGACCTCTGAGCGCTGGCCCCGTCGGGATCGAGGCCCTATCGGTGTTGCGTGCAGAGAAAGGGTATATCATGGTCGGCAAAGATACCGACGGCGAGACAATGCCCCACGATCTGGGCTTTTCCGCGCCAAGGCTCAAAAAAACCACAGCCTTTGTAGGAGATCGCGGACTACACACATCGGTTGCCAATGACCCAAATCGCAAACAGCTGGTCGGGCTTCGTATTCCCGCAGATACCAAGCCGCTGCCCATCGGCGCGCATATCGTGGAGGAAAGTCAGGGCAAGCAAAGCTCGGTCGGTTTTGTCACCTCGAGTTACCATAGTCCAACCCTTGGTCATCCGATTGCTTTGGCGCTGCTCGCAGGCGGTGCCACCCGTCTGGGAGAGCAGGTTACGGTCTGGCACAACAGTAGCACCCGACAGGCCGAGGTGTGCAGTGCGACCTTCTTTGACCCGAAAGGAGAACGCCTGCATGCGTAACGATAATGACAATTGGGACATGTTTGATATCGGCGGGCCATTGGTCACCGCGTCAGGCATAACGATTCAATCACGCGCAGTTGCCCGCCAAACAGTAATTAGCGGCGCAGGCGTTCTTCGGGCATTCGAGAAATCGTGCGGCCCCGCTATCGGCTGGCCGGATGTGGCGCAGGGAGCGTCTTATGCAGTGGCTCTCAGACGGGACCGCGTCTTGCTGGTTAACGGCCCTGCACTGCAAGAAGGCTGGGATGATACAACAGGTCATGCCGTATCGGACATGACGGGCGGATACGCTGTGATCGAGCTGTCGGGCGTCGGTGTGCAGGATGTCTTGAAACGGGGTGCTGAAATCAATCCGGACCTCCCGTCGCGTTCCGCTGCGCGCAGGTTTGGAGAACTCGGCGTGATCCTCTATCACTTCGAAAATGCGAATTGTGTAAGGCTCCATGTAAATGTAGCGCAGCAGCACGCGGCGTGGTTGATGCTTCAATCATATGCAGACCAGATGTTCGGCCCATAGACCGCTTCGCGAGATATACCGCATCACGCTGACAAACTGACCAGCACCACATTGCCCGCGTTTCAGGTTGCTTGTTTGCAAGCATCCGGCCCGCGCCACCGCCACCTGACGGCCAAACACGCTGTCATATATTAATACCGCGGCGCGCTCTTTGCTGGCGTCATCAGAGAAATTACGGCGCAACTTCGCCGTTGGATTTATGCGCAACGCCCGCCGCTAACTCTGTCAAAAACGCATCCAGAATACGATTCTCAGGCCCTGCCTTGCGCGATATTGCACCAATAGGACGCGAGAACAGTTCATGGCTGAAATCCAGAAATTCAAGATCATCCTTCAGGTAAGAACGGGATGTCTCGATGGGCATTGTAGAGATTAGATTGGTCGCACCCACGATCTCCAGAACAGATTGAATTGAATCCGTTTCAACCATAATCTGAAGGCGCTCGATCCCCAGTGCAAGCAGCGCACTTTCGGTTTGCTGGCGCAACATGCTGCCGCGAGAATGAGCCACCCAAAGCTGCCCGTCAAAGTCAGCTGCCGTAAGCGCGCTAGACTGCGTCAGCGGATGCCCCCTGCGGCACAGCACCCCGACACGATCATCCGTGAGCGGCAAAAACTGCGTCTCGGCGGCAATATCTGCCAGATTTCGGGGGCCGACGACGATATCAATCTGGCCACGATCCAACATCGACCGCAGCTCATGCACCAGCCCTACCCGCAGGGTGACTTTGCAGTCCGGCCTGTTCTGAATGAAAGCCGATATGCGGGACGTCAAAAATTGCCCTGCTATGATCGGGGGCGCCCCGATCCGCAACTCTCCGACAGCACCTGAAGAGGCAAGTTGTGAGAGCGCGGATGCCTGCTCTTCTGCATCGCGCACAGCAATCCCGTTCTGGGCGAGCTTCAATCCGATCTCGGTTGGCACTGCCCTGCGCGCACTGCGGTCAAAAACAGGCGCACCAATACGCGCTTCGAGGGTTTTGATGTTCCTGCTCAGCGCGGGTTGCGTCAACCCAAGTCGGTCAGCGGCACCTTTGAACGAACCTGTTTCGACAATCATCGACAGTTGCGCGAGATGTCTTGGATCAATTCTCATACCATTTTGTAATGTAAATAGAGCCTGTTTGCATTATTTATTATCATCATTTGATCTTATGTTCTCCCAAACAATCAGTTTGGGAGGACGATATGTTCAACTTTGGTAAATTAGCATTTACGGCCGCGCTATCATTGGCAGTCAGCGTTGCAAGCGGCGCGACAGCGCAGGTTTTCAAGGGCGAAACCGCTGGTGTCGGTGATCCGGTACACACCATGTTTGTGGCTTTTGCCAATCAGGCCGGCAAGGCGGATGTGACTATTCAAGTCAACGCAGGCCAGACCCTGACCAAGTCCATGCTCAAAGGGGCCAAGGGAGATATCGACTTCTTTTCCTCCGTGCCGTCACTGGTCAACCTGATGGCAGGCCAGAAACGCATGTACGAAAACATTGATGATGCGCCAGAACTGTCCAAGAACCTGCGCGCAATCATCGGGTTCAAGGCGGGTGCCTATCATCCGGTCACACTTGCCAGCTCGGGCATCGAAAACTGGGGCGATCTCAAAGGTAAAACGATTTTCACAGGCCCACCCGCGGGTTCCGCTTCGGCAACATCCGAAGCGCTTATCAAGATCATAACTGGCTACGAAGCAGGCACAGACTATAACGCAGTTCGCCTGTCGTGGGGTGAAGGTTATGCTGCATTGGCTGATGGCAAGATCGACATGATGGTCCGCCCCGCCGAGGTTGGCTCTGCCAATATCGAACAGTTCGGCCTGTCTGGCGAATTTCGTGTGCTGTCGATCCCTGCTGACAAGGTTGACAGTGACGCAATGCAATCTCTTTTCGGGCGTCCTGGCCGTGGGATGATAGCGTTTGACGGCAGTGTGTACAAAGGGCAGCTGACCACGGGCGAGATTACCGCACTTGGCTTCACACAGTTCATCGGTACCCACGCAGGGGTGTCGGATGACACAGTCTATGCCGCAACCAAAGCCTTCTGGGAGAATATCGAAGAAGTGCAAGCCACCGCCTTCTTCCTGCGCGAAGTGACCAAGGAAAGTGCCTTCACTTCTGTCAACGTGCCACTGCACCCCGGTGCACTGCGCTACTATGACGAAGCTGGATTTGTTGTGCCGGACGCTTTGCGCAACTGATGCACCTACGCAGGGCGGCAAAATATCCGCCCTGCCCTCGCCCGTCTTTCACCAATTCAGGAGCCGGTCATGACCGAACAAGCCCTCTCGTCCAAAACGAATGCAGTGTTCAGTATGGTATCGGTTCTGGCCTGCGCCGCCCTTGGGGCCATAGCACTTTATACCTCCGGTATGGGGTTGCTGGATGCCAAGCTGCACCGAGCGGGCGGGTTTGCATTGGCTCTGGTTGTCGGTGTCGCAGCTGCGCGGGCAAAACGGGCGCAGTCAGGGCCGCTTCACACAGGCATTGATCTGGCGCTCATTGCGCTTGGTATGTGGTCGATCTGGTCATTTCATTTTGTGCAAAACGAGATGGAGACGGCGCTGTATGATGTCACCAACAAAGATGCTTGGCCCGCTCTGGCGGGACTGGTTGTTTTTCTTGAGTTGACCCGCCGCCTTTGGGGCTGGGGCTTGTTCACCGTGGGTGCGCTCGCCGTACTCTATCTTCTTTTTGGCAAGGACATGCCTGGCATCCTAGAGCATTCAGGCTTTAGCATAAAAGAAGTAGCCGAGGCGCTATGGTATAACACCAATAAAGGGGTGTTCGGCTCCATCACGAATATCGTTCTCAGCACGGTTTTCATCTTCATCATCTTCGGTGCTTTGCTCGAAGGCACAGGCGCGGGCGACACCCTGCTCAAATTCGCCTTCCTTGCCACCCGCCGCACGCGTGGCGGCCCAGCACATGCCGCAATCCTCGCCTCATCGCTTTTCGGCACAATGTCAGGCAGCACTGTCGCCAATATCGTCGGCACCGGCACCTTCACGATCCCCATGATCAAAAAGCGCGGCTTCTCCCCCACCTTCGCAGCGGGGATCGAGGCGACTGCATCTTCGGGCGGCCAGATTATGCCACCTATCATGGGGGCAGCAGCACTTGTGATGGCGGACCTTACGGGTGCGGGTTACCTCAATATTATCATCGCGGCCCTCTTCCCCGCGATGTTTTATTACTTCAGCTTGTTCTGCGCCGTCACCGTCGAGGCACGTCGCCAAGGCATCGAGGTGCAACCGCTCAAAACCGACGACAAGATCACAAAAGTGGATATGATCAACTCCATCCTCTTCGTCGGCCCCATCATCACGGTTATCGCCTCTCTCCTCGCTGGCCTGTCAACCTCTCGCGCAGGGTTCTACGCGGTTGTCGTGCTGCTCGCCCTCTCCGTCATCAACCCCGAAGTCCGCCGTGATCCGATGCGCGTGTGGCGCTCGTTCATTTCGGGCAGCATGTCGGGTGCAACACTGCTGATCGCAATCGCTGCCATCGGTATTCTAGTTGGATCGTTGGACACTACGGGCCTTGGCCTCAAACTTGCCAATGTCATCGCATCCGTGCGCGGCGAAAGCCTGTTTTCGGCCCTGCTTGTGGCAATGATCGGCGCGCTGATCTTGGGCATGGGGATGCCGACGCTTCCCGCTTACCTGATTATCATCCTCGTCATGGGCCCTGCCATTCAGGCGCTCGGCATCTCTATGCTGACCGCGCATATGTTTGTGTTCTATTACGGCGTAGCTTCGTCCCTCACCCCACCAGTCGCTATTGCAGCCTATGCCGCCGCCCCAATCGCAGGATCAAACCCACTTATGACGGCCTTTATGGCTTTCAGACTTGGCATGGCAAAGTTCATCATCCCGTTCATCTTTGCCTTTTACCCGACCATACTGATCGTAGAAGAATTCCATTTGACGACTTTCCTCTGGATCGTCGCACGCACGCTGTTCTGCATCTGGTTGTTCTCCTCTGCCCTCTCGGCATATGACCGAGGCAAACTGACATGGATCGAGGTCATCCTGCGATTTACCGCAGCCTTCGCGATCCTGTTTCTTGATCCGCTTGTCTACGGCCCTGCCATCGTGGCTGGCATGCTGCTGATTGCACGGGACATTCGGCGTGGGGAAACACCACACCAGCACAAGGGAGACGTCGCATGAGCAAGCGACCGAACTTTTTGTTTATCATTACCGACCAGCATCGTGCCGATCATCTGGGCTGTTACGGCAATCCGATTGTGCAGACACCAAACATCGATGGCATCGCAGCCAAAGGCACCCGTTGGGACAAATTCTATGTGGCCAACCCGATCTGCATGCCAAACCGCGCATCAATTATGACAGGTCGCATGTCTTCCCTGCACGGTGCGCGCCACAACGGCATACCGCTTTCGCATGACCACACGACTTTTGTAGAGCTGTTGCGTGACGCAGGCTACAGCACAGGACTTATTGGCAAGTCGCACCTGCAGAGCTTTACCGGCCTGCCAGCCACGAACCAATACGCGCCTGACCCCGCATTGCATACGCCCAGCGAGGGCCTGCGGGATGCTTACAAGCGCAACCGTCATACAGCAGACTATGATCTGGAGGTCGTGCCAAAGTGGAACACGCCCCTGGCCGAGCGTATGGACAACCATTTTTACGGGTTTGACCATGTCGAGATCGCAGCCGATCACGCAGATGCGGCCAGTGGCGACTATCTGCTTTGGGCGCGGGAGAAGAACCCCGACTTTGACAATCTCGTTGGCCCCGAAAACGCCCTCCCCGACAACCGCATCAACGCGCCACAGGCATGGCGCACCGCCGTACCGGAGGAACTGTATTCGACCAGCTGGATAGCCGAGCGTGCAGGCGCATTTCTGCAAGAGCAAGCAAAAGGGGAGGCACCGTTTTTTCTGCAGATGTCCTTCCCCGATCCACACCATCCCTTCACCCCGCCAGGCAAGTACTGGGATATGTACGAGCCCGATAACATCCCCCTTCCACCCAGCTTTGGCAAATCCGAAACGCCCCCCATCAAGGCAATGCGCGAGGCTTTGGAAAAGGGCACTGACCCACGTGACAACCAGAACCCGTTTTATGTGACCGAAGACGAGGCACGCGCCATTATTGCGCTGACCTATGGCTCCATCACCATGATCGACGATGCGATTGGCCGTGTTTTGGCACAGCTTGAGGCCAGTGGCCTTGCCGAGAATACCGTCGTGATATTCACTACGGACCACGGTGATTACATGGGTGATCATGGCCTCATGCTGAAACTCCTGTTGCACTATCAGGGCATCATTCGCGTGCCATTCATCTGGCATGATCCTTGCGCGCCTGCGCAGGGCAAGGTCGACAGTGGCTTGGCTTCCAGCATAGATATTTCCGCAACCATATTGGCGCGTGCGGGTATTCAGGCCTTCAACGGCATTCAAGGGCGCGATCTTTTTGCCAGCGACCCGCCCGAAGCAATCATCGTCGAGGAAGACAGCCAACGTGCCATGACTGGGTTCGAGCGGCCGCAGCGGATCAGAACCGTCGTAACCCAAACCCACCGCATGTCCCTGCGGCAGGCGGAGGACTGGGACGAGCTGTATGACCTGAAGGCAGACCCGCAAGAGCTGCGCAATCTCTATGATGATCCAGCCGCACAAGACGTGCAAAAGGACGTCACAGAGCGCATGTTACGGCGTATGATTGATCTACAGGACCGCGCGCCCCTACCCGCCTATCGGGCCTGATAAGGGCGCGCAGAAGTATTTCAGACGGAGCGGGTGATGCCACCATCAACGCGGATGTTCTGCCCCGTAATGTAGGCACCACCACTAGAGGCAAGGAAAGCAACCACGCTTGCGATCTCGGTTAGGGAGTTGCCATAGCGCCCCATCGGGATAAGCGCACGAAACTCGTCCTTCTCGGGCAAGCTGTCGATGAAACCCGGTAGTACATTGTTCATGCGCACGTTTTCGGCGGCATATTTATCCGCAAACAGCTTGCTAAAGGCAGCAAGCCCTGCGCGCATGACACCCGATGTCGGGAAAACAGCATTCGGTTCAAAGGCTGCAAAGGTCGAGATGTTGATGATCGCGCCGCCGCCCTGTTTGAGCATGATCGGCGTAACCAAACGCGAAGCCCGAACCGCATTGAGGAAATATACCTCCATGCCCTCGTGCCAGTCTTCATCGGTAAGTTCCAGTACAGGCGCGCGCGGGCCATGGCCCGCAGAATTGACCAGCACGTCCACACGCCCCCAGTGATCCATCGCTGCATCCACCAGCTTTTGTATATCAGCCTCGGATTTGTTCGTACCAGTGATACCGACGCCACCCAGCTCTTTCGCCAGGGCCTCACCTTTGCCCGAGGAGGACAATATGCCCACTTTGAACCCGTCTGCGGCCAAGGCACGCGCGCTATCTGCGCCCATGCCGCTGCCGCCTGCTGTGATCAGTGCTACTTTTACGTCAGACATATCTATCTCCCTCAGGTTTTCTTGGTATCGTCGATGATGTTCATCGTGGCCACGCCGCTATTGCCCAGCTCAACTGCCGCGAACGGCCCACCGTGGCACATGTTACCGGGGTCCTGACTATCCATCGGTGCTGTCTCGGCCAGAATCTGCTCTGCAAATTGCTCAGCGTTGTCCTTGGGACGGTAGCCAAGAAAGCTCGCCTTGGCATTATCTACAGGCACGCGGTCGTTGTTGGAAACGCCGTAAACCACGGAAAATCCCGTTACAGGTGTTTCGATCGAACGCTGTGTCAGCTGGATCAGATCATCATAGGACAACCACGAGCCCAAAGCGCGCGCATTGGTGACCTGCGCACAAGACAGGATCCGCATATGAACGCTCTCAAGGCCGCGCTTGTCCCAATACATAGAGCCGAGGTCTTCGGCAAAACACTTGGCCAATCCGTAGAACGTATCAGGACGGTGGCGGACCTCAGTGTCGATAAATTCGTTTTTCGGATGCATACCGACCGCATGGATTGAGCTGCCATAAACGACCCGCTTTAGACCGTTTTGATATGCCGCCTCCCAGATGTTATAAGCCCCGACAAAGTTCGGGCCGAGCAGCTTTTCAAATGGACCTTCGTCCGCATAAGCACCCATATGGACAACCATATCTGCACCTTCCAGCACGCGCATCATGTCATCGAGGCTTGCCAAATCGCCCTTGGCATATGTCTCCCCTGCATAAAGCGTACCGATTTCATTGACGATATCCGTCGAGACCAGTTCATCACACATTTGCGAGAGAGGTTCGCGCAGGTAAGAGCCGAGCCGGCCCGCAGCGCCCGTAAGTACAAGTTTTTTCATCGGTTTGGACCTTTATGCCAAAGTGAGTTTTTGGATCGCAGCGTCCAGCCGGTCCATCGCTGTGGATAAAACCTCTGTGGACGCCGCAGTTGAGATACGAAAGAAGGGCGACAGCTCATAAGCACTACCTGGAACAGCAGCGATACCCGCCTCACGCAGGATATAGGCTGTGACTTCGGCATCATCGCTGAGTGTCTCACCGTTCGGGGTCACAGCCCCAATCAACGCAGAACATCCGATGAGGCCATAGAAGGCCCCCCCGGGCGGATCGAGTGTAAGCCCCTCAATCTGTGCGATCCGATCCACCACCAGATTGCGACGTTCTTCAAACGCCGCGCAAAAGCGGCGTACATCGTCCTGCGGGCCATTCAACGCAGCGGCGGCCGCAGCTTGAGCTATCGCACACGCGCCAGATGAAATCTGGCTTTGCACCTTGGTCATCGCCGCAATCAGGGGCTGGGGTCCAGCACCATACCCAATCCGCCAGCCCGTCATCGCATAGGCTTTTGACACGCCATTCACCGTCAGCGTGCGGTCCTTGAGGTCAGGACAGGCTGCTGCGAACGACAAGAATGTGCGCCCGTCAAACAGGATATGCTCATAAATTTCATCCGACAGGATCAGCACATGAGGGTGGCGTGCCAGCACTTTGCCAAGCGCGCGCAAATCGTCATCCGAAAAGACAGCACCAGCAGGGTTCGACGGCAGGTTCAGTATGATCCAACGCGTCCTGGGCGTGATTGCCGCCTCAAGTGCATCTGGTTGCAGGCGAAAGCCGTCACTGGCCGGACAAGGCAAGGTAACAGGCGTGCCGCCCAAAATCAGCACAATATCTTTATACTGACCGAAGTAAGGCGCACAAAGCAGCACCTCGTCACCCTGCTCCAACGTGGCCATCATCGCATTGAACAGCACTTGCTTTGCACCATTCGACACGATCACTTCGTTAGGGGCGTAGGTCAGGTTATTGTCGCGGGCGAGTTTATCCACGATGGCCTGCTTTAGCGCCACAGTGCCATCTGTCGGCGGATAGCGTGTTTCGCCGTTCAATGCGGCTCGATGTGCTGCCTCGATGATATGCCTGGGCGTGTCAAAATCGGGCTCACCAAGCCCAAGGTCAATCACATCTTCCCCCGCCGCTTTTGCCGCCTTGGCCGCTTGCGACACCCAAGCCGAAGCTGAGGGTTTTACTTGCGCCAGCCGAGATGCGGCAAACTTCATTTCAATGCGCCTTTGACAGCAGCAAGAGCTGCATCAGACGCTTTGGCAAGAAGGGACGTATCCGCAGCACAAGCCACAAATGTGAAGCCCTCGTTCAGCAATTCAGCCGCAAACGCAGTGTCCATTACCAGCGTTCCAACGGGCATACCCTTGGCGATCAAAGCCTGTGCTGCTGGTTTTATCAGCGCCCAGACATCCGCGTGCATCGGCTGTCCAACAAGGCCGATATCAGCTGCAATATCCGCTGGACCAAAGAAAATACCGCTTACACCATCGACTGCGCCAATCTCTTCGGCCTGCGCAACAGCTGCCGCTGTTTCAAGTTGGAGGATGATCGTTGTCTCATCCTCGACACGCGCGACATAATCAGTGACGCGCCCAAACTTCGTCGCACGCGTGCCACCAGACACGCCGCGAATTCCGTGGGGTGGATAGCGTGTTGAGGCGACGGCTTTCTCAGCCTCTTCGACGTTTTGGATCATCGGGAACAACAGGCCGGGAACGCCAAGATCAAGCAGACGTTTCACGATTACCGGATTATTCCACTCGGGGCGCACGATGGCGGTTGTGTCCGTCGCGGCAAACGCCTGCAACTGGCCAAGCACACTGAAATAATCGTTTGGCGAATGTTCCATATCCACCAACGCCCAGTCGTATCCCGCAGGTGCCGTTACCTCGGCGGCAAAGGGGCTGGAGAGCGAGACCCAAAGACCGATCTGCTTTTGCTTGTCAGCAATTGCTTTTGTGAAGGCGTTTGAGGCCAGTTTCATCAGATAATCGCCTTTTCGATGATTGGTTTGTTCAGCTCGATCCGTTCAAAGTTGAAGGGCCGCATGTCTAGCGTTCGGTAAGCTCCATGCACCATGATCTCGGCCGTGCCGCGCCCCATCGCGGGCGATTGCTGCAAGCCGTGACCAGAGAACCCGTTGAGGAAAAAGAAGTTCTCAACAGTCGTGTGCGGCCCCATAATCGCGTTGTGATCAAAGGTGTTATAGGCATAGTGGCCGCCCCATTCAGACTGCACTTTGATCGCCTCGAACTGCGGGATGCGCGTGGCGAGAATGGGCCAGACATGTTCTTCCCAGATTGAATGATCCATCTGGAAATCATCGTAGTCCACGGCTGGATCAATCGCGGAGTGGCCCCCGCATTGATAAGTGCCGCCGCCGTTTTCGCGCACGTGAACACCTGACGGATCAATCGTCAGGGGCAGGTCGCGGTCCAGCGGTGTTTCCGCCGCAAATATCCATGAGTAACGCTTGCGCGGCTCAACCGGCACGGTAACCCCCGCCATCTTGGCCGTCTCGATTGCGCGCGGACCAGAAGCGTTGAGCACCTGACCACAGGCTATCACCTCACCTGATTTGAGCGTGACACTTTCCACCCGCGTGCCTGAAGCGTTTTTGGTCATCGCGACCACTTCGTTCTGCACGTACTCCACACCGCGCTCCCGCGCGGATTTGCGCCACCAGTCAAAGACCGCTGTGGCGTCCCAGAACCCTTCGTCCACCAGATTGATCGAGCCAAGCACAATGTCATCGACATTATAAAACGGATAGGCCACTTTGATCTGCTCGGGCGTCATCAGCTGTGTCGCCGCACCTGCCGCGATCTGTGTTGCATGGCTTTCGCGCAAAACGTCAGCAAAGTCATTATTATCGGCCAGATACATATAGCCGAAGTTCTGGATTTTCAGATCGGGCACGCGGTCGTCGTTTCCCATGTACCGCGGCAGGTTTTTGACGAAATCCGCAGCAAACTGCGAAATACGGACATTTAGCTCGCTTGAGAACTGCTGCCGCATGCAAGAATTGGTGTGCATGGTCGAAGAATGCTCATAGCTGGTGTCTTTCTCGATGACCAAGACAGAACCATCGAAATCCTTGTCATCCGACAAAAACCACGCAGCCGAGGCTCCCATTATCGCCCCGCCCACGATGACAACATCATAGCTGGTCTTTTGCGGTGTTTGTGTGTGTCCCGACATTACGAAACCTCCCCTTTTGCAACAGCGTCCTGCACTGCTTTGATGTCATCCGCCGCAAGTCCGTAGTCACGCGCCGCAGTCTCGGCCGAGATGTATCCCCGCGCCAGATCGCGCAGCACCAGATCGCGGGATCGCTCGGCGGGATCGCCGTAGCCAGCCCCCCCGGGGAAGGCCATGACAACGCGGCGCCCGTGCGGCACGAATTGCTTGCCCTTGCCGTTCATGGCGCTGCCATCGTCTTGGGCAATAGTGGTGCGCGCACCTGCCATCCCCCCGCGCCGCCCCCGTGCGGGATGATCCACACGGTCAAACATCGCTTGGATGTCAAACTCATGCCCTTCCATGGCGCCTACTTCCATATACTGTCCCAGACCGCCGCGCGTCTTGCCCGCACCGCCACTGTCGGGGCGCAGCTCTTTACGCCAGATGATGACGGGGCCTGCATGCTCCGTCGCCTCAATCGGCATGGTCATCACACCTGAGGGAAAGGCCGTTGCGTTCAGCCCGTCAAACGCGGGCCGCGCACCTGATCCACCAGAATTGAATGTCAGCACTTCGGAGCGCCGCGCATCTGCGGGTGCAGGCGCATCGGTGCGCGGGCGCAGCGAAACTTGGAAGTTGCACAGGCAGCCTGCCCCTTCGGCAGGCACCAGACCAGGCACGATTTTATCGAATGCGGCATAGACCGTATCCGGCACAAAATGTCCGACGATATGGCGCAGCGCCACCGGAGCAGGATGGACGGCATTCACGATAGAATTGACCGGAGCTGCAATCTCGAAGGGCGCAAGCGAGGCAGCGTTGTTGGGAATTTCGGGCGCAATGGCGACTTTGAGCGCATAACATGCGTAGGCCTTGGCATAGACAAGCGGGCAATTGATGCCCTTTTTATCCAGCCCCGAGGACCCCGTGAAATCGGACACGATCCGGTCCTCATGAACCGTTACTTTTACCTTCAAGGTGATGGGTTTGTCGAACCCGTCCACCGTCATCTCGCCATCCGCAGACATGCGGGGAAGTGCGGCAATTGCCTCAATCGTGGCACGGCGGGAATTATCGAGGATAAAGTCTGCGATGCCATCAAGATCGTCGAGGTCGAACTCGGTCATCATCTCGATCAGGCGGCGGTGGCCAATCTCGTTACAAGTTGCCAGCGCGTAGATGTCCCCGATCAACTGGTCCGGCTCGCGCACATTGCCGCGAATGATCCGCGTCAGTGTCTCGTCCACCTCACCCTTATCGGCGAACTTCATGATCGGGATTTGCAGACCTTCTTCGTAAATGCTGTGCGCATCCGCGCCAAAGCCGCGCCCGCCAATGTCCACGATATGCGCGGTACAGGCGAAAAAGCCGACCAGCGCGCCCTTGTGAAACGATGGCGTGACCATGGTAATGTCGTGCAGGTGGCCTGTGCCCTCCCACGGATCATTGGTGATATAGACATCACCTTCACAGATATTCGCCCGCCCGATGTGCCGGATGAAATGCGCCACGGCATCGGCCATCGCATTCACATGACCAGGCGTGCCCGTCACCGCCTGCGCCAGCATGTTGCCTTGCGTGTCGTAGACACCCGCTGACAAATCACCCGCCTCGCGCACCGAGGTGGAGAATGCTGTGCGCACAAGCGCTTGCGCCTGTTCTTCCACAACCGAGATCAAGCGGTTCCACATGACCTGATAGGCGACTTTTGAATGTGTCTGTGCCATTATGCTGCTCCCTTCCCTGTCATCACCACGTCTATGCAGCCATCAGGCTGTCGGATCGCATCGCGGCTTGCGGGGACAATGATTGTGGTCTCGTCTTCGGTTACAGCCGCAGGACCCTGCACGCGCTGACCCGTTTGCATCAAAGTGCGGTCAATAACATCCGCCTCCAGATACTTACCCGCCGCCGCATCAAAGACAGACCGCTGGCCTTGGCGCACTGCCTTGGCCTCGCCCCGTGTGACCTCAACCCGCGCAACATTCTCGGATGGGGTGGTCGCATTCACAGACCAAACGGTGATCTCGACATCCATACCTACGACGGTGCGGCCAAACAGCTTGGTATATTCCTCTTCAAACCGCGCTTGGAACGTTGCCGCGTCCGGATTCATCGCTTGGTCTTGGGTCAGCTCAATCGGGATTTCCCAGCCCTGCCCTGAATACCGCATGTACACTTTGAACTCGGACAATATTTCCGCGTTCTCGTCACAGGTGCGCACAAAACCCGTCGCCTCTGCCTGAAGGTCCGTCAGCAGCGTGCGAATGACATCCGGCGCGAAATCGCTGAGCTTCATATAGACAGAGCGGTTCGCCTCAAAGCTATAAGGCGCACGCAGAAAACCGATGGCTGATCCAACCCCCGCCCCCGGTGGCACGATCAAGCGGTCCACGCCCAGCTTTTCGCATAATCGCCCTGCATGGAGGGGCGCCGCCCCCCCAAAGGCGATCATGGTATATTCCGACAGGTCCTCACCATTCTCGACCGCATGAACACGCGCCGCGTTTGCCATATTTTCGTCTACCACTTCGGCCACACCAAAGGCTGCCTCGACCGCATCCATATCAAGGGTATCGCCCACATGCGCAGCAAGTGCCGCTTGCGATTGATCCGCGTGAAGCTGGATTGATCCCCCTGCAAAATTATCCGCATCGAGCTTGCCTAGAACAAGGTCCGCATCCGTCACCGCAGGGCGCTCTCCTCCGCGCCCGTAGCACGCAGGCCCCGGCTCGGACCCCGCACTTTCAGGCCCCACACGGATCTGGCGCATGCTGTCCACATGAGCCAGAGAGCCACCTCCCGCACCAATCTCGACCATATCAATCACAGGGATCGAGATCGGCATGCCCGACCCTTTTTTGAAGCGGTAGGTCCGCGCCACTTCAAAAACGCGGCTGGTTTTGGGTGTCTGGTTCTTGATCAGGCAAATCTTGGCCGTGGTGCCGCCCATGTCAAAACTCAGCACTTTGTCGATGCCGTAGCGCGCCGCGATATGAGCCGCAAAGACTGCGCCCCCCGCTGGGCCGGATTCGACCAGACGCACAGGAAAATCTGCCGCGTTCTGGATCGAGATGATGCCTCCGCCAGAGTGCATCAGAAACACCCGACACTGGACGCCTTCGCCCTTCAATCGCTCTTCAAGCCGTCCCAGATAGGACGCCATCAACGGTTTAATATAGGCGTTTGCTACGACCGTGTTGAACCGCTCATACTCACGCATCTGGGGTGACACCTCGGATGAGATCGATACCGCCACATCAGGCAGCCGCTCTGCCAGCACCTCGCGCACCATCTGCTCATGCGCTGGGTTCAGATAAGAATGGATCAGACCCACAGCGACGCTTTGAAAACCGCCTGCTGCAATCTGATCGGCCACCGCCTCTATTTCGGCACGGTCCAGATCAATCATCACCTCGCCCTTGGCGTTCACGCGCTCATTTACAGTAAAGCGGAACTGACGCGGCAGAAGTGGTTCGGGCAGGGTCAGGTTCAGATCATATTGCTCGAACCGCGACTCGGTCCGCATTTCGATCACATCGCGGAACCCTTGCGTGGTGATCAGCGCTGTCTTGGCCCCGCGCCGCTCGATCAGCGCATTTGTGGCCAGTGTTGTACCATGAATGATTTGCCCGATCTGATCTGGGGTAACACCAGCCTTGGCGCAGACCTGATGCATCCCGTCAATAATCGCGTTTTCAGGCCCGGCATATGTGGTGAGGACTTTGGTCGAAAAAACCTCACCCTCTTTTTCGAGGACCACGTCCGTGAATGTGCCGCCAATATCCGCACCAAGCCGGATCGAAGAAGTCTGCATTCTAGATGTTCCTTTTAGATTGCACGCCACAGGACAGCAAAGCAGGTTTGCTGCCTCCCTTGGGCGCCAGCTTACGACCCCCAAACGAGAACTAAAAATTCTTATTATTTCTAGGGGTGGTTACTTTTCATTATCTATTTCTTGCGCTGCGATCCGGCTGGC
Organism: uncultured Sulfitobacter sp.; assembly: GCF_947502895.1. Lineage (GTDB taxonomy): Bacteria > Pseudomonadota > Alphaproteobacteria > Rhodobacterales > Rhodobacteraceae > Sulfitobacter. The sequence goes on from NZ_CANNBM010000002.1 coordinate 401,765, forward strand.
GATCCCCGCCGCATGGCGCACAAAGCGTGGCACGCGGGCATCGTCGTAACGCGCGAAGACTTCTAACGCGCTTGGGTGCCAATCGGCAGCAAGCTCGACCAAGCGGCCCTTCGCCACTTCGGGTGCCACAATCTGGCGCGGCAACAGCGCGATGCCCATGCCATCCACCGCCATCGGCACACAAGTCGCCAGACTGTTAGAATGAACAATCTGATCCTTGGGAAGGTTATGCGCCTGAGCATAATCCGCAAGCTCCCGCGACGCTTTTGAATGTTTCGCATGGGTCAAAATTGAATGACCAAACATTTGCGCCAACCCCGGCTCCACCCCGATGCGCTGCGCAACATCGGGTGTGGCGACCCAGACATACGGGTATGAGCCCAACGCAAGCCCACCTTCCAACTTGGTCGAGAAAGGCGCGGTCTGAACAGCCAGATCAAGCTGCCCGCCTGCAAGACTGCGATCAATTTCACGCGACAAGTCAACTTGCAGCTCAACACTGACCGACGGGTAGGCCTCTTTGAACGCGCGCAAGAAATCATGCAGCCATGTACAGGCAATCAGTTCGGTCACGCCTAGTCGCAGCCGCTCTTTGATAAGGTCCTGACGTTTTGCTTCTTCCAGCAGCGCCTCGCCTGACCAGATCACCTGCCGCGCTGCTACAACCAGCTTCTTGCCCTCCTCCGTCAACCGCACCGATCCCGCGTCGCGGTGCATCAATACGACATCAAGAGAGGCCTCAAGCGATGAAATCCTCGCTGAAACATTTGGTTGCGTCGTCCCGAGTGCCGCCGCTGCTTTGCGAAATGTCCCCGTATCGACAACAAGTACAAAGGCTTCCAGTTGCTTGAGCGTGAATTGACTCTTGATCATATCGACCCCTAGCATAAAGAAAATCTATACTAGAGATGCGCAATAGAACACTAAGTTCAAGCTCTATTTCGATCTACTCCAGTCATTACACTGTCTAAAATGCCCCGCCAAAACACGGTAACCCTTCAGTACTTCGGTCGACACCGCGGCCAGACCGGATATCACTCCAAGGGCCGCACCAGATGCCACCTTGCGGAGAGTAAGTTGTATGAACCTTTGCAAAAGCGCCCCCTCACGCGCGCTGATGAAGGGTTGATTGACGCCGCCCTCCCCTCAACACAAATTTCACACCGGTAAAAAGCACGGCTTTTTCCTTTTCAGGAGCCCGATGACGTATTTGAACCGATTCATGTCCGATCTTGCTGTGACTTTATGGAGGCTGGATGGAATGATCACCGCAAGAGGATAGATGATATGCGCTTTTCGGGACTACGGGTAATCAAGGAAGCTTTGAGCGGCCACAAAGGCTGGACCCCTGCATGGCGTGATCCAGAACCCCAAGCACACTATGATATCATAGTCATCGGTGGCGGCGGTCACGGCCTTGCCACGGCTTACTATCTTGCCAAACAGTTCCAACAGAAGCGTATCGCGGTACTGGAAAAAGGTTGGATCGGTGGCGGGAATGTCGGGCGTAACACAACGATCATACGGTCGAACTATCTTCTCGACGGGAACGAGCCGTTCTACGAGATGTCGCTGAAACTGTGGGAAGGGCTGGAGCAAGACTTCAACTTCAACGCTATGATATCGCAGCGCGGCATCCTCAATCTCATCCACTCCGACGCGCAGCGCGATGCGTTCATCCGGCGTGGCAATGCGATGATTCTGAATGGCGCGGACGCAGAGCTGCTTACAACTGCACAGATAAAAGCGCGCTATCCCTATCTCAATACACAGGACGCACGCTTTCCAATCAAAGGCGGGCTGGCACAACATCGCGGCGGAACTGTACGCCATGATGCAGTCGCTTGGGGTTATGCACGCGGAGCAGATTCCCGCGGTGTCGATATTATCCAGAATTGCGAAGTCACGGGCTTCAGAATTGAAAACGGCAAATGCCTCGGCGTGGAAACCTCACGTGGCTTCATCGGGGCGCAAAAAGTCGGCTGCGCAGTCGCAGGCTCTTCGGGCCGACTGATGGCCAAAGCCGGGATGCGCCTCCCGATCGAAAGCCACGTTCTTCAGGCCTTTGTGTCCGAAGGTCTCAAACCCGTCATGCCCGGAGTTGTGACATTCGGCGCAGGACATTTCTATTGCAGCCAGTCTGACAAAGGCGGGCTGGTGTTCGGCGGTGACCTTGACGGCTATAATTCCTACGCCCAGCGCGGCAACCTGCCCGTGGTCGAGGACGTCTGCGAGGGCGGCATGGCGATTTTTCCGGCCTTTGGCCGCGCGCGGTTGCTGCGTATGTGGGGCGGCATCATGGACATGTCCATGGACGGCTCACCCATCATCGACAAAACCCATACCGACGGGCTCTATTTCAACGGCGGCTGGTGCTACGGCGGGTTCAAGGCCACGCCCGCATCAGGCATGTGCTTTGCCCACTTGCTGGCACGCGACGCCCCCCATCCCAATGCAACCGCTTACCGCTTTGACCGCTTCGAGAAGGGTATGATGATCGACGAAAAAGGCATGGGCAACCAACCCAACCTGCACTGACACGCGCAGCCAGAGCGAAACATACCTTCACCGCTTCTTTATTTTTCCCTTAAACTCAATCCCGTACTCACCGCGAGCACCGACATATGATCATACATCACCCCCTTCTCGGCCCCCGCGACAGCGCAGAATTCACCTATATGGGCGATGCACGTCTAATCGACCGCCCAGATAGCGAAGCCGAGACTGCAGCGCAGGATTTCTTTGAGTATGGCTATCTGCGCGACAACCCTGCCGGTTGGCACGAAGAGCTATGGTTTCACGAGGCGGGCGACAGATCATGGCTCGTCGTGACCCGCAACACAGTCACGCACGAGATTTCAAAGGTAGAGCTTGCCAGAGACGTGGCGCGCGAAAGGGGTCGCAGCAGATGAGCCAGAAAAACAGGCTTCCGGGTGGCCAGATCAATCGGGCCAAAACCCATAAATTTCTTTTTGATGGCAAACACTACACAGGCCATGCCGGCGATACGCTTGCCTCGGCGTTGCTGGCCAATGGTGTGCGGCTTATGGGGCGGTCGTTCAAATATCACCGCCCCCGCGGCCCGCTGACAGCAGGGTCCGAAGAACCCAACGCGCTGGTTGAATTGCGCGGCGGTGCGCGGCAGGAACCCAACACACGCGCCACCACAGCCGAGCTCTTTGACGGGCTGGTCGCCAAAAGCCAGAACAGGCTCGGGTCGCTCAAGTTCGATCTGCTCTCGATCAACGACCGCTTTTCAAATTTTCTGACAGCAGGGTTTTACTACAAAACATTCATGTGGCCCGCTGCCTTCTGGGAGAAGGTATACGAGCCGATCATCCGCAATGCCGCAGGTCTTGGGTCGCTCTCGCTCAAGGATGACCCCGATGTATATGATAAAGGATTTTTGCACTGTGATCTGCTGATTATCGGTGCGGGGCCAGCAGGGCTTGCAGCCGCGCTCACAGCCGCGCGCAGCGGGGCCGATGTTATCATTGCGGATGAGGATTTCCGCATGGGCGGACGTCTGAACAGCGAAACCCATAGTCTGGGAGATGTCGCGGGTAGCGATTGGGCAGCCGCGACCGTAGCCGAACTTGCCACACTTCCGAACGTGCGCATCATGCCGCGCACCACGATTATCGGCGCGTTCGACCACGGGATATTTGGCGCGGTAGAGCGCGTCAGCGACCATCTGCACATACCCGAAGCTGGCAAGCCACGCCAAGTGCTTTGGCGCATCTATACACGGCAGAGCATCCTGACCGCAGGTGCTATCGAGCGTCCCATTGCGTTTGAGAACAACGACCGACCAGGTATCATGCTCGCCTCGGCGCTGCGCACCTATGCGAACCGTTATGCCGTTGCAGCAGACAGGCGCGTTGCGATCTTCACCAACAATGATGACGGACACCGAACAGCAACGGATTTATTGGCCAAAGGGGTCAAAATCGCAGCCGTAGTCGACGTGCGCGCAGATGCACCTCGCAGCCTTGACTACGAGGTGCTGCACGGTGAAGTCATTGATACCAAAGGCCGTCTTGGCCTTACCTTTGCAGAAGTGCGTCTTGCAGACGGCACCGTTCGAACGCTGGAATGTGGCGCCTTGGGCCTGTCAGGCGGATGGAACCCCAATGTACATATGACCTGCCATCAGCGGGGCCGTCCCATGTGGAACGAGGCGCTTGCCGCTTTTGTACCGGGGAAGGCCCTCCCCCCAGGCATGACAGTCGCAGGTGCGGCCAATGGCGATATGTCTACTACGGGGGCCCTGCGCGGTGGTGCGCAGGCCGCCCAAAATGCGCTCGGCCTGAAATCCGCCCTGCCCGATCTGCCGCAGGCCGAGGATGCGCCGGTTAACATCAAACCGTTCTGGTATGTCGAGGGATGCAACCGTGCATGGCTTGACCAGCAAAACGATGTAACAGTCAAAGACGTCAAGCTCAGCCATCAAGAGGGCTTCCGCTCCGTCGAGCACCTCAAACGGTATACCACGCTGGGCATGGCCACAGACCAGGGTAAAACATCGAACATGGGCGGCCTTGCCATCATGGCAGAGCTTGCGGGCAAGACCATCCCCGAAGTGGGAACAACCATCTTCCGCCCCCCCTATACGCCCACGGCAATCGGGGTTTTCGGGGGCCGCGCGCGAGGCCAAGCCTTCCATCCCAAACGCCTCACGCCTTCCCACGCATGGGCCCAAGAACAGGGCGCGGTATTTGTCGAAGTTGGTAACTGGCTGCGCGCCCAGTGGTTTCCACGCGCGGACGAGACAACGTGGCGCGAAAGCGTTGACCGCGAAGTGCTCGCCACGCGAGCCTCTGTTGGCGTCTGCGATGTGACCACATTGGGCAAGGTCGATGTGCAAGGCACCGATGCCGCCACTTTCCTTAATAAAATCTACTGCAACGGTTTTGCGAAACTGGCCGTCGGTAAAACCCGATACGGCCTGATGCTGCGCGAAGACGGGATTGCTATGGACGACGGCACTGCCGCACGGCTCGCCGAAGACCACTTTGTCGTCACCACCACAACCGCCAACGCGCTGCCTGTCTACCGCCATATGGAATTTGTGCGACAATGCCTCTTTCCCGATCTCGATGTGCAGCTGATCTCGACCACCGAAGGCTGGGCGCAGTACGCCGTAGCAGGCCCCAACAGTCGAAAACTGCTGGAAAAGATCGTTGATCAAGACATTTCGAATGACGCATTTCCCTTCATGGCATGCGCCAACATCACCGTCTGCGGCGGGCTGCGCGCGCGACTTTTCCGTATCTCATTTAGTGGCGAACTGGCATTCGAGATCGCCGTGCCGACTGCCTATGGTGATGCACTGATCCGCAAGATCATGGAAGCCGGCGCCGAATATGACGTCACCCCTTACGGCACCGAAGCCCTAGGTGTCATGCGGATCGAGAAGGGTCACGCCGCAGGGAACGAGCTGAACGGGACCACGACTGCACAAAACCTTGGCATGGGCAGAATGGTAAGCAAGGCCAAGGACAGCATCGGGTCAAAACTGTCCGAACGCGAGGGGCTTAACCGTACGGACGATCTGCGGCAGGTTGGCATCAAACCAATTGACCCGAACGACCCTGTGCCCGCTGGCGCGCATCTGATGAATGCAGACGGGCCGGTAGAAGCCGCCCATGATCAGGGTTACGTGACCTCCGCGTGCTATTCTCCCAACCTCGGCCATGCCATCGCACTCGCGTTTGTGAAGGATGGCAGCAACCGTATGGGAGAGCGGATGCGACTAGTCAGCCCCCTCACAGGCGTTGAGGTAGAAGTCGAGATCGTCAGCGCGCATTTCATTGACCCAGAAGGAGAGCGGCTTCGTGCATGATCTTACTCCCGTGACCGCCCTCGGCTTTGCCGAGCCACGCGTTGATCGCTTTGACCGTCTTACCATCACCGAAAATGACGGGCTGGCGCTGGCCTCTGTCGCCGCGCGGATGGGGCGGGAAACAGAATGCCACGCCGTCCTGAAAAATCTGTTGGGCGCTGTCCCACAAGTCGGCAAAGCCGTCTTGCACGACCCCGAGGCAGGTTTCTGGATGGGGCCCGAGCAATGGATGTTGGGCGCACCGCGCGCCACCCATGAACTTCTGGCAGAACAGCTAGGCGCATTGTTCGGCGATGCTGCTTCCGTAACCGAGCAATCAGGCGCATGGGTTTGTTTTGACGTCACAGGCCCCGCGATGCCGGACCTGAGCGAACGTGTTTGCGCCGTACCGATCCGCCGCATGATCGCAGGTGATGCCCAGCGCACAGTTATCCATCACTTGGGCTGCTACGTGCTGCGTAGACAAGCACAAGATCACATCCGTATTCTTGGCCCTCGCGCTTCGGCCGCCTCCTTGCATCATGCATTGATAGAGGCGGCAGAGGCTATCTCGTAAGGCGTGATTGAACCTGATCGAGGTAGACTTACGTGGCCCCCGACAGGGTCTCGATTTATATATCAGATGGTGTGTCACGGCTTCAGGGGTGACAAACACACCAGAACCGCGCGACGTTCAGGCGACGGCGGTTGTCGCGCATGATCCCATAGATGATGAAAACCCTTACAGTTTCCATGACAGGGCGACAGCATGTTCGATTGCGCCGCCCAAAGAGCTGCGCGAGACGCAATAACGCGGCCAAAGCACACCTCTGGCCGCGTTCACGCGCATTTAGCTACCGCTAAGACGATCGGATATGTGCCACCTCAGGCACAGCCCTGCGCGCAATTACTTCCAACCGACCTGATTGAAGATTTTCTGCGCTGTTGGGACGTTTTGCGCCACTTTGCTCAGATCTACAGCATCAGGACGGAACAAACCCAAGGCCGCAACAGACGGGCTGAGCGCCACTCCTGGCACAGCGGGATACTCGTCATTGCCAGCCGAGAAATACTGCTGCGCCTGATCGCTCACAAGATACTCCATAAACCGGATCGCGTTTTCTTTATTGGGTGCATTCAATGCAATGCCGCCACCTGACAAATTCATGTGCGCGCCTTCACCGTTTTGCGCTGGAAACACCCAGCCGATGTTCGCACGCGCGTCTTCTGGCAGACCGCTGACTTCTCTGCGGATAGAACGCGCAAAATAGTAGGTATTCGCAATCGATATATCACACTGGCCCGACACTATCCCGCGCAGCTGGTCGGTGTCACCACCTTCAGGATCGCGGGCAAAGTTATCGACCACGCCTTGCGCCCATGCTGTTGCCGCCTCTTCACCGTGGTTTTCGATCACTGCAGCCAGCAAGGTCTGCGAATACACGTTGGAGGAGGAACGGTGGCAGACCATGCCTTTATAGGCCGGATCAGCCAGCGATACATAATCCTGCGGCGGGTTGGCTACATCATTTTTGTCGTAAAAGATAATCCGCGCACGTTGGCTGAAACCAAACCACTGGTTGTCTGCATCTTGCAGGTTTGCAGGAATGCGCGCCTCCAGGACATCGCTGTCGATAGACTGTAGCACCCCAACGGATTTCGCCCGTTCCAGTCGCGAAGTATCTACCGTCAGCAAGATGTCCGCAGGAGAGTTCGTACCTTCTGCTTGCATGCGGGCAATGAGTTCGTCCGCCTTGCCCTCAATCCGGTTAATCGTGATGCCCGTACTTTCAGTAAAGTCAGAATAAAGCCGTTCATCCGTGTCGTAGTGACGCGATGAATACAGGTTCAGCTCACCTTCGGCCGAAGCCACAACCGGCCCAAGCGCAACCAACGCCGTTGTCATTGAGGCCATCAGATATGTGAAAGAGCGTTTCATAGGATATCCTTGAAAAATTTGTTTACTAAAACAGTCAGACACTATTTTTTCGGCAAGCGCAACTATTCCGACTAAATTAGTCGTGTATTTTTTTGCCTATCTTGGTTTGGTTCAACTACACCGTACTCACATTTGCCAGCGCTTCTTCAAATGCGCGGCGGGTGGATGGACATTGGTAATTATCCGCTAACGCAGCTTGTGTGATCCTACCGCAGACCGGACATGTACAACGCCCGCACCTGTCCCTGACCGCGTTTACATAAAATCCGCGCGTGGCATTGCTTGCATGGATCACGGAGAATGGCGCGCTACTGTTTCAGTACTTGGAGGGTGCGATACGGGTATTTTCGCTTGGCACCACAATGTCGATACAGCCATCAGGCTGGCATATGGCAACACGGCTTTTGGGAACAATCGTTGTGGTATTCGCTTCTGCGATCTGAGCAGCCCCCCTGACCAGCCTGCCCACCTTGAACCTGTCACGATCATAGCGGTAGCTCGACAGGGATGTGCCCACCCCAGGATCATATATTCTACATTTTCCGTTGATAACCGCAGTTTTAAGCGGTGGTTGAACCTGCGCGCTTCGGGCAACTTGTTGCTCTTGTGTCATGGCATTGACCGACAATGCCACAATCAAAATCTCGGCATCCCCGAAACTGTCGCCAAACAGCTTTTCGTATACGCCCAGGAACAACCTACGCAATATCGCCGCATCAGGGCTCAAGGCTTGCGCCTCGGTCAGGGTGACTGCAATTTCACGGTCTTCTCCCGAGACATGCATTTGGGCCGTGAACTCAAACAAGATCGGGCTGCTGGCATTACACTTGCGCAGAAAAGATGTGGCCTTGGCCCGAAGCTGCGCAAACAGGTCTTTGGTCTCGCCCACCTCAAACGCCGAAAGGGACATTTGTGCATGACAGTAGGCCCTATGACTGAACGGCGCGCGCAACAGCCCGATGGCAGACCCGATACCAGCATCAGGCGGAACCAGACAGCGCGTAACACCGAGGTTTTCGCACAAACGGCCTGCATGCTGCGGGCCAGCCCCACCAAAAGCGATCATTGTATATCCCGTCAGGTCTGCACCAGTCGCTGTTGCAAGTGCCACTCCTGCTCTGGCCAAGATCTGATCTACCGCTTCGACAATGCGAAAAGCGGCCGTGCGGGTTTGAATATCAAGTGGCTTACCCACTACTGTTTGAATCGCTGTCAGCGCAGCTGTATGGTCCAGCTCTATTGTACCGCCCGCAACGTAAGTTTCACGCATTCTGTCCACCACAAGATTTGCATCGCTCACCGCAGGTTTGCCACCGCCGCGCCCGTAACATGCAGGCCCCAGCACCAATCCTGCGGTGTCCGCTGCGACACAGATATCTCGGGCCGCATCCAGACTAGCGAGCGACCCGCCCCCTACTGCAATTTCGACAACATCAGGCAGTTTAGGTCGTACGTCCCAGCCTTCCGTGTGTCGGGGTGCGCCAATCTCGCCAGACGGGCTGCGCGTTTTCGAAGGTCCATTATCAATGAGCGAAATCTTGGATGACACGCCCCCCATTTCAAACGATATGACTTTTTCCACCCCGTAGCGCGCGGCGATATCTTTGGCAAAAGCCACACCGCTGTCATTGCTGGCAGCAACCAGCCGCACAGGAGACGCCATGCCTTCGTCAAATGACATGAGCCCCCCATCCGCAGACATGAGCAATACATCACAGGCCACACCCTCTGCTCTCAACTGTGTCTCAAGCCCTGCAAGATAGGCGGTCATCACGGGTGCGATAATAGCGTTGGCAACTACTTTGCTAAAACGCTTGGACGCGCGTGGTTGCAGAGGCATTTTGCAAGATAGCGATACCCACGCATCTGGCATCATTTCTGCCAGCACCTGTGCCACAAACATCTCTTGCGCGGCGCTATGATGCGACGGGCAAAGCCCCACGGCCACACATTCAAACCCTACGACGGACAGCTGGGACACAACCGCTTCGACATCCGCGCGGATCAGCGAAAAACTGGCGTCGCTGGCATCAACTGTACGCAAGGGTATGGTGAACCAAGCATCACGCGACAGCAGCTGTTCCGGCAATGGCGGGTTCGGGCTGATTATCTGTCCTTGTTGGTCTCTTTGCCCATCTGTCGTTTCAGGATAGACCTGAGTGGTTATGAAAGCTGTTTTAGCGCCACGCCGTGCGCGTAGGGTATTGGTTGCCAGTGTCGTGCCATGGATGATCTGGGTAATTTCGTTTGGTATGATGCCCGCCTCGGCGCAGACTGTTCGCATGGCTTCAATCACCGCATCTTCGGGTTTTGAACAGGGCGTAAGCGTCTTGGCCGCAAAGGTCTGTCCCTCCACATCCAGCATGACAGATGTAAAAGTTCCGCCAGTATCAACCGCCAGCCGCACAGATTGCGTTGCCACAGCATACCTCCCGAGTTGCGCAAGCAAACTGTGTGACAGGCGGGCTGCGACTACAAACCCTTTTTATTCACGCGAAGCTAGGCCACATGCAGGCCGCCCTGCTGAACGATATGCTGCACGACGGCGTCAGCCCCCTTGCCATGACGCAGAGCACAGAAGACGAAAGGCAGATCACCACGCATTCTTTTGGCATCCCGCGCCATGACGTCCAGCGACGCACCCACATGGGGGGCAAGATCGGTTTTATTGATCACAAGCAGATCGGATTTGGTAATCGCAGGACCGCCTTTGCGCGGTATCTCTTCGCCAGCAGCCACATCGATCACATAAATTGTCAGATCCGCAAGTTCGGGGCTGAAAGTGGCAGAGAGGTTGTCCCCCCCGCTCTCGATCAGAACCAGATCAAGATCATCATGGCGTGCGCGCATCTGTGCAATCGCCGCCAGATTGATAGAGGCGTCCTCGCGGATTGCCGTATGGGGGCAACCGCCTGTCTCTACTCCGATCACGCGGTCTTTGGGCAAAACTTGCAGGCGCATCAGCGCCTCGGCATCTTCTTGGGTATAAATATCATTGGTGATCACCCCCAGTGACAGTTTGGGGTGCAGCGCACGGGCCAACGCCGCCGTCAGTGTTGTTTTGCCTGCGCCGACGGGTCCGCCAATGCCCACACGCAGGGGGCCGTTCATCTGTGTCATGTTCTGAATATCCTATGGTGGAGGGTTTCGTGCTGCATTGATGCGATCTCGGCGGCAAAGGCACTGCTGGCCAGATCATCAAGGCTGTCTTTGGCTGATGCCGCGCCAATACTGCTGCATACAGAAGCAAGCCTGTGCAAAACCATTTGCCCCTCGGTCTGACCCAACGGCACCAGCCGCACGGCACAAGACACCAGATTGGCCGCAAACGCCTGCATGTACATTCCTGCTGCCAAGACGGCAGGCAGGCCCAGCTGCCCCGCTGAATAGCCGACAGCGACAGGGTGACAGAGGTCTGGTAGTTGCACAGGCCAGATCGCGTTGGTCGTGCGGCAAAAGGCATCGCCTTGCTGAATGCTCTCCATCAACCGCTCTGCGCTAGGGGAATAGGCGCGTGCAACGGCGTCAAGTTCCACTGCTGCATTTGCATCGACACACCGATATGCCGCGTGCAACAAGATAGCATCACTGCGCCCCGTGCCATGCTCGAGAATATCGCGCACCCAATTCTCCAGCGTGGCGGCACTGGAAACCCTGCCGTCCTGAATGGCGACTTCCATCCCATGGGAGTAGGCGAAACTGCCCAGTGGATAGTTCGGGGAAAACCATTGGTTTAGCGTAAAGACCGGATCAATGATCATGGCTGTGCAAATGGGGCGCATGGGCGGTGGCGACATGCTCGTGACTGTGCGTGCGGCCATGGCCGTAAGCGCCCCCTTCCGGCGTAAACGCGCGTTGCACTTCTTTCACGACGGCCCCCAGATGGGTCAGCATATGGCCGATTACAGGGTCGGTCTGGATCAGCAGATGATCGGCCTCGATCTGGCAGGGTGTGTGGCGGTTTCCGATATGCCATGCAAGCTGCACAAGGTTATCACCAGTTATCTGCAACAATGCCTCCTGCGCGGCGGCGACCTCAATCATCACACCTGCCGTGGTTTCCAGAGCGTCCGCGTTATTCAGCGACGTCGTATGTTCCAGATCGACAAGCACACTCTGCCCGTCGGTGGTCGAAATCACTTTGCGCCGCAAAAACCGCTGGTCATAGGTCAGCTCACATCGTGCATCGGCTTTGTGCCACGTACCAGCGGCGTGAATTGTTCGGGTAAGATGGTCAGGCATGTTATACTTTCATTTACCAGGATGTGGCAGCGTGGCTGCATGAATGGAATCGACATAATTGCGGATGAGCTGGGCGCGATACGTGAGCAGATCAAGACGCTTAAAGCGCGCGAAGCATCGCTGCGGGCGCGCATCATAGCCTTTCGCCCGAATGGTCCGATTAGCGGCAGTCGCTACACTGTTGAGGTGCATCAGCGTCCGACCTTCAAATTCGACACGGCCCTGTTGCCCGATGCCGTTCTGGACGATCCGCAATTCTGCAAACGCTTTTTGGATGCTGAAAAGCTGCCTGCCATAATCCGCGAGGATGACTGGTACTATAAACCCGTCTTTGACCGTAGCCTGCTGCCGCCAGAAATTCTGGAAGATGCGCGGTATAACACTGTAAAATTCACGACCTACGTCGTTGCAAAAACCCATGCGCAGCCGCCTCAAAACATGAAATAGCGCTGCGCCATTGGCAGCACTGTGGCCGGTTCACAGGTGAGCAATATACCATCAGCACGTACTTCGTAGGTCTCGGGGTCCACTTCAACCTGCGGCGTGGCATCATTCAGGATCAAATCTTTTTTGCCGATGGTCCGGGTGTTTTTCACTGGTACCGTCTGCTTGGCCAACCCAAGTGTGCTGCCCAGACTGTCGGCATGTGCCGCAGCCGAAACGAATGTAACTGACGTTTCCGTCAAGGCACGCCCGTACGCCCCGAACATGGGGCGCGAATAGACGGGCTGGGGTGTCGGGATCGACGCGTTGGTATCACCCATCTGCGCCACAGCGATGCTGCCCCCCAGCAGCACCATTTCCGGCTTCACCCCGAAAAATGCAGGATTCCAGAGTACAAGGTCGGCGCGTTTGCCCACCTCGACCGAGCCTATGACATGGCTGACGCCTTGTGCGATTGCAGGATTGATGGTGTATTTTGCAATATAGCGGCGGACGCGAAAATTGTCGTTGTCGCCACTCTCCTCGCTCAATCGTCCGCGCTGTTTGCGCATTTTGTCTGCGGTCTGCCAAGTGCGGATCAAAACCTCGCCCACACGGCCCATCGCCTGACTGTCGCTTGCGATGATAGAAAAAGCACCCATATCGTGCAGAATATCTTCTGCAGCGATTGTCTCGCGCCGGATGCGGCTTTCGGCGAACGCGATGTCCTCGGGGATGGACTTATCAAGGTGGTGGCAGACCATGAGCATGTCCAGATGCTCCTCCACGGTGTTGACCGTGAAAGGGCGGGTGGGGTTGGTAGAGGACGGCAGCACATACTCCTCGCCACAAATCTTGATGATATCAGGGGCATGCCCGCCCCCTGCCCCTTCGGTATGAAATGCATGGATTGTGCGGCCTTTCATAGCGGCCACAGTATGCTCGACAAAGCCGCTCTCGTTCAGCGTATCAGTGTGGATCATAACTTGAACGTCCATAGCGTCGGCCACGCTCAGGCAGCAATCAATCGCCGCAGGGGTCGTGCCCCAATCCTCATGCAGCTTCAGCGCGCAAGCCCCGCCACGCACCATTTCTTCCAGCGCCTGCGGCTGGCTGGCATTGCCTTTGCCTGACAGGCCGATGTTCATGGGTATGCCATCGAATGCCTGCAACATCCGCCCGATGTGCCACGGACCGGGCGTACAGGTGGTGGCCAAAGTGCCATGCGCGGGGCCCGTACCGCCCCCGAAACATGTCGTGACACCTGAATGAAGCGCGTCTTCCATCTGTTGCGGGGCAATGAAATGGATGTGACTGTCCATAGCGCCCGCCGTTAGTATCCGCCCCTCGCCCGCGATCACTTCGGTACCCGGCCCGATGATAATGTCCACACCGCTCTGCGTGTCGGGATTGCCCGCTTTGCCGATGGCGTGGATCAGGCCGTCACGCAGCGCAACATCCGCCTTGTAGATGCCCGTGTGATCAACGATCAGCGCGTTGGTTATGACCGTATCCACAGCGCCCTGCGCGCGGCTGAACTGGCTTTGGCCCATCCCGTCACGGATCACTTTACCCCCGCCGAACTTCACTTCTTCACCGTAGGTCGTCATGTCATGCTCAACCTCGATCACGAGATCGGTATCGGCAAGACGGATGCGGTCACCTGTGGTGGGGCCATACATGGCAGCGTATTGGGCGCGCGGGATCGAGACGGGCATAATGTGCTCTCCTATATGTCGCGGGGATCAGTAGGCGTTGAAATCAAGCAGCATTCTGGTGCGCGCCGCAGTCACTTCGCGCAGACATTCCAGCTTTACGAACGGTTGCAGAGTGCCGCCCTCGAACGGGCTTGCCTGCACAGTACAGGCCAGATCGCGGTAGCGCAGCCATGCGCGTTGTGCCTCCAGCAATGCGTTGTCCTGTCCGATGGCCTTTGCGAATGTGCTGGCCGATTTCCACGCGGTATTCAGTTCCGCATCTGCCTGCGCATAAGCTTGGGCAGCACAGGCATTCATCGTAGCCTGGTCTTGCGGGGCGGTGCATTGCGCCACCGTTTGGGCATCTGCACCGCTTGCAAACTGACTGCCCAGCACAACGGCCACAGCCACGGCCAGAGGCCCCATAACTTTGGCGTTGAAGCCAAAGACACGGCGCGCGCCACCTATAGGGATCAGCTGGACCTCGCGGCGTTGTCCGGGCTCAAACCGCACAGCAGTGCCGGCGGCGATATCCAGACGCATTCCATGGGCCAGCTTGCGATCAAAATCCAGCGCAGGGTTGGTTTCGGCAAAATGATAATGACTGCCGACCTGTATGGGCCTGTCACCCGTATTTGCCACAATCATGGCCGTCGTTTTTTCGCCCTCGTTCAGCGTCACCGAACCTTCTGCTGGCATTACTTCTCCGGGTATCATTCTGTGCCCCTCCTACCTGATCGGGTTATGGACTGTGACCAGCTTGGTCCCGTCGGGAAATGTTGCTTCAACCTGCACATCCGCGATCATTTCGGGCACACCTTCCATGCACTGATCGCGGGTGATGATGTGGCCACCCGCCTCCATCATATCCGCGACAGAGCGGCCATCGCGCGCGCCCTCAACCACAGCATCGGTGATCAATGCGATCGCCTCTGGGTGGTTCAGCTTCACGCCCCTCGCCAGCCGTTTGCGGGCCACTTCAGCGGCCAACGCGATCAGCAGTTTGTCTTTTTCACGCGGGGTCAGTTGCATGTGTCATAGCCTCCATACAGCGGGCAGCGGTTGACCGGCGAGGTGTTCCAACACCGGAATCATAAATCGGCGCAGTGCCAGCGAATCTTCGGCCAGCGCACGGACGACCAGCACGTCTTCATTGCGCAGGCTGGCACCGCCAGTCGCGGGCAGCAGAGCGCGGACCTTGGGTAGAAGGAGCCCTGCCTGCGGCGACACCAGTACGGCAGTTGCCACAACGCCCGCGCCATTCCCAATCGCTGCGCGGTCCATATGCTGCGCCACAGCGCCGTTCAGCCTTACCGCGTCCAAAAACAGCGGCAGGCCGCAGCGCGTGATCTTGATACTGTCGTGCAGTGAGACGTCTTGCAGTGTCTCGCCCATTGCAGCGCGGCCAAACACCAGCGTTTCGCACAACAAGGCCGTGGCACCTTTAGCCAGATCAATCCGCAAATCCCGTCGCAAGCGCGCACGGTCAAACACAATAGTTTCCTGCGGGAGCCAATTTAATCGCCCCCCCGGCGCGACGCACAGGCGTGTCTGCACGCCCCCCGTTGTGCCGTCCGTTGTACGGTAGATGCGTTCGGCTGCTTGTGTGGTTAGGGTTAGCGTACTGTCTTCCCCGATGGCGCCTAATACCGAAATCCGGTCGCCCCCCGTTACACCCCCTGATGTATTCACCAGAACCGCTTCAGCGTCGGGTCGAAAGATGGTGGGAAAGACGCACTTCATACAGCCCGATTGCCGCAGAGCAAACAACCGCGTGGCCCCGTCGCGGCAATACACCGACACATCTATCGCGCCTTGTGCACGCGGTATATGGCGCGGTGCAACTGCATCTCTATCGCTGTGGATCTGAAGGGTATCTAGGCTCATCAACTTCTCTTTGGGAAAAGTTGAACATGAGACCACCCGCAAGAATAGCTTTTTCAATGTGAATAAACCCACGAAAAAGAAAAGTGCCTAAATGACAGGCAGTTTATGCCTCTTGCGTGATCTCGACCCGCGGGCGGGCCCCGCCCAACTGCTCGAATGCCATCTGTCGGCAGGTGAATACGATAACCTGCTGGTCATGGGCCACGCGATGCAGAGCCGTGAACATCGAGACAATCCGGCTGTCGTCGGAATAGACCAGCGCATCATCCAAAATAATGGGCATCGGTTTGCCCTGCCGTGCAAAAAGCCGCGCAAAGGCCAGACGCGTGAGGATTGCGATCTGCTCTTGGGTTCCGCCGCTCAGTGTTTCCATCGCCTCATCAGCGCCCCCGCGCGCGATACCTTGCGGCAGCAATGACGTAGGATCAAAACTCAGCGCCGCATCCGCATGCAACAGCGCCAGCAATGGTGCCAGTTCTTTTTGCACAGGTCCGAAATATGCCTCTTGTGCCGCACCGCGCCTGTCACGCAATGCCGCTAGAAGCAGCGTCAGGCCTGCGGCCTCTTCCGCCAGTCTTGCCGCGCGTTCTTTCGCGCGCCGCATCATGCCTTCCGCCTCGTCGCGTTTTTCCTCCACACCGTCTTCGGCGCGGGCGCGGATCGTGGCATTCAGATCAGCGCAGCGGGTCTGCAACTGCGCGCGGGCGTCTCTTGCATTCTCGGCCGCTGATTTGGCACGGGTCAAATCTGCCTGCGCCGTCACCAGATCTGGTGCGTCTTCCATCAGCGCGTCTGCGGCGGTGCCGGCATCATCAGCTGCGACCTGTGCCAGCGACTGTGCTCGTGCGGCTTGGGCTTTTCGGGCTTCGAAACTCTCCACATCGCCATAGGCGCTTGCCGCCCCCGCATATGCGGTCTGCGCTGTCTCGTATCTGGCTTGCGCGCGGGCGGCGGTGGTCCGCGCACTTTCTGCAGCATCACGCGCGCGCTCATAGGCTGCGCGTGCTGTCGCCTCTGCGCTTTGCACTTCTTGCAGTTGCGCGGCGATGGTTTGGGGATCAATATCCTTGGGGATCTCGGCGGCAGAGAGCATATCAAGGCTTGCTTTGGCTTGGAAAACCTCCGCCTGCAATCGCGCAACCCCGTCAGGTGCCAGCGTCGCCAGTACATTTTCCAGCAGCGCCACCTCCCCCGCGGTCTGAGCGCGCAAACCAGCCCCCTGACGCGCCGCCGCCACATCCGACACCTGAACCACCTGCAATACTTGAATTAGGCGTTCTTGCGCCGATTTAACACTATCTTCCCCAATAGCTGCCGCACCGGGATCAACGATCATTCGGCCAATTCCGGGCAAGTCGAATTCCTGACGCGCAGCAACTGTATGTGGCCCTTGCAGCAGCGTGCCACCGGCAACGCTGACGCGCGCATCTCCTTGATAAAACAGCTCGATCTGAACACCCTGCGCCGCCACATCTGCCTTTGCACGGCTTACAGCCGCCTCAGCCGTCTCAATTTTATCAAGCGCAGCTTGCGTCACGGGAAGTGTCGCCAAAGTAGCGTGTGCGCGTTCAAGCGCCGTGCGCTTTTCCTCTACCTGTGCCAGTGCGGATTGGGCGCGGGTGTATTTGTCAGTCGCCGACTGACGCAAAGCAGCGTTTTGTACGGCCTCTCTGGCCGACTGCAAAACGCCAAGCGCACGCGTAGCGGTTTCCAAGGCAGTCTGCGCACTCTGCGTGTTCTGTTGGGTGCTCTGCACATCCTGAATGGCCTGCTCATGTACGGCCTTTGCAGCCGCCAAACCAGATTGTGCCGCGTCAAATGATGCTGCAGCTGCAATCAACGCATCCAGTTTTTGCTCTGCGCTGGTCAGTTCCAATCGGCGCAGGGCTGCTTGCCCCTCGGCCTGTGCAAGCCTGTCGGCATGGGCCGCCGCGGCATCATAGACCTGCTGCGCGCGCTGCACGGCCTCACTCAGCGCATTTTCGGCGCCCGGCGCTTCAAGCACAGCAAGCCGTTGCATCACTTCGCGCCGCTCGGCCAATGCGCGCGACAGATCAGTGCACAGGCGCGACAACTCGTCATGACGCGCGGACAGTTCCTGCGCTTCTAGCTCTGCCTCTTTCCACGGGCCGTTTGCTTTTGGTTGGCCCGTGGCAGTTGCCAGACGCCCCAAAGCTGCCGCTGCGGCCTCGATCACGCGGTCCATGCGCCGCCCACCAGTGACCATATCAATCTCGCCCGCAACCGAAGAAAGCAAGTTGCGCCGTGCGCCCAGCAATCGCTCTTTCTCGGTTTTGTCTGCCGCTGCCGTGCCCGACGGCTCTAGCGCAGTGGTGCCTTGGCGCACCCACAGCAGGCCAGCCGGACCTTCCAACCCGCTGCCCATCAGCTGCGCGATCCATGCTTCTGCCTCATCATCCAGCGCGATGATGCTTCCCGCTTGATTGCGTACAGTAGCCCGCTTTTGCGCGAGATAGCTTTTTTCTAAGGTGAACGTCCCCTCTGGCAGTTCAACCTCGGCGCTGATGCGCACAGGACCGCCCGAGCGCGGCTGAAGCGCCTTCACATCGCGGGTCGCAGCGCCGTATTTGAGAAAGAAAAGCGCATGCAGCGCGTCAAAGAATGTGGATTTGCCAAATTCGTTGGCCTCGGCCACCACGGTAACGCCATCGCTGATGCCGCTGATTGTTGCGGTCTGGCCCGCAAATTTGCGCACATTTGTGAGGGTGAGGCTGCGCAGTCTCATCAAGGCTCCTCTGCCACAAACGAGAAGAGCTGCGATAGGGCTGTGGCCGCCAAACGGCGGTCGGCGGCCGACAGATCACCATCTTGAGCCCGTGCAGACAGTGCATCGGCAGCTTGGCGCAGCGCACCTCCCGACGGGTCAATCGCCTCCAGATCGGCGGTGTTATGGGCCAGCGTCACGGCATCCGTATTTTGCGTAAGACTGAGGAAATCGGGCGTGATCGCCGCCAGCGCGGCTGACAGGAGTTGCATCTGCTGCACGCCCATCCGCCCGGAGGCAACGACATGCAGCAGCGTGTCGCGCCGTTTACCCAATGGTGGGGTAATTGCACGCACGAGCGCATCAATATCATCTTGCGGCGTCAACTCGATACTCTGGCGCAACCAATCAATTTCACCTGTCTCGACGGGTGTCACATCAGGCATCGCCCCTGCTGACGAAAGCGCCACCAATAACGCGCGTCCGTTGTCTGCGTGTTTGAAGCTATCCGCCTCGGGCGTACCGGAATACCACGTATTCCCACTTACCCTGATTTGACCGTGCCAATCACCCAGCCCCAGATAATCAAGCCCTGCCAGCGCCGCGCGGTCAGGTGCGATTGTGCCGCTGGGGCCCTCGGCAGCTACGGTGCCGAGGCTGGCAAATTCCGTGATACCGCCGTGACCCAGACCGATGCGCAATGCGCCCTCGGGTGTGGGCTGCGCCATATCGACTGTCAGGTCCCGCCCTGCGTTGCGCACAGTACACGGCGCGGGCAGGACATAAGCCTCACCGAGGGCAATCGGCTCGGCCGTCAGGGCCAGCACGACGTTTTCGGGCGTGTCGCGGGTGATGGTCTGCCACAACTCGCTTGCTGCGAGACTGTCGTGGTTTCCTGGCATCAAGACCCACGTGATGTCATCCGCTTGCGCCATCGCATTAAGCGCCTGACGGGTGATTTGCGGGGCGGGTGTTTCTTGATCAAACGTATCGCCAGCCAGCATGACAACAGCCGCGCCGCCTGTCCGTGCTGCCAGCGCCAGACGGTCCAGCGCGCCATGCCGCGCTTGGCGCAACCGCCCGCGCACGTCCTCGCTGTGGCGGCCAAACGGCTTGCCAAGATGCAGATCGGAGGAATGCACGAAACGAAACATATTTGGCGTCAAACTCGGGATTATCTAAGCGGGTACCCCGCACCACTACAACAGCGATGCGGAGAGGTATCTAGCTTGCCAGCGAGGGCAGCCACAAGACGATTGCAGGAAATGCAACCAGCAGAGCGATTGTCACAGCATCGGCCAGAAAGAACGGCATCACACCGCGAAAGACGTCCTGCACGGTCAGATCATCCCGCACGCCTGCCACGACAAAACAGTTCAGGCCAATAGGCGGTGTGATCAGACAGAATTCGGCCATTTTGACCACCAGAATACCAAACCAGATCGCGCACATCGGGCCAGACATTCCAAACGCACTATCCACCGCCGCAACAGTCTCGCCCCCGTTCAGCGCCATCACAGCAGGGTAGACAACAGGCAGTGTCAGCAGCAGCATCCCGATCGCATCCATGAACATCCCCAGCACTGCATAAGCCAGCAGAATACAGATCAGGATAACGATAGGCGCCAGATCCAACGATGTTATCCATGACGAGAACGCGTCAGGCAGCTCTGCAAAGCCCAAGAAACGCACGTAGATCAGAACGCCCCAAATGATCGAAAAGATCATTACGGTCAGCTTTGCAGTCTCCAGCAATGCCTCTTTCAGCTTGGCCCAGCGCATTCCGCGATAAAGCGCCATCAGGAACACGATGAACGCCCCTACAGCACCGCCTTCGGTGGGGGTGCCCCACGCATCGCCAAAAGGGTTGTAGACAAAGAAGATAATAATCACGACCACAGCTACAATGGGCAGCGCGGGCGGCAGGCTCTCGAAACGCTGCTTCCACGTGAAGCCGCGCACAGGCGGGCCTACGTTCTTCCACACAAGTGCGATTGTAATAATCAGCGCAGCATAAACAATGGCCGAGAACATGCCCGGAATAAAGCCTGCCAACAGGAGCATCCCCACGTCCTGCTCAACGATAATTGCGTAAATCACAAGGATCGCGGAAGGCGGGATCAGCGAGGCCAGCGTGCCACCTGCCGCCACTACGCCCGCCGCGAACTGTTTGTTGTAGCCAATCTTGAGCATTTCCGGGATCGCAATACGTGCGAATACGGCAGCCGTTGCCACAGATGCACCCGACACAGCAGCAAAGCCTGCAGTTGCGAACACAGTAGAGACAGCCAGCCCGCCGGGCACCCATGCAAACCAGCGTTTACAGGCCTCGAACAGCGCAGTCGTCAGCTTGGCGTGATAGGCGAGATACCCGATCATGATAAACACAGGGATAAGGCTCAGGACCTGTGCGCTCACTTTGGAATGGGGTGTCAGGCCCGCGATCTTGGTGCTGATTTCGACAGCCTTCCAGAACCGCTCGGGATCATAGTCAAAGCCGTTCCAGCGCAACCAGATCAGACCAATATAGCCAGCAAGGCCCGCGGCGAATGCGACGCGCATGCCAAGCAGTACCATGACCAACATACCACCCGAGACCCAAAGCCCGATTTCAATAGGTTCCATCAGTCCGCCCCTTCCAAAATCTTCGCTTCGGCCAAGGCTTGTTCTTCGATGGTCAGCGAAAGCGGCACGGCAACAGGGTTTTCCAGCCCTAGCACCAGCGCGCGCCCATAGCCCCACGCCTGCAACAAAAGCCGCAGTGTCAGCACCGCAAAGGCAATCGGCACCACCAGTTTGCTGGGCCAGATTGGCAGGCTCACGTCGATAGAGCTGTCGCGCGAACAGAAGGGACGTGCGCAATCAAACGAACGGTCGAAATGCTCCCATGCGCCGTAGGTCAGGCCAACGATCAGTAAAAGCATCAGCAACACCGAAACCAGCTCAAAAAACCAGAGAACGCGGCCCTTGAGCGCGTTGACCAGCATATCCATGCGGATATGCGTGCCATCACGTGCCACGTAAGAGACACCCATGATCGCAATGACAGGCATCGCGGCTTCGATGTAGTCAACATATCCCATCAGGGGGCTGCCAAAGAACTTGCGCGCCGTGACGGAATAGGCCGCTAGAAACATCAGTGAGAAAATCGCAATGCCGCTCAGCAATGCGCAAAAACGCTCCAGCGGCAACAACATGCGGTCGAGTTTGCTCAGTAGGCTGGAATCCTCCAGCACTGCGGCTGAACCTGCCATAACCACGCCCCTTTTATGAATTCAATGCAGACAGTCAGAGTGTGCAAAAAGGCTGCGCGTTGATCGCGCAGCCTGTGCTTGAACAGGCAAGGGGCATCCGCCCCCTGCCTCTGGATCAGCTACCGCTTTTGGCGTCGGCAAGTGTTTTGACAACCAGATCATACAGTTCCTGACCCGGGATGCCTTGCGCTTCCATGTCAGCGATCCATTTGTCGCGGATCGGGTCAGCTGCTTTGGCGCGGAATTCGGAAATCACATCATCTGCGATCATTACTTTCTCCACGCCCTTCTCTTCCAGAACGGCGTCCCAACGCGTGAGCAATTCACCGTAGTTGGTCAGATAGTGCTCCAACGCCTCGTCTACCGAGGAGTCCAACGCTGCGCGCTCGGCGTCTGTCAGGCTTTCATAGGCGTCGATGTTGACGACGACAGGGCAGTTCACCGTGCCGGGGTTCAGGTTTGCTGTCCACCAGTCGGCTTCGTTGATCGTGCCGAAGGACAGGTGCGCATGCTGGGCGAATGCAACCGTGTCCACAACACCCGATTCCATCGCCTGAAACGCCTCGGAGGACGTCACAGATGTGGGCACACCGCCGACCGCTTCGAACGCTTGGCCAATGCCGCCTGTCGCGCGGACGCGCATACCCTGAAAATCTTCCAGCGTTGCGCGTGGATCACCTGTACCCACAAGATTGTACTGCGGCATGGGCGAGGTCATCAGCAGCTTTGCATTCCACTGCGCCATTTCTTCGGCTGCCGCAGGGTGGGCGTATACAGCTTTGGACACAGCCAGCTCTTGCTCAAGGTTCTCGACACCGAGGAAGGGAAGCTCAAGCACTGTGACAACACGGTTTTTGTCGCGGTGGTACCCTGCGCAGAACTGCGCCATCTCGAAAGCGCCGATGGAGATGCCATCAAGGTTCTCACGGTTTTTGGACAGACCGCCGTAGCTGACGTTCATTGTGAACTCGCCATTTGTCTTTTCCGACACCAGCTCGGCCAGCTTTTCAACATGCTCGGTAAACGCGCGGCGCTTGCCCCAGACAGATACGTTCCATTCAGTGGCAGCGGCCTCGGTCACGAAGGCAAAGCTGATGGCGCAAATAGCGGCGGTGCTAAGATATTTACTCATTGGTTTCTCCCGATTGATGCGCGCCTTTTCACGGCCCGCTTGGCGCATACGCTAGCCTGTCCGTTTCCCAGTGCCAACCCTTTGTTGACGCCAATCAACCGCCATGACCATGCCCGCGCCACCCACGAGTTTACAAACTTTACCCCTGTTGGGAAATTTGTTTACACAAGCAACAGGCAATGCCCGCCTTGATTATTCCCTTACCCGTGAACACAGCCTAAGCTGCCGCCAAACACCCGCGACATTGCGCAACCCCAAGACGCAAGCCGCACCTTTGGAGGAAACCACCCATGTCACAAAACGCAAAAACCTATCCGCCCAGCGCCGATCTGGCCGCGCAGGCGCACGTGAACGAAGCCAAATATGATGCCATGTATGCCGCATCTATCAACGATCCCGAAGGCTTTTGGCGCGAACAGGGACAGCGCGTGGATTGGATGAAGCCGTTTACGCAGGTCAAGGATGTGGATTTCACCCTAGGGTCGGTCAAGATCAACTGGTACGGTGACGGGCAGCTCAACGTCGCTGCCAATTGCATCGACCGTCACCTTGAGACACGCGGCGATCAAACTGCCATCATCTGGGAGCCGGACAGCCCTGAAGAGCAAGCCCAGCACATTACCTATCGTGCGCTGCATGCCAACACCTGTAAAATGGCAAATGTCCTCAAGGATATGGGGGTCGAACGTGGTGACCGTGTGATCATCTATATGCCAATGATCCCCGAGGCGGCATATGCCATGCTGGCCTGCGCGCGGATTGGCGCAATTCATTCCATCGTATTTGCCGGTTTCTCCCCCGATGCATTGGCTGCGCGGGTCAATGGCTGCGAAGCAAAGGTCGTTATCACAGCGGATCACGCCCCGCGCGGTGGCAAGGCAACCCCGCTCAAGACAAACGCGGATCAGGCACTGCTGCATTGCAAAGACAGTGTAAAATGTCTGGTGGTCAAACGCACAGGCGGACAAACCACATGGGTCGACGGGCGCGATTTTGACTATAACGCGCTTGCCGCCGAAGCCTCTGACACTTGCGCACCCGAGGCGATGGGCGCAGAGGACCCATTGTTCATTCTGTACACCTCAGGCTCGACCGGTCAGCCAAAAGGCGTGGTACATACCACGGGCGGCTATCTGGTTTATGCGGCCATGACCCATGAGGTGACGTTTGACTACAAAGAGGGCGATATCTTCTGGTGTACGGCTGATGTGGGCTGGGTCACGGGCCACAGCTATATTGTCTATGGCCCGCTGGCCAATGGTGCGACAACACTGATGTTCGAGGGCGTGCCGACCTATCCCGATGCCAGCCGCTTCTGGCAGGTCTGTGAAAAGCACAAGGTCAACCAGTTCTACACCGCCCCCACGGCGATCCGCGCACTAATGGGCCAAGGCGATGATTTTGTAAAAAAGGCCGATCTGAGTAGCCTGCGCATTCTCGGCACGGTGGGCGAGCCGATCAACCCCGAGGCATGGAACTGGTACAACGATGTTGTCGGCGGCGGCACTTGTCCCATCGTGGATACGTGGTGGCAAACCGAAACAGGCGGCCATTTGATGACCCCCCTGCCCGGTGCGCATGCGATGAAACCAGGCTCGGCGATGAAGCCGTTCTTTGGCATCAAACCTGTCGTACTGGAGCCGACAACCGCAGAAGAGCTGCAGGGCAATCCGGCGGAAGGCGTGCTGTGCATTGCAGACAGCTGGCCGGGCCAGATGCGCAGTGTCTGGGGTGATCACGCGCGTTTTGAAAAGACGTATTTCGCCGACTATCCTGGCTATTACTTTACCGGTGACGGCTGCAAACGCGATGCGGATGGCGACTATTGGATCACGGGCCGCGTTGATGATGTCATCAACGTGTCGGGCCACCGCATGGGCACTGCCGAAGTTGAATCGGCCCTCGTGGCACACGCAAAAGTCGCCGAAGCAGCGGTTGTTGGCTACCCGCATGAGATCAAGGGTCAGGGCATCTATTGCTACGTCACCCTGATGGGTGGTGAGGAATATACCGACGAGTTGCGCGCCGAGCTGCGCAGCTGGGTCCGCACCGAGATCGGGCCAATCGCCTCGCCCGATCTGATCCAATGGGCGCCTGGTCTGCCCAAGACACGCTCAGGCAAGATCATGCGCCGTATCTTGCGCAAGATCGCCGAGAATGATCATGCCACCTTAGGCGATACATCGACGCTCGCCGACCCTTCGGTGGTGGATGATCTGATCGAGAACCGGATGAACAAGTAAGCTGGCAATAGTCGAAAAAAGGGGGCGCTTCGCTTGGCGGGGCGCCCTTCGCCTTTTCAGGCACATCCCAAGAGAGGCCGCAATGGCACATGAAAACAAGGTTATCCGCTCGGTCAATTTGCAAGGCGAGACGGTATGCGTGGACATCTTTTTGCGGCCAAATGGCACCTACGGCTTTGATGAATTTCGCCGCGACCCCGAAGACGGGCGCGGCTGGTACAGCATCGGACACCACGGTTCAGACAGCTGGAAAGACTTTGAAGGCGCACTGGCAGCAGCCTGCGATACCGTTCACTGGCTGAAAGAGGCCCTGAACGACTAATCCTGCCTTGGCGCCGCACGGTTGTGCGCTACGTCGTCCGCTCTGGACAAATGAGCGGCTGCATGGCACCGCTCGGCAGATGGAAAACAACATGCATAGCTTCGTTCCCGACCCTACCCGCACCACTGACCTGCGCCGCGCACTGGGTCAATTCGGGACAGGTGTCGCCCTGATCACGGCCCAGACGGAGGCAGGACCGCTGGGTATGACGGCAAACTCATTCTCCTCTGTCTCGCTGGATCCGCCGCTGGTGCTGTGGTCGGCTGCGCGCAAGTCACAGCGCCATGATCCGTTTACCAATGCCGCGTCCTTTTGCATCCACGTGCTGAGCGCCGATCAGATGGAAATTGCCAACCATTTTGCGGCCCAAGGACATGATTTTGCACCCTATCTCTATGATGCAGGGCCGAATGGTGCGCCAACACTTCATGGCTGTCTGGCGACCTTTCATTGCGATACTTACGCGGTCCACGCCGCGGGGGATCACTCGATCATTCTGGGCCAGATCACCTCTGCAGCGATCCAACCGGAAGAAGCAGATGGTCTGTTGTTCAAGCGTGGCAAATTCGGGCGCTTCACACCGTCCTGAGCCTAGTAGTCTTTCTCGAAAAACAGACCGATAGATGAGTTACCATCCGATCCCAGCGTTGCCTTGCCTTTGAGGTTGGGCGTGATGTCGATGTTCAGCGACACTTCACCGGTGCCATCCGAGGCTGCGGTGACATCTGTATAGACATTATCTGTCAGATACTTACCCACGCGCAAAGCGGTCTCGCCGCTGTCGGTGGTGGTGACGTCCAGATCATCCAGCCCGAAGCGGTCGCGCAGGTTGCCGACCACACCGTTACCTCCGCGCCCCGCCAGCGTGGCGACGGCATTGGCAAGTTGCAGCGCCTGAAACGCGGAAATCTCGGACAGATTGCGTCCGAACAAAAGCTGCGCGAGGACTTCGTCCTGCGGCCCCGCTGGCGTGCTCTCGAATGTGACCTCGGGCGCATCGGCGGGCCCTTCGACAATCACGCTTGCCGTACCTGTTTGCGTAGATGTGGTTGAAACAAATCGAATGTAGGGAATGAAGTCACCCTGAAACTGGGCCGAGCCTTCCTCCAGATCAAAGCGCTTGCCCAAGATATCAAGGCGGCCGCGCAGCAGCTCAAAGCGGCCGGAAGACACGATTGCATCTGTGCGGCCCGTGATCCGCAGATTACCGCCCAACTCCGCGTCTAGCCCGCGACCGCGCACAAATATGCGCCCCGGTGCGTTCACATTGATATCAAGACCAAAACCGCCTCCGCTGCTGCCATTCTGGACAGGATCGCTCGCGGCGCCTTCTTCTAACAGACCTGCACGGCGGCGTGTCGCGCGGTTGTCGTCGGGTGCGCCGATATGGGTGATTGGTGGGATATCACCAATGCTCGTTAGGCCCGTTGAGGGAACGGTGACGTTCGTCTCGCCAATCACGATATTGCCAGCAATGCCAGCGCCCCCCGAAAGCGGGCCAGACAGTCGCAACGCGCCGCTAAGCGAGGTCCGATAGAGCCGCGGGTCGACCAATACGACATCATTCAATGTAATGCCCAGATCAGCCACCTGCGCGCCGCTCAGAGCTACTGAACCTGCGACCCCAAGGCGCCCGCCCCCCGTTGCACTGGCCGTGATATCCAGTTGGGCGCGGCTGTTGGCAAGGCGGATATCCGCATCTATTCCTTCCAGCCCGACCCTGAAATTGGGGGCCGTCAGCGTCGCACCTGATGTTTGTATCTGACCGCTGAGCGCATCCAGTCCCGCAGGGCCATCAAGGCGCAGATCAAACCGCGCTTGCCCCTGCAAATTTCGCGGCGCGATGAAAGGCCCCGCAAGGCCCAATGGCGCGTTGCCGTTGATACCGATATTCAAACGCCCGTCATTGCCCACCAGACCCGCGACACTGGCCTGTGTGCCTGACGGCCCCCGCAAGGATGTATCCAGTTGCCAGCCCTGAGTTGTTTTGCTGGCCGCGCCATTCACGTTCAAAGGACCATTCAATTTTGGCACCAATGCTGCGATATTGGGCATCGCCAACGTAAAGTCCACCGCTGCGTTTGGTCCTGTTACCACCCCGCGCGCCGAGGCGCGGCTGCTGTAAGGGCCAGTGGCGTTGGTGTTCAAAGCAATACCAGCAGGCGTTTGGCGCAGATTGCCTTTGGCCGTTAGCGGGCCATTCACACCAGGAGCAAAGGGCGCAACATTCGGCAGGGATACATCAAATTCAAGCGCCACGTCCGGCCCTGTTGCCAATCCCTCGACTGCCGCCCGCGCGCCGTAGGGGCCACTAGCGGTCGTGTCGATCACAAATCCCTGCTCGCTCTGACGCAGCTGCCCTTTGGCACGCAAAGGCCCGTTCACCTGCGGGACCAGCGGCTGCAGGTTTGGCAGGGCCAAATCGAACGCCACATCTATCGCTGGTGTCAGCGCACCAGTCACAGACAGATCCGCATTGTAGGGACCTGACGCATCGGTTGTGATATCAAATCCTGTATCGGTCTGGCGCAGCCGTCCTGTGGCACGAACAGGGCCGCTAACTTGGGGGGCGATTTGCGCAATCTGTGGCACGGCCACATCAAAGCCCAGATCAACCGAGGGGGTCACCAATCCGTTCAAACGGGCTGTTGCATCAAACGGGCCCGCAGCGTCTGTTTGCAGCAACCAACCTTGCGGTGTCTGACGAAGTGTCCCCTCTGCACGCAGCGGCCCCTCGATCCCTTCGGCAAAGGGCGAAAGCTCTGGCACGTTTGCGTCAAATGCCAATTCGGCGTCAGGTCCTGTCGCCAACCCTTCGAGCGACAGTGTTGTATCATACGGGCCGTCGCCCGTTACATCCACACGCCAGCCCGATCCGTTTTCGCGCGCGGCGCCTTTCAGAACGACGCGCCCCTCATACTGCGGCAAAACTGTTGCGATATCGCGCAGCACAATGTCAGCATCCACACGCGAAGACGTGCTCGCAAGTTCGGCTGAACCAGTAAACAGCAGAGCCGCATTACTCAGCTCAAGATCACGCAAGAAGGTGCCATTCTCGTTTCGAATAGCCTTCATGGTCAGATCTGTCCGGCCTTCCAGTACAGCATCTGCCTGCGCGATACCCGTTTTGATGTTATCTGCGGTTCCTTTTGCATCCAAATCAAACGCGCCACTTAGCGGCACGATCGTACCGCTCAGCGCCAGTGTCGTTGCGCCATCCAGCTCCCGACCAGCAAGCGCGGAAAAGCGGCTGAGGTCGGTGGCAATCAGCTGCGCATCTATTTCTGTTTCTACCCCAGAGCCGAGCCCCCCAAAGGCGATATCCCCTTTGAGGCTATAGTCGCTGCCCTGAACCTGCAGATTGGACAAACGCAAAGGCTGGTCTGTGATGTAATTTACCTCGGTCGAGCCCGTGAGCTGTGCGCCCAACGCTTCGGCAAGTGCGGCGTCAACCAATGCCACGCCCTGCGTTGCAAACTGGACCACACCGCGCAACTGTCCCAGATTGCCCTGCGCCCCTGTGAGTGTCCCCGTAGAGCGGAGGGTGGACTGCTCTATCGTGCCGCTATCAGTTTGCAGGCCCGATATATTAAAGCTCGCCTCATAGGCGTCACCGTTTGCGGCGTCATAGTCCACGTCCAGCACGATCCGGTCAACAAAAGCAGTGCCACCTCCACCTGGAAGCACGACAGGCGCGCCATCGGCACGCGCCACACGCCCCTCAATATCCAACAGCGTGGGCCAGTTATTCTCGGAGATCGCCGCACGCCCCTCCAGATCGACTGCAGCAGCCTTGAGCGCAAAGCGGTCCAGTGTGATCGCGCCACTCGCCTCCAGCAAAGCCGAAGCCCGTAGAGAGACATCATTGCCGAAGAAGTCGCGATATTCAGGTAAAATCACGGCTGTGAGATCACCACCAATATCCGCCACTATCTGTCTGTCAGGATCGGATGCACTGCCTTGCGTTGTGATGCTAACCACCCCCGCCAAACGCTCGGCACCGTCAGTATCAACCTTTAGATCAGTGCGCAGATCATCCAATGGCCCGTCTGCCTGCACGGTCAGATCAACAGAGGGTTTGTCAGGAATATCCAGCAGGTTGGCTGCGATACCATCCGCCTGCTCGCTTAGCCGCAGCAGCATATCCAGCGTGCTGGCGTCACGTGACAGGGTTGCGCGCAGATCAAACGTACCACGCTTGCCGTCTGTACGGTTTGCTTGAAACGCCGCATCCAGCCCCGCATCGTTCAGCGTGGCATTTGCTGTCATTTGCAGCAGAACCTCTTGCCCGACCAAGGGCGCACCCAGACGCAACTGCGCGATATTCAGAACCGCTATATCGACCGATACGGGCAGATCGGGAAGTTGAGGAAAGGTAAAGGGCGTAGCCTCGGCATCGGGCAGCGTCTCTTCATCGCCCTTCGGCAGACGCGGAAGATCAATGCGCGCTGCACTCAGCTCTTGCACCTCCAGCCGCCCGCGCAGCAGCGCAGACCGGTTCCAATCCAGCACCACATCTTCCATGGTAAGCCAGACGCCTTCGTCGTCGGAAATGGTCATCAGCTCAAACGAAGCGGCGGAGCTAAGCGCGCCGGTAAATCCAGTGATGCTCACTTCGCGGCCTGCTCCGCTCAGCAGTTCTTGGATTTTTCGCGTCAAAAAGCCTTTGTCTTCTTCCTGCGCCATCGCAGGCAAAGCAAGGACAAGCGCGAACGCCATCAGAATGTACCGTATCATACGCATCAAAAAGACTGTCCTATACCGATATAGACCTGAAAATCCTCGTCCGTTTCAGGGCCAGATGTCGGCACAGCCACGTCCAGCCTGATCGGCCCGATGGCAGTGTTGTACCGCAGGCCGAGGCCCGCACCTGAATGCCATGTGCCTGAGCCGTCATAAAATTCTTCTTCGCCGACATAGCCTGCATCGGCAAAACCGACCAAACCGATGCTGTCTGTCACGCCCACGCGCACTTCGGCAGACAGGCCGACAAAACTGCGCCCGCCTGTTGTGTCCGATCCGACAGCCACGCCAAGGGACTGGTACTCCTGCCCGCGGACGGTGCCACCGCCACCAGAATAAAACAAATAGTCTGCTGGGGTTACCGACAGGTCAGGCCCATAGACCGACCCGAACTGCCCACGCAGAGCCAACGTAACAGGCCGCGCTGTGCCGAACGTCTTGTAGCCGCGCGCATCGACAAACGTGCGGATACCGTTATCAGCCCCTGAAAGCGCCACGAAAGGCATTGCATCTGCCTTGATATAATAGCCGTCTTTCGCGTTCAGCGGATTATCGCGGTAGTCGAATGTCGCGCTGAGCGGAAGTGTCAGCAATGTATATTTGTTCTCGCCAAAGGCATCGCGGGTTTCCGCAGTGCGCAGGCCTACGCCCAGCGTATATGTCCGCTCGGGCGATGCGATCCGCTCAATCCCTGCTTCTAGGTCCAGCTGGCGCGAGAAAAAAGACACCTCGTCCAACTGTTCAATTTTGGCCAGTGCGTAGAAGTCAGTATCTTCGTTGAACGTCGCCGGTCGCTCGAAGCGCGCGCTCAGGGAGTAATCAGTCCCGCCCGAACTGCCACCGATGCCGCTAATCTCGGCATCAAAGCGCAGCCGCTCGGCCCCGCCAAGGAAATTGCGGTGCAGCCAGAATGCACTGATTGTGCCCCCTTCCAGTGTCGAAAGCTCTGCGCCGAAGCCGAGCCTGCGTTTGGGCGCATCCGTAATCTGCGCAATGATCGGCAAGGTATCATTCGGCCCGATCTGCTCGGCCTCGCTGAGAGCAACTGCATTGAACGCGCCCGTACGACGCAGCCTTTCTGTAGACAAACGGATTTCCTCAGGTGAGAAAACCTCGCCTTCGGGCAGCCCTGCGATGTCGATAATCCGTTGGCGGCGCACATCGCTTTGACCGTCAATCAGCAAGGGGCCGAACCGCAGCTTTGGCCCTGCATCAAGGGTCATTTCCGCATTGATGCGGCGGTTGGGGTGATCTGCTGTCAGCTCCTGCGCGACCAGCGCGGCCTTGGCGTGACCCTGAGCGCGCCAGCCGTCCACACCGGCCGACACCGTGTTTTTCAACACACCGAGACTGGCCGTCTGGCCCGTGGCAAACCCCTCAGGTAATTCTGTACCCGCAGCAAGCGGTGCGATACGCGCACGCCCGAACTGGAACTTGGGGCCCGGATCAATGGCGATCTTTACGCGATTGATGCTGCCGGGTGGTTGCACGGGCGGGATCGCTGCCGCCTCGCGCCCGTCGACGGTGATATTAATTGCGCCGCTAAAATAGCCGTTGTCATACAGGACTGCCAATAGGCGCTTATAATCAGCCTGTGCAGCCGCCAAGACCTCGGCGGTAGAGGGTTTGTTTTCTTCAAGCAGCGTTTGCTCGAACAACAGCGACCCACCGCGCAGCGCGCTATTCAGGTCTTCGTCTTGCAACGGATTCATCTGGACATCGGCAGCCCACAATGGCCCTGTCGCTACACATAACGCCATGCAACACGCGACGACACGCCGAACCTCTGACCGAGTTGCTCGCTCCATGCTCTTACCCTCGAATTTGTACCGCTGCGTTCCGGTTCGCTTTATTGCGTACTCTTGAACCTGCGGCGCTGACACACGCTTTTTCTTTAACTGTAACTGATTAGCGGTGGCAGGCGCAAACGACTATTGTCCAGCTTATCCACCACCGCTGGGCGCGGAGGACGCCATCGGCCACTTCTTGCCAATCCGGATAAGGTGAACCAGCCGATCACAGGGCTTCTTATAGAAATGCCCTTGCAGGCATCTGAAATGCGCCTGCAAGGATTTTCGTCAAACAACGGTTGCTTATAGCGTGGTCCAGAACTGAAACAGCACCCCGATCCCGAACGATCCCGCCAATGCTAGGACGAGATAGAGGAAAAACACCTCTCGCTTGACCAGCGCCCAGACCGCAATTGCGGCGGGAAGGGAGCTGACCCCGCCAGCTACCAGAAACGCAAGGCCCGCACCGGGGGCCATGCCTTGCCCGATAAGCCCGCCAACAAGCGGCAATGCTGCATAGCCGTTCAGATAAGCGGGCACCCCGACCAATGTTGCAATCCCGATAGGTGCGAGGCCAGTCCCGCCCAGTGCAGTAGCCACCAGATCGGCAGGCACCCATGCCAGCATCAGGCTTTCCAGGATAAACGCGAGGGTCAGCCATTTCGCCAGAAAGAGCGATGTCTTGATCGTTTCAGCCCAGAACTTGGCAACGCGGACCTCATCGCGCCAGAACTTCCAGACAACCGGCTGCACCGTGCGCACCTTGGCCCCACCACAGCCACCATTTCCGACACCTTCTCGCAGCGGGTCGCTAAGAGCGCCCGCGCGGGACATTTGATGTACGACAAGACCGCCAAAGATACCGAGGCCAAGAGCAGCGAGCGTTTTGGCTACTGCAAATTCAAGGCCCAGCACGCCCGTTGTCAGCACAAACATCGACGGGTCCATCACAGGTGAGGCCAGCCAGAATGCCATCACCGCCGAAAGCGGCACACCCATCGCCAGCAATGCTGCGATCAGCGGGATAACACCACATGAACAAAAGGGGGAAAGCCCGCCCATTGCTGCTGCAATCATAATCATCACCAAAGGAGAGCCCGTAAAGGCCCGCGCAATCAATGCGTCGGCGCTGGTTGCGCCCGCATAAGCGGCAACACCTACGGACAGGACAAGAAAGGGCGCAACATTCAGCAGGTTCTGCGCGGCGAACCCCACAGTGCTTTGCCCAAGTTCTGGCGCAAAGATGAGTAGCACGGCAAGCAGGCTGGCGGAGAAGAGCCAGACCTTTTCGGTCATCCAGAGACGGGCCAGCATCTCGGAGGTCCGAGAACGAAAGCTAGGAGCAATATCTGTCATATCTATATCCTTAATTTTGTAGTTATTTTAATCGACGAAAATCCGTAAAACGCCTATGCCGCATTCTCCTGCGTAAGTTTCACACCTGCGCAACACTCCGACGTCAGGAACGATACGGTCTGGTGCATCACATCAAAATCTACCCGATTGAAAATCTGGCGCCCTTGCCGCTCTTGCACGACCAACCCTGCATCCACCAAAGTCTTGAGGTGATAGGCCAGTGTTGACGGGGCCATGTCGAGATGATCTGCAATATCCCCGATATTGAGCCCCTCCTCCCCTGCCCGCACAAGCAACCGAAAGATTGTAAGGCGTGTGTCATGACCAAGTGCGGCGAGCGATAGGGCGGCGGATGAGTGTTTTATCATACATCACCATAAAACTAACTTTATAGTTTTGTCAAACGCCAAATGATGTCGAGGCAAATACCGGCGCTTAACGCAAAGCTGCTGACCAAATGATCGCTTAATGCACCTACTCGCGCTCGAGACGGCGAAACAACAGTGACAAGCCAAAGCACAGGATGAAATAGAAAGCCGCAGTCGTCAGCCACGCTTCGAAAATCAACCTTGTGGATGCGACAAGCTCAACCGTCTTATAGGTCAATTCCTGCACAGATATCAGCGAGATAATAGAGCTGTCTTTAATAAGGCTGATAAATTGGTTCGCCATGGGCGGCACCACTTTGCGCAGGGCCTGCGGCATGACGATATACCGCATCTCTTGAAAGCGGCTCATCCCGATGGCGCGGGCAGCTTCGAACTGGCCTTTGGGGATTGACTGGATACCTGCGCGCACGATCTCGCCCACGAATGCAGCTTGGAACAGGCCCAACACCAAAACGCCCGATACCAGTGATGGAAAGCGGCGCATGTCACCGAAAAAGAACTCCCACACACCCGCATTGTCGCCGCGCGCGATTTCACGCGCCCATGCGTTCATGTTCAGCGCGTCGATCAGCTGTTGAGAGAGGAAGAAGAAGAAGATGAAGATGATGACAACGGGAGGAATGTTGCGCAGCACCTCTAGGTAGGTACGTGCCAGCAAGCGCACGGTGAGGTTCTCGGCGCAGCGCGCCACACCGAGAATGATGCCGAAAAATGCGGCCAGTATACCTGCGTAGATGCAAATGCGGATGGTGGCGATCAGCCCTTGCAACAGCAAGTTGGCGAACCATTCCTGACGGTCCTCACGGTAGCGGATAACATAGTCGGGGATCAGCTCCCACCGCCATGTGTAGTTGAGCGTGCCCTCCAGACGCAGCCCCACATAAGCCACCGCCCCTGCCAATACGGCAAGGATCAGCCAGTCGGCCCATGTGATACGTTTGAACAAGGAGAGCACGCGCAGTTTTCCTTACTGGTTGACCTGATCTTCCCAGTCGTTGCCTTTGAACCAGTAGTCGTTACGCTCTTTCAGCCAACCGCTGGCCTGCTTAACAGCAATCCAGTTATTGAAAAAGTTGAGCGCGTCCCCGTCCCCTTTGCGAAGTGCGAACCCTTCGCCTGTGGCAAGGAAGGTCTGGTCAAACGGCACAACCAACTGATCGGGATAGCGGCGCACCTCGATAGAGGGTGTAGGCTCTGCCTGCATATTGGCGTGCGCATTGCCGTTCAGCACCTCTTGGGTCGCAGCACCGTCCTCGTCAAACAGCAGCAGCTCGGCCTCTGGGAACAGCTGCGCGATGACAGTTGCGGGTGTACCGCCACGGCGCGCAGAGAAGGTCACATCGGGAGAGTTGTAGTCCTCCAGCGTGAAGCCTTTGGTCATCTCTTTGTTGGCAAGGATGGTCAGACCCGAGTAGGCGTAGGGCTGTGTGAAATTAACAGTCAGATTACGCGCCGGCGTAATCGACATGCCCGAGATGATCACATCAAAATTGCCCGACACAAGCTGCGGGATAATCCCGTCCCATGCAGTTGGCACAAACTCGACGTCCACACCCATATCCTTGGCCAGTTCACGGCCTACGTCCAGCTCAAAGCCGATCAGCTCACCATTTACGTCGCGCATGGACCATGGCGTGAAAATGGACAGGCCGATCCGGATAACACCGTCTTTCTTGATCGTCTCGATCACGGACTCAGAGCTGAGAGTCTGTGTCGTCGATTGAGCGAGTGCAGCAGTGGTGAACACTGTGCTGGTGAGCGCTGCAAAGGCGAGGCCCAGTGCGCCGCTCATAATGGTTCTGCGGTTGTTTGACATGATAGTCTCCTTGGGTTGAATTCAGGTTTGAGTGGTAAATCGTCGCTCCAGCGCCGAGACGCCGAAGGACAGGACGAGGGTAAGTGCGAGATACGCGGCAGCAATCGTGAACCAGATTTCGAAACTCATGTAGGTATCAGAGATAATGTTGCGCCCTACAGTTGTCAGTTCGGCCACAGCGATCACACTGACGATCGCCGAGGACTTTATCAGGTTTACGATCTCTCCCGTCAGCGGCGGCAGCATGATGCGGATGGATTGGGGCAGAATGATATAGCGGTAGGCCTGCGCCTTACTCATCCCGATAGAGGCAGCAGCCTCCCACTGGCCTACAGCCACGGAATTGATGCCAGCGCGAAAAATCTCGGAAATCAGGGCAGAGTGAAAGACGCTGAGCGTCAGCACCGCGGCAGTCCAGCGGTCCAGTCCGAATATCGGGCCAAGCACATAGTAAAAGAGATAGAGCAGCACCAGCAACGGAATGTTGCGCACGAACTCCAGATACCCGATGGCGACAGCACGCCCCACAATCAGACCTGACAGCCGCAGCAAAGCCACACCAAGCCCCAAAACCGTTGCAAGGATAAAGCACGTCAGCGACAGCACGATTGTCGCCCAAAGTCCCGTCAGAATTTCGCCTGCCTGAAAGCCTTGATCCGTAAAGGTGTAGATGTATTTGGGCACCTGATACCACTGCCAGTTATAGCCCATCTGCTGCGCGCCAGTGTAAGATGTCCAGACAACAGCGGTAACGATTGCACCATAGAGCGCAACTGCCACCAGCGGCGTATTCAAGACGCGTTTAAGGGTAAGCGGGGCAGCCATATGCAAATTCTAATGCTCGAGTATCTGATCTAGGAACATGCGAGCCCGCGCGCTTGTGGGCGCGGTAAAGAATGTGTCGGGCGGTGACACTTCCACGATACGCCCCGCCTCCATAAACACCATCGTGTCAGCCACCTTGCGGGCAAAACCCATTTCGTGGGTGACGACGACCATGGTCATGCCGGTGCCAGCCAGTTCGACCATAACATCCAACACTTCGCCGATCATTTCGGGGTCGAGCGCCGACGTCGGCTCGTCAAACAGCATCACGCGCGGCTCCATACACAAAGCGCGCGCAATCGCCACGCGCTGCTGCTGGCCGCCAGACAATTGCGCAGGCTTTTTGTCTGCTTGTTCGGGGATGCGCACACGGTCCAGATATTTGCGTGCGGTTTCTTCGGCTTCGGTGCGGTCCAGCTTGCGGACTTTCATCGGGCCGATCATCAGGTTTTCAAGGATCGTCAGGTGTGGAAACAGGTTAAACTGTTGAAACACCATCCCGACATCCTGCCGCAGCTGACGCATACCCGGTACGTCCTCGCGCACCTCCATACCGTCTACACTAAGGCGGCCCGCATCATGGTTTTCCAACCCGTTAAAGCAGCGGATCAACGTAGACTTTCCTGATCCCGATGGCCCGCAAATGACCACCCGCTCGCCCTGATGAACGGTAAGATCCACATCTGTAAGAGCGCTGAAATCCCCAAAAGACTTACCAACCCCTTCGGCAATGATTATCGGCGTTTGCGCCATAGTTGTGTTTCGCCCCCGTGAGAAAGGACAAGCTAGAGCGGCATTCCAAATGGGCAACCTGCCATGCCCTACTATCTATTATTTAATCTTTTCCGCAAATTGCATCCCTCATCCCCCCCTCAGCCAACGAGCGTGGTTCGAGACAGGGCAAGATTTCCCCAAAGCCCAAGTCTTTGTCGAAAATGACTGCAACAGGAGCATCAAATCCGATCAGGGACTTGCCATTGTCGCAAAATACCCCAACCTTGAGCGACAAAATCAACAAATGGGGAATCCTGATGAAACCGACATTGGCAATCACAATTGGCGCCTTGCTGCTCACGACAGCCGCACCGCTCGCGGCGGAAACACTGCGTTGGGCACGCTCGGGCGATGCACTGACACTTGACCCGCATTCACAGAACGAAGGCCCGACACACACAATTCGCCACCAGATGTACGAGCCGCTGGTCATTCGCGACGTCACGGGCGCGTTCGAGCCTGCACTTGCCACTGATTGGGCCCCAAAAGCAGACGATCCGAACGTTTGGGTCTTCAACCTGCGCCAAGGCGTAAAATTCCACGATGGTGCTGATTTCACAGCAGAAGATGTTGTGTTCAGCTTCGAGCGTGCCAAGCAGCCGAACTCGGATATGAAAGAGTTGATCGGTTCTATCACCGAAGTGCGCGCTGTTGGTGATTACTCGGTCGAGATCGTTACAGACGGCCCGAACCCGATCCTGCCCTCCAACCTGACGAACCTGTACATGATGGACAAAGGCTGGACCGAGGCGAACAACACAGTCGCCGTTCAGGATTTTGAGGGTGGCGAAATCACCTTTGCCACAACCAACGTGAACGGCACTGGCCCCTATACACTGGTCAGCCGCGAGCCTGACGTCAAAACCGTCATGGCGCGCAACGAGGCCTATTGGGGTCGCGACCAGTTCCCGATGGAAGTCTCCGAAATCATATATACCCCTATCCAGAACGCGGCTACCCGCGTGGCTGCCATGCTATCGGGCGAGATTGATTTCCTGCAAGACATGCCCGTGCAAGACCTTGAGCGTGTGAATGCTGTCGACGGTCTGGTGGTCAAGCAAGCCCCGCAGAACCGCGTTATCTTCTTTGGCATGAACCAAGGCGCCGATGATATCGAGGCAGACAACATCGACGGCAAAAACCCGTTGGCTGATGTGCGTGTGCGCAAGGCGATGTCGATGGCAATCAACCGCGACGCAATCAAGCAGGTCGTGATGCGCGGCCAGTCAGAGCCTGCGGGCATGATCGCACCGCCCTTCGTCAACGGCTGGACTGCTGAGATGGACGCAGAGTCATCCACCGACATCGAAGGTGCAAAGGCGCTAATGGCAGAAGCAGGATTTGCTGACGGTTTCTCCATCCGTCTGGATTGCCCGAATGACCGCTATGTCAACGACGAAGGCATCTGTCAGGCAGCTGTAGGTATGTTGGGCCAGATCGGCGTGACCGTGAACCTTGATGCCAAGCCAAAGGCACAACACTTCCCGCTGATCACCGATGGCAAGACCGACTTTTACATGTTGGGCTGGGGTGTGCCGACTTACGATTCCGAATATGTCTTCAACTTCCTCGTGCATGGCCGTGAAGCCGAGATCGGCACATGGAATGGCACAGGTTTTGACAACGACGAGCTGGATGCGAAAATCAAATCGCTGGCGTCCAACACCGATCTGGAAGCACGCAATGCCGATATCGCGTCTATCTGGCGCGTCGTGCAGGACGAAGCGCTCTACATCCCCATCCACCACCAGGTCCTGAACTGGGGCATGGCAGACAAAGTCGGGATCGAAGTGGATCCGGAAGACCAGCCAAAGGTTAAATACTTCACCATGAACTAACCTGACACGCGGCGCGCCGGACCCTTCGGCGCGCCGCTTTTTCACATGCCATTGCGCTGCGCTGCCGTGGCACGGATTTAGGATTTAGCATGTTACGCACTTTCAGCTTCGCCGCGCTTATTGCCGCATTGGCGCCGGCAGCCTATGCCGCAGAGTTCACATGGGCTACGACCACTGATCCGCAGACGATGGACCCACACGCCGTAAACTCGGCGCCTGTTCTGGGCTTTTTGAACAACGTCTACGAGGGTCTGGTCCGCCGCGGACAGGATATGACGATTGAACCTGCCCTTGCCACCAGCTGGGAGCCAATCGGCGCGGGCGAAGGCTGGCGCTTTCGGCTGCGCGAAGGTGTGACGTTTCAGGACGGCGCTGCTTTTACAGCACAAGATGTGCTGTTTTCCTACCAGCGTGCATCCAGCGAAGAAGCAGACACACGCAGCTGGTTCTCGCCTGTGTCTGATGTGATCGTCGTAGACGACTTTACCGTTGATATCATGACCGCCTCGCCCAACCCGATCTTTCCCGACAGCATTGCCAACTGGATGATTATGGACAGCGATTGGGCGCAAGCAAATGATGCCATTCGCCCTGATAAAGAGGCAGGCAACTTTGCGACCCTCAACACCAATGGCACAGGCGCTTTTGCCATCACAAACCGCGAACCCGGTTTGCGCACTGTGCTGGAGCCGCATGCAGGCTGGTGGGGGGAGGCCACCCATAACATCACCCGCGCCGAGCTGACGCCTATCCAGAACCCTGCGACAGCATTGGCCGCCCTGCTGTCTGGCGATGTTGATTTTATCAACCCTGTGCCTGTTCAAGACGTAGCACGCCTGCAGAGCGATCCCAACGTGGACGTCATTCAGGGGATCGAGGCACGTGTGATTATGCTAGGCTTCCCACATGAGGCTGACGCACTAAAATATTCATCCGAAACGGCGGATGCCAACCCGTTCGCTGACCCGCGCGTGCGCCGTGCAGTGGCCCATGCGGTAAATGTACCCGCCATCTTGCAGACTACGATGCGCGGCAACGCGCAGGCCGTAAACCAGTTGGTCAGCCCTGCCATGCGCGGCTATTCGGACGCACTGGGGAATGATGCCGCATATGATCCAGATGCCGCGCGCGCCCTTTTGGCCGAGGCAGGATATTCCGACGGATTTTCCTTTGGGCTGAAATGCCCCAACGACCGATACCTCAATGACGAAGCTTTGTGTCAGGCAATCACAGGGATGTTGGCACAGGTGGGCATGCGCGCCACGCTGGACGCGATGCCTGTTCAAAACTACTGGCCAGAACTGCGCGCTGATAACTTTGACATGTACTTGCTCGGCTGGTCGCCCGGCACGTTTGATGCAGAACACCCGATCCGTTTCCTTGCCGCCACCCCCAACGAGGAAAAGCGTCTGGGCAGCTGGAATTTCGGCGGCTACTCGAATGAACGCGTTGACACGCTGCTGCCGATGATCCAGTCCGAAATCGACGAGCCAAAGCGTCAGGCGATGCTCGACGAGGTCGCACAAACGCTGCAAGACGACACCGCTTATGTGCCGCTTTATGTGCAGCCGCTGGTCTGGGGCACGCGCGCCAACATTGATCTGGTGCAACGCCCCGATAACTTCTTTATCTTGCGCTGGGTCACGGTTAACTAAGACCACTCGGGGGGCTGCACAGGCCCTCCGGCCATTGGGATATTCACCACCATGCTTGCCTTTATCATCCGGCGCGCTTTGCAATCCGCGCTTGTTTTGTTGATTGTCGGACTGACCGCGTTTTCGATGTTTCGCTTTGTAGGTGATCCTATCGACAACATGCTGGGTCAGGAACGCACCGCAATGGATATCGAGCGGCTGCGCGAGCAGCTTGGCCTCGATCAACCCTTTCCCGTGCAATACGTGAAGTTCCTGCAAGAGGCGGCTCAGGGTAACTTTGGCGTCAGCTACCGCCAAGGGCGACCGGTTGCGGAGATTTTACTCGAGCGCGCGCCTGCAACGCTGGAGCTTGCCGCTGTGTCGGGAATCCTTGCCATTGCATTCGGCATCGCCTTTGGCGTCTTTACAGCGATCAGGCGTGACGGGTTTGTGGCGAATTTCATCATGTCCGCTTCACTTATCGGCGTATCGCTTCCCACTTTCCTGATCGGTATCCTGTTGATCTACATATTCTCGGTCGAGCTAGGGTGGCTGCCCAGTTTTGGCCGTGGCGAAACAGTGCAGATCGGGAACTGGTCAACGGGCCTGCTTACCGCATCGGGGCTCAAGGCGCTGGTGCTGCCTTCGATCACACTGGGGCTTTACCAGATGACGCTGATCATGCGGCTCGTCCGATCAGAGATGCTGGAGGTATTGCGTCAGGATTACATCCGCTTTGCCCGTGCGCGCGGCCTGCGCGAGCGGGCAATCAACTTCCGCCATGCACTCAAAAACACGATGGTCCCCGTTATTACTGTGATCGGCCTTCAACTGGGCGCGATCATCGCATTTGCGATCATCACTGAAACCGTATTCCAGTGGCCCGGTGTGGGCCTGCTGTTCATCAATGCGGTGCAGTTTGTAGATATCCCTGTAATGGCTGCCTATCTGATGCTGATCTCGGTCATGTTTGTTGCGATCAATCTGATTGTGGACATCCTCTATTTCTTTATTGATCCACGGCTGCGGGCTGACCGCACAGGAGGCCACTGATGACCGATCTGCCAGTCAAAGCAGTCGAGAAATCGCGCTTGCGTGTCTTTCTGGACAGCGACGTTTTCTACATGTTCAAAAAATCGCCCGTAGCGGTTGTCTCGGCCGTCGTTTTCGGC
Organism: uncultured Sulfitobacter sp.; assembly: GCF_947502895.1. Lineage (GTDB taxonomy): Bacteria > Pseudomonadota > Alphaproteobacteria > Rhodobacterales > Rhodobacteraceae > Sulfitobacter. Next base: position 443,790 of record NZ_CANNBM010000002.1, read on the forward strand.
GCCCTTCTGCTCTCGGCGATCTTTGCGCCCTTCATTGCGCCGACAAACCCGTTTGATCCTGCATCGTTGAACCTGATGAACGGCTTTACAGGGCCGATGACCCCCAATGCCTTTACAGGTGAGAGTTTTCTGCTGGGGACCGACGATCAGGGTCGCGATGTGTTCTCTACCATCCTTTACGGAATGCGCGTGTCGCTCTTTGTAGGGGTAACCGCAGTGTTGCTGGCTATGGTGCTGGGCATCACGCTGGGGTTGATCTCGGGCTATGTCGGCGGCTGGACAGAAACGATCATAATGCGCACGGCTGACGTGCAGCTGACCTTTCCTTCTATCCTTGTCGCGATGCTGATCTTTGGTGTTGCCAAGGGGATCACCCCTGTCGAATACCGCGACCAAATGGCGATCTGGGTGCTGATCCTTGCGATTGGGCTGAGCGATTGGGTGCAATTCGCGCGTGTTGTGCGGGGCGCAACAATGGTCGAGAAACGCAAAGAATACGTCGAGGCCGCCCGCCTGATCGGCCGCAGCCCGTTTGCGATCATGCTGCGTCATATCCTGCCCAACGTACTGTCGCCCGTTCTGGTGATTGCTACAATTTCGCTGGCCCTTGCTATCATCGCCGAGGCCACGCTGAGCTTTCTTGGCGTGGGTGCACCTGCCACCCAGCCGTCGCTGGGAACGCTCATCCGCATTGGTCAGGGTTTTCTCTTCTCGGGTGAGTGGTGGATATTGCTGTTTCCCGCCATGACACTGTTGATCCTCGCGCTGAGTGTGAACCTGCTGGGCGACTGGCTGCGCGATGCTTTGAACCCGAGGTTACGCTGATGTCTGATGTTGTCTTGTCAATCAGAGGGCTTTGTGTCGAAATCCCCAGCCGCACAGGCACGGTAAAGCCTGTGGACGACGTCAGCTATGATATTCATGCAGGTGAGATACTGGGCATCGTGGGCGAAAGTGGTGCAGGTAAATCCATGGCGGGTAACGCAGTGATCGGCCTGTTGACGCGACCTGCCCATATCGCGGCAGGCGAAATCTGGCTGAATGGTGCGCGCATCGACACCCTCAAGGGCGAAGACATGCGCCGTTTGCGCGGCAAGCAGATCGGGATGGTCTTTCAGGACCCGCTCACGTCGCTCAACCCGCTGTTGAGCGTCGGCGAGCAGTTAACCGAAACCATGCTGACCCATCTGGATATCACCCGTCAGGAGGCGCAGAAACGCGCCATCGCTGCACTGGAAGAAGTAGGCATTCCAGGAGCGGCCGAGCGGATCGGCAGCTACCCCCATGAATTCAGCGGCGGCATGCGACAACGTGTGGTTATTGCGCTGGCGCTCTGCGCTGAACCTTCTCTAATTATCGCGGACGAGCCGACAACCGCGCTGGATGTATCCGTCCAAGCGCAGATTATTGCCCTGCTCAAACGCCTGTGCCGCGAACGCGGTACAGCAGTGATGCTGATCACCCACGACATGGGTGTTATCGCAGAAGCAGCAGACCGCGTGGCAGTGATGTATGCAGGACGGCTGGCCGAGTTGGGCAATGTGCGCGATGTTTTGACCGCGCCGCGCCACCCCTACACCTTTGGCCTCATGGCCTCGACACCGCTGGCCTCGGCTGGCAAGGCGCGGCTGCATCAGATCGAGGGTGCAATGCCAAGGCTGAACAAGGTGCCCGAAGGCTGTCCCTTCAACCCGCGTTGCACTTATGCGCAAGACAAATGCCGTGTCGCCCCCCGCCCCCAAATACAAGACGGCGTAGCCGCCTGCTGGTTCCCCATCGCCGAGCGAGAGGTGTCCTGATGTCGCTGATTTCTGTCAGATCTCTTACCCGCGTCTTTGACGTCTCCAAACCGTGGCTGAACCGTGTGCTGGAACGGCGTGGCAAGTCACTTTTGACGGCTGTATCAGAAGTCGATTTTGACGTGGCCGCGCGCAGCACTTACGCATTGGTGGGCGAAAGCGGGTCGGGCAAATCCACCATCGGTCGTATGCTTGTGGGGCTGTTAACACCCACATCGGGCACGGTGGAGATCAACGGGGTCAACCTCGCCTCCGAGAAGAGTGCGGCAAAGATCGACCTGATCCGCTCTGATATCCAGATGATCTTCCAAGACCCCTTTGCCTCGCTCAACCCGCGCTGGCGCGTCCGCGACATTATTGTCGAGCCTGTCGTGGCACGGGGCGGTGATGCAACAGGGCTGGCCGAAAAGCTGCTTGAACAAGTCGGGCTGTCGGCGCTGGATGCGGGGAAGTTCCCGCATGAATTTTCAGGCGGTCAAAGGCAGCGTATATGTATTGCCCGCGCCTTGTCTTCAGAGCCAAAGCTGATCGTCTGCGACGAGCCTACATCGGCACTGGATGTATCGGTGCAGGCGCAAGTACTGAATTTGATGAGCGATCTCAAAGACAACTTTGGCCTGACCTACGTGCTGATCAGCCACGATTTGACCGTCGTACAGCACATGGCGGACCGCATCGGGGTTCTATACCTTGGTCGTCTCGTCGAAGAAGCAAGCCCCGAAGACCTGTTTGCAAACACCAAACACCCCTATACAAAAATGCTGCTGGAGGCGGCACCACGTATGGACGGCTTTGGCCGCGAAGCGGTGTTGCCAGAAGGTGAGATACCTGATCCGATCAATCCGCCAACGGGCTGTGCTTTTCATCCACGCTGCCCGATTGCCACCGACATATGCAAGGCAGAGCGGCCGGTCATGCGACAAATCAATGAAACGCGTGTGGCCTGCCATCTGGCGGACTAAGCCCTGCCGGATATGGCGGCTGCACGCGCTATGGCAGTGTTCAGTGACAGACAAACAGCCTTAGCCCTGCGGCACCCCACCGCGTAAACAGGGGCGCCGCAGAGTGTTTATGATATGAAACTGAAGTCCGAGAAATCGGTCAAGACCGTGCCTTGGAAGAAGATCGTATCGGTCGCCCCGTTAACCTCGACAGTGGTGCTGCCCGAGGCTGTATTGAGCGTCAGATCAGCCTCCCCGTAGCCGATCATGAGAATCTCGTCAAAGCCGTCGGAGAAGCCGATGATGGTGTCGTTGCCAAACAGGCCGTCAAACACGAAATCATCCGCGCCATTCCCCCCGAGCATCTGGTCATTGCCCGCGCCGCCGATGATCGTGTCATTCCCAAGATTGCCATAAATGACATCGTTGGCCTCGCCCCCGCCAATGACGTCGTCACCGTCATCACCGTTCAAGGTATCGTTGCCAAGGCCGCCGCTGATCAAGTCCGCAGCCGCGCCACCAGAAATAAAGTCCGAGCCACCTTCGCCCGAGATAGTATCTCGACCGTTTCCGCCTGTCATAATGTCGTCGGCATTGCCTCCGAACATCAGGTCATGATCACTTCCGCCATCGATGGTGTCCTGACCCGACCCGCCAAACATTGTGTCCTGTCCAGTGCTGCCGGTCATGAAATCGTTGCCACCATCGCCCGTCAGGCTGTCGCCACCGCCGCCACCGTCGATCGTATCATTGCCGTCGCCACCGATCACCGTGTCATTACCAGAGGCCCCCGATACATCGTCCGCGCCGCCGCCCGCATCAATGCTGTCACTGCCAACACCACCGCCTATAGTGTCGGCGCCTTTGCCACCCTCAAGCGTGTCATTGCCAGAACCGCCCTGAATGTTGTCATTACCATCATCGCCAGCAATCAGGTCGGACCCTTTCTCACCGCTGAGCGTGTCATTTCCCGTTCCGCCGATGATACTATCGCCAAATCCGCCGCCGGTTATCAAATCATTGTCGCTACCGCCGTTCAACGAATCTGCACCGCTGCCGCCGCGTAGGGTGTCGTCACCGCCCTGCCCCAGTAGCGTGTCGGAACCATCGCGCCCCAGCAGAACATCCAACCCTAGCGACCCGGTCAATCTGTCATTGTCATCGCCACCATCAAGACGGTCATCACTGTTGCCGCCGCTGAGGGTGTCATCTCCCCCGCCGCCCATCAGCGTGTCATTGCCGATCCCTCCTTCGAGGACGTCGGCATCATCACCACCGTCAACGGAGTCGTCCCCGTCTCCGCCGATCAGCGTGTCAGTTCCAAGCTCGCCCAAGATCGTGTCGTTTTGAGAGCTGCCCGTGATGTGGTTGTTTAAATCGTTACCTACGATGTTGCTGATGGAATTTGCAGTGGTCAAGAAGTTCTCGATCCCGCTCCAGCTGCCGAAAAAGGTACCGTCATTTAAGAAACTATAGCCTTCGTCCAGATCAAAGCCTCGTACGAACGTGGAAGAGCTGAATGTAGTCGCCGAGTAATCGATCGTATCCGTGCCATCTCCGCCGTCCAACGTAGCCGACACGATGATCGTGTTGGCATCAACAGACATGTCAAACACGTCGTTATCCAACCCACCATTTACCGTGCTATCGCCACCGACTATAACTGTATCGTTACCATCCCCCGCGACAATCATACTGCTCTGACTCGCAACAATAGAATCGTCACCGCTTCCGCCATTGATCGTGTCCAATCCGCCCCCACCGATCAGGGTGTCGTTGCCGATTCCCCCTTCGATCAGGTCGGCATCAAAACCACCATCGATAAAGTCGTCACCTTCACCACCCCTCAACGTGTCGTTGTCCTCACCACCGTTCAGCGTGTCGTTACCGTCGTTACCGTCGATAATATCGTTTCTCGCCGTCCCTGTTATCATCTCGTCACTGGTGTCGCCGGTGATGTGGAACTTGTCTGCCGATGTAAAGAAACTGAATTGCATCGGCGACAAATCCAATGACGCGGTGGGGCCCATCTCAACGTTTATCGTAACCGCTGGCGCAACGCCGCGAGAGACAAGCTGAATACCGCTACTCCCCTGTTGCCCACTGTTAAATTGCTGGATTTGTTCGGCAGTAAAGAAAACGCCGATGTCTCCGGTAATTCCAGCGATCGCAAAAAATTCAAAACCGCTGATCGATGCTTCGGTGAAATCAAAGTCTTCGTTATTCGCACCATCGACGATAATGTCGTCTCTCGATGCCCCTGCACCCCCAACAACGCTATCCCCACTGGATAGGTCGGTAGGATCGAACACACGTACGGCATCACTTCCGATGCCGCCAGTGATCGTATCTTCACCTGATCCCCAAGTATATCTATTACTACCGTCTCCGCCCAGCATCAGGTCATTACCAATCCCCGCACTGAGAAAGTCGGCATCCGCCCCGCCGTCCAGGGTGTCGTTGCCGTCGCCACCGATCAGCGTGTCATTGCCGCCCTCACCGATAATAGTGTCGTTTTGCGAGCCACCAGTGATGCTGTTGTTAAGTGCGTTGCCAATGATGTTGGAACTCACATTTGGCAGTGCAATGAAGTTTTCAATCCCACTCCAATCGCCAGTGTAAACGCCATTATTAAGTGAGCTGACACCTTCATCCAAATCAAAACCATAGGTGCCCGTAAAAGAAGAAGCCCCGGAGAAATCAAGCGTATCTGTCCCGTCGCCCCCATGAACCGTCGACGTACTCGTGAAGGATGCCGTGCTGCTCGACATGATAAACAAATCATCGTCCAAGCCGCCGTTTACCGAACTGTTTCCAGACACAAGTACCGTATCATTTCCCGATCCGGCGTCGATCTGGGCCCCTGATGATGACGTGATTGAATCGTCACCCGCGCCCCCGCTGATCGTATCCGCGTCCCCGCCACTGATGATTGTATCATTGCCCGCCTGACCAAAGATCACTTCGGCTGTGCCGTTGTCGCCCGTAATCAAAGTGCCTGTGATCTTGCCGTAAATATGATCCCCATCGACAAAATTGCGCGCGGGGTTGTCATAATCAATGGTTGAGATATCCCCATTGCGCGGATCGACGATCATAAATTGTGCATCATCCGACTGCTCCCACGTTAGCAGCAGGCGGCCATCCGATGTGACGCCCACATCCGGCGTCTGAACGCCTGCAGCTGCGGGGATGTTCAATAGGCCGTCAAACGTGCCATCACTCTGATAGTTCCGAATCTTTACTTCGTTAGTAAAATTGTCGAAATAGATGAGGGCGAATTCACCCGAGGGAAGTGCCACAATTTCAGGCTGTTCGCTGCCTGTTGAATCGAGTGAAATAGGGCTCCGGACCACGCCCAAAGATGAATCATACACCGCCATCGACAAATCATCGGTGTCATCGATCCACGTAACCGCGATGTTACCATTGGTCAGCGTTGCGATCTGCGGATCAAACGGCGTGCCTGTTGCGTCAACCGTTATCCGCGATCCGACCAAGGCACCTGTTGTGCTGTGCACTTCGAGCAGGACTGCGTTTGTCTGGACATCGCGGTAGACCGAGGCAAGATTGCCATTGGTCATCAATGCCGCGCCGTTTTGAAACTGGTTGTTTGAATTGTTATTCGCCACACTAAACTCTGACGTTATGATGACCCCCGACGCGTTCAGCCGCATCGCGCGCACGTCGTCTTCGGGTACAGAAGCCACGAAAACATCGGTGAACGTCACAAACGAAGAATTATCAGTGTTATCCACCACGACACGGGGATTACTAAAGTTGCCTGTACCTGTCTCGGAAACGATTATGTTAGCAAGCAGCGAGTCACCAAGAGCATCCTTGCTCTCCCAGATCACAGCTGAGTCGTCCCCGTTTGTCGCTGCAAAAACCATGACAAAACCGCCGTCATTGGTGGCTGCCACATCATAGTCCTCATCGTCATCCCCTAGAGACAACGTGTTTAGAACATAGCTGTCGCGTATCACCGTGACGCCGTCGCCCGCATAGATTTTACCTATGATATCAGTACCGGCGGATGATCCGACACCGCTGGTGCCGGATTCGACCCATGTCACCAGAATATTGCCGTTCGCCAGGCCGGTGATCTGCGTGTCTTTAATGCCTGCGGTATTGGCGAGGCCTGTATTGGCGGTTTGTACGGATGACCAGATTGTTGGTGCAGGCATGTGAAAAGTCCTTTGAATATATGATAGCTACGATAATGCCGCTAAAAAAACCTCGGCCGCTTCGCATAAATATTACGTTGTCTGTTGGAAAATAACCGCGTGAACCGGGGTAAAAACCACGCAAAAAAATTGCTGTGATAACAAATAGAAAGCAAACGCTTCGCAGGATGAGCGCGCCCGAAAAAGTATTAACAAACCTTAACCACACATAGACTTGCCGATCAAGCTGCGCGCATTATGTCGCCGCGCCCCTTCCTGCGCCTTTCACCTGAACGGTGCAAAACAACTCAGATAAATCACGCAACCTGATGCTGATACAACGGCGGTGTGTATTGCGCTGCGCTAGCAGTTAGTGCGCCGCAGTTTTCCACTTGTCTGGCGTGATGTAGATCATACTGTCATCGAGACTAACCATCACTTCGCCATCCTGAATATTGACCTGCAACTTCATGGAGCGGCTCGCAAGTTTTGCCAAGGCCGTGGTATCGGCCTCGGACAGATTAATAACGCTGAGGTTGTCGAAACGGGTGGTGCTGTTCTTGATCTTGTCCCACCAGACCTCGGCCGTCCGGCCGCCGTAACAGTAGACAATGACCTTGCCCGCTTTGCCGCATGATTGGCGGACAATCTTGTCACTGGGCAGGCCCAGCGCCACCCATAACTCCAGCTCGTCACTCAGGCTTTTTTGCCAGATATCAGGCTCGTCATCTGTCGACAGCCCTTTGGTCATTTCCAGTTGCTCATGGGCGTTAAGAGCAAACGCCAAAAGCCGCACCATCAACCGCTCATCCGTCTCGGAGGGGTGCTTGGCAACAGTCAGTTTATGGCTGTCGTAATAGTGGCGATCCATGTCAGAGACAGAGAGTTCAACTTTGTAAATGGTAGCTTTTTGCGCCATGGTCTGCCCTGATATTCCCGAGATAGCGCTGTCTATTGCGTCTGGGGGCGTTATGAAAGCGGATAAAGAATGGTCGCACCAAACGGGCTATACCAACGCATCGAATGATCTGCAGACAGACGATCTGTCGATCACAGCGACGGCCTGACACTAAGGGTAGATTGCGCAGGTGTCCCTTTGCCCGTGATTAATGTTGCTGACCTCACGTTTCGTCCCAGAAATCGGGTGGCATGTCGTGCAACTGCTGTGCTGCTGCATCATCAATCCAGTCCTGACGTTCATCCGCGGACCAATGGGAAAATTCCGTCTGCTGACGTGCCAGGGCGCATGCCCGACGCAAGGCTTGCTGGTATTTCAACTGTTCGATCGGGGCGTTCGGCACGATTGCATAGACAAAGGTCCCTCCCATAGCCGCTGCTAGGTTTTCCATCTGTTTGAGCGAAATCGCCCCCTCTTTCTCACTCCGCTCTGCCTGATAGACCGCGTTCCGGCTGACGCCTTTACGCAGGGCGACCTGCTCCGCTGTCATACCCAGTGCCAGACGCATGGTTGCAATCCACCCTTTTTCGGGGTTGGACGTACCGGCAAAACGCTCCGCACTGCGATCGAGAATGCGGGCGAGACGTCTTCGTTGGATAAAGTCCGGCATGGCTACCCTTAGGTCGAGTTTCTGACTTATTTCTCGACTATCATAACGTAAATGCATCTCGAAATCTAATTTTTTATCACAAAAATATCAATCTTGCACATTTATAGCTAACATTTTTGTGTATTTATGATATATGTAGCGTGAAGGAGATTACATGTTCGACCTATTCTTGACACCAAACGCACTTCCATTCTCAATTGCCCTGTCCGTCGTCGCGGGATTATTTCTTATTGAAATTATAAGCTTACTTCTTGGGGCAACCGTGCTCGGCTTAGGAGGAGAGGCGCCGGATTTTGATGTCGATGCAGATTTTGATCTATCCGCCGACATTGACGTCGACATGCTGGACGCTGATCCGGTGGGCGATTTATCCGCTGCTCCTTCTGGAATTCTGACTTGGATCGGCGCGCGGGACGTTCCTTTCCTGATCTGGCTCATATCGTTTCTGACGATGTTTGGCCTGTTCGGGTTGTTGATACAGTCGGCGTCCACCACCATCCTCGGCACGCCGCTGTTTACGATCCTTGCCGTCGTGATTGCCTTTGTGCCTGCCCTGGCTGTTACCCGTGTTATCGCAAACTGGGTGGCGCTTATCATGCCAAAGACCGAAACCAGCGCCATGCGCACGCGGTTTCTGGGCGGGCATCGCGGAACGATCACCCAAGGCACTGCGCGTCGCGGCAGCCCCGCAGAAGCCAAGATCAAAGACCGCTATGGCAACATGCATTACCTGCGTGTCGAGCCGCTGGATGATGACGGGCTGTTTCCACAAGGCAGCGATGTTACCCTCATCCGCAAACGGGGCGACAAGTTCTTTGTCATCTAGAGAACACTCGAAACTGCGCCGACCCAATACTCTATTTATAAACACGGCCCGAAGGAGAACCTAATGGACCTCACGAACATATTAACAATTGCCGGTATCATCGTCGCCCTTCTGGTTTTTATCGGCCTGATCATGGCGCGGCTTTACAAACGTGCCACCCGCGAGACCAGTTTGGTCAAAACAGGTTCGGGCGGCAAAAAGGTGATCATGGACGGGGGTACGATCGTTGTGCCGTTCCTGCATGAAATCGCCAAGGTCAATATGAAGACACTGCGGCTAGAGGTGGCGCGCGTCAACGAACAGTCCCTGATCACCAAGGACCGGATGCGTGTCGACGTGGGCGTCGAGTTCTACGTGTCTGTCAATGCAACCGATGACGGCATTTCACGCGCTGCCCAAACACTGGGCGACCGTACCTTCCACGTCGAGCAGTTGCGCGAAATGATCGAGGGTAAACTGATCGACGGCTTGCGCGCTGTTGCGGCGCAGATGACCATGGATGAGCTGCATGAAAACCGTGCGAGTTTTGTGCAGGAGGTCCAGAATGCGATCTCAGAGGATCTGTTGAAAAACGGTCTTGAGCTTGAGGCTGTATCACTCACCGCGCTTGATCAGACGCCATTTGAATCACTTGATGAAAATAACGCGTTTAACGCAGTAGGTATGCAGAAGCTGGCTGCTGTGATTGCAACATCGCGCAAACAACGTGCCGAGATTACGGCAGAAGCCGATGTATCTGTTGCGCGCTCCGAGATGGAGGCCGAGAGACTGAAATACCAGATCGACCGTGAGCAGCAAGAAGCGTCAATTATGCAAATTCAGGAAATCCAGACGTTGCAAGCCCGTCAGGAAGCCGAAATCGCACGCAATCAAGAGGCCTCAGATCAGGCAAAGGACCAAGCACGGATTGAGCGTGAACGTGCGGTGCGCGCCTCCGAGATTGACCGCGAGCGGACCATCCGAGAGGCCGAGATCGCCAAAGAGCGCGAATTGGAGGTCGCAGACCAAGAGCGCCAGATTATCGTTGCCAAGAAATCCGAAGAAGAGAGCCACGCACGGGCCTCTGCCGACCATGCGCGCGCAGACGCCAAAAAGGCCTCAGAAGCAATTGAAACCGCCCGCGCTGTTGCCGAAGCCGAGCGTCAAAAGCAGATTGCTTTGATCGAGGCCCAGAAAGAGGCAGAGCGCCAAGCCACAGGCATCCGCCTTGCAGCGCAAGCCGAAAAGGACGCCGCAAGCGATCGCGCATCCGCAAAACTGGAAGAGGCGCAGGCAGATGCAAACGCCATGATTATACGCGCTGACGCTAAAAAGGCAGACCTGCTTGCCACAGCCGAAGGTCAGACGGCGATTGCAAACTCCGAAAACGAGTTGAGCGCCGAGATCATCGCTATGAAAATCCGTCTTGCGGGCCTTGAGGCAATGCCAGCGATTATTGCCGAGATGGTCAAGCCAGCAGAGAAAATCGACTCGATCAAAATCCATCAGGTCACGGGTATGGGCCATGCTGGCGGCGGCGGCGAAGGCATGTCGGGAACGGGTGGCACACCTGTCAATCAGGCGCTCGATTCCGTTCTGGGAATGGCTTTGCAAATGCCCGCGATGCAAGCTTTGGGCAAAGAGCTTGGGATTAGTTTGGAAAATGGTATGGCGGGCGTTGCCAACGATGTCCTCGACGTCCCGCAGACAGCGGACGTCCAGCAGGCCAAGCCTGAGCAGCCTGACACTTCGAAAGAGGAAAACACGCCGACGTCCTGATCTTGGCAATCACCAGCGTCTTAAGACTAACAGGCACCTGCGTTCGCGCGGGTGCCTGTATCACTTTACGACTTGGGTTTTGTTGCACAGCCCTTTTTGGCAGCCGACGATACAGGCAGAGGCCGCGCAGTCTTTGACAAAGCAACATCAGCGCTGACAGAAGTATAAAAACCTGCCGCATAGCACTCAGACCAGTCTCCCTAGGAGGCTAAAACGTGAAGATCAGCATCCGGGGAACCGCAACAGACCTGCGCCAAAAACAGTGTCGCGCCCTGCGGGCCCCAGATCTGTCGCTGTGGTGGCCAAGGATTTCCGAATAACCTCAACCGGGCGCCGTGCCATGCTCCGGTCTGCTACAATTGCCGCCGTTACAAAAGGCGCGGCCATTGAGGTGCCGCTGGCAATTTGCAACCGGTCTGCATCGGGCAATCTGATATCGACGCCTGGTGCTGCCACATCCACATGCGCCCCACGCCCTGCGCGGCGGAAAACGTCACCATCGCGATCAACCGCTGTCACGCCCAATACAAAGGGAAACGCGGCGGGGTATCGGGGAGGGGCATTAGGGCCGTCATTGCCTACCGCCGCCACAAGAACCATCCCGTTCGAGGCCGCCCGCGACAAAGCTCGGTTCATCAACTTGTTGCGCGGACCCGCCATGCTGATGTTTACAACACGCACACCATTTGATGCCAGCCAGTCGAGCCCCCGCAGGATCGGCACAACACCTGCCGCATCCCCCCGCGCGATTACATTAGCACTGTAGAGCGGCGCACCGCGCAATCGCCCCTTCCCCGCCAACAGCGCAGCAACCCGTCCGCCGTGCTTTGTGGCGCGCGGGTTTGATCCGTCGCCGAACGCCTTTTGTATGATCTGCCCCGATACAAGAGCAGGATTATCCTCCGTCACTCCGCCGTCGATCATGCCGAAAGATGTACGGGCCACACAGCCCTCCTTTGGCCAACCGATCATTGCTCCGGCATAGTCCAGTTCCGCCTCGGCGTTACCCTGCAAAAAATAGAGATGGTTTGCACCAGCAGTCACACCGGGAACTGCATCCTCAATCTCGCTAATAGCCTCGGGAATGGTAGTACCAGTCGGAATTCCGAATACAACGAGCGTATCATCCAACCGAGGCAGAGCGTGCTGCGCCCGTAAGATATATTTGCGCGCTTGGGCTGTGCTGATCAGTCCTTCGGGCGCATCGGCGGTCAGTACAATCAACTCACGCTCGTCCGCTACGGGAAAAGGTAAATTGCCCGAACCTGCGGTGCGGAATGCATCGCCAGCCTCACAAGCAGCCATGAACAAGCTCAAAAAAGCAAAAACTAAGTACTTCATGTTATTGCTCAGCAACGAGAGCGACAAAAGGCGAGGTTTCCAGCGTGGACAGCGCCGCTTCGCGCGCGTTGGGATCATCAAAAACCAACCGGTAGAGACCCAGAGCACTCGGCCCGTCTGCGATATTTGCGCCAGTCTCACGCAGCAGAGCCTCGATGTCTGCCATCGTTGTATCTGCCTCAAAAGCGACTGCGAGGGTCGCGTCAATCGGCGCCTCGGATACGGTGCGATAAACAGGTGCATCCGCTGTTGGGCCACCAACGATGAGAAATGCCCCCTGAAGTAAAACAACAGCACCCAGAAGCATGGCCGCTATGCGCCATACAGGCGCATGGGTCTGATTTGCCGGTTTGGTTTGGTCAATCTCAGCGGCGAGCCTTGCCCACCCCCCATGCGCCGCACCGTCGCCCTGTGCGAGCGCATCGCGCAGTCCTGCCATAAGCGCCAGTTCCGCGCGCAATGCAGGGTCTGCCGCAGCCTGCGCATCAATACGGGCAGCTGTTTCGGGATCGGTTTCGCCACGCATATGCGCCAACAATGTATCTTCGTTCAGGCCGTCTGGTCGGTCCATGTCACCCTCCTTGCTCGAATGTGGTGTATTCATTGGACGGGCGAAAAACGGATCGGTTCAAAATCATTTCAATACCGCGCGAGAAAGACAACGCATCAGGTTCTTCTTGGCGTGGAAGATCCGGCTCTTGACTGTACCTTCGGGCACATTTTCGACGATCCCGACTTCTGCGCAGGTCATATCTTCGTAAAAAGCAAGATGGATCGCGGCCCTCTGACGCTCTGGCAGCTTGTCAAGACAGGCCCGCACACGCGCTGCATCCTGCGCAGCACCCAGTACTACCTCGGGGTCGGGCGCATCATCGATCTGCGTCTCATCGGCATCAGCGAGGGTGACACGGGCTTGCTTGCGGATGTGATCGACGGTCTTGTTGCGTGCCAGCGTCAGTATCCAAGACCGCACACTACAGCGCCCCTGAAAGCCTGCGGCCCCGCGCCACACACTCAGCATTGTATCATGGACGATGTCATCGGCCTCAGTCAGGTCGCGAACGCGCGGGCGCACAAAGCGGGCCACCGCGGCTGCATGAACTTCATAGAGCGATTTCATGGCAGTCATATCGCCCTGACCGACACGCGCAATAAGCACCGCGTCCTCAGCGACGTCTAAAGAGCGGATCACTTCATCAACCATATACATCAGTCTATCATGTTGAAATGTCTGGTTCAATGATCTTCACCGGCACTCGCCCAAGGCGACTTAAAAACGCCAAACCCGCACACCGCGAAACGCACTCTATGTCAGGAGCAACCCGAACCACGGTAGCTGTATGGTTTTGTGTCTTTTGACGGTATCGCCCGGTCGCCCCCTTACGCCAGTTCCTGCGTAGGCAGAGCATTTGGAAAGGTGTGCCCGTCCGTAAAACGGCGAAAGTGGAAACCGGTGGCCTCACATAGGACAGAGCGCCTGGACTGTCTGGTCAATAGTCACCCCGAGGTTCTTTTTCAGCTGCACAGCTGTCTGACCCGATAGGTAAGTCGGATCGTTTGGAGGTATGCTGGCCCTGTTCTTGATGGCGTAGCCATCATCCATGCCCTGATTTTTCGATGCCGTGTGTTTCGCTGTCTTGCAATGGGCCTCCTGACAAAAACTATTCAGGGCCTTTGGAGAAGCCTAACCATTTAAGCCCCACAACAGAAATTATGCCGCTACGCCTCGCCCGCAGCATCAAAAAAAACTGCAAGTTCCGAGCGAGAGCAAAGCGCGAGACGGGAAATATACGGGGAAACGACTGAGAGCATCGAAACTCAAGCGGTCAAAAACAAACATTAGTGCTGAGTTAATTGGTGCGGTCGGAGAGACTCGAACTCTCACGGGTGTTACCCCACAGCGACCTCAACGCTGCGCGTCTACCATTCCGCCACGACCGCACGCCATGGATGGTGGGGATGCAATAGCGTGGGTTACGCGATACCTCAAGAGGGAATTTAGGGGTCTTGGCGATCTCTCCGCACCATCAATCTCGGCGCTGTACGCTAGCGGAGCATGGCCTTCCGCCTGCACATCCTCAAATCCTGCTGTAGCGGTTGTAAATGTGCTGCGAAGACGCAATCTAGAGAAGGAACAAGCGGGAGCGACGAGATGTCAGAGACACAACCAATTCAAATTGACATCATTTCAGACGTGATGTGCCCGTGGTGCATAATCGGATTTCGGCAATTGGAACAGGCGCTTGGTGCGTTGGACACGGGTGCTTTTATCCGTTGGCATCCGTTTGAGTTAAACCCTGACATGCCTCCCGAAGGTCAGAACCTACGCGAACACATCGCCGAGAAGTATGGCGCCACCCCAGAGCAAAGCGCGCAAAACCGCGCGCAGATGCAACAAATCGGCACTGAATTGGGCATCGATTTTCAATTCAGTGATGACAGTCGCATCGTCAATACCTTTGCCGCCCATCAGCTTTTGGACTGGGCCCAGTCCAAAGGATTGCAACACCCGCTCAAACTTGCGTTGTTCGATGCGCATTTCACGCAACAGCGTGATGTCTCGCAACACGATGTATTAAAGGAAGTGGCAAGCTCGGTCGGATTGGATTCAGCAGAAGCCCAAAATGTGCTGGATCAGTCTACCCACGCGGCAGAAACCCGCGCGCGGCAGACGTTCTGGACCGAGCGTGGTATTTCCGGGGTTCCCGCGATGGTGTTTGAGGGTAAGTACCTGCTGACAGGTGCGCAGGGTGCGCAAAACTATGCGCAGATGTTGCAAAAAGTTCTGGCTGAGCGGTCCGAACCCGCGAAACCCTGAGGAGATCGCCGTGACAGGCAAGACGCACCGGATGATAGAGTGGATAGTCTCTGACGGATTGACCGATTTTCGAACCGCCGAAGCATGGATGGAGGCGCGGGTCGCTGCGATCCATGAAGGTCAAGCGAATGAATGCATCTGGCTAGTGGAGCATCCACCGCTCTATACGGCAGGTACATCCGCCAAAGCACATGATTTAACAGATCCTGATCGCTTCGACGTCTTTCCCACCAGACGCGGCGGGCAGTACACCTATCACGGACCCGGGCAGCGCGTCGCTTACGTGATGCTGGATGTAAGCAAACGCGGACGGGACGTGCGCAAGTTTGTAAAACAGCTGGAAGACTGGGTAATTCTCACGTTGGGCCAGTTCAATGTAACAGGTGAAATCCGAGAAGGCCGCGTAGGTGTCTGGGTCACAAGACCGGAAAAGCCGCAGACGACAGCAGGGAACCCCGCAGAAGACAAAGTGGCCGCGATTGGCATCCGCCTTCGTAAATGGATCAGCTATCATGGAATTTCGCTCAACGTGGAGCCTGACTTGACTCATTTTGAGGGGATCGTGCCGTGCGGCATTACGGAGCATGGCGTGACCAGCCTTGTCGATCTTGGCCTGCCAGTCACTATGGCTGACGTTGATCTGGCCCTGCGAAGCAGTTTTCCCCAAGTGTTTGGCGACATTCCCCAAACGCATGTTCGCTAAGCAGCAGGGCGATTCTTTTCAGCCGTTCTTTGGAAATCCTCAACCAGTTCCAGCAGCTTTTCCAAGCGAAGCGGTTTGTCGCAAAAGCTATGCACATTGGGGTCTGCCTCTGCACGGGCATGATCAGCCTCAAGAAGTGAAGTGGACAGCATTACGATAATGAGTTGGGCAGCCGGATCGATATGCAGTCGGGCATAATGCTCCAAAAACTCAAAACCGCCCATCCCGGGCATGTTGATATCCAGAAATATAAGTTCCGGCAGTGGACGACCCGCCGCGATGTCTGCACGCAAGATCTGCAATGCTTCCCCCCCGTCCGTGGCAACATCAATCTGCCGCGCCCTCTTGGAACGCTCGATAACGCGCCGGTGCAGCATATTGGTTACCGCATCATCGTCCACAAGCAATATACGCTCTAACGGATTCATGCCGCGACCTCCTCTTTCGGGAAATGGATTGTGAAGGCAGCCCATTCGCCGCGCGTTCCTTCGGCAGTGATCTTACCGCCGCAGCGATGCAGCATACGCTGCGCGCAGTAGAGAGAAATACCACCACCAGCAGGCTCTTTCTGCCCCCGTTGAAACAAGCCAAAGACTGTCGGGATATCCCTTACACTGTCGATGCCAAGTCCGTTATCTGCAACCCTCAGCCAGACCTGCCCGTCCTCAATGCCGCAGGACACATTAATTTGGAGTTTGCGCTGTGGATGCGCGTATTTCACCGAATTATCCAGAACCGCTGCGAGGATTGCCTCTAGCTCGACACCCGAAAATCTGACCTTGAAGTCATTTTCTATGTTAATGACAATAGGGAACACATTGCCACCGATCGTCGGATAGACAACATCAACAACGCTCTGCACAGCAGCCCGCAGGTCAAGCCGAAACTGGGGAGGGGCATCCCCCAGACGGATCTGGGAGACAAGGACCAGCCCCTGAACTTTTGCATTAAGCTGCTCAGAACACTCGCGAACCCACCTAACCTGTTCAGCCTGTTCCGCAGTCAGTGTATCGGCAGCATCGCATAGCATCAGACCAAGACGATTGAGGTTATTGAGCGGGACCTTTAAATCATGTGTCGCGATGTAAGTCAGCTGCTCCAACTCATCCACCGCGTCTTGCAATTCCAGCGTGCGCGCGCAAATCCGCTCCTCAAGTTCCGCATTGAGCGTTGCAAGATCCTTTGTCCGCGCAGAGACTTTTTCTTCCAGACTGGCGTTCATCTCCAGCAGCCTGAACTCGGCCTCTTTTTCGACCGTGATGTCGCTGGCACATCCAATATGGCGCACCACCCGCCCGTCCGCCGCGCGGTCAAACACAGCATCCACCGACCGAAGCCAACGCAATGTACCCTCTTTGGTGATGACCCGATATTCCAGTGTCGCCTCTTCGTCATCGGCCAGCGCCATTATCGACGCCATATGCGCCCCCAGAGACGGAAAATCGTCAGGGTGAACGATCTGGCTGAACAAATCAGCGCCAAACGCGCGGATTTCATCGGGGGAATAACCCAACTGCTCTGCAACCGAGCGGTTGGAATAATCATTCGCAAAGCTGTCGTGGTTAAACACATAAACAAAGCCCGGCATGAGCCCAACCACAAGATCAACTGATGGCAGACAGCTCGGCTCGTTCTCCCGCACTAAGGGCAGCACATTTGCGCCCTCATGGCGGCTGAGTGATCTGGCTTTGGTCACAAGCACCCCCTAGTTCTCGACAAAAGGAACCATTGCCCAATTTCATTACCAGCATGTTAACTTTCCCCAACAGAAAGGTGCTGGAATAGATCAAATGTCTTGCAGATTTACACTGGTATGATTTGGCCCATACAGAGCTCCATTTATGTGGCCATACACTTGAAAATACTTCTACCTGCGACCAACGCGCCCATTGCCCTGATGCCAAGTTGAATCTAAAAGAGCCGCAAGACCGCAGTGCGTTTTGCCAACAGGCGCACCTGTATTTCAATATCAAGCCAAGGAGGCACCGCATGGCAGACGCAGCCATTAACGGCCATGACCATGAAGATGAGCGCGGGTTTTTCACGCGCTGGTTCATGTCCACAAACCACAAAGACATCGGTATTCTATATCTGATCGTCTCCGCTTTTGTCGGATTTATCTCTGTCGCATTCACGATCTACATGCGTCTTGAGCTGATGAACCCCGGCGTTCAGTACATGTGTATGGAAGGCGCGCGCTTCGTCGCCGATTCTTCTGCGACGTGTACGCCCAACGGGCACCTTTGGAATGTTCTGATCACCGGTCACGGCATTCTTATGATGTTCTTTGTCGTTATTCCTGCTCTGTTTGGCGGTTTCGGCAACTATTTCATGCCTTTGCAGATCGGCGCGCCAGACATGGCGTTCCCGCGGATGAACAACCTGTCCTTCTGGCTTTATGTTGCAGGTACGTCTCTGGCGATCTGCTCCGTGCTGCTTCCTGGCGGTAACGGTCAGTCCGGCTCTGGCGTAGGCTGGGTATTGTATCCGCCGCTGTCGGTAAAAGAGGGCGGCATGTCGATGGATTTCGCGATTTTCGCGGTTCACGTCTCGGGCGCTTCCTCCATCCTCGGTGCGATCAACATGATCACAACCTTCCTGAACATGCGTGCCCCTGGCATGACATTGTTCAAAGTTCCGCTGTTTTCCTGGTCGATCTTCGTCACCAGCTGGCTGATTCTGTTGTCCCTGCCCGTCTTGGCTGGTGCGATTACCATGCTGCTGATGGACCGTAACTTCGGGTTTGCATTCTTTGACCCTGCAGGCGGCGGTGATCCGGTTCTGTACCAGCACATTCTGTGGTTCTTCGGACACCCGGAAGTGTATATCATCATCTTACCAGGCTTTGGCATCATCTCCCACGTTATTGCGACGTTTGCGCGCAAACCTGTCTTTGGCTATCTGCCAATGGTTTGGGCCATCATCGCGATCGGTGCGTTGGGTTTTGTTGTCTGGGCACACCACATGTACACAGTTGGTATGTCATTGAACCAGCAGGCCTACTTCATGCTGGCGACCATGGTGATCGCGGTGCCGACAGGCGTCAAAGTCTTCTCGTGGATTGCAACGATGTGGGGCGGCTCTGTTTCGTTTGAAACACCGATGCTCTGGGCCTTCGGCTTCCTGTTTCTGTTCACCGTTGGTGGCGTGACCGGCATCGTATTGTCACAAGCAGCTGTCGACCGCTATTACCACGATACATACTACGTGGTTGCGCACTTCCACTATGTGATGTCGTTGGGTGCTGTGTTCACAATCTTTGCGGGCATCTACTTCTACCTGCCCAAGATGACTGGCCGCATGTACCCTGAGTGGGCTGGCAAACTGCACTTCTGGACCATGTTCATCGGTGCAAACCTGACCTTCTTCCCACAGCACTTCCTGGGTCGTCAGGGTATGCCACGTCGCTACATAGACTATCCTGATGCTTTCGCATACTGGAACTGGTGGTCTAGCCTTGGTGCGTTCCTGTCCTTCGGCTCCTTCATCTTCTTCTTTGGGGTGATGGCATGGACACTGACACGCGGCGCGCGTGTTACAGCGAACAACCCATGGAACGAGTTTGCTGACACGCTGGAATGGACACTTCCATCCCCGCCACCAGAGCATACCTTCGAGCAGCTGCCAAAGCAGTCGGATTGGGACAAGTCCCATCGCTACCCTGACAGCATCGAAGAATGGGCTGGCAACGATCATCCTCGGGATGCGCAGTACGAGCCGAATAAAGGCTGAGGCTGACACATAAAACAAAGCGAGGGCTCCAACGGCGGTTGGGGCCCTTTTTGGTTATTTGGTCAAATTTCGGCGTGCAGTGTATGCAGCCTGAACTGAATTGAGTTTATGGGTGAAATAGGCCGCAGTGTCTGGCCAAGGGTCCCTGCCCGATCAGTTTGCCGCATTGATCTGACCTACAGAGACGCTAAAACACTACCATGCCTTATGAATGGACCTCACCGCCGCATACGACCCCGCAGAGAATGCGACTGTGGCCGCATAATTCGCTGCCCGCGCGGGGCATGGCCGCCTTTGTGCTTACCACTTTCACGCTGATCTCGATCCCCGTACTTCCTCTGCTCGGTTCTCCAATCCTTTGGGGAATGTTGCCGTTTACACTGGCGGCAGTCTGGGGGATTTTTTGGGCGCTACAGCGCAATCACAAAGCGCGACAAATCGAAGAAGAGCTTGTGCTGGGTGAGACGATTGCCCACCTCAAAAGAACCAACCCGAAAGGGGATGTCCAAGAGTGGGACTGTGATCGTTATTGGACCCAAGTTACCAAATATGATGACGAGGGGCCTGTACCCCACTACGTAACCCTTCGCGGCAAAGGCCGCGAAGTCGAGATCGGGTCATTTCTGAGCGAGGAAGAGCGGATCGCGCTTTATGACGACTTGCAGCGCGCCTTGCGGCGATAGAGCCTAGTTCGACAGCCGTTCTTTCAGCATCGGGCCTACACGTCCAAAATCCATCTGGCCCGTGTATTTTGCCTTTAACACTCCCATGACCTTGCCCATGTCACGGATAGAGCTGGCGCCCGTTTCTGTTACTGCTGCATCCACAGCCGCTTCTGTCTCGGCTGCGTCCAACTGACGGGGCAGGAACTCTTCGATCACAAGAATTTCAGAGCGTTCCCGCTCTGCCAGATCAAGACGGCCACCCTCTTCGTAGGCACGCGCAGATTCGATCCTCTGTTTTGCCATTTTCCCCAAAATCGCAAGAACTTCGCTCTCGCCGACACCGTCTTCGTTGCCTTCGGCACGCGCAGCTATGTCTTTGTCTTTGATCGCCGCATTTACCAGCCGTAAGGTAGACAAGCGGTCAGCCGCTTTGTCTTTCATGGCTTGTTTCAGAGCAGCACTGATGCGGGTACGAAGGTCCATGGGACGCCTTTACATATGATCATTACAAGAGCAGCGACACTACCCAATCGCTGCCCCACATGCAATGCACGCCAGCCCTCTCTATCTATCTGATATACATACATTATTCATTTTTCGGCCAATCTTGACGCTCTGCAGTGACCGCTATAGGTTGCACACGTTTGCCACGCGGGGGTTGCCACGCGCCGCGCTGGTTCCGAAGCTCTGCGCCAGCTTCATTCTATGCAAAAGGATCTGCTCAATGTCCACCGCTGCACCTACTCGCCCGACTGCCTGCCTAGCCCTTGCTGATGGTTCAGTCTTTTACGGAAGCGGTTTTGGAGCGACAGGTCAGACGGTCGCCGAGATGTGTTTCAACACTGCGATGACGGGCTATCAGGAGATTATGACCGATCCTTCCTATGCAGGGCAGATCGTGACATTTACCTTTCCGCACATCGGCAATACCGGCACCAACCCCGAAGACGACGAAACCGCCGATCCTGTGGCCGCTGGCATGGTCGTGAAGTGGATGCCAACCGAGCCGAGTAACTGGCGTGCCACACAACATCTGTCTGACTGGCTGGCTGCACGGGGCCGCATCGCGATAGGCGGGATTGATACGCGGCGCCTGACACGCGCAATACGCCAACAAGGCGCGCCGCATGCCGCCCTCGCCCACAATCCAGATGGTGAGTTTGACGTAGCCGCACTTGTTGCTGCTGCACGTGATTTTGCCGGATTGGAAGGTATGGATTTGGCAAAAGATGTGACCTGCGCTCAGTCCTATCGCTGGAACGAAAAGCGGTGGGCATGGCCGGACGGATACGCACCACAGAAAGACCCAAAGCACAAAGTCGTTGCCGTTGATTATGGCGCCAAGCGCAATATCCTGCGCTGCCTTGCATCTGCGGGCTGCGATGTGACTGTACTGCCTGCGAGCGCCACATATGACGATGTGATGGCGCACAATCCTGATGGTGTTTTTCTGTCCAACGGCCCCGGTGATCCTGCTGCTACCGGTGAATACGCTGTTCCAATGATCCAAGACATACTCGGCAAGACCGAACTGCCGGTTTTTGGCATCTGTCTGGGGCACCAGATG
Organism: uncultured Sulfitobacter sp.; assembly: GCF_947502895.1. Taxonomy (GTDB): domain Bacteria; phylum Pseudomonadota; class Alphaproteobacteria; order Rhodobacterales; family Rhodobacteraceae; genus Sulfitobacter. The sequence continues at coordinate 465,674 of NZ_CANNBM010000002.1, forward strand.
TTGGCGCTGGCGCTTGGTGGCCGTACCGTCAAGATGAGCCACGGGCACCACGGAGCCAACCATCCTGTAAAAGACAACGATACAGGCAAGGTCGAGATTACGTCGATGAACCACGGCTTTGCCGTTGACGGGCAGTCCCTTCCAGACGGTGTGATCGAAACCCATCGCTCGCTTTTTGACGGCTCAAACTGCGGTATCCGCATGGAGGGGCGTCCCGTCTATTCCGTTCAGCACCATCCAGAGGCGTCGCCAGGGCCACAAGACAGCTATTATTTGTTCGAACGTTTTGCGCAAGCCATGGCTGTTCGGGCTGAAAAGGCACCAGTGTAAGAGCCACAACCGCAAGCCTGCCTACAAGTTAAGACAAAATTAATATTTGTCTGGGATCGTTCTAACTGGTTCGAAACGACTTAAGGCAGGCACGCGATGAGCGACCTTTACCTGCGGCTCCCCGATCCGCAGGCGGCTACCCCTCCGACAGAGAGGCTGCCGTTAGGGCGGGTCATGGTGAACGCGGGCATCATTTCACAGAATGACCTTGTGCATGCATTGGATTTGCAGCGGCACATTGATGCGCCCTTGGGTGAAATTCTGGTCGCTGAAGGGTTGGCGAGCACTTTTGATGTGATGCAGATGGTTTCACGGCAGCACAATATTCCTGTCGCTGATCTGTTTGCCGACCCGCCTGACCCCGCACTTAGTGCCACACTACCCTCGCGTTTGTGTCTGACACATCGTTGTGTGCCATGGCTGAAGATCGGGGACATTCTGCTTGTCGGGACCACACACCCCGATGATTTTGAGAAATTGCGCACCTGCATGGGGGATCATAGCCGCCGAATGCTGCCTGTTCTGGTAGAGGAACATCAAATCAGGGCGCATATCGGCACACTCTATGGCGAAGAACTGGCACAGAAGGCAGCAACGCGTGTCCCCACCGCTGCAAGTTGTCGAAGCTGGAAAGTGAATTCGCGGATGCGGCAACCCCTCGCTTGGCTCGCCTTGGGGCTGTGTTTTGCTGCTTTGGTGTTTTCGCCGCTCTGGACAATTACTCTGTTGATGCTTTTCGCGTTTATCACGCTGATGATGACAACTGTAATGAAGCTGGCTGCATTTATTGCCCAGATCACAAAAATGTCCGCCAGTACCATCACGCAACACGATCACGGACATGCACCGTTTCCCCTGCCCAAAGTATCGGTTCTGGTACCGCTGTTGCAGGAAAAGGAAATTGCCGGAAAACTGATCCAGCGGCTTACCCGCCTTACCTACCCCAAATCACTGTTGGAAGTGGTTCTGGTGCTTGAGGCCGATGACGCCGTGACCCGTGAAACCATTGCACGCACCGAGATGCCCGGCTGGATGAGCGTTATCGAAGTGCCTTGCGCCAACAATCTGACAACGAAACCACGCGCTTTGAACTATGCACTCGATTTTTGCCGTGGCTCGATCATCGGGGTCTGGGACGCAGAAGATGCTCCGGAACCCGACCAGATCGAAAAGGTAGTAACCCGTTTTCAGGATGCCGCCGGGAATGTGGCCTGCCTACAAGGCGTGCTGGACTACTATAACTCAAAGTCCAACTGGCTATCACGCTGTTTCGCCATTGAATACGCAACATGGTGGCGGATGATCCTGCCCGGTATTGCCCATCTGGGCTTGGTCATTCCACTGGGCGGGACAACCCTTTTTTTCCGGCGCTCTATTCTCGAAAAGCTGTCGGGATGGGATGCTCATAACGTCACAGAGGACGCCGATCTGGGCGTCAGGCTGGCACGGCATGGATACGTGACGCAGCTCATTCCAACCGTGACCTATGAAGAGGCAAACTGTCGTGCGTGGCCTTGGGTTAAACAACGCTCGCGTTGGCTCAAAGGCTTTCTAATTACGTGGCTCGTTCATATGCGGGCGCCCCGCGCGCTTTTGCGTGATCTGGGTTGGCTTCGGTTTTGGGGGGTGCAAACCCTGCTTATGGCAACATTCGCGCAGTTTGCCTGCGGGCCGCTGCTTTGGTCATTCTGGATCACGTTGTTGGGGTTCGAGCATCCCGTCACGTTGACCTTGGGAACGACAACGTCGCTGGTGATGGCATGGCTGTTTTTTGCGGCTGTAATGATTAATATGGTAATCTCGCTTGTGGCGGTATCAGGCAAAGAACATCGCCACTTGCTGATCTATGTTCTCACGCTGCCGCTTTATTTCCCGATGGGTGCGCTTTCGGCGTATAAGGCGCTAAAGGAAATGGTCCTTAAACCATTTTATTGGGACAAGACCCAACACGGCATCAGCTCAAGCACGGATTAAGTTTCCGCCTCGCGCAGCTCTGCCTCTTGTTTGAGGCGAGTGGTGAAGGCCACTGAAATATGCGCGCGCAACGCCGCATCAGCCGCATCACCATCGCGCGCCTCAATGGCCGCGACGATACGGTCATGCTCGCTTTGGGCGATTTCACCACGGCCTACCACCGCCAGCGATGTGGTTGCCATCAGCGCCATAGACCGGTGCACAAGGTCCAACTGCTGCACCAGAAAGCGGTTGTGCGAGGCAAGGTGGATTTGTTTATGAAAGCGTCGATTGGCACGCGCCAGTGCGGCAGGGTGATCTTTGAGTGCATTGTCCGCCTCAACCATCTCGCGCAGCAGGCGCACCTCCTCTTCTGTCGCATTGCGGGCGGCCAGCCGTGCTGCCAACCCCTCCAGCTCTCCGCGCACGACGTACAGCTCTGCCATCTGGTTGTGATCCAGCGAGGCAACAATCAGGCTGCGCCCGTCGCGCACCAACAGTGATTGTGTCTCCAGACGTTGCAGCGCCTCGCGGATCGGTGTGCGCGAGACGCCAAAACGCTCGGCAAGTTCGCTTTCAACCAAACGGTCGCCCGGGCGGTAAGTGCCTGTGTCAATGGCGTCCAGTATCATCGAATAGGCGTCGGTATTGCCAGGACGGCCAGCAGAAGAAACAGGGGGCATAGATAAGCCTTTTCAAATCATATCCCAACACCTTAGCGCCAGAGCGCCCGCGCGCCTACCCCCTTGCACGCACCAACGACAGCCCCTACCAAGTTGCAATGCCTCGCACCTCGTTCTCTCATGTGTCCACTTGGGTCTTTGATCTGGACAACACCCTCTACCCGCCGCAGGCGCGCCTTTTCGATCTGATCGAAGTGCGAATGACCGCATGGGTCATGAATGCCCTCGGCGTCGAACGTGCAAAGGCAGATCGGCTTCGTGTGGAGTATTGGCACAAGTACGGAACGACCCTGGCTGGGCTGATGCGTGAACATGACGTTGATCCCGGGCCATATCTTACGGATGTGCATGACATCTCAATGGACAGCCTCACGCCTGATCCACAGCTTGCTGCCCACATCCGCGCTCTTCCCGGTCGGCGCATTGTTTATACCAACGGCTGTGCGCCCTACGCAGAGCGCGTGTTGGCCGCGCGCGGGCTATCTGGCCTGTTTGATGCGGTCTACGGGGTGGAGCATGCAGATTTTCTACCAAAGCCGGAGCGTGGCGCGTTCGAGCAGATATTTGCAAGAGATGATCTTACCCCTGCAAAAGCCGCAATGTTCGAAGACGATGCGCGCAATCTCGAAGTGCCACATGATATGGGAATGCGAACAGTGCATGTGTCACCCCACCGTGCGGACGCGCCGCATGTGCAATTCCACACAGACAACCTATCTGTGTTCCTCGATCAATTGACCTAAGACATGAGGGCGGCGCCATGACCAACACCTGTGACATACTGATTTCCGGTGGTGGCATTGCGGGGCTGACGGCGGCTTCCGCTTTTGGAACGGCGGGGTTCAGCGTTATATGCGTTGATCCGACGCCACCTGTCACCGATGGCGCCGCAACAGGCGCTGACCTGCGCTCAACAGCGATGCTGCAACCTGCACGTACCCTGCTGGAGCGCGCAGGCATATGGGAGAGCTTGGCACCGCACGCAGCCCCCCTGCAGGTCATGCGGATCATTGATGCTGGCGGAGCCGAGGCCGAACCCCGCGTCACCCGCGAGTTTGATGCCAGTGACATCTCCGAGCTGCCCTTCGGTTGGAATTTTCCAAATTGGCTGCTGCGTCGTGAAATCCTTGCACGCTTAAACGCACTGGACACAGTCGATTTTCGCGCAGGTGTCGGTACAACACGGCTGTTCACCCGCGAGGGTAGCGCGAAGGTAACACTTACTGATGGCACGCGCGTAGAGACGAAACTGGTCATTGCAGCGGACGGGCGCGGATCGCCCATGCGCGCCGCGGCCGGAATTCCTGTTCATACGCAACGCTACGGGCAAAAGGCCCTCGTCTTTGCGGTGACCCATCCGATACCGCATGAAAACGTATCTACCGAGGTCCACCGCACTGGCGGGCCTTTCACTCTTGTCCCCCTCCCTGACCGTGATGGCATGCCTTGTTCGGCAGTGGTTTGGATGGATGACGGGCGCCTCGCGCAAGAGCGTCTCGAACTGGATGTGGCGACATTCGAGGCCGAAGCCTCTGCGCGCTCTACCTATCATTTCGGCCCGCTGACACTGGTGAGCAAGCGTCAGGTCTGGCCGATCATCACCCAACATGCGAACCGCCTGAGCGGCGAACGGATTGCCCTGATTGCAGAGGCTGCGCATGTCATGCCCCCTATCGGGGCGCAGGGCTTGAACATGTCTTTGAACGACATTGCAACGCTGCTGGACCTCGCACAAGAGCGGCCTGATGGCTTGGGCGATGCGGATATGCTGGATGCCTATCATACAGCACGCTACGGCGATATCACCCTGCGCGTGCGCGGTATCGACCTGCTTAACCGTGCATCACAGGCTAGCAGCACGCTTGCGCGCGATGCGCGTGCCGCAGGGCTGAACGCGCTATACAGCGCGCCGCCTGTGCGTAAAATGCTCATGCAGATGGGTTTGGGAACGCGCTAGGCGTCTTCAGCGGCAGCCTCTGCTTCCAACTGGGCTGCGCGTGCTTCAACCTGTTCGACAATATGTTCGATCATCTGGTCATTGTTGAGTTTGTGGCTCTGCTTGCCCGCGAGATAGACCATACCCGATCCGGCCCCGCCGCCAGTAAACCCGACATCCGTCATAAGCGCCTCGCCAGGGCCGTTGACGACACAGCCAATTATGCTGAGGCTCATCGGCGTTTTGATGTGCTCCAAACGCGTCTCAAGCGCCTCGACTGTTTTGATCACATCAAACCCCTGCCGCGCGCAGGAGGGACAAGAAATGATGTTTACGCCGCGGTGGCGTAGGCCGAGGGATTTGAGAATCTCGAACCCCATCTTTACCTCTTCTACAGGATCGGCAGACAGCGACACGCGGATCGTATCACCAATACCCATCCACAACAGGTTGCCCATGCCGATGGCAGATTTGACCGTGCCTGATATCAGCCCGCCCGCCTCGGTAATCCCTAGGTGGATCGGCGCATCGGTTGCCTCTGCCAACTGCTGATAGGCAGCAGCGGCCATAAAGACGTCCGAGGCTTTACAGCTGATCTTGAATTCGTGAAAATCGTTATCTTGCAGTATCTTGATGTGGTCCAAGCCGCTCTCGACCATCGCATCGGGACACGGCTCTCCGTATTTGTCCAGCAAGTGCTTTTCCAGTGATCCGGCGTTCACACCGATACGGATGGAGCAGTTGTTGTCACGCGCGGCCTTGATAACCTCTTTGACCCGCTTTTCATCACCGATATTGCCAGGATTGATCCGAAGGCAGGCAGCCCCCGCTTCGGCTGCTTCGATCCCGCGCTTGTAGTGAAAATGGATATCCGCAACCAAAGGCACAGGGCTTTCGCGGACAATCTGCTTCAGCGCCGCCGAGCTTTCGACATCAGGCACCGAAACGCGTACGATATCTGCCCCTGCATCCGCCGCAGCCTGAATTTGGGCGATGGTTGCTTTTGCATCTGTCGTGAGTGTGTTGGTCATCGTCTGCACAGATATCGGTGCGTCGCCACCCACAGGAACATTACCCACCATGATCTGGCGCGATTTGCGACGATAAATGTTGCGCCAAGGACGTATATGATTGAGCGACATGTCAACCTCACTAGACAGTTCAGACATGTCCTAAGTAGCCATGCAGACCCGCGGCTGCAATCAAAAGCTATGCTTTGTGCGACGATAAGCGCAGTCTTGGGGGTAGTTTACTGGTCAGCGTCAGATGGAGCGTCGGCCACGGCACGCAATTCAGCAACCAATGTTTCCAATGCGCTGTCCTGACCGGGCTGCGCAGGCTCATAGAGCTCGGCCAAGGCCTGCTGCTGCAGCGGAACATTGGATGTCACACTGCCGCGGCTTCCCGCTGGGCCAAAGAACTCGCCGTTCATCACGAAATAGACTGCACCGCTTTGACCTGTGCGCAGCATCGGCGGCTCTTCCAATGCAGGCACGTCAAAGGTGTCGCCCTTTTGCATGACTTTTTCAAAGATGTTGGTACCATCTGCTGCCGTCACACGCACCCAAGTTTCGCTGGTTGCAACGACTTGCACTGCAGGTGCGGGACCTTCGAGAACCTGTGGAACCGTAAGGCCAGCTGTTACGGTCGGCACATCCAGCGCCTCGGTTATGGCACCATCCACAGCATTGGCGAGCAGGTCTTGCGGGCCCGCCGGTGCCGCGATTGTGGGTTGGTCGAACAAGCCGCTGGTGCGTGGATCAAGCGATGCAATGGGAGCATCACGCGCAACCAGCACGGGCACATCCAACGCCGCAGGTCGGTACAAACGGTCCAACGCCTCAACGCGGGGCGCGTCTTCCAGCGCAGCGGGAGTTGGCACACCGTTCTCAAGGATCGGTTGAGCAGGCGCATTTGCCTGCAACGGGTCAAGATCAGATAAAACAACGGGCGTCTGATCCACAGGTGACACCTGCACACGCTGCACTTCTTTCAAAACGCTCCACCCGCCGAAACCAATCGCACCGATCAGTGCCACCAGAATAAGCGAGGACCCGATGGCAGCGGGCTCGATCCGAGACAGAAAACCATCACCGCCCGGTGCGAACGGCATCGCAGGGCGGGAAAAGATATCATGCTCGGCCTGACGGCTCAGACGCTCTTCGCGGGTCGGTTTTTTGACCACTGACGCTTCGGCAGACATGCCGTGTGCCACGCTAAATCCGCTTTCATTGCAGAACGCGTCAAAAGCCTTGTCAGGGTCCATGTTGAGGTACCGTGCGTACGAGCGCACATAGCCTGCGATAAATCCGGGAGTGTCGAATGCGTCAGGATCGGCATTTTCGATAGCGGCGATGTAGGATGCTTTGATCCGTAGTTCGCGCTGCACATCGAGAAGGGATTTGCCAAGCGTTGCACGCTCTCCGCGCATCAGATCGCCCAAGCGCAATTCAAACGCGTCAAAGCCAGACTGCTTGACTGATTCGTCTTCAACGCTCTTGCTGGCCCAACGCCCGATCATAGCAATGCCCTAGTCTACTCTTTGTGCCTGTCTACCCTTTGACAACCAAATACCTTGATTCGTCTTAGGTCTTGTTAGGCTAAACGTAGCACAGTGCAAAGTTATTAGCGAGTTATTGACGAATTATCCGGCGAGTTCGGCACGATTCAGCGCACAATGCGCCCACAATCCATCCATTGCATTCACGAGCGCATCCATTTCGTCAGAACCGTGTACGGGCGAAGGTGTGAAGCGCAGCCTTTCAGTGCCGCGTGGCACGGTCGGAAAGTTGATAGGTTGGACATAGATTCCATGATCTTCCAACAACATGTCCGACAACATCTTTGTATGGACAGGATTGCCTACCATCACGGGAACAATGTGGCTGCCATGATCAATAATCGGCAGGCCAAGCCCCTTGAGCCGCAGCTTGAGCGCGCGCGCCTGCTCTTGATGTTTTTCGCGTAGCTCTGGCGCTGTTTTGAGAAACGCAACAGAAGCCGCGGCACCCGCAGCCACGGCTGGCGGCAGCGATGTTGTAAAAATAAATCCGGGTGCATAAGACCGTATCGCATCGCACATTTTGGCAGACGCCGCGATATAGCCGCCCATAACGCCATACGCTTTGGCCAGCGTTCCGTTAATGATATCAAGGCGATGCATTAGGCGGTCCCGTTCGGCAACCCCTGCCCCACGCGGGCCGTACATACCAACGGCGTGTACTTCATCGATATATGTCAGTGCCCCGAATTCATCTGCCAGATCGCACAACGCTTCAATCGGGCCAAAATCACCATCCATGGAATAGATGCTCTCAAATGCAATCAATTTGGGGGCATCGCTATCGTCGGCTTCCAGCAACTCTCGGAGATGGGCGACGTCATTGTGGCGAAAAATCCGCTTTGCGCCCCCGTTGCGGCGCACACCCTCGATCATGGAGGCATGGTTAAGCGCGTCGGAATAAATGATCAGCCCCGGAAACAACTTTGGCAACGTGCTGAGGGTGGCATCGTTCGCAATGTAGGCAGAAGTGAACAGCAGCGCCGCCTCTTTGCCGTGCAAATCGGCCAACTCGGCCTCGAGCCGCTTGTGATATACTGTCGTGCCGGAGATGTTACGCGTCCCGCCCGAGCCTGCGCCTGTGGCTTCAATCGCTTCGTGCATCGCTTCGCGCACGACAGGGTGTTGGCCCATTCCCAGATAATCATTACCGCACCACACCGTAATATCCTGCGCGGTCCCGTCAGGCTTGGTCCAGACTGCATGGGGAAAATTGCCATTGCGCCGCTCAATATCAATGAACGTGCGATAGCGGCCTTCGTCATGCAAACGCGCAAGCGCCTGATCAAGCTGGTCCGAATAGGTCATGCGCATCTCCGTCAGTGCAGGGCGCCGCGCGCGGGCGTCAATTGGCAGTGATGCTCAAGTATAGAATGGTTCCAAACGGATCAATACGCAAACGGGCGCGTAGTGTCGCAGGTGTTGTTTCCGATGGGAAAATCCCGCCACTGGACAACGCTTTGACGCCTGATAGGCTCCGCGCAAATACACCCCTCCCAAGGAGCCGCCCCATGTCCCTCGATGCCGTTCTCGCCCATATTGACGCTGACCTTCCTGCCGCCACCGAACGGTTGCTTGAACTGCTGCGGATCAAGTCAATCTCGACCGATCCCGCGTTCAAGGAGGACTGTCAGCAGGCCGCAGATTGGCTTGTAGCGGACCTTCAAAGCCTTGGAATAGATGCACAAAAGCGTGAAACGACAGGTCATCCGATGGTTGTAGGACATGTAGGGCCTGAAAACGGCAAACCGCATCTCTTGTTCTACGGCCACTATGATGTGCAGCCTGTTGACCCTCTGAATTTGTGGGACCGCGATCCGTTTGACCCCGCCATTGAACAGACCGATGCAGGCGCTGTGATCCGCGGGCGCGGTGCCGCCGACGACAAAGGCCAGTTAATGACATTTGTCGAGGCATTTCGCGCATGGAAGGCCGTGCATGGCGATTGGCCCTGCCGCATCACGTTCTTTTTCGAGGGCGAGGAGGAATCAGGCTCCCCGTCGCTGGTGCCTTTCATGGAGGAGCACAAAGACGAACTGCGCGCAGATTTTGCCATGATCTGTGACACAGGGATGTTCCAAAGCCGCACCCCTGCAATAACGACCATGCTGCGCGGTTTATTGGGCGAAGAGCTGACCATCACCGCCCCGTCAAAAGACCTGCACAGCGGCATGTTCGGCGGCATCGCCATGAACCCGATCCGCGTTCTGTCGCGCATCATTGCATCCCTACATGACGATCAGGGCCGCATCACCATTCCTGGCTTTTATGATGGCGTGCCAGACCTGTCAGACGAGCTGGAGGCGCAGTGGCAGGGTCTGGCATTTGATCATGCCGGATTCCTTCGCGATGTAGGCCTCAGCCATCCAGCGGGTGAACAGGACCGCACGCCGCTGGAAATGATCTGGTCACGCCCCACCTGTGAAGTGAACGGCATTGGCGGCGGCTATCAGGGCGACGGGTTCAAAACCGTACTCCCGTCCAAGGCCACCGCAAAGATTTCATTCCGCCTTGTGGGCGATCAGGACCCGTTGGTTATCCGAGAAAATTTCCGCACGATGGTGGAAGACATGTTGCCGCCAGATTGCACTGCGGAATGGTTGGGTCACGGGGCAAGCCGCGCATCCGCAACCCCCACAGACGATCCTGCCTTCGCAAAATCGCTCAAAGCACTCTCGGAGGAATGGCAGACGCCCGCTGCCTACATCGGCTGCGGCGGCTCCATTCCGATTGCAGGGCATTTCGACCAGATCCTCGGCACCACACCCGTGCTGATCGGCTTTGGCAAAGACGACGACCAGATCCACTCCCCGAACGAGAAATACGACATGGAGAGCTTTCACAAAGGCATCCGCTCATGGGCACGGATACTGGATGCGATTACGTAAAAGCGCGGGACAGATCACACCAATTGCAGATTAGTGCGAAAAGTGCCGGATGATGCATGCCGTCCAAATGTCAGATGTTGGTGCCTGATCCGGCATCAGAATGGTGATTGACCTTAAGTCCTAATTAGCTATTCATGAAAATGTCAGGGGCGCCGCGAGGCTGAGATGTACCCTTTGAACCTGAACCGGATAATGCCGGCGGAGGGAGGCAAAATCAGACCAATTTGGTTTGTCGCGTCTTTCCGTTCGTTGTGAAAAGGAAAGACCGCATGACACCGAATACCGCTTTTGAGGCTCTGCGCGCGCAAGCGCCACTTGTCCACTGCATTACCAACTACGTCGCTATGAACATTGCGGCAAATGTTACCTTGGCGGCAGGGGCTTCACCCGCCATGATCCACGCACCCGAAGAGATCGCAGATTTCGCGCCTATCGCCGGTGCGGTAACCATCAATATCGGCACCCTATCCGCCCCGTGGCTTGAAAGCATGAAAGCAGCTGCCGTCGCAGCGAACGCGGCCAGTGTGCCTTGGGTGCTGGATCCCGTTGCTCATTTCGCAACGCCCTACCGCGCCAAAGCCGCTGTGGATTTGCTCACCCTGAAACCCGCCATTGTGCGCGGGAATGCGTCCGAGATCGTCGCGCTCGCAGGCGGGATCGGGTCAGGCAAGGGCGCAGATAGCGGTGATAGCGTTGCTGACGCGCAAAGCTCGGCCATGGCCCTTGCGTCAAGCCATGGCTGCGTTGTTGCGGTCTCGGGCCCCGTTGATTTCATCACTGATGGCAAACGGAGCGCCAGCGTAACCGGCGGATCAGACCTCATGCCCAAAGTAACCGCTTTGGGATGTTCTCTAACGGCATTGGTCGGGGCTTATTCTGCCGTCGCCCCGAGCCTCGAGGCGACAGTCGCCGCCTTCGTGCACTTTGCCGAGGCAGGAGAGCGCGCAGGCAAAGATGCCCTGGGACCAGGCAGCTTTTCAGTGGCGTTCCTTGATGCGCTCCACACCCTGCAACCTGGCGATCTGGGCGAGGCGCGTGTGACATGGCGCTAAAGACCGATAGCTTGCGGTTGTACCTCGTAACCGACCCAAGCCTGTGCCCCGGCCCGCGTCTGGTTGAGACAGTAGCAGCGGCAGTTCGCGGTGGCGTCACATTCGTGCAGCTGCGCGACAAAGACGCATCAACCCGCGACCGCATCGAAGCTGCCTGCGCACTCAAAGGTGTCCTTGCCGGTACTGGTATTCCGCTGGTCATCAACGATGATCTTGACGCTGCACTTGCAGCTGACGTGGACGGCATCCATATCGGCCAAGAGGACGTGAGCCCCGACATCGCGCGTCACCGGCTCGGGCACGGAAAGCTTATCGGGCTTTCTTGCGAGACAACGGTTCAGGTCGCCGCAGCGAATGTCGATTTTGTCGATTACCTCGGCCTCGGGACGGTTTTTGCGACCTCGACCAAAGCGGATCACAAGCCGACGATCGGGTTGATTGGCCTATCCGAAATGGTGCGCTTGGCAAAGATCCCGACCGTCGCCATCGGTGGCCTAAAGAAAGAACATGCGGCCGACATCCTCAAAACGGGATGTGATGGCATCGCAGTCGTGTACGCAATTTGCGGTCAGCCCGATCCGGAACAGGCGGCGCGTGACCTTGGCCGCGCAATTCAGTCTAGAAACGGGACTTTCTTATGATCAGGAATGTGTTGACCATTGCGGGCTCCGACCCGTCCGGTGGAGCAGGAATTCAGGCCGACCTCAAAGCATTTGCAGCCAACGGTGTCTACGGGATGGCGGCAATCACAGCGCTTACCGCGCAGAACACGCAAGGGGTGCGCGGAGTCGAGCTTGTCGCGCCGACGTTTGTTCAGGCGCAGATTGATGCCGTCTTTGCCGATGTCCGCGTTGATGCCGTTAAAATCGGGATGATCGCAACCGCCGAGATCGCACTGGCGGTTGCCAAGGCGTTATCCGACCATCAACAAATACCCATTGTACTGGATCCGGTGATGGTCGCGAAGGGGGGCGCCCCCCTGCTGCAAGACGACGCGATGGAGGCACTGCGAACTGCCCTTGTTCCCTTGGCAACGGTCCTGACCCCGAACTTGCCAGAGGCCGCGCGACTGCTGCAGCAGCCTGAGGCGGAAAACCGTGACGCAATGGCGACCCACGCCAGAGCACTCGCTGATCTGGGGCCCCAAGCTGCGTTGGTAAAGGGCGGCCACCTTGCTGGCGATGAAAGCCCCGATGTTCTTTGGGATGGTTCTGCACTTCATTGGATTGAGGGCATGCGTACGGACACAAAGAACACTCATGGCACCGGCTGCACCTTGTCTTCATCGATTGCAGCCCAGCTTGCCCAAGGCCTGACGCCAAGGGCCGCAGTCGCAAAAGCCAAGCGCTATGTCTCCGGTGCGATTGCGGCGTCAGACCAACAGACAGTCGGGCACGGCCACGGGCCGGTCCATCATTTTTATGACCTTTGGAAGGATAAAACATGAGCAAAGCACTTAGCGAACAGACCGTTTTGGTGACCGGTGCGGGGCGAGGGTTGGGCGCTGCCATCGCAAGCGCCTTCGCCCGCGAAGGTGCGAACGTGGTCATCAACTACCGCAACAGCAAGGCCGCCGCTGAAATTCTTGCGGATGGTCTTGGGGAACATGCGATGGCCTTGCAGGCCGATGTGCAAGATGCGGGCGCGGTGACGCACATGGTCGAAAAGGCCGAAGCACATTTCGGACCCATAACGACCATCGTCCACAACGCCTTGGCCGATTACAGCTTTGATGGCGACGCACGGTCACCGATTGAGGCGGTAACGGCAGCTGAGATGCTGTCCCAGCACAACACTGCTGTGCTTGGGGCACTAAACGTCATGCAAGCCACGACGCCTGCGATGACGAAGGCAGGTTTTGGGCGCATCATCACCATCGGCACGAACCTCTTCCAGAATCCGGTCGTGCCTTACCACGACTATACCTCGGCCAAGGCCGCCTTGCTCGCCTTGACGCGCACGGCGGCCGCCGAATTGGGACCAAAGGGTATCACGGTCAACATGGTCTCTGGCGGTTTGCTGCGGACCACCGACGCCAGCGCCGCGACACCGGCAGAGGTTTTTGACTATATCGCGGGCGTCACGCCGCTGCGGTCTGTCACCACACCACAAGAAGCAGCGGACGCAGTTCTTTTCTTCGCAAGCCCTTGGGCACGGGCTGTAACCGGTCAGAACCTCATCGTCGACGGCGGTCTGGTGTCTGGATGAGGAAGACAAAAACAGCCCGCCAAAGCGGAGATATCAGAGGTCGGCTTGTCCACACAGCGGAGATCAGCGGGGGAATATATCCCCCGCCTGATCGTCACAAAACCTTGTCTACAACCACCTTCAAACGCCCCAGCGTGCCATCCACATCATAGAGCTTGTCCAGTCCGAACAGCCCCAGACGGAAAGTGCTGAATCCCTCGGGCTCGCCCACTTGCAGCGGTACACCTGCGGCAATCTGCATGCCGTGCGCCATGAACGCCTTGCCCGTTTTCACATCGGGGTCTTCCGTATAGCTCACCACCACACCCGGCGCGCCATACCCCTCAGCGGCGACAGATTTGATACCTTTTTCGGCCATCATCTCGCGCACACCTTCACCCAGTTTCCACTGCGCTTCCTTCAACCGCTCAAAGCCAAAGTCTTTGGTCTCGCGCATGGTATCGCGGAACACGCGCAGCGCATCCGTGGGCATTGTCGCGTGGTAGGCGTGGCCACCATCAAGATAGGCCTGCATGATTGCATGCCATTTCCCCAGATCAATCGCGAAGCTGTCCGACGTCGTCTCGCCCAACTTTTCCACAGCACGGGCGGATAGCATAACCAAACCCGCACAGGGTTGCGCGCTCCACCCCTTTTGCGGTGCAGAGATCAACACATCCACGCCGAGTGCCTCCATATCGACCCATGCGCAACCAGACGCGATGCAATCAAGTACCATCAGGGCTCCCACCTCATGGGCAGCCTCTGACATGGCGCTAATGTATCGATCCGGCAGGATCACACCCGCGGACGTCTCTACATGCGGTGCGAAAACAACTTGTGGCTTTTGGGTGCGGATGGCCTCCACAACGTCTTCAATCGGCGCAGGCGCATAAGGTGCAGGTGCTGCATTGCCCTGCGGGCGCGCTTTTATCACTGTCGTGTTGGCGGTCAGGCCGCCAGTTTCAATGATCTGGCTCCAGCGGTAGGAAAACCAGCCATTGCGCACAACCAGTACATCGCGGTCTCGCGCGAACTGGCGGGCAACCGCTTCCATTCCGTAAGAGCCACCACCCGGGATCACAACTGCAGATGCTGCACCATAGACTTCACACAACATTTCGTGAATGTCGCGCATCACCTGCTGAAACGTGCCGCTCATGGAATTGAGCGATCGGTCGGTAAAAACCACCGAAAATTCATCCAGTCCTTGCGGGTCTACAGTGTCAAGTAGTGCCATGGTCGATCCTCCAACAGATGCTTACACAATCTGCATAGAAACTGTGCTGACCATTGGCAAAGTCTATCTGGGTATACAAACGGCTAATCGCGCGCTCTCATGGCGCAGTTGCGCGCAAAAGTTTCCAATGCGCCTCGTTATAACGGGCCTGCCAGCCGCTCCTCGCTCAACAGTACGTTCGCTTCCACTTCTCCTGCCCCCGGCAACGTCATGATCCGCCGCCGCAACACCCGCTCGAAATCAGGCAGGTCCCGCGCGACAACGCGCAAGCGGTAATCATAGAGGCCAAGGACATGCTCGACCGTCTGAACTTCGGGAATGGCTGTGACCGCGCGCTCGAAATCCTCAAGGCTGACACGGCCACGCAAAGCCAGTTTGACCCCCAGAAACACCGTCACACCAAAGCCGAGCTTTTCCGCATCCAGCCGCAGCTGCCGACCGCGAATGACCCCTGCCTGCTCCAACCGCCTGATCCGCCGCCACGTTGCAGGCTGGCTCAACCCCAACCGCCGGCCCAGTGCGCCCGCGCTCTGCGTCGCATCACGTGCCAAAGCGCGCAGCAATTGGGTATCAATCTCGTCCAGTTCCGTCACAGCGGCAGCCCCTCGCTGTTTTTGATCCGCGCCACATGCATAAGCGCCTCGATCTCCGAAATATGCGGCAGGGTCAAAATGGACTGACGGTATATCTGCTGGTAATGCGCCATATCCCGCGCGATGATTGAGAGGCGCACATCAACGCGGCCCAAAAAGGTCTGTAATTCGACCACCTCTGGAACCTGACGGGCCTGCGCCATAAAGACGTCAAAGGCATTGCCTTGGGTTTTATCTAACGTGATCCTCAGCGAGACCTCGACCGCATAACCCAGTGCGGCCCAGTCGATGACAGCTGTCATTCCGCGCACCACACCCAGTTCCTGCATACGTGCAATGCGACGCGTCACACGTCCCGTGGTGATCCCCACGCGCTCCGCCAGCTCTGCCTGCGACAGACTTGGCTCGGCCTGCCAATAGCGAAGCAACCTCCGATCGTCATCATCGAGCATGAAAAATCCAATTATCTCCACATTGACGCATGATCTTCTTTATTTTTCCTTCTAAACTCATATCCTGACAATGGCAAACCGCACAAAACTCCCTATTGTGCACGACAGATCAAACAAAAGGGATAAAAACATGCGCGTTTATTATGACCGTGACTGCGACGTAAACCTCATCAAGGACGCAAAAGTTGCGATTCTTGGCTATGGCTCACAGGGCCACGCCCACGCCCTCAACCTGCGCGATTCCGGCGCCAAGAACCTCGTCGTAGCGCTGCGCGAAGGTTCCCCGTCGCGCGCCAAAGCCGAAGGTGAAGGCCTTGAGGTTATGGACATCGCTTCCGCAGCCGCCTGGGCCGACGTAATCATGTTCACGATGCCCGACGAGCTTCAGGCAGACACATACAAGAAGTATGTGCATGACAACATCCGCGAAGGTGCCGCCATCGCATTCGCCCACGGTCTGAACGTACACTTCGGCCTGATTGAGCCAAAAGCAGGCGTCGACGTGATCATGATGGCGCCCAAAGGCCCTGGCCACACAGTGCGCGGCGAATACACCAAAGGCGGCGGCGTTCCTTGCCTTGTAGCTGTAAACCAAAACGCCTCGGGCAAGGCGCTGGAAATCGGCCTGTCCTATTGCTCCGCCATCGGCGGTGGCCGCTCCGGCATTATTGAGACGGACTTCCGCGAAGAATGCGAAACCGATCTGTTTGGTGAGCAGGCTGTCCTGTGTGGCGGTATCGTTGAACTGATCCGCATGGGCTTTGAAACACTTGTTGAAGCAGGCTATGAGCCAGAGATGGCCTATTTCGAGTGCCTGCACGAAACAAAGCTGATCGTGGACCTGATCTATGAAGGCGGCATCGCCAACATGGATTACTCCATCTCCAACACAGCCGAGTACGGCCAGTACGTCTCCGGCCCGCGCATCCTGCCCTACGACGAGACAAAGGCCCGCATGAAAGCAGTCCTCAGCGACATCCAGAGCGGCAAGTTCGTGCGTGACTTCATGCTTGAAAACGCAGTGGGTCAGCCCACGATCAAAGCATCCCGTCGCGCCAATGACGAGCACCAGATCGAGATCGTCGGCGGCAAGCTGCGCGACATGATGCCTTGGATCTCCGCTGGCAAGATGGTCGACAAAGCAAAGAACTAAACTGTTCTACTGATGAAACGCAAAAAGGCCCAAGTAATCGCTTGGGCCTTTTTTGGTCAGGCCGCATGCTCCGCTTCGCTTTAGCATCCCCTAAACAGTCTATTTCGTGTCGACATCCGCTGGCGGCGCAGTTGAGGATTCATCTTTGGCCAGTGTAGATTTTGCGGCATCTTCCTGATCTCGCCGCGCATCCACTTTCCGCTTTGACATAAAGGCAACGGCGATCGCTGCAAAAAATGTTGTGAAGGCCAATCCGGCAGTCAGCAGGGTCCATTCCATCGTTTGTCTCCTTGGTTGCTTCTCCAGAAACTCAACACGGTCTCAGGCTACAGGGTTCCTGTTCATCTTGTCGCACGCGCTCTTCACCCAACATGGTGCTTGCTCCATCCCGCTGTTTCACTCTATCTGGCAGGATGAATACCTCCCCCCAGATTACTCCGCTTAGCTGGCTGATGGTTGCGGCCCTCGGTCTAACGTGGGGTGGCACGTTCATGGTGACCGAAGTTGCACTTGCAGGCGGGATGCCACCTTTTTGGCTGGCCGCTTCGCGTATAGGCTTTGCGGCACTGCTGATGAGCATGATCTGGCTCGCCCTTGGCAGGCCGCTCTTTTCTGGCCCGACCTCCCCCGCGGACCGCGCCAATATGGTTATCATTGGCGGGCTCAGCTCTGCTGTCCCCTTCTCGTTGCTGGCGTGGGGGCAGCAATATGTCACATCAGGATTTGCCGGAGTCTCAATGGCGGCTGTAGCATTGATCGTCTTGCCGCTGGCACATTTCACGGTGCCGGGTGAGCAGATGACACCCCGCAAGACAATCGGTTTTGTGATCGGCTTTGTCGGTGTCGTCATCCTGATAGGTGCGCAAGCGTTCGAGGCCACGGGTGCCGCGTTCGAGACACCGGGCCGCATCGCCTGCGTCCTCGCCGCCAGCTGCTATGCTATAGGCTCGATCATGCTGCGGCGGCTGCCTGATGCCCACCCTATCGGGTTGGCGACTGTCCTTTTGATTATCGGGGCTATCATGACGGTACCCTTGGCTTGGGCCATCGAAGGTCCCCCGCCGATACCAACCCCGCAGGTCATCGGGGTCTTGGCATTCCTTGGCCTAATCCCCACAGCAGGTGCAAATTTCTTGCGCGTCTTGGTTGTGCGCAGCGCAGGACCCGTCTTTATGTCCTTGGTGAATTATCAGGTTCCCGTCTGGTCCGTTGTACTTGGTGCCCTGATCCTCGGCGAGGCCCTGCCAAAGTCGCTTCTGCTGGCCATGTCACTGATCTTGCTGGGCGTTGGTCTCAGTCAATACGGCGCATTGCGACGGCTCTTCAATCGCTAGGTTTTCGTGCTGACCACACACGCAACCCCAGGCACAAGCGAAAGAAAATCATGCAGGCACCGCCTGCACCACAAGATCAAGTCGTGACAGCATCCTGAACGGCGGCAACCACGGATTTGACCGACCGCGCCATCAGCTCCGCATCTTCATGCTCTGCCATTACGCGCACCAAAGGTTCGGTTCCAGATTTTCTGATCAGCAGTCGCCCACCGCCCGCCAAGTCAGCCTCGGCTTGCGCAATCGCGGCCTGCACATGGCTGTCCTCCAATGGCACCTGCCCTGCCGCAAAGCGCACGTTTTCCAACAGCTGCGGCACTGGTTCAAATTGGTGCATCAACTCCGAAGCAGGTTTACCCGCGCGGATCATTTCTGCGAGGAACTGCATGCCAGCCATCAGGCCGTCACCCGTCGTCGCGTAATCCGTCATTACGATGTGGCCCGATTGCTCACCCCCAAGGTTGAACCCCCCTGCCCGCATCCGCTCAACAACATAGCGGTCGCCCACGGCTGTCCGTTCCAGCGTAACACCACGGTCCGCCAGAAAATGCTCGAGCCCCAGATTACTCATTACTGTGGCCACCAGAGCATCGCCCTTCAGACGTTCATCCGCTTTCCAACGCGCGGCCATCAGCGCCATAAACTGGTCCCCGTCCCCCACGCGCCCCTTTTCGTCCAGCAAGATTACGCGGTCGGCGTCACCGTCGAGACAGATACCGACATCCGCCCCATGCGCCACCACAGTCTCTGCTGCGGCCTCTGGATGGGTCGAACCACAAGCAGCGTTGATGTTATGTCCGTTGGGTGCAACCCCGACAGGGATCACCGTTGCACCTAGCTCCCAAAGGGTCATCGGGGCTACGTGGTGGGCAGCGCCGTTTGCGCAATCGATCACCACCTTCAACCCGTCCAGCCGCATCTGGCGCGGAAAACTGGATTTCACCCGCTCGATATAACGAAACCGGCTGTCATCAATCCGTTTGGCACGGCCGATCTCGGGCGCCGCCGTTGGCTCTACCCCCTGTGCCACCAGCGCCTCGATCTCGGCCTCAACCTGATCGGACAATTTAAAACCGTCAGGTCCGAAAAATTTAATTCCGTTGTCCTGCGCGGGATTATGACTTGCCGATATCATCACACCCAGGTCCGCGCGCATGGAGCGTGTAAGCAACCCCACAGCGGGTGTCGGAACCGGCCCCAACAGCAACACATTCATTCCTGTCGAGGTCAGCCCCGCTGTCAGCGCATTCTCGAACATATAACCCGACAGCCGCGTGTCTTTGCCGATTACCACACGGTGCACAGCAGATGCGCTTTCACGCCTGAAATACCGCCCCACAGCTGCGCCAATGCGCAGCGCCATTTCAGCAGTCATAGGGTGAATGTTAGCCGTGCCGCGCACGCCATCGGTACCAAAGAGTTTTGTCATATTATGATCCTGCCACGCTCGCGCGCCAAAGTGCAATAGCCTGCGCTGTTTGCGCAACGTCATGAACGCGTACTGTCTGTACGCCTTGTGAAATGCCCGCCAAAGCCACCGCGATTGAACCCGGTCCCCGGTCCTGCGCATCTGGCGCGCCACCTATGGTTCCAATGAACCGTTTGCGCGATGCTCCCAGCAATACTGGAACCCCAAGCGTGTGGAACACACTCAGACGGGCGAGCAAAGCCAGATTATGGGCCTGCGTTTTACCAAATCCGATACCGGGGTCTACCGTGATCTTTTCTCGTGCGATGCCTTGGGCACCCAATGCGGCTATCCGCGCTTCCAGAAAATCAAAGACCTCAAGCACTACGTCATCGTACTGCGGGTCGTTTTGCATTGTTGCAGGGTCCAAGGGACCATGCATCACGCACACGCGCACACCAGCATCCGCAGCAACGCCTGCAAGGTCGGGATCATAAGTGAAACCCGACACATCATTGATCAGGTCTGCGCCAGCCCGCAGGGCCGCATGCGCAACTTGGGCCTTTCGCGTATCAACGGATATCGTCCCGCCAAAGCCTGCCGCCCGCAGCCCGACAATCACCGGCACAACACGAGATATCTCTTCATCTGCGGCAACCGTTTGCGCACCAGGGCGAGTGGACTCTCCCCCAATGTCCAGAATATCCGCGCCCGCCTTCGCCATTGCCAAACCACCTTCGATGGCATCCCCCGCAGCAGCATGGACCCCTCCGTCAGAAAAACTGTCCGGTGTGGTGTTCACAATGCCCATAATGCGCGGACGCGGCGATTGCGGTGTTTCCAGCCGCGCCAGAATATCGTCTGGCGCATCGTCGGCTGCGATCACATAAGGTGCGGCGCCACGTTGCAAGACTTCAATCTGGTTGAACCACCCCCAGCCGGCAGCAAGCCTTCGGGCATCACCTGCCCCGGCCACATCACATTGCACAACAGCGCGGTAATAGTGCCGCGTCATTCTACAAAATCTCTTGGTCAAGCGGAACAGCACGCAATGGCACTGACGCATCCTGTGGAAGGTCTGACCCGATGACCAACATCTCGAACGCTTCAAGCGTCGCGGCAAACCACGCCGCCAACGCAACCGCATCGCTGGGTTGCGCCGAAGGTGTATCAACGCTGTCCAGCACCACTTTTGACGGCGCCCATACACAGGTCTGGCCGTTCTTCATCGCCCAATCCAGCTCTGTTCTTGTTTCCACGACAACGCAGCGGTCATCCTGCGCAGCCAACACCCAAGCATTCTGTTCGATCGCAAGCAGATCAATACGGCGCTGCGCCATTTTGTGATCTACCTGAGGAGCGGCTACATCCCCCGCACCCACACAGAGGACAAGCGGACGGTCCTGCGCATGCAACTGGTCCAGCCACGCGCCAAGATAGGGAGAGCCGATGGCAGAATTATCCAAAAACACCAATTGGGGCTGTGGCCCCGCCTCTGGGGCAATTTCCGCAGGGGGCGCACCATCGCGGGCGCGCACGATTTCTACGCCCAGCGCGCCAGGGCCACGATCCAGCTTTTCGATCCGCACAAAGACCCGCATTGCCTGAGGCTCTAGCAGTATCCGCTCGGCTAAGCGGTCGGCCAATGTCTCTAACAGGGCCAGCCGCTCCACGGCCAGTTCCGCTTGAATGGCCTCAGTCACGCGGTCGTATGACAAAATACGGTCTACATCATCGTCAATCGGACCGCTGAGCGGCTGAACCTCGACCACGATATTGAAGCTGATGCGCTGGGTGACGCCACGCTCTGCCTGAAACGCACCGATCTCTACTTCTACGATGTGATCGCGCACCGATATGCGGTCGAGCGCAGTGGCGCTGCTGGTGGCGGCTGCACGCGCACTAGGGTGATCAAATGCAAGGCGGGTCTCGGACGACATAAGGCGCGTTCCAGTCTGGTCTGGTGTGTTTTGGCGCGTTTATACCGCACAAGAGCACAGGTCGAGGGCTACATACGCCACCAAATCACCGCTTTGCGTCAGTTGCTGGCTGTGCGCACGCCGCGACGGTAAAACAGATGTACGCCAAACTTTGCCGTATTGGTGAATTTACGTGACCAGCTCGGGCGTACGGCGGTCGTGTGATAAAATGTGGCCCCGTGCGTTATGTCAGGTGATTTACCGTCCAGCGTGGCACGGGCCACTTTGGCCACACGCGCATATGCCGCAGGCTCTGCGACCACTTCGGGCCGTCCATCACAGGTATAGGTAAACTGGCACTGGTACTTACGGCCCGTGCCTTGATTAATCACGGCGCAGTACGAGTTGGGAAATCGGCCGGATTTCACGCGGTTCCGGATCACTTCAGCCACGGCAAACTGACCCTTGATGGTTTCGCCGCGCGCCTCGAAATACAGCGCCTCTGACAAACAGCGGAACTCGGACCCGCCGCTTGCCTTTGGCTGCGCTGCCAGCCATGCTCGGGTAAATACCTCTGCACTTGCCGCGCTGTTTGAACTCGGGGCTGATGACGACGGTGCGGTGGAGAGCAGTTTGAGCTTGTCTTGGGAGAGCGATGCAATGCCCCGCGCCTCGATCTTGGCGAGATTTTTTGCGGTGGTATTGGCAGCAACAGCAACGGGCAGAAGCGCCACTATGGCCGCTGTAACAGCGCCGCGCATATATTTCCCCGACAATTTCATCGACTTCTCCAGCGTCATTTCATCGCCGCCGCGCCTAGCCCTATTGGAAAGATGCCACAACAGCGCCAGCATAAAATGCGCAAAGCCCCGCCGATACCCTAAAAATGCTTCGTATAAACCGTTGTTTTAATTACCCAACGCGGTCAGAAATCGCCAACTGCGCTGCAGCAAGACGGGCTACTGGAACACGAAACGGCGAGCAGGACACATAATCAAACCCTGCTGAACGGCAAAACGCTATCGATTCGGGGTTGCCGCCATGCTCTCCACAGACCGACAAAGTGATGTCGGGCTGAGACGACCGACCCCGCTGCGCGCCCAAGGTCAACAACTCTCCCACGCCATCATGATCAAGTGTGTGAAAAGGGTCTTCGTCGAACACACCCTGCTGGACATAGTCAGACATAAATCGTCCCGCATCATCACGTGACAGGCCATATGTCATCTGGGTCAGATCGTTCGTTCCGAAACTAAGAAAGGCGCAATAGGGTGCAATCTCGGCAGCACGCAGGGCCGCGCGCGGTGTTTCAACCATCACTCCAAGGCGGTATTCAAAGTCCGTGTCGCGCTCTTGTCGCACCGCATGTGCGACTGCATCAATCGCAGCCTTCACCAGTTCGACCTCGCGGCGGGCCGACACAAGAGGGATCATAATTTCGGCGGTGACAGGCGCACCATTCTGCCCCGCATCCACTATCGCCTCAAAAATCGCGCGTGCCTGCATTTCGTAAATCTCGGGCACGGTTATCCCCAGACGCACACCGCGTAGTCCCAGCATGGGATTGTACTCACGCATTGCCTCGATACGCCGCGTCACATCTGAGCGGGGCAGGTCAAGCGCCTCGGCCAGCTCCCGCTGACCGCTTTTATCCATTGGCAGAAATTCGTGCAAAGGCGGATCAAACAGGCGGATGCAAACGGGCTTGCCTTGCATGATATTGAAAAGCTGCGTGAAGTCATCACGCTGCATGGGCAACAAGCGCTCCAGCACTGCGCGGCGACCATCGGATGTGTCGGCAAAGATCATTTCGCGCATCACAGTCAAACGGCCTTTGTCAAAGAACATATGCTCGGTCCGGCACAGCCCGATGCCATCGGCGTCGAAATTGCGCGCAGTCTGTGCATCAGCAGGTGTGTCCGCATTAGCGCGCACTTTGATGTCTGCACTATCGGTTGCCCACGTCATCAACGTTCGGAAATAATCATCCAAGGCCGCCTCTTGCATGGCGGCTGCTCCTGCGAGGATCTGCCCTGTAGAGCCATCAACCGTCATTTCGTCACCCGCTTTGAACACGCGGCCGTCCGCAGCGGTGATCGTCTTGTCACGCAGATTGAAAATCAGGCTGGAGACGCCAACAACACAAGGCAGTCCTATCCCGCGGCCAATAACGGCGGCGTGGCTTGTGATGCCACCCCGCTCGGTCAGCACCGCATGGGCGGCGTGCATCCCGCGCACATCTTCAGAGGATGTCTCACGGCGGACCAGAATACACGGCTCCCCGCGCGCGGCACTGGCCTGCGCTTCCGCGGCATCGAAAACCAGACGGCCTGTTGCTGCACCAGGACTGGCGGCGATGCCCTTGCCCACCACATCACGCCGCGCTGACGCGTCAATCTGGCGGTGCAGTAATTCGGTCAACAAACGGGGCTGCACACGCATCAATGCCTCTTCGCGACTGATCACACCGTCCTGCGCCAGCGTCACCGCGATGCGAACCGCCGCGCGGGAGGATCGCGCCACGCGCACGCCGTCGAGGATATGCACAACGCCATCGTCAATCGCAAATTCCACCTGCATCTCGGCGCGCAGACGTTGGCGCATCAGACTGGCATAAGACTTTAGCGTCTCGAAGGCTTCGGGCAGTTTATCCTCCAGCGATGGACCTCGCGGGTCGCGGGTGAGGTAGAGTGTCCCCTCCTCACCGTCCAGCGCATCGCGGCCCTGACTCTGGCTCAGATAGCGCCCCGTCACCTGCGGCGCCCCTGTATCACTGTCGACCAGTTGCAGCACACCCGATCCGCACTGCCCAGCCCCCAGACCAAAGATCATCTGCTGCACTACAAGGCCAAGGCCCGCATCCGCTGGCGCGCCCTTGGCCTGTCGCAGCAGCCGCGCAGACGTCCCGTTCCACGCACGCGCCATCGAGCGCAACACCGCCGCCAGTTGCGTTCGGCGGGATTGGGGGAATTTCTCTTCTGTCTCAAGCTCGTAGGCGGCGATGGATTCGGCCAGTGCGGCGCGCCCGTCCCCTTCCACATCGTCGAACATGTCTGGATCCAGACGCGCCACGTTTATCGCATAGGACTGGATGAAACGGGTGTAGAGGGCAGCTGCCGCATCTTCGCCCATCGTTGTGCAATACTGCTCGAACCGCTTGTCGTTCATGCCTATATTCAACACGGCACCCGGTCCGCCCCAATCGGGATCCTGACTGCTGGGCCGCACACACAGCAGCGCATCGACAGGGAACTGATCCACCACCAGATCGACATCGGGCAGCGCGCCTTCTGCGATTTTTCCAACGGTTTCAAAGGAAAGCGCCACGGTGCGCGGCACAGGCAGGTCGAGCCGCACAAGGCGCTGCAAACATTTCGCCCGCCCGCCGTGGGTTACCGTGGCGATGGGTGCTGTTTGCGTGACCAATGTGGTGTCGGGGTTATTCTGCACTGCGGCATCCTTTGGTTTCAGATGCAGCATAGGGGCTTGGGCGCACAGGGCAAGCTTTTGCTGACCCTGTGACGTGCAGACAGTTACCCCTCAATACGGGTCAGATCGGCGATCGAAGCGCACAGCGTGCGGATACGGCCCAGCAGGTTCAGACGGTTGCGGCGCACCACGTCATTTTCCGTGTTGATTTGCACCGCCTCAAAAAACGCATCCAGCGTCGGGCGCAGCGATGCCAGCGCCGACATGGCGGTCGTGAAATCCTGAGCCTTCATGGCAGGCGCGATGACGCTATCCGCCTGATCCAGAGCGGCAAACAATGCCCGCTCCTCATCCGTCTCGGCGAATTTCACATCTCCGCCGTGGGAATATTCGATGTTACTGCCTGCCTCGGCCTGACTCAGGATGTTGTTCGCCCGTTTGAAGGCTTGCAACAAGTTGGCCCCGTCCTCGGTTTTGAGCGTATCCGAGAGCGCCCGCGCCCGCTTCACCAGAAGCGTCAGATCGTCATTGCCGTCCATCGCGATGCAGGCGTCGATGATGTCATGACGGATGCCTTGGTCTTTGAGGTAAACTTTGAGGCGGTCATGGAGGAAGGAAAGGAGATTTATTGGCCTATCCAAGTTAGCGTAATCATCCCCATCTTCGGGGCGCGATAGCTGCACTCCATGCGCGCCAAAGCCATGCAGCGAACAGGGTAAAAGTTCTACGGAAATATCATTCTCCACAACCGTCCGAATAACCCCAAGCGCAGCGCGGCGCAGTGCAAACGGGTCTTTGCTCCCAGTGGGCCTCTCGTCAATCGCCCAAAATCCTGTCAGCTTGTCGATCTTCTCGGCCAATGCCACGGCAACAGACACAGGTGCAGTCGGCACATCGTCTGACGGCCCAAGCGGCGCGTAGTGCTCCTCGGCGGCGGCTGCCACCTCCTCGCTCATGCCGGCGGCCAGCGCATAGTAGCGGCCCATGAGGCCTTGGAGTTCGGGGAACTCATAAACCATTTCAGAGGACAGATCGGCCTTGGCAATCCGCGCCGCCTGCTCTGCCGCGTCCGCATCAGCGCCCACCATCGGGGCCAGTTCGCGGGCGAGGACGGCCATGCGTTCGATCAACTCGGCCTGCGTGCCAAGCTTGTTGTGGAAGGTCACGTTTTGCAGGTTCTCGACCCACGCGGCCATGCCGACATCAGACTTCGCCACGCGCAAGTCATTGTCCCAGAAGAATTTGGCATCCGCCAGACGCGCGCTTAGCACTTTTTCGTTGCCTGCAAGGATCGTCGCGCCGTTGTCCGCCGTCTTGCGGTTGGCGACAGTCACGAAACGCTCGATCCGCCCTGTCTTGGGGTTGCGTACGGAAAAGAATTTCTGATGTTCTTTCATTGAGGTTTGCAAAACCTCTGGAGGCAGGTCGAGGAAATCATCACCGATGCGGCCCATCAGCACCACGGGCCACTCAACCAGCCCAGCTACCTCGGCCAGCAGGCCTGCGTCCTCGACCACTTCGAGACCACTTGCAAAGGCCATATTGGTTGCGTCATTCCAGATCGCATCGCGGCGCTCGGCCGGGTCCAGCACCACAAAGGCGCGTTTGAGTTTGGCGGCGTAGTCGTCAAAGCCGCTGACAGTGATCGCATCAGGTGCCAAAAAGCGGTGGCCGTAAGTGGTGTTGCCCGATGAGATGCCGTCAACATCCAGCGGCACAACTTCAGCGCCGTCCTCACGGCTCAGGATGCACAGGATAGAATGCAGCGGGCGCACCCACTTGAGGCTCCCCGCCCCCCAACGCATGGATTTGGGCCATGGGAAGTCGCGGATCGTGTGTTCCAGCACTTCGGCAATGATCTCGGACGCGGGGCGGCCCTCGCGGGTAATTTTGGCGAAAAGAATCTTGCCCTTGGGCGTTTCACGCTCCTCCAGATCGTCGCGGGTCAGGCCTGCGCCCCGCAAGAAACCTTCGATCGCTTTTTCGGGCGCATCAGCCTTCGGCCCTTTACGCTCTTCCACAGTGCGGGGGCTGGCGTCCAGCACGCCTTCAACGGTCAGGCACAACCTGCGCGGCGTGGCAAAGGCGGCGGCAGAGGCATAGGTAAGCCCCGCGTCTACCATGCCATCGGTCATCCGCTTTTTCAGGTCTTCAGCGGCGCGGGCCTGCATGCGGGCGGGAATTTCTTCGGAGAACAGTTCAATCAGCAGATCAGCCACGGGCGTACCTCTTATGTGCCTTGAGAGGCGTTGTTATTCTGTCGGCGCAGTTGGCAGGGGCGGACATTCCTCACCCACAATCGTGCCGTCATATGCTTTTTCGCCGCAATCGTTCAGCTCGTGCCAGACATAGCCGCGCCCGTCATCGGTGATGGCGACAATGCGGTCCACACCGAAATGGATGTTCTTCTGGCTCATGAACGTCAGCGCGGTTCCCGCCTCAAGCTCTGCACCAAGGGCGGCTGCGTCAAAGCAGTCAAACCAGTTTGGCGCGTTGCGCGGTGTTGCGTCTTCGACCATCTGGAATGTCTCGGTCAGCAGCGCGAGACTGTAGGGCGTGGTGAAACAGGCGCGGTAGCGGATGGGAGAGCTGTCAGCGTCAATCGCCTGAAAACCATCCATCGGGATGACTTCGGATTCCGCACCACCCAGCATGATCAGAGATACCCCCTCGGCGGGCGCATCGACCTCTTCGTAGAACGCATAGACCTGAAGGTAATAGAGCGCCGCACCGGCGAAAAGAGCAAAGGCCAATATCACACTCCCCAGAATTTTAC
The DNA here is from genome assembly GCF_947502895.1 of uncultured Sulfitobacter sp. GTDB lineage: Bacteria > Pseudomonadota > Alphaproteobacteria > Rhodobacterales > Rhodobacteraceae > Sulfitobacter. The sequence continues at coordinate 493,564 of NZ_CANNBM010000002.1, forward strand.
CCATCATGCGCTGTCACCGGTCCAGCCGCCAGCTGTGGTCTGCACAAAAGCATCCGCGCAGATTTTGGTGAGCGCACGCACCCGCCCGATATAGGCTTGCCGCTCGGTCACGGAAATCACGCCGCGCGCGTCTAGCAGGTTGAACATGTGGCTCGCCTTGATCGCTTGGTCATAGGCCGGATGCGGCATCACGATGCGCTTGCCTGTCTTGGGGTCCATCGGTGCTTGTTCGATGATGGCACGGCACTCGGCCTCGGCTTCTTCGAAATGGCGCAGCAGTACCTCTGTATTGGCCACATCGAAATTCCAGCGTGCGTATTCTTCCTCAGTCTGTTTGAAGATGTCGCCATAGCTAAGCGGGATCGGCGCGTCGGGATCGTTGAACGGCATGTCCATCACGTGATCAACGCCAAGGATATACATGGCCAAACGCTCCAAACCATAGGTCAGCTCACCCGATACGGGGTGGCAATCATGGCCGCCAACCTGCTGGAAATAGGTGAACTGGCTGACTTCCATGCCGTCACACCAAACTTCCCATCCCAAACCCCATGCACCAAGCGTCGGGCTCTCCCAGTCGTCCTCGACAAAACGGATGTCGTGCAGCGCCATGTCTACGCCAATGGCTTCCAGACTGCCCAGATACAACTCTTGCAGGTTTGGCGGGCTGGGTTTGATCAACACCTGATACTGGTAGTAGTGCTGCAATCGGTTGGGGTTCTCGCCATAGCGCCCGTCCGTGGGCCGGCGTGAAGGCTGCACATAGGCTGCGGCCCACGGCTGGTTGCCAAGACTGCGCAGCGTTGTTGCCGGATGGAATGTACCCGCGCCCACTTCCATATCGTAGGGTTGAAGGATAGCGCAGCCATGGCGTGCCCAATAGCTCTGCAACCGCAGAATAATTTCCTGAAACGAACGGGGTGTGTCGGGCATGATCGCGTCCTTTGGCATTTCGCGCTCTTACTATGGTGCGAGGGGGCAAGGGTCAATCTATGGCGCATGGTCTGGGGGAATGGCGCATAAGATGACGCAGTGCCGCCAAAAACGCACTGAAACAAGACGTTCCTATATGGGAATCAGCCGCAAATGCTGTTTATGTGCCGCAAAGTAACTTTTTGAGAGCTTATACGCCGATGCTGCGAATTTTGTCGATCTGTCTGGCCGTCCTTACCATTGGTTTTGCAAGCATGGCCCATGCACAATCCAATAACCCTGACGAGGTGGTCTGGGTCCAGATCGAGGCGCAACAATCGCTTGCCCGCGCCACAGACCGCGCAACGGCCTATACGACATTGCTCCAAGACGTGAACGGCTTTGCCGTCGGTGGCGGGTGGTATGCCATTGTAGTTGGCCCTTACAGACGCGCGGATGCAGAACTGGTCTTGCGCCAATACCGCCGCGACGGGTTGATCCCGCGCGACAGTTTCATTCAGACGTCCAACCGTCTGCGCCAGCAATTCTGGCCTGTGGGCGCAAATGTTCTGGGCAATGGCGCGGTTGACGCACCCGATGGAACGGTCCCCCCCCAAACAGAGGCACCAACACCCGCTACACCCGAAGAAGAGACACCGCAGGTCGCCGAAGCGGCACCCGCCCCTGCGCCCGAGCCAGAGCCAGAGCCTGAACCCGCGGACGAAACCCCCGCACAGGCGCAACGCTCCGAACGTGAGTTGAGCCGTGACGAGAAGAAAGAACTGCAAGTGATGTTGCAGTGGGCTGGTTTTTATACAGCAGCGATCGACGGCTCGTTCGGGCGTGGCACCCGCAATTCCATGGCGGCATGGCAAGAGGCCAATAACTTTGAAAAGACTGGTATTCTGACAACGCTCCAGCGCGACGCTCTGAAAAAGCAATATAATGCCGTTCTCGAAGGTCTGGGCTTGCGCACTGTGCGCGACACACAGGCAGGTATCGAAATGAGCCTGCCGATGGATGTGATCGCTTTTGACCGCTACGAGCCGCCCTTTGCCCAGTACACCCCCACGGGAGATGTTGACGCGCGGGTCTTGCTCATCAGCCAACCTGGCGATCAGGATACGCTGTTTGGCTTATACGAGATTATGCAGACCCTCGAAATTGTGCCGCTGGAAGGCCCGCGTGAGCGTGGCAATTCAAGCTTTACACTTGTGGGCGAAAACGCCCGTATGATCAGCTATACCGAGGCCACGCTAGACAACGGAGAGATCAAGGGGTTCACCTTGATCTGGCCAGCCGGAGACGAAGAACGCCGCCGCCGCCTGCTTGCCGAGATGCGAAGCAGCTTCACCCGCATGCCCGGTGTACTCAGCCCCTCAGCGGGCAGTGCATCCCAGCAATCGATTGATCTGATCTCGGGCCTGCAAATCCGCAAACCCAAAATCTCCCGCTCGGGTTTTTTCGTAACACAGTCTGGGGATGTTGTGACGACATCTGCCGCAGTGCAAAGCTGTTCGCGGATCACACTGGACGGCGATACGGATGCGGAAGTCACCAGTGATGATCCCGCGCGCGGCATTGCGCTGCTGAAACCAAAGGCTGCCTTGTCGCCGCTTGCTGTTGCAAGTTTTGCGGGCCAACCTGCACGTTTGCAGAGCGAAGTTGCACTTGCCGGTTATTCCTTCGAAGGCGTGCTGAATGCGCCCTCCATCAGCTTTGGTACGCTTGCCGATGTACGCGGCCTGCAGGGCGAACAAAACATCAGCCGCCTTGCCCTGCGCGCCCGTGCAGGGGATGCGGGCGGGCCGGTATTGGACCGCACGGGTGCGGTGATCGGCATGTTGACAGCCGCCCCCGAAGGTGGCCCACAACTGCCCGAAGACGTGAGTTTTGCCGTAGATGCAGCCACTGTTGTTGCTGCCTCCAGCGATGCCGGTGTCAAACTGCCACAGGCAGCAGCTGAGGGCGCTTCCAGCCTGACAGCTTTTCAGCTCTCGGAAAAAGCAAGTGGCATGACAGTACTGGTAAGCTGCTGGGAGTAATCAGCGCGTAACGCTTGCGAAGGGGGCTGGAATTTTTGCAAATCCCGCCCCCCTTTTTTGCTGGCGTTGCGCTCAAGATGTAAGGGCAGGTGTCACGTAAATAAGCGTGGGACCATCCGCAGCAAACGCATCCTTGATAGCCTGTTGGAACGCTGTGATCGTCTCAGGCGCAGCCGCGCGGGCGCCAAAGGCTTCAGCCAGTTTACAGAAATCAGGATTTTGCGCGATCACGGCATTGGGCGCAATCTGCGCCCGCACCATGCTATCCTCGATCTCACCCAGTTTGCCGTTGTCCCACAAGATGATCGGCAGGCTCAACCCCAGTTCTACTGCGACACCCAGTTCTTGCATCGTATAATGGAACCCGTAATCGCCAATAATCGCCAGTGTCGGTTTACCCTGCCGTGCAATCGCACCACCAATGGCCGCAGGCGTGGCATAGCCCAACGTGCCAAAGCCGTAGGGGTGGTGCCAATGGGCGGGGTTTTCCATATCCCAGACCTCTTTTGCGACATACGCGAATTGCGTCATATCAGAGTAGATCATTGTGCCGTCGGGCAGTGCGCTGCGCAGGGCATCGCATATAGGCACAATGCCGGGCCGTTCCGCATCAACCTCTGCCCGCCATGAGGCCCGAGCCTTGGCCACTTCACGCGCATCCCATCGGGAACTACCCTGTGCGCCCGTCACATCATCAGCAAGTGCGTTCAGGAATATTCCAGCATCCATCAAAACAGGATACTCAGCCTGCTGCGGATCACTCAGAACTTCTGCATCTATGTCGACGCGGATCATCGGCGCGCGATGTCCAAGATGATCGCGCCAGATGTCCACCTCGGCCAGCTCTGTGCCAACAGCGATCACCAAATCTGCCTGTGCCACGATACCTGCGCTGTCAGGACGCGCGAGGGCTGCACCAAAAAACAGCGGATCATCAGGCGCCATGACACCCCGCCCTGCATAGGTAACAAAGCTGGCAGCGCCCAGTGCAGCAACCACCGCACGTGCGGCATCACTTGCGCGGGCGGCCCCTCCCCCAAAGATGAACAGAGGCTTTTGCGCCGCTTTGATCTGGTCAACAACACTTGAAAGGTCAGCCTTGAGATGCTGCGCCTGCTGCGCAGGCACCACAGGCGCTGCTGCGGGCGGTGCCAAGGCTTGCAGTTGCGCGATGGGCACTTGAACATGTTTGGAGCGCGGACGCGCAGTGGCGAACTCTTGCATCGCGCGGTCAACCAGACCGTAAGCTGACTGGGCTGTTTGCGCTGTGCAGGACCAATCGCAGACCGTACCCGCCGCGATCTCTTGATCCTTCATCTGGTGCAACTGCCCACGGCGCGCAGCCGTCTCGTCCAGACAAGAGGAGATTACCAAAACCGGCACGCTGTCACTATATGCCTGCCCCATCGGGGTCATCACGTTGCACAGACCAGGCCCCGTAATCACATAAGCCACGCCCGGTTTGCCGGACGCACGGGCATAGCCATCCGCCATGAAACCCGCCCCCTGCTCATGACGCGCCAGCACATGGGTGATGCCCGCCTCTTCGATACCGCGATACATCTCTTGGTTATGAACCCCCGGAATACCGAAAATTACATCCACGCCCCGCGCCCTGAGCATGTGAGAGATTTGCGCACCGAGGGGGCGGGTAACAGGATCAGACATCAGGCTCTCCAAAATTTCACAGTAAAAATTACATAGACGACCATCAGTTCAAGCCGCCCCAACAGCATGGCAGCCGCGAGGATCCATTTGGCAGTATCGTTCAGACTGGCAAAGTTACCCGCAGGGCCGATGATATCACCCAAACCAGGGCCAATATTGCCCAATGCAGCCGCAGCGCCAGAAATCGAAGTGACAAAATCCAGCCCTGTCATCGACAGTGCCACAGCAACCAACCCCAACGTAACAATGAAGAACATGAAGAACGACATGACAGAAGCGAGGACTTCCTCACTCACAGGGCGGCCGTCATAGCGTGGCGTGAATATCCCGTGAGGCGACCGGATCCGCTGCAATTGCGCGCGGATAGAAGCAAACAACAGCTGGTAACGAAACACCTTGATCGAACACGCGGTCGAGCCCGCACATCCCCCGATCAATCCCATGAAGAAAAACAGCGCAACAGCGAACCCGCCCCACTGCATATAATCAACAGAGGCATAGCCAGTGCCGGAAATAATCGAAGTGACGTTAAAGAACGCTTCACGGGCGGCTTGTTCGTTATCAAGATGTACATCGGCGTCCAGCAGCAGCATCAAGAGCGCAATCAGCACAACGATGGTCATCACAAATCCACGCACTTGCGGATCACGGTGCAGGGCCAGCGGATTGCCATTGATAAGCTGCACATAACGCACAAAAGGCAGGGCCGCGAGGATCATGAATATAGCGGCCACATACTCCAACGGCCCCGAAAACGTACCAAAGGAAGCGTCATAGTTGGCGAAGCCCCCTGTTGAAATGGTGGTCATCGCATGGGCTGTAGCATCAAACACATCCATCCCAAAGTAGAGATAGACCAGCGCACAGATCAATGTGAACGCCACATAGAGCCCAGAAATCTGGGTCGCAATCTGGCCCGCGCGTGGCAGGATTTTACCAAAGGTGTCAAAGCCTTCGGATTTAAAGATCTGCATACCGCCCACACGCAGTTCGGGCAAGAAAACCATCGCAACCACAATTATACCGATCCCGCCCAACCATTGCAGGATCGCCCGCCAGATCAGCAAACCCTTGGGCAATTCATCGAGCCCCGAAAAAACCGTAGCACCTGTAGTTGTTAAGCCTGACATGGCTTCGAAAAACGCATCGACCATGCGCGCATCAGTCTGGCCCAGCATAAAGGGAATGGCCCCGAACAAGGGCAGCGCAAGCCAGACAGAGGATGTAAGCAGGAATGTCTGCTGGATCGTCAGTCCTTCGCGCACGCCGCTGGCACAGGCAAGCGCGATGGCTGTACCGCCCAACAGGGTAATAACAGCGCTTTGCAGGAAGACAGGCCAATGGCCACGCCCCTCAGCAAGATCGACAAGAAGCGGCACCAGCATGGCCGCCCCCAGCACGGCCACCAAAAGGCCAATTACATATCCAACAGGGCGCAGGTCCATCCGCGCAGGGTTGGCGCGCCCGGCACCGCATGTCAAGCGCGCGTGCGCGGGAGAAGCTTTCGGGCCAAGGCAGCAAACGCAAAAAGGCCCGCATGGCCACTGATCAACAGCACCACCGCGGGCCTTCGGAAAAGATGTGCGTCGTTCTACGTGTAATAAAGATCGCTGAACACGTAGTGCACGATGTTATCACGGGTCAGGCCCAGTTCCGCGAGTTCGGCATCGGATTTAGCCTGCAAGGCTGCAATCTTGCTAACGCGGCCTGATGCATTGATGGCGCGTGCATGGCTATCGCCAATAGATGCAAGGAAACGGCCAAAAGCGGATGCGCCGTAGCGCAATGCAGTCGCAGCGGCTTGCACGATAGACTTGCCAGCCGTTTGGGAGGCGAAGGGCTCGGATGTGTTTTGATAGGTCATCTTGTCTGCTTTCGCGGTTGTTATCTTGGGTCAGTCACTGTCTGACACCAATTGAAATAGTCATTGCTGCACCGCAGCACCACCGACATTTCTGCATAGCCGTCACCCGCTGGGTGCAATCAGGCATGTGGCCCCCTAAAACTCTGCCCATGAGAGCGTTTAACCGATTCGTAGCCTCCGCTGGTCTCAGTAACCTTGCAGATGGCATTTCAACTGTTGCATGGGCTTGGCTGGCTTCGCTGCTAACGCGCGACGCTTTGCTGATCGCCCTTGTGCCTGTCATGCTGCGTGTGCCGTATTTCCTATGCTCCTTGCCCGCTGGCGTGATTATTGACCGTGTCGCCCGCCTGCCGCTGATACGTGCCATGGATGCAACCCGCGCGTTGGCCTATCTGGCGCTGGCAGTGGCGCTATGGTTCATCGGTCCGCTGTCGCTGGTGCCTGCCACAGGCGTAGCGCATCCGTTTCTTTATACCTTGCTGTTGCTCAGTGCCGCTGTCGTTGGCGTGGCCGAAGTGTTTCGCGATAACGCGGCGCAATCGGTTTTGCCCTCGCTTGTGCCGTCTGCCACGCTTGAGCGGGCAAATGGCCGTTTGTGGAGTGTCGAATTGGTCGGTAATGCGCTGCTTGGCCCCGCATTGGGCGCATTTTTGATCGCCTCCATGCTTGCAGCCCCCTTTGCCGCAAATGCCGTCGCCTGTCTGGCAGCCTTGTGGCTGCTTCGCCCGCTGTCCTCCCCTTTGGTGGCAAAAAAAGCGGAGCGAGATTGGCGCGCGGAATTACGCGAAGGCTTTTCGTTTCTCGGCCAGCACAGATTGTTGCGGCAACTGGCGTGGATCACGGGTTTCTGGAACCTGCTCTATGAAATGGCGGCAATCGCATTGATTCTGCATGTGCAGGAAAACCTAGACCTCGGCGCGCGCGCATATGGCTTAATCCTTGCTGCGGGTGCTTTGGGCGGCATCGCGGGCGGGTGGTCTGGCGCGTGGATTATCGAACGATTTGGCCCATCGCGCACAGCGCAGTGGATGCTTATCAGCTCGGCGCCTGCATTTGCAGCGATGGCCCTCGCGCCTGGTGCTGTATCACTAGCCATTGTCATGATCGTGTTCAGTTTTACAGGTTTGGTCTGGAACACGGTATCCGTTTCCTATCGCCAGCGGTTGATACCTGATGCGCTTTTGGGCCGCGTCAACAGCATCTACCGGATGATGGCATGGGGCATGATGCCCGTCGGCATGATTTTGTCGGGCGTGATGGTGGAAACACTCGGTGGCGTGGCACCCCGCGAAGTGGCCCTAACGGCACCGTTTTGGGCCGCAGCCATAGGCGCACTGATATTGGGTCTGGCAGGGAGGCGCGGTTTGGGGCGCGGGTTCACCGCGTAAGCGGCCACCCTGCCCTGAACCTCACAGATCAGCCAACGTGGAAAAGAGTATTGAACATTTTAGGGTCGAGGCTTGCTTGTGCAAATGTCGGACCTTCCGTCAGCACACTCACCGCGTCATGGCTGTGCAGGCTTTCTTGGTGGCTCGCAACCACACGGAAATCTGAAATCCGCGTATCAGCCAACAGTTGCTGGCAAAATAGACGCGCTGCATCCTCGACGAAAATCGGGTTTGCCGCGTTCAACTCGGCAAAGGCCTGCTCGTCCTCGCGCTTGACCATAACTTGTGTCTCGGTCGGCACTGCCCTGCGGCAGGCGTCAATCAAATCTTCAAACCAAAGACAGTCCGCGCCATCCTCTAGCAACACCGAAATACGCGCAACAGAGCGTTGGGAGTGAGGTGTCGCCAGTTGGTTGCGGGTGGCCCGCGCATGTTCGCTCAGCTCTAGCGAACAGGGGCATGTACTGGAATAGACGTAGTCCAGATGGATGATCTGCTGTCGCACCCCCGCGCTTTCGACCAGTTCCAGCGCCACATCGTAATACTGATACCCCGTTAGCCCTGACCGGAGGCTGATGGTTTTCATAGGGAATGAAAACCGCATCTGGATACGGGCGTCAAAGCTCTCAAGGTCAGTGATGTAATCATCCAGCGCCGCTTCAATTACTTTAAAGCTGAAGGTGCTCTCGGCGTGTTTATAAAAACTGCGCATGATGCGGGACATGTTGATGCCCTTTTTATCCGCCTCAAGGCTGACCGTGCCGGTGACGGACGTCTCAAGGGTCAGCGGGCCATTGTCGCGCGTCTCAAACTGCACAGGCAGTCGAAAGTTCGAAATACCGACATGCTGGATTTGCTGGTTGGCCCCTTTGATCAGGCTGGAGGGGCCGTTTTGCAGGTCCGGCAGGCTGGCCTTGTATTCAGGCTCGATCTCGAAATCGGTGGGATATTCCCGGTCAAACAATGGATACGCCTTACCGCCGCCCAATAGTTGCGCCACCGCAGGATCAAGCGTGGCTAGCTCCGTTGCGTCTGCGGCAGAAGCCCACGCGCGCAAAGTTTCCAGCGCCGCTTCGGCTGCGGTGCGGTCGGGTGTGGGTGTGATTGGTGTGGCAATATTCATTGGATAGCCCCTCGTCTGTCAGGGACCATATGTAGGCGTCCCTCGCCACATTGCCAAAAATTTATCGGGTGCGGCAGGGGAATTACGCCGCACACCGCTTAATTTACGGCATCAAGTGCTTGTAAAAAATCTTCAATCAGATCTGCTTCGTCCTCCAGACCTATGCTGATCCGGACCAATCCGTCAGTGATCCCCAAAAGGTCACGCTGCTGTTGTGAAAGCCGTTGGTGCGTTGTGGTGGCCGGATGCGTCATGATGGTTTTGGCATCACCCAGATTGTTTGAAATCAGTCCGATCCGCACCGCATTCAAGAACGTGAACGCCGCGTCCTTGCCACCTTTCAGATCAATCGCCAGAACAGTCCCCCCTGCGCCCATCTGTCGCTGCACCAACGCGTTTTGCGGATGCGAAGCAAGCCCGGGAAAAATGTTCTGCGCCAGTGCTTTATGACCCTGCAGTGCGGTGGCCACGCCCAGCGCTGATGCGGTCTGTGCCTGCACCCGCAAACGCATGGTTTCCAACCCTTTCAGCATGACCCAAGCGGTAAAAGGCGACATCGCTCCGCCCGTGTGTTTGAGATAGGGTTCGACCGTTTTGCGAATAAATTCGCGGCTGCCCAAGATCACACCACCCAGAGTGCGGCCCTGACCGTCGATGTGTTTGGTGGCCGAATAAATCACCACATCCGCCCCCTGTTCAAACGCACGGCTGTAGACAGGGGTCGCAAAGACATTGTCGATCAGCACCAAAGCACCCTTGGCATGCGCCAGCTTACAAACAGCTTCAATATCGATGACCTCCAGTGTCGGGTTGGAGATTGATTCGAAAAACACAGCGCGGGTATCCTCACGGATCGCCGCCTCCCATTCGTCCAGATTGGTGCCATCAACGAATGTCACCTCGACACCGAAGCGCATCAGAATATCTTCTAGCACGTAGAGGCATGAGCCAAACAGCGCCCGCGCCGATACGACATGATCCCCCGCCTTCAGCATTGATGTCAGCGCGCCAGACACCGCCGCCATGCCGGAAGCGGTCGCAAACGCGTCCTCGGCACCTTCAAGCGCAGCAATGCGTTCTTCGAACATTTTTACAGTCGGGTTGCCGTAGCGGGCATAGATAAATTCATCATCGCCGCTGGAAATAAACCGCTGCTCGGCATGTTCGGCGCTGTCATAGACAAAGCCCTGCGTCAGAAAAATCGCCTCGGAGACTTCGCCGTATTGGCTGCGCCTTGTGCCTGCGTGAACGGCCTGTGTACTTGGTTTCCAGCTATCGCTCATATCATCATTCCTTGCGCGCCCGTTGGAAGGGGACAGGCACAAAAAAACCCCAAACGCGGTCAAGCGAAAGGGGGCTTTCATCCTGACCTTTTAGCGGAATATTTTAAGTGGCCCGCAATCCGGTAACAAATCGCCACTGCCTGACGGGTTAGGCCATCACGCCAAGATCGTCAAGCTATGGGGCGATCAGGTAACGGGATATTCATGCCTGCGCAACATGCTGAACGGGTCTATTTTCACAGGTGCGCATTGTCCCTTGGTGCGGCAGCAAGAAAGGACCGGCTATGCCCCTCCTGCGCATCAACGCAACCGTTAACGGCCCTGCTTTGCACGCGTCTACCCGATCCATCCGCAACGTGCTTGTACAGGCGCGCAACGGTCGTGGCGTATCGGTCATCATGGTGCACGGGTACAAATACTCCCCTTTTGTCACAGGACGTTGCCCCCATCGGCAGATTTTCGCAGCAGAAGAATGGCCAGCAGCATTAGGACTGGCGCAGCCTGACACTCTAAGCCTTGCTTTCGGCTGGCATGCGCGCGGTGGACTGGCCGTTGCCTGTGCCGCCGCCTATGACGCTGCGCGTGATCTGGCAGAAGTGATTGCTGCTTTGAGAAAACGCGGGCCTGTGCAGGTGATTGCCCATTCACTGGGCGCAACTGTGGCTTTGGCCGCCCTGCCCTATTTACAATCCGGCGATGTGGGGCGGATGGTTTTGCTAAGCGGTGCAGCACATATCGGACTAGCGCGCCATGCGTTGGCAACACCGGCAGGGCGCAGCTGTCATCTCGTTCATGTAACAAGCCATGAAAACGCGCTGTTTGATCTGGTTTTTGAGCGCCTCGTCTCTGGCAGCGGTGCAATCGGCCGCGGCATCGCGATGCCCAATGCACATCAGGTACAGATTGATTGCACCACTACGCTGAAGTGCCTCGCCACACTCGGCTTTCCACTGGCCCCGCCGCAGCGGCGGATATGTCACTGGTCCAGCTACACAAGGCATGGGGTAATGGCGTTCAATGGCGCATTACTGACGGGTCAACTGCCCCTCACGCGCTTGTTGACCGCTTTGAAAGATGCGCCCCCTGCGCCCTCCGTCCCTTGCCCCGCGCGCGAAAAAACGCATCATGCAAACAAAGCGCCGACTGAAAGGGCCACAGCATGAACAAGCCTATTGATCTGTATTACTGGCCAACGCCGAACGGCTGGAAAATCTCGGTCGCGCTGGAGGAAATGGGTCTGCCTTACCAAACCCGTCTTATTGATATCGGTGCAGGCGATCAATTCGCGCCCGCCTTTCTAGAGATTGCACCCAACAACAGGATGCCAGCCATTACCGATCCTGACGGACCGGATGGCGCACCTGTTTCAGTGTTTGAGAGCGGAGCAATACTGCAATATCTTGCGCGCAAGACAGGCATGTTCTACGGCACATCGGCCCGCGACCAGATCAGCGTGGATGAGTGGCTGATGTGGCAGATGGGCGGGCTGGGGCCAATGGCAGGCCAAGCGCATCACTTTCTCAAATTCGCCCCAAAGGCCGACCCGCCCCAAGACATCCCCTATGCAAAAGACCGCTACCGCGCCGAGACCGCGCGGCTCTATGGTGTGCTGGACCGCCAGCTGGCCAAGGGCGAATATGTGGCAGGTGATTTTATATCTATCGCCGATTTTGCAATCTGGGGCTGGGCCAGCCTATGGGAAGGCCAGCAGCAGACGCTGGCAGACAAGCCGAACATGTCGCGGTGGCTGGACCAGATGGGCGCACGCAAAGGCGTGCAGGCTGGACGTGCACTGCACGCGGATCTGCGCAAATAATACTTAGTTTGCGTCCTTCTCAGGCTCGATCACGTAGGGCTGGAGCTGCGCGAACTGCCAGAACAGAAAGACCATCAAGGCCACGGGAAAGCCGAATGTCTCGATCTTGACCCATGCATCGGTGGACATTGTGCGCCAGATCACCTCATTCGCAACGGCCAGTGCCGTAAATGCCATTGCCAGACGCTTTGTCAGGATAATCCAGCCCTCGTGCTGCATCGGCATCACATCAGCCATCACATATTCCAGCCATGATCGCCCCCGCAGCAGACCAACCGCAAGGATCAGCGCCAGAAAGCCGTAAACAATTGTGGTCTTCATCTTGAAGAACCGCTCGTCATTGAACCAAGCGGTAAGGCCACCGAAAAAGATGACCATAAAGGCTGTAAAAACCTGCATCCGGCTCAGCTTGCCCGTCAGCGCCCAAAGGATACCCATCGCGATCAGCAATATCGGCACAAACACCACAGCTGCCACAATAAACCCCGTGTATTCGGTGCCGCCAAATGTAAACACGTCATCCTTTATCCGTATATACAACACGAAGAATGCAAGCGTCGGGCCAAGCTCCAGAACCTGTTTGAGGATTGGGTTGATCTCACGTGCTTCAGCCATGGCTAGCCTCCAAATTCTACTATTACCGCGCCAGCCGCGATTAACGTCATCAAGGCGATGCGGCGCGGGCCAACCGTTTCTTTCAGCACCAACCAACCGATGAGGGCCGCGAAGACTGTTGATGTCTCTCTCAATATTGCGGCCTCTCCCACCTTATCAAGGCGTGTGGCCAGCATTATTGATCCAAAACTGAGAAAGGCAACCATCCCGCCAAAGACGCCACGTTGCATTAGCGGTCCTACAGCGGGCGGATTTTCCATCCCATGCCACCGCCTGTAAGCGATGATCGGGAATAAAAAACCGTCTATCATGAAAAACCACGCCAAAAAGGTGAACGGATTGGCTGTGGCGCGGATGCCGTACGCATCGAATGTAGTGTACGTGGCGACGAATAGGCCTGTCACCACCGCCAGCCCCAGCGCAACATTCAGCGTCTCACGCTCGGCCTCAAGATACGCCATATTGTAGGCCGCCAGCCCGAAAATTCCTGCCATCAGAACGGCCACACCCATCCATTGGATGCCGTTGAATACCTCGCCAAACAGCAGGTAGGCGCCGATCACGGTAAAAAGTGGCCCCGTACCGCGTACCACGGGATAGACAACCGTGTATGCGCCTTTGGTATAGGCTGCTGCTTGCAGGAATTTATAAAGACAGTGGATCACCCATGCACCCGCAAATATGGCCCACATGTGCGGCTCGGGCCATGGCACGACAAACAAGGCAAAAGGCGCAGCCATCAGGCAATATGACCCGTCAATCGCCCCCCGCGTGAGCCAAGGATCATGGCGGCCTTTCTGAAGCGCGCCAAACACTGCATGGAGAAATGCAGCCATCAAGGCCAACATTAGCGCAACGCTATGCCCCGTATCGGTGCCCTCGATTGAAATAAGCCAATCAGTCACGTGCGGGGCACTTAGCGGTCCAACCCTGTCAGCGCGTCTGCAAATTCCTGCGGATCAAATGCCTGCAAATCATCGATTTGTTCGCCGACACCAATGGCATGGATGGGCAAACCGAACTTGTCCGCAAGCGCCACCAGAACACCACCCTTGGCCGTGCCGTCCAGCTTGGTCATCACGAGCCCCGACACATCCGAAATTTCCTGAAATACCTTCACCTGATTGACTGCATTCTGCCCAGTGGTGGCGTCCAGCACCAACAGAGTGTTGTGCGGCGCGTCCGGGTCTTTCTTGCGGATCACCCGCACGATCTTGGCCAATTCTTCCATCAGATCACCACGGTTTTGCAGACGCCCAGCAGTGTCGATCATAAGCAAGTCGGCGCCATCTGCCTCGGCGCGCACCATCGCATCAAATGCAAGGCTGGCAGGGTCGCTGCCCTGCGGTGCAGTCAACACGGGGACGCCAGCACGCTCGCCCCAGACCTGCAACTGCTCCACAGCGGCAGCGCGGAAAGTATCGCCAGCAGCAATCACCACCTTCTTGCCCGCCGCGCGGAACTGGCTTGCCAGCTTGCCGATGGTCGTTGTCTTACCAGACCCGTTAACCCCCACGACCAACACCACTTGCGGTGTCTTCGCATACAGTGGAAGTGGTTTGGCAACGGGCTCCATGATGCGCGCAATCTCGTCGCTCATCAGGGTCTTGATCTCCTGCACAGAGAGTTTTTTGCCCAGACGCCCCTCGGCCATGTTCGCGGTGACACGCAGGGCCGTATCGACACCCATATCTGCCGTGATCAACAGCTCTTCCAGCTGCTCAAGCATCGCGTCATCCAACACGCGGCGCGTGACGGGTGCAGATGTACCACGGCCCATCAGGCGCCCCAATATGCCCCGCTTGGGCGCGGGCTCTGACGGCTCCTCTTCCTCCAAAGAAGGGGTCACCGGCACGATCGTAGTGCGCAAGGGTTCTACTGCCGGCTGCTCCTTGGCGGTGGCTTGAGCAGCCTCCAAGGCTTGCTGCTCGGCCCGCGCGGCTTCGGCTGCTTGCTGTTGTATTTCGCGTGCGCGCGCGGCCTCTGCCACTTCGGCTGCTTGTTTTGCCTGCGCCTCTTTCGCGGCATGTGCCGCAGCTTCCGCAGCGCGGGCAGCTTCAGCGGCTTGCTGTCTTTCGCTTTCTTCCGCGGCAGCTTGCGCTGCTCGGGCGGCCTGAGCCCTCGCTTCAGCTTCACGCGTCTCGCATGCTGCTGCCTCAGCCTCAGCCGCCTCTTTGACCCGCGCCGCTGCTTCTGCGCGTGCTTCTGCTTCTGCACGGGCTTCGGCCTGCGCGCGTGCCGCTGCTTCAGCGCGCACTTGCGCCGCTTCTTCGGCAGCTATCTGCTGTGCTTCACGTTCGGCGGCCTGTTTTGCCACCTCGGCAGCGGCTTGCGCTGAATCCTCAACTGCCGCGTCTACCGCTTCTTCCGTTGTGCCACCGTCGCTGACGATCGCTTCCAGCCCCTCGTCAATTTTGGAGGAAGATTTGAACAAACGATCTTTGAGTTTTTTGAAAAACGCCACGCGGGTGGTCTCCGAATTGGACTGCCTCCCTGATCTAACCCCTCGCGCGGCAGGATGGAAGGGTGCACGATTGACAACCGCGCCCCCGCGCGCCACCAACATGTTATGCGGTTGTTAGCGATCTTTTTGTCAGTGATTTGGGCAGGTTCTGCCTTTGCCGATCCGCGCGCACCACAGTGCAGCAGCGGAAAATGGGGCCACGCCCATTGCATCAGATCCCAGCATTTTGTCTACGACACCTGCAACGCTATCGAAATTTTCTCGAAACGGCATGGCCTAAACACCGGCTTCTTCGCCCGTCTTATCTGGCAAGAAAGCCGTTTTGACCCGAACGCGCTCAGCCCCGCCAACGCGCGAGGCATCGCACAGTTCATTCCCTCAACAGCGCGTATCCGTGGCCTGAAAGATCCGTACAACCCCGCCGATGCGCTGGAACACTCTGCACAGTACCTCGCCGAGATGGTCCGCCGCTATGGCAACGAAGGCATGGCAGCAATTGGCTATAACGGCGGCGAGCGGCGCGCCGAAGGCTTTTTGGAAGGCAAAGGGCTGGCGCAAGAAACCGTCAACTACGTACCGATCATCACCGGGCTCAATGCCGAGCAATGGCGCGATGCCCCTCCCGCAAACCATGACTTTGGACTAGCGCCGGACAAGAGCTTTTATACCGCCTGTTCCGAAATGGCACGCAACCGCAAGCTAACCCCCATCAAGCGGGTGAAGCCTGCGCCACCCCCGATCAAACCATGGGGCGTTCAATTGGGGTTTGGAACATCCAAGAAGTCAGCACAGGCCAAGATCCGGAATTTGACGGCAAACTGCAGCGGTCAGGTCCGCCGCGAAAAGCTGGATCTGGTCTATGTGAAAAATCGCGTCTCGGGCAGAAAGGGCTATTACTTCGGCCGCATTGGACGCAATACAAGGCAAGGCGCTCAAAAGCTCTGCACCAGCCTCAAGCGTCAGCGCTGCGCCTGTCTGGTTGTTCAAAATAAATAAACTAATCAGGATATTACCAACCACACCTCACGCAGCGCATGAGGTGTGGAAAGCTGCTAAATCTCGTCAGAAAAGTGCTTCATTGTCATGCGGATCGGGTTTGGCGCTGCCTGACCCAAGCCGCAGATAGATGCATCCACCATCGCTGTGGACAGTTCCTCCAGCAGCTCTTGGTTCCATGTATCTGCCTGCATCAGCTTTACGGCTTTTTCACAGCCAACACGGCAAGGTGTGCACTGCCCGCAGCTTTCATCCTCAAAGAACCGCAACATGTTGAGGGCCGCATCACGCGCACGGTCCATCTCGGAAAGAACAACAACAGCTGCCGATCCGATAAAACTGCCGTGGGGCTGCAACGTATCAAAATCAAGTGGAATGTCGTTCATGCTGGCAGGCAGCAGCCCCGAGGATGGCCCCCCTGGCTGATACGCTTTGAACACATGCCCCTCTGCCATGCCGCCCGCAGCCGCGATGATATCTGTGATCGTCGAACCGGCTGGCAGCAGGTAAACACCCGCCTTGGCCACCCGACCAGAAACCGAATAACTGCGCAGACCCTTGCGGCCATTATGTTCGACCGACGAGAGAATCTCGGGCCCTTCACGGCAAATCCGTGCGACCCAGTGTAAGGTCTCTACATTGTGCACCAACGTAGGGCGACCAAAGATGCCGACTTGCGCAACGAAAGGCGGACGGTGGCGCGGCATTCCACGCTTGCCCTCGATGCTCTCGATCATGGCCGATTCTTCACCACAGATATACGCACCTGCACCACGGCGCAGATCGATATAGCCTGCCTCGACGATGCCGGCATCCTCAAGTGCTGCGATCTCGCGCGCGAGAATTTCCAGCACGGCGGGATATTCATCGCGCATGTAAATATAGGCGCGGTCAGCTTCCACAGCCCATGCGGCGATCAGCATCCCCTCAAGAAACAGATGTGGGGTACGCTCTAGGTAATAACGGTCTTTAAATGTACCCGGTTCACCCTCATCCCCGTTCACAGCCAGATAGCGCGGCCCCTCGTTGGCGCGCACAAAGCCCCATTTTTTCCCGGACGGGAAGCCTGCACCGCCCAAGCCACGCAGGCCCGAGGCCAGCACTTTGTCCTGCACCGCTTCCCAGTCACCGCTCTCTCGCAGGGTGGCAAGTGAGGCATAGCCACCATCAGCAGCATATGCAGTATAGTCCTGATAGTCGGGGATGTGCGCATGTGTGTGGTTTGCCGCAATCGCAGCATGTACTTTTTCAGGGGTCGCATTGTCGATATGGGCATGGCCCAATTCCAGCACGGGTGCCGTATCACAACGCCCCATGCAGGGCGCGCGCAGCACACGAACCTCTGCGGGGTCCAACCCGTCCTCGAGTGCTGATTTGAGGGCCTGCGCGCCCGCCAGTTCACAGCTGAGCGAGTCGCACACACGAATGGTCAGCGCCGGTGGCGGGGTCTCGCCCTCTTTGACCACATCGAAATGCGCATAAAACGTCGCTACTTCGTAGACCTCCGCCATACTCAGGCGCATTTCTTCGGCCAATGCCCGAAGATGCGCAGCAGAGAGATGGCCGAATTTGTCTTGAATAAGGTGCAGATATTCAATCAGCAGATCGCGGTCGCGTGGCTCTGCATCCAAAAGCGTACGCACATCATTCCATGCGCTGTCTTCCAGCTGGCGGCCTTTTGTATGGCGGCGGCCTTTGCCTTTGCCCGACTTCCAGACACCTTTATCAGGCCCGTTCTTGTTTGCATCCAGCGCCATTGCCAAAGTCCCCTTGTTCTTTGGGTCGGTTTAACAAAACCCGCTGCCTGCGTTGAGGCGAAAAGCGACAATTCAGCGGCCCTTTGCGCGATGAGCAAAGATGCGCGGGTGCGGATAGGAAACAAGGTACGGTACTGGCATGGGCGCTACAGCTCTGGCATACCTCGGATATGAAACTTATCGCCTTTTGCCTTACCGCTTTCGTTGCCCTGCCCGCCTGCGCCCAATCCTTGATGAGCGCGGAGGAGTTTGATGCCTACACCCGTGGAAAGACTCTTTACTACGGCAATGGTGCAGAGCCTTATGGCGCAGAGATTTACCTGCCTGACCGTCGGGTTCGCTGGTCTTTTCTGGATGGCGAATGCAAGGACGGGGCTTGGTACGAAGATAGCGGGCTCATCTGCTTTACCTACGATGACCGCCCAGACCCCCAATGCTGGAGCTTCGAATTGGGTTCGGGTGGATTGATTGCGCGATTCGAGAATGATCCTGCGGTCACACCGCTTTATGAAGCGACTGAAAGCACGGAAGAGCTCTTGTGCCTTGGGCCCAAAATCGGCGTTTGACCGCGTACCGGATAGGGCTGGGGCGCTGCCCCGTCTTTGCCGTGCGGCAAAGACTCCCCGGAGGACTTACGGCCAGAAAAAATAGCTATATCAGGGTTTGACGCTGATTTTCCCATCACTGAACTGGATCTCAAGGGCTGCGGCCTGCGCGGCGGCAGTACGCGATGTGACGATGGTATCACCGCTTCGGACCACGGCAAATCCGCGCTCCAACGTAGCCTCATAGCCCAATGTGCGGCGCAACCGCTCGGCTGCGGTGATCTGGGACCGCCAGTCGTGTATCTGGCGCTGGCCGATATCGGACAGCACCTTGGACGCGCGGACAAAGCGGGCCTCCTGCAAAGCACGTTCGCGGGCAAGTGCGGGATCGAGACGTTTTGCGAGGCTGGCCGCGCGCTGTCGGTCCTGTGTCAGACGGCGGTGCAATGTGGCAGGTCGCAAGCCGCCACCAAGGTCCGCCAGCCGCATACGGCGGCGCTGCACACCCGCCATCAGGGCAGGGTCAAGACGCAGCGACGCGCGCTCCAGCCGCTGACGGGCCGTATCTGTCAGGGATGCCGCACGCAACAGGCGATCATTTGCGCGGTCAAGCCTTTGGCGCGGATTGTCGAGCAGACTGTCGGGGCGCGGCAAAGCGCGTGACATGTCGCGCAAACGCTGTCCCCGCTGGACCAGTCCCTGGCTCAGCGCCCTGCTCATCCTTGCGTGCTGCTGGTCCAGATAGGCCATAAGCTCAACCCGAACAGGCACAGCCAGCTCGGCAGCAGCCGAAGGCGTCGGCGCCCGTTTGTCAGAGGCGTAATCGATCAGGGTTGTGTCGGTCTCATGCCCCACTGCCGAGATCAACGGGATGTCAGAGGCCGCGGCGGCACGCACCACTGCTTCCTCGTTAAAGCCCCACAGATCCTCAACCGAACCGCCACCGCGCGCCACGATTATCAGATCAGGGCGGGGCAGCGCCCCACCAGGGGTAAGACGGTTGAAACCCTTTATGGCATGGGCAACTTCCGGAGCGCATTTCGCCCCCTGTACGGCAACGGGCCAGATCAACACCTTACGCGGGAAGCGGTCGCGCAGGCGGTGCAGGATATCGCGGATCACCGCACCGGAAGGAGAGGTGACAACGCCAATGATTTCAGGGAGATACGGCAGCGGGCGTTTGCGTGCAGGATCAAACAGGCCTTCGGCTGTCAGCGCCGCCTTGCGCTTTTCCAGCACTGCCATCAACGCACCCATGCCCGCGGGTTTGATATCTTCGATGATGATCTGGTATTTCGACTGCCCCGGGAATGTCGTGATGCGGCCTGTGGCGATCACTTCCATCCCTTCCTCGGGCATCGTACCGAGCCGCGACGCCACGCCTTTCCAGATGATGCCGGACAAGACGGCCTTTTCATCTTTCAGATCCAGATAGACATGGCCCGAACGGGGCAAGCTGACGCGGCCTACTTCTGCGCGCAGCCGGACATGGCCGAATTCGTTCTCAATTACGCGTTTGATAGCGCCCGAAAGCTCGCCCACCGTATATTCGGGGCTGTTACCTTGCGGCGCGTCTTCTTCGGGGCGGTCGTCGAACAGATCCATCTGTGCATCCTTGTGCATGGCGCGCAGCCAGCATAAAACGCAAGCCGACAAAGGCCAAGGGAGCGCGCGCTATGAATATTTTGATCTTGGGCAGTGGCGGGCGTGAACACAGTCTTGCTTGGGCTGTTTTGCAGAACCCTAAATGTGACAAGCTGATCGTGGCACCGGGCAATGCAGGGATTGCCCAAATCGCCGATTGCGCGGCCATCGACATCAATGACGGCGGCACAGTGGTGGAATTTGCCGCACGCAACAATATCGACTTTGTGATTATCGGCCCGGAGGCCCCGTTGGCCAATGGCGTTGCCGACAGGTTGCGTGAAGCTGGCGTGCTGGTCTTTGGTCCTTCAAAAGCAGCCGCTGCACTGGAAGCGTCCAAAGCATTTACCAAAGAAATTTGCGATGCTTGTGCAGCCCTGACTGCCGCATACGGCCATTTCACCGATGCCGCCGCAGCGAAAGCCTATGTCAAAGCGCAAGGCGCACCCATCGTGGTAAAGGCAGACGGGCTGGCAGCGGGCAAAGGTGTGATCATCGCCGAGACCCTAGCGCAGGCCGAAGCCGCGATTGACGACATGTTCGGTGGCGAATTTGGCACGGCCGGTGCGGAAGTGGTGATTGAAGAATTCATGGCTGGCGAAGAAGCATCATTTTTCGTGCTGTGTGACGGTGCGGATGTGCTGCCGATCGGAACCGCGCAAGACCACAAGCGCGTCGGCGACGGGGATACCGGCCCCAATACGGGCGGTATGGGGGCATATTCCCCTGCGCCTGTCCTGACGGACCAGATTGCAGAGCGCGCATTGAACGAAATCATCCGCCCCACAATGGCCGAGATGGTAAAACGCGGAATGCCCTATCAGGGTGTCCTCTATGCTGGCCTGATGATCGAAAACGGAACACCACGGCTGGTCGAATACAACGTCCGTTTCGGCGACCCCGAGTGTCAGGTGCTGATGATGCGGCTGGGCGCCCAAGCACTTGATTTGATGCACGCCGCTTCACAAGGCCGTCTCAGCGAGATGCAGGTGAACTGGGCGCAGGATCATGCGCTTACAGTCGTACTGGCTGCCAACGGATATCCGGGGAGCTATGAGAAAGGCTCGGTCATCGGCGGGCTGGGGGAGTTGCCTGAGGACAGCAGCAATATGGTGTTTCATGCGGGTACTGCATCACAGAACGGCAATATCGTTGCTATTGGGGGCCGTGTGCTGAACGTGACAGCGCGCGGCGACAGTCTGGCGCAGGCACGCGAAAAAGCCTATGCGCTCGTTGACGGGATTGACTGGCCCGACGGGTTTCACCGCCGCGATATCGGCTGGCGCGCGCTGTCCTGAAGGCGTAGCGCGTGTCGCGCGATTAGCGGCAAAGTGTCATCAGGACGTTGGCGCGCCTTCGCAGGTGATCGGCGTGTCATTGATATCGCTGATGCGCTGCACTTCGCCCGTGCGTACCGCCATGACCAGAATCGTTCCCTGATCCAGAAAAGGCAGCCAGCAATTGTCGGGGTCGGGGTAATCCTCATAGAGGAAGCAGATTTCAGGGCCGCGCTGCTCGATCCTGCCATAGGTGCAGCGGCCTGTTTCATCGGCCCAGACAGACAGATCACGGCGTAAAAACTGCTCCTCCCCTACCAGCATACCAGACCGGATGCTGGAAAAACTCAAGGTGCGACCCAGAGCCAGATCAAGAAAATCGTCAGGCGTGATTTGCTCTTGTGCAGCTATAGATGTGGCGGCTGCCGCTAGGGTTATGCCGAAAAACAGCGCCCTCATTTACATGCAAGTGCCGCAGCAAAGCTGGAGCGGTCCTTGTGGCGGGCGATATCGCGTGCGCGCAGGCTGGTGCCGTTGAATGTGACGGCCATCAGCCGCTGCCAGTCGCTGCGTGCCACGATCATCTCTGGCCCTTTGCCACAATCACGCAAGCCGCCAGCGATGTCGCGCTCGCCGATACGGTGATTGGTCAACCCTGCCAGATGCGCGACCTGAGACAGCGCACCGTTCTGAAAACGCCAGATACGCAAGGTCTTCGCCAGATGGGGGCGGTCTATATAGGCAAGTTCCACATGACCATCACTGTCCATATCCGCAATAGCGATCGGGGCAAGCCAGCGGTTGCGCTGGCCGATATAGGGGGTCGCAATAAGTTTGCCCTTTTCGGTGTAGATCGCAAGAGACGCGCCGCGGTCCACATCGCTCTCGACCACGACAATCTCGGGTTTACCGTCACCATCAACATCCGCAAGACGCGGTGCAACATCCTCGAATACAGAAGTTAGAGGCAGTCGGATACGATAGCTCTTCTTACGCAACACTGCGTCCTGAGCCACCGAAGAGTTGTCAGGGTCACGCGTTTCGATAACAAGCGCGCCCCACTCTTCGTAGTCGCCCAAAACGCCATGGGCATAGCGTGTAGTTGGCTCGGCAAACCGTGCGGATGTGATCGTTTCAGCGGTTGCAGCAGTGCCTGACACGGCTGCAACAAAACCCAACGCCAGCCGTGCGCGGCGTGTGGCACATGGCCACCCGCACCACAGCAGACGCCGCGCCGCTTTTCGCATCAGATCTGCTTTTCAGGCATTTTCACAACCAGACCGTCCAGCGCATCTGTCACTTTCAACTGGCAGGTCAGACGCGATTTGGCTGGATCAGGCTCATAAGCGAAATCCAGCATGTCTTCTTCCATATCGTCCTTGGCAGGCAGCTTCTCGACCCATGCGTCATCCACATAGACATGGCAGGTCGAACAGGCACAGGCCCCGCCGCAGTCTGCTTCAATGCCGGGGATATTATTGTCGCGTGCGCCTTCCATGACAGTCAGGCCATTCGCGACCTCTACTACATGTTCTTTACCGTTATGTTCTACGTAAGTGATCTTGGCCATCAAAGCTGCCCTTATTCCAGATGATTTCCCTCTTTTTACGCAAGGGTCCGGCCACGTACCAGCCCCTTTTGCGCGGCATCTTGCAGCGCGGTATTACTGTTCTAGGCAGGCCAGTGAAAACACGCTAGGTTGAGCGCGAGCAAAACCAGACCCAAAGGCATTGGGCTATGACACAGGCATCTTCCACTCGCGTTATTGCAGCCCTCTTGGGGGCCGTGTTTCTTGCCGGCTGCCTGCAAAACCAGACAGTGTCAGAGCAAGGCGTTATCGTTGGCAATGGCCTCGCCCCACCTGGCGCGCCCCTAGGTACGTGCTGGGGCAAGATTCCGACGCCAGCGGTGATTGAGACAGTGACAGAACAGGTTCTCGTAACGCCCGCCAGGGTAAACCCCGATGGCACCATCGCAACCTTGCCAGTCTACCGCGAAGAAAGCCGCCAGCAGATCGTGACGCCGCGCACCGACCGCTGGTTCGAAATCCCCTGCCCGCCTGCCTTTACCATTGAATTCGTATCGACCCTGCAACGCGCGTTACAAGCGCGGGGGCTTTATACCGGTGTGGTGAATGGCAATATGGATGATGTCACGCGGCGTGCCGTCTTGGCTGTCCAGACAGCCGATGGTCTTCCTAGCGATGTTTTGTCGATCAAGACTGCGCGGGACCTCGGGATCGTTGCGGTACCGCGCTCGCCATAAGGCCGGAATGCATCGCCGCCATGCGCTTCAACTACATACTCCAATAAACAGCATGCTCCAATGACGGGAGCCAATCGGCCCACTCCAAAACAAAAAGGGCGCCCCCGAAGGAGCGCCCGTTGGTCTGGTTGAGCCTGCTGCTACTCTTCGTCGAGCGTCAATGCGACGAACCGTGGATCGCCTGCGCGGCGCACGAGCAACAACAAAGACTTGCGCCCGGCCTCGCGTGCGGCCGCCACACGGTCATTCAGATCGGCGATTGTTGTGATCTTCTGTTGACCTGCCTCGGTGATGATATCGCCTGCACGCAGACCCTTCTCGAACGCCTCCGAGCCATCCTCGACATTTGTCACCGCAAGACCAACCATCTCCGCACTTGCGCCCAATTCGCTACGCATGTCGTCGGTCAGCGGTGTTACGGTAAGACCCAACAACGATGACACTTCTGGAGTGCTAGGCGTCTCGGGCTGTTCCTCGACGTCTGACGCACTCGCCCCGTTCGCGTCCTCACGGCGGCCAAGGACGACAGCGATGGTCTGGCTTTTGCCTTCGCGCAGCACTGTCACGCGCACGGTGGCACCAACAGGACTGTTGCCCACTTGACGTACAAGGCCGCGGGTGTCGGCAACATCAACGCCATCAAATGACAAAATCACATCGCCAGTCTCCAGCCCCGCTTCCTTCGCAGGCCCTTCTGGCACATCGGTAATCAAAGCGCCCGTCGCACTTGCCAGACCCATCGCATCCGCCACATCCTGCGTGACGTCCTGAATGCGCACACCTAGCCAGCCACGACGGGTTTCGCCGAACTCTTTCAACTGATCTACAACACGGGTCACAACATTGGCTGCCATCGAAAATCCGATACCGATGGAGCCGCCGTTGGGCGACAGGATCGCGGTGTTCACACCGATCACTGCCCCGTCCATATTGAACAACGGCCCACCCGAGTTGCCACGGTTAATCGCAGCATCAGTCTGGATATAGTCGTCATAGGTACCAGACAACGCACGGTTGCGCGCCGATACGATACCGGCTGATACCGAAAATCCCTGACCCAGCGGATTGCCCATCGCGATCACCCAATCCCCCACGCGCGCGGCGTCACTGTCGCCAAAGCTGACAAAAGGCAGCGGCGCGTCTGCTTCGACCTTGAGCAAAGCAATATCTGTGTTCGGATCGGTGCCGATAACTTTTGCAATCAGCTCCGCTCCGGAAAAGAACTCGATCGTAATCTCGTCCGCACCTTCAATCACGTGGTTGTTTGTTACAACATAGCCGTCTTCGGAAATAACAAAGCCCGATCCCAACGCAGACGAGCGGCGTGGGGTGGGTGCATCATCATCGCCGCGGTTGCGGTCCTGAAACTCGCGAAAGAAATCTTCAAAGGGCGAGCCTTCGGGAACAATGCCGCGAGGCCCTGTGCGCCCTTCCACCAAAGTAGAGGTGGTAATGTTCACGACAGAGGGGCTGATTTTCTCGGCCAGTGGCGCAAGACTTTCTGGCTTGGCCTGCGCTGCGAGTGTCTGCAAAACAACCAGCGTCAACGTCATCAGCGCCACAAGTGCTGCGCGTAATGCGACGGAAAATGCTGGTGTTTGTGTCCGGGCGACCGCTTTGGGCTGCATATATCGTCTCCTGATCGACATCACGCCCCTTGATGGGGGCTGTTTCGTTGCGCTTAGACTGCATGGTGCCTTGCCTAACCGCAATATGAAACATGTGCTGCGCGCGCGCGAAATCAACATGCAGTGACGCAGCTGTGAGCAATCGGGCGGCAAGAAATGATGTTTTTAGACATTCATACGGTTAATTCGCCCGGATCAAGCTTTGCGCGCTGAACCGTCCTCTGACTGTCACGCAACAAAAAAGGGGCCTGCATTACTGCAGGCCCCCTCTTCCAAGATTTGTTTGGGTGCCCTAGCGCGACTCGCCCTCGTCCGAGCGCGAGCCCTGATCGGAGCGTAGGTAGTTGAAGAACTCGCTGTCTGGTGACATCACCATCTGCGAATTGCTACCTTTCAGCGCTTCTTCATAGGCTGCGAGCGACCGGTAGAATTCAAAGAACTCCGCATCCTTGGAATAGGCCTCGGCAAAAATCCGGTTACGTTCCGCATCTGCTTCACCTTCGATGATACGTGCATCACGGCGCGCTTCCGAGATGATTTCTTCAAACGTACGATCCGCAAGGGCTGTTACACGTTGTGCCGCTTCACGGCCACGCGCACGCTCGTCAGTCGCTTCACGCTCACGCTCGGCGATCATACGTTGCAAGGTTGCGTCAAAGTTCTGCTCGGGAAGGTTGGTCTGGCGCAAACGCACGTCTACCACTTCGAGACCCAGCGCATTGGCACGCACATCTGCGCGGGCGCGAATCTGGTCCATCAGGGCTGACCGTTCTGGCGACAGGATGGTGTTGGAGGTCACACCCTGGCTACCCAGCACGGCCCTGATCTGGGATTCGAGAATACCGCTGAGATCATTGGCCGCACGGGTTTCGCCGCCCGAACCAATCGCCTGACGGTACTGCACGATGTCGTCGATGCGGTAGAGAACGAACGCGTCAATCTCGAGACGACGATCATCGGCAGGCGTCACTTCGATCAAAGGCGTTTCCAGCGACAGAATACGGTCTTCGAAACGAACGACCTCGTCGATCAAAGGCACCTTAAAGCCGAGACCCGGCTCGACACGCACCTGTTTGATCTGGCCAAAGCGCAGCACAAGTGCCTTTTCACGCTCGTCCACCACAAAAATCGAGGACAAAAGAGCCGCTGCAGCAATCGCCACAATAGGGATCAAGAAGCTTACTTTGTTCATCAGTTGTTTCCTCCACTACGGCGCAGCTCGTTCAGCGGCAAATACGATACTACGCCGTTGTTGCCTCCCTCTCCGTTGTTTTTCTCCAGGATGATCTTGTCGACCTGCCCCAGAACCTTCTCCATCGTTTCCAGATAGAGACGCTTGCGGGTCACTTCGGGGGCTGCTGAATATTCGGTCAGAACCGCCTCAAAGCGAGACGCCTCACCGATGGCACCGTTGACTTCGCGCGCGCGGTAGCCTTCGGCAGCTTCCAGAAGTTTTGCGCTTTCACCGCGGGCTTCGGCGACTTTCTGGTTGGCGTAGGCATCGGCCTGACGCTCCAGACGGTCGCGTTCCTGCTCGGCGGCTTGAACGTCGCGGAATGCGTCCACAACTGAAACCTGTGCAGTCGACCCATCCGGAGACGTGACCACTACGGTCCGGCTTGGCGGGTCAACCTTGTTCACGTTCACACGCAGCACATTGATGCCTGTCTCACGGTTGTCTAGCGTTGTCTGGATCAGCGCCTTGACCTGTTCCTCTACCAGACCACGGTCACGGTTCAGGATAGGAGCCAGCTCGGACTGGGCGATAATCTCGCGCATGGCGGATTCAGAGATCGCACGAACCGATCCGTCTGGATCGCGCAGCGAGAATTTGAACTGCTCGGCGTCTTTAATGTTCCAGACCACCTGAAAATCGATGTCGACGATGTTTTCGTCGGTTGTCAGCATAAGGCCGTCGTTGTCACCCGCAGAACGGCTAACGCCCAACGTTTCTGTTCTGTTGGTGGTGACATCGAATACCTCAGCTGTGACCAAGGGCCACGGCGCAAAGTTCAAACCCTCGGTCCCGATGCCCGAAAACTCACCAAGGAACAGCTCAATGGATTGCTGTTCGGGGCGCACTGTATAGGTCGAAGCAAACAGCCACGCCGCAGCCGCAACCAAAACACCGATGCCGACCGTTCCGCGTGTCAGCGCAGGGCCGCTCGGGCCGTCGCCCGATCCGCCGCCAGTGCCGTTATTGCGGCCACCGCCACCCATCAGGACGCGCAACTGCTCCTGACCTTTTCTGACCAGTTCGTCGATTTCGGGGATTGGTGGCTTGTCACCACCGCCGCCGCCACCGCCGCCATTGCCACGGTTGCCGCCGTTATTGCCGCCACCATTGTTACCGCCGCCGTTGCCGCCGCCATTATTGCCGCCGCCCGAATTACCACCGCCGCCCCAAGGACCGCCCGTGTTGCCAGCCATATTTATTTCCCTCTTTAAGTCGCCCCGCACCGAGGCAGGCTTGTCGTATGAAGTGTAAACTGTGCGTTCACACGGTTATTTCAAGGCGTATCGCCTCAAGATGTGCGCACAGGCGTCCGCATTGTGACCAATTCCTCCGACATCGTCGGATGCACAGCGCAGGTTTGGTCAAACTGTTCTTTTGTTGCGCCCATTTTCACGGCAATTCCTGCCAGTTGGATCATCTCGCCCGCCTGCGGTGCGACGATATGACAACCCAGCACAGTGCGATTGGCCTTAGATACAACAAGCTTCATCATCACGCGATCAGAACGATCTGCAAACGCTGTCTGCATCGGCCTGAACGACGTGGCATAGACTTCGATCGGCTCTTGCGCCTCGGCCTCTTCCTCGGTCATGCCCACCGTGCCCATTTCAGGCTGCGTAAATACCGCAGATGCAATCAGTTCGTGATCTACTGGTGTGGGCTCTCCACCGAATACGGTTTTTACAAATGCCATACCTTCACGGATCGCAACCGGCGTCAGGTTCACGCGGTCCGTCACATCTCCGATGGCATAGACCGATGGCACGCCGGACTGGCTGTATTCGTTTACCTTGATGGCACCATTACGCTCCATCTCGACGCCCAGCGCCTCCAGCCCCATGTTGTCGCTATTGGGTTTGCGGCCAGTGGCAAACAACACCTTGTCAAAGATCTTTTCGGCGCCGGTGGTTGCTTTGGTCCAGATACCGCCTTCGCGCTCTTCCATCTCCAGTACGCTGGCACCCGAATGCATGGCAATGCCCCGCGCCCGCATCTGTTCGGCCACAAGGCCGCGCGCCTCGTCGTCAAATCCGTTCAGGATCTGGCCCCCGCGATAGTACATTGTCACATCGACCCCGAGGCCGTGCAGGATACAGGCAAACTCACACGCGATATATCCGCCGCCGATGATCAACATCGAGCGTGGCAACGACTCAAGATGAAAAATATCATCCGATACGATCCCCAACTCGGCGTTCTTGAGGTCAGGCCGTACAGGCCGCCCGCCGCTGGCGATCAGGATGTGTTTGGCCGTCTTTTCCTCGCCCGTAGAGAGGGTAACAGTATGCGCGTCCTTTAGTGTGGCACGTGCATCGAATTTATCGACGCCAGAGCCGTCCAGAAGATTACGGTACACGCCCTCAAGGCGGTCCAGCTCGCTGCGCATTTTGTCAGCAAAGATGTGCCAGTCAAACGGTCCGTCGTTTACGTCCCAGCCATATTCGCGCGCATCCCCAAACGCATCGCGATACGTCGAGGCAAAAACCATCAGCTTTTTCGGGACACACCCGCGAATTACACATGTCCCGCCATAGCGGTCTTCTTCTGCCAGTCCGACGCGCGCGCCGTATTCGCCCGCAGCGACACGCGCCGCGCGCACGCCGCCCGAACCGCCGCCAATTACAAACAGGTCGTAGTCAAAATCGCTTTTGGCGTCACTCATGGCAGGGCCTTTCAATCACTCAGGTCGGAAAAGAGGTTGTCACTCTCGACGAAATCCAGCCGCTCTGTGGCGACAGTGCCTTGGTTTATGTCGCGCACCTGAACTTTACCATCCCCGAACCCGATCACAACCGCGTCACAGATATCAATGAACAGACCGTTCTCGACCACGCCCGGCATCTGGTTAATGACCAGCGCCAGCTGACGCGGGTTTCCGATGCGCCCCAGATGCAGATCAAGGATATGGTTGCCTTCATCCGTCACAAACGGGCGGTCGCCATTCATCCGCAACGTACTTGAACGGCCCAGAACATCCATGGAGATCAACGTCTCCTCGACCAGCGCCTGCGTTGTCTGCCAGCCAAAGGGGATTACTTCGATGGGCAGCGGGAATGCGCCCAAATGTTCGACTTCTTTGCCGATATCTGCAATCACAACCATCTGGTCGCTGGCCGTCGCCACGATCTTTTCTTGCAGCAAAGCACCGCCACCGCCTTTGATCAGGTTCAGATCGCCGTCAAACTCGTCAGCGCCATCAATCGTCAGGTCCAGCCATTTCGCTTCATCCAGCGAGATCACTTCGATCCCCACTTCGCGCGCCAGCTGCGCCGTCCGGCTCGACGTCGGTACGCCGCGAATTTTCAAACCCTCATCACGCACCATCTCACCCAGACAACGCACCAACCACGCAGCTGTTGATCCCGTTCCTAACCCGACACGCATGCCGTCCTCGACAAATTCGGCAGCGCGCTTGGCGGCTACGAACTTGGCTTTGTCGATGGGCGATAGTTCTCCGGACATGGGGCAGCTCCGAGGTTTGACAGGGTTGGCCCTTCGTATATGCCCAAACGCGCGCAGGTGCGAGAGGCGACAGACCGCTTTTTTAGCACCTTGTTTAATGAACTTCTCGGGTTTGCGTTACGGACTACACTTTATCTCCTTTCGAGCAAGGGCAGCGCCTTTGGCCTATTTGCCCCAAATGCGTGCCGTGGCGTCGTTTTCAGGCGGGCGTTTGCTTTGGTGGATCGGCAGACAGACCAACATGACATACGTCCTCCACTACGCCCCAGATAACGCCTCGCTTATTATCCGTCTTGCGCTGGATCATTTGCGCGTGCCCTACACCGATGCGCTGGTTGACCGCGCCGCGCAAGGGCAGCGCGCACCTGCCTATCTTGCCCTTAATCCAAACGGGTTGATCCCCGTACTGGAAACCCCTGTCGGCCCGTTGTTCGAGACGGGCGCAATTCTGCTATGGTTGGGCGACACACATGGCGGGCTCGGCCCCCGGTCTTCAGACCCTGCGCGCGCCGATTACCTCAAATGGCTGTTTTTCACCGCCAATACTCTGCACCCTGCATTGCGCATGCTGTTTTATCCCGCAAAGTACATTGGGGAGAACACCGTGCAGCAGACGGCGCTGCAAAACGGGCTGCGCCGACAGATCCGCACAGCACTAGAACAGTTGGACGCCGCCGCCACCAAACAACCCGAGCTGTTTGGTGCTGTCGCTCCTACAGGGCTCGATTTCTATTTGGCGGGCTGTCTGCGCTGGTGCGCTCTCTACCCTGTCGATGGTCCGCGCGACTGGTTCGATTTAGCCGCAACGCCCGCGTTGGCGTCAACGTGCGCGCGGGTTGAGAAACTGGCCTGCACCACACACTTGCAAGCTGCCGAAGGACTGGGGCCAACCCCGTTCACAGCACCTGTTTATGCCAACCCGCCCCAAGGGAGTGCGACCTGATGTTTTTGTCTGTTTTCGAGATGTTCAAAGTGGGGATCGGTCCCTCTTCTTCACACACCATGGGACCGATGGTAGCTGCTGCGCGCTTTTTAGAGATGATGCGCGCCTCGCCTTTCCACTTTGCGGGCTTGCGCGCCTCCCTGCACGGTAGCCTTGCGTTTACAGGTGTAGGGCACGCCACCGATCGCGCAACGATCCTCGGCCTCGCAGGGTTCACTCCCGAAAGCTATGACGCCATCAAGGCCGAGGAAACCCTGAAAGGGATTGAGGAGGCACATGCGCTGGAAGTGGAAGGGTTGGGCACTTTACGCTTCAACCCCAAGACCGACCTGATTTTTGATTACGAGACCCCCCTGACAGGCCACGCCAACGGCATGACCCTGATGGCGACCGATGCGCAGGGCGATATCACTCTGCGGCAGGTCTATTACTCCATCGGCGGAGGTTTTGTGATGACCGAGGAAGAATTGTCCGCAGGCAAGGACACAGACGAAGGCGCACCCGTGCCCTACCCGTTCAAATCCGCCGCGGAGATGCTGGAAATGGCAAAAGCGTCTGGCAAAAATATCGCCCAGATGAAACGCGCCAACGAGGTCAGCCGCAATGGCGAGGTGCATCTGCGTGAGGGGTCCAAACGCCTGTGGCAAGTTATGAACGATTGTATCAATCGCGGCCTTGAGACTGACGGCATCCTGCCCGGTGGCTTGAACGTCAAACGCCGCGCCAAAGGCATCCATGATGCCCTCATCGCCGAGCGTGGCATGAACCAATCCGCGCCTCACACCATTAACGACTGGATGAGTGTCTATGCCATGGCCGTGAACGAGGAAAACGCTGCGGGCGGTCAAGTGGTCACAGCCCCCACCAATGGTGCCGCTGGCGTAATGCCTGCCACCCTGCGCTACTATCTCGACCACGTGCCTGGTGCCTCAGAGAGCCACGTCGAAGATTTCTTGCTGACGGCCGCCGCTATCGGGGGGCTCGTCAAGTTCAACGCCTCCATATCCGGGGCCGAAGCAGGCTGTCAGGCCGAAGTCGGCTCTGCTGCTGCAATGTCCGCAGGCGCCTTGTGTGCTGTGATGGGCGGCACGCCCGAGCAGGTCGAAAACGCTGCCGAAATCGCGCTGGAGCATCATTTGGGCATGACATGTGATCCGGTGAAAGGCCTCGTGCAAGTGCCGTGCATCGAGCGCAACGGTCTGGGCGCGATCAAGGCTGTTTCAGCCGCAAGCCTTGCCCTGCGCGGCGATGGTACACATCTTGTGCCGCTGGATGCTTGTATCGAAACCATGCGCCAGACCGGTGTCGACATGAGCGAGAAATACAAAGAAACCTCTCTGGGCGGTTTGGCCGTGAACGTGCCGAACTGCTGAATAAGCGGTTACCGAACCTGTCTGTCGTCTTTCTGGCAGGCTGACGTGTGGTTACCGCAAAAATCGGGAACGGTTCTGTCTGTGCAGGGTTAGCTTTGCATAGAACACCTGATGCGCGGCATCATGGACCCAATTACAGGACACTCCCCAATGAATATTCTTATGATCCTCACCTCCCATGACACCTTGGGCGATACGGGCGAAAAGACGGGCTTCTGGCTGGAGGAGTTTGCCGCCCCCTATTACGCGCTAAAAGATGCTGGCGCACAAATCACATTGGCCTCTCCCAAAGGGGGTCAGCCCCCACTGGACCCCAAAAGCGATTCAGAGGATGCGCAGACAGAGGCGACCAAACGCTTCAAGTCTGACAAGGGCGCTCAGGCCGCATTGGCCAGCACCGTCACCCTGTCTTCGGTCGGCAGTGACGGCTTTGACGCCGTATTCTACCCCGGTGGTCACGGTCCCATGTGGGATCTGGCAACAGATGCCGATAGCATCCGCCTGATCGAGAGCTTTGCCGCCAATGACCTGCCCATAGGAGCAGTCTGCCACGCGCCAGCGATCTTCAAGGATACAAAGCTGGGCAACAAACCGTTGGTCGCGGGCAAAAAAGTCACCGGCTTTTCCAACAGTGAAGAAGAGGCCGTTGGCCTGACCGATGTAGTTCCGTTTTTGCTCGAAGACATGCTCAAGGCCAACGGCGGCGTCTATCTGCGCGGCGAGGACTGGGCCAGCTTTGTCACGACCGACGGCAAGTTGGTGACAGGGCAGAACCCCGCCTCCTCAGCGGAAGCGGCGAAAGCCCTGCTCGCCCTGCTTTGACCTTGAGAAGGGCGGCGCATCTGTGCCGCCCTCTTTCGCCGCCACGCCTGAATACGATTTCCCCACACGTTAACCACCTCTTGGGTATTGCCAGCGTTACGGTCAGCGCATAGGCCGTAAGGATGACAGCTGACCGTCCCGTTCTTGGTATCCTGCTTATGCTGGGGTTTTGCATACTTGCCCCGCTGGGCGACTCGATTGCAAAAATTCTTGGGCCGACAATTCCGCTGGGACAGTTGATCCTGACCCGCTTTGGCGTGCAGGCTGTTATCCTCATCCCTTTGGTTGTGCTGGCGGGTGTACATTGGCGCCTCTCGCCGCGCGCATGGCGACTGGCGACCATTCGCACCGTGCTCCACATCCTTGGCATCGGCTTCATGTTCACCTCCCTGCAATATCTACCACTAGCGGAGGCAGTCGCTATCGCCTTTGTCATGCCTTTCATCATGCTGCTACTGGGTCACTTCGTACTGGGCGAAGAGGTCGGGCTGCACCGTATGGCGGCCTGCGGTGTCGGGTTTGTTGGTACATTAATGGTGATCCAGCCCAATTTTCTGGCCGTTGGCTGGGTGGCCCTGCTGCCGCTGGCGGTGGCAGTGATCTTTGCGCTGTTTATGCTGACCACCCGCCAGATTGCAAAAGAGGTTGACGCCATCGCGTTGCAAGCGGTCAGTGGAGTAATTGCGATAATCATACTCAGTCCGCTTATGGTGGTGGGTATAACCGTTGATTTTGCGCCCGTTTCACTGGTGGTTCCAAACGCCGATGAATGGTGGTTGCTGGCGGCGATCGGCCTGCTTGGTACTTTTGCGCATCTGCTGATGACATGGTCGTTGCGCTTTGCGCCCAGCGCCACAGTGGCGCCTATGCAATATCTGGAAATTCCGGTGGCCACCTTCGTAGGCTACTGGCTGTTCTCCGAACTGCCCGATACGCTGGCCGCTTGGGGCATTACCCTTACTGTGGTGGCGGGGGTGTATGTTGTTCTACGCGAGCAGGCCAACGCGCGGCGTCTTGCACAAAATGCGCCACCAGCGGTTTAAGATAGCGCCGCGCCACGATCAGCAACATGCCAGCATCATCCATCCACAGCTGAACCGGACCTGTCGCGCGGTTCGATGTGCCGATGAACACAGCGGGATCAAACGCCAACCCTTCAATCGCCCATTCCAGCCCCGTACTGCGCCCCGTCACAGGCACCATCGGGAACAGCGAAACAACATCGCCCGCCTCCATCGGCAATGCCATGCAGGGAGGGGCCATCACGATAATCTCGTCCTGTGCCAGTAAAATGCAGGGGCGGTCCACGTGGGCCAATAGGGTGTGGAAAGCAGCCAACTGGTGATCAACACGCCCCCCGCAAAACCCCACCCCCAATACAACAGGGGCGGCAACAGAACGAAGAGCCTTGTCGAAATCAGTAGATTGTTGTTCACTTACGCGGTGCTGATGCTGGGTCGGCACACGGGCAAGCGCATCTGGGGGTGCGCTGTCCATATCACCGATGACAGCCACAGGATCAACTCCTGCGGCCTGTGCTGCAACCAGCCCGCCATCCACCGCCACGAGTTTCGGCGCGATGGTTAACGCCTCCGCAATGTCTTGTGCGGTAGCTTGCCCCCCACCGAGAAGTGTAACAGGACCGGAACTGTGAAGAATGGCTTTTGACATGCGACCTACATGGCGACATTCGGCGAAAACCACAATATCGCCACACAATGATACCGCATCCGGCACAGTTTCGGGCCGCTTTGGTCTTGGATATCATGGTAAACAAGTCCCAACAAAGACGCAGAGGACGAGCATCCGATGATCAATAACAACAAGATTCTTACCGTATCTTATGGCACTTTCTCGTGCACCCTTGAAGGATTTGACGATTCTTTCGGCACGATGAAGGCGATTGCAGAGTATTTTCGCGATCTCTCGGCCGACGACAGATACTTCGGGGCCGAACCCGTTCAGCCCGACGCACAAATGCTGGCCCGCATCGCAGAGCGAGAGATCGCACGCCATGTCGAGGCCCGCGAGGATGATGGCCGCATCGTTCTCTCTGCGCACAACACCCCCCAGTCTGCCGCTCTGGTAGCCCAGGAGGTTGTTGAAGACGTGGCCGATGCCATGGCAGAGGCCAGTGTTGAGGTCGCAGAGCCGACGACAGAGCCAGCCAAGGCAGATCAGACGCCCGACGCTCCCGATGCCGACGCCGATGTCGACGCGCCAGAAGCAGATGCAAATGCATCTTCCGGCAAAGACGCGGCTGAACCACAAGAAGAAGTCGCAGCACCGGCCCATGAAGCAGAGCAGTCAGAAGACGACGCGACAGCAGACGAAAGCGAAGAGCCTGCCCACGCTGACGCTTCCGAAGCTGATGCCGAAGTCGCAGCTGAAGCCGCACCCGAAAAGGACGCGGTTGAGGAAGACGAGAACGATATCGTGCCCAGCCTGCCTGACGCCGATGTCGAAGCCTTCTTTGCCGACAGCGCAACAGGGACAGACGACAGCTTTGAGGATGTCGTCCCCGTTGCAGAGGAAACACCTGCGCAAGAGCGCGCAAAAGCCGACAGCATTGCCGACAAGCTCAAGCGCATTCGCGCCGTTGTCTCCCAGCAGTCCGATGCAGCCGCAGCGCCGGACTATTCCGAAGACCAGCACGCCGATGCAGACGCAGTAAAAGCATCACTGGCTGCTGCTGTGGCAGAGGCCGATGAGACCATTGAAGATGCGCAACACAACGCAGACGAAAGCGACGAACAAGCCCAGAGCGATGTTCTCGCCAATACTCTGCGTGACCTGGAAGACGCACTGGACGTCGATGACGAAGCAGATTCGGATGCCGATCCTGCGCCCTCCATGGAAAGCGAGGATGACGATATCGCCGCAATCCTGAGCCGTCTGGAGCACGACAACGCCGAAGATGCCGCCCCTGTGTTGGATGATCTGGCATCGCTGTACGACGACGACGATATGGATGATGACATTCTCGCAGCGATGGATAGCCTTGTTGCTGCCCCCGATGCGGATGATCTGGATGACCTCGGCGATAGTCACCTCTTTGACGAGGCCGAAGACACTGATGCCGTAGCACCCGAAGAGGAAGCCAGCGAAGAGCCTGCCGAGATGGCCCCTGCCACACCCGCACCAGCGATGCGTACCCGTGTGCTCAAGGTAAAGCGCGCAACGCTTGAAGCTGCAATCGACGCGGGCAAGCTGGAGGAATATGACGACGAAGAGGATGAGGACGACGCGCCTGCCGCACAAACCCGTCCCCTGCGCAAAGCACCCTTGGCCGAACGCTCATCGCTGAGCGACGAAGCCGAACAAGAACTGGCCCGCGAACTAGCCGAGCTTGAGGCGGACATGGAAGCAGCCGACGCGCCTGCGCAGACCGCGCCAGAGGCACCGGTAGAATCGCCTGCCGTAGAAGAAACATCGCAGCGGTCAGATATTCACGGCAATGCAGATGCAGACCTGTCACGGTTGATGGAAGAAACAGCCACCCAGATGGACGAGCCAGAAGGCGCTACACGCCGCGATGCTTTTGCCCATCTGCGCGCCGCAGTCGCCG
Organism: uncultured Sulfitobacter sp.; assembly: GCF_947502895.1. Taxonomy (GTDB): domain Bacteria; phylum Pseudomonadota; class Alphaproteobacteria; order Rhodobacterales; family Rhodobacteraceae; genus Sulfitobacter. The sequence goes on from NZ_CANNBM010000002.1 coordinate 530,259, forward strand.
CCAAAAAGGCTGACGAAGCGGTAGGCGGTGCTGACAGTGAAACAGATAGCGACGAAGCCTACCGTGATGACCTTGCTAGTGTTGTGCGCCCCCGCCGCCCCGTAACAGGCGAGCGTGTCCGCACCCAACGCCCAACCGAGACACGCCCTGCCCCGCTGAAACTGGTCGCAGAGCAGCGGATCGACGTTGCGCAATCAGCCGGCGTTACGCCCGTACGCCCCCGCCGCGTTGCAGCAGTGGTCAACACACCTGCACCAACTGAGGGTGTTTCCGATGCATCAAGCTTTGCTGATTTCGCAGCCGATGTCGGCGCGGACAAGCTACCCGATCTACTGGAGGCCGCAGCGGCATACCTCTCTTTCGTGGAAGGCCATCAGGAGTTTTCCCGCCCGCAGCTGATGACAAAAGTCCGTCAGGTCGAGAAAGAGAACTTTACCCGCGAAGAAAGCCTGCGGTCATTCGGCAAGCTGTTGCGCGAAGGCAAAATCCAGAAGCTGAAAGGCGGCCGCTTTCAGGCCTCTGACCAGATCGGCTTCCAGCAGGACGCACGCGCTGCCGGCTAAACATAAGGCACATGGTATCCACAAAAAAAGGCGGGCCTCATGGTCCGCCTTTTTGCCGTTTTATATTTGAGGCGAGGCAAAAATCAGCTTGTTTCCCGCAGGATCGGAAATACTCATTTCGTCCCATCCCCAGCTTTGATGTTGCCAGCCTGGCTTGGCATTTTTGTAATTCTTGGCGATCAGCCTTTCAGACATCGCCGCAACATCATCGACTTCTATTCGGATATAGGTGCCAGGTGTCCCGTCACCGAAATGCTCTGACAGGTGCAATTCACACTCACCGCATTTCAAGCCCATGTACAAAGGGGCATCATCCGCAAACCGGTGCTCGAACAACAACTCGAACCCCAAAAAATCGATGTAGAAAGCACGCGCCGCATCCGCATCGTAACTGCGCAGAATAGGCACAGGGGGTTTCACCCTGCAGGGTCTTTCGCATCAGGATCGGCTTGGCCGACGCCCTTGAACACTGCCTTCATCGGAAACGCCCAGATCACGCCAGAACCCACATAAATCACCAGCTCTACCCAAAACGGCGGGCGATCAAACAACGAAATCACCCATACCATGCCCACGATATAAACAGGCAATGCAACAAGCAGGACAAACAGCGACCAGCGGCGGCGGGCTTTGTAACTCATTGCCATCACGTTTTCTCCATAACAGTTTACTCAGGACGAGAGGTGGCCCATCCCGAGCGGTTTTCAATGGCGACAATTAGTCCGCAAACGGATCTGTGACCAAAATCGTGTCCTCACGCTCGGGAGAGGTCGACAGAAGGGCGACAGGGCAATCAATCAACTCTTCCACGCGGCGAACATATTTGATCGCTTCTGCGGGCAGGTCGGCCCAGCTGCGTGCGCCTTCGGTCGATTGCGACCAGCCGGGCATTTCCTCATAGATCGGGGTGCATCGCGCTTGCTGATCCGCGGCTGTGGGCAGATAGTCCAACCGCTTGCCATCCAGCTCATAAGCCACACAGATTTTCAGCGTCTCGAAACCATCCAAAACGTCCAGTTTGGTAAACGATATCCCGTTCACACCAGAAGTCGCGCAGGTCTGGCGCACAAGCACCGCATCAAACCATCCACAGCGGCGTTTCCGCCCTGTCACAGTGCCAAATTCATGGCCCCGCTCGCCCAGACGCTGGCCATCAGCATCGTCCAACTCTGCCGGAAACGGGCCTTCGCCCACCCGCGTTGTATAGGCCTTTACAATACCCAAAACAAAATCGATCGAGCCGGGACCAATGCCTGTACCCGTTGCCGCCTGTCCCGCAATTACATTGCTTGAGGTGACGAAGGGATAAGTGCCGAAATCGATGTCCAACAGCGCGCCCTGTGCCCCCTCGAACAAGATGCGTTTACCTGCGCGACGTTTTTCATTCAGCACTTTCCAAACAGGCGCTGCGTATTCCAAAACGCTGGGCGCAATAGCCCGCAAATCAGCCAACAGTCGCGCGCGGTCCACAGGCTCGAGCCCCAAACCACGGCGCAACGCGTCATGGTGGACCAACGCGCGGTCGACACGCAGTTCCAGCGTCGCGTCGTCGGCCAAATCAGCTACACGCACCGAACGGCGTCCGACCTTGTCTTCATAGGCAGGGCCGATGCCGCGTCCTGTGGTGCCAATCTTTGCGACACTTGTCTGCTCTTCACGCGCGCGGTCCAGCTCTCCGTGGATGGGCAGGATCAGCGGTGTATTCTCGGCAATCATGAGCGTTTCAGGCGTGATCGTGACGCCTTGTTCGCGCAAGCCGGCAATCTCTTTTTCCAGATGCCACGGGTCCAGAACGACACCGTTGCCAATGACCGACAGTTTGCCACCCCGCACAATGCCTGACGGCAGCAGGCTCAGCTTGAACACTTCGCCGTCAATAACCAGCGTGTGGCCTGCGTTATGCCCGCCCTGAAAACGCGCGATCACATCCGCACGCTCGGACAGCCAGTCCACAATCTTGCCTTTACCCTCGTCACCCCATTGGGCGCCTACGACAACAACATTGGCCATTCTATTCCTCTCATCGCAGGGGCACTCAGCACCGCCCGCCTATTCCAAACCCGCGCCCCTGATAGCCGTCCATGCGGTGGCAGGGAACCGCAAACTGACCAATTCCCATAGACTTTTGTGCGTAAGGCTTCGATATTGCGCGGCAACAGAACAAAGGACAACCGATGATGGGCTTTTTACTGCGCTGGATTTGTGCGTTTTTGCTGCTCACAGCAACGTTTAACCCGACCGAGTACAACTATATCCAGTGGGTGCGCAGCTATGGCGGCATGAATGTCTCGATTGCCGTGCTCGCAGGGTTGGTTCTGCTGATCGGATACATCATTTACCTGCGCGCGACCCTGCGCAGCATCGGTGCGTTCGGGATGATTCTGGTACTCGCAGTTGTCGGCGCAGGCATATGGGTTCTCTATGACCTGGGCGTTTTGCGCCTCAAAGATCCCAGCATGAACGTATGGCTCGGCCTGGGCGCGCTCAGTTTTGTACTCGCCATTGGCCTCAGCTGGAGCATTGTACGCCGTGCGCTGTCGGGTCAGGCCGATGTAGATGATGTAGATGCCTGAACGGGTCGGTGGGCGGGCGTCTTGCGCCCGTCAGGGTGCAAAAGTGCCGTCCAGCGTCACGGGATCACCGTGAGCGGTATGCAGGTACGCGTGCTCCCATGCCGCCCGCATTTCCTCTACAGCTTCAGGATCGGTCATCTTGATTTCGGCCAAAAAACCCTCCAACGTCGCGAGCCATGCGGTAAAGTAGTCCTCGCCGCCATTCAATTCTTTTGATAGTCCGTGCTGCTTCAGCATTGCTCCGAAACGCGCGGCCCAGTCCGTCCACTCGAAATGCCCGGCTTCGTTCAGATGCACTGTCAGCGCGAACAATTGCGCGTGCCATGGGGCCTCGAAAACAGGTTCGGGTGTCGCGCTCATGCGGCCTCCAGATAGCTTTGCCATAGGTCCAGTACGACCTCGTCACGTGGATGTTCGGGATGCGCCCATAGTTGAGAAGCTTCAAAAGCCACAGCATAAAGCGGCTCTGGCGCTTCGCCCAAACCATGCGCATTGCTGTCGGGCAATATATGTGTGCCATGATAGCGAACGATCCGCCCACGCGCACCTGCCGCATACCCAGGCAAGCGCGTATGACCGCCGCTTACCAGCGTGTTCTCTGCTATGGCGCGTGTCAGCACGCTGTCGCCTACCGTAAATACGGGCAAGACATCGCTCTGGCGGTCCGCCGGTCCGCCTCGGGCCAAAACACCCGCGACTTGATCCGCCGTCAATTTCTTTTCTGCCAGATCGCTGATCTCGGCATGTGACTGCCCCGCCAGCTCGTCACGGCGCAGCACGTCAGTATTCACAAGCAATGCCGCCAGACCACCTATCCATTTCTCGTAATAGCTAAATGCCGTGTAGTCCTTGGGCGCGAGGCATTCGCGGGCGTGGCGCGATACGTCGATGTTCCATTTCCCTAAACTGCCAGATGCGAGTGTCAGGGCCAGTGCGCGTGCATGCCAGTCCTCGTGAAACCGCTCGTCCTCGCCTTCTGGCACAACTGCACCGTCACCAAACCGCCCGCCCATATCATGGACACGGCTCACAAGCAGTGCTCCGCCAAGAGCGATGCCATGGAGGCAACGCATGCGTAGCTTGGGCGCACCGCATCAGTGGGGTTCTCAAGCAGCATCGGAACTCCTCGCCAAACCCGTGCCAACCATACTGTCGCGTGTCACCAGATCCATCAGCGCATCCTCGCTCCAGCCCTCGGTCCCTTCAGGCCGCATGGGCAGCACAAGATAGCGCACCTCGGCGGTCGAATCCCAAACACGCACAGCAGTTTCGTCAGGCAAAACCACACCGAAATCAGCCAGCACTTTGCGTGGCTCACGGACAACCCGCGCGCGGTAGGCGTCTGACTTGTACCACGCAGGCGGAATGCCCAGCAAAGGCCAAGGATAACAGCTGCACAGGGTACAGACGACAATGTTATGGGTCTGCGGCGTATTCTCGACCACCACCATATGCTCGCCCTGACGGCCGAAGTACCCCAAATCGGCCAGCGTATTGGTGGCATCGTTGCGCAGGGCGTCCAGAAACGCAGGATCACTCCATGCTTTGGCAACCACATGGGCCCCGTTGCGCGGCCCGATCTTGTTTTCATAGGTATCTATGATCGCATCAAGGGCAGCAGGGTCAATCAGACCCTTTTGTTTTAGCACGCTCTCCAGCGCCTTAACCCGCAAGGCAGGTTCGGGCGGTAGCAGGGCGTGGGCGTGATCGTGGTCATGGCTGTCATGGGGCATACAGACACATTGCCGCGAGATAATGCGCTTGTCTATGGGCAAGCAGAGCCTGCGCCGCGCATCCTCCCTTGCCCCCAAAAGCAAATGTGCCTAGATACCCCCAAACCGACCCAGAAAAGAGCAGCCTGCACCCCATGGAAAATGTCGTCCTGATCATCCACCTTATTCTCGCGCTTGGCCTGATTGCCGTGGTGCTGTTGCAACGCTCAGAAGGTGGCGGATTGGGCATTGGTGGCGGTGGTGGCGGTGCAAACTCGGGCCGCCCGCCAGCCACTCCGATGAGCAAGTTCACGTGGTTGCTGGGCGCTGCATTCGTAGTGACATCGATCACGCTGACCATTGTTTCCGCACAGAAATCTGCGGGTGTATCGGTTCTGGACCGTCTAAGCGCACAGCCGCCAGCCCTGAACCAGAACGACGGCGTGCCAACCCCTGATCTGGACAATTTGCTGCCCCCTGCCGAGGGTGACAATGCGCCACTGGTCCCGACACTCGATTAACACATAATCTCAAGACTTTGAGGTAAAAGGCCCCAGCGCAACATCATGTTGCGGCCAGCGCCTTGCCTCGGGGTTGCGAATCCTGTTAGACTGAGGCCCCGTGATGGTGCGAATTTCGCACCGCTCTGGACCCGTTTTGCAGGTCCGAAAACAACAGAGCAGACGCTGAAAGCGCACGGGAGAAACTGCACATGGCACGCTATATTTTCATCACCGGTGGTGTTGTATCCTCGCTTGGCAAAGGTCTCGCCTCGGCCGCACTTGGCGCGTTGTTGCAGGCGCGTGGCTTCTCGGTGCGGCTGCGCAAACTTGATCCCTATCTCAACGTCGATCCCGGCACGATGAGCCCTTTTGAGCATGGCGAAGTGTTTGTGACCGATGACGGCGCAGAAACCGATCTCGATCTTGGACATTACGAACGATTCACAGGCGTGGCCGCCCGCAAGACCGATTCCGTCTCATCCGGGCGCGTCTATTCCACTGTGCTGGAGAAAGAACGCCGCGGCGACTATCTTGGGAAGACAATTCAGGTCATTCCCCACGTCACAAACGAGATCAAAGATTTCCTTGCCGTTGGCGAAGACGAAGTTGATTTTATGCTGTGCGAAATCGGTGGCACCGTAGGCGATATCGAAGGCCTGCCGTTTTTCGAGGCAATCCGCCAGTTCTCCCACGATAAACCACGCGGCCAATGCATCTTTATGCACCTCACGCTGCTGCCCTATCTTGCCGCCAGTGGTGAGTTGAAAACAAAACCCACGCAGCACTCCGTCAAGGAGCTGCAAAGCATCGGCATCGCACCTGACATCCTTGTCTGCCGGTCCGAGCATCCGATCCCCGAGAAAGAGCGCGAGAAGATCGCCCTCTTCTGTAACGTGCGCAAGGAATCGGTCGTCGCCGCTTACGATCTGAAATCCATCTACGAGGCGCCGCTGGCCTATCACGCACAAGGGCTCGATCAGGCCGTTCTGGATGCCTTCGATATCTCGCCTGCGCCCAAGCCTGATCTGAGCGTCTGGCACGACGTCTATGACCGTATCCATAACCCCGAAGGCGAAGTCAAAGTCGCCATTGTGGGCAAATACACGCAGTTGGGTGATGCCTATAAATCTATCGCCGAGGCGCTGACACACGGCGGTATGGCCAACCGTGTCCGCGTGAAAATCGAATGGGTCGATGCAGAGGTGTTCGACAAATCCGATGACGTGGCTGCCCAGTTGGAAGGATATCACGCCATCCTCGTTCCGGGTGGTTTTGGCGAGCGTGGCACAGAGGGCAAAATCAAAGCCGCGCAATATGCCCGCGAGCATAAAGTACCCTATCTTGGCATCTGTCTGGGCATGCAAATGGCCGTGATCGAGGCCGCGCGCAATGTGGCTGGCCTGTCCACGGCAGGCTCGGAAGAGTTCGACCACGAATCCAGTGGCAAGAAACGATTTGAGCCTGTGGTCTACCACCTCAAGGAATGGGTGCAGGGCAACCACAAGGTTGAGCGTAAGGTCGGCGATGACAAAGGCGGCACCATGCGTCTGGGCGCATATGATGCCACGCTGAAAGAGGGATCAAAGGTCGCCGAGGTGTATGGAAGCACTTCCATCGACGAGCGTCACCGCCACCGCTATGAGGTCGATATCGCCTATCGGGAGCAGCTGGAAAAAGCGGGCCTCACGTTCTCGGGCATGTCGCCAGACGGCAAGCTGCCCGAGATAGTGGAATGGTCGGATCACCCGTGGTTCATCGGCGTGCAGTTCCACCCAGAACTGAAGTCAAAGCCGTTCAAGCCCCATCCTTTGTTCAAGGGCTTTATACAGGCGGCCAAGGAAATGTCGCGTCTGGTGTGACGCGCGGGGCCCCTGCCTGCGCGGCAGGGGCACACTGCGGTGGCCGGATCAGGCTACCGCGAGATTTATCATCACAAAGATAACTGCTGACAGGGTTGCCGCTGCGGGTACTGTAATTACCCATGCCGCAAGGATCGTCAGAAAGTGTGAGCGGCGCACCAGCTTGCGGCGGCGACGCTCTTCGGGCGCATAGATCGCGCGATCAGGCATTTCCAATCGCTGCTTGCGGATACGCCGTTCTGCGTCCCACTCACGGAAAAAGCCCACACCGAACACACCGCCAACGGCAATGTGGGTCGAGCTGACGGGCAGCCCCAGCCAGCTGGCGATGATAACAGTCAGTGCAGCCGACAGGGCCACGCAATAGGCGCGCATGGGGTTCAGTTTGGTGATCTGGCCGCCGACCATACGGATCAGCTTGGGGCCAAACAGGAACAGGCCGAACGAGATACCGAACGCCCCGATAATCATGACCCAGAACGGAATGCTTACCGCTTCCATGAAATTTGCGGATTGCGATGCCTGAACAATAGCCGCCAACGGGGCGACAGCATTGGCCACGTCATTAGCCCCATGCGCAAAGCTCAGCAGTGCTGCCGAGACAACCAGCGGGATACCAAACAGCACTTTGAGCGATTTGTTGCGGTTCTCCAGCCCTTGGGATTGCTTGCGGATCACGGGGATCATCACGGCCCAGACCAACACACCCAACACCGCACCAATCAGCAACGCTGTTGGCATGTCGATCTTGATAATCTTTTTCAGACCTTTCAGCGACAGATAGGCCGCAAAAGCCCCCGCCATGATGCCCACAAGGATCGGCACCCATGTCCGAGCCGCCGCAATTTTGTCGTCACGGTAGATGATGCGCGACTTGATAAGCCACAAGAACATAGCAGCGATCAAACCACCCAGCATCGGCGAAATCACCCAACTGGCCGCAATCCCTGCCATTGTGGGCCAATTCACAGCCGCAAACCCTGCCGCAGCAATACCTGCGCCCATGACGCCGCCCACGACCGAGTGCGTTGTCGAGACAGGTGCGCCGACCCAGGTAGCAAGGTTCACCCACAACGCGGCGGACAAAAGCGCCGCCATCATTGCCCAGATGAAGGTCGAGGCATTGCCCATACTTTCGGGCGCAATAATGCCTTTCGCGATCGTCGAGACAACATCACCCCCCGCAATCAGCGCGCCTGCACTCTCGAAAACAACAGCAATCGCAATCGCACCGCCCATGGACAAGGCATTCGCCCCCACCGCTGGCCCCATGTTATTGGCGACGTCGTTGGCCCCGATGTTCAGCGCCATATAGGCCCCCAAACAGGCTGCAATCACCACAATCATGGAATTGTTGGTCTGCCCGAAGAACAGCAGCGCCGCCAAGCCAGCCAGCATAATAAAGACCAGCGCAATGCCTGGTCCCACCATAGGGCGTGCAACATAGCTCGTCGCAAGCTCTAGGTTGGAATAGCGCGCAAGGTCGCGGTCCAGCGTTTCAAGATGGCGTGGATCGCCCTGTTTTTGTGTCATGTCGTTGTTCCCCCGTTGGCGGAAGGACATAGCGCCGCACCATAGGGGAAATCAACCTAGCAAAACGGATCAGGCCGATTGATTGGCACGGCCGCGGAAAATCGATTGCAACTCGGGCTCGTTCACCATGTTAGCCGCATCGCTGGCCGTAACCCATTTGCGCGTGCGTTCATGTGCTTCGGGGAACTCCGATGCCAGATCTTTCACCGCAACAGAATAGACGAGCGTTTCAACAGGAACTTGCAGCCCCGAGGGTTTGCGCTTGTTATAGGTGTAACGGCCAACGGGGGCAGCAGAGGCTTGGCTGTTGCGCACGCCCGCTTCTTCCCACGCTTCTTGCAGCGCAGTCTCGCTGGATTTAAGACCGCGGATCGGCCACCCTTTCGGGATGATCCAGCGGCCCGTGTCACGGCTGGTCACCAACAGGTATTCGCTGTCCACGCCTGAACCACGATGGCACAAGGCAGCTACCTGTAATTTTTTGGGTCGTTGCAAAAGAGGTCTCAGGAAAGCATCCCAGACCATACGAAGTACCGCCTTCATCAAAAGTCCACTCGATCTTGTTATTCTTATGTAAGCGATTATGACCCATCTCGCAGGGAAGTTCAAATAACGTTAACTTCAGGGCTGTTTTCAGGGACAAACTGCGCCCGATAGTTCGAATATTATGCGTTGCGCCCCTGCGCTGATCCGCTACACCGCTGGTATGCTCAGCTATCAACATATCTATCACGCCGGAAATCTGGCCGATGTCCACAAACACAGTTTACTGGCGTGGATGCTTGAATACCTCACGCGCAAAGACAAACCTCTCAGCTATATCGAGACCCACGCGGGCCGCGCGCTTTATGATTTGGGCGCTGACGAGGCGCTCAAGACAGGCGAGGCTGCGGCCGGTATCGCCGTTGCGCGCAATTGGTTTGCCAAGGATCATCCCTATGCCCGCGTGCTGGCCCGCGTAGAGGACGAGGATGGCGCGAAGGCCTACCCCGGATCACCTCTGATCGCGTCGCACCTGCTGCGCCCCACAGACCATATCCATCTGGCCGAGCTTCACCCACAGGAACATTCCGCGCTCGCACTGGCAATGTCGCCCACTGGCGCAAAAATCCACCTGCGCGACGGGTTCGAGACAGCCTTTGCCTTGTGTCCGCCCACACCGCGCCGTGGTTTGCTGCTGATCGACCCCAGCTACGAGATCAAGACCGACTACGTCGACATCTTTCGGCATATCGCCAAATTACACCGCGCATGGAATGTAGGTATCATTGCTCTTTGGTATCCGATCCTGACCAATGGCGCGCATCTGGACATGCTCAACGCGCTGACTACACAACACAAGGGCGCGCTGCGCCATGAGGTCCGCTTCCCCCCCGCCCGTCCAGGGCATGGGATGGTAGGCTCTGGCATGTTTGTGTTAAACCCGCCATATGGATTGAGCGACGAGGCGCAACGCCTTGCCGCCCGCTATGCCAAACTGCGCTAATTGCACGCGACGAACGGAAGGATCATGCGAATGGCAAAAAAGGGATATTGGATCGGCAATATGGATGTGCGCGATGCCGAAGTGTACGAGAAGTACCGCGCCGCCAATGCAAAACCATTTGCCGACTTCGGCGCAAAGTTTCTGGTGCGCGGCGGCACGCAGCAAATCCGCGAAGGCACTGCACATCCGCGCACCGTCGTGATCGAATTTCCCAGCTATGCAGATGCTGTCGCCTGCTATCAAAGCCCCAGCTACCAAGCCGCCAAGGACATCCGCATGACTGTTTCTGACGGCAGTCTGATAATTATTGAAGGATATGGCGACTGATTTGTGATATGCTCTGCGCATGAGACATCTTATCGCGTGCATTCTCGCCCTGCTCCCGCTTCCCGCGCTTGCCTGTTCCAGCGCCGTCTGTCTTGTCGATCCAGAAAGCTTGCTGCTGCCCGAGACGATAGATTTTCAGGGCACACCATCTGGTGCGGGTCCGGGGTATCTGGTGGACGATGTGCTGGTGTTAAACGGCGCCCAGTTCGGAGAACGGTTCGCTGGCCAGACCCTACAGGTCCAAGGCACCCATGATGCCGTCGATGGTGCGGCCTACGGCCCGCTTACCCTGCTGCCGGGCGAAGCGGGGCAGAACCTGTCTGTTGTCAGCTTTATGGGCATTACTGTGCTAAACGGCTATGGTCACAAGGGTTTCCCCAAACGCGACGCACAGGGCGAAGGCGCTATCGCGATCTTGTTCGATCAGGACCAGTCCGCTGTCACCCTAGGGCTGCGCGGCGGCGAGCAAGGCAGTGCTGATGTTTTGTTCCTGCGCCGTGACGGCAGTGTGCTGGCGCGCGTGCCTGTCACCCCCGTAGGAGAGTTTGCACTGGGTTTCCTGCGCGCCTCCGGAACCGAGGACATTGCGGGGATCGTGCTGAACAACACAGACGACCAAGGCATCGCCCTTGATACGATTAAATTTGGCAAAGCCCCCAATCTCGGATAATCAAAGCCGATGTTAGAACGTCTTTTCCCCCGCCGCGCCCCTGCGCCAAAACCATTGCCACAACCCAACGCGCAGCTTGCGCTAGGTGCTTTGCTGGTCCGTGTGGCCTTGGCCAACCGTCAGTATGTGGCCGCAGAGGTGGCACAGATCGACCGTGTGCTGGCGACGACCTTTTCCCTAAAACCGCTCGATGCGGCAAAGCTGCGCGCCGAATGCGAAGCGCTGGAGCGCCATGCACCCGGCACAAGCGAATTTGCGCAAATCTTGCGCGAAGAGGTTCCATATGCTGAGCGCAAGTCGCTTGGGGATGCCATGTGGGCCGTAGCGCTGGCCGATGGTCGCCGTGATGACGCGGAAGAGGCGCAGTTGGTTGAGATCGAAGCAGCACTTGGTCTGTCGGGCGAAGATATTGTTGCTGCGCGAAAAAATGCCCTCGGCGCGTTAAATGCACGCGACCAATTGTAAAATCATCCTCACCGCCTAGGTTATCCTTTATGTTTGCAGATCTATTAAAACGGCTGACCGTGTCGGCCCCCGCCCCGATGCCCGACACTGATGCCCGCCTTGCGCTCACCGCGCTGCTGGTCCGCGTTGCACGCTCTGACAATGAATACAGCACTGCAGAACGGGGCCGTATTCAGGATATTATCACCGCGCGCTACGGCCTTGAAGGCGCAGAGCGCGATGCGCTTTTGACCGATGCGGAAACGCTGGAGTCTGAGGCGCCGGACACCGTGCGCTTTACCCGCTCGATCAAGGATGCTGTGGCCTATGATGACCGCCTCGCTGTGGTAGAGGCGCTGTGGCAAGTTGTGCTGGCAGATGGCGCACGCGCCAAGGAAGAGGACGCATTGCTACGGTTGGTGGCAAATCTTTTGGGCATCACGGATATGGACAGCGCACAGGCGCGCAAACGCGTCGAGGGCTGATGCGATACCCCTTGGGTGTTGACCAAAGAGGAAGTCTTGCAGCCATATGCCATTGCGCATTGCATAAGAGGTGATTCTCGCGTCATATGCCCGCCGGAACGCAACGTATGGACCAGCCGTGACAGCAGACACTCCCGTGATCGAAATCCGCGACCTGCACAAAGCCTACGGTGCTTTGGAGGTTTTGAAAGGCGTCAGCATCGCAGCACCCAAAGGCCATGTCGTCTCCCTTATAGGGTCGTCAGGCTCGGGCAAGTCGACCCTGCTGCGCTGCTGCAATCTGCTGGAAAACAGTCAGCAAGGCGAAGTTCTGTTCAAGGGCGAGCCTGTGTCGTGGCGCGACGGTGATCACAATCGCCGACCCAGCGATGCCAAACAGGTCGTACGCATCCGTACCAATCTCAGCATGGTCTTCCAGCAGTTCAACCTTTGGGCGCACATGACCATCCTCGAAAACGTGATGGAGGCGCCCCTGACGGTTCTGGGCCGTGACCGCGCCGAGGTTGAGACAGCCGCACGGCGCTATCTGGACAAGGTGGGCATCGGCGACAAATGCGATGTTTATCCCGCGCAGCTGTCGGGTGGACAGCAACAACGCGCCGCCATCGCGCGCGCGCTGTGCATGGAGCCCGAAGCCCTGCTGTTTGACGAGCCGACCAGCGCGCTGGACCCAGAGCTTGAGCAAGAGGTGATCCGTGTCATCAAAGATCTGGCCGCCGAAGGGCGCACAATGCTGATCGTGACACATGATATGAAACTGGCCGCCGATGTATCGGACACTGTCGTGTTCCTGCATCAGGGTCTGATCGAAGAACAAGGGCCGCCAGAGACGCTGTTCGGCGCGCCCAAATCAGAGCGACTGCGCGGGTTCCTTTCGGCAACCCACGCCGCATAAAACCTTAAATGGTAACCCCTGGGAGACACCAAAATGAAAAACCTTATTCTTGCGACATCCGCACTGGCCCTCACGGCTGGTATGGCAATGGCTGACGGTCACGGCAAAACGATCCGCCTCGGCACCGAGGGCGCTTACCCCCCCTATAACTTCCTCAACGACGCCGGCGAAGTCGACGGTTTTGAGCGTGAAGTGGGCGATGAGCTGTGCAAGCGCGCAGAGCTGACTTGTGAGTGGGTCACAAACGAGTGGGACAGCATCATCCCGAACCTCGTTTCCGGCAACTACGACGTCATCATTGCAGGCATGTCCATCACAGACGAGCGTGACGAAGTCATCGACTTCTCCGATCCCTACACACTGCCAGACCCCTCCTCGTATCTCGCCATGGGCGAGCTGGATTTGTCCAGCGCAGTTGTCGCAGCACAGACAGGCACGATTCAGGCGTCCCATGTCGCCTCCATGGACGGCGCGACACTTGTTGAATTCGCCACACCCGAAGAAACTGTCGCAGCTGTGAAAAACGGCGAAGCGGATGCGGTTCTGGCCGACAAATCCTTCCTTGCGCCAATTGCCGAAGCAGACGGTGATCTGCAACTTCTGGCGCAGGACGAGCTGCTGGGCGGCGGTATCGGCCTTGGCATCCGTGAAAGCGATGGCGAGCTGCGCGCAAAGTTCAACACCGCGATCCAGTCCATGAAAGCGGACGGCTCGCTCAACGCGCTGATCGCAAAGTGGCTGCCCGAAGCGGCACAGTTCTGATCTAGCTACTTGAGGCGGGCCAGCACTGGTCCGCCTCTACCCGCCAAACCGCGCGGGACGATAGGGCGCCAACAGCGCGCCTGACGTATTAGACACCCCTTCCAGCATTTCGTGCGCCACCAATTCGCCCGCGAGCGCACCAAGGGTGATCCCCGAATGCATGCAGGCCACATGCAGCCCCTCGCGCACAGCGCCAATCACGGGCAATCCGTCTTGAGGCACAGGCCGATGGGCCAGCGTCAGTTCCTGCCAGTCCAGACCTTTATCCCCCAGCAGTGCGCGCAACCGCACCAGTACATCGGCTGCTGTGTCTTCCAGACTGCTTGTCAAAACCTCTGACGTGTCGCCCTGATGATCCACAGCAGCAGGCATCAGCAATGTGCCGTCGGGCAATTGCCGCAGCTCGCCGAATTCCGACACAAGAATATGCCGTAGGAGGGGTGCGACAGGCCGCGAGCGCAGGACCAGCGCAGGTCTGCGCACCATCGGCAAGGGCGCTCCTGCATACGCCATCAGCCCCGCACTGCCTGTACCTGCAGCGATCAGGACGTGATCGGCGGTGGTAATCCCTGCCTCCGTCCGGATACCTGTAATGCGGCCCCCTTGTTCAACCAGCCCAAGCACCTTAAGGCCACGCAACCGCTGTGCGCCTGCATCCACGGCGCTCTGTAACAAGCGCTCGTTTACGGCAGTACTGTCTGCCGCTGCTTCTTGTTGAAAATGCAGGGCACGTTCGGGCGGGGTAGCCACATGCGGCTCCAGTGCGGCAAACGCGTCGCGGTCTACCTCGTGCAGGTCATAACCCAGCGCCGATAGCCTGTCGCGCTCCGCGTCAAAAGCCGCGCCAGTTTCCTCCCAACATAACGTACCCTGCCATACTACTGGCAGCTCAAGCCGCGCCTGCAGCCGGTGCCATGCAGCAAGCCCCTCGTGGCGAAGCCTGAAATGCGCTGTGTCATGATGAAAACTGGCGTTGATCCACCCGAAAGAGGCCGCAGTCGCCGAAGCCGCGCCAGAATCCACAACAATCACCCGCGCGCCCGCAGATTGCAGCGCATCGGCTACCGCAGCGCCGATGATGCCCGCTCCAACGACAATGACTGATGGTCCCGTTACGCTCATGACTTACCCACTCGTTTATGCATCTCGACAGTGACGCGTGCGAAATGAAACGGCAAGAGGTTGACAACCCCAGCCCGCTGCGAAAACTGGCGTATTAGAAAAGAGTGCACCATGTTCCAGTTTTGCTCAGACCCAGACCAACTAGAGAGCCTCCGTTGGTTCAGCTGCTACCTGACCACAGGCAAGCACATGAACCTCTATTGGTCCGTTCTCACTGTGCTGACCCTGCTGGCAATTACGGCGCCCACGGCCCTCGCCTTCGGCTTTGCCGGTGCGTCCGCTGCGCGGTCGCGTGTGGCCCCCCTGCGCTGGTTCGGCAAAACCTACATCGCCATTGTGCGCGGCGTGCCCGATATTGCATTTTTTCTGTTTTTCGTCATCGCACTGGATCAGGGCATTGAATACCTGCGCCACAAAGCCCTGTGCGCTGATTGGGATCAGCCAATCCGGCAGGGCAATGACTTCATCGTGTGTCAGGCCGCCAAGATGCCACTGGGCAACGCGCCACAATGGGTACACGAGACATACGGCTTTGCCATTGCCGTACTGACCTTTGCGATTGTTTTCGGGGCCTTTGCGGGCAACGTGCTGTTCGGTGCCATGCGCGCTGTACCCCGCGCCCAGATCGAAACCGCCGAGGCCTATGGTATGTCGCCCCGCCAGACGTTCCGCCGCGTTCTGGTTCCGCAGATGTGGGTCTATGCTCTTCCGGGTCTGGGCAATCTGTGGATGGTCCTGATCAAGGCCACGCCGCTGCTGTTTTTGTTGGGGATTGAGGATATCGTCTATTGGGCGCGCGAGCTTGGCGGCTCTAAAACGCCGCGATTTACCGAATACCCGCACCCAGACTGGCGCATGTGGTACTTCCTTGCGCTGCTGGTATTCTACCTGATCTTTACCCGTATTTCAGAACTCGTCATTGACCGATTGATGCGCCGTCTGACCCACGGCCAAGCCACCACCGGCGGCGAAGCGCAAAGGAATATGGCATGAGTGCCTGCCTCCAGACCATTCAGGACTACGGCCTGCGCGCCATCGGCATCGGCGAGCGTCTGCTCCCGCGTGAAGATTTCACCCTATGCCAGCAGTTCACGCTGATCGGCTCGGGCATGATCTGGAACATCTATTTCGGCCTGACCGCACTTGTGATCGGTTTCTTTATCGCAACGGCGCTGGCGATGGGCAAAGCCAGCCGTCACCGAGTTCTGCGCAAACCCAGTGAGTGGTTTATCTTTGTCTTTCGCGGCTCGCCGCTGTTCATCCAGTTCTTCTTTGCCTACTTCGTTTTCCTCAGCCTCAAATCGCAATACGCCTTCTTTGATCCCTTTACCGCCGCATGGCTTGGTGCGTTGATTGTGCTGGTCTGCAACACCTCCGCCTACTCTGCCGAGATTTTTTATGGCGCGCTACAATCCATCCCCAAGGGCGATGTGGAGGCGGCTGATGCTTATGGCCTCACGGGCTGGACGCGGTTCAAACGGGTGATCTGGCCCACCATGATGCGCCTTGCATGGCCCGCCTACACGAACGAGGCGATCTTTCTGTTCCACGCAACGACACTGGTCTATATCTCCAGCTTTCCGGCGTGGCAGCAGCGCGGTGATGCGCTGTATTACGCCAGCTATTTTGCCGATAAGACATTCAACCCGTTTATTCCCTACCCGATCCTTGCGGGATATTTCATTTTGCTGACGCTGGTCATCATCTCGTTGTACGGGTTGGCAAACCGCCGCCTCAACCGCCATCTGCCTGCCGAGAAGCGCCAAAAATTGCGCTTGCGCCCTAATCTGATACGGTAGTATCAATAATTTGATCAAATCCCGTGGCGCTGGCCACAGGCAGTTGGCGTTCATCGTTTCCGAACACCGACATGTGCCAGCCCACCCTATGGTGACCTATGCACAACTGGCTTCGAAAAAATCCCTCCGTTCGCACAATTCGTGTGGCAGCTGCTGATCTAAATGGCGTTCCGCGCGGCAAGCGTATCCCGACCCGCTTTGCAGACAAGATAACGCAGGACGGCACGCGCTTTCCCTTTTCTGTTCTCAATCTCGATATTTGGGGCGAAGATATCGACAACAGCCCGCTGGTGTTTGACACAGGTGACCGTGACGGCGTTCTGAAACCGACAGAACGTGGCTTTATGCCTATGCCATGGCTGGACGCACCCAGTGCGCTGCTGCCCATCTGGATGTTCCACGAGGATGGCCGCCCCTATGCGGGCGATCCCCGCCATGCCCTGCGCGCCGTGCTGGATCGCTTCAAGGCGCGGGGCCTGACCCCCGTATGCGCGGTAGAGCTTGAGTTTTTTCTGATCGACGACAGTGGCCGCAAGCTGCAAATCCCCCCGTCCGAGCGTTCGGGCAAGCGGCGCAAAGGCGCTGAAACGCTCAGCATCCGCGCGCTGGACCAGTTTGACCAGTTCTTTACCGATCTTTATGACGCCTGCGAAGAAATGGATATTCCCGCCGATACCGCCATTTCCGAGGCGGGGTTGGGCCAGTTCGAAATAAACATGATGCACTGCGACGACGCCCTGCGCGCCGCAGACGATGCGTGGCTGTTCAAGATGCTGGTGCGCGGCCTTGCGCGGCGTCACGGCTTTGCCGCCAGCTTCATGGCGAAACCTTACAAAGACTATGCCGGCTCTGGTCTGCACACACATTTCTCTGTGCTGGATTCCGAAGGCAATAATATCTTTGACAACGGCGGGCCGGAAGGCACGGATGTGATGCGCCACGCAGTTGCAGGGTGTATGAACGCCATGCAGGGCTCTGCCCTCGTCTTTGCCCCGCACGCCAACAGCTTTGACCGCATGGTGCCGGGTAGCCATGCGCCAACAGGCGTCAGTTGGGCTTATGAAAACCGCACCTCGGCCATTCGTATTCCTTCAGGCAACTTTGCCGCGCGCCGGATCGAGCATCGCGTGTCGGGCGGTGATGTGAACCCCTATCTGATGCTGGCCGCTGTTCTGGGTGCCGCAATCAACGGAATCGAAGACGGGGTTGAGCCACCTGCACCAATCACTGGCAACGCCTATGCAGCCGAGCTTCCGCAAATCCCGCACACATGGGCCACAGCAATTGACGCCTTTGAAAAGGACGCGCAAATCGCCCGCATCTTTGCGCCTGAATTGATCCAGAACCTTGTTCTGACAAAGCGGCAGGAACTACATTATATGCGAGAACTCAGCCCTGCCGAGCAGGTCGAGATTTATCTGGATACGGTATAAACGATGAAAATTGGTATTCTGCAAACAGGCCACGCGCCTGAAGGTATGGTCGAGCTGCAAGGCGACTACGACAATATGTTCGAGAAAATGCTCGATGGTCATGATTTCACCTTCCAGACGTTCTCGGTGGTGGATGGCGAGTTTCCCTCCACGCCCCAAGACGCCGATGGCTGGCTTATCACCGGCTCAAAACATGGCGCATATGAGGATCATGCGTGGATTCCCCCGCTGGAAGATCTGATCCGTGACATCCATGCTGCCGACAAACCCATGATCGGTGTCTGTTTCGGCCACCAGATCATTGCACAGGCGATGGGCGGCAAAGTGGTTAAGTTCGAGGGCGGCTGGTCGGTCGGGCGCACCGAATACACCATCGACGGCAAGCAAGTCGCCCTCAATGCATGGCATCAGGACCAGGTCGTTGAACTGCCCCATGGCGCAGATGTGCTGGGTCATTCGGATTTCTGCGCCAATGCGGTGCTGGCCTACGGCGATAGCATCTGGACGATCCAGCCCCACCCCGAATTCCCAGCAGCCTCCGTTGATGTGCTGATCAGGACACGCGGCAAAGGGGTCGTTCCTGATGATCTGTTAGCCACTGCGACTGATAGACTGGAGCAACCCACCCACAACGCCGATATGGCCAGACACATGGCGCAATTTTTCAAAAGCAAAGCGAGGGCCTGATGGCCGATTGGACCAAAAACCTGCCACCTGCCGCCGCCGCCTATCTGGAGGGCCGCCGCCTCGACGAGGTCGAATGTATCATCCCCGATCTACCTGGCATTGCGCGCGGCAAAGCGGTCCCCGCCTCCAAATTCGCACGACAAGAGAATTTCCATCTGCCCGACAGCATTTTTTACCAGACCATCACAGGCAACTGGGGCGAGGCAGCAGGCGAGGAAGGCTTTATCGAAAAGGACATGGTCCTGCGTCCCGATATGTCCACCGCAACCGCTGCCCCCTGGACAGGCGACTGGACGCTTCAGGTCATCCACGACGCCTATGATCGCAACGGTAATGTCATTGAATTCAGCCCCCGCAACGTTCTCAAACGCGTGGTCGCTCTCTACCGTGCCGAAGGTTGGGAGCCTGTGGTCGCCCCTGAAATGGAGTTCTTTCTGACCGCGCGCAACCTCGACCCCGCCCATGAAATCAAACCGATGATGGGCCGCTCCGGCCGCCCTGCCGCCGCGCGACAGGCCTACTCCATGACCGCTGTAGATGAGTTCGGCCCTGTGATCGACGACATTTACGATTTTGCCGAGGCGCAGGGTTTCGAGATTGACGGCATCACGCAGGAAGGCGGTGCAGGCCAGCTGGAGATCAACCTGCTGCACGGTGATCCTGTGCAGCTAGCCGATGAGGTGTTCTATTTCAAACGCCTGATCCGCGAGGCGGCCATGCGTCACGACTGCTATGCCACCTTCATGGCCAAACCCATCGCAGACGAACCCGGGTCAGCCATGCACATCCACCATTCGGTTTTGGATGCAAAAACCGGCGCGAACATTTTCTCTGCCGAAAATGGCGACGAGACTGCCGCCTTTATGCACTTCATCGCAGGGCTACAGAACCACATGCCCAGCGCATTGGCTGTAATCGCGCCCTACGTGAACAGCTACCGCCGTTATGTCAAAGATCACGCGGCACCCATCAACCTCGAATGGGGGCGTGACAACCGCACAACGGGCATCCGCGTGCCGCTGTCCGGTCCTGCCGCACGGCGCGTCGAAAATCGCCTTGCAGGTATGGATTGCAACCCGTACCTCGGCATCGCAGCATCGCTTGCGTGTGGCTATCTGGGCCTGAAAGAACAGCAGGTTCCAATGTCCGAATTCAAAGGTGATGCTTACGATGGCGATGGTGACATCCCCCGCACGATGGGCGAGGCGTTGCGCGTGTTCAGCGAAGCAGAAGCCCTCCACGAGGTCCTCGGCCAAGATTTTGCCCGCGTCTACGCGATTGTAAAAGAGGCCGAATATGACGAGTTTCTGCAGGTGATCTCCCCTTGGGAGCGCGAGCATCTGTTGCTCAACGTCTGAGGCAGGAGAATGGACCTGCTCTATGCCAATGACACGCGCGGCGCCTACCCGCCCAGCTGGTATGCCGCAACGGCCAATACCCTCCCCCCCTTTGAGCCATTGCAAGGCGCACAGCGCGCCGATGTCTGCATTGTCGGTGCGGGCTATACAGGTCTCTCGGCCGCGCTACACTTAGCCCAAGCGGGCCGCAGCGTCGTTCTGCTAGATGCGCAGCGCTTGGGCTTTGGTGCATCAGGGCGCAACGGGGGGCAGCTCGGCTCGGGCCAGCGGATGGATCAGGATGCGCTGGAGGCGCTTGTCGGCGATCCAGAAGCAGCCAAGCTCTGGGCCTTGGCAGAAGATGCAAAAAACCTCGTGAAGTCGCTGATCGCCGGGCATCAGATCGACTGCCAAATCAAACCAGGTGTCGCATGGACGGGCTCTTCGACGAAAGAGGTCCGCCATCTGCATGAATATGCCGAACATCTTGCGCAGAAATACAGCTATCGGCACATCGAAACGCTTGATCATAAGGCGCTGCAATCGGTCTGCCCTTCGCCAGACTATCTCGGCGGAATTCTTGATGCAGATGCAGCACACCTGCATCCGCTAAACTATGCTCTGGGCCTTGCCCGCGCTGCCGCAGCAGCCGGAGTGCGCATTCACGAAAGCAGCGCAGTCCGACAAATCGCAGAAGGCAGTCCGGCAACCGTCAATACAGACGCAGGTCATGTAGTTGCCGATCACGTAATTCTTGCCTGCAACGGTTATCTGGGTGGGCTCAACGGGCAAGTGGCGGCACGGGTCATGCCCATAAACAATTTCATCATCGCCACCGAACCCCTAGGCGCACGTGTGGCCGATGTGTTGCCCCGCGATATAGCTGTCGCCGACAGCCGATTTGTCGTCAACTACTTCCGCCTCAGCCATGACGGTAGGCTGCTCTTTGGCGGCGGCGAAAGCTATAGTTACCGCTTTCCCACAGACATCGCAGCAAAAGTGCGCAAACCCATGTCAGTAGTCTTTCCAGCCCTGAAAGACGTGCAAATAGATTATGCTTGGGGCGGCACACTGGGCATCACAATGAAACGCCTGCCCTATCTGGCGCGGACCAGCACCAACATCCTCTCGGCTTCGGGCTATTCAGGCCACGGTGTCGGCACTGCAACCCACGCGGGTCAGCTGATGGCACAGGCGATCATCGGACAAGACGACGGGTTTAACACACTCGCGGCACTGCCCAACACCCCCTTTCCCGGCGGTCCATCCCTGCGCAGTCCGCTTCTGGTGCTCGCCATGTGCTGGTATGCAATGCGTGACCGCATCGGGCTCTGAGCCCTCCATCCCCCTATTTTTCCTGGCCTTATATTCTCCGGGGGAGAGGGCGTAAACGCCCTCGGGGGCTGGCCCCCGAATACGCCCGCTAAAAGAAATCACATAAAAAAGGCGGGCTCACACCCGCCTCACGCACCAAGTATATCACCACGGGCCATGGCCCGTGTCCGTGCGGTCACTTCAGTTTGGACAGCTTGTCCTGCAGTTCAGCCAACTGACGCTTGATCGCTTCCAGATCCTCGCCGCTCTGGGCGGCAGGTTTTTCGGGTTCTGGTGCAGCACCGCCTGCGGGCCAGGTGCCTGTCATCGCTTTCATGAACGCTTCTTGCTGCGCCTGCATTGCATCAAACCCCGGCATTTTTGCCAGCGGGTTCATCGAGGTCATGTTTTCCATCACCTTGCTCTGCCCGTCGCGCAACATAGCAAAGGACTGCTGCAAGAACTCGGGCACCACACTGACCTTGCCGGTCATGTAGCTGCGCACCAAATCGTTCAGCACATCCACCGGCAGCACGCTCTCGCCGCGGCTCTCGTGTTCTGCGATAATCTGCAACAAGTACTGGCGTGTCAGGTCATCGCCCGATTTAAGGTCGACAATCTGCACCTCGCGGCCGTCTCGGATAAAGCCCGCAATATCCTCCAACGTCACATAGTCGCTGGTCTCGGTATTATAGAGCCGCCTGCTGGCGTATCTTTTGATCAAAAGGGATTTGCCTGTCTCAGCCACGAATGTTCCTCCCCAAAGGTGTGCTGCGTTGCAGCCTAGTCGCTGCATGCGCAAAAAGAAAGGGTGCGCTGCATGCAGCACACCCTTCCCTTACACCACCCCGACAGGGCGGCGCCTGTGTCTGGAAACCAGACTTATTTTGCTGTCGCTTTTTTCGCAGCAGCCTGAACTTCGCCAGTTGCTTTGGTCATTGCGGACTGTGCTTCTTCGGACATGTCTTTGCCGGCAGCCATCATCAGCTCAACTGTTTCCATCTGAACCTTCTTCGCAACTTCGGCAAATGCTGCCATGTGCTCGGACGCCGCTTCGGAGTATGCAGTTGCGAAATCTGTCATCGCTTTTGCATAGTCTGCTGGCTCGGCTTTGGCTTTCGCCATATCCGACAGCTTTGTTACCGTGTCTTTGGTCCATGCGGAAGAAATCTCGGTGGACTTCTCAACAGCTGTCAGGGCAACGCCAGACAGTTTTTCGTTCAGTGTTGCGGATGTCTTGAAAGACGCTTCCATGGATGTCGTGTCAACTGGGAACGCGCCCATGATGTCTTTGAGCATTGCAGTCATGTCAGGTGTTTTTGCAGTAGCCATTTTAATCGTCCTTTGTTTGCATCATCGAAGCATCAACGCCCCGTCTGAATTTCTATGCATCTGCTTGGGTGATCCCAAGGTTCTGCGTCTGCAAACAACATAGATGCTGCAGTGCGGCATTGCAAGTATTTTCTGCACTGCAGCATTTTTGACTGCCCCTAGGGAAACTCTTTGGAAAATCAGCCCCTTGCCTTGACCGCAACATATGTACCAGGCGCATCACACAAAATTTCTCTGCCGCCCTCACCCGGGATACGGGCGGGAATCATCTTGCCCGAGCGTTTGCGCAGCCACTTTTCCCACCGCGGCCACCACGACCCCTCATGGAACTTGGCACCCTCGCGCCAGTCCGCATGATCCAGCGCCAAATCGGTGTTGGTATAGTGGCCGTATTTGTTACGACTGGGCGGGTTCACGATTCCGGCGATATGGCCCGACTGGGTCATGATGAAGGTCTTGTCGGTACTGCCCATCTTTTGCACACCGCGATAGCTGTCTTTCCACGGTGCGATGTGATCGGTCTCGCAGGCGATGGCACACAGCGGCACATCCACCTCGTCCAGCACCAGATGATGCCCGCACAGATCATAACCGCTCTCGGCCAGTTCGTTTCGCTGGCACAGACCACGCAGATATTGCATCGCCATCTTGGCAGGCAGATTGGCCCCGTCCCCGTTCCAGTACAGCAGATCAAAGGCAGGCGGCGTTTCACCCATCATATAGCTTTTGACCGCTGGTCCGTAGACCAGATCGTTGGAGCGCAAAAATGAAAATGTCCGCGCCATAACGATGGAGGGTAGTATTCCCTTGTCTTCCGTCTCTGCCGCGATCCCGTCAATGAAATCATCGGTAAGGAAGGGCTGGAACTCCCCCTGATCGGAGAAATCCGTAAGCGCGGTAAAGAAAGTAGCGGATTTCACAGACTTTTCGCCCCGCTGCTTTAGCAATGACAGCGTCAGCGACAGGGTCGTGCCGGCAATGCAGTAGCCGACCGCATTCAGGTCTTTCTCTCCGGTAATTGCACGCACTTCGCGGAAGGCGGCTACATATCCGTCCTCGACATAGTCCTCCATACCGACATCGCGGTAGGTGCTGTCTGGGTTGATCCATGACACCATGAACAAGGTATATCCCTGATCCACCACCCACTTCACAAAGGAGTTCTGCGCCTTGAGGTCAAGGATATAGTATTTGTTGATCCAAGGCGGAAAAACGACCAATGGCTTGGCGTGTACTTCCTCGGTGGTTGGCATGTACTGGATCAGCTCGAACATCCGGTTGCGGTAGACCACCTTGCCGGGTGTGGTGGCGATATTGCCGCCCAGCTCGAAAGCATCCTCATCCGCAAGGCGCACGATCATTTCGCCGTTGTTGGCTTCCAGATCCGAGATCAGGTTTTCCAGCCCTTTGATCAGGCTCTCGCCTTCGGTATCCACGGCGCGTTGCAGCGCATCGGGATTGGTCGCCAGAAAGTTGGTCGGGCTCATCATGTCAATGATCTGACGCGAGAAATAGGCAAGCCGCTGCTTTTCACGCGGCTCCATGTCGCCCACATCCTCAACCGCCTTCGAGATCGCCTCCGCGTTCATCAGGTACTGCTGTTTGACAAAGTTAAAGTAAGGGTGCTGCTCCCACATCGGGTTTGTGAAACGCCGGTCCGTCCCTGTACGATCTTCAGGCGCCGAGAGGGTCCCCTTGGCCAGCGCCTGCTGCGCCTCCACAAAATGCGTGACTGATTTGGTCCAGAATTCCAGCTGGTGTTCTATCAGTTTGGCCGGGTTCGTCACCGCCTCCTGCATGTACCCCTTCGCAGCCTTTGCGAACAATTCCTGATTTGGGCCATCAAGCGCCGCTTGGTGGGTATGACGGTTTGCCAAAACCTGCGTCAGACGGTCCCGCAGAGCGTCCACTTTGCTCAGGTTCTCGGTCATTCGTGCCAAAGATGCCGCAGTCGGTTTATCGTGATTTTCAGAATTAGTTGTCATCTTAATACTTCCGTCCTATGTTCGCACCTGCAGCATTTTGAGTCAGCCACCCCATCGTGAGGCGCGCGGCACAGTTTGTACCCCAGTTCTTGGGCATTGGTTTAGGAGTTCCACAATGCGCTTTATGGCATCTTACGATATGATGGAGACAATCCGAAACACTAATCAGTGGCTTGGTGCCTCTACGCTTGCAATGGCCTCTTACCCTGCCTTTTCTATGTTCCCCAACCCCGCGTTGCAATGGATGGGCGCGTGGGGCGAAGTCACAGAGCGCGCTTTCAGCCGTATGGTGACCAAGCCTGACTGGAATATTCCTCCCTTTGTTGGTGCAAATGGCACTGACCGTCTGGTTTATGAAGATATCGAGCTGAAAGGCGATTTTGGGGATCTGTTGCACTTCCGTGTGCAGGGACGTACCGAAAAGCGCCGCAAGGTGCTGTTGGTTGCGCCCATGTCGGGTCACTATGCAACACTGCTCCGCTCAACCGTGATCAGCCTTTTGCCCGATTGCGACCTTTATATCACCGACTGGCACAACGCCCGTGACATTCCTGTCAGTGCAGGCAAGTTCGATGTCGAAGACTATACCATGTATCTGGTGGACTATATTCGCCACCTCGGCCCCGACACTCATGTGATCGCTGTATGCCAGCCTGCGCCCTTGGCGCTGGTCGCCACCGCCTTTCTGGCCGAGGAAGACCCAGCCGCACAGCCCAGCAGCCTGACGCTGATCGGTGGCCCGATTGATCCAAGTGCTGCCCCCACCGAAGTCACAGACTTTGGCCATTCCGTTACCATGGGCCAGCTTGAGCAGTCGATGATCCAGCAGGTTGGTTTCAAGTACAAAGGCGTAGGCCGCATGGTCTACCCTGGTCTGTTGCAGCTCAGTTCTTTCATCTCCATGAACGCCGAGACGCATAAAAAGGCCTTTATGGATCAAATCAACCGTGTCGCTAACGGCGACGCGCACGAGCATGACAAGCACAACAAATTCTATGATGAGTATCTTTCCGTGATGGACATGACGGCCGAATTCTATCTGTCGACCGTGGATCGTGTTTTCAAAAATGGCGAAATCGCCAACAACGAGTTCACAATCAAAGGCAAGAAAGTGGACATCGGCAAGATTACAACCGTTGCTGTAAAAACGGTCGAAGGCTCCAAGGACGATATCTCGGCTCCTGGTCAGTGTATTGCAGCCCTTGCCCTGTGTAGCGGTGTGCCCGATGAGAAAAAGGCAAGCCACGTGGAAGAAGGCGCAGGCCATTACGGCATCTTCGCCGGCAAAAGCTGGCGCAACAACATCCGCCCCATGGTTCTCGACTTTATCGACGATAACGAGGTCCGCACCCCCCCCGGCTACCGGGTGAAAAAGGCAGCGGATGCCAAAGCAGCCAGCGCCAAAAGCAAGGCTGACAAATCTGCGGACAAAAAGAAGCCCGCCAACAAAAACGCGGCGGCCTGACGCCATGACAGACGTGCCCTTTTCTTGCAA
This sequence comes from uncultured Sulfitobacter sp., assembly GCF_947502895.1. Lineage (GTDB taxonomy): Bacteria > Pseudomonadota > Alphaproteobacteria > Rhodobacterales > Rhodobacteraceae > Sulfitobacter. The sequence goes on from NZ_CANNBM010000002.1 coordinate 556,575, forward strand.
ATGCGGTGAGATCAAGGGCACGTTGCACGGTGCCTCGCCCACAACCGGCAATCATGTGCGCTGCTATTGCGCCGCGTGCCGCGCAGCTGTGCTCTATACAACTGGTCATGATCCGGAAGATCGCGGCGTAGAACTCTACCAGACAACGCCTGACAAGATCAGCTTTCAGCACGGGCGTGGCAATCTTGCTGTGTTTTCGTTTAATCCCGAAAAGCTGCTGCGCTATCGCGCTTCCTGCTGCGGAGTGCCGATGTTTACAATGCTGCCCACGCCCAAATTCGCAATGGCGGGCATGATGACCAACCTGCTTGCAGACACATCCGCCATCGGCCCTGTCGCGATGGAGGCTTTTGTGCCGCAGCCAGACGGCACATCCAAACATACGTCAGTGGTGCGTCTCTATGGCGGGACCATGTGGCGTGCCTTGATCGCGCGTATCACAGGCCGTTGGAAACAAACGTCATTCTTCGATATCACCACATGCAAACCTGTGAGCGAGGTCTACGTGCCTACAGCACAGGAACGCGAAAAGCTTCCGCTCTGAGCGCGGCAGCGCCTATTTCAATACATAGGGCTGGTTCATCCACGCACGCAGTGCGGCCGTGGTCTCGTCAGGCTGCTCAAGCGTGGGCAGATGGCCTGAATGCTCCAGCACTTCCAGATGTGCGTAAGGGATCAGTTCGGCCATAAACTCATGCCGTTTTGGCGGGCACAGCGCGTCATGTGCGCCACAAAGCACCAATGCAGGCACGCGGCATTTGCGCAGGGTCGCCTGCTGGTCCTTGCGTCGCTGCAATGCGCGGGACTGGCGGATGAACACCTCTGGTCCCAGCGTCTGGGCCATTTCCATCACCAGTTCCAACACTTCCGAACGGTAAGGCCCGGGCGCGAGGTAGTTGGGCTTCATCTCGTCACGCATCACTTCCATCATCCGACCCGAGCGGACCTTGACGATCTGCGGCTCGCGGTTGGCGGCAATCACCGGCGTTTCGGCCAGCGGGTTGGTATCCATCAGCGCAATGCGCGTTACGCGGTCGGGCGCGCGGCGCAAAATCTCCATCGCGACGATCCCGCCCATCGACAGCCCCGCCAGCGCAAAGCGTTTGGGCAGAATGTCCAGCAGAACCGAGGCAATCTCCTCGATCCGTTCACCCCCTGTGACGGGTGCAACCATGACAGCAGTGTCGCTGGACAGCTCTGCAATCTGCGGGCCAAACAGGCGTGCGTCACACATCATGCCCGGCAATAGAACCAGCGGCTCTTTCATGGTCTCTCCCCGTTTGCTGTCACGCTTCCGCAATGCCGTGCCGCGCGCGGGTGTGCAAGCCCTCAGGGATAGACAATGCCCCGAAACGGCGGGAAATCGGCATAACGGCGCGCACGTGTGGTCACGTCTTCCTCAGGCACGTGGCCTGCGCGCAGCAACATGCCGCGCGGTGCAATGTAGCTGCTGATCGTGCGCAACGGCTGTGGCCGCCAGACCAGATTGAAGGCGGCCAGTTTGGGAAAAAACCACATCTCGGAATAGGGCAAATGGTCATGCACCCACCACGCCAGATCGCGCCAGTCGCGGCCTTGGTCGTATTGGTCGGCAAACCACGGGATCACCAAAGATGTGCCACAAATCGCCGCCCCGTTCCAATCCCAGATATGACACTCGATCGGGTTGTCGCTGCGTGCGCAGTTCAGCTTGTTCTCGTTGCCGTAGGTGTTCAGCGCCGCCGACCGATAGCCAGATCTGATGGCGAGCCGCCCGAATGTCTCTTCCAACGGGTCCAACAAGTCCTGACACAGCCGCTGGCCGTGTCTGATCGCCAGATCAGGGTCGTCGGGAATGTTGGGAATACCGTGAAACGCGCTGATTTCACTCATCAAAAAGTCGCGCATGTAAAAGTGTTTGGACAGGCGCACACGGCCGAACGTCTCAAGGCTCCACATACTGCGCGGAGTGCGCATCAATAGCCGTTCCAGCGAAACGCACCCTCGCCCGACAACGGCGAATAAGGATTGTGCGACACTTCCCAGATGTTGCCTTCGGGATCCGCGAAATAGCCGATATGCCCGCCCCAGAACACATCAGACGCGGCGCGCAAGATACGCCCGCCTGCGGCTTCAGCCTGCGCCAGCAATGGCGCCACTTCGCCCTTGTCGCGCACATTGTACGAAAACGTAGTACCCCCGCGCCCCATATCCTCAACCGCGATCCCGATATCTTCGGCCAACTTCTCCAGCGGATAAAGGCCCAGCGTTTGCCCCAACAGATCAAACGCGATGACACCGTCCTGCGTTTCGACCCTTTGCCAGCCCAGCGCCTCATAGAACGCGGCAACCCCCGCCATGTCCCGCACACCAAGGGTGATAAGACTTATACGCTGTTCCATGCTCAGAAATCTCCTGCCTTGAACGTTTCAATCACGTCTTCGACGGCCTGTTCAATCAGCCCAAGGCAGGGTCCGTCCGAGAAACGGTGATCTGCGTCTTTGACCAGCAATAGCTGCATGTCAGGACTGTTTGCATGCTCCAGCAGCTGCGTGGCCGTAGCCACGCTCACTGCCGTATCTGCCGTGCCTTGCAGCATCCGCACCGAGCAGGGCAAATCAAGATCATCACGCAGTACCAGATGCGCGCGCCCGTCTTCCACCATGCGTTTGGTCACCACATATGGCTCCATGTAGTCCGAGGGCAGCTCGACCCGCCCTGCACTCTCCAACTGCGCCTTCTGCGCATCCGTGAAACTGGCCCACCAGCCGTCTTCGGTAAAATCGGGTGCCGCGGCAATCGTGACCAGCCCCGCCAGCCGCGCAGGGCGTGCGCGGGCCAACAGCAAAGACTGCCAGCCGCCCATCGACGATCCGACAGGCACAACAGGCCCTTCCGTCAACGCGTCCACAACCGCCAGCGTATCCTGATGCCAATCCCCGATGCAGCCTTCTTCGAACGTACCGGACGACTGGCCGTGGCCCGAATAGTCCAGCCGCAGGTATGCGCGGCCATTGGCGCGCGCCCAATCCTCCAGATGCACCGCCTTGGTGCCCTCCATGTCTGATTTCAGCCCCCCGAGAAAGACCACACAAGGCCCCTCTCCGTCCGTGAGGTGATAGGCAATCCGTCGCCCTTGCGGCGTTGTCAGATAAGAGGGGTCGGTCATTTGCACGCTCCATGAGATTTCGCCAATCATGCGCAGCGGCAACACCAAGGGCAACAAGGCTCAGAGATTTATTTAGGTGACCATATTGTCACGTGACGACCTTGTCACCCGCACCCCGCGGGATGCTTTGCGCCTTAAGGTTGGGCAATGCTGGCCGATCTGACGGAACTGCTTGAGATGTCGCGCTTTGGCGTGGTGAAACATCTGCGCGGATGGCGGCCTATCATTTCATGTTCCACCATATCCAAAATGCACCGCGCAGGGGCAGACGATTTACCCGCAGATGCGCCATACGGCTTCTTTCGTATCGCCAATCGAGCGCTGCACCGCGCTTGAGTGGACCGTGCGGATAGCTTTCGAACAATCACCTATTGAACGTAGATCGTACTGCTCTGGCTGCAGGTCGCACATGCAGCAGGGTATATTAGAGGCATTGCGCGCATACCACTTCGCCCACGATCGTTCCGGCCGATTGGTTATGCTGTCTGGTCATGGCCTTTGCGGTATTCGCTGCGATCTAGCCGCTGACGTAGGGTTCGTCGTTGGGGCGGTAGAATGTCTTTTGATTATGAAGCCGCCCCAGCAGATCATCAATCTCACGCACCGGGTCGTCGTTTTCAACCGCTGGCAACAGCGCGCGCGACCCTTCCCGCCCCAGCGAAAGATCACGTTTCACCACGCGCAACGCGGCCTCGATCATATCAATATCCGCAAGGGTAAGGTCGAAATTCCGGTTATATTTAGGCATGTGAGAACCTTTCATGTTCAGGTTGGAGTGTGGCCCATGGGGCTGTTTGTTTCAACCGTCCTCCGCTTCGGGCAGGCCGCGCGCCACAAACGCCGCTGCAATGGCCATGACTGCAAACAGCACCAGCGAGGCTTGCGGTCCCAGCAGTGCAGCACCGCCCCCCGCAATTCCGGCAACCAGCAACAACATCCCAATCACGGTATTTGCCACAGCGGCATAGGCCGCGCGCCGATCTTCGGGAGCGATATCGACAAGATAGGTCGAACGCCCCTGCCGCACACCATGGTAGGCAATCATCAAGACAAATAACGACAACGGCATTGCCCAAACTGTCTGCGCAAACCCCAATTGCGCCAGTACAAGCCCCATACCGATAGCGCCCGAACCGCTGACCCCCGCCCATATCAGCACGCGACGGCTTGAGCGGTCGGACATCCGCCCCCAGACATAGGAACTGAGCAATGAGGCCGCTGCCGAAGCAAGCACCAATGCACCCAACGCACCCAGCGTCCCGCCCTCTTCACCGCTCAGCACCACGAAGTAAGGGGGTGCCAAAGCGGTGGACACCAGCAAGCCGCGCACAATGATGAACCGCCACAGCACCGGATTGTCTCTGAGGACATCAAATGAAGCAGTCAGCCCGCCCTCGGCCGCGCTTGGTTCTTCTTTCAGCGAAGATAAAACCAACGCACCCGATGCCCACAAAACAGCAGCCAGTCCGATGGCCGCAACAATCGCGCCTCGTTCTTGCAACACCCCTGTCATCAACAGCGCCGCAAACGCCAATACCCCGATGGACGAGGCAGAGCCCGCCATACCCGTGACTGCGCCGCGCCGTGTCTGGCCCACCGTCTTGCCCAGAATGTCTTTGTAGGAGACCGAGCAGACCGCCCGAAACAACGCCAGCGCCCCCAAGGCCGCGCCAATCGCCAGCCCCGCCGCAGCACCGCTCAGCGTAAGGGCTGCCAGCACGATCAGCCCTGCGCACAGTCCCTGCCCTGCGGCACCAATCACCCACGCCCACTTGCGCTGCGCCATGCCCTGCACCCAGCCTGCCAGCGCGATCTGTGGCAGCAACGCGCCCGCCTCGCGCAGCGGCACCAGCGCGCCTGCATAGACAGCGGGCGCGCCCAGCGCCGTCACCAGCCAGCTTAGCACCAGTTTGGGGTCAATCAGCCCGTCCGCGATTTTGCTCATGCTCAGGGCTGCAATGTGGCGCAGACCGTTCGCTGCCTCGTTCTTGTGGGCCGCACCACCGGAAACTTCCTGCGTTCCCGTTATGGTTCGAAAAGTCGTCTCGACAGTGGTTTCGGGCATGCGGGTGTCCTCGTTCGGTTACGTCATCGCCATTGCTGTGCCGCAACGGCATTTTATAATTTGTTGTCCTGTACCCTGTGGGTGATACATCGCTGGTCATGGACACAACGCCCCCAGACCGCTTTTTGATCCCGACCCTGTCGTTGTGCAATTTTGTCATCGGTATTGGCGCGTTTGGCATCATCGGGCTGGTGGAACCCCTTGGCGCAGATCTTGACCTGAGCACCGCGCAAACAGGCCAGCTGCTGACCGCCTATGCAGTTGCATACGCGCTGCTGTCGCCGCTGCTGGTGGCCATAACAGGCCAGATCGGGCGGCGGCGTATCATGGCCATCGGTTTTGGCATGTTCGCCCTTGCAGCAGCCGTCTCGGCCATTGCGCCCAACATGGCGACGCTCAATCTGGCGCGGGTACTGGCGGCTGCGGGTGCGGGGATATTCACGCCGCTGGCTGCCGCTGTCGCAGCCGCCCTTTTTCCCGCAGAGCAACGCGCGCGGGTGCTGGCAGCCGTCTTTTTCGGCCTCACGATGAGTCAGGTCATCGGCGTGCCGGCAAGCAGCTGGATCGCATATACCTTTGGCTGGCGCTGGGCTTTTGGACTGGTGGTAGCAATAGCGCTGCCTTGCCTGTGGTTGATCTGGACACGCGTGCCGCCGGGTTTGCGGTTTCAGCCTGTCAGCATGAGCGATCTGCGCGATGTGCTGGGCGACGGGCGTCTGATGCTTGCGATCGGCTTTACCGCCACCTTCATCGGCTCGCAGTATATTTTGTTCACCTACATTGCCCCGCTGCTAAGTGCGACAATGGGCTTTGGACGCGACGGCATCGCATTGGTGCTGATGATCTCTGGCGTGGGCGCTGTGATCGGCAATGTCATGGGTGGTTATCTATCCGACCGGTTTGGCTGGCGGATAACGCTCACAAGCCTCTGTCTGGTGCAAATATGTATTATGCCAATGTTCTCACTGCTGCCGGTGGCAGAGGCAAAGCTGATGGGTCTGGCATTTCTTTGGGCGATGTGCAGCTGGTCATTCATGGCCGCCCAGCAGACCCGCCTCATCAACCTTGCAGGCCATCGCGCGCCTGTCGTCCTCGCGCTCAACGCGGCTGCAATCTATGTGGGTGCCGCCATCGGCTCGGCCTTGGGCGGTATTTTGATCTTGGGCTACGGGCTGACATCCCTGGGGCTCGGTGCAGGCGCGGGCGCGGCCCTTGCGCTGATACATTTGACACTATCCGCACGGTTCCAGCCCGTCACGCGCAGCGCCTCTTGACGAGGCCTGCACCTGCGGTCAAAACGGCGCTCACATAAACCCGCAACCGGGCGTCTCGTAGGCGCCAAACCGACGAGGAGACCCGCATGGTCCAGATCGCACTTACCCTTCCCGATGGCTCCGCACGACACTACGACGCAGGTATTACTGCGGGCGAAGTCGCGGCCGATATCTCGAAATCGCTTGGCAAGAAAGCCATCAGCGCCACGGTGAACGGCGCGCATTTCGATCTGGCATGGCCCATCGACGCCGACGCCAGCATCGCCATCCACACCATGGCCGACGAAGACCAAGCCAACGAGCTGGTGCGCCACGATCTGGCACACATTATGGCGCGTGCAGTGCAGGAAATCTGGCCCGATACAAAAGTCACCATCGGCCCTGTCATCAAAGACGGCTGGTACTATGACTTTGACCGTAAGGAGAGCTTCACACCGGAAGACCTGGGTCTGATCGAGAAGAAGATGAAAGAAATCATCAACAAACGCGAGCCTGTGCGCACCGAAGTCTGGGACCGCGCCCGCGCGATTAAGCACTACGAAGACTTGGGTGAGCCGTACAAAGTCGAACTGATCGAGGCCATTCCAGGTGACGAACCGCTGCGCATGTACTGGCATGGCGACTGGCAAGACCTGTGCCGTGGTCCACACCTGCAACATACAGGACAGGTCCCCGGTGACAGCTTTAAATTGATGTCCATCGCAGGCGCATACTGGCGCGGCGACAGTGACCGCGCGATGCTGCAACGCATCTACGGCGTGGCCTTTACCGGCAAGGAAAAGCTGCGCGCCCACCTGAACATGCTGGAGGAAGCAGCCAAGCGCGATCACCGCAAGCTGGGCCGCGAGATGGACCTCTATCACATGCAGGAAGAAGCCCCCGGTCAGGTGTTCTGGCACCCCAACGGCTGGATGGTCTATACGCAGTTGCAGGACTATATGCGCCGCAAACAACGCGCCGACGGCTATGTCGAGGTGAACACACCGCAGGTCGTCAACCGCAAGCTGTGGGAAGACAGCGGCCACTGGCAGAACTATCAGGACCATATGTTCATCGTCGAGGTCGATGAAGAGCATGCAGCCCAAAAGACCGTCAATGCGCTCAAACCCATGAACTGCCCCTGCCACGTGCAGATTTTCAACACCGGCATGAAAAGCTATCGTGACCTGCCCCTGCGCATGGCCGAGTTTGGCAGCTGCAACCGCTATGAGCCGTCAGGCGCTTTGCACGGCATCATGCGCGTGCGCGGCTTTACCCAAGATGACGGGCATATTTTCTGCACCGAGGACCAGATTGTCGACGAGACTGCGAAATTCATCGCCTTCCTCGCGTCTGTGTATAGTGATCTGGGCTTTAACGACTGGACCATCAAACTCTCGACCCGCCCTGAAAAGCGTGTCGGCACCGAGGAAAGCTGGGACCGCGTCGAAAAAGCCCTCGGCGATGCGTGCAACGCGGCAGGTTATGAGTTCGAGCTGCTGCCGGGTGAGGGCGCGTTCTATGGCCCCAAGCTGGAGTTCACGCTCACGGACGCGATTGGCCGCGAATGGCAGTGCGGTACGTTGCAAGTTGACCCCAACCTGCCCGAACGGCTGGACGCGACCTATGTCGGCGCGGATGGCGGCAAGCACCGCCCCGTGATGCTGCACCGCGCGACCCTTGGCTCGTTCGAGCGCTTCATCGGCATCCTGATCGAAGAACACGCAGGCAAACTGCCTTTCTGGCTGGCCCCGCGTCAGGTGGTTGTGGCGTCCATCACATCAGACTCCGATGCTTACGTGGATGAAGTTGTCGCCACATTGATTGCTTCGGGCGTGCGTGCAGAAGCTGACAAGCGCAACGAAAAGATCAACTATAAGGTTCGCGAACACTCGGTCGGCAAGGTTCCCGTGATCCTCGCCGTGGGCAACCGCGAAGTTGAGGAGCGTACGGTCTCCGTCCGCCGCTTGGGCGAAAAGCAAACCTCGGTGCAGGCGCTGGACGATGTTACAGCCGCCCTGAAAATCGAGGCAACCTCGCCAGACCTTTTGTAACAATTACCGTGATCGGGGGGCCATGCGCCCCCCGTTTTGTTACAAAACACCGCGAAAACGGCAAAATCCCCCTGAATTTGACACAGAAAGCGGCGGAAATCCTGACGTGGCTGTGACACACTGCCTCGTGAGTAGATTTTGGGCGCACTGCCTGTTTAACTGTCCTTACCAAGACAATCAAAGACCCAACCAAGGAGAGACCTGATGTCCACAACCATGAAAACCCTCGCCATTGCAGGCGTTGTTGCTGCCTCCATGACAGGTGCCACAACCACCACAGCCGAAGCCGCCTCCAAAGAGAAATGCTATGGCGTGTCCGTTGCAGGCGCCAATGATTGCGCCGCCGGTCCCGGCACTACATGCGCTGGCACATCCGTGACCGACTATCAGGGCAACGCATGGACGCTGGTCGACGCAGGCACATGCACCACGATCGACCTGCCCGCCATGGCAGACGGCACCGAGCGTAAAGGCTCGCTTGAGCCGCAGGACCGTGACCTGCCTGCATAAGCCAACAACCGGAGCAGAGCTGTTCACGCGGCTCTGCTCTGCCTCACCACCCACTACCGGAGGGCGCTGATATGTTTGACCAATCCTCCCCCGCAGCCCCGCTGCCAAACGCCATCGGCGTGGGATACAAACCCCAACATTTCACCGATCTCATCGCCGCCCCAGGGCCTGTGCAATGGATCGAAGTTCACGCGGAAAACTATATGGGGGATGGCGGCCGCCCGCACGCCCAACTGCGCGCCTTGGCCGAGCATTTTGCCCTGTCAACTCACGGCGTCGGCCTGTCCATTGGCGGAGAACAAGCGCTGGATGCAGATCACCTCGCCCGTTTGCGCCACCTGCTTGACCGCACCAACCCCGCCAGCTTTTCCGAACACCTTGCATGGTCGACACACGGGGCCGAGTTTCTGAACGATCTGCTGCCCCTGCCCTATACCGACGCAACCCTGACGCGCGTGGCCGACCACATCGCCCAAGTGCAAGACACACTGGGCCGCCAGATGCTGCTGGAAAACCCCTCCAGCTACCTCGCTTTCGCCGAAAGCACCTATTCCGAAACCGACTTTCTGGCCGCGCTGGTCAGCAAGACGGGCTGTGGCCTGCTGCTCGACGTGAACAACGTCTTTGTCTCCGCCACAAACCTCAATCTCAGCCCCCAAGCCTACATCGATGCCTATCCATTGGACGCCGTTGGCGAAATCCACGTCGGCGGCCACGACGAGGATGAGGACGATCACGGTGCGCCCTTGCTGATCGACAGCCATGGCGCAGCTGTGGTTGATCCTGTTTGGGCACTGCTGGACTATACACTGGCCCGCAGCGGCCCCAGACCCGTGCTGGTCGAATGGGACACAGACGTGCCAGAATGGCAAATCTTGCGCAGCGAAGCCGCACGTGCCGCCACAGCCCTCACATCCATCCCCGCCCAGTGATGCCACACGTTACCCAATCAAAATTTCGCGCCGCACTGTTAGAGGCATCCGTCCCCGTGCCTGAAGGGTTGATCGACGCCCAAGGCGGACCAGCAGGCCGCCGTTACGCTGTTTACCGCAACAACGTCACCGTCTCGCTGGTCGAGGCGATGAAGGTCGCCTTTCCCTCGGTGCGCAGCCTGCTGGGTCAACAGAATTTCGACAGCCTCGTGCCCATGTTCGTGCGCGCCCACCCTCCCAAAACGCCGCTAATGATGCACTATGGCTTTGAATTTCCTGCGTTTCTTGAAGGTTTTGAGCCTTTAGCCCATCTCGGCTATCTAGGAGATGTAGCGCGGCTGGATCTGGCGATCCGTGCGTCTTACCACGCCGCCGATGCAGCGCCATTTGACCCGACTGTGCTGCAACAAGCGCCCGAACAACTTGCCACCCTACATCTCACAGCGGCACCGGCGACACGAATTATCCGCTCGCGCTGGCCTCTTTACGATCTGTGGCAGCGCGCCCGTGACACGGACGCTCCGGCGCCGCGTCCGACAGGACAGGCGGTGCTTATCACGCGGCCTGAGTTTGATCCCCAAGTGCATCTTTTGCCCACAGGTGCCGCCACATGGCTGGGTGCTCTGCAAACCCAACCCATCGGCCCTGCCGTCGAGACGGCAACTGCCGCAGCACCTGATTTCGATTTCGCAGCAACACTTACCCTCGCGCTCCAATCGCAGGCATTTTGCAAAACTCAAAAGGACATCTGAATGACCGCCCTTCTCTCTCTCTACCGCGCCACCACAGAACGACTCGAGCAAGCCGACTGGCTATTGCCCACGCTGGCGCGCTTGTTGTTTGCGGCGATCCTGCTGATGTATTTCTGGCTGTCAGGCCTGACCAAACTGGGCGACGGGTTTGCCGGTATCTTCTCCCCTTCCGCCGGTGCCTACGTCCAGATCTTCCCACGCATGATGGAGGCGGTAGGATATGACAGCAGCCAGTTCGGCCTGTTCGCCAAGCTGTTTGTTCTCGCTGGAACTTGGGCCGAATTCATCCTGCCTGCCCTGATTGTACTGGGGCTTTTCACACGACTGGCCGCGCTTGGTATGATCGCCTTTATCGCCCTGCAATCCCTGACCGATCTGTATGGCCATGGCGGCTGGGCAGACCCCAAAGTGCTGGGCGCGTGGTTCGACAAGGTGCCGGACAGTATCATCATGGACCAACGCGCCTTCTGGGTCTTTGCCCTGCTGGTGCTGGTCATCAAAGGCGCAGGCCCGATCTCTTTCGACCGCGCATTGCGCAAAGATCAGCCCGCCGCGCGGACCTGATCTGCGGTTTGTGCTGTCCACCCCAAAGACATCGTGTCGCCCGCAACAATCAGCGGGCGCTTCATAAGGGCGGGGTGACGGGCGATAAGCTCCAAAGGCGGCTCGGTCCGTTCATCCGCCGATAGCCCACGCCATGTCGTCGAGCGCGTGTTGAGCAGTTTTTCGCCGAACTGCGCATGGGCCTTTTGCAGGATTTCTGCGGGTACACCATCGGTGCGGACATCCACCAGAACGACATCATCCAGTTCTTTCAATGCCTTACGGCAGGTATCGCAATTTTTCAGACCATATAGCGTGATCATGCTTAATTTTTCCCCAAGTTGCGTTCGCTTTGGTAGGGAATAACGAATTTTTCCCCCCTAGTCCTTGATTTTTCGCGTCATTGCACAATTATTTTAAGGGTCTGGGCCGCGCATCCGTGTGTGCCGCAGGCTCCGCGGCGACGCGCGGGAAGGTACTGCAAGAGGAGGCGTGAATTAAATGCCAACGGGAACCGTAAAGTGGTTTAACACGACCAAAGGATATGGGTTTATCGCCCCTGAGGGTGGCGGCAATGATGTGTTTGTCCACATCTCCGCGGTGGAACGGTCAGGCCTGACGGGGCTGGCGGATGACCAGAAAGTCAGCTTTGAGATGGCCGAGGGCCGCGACGGGCGGCAGATGGCGTCAGACATCACCCTGCTGTAAATGTTCCTCCCCGACCACGGTGTAATGCGTCGGGGAAGATCAATTATTCTAGTGCATTAGTCGAAGGTGCAGCCCTTGGTGCCAATGGCGCAATGGCTGCGCGCGCGGCGCGGCTTGTGGCGGACCTTGTGCACTTTCTTTTTGGCGACGGGATGCGCCATGGCCGATTGATAGCTGGTGTGCGTGTTGGGCGTACCACAACAAATCGTGCCGTTGATCGAAACAGGCTGCAAACCTGCAGGGCAATAATTGGCCGAGGATTTGTAGGGGTAAATCTTGACCTCTGCCTGAGCCGCCTGCGGCAGGGTGGCCATGACGCCAAAAGCGGCGGCGATCACTAATCCATTGAATTTGAGCATGATATACCTCGGGTTTTTGCTGCTGTTGCATCAGTTTTGCCGAGGTGCTGCGGCAAGTCCAGCTTTTTCCCCGAAATGGGATAGGTGTTGCGAGGAAAACCGTGGGGCCATGTGTGCACGGCTCGTATACCGGATGGCGTATGCCTTGTGTCGCGGCGCGCGCAAAACACAAGCCCGTCTCAATCTTTGTTAACCATGTCGCCGCTATCATGCCCGCATGTCGAATTATATTCGACCCCGTCATGAAGGCGCGCGTGTTTTTCTGACCATCAATCTGGCGCAACGTGGATCATCAACCCTTGTGGAGCGGATAGAAACTCTGCGCCAAGCGGTGCGCAAGACGATGGCGGCGCGGCCCTTCAGGGTTGAGGCTTGGGTTGTCTTGCCAGACCACATGCATTGCGTCTGGACCCTGCCAAAGGGGGACGCCGACTACAGCCAGCGTGTGCAAGCGATCAAAGCGCAGTTTTCACGCCAGTTGCCGAAGGGGCCACGCAGACCCAGCCACATCGCGCGGCGCGAGAAGGGCATCTGGCAACGCCGGTTCTGGGAGCACCACATCCGCGATGCCGCCGATTTCGAGAACCACATCGCGTATTGTTGGCACAATCCAGTGAAGCACGGGTTGGTGGATGATGTCCGCGATTGGCCATATTCATCATGGCACCGCGATCATCGCGGGCCGTAGGGTGTGCATTTATGCGCACCGATGCGTGGGTTAAAGGGCGGACGGTGCGTATGCGGGCAAAGGTCGGACGGTGCGTATGCGGGCAATGGCGCACGGTGCGCAGTAAATGCGCACCCTACAAATCACCTATTCAGAATACCTGTAAAACTCGCTGTCATCGTAACGGACATAATCTTGATGTTTCCCAGCTTCACCGATGTTAATTAACCTGCCTTCACTTGGTTTGATCAAACTAGCACTGATGTTATAATATGGATAACTTCCCTTTATGTGAGGGTGAAGACTTGCTGCAACTTCCACGTCTGCTTGTGAAACATACCTTTTTCCCCAGCTTTCGATTATATGTTTAAGAGGAAATGTGCTTATCCTGTTAATATTGGCGCGTTTCTTTTGTGCGTCCAACCACCCATAGGCTATTCTTATACAATCTCTATGCTCGTGTAACGCTACATCGGAAGGTATATTTATCGAAATTGCATAGTCAATTTCCACATCGGATAATATTCGGCATTGTGAAAAAGCACTCACCTAATCGCCCCCTCAAACTCCCTCCACTCCCCCTTGCTCATCCCGCTATTCTCCTGCGTGACCTCTTCCCCCTTCAGCATCCGCCGCAAACAATCCAGCGCCTTGCCCGATAGCGTAGCCCCACCCAAACGGTAGTCCTCAAACGCGCCGTAGGCCGCTGGCACCCAATCGGCCACCACTTTGCAGATGGCATCGGCGTAGACGCGGATTTCATACTGGGCGTGGCTGTCAGCGCGCAGCCTCAGGAAGTGGAAGAGGTTGTGCAAATCGACCTTCCAGTACCACTGGGTATAGATATTGGCGGGCAGGTTCATGCGTGCCAGCTCCCGCGCGAGGCCGTCTTGGGGCTCTCCGTCGGGGCCTGTCTCGCCGATCATGCTCTCGTAATGGTCATAGGCGCGGTTGGAATCGGATTTGAGGATTTCCAGCACACGCGCCGCCTCCGCCCCTTCCAGCACACCGCCGCGGCCTTGGTTGTTGACGACCGACTGCGCGTTAATGTGAGAGGCTTCGGGAATATAGAATTCGCGATCCAGTATCGAATAACGGGCCGAGTACTCGTTAACGTTGGCGGTGCGGTGGCGGATCCACTGGCGGGCGACAAAGACGGGCAGTTTCACGTGCAGCTTGATCTCGCACATCTCGAAGGGGGTGCTGTGCCAGTGGCGCATCAGATAGCGGATCAGGCCTTCGTCGTTTTGCACCGATTTGGTGCCTTTACCGTAAGATACGCGCGCGGCCTGACAGATAGCGGCATCATCGCCCATATAGTCGATGACGCGAATAAATCCGTGGTCGAGAACTTCGTGCGCGGTATATAGATGCGCCTCCATCCCTTCGGAAACCGCACGCAGAGTGGGTTTTGCGGTGGCTCGCTGGGCGTCGATCTCGGCTTGTTGGTCTGGGCTGATGGGCATGATTTTTCCTGTCACGGGGATTCGTAGCCGACTATATCTGGTAGTTGCGTCAGCGTGAACGCCATATACGGTATTGCATTTTCGTCATGGTGCGAGGGTTAAATAGGGCGCAGGGTCACACGGCGTTGACAAGGGCGGTGCGCTGCGGCGATTGTCCCTCAAAACAGCACGCTTTGCGTATCCGAGGGCAGAATATTGAAAAACCAGATTATCAGCCTCGCGTTGGTTGCGGGATTGGCCGCATGCAGCGGCGGGAACCCGTTTGACGAACCTGTAACGCCTGATCCTGATGTGCCTGATGGCGAAGTGATCGGGGACGGCGAAGGAACGGGAATCAACCGCGATGGCATCCCTCCCGGGACAGCCTCCCCCTCGCCCGGCGAATCACTGTTCAGGTCCGAACCGACAGTTGATGGCGATGGCGCAGATGCGGGCAACGGCTTTGCCACCGGCATTTCCTACAACAGCGCCGATGATACCTTTTCCGTCGACAACCTCGCCTTCGACGGGGACGCGCCCTATAACCGCGGGACAATTGTCAGCAGCCTGAACACCAATGCCGACGGCAACGGTGAATTCGCGGTTTACGAGGGGCTGGAAACAGCCGTCGATCCCGTCAACAACGACGAAATCCGCCAATTTGTCTATCGCGCCGTCTACGGGCAGAGCCGTAATTCATTCACAGACAGCGATGGTACAGTTCGCCCCACCACGCAATTTGCGATCGTGCGCACCGGCAGCTACGTCAACTACGGCTTTGGCGGCTTCATCTATCAGCGCGACACATCCGTGAGCCTGCCCAACACGCTTCAGGCGACCTTTAGGGGCAAATCCGCAGGCCTGCGGGACTTCGAAAATGCAGGCGGGCTGCAATACACCACCGGCGACGTGACCCTCGACATCGACTTTGACGATTTCAACGATGGGGCAACCATCCGCGGCGACGGTGTAAAAGGGACGGTTTCCAACCGCCGCATTATTGATCTGGATGGCAATGACGTCACCTCCCGCGTGGCCAACGAGCTGGGCGAGGATGTCACCGCGATCCCCAATGCGGTCTTTGTCGTGGGGCCTGACGTGCTCGACAACAACGGTGATATCATCACCGAAATCCAAAGCCAGTTCTCAACGGGCGGTGTGTACGAGACAGGCACCTTCTATGCCATCGTATCAGGCGAAAACCCCGATGAGGTTGTCGGCGTCTTTGTTCTCGAATCCGAGAACACCGAGACAATCAGCCGCGACACCAGCGGCTTTATCGTCTACCGAGACGTGCCGACACGGCCATGAGGCGCAGGGCACAGCGCGCTATCATGCTGGTGGTGGGGCTTGCGGCGGGATACGCCGCAGCCCCCTTCGCCCTTGCTGACAGCACTCAGGAAAACCAGATCGCCCTCGACGTTACCCAGATGCGCATGGCAGCAGAGCTGAACCTGCACAATGGCGACACGGCCCGCGCGCTCGCCTTTGCCAATGCATTGTTGCAGCGCGATCCTATGGATATCACGGCGCTGCTGATCCGTGCCCATGCCCTGCGCGCTAGGGGCGAGTATACAACAGCACAGACCACCGCCCGCACCGCATGGCGCGCGGCACAAAGCGACAATCACAAATTCGCCGCCGCCATGCTGATGGCGCAATCGCTCTCATCGCAGGGTAAGCGGACGCGCGCCCAGTTGTGGCTGCGCCGTGCCGCGCAAATCGCCCCCAGCGAGCGGCACGCCGCCCGCGCCGCGCGGGATTTCAAATATGTGCGCCGGCAGAACCAGTGGCGGACGCATCTGTCATTCACGCTGGCCCCCAATAGCAATATCAACAACGGCTCCTCGCGCGACAGCTCCAGCCTGCTGTACCAACTGACAAACCCGTTCAACATTGATGGCGCGGGCGAGATTGCCCTTGGCGCTGCCAGCCAAGCCCTTTCCGGGATCGAGACAGGCGTGCAGGTGCAATCGCGCTACCGCTTCCACCAGACAGAACGGACCGCCCATGATCTGCGGCTGGGCCTGTCGTACCGCACCTACCACCTGTCCAGCTCCTCCAAGGATGATCTGGCGGCGGATGATGCAGCACGGGTGGCGCGCGGCGAAGAAGCGAACAACCTGACAGGCAGCGATTTTGCCTATGGTACGCTGGAACTGGGGTATGGCTATAAGCAACTGCGCGCCGACAAGCGCGGCGAATTCAGCCTTAGCGCCGATCTGGGACAGAGCTTTTATGGCGGCGAGCGGTATAACCGCTACCTGCGCGCGCGCGTAGGACAAACCTATTACGCCAACCAGACCACCAAATATGATTTTGGCGCCGCCGCCGAAAAGCGGCGCAGCGAAGGCGGCAGTGACCAGCACGTCATGAGCCTGAGCGCAGGGATGAGCCGTGCTCTCGCCAACGGCGATGGGCTTTATCTGGGCGTCGCCGTCACCTCGACCCGCGCCGATCTGGAACGGTTGGAGTATGACGAATTGCGCCTGCGCTCTGGCTATGTGCTGGGCCGTGATGTGATGGGTACGCGCCTGCAATTCGGGATCAGCACCAGCTTTCGCGACTATGATGTGTCGCCCCATGACCCGTCAGGCCGCCGCGAATTTCAGGTCGCAGCAGAGGTCACAGCGACCTTCAAACAGATCGACTATTACGGGTTCAACCCCACCGTCAGCCTCAGTGCGTCAACCACGGACAGCAACATCGGCCTTTATGACGTGAACCGTGTCGGGCTGAGCATCGGGATCGCCTCTTCGTTCTAGGCACTGCGTCTCGACAAGGGGCGGCAGGGTGCTAGGATATAGCAGAGAGTTAAATTCCCCTGACAGGAGCCTGCCCCATGCCAATCAAATACCTGCACACGATGGTGCGTGTAAAAGACCTCGATGCCTCCATCGCGTTCTACAAACTGCTGGGCCTGATCGAGCGGCGGCGCATCGACCATGAAGGCGGGCGGTTTACGCTGGTGTTCCTTTGCCCCCCTGACATGGCCGATGGCCACGCGGATGTTGAGCTGACCTATAATTGGGACGGCG
Source organism: uncultured Sulfitobacter sp. (assembly GCF_947502895.1). Taxonomy (GTDB): domain Bacteria; phylum Pseudomonadota; class Alphaproteobacteria; order Rhodobacterales; family Rhodobacteraceae; genus Sulfitobacter. The sequence goes on from NZ_CANNBM010000002.1 coordinate 574,049, forward strand.
ATGATGGCCTGCCGTCCGACAGCCGCCATTTCGGGCATCTGGCCTATACGGTCGAGAATATCTATGAGACCTGCCAGCATCTGATGGACAATGGCGTGACCATCAACCGCCCGCCCCATGACGGGCGCATGGCCTTTGTCCGTTCGCCCGACAACATCTCGGTCGAGTTGTTGCAAGAAGGTGATGCGCTGGAACCGGCAGAGCCTTGGACGTCGATGGGCAACACTGGCCACTGGTGATCCGCGCAAGCCTCATTGCCGCAGGGCTGGCCTGTGCCGCCCTGCCCGCCCACGCGATTGAATGTCGTCTGGCGCTGGCCTTGGCTATTGATGTGTCCAGCTCGGTCGACGCGGCCGAGGATGCGTTGCAACGCGGCGGCGTCGTCGCCGCCCTTACCGCGCCCGAGGTGCAAGAGGCGTTTTTCGAGGGTGATCTGCCTGTGGCGCTGGCCGTTTATGAGTGGTCAGGCCGCTATAATCAGGAAATGATCCTTGATTGGGTAATGATAGACAGCCCCGCCGCCCTGATCGGCGCTGCCGAAACCGTGGCCGCCTCCACGCGCAGCCACAATGATTTCCCGACCGCCATGGGCTATGCTTTGGGCTATGGCGCTAATCTGCTGGCGCGTGCGCCTGCATGTCTGCGCAAAACACTGGATATGGCGGGGGATGGCATCAGCAACGAGGGCTTTCCCCCCGCAAGTGCCTACCGCGAATTTCCGTTTCAGGGCGTCACGGTCAACGGTCTGGTGGTGAATGCCGCTGATTTCGAGGGCGAGGTCGGGCTGATTGCCTTTTACCAAGGCGAGGTGATGCACGGCCCCGGTGCCTTTGTGGTGGTGGCAGACGGGTTTGCCGATTACGAGCGCGCGATGCGCCGCAAATTGGAACGTGAATTGGCGCCACCCGCCATTGGCGCGCTCGAGACACAAGGCGATGCAGGATGAAACCGATGCGCGCGGCCCTTCTGGCGCTGCTGCTCGGCGCAATCGCTGCTCCCGCGCAGGCCGCTTGCCGTCAGGCGCTGGCACTGGGGCTTGATGTATCGGGATCGGTGGATGCGCGCGAATACCGCCTGCAGATGGGCGGTCTGGCGCAGGCCCTGAACAGTGCAGCAGTGCGCGCGGCCTTGCTGGAACAGCCGGAAACACCTGTTGAGATATTGGTCTATGAGTGGAGCGGACCAGAGGACAACGTGACGTTGGTGCCATGGACGCGGATCAGCACAGCAGCGGCACTGGACAGCGTGATTGCCACCCTTGGCACGGTCGAGCGGCGGAGCGATGCCACCCCCGGCACCGCACTGGGCGTGGCGATGATGCGTGGCGCGCAACATCTGGCGCAGCGCAGTACCTGCTGGCGCAAAACACTGGATATTTCGGGCGACGGCAAAAGCAACCTTGGTCCCCGCCCCCGCAGCGTGAAACCGCAACTGGCAGATGCTGGCATCACGATAAACGCGCTGGTAATCGGCGCGGACGATCCCGCAACAGGCGATGTGCGCCAGATCGAAATAGCCGAGCTAAGCGCCTATTTCCGTGCCGAAGTCATCCTCGGCCCCGACGCATTTATAGAAACCGCCTTGGGATTTGAGGATTATGCCGCAGCGATGGAGGCCAAGCTGCTGCGCGAGTTGGGCGGGCTGGTCCTGTCGCGCCGCTAGCGGCTAGAACTGCGTGCGCAGGTACTCCATGATCGCAGGGCGCACCGACATGTCGCCATCTGTGCGCGCCTTTTCGATCACCGCTCGGACTTCCCCCAAATCACAGCGCCGCAGCAGGCTTTTCACTGGTCCTATAGAGGCAGGGCGCATGGAAAGGGTACGCAGACCAATTGCGGCAAAACACAGTGCCTCAACGGGACGGCCCGCATCCTCGCCGCAAAACGACAAGGGCGTGCCAGTGGCGTCACAGCGTTCCACGATGCCCTCAAGAAAGGTCAGGAAACTCACGTTCAGCGTGTCATAGCGTTTGCGTACACGCTCGTTCTCCCTGTCGGCGGCAAAGAAAAACTGTTTCAGGTCATTGCCACCGATGGACAAAAACCCGACTTCCTCAAAAAATTTGTCAGGCGCAAAGGCAAGGCTGGGGGTCTCCAGCATCGCGCCCACTTCGATCTTTGACGGTATCTTGTGGCCCAGCTTCACCTCGGCGGCGATGGTCTTGTCCAGTTGCGCGCGTGCGGCGCGGTATTCCTCGAACTGTGCGACAAAGGGGAACATCACCGTCAGCGGCCCACCATCTGCGGCGCGCAAAAGCGCCTGCAACTGCATCCGCATGATGCCGGGCTTGTCCAGCCCCACACGGATCGCGCGCCAGCCCAATGCGGGGTTCGGCTCGTCGTTGGGCTTCATATAGGGCAGCACTTTGTCCGAGCCGATGTCGAGGGTGCGAAACACCACCCGCTTGCCCTGTGCGGCGTCCAGCACACGTTTGTAGAGCACACTTAGGTCCGCGCGGCGCGGCATCTGGTTGCGTACCAGAAATTGCAGTTCGGTGCGGAACAGGCCCACCCCCTCTGCCCCCGAGTTTTGCAGCGAAGGCAGATCCGCCATCAGGCCCGCATTCATATGCAAGCCTATGGTATTGCCGCATTTTGTTTCGGCCCGCTTGTCACGGATCGAGGCATAGCGTTCCTGCGCAGCAGCCTGCATGGCGATTTTGTCGCGAAAGGCCGTAACGACCATATCATCGGGGCGCAGATGCACCACGCCCTGTTCCCCGTCCACCATCACATGATCGCCGTTCAGCGCCTCGTTGGTGATGCGGCCCGCATGCACAATCAGCGGGATTGCCAGCGCACGCGCCACAATGGCCGCATGGCTGCCGACCGATCCCTGCTCCAGCACGATACCACGCAGGCTGCGCCCGTATTCCAACAGCTCTGCAGGGCCGATGTTCCGCGCGACCAGGATCGGGTCGGCTGGCATCTCGGCGCCTGTATCACTGCCCTGCCCTGTCAGAATCCGAAGCAAACGGTTGCTCAGATCGTCCAGATCGCTGAGACGTTCGCGCATGTAGCTATCGGCAGACTGTCCGATCCGCGAGCGGGCCAGCGACTGTTCTTTTTCCACCGCCGCCTCGGCGGACAGGCCTTGGGTGATATCCGCCTGCATCCGGTTCATCCAACCTTTGGAATTGGCAAACATTCGGTAGGTCTGGATGACTTCCTGCTGGTCCTTGTCGCCCGCAGACATGGTAAGCATCTGGTCCACGCTCAGGCGCAGGGTATCGACAGCTTCGGTCAGGCGCTGTGCCTCACGATCGGGGTCATCCGCAATGGGGTTGGAGACGACGACACGCGGCTCATGCAGCCAAATATGACCCTCGGCCACACCCTCCTGGGCCACCGTGCCACGCATCAGCACCGGCTGGCTGTGGCGGGCCGACATGGCGGCCCCTTCACCCACAAATGCGCCCAGCTCTGTCATCTCGGCCAGCACCATGGCGACCACTTCCAGCGCGTAAACCTCGTCTGTGTTGAATTCCCGTGCGGTTTTGGACTGCGCAACCAGCACGCCCAACGTATCGCCCAACCGCTGGATCGGCACACCAAGGAAGCTGGAGTAAATCTCCTCTCCCGTTTCGGGCATATAGCGAAAGCCCTTGGCCTGTGGCGCATCAGGCGTATTAATCACGCGGCGGCGTTTGGCCACACGGCCCACCAGACCTTCGCCCATCTTCATGCGCGTCTGGTGTACGGCGTCCTTGTTCAAACCCTCGGTGGCGCAAAGCTCCAGCGTATCCTCGTCACGGAACAGATAGATCGAGCAGACCTCACACCCCATCGAGGTGGCGATCAGATGGGTGATTTTATCCAGCCGCGCCTGACCTTCGTCATCGCCTGCCATCGCATCCCGCAGACGGCCCAACAGCTTGCGACTGTCGCTTTCTGTACGTTCTTGCATGGCGTTCCCAATTTTTGTTCAAGCCAGCCTATGCTCAAGCCAGTCTATGCTCAAAGCTGCTTATAAACCTCGCTCGCCCGAATGGGGAGAGGCAAATGCACAGCCAGAGCGAATGGCACAGACCAGAGCGGATTTTGCCGCAATACAAGGCAACAAATCTACTGGATACGGACGACAAAAACGAAAAAAGGGCTTAGGCGACTTTGTCCAACTCGAACGCATCATGCAGCGCCTGCACGGCCAGCTCCATGTATTTGCGGTCGATCAATACGCTGATCTTGATCTCGGAGGTGGTGATGACTTTGATGTTCACACCTTCATCCGACAGCACTTTGAACATCTTGGCGGCAACACCCGTGTGGCTGCGCATCCCGATCCCCACCACAGAAACTTTTGCAACGCCCTCGTCCGCGATCAGTTCCTGATAGTTGATCACACCGTCATCTGCAGCTTTTTGCATGGCCGCATCGGCGCGTTTCACCTGATCTACGGGGCACGACCACGTCATGTCGGTGCGGCCTTCCTCGGCGATGTTTTGCACAATCATGTCCACGTTGACACCACCATCGCTGAGCGCGGTAAAGATGCTGGCAGCGATGCCCGGGCGGTCAGCGACCGATACCAGCGTCATCTTTGCCTCGTCACGGCTGAACGCCACGCCTGCCACTACATTGCTTTCCATGATTTCCTCCTCGTCGCAGACGAGCGTACCAGCACCGTCGCTTTGTTCTTCAAAACTGCTCAGCACGCGCAGTTTGACCTTGTAGCGCATCGCCAATTCAACCGAGCGCGTCTGCAAAACCTTGGCCCCAAGGCTCGCCAGTTCCAGCATTTCTTCAAAGCTGATCTTGTCGAGCTTGCGCGCCTTGCTCTCGACCCGCGGGTCGGTGGTATAGACGCCGTCCACGTCTGTATAAATATCGCACCGCTCGGCCCCGAAGGACGCTGCAAAAGCCACAGCTGTCGTGTCAGACCCGCCGCGCCCCAGCGTGGTGATGCGGCCCTCGGGGCTGACACCCTGAAACCCTGCAACCACGGCGACCTTCATGCCATCGGCGAATTTTGCCATGATGTTTGCGGGCGGAATATCTTCGATCCGCGCAGCCGAGTGCGCCGACGTGGTCTGCACCGGCACTTGCCAGCCTTGCCAGCTGCGCGCGGGTACGTCCATTTCCTGCAAGGTCAGCGCCATCAGGCCAGCTGTCACGTTCTCGCCCGATGACACAACCGCATCATATTCGCGCGCATCATACAGCGCCGATGTCTCGCCAACCCAGCCGACCAGCTCGTTCGTCTTGCCCGACATGGCCGAAACGATGACAATCACGTCATAGCCCTTGGCCACTTCGACGCCCACGCGTTTGGCCGCACGGCGGATACGGTCAAGTGTGGCCACCGATGTGCCACCAAATTTCATAACCAATACAGGCATCAGACCCCCGATCTTACCGCGCCTTTGTCACGCTGCGCCGCGTTTACGCCAGCGGGGGAACAGACGCAAGATCAGTAGGGAAGTGTGGCGCCGTCCCATGCCTCAAAACAGCCCGTTGTCTCAAGGTTGAGGGCGGCAAACCGCGCGGTCAGCCCTGCAACCGACTGTTCCACCGTGATCGCTGCGGCCTCGCCGCCCATGTCGGTCTGCACCCAGCCAGGATGATAGATGCCCACGGCAATACCTTCGTCTTTCAGATCAAGCGCAAGGTTACGCCCAAGGTTGAGCACAGCCGCCTTGGACGAGCGGTAGATGTAGCTGGCCCCGCCTGCCCGCTCGCTCGACCCCATCTGGGACGAGATGATGGCGATCCGCGGATTGCCAGCGCGGCGCAGATGCGGCAGCAGCGCCTGAATGCTCAGGAAAACACCCGTGACATTGGTTGCAAAACTCTGCGCCCAGAGATCAACGCCATAGCCGGTATCAATATCGTTGCCACGGTCCAGAAATACGCCTGCATTGCACACCAGCAATTCCACCGCGCGATCGCCCAGCTTTTCGGCCATTTCAGTGTGGCTTGAGGGCTGGGTCACGTCCAGCGTGATATCCGCTGTAACGGAACGGCCTGTGCCCAACACATCGATGCCTTGGGCGCGGTAATGCTCGGCCAATCCCAGACCGATGCCGCGGCTTGCGCCTGTAATTACTACTGCCATGTCTAAATCCTTGTTCTGCATATTTTTTCCTGCCTCACGGGGATGCGGCAGGCGTTATTGCAATTTCTGTTTCGGCTTGAACGGCAGCGGCACAACAGGCACTCCCTCTTCGATCAGCGCGCGTGCCTCGGCAGCATTCGCCTCGCCATAAATCGACGTCTCTGGTGCGGTGCCTGCATGCATCTCGCGCGCTTTCTCGGCAAAATTTCCGCCCACATAGGTGGCGTTTTCCTCAACGGCGCGGCGCATTTCGGCCAATGCATGATCCGATGGCGGACCTTCGGGCGCCTGTGGCGCGTCTTGGGGCCGGGCGGCTGCAACGGGTGCTGTGGCCTTGACCACTTTGGGCGCCATCAGCGTTTTTTCGACCTCGCGCGCACCACATTCCGCACAGCTCAGATGCCCCGCAGCAGCCAGGGCGTCAAACGCCGCTGCCGACTGGAACCAGCTGTCAAACACATGCCCCTCCGGACATTTCAGCGCATAACGGATCATACTACCCCCAAGATACTCGTTGGCCTGCATCACAATGTGGCATCACGGGGCGGCGGGTCAAGAAACCACTTCTTTCTTGGGCGGCTTGAAGCCTGTTATCAAACGGCCCAGCTCGCGGTGCTTGACCATCCGCGCGGCTTTCTTGCGCGACACCCATTTGCGGCGGCGATCACGCGCCTCAGGGAATTTTTTGGCAACTTTTTGTACCTTTACAGGATAAAGCAAGGCCAGACAGGGGGTTGTATCCTGCCCCTCGCGCAAACGCTCGTAGGAATAGACCCCGATGCAATCCTCACCCTGATGGCCAATCACACCCGCCTCTTCCCACGCTTCGATCAGCGCACATTCACCCGGTGTCTTGCCGTCCATCGGCCAGCCCTTTGGCACGATCCAGCGTTTGCGGCGGCGTGAAGTAACCAACAGCACCTGCACCTTGCCGCGCTGCCTGCGCCAGCAAAGGGCGGCAAACTGCGTGCGCGCGCTGTCTTTTGTCCCACCATGCAGGGAGATCGGCATCTGGTTGCTCATCGTGCGACTGTTTCGCCTCTAACTGCTTTTTTTCTGATTATACCGCTAGTTCATTGCCATGACCAGCCTTGCCGCCTCTTGCGGGGCTGCGCCCGTTGGCGGATAGTCTGCGCCATATGCGCCGCGTGTTTTCCCTTCTCTTCGCAAGCCTGTGGTTTGCCCTGCCTGCGCTGGCGCAGCCTGTTACGGTTTTTGCCGCAGCCTCCCTACGCGACGCCCTGAGCGATATCGCCCAAAGCTATCCCGATAAGGTTACACTTTCGTTTGCGGGATCGGGCACAGTGGCGCGGCAGGTGGCAGCGGGCGCGCCTGCGGATGTGGTGGTGCTGGCACACCGCGATTGGGCTCTTTGGATGCAGGCCCAAGACCTCGTTCTGCCTGACAGCCTACGGGATGTGGCGGGCGGGCGTCTGGTTGTCGTGGGCGCAGCAGATGCACCAGATATCGCGCAGGCCAATACCGCCAGCCTGACGGCCGCCTTGAATGGCGGGCGAATTGCCATGGGCCAGCGCGATGGCGTACCTGCCGGAACATACGCACGCGAATGGCTAACCTCCATTGGTGCATGGCAGGCATTGGCCCCGCAACTGGCCGAGACCGACAATGTCCGCGCAGCCCTCGCCCTTGTGGCCGCAGGGGCGGCCCCCTTGGGCGTGGTCTATGCCTCGGACGCTGTGGCAGAGCCGCGGGTGCGCATCGTCTATGACATCCCCGCTGCAACCCATAGCCCGATCCGCTATCCCGCCGCCGCTGCAACAGCGGCTGGCCGCGCATTTGTGGCCCATCTCACCACGCCCCAAGCTGCCCAAACATTTGCCAAGCACGGGTTTGCCCCATGACCCTTGATGCCGTCGCATGGGACGCGCTGCGTCTGTCGCTCTGGGTGGCGGTCTGGGCAACAGTCATCGCTGTGCCGCTGGCCCTGTGGGTGGCGTGGATACTGGCACGGTGGGAGTTTCGCGGTAAATCCGTGCTCAACGCGCTGGTGCATCTGCCACTGGTCTTGCCCCCTGTGGTCACGGGCTATGTGCTGCTGGTCCTCTTTTCGCCCAGCGCCCCTGCGGGTGCGGCCCTTGCCACCATCGGGCTCACGCTGGCGTTCAAATGGACAGGCGCTGTGCTGGCGGCCATCGTCATGGGCTTTCCGTTGATGGTGCGCGCCATGCGCCTTGCCATCGAAGCGGTGGACCCCAAGCTGGAGGAAGCCGCAGGCACGCTGGGTGCTGCGCGCGCCCAAGTGTTTGCCCGCGTCACCCTGCCCCTCATCGCGCCCGGTATCCTTGCGGGCGCCGTGATGGGCTTTGCCAAGGCGATGGGCGAATTCGGAGCCACCATCACCTTTGTCGCCAATATCCCCGGCCAGACGCAAACCCTGCCAATCGCCATCTGGACCGCCTTGCAAATTCCTGGCGGTGAAGGGGCGGCAGCAGCCATGGCGTTGCTGTCCTGTGCAGTGGCTTTCGGCGCGATATTTGCCTCCGAAGCGTTGGCCCGCCGTGTGGCGACCCGCATCGGGGGTGCCCAGTGAAATTGTCGCTGCGCCACAGCTTTGGTGGCTTTTCCCTTGATCTGGAGCTAAATGCAGGCGCGGGCATCACTGCCCTGTTCGGCCAGTCAGGGGCAGGCAAAAGCACGATCATCAATGCCGTCGCGGGCCTGCTGCGCCCCGATCGCGGGCGGCTAGAGGTGGCGGGCGAAGTGCTGATGGACACCGAAAGCGCCCTGCACATGCCCCCGCACAAACGCCGTTTTGGCACCGTATTTCAAGATGCGCGCCTGTTTCCGCACCTCAGCGTGGCGCAAAACCTTGACTTTGGCACCCGCTATGCCCCGCGCAACGCGGATGTCCCACGCGACGCGGTGATTGATCTGCTGGGCCTCGCCGCTCTGTTAGAGCGGTCGCCAAACACCCTTTCGGGCGGCGAAAAACAGCGTGTGGCCTTGGGCCGTGCCCTGCTCAGCGCGCCACGCATGTTGCTGATGGACGAGCCGCTTGCCAGTCTGGATGCCGCGCGCAAACACGAGATTCTGCCCTATCTGGAACAGTTGCGCGATGGCCCACTGGGTCTGCCCATTCTCTATGTCAGCCATGCGGTGGACGAGATTACCCGCCTTGCCGACACGCTGGTACTGCTCAAAGACGGGCGCATCGCCGCCCAAGGCCCGCTGCGCGAGGTAATGTCCAACCCCGCCGCCGTGCCACTGCTTGGCGTGCGCGAGGCGGGATCGGTGATTGAAGCAGTTGTGCAAAGCCATGATGCGGACGGACTAAGCACCCTGAAACTACGCGCAGGCACGCTTGTCCTGCCGACCGTAGCTGCCCCCGTCGGCGCAAAACTGCGCCTGCGGATCAAGGCACAGGACGTGATGATCGCCCGCACGCGGCCCACGGATATCAGCGCGCTCAACATCCTCGCGGCCAGTGTCGTCGGGCTGCATGAAGGGGCCGGACCCGGAGTGGCCGTTACGCTGGATGTGGGCGGAGAGCGCATCCTTGCGCGCATTACCCGCCGCGCCGTCGAGGCGTTGGGCCTGCGCGTCGGCACATCGTGCTTTGCCGTGCTGAAGTCGACGACAATCGCGCCCACCAGTGTGGGCCGTTAGATTAGCGGGATTCTTTGGTCTTTTTGCGTTGGAAGTTGCACACTTTGGTGCGCGATCCATCCGAATTCTTGCGCCACGCGCAACCCGCGTTTTTGGGTGCTTTTTCGTGAATGATAAACTTGCCGCGCTTTTGCTTGGTGAACGTCTGGTTAGAGACGTCATTGCCACCAATCCGCACGTTATTGCCAAAACGTACCTCTGCGAAGGCAGGCAGGGTAAAGGCGGCGAAGGCGCACATAATAACGGACAGGCGGAACATCGACAGCACTCCTCGGATATCCGCCCACATTGGCCCAAATAGCCCGCTGTGACAAGGCTTTAGCCTATGCCTTGACCACGCTGCGCATTTTCTCGGCCAGCCTTTTGTTCAACTCTTCGGGCGGCACATCCGCCTCAATCGCCAGCTTGCGCAGACCAAAATGCACATGCGCCATGTCCTGATAATAGCTGGTGTAGGCGTAATTCGTCGCCGCCCCCGCCACAGCGCCCAGCACAGGCACAGTCTGCGCAGCCAGCTTTTGGCCCATCACCACGGCAAGGCGCGGCGCGATCTTGTGGATCACCGCTTGCACCGCTTTGCCCGACAGCGCCAACCGCGCGGTCAAAAAGGCAAGGTCCGACCCGTCATCCTCGGCCAGCGGTCCTGCCGCCGAAAACACCTGAACACAGTCAAACCGAACCGAGTCAAGCTCGGGGTCAAAGCCGTGTTCCACCGCAACCCCCTCGATCACCCGCAGCAAAAGCGTGGTAGTCACGGGCAATTCGGCCAGAGCGGTGGGCAAACCGCCAGCACCGCCCGCAGCCCCCATCGCAGCAGACACGGCAGAGTTTAGCCAAGAGGCCTGATCAGGCACGCGTGCGCGGCTTTTATGGGCCGCCTCCATTGCGTGGTCCAGTGCGCGCACCGTGGCGGCCTCCAACTGGTCGCGCACAGATTTGGGTAACCTGTCCAGCAGGCTTTCGGCCTGCCCGCCTATCAAATTCAGCACGTTGATCCCGACGCCGCCTGCGTTCTTGTACCGCCGTGCGATCTGCTCCAGCTCGGCTTCTACATCAATGGCAACAGGCACAGTATATTCGGTCATCGGGTTCTCCTCTGGACTACAATGTGGGCGGCGAAGGCGAATCTTTCAACCTGCGCGCGTCACATCTCCTGTCACACCGTCCCATGCGCCCACCCGCAGCGCGCGGCCCAAAACACGCTCGGGATTTGTAGGCGGCGGCATGATGACACCTTGCAAGGGCGCAAAGCCGTAACGCCCGTAATAGGGGGCATCCCCCACCAGCATTACGCGTTCCCATGTCTTTTGGTCCGCGCGGGCCAACTGCGCGCTTTGATGCACTTCGCCCCCCTCAGGTGTCGCCAACGCCAGCGATGTCTCGATCAAAAGCGCGCCCAGTCCCTCGCCCTGCCGCGTCGGGTGCACGGCCACGGGGCCCAGCAACAGCGCCTCGTGGCCCCCTACGTTTACAGGCCAGAACCGGATCGCACCCGCCAGAATCCCCAGATCGTCCCGCGCCACAAGGCTCAGGCCCGCAACAGGCGGCACGCCCTCGCGCAGGCGATAGGAAGACAGCGCCGTGCGTCCGGGCGCAAAGCAGGTATCATAGAGCGCTTCGACCTCCCAACGGTCTGAGGCTGTCTCTGCGGCAAGGTCATACACGGCTGGCAGCGCTCCGGCGGGTTTTCTACTGGTCAGCGGCCTATCACGGCGTTAGCTCTGTTATCAATCACAACAGAAAGACCCGTACATGTTTTACCGCCCCGCCGATGGCCACGGCCTGCCCCACAACCCGTTCAACGCTATCATCGCACCGCGCCCCATCGGCTGGATCTCCACCCGCGACGGGCAAGGCCGCGACAACATCGCGCCATATTCATTCTTCAACGGCGTGGCGTATGTGCCGCCGCAGGTCATGTTCTCGTCTACAGGGGCCAAAGGCGATGTAGACGGCACCAAAGACAGCATGGCCAACATCCGCGAAACCGGCGTGTTCTGCGTGAATGTGGTGGAATTTGCCGCCGCCGACGCGATGAACAAATCCTCCGCCACCCTGCCCCACGGCACAGATGAATTCGCCCACGCGGGCATTGAAAAAGCCGAGTGCGAAGCGATTGATTGCCCCCGTGTCGCCAATGCCCCCGCCGCCCTGGAGTGTCGTATGACCCAGATTGTCCAGTTGGAAGGCGCGACAAATTTTGTATGTTTCGGCGAAGTTATCGGCGTGCATATGCGCGATGATTGTGTGGTCGACGGGCGCTTTGACGTAACACGCTACACCCCGCTCAGCCGCTTGGGTTATCGTGACTACACCGCCGTACGCGAAGTATTCGAAATCATCCGCCCAGACGATTGATGGACGGCTGGTGTGGCCCTGCCGGTGTCAGGCGGGGCTGCCAGCGGTCGCATATTTCCATGACAAACGGATGGAGTGGAAAAGAGCGACCACCGTGAACAATAGCTGTGTGCAAAACGCGATCACCACCGCCGCTTTGAAAACCACCACGCCGACATCACCCCTACCGGTCTTTGCCAACATAACAGCAGCCAAAAACAGCACCAATGCCACTGCCCATCCAGAGGCGGCGCGCCAGAACAGTTTGATCTGACGCGTATACTCGGTCTGGTTTTCTGGCTCTGCCGCGCGCCAACGATAGGCTAGAAACGCACCCAGAAACATCGAAACCACTGTCACAATGCCCGCAGCACTTAGCGCGAATACCAACGCGGGATAGATAGACATGGCCCGCACGGGGCGCAGCGGCGGCGGCTTGGGATGCTGGTGTTCAAGAAAGCCGTCACATTCAGCGGCTTCGATGTCGCCCTCTTCCAGCGCCGCAGTCTGCCGCCTTGGGAGTTCAACCAGCGGCGCATCGACATCGGGCCGTATCACAAAAATGACCCCGACCTCATGATCGGCAAAGACCAGTTTGCGCGCAACGCCGTCCTTATCGGGCGCCAGCAGATAATAATCGCCACACCCGTTTTCCGCCACAAGAAACGCGCCCTCGGTCAGATGCCAGTTTTCGGCATAGTCGCCCCAACCGCCCATGTCTTTCAGCAAATAACCGCTATCAACCTCGAATATAGCTGAGCCTTCCGCCTGTTCAGACAGATAAAATTCGACCGTACCACCATCGGGTGTCCCAAGCGCCGCCGCCCCGTTTTCGATCAGGTCAGCCCGTAGTCCGGGCGGCAATACGACGCCAAGGATCTGCTCGGCACGCTCTATCGTCAGGCGGTGATCTTGGGGTTCGGTCATCGGGCATCCATTGGCTTTCTCCAAAACCTAAGATGACTCTTCGTCTAAATTTAGGCACACATGGGCAAAGTGCCACTCCCACACTAGCGCACCTTATAAAATCACCACCTGCGGGCTTCGCCCATAGTAATCAGTTCACCGCCTCCAGCCGCCATTTCGGCAACCGGATACGCGCTGTCGTGCCTTGTGCATCTGCCAATACCTCAAACGCGCCACTGTGCAATTCAACCAGTTTACGGGTAAGCGGCAGGCCAAGGCCAAGGCCACCATGCGCACCACGCGTATCCAAGGATCCGCCGACAACAAAAGGCTTGTACAGCTCGGCCAATTCGACATGCGCCTCCAGTGTTCCCGTGTCATGCACAGAAACCAGCACATTCCCGTCCGCGTCAAACTCGGACCACAGGCGCATTTCGTCACCCCCATGCAGAATACTGTTCAGCAGCAAAGATGTGATGCATATTCGCATATGATCGGGGTCCATCAAGACCGCCCGACCAACAGCACAGTGCGGCGGGTCAAACCGCTTGCCGCTGGCGTCTACACCGGGGCTATGGGCAAGGTGCATTTCCTCCATCAACGCGCACAAAGTCACGGGTTGGGCGTTCAGATGCAAATCACCCGTCTCTGCATCGCTGAACCTCAATATTGTATCGATCAGCTTGGCGAGATGCTCGGTAGAGCGCGTCGCGCTTTGTGCCAGGCGTAGATTCACCGGATCATTCAACCGCCCCTCCATCAGGCTCAGCGCCCCTTTCATCACGGTCAACGGAGTGCGCAATTCATGGCCCACCAACGTCAAAAAATTGGATGCCGCCTCGGCGGGTGGGGTGACAACCCGCTGGGCGGGGACCTGCTCCAATGTGGCGATAATCGCGGCCCCCAATTCAATCATCGCGCCTATCATCCCTTCCGAAGGGTGCGGATGCGGCTCTGTATCAAAGACACACAGGCTGCCAACCTTGAACCCCGAAGACAGCATCAGCGGAATACCAATGTAAAAACGCAGGCCAAATCCACCAGCCTGCACCATCGGGTGCCCCTGAAATTGCACCTCCTGCTGCAAATCGGGAAAGATCAACGGGCTGTCCGACATAATTGTATGCGTGCACAGCGTTTCGGCCCGCACCATCTCTGCCAGAAAATCGCCAGTGCCGTCGCGGTACAGTAAATGGGCCTCTTCCACGATGCTGATCTGCGCGCACGGGCAGCCCAACAGCGATTTTGCAGCATTGGATATACGCCTGAATACCTCATCGTTCTGCCCAGACAAACCCGGCATTTCGCGGGTGGATTTCAGGCGGGCCTCTTCGTTGAAGGGTACGGGGAAGCTTCTCATCGCAGTCTCTCTCTTGGACGCTTTTGCGCGGCGCAAACGGCGTGCAAAAGGCCGCGTATCAAACGCGGCCCTTCCAGTGCCGTTGCCTGCACCTTGGAGACAAAATGTTAAAAAATCCCTGTCAGAGAAAAGACAAGTGAACGCGCCCTAGTGGCCGCCCAAAATCCCCGTACGCACTTGGTAGTCCACCGCGATCTGGTATTCAGGATCGTCATCACTATCGACCATCAGGTGCCCCGCTTTGGTCAGCAATGCGTGACAATCGCGGGTCAGGTGGCGCAGTTCGATCCGCTTGCCTGCGCTCTCGTATTTCCCTGCAATCGCTTCGATCGCTTGCAGCGCAGACTGGTCCACAACGCGGCTGTCGTTGAAATCAACGACCACCACAGCAGGGTCATTATGTATGTCGAACAGCTCGATAAATCCGGCGGCAGAGCCGAAGAACAGCGGCCCTTGTACCTGATACACTTTGGCCCCTTCGGGCGTGGTGTAGGTCTTGGCATGGATGCGGCGGGCGTTGTTCCACGCATAGGCCAGCGCGCTGACAATCACGCCCACCACCACGGCCACGGCAAGGTCTTCATAGACCGTCACAACCGTCACCAGCAGGATCACAAAAGCATCCGTCAGCGGCACTTTGCGCAGAATGGTCAGGCTGTTCCATGCGAATGTGCCAATCACCACCATGAACATCACACCCACAAGCGCCGCGAGCGGGATCAGCTCGATCAACGGGGCAGCAACGACAATAAACAGTAGCAAGAATACGGCAGCAGCAATGCCCGCCACCCGCGTGCGCCCGCCCGATTTCACGTTGATCATCGACTGGCCGATCATGGCACAACCGCCCATGCCGCCAAAGAACCCCGTCACGGTATTGGCCACACCCTGCGCCAAACACTCCTGCGATGCGCCGCCGCGCGTGTTGGTCATGTCGCCCACAAGGTTCAGCGTCAGCAAACTCTCGATCAGGCCAATCGCCGCAAGGATCACCGCATAGGGTGCGATGATATAGAATGTCTCCATGTTCAGCGGGGCCATCGGCGTCCCATAAAGACCCTCACCCGTGCCAAACGGATTGTGGAAGCTAGGCAAACCACCCTGAATGGAGGCCAGATCCCCCACGCGCGGCACTTCCATGCCTGTGAAAATCACCACAGCAGCTACGATCCCGATACCGGCCAGCGGTGCGGGGATCGCCTTGGTGATGCGCGGCATCACCCAGATAATCGCCATGGTCGCTGCAACCAGCGCCAGCATCAGATACAGCGGCATACCCGACAGCCATTCACCGCCGCCCATGCCGTGGCCTGTATCCACCATTGTGCCCGGCACTTTGAATTGACCCATCTGCGCCAGAAAAATCACAATCGCGAGGCCATTCACAAACCCCAGCATAACAGGGTGCGGCACCAGACGGATAAACTTACCCCATTGCATCACGCCTGCAAAAATCTGCAACAGTCCCATCAAAACAACAGTCGCAAACAGATACTCAACCCCGTGCTGGGCAACCAAAGCCACCATCACAACAGCCAAAGCACCCGTCGCCCCCGAGATCATACCCGGACGGCCACCGATCAGCGCCGTAATCAGCCCGACCAGAAACGCTGCATATAGCCCGACCAGCGGATGCACACCGGCCACAAACGCAAAGGCCACCGCCTCGGGCACCAGCGCCAGGGCCACGGTCAGGCCAGACAGCAATTCAATCCGCATACGGCCGACACTGAACCCGTCCTCGCCCATCCAGCGCAAATCGGTGACGTCTGTGGGTGTCAAATTCTTGGTGAAACTACGAAATGTCGCGCGCAAAATAATGTCTCCTGCGGAATGGTTCGGATGGGCCTTTGGCCAGCACCTAGCCCATGCGCGCAAAGAAGGAAAGCAACTGGGAAACTCCGATCAGTCCGCTAGAGTAGGCACAGTACAGGAACGTCGGGGAATCATGGCGCATATCAGAACCTACCAACAGCTATTGGCGTTAGAACCGACAGATCCCGAAGAACAGCTGCTGGAATGCGCAACCGCCGGCGAACACTGCATCTTTAACGATGGGCACCTGCCGGAGCCCGAACAGTACGGCGCATGTGAAATCCGCCCCGAATTTTTGCGCTATCTGATTTTGGGTGGCTGTGACGAATGCCCCGTCGATACCCGCGGCATCTGGCTCGAAGGGGCGTATATCTCAGGCGGGCTGGACCTGAACTATGTGAGTACCTCCGCCGTCCTGAGCCTGTTCGCATGTAAATTCCAAAGCCCACTCTACCTACAACAGTCAAAATTCCATCTCTTGGTTCTCAGCGACAGCGCCTTTTCGGGGCTGCATGCCCAAGGCATCGCAGTGCAGGATTCTGTGTTGATGAACGGGGCTCAAATAACGGGATCGGTTGATATTGCAGGGGCCACGATCGGGGGACAACTCTCGCTTGTCGGTGCAAAAATATCAACGCAATCGCGTTTTGCGATCAGCGCGCACAGTGCAGACATCCGCGGCGGCATCTTCCTGCATCCACGCACCGAGGAAGAACAGGACAAAGTCACGGCACCATTTTCCGCCACAGGCGAGATATACCTCGTATCCGCCAAGCTTGGCGGTCTGTTTGCCGAAAACACCAAACTGACAGGGCTGGCAAATTCCAAAAGCCTGACCGCGCGCAACATGAGCGTGAACGGCGATGTAAAGCTGGGCGGATGCATCGCCACAGGTGAAGTGAAACTGGCGGGTTCGCAAATCGCAGGTGACCTCTCTTGCGCGGGGGCCACGTTCCAAAACGCCAATGGGCATGCATTCAACGGCCAACGGATGCGGGTCGATCAATCCTTCATATGGAAAAAGGTGGATAACCCGCAGGGCAAGGTCAGCCTCAATGGCGCACATGTCGGCGAACTGGACGATGATCCCGCCAACTGGCCCGATGCGGGCAACCTGCACCTTGACGGATTTACCTATGACCGTATTCGCGGCAAAGTTTCAACCTCGCCCGCCCGCAAAGAATGGCTCCTCAACGGGTCACTCTACAAAGACCAGTTCTTTCCGCAGCCCTACACCCAATACGCCAAATTTCTCCGCGACACGGGCCATGATGCACAATCGCGCAAGGTTCTGCTCACCCGCGAGCGTATGGTGCGCCGTTACGAGCGGAAGGAGTTCGGCCCTTTGCTGCGCGCGTGGCGCTATTTCTGGGACGGGCTGCAACTGGTGGTCGTCGGCCACGGCCACGCACCTTTCTGGTCTCTCGGATGGCTTGCGTTGCTTATCGTTCTTGCCACCATCCCTGCGCACAAAACTTGGGAAGAAGGCTCTTTTGCCCCAAATTCCAGCCCCGTCCTGATCTCGCAAGGCTGGCAACGCCTGCAAGCCTCTGCGCCGAACCCCGCACAGGTCTGGTCAGGAGATACCGAGCCCGCAGGCTGGTCGCCCGCACCCCGCGATCCGTCATGGTCGATGACCGCCCCGGGCCGCGATTGGGAGACGTTCAACCGCTACGCCTACGCCGCCGACATCGTGATACCGCTCATCAACTTCGGCCAGACCGAGGCTTGGGCCCCTTCAACCGCCCGCGGACAATGGGGCTGGCACCTTTGGTGGCTCAGGTGGGTCTTTACCGTCTTTGGCTGGATCGTAACCGCCCTTGGCGCTGCTGCGATCACCGGCATCATCCGGCGCGAGTAGACAGACGACGCAGCTTCGCGCGTACACCGCAGAGGGTGTACAGGGGGTGTACGTGAGGTGTACCTATGGCACCCCCTTCACAACGCGCCATTTGTCAGGTTGCATTACCCCCTGCCCCGCGCCACCATCACCCCAAACCGACCAGAGGAAACCCCCATGACCAACACCAAAATCGCCGTCATCGGCGGCTCAGGCATCTACGACATCGACGGGCTGGCGGATGCCCAATGGACCACGGTCGAAACACCTTGGGGCGCGCCCTCCGATGCCATCCTCACAGGGTCATTGGACGGGGTCGAGATGGCCTTTCTGCCACGTCATGGCCGCGGTCATATCCACTCTCCCACCACCGTTCCCTACCGCGCCAATATCGACGCACTCAAACGTATCGGCTGCACCGATGTGATCTCGGTCTCCGCTTGCGGTTCCTTCCGTGAGGAAATGGCACCAGGTGATTTTGTCATTGTAGATCAGTTCATTGACCGAACTTTCGCGCGTGAAAAATCGTTCTTCGGCACAGGCTGCGTAGCCCATGTCAGCGTCGCCCACCCAACCTGTCCCCGCCTTTCGGATGCGTGTGAAACAGCGGCAACAGCGACGGGAGTAAACGTGCATCGCGGCGGCACCTATCTGGCAATGGAAGGGCCGCAGTTCTCGACCCTCGCCGAGAGCAACATGTACAGAAACAGTTGGGGCGCGGATGTCATCGGCATGACCAATATGCCCGAAGCCAAACTCGCCCGCGAGGCCGAGCTGTGCTATGCAAGCGTCGCGATGATTACCGATTACGACAGTTGGCACCCTGATCATGGCGAGGTGGATGTAACTGAAATCATTAAAACTTTGCAAGGTAACGCCGCAAACGCCCGCGATCTGGTGGCCCGCTTGCCCGCCCTGCTTGGCGCCACGCGCGCACCCTGCCCGCACGGCTGTGACCGCGCATTGGAATATGCGATCATGACCGCCCCCGAGGCCCGCGATCCGGCCCTCATAGCCAAGCTTGACGCAATCGCAGGCCGACTGCTCTGAACAGGGCATGTACATGCATCGCAGCTCTCGTCTGTGCGGCCCTGCCCGCGCAGGCGCAAGATTTCGTCGACAGTGAAGGCCCGCTAAGCGATGACGCCTTCTACCGCTTGGTTGCATGCGCGGCGCCACCGCAGGGGAAATGCGGCAAGCCGTTCTATAAATGGGATAAAACAAAAATCACCATTGGCATCATCACCCGTGCGCCCGCCTTTATGGGCGGCAAGCAAAAACGGGCGTCCGCCGCAGTTGTACGCGCGTTGCAACACCTCAACGCTGTCGACATGGGGCTCACGCTGATGCCTGACACAAACGACCCCGACATAAAAATCCACCTGCTCGACACTGCACGCGGAGAGGTGATTTCAATGCCGGACCAAAGCCTTCTCAATGGCTTGACCATGGCAAACGCAATCACGGCTCTCGACGTCGAAGGTACTGTCGTCAAAGGTGCGACCATCGGGTTTTCAAACACGCTACCGATCCGTCAATACGAATCTGTCATGCTA
Organism: uncultured Sulfitobacter sp.; assembly: GCF_947502895.1. Classification (GTDB taxonomy): domain Bacteria; phylum Pseudomonadota; class Alphaproteobacteria; order Rhodobacterales; family Rhodobacteraceae; genus Sulfitobacter. The sequence goes on from NZ_CANNBM010000002.1 coordinate 593,544, forward strand.
GAGGAGATCACCCAAGCCCTCGGCCTGATCACCGACATCCAGAACCCGCATTACCGCAGCCGCTCTATCCTGTCCCAAGACAGCGACAACAGCTTGAAAACCTTGGGCCAACAGGACAAGGTTGCACTCATCCGCCACTACCCTCCTAACTGAAAAGCACGCCCATGCCCTTTGACCTATGGCTCACCTTCGTGGCCGCCACCGCTATCATGATGCTCATCCCGGGGCCGACAGTCCTGCTTGTCCTCAGCTATGCGCTGAGTAAGGGACGCTCTGTCGCTGTTGCCTCGGCCGCGGGTGTCGCTTTTGGAGATCTGGTTGCAATGACCGCCTCGTTGGCAGGTCTCGGTGCGCTGGTACTGGCCTCTGCGACAGCATTTACAGTGCTCAAATGGTTAGGCGCTATCTATCTGGTTTATATCGGGATAAAGCTGTTCCGATCTGCAGGTTCGACAGGTTTGGAGATGCCAGAAGCGACCGATATCACAGGCCCACGCGTTTTTCGTCACACCGCGGCAGTGACGGCGCTTAACCCGAAATCAATCGCCTTCTTTATCGCTTTCGTCCCGCAGTTTATCAAAGCCGATGCGCCTTTGCTGCCGCAATTCATGATACTGATCGCTACTTTTGTCACCATGGGCGGCTTGAATGCTCTCGTTTATGCGCTTCTGGCTGACCGCTTGCGCAGCGTTATCAAACGACCCGGCGTGATTGCATGGATCACCCGCGCAGGTGGCGCCACCCTTATTACCATGGGTGTGCTCACCGCCACCCTCCGCAGGAGCACAACATGAAGACCGTTCGTGACTATATCCGCACCATCCCCGACTTTCCGCATGAAGGGATCATGTTCCGCGACGTAACCACCCTGTTTGCCGACCCGCGCGGGTTTCGCATGGCAATCGACCAGATGTTGCACCCTTATGCCGGCAAGCGCATCGATAAGGTTGTAGGGCTTGAAGCACGCGGTTTCATTATGGGAGGCGCAATCGCACACCAGCTCAGTGTGGGCTTTGTGCCAATCCGTAAAAAAGGCAAACTACCCGGAAAAACCCTTAGCCAAGACTACAAGCTGGAATATGGCGAAGCGACAATGGAAATCCACGATGATGCCGTAAAACCTGGTGAAAAAGTGCTGGTCGTCGATGATCTGCTCGCCACAGGTGGCACCGCAGAGGCGGGGATCAAATTGCTCGAACGTCTCGGCGCAGAAATCATCTCGGCCAGCTTCATCATCGACCTGCCCGCCCTTGGCGGCGGCGATCGTCTGAAGGCCATGGGCATAGACGTGCAAATCCTCTGTGCGTTCGACGGCGCGTAGATCTTCTATTTTTCTTGGCCATAAATCCTCCGGGGGAGGCTTTGCGTATGCAAAGTCGGGGGCTGGCCCCCTCCCCGCCGTTAACCGCGCAGCACCGCACCGGGGTTCATGATTCCCATGGGGTCCAGCGCAGCTTTGATCGCGCGCATAGCAGAGAGCTTGGCCGGATCGCCATATTTCTCCAGATCGGCAACTTTTAGGCGCCCCACCCCATGCTCGGCCGAGATTGACCCACCCAGTGAATCCACCAAATCATGCACGCAAGCCTTGATCGCGTCACGCTGGTTTTCATGGTCCGCACGGCTGCGCCCGATCTGCGGAAAGACATTGTAGTGCAGGTTTCCGTCACCCACATGCCCGAAGCAATTGATCCGAAAATCCCCCATCTGCGCCAGCGCATCACCTGCTTTGATGATAAATTCGGGAATCGCGCTCAAAGGCACTGATATATCGTGGCTGGAGACAGACCCCACGCGGCGGTTCGCCTCGGGTATGCTTTCGCGGATTGTCCAAAAGGCCTCGGCCTGCGCGCCTGATCCCGCGATCAAACCGTCCTGCACCAACCCTGCCTCAGAAGCATTGGCAAAGAGGTTTTCCAACGCCTCTTGCGGGTCCATATCCGCGGCCAGTCCCAACTCAATCAAAACCGACCATTCGGGTGCTGTCTCAAAGGGCTGGCGCACTTCGGGCATGGTTTCGGACAGAAAATCAAACCCCTGACGATGGATCAATTCAAACGCGCTTATCATCTCACCAAAGAGCCCGCGCGCCATGCTCAGCAGCTTCAGCGCGGCAGCAGGGCTCTCGACCACAAGCATCGCGGTTCCCGTCAGCGCGGGGCGCGGGAACATCTTGAGCGCGGCTGCTGTGATAATGCCCAATGTACCTTCTGCCCCGATCAGCAAATGGCGCAGGTCATAGCCAGTATTGTTTTTGCGCAAACGCGACAGCCCGTTCCATATCTGACCGTCCGGCAGCACCGCCTCCAGCCCCAGACACAGATCGCGGGCATTGCCATAGCGCAGCACCCCAGTACCACCTGCATTTGTCGCCAGATTGCCACCGATCCGCGCCGAGCCTTGCGCCGCAAGGCTGAGCGGGAAGAGACGGTTCGCCGCCTCGGCTGCGTTTTGCACGTCCGCCAGAATGGCACCCGCTTCGGCAACCATGACGTTTTCGTCGGGATAGACCGCGCGGATCGCCGTCATCCGCTCCAGCGAGATGATTAGCGGGGTTGAGCCTTCGGGCGCCACCTGCCCGCCCACCAGACCAGTACCGCCTCCATAAGGCACCACTGCCACACGTGCATCGGCTGCCATGCGCACCAGCGTTGCAACCTGCTGCGCATCGCGCGGTTTAGCCAGAACCCCCGCTTGGCCTGCATAACGGCCCCGTGGCTCTTCAAGATAGCGGGCGGTTGTCTCATGCAGTGTGCCATCAGGCAAGGCTGCACGCAAAGTCTCGGAAAAGGCGGCGTCGGCGGGATTCAGATCATGTGTCATACAGTTTGATCTAATGTCGCCGCACAGGATGCAAGGGATAAGGCCTATTCGTCGCGCAGATAATTTGGCCGCAGTACCATGATCGTCGGTTGCGAAGGCAGCAGATCACGGCGCACATTCAACATCGGCCCTTCCACGCGGACCACTGCAAATTCGTCCGACATGCCATCCAGAAAATCCTCGAGTGCGAAATCCGAAAACCAGTGCATCGGGATCACAATGCGCGACCGCAGCCGCTTGAGCACCGACGTCATCGTCGCCAGATCAAGGGTATAGCCACCATCCACAGGGGCCATCACCACATCCAGCCGCCCGATGGCTGCGTATTGTTCATCATTGGGGGCATGGTGCAAATGGCCCAGATGCCCGATACACAGGCCCGCTATCTCAAAGACGAAGATCGAATTGCCGTTCTCCTCCACCCCCGAGAATTGCGAACGGATGTCGGTAGAAACATTGCGCACCAGCACCTCACCCAGATCAACGCGGTGGTCAATTCCAACCCCGTGCGGCCCCCAACCGCGCAGCACATGGGGAATTGCAGGATCGGGAAAGGGGGTCCAGTGGGTATCATGGGCATGGTTCATCGTGACCACATCAGGGATCATCTTTGTGCTGCCGATAAAACCTGTGAAATCCGTCACCAAGTTAAGGCCACCCGCGCTGCGGATCACAAAACTGGCGTGGCCCACATAATGCAAATCAACCGTCTCGTCGGGTACGTCGCGCAGGGCGGCGCGGTGCAGGTATTCCATCCCCTGCGTGGCATCCGCCAGCGCGTGACAATGGCTGGGCGTTCGGGTGGCAGGCGTTTCTTGCGCAAATAGAGGGCCTGCAAAAAGAAAACCAACGAGGGTGGCGATGACACGGATCAACATGACCCTAGGGTAACACTGCTTTTCAATTTCACAAAAGAGAAGCTGCACTGCCCCTTGCGCAAACTTTGTGCATTGCCTGTTTGCGCAGCCGCGTGATCGATTGTTTCACGCAGCTCAGACCATTCCCAGTTGTTTTCGACGACAACAAAAGCGTGTAGTCCCGCCGCCCTCACATCCCGTCACAGCCAATTCATTTGAACGGAGCAGGATAACGCCCCAATTCAGTTACATACCAACGACCCTCCCTGCCCCCGAAAGGAGCACATCATGAAACCGATCCTCGCAACCTTCGCCGCCCTCTCCCTTGCTGCAGGTCTGGCCCTTGTCGGCTCTGCTGCGACAGCAGGCAGTGACCGCATCACCTATCAGCAGAATGGTGTAACATGGAGCACGTCAAACAACATCAGCGTCTTTGCGTCCCGCACCCGTGACCGCGCCTATAGCGAGCACCGTCATGGCGGACATTTCGGCACACCGTTGCATGGCACCTACAGCCGTGAGGGGGTCTATTCCAAACCCGTGTATGATGCGCTTAATGCCAACAACCGCCGCAGCAAAACGCGGGTAGATGTGGGCCGCAACTAAGGCCTGCAGCATTACGTGGTGGTCGTCTTCCCCCGACGATCACCGCGCAGGCTTGCATAGAGAACATGGGTCCGCCAACGCCCGTCAATTTGCAGATAGCTTTGTGCAACACCCTCGTACTTAAAGCCTGACCGCTCCAGCAGTCCACGCGACGGAGTATTTTCAGGCAGGCAGGCCGCCTCGATCCGGCTTAGCTCAAGATGGGTGAAGGCGTAATGTACAACAGTCTCGATCGCTTCGCGCATATAGCCCTGCCGCGCAAAGGCCGCCCCCGTCCAATACCCCAGTGTCCCCGCAAGCGCAGGACCGCGCCGGATGTTATCCAGCGTAATCGCCCCCAGCAGTGCCTGATCTTCACGGCGGACCAAAAACAGCGGCATTGCCGTACCTGCATTGATCGAGCGGTTGGCCCAATAGACACGGTTGGAGAAGGCCTTGCGGCTCAGATGGTCGGGCGACCATGCTGGCTCCCAAGGGGTCAGAAAATCTCTGCTGGCGCTGCGCAGTGCGACCCACGGGCGAAAATCCTGATGCACAGGCGGGCGCAGTGTCATGCGCTCGGTCTCCAGCTTCAGTTTTCGCCGCGCCAGCAGCATCAGGCAGCGCGCCTTGCCTCAAGTGCCGCGAGCGTTGGCGCATCTTGGACAGGGCCATAAAGAGCCAGCGCCGCAGGGGCGGAAGCAGCCATATTCTCTGCAAAGTCACGTACATCGCCTGTGGTCACAGCGTCGATCTGGGCAATCGTTTCCTCCAGTGGCGGGATACGATCCCAAATCTGGATCAGGCGGGCCAAACGCTCCGCGCGGTTGCTGGGGCTTTCCAACCCCATGAGCAACCCTGCCTTCATCTGCGCACGCGCACGGGCAACTTCGGCGGGCGACATATCGGTGGCCGCACGCTTCATCTCGTCGATGGTGATACCTGCAAGCTCGGGCAACTGGTCGCCAGAGGTGCCCGCATAGACTGTCATCATACCCGTATCGGCATAAGCGCCCGCTTGGGCGAAGATGGTGTAGCAGAGGCCGCGGTTCTCGCGCACCTCTTGAAACAGACGCGACGACATGCCGCCGCCAAGGGCCGAGGCATAGATCTGCGCCACATAAATATCATCAGCGCGGTAGCCAGGGCTCTCGAACCCCAGCGCAAAATGCGCCTGCTCCAGCTCTTTGACCTGCCGATGCTCACCACCGACAAAACTGCCGGGCAAGGCGCGCAGAAGAGGCTTTGGCGCCATATCACCAAACAGTTTCTCGGCCATCGCCACCAGCGCCTCGTGATCCACCGCGCCCGCCGCCGAAAGGATCATCTGCTCTGGGCCATAATGCTGGTCAATGAACCCTGTGAGGTCATCACGGTTAAAATTCGATACGCGCTCTTGCGGGCCAAGAATTGTGCGGCCCATGGGTTGATCGGGATAGGCCTGCTCTTGCAGCCAATCGAAGATCACATCATCGGGGGTATCCAATGCTTGCCCGATCTCTTGCAGGATGACACCGCGCTCCACCTCGATCTCGGAATCCTCCATGATCGGATTACGCAGGATATCGGCGATCACCTCGAGGCCCAGCGGCACATCGTTTTCCAACACCCGCACGTAGTAGGCAGTCACTTCGCGCGAGGTATAGGCGTTGATATATCCGCCCACATCCTCGATCGCCTCGGCAATTTGCAAGGCTGTTCGCGTCTTGGTTCCTTTGAAGGCCATATGCTCCAGAAAATGGGCGATGCCGTTTTGCGCGGGCGTCTCGTGGCGCCCACCGGCTCCGACCCAGACCCCGATAGAGGCCGAAGCAAGCCCCGGCATATGTTCTGTCACGATGCGAAAGCCGTTGGAAAGGCGGTGCGTTTGCAGTGTCACTGAGCAATCAGTCCTTTGATTTGGGTCTTGAGCGCGTCCAGATCGTTTGGAACACGGGTCAGCCGCTCGGGGCGGTCATAAAGATCGGCCATACGCGGGGGCAATGGCGGGCGGATACCCGTCGCAGCCTCCACCGCGTCAGGAAATTTGGCGGGGTGTGCTGTGGCAAGCGTGACCATGGGTGTCTTGGGATCGCGCAACTCGTTTGCCACTTTCACACCGATGGCAGAATGGGGGCAGAGCAGCTCGGCGCTGCTGGCCAACGTCTCAGTGATGGTTTGGCTGGTTTCTTCTTCAGAGGCGCGGCCAGATGCGTAATGCTCCGACAATGCCTGCGCCGCTCCTTGGCTCACGTCAAAACCGCCCTGCCCCAGTTCAGTCATCAGCTGCGCTACGGCATTGCCGTCACGGTCGTATGCGTCAAACAGGGCCCGCTCGAAGTTGGAGCTGACCTGAATATCCATCGACGGGCTGATCGAGGGGTGCACGGTATCTTTGTGATAGCCGTGGCCCGAGAGGCAGCGGTGCAGGATGTCGTTCTGATTGGTGGCCACAATCAGTTGGTCAATCGGCAGGCCCATCTTCTTGGCAATATACCCCGCGAAAATATCGCCGAAGTTGCCTGTGGGCACCGTAAAGCTGACCTTGCGTTCAGGCGCGCCAAGGCTGACAGCGGAAGAGAAATAGTAGACTACCTGCGCCAGCACACGGCCCCAGTTGATCGAATTGACACCCGCCAGCTTTACGCCATCGCGGAATTCGAAATCGTTGAACATGTCTTTCAGGCGTGCTTGACAATCGTCGAAATCACCGTCGACGGCCAGCGCATGTACGTTGCTTTCGACTGGCGTTGTCATCTGGCGGCGCTGTACCTCGGACACGCGGCCATGAGGATAAAGGATCACCACATCGACGTTGTCGAGGCCGCGAAACGCCTCAATCGCGGCAGAGCCTGTATCGCCCGAGGTAGCGCCTACGATCGTCACACGCTCCCCCTTGCGGCCTAGCGCCAGTTGGAACATCTGGCCGATCAGCTGCATGGCAAAGTCTTTGAAGGCCAGCGTTGGGCCGTGAAACAGCTCCAGCAGGAAATGGTTCGGGGCGAGTTCTTTGAGCGGGGCGCGGCTCGCATGGCCAAATCCGGCATAGGCCTTGGTAATCAGATCGCGAAACTCGGCATCGGTGAAGGTATCACCGATAAACGGGCGCATCACCGTGTAGGCGACCTCTTCGTAGGATTGTCCTGCCATGGCTTTGATATCTGCATGGCTCAGCTGCGGGATACTTTCAGGAACATAGAGGCCGCCATCACGGGCAAGCCCGGTCAGCATCGCTTCTTCAAAGCTCAGGTTCGGGGCGGTCCCACGGGTAGAGATATAGCGCATCAGTCAGATCAATCGGTTGTGGCGCGGCGGGCGCGCAGAATAAAGGCGAGGCTCATCGCGATCCAGATCGCAGCAAGCGAGAACCACGTAATAGCATAGGACAGGTGGTCGTTTGGAATCGCTGTGGTGTCAACAGGCAGGGGCAAAACGGGCGCATCATTAAAGGCTGTTGTCTTGGCCACCACAAGCACAGGCTCGGTCCCAAGTGCCTGCGCCATTGCGGCCACATCACGGGCGAACCAGATATTGCCGTCGATGTCAGGTTCAGGCGTGAAACCATCTGTCTCTTGCGGCCATTGCAGATTTCCCTGCACGGTCACTGTCCCTTCGTGGGTCTGAATGTCTGTCATTGCAACGGGAGTAAATCCACGGTCCAGCAACACCCGCCTACCATCGGCCCCCTCCAGCGCCGAGATGATGCGGTAGCCTGCGCCGATCTCTTTCTGGCTGACCAGAACGCGCAGGTAATCGGGGGCAAGCGTACCACTCACCTCAACCGGCAAATAGGAATCACTCTGCGGGTCAGGCGTTTGCGGCAATACCACAGGGGCCGCTGCAATCCGCGCATCAATGTCGGCAATCACGCCCAGCTTCCACTCCAACCGCTGCATCTGCCAAAAGCCGAGCCAGAGCAGGATCGCGGCCCCGCCAGCACCAATGACAATGAGGAATAGACTGCGGCGCATGAAGGCCCCCAAAAGCAAATTGGAATGAAAAACGCGCGAGGCGTGGCCCCGCGCGTTGGTGTTTAACGTCTGTCGCTAAAGGTGCAAGTGCGCCCTTAGTTCGCAGGGATGCCCCAGATGTAGACAGCAAAGAACAAGAACAGCCATACCACATCAACGAAGTGCCAGTACCATGCAGCTGCCTCGAACCCAACGTGGCGCTCGGAGGTGAAGTGGCCCGCACGTGCGCGCATCCAGCAGACAAACAGGAAGATTGTCCCGATGATGACGTGAACACCGTGGAAGCCTGTGGCCATAAAGAAGTTGGAGAAGAACTTGTCGCCACCGAACTCCCAGCCTTTGTAGAGCAGGTAGTTATATTCATACGCCTGAAGGCCAGTGAACAGGATGCCCAGCACAACAGCGATGATCAGACCGTTCTTGAGGTCGGCGCGATTGTTGCCGTGTACCAGCGCGTGGTGCGCCCATGTTACCGCACAGCCCGACAGCAGCAGGATCAGCGTATTGATCAGCGGCAGGTGGAATGCATCAACCTGATAGATCTGTGGTGGAATATAGGTGGAGCCGACATATTCGTTCATCGGGTAGAGCGCGTGTTTGAAAAAGCTCCAGAACCACGCAGCAAAGAACATCACTTCGGACATGATGAACAGAATGAAACCGTAGCGCAGGCCGATTTGGACCACTGCGGTGTGATCGCCGATCTTGCTTTCCTCAACAACTTCGGACCACCACGCAAACATACAGTACAGCGTGCCGACAAAGCCGATCAGGAAAACAAACGGCGTGACCGCGTGCATCCAGAGTACGCCACCTGTAAGCATCACAAATGCAAACAGAGAGCTGAGCAAGGGCCAGATAGAGGGGTTCAGAATATGATAGTCGTGGTCTTTTGCATGGGCCATGATGGGCGTCCCTATGTTCTGTCTTAGTTTAATTCAGTGGGCTGATCTGTCTCAAGGGCGGCGTACCCCTCGGGCAGATCAATTTCGTAGAATGTATAGGAGAGTGTGATGGTATGTATATACTGTCCTTCACGGTCACCTACGATTTCGGGGTCAACAAAAAAGCTGACAGGCATCTGCACCCGTTCGCCTGGGGCGAGCACCTGCTCTTCAAAGCAGAAGCAGTCGATCTTCTCAAAGAAACCACCGGCCTGATAGGGCGTTACGTTGTATGACGCCATACCTGCAACGGGACGATCGGTGGGGTTATAGGCCTCATAGAATGCCAACCCTGTCTCGCCAATGCGAATTTCCATTTCCCGTACGACAGGCGTAAACTCCCACGCCATATCGTTGTTAAGAGATCCGTCAAAGCGCACTTTGACCGTCTGCTCCAACACGTCCTCGGGCGCGACAGAGGCATAGCCAACAGTGCCGCCAAAACCCGTGACACGGCAGAACCAGTCATAAAAAGGGACAGAAGCCCAAGCCAGTCCGCCCATCACAACAACAAGCCCAACAGTCTGGGCAACAGTTTTTTGTGGTCCGGTTAACGGCATTAGTCACTCCCTCCCGTGGTTGTCTGCTCGCCGTATCCTTTTGCCGCCGACGCAGGCACTGCGAATTCGGGCGAGGTGATTTTGTTGAACGTCAGAAGCATAATCAGCACAACAAATGAGCCGAGCATGACACCAACACCAATGTTCAGACTTTTGCGACGGCTATGAATTTCGTGTTCAGGACGCAATGCCATTACCAGCCTCCCAGCCCAAAGGGCTTCAGCCCTGCTTCGATCAGGATCGCGCCGAAGTGCGCGAAAAGATACCACAACGACAAGCGGAAAAACTTGCGCTCAGTGGCGAAATTATCAGCCTCGGACATGTCCTCGTCGCGCTGCCAGATGTCATAGGCGCCCTTGAGGAACAGCCCGTTCAGCACCACAGCCGTTACCAGATAGACCCAGCCGCCAATCGCGGTAAAGGCCGCACCAACGGCGAGAATCACAAGCAAAACAGTATAGCCGAGGATGTGATTACGGGTCGCGCGGCGGCCGTGCGTCACGGTCAGCATCGGCACTTTGGCATCGTCATAGTCGTTGCGCATGAAGAGGGCGAGTGCCCAGAAATGCGGCGGTGTCCACATAAAGATTAATGCAAACATCAACCAAGGCTCAAGGACCAGAATATCACCTGTCGCAATGATCCAGCCGATCACAGGCGGAAAAGCACCCGCTGCCCCACCGATCACGATGTTCTGCGGGGTCGAGCGTTTGAGCCACATGGAATAAGGTACGACGTAGAAAAAGATCGTAAAGGCCAGCATGAAACCCGCCAGCAGGTTTGCGCTGAGCGACAGCATCATGACCGACAGGCCTGACAGGGCCACGCCAAGATACATGGCAGACTGCGCATCGACTTTGCCCGCAGGGATCGGACGATTGGCAGTCCGCTTCATCACCGCATCAATATCCGCGTCCCACCACATGTTCAGCGCGCCCGATGCGCCTGCACCGATGGCCAGAAACAGGATGGAGGCGAAGCCTACGATGGGATTCACGCCAACGGGTGCCGCCAACATACCTACAACGGCAGTGAAAACCACCAATTGCATCACGCGCGGCTTGAGCAACGCATAATAGTCGCCGAGCTGTGGCTCTGCCTCATAGCTTTGTGTGGTTGTAGCATCCGTCATTGTCGGGGCATCCCATGGCAATTCGTGTACTCGGGCCTGCAGCGTTCTCAAAGGCGCCGCAGCAAACGGGTCAGGCAGGGCGGTAGTGCCCTGCCCGCACTTTTATCAGTCGGCAGACGCGACTCTCAAAGGTTGTGGGATACCAGCGTATTCTTCACGCGCGCGGCCCAGCCACTCTTCGTATGCTTCTTCCGACACCACTTTTACGGTGATGGGCATATACGCATGTGCCTGCCCGCAAAGTTCGGAGCATTGACCAAAGTATACGCCTTCTTTCTCGGCTTTGAACCACAACTCGGCCAAACGACCCGGTACAGCGTCTTGCTTCACGCCGAAAGCGGGGATCGTCCAAGCATGGATCACGTCAGAGCCTGTAACCTGCACAACAATTGTCTGGTTTACCGGCACAACCACGGCTGTGTCAGTCGCCAGCAGCCATTCGCTCTCGGAGTAACCTGCGGCTTCCAGCTGCGCGATCACTTCAGGCGTTTTCATGTTGTCGCCGCCCAGCGCCGGCGCGCCGATCATGTAGCTGTCAAAGCCGAAGCCCTCGTCTACATACTCATGCGTCCAGTACCATTGGTTGCCTGTCGCCTTGATCGTCACGTCAGCGACGGGAATTTCTTGCTGGCGGAACAGGATCGGAAGTGACCATGCCCCGATGCCGACCAGAATCAGGATCGGCACAATCGTCCATGCGATCTCGACAGGGGTGTGGTGCGTAAACGAAGCAGGTGTCGGGTTACGCTTGGCATTGTAGCGGATCGCCACCCAGATCATCAAACCGGTTACAAACACAGTAATCAGCGTAATGATTACCAGAATCATTCCGTCGAGCCATTGCAGGTCGGTGGCCAGTTCGGTCACAGCAGGCTGAAAGCCCATCTCGCGGTCAACGGGAACACCGATCACCTCAAGTCCTTGTGGATCAACGCTTTGCGCCCATGCGGGCAAGCTTGTGAAGCCAGCCAAAAGACCGGCAAGTGTGAGGTGCTTTGTCATCATATTCGTCCTGATATTCTTGACCCTAGTTGGCTAAAACGTGCAGGCTGGCAAGCCGCCGTTGTAATCTGGCGCCTTACAATCATATTCTGATTACGAAAGAAAGACCCATGCTTGCGTCAGATAGACGCGAAGCGCCCATCACATAGCACAAATTCTGCCGCCAATCCAAACGGAGCACGCCTCATGGCCGACACGCCCTTCCTGCCTCTCGATGATGTCCTCGACCGCGACACCGCCCTCGCTATTTTGCGCGATGCAGTCGCTGGCGCAGATGACGGAGAGCTGTTTTTTGAGCGCCGCCGCTCCGAGGGTCTGATGTTTGACGATGGCCGCCTCAAGACAGCAAGCTATGACGCTGCAACGGGTTTTGGCCTGCGCGCCGTGCGCGGCGAGGTGGCTGGATACGCCCATTCGACCGAAATATCTGAGGCCGCTTTGCGCCGCGCTGCACAAACCGCGCGGCTGGCCGTCGGCGATGGCGGCGGTACATGGGCCGATGCGCCCGAAGGCACCAATAAAAAGCTCTACACCGACGAAGACCCGATTGCAGGCGCGGCTTTTTCGGTAAAAGTCGAGACACTCCGCGAAATTGATGATTTCTGCCGCAGTCTTGATGGCCGCGTGGTGCAGGTCAGCGCCTCCATCGCCGCCTCCATCCAAGAGGTCGAGATTCTGCGCCCCGAAGGCACCTCGTTCCGCGATGTGCGCCCGATGACCCGTGTAAATGTATCCGTGATCGTTGAGCATGAAGGCCGCCGCGAGAGTGGCACGGCTGGTGGTGGCGGGCGCATCGGGCTGGACGGCATGCTGGCCGCCTCCGACTGGCAGGCCAAAGCACGCGAAGCCTTGCGCATCGCGCTGGTCAATCTCGAAGCTGTGCCTGCGCCCGCGGGCGTGATGGACGTGGTCCTCGGCCCCGGCTGGCCAGGCATTTTGCTACACGAGGCCATCGGCCACGGCCTTGAGGGGGACTTCAACCGCAAAGGCACCTCTGCTTTTGCAGGCCTCATGGGCCAGCAGATCGCCGCAAAAGGTGTGACTGTACTGGACGATGGCACCATCCCCGACCGCCGCGGCTCCATCTCTGTCGACGATGAAGGCACGCCGAGCGCCAAAAATGTGCTGATCGAGGACGGCAAGCTAGTCGGCTACATGCAAGACCGCCAGAACGCGCGCCTGATGGGGGTCAAGAGCACCGGCAACGGCCGCCGCCAAAGCTTTGCCCACATCCCCATGCCACGCATGACCAACACCTATATGCTGGGCGGCGATACAGCACCCGGTGACATCGTGGCCGACCTCAAAGACGGCATCTACGCCGTAGGATTCGGCGGCGGCCAAGTCGACATTACCAATGGCAAGTTCGTCTTCTCCTGCACCGAAGCCTACCGCGTGGAGAATGGCGTCGTCGGCGCGCCCGTCAAAGGTGCAACCCTAATCGGAGACGGCGCAACCGCGCTGAAACAAATCCGCGCCATCGGCAATGACCCCAGCCTTGACCCCGGCATGGGGAACTGCGGCAAACAGGGCCAATGGGTGCCAGTGGGCGTGGGCCAGCCAACGCTAATGATTAGCGGGCTGACGATCGGTGGTGCGGCAGCTTGAGAATGTGGAAAACACGAGAGTTCGGACAAGAATTTCTCAATCGAGATGATTGGACAGTCGTTGCCCTTTCCACAGTTTTTGTAACCCCGATATTAGCCTACGGAACTGCATCGCTTGCAAATCATTTGCTGCGCGGCACATCAAAGTCGGACTTGATAAGTTTCTATTTGAGATTTTTGTATTCCCACGCATTTGCGCCGTTGCTCACCATATTCCTGATTGTACCTGCGATGTTCGTGCTTTTGGGGCTACTCAGGGTCGGCTGGGCTGGCTTGGGAACCGCACTTGCCGCACCCGCTGCAATCTTTTTCATTGGCGCAGTCGCTTTACTTCCAGTTCATATTTTAGATGGCGTTCAATTTAAAGCTGCTGCCAACTTAGCTATATCTGCGGCACTGCATGGCGCTGTTATGTGGGTGTCCTTGTTCCTCCGGTGTCCTGAAGCAGTTGCGCCACGCAAAACTTCATCCTGAACCCGCCTGTTGAACCGAATTGCCCTGAAACGATTCATCCCTTGTTAACCACCAAAAGGTAATACTGATTCCAGCAACAGACGGAGCATCGGGATGACTATCAAGGACCACAATCCTTCTTCCACTCACCCCCCACTCCCACCCACCCCGGAAGACGAACAGTTTGCCCGTCTCCGTTTGTTGCGTTCGCGCCGGGTCGGCATATCCACGTATAAACGACTGCTGATTGAACACGGCACTGCGCAAAACGCGCTGGCCGCGCTACCAGAGGTAGCGCGCGCCGCGGGCGTTTCTGGCTATGAAATTTGCCCCGAAGGCGTCGTGCGTGCCGAATTGCGCGCAGCTCATACACTCGGCGCAAAGCTTCTTCACATAGATCATCCCGATTATCCTTCTTCTTTGGCCGAACTCGATGATGCCCCGCCGTTTCTATGGCTCGTGGGCAATCCCGAATGGTTGGCGCGGCCCATGATCGCGCTTGTTGGTGCGCGCAATGCGTCATCGCTTGGTACCCGTATGGCGCGGACGCTGGCCCATGATCTGGGTGAGGCTGGTTTTGTCGTTGTCTCGGGCCTTGCGCGCGGTGTTGATGCCGCCGCACACCTTGCCGCCCTGCCCTTTGGCACCATTGCCGTACAGGCAGGCGGCGTCGATATAATGTATCCCGCCGAAAACACCGCACTGGCAGGCGATATTGCGACACAAGGCCTTCGTCTGTCCGAACAACCCATCGGTCTGCAACCTACTGCACGGCATTTCCCGCGCCGCAACCGCATCATTTCGGGTCTGTCACGCGCCACAGTAGTGGTTGAAGCTGCGGCAAAATCCGGCAGCCTGATTACGGCCCGCGACGCCCTCGATCAGGGGCGCGACGTGCTTGCCGTGCCCGGCCATCCGTTTGATGCGCGTGCTGCGGGTTGCAACATGCTGATCCGCGATGGCGCCACCCTCGTACGCAATGCCGCCGATATCATCGAGGCCCTTGGCCCGCTGCACGCAGAACCCGCTGAATTGCCGCTCGCCCCGCCAAAGCCACAAGCATCGCAAGCGCGCAAACCACGCCGCAGCCTACGTGAAACAGCCAGCTTGCACCTCACCATTCTTCAACGTCTCGGCCCCTCCCCCGTGCCCGAAGACCAGCTGATCCGTGATCTGCAAATCACACCCGCAGCCATCACGCCCACGCTTGTCGAGCTTGAGATGGACGGCAAGGTCACACGCAGCGCAGGCGGCATGTTGTCACGCGCGATCTAGCGCCGTATTTCTGGCCAAGCAGCCCCTCGCAACACCCCGATGTTGACACTGGCACAGCGAATTTCCCCGTACGATCACAGCACACCGACTGCGCCTTGCATTGACAAAGACCCCTTGCATCCCACATGACAAAGGCCCAAGACGCCGCGTAAATTCCCCCGAAGGACTGTAATTAGATGCCAGTAGTCGTTGTCGAATCTCCCGCCAAGGCCAAGACAATCAACAAATATCTCGGCGATAATTTCACAGTTCTGGCATCTTATGGCCACGTACGTGATCTGCCCCCCAAGAACGGATCGGTCGACACAGACAACGATTTCGAGATGCTTTGGGAGATCGACAGTGGCTCGAAAAAGCACATGAAGGCGATTGCCGATGCGCTGAAAGACGACAACGAACTTATCCTCGCAACCGACCCCGACCGCGAGGGCGAAGCGATCAGCTGGCATTTGCAAGAGGCGCTGACCGCCCGCAAATCAATCAAGAAAGACACGCCTGTCAGCCGCGTGGTGTTCAACGCGATCACCAAAACAGCCGTCACAGAGGCGATGAAAAACCCCCGTCAGGTCGACATGCCACTGGTGGAGGCCTATCTGGCCCGCCGTGCGCTGGACTATCTTGTAGGCTTCAATCTCAGCCCCGTTTTGTGGCGCAAGTTGCCCGGTGCAAAATCGGCAGGCCGCGTACAATCGGTCACCCTGCGCCTGATTACCGAACGCGAGATGGAGATCGAGGCCTTTCGCCCCCGTGAATACTGGAGTGTGAAGGCGTTGCTGGCCACACCTGCGGGTCAGGAATTTGAAGTACGCCTGACCGAGCTTGCCGGTAAGAAGCTGGATAAATTCGATCTGGACGGCGTCACCAAGGCAGAAATGGCAGTTCAGGCCGTGTCGAGCCGTGATCTGAGCGTGTCCTCGGTTGAGGCAAAGCCCGCCTCGCGCAACCCTTCCCCGCCTTTTATGACCTCGACCTTGCAGCAAGAGGCCAGCCGCAAATTCGGCATGGGTGCGCGCCAAACGATGAGTACGGCTCAGCGTCTCTACGAAGCGGGCCACATCACCTACATGCGGACAGACGGCATTGATATGGCGCCCGAAGCCATGGACATGGCGCGCAGTGCTATTGCCGACCGCTATGGTGACAAATATGTGCCGGCCAAACCGCGCATCTACAAAAACAAAGCCAAGAACGCGCAAGAGGCGCATGAATGCGTGCGCCCCACCGAGATGTCCAAAGACGCGGATGCGCTGAAGCTGATGGATGGTGACCAGCGCAAGCTCTATGATCTGATCTGGAAACGTACGCTGGCTTGCCAAATGGAAAGCGCGCGGATGGAGCGGACGACTGTCGAGATTTCCTCGCCAGATGCCCAAGTTACCCTGCGTGCAACGGGTCAGGTTGTGCTCTTTGACGGTTTTCTGCGCGTTTATGAAGAAGGCCGCGATGATGTGGCGGATGATGATGAAAAGCGTCTGCCCCAGATTTCCAAGGGTGACACGCTGAAAAAGGCGGCTCCAGCCCGCTTGCAAGCTGACTTTGACAAGGCAGAAGGCACCGTTGTGGATGGCGATGTGCTGGATGATGGCGATCAAGGCGCGCCAAAACCCAGCGGCATGCAGCGCAAATCCGGCGCACTGCTGGCTGAAAACGCCGCCGTTCTGGGCGCGCAGCACTTCACCCAGCCGCCCCCACGCTATACCGAGGCGACACTCGTCAAGCGGATGGAAGAGTTGGGGATAGGCCGCCCCTCCACCTATGCCAGCATCGTGACCACCATTCAGGATCGCGGCTATGTCCGCCGCGAAGGCCAGCGTCTGATTCCCGAGGACAAGGGCCGCCTCGTAACCGCCTTCCTCGAGAACTATTTCCGCAAATACATCGGCTATGATTTCACCGCCGATCTGGAAGACCAGCTGGATAAGGTCAGCGCGGGCGACGCGGAGTACAAGAAAGTACTGCACCGCTTCTGGAACGATTTTTCCGCCGCCATTGCCGAGACAGCTGATCTGCGGATCACGGAAGTGCTGGAAAAGATCAACGATGTTCTGGCCCCCCACCTCTTTCCAGCAACGGAAGATGGCAGCGATCCGCGCCTTTGCCCAAACTGCGAGATTGGCCGCCTGAGCATGCGCACCGCGCGGTCCGGCGGCGCTTTCATTGGCTGCTCGAATTACCCCGAGTGTCGCTATACCCGCCCCTTCGGACCGCCCAATCCCGAGGCGGAAGCATCGGCCATCCCGCCCGAAGGCAAGCTGCTGGGCGAAGATGCAGGCGACGAGATTCGCGTTTTCAAGGGCCGCTTTGGCCCCTATGTGCAACGCGGTGCCGCAACAGAAGAGACACCCAAACCGCCGCGCCAGTCGGTGCCCAAAGAATGGCCCCCAGAAGAGCTGGAACTGGAGCGCGCACTTATGCTGCTCTCGCTGCCGCGCGAAATCGGGCCGCACCCCGAGGACGGGATCATGGTCTGGTCTAACATCGGGCGTTATGGCCCCTACCTCAAACATGCTCCCTCTACCTCGGATAGGGGCGGCACAAATGCCAATCTTGAAGGGCTTGACGAGGTGTTTACCGTCGGCATGAACCGTGCGGTGCAGCTGCTGGCGGAAAAGGTTGCATCACGCGGCGCGCGAGGCAAAGCCGCAGCTCCCCTGCGCGAATTGGGCGAACACCCCGAAGCAGGCGGCCCCGTCAATGTGATGAAGGGCAAATACGGTCCCTACGTGAAGTGGGAAAAGATCAATGCGACCATCCCCGACACAGTTGATCCCGAAGAAATCACGATGGCCCAAGCCGTGCATCTGATTGACGAGCGAGCCGAGAAAGCTGGCAAAAAGAAGCCTGCTGCAAAGAAGAAAGCTGCCCCCAAGAAGAAGGCAGCCCCCAAGAAAAAGCCCGCTGCAAAGAAACCGGCAGCGAAAAAAGCCGCTGTGAAGAAAACCGCAGCCGCCAAGGAAGCATAGCGACAATGCGGCTCTGAAACATGTCAGGGCCGCAAACGCACAACATCACATTCACGTCAATTCACCTGACCCATCTTGCATCTTCGCTGGGACTGCCCATCTGTGCGGGAACAGACCACATAGAGGGGCCGAGCAATGACAAAACCAATTTTCACACGCCGCACCATGCTTGCTGCAACAGGTGCCGCCCTGTCCGCGCCAAGCGTCGCTTTGGCGGTTGAGACACCACAACCCATCCTTCCGCAACAGCCCGTCCGCCGCAATATCATGAGCTTTTCCACCCAGCGTTGGCAGGATCACTTCGAGTCTTTGGGCAAAGGTGCGATCCTGTGCGATATTTCTTCACGCGCGCTGCATTTCTGGAGCGGTGATGGCGAAACCTATAAAATTTTCCCCAGCTCTGTTCCCCGCACGGATGAACTGACCCGCCGCGGCTATACCGAGATCGTGCGCAAGCGCGTCGGCCCCGATTGGACCCCAACTCCCAATATGCTGAAAGAAGACCCGACGCTGGAATATATGCCCCCCGGCCCCGGCAACCCGCTGGGGACCCATGCGATGTATCTGACGTGGCCCGCATATTTGATCCACGGCACCCACGACACGCGCAAAATCGGACGATTGTCGTCTTCAGGGTGCATTGGCCTTTATAACTTCGCCATTGAAGAGCTGTTTAATATGACACCCGTCGGCACGCAGGTCCGTCTGCTCTGACGGGCAAGCGTGCTGCAGTGCGGCGCAAACATTGACACTACCCTGCCCCCGCGTCACAACCTCCCCAATCATTTCACCGATCAGGGGAGCACTATGACATGAAGAAAATCTACCCAACCGCCGCAGAGGCCCTAGACGGGATCCTCACGGACGGCATGTTGATCGCCTCGGGTGGTTTCGGTTTGTGCGGCATTCCCGAATTGCTGCTGGCCGCGATCCGCGATGCAGGGGTCAAGGATCTGACGTTTGCGTCCAACAACGCAGGCGTTGATGATTTTGGTATCGGCATCCTGTTGCAGACCAAGCAGGTGAAAAAGATGATCTCCTCCTACGTGGGTGAGAACGCGGAATTCATGCGCCAGTATCTCTCTGGCGAGTTGGAGCTGGAGTTCAACCCCCAAGGCACCTTGGCCGAGCGGATGCGCGCAGGCGGCGCCGGTATTCCGGGGTTCTACACCAAGACAGGTGTCGGCACCGTGATCGCCGAAGGTAAGGAAGTGAAAAACTGGGGCGGTCAGGACTATATCCTCGAAGAAGGCATCTTTGCCGATCTAGCCATCGTCAAAGCATGGAAAGCGGACGAGACAGGCAATCTGATCTTCCGCAAGACCGCGCGCAACTTTAACCCGCCCGCCGCCATGTGCGGCAAAATCTGCGTGGTAGAAGTAGAAGAGATCGTGCCGACAGGCAGCCTCGATCCCGATCACATCCACCTACCCGGCATTTACGTGCACCGCATTGTGCAGGGTGAGCATGAGAAACGTATTGAACAGCGCACGACGCGCAAACGTGAGGAAGCATAAGATGTGGGATCGCAATCAAATGGCGGCACGCGCCGCACAAGAGCTTGAAGACGGCATGTATGTGAACCTCGGCATTGGTATTCCAACGCTGGTGGCCAACTATGTCGGTGACAAGGACATCACCTTGCAATCGGAAAACGGAATGCTGGGCATGGGCGCTTTTCCCTATGAGGGCGAAGAAGACCCCGATCTGATCAACGCGGGCAAACAAACCATTACCGAGATGGACCGCACGGCCTATTTCGATTCTGCGACCTCTTTTGCCATGATCCGTGGCGGCAAAATCGCTGCAGCTATTCTGGGCGCTATGGAAGTGGCCGAAAACGGCGATCTGGCGAACTGGATGATTCCCGGCAAGCTGGTCAAAGGCATGGGCGGTGCGATGGACCTTGTTGCTGGTGTTGGCCGCGTGATCGTGGTCATGGATCACGCCAACAAGCATGGCGAAAGCAAAGTGCTCAAGGAATGTACTCTGCCACTGACGGGCAAAGGTGTGGTTGACCGTATCATCACCAATATGGGCGTACTGGACGTGGTCGAAGGTGGTTTGCGCATTGTAGAATGCGCGGATGGCGTGACCGAGGAAGAGCTGCGCGCAGCGACCGAAGCAACACTTGTCTGAAGTTGTAATCACCCGCGAACAGGACGGCAGCAAAGGGCGCTATGTGCTGGTGCAAGACGGGCACGAGGCCGACCTGACCTATTCGCGCATGGGCGAAACGCGGGTGATTGCCGACCATACCGCCGTGGCAGAGGCGCTTGCCGGAACGGGCGCAGGCTTGCGTCTGGTCGAACGGTTGGTTGCAGATGCGCGGGCCGAGGGCTTTTTGATTGTTCCGCTGTGTCCGTTTGTAAACGCCATGCGCCGCAAACACCCTGATTGGGCTGACGCCTTCGACGTCTAGTTCATTGCCGCGAAAACACAGCCGTCCGAGATCAACTCGGGCGGCGTTTTACACAGGCCTTTGGCCACTTGAAACGCTGCCAGCACTTTCGGCACATAATCGCGCGTTTCCGGGAAAGGTGGGACACCCTCGTGCTTACGCACCGATCCCTCACCTGCATTATACCCTGCCAACACCAAAATCGGGTCATTGCTGAATTCGCCCATCAGCCAATCCAGATACTTGATCCCGCCCGCGATGTTCTGTTGCGGCACAGTACTGTCTTCTACGCCAAAGCGGCTGGCAGTGGCGGGCATCAGCTGCATCAGCCCTTGGGCACCTGCACTACTTACCGCATCAACACGACCAGACGATTCTACAGAGATAACAGCCAGCGCCAGCGCAGGTGACACTTTGGTCCCGATGGTTGAGCGGAGGATATCCACGCCGTGCAGCTTTGCGATGTCCTGCATATGCTGGAGACGGGGTGCCGCGACCTTAGAAGTGGCTCCCGACAGCGTTACCATCGCTTTCTCCAACCGCCCTGGCCCCGAATCCGATGCCGCTGGCGAGACTTTGGTCCAGAACCAATCATATTGCCCTGCCTTGGGCCGCGTGATCGCGCCAGAAGGTGCAGCAGCCACAACAGATTCGGCCCCCACAGCAGGGGAAGGACGATTTATTTGTACATTTACCCGTTTTCTGGCCCCTGCTTTGGGCGGTTTTACAAATTTCGGCTTAAAATCGGGAAACGGCGGGGGGGATTCTGCCCAAACGGGCGCTGTTGGAGGCGCAAAAGCAAGTGCGGCACCTATCGCCAGAACTGAAATTAGTGATTTCACTGTGCCTGCTCTCATTTTTTGTCTGCTTTTTTCGCTAATATCGCGCAAAAACCGCGTTCAATCCAGTAAATGAGGCATTGGATTATGGCGATTTTGCCTCAATTGGGGTGTTTGCGCCGCATGCGTTAACCATTTTTAAAAACCCAAAACTAATAAAACGCTTAGAATCAGACACTTGGTAGTTTTTATCCAAAATTATTCATTGCCACTGCAAAAGCCGCATTTGCCGCCAAATTCATGCCCCATTCATACAGCTATATAGCGTCATACCAAGTCGAGCAGGCCTGAATGAGAGCGGGTCGGAACGCAAGGCAGGGTTGGAAACTTAAAACCTTAAAATCCTTTGGAGGGATACTACCATGATGAAATTCGTAAAAAACTTCCGCAATGACGAAGACGGCGCAGTAACAGTTGACTGGGTTGTTCTGACAGCTGCGGTTGTTGGCCTGGCGATTGCTGCCTACGGCTCCATCCAGTCCGGCGCAGCCGACATGACAGCAAACACCGCCACCTTCCTCGGCGGCCAGACAATCGGCGAAGTTGGTGCACCAGTTTCCGAGTAATCGGCGCATCGGCTGATAGCCTAGGGCTATCGCCTGTTATCAGGGGGCTGCGTTCTGCATGGAATGCAGTCCCCTTTTTCTTTGGCCTCGCGCTGCACGCGACCACAGTACAGAAAGATCTCTTATGATTGACCAGATCAAATCATTCTACGCCGACGAAAACGGCGCCGTAACCGTGGACTGGGTCGTCCTGACAGCTGCTGTTTGCGGGCTTGCGATTGCATCGTTCGCGTCAATCCAGCAAGGCAGCCAAAGCGTTGGCAACAAAGTCGGTGAATACCTGACCGATACAGACATCGAAGATCTGATGGATCTCGACAGCTAAAGGGCGCCGCCTGCTTACGGCGCCTCTGGCATGTGATTTGCCCCTTCGGGTCCTAAAATCACCACAATCAACCGGCAAAATAGTCGGAGAGCGAAAACCGTTCGGGTCACCCCGAACCTTGAGGTAAAGAGGAACACAAAATGCGTATGATTTTTGGGCTCGTGCTGTTGGTCGGCATCGCGTTGGCTGGCGGCGCGGTGTATCTCGCTAAAGGACAGATCGGCCAATACAAGAACGCGATTGCGCGCGCAGAAGCCGCAAAGCAACAGATTATTGCGACAGAAAAGATTTTCGTCGTGACACGGAAACTCGAATACGGTGAAAAACTCACCAAAGACGATGTACGCGTCGTTGATTTCCCAAAGGCCGCCCTCCCCGAGGGCCATTTTACAGAGCTGGCGGCGATTTTCCCTGAAAACACAGATAAACCACGGATCGTCCTGCGCCCTATCGAGAAAGATGAGGCCTTGCTGGACATCAAAGTAACCAAACCGGGTGAAGACGCGGGCCTCACTTCACGCCTCGAGCGTGGCATGCGGGCCTTTGCAATATCGGTTGACGTATCCTCTGGCGTGTCCGGTTTTCTACGTCCCGGCGACCGCGTAGATGTCTACTGGACCGGCCGTGTCGGCAACGGCCAGAGCCGTCAGGAAGTCACCAAGTTGATTGAATCGAGCGTTCCGCTGATTGCCGTCGACCAAAGCTCCGGCAGCGTGGAAGGTGCGCGCATCGCCCGCACCGTAACAGTGGCTGTAGACCCCAATCAGGTTGCGTCACTGGCACAGGCCCAATCCACTGGCCGCTTGTCGCTGTCCTTGGTTGGCGCAGGTGACGATATCGAGATCGCCAGCAATATTGAAGTGAACCAGCAAGACCTTTTGGGGATCGAAGAAGAAGCACAGGCACCAGTCATCGCCAAAGAGAAGGTATGTACCATTCGTACACGCCGCGGTGCCGAGGTTGTGAACCTGCCCATTCCTTGCACAAACTGATCCCTTTTCAGGGCTAACCTCCTGATCTACGTAAGTATTGAGACGCCGCTCCGGATGCGGGGCGGCGTTTTGCATGTGCCCCCTGTTGCCATTTATCCACAACAGGACAGCAGGCGAACGCATTGATTCTTGCAATAAAATCGGAATTGCCCCAGAGTTATCCAAACGACGGGCAAAAAGACCCTATTTTGAGGCGTGATCAAAAAGGCAGGTCACATGAAAATTGATAGATTTCTTAAGGCAGCCCTGCTGGGGCTGACGCTGAGCGTATCTGCTTATGCGATGACCGCCCCAACGGCTGTTCACGCGGACAACCTGCGCGTGGTCAAAAGCGGTACAAGCTCCAAACTGCAGGTGCCGCTTAACCGCGCCATTGTAGTAGAGAGCGACACACCCTTTGCGGAGTTGAGCATTGCCAACCCCGGCATTGCGGACCTCTCCTCGCTGTCTGACCGCACGATCTATGTGCTGGGCAAATCGCCAGGGACAACAACGCTGACGCTGTTTGATGCAGCCGGGCGTCTGATCACCAACGTCGAGGTGCAAGTCACCCCCGACCTGTCGGAGTTCAAAGAGCGTCTGCGCCAGATTCTTCCGGGTGAAAAGATCGAAGTACGCTCTGCCAACGATGGTATCGTGCTGTCGGGCATCGTGTCTTCTGCACAAAAGCTCCAGCGCGCCCTCGAACTCGCACAGCGCTACGCGCCAGAGCGTGTCTCGAACCTGATGAGCGTGGGCGGCATCCAGCAAGTCATGCTCAAAGTGCGCTTTGCCGAAATGCAGCGGTCCGTTTCCAAATCCCTCAGCTCGTCGCTTTCACTTAGTGGCGGCATCGGCAGTGATCTGGGCGTGCGCGCAGGTACTGGTGGTCTGACCACGAATGGCGGCAGTACTGCCGCGATTGCAGGCGCCCTACCCGACACAAACACAAACACAGGCGCTATCTTGTTCGGTTTCAACGCAGGATCGACCCAGGTCGGCATCCTGCTCGAGGCACTTGAGCAAAAAGGCGTTGTCCGCTTTTTGGCAGAACCGAATCTCGTCGCCCTCTCGGGCCAAGAGGCCAAGTTCCTTGCGGGTGGTGAATACCCCATCCCTGTTGCCCAATCAGACGGCAGAACATCTATTGAGTTCAAACCCTTCGGTGTTGAGCTGTCCTTTATCCCCCGCGTGGTGGACAAAGACCTCATCAATCTTGAGCTGAAGGCAGCCGTTTCTGCTATTGATCCGGCCAACGGCATCACGCTTGATGGCGGCTTCTCTGTTGCAGCCTTCTCTCGGCGCGAGACATCAACCACGGTTGAGATGCGCGATGGCGAAAGTTTTGCGATTGCAGGCCTGTTGCAGGATGATTTCAGCGATAATTCGTCTCAATTGCCATGGATCGGCGATGTGCCGGTGTTGGGCGCGCTCTTCCGCTCGGCCAACTACCAGCGCCGCCAGACCGAATTGGTCATTATCATCAGCTCGCATCTTGTGACGCCGACGCGCGGCGAAGCATTGGCCCTGCCAACCGACCGTATCAAACCACCGACGGAAAAAGACCTGTTTTTGTACGGTCGGACCGCCGCTGGCACCCGCACGCCGAAAAAAGGCGCTGCTGGTGAGGTTGCCAAGCAGGACTTTACCGGGTCATATGGCTACGTATTGGATTAAGACAGTGAACCCCATGAGCAAACGGCACATCATCACAGGCAGCCTGCTGTCCGCCGCAGTGGGGCTTTCTGCCTGCACCACCAGCACCGATCCGGTTTATACCCAATTCTATTCCGAAGCGGGTGCATTGGTAGACACAGGTGATTTCGGCAATGCCACGCTGAACAACCGCTTGGTCATGACGGGCGAACGTCAGTATACCTTTGATTTGGCAAAGCGTTTTGCCTCCGAGGTCGACAGCACGGTGAACTTTGCCTTCAATTCCTCTCAGTTGGATGCAAATGCCCAAGCAATCCTGCGCAAGCAGGCCAGCTGGATCAGGCAGTTCCCTGAAATCCGTTTCAAAGTATACGGCCACACCGACGCCGTCGGGTCGAATCGGGCAAACAAACATCTGGGCAAACGCCGCGCGGACGCCGTTGTGCGCTATCTTTCGACCCAAGGCATCAGCCGCTCCCGTCTCGAAGCGGTCGTATCGTTCGGCGAGACACAGCCACTGGTTGTGACCCAAGGCCGCGAGCGTCGTAACCGCCGCACAGTCACAGAAGTAAGCGGTTTCGTGAAACGTCACCCAACGGTAATGGACGGCAAATACGCCCAGATCATCTACCGCGACTACGTGCGCAGCTCGGTTGCTGCGACAACACTGTCATCGGGCGCCGTCACAGGCATCGCGACCGAATAAGCCGTTAATTTAATTTAAAAAAGCCATCCCTCGGGGTGGCTTTTGATTGTTTCCGCCTTCTCTTGCGCGTGGGCTAATCCCCCTCTGATCCCTGTGATCGTTTCAAGATACCCAACAATCGCAGCTTTTCGGCCCCAATCTCGCCCCAGTTCGCTGCGATACCTCTATCAACGAGAAAACTCTGTCCGGACCGAGATCCGGCAGGGGGCCACCACGCCGCACGCCGCTCCCACTCCGAGCGTATCCGGCAGGGTTTGCCCTTTGATAGAAGGAACAAGGCAATGAGCAGCGTAATGCCACAACCCGCCACGGACGCAATCCTGGCATGCACAGTCAGCCGCGATGTCCAGAACTTCGATCTGTTGATCGAAGATATGGAAAGCGCATTGGGCGAAAGCTGGGGCGATCTGGGCTTCGCCGAAGCCCTCGCCTTCTTCGGACAGCCCGAAGCAGACGGTATGGAGTTTATCGCGCTCGCGATGGATGATGCGGACGAGGAAAACATGCCTCTGATGACCGAGATCATCACCCAGGCCAAAGCGCGTGGATTAAAAGTGATTCTCATCGCCGAGGATGTGACGCCCAGCGCGTTGCACTCCCTGTTGCGTCAGGGCGCGGATGAATTCGTCCCCTACCCGCTCCCCGAGGGGGAGCTGGCCGAAGCGATCGAGCGTCTTCGCACACCGCCCCCCGCCCCCGCGGCGGCCGCAGGTGGCACCACGCTGGATGCACGCGCGCAAAAAGACGGCGCCGTGATCGTGGTGCATGGTCTGGCAGGTGGCACAGGTGCCACAACGCTGGCCGTCAATCTCGCATGGGAGCTGGCCAATATCGAGACAACGGGCGGCCCTTCCGTCTGTCTGATCGACTTTGATCTTCAGTATGGATCAGTCTCGACCTTCCTTGATCTCCCCCGCCGCGAGGTCGTCTATGAAATGCTGTCAGATACCGAAGGCATGGACGAAGAGATTTTTGGACAGGCCCTGCTGACCTATGAAGAGAAGCTGAGCGTACTGACAGCGCCATCGGACATGTTGCCGCTGGATCTGATCACTGCCGAAGACATTGAGCGCGTGCTGAATATGGCCCGCAACCAGTTTGACTATGTGATTGTCGATATGCCCTCTACCTTGGTGCAATGGTCCGAGACCGTGCTGACAGCAGCGCATATCTATTTCGCCACGCTAGAGCTGGATATGCGCTCCGCCCAGAACACGCTGCGGTTCAAACGCGCGCTACAGTCTGAAGAGCTGCCGATTGAAAAGCTGCGCTATGTACTGAACCGCGCGCCGAAATTCACCGATCTGAACGCCAAAAGCCGCGTCAAGCGCATGGCCGAGAGCCTTGCCATCGGCATTGATCTGCAACTGCCCGATGGTGGCAAGCCGATCACCCAGGCCAATGATCACGGGATGCCGCTTGCGGCCTCTGCCCCAAAAAGCCCACTGCGCAAAGAGATCGTCAAACTGGCCGCCTCTATCCACAGCCTGCGCGATGCGGATGCCGCCGCGGCGTAAACGCCACGCCTCCTCGAGTATAGAAAGCACCACCACATGTTCTCCAAGTACAAAAAGACGGAAAGCGCCCCGGCAGCAGAGGCCACGGTAACACCGATAGAGGTGGCAAAACCTGCCGCATCAGCCTCCATGCGTCGCGCGTCACAGCCCGCAGCCCCTGCTGCCATCGACAAAGAGGTCAAGCGCAAGCAGCGCATGGGCGACATCAAGCTGGAACTGCACCGCGTTCTGCTCGACAACCTCAACCTCGCAGCTCTTGAGCATGCGACAGAGGCGGATCTGCGCGCCGAGATCAACTCGATCTCTGCCGAGCATCTGGCAGAGAAATCTATCGTGCTGGGCCGCGAGGACCGCATCACCCTCAACTCCGAGCTTTATGACGAAGTCACGGGCCTCGGCCCGCTTGAAACACTTCTCAAAGACGAAACCGTGAACGATATTCTTGTGAACGGTCCGCAACAGATTTTTGTAGAACGCTCTGGTAAGCTGGAGCTGACGGATGTGACGTTCAAGGACGAGCGTCACCTGCTGCGAATCATCGACAAGATCGTATCGGCCGTGGGTCGCCGTGTGGACGAATCCAACCCATACGTCGATGCGCGCCTCAAAGACGGCTCGCGTTTCAACGCGATGGTTCCGCCCGTTGCTGTGGATGGTTCCCTCGTCTCCATCCGTAAGTTCAAAAAGGACAAGCTGGGCATCGACGATCTGGTGCAATTCGGTGCCTTCACCGAAGAGATGGCCGCATATCTGCAAGCCGCCGTAGCTACGCGCCTCAATGTGATCGTGTCGGGTGGTACGGGTTCTGGTAAAACAACCACACTCAACGCGCTGTCGTCCTTCATCGACAACGCCGAACGCATCCTGACCATCGAGGATACGGCCGAACTCCAGCTGCAACAGACACACGTTGGCCGGATGGAAAGCCGTCCGCCAAACGTGGAAGGCAAAGGCGAGGTATCGCCCCGCGACTGTCTGAAAAACGCCCTTCGTATGCGCCCTGACCGCATTATCGTTGGCGAGACACGTGGCGAAGAAGTTATCGATATGCTTCAAGCCATGAACACCGGCCATGACGGCTCCATGACGACGATCCACGCGAACTCTGCTCGGGACGGTGTATCGCGTCTGGAAAATATGATCGCCATGGCCGGTATCGAAATGCCCCTCAAGGCGGTGCGCAGCCAGATTTCATCTGCTGTGAACCTCATCGTGCAGGCCAGCCGTCTGCAGGATGGCTCGCGCCGCATGACATCCATCACCGAAATCACCGGGATGGAGGGGGACGTGATCTCCATGCAGGAGATCTTCCGCTACCAGCGCGTAGGCCTGACACCCGACAACAAGATTATTGGCCACTTCACGGCCACTGGCGTGCGCAGCCACTACGCCGAGCGTTTCCGCATGTGGGGCTATGATCTGCCATCCTCGATTTATGAGCCGATCGCCGCACAATAATGCCACGACCTACCCAACGACGCGCCACACAGGTGCATAAAGGACCAAGACCATGAGTGCAGAACCAATCATCTACGGACTGATCTTTATCGGCGTGCTTGTGCTCGTCGAGGGCCTGTATCTTGTTGCCTTCGGCAAATCCATCTCGCTGAACAGCCGCGTTAACCGCCGCCTTGAGATGCTAGAGAAGGGCCAGCGCCGCGAAGAGGTGTTGGACAAGCTGCGCAAGGAAATGCAGCAGCACATGAAAGCGCGGACAATCCCGCTCTATTCCCTTCTGTCGGACAAGGCGCAAAAGGCGGCGATTGCCTTTACCCCGCAGCAATTGCTGCTGGTGATGGCCGGCATTTCAGTGATCGTATTTCTGGGTTTGACCATCGGCACCGCCACCGAGGCCCCCGTGCGTCTGGTGATGTCTGTGGGGATGGGTGTTGGCGCGGTATTCATGTGGATATCCATGAAGGCCAACAAACGTATGGCCCTCATCGAAGAGCAGTTGCCCGACGCAGTTGAGTTGATGGTGCGTAGTTTGCGCGTAGGCCACCCGTTCACCAACGCGCTGGCGATTGTGTCCAAAGAAATTCAGGACCCGCTGGCATCCGAATTCGGCGTAATCTCGGACGAGGCCGCCTATGGCCGCGATGTGGGCGAGGCGCTGAAAGACATGGCAGAGCGGCTGGACATGCAAGACATGCGCTTTCTCGCTGTCGCCGTGACCATCCAGCAGCAATCAGGTGGTAACCTCGCCGAAATCCTCGCGGGTCTGGCCAAGGTGATCCGCGCCCGCTTCCGCCTGTTTCGCCGCGTCAAGGCAATCACGGCCGAGGCGAAGTGGTCGGGCAAGTTCCTGTCGGCTTTCCCGCTGATGGCGCTTGTGGTGATCAGCGTGGGTGATCCCAACTATTACGACGAGGTCAAGGAAACCCCTTACTTCATCCCCGCATGCTTCTTCGTCGGCATCTTTCTGGGCGTAAACCTTCTTGTGATGCGCGTGCTCACAAACATCAAAGTGTAAGGGGCAGTCATGTTCAACTCCATCAACACAGCCATATCGGATGTCATGGGGCCATTTGGTCTTATCATTATCCTCGGCGTGATCGGCACCATTCTGGTGCTGGCGACCGTCGCCATGATGATGAACCAACCCGAAGATCCGCTGGACAAGCTCAAGCGGCAGGAAAGCGCGCCACGCAAAGGCGGCGGCGACGCGCCCGCAACGCTGCGCCAGAAAGAGGGCAACGCCCAGCTGGAGAAATTCGCGACCTTCCTTGAACCAAAAGACGTCGAGGAAATGAGCCAGAAGCAGCTTGAGCTGCGTCAGGCGGGCTATCAGTCACGCGATGCGGTGCGCATGTTCTACTTTGCGCAGATGGCGCTGGGGATCATCGGCCTGATCATCGGTGTGGTCTATACCAACATCATCGTCGAGGTCGAGATGACCACACAAAAGACCATGATGTGGACAATCGGCCCCGGTGCGATTGGCTATTACCTACCCAAATACTGGGTCACACGCCGCATCGGCGCACGCAAAGAAGAGATCGAGGGCGGTTTTCCCGATGCGCTCGATATGATGCTGGTTTGTGTCGAGGCCGGTCAGTCGCTGGATCAGTGTATCGTTCGCGTCGCCCGTGAGCTTAAGGCCTCCTACCCTGCGCTGTCGGATGAATTCGAAGTCGTCGCGCAGGAAATGAAGGCGGGTAAAGACAAGGTCAACGTCCTCAACGACATGGGGACGCGATGCGGGGTTCAGGATGTCTCCTCCTTCGTCACCGTATTGGTCCAATCGGCCGCCTTTGGTACATCCATCGCAGATGCCCTGCGCGTTTATGCAGCCGAGATGCGGGACAAACGCGTAATGCGCGCAGAAGAAGCCGCAAACAAGTTGCCAACCAAGATGACACTTGCCACAATGATGTTCACGGTGCCGCCGTTGCTGATCATCCTTGTTGGTCCCTCGGTCATGGGCATCTCGAAAATGGGCGAAATGGGTGCTCCTGGAGCGAACTAATGACATCACGATCGAGGCGCTTTGCTGCCCTCGCGATCCTAATACCAGCTCTAGCCGCCTGTTCACCGGGCGGCTTTGGCACATCTATCCTCGCGCCACGTGATACCAGTAAACTGGATGCACCGGGCGTTGATCTGCGCGCAAACGGCGCGGATAATCTCGAGACAGGGCATCGGCTCGTCGCCTCGGGCCAGTACGAGCTTGCGATACGCTCGTTCAACCGTGCAGCGATTGACCGTGGCACCGTCGATGCCGAGATTCTATCGGGCCTTGGCACAGCCAATCTGGGGTTGGGCCGCTTGGGTCAGGCCGAAACCCTGCTGCGCCGCGCGGTTGAGCGGGACGCGACCAGTCCCGAAATCTGGAACAATCTGGGCGTTGTGCTCATGGAGCGTGGCAAAAATGCCGATGCAACACAGATATTTCGCAAGGCTTTCGCGCTCGACAATGGCGAAAGTGTCTCAATCCGCGACAATCTGCGATTGGCACTCGAAAAATCCGAAAATTCTGGTACATCTTCGGGTAATACCAACGACTATAAACTGGTGCGCCGTGGATCGGCCGACTACCTGATCCGCTCGGGGCTGTGACCTAAAAATAGGCACGGCGATATCCCCCGACGAATGCACCTGTATGAGGCAGAAGCAGTAAAGGACGCAAACATGCGCCACCATTCCGTTTTGATTTCCCTGTTGGCAGGGGCCACGATGCTGGCCGCCTGCGCCGAGCAGAACGCCGAAGAAACCGTCGAGCGCGCGTTTCAGGACGTGAACGTCATTGACGATGCGAACCTCAATGACGTCATGTTGACAGTCGGCGACCCCAACGAGGCAGTCAGCTATTTCCAGCGTGTGGTCAAAGAGCAACCCAAAAACATCGAATTCCACCGCGGCCTGTCACAATCCCTGATCCGTGCAAAACGCCACGATGAAGGCGCCGCCGCATGGCAGCGCACCGTTGGGCTTGAGGGTGCGACAGATGATGACCGCGTTGAACTGGCCGATGCCATGATCCGCTCGGGCAACTGGTCGGGTGCGGAAAAGACCCTGACAGCCATCCCGCCCACACATGAGACATTCAAACGCTACCGGCTTGAGGCGATTGTCGCTGACAGCAAACAGCAATGGAAAAAAGCAGACAGCTTTTACGAGATCGCTGTGGGCCTGACCACCGCGCCCGCGCCTGTGCTAAACAACTGGGGCTATTCCAAGCTGACGCGCGGCGACTTCAAAGATGCGGAGCGTCTGTTTACCAGCGCTGTAGCGCAGGATGCCTCGCTGTTTACGGCCAAGAACAACCTCGTTCTGGCGCGCGGCGCCCAGCGCAATTACAACCTGCCCGTCGTTCCCATGGACCAGACCGAGCGCGCGCAGTTGCTACACACCCTCGCCCTCTCCGCGATCAAGCAAGGCGATGTCGAGACAGGCAAAGGTTTGCTGCGTCAGGCAATTGATACGCATCCCCAGCACTTCGAGGCCGCCGCACGCTCCCTCGCCGCACTCGAAGCCTGACCCATGGCGATCACTGCCTACGCCGCTGCATGGTTTCTACCCTTCGTGGTGCCGATCTGCCTTTATGTCGTCTACACAGATGTGTCGCGCATGAAGATCACGAATGTCGCCAATCTGGCGTTGGCTGCGGTATTTGTGGTGGTAGGGCTGATCGCCCTGCCCTTTGATGTTTACCTGTGGCGGCTCGCCAGTCTTGGCATCGTTTTGGTTGTCGGCATTGTGCTTAACGCCGCTGGTGTCATGGGCGCGGGCGACAGTAAATTCCTCGCCGCTGCCGCGCCTTATGTGGCCATCGGGGATCTGCGGCTGGTGTTGGTGTTATTTATGGCCGTGCTTCTGGCCTCTTTCGTCACCCACCGCATCGCCCGCATGACACCCCTGCGCCGTCTGGCCCCCCATTGGACCAGCTGGGAGCAAGGCAAGAAATTTCCCATGGGCCTCGCCCTTGGCACATCGCTTATCCTCTATCTGGTTCTCGGCCTCCTTTATGGTGCCTGAATAACGCCATTTTTATCCCCTATGGGTATCTCAAAACCCACCCAAGAGCAGGGACACAAAGATTATGAACGCGCCCAACACCACCGTCATGGCCCCACCCGCGCCAAAAACACTGTCAGACATGCGTCTGCCAATTGTGATGATGCGCGATATCCTGATCAAAACCATCTTCCGCAAAAACCTTGATCTGGTCAGCGATCTGTCCAAGGCTGTTTGCCTGCCAATCCCGGTTGTGCAAGAACTGGTGGATATGTGCCGCACCCAACGTCTGATCGAGGCCACAGGCTCCATCACCTCTGAGGGCGCAGGCGAGATGGGATACCAGCTCACCGATGGCGGCAAGGCCCGCGCGCTTGATGCCTTGGCCCAGTCCGAATATTTCGGCCCGATGCCCGTCCCGCTTGAGGTCTATCGCGAGCAGGTCAAGCGGCAATCCGTGCGCAATATGCAGATCACCCGCGCCCAGCTGACAGGTGCTATGGGCCATCTCATTCTACCGGACGCGCTGCTTGGCAACCTTGGCCCTGCGGTCTCCGCGGGTCGCTCTATCCTCATGTACGGCCCACCCGGAAACGGAAAATCCAGTATTTCCAACGGCATCCGCGACGCTCTTGGCGATCACGTCTATGTACCCCACGCGATTGAATACGCATCGCAGGTCATCACTGTCTATGACCCCATCGTGCACAACAAGATCGAGGAAGAGACACAAGACCCCAATTCGCTGCGCCGCATCACCCGCTATGATGCCCGCTACGTTCGCTGTACCCGTCCTGCGGTCATTACGGGTGGTGAATTGACCATCGACATGCTCGATCTGGTCTACAACCCCACCGCCAAAACCTATCAGGCCCCGCTCCAGCTGAAATCGACCGGCGGCATCTTTATCGTCGACGACCTTGGCCGCCAAAAAGAGCCACCTCAAAGCATCGTGAACCGCTGGATTGTTCCGCTGGAAGAAAGCAAGGATATCCTCGCGCTTCAGTCCGGTGAGAAATTCGAGGTTCCCTTCGACACGCTGGTGATCTTCTCTACCAACTTCCACCCGAACGAGATTTTCGATACAGCCGCTTTGCGCCGTATCTTTTTCAAAATCAAAATCGACGGGCCGGATCAGGCGAATTTCCTGAAAATCTTTGCCATGATGGCCAAAAAACGCAAAATGCCGCTGGATGAAGCGACGCTGATTCACCTGTTGAAAAACAAATACCCCACCATCGACAACGTCTATGCCAACTACCAGCCGATCTTTCTGATCGATCAGGTGATCGCCATCTGCGAATTCGAAGGCATCCCCTATCAAATGAGCCCCGAGTTGATGGACCGCGCGTGGGCCAACATGTTCGTCAAAGACGAACATATCGTGAAATAGCGCCATGCGCTCACGGACAGGTATCGCAGGCTGCGGACGGATGGGCGCACCAATGCTGGCCGCCCTGCGCGCCGCAGGTCTTCCCGCGCGCGGCTATGATGTGGTGCCTATGGACACACCGCACATCACCGATGATATCGCCGTCTTTTCCGAAGACCTCGATACACTCATCACTGTTGTCCGCGACATCGACCAGACCGATGCCGTCCTGTTTGGCGATCAGAACCTCGCCGCCATCCCCACGCTGATCCGCATCATCATCTGCTCTACCCTGTCGCCACGCTATGTACGCGACTTGCGCGCGCGCATCCCCTCCCATATCGCCCTCATCGACGCGCCCATGTCGGGCGCACAAATCGCCGCAGAGGAAGCCCGCCTCAGCTTTATGATCGGTGGCGATGCAGCAGATATCGACGGCGCCATGCCGCTCTTTGCAGCTATGGGCAAACACTTCCACCGCATGGGCGACTACGGGTCGGGCATGCAGGCCAAAGTACTCAACAACCTGCTCGCCGCCTCCAATACCGCTATGACGCGGCTGGTACTGGATTGGGCCGATGACGCGGGCCTCGATATCAGCGCCCTGCTCGACCTCATCCACACCTCTTCAGGCCAGAACTGGCTCGCCTCGGGCTTCAACTCAATCGAATTTGCCCGCGACGGCTATACCGAAGACAATACAATCGCCATTTTGGTCAAAGACATCGCCAGCGCGTTGGACGACGCCCCCGAGGGCGCTGACACGACCCTCCCCCAAACCATACAAACCCAAATCAGAAACCTGAAACCGCGCCTGAAATAAATCCTATTTTTCTTGGCCCTAAATCCTCCGGGGGAAGCGGCCCTTGGGCCGATGGGGGCTGGCCCCCTCGCTTCGCCATGCTATCTAGCACTGCATGCGCAAACTCCCCTCCACCTTCCAAGACTGGTTCGCCTCCAAAGGCTGGTCCATCCACCCGCACCAGCAAACCATGCTGGACCGCGCCGATGATCCCTCCTTGCTGCTTATCGCACCAACGGGCGGCGGCAAAACACTCTCGGGGTTCCTGCCCACCCTCATTGACCTGCATTCTGCGCCGCACGAGGGCATGCACACACTCTATATCTCCCCGCTCAAAGCACTCGCTGCCGACATCAAACGTAACCTGACCACACCCGTCGAGGAGATGGGCCTCGATATCCGCATTGAAGAACGCACAGGCGACACCACCGCCACCCTGCGCAAACGCCAGCGCGCAGATCCACCGCATATTTTCCTGACCACCCCCGAAAGCCTCGCTTTGCTCGTCAGTTACGAGGACGCGCCGCGCATGTTCGCTGGGCTCAAGCGTGTGGTCATCGACGAAATCCACGCGCTTGCGGAATCCAAACGCGGCGACCAGATGATGCTGGCGCTGGCCCGCCTCAACGCGATCTGCCCCGATCTCAAGCGCGTCGGGCTCTCGGCGACGGTCGAGGACCCCGCCGCCATCGCCCATATTATGGCCCGTCACCCCGACCCATGCGATATCCTGCTGGCCGATCCTGGCCCCGCGCCCGACATCCGGATGCTGCGTACCGAAGAAGCGCCCCCGTGGTCAGGCGGCGGCGCGGCCTATGCGATCCCCGCCGTGCTGGAGCAAGTCAAACAGCACAATACAACGCTTATTTTCCACAATACCCGCGCGCAGGCCGAAATATTTTTCCACAACCTCTGGCTCGCCAACGAAGACAGCCTGCCCATCGGCATTCACCACGGCAGCCTTGACCGCACCCAGCGCGCCCGTGTCGAGGGGGCCATGGTGCGTGGCGAGCTGCGCGCCATCGTCTGCACAGGAAGTCTCGATCTTGGCATCGACTGGGGCGATGTGGACCTTGTGATCCAAATCGGCGCGCCCAAAAACGTCAAACGCCTCGTCCAGCGCATCGGCCGGGCCAACCACCGCTACAACGCGCCCTCCAAGGCACTGCTTGTCCCCGCCAACCGTTTTGAAGTGGTCGAGTGTGTCGCAGCCTTGGAGGCCGTCCTTGACGGCGAGTTGGACGGTGATCCACGCGGCGCAGGCCCACGGGACGTCCTGTGCCAACATATCCTGATCACCGCTTGTGCAGGCCCTTTCGAGGCCGATGCGCTCTATGGCGAAGTTACCTCCGCTGGCGCCTATAGCACCCTCAGCCGCGCCCAATTCGATGAATGTCTCGATTTTTGCGCCACGGGCGGCTACGCACTGCGCCGCTATGACAAATGGCAACGCCTGATCCAGCGCCCCGATGGCCTGTGGCAACTCCGCGATCCGCGCGCCACGCGCAACATCCGCATGAACATCGGCACCATTCAGGACACCGACACACTCAAAGTCCGCATGAAGCGCAACCGTGGCGGCAAACCACTGGGCGAAATCGAGGAAGGATTCGCCGCCACCCTCACGCCGGGCGATACATTCCTCATCGGCGGCCAAATCGTGAAATACGAAGGCCTGCGCGAAATGACTGTAGAAGTCTCGCGCGACAAAGGCAAAAAACCAAAGGTGGCCACATTTATGGGCACCAAATTCGCCACCTCAACCCAATTGTCCGCCCGCGTCCAGCGCATGTTCAACCAAGACAGCTGGCCCGAACTGCCCCCACACACCGCAGACTGGCTCAGCCTGCAACGCACCCGCAGCCAGCTGCCCCAACCCGGTCGCCTGCTGATCGAGAGTTTCCCCCACGATGGCCGCGCACAAACCGTCTTTTACGGGTTTGCGGGGCGCAACGGCCAGCAAACGCTTGGCCTGCTGCTCACAAAACGGATGGAAGAGTTAGGCCTCAGCCCCTTGGGCTTTGTCGCGACAGACTATGCCACCCTGATCTGGAGCCTTGATCCCGTTACCGATGCCGCGCCACTGCTGGACGCCCACGCGCTGCAAAACGGGATGGAGACATGGCTCGCTGGCAATGCCGTGATGAAACGCACCTTCCGTGCCTCTGCCACCATCGCGGGGCTGATTGAACGGAACAGCCCCCAAGCGCGTAAATCAGGCCGTCAGGCCACATTTAGTTCCGACATCCTGTATGACACACTTGCCAAATACGACCCCGACCACCTGATGCTGGACATCACCCGCGAAGAGGCCCTGCGCGGTCTCGTCGATTTTGGCCGCATCGAGGAAATGCTGGACCGTACCCGCGGCCGCATAGACCACCTGACACTGCCCCTCGTCACCCCGCTGGCCGCGCCCTTGTTCCTGGAAATGGGCCGCGTCCCCGTCAAAGGCGACGCAGAAGAGCGCCTGCTGGCCGAGGAATCACGCCGCCTGATGGAGCATTCAGGCCTCGCCCAGATCACCCCGCCCCCCGCAGATAAACCGCGCTGGCGTGTGGGCTTTTGACAGTCGGCTTTTCTGTACCTCCCCAGATCAAAAACCGTCCCTTCAATACACTCTATTTTTCTTGGCCCTAAATCCTCCGGGGGAATTTGCCTCTTGAGGCAAAGGGGGCTGGCCCCCTGCCCGCTATACCTACGGCGTGCCGCATTCCTCCCTCTTGCAGCCACCCCCGATGTGCGACACTGTTTTGCACATGAATGGATATGAATTCACCTTGTCAGGCGCACCGCTCAAAGCCTTGGGGTCCGGTGCTCTGTGGTGGCCCGAAGAAAGCCTGCTGGTGGTCAGTGACCTGCATCTGGGCAAATCCGAGCGTATTGCGCGGCGCGGCGGCACTTCCCTGCCGCCCTATGACACCCGTGACACGCTCAACCGTCTGGCCGCCGATCTGGCCCTGACCCATGCGCGCAATGTGGTCTGTCTGGGCGACTGCTTTGATGACCTGCCCGCCGCCGAATCTTTACCAGAGGAAGAGCGCCACTGGATTTTGCGCCTGCAAGCAGGCCGCCGCTGGGTCTGGATCGAAGGCAACCACGACCCCGGTCCGGTCGAATTTGGCGGCGCGCATCTGGCTGAATTGCCTCTGCCGCCGCTTACCTTTCGCCACATCGCCCAAGACAGCGCCAGCGGCGAAATATCAGGCCACTATCACCCTAAAGCCACCGTAAACGCGCGCGGCCGGGCCATCACGCGGCCTGCGTTTCTGATCGACACCAACCGCGTCATCCTACCCGCCTATGGCACCTACACAGGGGGCCTGCGCGCGCAGACACCTATCCTTTCAGACCTCATGCGCGCGGAGGCGATTGCCGTACTCACCGGCCCGACCCCCACCGCAGTTCCCATGCCGAGATAACCCATGACCCCAGAACAAATACAACGCATCCACCGCAGCTTTGATGCGCAATCCATGATGGCAACACTTGGCGCGCGGATGGACCACATAGAGGAAGGAATGGTGCGCATCACCGCCCCCATTCTGGAAGGCGCGCGCCAACAGCAGGGTTTTGGCCATGCGGGCCTCACCTTCTCCATCGGCGACAGTGCCGCTGGCTATGCCGCGCTCACCATGCTGCCGCTGGACAGCGAAGTCGTCACAGCCGAGATCAAAATCAATCTGATGGCGCCTGCGCGCGGCACATTGCTGATCGCCACGGGCCGCGTCATCAAACCCGGCAAGCGACTGTGCGTGGTCACATCCGAGGTACACGCACAAGCCGCGGACGGCACACAAACCCTGATCGCACTTTTGCAAGGCACGATGGTGCCTGTCCCTGTCTGACCCTAGAACAGTGCAGCGTCCTGTGCGGCGGCGCGAAAACTGCGGCTCACCGGAACTTCGCGCGTATCCGACATGACCAACAGATCGCGGCCCTTGTCTCGGCGGTGCGCCTTGACCGCATCCAGCGCCACCCAATGCGAGCGGTGCACTTGCAATCCGCGCCCCGACAGTTCCGCGATTGCATCGCTCAGGCGCATCAGGATCAAAGCCTCGCCCCGCGTGGTGACAACATTCAAGTAGTGGTCCTGCGCCTCGATCCGCACCAACGGGCCGCGTACACCGATGGGAACGCGCGCCATAAACGGATCAGGCCGCGCAGGCTCTGCCAGTCCGGTTGCCGCAGGTGTGCCAATCCCCCAGATAACCAGCTTTACCGCAGCAGTCACAACCGCCACATTTCCCGTAAGCGTGGCCCAGTCAACCACGCCGCCCCAGCTTGGGAACGCGGCAGAGTTTATAGCGTGTAACACGCCGGACAGACCCAAAACAAACAGCACCCAAATCAGCACTGCCCCCGTTCGGCCAAACCCTTCAGCATAGCGAAACGCGATCAGACTCAGCAGAATGCTTACACCGACAACACCGGTCCAATAAGCAAACAATACCGGCGCAGCCACTGCCCCTGATGTCCCGAATGGACCCGCGATCCCTGCAACAACGCTCAACGTCAGCCAGACCAAAAGCGGCACGCGGTACCGTTCCATTTCACGAAGCGCGAATTGCATCCGCTGTATCATCCTTGTCATTCACGTATCATCTGCGCCGCCTGCGCAGTTGCGCTGGCGGGGGTACGCCCAGATTGCCATGACAAGGCACACCAACACAATGGAGCCTTGCATGACCCTCACACCCTTTACCTCAGCCGCCCCGATCATCCAGTTCCACATCCTGCTGGCGCTGGCCGCAATCGCGCTGACCATCGCCATATTGATGTTGCCGAAAGGCAGCGGCTATCACCGCCTCATGGGCCGCATGTGGGTCGCGACGATGGCAGGGATCGCCCTCAGCAGCTTCTTTATACACGAGCTGCGCATGATCGGCCCGTTCAGCCCGATCCACCTGCTTTCGCTCTATGTACTTTGGAATCTGGTCAGCGGCATCCGTTCGGCGCGCGCAGGGGATATAGCCCAGCACCAGCGCACCATGAAAACCATGGCCTTCTCTGCGCTGCTCGTGGCCGGAGCGTTCACTCTCCTCCCCGGCCGCGTAATGCACTCGATTGTCTTAGGCGGTTAAGCCTTCAGGCTCGTCCAGACCGTTTGCGCGACAACAGGCTGTAACGGTATTGGCCAAGAGGCAAGCAATGGTCATGGGGCCCACGCCACCTGGAACAGGCGTAATCGCACCGGCAACAGCTGCACAGCTCTCGAAGTGTACATCGCCCACCAGCTTGGTCTTGCCCTCGCCCTTCTCGGGCGCGTCCAGACGGTTAATACCTACGTCAATCACCGTAGCACCGGGTTTAATCCAGTCACCGGGCACCATTTCGGGACGGCCTACAGCCGCGACGACAATATCTGCACGCCGCACCACATCCGCCAGATCTTTTGTCCGGCTATGGGCAATCGTCACAGTCGCACTGTCATTCAGCAACAACTGCGCCATCGGTTTGCCCACAATGTTACTCCGTCCGATCACAACCGCATCCATCCCCGAGATGGAACCGTGATGGTCGCGCAACATCATCAAACAGCCCAATGGCGTGCAAGGCACCATGCTTTTCTGCCCCGTTCCCAACAGACCCACATTAGAGATATGGAACCCGTCCACATCCTTGGCAGGCGAGATCGAGTTGATGATCAAATCCTCGTCCAGATGCTTGGGCAATGGCAACTGACACAGAATGCCGTGGATTTCAGGATCATTGTTCAGATCCTCGATTACCTTCAACAAATCTGCCTCTGACGTATCCACATCCAGCTTATGCTCGACCGATTTCATGCCCACTTCGACAGTCATCTTCCCCTTGGAGCGGACATAAACCTGACTTGCAGGGTCTTCCCCCACCAACACCACAGCCAATCCAGGCGTGATCCCGTGATCTGCTTTCAAACGCGCCACATGGGTGCCGACCTGCGCGCGCACCCGTGCCGCAAATTCCTTACCGTCAATAATCGTCGCAGCCATATGCCCTAGCACCTTCTTCTTTATTTTTCCTGTAAACTCATGGCCAAAGGCCAAATCAGGGGGCGGGGTCCACCCCCGCCCCCTGATTTTATCCGCCCGTTCTAATCAGAACAGGCCCTCAACATCACCGTCTGCATTCAGCTTGATATTCTCTGCCGATGGCACGCGCGGCAGGCCTGGCATGGTCATAATCTCACCGCAGATTACCACGACAAAACCCGCCCCCGCCGACAGACGCACTTCGCGCACCGGAACAGAGAACCCGACAGGTGCGCCGCGGCGATCAGGATCAGTGGTAAAGCTGTATTGCGTTTTCGCCATACAAACGGGCAAGTTGCCATAGCCCTGCGCTTCCCAATCCTTCAACTGGTTGCGGATCTTCTGGTCTGCCAGCACTTCGTCCGCACGGTAGATTTTCTTGGCAACCGCCTCGATTTTCTGGAACAGCGGCATGTCGTCGGGATAGATCGGCGCAAAATTCGCCTCTCCTGCGTCGGCAATCTCGGCCACACGGGTGGCAAGGTCTGCCGACCCTTCAGAGCCCAGTTCCCAGTGACGCGACAGGATGGCTTCGGCGCCCTGTGCTGCAACATAATCCTTGATCGCCTGCACTTCGGCATCCGTGTCGGTGACAAAGTGGTTGATCGCAACAACCACAGGCACGCCAAAGGATTTCACGTTTTCCACGTGACGGCCAAGGTTGGCACAGCCTTTTTGCACCGCATCTACGTTCTCTGTACCAAGATCGGCCTTGGCGACACCACCGTTCATCTTCATTGCACGCACCGTTGCGACAACCACCACAACGCTCGGTGCAAGACCCGCTTTGCGGCATTTGATGTTCATGAATTTCTCAGCACCCAGATCGGCACCGAAACCGGCTTCGGTCACCACATAATCGGCCAGCTTCAGCGCCGTTGTGGTGGCAATGACCGAGTTACAGCCATGCGCGATATTGGCGAACGGGCCGCCATGTACGAACGCAGGATTATTCTCGAGTGTTTGCACGATATTGGGCTGCATTGCGTCTTTCAGCAGTACAGTCATCGCGCCATCCGCCTTGATATCGCGGCAATAAACGGGCGAGCGGTCGCGGCGGTGCGCCACGATCATGGAGCCGAGACGCTCTTGCAGATCCTCAAGGTTCTTAGCCAGACACAGGATCGCCATCACTTCGGAGGCCACCGTGATGTCAAAACCCGCCTCACGCGGGAAACCGTTGGAGACACCGCCCAAAGACGCGGTAATCGTGCGCAGCGCGCGGTCGTTCATGTCGACCACACGGCGCCAGACAACACGGCGCGTGTCGATCTCAAGTGAATTGCCCCAGTAAATGTGGTTGTCGATCATCGCGCTCAACAGGTTATGGGCGCTCGTGATGGCGTGGAAATCACCCGTAAAATGCAGGTTCATCTCTTCCATCGGCACAACCTGCGCATAGCCACCACCAGCAGCCCCGCCCTTCATACCAAAGTTCGGCCCAAGCGAGGCTTCGCGGATACACACACAGGCGTTCTTGCCAATACGGTTCAGACCATCGCCCAGACCCACTGTTGTGGTCGTCTTGCCCTCACCCGCAGGGGTCGGGTTGATCGCAGTAACAAGGATCAGCTTGCCGTCTTTGCGGTCCTGAACCGAATTGATGAACGTCTGGCTCACCTTTGCTTTGTCATGGCCGTAGGGCAGCAGATCGTCCGAAGAGATGCCCAGCTTGGCACCAATCTCCTGAATGGGTTTCTTGTTCGCTTCGCGCGCAATTTCAATGTCAGTCTTAAAAGCCATGGTAATCCCCATTCTGTGCCACTTCGGCAGGTTCTGCGAAATGCATACAAGGGCATGCTGCTGACACAGGTCTGGATAACGACATTTCCAGCACGCGATGCGGCGTCACGTCGCAGTCGGGTTTCGTTTAAGAAACCTGAACAGCAGGCGCCACACCTCTTGGTCCATCAACAGACAAGCCTTTACCCCGCTCCATTCTGGTCACAATCGTACTGCTTTTGCGGGCTAAGCAGGTACCGAACACCAAGACAGGATAGTTAAATGGGCCTTCGATATATCTCTCTTGCGATTGTGCTGTGCCTCACAGCCACCAGCGGTGCCGTGGCCCAGACAAAGGACAGGCTGGACCGGCGCGATAAATTGCTGGGGTTTGAATCAGTCGGCCTGCTGCAAAGCGCCACAGGCAGTTGCACCGCCGCCCTGATCACCCGTGACGTCATCCTGACTGCAGCACATTGTGTCTACGAACAGGGCGAGGAATTCACCTTTCGGGCCGGATACCGTGACGGCACCGAAATCGCTGCACGCGCCGCCGTCGATGTCGTGATCGCACCGGGATATACTGCGGCACGCAAAGCAGGCGATCGTCCCTCCGCAATCAAAAACGACGTGGCACTGATCCGCCTCGACAGCCCGATGTTCGAGGTCGGCATCAACCCCTACGAGATCACATCACAAGCACGCAAAGGCAGTGCCCTTACCGTCGCCTCATATGGCCGCGGGCGCATGGGCGCGCTCACGCTGGAGCGGGGGTGTATCCTCCAGAAACGCTATCGTGGCGATGTGGTGGGTCTGGATTGCGATGCGACCTTCGGTTCTTCTGGCGCGCCTGTGTTTGTGCATGACCAAGGGCGCACGCGCATCTTTGCGGTCGTTGCCGTCCGCGTGAACGGTGACCGTGCCGACGCCGAAACAGGCGCCGTCGAGCTGAGCAAACATGTGCCAGCCCTGATGAACACACTGCGCAACAACCGCGCGGCAGCCCCAGCCATCGGTGGCGCAAAGCGCATAAAGGTCGGGCAGCGCAGCACAAGTGCTGCCCGTTTTACCAAACCAGGGGGCTGAAGCTTTAGATCATCGCAGGCGCCCAGCCCCGTTGGGCGGGGATATGCAGGCGCATCTTCTCGCCGAGGGTCAACACGCCTTCGCGCTCGACCCACGCTGTCACACCGCGGATATCTTTCGCCGCCCCTTTGATAGCCTTACCCACACCGGGCATATCCGCCTCAATCTCGCGGGCGGGCAGCATGCAGGGGCGGTTTTCCATATCCACCACAATCGTCGCGCCTGATTCTGATTGCAGCCGTGCCGAGGGCGGTAGGTGTGTGAAATCGGGGATACCCGCCAGCACCAGCGTCGCCCCCATATAGCTAGGGTCGAGCACCTCAATCCCCATCGTGGCTGCAATCTGCGCCAGTTCTTCCGCACTCATTACGCACAGCTGACGGGTGTTGCGGATTTCCGTATCGCGCGGATATTGCGACAGAACCCGACTGCACGATGGCCGCGTCAATCCGCCGTGGTCCTCTCCCTCTGGGCCAGCAAACCCCAGCGGCAGTTGGTCCCGCGCCACAGCTTTCAAACCTGCCGCACGTTCAGGCACAACGCCTAACCAAGTGATGGTGCCGTAGTAATCTGTCGGAACAAGTGCGGGCATGGCGGCTCTCCTTTGGCGATGAACCTGAGCGTATCGCGACAAAAAGAAAAGGCCCCGCACGCAGCGGGGCCATTATCTTTTGTCCTGTCGGTTTCACAAGAAGTGATCAGACAGAAGGTTCAGGCTCCATCCCGCCAGACGGAGGGGTCTTTTTGCCCTTCGCCTTGGGAATCGCAGTGATGCTCGGGGCTGAGCCACTGTCAGGCTTGTCGTCATCCTCGGGCTCAGTCGGTGGGTTGCCCGCCATCACGCGCTTGATCTCTTCACCTGTCAGCGTTTCATACTCAAGCAGACCCTGCGCCAGACGCTCAAACTCGTCTGCGTGATCTTCGATCAGCTTATAGGCCAGCGCGTAT
This sequence comes from uncultured Sulfitobacter sp., assembly GCF_947502895.1. GTDB lineage: Bacteria > Pseudomonadota > Alphaproteobacteria > Rhodobacterales > Rhodobacteraceae > Sulfitobacter. Next base: position 638,077 of record NZ_CANNBM010000002.1, read on the forward strand.
CCATCATCGATGATCTTTTTCACCTCTGATTCGATCAGCTCTTTGGTCGCTGCCGAGACACTAAAGCCCCCCGCGCCACCATTGGCCTGATAGCCAGCAGCCGCTTCCTGATAGTCGATGTTGCCCACTTTGTCGGACATACCATACCGCATTACCATCGCACGGGCCAAGGCACTGGCCTGCATGATATCGCCCACAGGGCCAGACGAAACAGACTCAGCACCGTATTTGAAGATTTCGGCCGCTTTGCCCGCCATGGTCATGGCAATCCGCTCTTCGGCTTCGTCCTTGAACATCTGCAGTTTGTCCATCTCGGGCAGGCTCATCACCATCCCCAATGCACCGCCGCGCGGAATGATCGTTGCCTTATAGACAGGGTCACATTTCGGCAGCTTGATACCGACAATCGCATGGCCTGCCTCGTGATAGGCTGTCTTTTCCTTCTGGTCCTGCGTCAACACCATCGAGCGGCGCTCGGCCCCCATCATGATCTTGTCTTTGGCAGATTCGAAGTCCAGCATGGCCACAAAGCGGCGGCCCACACGCGCGGCTGTCAACGCCGCCTCGTTCACAAGGTTGGCAAGGTCCGCACCAGAGAAACCAGGTGTACCGCGGGCGATGATCCGCAGATCAACGTCAGGGCCAAGTGGCGTCTTGCGTGCATGCACACCAAGGATTTTCTCACGGCCTTTGATGTCGGGATTACCGACTGTCACTTGACGGTCAAAGCGGCCCGGACGCAGCAATGCAGGGTCCAGAACATCTTTACGGTTGGTCGCCGCGATGATGATAACACCTTCGTTGGCTTCAAAACCGTCCATCTCGACCAGCAGCTGGTTAAGCGTCTGCTCACGCTCGTCGTTCCCGCCGCCATAGCCCGCGCCACGGTGGCGGCCTACTGCGTCGATTTCGTCGATGAACACGATACAAGGCGCGTTTTTCTTCGCCTGCTCGAACATATCGCGCACACGGGACGCACCAACGCCCACAAACATCTCGACAAAGTCGGAACCAGAGATGGTGAAGAACGGCACACCGGCCTCACCCGCAATAGCGCGGGCCAGCAGTGTTTTACCCGTACCGGGAGGGCCCTCAAGCAACGCACCTTTGGGAATCTTGCCGCCGAGGCGACTGAATTTCTGCGGGTTGCGCAGGAATTCGACGATCTCTTCCAACTCTTCTTTGGCCTCGTCGATGCCTGCAACGTCGTCAAACGTCACACGACCGTGCTTTTCCGTCAGCATCTTGGCCTTGGATTTCCCAAACCCCATGGCGCCGCCTTTGCCGCCACCCTGCATACGGTTCATAAAGTAGATCCACACGCCGATCAGCAACAAAATGGGCAGCAGCGAGACAAGGAATGTCTGCAAACCGCTTTCCTGCTGGCTCTCCGCGCGGAAAGGAATGCTGTTATCTGTCAACAGCTTGGTCACTTCGGCGTCCATCGGCTTGATCGCGATGTAGTCATTGCCGTCCGACTGGCGAAAGCGCACTTGCTCGCCGTCGAGGGTGACATTGCTCACGTTGCCATTCTCTACCGATGTCACAAAATCGGAATAGCTGATCTCGCGGTTTTGCATCCCGCCGCCGCCACTGCCGCCGTTGAACAGATTGAACAACGAAAAGACGAGAACAAGCAAAACAGCCCAGAATGCAAGATTACGGAAATTGCCCAAGGAAACTCTCCTGAATACCTAACGGCCCAGAGAGACTCTCTGCGCCACCACCCTAAGATAGAGGCTGGCGCAGTTTGTTCAATGCGAAACGAGGAAAGAGGTAAAATCTGCGACGATCTGTACAGACCAGTCGGGATTGTATCCCGCAAGAGGTGCCGCCACCAGCTTATCCCCCCGCCACACCGCCGGAGAGGCCATCAGCGTGGGCCGCGGCACCCCCGTTTTGCGCCAATCCGGCAACAGCGCCACCCCGTTGCCCAATGCGCGCACTTCCAGATCGCGCGCATGGGGGCCATCCAGCCTCCAGCGTGTATCCCAGATCGCCTCCGTCGGGCCGCGCAGGTCTTTGACCGCGTTGTACTCGCGCGTGATGCGGAGTTGGCCTTTTCGCTTCATGACAAGACATCCGCCAATCGTCATGCGCTGTTGGTGGGCCAGTTCATGGGCAAGAACGCCGGCAAATACCTTGCGCGGCGGATAGGGGTTTGATCCCACCCATTGCAGCGCCGCCACAACCAGACGCCGCTCGATATCAGCGGGCATCGGCGGGTGGATGCGCAACGGAAAAACCAGATCACCGCTGTCTTGCGTCACATGGGCTTCGGCCTCTTGCCGAGCGTAATGCGCCAGCGCCGCCTGCGCTTGGCGCAGTGCAAAGGCTGACTGGTGGATACTGTCCGCAGTGATCCCCAGATCTGCCAACTGCGGCAAAATCCGTCGCACTTTTGTGCGCAGGTAACGGGGGTCATCATTGCTCGGGTCTTCGGACCAGACGATATTGTGGCGCTGCAAATAGGCGCGCAGGTCAGCCCGCGTTTGCTGCCATAACGGGCGCGACCATGCGATACCGTCCCGCTCAAAACGGCTCTCCATCTCTGCCAGCCCGTCCACACCGGACGCACGGCCCAGACGGATCAGAAAATTCTCGGCGCTGTCATCAATCGTATGGCCCAAAACAATCCCGCCAATGCCCTTGGCCTTTGCCCAGTCGGCCATCAGGGCATAACGCCCGTCGCGGGCCGCGGCGGGCAGGTTGCCCGCGCCCTTTGGGGCGTGCCAGTGCAGTGTGTCATGCGCCACCCCAAGGGTCTGGCACAGGGCGGTGACGGTCTCGGCCTCTGCGCCGCTTTCGGGTCTTAGCCCGTGATCCACCGTCACCGCAGCAATCGGATGACCGGTCTGCGCCGACCACCGCGCAAACAAATGCAATAAGGCCACGCTGTCGCCACCGCCTGACACGGCAATCCCGATACAGGCAGGAACAGGGATAAAAAAGGCCGTATCAACAACATGCAACAGCATGGCATCCTCGCCCTGCTGCGTCAGCCAGTTCTGGTCTAGCTGCATCCCAGCTTGGCCCGCTCCGATTGCGCCGAGGCCGCAAAAGGGCTGTCGGCAAAGCGTAGCGGCACTTCGCCCAGCGTCACACACGCCTCGGAGTTCTGGCCCAGCGCGCCAAGGGACGATCCCAGCTTATACAGGGCCTCAGGCGCGATCGGGCCTGTGGGTGCGGCGCCAAAACTGGCCAGATAGGCACGCGCCGCCTCACGGATATCACCCATTCCGTCCAACGCATCACCGCGCAACAGGTCCACCTCTGCCGCTATTGGAGAGCCCGGGTAGGTCTCATTGAAGGTCGCAAGCTGCTCTGCGGCGGCTCGAAAGTCACCGGATGCGAGCGCCTCCTGCGCCCGCTTGAAGTCGTCTTGCTCGCCCACGGCGAGCTGGCTTGTGTTGGTTTGAGGGGCAACCGCAGGTGCAGGTGCTGTCGCCTGATCCGCCCCGCCAAGGGTTGTCGTTTCGCCAAGGGTGGAAATATCGCCACCCTCCAGCTCCACCAGACGGAACTCCAGATCGGCGATGCGCCGCGTGCCGTCATCCACAATGCGGTTGATGCGGAACTCCAACTCTTCGGTTTTCGCCGTTACGCGCGACAGCTCGCTCTCCATCGCGTTCACACGCTCAAGCACAGATTGCGGCAGCTGGATACCGCCCGCCGTGCCAGTGGTTGCCAACTCCCGTTTGAGCTTGGTCATCTCCACATTCAACACGGTCAGTTCCTGCCGGATATCGGCCAGCGTCTGCGCATCCTGCGCGCGCAGCCCGGTCGGCACCGCGGCCATGCCGACCCCGCCCAGAACAATCGCAAAGATAAAAGCAAAGCGCATCACGCTGCCCCCCGTTAAGATATTACTAGCTGGTCTGCCCACCCGCCAGCACAGTCACAGCGCGGCGGTTCTTGGCATAACAGGCCTCGTTCGAGCAAATCTCGATCGGGCGTTCCTTGCCATAGCTGACAACACGCAGGCGCGCACCAGGCACACCTTTGGACAAGAGATACTCGCGCGCAGCATTGGCGCGGCGCGCGCCCAATGCGAGGTTGTATTCGCGCGTGCCCTGCTCGTCTGCGTGGCCCTCGATCACGGCCTGATAGTCGGCATTGGTCATCAGCCAGCCTGCCTGCCCATCCAGCGTGGCACGACCTGCGGCAGTAAGCGTGGACTGATCCACCTCAAACAACACACGGTCGCCGACTGTCTGGTTGAAATAAGCCGTTGAAGTAGGGTCATTAGCACTGCCCGGGACCACGCCGTTCAGTGGTGTGCCTGTGGTGGCAGGCGGATTTGCGATGCCTTCATCACCGCCAAAACGGTTGGGATTGGTACAGGCCGACAGCGCCACAGCTGCGACCAGAAGGCTCATTGGTAGGAATTTCATCTGTCTCGACCTCTTATCGGTTTTTTATTGTTACCCCCGATCTACCACACTGCGGCACATCGGGGAAAGGATTACTGCTGCAACGGTGACCAGCTGGGGTCTGATCCGCCTTCGGGGGTGTTCACCTGCCGCAACACGCGCCCTGTGATGTCCACGGAATAAAGTGAGGACGCGCCCCCCTCACCCTGCGTTTCACGGGTAAACATGATCACGCGGCCATTGGGCGACCATGTCGGCCCCTCGTCCAGAAACGAAGCGGTAAGCAGGCGTTCTTCTGATCCATCCGTGCGCATAACACCGATGTGGAAACGCCCCGCATTCTGTTTGGTAAAGGCCACCAGATCACCACGCGGCGACCAGACAGGCGTGCCATAACGCCCCTCGCCAAACGATATCCGCCGCGCCTCTCCGCCTGTGGCAGACATAACATATAGCTGGGGGGAGCCTGAGCGGTCACTTTCAAACACGATCTGGCTGCCATCGGGGCTATAGCTGGGCGCTGTCTCGATCGCGGGCGTGTTGGTCAGGCGCACCGACTGGCCGGATGCGATATCCATCGTGTAAATGTCGGTGTTGCCGCCCTGTGCAATAGAAAACACCACCGTATTGCCCGAAGGCGAGAAACGCGGCGCAAAGCTCATCGTGCCATCACCGCTCTGCAAAACCCGCCGCTGGACCGAACCTACGTCAAGAACATAGATACGTGGAAAGCCTGTCTCATAGCTGGTGTACAGCACACGGTCACCCGTGGGCGAGAAACGCGGTGCCAGCACAATCGCACTGCTGTCAGTCAGATAGCGCACATTGGCTCCGTCATAATCCATGATCGCCAGACGCTTCTTGCGGTCGTCCTTGGGGCCTGTCTCGCTCACATAAACCACGCGGCTGTCGAAATAGCCGCCCTCACCTGTGATGCGGCTGTACACCTCGTCGGCGACTTTGTGCGCCATGCGCCGCCAGCCCTCTGTTGTGCCCGAAAACTGCAACCCCTCGCCAAGGTTCGTGCCAGACACCACATCGTAAACACGGAATTTGACGTTCACACTGTTACCCGAGACAGATACCGCCCCTGTCACCAGCGCCTGCGCATTGATCGCCTTCCAATCCGCAAACTGGATGGGCGCGTTGAAATCACTGTATTGCGCGATAAAGGCCGAACTCGGGATTTCCCGAAACACACCCGTACCTTGCAAATCAGCGGCAATCACGCGGGCCAGATCAGCGGCCAGCTGGCCTGCTTCGCCTGTCTCGGCCTGAAAATCAGGCACCGCAAAAGGCAACGGCTGAATGATGCCTTCCTCAATGGTGATGCGCAGCGGGCCTTGCTGCGCTTGGGCGGCATGCGTTAGCCCCAGCGCACAGATAACCGCCAGACAGATGCTCAAAAACTTCATCTCAATTCATCCTTTCAGGGCTGAACGTCAGCTCAATATCCCGCCATTGATCGTATTTCTCAACGGGGAGAGTGTATCCATCTCTCCCACAGCGCAAAACCGCCCGTTTTGCAGCAGCAAACGCCTGTGACACCGCTTGGTTCCCACCAGCGCCATGGCGCACTTCGCGCACAGAGCCCGCACCAGGCCGCCCGCTGCGGTCCAACGAAAAGCCCAGAGTAACCGCTGGGGCATTCGCATCTGCCAGCCAGCACGCCCGCACTTCACGGCGAAACTCTGCCGCCTCCGCCGCTGTCAGACCATCACGCGACGAGGCCATTATGGGGCGGTCAGGCCCCTGCATCTGCGGCACCAAAACAGCAGGGGTCGCCGGGCGCGCCTGTGGGCGCGTTACCACCTGTGCAAACAAGGGTGCCGCCATACACAGGCAAAGCGTTATGCCAGCGACAACTTTCATCGAATCCGCATCCGCTCTGGATTGAACGTCATCTCGATCTCTTTCCACTGGCCATATTTTTCTGCCGGCAAGGGGTAGCCGTCTTTCTGGCACAACAGTATCGCACGCCGCGCCGCGCCAAAGGCTGCATTGGCCGTCGATCCATCACCCCCCTCGCTCGCGATCATCCGCAGCGAATTGCCGACAACCTTGCCGTCCTGCGTCATGCTCATGGCAATCGTCACCGTGGTCTGCGCCCAGCGCGCGCCCGGGTCCACATTCCAGCAGTTTTGCACAGCAAGCCGCAGCGCGTCTTTCTCTCCCGATGACATGGGCGGCCCTGTCGGTACGTCTGCCTCCGCCGAACTCAGCGCCGCTTCAAGTGCGGCTTGCACGGCAGCATCATCCACGACCGTTTCCTGTTGGCTCGGCGTTGCAGGTGCCTCGGCTGTTTGGGTCGGGCGCGGCGCAGAGGGTCTGCGCGCAGGCGGGCGCATAGAGGCTGTGGGCGCCGCCGCGGGGGCTTCTGCCGCTTCGGTCACAATCCGGTCTGTCGCTTCGGGGGTCTGGGTCGCCTCTTGCGGCTGCTCCACCGTCTCGCCCGTCTCAACGGGGATCACCGCCTCTTGCGGTGTAGGTTCTTGTACCGCCTCCGGCTCAGGGCGCGGTGCCGGCTCGGGTGCGATCACTTCGGCAGGCCGCTCAGCGGGTGCGTCGTCTACGGGCGCATCCTCTACCGTCACTTCGGCAGGCGGCTGCGGCAGTTCTGGTGCGGCCTCTGAAACGGCAGGCGCTATTTCTTCGACAGGTTCCTCGGCAGGCTCTGCAACTTCGGGGATCGGTGCCGCCGCAGGCGCCTCAATCGCTGCGTCCACTTCGGGCGCATCCGCTGTTACTTCGGGCGCAGCAGGCGTTGGCGTCTCGGCCAGCTCGACCGGCTGGCGCGATGCTTCGACCAATGCGGCAAATTCCTCGCCCGAGATCATAGCGACCTCCTGCACCTCCACAGGGTCAGGCCTTGACGTGAACAATCCGCCAAACAGCACCCAGCCGATGAAGCCCGCATGGCCCACCGCCGAGACAATATTACCTGTTCTGCGCGCGCGCGACATCGCCTAGTTTCCAGATCCGTCCAGCGTTGGCCCGCCGATATCCGTCACCAGACCAATGTTGGAAAACCCGCCCGCATTCAGCGCGCCCATAATCTCCATCACAGTGCTATAGGGCACCGCACCATCCGCGCGCAAAAACACGCGGTCGCCTTCCCGCTCTGCGGCCACCGCGCGCAACTTCGCCACCAACTCGCCGCGCGGCGTTTCGGTTGTCAAAATCTGCACAGTGCCTTCTGCTGTGATCGTCACCGTCAGCGGCTCCTCCTGCTCTGCAGGCAGCGCCGAGGCTGCCGTTTTGGGCAACTCCACAGGCACACCCACCGTCAAAAGCGGTGCCGCCACCATAAAGATAATCAACAGCACCAGCATGACATCAACAAAGGGAGTGATGTTGATCTCCGACATCGGCTGCGCACCGCCGCGCCGCCTGCGCCGCCCGCCGCCACCACTTTTTTGCATCACACCACCCGCCATGGCTCAGGTGTCCAACTGGCGGCTGAGGATCGTGGCAAATTCATCCGCAAAGGCCTCGTATCCACCAAGAATACGGTCGCTGTCTGCGTTGAACTTGTTGTAATAAACCACCGCAGGGATCGCAGCCATCAGTCCCAATCCCGTGGCCAGCAAGGCCTCGGCAATACCGGGTGCAACAACGGCCAGATTGGTGTTTTGCTGCTCTGCAATCTCGATAAACGCATTCATGATTCCGAACACCGTCCCGAACAGCCCGACAAAAGGCGCGGTCGACCCTGTGGTCGCCAACACGGGCAGACCCTTTTGCAAACGCTCCGCCTCTTTGGCGATTGCCACATCCATGCTGCGGTCAATCCGCGCCGTGGCACCGGGGATCAGTCCACCATCCTCGCGGTGCGAACGCCGCCATTCGGTCATTCCAGCCGCAAAAATCTTTTGCGCAGCCCCTGCAGGCTCTGGCCCGATCTGGTCGAACAACCCGTCCAACGGCTCTCCCGACCAAAAGGCGCGGTCAAACTCTTCGGCTTCCGCGCGGGCCGCACGGTACTGGATGATTTTCTGGACGATGATGGACCAAGTCCAGAAACTTGCCACCACAAGGGCGATCATCACCAGCTTTACGGTAATTGTCGCTTGGGCAAACATGCCCCATACGGTAATGCTGCCGCCGACTTCGGCCGCGATCAATGCTGTCTGCATGTGTGTTGCTCTACTCTACTGCCTACGTGCGGGCCTGTTATCAGGCTCCATTTGCGCCAAATCTAACGCAGCACAAGACAAAAAGCGAGGGCCAAGCGCGGCAGCGCCCAATCACCCGTTCAGCAGGCGACATTCCGCTGGAAGACGCACGGGTTTACCGCTCTCCCCGATGCACACAATCAGCACCGATGCAGTAAAGATCAGAGTATCTCCACACCATACCTGCTGGCCCATGACCATTCTGGCAGCACTCAAGCTGTCCAGCGTGGTGCGCACTTCCAACACATCGCCATAGCGCGCAGGCGCGATGTAATCCGCCTCCACACGGCGTACAGCAAAAACGACACCAGCTTGCTTCATCGCCAGCTGGTCGATGCCCACCTCACGCACCCAGTCACTGCGCGCACGCTCGATAAAGCGCAGATAATTGGCGTAATACACGATCCCCGCCATATCGGTGTCTTCGTAATAGACACGAATTTCCTTGCGGTGCACCCCTGTCGCGCCGTCACTCACTGACGCTTCCCCATTCATTGAACGTCCTCTTTATTCATTGGACGTCCCCCGCCCCTGCCTGCATCCGCGCATAAAGTCGCAGCGCATGCGACGCATCCGTCGCCGCAGGTGGCAAGACCGGATCATAGGCCGCACGGATCAATCCCGCCACATCAGGGCGCAAGATCGTATTCTCCCCCGCGACAGCAAGAGGCGACCGGTCCTTGAACGCCTCATCCGACCAAAGCAGATAAGACTGCACGATCTGGCTCAGCGCCAACGTCTGTGCAGGCACCGCTGCCAGATGCTGATCCATCCGCAAGAACACAAAACACGCCTTGATTGCGCCAGCTTCATCGAAGCGAAAGAACCGATACTGGTTCGCGTCCACCCCCTGCAGTCGGTCCACCAATGGCCCCAGATCAGGCACCAGACGGTCCATCCCCGGCACCTCCAGCAATTCCGCCCATTCCGAGAAAAAAAACACCATCAAATTGGAGCCAAGCTCCATATCCGTCTCGGCCATCTTATGGCCCGCCAGCGCCGTCACAGCCTCCAGCGCGCCTTTTACAACCTGCAAACTCGCCTCTTCCACGCCAAAAACGATAGGCGCGATTGGCCGCCCCCAACGTGCAAAAACAAACTGCCCGTCCGTGCGGGTAAACAACGCTTCAATCTCTTGGGGTTCCATATTCACCTCACACCAGCGGTTCCGCCCGCTTCTTTATTTTTCCCATAAACTCGATCCGCCCCTCAGCCAAACAGATCGACATCGCGCTTGGGCGGCTCCATCCCCAGATGCACCCATGCTTTTTGCGCCAACATCCGTCCGCGCGGGGTGCGCTGGATCAATCCTTGCTGCAGCAAGAACGGCTCGATCACTTCTTCCAGGGCATCCCGCGATTCTGACAATGCCGCAGACATCGTCTCGATGCCCACAGGCCCTCCTTGATAATTCTCCGCAATCAGACGCAGATATCGCCTGTCAGCACCATCCAGCCCCAGATGATCAACGCCCAGACGCGTCAGCGCCATATCCGCCAGCTCCCGCGTGACACGGCCATTGCCCTCGACGACGGCAAAATCCACCACGCGGCGCAACAGACGCCCCGCAATACGCGGCGTGCCCCGTGCGCGCTTGGCGATCTCGCGCGCGCCGCCCTCTTCCGCAGGCGCCCCCAGCTTGCGCGCATTGCGCTCCACAATGATGAACAACTCGTCCTCGGTATAGAACTGCAACCGCGTGGGGATGCCGAAACGGTCCCGCAGCGGCGTCGTCAACAAGCCCATGCGCGTGGTCGCACCAACCAGAGTAAAGGGCTGCAATTCGATCCGCACCGTGCGCGCCGCAGGCCCCTCGCCAATCACCAGATCCAGCTCGAAATCCTCCAGCGCAGGATACAGCACTTCTTCTACAGCAGGGTTCAGCCTGTGAATCTCGTCGATGAACAAGACATCGCGCTTTTCCAGATTGGTCAGGATCGCCGCCAAATCACCGGCCTTGGCCAGCACGGGGCCGGATGTCATCCGAAAGCCAACCCCCAGTTCGCGTGCCATAATCTGCGCGAGTGTGGTTTTCCCCAAACCGGGCGGACCGTGGAACAGTGTGTGATCCATCGCTTCTTCGCGCTGCTTTGCGGATTGTATAAATACCTTGAGGTTCGCCCGCGCCTCCGCTTGCCCGACAAACTCGTCCAGCATTTGTGGACGCAGCGCACGGTCAAAATCTTCGGGCATGCCCTCAGGGCGCACAATCGGGTCGCTATCTATCATGTCATCCCCAACGAAGAGCGCCCAAAGGGCAGCGATGAGCCGCCCGCATCAGGCGTCACGCGCACCTTACTCTCTCGGTGCCAGAAGTTTCAACGCCGCACGGATCAGCGCGGGCGTATCTGCGTCAGGTGCCTCGCCTGCCGCTTGCGCAACAGCGCCCGCCGCATCGCCTGGACTGTACCCGAGGTTTGACAGCGCCGACAAAGCCTCTGACTGCGCGCTGGCATTGGGCGCAGCTGCGGGCGCACGGCGCTTTACGGGGGCTTCGATCACTTCAGCCTCGTGATCGCCCAAAGCTTCGGCCACCGTTCCCCCCATCGCCATCATCGCAGGCGCTTTGTCTTTGAGGTCCAGCACAACACGCTGCGCGATCTTTGGGCCGATGCCCTTGGCTACCTTCACCGCGTTCCAGTCGCCCAGCGCAATTGCGCGGCCGATCCCGTCAGGCCCCAGCGCCCCCAGAATCGCAAGCGACGCCTTTGCACCGACGCCCTGAACGCTCGTCAGCAACTTGTGCCATTCCTTTTCCGCCAATGTGGTAAAGCCGAACAGCTGCAGGTTTGTCTCCTGCACCAGCATATCCGTGTAGACCGCTGCAACCTCGCCCACCCCTGGCAGTCCCGCCAATGTCCGCTCCGAACAATACACCAGATAGCCCACACCGCGCACGTCGATCAGCACATGATCCGTGGCGCGGTACTCGATGCGGCCTGTAATCTTGCCAATCATGCGCTGGCCTTCGCGATAGCCGCAGCATAGTTCGAGGCGCCCCCGTGGTGCGCATGGGTTATCGCAATCGCCAAGGCATCCGCCGCATCAGGACCTTCAAACTCCACACCGGGCAACTGCATGCGCACCATATGCGCCACTTGGCCCTTATCGGCATGGCCTACGCCCACAACTGTCTTTTTCACATTGTTGGGCGCGTATTCCCCCACGCTCAAACCCATCTGCGCGGGCACCAACAGCGCGATACCACGCGCCTGACCCAGTTTCAGGGTAGCGACCCCGTCCTTGTTCACAAACGTATGCTCCACTGCTGCCGTCTGCGGGCGATATGTGGTGAACACGCGGGTCAGTTGCGCATGCAGGCTCAACAGCCGCTCGGCCAGCTCAACACCCGTCGAGGAATGGCAGATACCGTTTGCCACATGGCTCAATTTGCTCCCCGCCACGTCGATCACGCCCCATCCCATGTTGCGCAAGCCCGGATCAATGCCGATTACACGTATCATCCTGCTTCATTCCCTCAATCTTGTTGCTTTTTTGGTGCAGTAGCACGAAACGCGAACATTGCCTACAAATTAAATCAAAGCATCCGTTTGCGACACCGATCTGGTCGCAAAACAGCAATTCATGCCGCAGCGCAGCAAAATGCGTCGCAAACCACGCCAAAACCGACAAGGGAACAGCCCGGATTTCGCCATATTTTATGGAGTTTGCGCGCAAACTCGCTGCTATGCAGCAAACGCATATCAGCAGTGCGTTTGCATGGCTTGTGGAAAGTTTTCACTTTGCCTATTTGCCCCTCATACCGCCGAAGAAATCGGCACAACCCTACAAATAGAAGGACGGCTCCAATGGCTGCTTTTGACACCACCCGCACAACCTACGGCGTAGCAACATTCGCAAACCGCGCATTCGCTCTTGTTGCCGATCTGGCAACTTCCATCGCCGCTTGGAACGATGCACGCATTACCAACAATGCACTTTCCGATCTGACAGATCGCGAACTGGCCGATATCGGTCTTGTCCGCGGCGACATCGACAGCGTTGCACGCAGCAACCTGATCCGCTGAACTGTGCTGCGGCGTATCTTTGCGCCGCGCACCGCCTAGCCAACAGAATGCAGACATGAAAAGGCCGCACCGTTAGAAAACGGGCGCGGCCTTTTTTATTGCGCATACGAAACGCACGCAAACCCGCCGCAGCCACCCCTCCCCCCGGAGGGCCTGCCGCAGCGGTACTCAAAAATTAACGGAACAAGGGGCCCATCTGGTCGGCCAGAAACTGCGTTGCAGGATCAATCGCCAGAACCCGCGCACCCATAACTTCAATCGCGTTGCCATTGCTCAACGAAGTCAGTCGGTCGTTGTAGGTGTCAGGACCATTGGCGGACAGGATCAACGCTTTCAGGCAGAAAAACCCGACGATCAGCAGGAACGCGCCTTTCACAGGCAGACGCAGGCGCATGGCTTTCGGCTTGGCAACGATAACGCCATTCCGGTCGATGCGTGTCGTATAGCCACGGCGCACAAGGCGAGACTGCTTTTTGTCTACGTGACCTACGCGGGCTTGAAAGTCTTCTTTGGTATAAACCATGACAGTGGTCTCTCTCAGCAACAGCCCCCACCGTTGTTGAATAAAGTTTTAGTCAAAGAATGTGGCGAAAATTGGGCAAATGCGGCGAAACGAACGTAAATAGGGTTAATTCTAGTTCATTTTCCGAAGCGTTATCGTCGTCCAGTCACCAATGCTCTCGCGGTGGTGTAGATTGATGCCGTTTTGTGCATAAACCTCGATCACCTCGTCCGCCTGCTCGTTCAGGATGCCTGATAGAATCGCATATCCCAGTGGGGCCATCGCCCCCGCCGTGTCAGGCGCCAACGCAATCAATGGCCCTTTGAGGATATTGGCAAAGACCAGATCAAAGGGCGCAGCCTCGGCCAGCGCCGGATGATCGAACCCGGCCGCCTCAACGCAGTCAACGCGGCCGTCAAGTCCGTTGGCTGTTACATTGGCGCGCGCCACATCCACCGCAACCTCGTCAATATCCGATGCCAGAACCCGATCAGGCCAGATACGCGCAGCCCCCATCGCCAGCACAGCCGTCCCACAGCCGATGTCAACCACACGGTGCCCCACGAAACCATCCAGCGCCAGACGGTCCAGCGCGCGCAGACATCCCAGCGTGGTGCCGTGGTGCCCTGTGCCAAAGGCCATCGCTGCCTCAATCAACAGCGGTTCGCAGCGCGCGGGCACCTTGTCCGCATCGTGGCTGCCGTAAACGAAAAAGCGGCCCGCCTCCACAGGCGCCAGCTCACGCCGCACATGGGCCACCCAATCCGTCTCGGGCAATTCCGATATCACAAAGTCCTTGGCCTCCATCGCAGCAGCCAATACGGCAAGTGCGGTTTCGTCGGGATGCTCTTCGAAATAGCCCCCCACTTCCCACAGGCCCGATCCGTCTTCCATCTCGAACACCCCTACGCCTGTCGGCTCGGGGCTTAGCGCCTCCATCGCCTCGCCCAAACGATAGGCGGCGTCGCGGCCCTGCAATGTGGTCAGCGCGGTGAATGTTGGCATCTATCTGCTCCTGTGTCTGTCAGGGTTCGGGTAGGGGGCGGGCCTGTCCGCGTCAAGGGCCACAGGTGATGCCACACGCAACCCTTTGACATAATACCATCCCCACAGCGCCGAACCCGCGCCCACAATGATGCCAGCCGCCGCTTGGCCGTAAATCACCCCCGCCGCACCGAAGATCCCCGAAAACCACAGCGCCGCAGGCATCGCCAGCAGACCATCCTTGATCCAGTTCACAAGGGTCGAGCGCCCGGGCTTACCTAGATTGTTGAACGCCGCATTGGACACAAAAAGCGCCCCGAAAAAGATAAAGCCGCCCACCCCGATCACCGCAAAGGCATTCAGCACGTCCGCACCCTGCCCGCTCAGATCAAAGGCGGTGATGACGTAAGGCACCAGCGCCACAAACAACCCCCAAGCAACAAGCGTATATAGCAGGCAAAATATCAGCGCATCACGGTAGGTGCTGCGCACGCGGTCCAGCTGACCTGCGCCATAGTTCTGGCCAAAGATACCACCAATCGCCCCGCTCAGCGCAAAAATCCCGCCAAACACCACCACCGTCAGCCGCCCCACCACGGCCCATGCTGCCACTGCATCATCGCCGAATGGCGCCATCACGCGGGTCAGCAGGTAGTTCCCCACAGGAGTGCTCATCTGCGTGGCAATCGCGGGGATCGCCACAGCGACAAAAGGCGCGCCGATGTTGCGCAGCGTACGCAGGCGTGGCCGGTCGATGAGGTTCAGCTCATAAACCGCAAACCGCACCGCCAGCGCCAGCAGCGCAAAGCGAAACAGCACCAGCCCGATCGCCGCCCCGTCCAGCCCCCAACCCAGATAGAAAATGAGAACCGGATCAATCACCAACAGCACCGTACCCGCGATCAAAGTGATATACATCGCCTTGGCCCCGTATCCATCCGCGCGCAACGTCCCCGACATAACAAGTGCTGCCGACATCGGCACCAGCGACGGAATGGTAATCGCCAGATAGCGCGCCGCCAGACGCGCCGTCTCGCCCTCCGCCCCCGCATATCCCACCAACTGATGCCTGAGAGCGACAATCACAGCCGACACCACCACCAACACACTGGCCGCGATCACCACCGCAGCCCCCGCCTGTCGCCGCGCCTTTTCACGGTCCCCGCCGCCTATGGTGCGCGACACAACAGCCGTCGCCGCAATCATCAACCCCACCGACACCGAGACCGAAAAGAACTGCACCGCGTAGGCAAAACCGATGGCCGCCACCAACTGCTTGTCCCCCAGCTGGCTCACCCACAGCAGGTTGGCCGCATCAACGACAAAAACAAAGGTGATACCCAGCGCGCCCGTCGCCGTCATGCGGATCACATGCCCAAGGGTCGACCCTGTAAGGAACCGCCCCTGTGCGCTCACTCTGCCGCCTTTAGCGCACGCGCTACAAATATCGTCTCATTGCCTGCATCAGGGTGGCGCGGGATCAGCGTGGCCAGCAAGAACGACACAAATGCCATCCCCGCTGCCAGCAGGAACACCGCTGCAGGTGACACCAGCCAGAGCAGCCCCAACAGCACGGGTAAAAACACCGCCGCGATGTGATTGATGGTAAAGGCCACCGCCGCCGTAGGCGCCATATCCCCTGGCGCACCGATCTTCTGGAAATACGTCTTGAGCGCAAGCGCGAGGCCAAAGAACATGTGGTCCAGCACATACAAGACAGCCGCGATCTGAAACCCCCAGTCAAAAAAGTAGACACCACCATAGGCAAGAAACACACAGACAAGGCCCGTGTATTCGAACATCAGCGCATTGCGCTCTCCAAACCGCGCAACGATCCTGCCCAGCATTGGCGCGATCAGCATGTTCAGCACCAGATTGATCAGATAAAGGCCCGCCACCTCATAAACCTGAAAGCCGAACTTCTCGACCATCATGAAACCCGCAAAAACCATAAATATCTGCCGGCGCGCACCCGACATGAATTGCAGCGCATAGTACAGCCAATAGCGGCGGCGCAGCACGAGCTTTTTGATCTGCGGATGCGGGCTCTCGTATTGTGGATAGGCCAGCAGCGCAAACAGGGCCAGCGCCATGGTAATGCCCCCACCCGCCATAAACACGATGTTATAGGTCAGGCCCAATGGCTCCCACAGGATCATAATCACGAAGTACACACAAAACGTGGCCCCCGACCCCACAGCCATCAGCCAGCCCAGAATTTGCGGCGCTTTGTCTTTGGGCAGCCATTGCAACTGCAACGACTGGTTCACAGTCTCGTAATAGTGAAACCCGACCGAGCTGATGAAAGTCAGGATCATGATGCCTGTCAATTGCGGATACCACGCCGTCACGGCCGTCGCCGCCCCCAGCAAAATGAGCGAAACCAGACCAAGCACCTGCTCACGCATGACGATAATGAGAAAGATCACCAGAAACGCCAGAAATCCTGGTATCTCGCGCACCGTATGCAACAGGCCAATGTCCGCCCCGTCAAAATCCGCCACTTCCTTCACAAAGTTATTGAGCAGCGCATACCATGTGAAAAATGCAATCGGCATGGCAAGCGCCATCAAAAACAACAATGCAATGGGCCGCCGCCACAGGGGCTGGTCCTTGGCGTCATCAAGGGTCAGGAAATCTATCATTCACCAGCAATACGCCCGCCGTCGCGCAAACGCTATGGCAATTTCGCGCACATACGGTGTGCAGCGTCCTACATCACAAACGCACTCAGCGGCGGTCCATCAGCGGCTGACTGACGGTGCACAGGGGGTGTACAGCCGGTGTACAGATGGCACCTCCCGTATATCAGCATGCCACCCCCCTTCATTTTTCCAATAAACTCAACATCTGGCCCTCGGGCCAGATCAGCCACACTTAATAAAAGCTCTGCGGATCGATATCGACAGCCAGCCGCAAATCCCCCTTGAGCCTGATCTGCGACACCCAGACGGACAAGGCGCGCTGCAAGGCCACATTCTTGTCCGCCTTGACCAGCAGCCGCACACGATGCCGCCCGCGCACCCGCGCAATGGGTGCAGGTGCCGGCCCGTAGACCTGCGCGCCCACCTCGCGCAGCGCGCGGTCATTGCGCGCCAGCTGGTTGCCCGCATCAAACACCGCCGCCACGTCAGGGCCGCTCAGGATGATCCCGGCCAACCGGCCATAGGGCGGCATACCGGCGTGCTGCCGCTCTGTCGCTTCGGCTTGCCAGAATCCCTCCTCGTCGCCCGCCAGAATGGCGCGAATCACAGGATGGTCGGGTTGATAGGTCTGCAAAAGTGCGGTGCCCGGTGCCTCTGCACGCCCCGCACGCCCCGCCACTTGTCGCATCAGCTGGAATGTTCGCTCGGCCGCGCGCAGGTCACTACCCGTCAAGCCCAGATCGGCATCAATCACGCCCACCAAGGTCAACTTTGGAAAGTTGTGGCCCTTCGCAACCAGTTGCGTTCCAATGATAACATCCGCCGAGCCTTCGGCGATACCCGCAATCTCGGCCTTGAGCGCACGGGCCGAACCATACATGTCAGAGCTCAATGTGGCGATCCGTGCATCGGGCCACAGCGCATGCGCCTCCTCGCCCAACCGCTCCACACCGGGGCCGACAGGGGCCAGCTTGTCCTCTGCCTCGCAGCTGGGACAGACGGTGGGCATCGGTTTACTCTCGCCACATTGGTGGCAGATCAATCGCTTGAGAAAACGATGCTCGACCATGCGGGCATCACAGTCGTCACAGCCGATCTGATGCCCGCAGGCACGGCACAGCGTAACGGGCGCATAGCCACGGCGGTTGATGAACAACATCGCCTGCTCGCCCCGCTCCAGCCGCGCATCCACCTCTGCCTTCAGCTTTGGCGATACCCACTTGTCCGATGCCAACCCCTCGGCGCGCATATCAATCGTGCCCATCTTCGGCATGACCGCAGGGCCGAACCGCGATGTCAGCTCCAGCTTGGTATACTTGCCCGCTTGCGCATTTGCCCATGATTCCAACGATGGCGTGGCCGAGGCCAGCACCACATGCGCCCCGCAGATAGAGGCGCGCAGCACCGCCATATCCCGCGCGTTATACAGCACGCCATCCTCTTGTTTATATGAGGTATCATGCTCCTCATCGACAACGATCAAGCCAAGGTTCTGGTATGGCAGAAACAGCGCTGAGCGCGCACCAATCACCAGTTGCGCCTGTCCCTGCCCCACCATGCGCCAGATGCGACGCCGTTCGGTCATCGTCGCGCCTGAGTGCCACTCGGCGGGCTTGGCCCCGAACCGCGCCTCGACCCGTGTCAGAAATTCGGCTGTCAGGGCAATTTCCGGCAACAGCACCAGCGCCTGACGCCCCGCGCGCAAGGCAGCGGCGACCGCCTCCAGATAGACTTCAGTCTTGCCCGACCCTGTCACACCGCGCAACAGTGTCGTTCCATAATCGCCGCTCGTCACACCCGCTGCCAGCGCCTTGGCCCCTGCGGCCTGATCCGCCGTAAGTTCTTTGCTGGGCAGGTCAGGGTCCAGTCGCGCAAAGGGCAGATCACGCGGACTGTCATGCTCAAGCACCACGCCTTGTTTGACCAGCCCCTTGATAACGGATGTGGTCACACCCGCCATCTCGGCCAGCTCGCGCAGGGTAAAGGACAAATCACCGTATTCGGCCAACGCCTCAAGCACCTTGGTACGTGCGGCAGTAACGCGGTCAGGCTCTCCGCTGCCGCGCCTGTATATCTTTTGCATCGACGGCGGATCGCCAAGGCCCGGCGCGCGCGTGGTCAGGCGCAGCATCGCGGTCAGTGGTGTCAACGTATAGGCTGCTGATTTTTCGAGGAATTGAACCATCTCGGTGCGCATCGGGGCCGCATCCAGCACCCGAATGACCGAGCGGATCTTGCTGTAATCATAATCCCCCTGCCCTGCACCCCAGACCACACCAATCACCTTACGCGGGCCCAGCGGCACTTCAACGAAGGCACCCAGATGGCAGCCGCCTTCGGGCGCTTTATAGTCCAGCGCACGGTCCAGCGGTTGCGTGGTCAACACCGCGACCAGCGCACCTTCGTCAAAGAACATCTGCTGGCTCAACCGAGGCTTCCTTGCACCTGAGAGAAACGGGGGCTATCAGCGTGGCAATGATACTGCGCGCGCATGATCCCAACATAACAACCCCGCGCCCCATTCCAAGTCGATAGGAACCGATATGAAGTTTTTTGTAGATACCGCCGAAATCAAAGACATCGCCGAGCTGAACGATCTGGGCATGGTCGACGGGGTGACAACCAACCCCTCACTGATCCTGAAATCAGGTCGCGATATCCTCGAAGTGACCAAAGAGATCTGTGATCTGGTCGACGGCCCCGTCAGCGCCGAAGTCGTCGCGATGGAAGCGGACGCGATGATCGCCGAAGGCCGCAAGCTGGCCAAGATCGCCGACAACGTCACCATCAAACTGCCCCTCACATGGGACGGCCTCAAGGCGTGCAAAGTCCTGTCGGATGAAGGAAACATGATCAACGTCACGCTATGTTTCTCGGCCAATCAGGCGCTGCTGGCGGCCAAAGTGGGCGCGACGTTTATCTCTCCGTTTATCGGGCGTCTGGATGACATCGATCTGGACGGCATGGACCTGATCGAGGATATCCGCACCATCTATGACAACTACGGCTATGAGACACAAATCCTCGCGGCCTCCATCCGCCACGTGGGCCATGTGCGTGAATGTGCGCTGGTCGGTGCCGATGTGATGACAGCACCACCAGAGGTGATCCGCAAGCTGGCGACCCACCCGCTGACCGACAAAGGCTTGGAGCAGTTCATGAAGGATTGGGCCAAAACGGGCCAGAACATCCTGTAAGAGCCGCCCTTGCGCCAGTGCTTAGCTTTGCGCACCCAACAAGGCGCGCAGGCGCTCGGGGCTAAGCGGGAAAAGAGGTGTAGGCTGATTTGTTTGTGTCTGATCCATAGCGATACATTAGCAAACAACGGTCATAAAATTCAGGGGAATGGGCTACTGGCCCTCCCCCATCACGGCATTTTTGGCACGATTGCCTAACTTAAAGGCAAAAAAGAGCAGAAAACCAGAAACTGCCGTGCTAAGAGATACTCAAACAAGACGAGAGCAGCATGAGCAGCAGCCCAAAAATCGAAGACGCCCTGCGCGAAGCGATCATATCGCAGCCCGACGTGATCCTGGATGACAGCGATGTCATGCAGGCGCTGATTGCGGCCAATGAAAAGGCGATGGGCGGTAATATCGTCGATCTGCGCGGCATCGCGATGGAGCGTTTGGAGACACGGCTTGACCGTCTCGAGGACACGCACCGCAGCGTTATCGCCGCCGCCTATGAAAACCTTGCGGGTACAAACCAGATTCACCGTGCGATCCTGCGGATGCTTGACCCTGTCGAATTCGAGACATTTCTGCGTGATCTGGGCGGGGAAGTGGCCGAGATTTTGCGTGTGGATGCTGTAAAGCTGGTACTGGAATCGGTCCAGAACGACAACGACCCCGCCGTGCAACGCCTTGGCGATGTTCTCAGCGTCGCCGAGCCGGGTTTCATCGACAGCTATCTAAGCCAAGGGCGCGGTGGCAATGTGCGGCAGGTCACGCTGCGCTCGGTGCAGGATGCCGCCGAAAGCATTTATGGCCCCAATGCGGAGTGGATCCGCTCCGAAGCATGTCTCAAGCTGGATTTCGGCGCAGGCCGTCTGCCCGGTATGCTGGTGCTGGGCGCCGAAGATCCACATATGTTCGGGCCACAACAAGGCACGGATTTGCTTGGATTTTTCACAGGTGTGTTCGAGCGTACAATGCGCCGCTGGCTGTCTTGAGCGATCCACAAGATACATTAGCCATCAGTGCCGCAGCGCGGGACGCCCTACAAACATGGCTGGACCATCAGCGCGCCCTGAACGGCGCGGCTGAAAATACAATTACCGCTTATCGCGGCGATGTGACCGAGTTTCTGGCATTCATCAGCGTACATCATGGTGCGATGCAGGGCCTCGGCGCTTTGGCCAAAATCACCGTCAGCGACATGCGCGCGTGGATGGCCCAGACACGTGGCGCAGGTGTCGGGCCGCGCAGCCTTGCGCGCAAACTTTCGGCAGTCAAAGCCTTCTACCGCTGGCTGGCCGAGCGTGAGGGGTTTGAGCCAACAGCCGTTTTAGCCACCCGCGCGCCAAAATTCACCAAAAAGCTGCCCCGCCCGCTGGCCGTTAATGCCGCAAAGGAACTGATTGACTGTGTCGAGGTTCAGGCCCGTGAGCCTTGGGTTGCCGCGCGTGACGTGGCTGTGCTGACCCTGCTTTGGGGCTGCGGGTTGCGGATATCCGAGGCTCTGGGCCTGCGCGGTGCCGATGCGCCTCTGCCAGATGTGCTGCGGATCACGGGTAAGGGCGGCAAAGAACGTGTCGTGCCCGTGCTGCCCGCAGCGCGCGATGCGGTAGCAAACTATCTGCACGCCTGCCCCCACCCACAAGAAGCGTCCGGCGCCTTGTTTCGCGGTGTTCGCGGTGGCGCACTGTCAGCGGGTGCGATCCAAAAGGTGATGGCCAGTGCGCGCATGCAGCTAGGCCTGCCCTCTAGCGCGACACCCCACGCCATGCGCCACAGCTTTGCCACCCATCTGCTAGATGCGGGCGGTGATTTGCGCGCGATACAAGAATTGCTCGGCCATGCGTCGCTCTCCACTACGCAGGCTTACACAGCGGTAGACACCTTGCGCCTGATGGAAGTTTACAACCGCGCCCATCCCCGCGCCTGACACCTTTTCCTTTTGCATCCCTTCTCTTGATTTGCGACATAACCACATGACCATCAAACAAAAAGCTCTCTCTGTTCATCTGCTGACCGCTTCGGGCGCCGTATTTGCCATGCTGGCAATGCTGGAAGCCGTGCAGGCACATTACGACATGATGTTTTTCTGGCTGGTCGTCGCCTTTTTTGTGGACGGTATCGACGGCCCACTGGCCCGCAAATACGATGTGAAAACCAACGCACCCGAATTTGACGGCGTGCTGCTGGACCTGATCATCGACTATCTTACCTATGTCTTTATCCCTGCCTTTGCCCTGTTCAAATCAGGCCTGATGGACGGGTGGAGCGGGTGGCTGATGATCATCATCGTTACCTTTGCAAGTGCGATGTATTTTGCCGATACGCGGATGAAAACCAAAGATAATTCATTCTCCGGCTTTCCGGGCTGCTGGAACATGCTGGTGCTGGTGATTTTTGCGCTGAATATCCCGTGGTACATTAGCCTTGTGTTGGTGACTTTCCTTGCTATCACCATGTTTATACCGCTGAAATTCGTGCATCCTGTACGCACCGAACGCTGGCGCGCTGTAACCTTGCCCATGGCGCTTGCATGGACCTTCTTTGCGGGCTGGGCTGCATTGGTGAATTTCGATCCCGATAGCTGGGCTGCTTGGGGGTTGGTGATCACGTCGCTCTATTTGCTGTTTGCGGGCATTGTGCAGCAGATCATGTTTGACGGCCGTGACATCTAGCGCCCGTTAAATCAGAAAACCGCCTGCCCCCTCATGGCGCAGCAGTGCGACCTTTGTTTCGACCCCGCCTGCCCCTGAAAAGCCTGTCAGCCCTTTGGCCCCCATCACGCGGTGACACGGAATGATCACAGGGATCGGATTGCCACCACAGGCCTGCCCGACTGCCTGCGCTGGAACACCAAGCTGTTTGGCGATATCGCCATAGGTGCAGGTATGCCCGAAGGGGATCGCGGACATCGCCGCACAAACGGCCCGCTGGAAATCAGAGCCATTCACCCGCAGCGGCAGGTCAAACGCCTCAAGCGCACCCGCATCATACGCAAGCAGCTGCCCCCGCGCCTCGTCCAGTACATCAGAGCGGTCCTCACGCGAGGCGCAGCCCCAATTGAGGGCGGTGATGTGGCCATTATCTTCCGTCAGGATCAGATCGCCGAATGTGGTGGGTATGGTGCAGCTGTTCATGGCGATACTATGCGCGCAAGCGTCCCGCGCCTCAATCCGATTGATGCGCAAGGCCCAGACGGATCGGGCCTCTGGCCTCGGCTGCTACGATGGGTTGGCCTTTTTGTGTGATGACAACCTTGCCTTGCGCCGCCATCCGATCCGCGACGGCGCGAATTTCAGGCATCAGCACACGCCAATCCTGCGCGAGCGCTCGGGCCACTTCAGAGGGGCAGATCGTCTTACCTGCCCCTCTGGCGATCACCTGTCGGGTGATCTCGGTCTTGATCATCGCCTCAGAGGGCTGCGTCACAGCGCCCGCAGACCGCATCATGGCTGTGCGTGCCGACATCGGGCAGCACTTTCCAACAGCGCGCGCATTTTGCACCATCGGCCTTTGCAAACACCACACCAACACCTGCCACATCATCCAAGTTAAACGCATCTGCTGGTGCTTCACCTTCTAAAATCGTGATCTGGCTGGTGATGCACAAATCGGCAAATGTTTCGGGGTTGGTGATAACGGCCGCCAGCTCGGACGACAGATACACGGTCGGCCCTGCCTCAAGGGAAGAGCCGATGACCTTGGCGGTGCGCTGTTCTTCCAGCGCGCCAGTGACCACACGGCGGACCGCACGCACAGTCTCAGATCGTGCGGCCAGCGCATCATCGCGCCAATCGCCTGGTGTCTCGGAGAAGTCCACCAGATGCACCGATGTCTCCGCACCATTCCGCTCCAGCCAGACCTCCTCCATAGTGAAGGGCAAGATCGGGGCCAGCCAAGTTGTCAGCCGCGCGTACAGGTGATCCAGCACGGTAAGCGCTGCCAGTCGGCGCGGTGTGTCGCCATCGCAATAGAGCGCGTCCTTGCGGATATCGAAGTAGAAGGACGACAAATCCAGCGTGGCAAAATCAAAGATCGCACGGAATACGCCTTGGAAATCGAACCGTGCATAGCCGCTACGCACGACATCATCCAGCACCGCCAGCTTGTGCAGCATCAGCTGCTCCAGCTCGGGCATATCATCACGCTCGACGGCTTTGGAAGCGTCGAAATCAGGCAGCGAGCCGAGCATGTAGCGCATTGTATTGCGCAAACGGCGGTAGCTGTCGGCGGTCCCTTTCAGGATTTCGTCCCCGATGCGCTGGTCATTGGTATAGTCGGTCTGGGCCACCCATAGGCGCAAGATATCCGCACCGTATTGATCGACGATTTTCTGTGGCACGATGGTATTGCCGATGGATTTGGACATCTTCATGCCCTTGGCATCCAGCGTAAAGCCATGCGTCACCACGTTGCGATAAGGCGCACGCCCGTACGTGCCGCAGGATTGCAACAAGGACGAGTGGAACCAGCCACGGTGCTGGTCGGTGCCTTCCATGTACACATCAGCGATCCCATCTTCCGAGCCATCTTCGCGGTCGCGCAGGGTGAACGCATGGGTTGAGCCGGAATCGAACCAGACATCCAGAATGTCCATTACCTGCTCGTATTCGTCAGGGTTTACGATCCCTTCAAGGAAACGCTGCTTGGCACCCTCTTCATACCACGCATCCGCGCCCTCGGCCTCGAACGCAGAGGTGATGCGGCGGTTGACCTGTGCGTTGCGCAGCAGGAAATCGGGGTCGGTTGGAAGTGCGCCCTTTTTGGTAAAGCAGGTCAGCGGCACGCCCCATGCACGCTGACGCGAAAGCACCCAATCGGGGCGCGCCTCCATCATCGCATGCAGGCGGTTGCGGCCTGATTTGGGCGTCCAGTTGACGTTATCGATCTCGGTCAGCGCGCGTTCGCGGATCGTTTTTCCGTGGGTGTCCTGCCCGTCGCCAACGGGTTTGTCGATGGCGGCAAACCACTGTGGCGTGTTGCGGTAGATCACAGGCGCTTTGGAGCGCCAGCTGTGCGGATAGCTGTGCTTGATCTTGCCGCGGGCCAACAAGCCACCAACCTCGACCAGCTTGTCGATTACGGCGGCGTTGGCATTGCCCTCCTTGCCATTGGGCTTGAGGATCGCCTTGCCGCCAAAGAACGGCAGATCGTCGCGGTAACGGCCATCGGGGTTCACGTTATAGGTGATGACCTGTTCCAGCATCCCCAGCTCGCGGTAGAGGTCGTATTCCTCCAGACCGTGTGAGGGCGCGCAATGCACAAATCCTGTTCCTTCCGTGTCCGTCACAAACTCGGCGGCGCGGAAATCGCGCAGATCGTCCCATTCGCCATTTGCGCCTTCGGCACCTGCCAGCGGGTGTTGCAATTTGATCTTGGCCAGATCGTCCTGGGAGACGTCACACAGGCGGCGATACATCGTTTCGTCCAGCCGCGCAGCGGTCAGAACACCTTGGGCAAGGTTATCTGCCAGCAGATAACGATCACCGATCTTGACCCACGATTCCTCGGGGCGGCCTGTGATCTCGTACAGGCCGTAAGAGATGCCCGCGCCGTAGACGACCGCCTTGTTGCTGGGCATGGTCCATGGCGTCGTGGTCCAGATCACCACCTGCGCACTGTCGAGTGTGGCATCGCCCGTACCTGTAACCCTGAACTTGACCCAGACAGTAAAGCTGTCCTTGTCGTGATACTCGACCTCGGCCTCGGCCAGTGCGGTCTGCTCTACCGGCGACCACATCACGGGTTTGGAGCCCTGATACAGGGTGCCGTTCATGAGGAATTTCATGAATTCCTCTGCAATTACCCGCTCGGCGTGGAAATCCATGGTCAGATATGGCGCAGCCCAATTGCCCTGAATACCAAGGCGCTTGAACTCGTCGCGCTGGATATCGACCCAGCCTGCGGCAAAGTCTCGGCATTCCTTGCGGAACTCGTTGATCGGCACTTGGTCCTTGTCGCGGCCTTTCTTGCGGTACTGCTCTTCGATCTTCCACTCGATCGGCAGGCCGTGGCAGTCCCATCCGGGGATATAGCGCGCATCACGGCCCATCATCTGGTGGCTGCGCACGATCATGTCCTTGATGGTTTTGTTCAGCGCGTGACCGATGTGCAAATGCCCGTTAGCGTAGGGAGGGCCGTCATGCAATGTGAACGGCTCGCGCGTGTCTGCCTTGGCCTTTTCGCGCAAGCGGTCATAGATGCCCATCTTTTCCCAACGCGCCAGCCAGTTCGGCTCCCGCTTGGGCAGGCCCGCACGCATTGGAAAATCGGTGCGTGGCAGATTCAGTGTGGATTTATACTCAGGTGTCTGTGGTGTGTCGGCGCACATAAGGGGCGTCCTTTTGTCGTCAGATTTATCAGGGATATGAGGGGCGGTGCGAGCGGCTCAAACACCTTTGCCCGGCGGCTCAGGATATGCTGAGCGCCGGGGAAGTAATTCGCTGTATGATCGAATATACTGTCATATTGCCGCGCTTATAAGCGCACACCCATCAGGGGGCAAGCGCGTCTTGGCCTCAGGACGGCGGCAACGCGGGCGGCTCGGTCGGCGGTTGTGCATCACTTACGCGGTCACGCTCCTGCGCCCAGCGGTTCAGCCATGCAAGTACTGCCAGTGCAAGACCCAGCACCAGCAGCGAGAACACGCGCGTCAGCCCGTCCAGATCGGTCACGTCTATAAGGAACACTTTGGCCACCGCCAACCCGATCACCACCAGCCCCGCCTTGCGGATCAGGGCAGAGCGGCGGGCGAGCGACTGATAAAACAACAGCGCACCGAAGCCCAAAAGGACGATGGTATAGGTGTATTGCTCGGGTTGCGAAATACCCAGCGAAAGCGGCATCGCCTCGCCCCCCTGCCAGAAATGCCGGATCACGGTAAATCCCCAGAGGGCGACCAGCGCACTACCCACGCCCGCCAGCGTGAGGCGTATGCGTTTATCAATCGCCCCGAGGCGCAGCGCACCAAGCAACAGCACCAACGCTGGCATCAGATAGGCCGCCGCCAGCGTGTTCACCAAGACAGGGCCGTAGACCTGCGCCCGCGCCATACGCCGCGCCGTGGAATCAGATATCTCGGTGCCTGATGTCCAGTTATAGGTGCTAGCCAACAGCGGATTCGCCTCGACTGTTGCGGTCACAAGGGCCGCGGCACCAATCAGACCGAACACCGCTGCCAAGGCCCAGCGTGCCTTGTCCAGCAAGCCTACCGTACGCCCTTCACTGCGCTGGATCTGCGCGAGGGCAAGCCCCAGCCAGATTGCCGCAGTCAAACCGAAGGTCCAATGGGTCTGCACCAGATCCTGCCCAACGCTGCTTGTGATCCAGCGCAGCAACAGGATGCTTACCAACAGGCCAGCAGTAGACCATGCGGCTGAATCAAGCATAACTTTCGCTGTCGGCCGCTCAAACGAACGCAAAAACCAAAGGGATGCGACAAAAGCCGCCAGGGTGCCGCCATAGGCGAGTAGAACGCCAGCCAGAGGTCCGTTTTCCGCATAATCCAGCCCCGGATCAACCACCAGACGGTAGCCCAGCGTGATCACGCCTGCTGCGATGAACCAGCCCAGCGGTTTAAGGTTCCACTTGGCATCCAGCGCAGCAGCGGCAAGCACTGTAACAGCCAAAGCGACTGTCAGGGCAACAGCACTAAGAACAATCACAAAGGCAAAGGCCATACAGGCCAGCGCCGACATAACCGCAAAGCTGACGCGCAGGCGCGCCGCCCCGTCCTGCCGCGCAAAGCGTTCGGCGAACAGCGCCATCAGCACGGCCAGCATGGCCGCATGTAATGCCCAAGGATAGCTGCCGATCACGGCTGCGGGTTGCCACCCCATTTCCAGCATAAACGCCATGGCAGGTGCATAGACCGCCGCGACAACGGCCCATATGACCGCGAATTGCCCACCACGCAGTGCGCGCCACACGGCCAGCAGTGAAATCACTGCGCCGATGCCCACCAGCACCGTGATCGCCCAAGGGAATGCTGCCTCGGCATTATCGGCATAGGTTTGGGTGAATGTCGTATAGGTCACGCGCCGGTTCTCGGACTGGGCAAAGACCGACAGCAGCAGCGCAAGTGGCGGCAAAAGAGCGGCGTCTTGCAGCGCAGGGGCACGGTGCGACCAACTGATAAGCACCGCACTCAGCACGGTGAGCAGCCCGACACTCAACCAGATTTCGCTGGTACCCGGTTTCCACATCATCAAAAGTATAGCAGTGCTGGCGGCCACGCTGGCAAATGCCAGCAGTGTTGGAAAGGTAGGCCAAGACGCGCCACGCTGCCGCGTGCCGAGCGTCAGACGCGCCAGAACACCCAACAGCGCAGGCGGGCCTGCGTGATCAGGCTGGAGCGCGCGCGCGGGGATCAAGATCGCCAGAACTGGCAATACAGCAAAGTATAGCTGGCCCGTCCACGCCACAGCACCGCCCCCGTCCAGCACAAGAACAAAGCCCATGAAATACGCCAGCAGCAGCGTCAGCGCCGAAATCCAGCCCCAGCGGCGGATCGTATCCACGCCCAAACCCAGCACAGCGATGATCACAAAGAAGGCAAACAGCGGACTTGCGTCGGAGTTCGAACTCTCTAGCACAACAGGCGCGCCATAAGCGCCGATCACACCAACGGCTACCAACAAAGGCCCGTGCATCCAGCCAAGCACCATGGCCACAAGTGCGACAATCACCATGCCGCTCATGGCGGCACCGCCGCCAATCAGATCATACAGCATCCGTGCAGACAGGATCGCCCCGAACAAGGTGACAATGCCCGCACCCGAAAACACCGAAGGCAGATAGGCGGTGGCCGATTGCACTCCATCTCCGAAACGCCGGCGGATGAACTCTCCCACGCCGATCAGCGCGGCGCCAAAAGCCAGCGCAGCGGCAACCCGTGCACGGGGCGGTAGCAGGCCGTTTTCCATGCCATATTGCACAAGGAAAATACCCGCCAACGCGAGCGAGGCTGCAGAGACAGCATAAAACCAGTTTTGTTGCAGCCAAGGCCCCAAATCCGCAAGGGCCTGTGCAACAGGCGATGGCGGACGGGGTTGCGGTGGTGGGGGGGGCGGCACAGCGGCGCGCGGCTGTGGTGGTTTGGCCACCTGTGCGGGGGGCGTTGGCGCAACGGCCTCTTGCGTCTTGGCATCCGCAGACGGGGGTGCGAGGGGTTTGGAAGCTACCTCTGTCTGTCGCGCATTCAGCGGCGCAGTTTGACCTTCTTTCAGTGCGGTGATTTCGCGCTCTGCCTGCTCCAGCCTGCGGCGCAAACCGGAATAGCCAAAGATAAGGGCAATAACGGCCACGGGTATGGCCAGCACAACCAAGGCGAGCAGCACCAACATAGCTTCCATAGAATCGTATCCCGTCATGTTTATAGTCTTCGGGCGACCCTAGCGGCGCTGTCGGACAGTTCACAGTAAGGGAAACCTTAACTGCCGCGATCCGCCTTGCCGAACAGCCCGCCAAGGCTGTTTGCGATAATGCTGCGAACCTTCGGACGGGCCGTGGCAGAGAAGGGCAGTGGGCGGCAAACCTCCATCGCAGCGACACCCACGCGGGCCGTCAGCGCCCCGTTGACCAGTCCTTCACCGAAACGGCGACTGAGCTTGCCCAGCAGTGATCCACCCAAGATAGGCTCCAACATATCGTCGCCCACTGCAACCGCCCCTGTCGCCACCAGATGGGACAGCACCGCACGGGTCAGCCGCCAGCTGCCGAAAAAGCCCGAGCGCCCGCCATAAATTTCGGCGATACGACGGATCATGCGTAGGTTGGCCGTAAGTGCTGCGGCGACATCGGCCAAGGCCAGCGGCACAAGGGCGGTGACAGTTGCCACCTGCCGTGCCGCAGCTTCTACTTCACGCTGGGCTGCGATATCCAAGGGGGCCAAAATTTCGGTTTCTGCCACACCCAGAAGAGCCGAGGCATCAAGCTGGTCTGCGCGCAACTCGCCAAACCGCTCGCGGCCCCAGCGGGTATCCTCACGCCCTTTATAAAGGCGCAACAGGCGGTCTGCGGCATCGCGCGCGATGGACAGGTCATCATGGGCCAGGGCTTGGGTCGCACTGTGGCGCAAACCGTCAAGGCGGCCCAGACGGCCAAAGGCCGCCATTTCACGCAGCGCAACCAAAGCCAACACAGCCAGAAAGGCCACCATCAAGGCGCTGAGACCAAGGCCCAGCACGGGATAGCGCGCCATCAGATCGGTTACAAAAGTATAGGCGGCAATCGACACCAACGCACCGATCAGCGCAGCAGCCAGCCCCCAGAACAGTCGCATCAGGCGCGACGGTTTGCGCGCTGCAAGCCGTGCGGCGATCTGCATTGCTTGGCCGCGCGGCGCCTCCGCATCGGGCTGGTCAACGACAGCGGGTGCGTCAGCCACCGAAGGGCGCGGCGTTTGCTCCCCCTCTAGATCAAACAGAATGGGGCCTTTGGCCATTACTCTGTGTCCCTGTGCCATTCAAAGCGGATATCGGGCAGCTTGGCGTCATTATCATCGCCTTCGGTGCGGATAACTTCAGCGAAACCTGCTTTGAGATAAAAATCCGTCGCACGATCGTTCGCCTGATAACTCCATAGCCCCAACTTTTTGGCGTTGCGCTGTGCGTCGACCATCAAGCGACGGGCGATGCCGCGGCCTTGCAACTGCGGCTGCACACACAGACCGTGGATTTCGGTGCCTTTGCGCGCAATGAAGCCTGCCAGCACATCATCCAGATAGGCGGTGCGCACCCAGCCTGCCCCGATCATATCGCCAACCAGCATGATTTCCTCTGCTCCTGAATAGAGCTTGGGCAACCATTCGAGCTGCGCATTGGCAGCCCCCATCATATCTGCCAGTTTGCCCGCGTCCAATGTGCGGGCGGGGCGGATCATGATAACGCTCATAACCTGTCTCCGATCAGGAATTCTGCTGCGCGGTCCAGCCGGATATGCGGCGGCCCGTCTCCGGGGCGCAGGGTAAGGGGTGCAGGCGCAAAACGCATGATCTGGTAATCGGCGTCAAGCCATTTGTCAGCCCCTGCCCGCGCGGGGGTCAGAAGATGCGCAGGATCGTCAGGCAACGCACCCGGATAGAAGGCCGCCTGCTTGCCGCTTTCCAGTAAAGTGCCACGCACCACATCCAAAGCAGTGCCTTCATGGGTCATCGTGTCTTCGGTTGTGGCGCGCAGCGAGGCCAGCGCCAGCGCCTGAGTCTTTGCACCTGCAAAACGCGCCCGTTCACGGGCCTCGCGGGTCAATGCCTCCATGATCGCGGTCAGCTGGGCGTGTTGGCTATGGTGCAGATGATCCGCTTTGGTCGCGGCAAAGAGAATTTTCTCAACCCGTTTGCCGCCCAACAGGCCAGAGAGGAAACTGTTGCGCCCGGGGCGAAAGGCGCTGAGTGTCTCGCTCATCGCGGCGCGTAAATCTTCAACTGCAGGCGGGCCTGCGTTGATTGCGCCCAGCGCATCCACCAATACAACCTGACGGTCGATGCGGGCAAAATGGTTGCGAAAGAAAGGTTTGACGACTTCGCGCTTGTAGGCCTCAAAGCGGCGGGCCATCTCGCGGCGCAGGCTTTTGCGGGCATCTCCGCCTTGGGTTTCGGGCAATGGTGCAAAGGTCAGCACAGGAGAGCCTGCCAGATCACCTGGCAGCAGAAACCGCCCCGGCGTGCAGTCTGAAAAGCCGTCCAATCGCGCCTGCGTAAGATACGCGGCAAAGCTTTCGGCCAGTGTTTTGGCCTGCGGTTCGTCCAGCGCGGATTGCGTGTCAGTGGCCGCAACCATGGCAAGATAGCCCTGCGCCTGCGCGCGCGGCGCTATCCGTGCAAGCGTTTGCGTGCTCCAGTCGTCATAGCTGAGGTCAAGCAAAGCAAGGTCGAGCAACCATTCACCAGGGTAATCGACGATATCTAGATGCACCGTGCGCGGTCCTTGCAGCCCTGACAACAGACCCTTGGGCCGCACCCGAAGGCTTAGCCGCAGTTCGGATACGGCGCGTGTGCTATCCGGCCAGTGGGGTGTCGTGGCCGTGAGCGCCCCCAAATGCGCCTCGTATTCGAACCGCGGAATGGTGTCGTCTGGCTGGGGTTGCAAAAAGGCCGCTTCGATCCGCCCTTCGCTGGCAGCCACAAGGCCCGGCATACGCCCGCGGTCGATCAGGTTGGCAACAAGTGATGTGATGAACACAGTCTTGCCCGACCGCGCCAGCCCTGTAACGCCCAGCCGGATCACCGGCTCGAACAATGTCTCTGATACGGTGTCCTGTACGGCCTCGACCTGCCGCCAGATGCCGTCAGCGATTTGAGATAGTACCACGCGCGCCCTGCCTTGATTGATCCACCCTACATAGGGCCACAGTGCAGGGATTGCCACCGCCCAGCGCCCGCGATAAAGCCCCTTTTATGCCACGCTACGCCCTGAAAGTTGAATATGACGGCGCGCCCTTCTTCGGATGGCAACGCCAGACTGACCTGCCCTCGGTGCAAGGGGCGATAGAGGCTGCGCTGGCCAAGCTGGAACCGGGGCCACACACGATTGCCGCGGCGGGCCGTACAGACAAAGGTGTGCACGGTCTGGGCCAGGTTGCACATTGCGACATGAGCCGCGACTGGACGCCGTTTCGTTTGTCAGAGGCGCTGAATTATCATGTCAAACCCGCGCCCATAGCGATTGTCGATTGCGCCCCCGTCCCCGATACCTTTCACGCACGCTTCTCGGCCACACACCGCCGCTATCTGTTCCGCATCCTGTGCCGCCGCGCGCCCGCCACCCATTCGCGCGGCTACGTCTGGCAGGTCAAACAGCCGCTGGACGTGGACGCCATGCGCGCAGGAGCGGCGCACCTGCTGGGCAAGCATGACTTCACCACGTTCCGCTCCACCATCTGCCAGTCCATGACCCCCGTGAAAACGCTGGATCGGTTGGACATCGCGCAGGTCGAGACAGACTATGGCACCGAGGTGCATTTCGATGTGCGCGCGCAGTCATTTCTGCACAATCAGGTGCGCAGTTTTATCGGCACGCTGGAGCGGGTCGGAACAGGATCGCTTGCACCTGACGATGTGAAAACAGCACTGGATGCGCGCGACCGTGCAGCATGTGGCCCTGTCAGCCCACCCCATGGCCTATATCTGGCACAGGTCGGATACGACACGCCCCCTTTCGGCTAGTCGTTATCGCTAAGGCCCGCACCCGCCCCTGCCAGACGCGAGGCATCACTTTCAGGCACCAGCAAACGCGCGCCCAGATCCGACCAATGTGCATAGCAGCCATCGGGCAGATCAATGCGGTGCGGATGCCCGCGTGCAGAAGGTTGGTTCAGATCAATGCGCGTCACGCCTGCCGCATCAAATTCGGCGGCAAAGGGCAAGGCACCAACATAGCTTTGTAAAAGCGACGCATCAAAACCTGTGATCATCCCTGAAGCGCGGCCGTCATCAGCCTGTTCGGCAAGACGCGCAAGCGCGAGGGGGATATCCATGATCGGCCCAGCGGGCAAGGCGGCAAGGGCACTGTTCAATACGTCAAGCGGGTGTGCTGCGTTCAGATATACAACAACAGCGGCACCGAACTGGGCCGCTTGCGCGGGCGGAGCCCCTGCCCCGCGTGCAGCTTTGGTGGCCAGTCCCATCACTTCGTTGGCCGAGCGTGTCATGCGGCAAAAACCGGCAGCCACCAATCGTCGGCCTTGGCGTCCAACTCATCCGCCAATGGCGCCCCTTGGCATAGGGTAATACGGGTCCAACGGTCCGACTTGGGATCAAACTTTGATGCACCAAAGAACGACAGCTTACAGCGCAGCATATCAATCGGCAGACAGCTTTGCGCGATCAGGTTGTCGCGGATTTCAGCATAAGGGTAGCGCGCCGCCAAGGCTACACGTTCAACCGCCATTGCGTGTTCGGGATAACGCGCAAGATACGCTGACACCGGCTCACGTGTTTCGGGTAGATCGGCAAACGCGGCGGCCACGCGGCGGGCAATATCCAGCGGCGATTCCAATGCCGCCCCCTCCTCTTCAAACCGCAGGCCAAGGCGCGGCTCCATCTTGGCCTGAGAGATGTACCAGAACTGGCCGCAATGATCGGGATCAGCATAGTCCGTATCCAAAGCCCAGCCGAATGAATGTTCGATCTGGTCGCGCAGCGCATCTGTATCGCACAAAGGCGGCACAAAGGCACCGAAAGGGTCGGACATGCAGTCGGTCAGCCCATCCACAAGATCGCCAAACGGCTCGATCAACAGCGCAACCATCAGTTCTTGTATGTCCTCGCTCATCGTGGCGGTTTCATGCAGGACGCGGTCCAGTGGCCTGTCCCCGCTCAATGCCTGAAGGTCCAGTAACGCGCGGGCCTTGGCCCAATCGGCGCGCAGCTTGTCGATGCGGGCTTGGTGGGCTGTGTCAGGGACATGCCATTGTGCCAGATGCTCTGTGGCGCGCTCCGCCAATGCGCGCAACCGTGCGATCTGGTCATCTGAAAGAGCCGGGACAGCACGTACCCGTGCAATCGCTGTTTCCCGCGCCATCATCCAATTGTTCAGCAGCACCGGATGCGTCACCAGAAACGGGGCCATGCCCAGACCCGTCGAATTCCCGATGCCCAAATGCCGCTTGAGTGTGCGGTCAAGTTGTGCGCCGCCCACATGTTCGGCTAGCGCATGGGTAAAGTGCCGAATGAGCCAGACCGTGAGCATTTCAGCCGCAAACGGCCCCTCCAGTCCGGGGCGCTGAACATATGTCGAACGGTCCGCGATCCCGAATTTGCCGTTCCCGTAAACAGCCGTTGTGCGCATCAGATAGCCTACATCGCGCACCATATCCGCATCAGGCTGACGCCCTGCGCGCAACGCCTCGACCACATGGGCAAAAAGGCGCACAGACTTGTTGGCACGGCTCAGCACCAGATCACGCGGACCAAAGCGCCCCGCCTCTTGCAGCGGGACATTGGCAACAATGCGCGCGATGTCATCTGCGTCGGGGATACCGTCAAACAAAACATAGGCGCTATCCCACGCGGTGGCGATCACGCGGTCTGTGCGCAACTCTGGCGGCAGATCGGTAGAGACTGCAACCAGTGAATAAGTATGACCACCAAGATCAACGCTAAACACGCCATGGCCGAAGCCGTCATCGCACATCTGCCAAATGTGTCGCGTCACACTGGCCCTCTCACCCGCAAGGCGGCGCACCAGACTTCGCAGGAATGACAGGCGGGTCGGAAACATCGAACCCATGCGCGACAGGCGCATCACCTCATCAGGCGTGCGCAGGGGCATTTGCGCTGGCAGGTCAGGGAAATCCTTCATGGCGCTGCTCCAAAACTTGTCTCGTAGAACCGCAGCCAGTTGGCGCCCATGATACCGTCAATCTCTTCCGGCGTCAGGCTTGTCGCCTCCAGCCCTGAGCGGATATTGCCGAAATCACGGTTATCATTGAACCAAGTTGGCATCGGCGGGAAACCTGCATTGCTGGCTGATCCCTCGCCATAGTCGATCACCTTGGACCACCGACCCACGCGCATCCATTCCACAATGCTGTCAGGCTGGTCCTGACACAGGTCCGTGCCGATCCCCAGGTTGTGCGCACCGTAACGCCGCGCGGCCTCTTCGATCATCTGGCAAAAGCTATCAACCGTGCAAGATGGGCCACCCTCAAGATGATGTGGGTAGATGGAAAACCCAAGCATACCGCCGCTGGCGGTCAGCGCGCCCAGCACCTCATCGGATTTGTTGCGCAGGGCCTTGTGCCACCACGCGGGGTTGGCGTGGGTGATGGCGATGGGGCGGGTCGAATGTTCGATCGCGTCCAACGTAGAACGATCGCCGGAGTGGGACATATCCACCACCAACCCCACGCGGTTCATCTCGGCCACGACTTGACGGCCCATACGGGTGAGGCCCGCATCGTAATCCTCATAGCAGCCCGTCGCGAGCAAGGATTGGTTGTTATACGTCAGCTGCATGAAGCGGATGCCAAGCTGGTGGCAAATCTCGACCAGCCCGATGTCATCCTCAATCGGGCTCGGGTTTTGAAAGCCGAAAAAGATCGCAGTGCGCCCTGTCTCTTGGGCGCGCTGCACACAAGCGGCGGTCGTTCCTTTGAAGATCAGGTCCGGATGCGCCTCGAACCACCGGTTCCATTGCTCAAGGTTCAGGACCATTTCACGAAAGCTCTCGTGGTAGGCGATAGTGACATGAACCGCGTCCACACCACCCTCACGCATCTGTTCAAAAATGCGGGGCGAGAAACGGGCGTATTGCAGATTGTCTATAAGTGGTGATTTCATAGGGCGACGATGCCGCAAACCCGCAGACCGGTCCAGACAAACTTGAACAGTCATCAAAGGAAACCGTATGTCCGATAAAGTGATCGAATATTTTTACTCGGCCCATTCGGCCTATGCCTATCTGGGCGCGAAAGAACTGGCGCGGATTTCCCAAGCCACAGGATGGCGCATCGTGCATCGCCCGTTTGATTTCCACCCTGTTATCAACGCCGCTGGTGCTACGGGTTTCAAGAAACGCAGCGCCGCCCATATCGACTACTTTTTTGGCCGTGAGCTCAGCCGCTGGGCGCAATGGCGTGACCTGCCGATCCTCGATTTCCGCCCCACCTTTCACGACAATCCGCTTGCCTTGGCCAATGGCATGATCATCGCGGCAAGTGATCCCGACCGCATCAGCTTTGCCATTTTGCAGGCGCATTGGCGCGATGATGCGGATATCGCGGACCCTGACACGTTGCTGGCGCTTGCCACGGCATGCAGCGAAAACGGCCCCGAGTTGATTGAGGCGGCTTTGTCGGACAGCGTTCAGCGGCAACATGACGCCAACACCCAAGAAGCGATTGACCGCAATGTCTTTGGCTCGCCCGCATACTTTATACGCGGGGATATGTTTTATGGCCAAGACAGGTTGGAAATGGTGGCCCGCGCCATTGCCCAACCCTTTGCGCCCTAACCCTTTCCACGCAACCCGCCCTTGCGCGACAAGCCTCTGGGCAAGGCGCAGGCGCTGTGATTATCGTACGCCGAGATTTTTCAGCAGAGAGACAGCACATGCAGACCCCTTCCCGCGCCAGCTATGATGTAGTGATTGTCGGTGGTGCCATCTATGGCTCGGCCGTTGCTTGGTGGCTGAGCCAGATAACAGGCTTTGATGGCACGGTTTTGGTCGTCGAGCGTGACCCGACCTACAGTTTCGCCTCGACATCCCATACCAACAGCTGCATCCGCCAGCAGTTCAGCAACCCGACGAACATCGCCGTAAGCCAGTTTGGCGCAGAGTACATTCACAATTTCCGTGACTTCATGGGCGGAGATGAAACAGTCCCGCACCTGACGCTGCAAAGCTATGGCTACATGTATCTGGCCGACACACCTGAATTCACCGAAGATTTGCGACAAGCCCAAAAAATCCAGCACAGCCTCGGGGCCGCAACCAAACACATGAGCCGCGACGAGATTGCACAAAGCTATCCGTTCTACCAACTGGACGACATCATCGCCGGCAATCACAATCTGGTGGACGAGGGGTATTTTGACGGGGGTACGATGTTTGACTGGTTCAAACGCAGTGCGCGCGCCAACGGGGCCGAATATGTACACAACGAAGTCACCGCAATGACCCGTACAGGTGATACTGTACAAAGCGTGACACTGGCCTGTGGCACCCAAATTGCCTGCGGCACTGTCGTCAACGCCAGCGGCCCGCGGGCGAAGGCAACGGCGGCGATGGCGGGGCTTGACCTGCCCGTGGTGCCGCGCAAACGCTATACATACGTCTTTGACGCCGCGCATCCACTGGACCGCGATCTGCCGCTGACGATTGACCCGTCGGGCGTACATTTTCGCAGTGAAGGCAAATACTATCTGGCAGGTTGTCCGCCAGATCATGATGTGGATGTGGCCTATGACGACTTTGCCTTTGACCACTCCCTGTGGGAGGAAAAGGTATGGCCGACTATTGCCGCCCGCATTCCCCAGTTCGAGGCGATCAAAGTCATCAACGAGTGGGTCGGCCACTATGCCTATAACACCTTCGACCAGAACGCGCTGGTCGGCCGCGCCCAGAGCTGTCCGAACTTTATCTTCGTCAACGGGTTTTCCGGCCACGGCTTGCAACAGTCCCCCGCCATGGGCCGCGGCGTGGCCGAACTAATTGCTTATGATATGTACCGCTCGCTCGATCTGAGCGTGTTCGACGTGAACCGCGTCGAGCGAGACGCAACTTTTGTCGAAACTGCCGTTATCTGAAATACACAGAATAGGACACCTATATGCCCCTTACAATCCGCCCCGTTTCGCCCGACGACCGCCCCGCGTGGGAGGCACTCTATCAGGGTTACGCCAAATTCTATCAGGTAGAGCAGACCGCCGAAATGCGCGCGCGGGTGTGGGGCTGGCTGCATGATGCGGAAAACGAGGTGAACGGCTTTGTCGCCGAGCAGGACGGCACATTGATCGGCTTTACTCATTACCGCCCCTTCTACTCCCCGCTCAGCGCGAATGTGAAAGGCTTTCTCGACGATCTCTTTGTTGATCCGGCTGCCCGTGGCAGCGGAGCCGCGCAAGGTCTGATAGATGCTGTCAGTGCAGAGGGCCGCGCCAAAGGATGGGCAGTTATTCGCTGGATCACGGCCGATGACAATTACCGCGCACGCAGCCTCTATGACCGCGTCGCGACGCGGACTGGCTGGATCACTTATGACATCCAGCTGTAGATACATGAGACTTATGGATAAACACCCGGAAATATTGGAATCGGATAACTATTGAGCAGTTTTGCACAGTAAAGCGCCAAATTAAATCACATAAAGACAATCCAGAAACCCAACGAAGAGGCACTGAATGGAATATCCTGACAACCAATTCACCCATGCCCTGCGCAAAAAGCAAAAGCAAGTCGGCCTATGGATCAGCCTGTCCAGTCCCTTTGCTGCCGAAGTAACCGCACCTGCGGGGTATGATTGGGCGCTGGTCGACATGGAGCATACCCCCAACGATTACTTCACAGTTCTAGGCCAGCTACAGGCCTTTGCCGCGACGCAGACCACTGCCATTGTGCGGCCCGAATGGAATGACCCTGTCTGCGTCAAGCGCTTGTTGGATCTGGGCGCGCGCGGGTTGCTTTTCCCTATGATCAACACTGTTGAAGAAGCACAAGCCGCCGTGGCCGCCACCCGATATCCGCCGCACGGTGTGCGCGGATTTTCCGGTGCTACCCGCGCCAACCGCTTTGGCCGCATTCCCGATTACATCAGCCGCGTCGAGGGCGAGACAACGGTACTCCTACAACTCGAATCCCGCCAAGCTATCGAAAATGCCGAAGCAATCGCAAACGTAGATGGCGTGCATGGGGTGTTCTTTGGCCCTGCCGATATCGCGGCAGACATCGGCAGGCTGGGCAAACCCTTGGACGATGAAGTCTGGAACCTGATCCGCCCGTGTGCTGCGCGGCTCATTGCGCAAGGAGTTGCCGTTGGCACTTTGGTCAACGACGCCGGATTTGCGACACAACTTCTCAACGATGGATTTACATTTGTCGCCTGCGGCACTGATACAACGCTTTTGGCCCGCGCCGCAGACGCCCTGCTGAGTGACGTCAAAACAAACCTCACATAACCCCCATAGAAAGGCGCCGCCACATGGCAAAAAAACTTGGTAAAATCGTTCTGACAGGGGCTGCAGGCCGCCTCGGCTCATACCTTCGCGAACCGCTCACAAAACTGTGCGACACGCTTGTTTCCACCGATATCAAAGAAGCCCCCGACAAGCTGTATCCGGGAGAGGCGTATGTGCAGGCGGATCTGGCGGATTTTGACGCGATGAACAGCGTGATTGAGGGCGCCGAGATGGTGATCCACATGGGCGCGTTTGTGGACGAAGGCCCGTTCGAGCAACTGCTGGGCCCGAACTTTGTCGGTTCCTACAATGTCTGGGAGGCCGCCTCACGCCACGGGGTGCGGCGCGTGGTCTATGGCTCATCCATCCATGCGGTCGGCATGTACCCCAAGAACGAGTTCATCGACACAGAGGTGGCCCATCGCCCCGATACGTTCTACGGGCTGGCAAAGTGCTTTACCGAAGATCTGGGCAGGATGTATTGGGAAAAGCGCGGGTTGGAGAGTGTGCACATGCGGATTCTGTCTTGCGCACAGGTCAACAACGCCCGCGCGCTTGGCTCATGGCTCAGCTATGATGATTTGATCCAGCTCGTGACACGCTGCATCGAGACGCCTGTCACGGGCTTTGCTATCATCTATGGCGTCAGCAATAATGACCGTGCGCCTGTTGATAACTCCAAGGCCAGCTTTCTGGGCTATCGGCCCAAAGACAACGCCGAGCAATTCGCGGAGGAGGTTCTGGCCAATGAGCCGCAGATGGACCCGCACGACCCCAACCATATGTGCCACGGCGGCCCCTTTGCCGGCGTTGATCTGGGCAACTCGGGACTGGCTGGAATGAACGTGATCGACGACACGAAAAAGAGCTAGATAGCGCCTTAACCCTCGATGTAAGGGGCCAGCATATCCGCCACAGGAAGCTTGGCGCGCAACCGTGCGCCAAGCAGGAACATGCCCCCGAATTTGCGTTGGAGATATAAGACATCCATCGGCACAGCAGGCGGGACAAACCCGTCGCGGGCCAGCGTTTCCCCCATCGCCTGTATTCGCTGGGTCAGCGTGGTATCCGCGAAATCGAACATAGGCACACGCAATCCCTCAAAGGCGAGGTGGATCATTTCCATCACCTGTTCTCGATGGTTTTTTGGTGTATTTTTATTTATGAATCCTATGGTTACACATAGTTCTTCAAGTGATTTATGATCCTGCTGCAATCCCGCTCCAAACATCAGGCGATAAAGCTCTGATATATCATCAGAAATCTCTCTCGTTGCGCCGAAATCAAGCAAGATAATCTCGCTACTGATCGGATCATAACGATAATTTGCGAAATTAGGATCGCTCTGCATTAACTTGAAATCAAACAATTCTTTTAGCGTCAAATCAACGAGGCGCCGCATAATCAGATCGCGTTGTGTTTGATCTTGCTCAACGGCCTCTTCAATCGGGCGGCCCTCGATGAAATCCATCGCCAGAATTGTCTGCGTGCTCCAGTCCTCGTGGACAGCGGGCAACACGAATCCTTCGACCCCCGCCAGCAGTTTACGGAAACGGTTCAGGCAATCGGCTTCGCGCAGATAGTCGGTTTCCTCATGCAGCTGCTGGGTCGCTTCTGCCAGATATGGGTCGATCAGAAACCCCTTGGGCAGCATCCCCGACATCTTGATCAGACTGCCCACATTTGCCACATCGCTGTCGATGCTTTGCGCAACGCCGGGGTACTGCACCTTGATCGCCAAATCGCGCCCGTCGCGCAACTGGGCGCGGTGCACCTGACCGATAGAGGCAGCAGCGATGGGGCGCACATCAAAGCGCGCAAACTGGCGCAGCCACCCATCGGGCCACTGGCTGCCAAGCAGTTTCTTGAGCTGTGAAGGCGGCATGAAATGTGCGTCATCACGCAGCCGCCCCATGATCTGTGCCAGTTCGGGCGGCAACACATCGCCCGTATCCATCGAAACAAGCTGCCCGATCTTCATCGCCGCACCCCGCATCTTGGCCAGCTGATCAGCGATCCGTGTGACATTGGCAGGGGTCAACAGCAGGCCGCGCCAATCAGGCCGTTGCCCCCGCCCCAGCTGCGCCATACCGCCCAGCGCCATGTTGCCCGCAACCCCCGCGGTCATAGAACCGAGCCGCGTCAGCCTGCCCAAGCGGCTTGCCGGAACGGAAAGACCCTTCTCACGCGGATCGCTCATTTGTATTGCTCGCGGCGGGTGCCAAAAGCGTGCACACGTTTGCGCCATGCACGGTAACTGCCAGCCTTCAATTCGCGACGCATCAGGGCTTGGACCTCTTTTTCAGACAGGCCATATTCAGCCTTGATCGTTGCAAACGGCACGTGATCGCTGAGCGCCATCTGGATGATGTCACTGATTGCCTCGGGTTTAAGGCCTGCTGGCTTGCTTGAGATACTCAACGGTAGAAGCCAATTTCAGCTACCGATACATCCGCAACCATCTCGGCTCCGATTGCCAGCACACCAATGCGCCGCAGCCGCGCCGGATCAAAAGGCGCTTCCGTTCTGTGCGGGGCAAAAGAAGTCCATGGCAGCCGCAGGGTTTGCCATTCGGAAGTTGTCTCGATTATGGCACGGTAGGACTGCCAGGGTCGCTGCAATTGATCTGTGCGCAAGCGGATTTCATACGTGTTGCTGTTGCCCTGAAAGGTCAGCTCAATACCCTGCCATTCTGAGGCGTCAAAAACAGCACCATCGGCCAGATCAAACGCCATCTGGATAAACCCGCCATTGTTGTCCAGCGAAACCGTGCCGTGCAGCCGCGTAACAGTGCCACTTTCAACTTCCATAACGCTCAGCTGTCCCTCCGAGACGCCGCCCATCACGGTATCGGCTACGTATTCCCAGTCAGGCGATAATTTCATCATATTTCCTTGCGCGGCGAGCGGGCCTGCCACCAGAGCAGCGGCCAGACTTGCGTTTCTGAGCAATCCCATGCTGCCCCCTTCTTTTGCGTGCTTGATGATCTAGCCGCAATTGCCGCGCTGACCAGCATTGGCGCGACAAATGGCCCGTTCCAAATGCCAGATGCCGCTGGTCATCGCGCTTGTGTGCGATAGGTTTGGAACAACAACGGAGTTTGCGATGCTGTTAGAAGTGAAGGCTGTCGAGAAATCCTATGAAACCGCTACAGGGAAGGTGCCAGTTCTGCGCGGCATCGACATGCATGTGGCCGCAGGCGACACATTGGCCCTGACCGGCGAGAGCGGATCAGGCAAAAGCACCTTGCTGCACCTGATCGGAGGATTGGATACCGCAGATGCGGGCAGCGTGATATTGGACGGACAAGACGTGACACAACTGGACGATACGGGTCGTGCGGCGTTGCGCCGCCACTGTGTCGGGATTGTCTTTCAGCAGTTCAATCTGATTCCGTCGCTTGATGTGGCAGCGAATATTGCTTTTCAGGCCAGATTGGCAGGTGCTTATGACAAGGGGGCAGCCGAAACGCTCTGTGATGCTTTGGGGCTGACAGCGCACCTGAAGAAATATCCCGATCAACTGTCAGGCGGCCAACAGCAGCGGGTCGCAATAGCGCGGGCGCTGGCAGCCAAGCCCAAGCTGATCCTTGCTGATGAGCCGACTGGCAATCTCGACGAAGAAACGGCGGCGCAAGTGATGGACGAGATGCTTGCGCTGGTCACCCAGACAGGGGCCGCGCTGGTCATGGTCACACATTCCCCGCGGCTGGCAGATCGTATGGAGCGGCGTTTGCACCTGCGTCAGGGGGTGCTTGCGTGACACACGCAGGGCTTTGCGCACTTTGGTCGCATTGGCGGCGCAATCCGTTGCAGCTGTTTACGCTGATCGCTGGGTTGGCGCTGGCCACTGCGCTTTGGTCTGGCGTGCAAGCCGTAAATGCAGAGGCGCGCGCAAGCTATGATGCCGCGGCCGCGACCTTGGGCGAAGGGCAATACGACCAACTGCTCCCGTCCTCTGGCGCGCAGATTGACGAGGCCAGCTTTGTTGCCCTGCGCCGTGCTGGCTGGCTGGTAGGGCCAGTGATTGAAGGACAGGTCGGCGGACCGCTTGCGCAGGTACGTCTGGTGGGGATTGATCCGCTGACCGCACCCGGAGGCATGGGGCCACTAGGCGGTGGCGGCGGGATGAGCCTGCCCGATTTTCTGTCCGAGCGCCCTGTTTTCGCCAATGCCGAGACGGCGGCAAAGCTGGAGGGGTTCATCGACGCGCCTGTTGTGATCGAACCCACCATCGCCCCCGACACAGCGATCACAGATATTTTTGTCGCCCAGCGTCTGCTGGATGCGCAAGGCAAGCTAAGCCGGTTGATCGTGGCCGCAGAGCAACCAATCGGTCGGCCGCCTTTGGCCAGTATCGCACCAGAACTCATGCGCCGCACCGCACAGGGTGGATCGGATGTGGCACGGCTGACAGACAGCTTTCACCTCAACCTTACCGCCTTTGGACTGCTCAGCTTTGCCGTGGGGATTTTCATTGTGCACGGTGCAATCGGCCTCGCGTTCGAGCAGCGTCGCGCAATGGTGCGGACGTTGCGCGCCTTGGGAATGCCGTTGCGCCGTCTGATCGTGCTGATGGCGGCAGAACTGCTGGTATTGGCGCTGGCAGGCGGCGTCTTGGGCGTTTTACTAGGATATTTTGTAGC
This sequence comes from uncultured Sulfitobacter sp., assembly GCF_947502895.1. GTDB lineage: Bacteria > Pseudomonadota > Alphaproteobacteria > Rhodobacterales > Rhodobacteraceae > Sulfitobacter. The sequence goes on from NZ_CANNBM010000002.1 coordinate 682,223, forward strand.
GGCGACCCTGTTGCCTGATGTGGCTGCCACGCTCAAAGGGCTCTACGGCGCACAGGTGTCGGGCACGTTGCAGTTGCGGCCTGCATGGTGGCTGTCAGGGCTAGCCATATCGGTGTTGGGCGCTGCCATTGCAGCCACAGGGGCGCTTGTGTCAGTTGCGCGGATGCCGCTGCTGGCCAGCGCACAACCGCGCGCGTGGGGCATGGCGCGTGGCCGGATGCGGCGCGCGCAGATGGCAATCAGCGTGATGCTTCTTTTACTGGCGCTCGTGTTTAGTATCTTTGGTCAGGGGTTGCTTATGGGCTTTGCGCTACTTGCCTGCCTGCTGATCGGCGCGGCACTGGCCCTGCCGCTGCTGCTGGACGGTGCGCTGCATATGGCAGCCAAGGCGGCACAAGGGGTCACTGCCCAATGGTTCTGGGCCGACACACGTCAACAGCTACCGGGGCTAAGCCTTGCACTCATGGCGCTGCTTTTGGCCATGGCTGCCAATGTCGGTGTCTCGACAATGGTGTCCAGTTTTCGGCTGACCTTTACAGGGTTTCTGGATCAGCGCCTTGCCTCAGAACTCTATATAAGCACAGAAAGCACCGAGCAGGCCCGCGCGTTCGAAGCCTATGCAGCGCCGCTGGCGCGCGAAATACTGCCGCTTTTGTCAATAGAGACCGAGTTAGCAGGCTTGCCAGCCGAGCTTTATGGAGCGCGCATCGGCGCAACCTACCGCGACAACTGGGGCTTGCTTGACGAAGGTCCGAAGGTTTGGGACCGTATTGCCGAAGGTCAAGCTGTGCTGGTGAACGAACAATTGGCGCGCCGTGCAGGGCTTTGGGTGGGTGATGATCTGGCTATTGCCCCTGATACGGTTTTACCCATCGCAGGGGTTTTTGGCGATTATGGCAACCCGATAGGTCAGGCAATCATCGCTGAGCCTCTTTTTGCGCAGCTTCACCCCCAAGTGCGTGCGACCAGATTTGGTCTGCGCACAGACGATCCCAGCGCCCTCCGCAACGCGTTACAGACCGCTTTCGGCTTACCTGCCCAAGCGATCACAGACCAAGCGCAGATCAAAGCGTTTTCCCTTGCCGTGTTCGAGCGGACTTTTACCGTTACAGCGGCTCTTAATGTCCTGACGCTCACTGTGGCGGGATTTGCCATATTCATGAGCCTTCTAACCCTTGCGGGAATGCGCATGCCACAACTGGCCCCTGCTTGGGCGCTGGGGATCACACGTGCGCGTCTGGGCCAGCTTGAACTGATGCGTGCGGTGGTGCTGGCCGTCCTGACCACCGCTTTTGCGCTGCCGCTGGGGCTGGCGCTGGCGTGGGTCTTGCTGGCTGTCGTGAACGTAGAGGCGTTTGGCTGGCGCTTGCCCATGTATGTTTTTCCACGGGACTATGCGGTGCTAGGGCTGTTTGCCTTGGTCGCTGCCGCATTGGCAGCCGCATGGCCAGCGCGCAAACTGGCCCGCACCCCACCCGCTGATTTGCTGAAGGTTTTTGCCAATGAACGTTAGGTCCATCCTGTTTGCCCTCCTGTTCGCCTGGGCCTTGCCAGGCACTGTCGTCGCCCAGGGGTTTGCTGGTATGGGCAGCGAGGCCGCAGGCTTTGCCAACCCTACACCTGATCCACAGTTTGACTTTCCTACAGATCACGGGCCGCACCCCGAATACCGGATAGAGTGGTGGTATCTGACCGCCAATATGCAAGGGCCGGACGGCACACCCTACGGCCTGCAATGGACATTGTTCCGGTCTGCATTGGCGCCTTATGCCACCGAAGGTTGGGACAGCCCGCAAATCTGGCTTGGACACGCGGCCGTCACTACACCGCAAGCCCACTACACATCCGAGCGGTTTGCCCGTGGCGGCACGGGCCAAGCTGGCGTGACCGCAGCGCCTTTTGATGCGTGGATTGATGAGTGGCACATGCGCGGCCCCGACTTTGATACGCTCAATCTGCGCGCTGCGGGGTCCAGCTTTGCTTATGATGTGACGCTTGATGCACAGGGCCCCCTGATTTTTCACGGGACGCGTGGGTATTCGGTCAAATCCGAGCAGGGACAAGCCAGCTATTACTATTCGCAGCCGTTTTTCAGGCTGAGCGGCACCCTGACACTCCCCGACGGGGACGTCCCCGTGACGGGCGCTGCGTGGCTGGATCGCGAGTGGTCGTCCCAGCCGCTGGCATCTGATCAAACCGGTTGGGACTGGTTCTCGCTTTCCTTTGATACAGGCGACAAGCTGATGGGCTTTCGCCTGCGTCAGTCGGACGGCAGTTATTATACCTCTGGCACATGGATCACCACAGAGGGGGTGACTACGGCTTTGCCCAACGGCAGCTTTGATGCGACCCCGCTGGAGGTGTCGGATTTAGACTGGCGCGACGTGCCGACCCGCTGGCAGGTCCGCGTGCCAGACCACAACGTCGACATAACAGTCGCAGCGATCAATACGGATGCGTGGATGGACCTGTCGGTTCCTTATTGGGAGGGGCCGGTAACTGTCAGCGGCTCACATAAAGGCATCGGTTATCTGGAGATGACGGGGTATGATGCGGCGCAGTGATGTCACATGGCCCCGCACCAATCAGACAGTCATAAAAACGTCGTAACGTGTTGATTTACCTTTGATCTGATAGGTACAGGGGCCGACCCCTGCGATCGGATCAGCCTTGGCAGGCCATTTCAGAACAACGCGGTTTCGGGCGTATTTCAAAGCAGTGCGCAACAGATCGGCAGCGTCTTCATCCGTGCCCACAATCTCGCGAATTTGGCGCAGCTCGCGCTTTACCAAAGCAGATTTTTTGCGCGGAGGGTGCATGGGATCAATCAAAACCGCTTCAGCCTCCAGCTGTGGCAGCAGATCTTTGGCATCACCTTTCAGCAAGGTCATCCGCCCGATGATTTCAGTGAACGGGGCGCCCTCGAGCAGCGCGCGGGCCATGCCATCCTGGAGCAGCGCATGCATGACCTCGGACCGCTCGATCAATGTGACCTGAGCCCCCAGCGAGGCCAGCAAGAACGCATCACGCCCCAGACCCGCCGTTGCATCGACGATTGTGGGGGTTTTACCTGCGCGTAGACCCATCGCCTTGGCGATGTCCTGCCCGCGCCCGCCGCCAAACCGCAGCCTGTGCGCAACAGCGCCTTCGGCAAAATCGACCCGTAGTTTAGTAGAATCCTGCGTCATGCCGCGCTCAATCTCGCTGTGTCATCACTGCACCGCTGTCTACACCGTTTCGCACGTAAAACCATAGGACATAACACAAAGCCGCCGTGCCTATGCCTACCGCGTCAAAGGATTGCTGAAATTTCAGTTGATCTGGAATGATTAAGCATGGTTCAATTCCCTCACCACCTTGGCAATAAAGGCATTGCGCGCTGCTGCTCGGGGCGAGCGGAGCGTGTCCGCGCGCAACTTCGGCCAATCGGCCAGCTGTGCCGCGCATGTTCCCTTCACAAATCAACAGGCGGCGCGCCGCCTTAGCCAGAGGGACAGCCATGCTGCACAACGACAAACTCGAACAATGGGATCGGGAAAATTTCTTTCACCCGTCAACGCATCTTGCTGAATTCGCACGCGGAAATGCGCCACAGCGCGTGATTACAGGCGGCTCGGGCTGTCATATAGAGGATCGCGATGGCAACCGGATGCTTGATGCGTTCGCAGGCCTATATTGTGTAAACGTAGGCTATGGCCGCGCGGAGATCGCCGAGGCCATAGCCGAGCAGGCCAAAGAGCTGGCCTATTACCATTCCTATGTGGGCCACGGAACCGAAGCATCTATTACCCTTGCAAAAATGGTGCTGGATCGCGCGCCCGACACGATGTCGAAGGTGTATTTCGGCCTGTCCGGATCGGACGCGAACGAGACGAACATCAAGCTGATCTGGTACTACAATAACATTCTGGGCCGCCCGCAGAAAAAGAAAATCATCTCGCGCTGGCGGGGCTATCACGGCTCTGGCCTGATGACAGGGTCGCTGACGGGGCTGGAGCTGTTTCACAAGAAGTTCGATCTGCCTCTGGCGCAGGTCATTCACACGCAGGCGCCTTACTATTTCCGCCGCACCGATATGGATCAGGGCGAGGGTGATTTTGTCGCGCATTGCGTCGCAGAGCTGGAGGCGATGATTGCGCGTGAAGGGGCCGACACCATCGCGGCCTTTATAGGCGAGCCGGTGCTTGGCACGGGTGGTCTGGTGCCGCCCCCCGAAGGATACTGGCCCGCGATACAAGCTGTGCTGGAGCGTCACGATATTCTGCTGGTCGCAGACGAGGTGGTAACGGGTTTCGGCCGCTTGGGCACGATGTTCGGCTCGGATCACTACGGCATGCGGCCAGACCTGATTACCATCGCAAAGGGCCTCACATCTGCCTATGCGCCGCTGTCAGGCTCTATTGTTTCTGAAAAGATGTGGGCCGTGCTGGAACAAGGCACAGACGAGAACGGACCCATCGGTCATGGCTGGACCTATTCGGCCCACCCCATCGGGGCGGCTGCGGGCGTTGCCAATCTTGCGCTGATCGACAAGCTGGGGCTGATCGACAACGCAGCCGATGTGGGCGCCTATCTGAACACACAGATGCGCGCCGCACTTGGCGACCATCCCCATGTGGGCGACATCCGCGGAACCGGCATGATGTGCGCAGTCGAATTTGTAGCCGATAAGGACAGCAGACAGTTCTATGACGCAAACGACAAGATCGGGCCGCAGATCGCGGCCAAGCTGCTGGAGCAAAGCAGCGTGATCGCCCGTGCCATGCCGCAAGGCGATATTCTGGGATTTGCGCCGCCCTTCTGCCTGACCCACGCCGAAGCGGATGAAGTTGTCGCCGCGACACACAGGGCTGTGTCTACGGTTCTAGGCTGACACCAGAAAGGGGCATTGCTATGAACGCGCATAACGCAGCATTTGAAACCGCGGAATATGACCGCCGAATTGCCAAAACCCGCGCCGCTATGGCCCACGCGGGCCTCGACGCGATATTTGTCACGGACCCGTCCAATCAGGCATGGCTGACGGGCTATGACGGCTGGTCATTCTATGTGCATCAAGGCGTCATCCTCACCATGGAAGGAGAGCCGATATGGTGGGGCCGCTACATGGATATGATGGGCGGCAGGCGCACGTGCTGGATGCAGCACGAGAACATTGTCGGGTACGGCGACCACTTTGTGCAATCCACCGAAATCCATCCCATGCAAGACCTCGCAGAGCGGCTGAAAGAGCGGGGGCTGGAAAAGGCGCGGATCGGGGTGGAGATGGAGAACTATTATTACTCCGCCAAAGCGCATGCCACGCTGGTGGAGGAACTCCCCGAGGCGGTTTTGCACGATGCAACTGCCTTGGTGAACTGGCAACGTCTGGTTAAGTCAGAGGCGGAGATTGGATTTATCCGCAAAGCCGCACGTATTTCCGAGAAAGTAATTCGCACAGCGATAGAGCGCGCGGATGTGGGCGTACGCAAAAACGATCTGGTGGCCGATATCATACATGCGGGCATCACCGGCATTGGCGATGATTGGGGGGATTATCCTGCCATTGTACCGCTTACCCCATCGGGGCTGGACGCCACGGCGGCCCATCTGACATGGGACGGCGCGCCAATGCGCGCGGGCGAGGCCACATTTTTCGAGCTGTCGGGATGTTACCGCCGATATCATGCCCCGCTGTGCCGCACTGTGTTTCTCGGCACCCCGTCAGACGAAATGCGCCGCACCGAAGCCGCCCAGATCGAAGGGATCGCCGCAGGGTTGGAGGCCGCGCGCGCAGGTAACCGAACCTGCGATATCGCCAATGCGTTTATGGCCGTGATGGGCAAGCACGGGATCGAACGCTCTGGTCGCATGGGCTATGCTATTGGTCTCAGCTATCCTCCGGACTGGGGCGAGCGGACGGCCTCTATCCGCAGTGAAGACCAGACGGTGCTTGAGCCAGGCATGACCTTCCACTTCATGCCCGCGCTCTGGATGGAGGATTGGGGGCTGGAGACAACCGAGACGATCCTGATCCCTCAAAACGGCCCCGCCCAACCGCTGTGCGATATCGAGCGGAAGCTATTTGTGAAGAATTGATCCCATGATCGAGCAGACCAAGCGCATCCTGTCAGACCTTGTGGCCTTTCCAACAGTCTCGGCTGACAGCAACCGCGACATGATTGCCTATCTTGCCAATCGTTTGGAAGACTGCGGCGCGCAGGTCGATATTCTGGCGGATGACACAGGGGCGAAAGCGAACCTATTTGCCACCTTTGGCCCCCTTCGCGACGGGGGCATCGTCTTGTCGGGCCACAGCGATGTTGTTCCCGTAGCCGATCAGGACTGGACGACCGATCCGTTCAAGATGGTTGAGCGGGAGGGACGATTGTTCGGGCGTGGCACCTGCGACATGAAGGGGTTTATTGCGGCAACCATCGCAATGGCCCCGCAATATGCCGAGGTAGTGCGCGACAGACCCCTGCATCTTGCCTTCACCTATGACGAAGAAACAGGCTGCATCGGCGCAAGCCATCTGGCGCAAGCCCTCGTTGCACGCTCCCTCAAACCTGCCCTTGCGATTATCGGAGAACCGACAAGCATGCAGATTGTCGAAGGGCATAAGGGATGCTTTGAATACACCACGCGTTTTGAAGGGCTTGCAGGCCACGGATCAGCCCCTGACCTTGGCGTGAACGCGGTGGAATTCGCCGTACGCTATGTCTCGCGGCTGCTAGCGCTGCGCGATGATTTGAAAACCCGCGCCCCGCCTAACAGTCGCTTTGATCCACCATGGAGCACAGTGAACCTTGGCGCACTCAATGGCGGCCAGGTTCATAATGTGATCCCTTCCAAAGCGAGAGTGGATTGGGAGATGCGGCCGGTACAGGCCAGCGATGCCGCGTATGTCAAAGACACGCTGCAAACCTATTGTGAGAGCGTGCTGCTGCCCGCCATGCGCGCGGTCTATCCAGACGCGGCAATCGAAACCGAAGTCATTGCAGAGGTGGCGGGCCTTGTGCCTGCGGATGAAAACGAGGCGCGGCGCATTGTGTCCGAACTGACGGGTGCCAATGATGTGCAGCTTGTATCATTTGGAACGGAAGCAGGCATATTTCAATCATTGGGCATGGACGTGGTTGTCTGCGGGCCAGGCTCTATCGAACAGGCCCATAAGGCAGACGAATTCCTATCTGTCGATCAGCTGGAGGGCTGCCTGACAATGCTGAGCAGGCTTGGCAGCAAGCTGTAACCCGATGCGCACAAGCTCCCTTTTCACATCACAACCGAGCATAGCGATTGGGCCGAGTGGAACTGGGCTGCCCTACAGGCCGTCGGGCAAACGATCATAAAATTTCCAGACTTTGTCTATGCGGCCCTCGCCGCAATAGCCCCAGTACATCTCGATCCCCGGATAGGTATCACTGTTGGACAATTCTAACCGCCCCCAATGATAGCTACCCTCAAACGGTACATCGCAAGGCTGGTCTGACTTATCCTCCAGCCAAAAGCCTGCAAAAACGTGACCGTCAAATTCCAGCCCGAAAAAGCCGTTGTCTTCGGTATAGGTCCCCTCATAACCATCCTGCGTGGGCGTTACCCAAACCTCTCCCCAGCTGGTATCCCATGCACCACCAAAGGTCTCTATTGTTGCCATCTCTTGCGACAAGAGTGGCTGGGCAAAGAGGAGTGAGAAAACAACGGGTAGGAAAAGGCTCTTCATTAGACATCCCTTTATCGAGGAACGATCAGAATTCCGATTTAAGATTGGGGCGATGGGCCCCCGATAAACGAACAGGCAGCTCGGGATCAGAATGCATCAAATTCGGGAACATTGCCAATCCTGACAAGAAATTCAGGTGGGTCTACCTCGCCACTGTTTGGATCCTCGCTAATCATATAGGCATCGGCCCCTGCGCACGTCTCGGCTTGGGCCTCGCGTTCGGCCCTGTTTTGCGCCTCAGAGGCGGTGGTATATTCGAACTGCTTGTCGATTTTGAGCGCGGGTGGGCTGTTCTTTCCCGTGCTCTCCTCCACATAGGTTTGACATATGTAATGCAGTCGAGGGGCGTTTTGATCTGTGTCTGTCATGGATCGACCTTTGGGATAAGAGAGAGCGCACTGCATCGCCAGTTTGCTGAACGGAGCAATCTCGCAGCAGGCGCCTAGCGCAAAACAACCGGTATCATAAAACACCACCGACGCATCCAATATTCAGCCCTGCTGTGCGAGAATATCCTAACCGTATGCGGTAGGTTTGTTCAGGATTTGGGTCTGCGATCTTTGGCGCTTTGGCTTGCCTTGGGGCGCTGGCCTTTCATTAAGCACTTTGTACCATGCGACTTGCCTCTGAATCCTCGACAGGTTTACGAATACACAAGCGCAGGAGTGGGGGGACCGTCAGCAGCGTCAGAAAAGCGGATAGCGACAAACCTCCGACCACCACAGCGCCAAGCCCGCGATACAGCTCGGACCCCTCACCAGGGAAAACGATCAGCGGCAGCATTCCCATAACAGACGTGAGCGTGGACATAAAAATGGGGCGGATGCGGTTACGGGTCGCTTCCTCGATCGCGTCTACAGGCTCCATCCCGTCGTCACGCAGATGAAAAAGCGTCTGGTGCACGATCAGGATCGCGTTGTTCACCACAATGCCAACCAGAATGATAAAGCCCAATAACGTCAACATATCCAGTGGTTGGGTCTGATAGGTATTCAGCAGCGCCAGTCCCCCGACCCCACCTGCCGCGGCCACGGGTACGGCTATCATGATGACAAGTGGCAGAACGAAACTCTCGAACAGGATCGCCATCACCAGAAACACAATAATCAAGGCTACGATCAGGTTGATCTGAATGGCATTCCATGTCTGGCTCAGCTGATCGGCGGTGCCAGAGACACTCAGTTGAATGTCATTGGGGAGGCCTTGTTGCTCCAGAACAGCGACGACTTCCGCCTCCAACAGCTCAACGGCTTGCTCCAAGGGCAGATCATTGGACGGACGAACTTCAAGCGTCACGGTGCGCAGGCGCTCGCGGTGGCGGATTTCGGTTGGTCCTGCAGTCAGCACTACATCAACCAGCGCCGAAACCGGCACGATCTGACCGCCCGGCGTGACAACGGGGTAGTTGCCGACATCCTGCGTGCGCGCGGCATCAGTTACCGACGGATCGCCCTTGAGCACCAGATTGACGCGGTCCGATCCAATCGTCACCTGCGCGACACGCAACCCGTCGTTGAACGCATCAACTGTGGCGGCAAGTGCGGTACTGTCCAACCCTGCATCAGCCAAGCGCAATCTATCGGGGATCAGGCGCACCTCTGGTGCGCCCAGCTCAAGCCCCGGAATAGGGCGAAACTGATGCCCCTCACTGCGGGGCAAGATGCGCGATACGATACCTGCTGCCTGTCCTGCGACGTTCAGGATTGCATTCAGATCCTGACCAGACACATTCAGCTCAATCGTGCGCCCCCCGCCCACGCCACGCCCGAACAACGATGGCTGGGTCATAAACCCGAATGTGCCAGGTTCTGCAAAAATAGGACGGCTCAGCACAGGGATCAGCTCTCCTACGCGGGTGCCGTCAACCGCCCCTGCCCCGACAAACGAATTGCCCGGTGTGGCCACAAAAAAGAAACTGTCGATAGAGGGAATACCGTCCTCGGTCTGCGCTTCGGGTGCAGCCTCCCATAGGGGTTTGGCGACATTTTCTATCCGCTGGGCGATGGTTTCCGTCGTTTCCAAATTATAACCCGGCGGCGGGATGATGAGGCCGAATACGAGGTTGCGATTACCCTCGGGCAGGTATTCCAGCTTTGGCAGGAAGGTCCAGCTGGCCACACCTGCGCCACCTGCAATAAGCGCGACCATGACGATGCCAATCATCCTCGAGCGTACGGTGATGCGCACATAGGCCATGACCATCCAGCGAAACCCCGAGGCGAGGTGGTCAACGCCCCAAATGCGCATCGGTGTTTGATCGCCAGCGCGCAGCAACCTGCTGGAGAGCGCAGGGATAACCGTGACAGCCACCAGCAAAGACAAGACAACGGAGACCGATATCGCTACCGCAATATCCCGGAACAGCTGGCCTGCCTCCAGCTGCATGATGAGGATGGGAATAAACACCAGCACTGTGGTGAGCGCCGAGACAAGGATCGCCCCCCATACCTGCTTTGCCCCCAGATAGGCCGCCTCGCGGCGGCTATGGCCCGCCTCGCGCAATCGAAAAATATTTTCCAGCACCACGATCGCCGCATCAACGATCATCCCTATGGCAAACGCAATTCCCGCAAGCGAGATCACGTTAAGCGTGCGCCCCGTTAGCGCCATGACAACAAAAGTCGCCACAATCGATACAGGTATCGCCAACGACACGATCAAAGTGGCGCGGGGGCTGCGCAGGAACAGCAAAAGAATAAAGGCAGCCAAAGCGGCCCCGATCCAGATGTTCTGGATCACAAGGTCAATTGCGCCCTGAATATAGATTGTTTCGTCATAGGTTTGCTCTGCAACAAGACCGGCCTCGTTAAGAGGACCGGCTTTCAACTCTTCCAGAACACTTCGAAATTCTTCCATCACGCTAATGACATTGGCACCGGATTCGCGCACCACATTGAACGCAAGCCCCGGCTCTCCTTTGAAGCGCAGGCGGGTTGTGGCATCCTGATACTGAAACGACACTTCGGCCACGTCCATGACGCGAACGCGCCCGACGCCCCCGCTTGCCACACCAGAGCGCAAGACCACATTGCGGATAGCTTCTTCGGTGTTCAGGCTGCTTTCGGTGCGCACAACGTACCGGCGCTTGCCCTCATCCACATCGCCCGCGCTGATCGATATATTCTCGGACCGCAGGACGCGCACAACCTCTGGCACCGTAAGGCCAAAACGCGACAGACGCTGCGGGTTGATGATGACCTGCAATTCACGCTGTGTGCCGCCAAACACATTGACTGCAGAGACGCCTTCGATACGCTCTACTCGGTCCTTGATGACATCTTCGAGAAAGTCGCCATACGTCGGCATTGGTCGCGTATTGCCGTCTTTTGCAGTGATCAAGACCCATGCAATCGGGCTATCGTCGGAACCGGATGTATTCAGGGTGGGTTCGCTCGCCTCGTCGGGGTATCCCCCAACACGATCCAGCCTGTTGGACACCAGCAAAAGTGATTGGCTCATGTCCGTCCCGACCGCAAATTCAAGGGTAACCGAGGCCTGCCCCGTGCGCGAGCGCGAGGTCATAATCTCCAGCCCGTCCAGTCCGCGCAGAGTTTCTTCTTGCAGGTTGACGATCTCGCGCTCGATCTCCGAAGGCGCTGCGCCCGGCCATGTCGTTTCAATCACGACGATCGGCTTGCGCACATCCGGTGCAAGCTGGATCGGAATGCGCGAAAGCGCCAAAGTACCAAACAAAACTGCAATCAGCACAGCCGCCACAACAGCGACAGGGCGGTCAATCGAAGCGCGGATCAGGTTCACTGCGTGACCTCTTGCACCGTGGCATTGATATCTTGCATGGGGCGCAATCGCTCGTTCCCGCGCACGACAACCAGATCACCGACACTCAGCCCGCTCACGACCTCATAGCGATCCCCGACAGGTACACCGATGGTCACAAAACGCGGCTGCGCCTTGCCGTCGACGGCCACAAAAACGGTCCAACCGCCTTGCGCCTGCACCAACGCATCCTTTGGTACTGACAGCATCTCACGCGGCTCGCCGATGGGGATATCAAGTGTCAGCGATTGCCCCACTGCAACCAGCGCCCCCGTAGCCGGCGCCACCGTCCGGAACAAGACACTGCGGGTGCGCGTCGACGGATCCTCGATAGGCAAAACAGCACGCAGAGTAAGGTCGATCTCGCGCCCGCCTTCTGTTTGCGCAGACACGACCGTACCGGCGCTAAGTGCATCCGCGTAGCGTGCGGGCACGTTTGCGCGCACTTCGAATGCGTCCGTGTCCACCATTCGCACAACAGGGGTCCCCGCTTGAATGAACGCACCGGGGATGGTCAATACCTCGAGGATCACGCCCGAAAAAGGTGCCGCGACTATGCTGCGCTCCAGTTGGTACTCGGTTTCTGCAAGCCGTGCCTGCGCGGTCTTCTCGCGTGCCTGCGCCTCTGCAAATTGTGAGCGTGCCTCCAGCAGCTCCGCTTCGAGATCTTCGAAACGTCCCCGGCTGAATGATGCGGTATCAGATAGCGCTGCAATCCTGTCAAACGTCACTTGCGCCCGCGCTACACGCGCGCCCGCCGTCCGCGTGCCTGCCTGAGCTTCGGCAATTTGCGCTTTGGATTGATCGAGGCGGATCGACAATAGCTCGGCGTTAAGCTCAATAATCAACGCGCCCTTTTCGACCCTGTCGCCCGCCAGAACGGCTACATTCTCAACATTTCCCGAAATGCGCCCTGCCACTGCACCGTCACGCGCGGTAACCACTTGGGCAAAGACAGGCACCGTTTCTGCAAACACCTGCTGTTGCACGGCTTGAACACCCACCGCAGCTGCCCTGCCCTGAGCAAGGGCGGTTTGGGCCAGTGTAACGGCCGCCAGCAACGCTATCGCTCCAAGAATTCTCACAATATATCTCCCGCTAAAGTACGAAATAGCGCATGGCTAGAATAAGCAATGCCCGCAGGATTTCGCTACAGAGTCGCGTGTGAACATTCGCTATTGGGGCAAAACCACGCAGGGCGTCATCACCAATGCGCCCCCTTCCCTCGAAAGAAGTTCGCGAACACCCCCCGACAGTCGCGCCCCCTTGCCAAATAGGTCAGGCCGAAGAAAGCCGGGCAAGTGCTTGAAGTGATTTTCCCTCGTTTATGGAGCAGGCCGACGGCTTGGCGGATGGCCGAGCAACGTTAGCACCGTGAGGCTGGCGGATTGGACCGACATCTATGCACCCCGCAACACCTTACCCGTCAATGACGTCTTTGACGTTGGTCAAAAAGGCTCAATGTGATCTGCCGACAGGGCATAGGCGATGTCAGCCAACTGCGTAGAAGTCGACGCTGTGCCGAACATGCCAATGACGTTGACGGCCTCAAACAAACCAGAGCTTTCGTAAGGCTCCTGAGTTGTGACAAAGACCAACTGGTTTGCAGGAGGTGGCGGCACATGAACACAAGCGCCGACAAACGGCACCAGAATAAAGGCGGTCACGCCAGTACCTGAGTAATCGATCGGCACAATGTATCCAGGCAAGCGAACCGTCTCGCCGCTCCATTCCGTGCGCACACCATGCGATGGAGGCTGCTGGGCCGACATGCCCAAGGTATCATGTTGGATCATGCTCTGGATGCCGGGAGGGACTTTGGGTTGCCCCTCGGGGATCAAGTCGGTCCAGTTGAGATCAATATAGTCCTTTGCCAGAACCAGCGAGGGCATGGCCATGGAGACGCCAAGAGAGGTCAAGAAGGCTCTGCGATTACTGTTTGCGCTTACCATTCATATGCCTCGATCACTTCGGCATCCATCGCATAGCCGATATCGGCAAGTGTTGTGGACTGGATTTCATGACGCATCCGCCCTGTAACCCAGACCGGATCCCACATTCTGTCTGTCTGCCAAGGTTTTTTGGTTTCGACAAAAACCAGCTGGTTGGCGGGCGGAGGCGGGGTATGAATGCAAGCCCCGGCATACGGCACCATGAGAAAACTGGTCACACCTGCAGCGGAAATATCAAATGGCAGCATGTAGCCCGGCATTTTGACATAGGCGCCGTCCAGGTCTTTGTGAAGTTTGGTGGCGTTTTCATCAAATACAGGCAGCCATGTGTCCTTGAACACATCAATTGTACCTTCACCGATGATTTGCGCCATGGGAACGCCGGGAGGAATAAGATCTTCCCATGCGAGCACACGGGGAGTGGCGGCCCAACTGTTTCGCGGGCCAGCAGCAAACGCAGCCGCAGCAGCAAGCAATGTGCGGCGTGGCAAAATTCGACGTGATCTGTCCATCGTATCAAATTCCTATGCTAAATCCTGACCATCATACCATCAGCGAGCGACATACGATAGGCTCTGAGGGCTGGCACCATGCTCACGATTGCGCCAGCAGCCACAACCCCCAACAATACCCAAAGCTCACGCAGGGAGGGTCGCTCTATCGGCAACCAAAGGCCAAAGGCACTGTCGATCACAGGCTGTGCAACCAGCAGCCCCAGATACAGAAGGCCTAGTCCAAGCACTGCCCCAATCGCGGCCATCACCGCAGCTTCGATCACCAGCAGGCCCAGAATTACACGAGGGCGCGCACCCATCGCGCGAAAAATCGCCATCTCGCGCCGACGCTCGTTCAAGCTGGAAAAGATTGTTGCCATCATGCCAATGAGTGCGGTGACGACAACCATGCCCGAAACAGCGATCAAAGCAGTTTCCGCGATCCCGACGATCTGCCAAAGCTCTTGCAAAGCCACACCTGGCAAGATCGCAAGCAGCGGCTCTTGGGCGTATTCATTGATGCTGCGTTGCAGGCCAAACACCTGTAGGCGGCTTTTCACACCGATCAGTGCAGCTGTCACGGCTTTCGGCTCTAGCTGCATTTGCCGGATCGCATCTGCGGGCGTAGATTGACCGGGGATCGCTGCACCGCTTTGCCAGTCCACATGAATAGCCTCTATTGCCTCCAAGCTTACGATAACGGTGCGGTCCACCGGAGTACCCGTTTTCTCCAAAATGCCCGACACGCGGAACGGCTGGTTCTTGTGTTCGACAAAAGAGGCGAGCCCATGCGCCACGACAATGGGGTCATCAATGCTGTAACCCAGTGTCGCCGCAACATCCGCGCCGATGACGGCATCAAAGATGTCCTCCATCACCGCGCCGTCTGTAACAGCAAGAGATTGCCCCGCACGATATTTGTACCGTTCAAAAAATGCTGTTGTTGTGCCCATGACCCGAAACTGGCGGTGGCTATCGCCCAGCGAGATAGGCACGATCCAGTCAATTTCCGGACGGGCCGCGATGGCATTGTAGCTGTCCCATGTCAGATTGTTGGTCGCGTTCCCAATGCGAAAAACCGAGTAGAGCAATAGCTGCACGGACCCTGACCGCGCACCTACAATCAGGTCAGTTCCTGAAATCGTATCGGCAAAGCTGGCTTTTGCACCTGTGCGGACCTTTTCAACCCCTAGAAATAGCGCAACCGACAGGGCGATCGCGAGAATCGTCATGCCAACCGTCAAAGCACGGGCGATCAATGATCCAAGCGCGAGCCGCAAGATCACTGGGCGGCCTGTGCTGTCTGTGTGACGTCTGACATCTGAACCACCCTGTCAAAATATACCCCGAGGCGCTCATCATGGCTCACCATCAGCAACGTGCTGCGCGCGGCATTGGCCTGCGCGAATAGAAGCTTCAGAAATGTTGCTTGCGTTGACGCGTCCAACGCTGATGTAGGCTCATCCGCAACAATCAACGGCGGTGCTCCGATCAGCGCACGCGCGGCAGCAACACGCTGTTGCTGGCCCACGCTGAGCGTTCCCGCCTGTGCAGAAAGAGCATTCTCGGGCAAACCCAAATCCAGACAAAGTGTCCGCGCCGTGTCAAAAGGGGACGGCACACGCCCCCTGCGAAGAGGCGCAAAGCGCAGCGGCAGCAATATATTGTCCAAAACGCTGGCATAGGGCAGCAAGTTAAACTGCTGGAATATGAGCCCGATATGCTCTGCACGAAACCTGTCCCGTTTGCCTGCTGAAAGAGCCGCAATATCTGTGCCTGCAACCGTAACAGCACCCTCATCCGCCGTGATCGTGCCGCAAATCAGCGATAGCAGCGTCGACTTACCCGAGCCACTTTCCCCCAACAGCAAAACACTTTCAGCCTGTGCGAGCTGGAAATCAGGGACATTCAGCGCAAATGAGGTGCGACCCGACCATTGATACCGGACACCCGCAAGTGACAATATGGGAGGGTCTGCATTCATCTTGCGATCTAGCCTTAGAACAAGCTACGCAGATCAAGCGTAGGCGCGTCTCGTTCCACCTCAAAAGCGCTCGCCCCGCGCTCGGAGATCACCTGCACTTCCAATTCACGTGCATTCGCAAATGCCTCGAAATAGCCAAAGGAAATTAGGGTCGCCTGTGTGGGGTCAGCGCATTCCAGCAGATACTCTGCGTGGAATTCCGTATGGCCAGCCTGTTCGGCGTGGTCCTCATGGCCGTGCTCTTTGGCATGACTTTGATCTTCTTCTTTGTGATCTGCCTCCGCATGGTCGTGCGCATGACCTTCATCCTTATGGGCTGCCTGATCATGGTCGTCCTGTGCTGCTTCGCTTTCTAACGATGCGCTGGCCTCAACCACGCTACATCCTGCAGAAGCAGGCAGGGAGAACAGATCAAGTGGCCGCGCCAAAGTTGCTACAGCGGCATCCACTTTTGCGCGGTCCTCGCTGCTTTGGGCTGCATATTCGAATCCTACAATATCGGCACCTGGGGCATGCAGCACCATGGCGATCTTGCCCTGTTCAAAAGCGATGTCCAGCTGACCAACACCGTGTTCGTGGGCGTCCAACTGGCGCGCCTCCTCAGCCATGACGGCGCTGGTCGTCAGGAGGAGGAAAACAGCGGAGACAGTTCTGATCATGATCTTTATCCTTTATGCAGATAAGAAGGGGTTTACGTCGCGCAGCTCTGGCAGCGGCCGTGGATTTCGATGATATGGCGGGTGGCGTAAAACGACGATTGCGCCGACAGCGCCTTGAGCTGCGGCAAAACCTCGGTGCCATCATGTTCTTCAACAATACCGCAGGCTTCACAAACGGCGAGCACAGGCACTGAGGCGTCATGATCACAACGGCACGGAACGAAAGCTTTCATCGATTCCAGTTTATGCGCGCGCCCTTGCTCCGTGAGGGCAGTCAAGGTTCTGTAAATCGTAGGCGCTGCAAGCGCGGGCTCATCACGTTTCATCTGGTCCAGAATGGCATAGGCCGTCATCGGTTTGGCGTGCCGCTCAAGCACCTTTAAAACATCTGATTGCCGGGTCGCCGCTTGCTTGCGCATGCCTAATCTCTTTCCAACTAAGAAACTTGTTATTTTATAAAGTAATATGGACCAACACAGCAATACCGGACACAGACGGTAAGCGCTTGATCGCGGATGGCCTGGGCAATTTGCCTAATTTCAAGGCATACGTCAGACGCGTGAGAGGAAAATCTGCAGACATAAAAGCAAACTGTAAACTATCAGGGACCCTTTGCTCCGCGAAGCTGCCCAAGCACTCTGCGAACAGATAGCGAATTTGTTTCAGGTCTATTTGTAGACCGCCGCATCCGTTCCAATCAGAGGTAGTCCCCATTTGCTGCACAGGATCTTGCGTAGTTCAAGCTATTCTTTGCATTTGCTGATCGGATTTGGTTGGCTCAATTCGCTGCCAATAAACCAAAGCAGGTGGTTCGCCGCCAAGCAATGCACCTTTCCATCGATAGATCATAGGTGCCTTTCGTGCAGGCACACATGCACTGACGTTAATAGGTGAACCCCAAACCGACTGGCCAGTTCGCTGACAATCTCTTCGCCTTTCAGCGCTCGCAAAGCCACCTTGGCTTTGAATTCTGGGTGATGCTGCTTCCGTTTCGAGATTCCTGACCTCATTCGTATGGAAGGCCAGAAAATGACAAATCGCAGCTTCCGTCAGTTTCAAAATTTCGGGAAGCGTGCGGGGCAACACGGGCGAAGAGGTCGTGACCCCAATCAGCCCAACCTTGCAGGCAACATTGCACTTGCTTCCCGATCACGGAGCCGAAACGGTTCTTGCGAGTTCATTACGTGAAGCGTGGACTTACAATTGCGTTTCACCGGCTTGGCACCGTTTCAAGATCAAGCTCGACGAAGAAGGCCTCATCGCACCGGGCCTAACGCCCAAGGACCTCCGGCAGACGGTAGCTACCACCTCATACGAAGCCGAGCTCGGTGAACGCCCTATCGTCGACCTTCCGGGCGAAAGAGCACCTTCCATGGCGAGGTACTATTCCCGCTCGGCAAACATTGCCGAAAAGAACCGCGAAGCCATGGCGACAATGGAAAAAGAAAATGAACGGTACGCGACGATTGTCAAACCTTAGCTGCAAAGCGTCCAATCTGACCAAATCAAAGATCAAATCTGAACAGTAAACCAAATCATATCACAGAATAAAATGGTGCCCAGGGGCGGAATCGAACCACCGACACGAGGATTTTCAATCCTTCAGCGCCACACTCAACACATTGAATTAAAACAATTAAAATAGAGAGCATGCCAAAGTGTGCACTAAAGTGTGTAACTCTCGCATGATTCTCGCCATGCCGAGAATATGTGCGAAATCTCACCCGATTTCGACCGTTCTAGGGGGTATGGAGACCATACTCCCTAGTAAGTACCCCCTCTGTTTCAAGCTATCACGTTGAAACTGCGAGACCTATTCGCCACCGATTGCCGCGTGTTTACACCGCGACCCAATAGCTGCTGACTACCTCCATAAAATTCCGGTTGCGGTCTAACGCCAGCGCACCGTCGCAGCTATTGGGTCGCGGTGACACAAAACCGCAAACCAGAATTTTGACCGCGCTGAGGCGCGGCAAATTCTGGGCGGTTTTGGCACCTTCGACAATCGGTGGCGAATTAGTTGGGTGTCCTTGCCGAGGAACCTCGGCGCACCCAACGACCCCCGCTAACGCGGGACAAAAGAAAGGGGTCTCCACCTGGAGACCCCTCGTTGCACTGCTGACCAGCGATATGGCTAGCGCACATATCGGGGCAGTCCTGCCACGAATTCGTCGCTCATCTCATCTGGCTTAACGCCATCCTCAAGCGACACCATTTTTGCGAACAAGCGCGATGCCAGAACTGGCAGTGCCTGCTCACTTCCTTTGCGACCACCTTCGTCGCCATCAAAGATCAACACTGCTTTTCGGAAGCCTGCTTGAACAATCAGGCTGACTTGTTGCAGGGACAAACTGGCCCCGAAACTTGCGACGACAGGCACGCTTACTGCGTGCAGTCGCAACACCGACCAATACCCTTCGACGATGACAATGGCATCGTCGACAACTTCTCCTTTTTTGATCAATTGTTCCCGCTTTGCGATCACACGGTTCAAGTTGTAGAGCACCCGGGATTTTTCAAACCCTTTGGGCAAGAGATAGCGCGGCTTGTCGTCGGCTTGGTCATCCGACGCCCACCGGCCAGCATAGGCGATCAATGCCCCCTCCTCATCGTGGATCGGAAAACAAACCCGCCCAGCCATGGAACCACGCTTGGCACAGCCAAGTCCAAATTCCTGAACAAGCTCTTTCGCAATCTTACGATCACTTAAGAATGGGTGTTCAGGTTCGAGCTTTAACTCAAATGTGAGCGGGGGATTTACCGCTTCCACGTCAGGTTCCAAAATCGGCGCTGTAGAGGTCGCATCAACCTTAGCGCTGGGAGTTGGGCTCACATTGCCAATACCAGCCGTGTCGGCGCGTTTTGCGGCCTTCACAGCCTGCTCACCCTTGGTCTTCGCTTTGGGTTGGTCATCCGCTGGCGTTTCTTTCGACCCACCATCAATTTCGAATACCTCACAGGCCAGAACCGCGGCCTTACGAAGATCGCGTGGCTGGTCGGGATCGAACCCTTCCATCCGCGCGACAAAATCCAAAATGTTGCCTTTTGTCTGGCATGAGAAACAGTTGAACACGCCCTTTGTCAGATTGAGCCCACAAGACGGCTTGTGGTCATCGTGAAAAGGACAGCAGATTTTCACCTGATCTTGCCCGTTCGGTTTCACGTCAAAACCGTAGTGCGTAAGCACTTCGGATACGTCCAAGCTTTCGCGGACGGTTTGAAAGTTTATCCATGTCATTGCTGGGTGCTCCATATGTGATGGTGGCAAGCAATTGTAACATATTATCTGAATTGATGAGGAACGTTTCGGCAAATAGGCCGACAGCGTCGGACGGCCTCATAAAATTCTTAAATAGGTTCGTCACGTATGATCTCAGTGTACTCGGTGCAACAAAAACCACCAAGTCAAATTGCAGAAGTCACCATTCTCTTCAGCGTATTTTCAACGTCCAGCCGTTTTCACCTAAAGACAGTGACACTTGCACAAGTTAGTCCTCGAGCTCGTTGGCGATCGTCTTTGACGCCTTGAGCATGAAAACTGCGGACGGAATAAAAAGAATCGTTAACGTCGCCAATGCATATCTCAGACCTTCCGCTTCGCCCATCGTTTTAGCGAAGTAGTCACTTAACACGCCAGCTATTACGGGGCCGAGGCCCAATCCAAAAAGATTTGCAAAAAAATACGCTAAGGCTATCGCAGTAGCACGGCGAGACGACCCGCAAACTGCGTGTAGGCACGAAAATAGAGGCGGAGCAGCCATCATCAGTACAAAAAGGCCTAATGAGAGCAGTATGAGAAACGTCGTTAGAGATTGTGGCATATATGAAGCTAGAAAAAGCGGCATAGCAATCAAAAATCCGTACGCAGGAATACGCGCCAACCACGCTTCATTCCGTGCACTCAATTTGTCGGCCAACCAACCTCCGAACAGATTCCCCAAAATGGCAGCTACAAGCCCTACCCCACCCACATAGGCCGAAGCTAACGCAAGACTTAGTTCTTGAGTGCGAATTACAAACGAAATGGAGAACGTCTGAGCCCCGTAAATCAAGGTGTAATACAACACTAAGCCAATAACCGAGTTGACAAAGGACTTTTTCTTTACAAGGACCGTCGCCGCTCTAGAAAAGGTCTCCATCTTGAACTTGTTGACAGAAAATTGAGGCAATCTTCGCGGCTCATCAAGCACAAACCAAACTAGAAATGCCAAAAACACCCCAGGGATCCCGAAAATTACGAAAGTCCAGCGCCAGCCAAATGCATCAGCAACTTGGCCGCCAATCACCAAACCAAGCACATTGCCTGCCGCCGCTGAAAGAAAGAAAACACCAAGGGCGAACGAACGACGATCTGGAGGGAAATAGTCGACCAATAAACTTTGTGACGGCGGTATTGCACCTGCTTCGCCTGCCCCTACGCCAGCGCGCGCTAGTACAAGCTGGAAAAATGTATGCGCTCCACCGCAAAGGACAGTCATGACGCTCCATACCGTTAAGGATATGCCGATAATTAGCTTCCGATTTGCGTAGTCCGCAAGTCGCGCGATTGGCAAACCCAAAGTAACGTAAAATACAGCAAAAGTTAATCCGCTCAGTAGCCCTAGCATCGTATCTGTGACGCCAAATTCAACCTTAATTGGCTCTAACAGCACCGTCAAAATCTGCCGATCGACTACGTTTGATGTCGATACCAAGAAAAGAATGAGTAGGAAGGATCTACGCTGTTTGTCAGAATATACTGTCCAAGTATCTGACGAACCCCCAGATTGTCTATGGTTTGACGGTGGGCCGCGCATGACTATAATTCCAGTTCAATGAATGGCAAGAAACATGACAGTCAAGACTGTTGCGGCAACCTCGAACAGTGAACAGCGCTAAACAAACCATCCCTCGAAAAGTTCGAGCGGCAAAAGAGCCGTAAATGAAAAGTACACTACGAGAGCGAAAATTTTACCCCAAACAATATCAGAAACGAAGTGTTGTTTCGTGAAAACAGCGCTCAATGAAATTGCGGCAACTGATAGCCAAACAAGTGAAATAACAACAAAGCTCTCGCCACCAGTGTACGAAGTTAAGTGGAGAGCAGTAAGGGTTGCTACCGCAACATGCATGGAAGGAAAACAGTTGCCTCCCTTATCAATGGATTGAATGAAGGCCAGGAATCGAGTTGAGACGTTCTTATCCTTGTCATACTGACGCCATTCGTCGGGGGTTTTCATTGGCACCAATTGTGAGATCAAGACATGAGCAGCCAGCAATGCGAAATAACTAGTGCAAACCCAAATAAATTCAGACGGATTGTCGATCCATAAAACTGGCGTCAACATAAACGGGTAGTAGAGAAGTGAGTAAATCCAAACCCATTCCGGTGTAAACTTTACTAGGTGATCTAGGCGACCTACTTTACCAGTTCTACACTCTCGGAGGGGCGAGTTTTGGGGCCAAAAATAAGCCTGATACCCACCCACAATACATAAGGCGGACACCCCGACCATTAGAGCTAGACCTGTTAGTCCTACAAATTCCATATTCGGTATCATACCACATCAACCTGAGTTCAGTTCACTGCAAGCTTGTCCAAAGCAATATGACCACAACATCATACTCAGGCAAGAACTGCAATTTCAAATTGAACGAAGAGTTCACCGACTTACCATCAGATCACATCAAGACGTCCACTGTCCGCTTCAATGGGGTCTGTCAGGCTAGCTGAACTGTCGATGCAACAGTGGAAAATCCGAACTGTAAAAGGCAAAAGAGTATCTTAAGCCTCAAACCGAAGACCAGAGCCACAAACCGAAGACCAGCAAAAAACGTTTGCGCGTGTTCTAGCTCATGACCTAGCCCTATGCTGCCCCCAATGGAGTCAATAGTTTTTCGGCATGTCGGACACGACCCGATTCGCTTATTGCTATTTTCAGTTATCCAAATAAGTATAGACCACTAGAGCTGCATCGGAAACGGGAGTGCGAATCATGTTAATCGATATGGATCACAATGACTTCCAAAAGGCGAAAAAAGCATTCATTACGGCTGGCGTCCTTACAACGATTGCCTTCAGAACCACGGTTGAAAACGATCAAATAGCATTGTTCGGCTTGAAAATTAGCACAACATCGGATCAATTAAGGGCCGTCGCAGTGCCGGTATTTCTTTACTTTGGGGTGATATTTACGCTATTGCTCATAAATCGGCTAGCCAAACGGAATTTGCTAATATCTAAAGCTCGCGAAGACTGGGAAAAAATTGATACCGCAGATGGGGCCTCTGAGCGCGAAAGAGCTGCCGCACATAGGAATTACAAGATTTTTCAAGCTGAAGAGCGCAATAAGCTCCTCGTTGACTTAGCAGTTCCCCTTGCCATTTCAATAATCTGTATGATGAATATTTTCAGTTAAATAGATAAAAAAGGAGCTTGGGCGTCTGCGTACATGAAATATCCATTACTTCAAGGTAGAAATGGTTTGATTATAGGCCATAGAATGTACAGCGAAAAAACAAACCAAATCGAAGCAGTCAAATAGTAAATCCAAGACAACAACTTTGACAAATTCCAATTATCTGGGTGGTACAATGCCTGCCTCATATACTCATACTGAGAAATTGGCTGATGATGAGCTGCGTTTGGGGATGAGCTGAAAAAGCCTTCCTCAAATTCGAGGTGTTTCGCCCTAACTACAAAGGCTTGGACGCTACCAAACAATCTTGCGTTTTGCGCTCCCGCGCAAACACTAAGGATAAATGCGAGCAGTGTAAAAACGCACAAGGCAACCAAATATTTTGAAAACTGTTCAGGCACCAGCTTCAGTTCTTCATGTAACTTCATACAAATAAGCACAAAAATTATGGTACCAATTTGAAAAACGAGCCACATTTTCAAGAGATCGGAAATGTACTTCCAGGTGGCTCTCAAATTTTGCCCTAACTCCGAATACTCCACGGAGACCAATGTAACGCTTCTTGCCATACCATTTTCCTTATGTCGCCAGTCGAAGCCCAGCACGACAACCTACTTAACCTCTATTCTATAATTGATTGAATATCAACGATTAGCCTCTAACCGAATCCGTTCTGGTTTAAGACAACTACTTAATGCATAGAGCACCGACCCGTAATGAAAAATGTTGTATTCATCTCATTTTTAGAGCTGCAACTGTCATAGGTCACTCTTAGCGGACATGGAAAGTTCAAACCCCCACCAGTATATGATATAATTGGAGTTTAAATACTCGAAACCAGCGCAGGCTATCTGCCTGTCGCAGTTCACCGATAATCCGTCGGCGGTACGAACCCTGCGCTGCTTTCGGCGTATGAACGAAACAAACCCACAACTGCATTTTGGTACCCGCTCATCCAGCACGGACGATGAGCTTTTGTCGCTGTCCCAAGAAGATCGATGCAGGCATATCTATGTCATCGGTCAAACGGGCAGCGGGAAAACAACGTTTCTCAAGTCGTGCATTCTGCAAGATCTGCTCGTTGGGAAAGGTGTTGGGCTTATCGATCCTCATGGTGATTTGGCCGACGCCATTGCAGATGCGATCCCGCGTGACCGAATACGTGACGTTGTTTTTTTCAACCCGTCGGATTTTGCTTTTCCATTGGCCTTCAATCCGCTGGGGCGTGTGCCGCCGCACCTCCGCGCTGTAGCCACATCAAACATCGTCGCCAGCTTGCGCTCGATCTGGCGCGAAAGTTGGGGGCCCAGAATGGAGCACGTCCTGGCGAACACCTTGGCTGCATTGATGGAGGCACCGGAAGGGAAGCCCATGACGATGCTTGCCATTCCACCGATGCTGACTGATCCGAAGTTTCGCGGTCGTGTTTTGGAGCACGTGACGGACCCAATAGTACGGGACTTTTGGCTGGTTGAATTTGCAGGATATGATCCACGCCTTCGCGCTGAAATCATCTCACCTGTGCTCAACAAGGTTGGCGCGTTCATGCGCAATCCGATCATGCGCAATATCCTAGGGCAAACCAAGAAAGGCTTTGATCTGCGCTACATGATGGACAATCGCAAGATCCTGATCGTGAATCTGTCAAAGGGCCGATTGGGGGAAGACATGACAAACTTGCTTGGGTCATTGCTCACTACTGCGATCTATCAGGCCGCGATGGAACGCGCAGATGTGCCCGAGAATGAGAGGGAAGACTTCCATCTCTATATCGATGAGTTTCAGAATTTCACGACAGATGCCTTTGACAACATTGTCTCTGAAGCGCGAAAATATCGGCTTTCACTGGTGGTCGCACACCAATACCTGGATCAGCTGCCGCCACGCATCAAACAGGCGATCTTGGGCAATGTCGGATCGATGTTGCTATTTGCGCTTTCGGGTAAAGACGCCGAAGAGCTCGCGGTTGAAACCCACCCGCACACTGCCAGCAGCCTTCGTGCCACAGGCAGGGGAGAGGCGCTTGCTGTCACCTTGTCCAATGGAGAACGTCGTCAGCCTGAAAAAATCACAGTGCCTTACGGCCATGTCACCACGAACAGTCGTGACCGTGTGATACGCAACACCCGCACGCGCTTTGGACAAAGCCCGCTCTATTAGAGCGCAGGGTTACCAACACCTGTGGGGCAACAGTGCATCTCCCTAGGGTACAATAATCTAATGACAACGAAGAAATCCCGGTTCAGGCGCAGCACATCATCAACCATTCAATTAACCGAGCGAGACATCACGATCTTCTTGGCATTGGAACAGCACCGCTTCCTGACGACAGATCACTTGCTTGCCCTCACGGATGGCACCAGTCGCCAAGGCATCACACGCCGCCTGCGCGAGCTTTATGATGCGAAATATGTCGACCGGCCCCGCGCCCAAATGATGGCCCTGTCCTATGCGGACAAACGCCCAATGGTTTACGCCTTGGGCAATGAGGGGGCCGCACTTCTTGCCAACCGGTTTCAGATGCCCCTGCCCGATGTTTACTGGACAGAGAAGAACCGCCGCGTGAAAGAAAAGTTCGTCGAACACACGCTTGGAATTTCAGACTTCATGGTGGCAATGGAAATTGCGTGCCGCACCTCAGGTAATACCCGCATCATCACCAAAGATGACATGCTCACTGCCGCCCCCGAGGCCACCCGCCGCAAGCGCCATCCGTTTCGCTGGCAGACACGCATCAACTGGAATGATCAATGGCATGAGCTCGCCATCGTGCCCGACATCATCTTTGGCCTGCACTACACGAACAAACCCGAAGGGAAGAACAAGGCATACTTCATGGTGGAGATTGATCGTGGCACCATGCCTATTACACGACGCGACATTGGGCAGAGCTCTTTTGCCCGCAAGCTGCATTCCTACGCGGACACCTTCGAGCGCAAGCTGCATCTCAAACAGTTTGGGATCAAGAATTTTCGAGTGTTGACCGTCACGACCTCCGACGAACGGGTGGAAACGATGAAAGCAGCGTTTCGGTCAGAGATTGCTGACAAAGCGCCAGCGGGGTTGTTCCTTTTCATGACCAAGGAACAGGTTCAGAAGAATGTTTTTGAATGGACTAACGGGGAAGACGGTGTCGTGCAGATCGGTAGGCTTAGCAGACGATTATCTTTTTGCAGCGGACGGCAGCTGTGAGCCCAATATCTCGGGTGCTGCACTTCGGATAGATGTTGACCTACCCCCCGAAGTTCTCTCATTCATGACGAGAGTTTGCGGGTTTGAATTTCATATTCTTGGTCGTTGATTTGAGCAAGAGCGTCGTGTCCGGAGCCCTCAATTTGCTCAAGTGCAAAGCGCGCTTCTGCGGGCGACGACAGAAAAGAAGAAATAATTGACGAGCTGATCTATGGTAAGTCGCAGACCAAAAACGCAAACGACGCTCGTGTCGAAACTGTTATCGGTTTAGCTGCACCCCCGTTGCAGGAGTATGACAATGTAAGGTGGAAAGGTGGTTTGGAGTTTGGAGGCAAATAGCACATGCCTGCCTCTGAAAGCGTTAGCTTACAATCAAATTTGCTCGGGCAGACGCTGTCTTCATTATCTAAGCAGTCAGTTCGCACTGCACATTCATATCGAACATAAGGCAGTGCATCACACGGCAACACATCGCGGTCTGAGCTGGAAACAACTGCTTGACTGATTTTCAGTCCAGGAGAATTTTTGATGCGTGCATCCTGCTGCATCTGCGACCGCAGAAGCGCAGCCGCGCGCTGCTTTTCAATGGCTTCACGAAGCTTCTCTTCGGCCTCGGCCTTCTTAACTGTTGTCGCGGCGATGGCTGTCCATTTGTTGAGTTTTTCGGCTTCGATTGCAAGCTCAGCCTCAACGAGGTGCTTTTGCCAATGCAATTTAGCAAGATCCGCGATGTTTTCCTGACAGATCAAGTCCTTTTCATCGCAAGAAAAAGGCTTTTGATCAAGAGCTACGACGTCAGCAAACGCGCATATTGGCGCGAATGCTAAACTCAGGATTGCAAGGGCGGCCTTCATTGCTCCATTTCCAAACTCCCGTCTTCACCAACAATTAAGGCAGGAAGAGTCAAAATGATCTGTTCGCCCGTATCTGGTCTGGAGACCCGCATCGAACGCGGCATGTCAGACGATGGCTCCATTTCCTGAAACACAATCACATCAGGCACAGAAAATGTTCCGCCGCCACATGGCACTGTCACACAAATAAACGGATTGATCGATACAGTCACGCAAGGACAACGTCTGGCCGCCGTTGTTTCTTTACTTACTAGCAGATCGAGTTGGGTTATATCTCCTGACGGATCGCGAAGAATTTCAACGTTCAAGCTATCGCTTCCGGCTACGTTAGAAGCAAGCGGGGCTTCCATTTGGTAGAGTGGCGCTTCATTGACTTTGAACTTTGGCCCGTCTGCAAGTGAGCTTGCAGCTCCGGCAAGGGATACTACGCAAGCAATACCAACGACCTTCATAACTATTGTTCCTTCTTTTGGCTCATCACATCAAACAATCTTCAAATTTCTCTTTCGACTGTGAATTAAGCAATAAATCTTGGGTAGGGAAACCAACTCCGATCGCTTCAAAGCCAATCGCCACTGGGCGCTCAAAAGTTTGGCGGAACTCAGCGCCGCGCGCGGTAAATCTATTGAATACGAGGCCTTCTCCAGCTTTGGCTTGAGCCAGGCTGCTTGTGACCGCCGTCTGAAGAGCTTCAGGGTTCACGATCGTCACAGGCGAGTTAGAAGTTCCGTCTGCCGCGTTTGGGAAGGTTCCATTTAGAACTATATTCGTCTGGATGGCGTCGGGCCCATCGCTGCCAACTGCTGTTTCATCCTTATCCTCTTTCGAAAGACTTTGCGCGGCGAGGGCCAGAATCTGAGCATTGCGGAAAGTGTATGTAATTGTTCGTGTTACGTAAACTTCCGTTAACACCAGAAATCGTTTGCAGCGATCAGGTATTGGAGTAAGGGAGTTCGATCCACCAGCTCCCACCAACTTGAGTCGCTGAGCTTCATTGAGGAGCTCTTGTCTAAGAGATTCGTTCACTGCTACGTGAAGATTGGTCACCGCACTATTCAGGTCAATTGCGCCCCCAAGCGTGTCTGTGGCTGCTGCTGTGTAGATTTCAAGCGCACCAGCATTTGCTGCAGTATAGCCTGTTAGCTTCGGGATGCCGTATTTGCGAACGTCATTGAAATTTAGAATGACCTGTGTCCGCTGTCCGGCACCTATTCCAATAGCGTGGAATAAACGAACAATACTAAACCCAAGGTTTGTTCCTGCATCCGCTGTCACCTCAGGAAATGCAACAATCGGTAGTGTCTCTACGTCTAGTTCGGCGCGGGTTCGAAATCTGCCACCGAAGAAGTCGGATTGGGTTGCAACCGTCCCGTTCGCAGCTGGCTTAACGCTAGTTCGCAGAAACGCTATGCGCGTTCCCATAAACTTCTCAGTGGCCTTAAGAAAAGTGTCGGATGCGCCAAAAAACAATTGAACTTTGTCATTTGGGTTTTTCCGCAACGACAACCCTCCGTCAGACTTGGGAATAGATTGAACGAAAACATCACCAACTTGCAACCACTCTTCAGGGGGGTATACAGGAGTAATACCAACGGTTCTGGCTGTGTTTTGATATTGCGCAACTATGTCCTTGTTTCCAGTTGGACCACAAGCTGCTAAAAACAGCAACGCAAGAAAAATCCGCAACATAAATCTATCTCCCTAATTGCAAACGTATTCTCTACTTGTGATTGATGCAAACGAATTTAAACTTGAAAAGTGATACGGCCATGACTGGTGTTGGCAATCGATAATTTTCTTGTCTGACTTCATATTTCAAGAGGCTTAAATTGACTCAGGTTCCCCTTGAGAGAACGGGCGTTCGAAATGCTACAGTGCCTGGTTCCGCGACAACCCCTCGACGGTGAGTTATTCCATGGCCTCCAAGAAGCCCAAATTCTGATCGCCAATGGCGTCTTCGGTACAACTCAATCAGGCAGGACAGCGCATTTAGCTATCGTATGCCCTCATCGGAAATGGGGTGAGTTCTAGACCCAGGATAAACTCATATTTATGGCGGACCACTCGTTGGATAAACACCACATATTGGCTGGGGCCGGTCATTGGTAACCAATGAGCCAAATATAGATAGGTCCGTATAGCGGAAGTCTGTCAAGCTGCCCACCTCACTCTAGAAAATCCACTTCCCGTGGCGGAGCACGCTTCGGCAAATCGGGCACTTCCTTTTCGGTTTGATCGAGCCCAACCAGATAAGGGTTTTCTTGAACTAACCGTTCCAGAAACGAGTTGAACACGGATGATGAAACAACCTCATCTGGCGCATCCAACGCACGAAACTTCATATTGATCCGACCACCAATGCTGATCACGCCGTATTGCGTCGGCAGGCTCGCAAGATCATCGGCCAGCACAAAGATCTGCTCCTCAATTGGCCAGGTGCCCGAGGCGCGATCCTCAATCACTGGCATCAAGGTCTGCGACTTTGAGGTGGTCTTGGCATTACCCTGTGCCCGAGATTGCACATCACTGGAGGATTGCGAGGTCATCTGCCCCAGCTCTGTTGGCGACATCAGCATGCCTGCATCTGGCGTCAGGCTTATTGCACTGCCAGCCACGCTGTTTTGCCCTGTTCCACTGACCGAGCTTTCGGACAGTGATTGCCCTTCAAGATAGCCGATTGAATACCCAACGACCGTGGGTTTGGTCAGCACGTCTTTGACCCGCGTGGGATCAATCATGCCGCCTCGATACATCAATCGCACCAGATAGGCTGCATCATCGGGCTCTTTTATCGAGAACACCGCCTTCACTTCCGCCTCATTGATCACAGTCGAGAACACCCGCTCCCCTGCGTCCCTAAGCTGACCCAAATTTTGATGCGCCAGCACCAAATGCAGCCCATACTTGCGGCACTCCTCGAACATTTCCGAGACGTTGCTGCCCGAGAGATAGCGATGCGCTTCATCAAGATAGAGGAAATAGGGTCGCGTGTTGTCGCGCAGCTTGGATTGCCCAAACAGGCTGGATATCAACAAGAGCCCAAACAACTGCGCGACATCCTTGTCAAAGATCTCCGTGTCTTTCAGATCAAACAGCAAGATCTCGCCACGATCCATTGAGGCGCGCAGATCTATCGCCGTCTCCACTTGAGAAAACGTGGCCCCGATCACCGGATTGGCCATCAGTGTGAACAAGCGTCTTGAAACCGAGGAGACATATTCCAGAAAGTCATTGTCCTTGTAGCGCGTCAGTAGCGCCCATTGCTCTTTGGCCAACCTGTTTTGCAACTGATCCATCAAAGGCTGCACATCGGGTCGGTAGCGCGGGTTCAAAAGCAGCGGATAGTCCGCAAGTGTCAGCCCTGCTTCCGCAAGTGTCATAAGCAAGAGCACCAGCACCTCATGGGTGCGGGGCTGGTGTCGCAATTCCTCTTCGCTAAAGAGCCTGCCAATCGCATCCGCCACCCGCGTGGCCGTGGCATGTGCATGGCGGACATCACTGATCGCAAGTGGGTTAAACGCGACTGTGCTCTCCCCTCTCCCGATCTGGAAGTATCGCACCTTACGGTGTTTCAGAAGGCGCGGCCTGTTTGCCAACCATTTCAAAATATCTTGGCACTGAGTGCCGTGCGGATCGATCAAACAAAGCCCCCGCCCCTCACGGATATCTTGTTGGATCAAGGTGCGCATGAACCGGCTTTTGCCAGAACCATTTGAACCAACGATATGCATGTGGCGTTGACGGGCTTTTTCTGGAGCAACAATATCAGGCGTCTCGATCACCTGGCCTATGCCGTTCATCACATCTTCAGCGACCGTACCCAGCACCAGTTCCAATTGGCCAAATTTGCTCTTTTGCGGTATGATTTGAGACATCACGGCATCTCCCAAAGAGGGTCTTGTGGCCAGAACGGAGCCTGATCATCGATCCGGTTCCGTCTGTTCATGACACAAGGGAGCTTACCATGACTGTTCTTTCTCCAACCCGTTCCAAAGACAAAGCAAAAGGCTTTGCCCCGTCCGGACGCTACAGCTACATCCATCTGTTGTTGCAATTTGCAGCCGACTGGAAAGTCGATTTGCCATGGGTGCGGTCTCGCATCACAGGATTGCGCAGCAGCACAGATTTTGCGCATCTGATGCGCGACATCATCACCGCTGATCAAGGCCGTGCACGATGGGCGGCCCATCCTAACGCCCGCGCTATTCTGTGGGACATTATGAAAGTGCTTGATGAAGCCTGGACGGCAGTTTTGCACCACGCGCCAGACCGGCAACAATTGACCTTGGAGTATCTCGCAGATGCGTTGCAAAGTCTGAAGGATCAGACCCGCACCGCATGAGCGTACAAAAGGCCCCGTGATTTGATCACAGGGCCTTTTCATATGGGGCTGGCCCGCGTCTCCAAGAGCTCGATGGCTTCTTGTTTCTCTGCCTCTGTCAGATCCTCATTGCTGCTGATCCGCGCAATGGCTGCATCAAGGTCATTGTCAAACTGACGCCGCGAGCGGATATGGGCCACGACATCGTCAGCAATCCGGCTTGGCTCGTCGCGCAAGTCTGGGATTTGCTCGATCACTTCAGGGGCCACAACAACAGGCACAGCTTCCCCGCGCATCACTCTACGCGTGCGCCGCGTGCGGTATTGCACCTCTTTGGCAAAATCGAAGAAATGATAATCCAGCGGTGTTTTTTCTACGACCGCCCCCGACACAACGGGGACGTAATAATAGGTGTCATCGGCAAGCCCCACATCGCGGAACAAACTATCCATATCGCTTGTGCACTCCAAGCCTGTTGAGTGGATGCAAGAGCCCCGCATTTCCAATTCATCTATCGAGCCACCGCCGTGTCCGGTGACGCGGTAGATATCGAGACGCCCATCACCAGGCAGGTCAACCATCCAAGCCAATAGAACCTCACCGTCCATGAGGCGCGCTTCAAAACTACGGATATCGGGAGCGGTGACCAGATCCTTTCCTGACTTGGCAATGGCGAGCTTGCTATTGTAACTTTGCCGCATGGTGAAATCGATCACAGCCGCCACAAGAAAGACGGGGATGATCACATAGAGCATCAAGAACCCTACTGCGATCACACCCAAGACACTGGCCCCGATCACAGCCAGCTTCAGATTCACCTCTGCATCGGTCACAGGTCAAATCTCGATAGCAATGTCATCATCAGTCGTTTGCAGCGCTGACAATCTCGCCTCGAGCACTTGCTTGAGTGTCGACGCTACTTCTTTGGCTTCAGTAATTTGCATCTCACGCCCTTCTGGCAAAGATGTTCGGATATTCTTGCTGAAGGTCTTGGTCTTTTTGGCCCAAGAATAGAACATCTCCATAGAGACTTCACGGCGGTGATTGTCGGTAATTGTGATTTCACCAAGCGGGTACAATTTCCATTCCTTGGAGGTCGCCATCGATTTGAGCGCGTCAAATTCGTCATCCGTTAGATGGATCTCTGTCCGCGCCAGATAGACAGGCTTTTTGAATACCAAGCCGGTGCGCTCTTCGCGTTTATCGGTCACTTCAAATCTCATGTCTTATGCCCTTTTGTGTTTTGCATTCAGGACAGCATCAAACAGGCGCGACTTTTGCGGAACCGACAGGTGTGGGGATGAATTGACCGCGCAAATTTCATAATTGATTTGAGAGACATTTCGCGCCAAGGTTGTGAACACCACCTTCGATCCAATTTTGAACTGATACTATGGCCCTTAAAGACGCTACTTCCGGCTCCCCAAGGCCAAGTAACTTGCCACCCGAAGGTTTAAGCTTTTGGGAGCTCTTTGACTATTTCTGGGCCCGAGGTTTGGGCAACGCCCCACATCCAGACGGCACCTTGATTCCGTGGACAGCGACTGCGTTGGAGTTGGCCTTTGACGGCACGCCTGACAAACGCTCGATTGAGAATTGGCAAAGCCAAAGCAACATGCCCTCCCCTGAAAACATCCGTAAACTCAGCTGGGCCATTGCGGGAGATGATGAGCACGCACGGCGCAGCTGGTATGAAGCTTTGATCGGAGCGCGGCTTCATGCGCGGCGCGTCGAGCAGGCCCGCATGAAATCAGCGCCAGAAATGCATCTGGCAAGCTTGAGTGAAACCATAGCTCAAAGCTCAAAACCGACCACCAATCTCAAATGGATCTTTGGGGCGATTGCAGCAGTTGGGCTCGTCGGTTTTGGATGGGTGACTTGGAACGCAAACGTACCGCCCGCGATCACGGATATGCGCATTTGTGACACCCACTATTTTGATGCCGAGATCAAAGACTGCACCCAGCATGTCTCGGTCTTTGTGCACGGCGTCGACGAGGTCTTCCTCAGCTTTGACTTTAACGGCGTGCCCGATGGCACTCCGTTTGAGCGGTGGTGGATTTTGAACGGTGAGCGCGTGGCAGGGCGTAGCAGCTTCAATGATGACGCATGGCCTGGCTACACGTATTGGCGTCCTGGCGTGCTCGACGTTGGTCAATATGTGGTCAGGATTGTAGTGAATGGCGAGGTTTTCACCCAAGCCTTCTTTGTACAACCCGATGGCGCGTTCTCCGGCAACTGAAACTTTCCCATTATTATCAATAGTTAATCTTGAAAATTTCGGCGAGGCTTCGGTTGCACCGTTAGACCACCCCTTCCCTCTTGCTGATTGTGAACTCCAGAGTGTGGGAGCCCCCATACCTTTTACGGATGGAGGATCACATGGCATCACAGGCAGCCCGACACCACACAGAGACCAATCAATTCAAATCAAGGGACGCGCAGGACGGCGACTTTTTACTGGCCGAGAAGTTCAACCTCGCAGTGGCCCTTGTCGATATGCACGCGAATGTTCACAGGCTTGCATCCGAGACGGAGAAGATTGTGCAGGCCCATCCCGCCTTGATCAATTCAACCAAGCGCCTTGGCCTTTTGTCTCACAAACAATCTGGGCTGTTTCGCGTGGCCTTGCGCGCTGTCCTCTCAGGTCAGGACGCAATGACATTGCGTGCAGACGATGGTTGCATGGGAGCGCCTCTTGCCTTGCAGGTATCCCCTTGGCGTTGCGACCGCATCTGTCTCGTCAGCTTTCAGCCGCTTGCCCCGCGCCGCATTGATCTGTCGCATCTCTCCAACCCGTTTGATCTCACTGCCCGCCAATTGCATCTGTTGGAGCTGTTCACAGAAGGTCTGTCCCTGGCAGAGATTGCCCAATCGCTCGGCTTGCGGCCGCAGACCATCCGCGAGGCATTTTGCGAGCTCTACGGGCGCTTCGAGCTGCGCAATCAACTGGAACTGCTCTCAGCCCTCAACGCACCAGCATTGACCCAAACATCCCGTGAGCTGCCTCTCGCTTGAGGCTGGGCAGCAATGCCACAGGGTTTTGCCCTATTCGCGCGATCTGCGCACCCGTGGTAGGATGAGACAAGCCGATCATTCCGGTTTTCCCATCACAATCAAAAGGAGACGCATCATGCCCGCAATCGGTCACGTGACGCGCAAGCCCGACGGCACTTATGAAGGGCGTCTGGCAACAATGACAATTCGTCAAAATATCCAGTTCGTCAAAAAGCAAAAATCAACCGAGGCCCAGCCCGACTATCTGGTCATGGCAAGTGAAGTTGAAATCGGAGCCGCATGGTGGCGCAAATCACTGAGTGGCAATGACTACCTCAGCGTTTCACTTGCCGCCCCTGAATTTGGCAATCGCACGCTCTACGCTAATCTTGGCCGCGCTGCAGGGTCGCAAAATGAAGACGACTTTGCCCTCATTTGGAACCCACAAGACTGACCATTGGGACGCGCAGGACATCAAGTCTTGCGCGTTTTTCCTCCCCCGTTGGATGCGCCCGAACCCTTCGGACGTGCCCCGCGAGAGAGGAAGACCATGACCAAACCTTTAGATGAAACCAACCAAGCACAGACAGACGGCCAGCAGGGGCGAGATGCCTCGCTGGGAGCAACTGACCCAAAAGGAGGAACAGGCCAGAAAGAAGAAGCGGCGCAACCGCTGTCAGCCGCCAGTATCAAAAAAACCATTGCCGGTCAGAACGACAGGTTTCGGGCGCTTGATCCGGCCATTCCAGGTCGGGTCTTGGTGACCTCTGGCGTGCAGCAACTGTTTGAAGATAAAAACAGTGGCGGTCTTGGTGCCCTGATGGAGGCGATCAAATCCTTTGACGCCTTCAACACCGACAATGATCCACACGGCGAGCATGACTTTGGCAGTCTGACCTTTGAGGGCGAACGCCTGTTTTGGAAAATTGATCTCTATGACCTCAATTTCCAATACGGATCTGAAGAGCCCACCAACTTAGATACAACGCGGCGGGTACTGACCATCATGCTGCCCCAAGAATACTAGGGGCGCTCGGATGCATATCACCATCATCTGGCAAGGACGCGAGATCCAGGTTACCTACATCCCAAACTGGTGTGCAGGTATCGCCCAACATCTTGAGCTGCGCTCAATCCGTCCTCTGCCTGTTACTGAAACAGGATACAGGTCGCATTTCCTGCCAGCAGGCGAAGAAATGACCCAAGAGGCGCTCGAGCAATTCGTCCGCGACTGGCTTGATGCAGCCGCCCAAGTCAAAGACTGGCAAGCTCGCGAAGAACGCAGCCGCCAAGGCGATCTCTTCGATCTCTAACACCATGGAAAACAACAGGGCCTTCCCTCTCGAGGGGAGGTTTTTTTATTGGCGGGGCTTTTCTGGAGAAGACCAAGCGACTACATCCCGACCATGGCATATTTCTACTTAGACGATAGCAAACATCACCCACATGGCTTTTCCCTCGCGGCTTT
Organism: uncultured Sulfitobacter sp.; assembly: GCF_947502895.1. Taxonomy (GTDB): domain Bacteria; phylum Pseudomonadota; class Alphaproteobacteria; order Rhodobacterales; family Rhodobacteraceae; genus Sulfitobacter. The sequence goes on from NZ_CANNBM010000002.1 coordinate 718,021, forward strand.
CGCGATCTGTGACGAAGACCCACATGACGAACTGGAAGCGCTCTTTGCCAAGTGTGGCTTTGATCTCACGACGTATGAATACAAATCCTCCACAACAATGAGCGACAATCCAAATTTGCAACGCCTGCGCGACACCCTGAGAGGTTTTGTAAGATCCAAGTGTAAGATCGCGGTCTGCGTCGTTGATGGAGACAAGAACATCGGCCCCGCGTCCCTAGCGCTTTTAAAGAAAGCCACATTGCACCCGACCTTAAGAGAGCAGCGCCATCAGGTGTTCTTTGATGAGGGTTTGTTTTCGTCTGAGCAGGCAGCGATTAGGACCGCCGCAGAGATTGGCGGCCTAGACGATTGCGCGATACACTTCGAACAAGACTCACGGCGCGTCTCGGGCATCCAGATTGCTGATCTGATAGCTCACACCTGCGGAACGATGCTTGTTGATGCACTCGGACGTATCTCAAAAACGATCGTTGTCGATGAACCGAACGACAGTGTTTACCATGGTTTGGAAATTGAATTGGGGTTCGAGATGTGGGCAGGCATACGCTACGCGTTTCTGAGCGTGGGCAACGGTGGAGACATCGACGACGAAGACTTTGCCGTTGTACTGGTCGAGCCGTATGGTTTGTATGTTGATTCAAGTGCATCTTCTGAGGTTACTGAAGCCGCCCACAATCGCTTCGGGTCAATGTATCTCGGCTGCATCCATTAAGTGATCAATTGTCCGGCACTTACTACGATTAACTGCCCAAAGCGGACATCCATCTAGCCGGTCACTGCAGTTTATAGCTTCGGTAAGGCAGCCCTTGGATAGTTTGTGTGGCACTTTCGGGCGCTTGCGAAGCGAAATAAAGCTCGACGACTTGGCAATTTCGACCTTGGGAACAAAAAATGAACTCACTAAATGGGAGGTGTAGAAATTGATTCAACCAGAAAGAGATTGGCACGGCTAGCCCGATGACATATGATCCCATAAATCATTCAAATTCAATGGATTGGGCCGATGTTGTGAGCGACTCTCAGGGAACTCTATTCGACGAACGATTTTTAGGAAAATATGCAGGGTCGATTATGTCAGACCCGACAACAGCTTTGGTGGAGTTGGTTGCTAATGCGTGGGATTGTTTTGCGACTGAAGTGAATATTCAGTGGCCTGAACTTAGCAGCAAAACACCGTTCACAATCCGAGACAACGGCTCGGGAATGACAAAAAAGGAATTCTCGACCCGATGGAGGACGTTGGATTACGATAGAACGTTACATCAAGGCGATACCGCTGCGCCACCTGAGACCCTCCAAAATGCACGGCCACGTCGTGTTTATGGGCATAATGGAAGAGGACGCCATGCAGCTTTTCATTTCTCTTCACCGTATCGAGTAATTACATGCAAAGGTGGGACGCGTTGCGTATTTGATGTTTCACAAGGTCGGGTTCACCCAATTGAAATTGCGCTTGTCGAAGAAATTCAAGGGACTTTTCCCAACGGCACTGAAATCTTAGCACTTGAGGCGCTAGGAAGCTCACTCGAACCAGACGAAGTGCGTTCTGTTCTGAGTACTCGCTTTTTACTTGACCCCAGCTTTAAAGTTGATGTGAACGGCGTATCGGTCACTTTCGATGATGTGCCAAATGACTTGATCAAAGAGCTATCAGTTCCCGTCGCTGATTATGGGATGGCAACTCTACGTATTATGGACTCAGCTCGTGCCGACCGAACGAGCAAACAACACGGAATTGCTTGGTGGGTTAATAGACGCCTTGTAGGCGAAGCGGGCTGGAATAGCTTTTCGGATAAGTTGATCGATGGACGTACTGAAGAAGCAAAGAGATATTCCTTTGTAGTCGAAGCTGATTTTTTGACACCTGCGGAAATAACGCCGGACTGGTCAGCCTTTCGCGAGGATCAGTTAAAGTGGACAACAACAAAAGCCGCTGTCCATGATCAGATACGAGATGAGCTTGCGACGCTTCTTAAAACAAAGCGCATTCAAACTCGAACCAACATAGCAAAAAAACATGCAGCTATGCTCCAGACGCTTCCGCGGTTAAGCCAAGACCGCTGGAATGGCATGTTAAACCAGCTTGTTGAACGCTGTCCTACTTTCAGCGAAACTCAATTAGAGCAAGTCATGGGGGTTTTGGCTAATCTTGAAATGTCTGAATCCCAATATAGCCTTTTAGAAAAGCTGCATAAGTTGACCCCAAATGATCTTGATTCTTGGAATGGCCTTTTAGAAGAATGGACTCTGAAATCTGCGAAAGAGGCTCTAGATGAAGTATCAAATCGCTTGAAGCTGATCGAAGAAATCCGGCAAAAAGCTGCATCTAGCGACACTAAAGAAGTACAAGAGTTGCAGCCACTGTTTGGTGAAGCATTATGGATTTTTGGGCCACAATTCGAAAGCATAGAGTTCACTTCAAACAAGGGAATGACAAAAGTCATCCGTGAGTTATTTAAAGTTGACGACACAGGATCACGAAAGCGCCCTGATTTTGCAGTCTTACCGGATAGTACCGTCGGGTTTTATGATCGTCCCGCTTTTGACAGCGAACACAATCAAGACGGCGTCGACACACTCATAATTGTTGAGTTGAAAAAGCCGGGAGTTCCGTTGGGGAACGATGAAAAAACTCAAGTCTGGGAGTATATCAAAGAACTGCGCGGAAAAGGTCTGATCTCAACAAATACTCGTGTGACTGGTTTCCTTTTGGGCGATAGCATCGCACCACAAGAAGGAGAGCCAAGCACTCATGGTGATCGCACGGTCATTCGCCCAATGCTCTACAATACATTTGTTGGACAAGCTGAAAAGCGAATGATGAACCTACACAAGCGCCTGAGCGATGCACCATTCATGAAAAAAATCTTAGACGACGAAGCGCCTATCCAACCGATCTTAGTTAATTGAAAAAAAGGAAGAGTAGGTAATGACCCAAAAGCATTTGGTTCAACGTGTAGCACTTCTGAAGCCATCAAAAGATGGCGAAGCTATCTTTTATGAAATTCATACTTTGGTCAATATAGACGGCGTCGAGAAACGCCACAGAAATGCAGATGTGACTTTTCCGACCCAAGCTGAGGCAGAGGAATGGATCGCAAAGCAGGACCATGTGTGATGCGCACCCCTTAAACTTTATTCTGGTGTGCTGGCCAATGTCCCTTCATCTGCTCATAGCGTCGATGCAGAGGTGCGTTACGGCGAAAAACCTGCGGTTCTCCTTTCCGCTATTCCTTGATCCTGTAGGGGCGACACTTTTCTCAGCTAGACTTTCTATAGCCGAAACCGATGCTGCGCTGCGACCCGTCGAAGCAGACCTTGGTCAAGCTATTCCGCGCTTCGATGGGTAGAACTGGATTAAGGATTGAAAATTTCCGATATTGGAATGGACTTTTAAGAAAATGATCGGCATCCTGATAATAGAGGAAATCAAGATTTTCTCAAAATACCTCCTCAATTTACGTTAGTAGTTCGATATGCTTCAATCTCCGTACGTCGAAAAAGCCCTAGCGCAGCACTTTCGTGTAGGCGACTCCGGAAAATGGAAGGTTGATCTCGAAAAAGACATCGATTCCATAGTCAGTTCTGCCGCCGGGCGGGCAATGTCCAACCGGCCCAACCTAGTTATCAAGTCTAAACTTGATAAGTCAGGGAAAAAAATCTTCTTCGCTGGAGACATCGAAACAGATTTGATCTTACGCGCAACCTACCGATGCCTCTCTAAGCAGTGCGGAATTCGCCTCCCTAGCCGAGAAGACATCGTAAATGGAATTGTCGAAGCTACGAGCGAAGCCTGCCCTTACCGTGTAACTAAATGTGACATCAAGTCATTTTATGAGAGCTTAGATGCCGAACCAATCGTTCGAAATTTGTTAATCGACACGAGAACGGACTCGAACCTTAAAGCAGTATTAAGACAAATTTACTCCGACCCAGCGGTTGCCAAGTCTGTAGCTCCACGCGGCCTAGCTATCAGTGCAATTTTTGCAGAGATTGCGTTGCGAGATTTTGATCGACTTGTTCGAAAAACATACGGAGTTCACCGATACTTCAGATATGCCGATGACATCATTGTTTTCTCCTTACCAGAGGTGGAAGTACTGCCAGTTATCGAAAGCGAACTCAAAAAACTCAATCTACAACTCAACGAGAAAACAGAAGTGAGTTTAGTTCGGGCAGTTGGAAAGTTAACATCTTCTGACCCTCTGCCAATCTCAAAATACACCTATCTCGGTTACGAAATTTCTGCCCATGAAAAGGTATCGAGTTTCACTTCCCGGCAGTTCGATATTTCTATTTCCGAGACAAAACTCACCAAACGAAAAACCAGATTATTCCTTGCGCTACATGCGTTTATGAACGATGGAAATACCAAATTATTGATTAACCGGCTCAATTACCTGAGTACCAACCAATCAGTCTACAAAACAAGCCACACACGTGGGGCAAAAAGGCAAAAGATTAGAACAGGCATCCACTACAACTACCCCCACTGCGGTCATTATCCAGCGTCCAAGAAAGGGCGTATTCAACAAGATCATAATGCTCATGAGTTGATTGCGATCGATGTTGTGCTGAAGAATGCTCTTTGGGGCCCACAAAGCGAATTTTCTACAAGATTTGCGTCGCTTCCCACACATCTTCAAGATGAGTTAAGACGCATCTCATTTGCTCAGGGCTTTAAGAAAAAACTAATGAAACGCTTCACAAGGCAACGTGTGTCGCAAATTTGCAAGGTGTGGGGACATGAGTGAGCTAGACAAACGCATGCGTGAACTTCGCGCAATCCTAACTGAAACTTTGCCGTATGAACTCCCTTTCGGCTTCACAAATGATAACCTTTTCCTTTCGGAACTTAAAATTGATACCCTGGACCATCAACAAAGGAAGGCAGTCGATTGGCTACGTCATGAAAACTCCGACTTCACAAAGCCCTTTTTATACAAAGTTAATAGATCACTTCGATCTCGGAACACACTGGCGATCATTCACCCTTCACATCAGTTGAAGATTGCCAAATTTCTATCAGATTTCGAAAAGACAATCGTTCAATCTTGCTCGAGAAGTACATTCTCGCTGAGGCGCCCTGCGGGAACATTACGGATCTATCAAAATGGCAGTACTGCAGACGTCAGAAAGCGCTGGTCGCTCGGATTGCCTGATCAGCAACTCGGCGAAGTTATAAACACTCCATATTCGCCCTCGTTTTTTGCTTACCAGAAGTATCTCCTTCTCAATCTTTTCTTTTCATCAAACGAGTTGGTTAGACTTGAAAGTCGCTTCAGCCACCTGAGAACACTCGATGTCTCTAGGTGTTTCTTTAATATCTACACTCACTCAATTACATGGGCGCAAAAAGATAAAGATTTCTCTAAAAAAAACGCAAAGCATTACTCATTCGAGCAGCAATTCGACACAGTCATGCAAAAAGCAAACTACAATGAGACGGCTGGTATCCTTGTCGGTCCTGAAGTCTCTCGTATTTTTGCAGAAGTCATTTTCCAAAAGATAGACCTTGAATTGGAACGTCGCGCATCAGAAAAAGGGCTTGTGCCAGAGAAAGATTACGTAGTTCGCCGATACGTGGATGACTTCCATCTGTTTGCAAAGAACTTGGACACATTAAATACACTTGAAGATCTTCTTGCTGACGGACTGGAAGAGTACAAACTTTTTCTGAATGTTGAGAAACGTGAAGAACTCCAAAGGCCATTCGTCACAAAAATTTCTCGAGTAAAGCACGAGGTAAGCCAAGTTTGCGAAGTTCTCGAGAACGCCCTCGCGCAACCAATAGCTGTCGATCTTATCAAACTAGTAGTTGTCTCCGACGCACAAAAAATTGCTCGGAAATCACTCGATGCACTTCGCTTCTTGGGAGGCTCAGAGCGCAATTCTTTCGTTAATTCCTTCTCAGAGGTTTTCTCGGCGATTGGACGGGTCATTCAAAAGTTAATCGAATTAGATTTGGGAAATGAGCACGAAGAAGTCGTTTTGGACGAGCTTCTCGGTCGCCTGAAGCTGACTATCAGAATTCTCTTCTACCTGTTGTCCGTAGATTTTAGAGTTCCTCCATTAATTCGGTCAGCGTTTATTCTGAAACAAATTGTATATCTTTCAAAACGATTACCATCTTCCCAAAGAAGATCTATCAAAGCTCTCCTTGCCTACGAACTTAGCCAACTTCTTGGAAATAACTATATCGAGAACACCGGACCACTCTCTCTTGAAGTTACAAATACGTTCTTGCTTGGCTTGATGGTAGATCCAGTTTCATTTTGCGTGCAGGATCGCGTTCGCGAAGTGATTGAAAACGTTTTGGGCGGGAAACACAAAGGATACTTCGCAGTTCTGTGCGCCCTTCATTACATCAATGGTGTTACACCACTTTCAATTGAACCTCATGACATATCCATTGAATTAGATATGCGACAGGGCTTTAGCGCTGAAACTGCAAACTTCCTCATCGACCAAGAATGTGAACCCAAAATCAATGCGGAAGATTACCTAATTTTCTGTGATTTCCTGTCATGCCCGGCAATAGATCAGACTTTGCGATGGGAGACCTTCAACAAGAAATTGGGTGGGCAGCCGCTTTCAAAAGAGAAATTCGAAGAGCTAATGTTACAGCTACGCCACACTAACTGGAAAGGTCCGGGGCACGAGTTCGAATTACTGATTAAAAGGTTGCAGCCCGTTTATTTTGAAGCATAAGTTCGAGGCGGTGGCAGATTTCTTGCGCTAGATAGTGAAAACCGACTTGTCGGCCTACACTGAGTCACTTTGCTGAGTGCGAATTTCTTAACCTTCGGGAGCAGTTAGACAATCTCAACATCGCGGCATACTACACACATGAGCGTGTCTTCTGTCACCGTTTTCCCAGATTTTGAGATTTCTCTTACAATAATAAGAGTTCCAGCTATCGAACGCTGTTCGGCACTTTGCTGATGAACGTCCCATTAATACCTTGGCAAGCGATTTCAAGCACGCTTCTCAATCTATTCTAGTGAAAAGTTGGCAACCACAATCGAAGTTGAATCGCAGATCTTCTGCATTGGCTCGCTCGACTAAATGTCGGCTTTGGCTTCGTAATCGTAGGCACTGCAAGCTGCTGCAAGTAATGACTACTTTCCGCCCTTGTGGACAACTAATAACTGATGTCGCCACTTCCCTGTTACGATTCAGGTATGAACACACGAGAACACACCCAATCGCGCAAATGGCTAACAGTTGATCAAGCCTTCGCCGTGAGCCAGCAAGCCGGTCTTGACCGCACCAAGAAAACCATTCGATCTTGGGCACGCAATGAGCATGTTAACGCCCAAAAGCAAACTACGCCAACCGGTGAGAGGTGGATGGTAGAGGAAAGTTCTCTATCGGTTAAGATCCGCTCTGAGTTAGAATTTCAGACACAAAAGGCGGTTAACCAAACAGGTGCGAACCTGTCTGAACCTGTACAGACACAGCCCGAACCCGTTCACACGGGTGCAGACCAGTACGAACACGCGCAGACGCGTTCGCACGACCGCGAAACGGAACATGCCCACGTTAACCCATCGGAACGGGAGCGGCAGCTTGAGACGCAAGTCCGGTCGTTGGAGATCGATAAGGCCGTGCGTGACAAGCAGATCGAGTTTTTCACAAAGCAAAACCAAGAAGGGCAGACGAGCCTTCTAAGCCAAAGCCGGTATATCGGGCACTTGGAAACCCAAGTGATGCGCCTGGGCGGTCAGCCCGATCAAGCATTTCTTCAAGCGCCAGTGCCGCACGTTCCAATCAATCGTGATCAGCGACCCTTCGACGGTGTGCATTAGTCCATGCACCAAGAGCGCGACCACATGATATAATTTGACGATATGGAAGCGCAAAGCATCGGACAGCTCCTTCGGGACAGAAACATCATCCTCAAAGGTGGAGACGTCATCACCAATGGCGGTGGTTTTACACAGGTGCCCAATTTCATTCTTGTGAGTAAAAAGGTCAGCGTGGGGGCAAAGCTGACATATGCGATGCTGCTCAAATACGCTTGGCAGAATGATCACTGTTTTCCAGGACAGGAAACCTTGGCCGAGGACATGGGAGCGGGGAAGCGATCTGTTGTCAGATGGATCAAGGAACTCGAGGAAGCTGACTTCCTGATCGTCAAAAGACGCGGCTTGGGGAAATCAAATCTGTACGAGTTGAACCTAACGGCTCGCAAAGCGAAAAACTAGGAGTGCCAAAATGGCACTTCTGGACACGCCAAGCGGTCACCCTTGTGACGCCAATTTGGCACTTCCCTCTATAGAAGAATACTCACTTAAGAAGATATATGTCAGCAGCACTCAGATTTTCGATTTTAAAAAGGAATAGGGAGGTTCGAGACAAGGCCAATCAAAGCCGCCCCTTCCGCACGTTGATTGCAGACGCGTCGATGCTGTTCTTCAGATGCACGGCATAGTGCCGTTCAATCATCTCGACGGACGTCCGACAGTTTTTGGCAATCTGATAGATGTCCGCGCCTTCCAGAAGGCGAAAAGAGATGTAGCTGTGCCGAAGGGAATAGAGCGACCGCCGATTGCCTTCGCGGTCGATCTTGAGCTCGATCTCGGCAAGGATGCGATTGAACTGTTTCTTGTGGTCGGCGGGGAACAGCAGGTCGGTCTGCTTGGGGTCGTTCCTTGCAACCATCCGCTGGAAGGGCATCACAGCCCCTGTCATGCTCTTGCAGTAACCAGTACCGCGTTTACCACGCACTTCGATCTCGAGGATCGTCTCAGAGGTGCCTTCGTCGTCCACAATCGACACATCGCGATATTCCAAACGGTTCACTTCATCAGGGCGCAGGCCAGTATTGGCCATGAACAAGATCAAGTCATGCAATTGCTGGGCACTGTGATGCCATGCCTTGCCCTCGGCGCGTTTGATATTTGCGCGGGTCGCTGTGTAGAGCCGTTTGTATTCCTCTGGCGAGAACCAAGCCCTGTGCGTGACTTTTGCTGATGCACGGTAAGGTTCAGACAGATCCGGCAACGCGGCCAGCCAGCCGTGCCGAATGGACAGTTTTAGCACCTGCCTAAGTGTGACCACTTCGTGGTGCATCGTGGAACGAGACGGAGGCTTAAAATCAGGGTCATCCTGCAGACGAAAGATGCGGTAGTCTTGCACCGATCCTGGCGTGATCTGTGACAAGCCCATTTCCCCAAAGAAGGGGATCAAGTGGTTCCGCAATCGCGCCTTGTGGCCACGCACATAAATCTCGTTGCGCTCACCAGCGGTGATGACCTCGTACTCTTTTACAAATCGCGCAGCGGCTTGTTTGAATGTTGTTTCCGCAACCAGTTCGCCTCGGGCCTTCTTGCCCCTCAGATCGAGATACCAGTCCTCAGCGAATTCCTTGGCCTTTGCCAAGCTTTCTTCTTTCGTACTAACCCGCCGGTTCTTGCCTTCGATATAGGTCGAACACTGCCAAACCGCACTACGCGGTCTTTTGTAGACGTGGACTTTGCCACCCAAAATTTGGTGTTTTTCAGCCATCGTAAAACTCACCCTCAAACATGTGTCAGAGTGTGCAAGTTATGTGAAAGCCGGAATCGCGCCAACAGACAGATGTTGGGTATTTCGCAAGCCATTGTTTTGTATATATAAAATGGTGCCCAGGGGCGGAATCGAACCACCGACACGAGGATTTTCAATCCACTGCTCTACCCCTGAGCTACCCGGGCACCGGGACCAGTGAACTGGTCGGGTGTGCGCGTTCTAGGGTCTCTGCTAACAGGTGTCCAGCCCATTTTTACAAACCTTCGCAACAAGGTGCTTGCGCTTCTTAGTGTGGCTTTTGTGCAGGTAGTGTCTCAACCGCCTCGATTGCCTTTTCAATATCTTCGGGATCTTCTGAAGGTGCCGCGTAGGCGCCTGAAAACCACTTGGCCAGATCAACGTCCGCGCAACGTCTTGAGCAAAAGGGGCGGTATTTTTTGTCCACCTCACCAGCGCAGATCGGACAACTCATGCCAAAAGCTCGGCCAACGGGGCGCGGGCACGTTTACGCTGTAATTCATAATGGCCCAGCGGGGTCCATCCGACCAGCGTTGTCTCCACCTCATCCGCCTTAAACGCAGATCGCAAAGCTGTCTCGAATGGGCGGCGGTCCTTTTTGGGCATTGGTGCGAGGTCCAACACGATCTGCCCCCCCAAGCCCCGCAGACGCAAAGCACGCGGCAACGCCCGTGCACAGGCCATATTGGCCTTGATACCCGCAGCAAGCGATACGTCAGCGCCTGTGTTCACATCCACAGCGACCAAGGCGCGTGTCGGCTCCACATACATAGAGGCGCCCCCTGACAGCGCTACACGGTCCTGTGCCAGACTATCGAGGGCATCGAGTACGCCGTGGTCTTCGAACCCACCGGCCTGTGTCACAACTTCGGCAGGGGCTACCCAGTCACGCCATGCCAGTACGTGGGGTCCGTCCCCTTCGGCGAGTGTTTCCATCTCTGTGCTTTCGTCACCCAGCACATTTTGCGCAAGCTCCAGCATTGCTTCGATATCCTCGGAAATGGCATCCGCATCGCCCCCCGCACAGCAAGACCGCAAAATCAGACCATAAGCTGCGCCATCCATCGCGTCATGCGCGATTTCGAGTAGGCGGTCCCGCTCTTCCTCGTCACGGATGGAGCGGGAAATGTTCAGGCCCGGAGCCTCTGGCGTGATAATCGCATAGCGGCTTTTGAACAGGAGCTTTGAAGTGACGGGGATTGCCTTGCCATCTTCGGCAAATCCGCTGACCTGCACAAGTATTGGCTGACCTGGTGCCAATCCTTTGATCTGGCGCAAAAACGCAGACCCATCGGGCGTTTTGAGGAACATGCCTCCCTGCCCTTTTACAGGTCGATCCGCAATCGCGCGGTAGATCGTTCCACTGCGCGGCACGTCAGGCGTATCAACAAGCAGATCATCGAGCGTACCATCCACCATTAAAGCGGCGGCTTCGATTTCGCCCAGATGGTCCAGAATAATAGTGCGGCCCTTCATGAGCTTTCTCCGTACAAGGGGTATCCTGCTGCGCGCAGCAGATTTGCAGTTTCGGCAAGGGGTAGACCAACAATGCCAGTAAACGAGCCTGATATCCAAGGGATCAGCACACCTGCAGGCCCCTGAATACCATAGCCGCCAGCCTTGCCGTCCCAATCACCTGTGTCGAGATAGGTCCGCAGTTCGTCTTCGGCCAGATTTTTCATCCGCACCGTACTGACCACATCACGCTCCCACAGCTTTTCGCCACGTCTCACGGCGACGGCGGTAATAACTTTGTGCCGACGCCCTGACAAAGCGCGAAGAAATCGCTCGGCCTCGGCCCGATCAGCAGGTTTGCCCAGAATACGGCGGCCCAGCGATACCGTAGTGTCGGCGCATAGAACAATGTCGTCCGCGTCTGCTGGAACCGCTGCCACTTTCTCACGGGCCATGCGTGCGCAATACGGCCTCGGCAGTTCGGCTTTGATCGGGCTCTCGTCGATGTCGGGCGCACGGATGTCATCCGCTACAACGCCGATTTGCGCCAACAATTCCTTGCGGCGCGGTGATCCTGATCCGAGGATAAATTTCATGAGCGGCTCCTCGCCCGTCTCGGCAGGCAGGCGGGGGTCAGTTTACTTGAAACGGTAGTTGATCCGGCCTTTGGTCAGATCATAAGGGGTCATTTCGACCTGTACCTTATCACCTGCCAGAACGCGGATTCGGTTCTTGCGCATTTTGCCTGCCGTATGTGCGATGATCTCATGGCCGTTTTCAAGCTCGACCCGGAACGTCGCATTCGGCAGGAGTTCCTTAACGACACCGGGGAATTCGAGCGTATCTTCCTTGGCCATGGTCTCTCCTGTAAGTTCGCCCCTAATGCAGGGGCACGCGCCTAAATGAGCGCATCCGAGCAGTTTTTCAAGGGGAGATACGCCATAGACGCATAATTTACGCCCCAGGTCATGCCAGCTTGGCTATTGTTGGCGGGAACATCGCCAGCTGGGCGCCATCCTTCTACTCATGCGCGTACATGGCCTGCTTGACGCATCATCGCTGCAACTGCACAACAGAGCCAGTCCGCGCAGCTGGAGTATTCAAATGGGCAACATCGTCATCCTCACCGGAGCAGGCATTTCCGCAGAAAGCGGCATCGAGACTTTTCGTGCCGAAACAGGGCTTTGGGCGCAGCACCGCGTAGAGGATGTTGCAACACCCGAAGGCTTTGCGCGCGATCCACAGCTTGTGGTGACCTTCTATAATGGCCGGCGCGCACAGGCTGCAGATGCCCAGCCAAACGCGGCGCACAAAGCACTGGCCCGGCTGGAGGCTGAACATCAAGGCGAGGTATTGGTAGTCACGCAGAATGTCGATGACCTGCACGAACGTGGTGGCTCGCGAAATTTGATCCACATGCATGGCGCGCTTAATTCCGCATTGTGTGGCCAGTGTGACAATCGCTGGGAGGCGCCCATGCAAATGCATGTGGGCCAAACCTGCCCGGCCTGTACGGCGCCTGCTGCGCGCCCTGATATCGTCTGGTTTGGCGAAATCCCCTATCAGATGGAGCGTATTTTCGAGGCGATCAGCCGCGCTGGTCTGTTCGTCGCAATCGGCACATCCGGCAATGTGTATCCCGCCGCAGGATTCGTAGCGGAGGCTGCGCGCGCAGGCGCGGCAACACTTGAGATCAATCTCGAACCTTCGGCTGTGGGATCGCAATTTGACGACGCACTGCTGGGTCCTGCAACGCAGACCGTTCCTGCTTGGGTCAATGATATTCTCAAACGTGGCTAGGGATGATCGGAATTTTCAAAAATTCCAGCCGGTTTTTGACAAAAGATCGCTCCCGTGGTTAGCGGGTCAAATCCACAGGAACCGTGATTTCGATCTCGCCCGCCTCTTCAAACACCAGTGTGACAGGCACCAATTGGCCTTGCACCAAAGGTGCATCCAGCCCCATGAACATCAAATGATCTCCACCACGGGCAAAGGAATGGCGCGCCCCATCAGGCACAGCAACGCCGCCCTCAATCGCGCCCATGCGCATCACACCATCGGCGTCCTGAGTGTGGGTGTGCAGCTCAACCCGCCCGGACAAGTCTGAACGTACCGCGACAAGCCGATCATCACGTCCTGTATTGTTGACTAGCCCCAAAAACGCCGCCGCTGAAGTGGAGGTTGGCAAGCTGCTGCGCAGATAAGGCTCTTCAATCACAAAAGCCGCATCACTTTGATCCAGCGGCGACATTTTCACCGAAACCGCCGCCATGACCACAGCCATCAAGGCAAACAGAACAACCAGCCCGATAACAGGTTTTGAGTGTTTCATAACAAAGCTCCTCTGTGCCGCAATCCACATATCAACGCAGTTGATGCGTGGCCAACGGGTCAAAACGAAAACGACCCCGCCCTGCGGTCAGGACGGGGTCGGCAATTTCATCGTCCAGTATCGCTTAGGACAGGGCTTCTGCCTGCGCGCTGGACTTGGCAATCGCTTTTTTGATCTTCAGCGCGTTGTCGGACAGCTCGGTGTCTTTGGCTTTGGCCAAAAACTTGTCCAAACCACCGCGGTGATCAACGCTGCGCAGCGCGGCAGCAGAGATACGCAATTTGAAACCGCGACCCAGCGATTCGGACTGGAGCGTTGTGTCGTTGAGGTTTGGCAGGAACCGGCGGCGTGTGCGGTTCTTGGCGTGGGATACGTTGTTGCCCGACATCGGGCCTTTTCCGGTCAATTCGCAACGGCGCGACATGGGTTCATCCTCTTGGTTCGGCGCGGCACTCTGTATGCAGTACCACAGCTAATCAGGCCGCGCGATCAGCGACCCGTAAATTGGTTCGTAGGCATTAGGAGGAATCGCAGCACAGGTCAACCCGCGAACCCCGCTTTCTCAGCGATCCCCGCGCAATTCGCGCACAAACGCAGCGGCAGCGGCAGCAGGCTCTTGCCAACCTGCGGCCACGGCATCGCTCAAGGTGGCCAGCGCCTTACGGGCGTGGGGTTGGTCCAGCTGTGCAAGCAGGGCCGTTTTCACCGCATCTTCAAACCAATAGCGCGCCTGATCTGCACGCGTCTGGTCCCAGAACCCTGTCTCGCGCCGCCAATCGGACAGCGTTTTCAACGTCTCCCAAACCTCGGGCAATCCGCGCTGCTCCAGCGCAGACACAGTCATGGCACGCGGATATCCCTCGGGGTCTTGCGGGCGTTTGCGCAGCAAACGCAACGCGCCTGCGTAGTCAGCCTGCGTGCGAATAGCCGTGGCTTTCAGATCGCCGTCGGCTTTGTTGATCACGATCAGGTCCGCCATCTCCATGATGCCGCGCTTGACGCCCTGCAACTCGTCCCCGCCCGCAGGCGCAAGCAGCAACAAGAACAGGTCGGACATTTGTGCCACAACAGTCTCCGATTGCCCCACGCCTACAGTCTCGATCAGCACCACATCAAATCCCGCCGCCTCGCAAAGCGCCACCGCTTCACGCGTACGGCGTGCCACACCACCCAAATGCGTCTGGCTGGGGCTGGGGCGAATAAAGGCGTTTGGATCGCGACTCAGTAAATCCATCCGCGTTTTATCGCCAAGAATCGAGCCCCCCGAGCGCGACGAGCTGGGATCAACCGCAAGCACGGCCACACGCAGGCCCTGCCCCGTCAGCATCAAACCAAAGCTCTCGATAAAGGTCGATTTGCCCACACCCGGTGTGCCTGAAAGCCCGATGCGCAATGCCTCGCGGTCTTGGCCCAGCGCTGCAAGCAACTCTGTGGCCTGTGCGCGGTGGTCCTCCCGACCGCTCTCCACCAGCGTGATGCCCCGCGCCAACGCGCGGCGCTCTCCTGCGCGGATGCGTTTCGCCATATCGGTGATATCCATAAAATGCCTCCACGCGGTTTCATGTGGTTTTCACGCCCAGCGCCATGAATGTCCAGCCTTGCCCCCCGCCTGCGCAACACGGATAAAGCTGCCATGCCCATGGACCTGCCCATTGATGACGTAATGCCCCAAGTGATCACAGCTTTGCGCACGCAAGGCCGTCTGGTGCTGCAAGCACCACCTGGTGCGGGCAAAACAACCCGCGTCCCCCTCGCCATGATAGACGCAAATTTGGCAAAGGGCCGTATTTTGATGTTGGAGCCGCGCCGTCTGGCTGCGCGCGCCGCAGCAGAGCGGATGGCCCAGACCTTGGGGGAGAGTGTGGGGCAAACCGTAGGCTATCGCGTGCGCGGGGCCTCTGCCGTCTCAAACGACACAAAAATCGAAGTCGTCACCGAAGGCATCCTCACGCGGATGATACAGGAAAATGCAGAGCTGCCGGGAATTAGTGCTGTAATATTCGACGAATTTCACGAACGCTCTCTCAACGCTGATCTCGGGCTGGCCTTGTGCCTCGAAATCGCGGGCGCGCTGCGCGATGATTTGATGTTGGTGGCCATGTCCGCCACACTGGATGCAGCACCTGTGGCGGCCCTGATGCAAGCGCCTATTGTCACAAGCGAAGGGCGCAGCCACCCCGTAACACCAAACTGGCTGGACAACCCCCTGCCCAAAACCACCCGTTACGAACAAGCCGTAGCAGATCTGGTCGTGCACGCACTGTCACGTGAAGAAGGCTCCGCCCTCGTATTCCTACCCGGCGAGGGCGAGATCAGGCGTGTGCAAACCTTACTGTCACGCATGGTGCCGTCTGACTGCACAATCGCGCCCCTGTTTGGAGCGATGGATTTCAAAGCCCAGCGTTCAGCGATCAACCCTGCATCGTCAGGGCGCAAAATCGTGCTGGCCACCTCAATCGCCGAGACATCACTGACCATCGAGGGCATCCGCATCGTGGTGGACGGGGGCCGCGCCAGACGGGCCGAGTTCAACCCCTCCTCGGGCATGTCGCGCCTTGTCACAACGCGAGTGACCCAAGCCGAGGCGACACAACGCGCAGGCCGCGCAGGGCGCATCAACGCAGGGGCCGCTTACAAATTGTGGACGCGGGGCGAAGACGGCGCACTGGCCGCCTACCCGCCCGCAGAAATAGAGAGCGGCGATCTGAGCGCATTCGCACTGGAACTGGCCTTGTGGGGGGCACAGGCAGAGGATCTGGCATTTGTCACCCCGCCCCATGCAGGCCGCTTGCAAGAAGCCAAGGCGCTGCTGCACATGCTGGACGCGCTGGATGCTCAAGGGCGCATAACATCCCATGGTCGCAAACTGGCGCAACTGCCCCTACACCCGCGTCTGGCCCATATGGTTGCCCGTGGCGGGCGTGCAGCGGCCCCCCTCGCTGCGATATTGGCCGAACGTGACCCTGTCCGTGGTGGTCCGCTGGACCTTACCCACCGTATGCGCGCCGTCGCGGGCGAGCGTACGGCGGGTGAGGTGCACCACGCGACACTGGCCCGCATCCGCCAAGAGGCCAAGCGCCTCGCAAAATCTACCCGCACCGATGGGCCCGAAGACATCGGTACCCTTGCCGCCCTCGCTTATCCTGACCGCATCGGCCTGCGCCGCACGGGCGATGCTGCGCGGTTTGTGCTGTCGGGGGGCAAAGGGGCCGTGGTGCCTGACGGCGATCCTTTGGCAGGGCAACGCCTGATCGTCGCCACCGATCTGGACGGCGATCCGCGCGAGGCCCGCGTGCGACAGGCCACAGCCCTGTCCGAAAGCGCACTCCGCGCCACCTTTCCGCAGCAGATCTCGTGGCACGATCATTGCGTCTGGTCACGCCGCGAAGGCCGCGTTCTCACTCGCCGACAAGAACGGTTCGGCGCCTTGGTGCTGGATGACCGAACATGGTCGGACGCGCCGGACGATCTTGTTGCCCGAGCCATGCTGGAGGGGATCATACAGCTGGGCTTGCGCCCTGACAAACCTGCCGCACGTTTTCTGCGCCGTGCAGCATTGGTGACAAACAACCCCGACTTTCCCGATTTTTCTGAACCACATCTAATGGAAACGCTCGCGGATTGGCTGCTACCGCATCTCGGCAAAACCCGCAGCACATCCGACTGGAAGAGCTTTGATTTGCTGCCTCCCTTGCGCGCGCGCCTGAATTGGGACCAGCAGCAACTGCTTGACCGTACCGCCCCCCCGCATCTTACCACCCCCTTGGGCAGGCAAATTGCCATTGATTATGACGGGGACACCCCCCAGATCGCGGTACGCCTGCAAGAGATGTTCGGCGTCACGCGCCACCCGATGATCGGCGGGCAGCCTGTGCAGGTTACATTGCTGTCTCCGGCGCAGCGCCCCGTTCAAGTCACGATGGATTTGCCAGGCTTTTGGGATGGCTCATATGCGGATGTGCGCAAAGACATGCGCGCACGCTATCCGCGCCACCCTTGGCCTGACGATCCGCGTACCGCCGATCCAACACTTCGCGCCAAACCACGTGGCACCTAGGATCAACTGTTGGGGCTATTCAGATCAGGCCAATTGACATTAAAGTGCCCCTCTTTGTCGGTGCGTGAAAATCCGTGCGCACCAAAGAAATCACGCTGTGCCTGAATAAGGTTCGCGGTGCCGCGCGCATGGCGCATACTATCATACCACGCCAGCGATGCAGAGAGCGCTGGCACCGGTACGCCCAGCGCAACAGCTGCCCCGACACACCGCCGCAAGGGCGCAATCGTGCGCGCCAATGTTGCGGCTATTTGCGGCGAAAGAATAAGTTGGCCGTGTGGCAACTCACCCCGAAACGCTTGGGCAAAGTCATCCAAAAGCGCCGAGCGGATGATACACCCCGCACGCCATATTTCCGAAATACGCGCCATGTCCAGCGCCCAGTCAAACTCCTCGGATGCAGCGGCCAGCACGGCGAACCCTTGTGCATGCGCCAGTATCCGCCCCGCCAACAACGCATCGGCCAAATCATCCTGCGACGGAACCTCTCCCTGAACCGCGCCTGCCGCCAGTATCGTTTCAGCCGCCACGCGGGCAGGCTTTTGCGATGACCATGCCCGCGCGCCCATAGCCCCCTCGATTGCGCTGGCGGATTGGCCCATCTTCAGCGCCTCGATCACGGTCCAGCGGCCGGTACCTTTTTGGCCCGCGCGATCTTCGATCACATCGACCATCGGCTGGCCTGTCTCTGGGTCCATCGTTTGCAGGGCCGCAGCACTCACTTCAATCAGGTAAGAGCTTAGCGGCCCCTGCCGCCACCCGTCGAACAGCTGACCAATGCGCGGCGCATCCCACCGCGCACCATCTCGCAGGACGCCATAGACCTCCGCGATCATTTGCATATCGGCATATTCAATCCCGTTGTGCACAGTTTTCACAAAATGCCCCGCCCCGTCAGGGCCCAGGTGGGCCACACAGGGGGCGCCCTCAAATTTGGCTGCGATCGCTTCGGCCATGGGCCGCAGTTGGGTCCAGCTATGCGCGGTCCCGCCCACCATCATCGACGGGCCGTGTCGCGCGCCCTTTTCGCCGCCAGAAACACCCATGCCGACAAAATGCGCGCCTGTGCCGCTTAGCTGCTCAAACCGCCGCCTCGTGTCGTTGAAATCAGCATTGCCGCCATCAATGATGGTGTCGCCTGCCGTCAACAGCGGCAACACAGTGTCGATCATCGCGTCCATCGGCGCACCAGAGGGAATCATGAACAAGATCGTGCGCGGCGTGCTCAGCGCTTCTACGAATTCCTCCAACGTGCGCGCAGGGGTTAAATGATCGCCCAGTGCGCCTGCCTCTTTGACAAAGTCGTCGATCCACTCTGTCTCGCGGTTGGTCACGGCAACTTGGAAACCCTTTTCCGCAAGGTTAAGCGCCAGCGCGCTGCCCATGGTTCCCAATCCGTAGACACCGATATCTGCTTTGTCGTTGGTCACATCCGCCCCTTTTGCGCTTACAGGTGTTGCCTACAGGGTGATGGTTTTGCCTGAGGGGCGCAAGCAGGATCAGCCGCGCAGTGCCTCTGGCGGTTGCGGCACAAACCCGTCGCGCTCGGCCCGCTTCACAGCCTTGTACATCGCGCCGCATAGGGGTGTTGCCAGCGATTTTTGCTGACCCATTTCAATTATCAGGCCTTGCAGCGCGTCGATCTCTGTTGGCCGCCCGCTGATCAGATCGTGTGCCATAGAAGTGCGGGCCTGCGGATCAATCGTCAGCGTCTTGGCCGCCACCCGCCTGAACAGCGGCGTAGGCAGCCGCAAGACATGTGGCATCAACCCGACAGGCACGGGCGTGGTCGCACGGATCGTGCACCGATGGGCACGCAACACTACCAACGCTTCGGCGATCTGGTCTGCCATCAGGCGCCGCCACGGACGGCTGAGCAACTGCGCATGCAGCGTCAGCCCCGATAGGGCATTCGGGGCGTTGTTAAGGTTAAGCAGGAATTTGCCCCACTGGATCGCTTCGATCTCGGCGCTTTGGGTCACGGACATGCCAGCAACGCCAAGGATCCGGTCCAGCGCCATCGGTCCGTCACCAATCACAATATCGCCGCTGGTGGCGCGATGAAACCGCCCCTGCCCCATCGGCACAATGTTGAACGGCACCATCGCAGGGCGGATATCATGATCGGGGAGTGCGGCCGCCAGCGTGGCTGCATGACCCATCCCGTTTTGCAAACTGACAATCACAGCACCGTCGGGCGCATTATCTCCGAGCAGGGCTGCCATTTGTGCAGTCCCAGCCGATTTCACACAAACCAAAACGATATCCGCCTCACGCAGAACGCGCGGATCATCGGTCAGCACAAGATCATCGGGTGCGCATGAAATGCGCGCGCCTTCATAATCCGTCAGATGCAAACCGTCGTTGCGCAGCATATCCAACATGCGGGCACGGCCTAAGAATCTGACATCAAGGCCTGCATGGGCCAACATTCCGCCCACATAGCAGCCAATCGCACCCGCGCCTGCAATTACAATCCGCGGCGCGGGTGGCGGGTTATTTCCCAAGGCAGTACCGCATGATCGCTTTTTGCGCGTGCAGACGGTTCTCTGCCTCGTCAAAGATGACCGAATGCGGGCCATCCATTACCGCGCTTGTCGCCTCATCATCGCGGTGGGCGGGCAGACAATGCATAAACAATGCGTCAGGCTTGGCTTGCGCCATAAGCGCCTCGTTCACCTGATAGCCGCGCAGCTGGTTGTGGCGGCGCTCGCGGGCGGACTGTGGGTCGTGCATCGATACCCATGTATCCGTTACCACCAGATCAGCGCCCCTTACGGCCTCGTCGGGGTTGCGCACCGTGGAATAGAGACCGCTTAACGCTGGCTCGGGGTCGAGGGTTTCAGGGCCCGTGAATACCAATTCAAAATCGAACTGTTTGGCGGCATGGGCAAAGCTGGCAAAAACATTATTGCCGTCGCCCGACCAGACCACACGCTTGCCTTTGATAGGGCCGTTGTGTTCCTCGAAAGTCATGATGTCAGCCATGATTTGACAAGGGTGGCTGCGGTTGGTCAGGCCATTGATCACGGGCACAGTCGCATATTCGGCCATCTCCAGCAGCGTCTGCTCTTCAAATGTGCGGATCATGATCAGGTCAACGTAGCGTGACAGCACGCGGGCGGTGTCGGCGATCGTCTCGCCGTGACCCAGCTGCATATCAGTGCCCGACAGCACCATCGTCTGCCCCCCCATCTGCCGCACGCCCACGTCAAAAGATATCCGCGTGCGGGTAGATGGTTTTTCAAAGATCAGGGCGACCATGTGGTCTTTTAGCGGTTGATCATCATCCAGCGCACCGCGCGGACGGCCGCTGCGCGCAGTTTTCATCGCGTTGGCACCGTCAAGAATGCCGCGCAGTTCGGATTGGTCTGTTTGGTGGATGTCGAGAAAATGTTTCATATGCATTTCTTTACTGGAAAAGGTGCAGATCGGGGGCATGCCCCCGATGATGAGTTTAGTGGAAAAATGAAGATCAGGCAGCGCCCAGAGTACTGGCTGCGCGGTCTAGACGGGCGACAGCCTCGGCAATCTCTTCGTCTGTGATGTTGAGCGGTGGCAGCAAACGCACCACATTATCAGCAGCCGGCACGGTAATGACCTCCTCGGCATAGCCTGCATTGACCAGATCAGCCGGAGCTACCTTGCATTTCAGGCCCAGCATCAGGCCTGCCCCGCGTACGCCCTCGAAAACAGTGGGATGTGCCGCAACCAACCCTTCGAGTTTCTGGCGCAGCGTCCCCGCTTTGCGGTTCACATCCGCCAGAAATTCCGGCTCGGCCACGATATCAAGCACAGCGCAGCCCACGGCACATCCCAACGGATTGCCGCCATAGGTAGAGCCGTGGGTACCCGCAGTCATGCCACTGGCCGCATTCTCGGTTGCCAATACCGCACCAAGGGGAAAGCCCCCGCCGATGCCTTTGGCCACCATCATGATATCGGGCGCAATTCCTGACCACTCGTGGGCAAAGAGTTTCCCCGTGCGTCCCACGCCACATTGAACTTCATCCAAGATCATCAGCACACCATGCTCGTCGCACAGGTCCCGCAGGCCTTTCAGGCAAGCATCCGGCAGCGGGCGAATACCCCCTTCACCCTGCACTGGTTCTACGAGCACGGCGCAGGTTTTTTCCGTTATTGCAGCCGTCAGCGCGTCATGGTCGCCAAAATCCAGATGCGTAAAGCCACCCAGTAACGGACCAAAGCCTTTGGTCATTTTTTCGGAACCCGCAGCGGCGATGCCCGCTGAAGAACGGCCATGGAAAGAGCCGGAGAATGTGATGATCTCCACCCGCTCTGGCTGGCCTTTGTCGTGATAGTATTTTCGCGCCATTTTCACGGCCAGTTCGCATGATTCGGTGCCCGAATTGGTAAAAAATACCGTATCGGCAAATGTATGGGCCACCAGCTTGTCTGCCAGTGCCTGCTGTTGCGGTATCTGGTAGAGGTTCGACGTATGCCAAAGCGCGCCTGCTTGTTGGGTCAGCGCCTCGGTCAGTGCCGGATGCGCGTGACCCAGAGCATTCACCGCAATCCCTGCACCGAGGTCCAGAAAACGTCGGCCATCCGCCTCGATCAACCAAGCGCCGCTGCCTTTAACAAAGCTCAGCGGTGCGCGGGAATAGGTCGGCAGAACAGAAGCGATCATCTGGGTCATCCTTTCAGGAATACAAGCCGCGAAAAGCCCAAAAGGGCATGGTGTTTGCGGCGGGTCAAGTGGGTTTGCTCGGGGAAAGCTGCGATATGCAGCAAGGATCAATTCTGCCAGAACGGCAGAACACGGCGCAGCGGATTAGCTGCGGCGTCGTCGGGACACGGTATGTTGGTCAGTGATCATGCGGTTTGTTTAACGCCTGCGCGACATATTGCAAGCCCGATGATCTGCGCCCTTGCAGTGCCGCCGCATGGCCGCCATAGCAGATGACATGTTCCAAGCAAAACCCCAGAGCAATGCGATTGCCGCCAGCCTGATTATTGTTGCCGCCGCTTTCATCGCCGGAACAACGCTGATGGCCAAGGCGCTGGGCACGCAAACACTGGGTGCACCTTTGCCTGCGCTACAGATCAGCCACGGGCGATTCTTGTTTGCTTTCATCGCCCTGACCACTGTCGCGGCTTTCTTGCGGCCTACCCTGTCTCGCCCCCATTGGCGGCTCCACCTCGCACGCACCAGTTTTGGCTGGGCGGGGGTTACGCTGATGTTTGCCTCTGTCGCATATATCCCTCTGGCAGATGCAACTGCTATTTCCTTTCTCAATCCGGTGTTCGGTATGATGTTGGCCATTCCGCTACTGGGTGAGGCGGTGGGCCGCGTGCGCTGGTCGGCAGCTGTGCTTGCCCTGATCGGTGCGCTGATCTTGCTGCGTCCCACACCTGACAGCTTTCAGCCCGCTGCATTATTGGCATTGGGGGCTGCAATGGTGATGGGGCTGGAGCTGATTTTCATTAAGAAACTTGCAGGGCGCGAAAACCCGTTCCAGATTTTGCTCGTCAATAATATGATCGGGCTGGGGATTGCGACCTGTGCAGTATTGCCGGTTTGGCAGATGCCAACACCCGCACAGTGGGGTGTTCTGGCCGGGATTGGCACTTGCATGGCGGTGGCGCAGGCCTGTTTCGTCAATGCGATGGCGCGTGCGGATGCCAGCTTTGTTGCGCCCTTCAGCTATGCCACCCTTATTTTTGCGGCTCTCTATGATAGTATTTTCTATGGCACGTGCCCTGACGGCATCACATATCTGGGTGCAGCGATCATTCTCACAGGGGCTTTATGGCTGGCTTTGCGTGAGGCGCGGCTGAAAAAGCAGCCTGTGCCAGTGCGTACATCCGTGTGATCCCTTGCACCTGACGCCACAGCCATTAGTATAGGACACTGAATTTGCCAAAGCGGTCCGATCAGGGCCGCTTTTTACACTAGGGAAGCTTCCATGTCCTGGACCGATGACCGCGTTGAGATTTTGAAGAAAATGTGGGGCGAAGGCCAGTCCGCAAGCCAGATCGCAAAAGAGCTGGGCGGTGTGACCCGCAATGCCGTGATTGGCAAGGTGCACCGCTTGGGATTGTCCAATCGTACGACAGCAGGTGCTGCTGCCAAGGCCGAGCCCAAGGCCAAGCCCGCCCCCAAGGCAAAAGCAGCGCCCAAACCCGTGCCCGAGCCGGAGCCCACGCCAGCGTCCTCCAAGCCCGATCTCAAGACCGAGCCTGCAATCTCGCCCAATGCCACGCGCCCTGCGCGCAACCAGATCATTCCCGCAGGCCAGCCCCTGCCACCACAGCCCAGCGCCAATGAAATCAGCCCCGAGGCGCTTGCCAAGGTGAACGAGATCGAAAAGAAGGCAAAGAAACTGAGCCTGATGGAGCTGACCGAGCGGACCTGCAAATGGCCTGTTGGCGACCCCGCAACCGAAGATTTCTGGTTTTGCGGCTTGCCCGTAAAACAGGGCAAGCCCTATTGCGAGGCACATGTCGGCGTCGCCTTCCAACCGATGAGCGCGCGGCGCGACCGCCGTCGCTGATCGCACCCTGTGACTGGATGCCAGAATTCGGGGCATCTTACGGGTTTGAAATGAACCCCACGGCGTATTGATTTGATGTGGCGTGCTATGCGTGGTCAGTGGCTTTGAAACCGCTAACACAAGGTATGCCATGTCCACTCCCGATACGATACGCGCCGCTGACGCCATTGCCCGCCGTCTCTATGATGCAGGTTGCCGTCATGCTTTTGGAATGCCGGGGGGAGAGGTCCTCACCATCGTTGATGCGTTGGAGGCTGCCGGAATCACATTTGTCTTGTGCAAACACGAAAATGCTGCCGGATTCATGGCAGAGGCTGCATGGCACCAGACCGGAGCACCGGGCGTTATGGTCGCAACCATCGGGCCGGGTGTACTCAACGGCGTAAATTCCATCGCCAATGCGCTGCAGGACCGCGTGCCGCTGATCGTGCTGTCAGGCTGCGTAGATGCCGCCGAAGCGCAGACATACACCCATCAGGTTCTTGACCAACAAGCCGTTTTGCAGCCCATCACCAAGGCCAGTTTTCGCCTCGCCCCAGATGTTGCCCATGTCATGGCAGACAAGGCTGTGTCCATCGCGCTGGAAGGACGACCAGGTCCTGTGCATATAGACGTGCCCATCTCAGCCGCAGATACGCGTATCCCCGCCACACATCCCGCGCGGCGTGCGCTGGCATCACCCTTGGCCCCAACAGGTGCGGCATTGCACACAGCCCGCGCATGGCTGAAATCGGCCCAGCGCCCTGTAATGATTGTTGGCGTCGATGCCATGAACCAGAACGCAGGCAACGCTGTTGCGGAATTTGCCATGCGTTTCCATATCCCCGTCATCACAACCTACAAGGCCAAAGGCCTGCTGGACGAATCGCATGATCTGGCCTTGGGCGCTGCGGGCTTGTCGCCATTGGCCGACAGTCATCTCGTCCCTTTTGTCCAGCAATCCGATCTGGTGATTTGTGTAGGCTATGACCCTATCGAAATGCGGCCGGGCTGGCGCGACATCTGGGATGCGCGCACCACAGATGTGATCGACATCACAGCCGAGCCAAACCACCACTACATGCATCAGGCCAGCGTGAACTTTATAGCCGACTGCGCGGCCAGCCTCCATGCGCTGGGCCATGACCTGCCCCCGCAGCCCGAGACATGGCCGCAAGGCGAAATTGCCCAAGTCAAATCAGCCCTCAGAGCAGGTTTTCCGACGGATGAGCCTTGGGGGCCTGCCGCGATCATCGACACCTGCCGCACGCACCTGCCGCCAGACACCATCGCCACCGCAGACAGCGGCGCGCACCGCATCTTGCTCAGCCAGATGTGGACATGCGACCGTCCGCGCGGGTTGCTACAATCCTCGGCGCTGTGCACGATGGGCTGTGCTATCCCGTTGGCCATGGGGTCCGCGCTGTGCATGCCGGAACGCACAGTCGTTTCTTTCTCGGGCGATGCGGGGTTCTTGATGATCGCAGGCGAGCTTGCCACGGCATCCGAGCTGGCAATCAAGCCGATCTTTGTTGTCTTTGTGGACGCCTCGCTGGCGTTGATCGAACTGAAACAGCGCCAGCGCCAGATGCGCAATGCAGCCGTTGATTTCGGCAAGCATGACTTTGCCGCCATGGGCCGTGCCTTTGGTGGCGCGGGCCACACGGCCACATCGCGCGCCGAACTTGAAACAGCATTGGCTACCGCCCAATTGGCCGATACCTTTACCGTAATTGCCTGTATCATCGAGCGGGGGTCCTATGACGGACGCATCTGAAACACACGGCGCGCTGGACGGGCTGTTTGTCCTTGACCTGACCCGCATTCTTGCAGGGCCTACTGCCACACAGATGTTGGGTGATATGGGCGCGACCGTAATCAAGGTTGAAAACCCCAAAACGGGTGGCGATGATACCCGCGGCTGGGGGCCGCATTACGCTCGCAACGCCGACGGCAGCGCCTCTGACCTGTCCGCCTATTTCATGTCCTCCAACCGGAACAAGCAATCCATCGCAGTGGATATCGCCACGCCAGAGGGGCAGGACATTATCCGCCGCCTCGCCGCGCGCGCCGATGTGGTGATTGAAAATTTCAAACCTGACGGGCTGGTGAAATACGGGCTGGATCACACAACGCTTTGTGCGGCGCACCCCGGATTGGTCTACTGCTCGATCTCGGGGTACGGCCAGACGGGGCCCAACCGCGAAAAGCCGGGGTATGATCTGATGGCCCAAGGCTTTGGCGGCATCATGTCAATCACGGGGGATCCTGACGGTGCGCCCACCAAGGTCGGCGTCGGCATCGCCGATGTGATGTGCGGGATGTATGCAACTATTGGCATCCTCACCGCCCTGCGGCACCGCGACAAGACGGGCGAGGGCCAGCATGTCGAGCTGGCCTTGATCGACACGCAGATGGCGTGGCTGATCAACGAAGGCATGAACTATCTCACCTCCGGCGAATTGCCTCAGCGGCGCGGCAACGCCCACCCAAATATCGTACCCTATGATGCGTTCGAGGTGTCAGACGGCCATTTCCTCTTGGCCGTTGGAAATGATGCGCAGTTTGCGCGGTTCTGCGATGTGCTGGAGCTTGCCCATGTCGCCACCGACCCCAACTTCAAAACCAATCTGGGTCGCATCACAAACCGTGACGCACTGATGGAGCATATTAAGCCAGCCCTTAAACGCTGGACCAAAGAAGATATTCTAGCCGCCTTGCGCGCTGTCAAAGTGCCCGCAGGCCCCATCAATACAATTGGCGAGGCGCTGAACTCTGATCAAGCGGCGGCGCGCGGCACCGTACGCGACATACCTCTAGAAGGCATCAAAGACGGGCGCGTGCAGGTCTTGGGCAATCCGCTCAAATTCTCGGCCACACCGGTGAAATATCGCCGCGCGCCCCCCCGCTTTGGTCAGGACACTGACGAGGTGCTTGAAACATGGCTTGGTAAGAAGCCTGCGCCATAATCTGCTTATTGCGTGAAGGTTTGGCAGAAATACGCCCAAAACAGCAGCAACAATCACGCCATCTGAAACGCACCTCACGAAACCTGTCGACAGCTTCACGTTGCCGTGTGACAGCACAACCAGCCCTGCCGCGCGGTGGGTAAATCGGGTAAACCTCCGTGAAAGCTGCGCCGCCCATCGCGCAGACTGTCCAACCTAAAGGTGTGTTGCTGTGACCCAGATCGACATGTGTGCTTGTCCCGTTTCCCTTTCCTCTCCCGCCTCTATGGAGGATTGGAACGGCGTGATCCACGGGCTGCTGTCGCACGGCACACAAACACCTGTCCACCTAGGCCGCCTGATGGAGGCCGAGCCAAACTTTGCGATGGGCCACGCGGCACGCGGATTGTTTTGCCTGATGACAGGCCGTGCAGAGGTGATCGCCCCTGCGCATGCCGCTCTCGCCAGCGCCAAGGCCGCCGCTGCAAACAACCCGATCACCGCGCGCGAGCTAGGGTGGATCACAGCGCTTGGCCATTGGCTCGACGGACGCCCTACAGCTGCGATCGCCGCAGTCGAGGACGTGTTGCGCGCCCTGCCCCACGACACGCTATCTGCCAAACTCAGCCACGGCATACGTTTCATGCTGGGCGATAGCTCAGGTATGCGCGCCTCGGTCGAGCGTGTGTTGGCCGCGCATGGCGCGGATCATCCATGCTATGGCTATCTGCTGGGGTGCCATGCGTTTACCTTGGAAGAAACGGGCGATTACGCCCGTGCCGAGGCGACAGGCCTGCGCGGACTGGATTATGCACCCGATGATGCATGGGGACTGCACGCAGTAGCACATGTCCATGACATGACAGCGCGCCCCGACAACGGTATCGCCTTGATCGAGGGCAACACCGCCGCATGGAGTGGCTCGAACAACTTTCGCTATCACGTCTGGTGGCACAAGGCCTTGCTGCATATGGAGCGGGGTGAGATGGATGTGGCGCTGGGCCTCTATGACGCGCAAATTCGCGCGGATAAGACAGATGACTACCGCGACATTTCCAACGCTACATCCTTGCTCATGCGGTTGGAACTGGAAGGCATGGATGTCGGACCCCGCTGGGAAGAACTTGCCGATTTCAGCGCCGCACGGGTCGAGGATGGGTGCCTTGTGTTTGCCGATCTGCACTACTTGCTGGCCCTCGCAGGGGCCGATCGCGGTGAAGCCCGCGAGGCGATGACAGCGCGTTTTGCACGCGATGCCACCAAAACAGGACAGATGCCCGACATTGTCGCCGATCCAGGTGTTGCCGCTCTTGCGGGGCTGAATGCCTTTTCCGAAGGCCATTATGATCTGGCTTTCCACAGCCTTGTCGCCGCACGGCCTGCCATGCAGACAATCGGTGGCAGCCACGCCCAACGTGATGTATTCGAGCGTATGACGAT
Source organism: uncultured Sulfitobacter sp. (assembly GCF_947502895.1). GTDB lineage: Bacteria > Pseudomonadota > Alphaproteobacteria > Rhodobacterales > Rhodobacteraceae > Sulfitobacter. The sequence goes on from NZ_CANNBM010000002.1 coordinate 746,287, forward strand.
TGATGCGGGATTGCGTGCAGGGCGCTATGAAGCAACCGAAACCATCCTGCGCGAACGTCAAAGCCTTCGCGGCGGTCACCTCGACCGCTTTGCAGCACTACGGCTGGATAAACTCAACAAGGCCCGCGGCATCGCGGCGGAATAAATCGGAACTCACAAAGACATGACGCTTGCTGCTACTGATGCGCCGCGCCCGACTGGCCAAACACTTTCTGCCGCAGCGGCCGCTGCCGCCGCAACACCGCGCGTGCGCGACCTTCGGCTGGATTTTTTTCGCGGCATTGCGATGTTCATCATCCTGATCGCCCATACACCGGGTAATTTCCTCACCTCATGGATTCCCGCACGCTGGGGTTTTTCGGACGCAACAGAGATGTTTGTGTTCTGCTCCGGCATGGCTTCGGCCATTGCATTTGGCGGCGCTTTCCAGCGTGCAGGCTGGGTGCTGGGCAGCGCGCGTGTTGGTTTTCGCATCTGGCAGGTCTATTGGGCGCACATCGGGCTGTTTATCGCTATCGCGGCCATGCTGGCAGGCATTGATTACTTTGGCGGCTACGACAAACAATACATCGGCTCTCTGAATTTATGGAAGTTTTTTGCCGATCCTGCCGTGCCGCTGGTCGGATTGGTCACACTCACCTATGTGCCGAACTATTTTGACATTTTGCCCATGTATATGGTCGTGCTGGCGATGATGCCGATCGTCATGGCGCTCCAGCGCGTCCATACAGGGCTGGTGTTCGCCTTTATGGGCCTTGTCTGGCTGGGCGCACAGGAATCGGTCTGGGGTGCATCCCATCTGGCCTTCGGGGCCGAGCCATGGTCCGAGCGGGACTGGTATTTCAACCCTTTTGGATGGCAGCTTATTTTCTTTACGGGCTTTGCATTCATGCGCGGCTGGATACCCAAGCCGCCCGTTCATACCGCGCTGATCGCCCTTGCAGCCTTCATCGTCATCGCCAACATCCCACTAAGCAACATCGGCGTGCGTGCCATTGCGCGCGACTGGTTCTTTGTCACCGAAACCGGCAACCCAGTAATTGACGCGCGGATCGCTTTAAAGCCGCTGATCGACAAAAGCGATTTTGGCGTCCTCCGCTTTGTGCACTTCTTGTCGCTGGCCTATCTCGCATGGGTTTTGGCGGGCGACAAAGGCAACAATCTGCTGGCACGTGGTGCGGGCATTTCCGCTCGGATATGGAGCGTGATGCTGGCGATCATCCTGAAGGTCGGCCAGCAGTCGTTGGCCGTGTTCGTCGTATCCATGTTTACCGCGCGGGTGATGGGCTTTGTGATGGATCTCGCGGGCCGCGACACGGGCACGACTTTACTGGTCAATCTGGGCGGTGCCTGTGTGCTGGTGGCAACGGCATATGGCGCGGGCTGGTTCAAATCCCAACCTTGGCGGAAAACATCATGATGCTGCGTCGCGACATCCTCAAAGCACTCGCCGCTCTTGCTGCTGTGCCTGCGGCGGCACTGGCAGCAGATGCGCCTTTGCGCACGGGTGCACCCACCCCTTTCAACGACCAAACAATCAAAAACCGCGCCCGCACCTTGGCCGCAACCGAATACACGCCGCGCCCGACCATTCCGCAGGAATGGCAGGATATCAGCTATGACCAGTACCGCAAAATCTGGTTCGATACCCGCAATGCTCTTTGGGAAGATACACCCCGCCCGCAGCGCGTTGATGTCTTTCCGCCGGGTCTCTATTTCCCTCAAGCAGTCGAAATCAACATCGTTGAGGATGGTGCTGCCAGCCCGTTGGTCTTTGATCTGGATGTCTTCGACCGCACCGACAAATTCCCTGATCTGCCGCTCAACGATCACATGGGCTATTCAGGCCTGCGGTTGCGCGCCGATCTGCTCAACTCGGGTGTCCATACGGAATATTCGGTATTCCAAGGCGCCAGCTATTTCCGCGGCATTGGCACAGGCGAGATTTACGGCCTCTCGGCGCGCGGCCTCGCGCTCAAGACCGGCGATCCTATGGGTGAGGAATTTCCCGATTTCATTGCCTTCTGGATCGAGACACCAGACAGTGGCGATGCCTCTGTTACCCTGCATGCGCTGCTGGACAGCCCAAGCTGCACGGGCGCGTTCCGCTTTGACATCACCCATGGCGCGGTACTGGAGATGGAAGTGGACGCGACTATCTTTGCGCGCACCGACATGAGCCATGTGGGGATCGCCCCGCTCACCTCGATGTTTCTGTTCGACGCAACCGACCGCGCGCGGTTTTCTGACTTCCGCCCCAATGTACATGACAGCGACGGCCTGCTGATCCACAACGGCGCCGGCGAAGTGATCTGGCGGCCACTGGCCAACCCGACCACGCTTCAAATCAGCGCCTTTGGCGACAAAAATCCACGCGGTTTTGGCCTGATGCAGCGCAAGCGCGATTTTAGCGATTATAACGACCTTGAAGCACTCTATCACAAGCGCCCTTCCGTCTGGATCACACCACGCGGCGATTGGGGTGCAGGAGCCGTAACGCTGGTGGAAATTCCCGCCGATCTGGAGATTTACGACAATATCGTAGCCTACTGGCGCCCTGCCCAACCGATTGCGGCAGGAACAGAGCAAAATTTGCGCTATGGACTGCACTGGGGCGCAGACCCCTCACCACCGATGGATGATCTGCTCTCAGTGCGCGGAACCGCCATGGGGGGAAGGCCCGAGGGCGGAATGGTTATGGTCATTGATTTCGCCAATGGCTCCGCCTTGCCCGAAGATCTGAGTGCCGTAGATATTATACTGCGCAGCAGTCATGGCACCACAACGCCCGGCATTTTGCAGCGTAATCCCGAAACCAATGGCCCCCGTCTGGCGTTCACCTTTGAACCCCAAGACGCAACATTCGCCGAATTCCGCGTTCAATTGCGCACAGGCGGCGCCCCTCTAAGCGAAGTATGGCTTTACCGTTGGACAAAAACTGCATGAGCGAACTGCATATTCCCTCTCACATGCCGCCAAAGGCCAGCTTGCCCGCGCGCGAACAGGCACTTGGCATAGCGCCCGCACAGCGGGACGGTACGCCGACGCACCCGCGCAACATCTGGCGTACTGCGACTTTCGTACCAGCAGTAATGGGAACTGCCCTTTTGATGTGGGGCCTTTATGGTTGGTTCGCCAGCGGCGGGATGAGCGGGCTTGAGTGGATCTTGCTCAGCATGATCGGGGCAACATTTGTCTGGGTCACGCTATCGGTCAGCACGGTTGGCGTGGCGATTGCAGGGCTTTTGGCGCGCGCACGCGCCGATGCACGCCCCAAGGAAAATATAGAGGGTATTGATGTGGCCCTTCTGGTGCCGGTCTATAACGAGGCCGCAGCAAGCGTTTTTGGCAATGCAACTGCGATGCTGAATGATCTGGCAACGCGGCACGGCCCGCACCGGTATGCGTTGTTTATCCTTTCGGACACCCGTGACGATGCGATCGCTGCGCAGGAATGGCAGGCGTTTGAGGATTTACGCCACAATGCGCCAGACGGGTTCAGCGTGTATTACCGCCGCCGCGAGACAAACCTCGACAAAAAGGTCGGCAATATAGCCGAATGGACCCGCGGCTGGGGCGCTGCCTATGAAGGCATGGTTGTGCTGGACGCTGACAGCCTGATGAGTGGAGGCGCGATCGAGCGTTTGGCCTCCGAGTTGTCCGGTGATCCCGATGCAGGGCTGATCCAGACTTTCCCCATGCTCATCGGCGCGCAGACAGTCTTTGCGCGGATGCAGCAATTCTCCAACATTGCCTATGGCTGGCTGCTGGCCGAAGGGCTGGCCACTTGGGCGCGTTCGGAAGGGAATTATTGGGGACATAACGCGATCCTTCGAACCCGTGCCTTTGCCGAATGTGCCATGCTGCCCCATCTGCGCGGACGCGGTGGGCGCGATGCCTTGATCCTGAGCCATGATTTTGTCGAGGCTGGCCTGTTGCGCCGCGCTGGCTGGTCTGTCCGCTTTCTACCACGTGTGACCGGCAGCTTTGAAGAAACACCAGCCACCCTGATCGATTATGTTATCCGTGACCGCCGTTGGTGCCGTGGCAACCTGCAACATCTGTCTTTGCTGGGCACACGTGGCCTGCATCCTGTATCGCGCTTTCACCTCTTTCACGGAGCTGTTGCCTATCTGCTCAGCCCTGCGTGGTTTTTCTTGCTGGTGGTCTGGGCGCTGCTCGGGAAAGACGCGGATACAAACGTCATCCGCTATTTCAACGAAGCGAACCCGCTGTTCCCCGACTGGCCCCCCGCGATGAGCCACATCGACAGCGCCGTATTTCTGGTGATCATGTATGCCATGCTGCTGACCCCGAAAATCGCGGGCGCGGGTATCATCGCAGCAACACCCCGCGCTGCGCGCCTGTTCGGCGGACCGCGCGCGTTTTTGGGCAGCTTTCTGGTGGAGGTCGCCCTGTCGGTTGCCTATGCGCCCATCATGATGATCCAGCAAAGCAAAGCCGTCGCGCGCGCACTGAGCACCAGTCACGAAGCCTGGGCGCCCCAAGCCCGCGATGCGCGCCGCCACAGCTGGGCAACGCTGCTCAAATTCCACTGGATCGAGACAGTGCTCGGCACAATCCTGCTGTCTGGCCTGGTCGCTGGACTAATTTCGCTCTGGCTGGTGCCTATTATGCTGAGCCTTTTGCTGGCGGTGCCGCTCTCGGCCATGTCGGGCGTTCGGGTGTCACCGCATGCCCCTGCGCCGCTGCGTCTTGATAGCCCGAACTCCCTGCGCGAACCAGCTATCGTGAAACGCGCCGCACTGGAGCGGACGCGCTTGCAGGCGGCATTGGCAGCCGCAAAACTACCCGCCGAGTAAGCTCCTCGCTGCCCGTCGGGCACTCCTCGCAGGCTCAACGCAAAACACCCGCCGGATCACTCAGGCGGGTGTTTTTTTGTGTGTTAGAAGGTGGCGTCGGTCAGGATGTGACCTGCTCTCTCAGGATCGAAGCGGTGAGAGAGATCATCAGATAGATGCCACCAAAGATCAGGAACGCCAGAATGGTATTCTCGAACTTGCGCGGATAGCTTGGCTCTTCGCTGGGGACAGGGCGAACGGCAACAGTGAGATAGCGCACCTGACGGCTGGCCTCTGTACGGGCCTGCTCCAGTCCTGTCTGGGCCAATTGCAGGTTTGTATCTGCGTTTACCAGATCAGCCTGTGCCAGTTGCAACGACACGGCCTGCTGGGCGAGGGAATTATTGCCCTCGGTTGCGTTGTTCATCCTGTCATTCAGTTGCGCCAGCGCCCCTTCCAGACGGCGTACATCGCCTTGCGCACCCTCTACCTTGGCACGGTTGGGCCGCGCGTTGTCGAGAAGGGCAGCAAGCTCCAGCTGTTTTTCAATCAACAGTGTTTCGTAGTTGGTGATCTGGGTACGGATCGCTGCAATCACAGCTTCGGGATCCACGCCATTTTCTACCTGTAGCTCAATCAGGCGCTGTTGCGCTTCGCGGCGCTGTTGTACAGCCTTCTCATAGCCGATTTCGGCGTCATTCATGCCACTGTCACGCTTGGCTTGGCTCAGACTGTTCACACGTTCCTCTGCGTATTTCAACAAACGCTCGGAAAAGGTTGTCGCAACCTGCGGGTCAGCGGCGATCACTTCCATACGGATCATGCCTTCGGTCGGATCATACCCGATCTTGATATTCTTTTTGTAGAGCTTGTAGGCTTCTTCATTGGTCGGATCTTCTGTAAGGCGCTGGATCGGATCAATGCTGGAATTGGCAAAGTGGTCTTTGAACCCCGCATCCTCGTCCAGCCGCAGCATCGCATCCTTGGATTGAAGATAGCCTTGCGTCGCGATGCTATCGGCAGAGTTTGCAAACTGCGTGGGGAGCAAACCACCAAAGGGGCTGGCCCCGCCGGTGCCTTCGTTCTGAATAATCAGAAACTGGCTGTCGGTGGCATACATGGGGGTGGCCACTTTGTAGAAATAATAGCCTGCAAAGAACGTCGGGATAATCACAAAAAACGCCAAACGGACCAACAGCAGGCCCATCTTTTTGCGCCGCCGTGCGGTGATGTCGCGCTGAATGTCCGAGATTTCGCGCATTCTGCGCTCCATCGGGTTCGCGGTTTCGGTCGATGGCAGGGTTTCCCGCCCGACAGGCACAGTCTGTGGCAATTGCACGCGGCCCGCGCCTGCACCACCTTGCTGCGCAGGCAGCGCCGCCAGCGCATTGCCGGGCCCGCCTTCGTGCTGGGCGCCCCCCGCTTGGGGCACGACAAGCTCTAGCATGTTGGATCGCTGAAACGGATCTATACCTTTTTCACGCAGCAACCGGACTGCATCAAAATCAGACGTGGCAGGCAACGCATGTTTTTGTGCGACACGGCGTGCCATGCGCAACTGACGTCCTGTCAGACCTTCGCGGCGGATCGCTTCGATGTCTGTCTCGCCATTTACTTGCGCCGACGAAGACACCTCCCCCGCCATTGCCGCATCGGGCGCAGGCGTCGGGCGCGGTGGCTCGGGCATGGGAACAGGACCAGCGTCTGCTGCGGCCTTGGGCTGCGGCGTTGCGGCCTCTGTCGCAGCACTCGGGCTGCGCTTTATGCGAAATTTTCTAGCTTTGGGTTTGGTAGTCATACAACTGTTTCGCTTCTTCCAAGCTGTCAAAAACGTTCAGCTGCCCGTCCACAAGGACCGCGGCAGTACGCGCGAATTTTTCTAGCGTTTCCGCCTGATGCGAGACGATGATAATCGTCGTCGTGCGCAGGCGTTCTTGCAGGATTTCACCTGCTTTTCGGTTGAATTCAACATCCGTCGTGGACGGCATGCCTTCGTCAATCAGATACATATCAAAATCGAGCGCCAGCATCAGCGCAAAAGAGAATCGCGCCCTCATGCCAGCGGAATAAGTGCCGAGCGGTTGGTCGAAATATTCCCCCAACCCACACAGCCAACGACAGAAACTCTCGACGTAGTCCGGGTCCAGACCATAGAGCCGCGCAATATAGCGCGCGTTCTCCATCGCGGATACTTTGCCCACAACCCCCCCCATAAAACCAAGGGGGAATGAGATGTTGCACGCGCGCACGATTTCGCCGTCGTCAGGCTTTTCCAGACCGGCCATCATGTTGATCAGCGTGGTTTTGCCTGTGCCGTTGGGTGCCAGAATACCCATCGAATTTCCCAGCTCCACACGAAAAGACACCTGATCAAGAATGACCTTGTGCTGTGTGCCAGTCCAAAAGGACTTGGAAACGTTACGAAATTCCAGCATTGCGCGCCTGCTCCGGTTCGGCTTGCGGGTGAATTTATGTCCTCTCTTTCGGAGGATATAGCTCCATCTATCAATGGAATTTGACCATATTATGTCCGATTAGGAAACAAATGTACAACGCAGCCTGCGGGGAAACACCACAAGATGTGCACTTTGGATAATCCCTTGGCAATCGCAGTGCCTCGACTACCTAATGTTCCATGAAAGATATCCACCAAGACCTGCGCGCCTGTACCCTGTGCGCCGACAGATTTGCGGCAACCGCGACGGCCCATCGCCCCAATCCTGTGGTCTGGTTTCAGACCGGCGCGCGCGTGTTGATCGCATCCCAAGCGCCGGGAATGAAGGTTCACAAGGCCAATACCCCCTTCTGGGACGCGTCAGGCGTTCGGTTGCGCGCATGGCTTGGTCTGGATGAAGAGACGTTTTATGACCGCAGCCGCATCGCGATCATTCCCATGGCATTCTGCTTTCCGGGATATGATGCCAAAGGCAGCGATCTGCCCCCGCCTCCCCTCTGCGCAAAGACGTGGCGCGCCGATGCACTGGCAATGGTCCCCGATGTGCACCTGACCGTTCTGATCGGCGGCCATGCTATGCGCTATCATCTGCCACAGTTCAAAACCGTCACACAGGCCGTGCGCGACTGGGAAAGCCATCCCACAGGCACCTTCGCCTTGCCACATCCTTCATGGCGCAATACGGGTTGGCTCAAGAAAAATCCGTGGTTCGAGGCAGAGGTTCTCCCCCGCCTGCAAGCCGCCGTAGCCGAGGTACTCTGAATGGATCCCACACCGCTGGACATCGCCCATGCCGCAATGAGCGCCGCACCGGATGACGATACCGCCCGCCTGCGGTTTTATGAACGTATGGCAGATGCAGAATTGTATCTGCTGCTGGAGGAAGAACCGCAGGGCGATCAGATCAACCCAAAAGTGCTGGAGGCCGAGCGTGCGCAGTACCTGCTGGCCTTTGACCGCGCCCAGCGCCTTGCGCAATATGCAGGCGATGCCGCGTCTTACGTGGCCCTGTCCGGACGAAATGTCGCCGCGATGCTAGAGGGCCAGCCCTTGGGCATCGCGCTGAACGTCGATGTGGCCCCTTCGGCAATCCTTCTGCCTGACACCGCTGTCGCTTGGCTGCGCGAAACGCTGACCCACGCAGCAGCCGAAGTAGAGGCCAAGATCGAAACCGTGTTGCCCCCCAAAGGTCTGCCCGAAACCCTGATCACTGCCATTGACGAAAAATTGGCTACCGCAACAGGTATGGCGGCCAACGCATGGCTGGTCGGCGTGGAATACAGCGGCGGCGGGCGCGGGCATTTGCTGGCGTTCGTTGACGCGATCCCCCGCGCGCAGGACGCCCTCGTGCGGGCGGCCTCCGAAGCACTCACATTTTCAGGGATCGAGGCGGGCGCGATGGATGTCGGCTTTTTCAATCACACCGATCCCACTGTAACAAAGCTGATGAAGGTGGGCCTGCGCTTTGACCTGCCACAGATGGAGACGTTACAAAACACGCCCCGTTTGCCCGGTAGTGATCCCGATGCCCCCCCTGTTCTGAAATAATTCCGCCCGATTGCCCCTGTCCGCATCACGCGCCCGCGAGGTCACGCAGTTGCGAGATGCAATCGTTTCGTTTGGTCCCTAACTTCCAGTGCACAGGCCAACAGCGCCGCTAATCAGGAGAGTACAATGACCCGCTTCGCCCTCACCCTCGCCGCCGCCGCCACGGCAATCAGCTTTGCCAGTGCCGCCTTTGCAGGCGACCAGTATATCGACGAGACTGGCTTTGCCGCATCAGGTTATGATGTGGTCGCCTATTTCTCGCTGCCCCAGAACCCGGTCGGCCAAACCCAGCCCGCGCCAGTGGAGGGCAACAAGGCTATCACAGCCAAATATAACGGCGCGACCTTTGCGTTCTCTTCCGATGCCAACCGCGATACGTTTCTTGCCGACCCAGCCAAATACGCGCCGCAATATGACGGCCACTGCGCCTACGGCGTCGCCAAAGGCGGCAAAGTACCAGGCAACCCGACCCTGTGGCGGATTGTGGACGACAAACTCTACCTCAACATCACAACAAATGTAGTAGGCTTTTGGGAAGAGGACATCCCGGGCAATCTGAACCTGTCCACTGCCAACTGGCCAAGCCTTGACCCGAAGCCCGCTTCTGACCGCACCATTCCCCAGTGGTCGTCTGCCGCACCGAAAGGCTAACCCATGAGCAACAGTCGCCCCGTCGCCACAACACTTCTCAACCGCCGCACTTTGCTGATCGGTAGTTTGGGTCTGGGCGGGGCGGCTGCTGCCTATTGGTACAATATTGGCGCCAGCGTTGAGGGGACTGCACTCAGCGTTCATGCCGCTTATCTTGGCGCCCGAAACGGCGATTTTACCCTGATCGACATTCGTCGCCCCGATGAATGGGCGCGCACAGGTGTGCCTGACGGCGCTGTCCCGCTCGATATGCGCGATCCCGACTTCACACGCAAAATGCTGGACCTTGTGCCAGACAAATCCGCACCTGTTGCGCTCATCTGCGCGCGCGGCGTGCGCTCGCGCGGGCTGGCCAACAGGATGCAAGAGCTTGGCTTTACCAATGTCATCGACGTTCCCGAAGGTATGCTCGGCTCTGGTGCCGGGCCAGGTTGGATCGCCTCTGGGCTGCCTGTTACCAAACTCTGAGCAATTGCCCAAACCAGCGCCGTACATTATAGCGCTGGGATGAGCACAAATCCCCCAAGCCTCCGCCCCGATCTAGCGCCGCGTGCGACGTTCAATGAACCCAAACGCACAGGCCAGCCTACCATCGGCATGGTCAGCCTCGGTTGCCCCAAGGCGCTGGTTGATTCTGAACGCATCCTCACGCGCCTGCGCGCCGAAGGCTACGCCATTTCGCCCGATTATTCGGGTGCAGACGCTGTAATCGTGAACACATGCGGATTTCTGGACAGCGCCAAAGCCGAGAGCCTTGATGCCATCGGCGAAGCCCTGACAGAGAATGGCCGCGTGATCGTGACAGGCTGCTTGGGCGCGGAGCCTGACTATATCCGCGAACACCACCCCCGTATCCTTGCTGTGACAGGCCCGCACCAGTACGAACAGGTCTTGGACGCCGTACACCTCGCCGTGCCGCCCTCGCCTGATCCGTTTATCGACCTGCTGCCAGCGTCAGGCGTATCGCTGACCCCGCGCCACTTCAGCTATCTGAAAATCTCGGAAGGCTGCAATCACAAGTGCAAATTCTGCATCATCCCCGACATGCGTGGCAAACTGCAATCGCGCCCCGCTCATGCGGTGATCCGCGAGGCTTCGAGGCTGGTCGAGAGCGGCGTCAAGGAACTACTGGTTATCTCCCAAGACACCTCTGCCTACGGGGTCGACATCAAACACGCCGAAGATCGCGGTCACCGCGCCCATATCACCGATCTGGCCCGCGATCTTGGCAGCTTGGGCGCTTGGGTGCGCCTGCACTACGTCTACCCCTACCCCCATGTGCGCAAATTGATACCGCTCATGGCCGAAGGTCTGGTTCTGCCCTACCTCGACATTCCGTTCCAACACGCCCACCCCGATGTGCTCAAACGCATGGCCCGCCCCGCCGCTGCGTCCAAAACCCTAGACGAAATCGCCGCATGGCGCGAGGTCTGCCCCGACATCACCCTGCGCTCGACCTTCATCGTCGGCTATCCGGGCGAGACAGAAGCCGAGTTCCAAACCCTGCTCGACTGGATGGACGAAGCCCAACTCGACCGTGTCGGCTGCTTTCAATACGAAAACGTCGACGGCGCGCGCTCAAACGCGCTGCCCGATCATGTGGATGCGGAGGTCAAACAGGACCGCTGGAACCGCTTTATGGAAAAGGCCCAAGCCATCTCGGAGGCCAAGCTACAGGCCAAGGTGGGCAAGCGCATGGACGTGATCATTGACGAAATCGACGAGGACGCCGCCACCTGCCGCACCAAAGCCGACGCGCCCGAGATCGACGGAAACCTGTTTATCGACGAGGGGCATGAGAAGCTGACCGTAGGCGATATCGTCACGGTCGAGGTTGAGGAAGCGGGCGAGTATGATCTGTGGGGGCGGGTTGTTTGAGGTTACAAACCAGCGAGGTAGTTATATCCATCGGCGGAAATTTCATAGACTTCAAAACCAGTACCACGAAGTTTGCCCTTCGTTTCCAGTAGATTACTTATGTACATATCAGATAGTAACTCCGATAAAATCTTGTGATCTTCGTGAGACCCCGACCAATCAGAGAGTTTGAGCTTTGTTCCGTCTATATTAGCAAAACCGTCATCACCATTCACCACTTGACCATTCGAAGTATTGGAAGCCAGTTTCAGGACTTCCCGTTTCCATATTTCTGACTTTGGCAATACTCCATCCTTACCGGCAGATTCAGCCCTCTCCTCTTTTATTTCGTCTTCTAAATCGGGGGCGACTTGCCTAGCATCTTCCAACCGCTTCGCAGCATCAATTTTTGCTCGTTCCGTAGCTTCGTCCAAGCGCGCTTGAGCTTCCGCTTCAGCAGCGTCACTATTTAGTTTGTAAATTCTAAATTGTTGTGACTCGTCATGCTGCAGGCGTAACAACATGCCAGAAGGTCTTTTTGCAATCCAAGCTCCCAGCAACTTTAACCAAGGTAAAACCAATGCGACTATGACACCAAGTACAACTGGGTAGACAACAAGACCGGTAAGACTAGTCATTCCCTCAAAGGTAAGGGCTCTCAGTTCAATTGAACTATTCGAAAAAATTAGGATTGCTATTGCTTTCCAATTCAGGGTCAAAAAAACAATGAATATGGAGCCAAGAAACGGGCTGCGAATTCGAGCATTTGCCGCATCTGCAAGCTCCTTGAAAAAGTCGACCATCTTAAATCTCACTATCAAATTAGAATCTAACAATAATTCCGATTGCGCGAGAAGACTACCAAATCAATCAACCTGAGCAGCCTTTGTTATCACCAAGATTCTTACTCGCCCTTTTTGCAAAGCTCGCACGGAATCAAAGCGTAGCCGCCGTGCAGCGCCAGACCGCCCCATCGGGCTGGTGCTTTAGCAGATGCAGGCGCTACGCAAATTCGGCAAAGCCATGTGTCCGCCATAAATCGCTCCACTGAGATGTCTTGAGCACCTTCCCGCGGTCTGGCCCTGCACGGCGCATGATCGGCTTTCAACATCTATGAGAAACAGTACAAGCACCCAAATCTTGACAATGTTCTCTCTATGTTCTATATATGTACAGAACAAGAACAGGGAGCATCCCATGTCGTATCAAACTACGTTTACCGATCTCTTTGACACAGCCACGCCTGCCACACAGGCTGAGCTGCCTTTACCCACGCCTACACCTGCAACGGAAAAGCAGATCGAATACGCCAAATCGCTGGCGGAAAAGACCAACTCAGAGCTGCCTGTGGGCATCACTCAAGACCGTGCGCGCATGTCCAAATGGATCGACGCACACAAGCCCGCGCCATCGCAGTTCAACGATTACCCCTCGTCCAAGCAGGTCGGCTTTGCCGAGCGGATCGCACGGCTCAAACGCACGCAGGTGCCGCCCGAGTGTTTCCGCGACCGTGGCCTCATGTCGCGGTGGATTGACGGGAATAAGCCGCGCTAGGGGTGGTCGGCATGCCCGTCGCGGCTATCTCTCGCCCATGACACAAAAAACCGAAGTCCTCTACAATGGCGAGTGCCCGATTTGCAGCCGCGAAGTGAACCACTACGCGCGTTTAAGTGAAAAGCAGGCTCTGCCCATCCGGTACGACGATCTGACCGAATCTGGCAAACTGGCCGATTGGGGCGTCACGGCTGATCAAGCTGCAAAACGCTTTCATGTGCGTAAGGATGGCGAGGTGATCTCGGGTATTCCCGCTTTCGTCGTGCTGTGGCGCGACATACCCCAGACGCGCTGGCTGGCGCGTATCATCGGTCTGCCCGGAGTGCATTGGGCCGCGTGTAAACTATACGATTACATCCTCGCACCGCTTCTCTTTGCTTTTCACAAACGCCGTCAACGCCGCATTAACCCGTAATCAGACCTCAGTCGACAGCGCATCCAAATAGGCATTCACGCAGGTCTGGACATGGCGAAAACGGTCGCCGCCCAAGTGTTTACCACCATACCAGCGCGTCACGATGACCAAATGATCGGTCAGCTCGGCGCGCTCCAACATGCGCAAGATGACCATACCTGCGCCACTCTCTCCATCGTCGGATTTGAGAGGCCCCCCGTCTTCCAACACCACCCCCCATGTATTGTGGGTCGCCTTGGCATAGGATTTTTCGCGTTTCAGCACCTTGAGCACAGCATCCACAGCGGCGCGGTCCGTCACAACACACCCTGAAACCGCATATTTGCTGCCGCGATCGTTCAGTATCTGCCCTAGTTTACGCATGGTCAGGAATACCTGACTTGGCCCGTCGAACGTCCACGCGTATCACTGTACCACACCAGAGAATTTACCTCTGGTTCTAGACCAAGACCATTCATTTCAAAGACTGCTTTTTCAAACCACATAATTTTATCGGAGTATCGCGAATGTATTTAAGCGGCAATCTATTACCTGTGGCCGAAATGGTTGGTGTCGCGGGGTTTGGCCTTTATGTGCTGACCTATGCGATGCTGACCTTTCGGTTCGTCAGTGGCAATTCCGTCGCATACTTTGGCCTGAACCTTATGGCGGCTGTTTGTGTGCTGATCGGCCTGATCGCCAGTTTCAATCTTGCTTCGGCAATGATCCAGATCTTCTGGATCACGATGTCGACAATTGGCATTACGCTACAACTGACGCGTAGCACCCCCCGTTAGAGCCCAGCTGCGGTGCGGCGCACTGTTTCAATACGCGCGGCGTTGGGCGGATGTGTTCCCAGAAACTTGTCACCGGGATCGGGTATGCGCGTGAAAAATGCGGCACCACGAACCGGATCATAACCCGCTTTTTGTGTAATCACAGTGCCCAGCGCATCCGCCTCCAGCTCAAAGGCCTTGGAATAGCTGCGTGCGCCCACTTGCGCACCCAATTCTTGCGCGTTGCGCACGGCACTGGCATCGCCACCACTCAGCGTGGCCAGGCCTGCAAAAATAACTGCGCCTGCGACGGCGTTTTGCTGCTGTCGCCCGATGTGACCCGCAATATGGTGCGCCGCCTCATGGCCCAAGACAAAAGCCAGCTCGTCTTCGTTGCGGGCATCTGCAATCAGTGCAAGTGTGAAAGCAATGATGGGTCGGCCCTGTCGGTCCAGTGTTTGATAGGCGTTGGCAGGCTGGCCGGGGCGGTCATCGACAACGATGTTGAAATCACAGTTCACATTGGTTGTGCGCGCACGGCACTCGCGCTCCGCCACGGGCTCCAGCGTGTTCACAACACGCACAAAACTGCGGGCGCTGGTGCGGACCGATGGGGCGGGTGCGGCCTGAACCGCTGCCGTGGGTGTCGGGCCCGACGAGCCTGTTGGCGGTACTTCGCAGGCGGCCAGCGCCAGTACAAACGATAAAGCCACAAAAGCGCGCAAAATCATAACAGGGGCATCCTTATTCTCGGCAGTCTTGCCTATGGCTGGTTCTCGGCAGAGTTTCCTCTTGTTCTAGCACGCCCGTATCTCTGTTCCAGCACGAAGAGCCGCTGCCCAACCGCAAAAGCAAGGATACGCCCAATCGCGCGCCCTTGCGCGCAACCTATGATCGGGTACTCTGACTTTATGTTTACCATAGAGCATGAATTTGACGCGACTGTAATCACCCTTGTGGACGAAGGCGAAACACCTTTGTGCGAGGATGTGACCCTGAACGCTTTTGCCCACCAGATCACGATAGAGCAATGGGATCCGCGTACAGACAAAATCCATACAATCACTTTGTCGCCAAACCAGCTACGCGATCTGGCCGCCGCCCTCAATCTGCCCGAAGGCATATACCATAGCGCGCCTTAGGCGCCTCACCCACAGGACTTTAGCAATGGCAACTGGCACAAACATCCGTACCTATTTTGAGGGCACGTGGCACAACAGCGATCTTAGCGTAATGAAAGCCGCCGATCATGGCGCGTGGCTCGGCACGACTGTTTTTGACGGCGCACGCCTGTTTGATGGAACCGCCCCCGATCTTGAGGCCCATTGCGCCCGCATCAACCGCTCGGCCCGTGCGCTGATGATTACGCCCACCGTGACATCGGACGACATGGTGACGATTGTACGCGAAGGGCTGGCGCAATACCCGGCGCGCGCTTGTGTCTATATCAGGCCGATGTATTGGGCGCTTGAAGGTGATGAGCTGGGCATCGTACCACGTCAGGGGGCAACAGGCTTTGCCATCTCGCTGGAAGAAATCCCCATGGCCGCTCCTCAAGCATCGACAACGCTGACACGCACCCGCTTTCGCCGCCCCGTACTGGAAGACAACGTGGTCAACGCCAAAGCAGGCTGTCTCTATCCCAACAACGCCCGCATGATGGCAGAGGCGCGCAGCAAAGGCTTTGGCAATGCTCTTGTGGCTGATGCGATCGGAAACGTGGCCGAAACCGCATCGGCTAATGTATTCATGGTCAAAGACGGCGAGGTGTTTACGCCGGTGCCCAATGGCACATTCCTTGCGGGGATCACGCGCGCGCGGCACATGGACAACATGCGCAATGACGGGATGCAGGTACATGAGGCGGTCCTGAGCTTTGACGACTTTCACGCCGCAGACGAGATTTTCCTGTCTGGCAACATGATGAAAGTCACTCCTGTCAGCGCCTTTGACGAAACAAACTATGCGGTGGGCGGCAACGGCAACCCCGTCACCCAGCGCGTGCGCGCGATGTATTGGGATTGGGCCGCTTCACAAAAAGTATAGGGCGCATCGCGACTACGACTTTTGCGAAAATTCATGCGGAATTCTTGAAAAATTTCGGCCAACGGCCTGTTGCAGCGGTCTGGACTTATAAAAGCCAATTGCATGAATTGGTGCTGCACGCCATGATCCTCCCGATGTAGGGAGAATATCATGCGCAAGTTTCTTGTGGTCCTCGATGACAGCCGCGAATGTTTGAACGCCATGCGGTTCGCCGCAATGCGCGCATCAAAGACGGGCGGCGGCGTAGAGGTACTCGCCGTTATTCCGCCGGAGGAATTCAACCACTGGATTGGCGTTGGCGACATCATGCGTGAAGAAGCCCGCGAGCGGATCGAGGTCCACTACGAGGTCTTTGCAAAGTGGATGCGCGACCGCCAAGGTGTGGAACCGACACTTGTAATACGCGAAGGACAGGCGGTAGACGAAATCATCGCCCAAATATCGGAAAACAACGACATCGGTATTCTGGTTCTGGGCGCAGGGACGGATGGCAAAGGCCCCGGTCCGCTGGTGACACAGCTGTCGCGCAATTCAGGCAGCCTGTCTGTCCCCATTACAATTGTTCCCGGTGATATGACCAAAGAGCGACTGGAAGCGATCACCTGAGCCCAGCATAGACTGGCGTAGCCAGTTTAGAATGATTCCAAGCGCCTTGACATTGGCGCCCCGCATCCGCATATCTAGTGCAACCCTGACGGAGACCCGCAAGATGTTTATTCAGACCGAATCCACCCCGAATCCCGCCACCCTAAAGTTTTTACCTGGTCAGACTGTGCTGGAGCTGGGCACCGCTGATTTCCCTGCGCCAGACACGGCAACGACCTCGCCGCTTGCCACCCGCTTGTTTGGCGTCGATGGCGTAACTGGCGTGTTCTTTGGCACAGATTTTGTAACCGTAACCAAGGCCGACAGCGCCGAATGGGATCACCTGAAACCCAGCCTTCTGGGCGCGATCATGGAGCATTTCCAGTCGGGCCAGCCTGTTATGGGCGAAGACCACACAGCCACATCAGGCCACGCCGAGCACACTGGTGAAGACGGTGTGATCGTGGGCCAGATCAAAGAGCTGCTGGACAGCCGCGTGCGCCCTGCTGTGGCACAAGATGGCGGCGACATCACTTTCCACGGGTTTGAGCGTGGCATCGTCTATCTGCATATGCAGGGTGCCTGCGCGGGCTGCCCCTCTTCGACGCTGACGTTGAAGATGGGCATCGAAAACCTGCTGCGCCACTACATCCCCGAAGTGACAGAAGTGCGTCCTGTTGCCTGACACGCGCTTTCCCGAAAACCGGAAACAGCTACCCAAGGTCCTGGTGTTTGACACATCAGGGCCTTTTGTCGCTGTCGGCGGTGGCACGAATGGGTCTTTTGGCGGCAGAGTGCTCGACATGGCGAAAGGTCAGGCCGAAACCCTGTTTCCGACGATAGAGGGTTTTCTGACAGACAGCGGCTGGACCCTTGCAGACATCGACGTCATCGGAGTTGCGACCGGCCCGGGCAATTTTACCGGCATCCGCATTTCCGTCTCGGCCGCGCGTGGTTTGGGGCTGGCGCTCGGGATACCTGTGTTTGGCATCACCCAGTTTGAGCTGGCCTATGGCCATTTACCCGTCCCCCACGGCACGCTTGTCAGCGTGCCTGCACCGCGCGACCTTGCCTATGTTCAAGGGTTTGGCACTGGTGTAATTATAGGCCAGCCACAGATCATTGATCCCGCACACCCCCCGCGCGATCTGCAGCTGCCATTTGAAATGGAAATACGCGGCCACCGCGCAAGCGAGATCGCCGTGCATTTTAATGCTGCTGGCTATGACGACGCTTACAAACCAGATCCCGCGCGCATGGCTGATATTGCTCAGACCAAGTATCTTGAGGCCGCAGCCTTCCCACCACCACCTGCACCAAATTACGTCAAACCGCCAGACGCAGCACCTGCGCGCGATACTCCCCCACGGATCGTCGCGTGACACCGGAGGCGCTGGCGGAAATCCATGCTGCGGCATTTGCCCACTCACGCGGCTGGCACGCGGCAGAGATCGCAGACCTGCTGGCCCAGCCCCACACAGACCTCTTCCACCGAACGGGCGGCTTTGCCATTACACGCACTCTCGCAGGCGAATCAGAGCTTTTGACACTTGCGGTAGCTCCCGACCATCAGCGAAAAGGCATCGCAAAATCGCTTTTGCAACGCTGGCTTGCACAGATCGCACCACAAGCAGACAGCGCGTTTTTAGAAGTGGCCGCAGACAATTCCGCCGCGCTCGCCCTCTACTCCGGACTGGCCTTTGCCCCCACTGGGCTGCGCAAGGGCTATTACACCCGCGCGGATGCAGCACCAATTGATGCAATTGTGATGGCACGCGACTTACCTAGCCTCTGACATAGGCGTTAACGCTGGGTTAATCACTGCATCTACCGCTGGAATCCCCCGAATCAGGTTGACCCCACTTCCATCCGGACAGACAATTTGGACCAGCGTCGCGCAAGCGCGCGGGATCGGGCAGTGCAATACTTGCCCCAAAACCAAACCCCTGGGAGAGACCTATGACCCTCATGAAAAAATTCCTCGGCGCAACTGCCGCCACCGCGCTCAGCGCCGGTGCCGCATTGGCCGAACCTGCCCTGATTTTCGATCTGGGCGGCAAATTCGACAAATCCTTCAACGAGGCCGCGTTCAACGGCGCCACCCGTTGGGCCGAAGAAACAGGCGGCACTTTCCGCGAGATCGAGCTTCAGTCCGAAGCCCAGCGCGAGCAGGCGCTGCGCCGCTTTGCCGAAGCAGGGGCAAACCCGATTGTAACCATGGGTTTCGGCATGGCCGATCCGCTGTCCTCCGTCGCGCCCGATTACCCTGACACAAAATTCGCTGTGATCGATGTCACATGGCTCGACCTGCCCAACGTCCGTCAGGTGGGTTTCGCCGAGCATGAAGGCTCCTACCTCGTCGGTATGATGGCCGCGATGGCATCCAAATCCGGCACTGTCGGTTTCGTAGGTGGCATGGATGTTCCTCTGATCCGTCACTTTGGCTGCGGCTATGCCCAAGGCGTAAAAGCGGTGAACCCCGATGCCAAAATCATCGCAAACATGACAGGCACCACACCCGCTGCGTGGAATGATCCCGTAAAAGGTTCCGAGATCACAAAAGCGCAGATCAGCCAAGGCGCTGACGTGGTATATGCCGCTGCGGGCGGCACAGGCGTAGGTGTTCTGCAAACTGCCGCTGACGAAGGCATCCTGTCAATCGGTGTGGACAGCAACCAGAACCACCTGCACCCGGGCAAAGTGCTGACCTCCATGCTCAAGCGTGTTGATGTGGCCGTCTATGACGCCATGAAAGCAGGCGATGCACTGGAAACTGGTACCGTGGTCAGCCTCGGTCTGGCCGATGACGGTGTCGGCGTTGCAATGGATGACAACAACGCGCCGCTGGTCAGCGCGGACATGACCGCCGCAGTTGAAGCGGCACGCGCCAGCATCATCAGCGGCGAAACAAAAGTGGCCAGCTACTATACAAACGATAGCTGCCCCGCGCTGGACTTCTAAGCGTAGCACAAGCAAAATAGAGGGCCGCGTTGGACAACCAGCGCGGCCCTGTTTACATTTATTCTGCGCCCCCAGACGAAGGCAAAGCCCATGACAGCCGCCCCCGCCATCGAGCTTAAAGGCATCTCTAAGGCCTTCGGCCCTGTGCAGGCCAACAAGGATATTTCGATCCGCGTGATGCCTGGAACAATCCACGGGATTATCGGCGAAAACGGCGCAGGGAAATCCACGTTGATGTCCATTCTTTACGGCTTTTACAAAGCCGATAAGGGCGAGATTTTCATCAAGGGCAACAAGACACAAATCCCCGACAGCCAAGCCGCCATCGCTGCCGGCATCGGTATGGTTTTCCAGCACTTCAAGTTGGTTGAGAATTTCACCGTTCTGGAAAACATCATTCTGGGCGCGGAGGATGGGCGCTGGCTCAAACCCTCCATCGCCAAGGCCCGCCGTACCCTGATCGAGCTGGCCGAAGACTACGGCCTGCATGTCGAGCCTGACGCACTGATACAGGACATCGGTGTGGGCATGCAGCAACGCGTCGAAATCCTCAAGGCGCTGTACCGTCAGGCCGATATCCTGATTCTGGACGAACCGACAGGCGTGTTGACCCCCGCCGAGGCTGACCAGCTTTTCCGCATACTGGACCGGCTTCGTGCCGAGGGTAAAACCATCATCCTCATCACCCACAAGCTGCGCGAGATTATGGACATTACCGATACCGTCAGCGTGATGCGCCGTGGCGAGATGACAGCAACAGTTAAAACGTCTCAGACCTCGCCTGCCGAGCTGGCAGAGCTGATGGTGGGCCGCAAGGTATTGCTCCGCGTTGATAAAACGCCCGCCACCCCCGGTGACATTGTATTGGATGTAAAGGGGTTACACGTGAACGACGACAAGGGTGTCGAGCGTTTGAAAGGCATCAACCTACAGGTCCGCGCAGGCGAGATCGTGGGAATCGCAGGTGTTGCAGGCAACGGCCAGTCCGAATTGCTGGAAGTGCTGGGTGGCTATGCCGAAGGCACAGGGAACATCACGATAAACGGTCAAGAGCTTGATCTGACGGGTAAATACTCAGACGGGCAATCGCGCCGCGCGCGTGGCATCGCCCATGTACCAGAAGACCGCCAGCGCGAAGGACTGATCATGGATTTCGCCGCATGGGAGAATGTGGCTTTCGGTTATCACCACGATGCTGCCTACCGCTCCGGCATCCTGATGAACAATGCCGCGATCCGCGAAGACACAGAGGCGAAAATGGCCCGCTTCGACGTACGCCCGCCCGACCCGAGACTGGCCGCCAAAAACTTCTCTGGCGGCAACCAGCAAAAAATCGTCCTCGCCCGCGAGATTGAGCGAAATCCAGACCTGCTGCTGATCGGTCAGCCCACGCGTGGCGTAGATATCGGCGCGATCGAATTTATCCACGAACAGATCGTCGCGCTGCGCGACAAGGGCAAGGCCGTTCTGCTGGTCAGCGTAGAGCTGGACGAGATCATGGCATTGTCAGACCGCATCGCCGTCATGTTCGACGGTCATATCATGGGTGAACGCTTGCCGGCAGAGACAGATGAGAAAGACTTGGGTCTGCTCATGGCGGGGATCACCGATACAGACAGCCCCCATAGTGTGACCGAGATACAGGAAAACCTCGCTCATGCGGGCGAAGGGGAGGCGAAATAGATGGATGTGATGCCAAAATGGGCCGAAGTCGTCCTTGTGCCGCTGATTTCGCTGCTGCTGGCGGGTATCCTGTCGGCGCTTGTGATCCTTGCAATCGGAGAAGACCCCGTCGCGGCGGCCAAACTGATGGTTACGGGCGCGCTCGGCTCCAGCTATGGCTGGGGATACACGCTGTATTACGCGACCAATTTCATGTTCACAGGTCTGGCAGTTGCGATTGCTTTTCATGCCCGCCTGTTCAACATCGGCGGTGAGGGTCAGGCGGCCTTGGGCGGGTTGGGCGTGGCACTGGCATGCCTCTATATCCCTTGGCCCCATTGGTCGCTGGCACTGATTGGCGCCGCTGTGGCAGCGGGGCTGTTCGGGGCCGCCTGGGCCGCTGTGCCTGCATGGCTACAGGCCAAACGCGGCAGCCATATCGTAATCACCACAATCATGTTCAACTTTATCGCAGCCTCTCTGCTCAACTATGTGCTGGTCAATCTGATGCGTCCAAAGGGCGCGATGGACCCCGCCAGCGCGCGCTTTCCCGAAACAGTTCACCTGCCCACCTTGCACGAGTTGCTGGCCCCTTTCGGCATTGCCTTTTCCAAATCAGCCCCTGCAAATGTTTCGCTGCTGGTCGCAATCGCGGCTTGCGTGTTTTTGTGGTTCCTCATTTGGCGCACGCGACTGGGGTATGAAATCCGATCGTTCGGACAATCGGAATCGGCGGCCAAATACGCAGGCATGCCGCCTTATAAAATCATCATGGTCTCGATGATTATATCTGGTGCGCTTGCCGGTATGATGGCGATCAACAACGTCATGGGCGAAGCCGAGCGGCTGGTTCTCAACTCCGTCGAAGGCGCGGGCTTTATCGGTATCGCTGTGGCGCTGATGGGCCGCTCACACCCTTTCGGCGTCTTTGTCGCCGCGATCCTCTTCGGTTTTCTCTATCAAGGCGGCGCCGAGCTGGCGCTATGGACGTCCATCCCGCGTGAACTCATCGTCGT
The DNA here is from genome assembly GCF_947502895.1 of uncultured Sulfitobacter sp. GTDB lineage: Bacteria > Pseudomonadota > Alphaproteobacteria > Rhodobacterales > Rhodobacteraceae > Sulfitobacter. The sequence continues at coordinate 768,594 of NZ_CANNBM010000002.1, forward strand.
TATCCAGGCACTTGTGATCCTGTTCACAGGCGCGCTGGATAACATGGTGCGGATGCCGCTGGAGCGGATTTTCCTCGCCCTAGGCAAACGGGGAGCCTGAGCCATGGATATGTACCTCACCCTGATCCAACTCCTCGATTCAACAGTGCGCCTTGCCACGCCATTGCTGCTGGCCTGCCTTGCCGGGCTGTATTCAGAGCGGGCGGGCATCTTTGATATCGGGCTGGAGGGCAAAATGCTCGCTGCCGCGTTTTTCTCTGCCGCCATCGCTGCGATCACAGGCTCGGTCTGGGTGGGTCTGCTGGCAGGGATCGGCGCCTCACTTGTGCTCAGCGCCATTCATGGCGTCGCCTCTATCACATTTCGTGGCAACCAGCTTATCTCGGGCGTCGCGATTAACTTTCTGGCGGCAGGCCTTACGGTCCTGATCGCGCAAGCGTGGTTCAAACAGGGCGGGCGCACCCCTTCACTGATGGGTGGCGCGCGTTTTGAACCCATCACCCTGCCATTCGCCGAAAGCCTGCAAAACATACCTGTCCTCGGCCCGCTGTATTATGAACTGATTTCAGGTCATTCAATCCTGGTCTACATGGCTTTCGCCGCTGTGCCATTCACATGGTGGTTGTTGTTCCGCACACGGTTTGGCCTGCGCCTGCGCGCTGTCGGCGAAAACCCCGCAGCCGTAGACACAGCTGGCGTTTCTGTCGTGGGTTTACGGTTTGCGGCAGTGGCAATCTGCGGCGTTCTATGCGGTATTGCGGGTGCATACCTCAGCACGGCGCTGCAGGCGGGCTTTGTCAAAGATATGTCAGCGGGGCGCGGGTTTATCGCGCTGGCGGCCCTCATCTTTGCAAAATGGCGCCCTTGGCACGCGCTGTATGCAACACTGCTTTTTGGTCTGTTCGGCGCATTAGAAACACGTCCCGACATTATTACGTCCATCACTGGCATGCGTGTACAGGGCCAGTTGCTGGCCGCGCTGCCTTACCTGATGACAGTGATTATCCTTGCCGGTTTCGTTGGCAAAGCCATCCCGCCCCGCGCGGGGGGCGAGCCATACGTGAAAGAGCGATAAGGCCAGATCGCATGATCCTTTAAGTCCTGCCAACCGCATCTGGGCTTAGATCATTGATTTTGAATGCGGGTGGGCCTAAGGAAAACCATGCAAATCTATCTGCCCATCGCCGAAGTATCGGTCAACGCGTTCCTGCTTTTGGGGCTGGGCGGGATTGTGGGCATTTTGTCTGGCATGTTCGGGGTTGGTGGCGGCTTTTTGATGACGCCTTTGCTGTTCTTTATCGGCATCCCCCCCGCTGTCGCCGTCGCCACAGAGGCCAACCAGATTGTTGCCTCTTCTTTCTCGGGCGTTCTTGCGCATTTCAAACGAAAGACGGTGGATCTCAGGATGGGCACGGTGCTGCTGATCGGCGGTCTGGTCGGTGCAGCACTGGGTGTCTACGTCTTTAACATTCTCAAGGCGCAGGGTCAGGTCGATTTGCTGGTCAAGCTTTGCTATGTTGTGTTCCTCGGCGTGATCGGTGGCCTGATGTTCTTCGAGAGCCTCAACGCCATCCGCAACGTCAAGAAGGGCAAAGCGCCCAAACGCAAGAAACACAACTGGATTCACGGCCTGCCGCTCAAGATGCGTTTTCGCGTTTCGGGGCTTTATATTTCTGTGATCCCGCCACTGGTTGTCGGAGTGGCAGTGGGTATTCTGGCAGCTATTATGGGTGTGGGCGGCGGCTTTATCATGGTGCCTGCAATGATCTATCTGCTTGGCATGCCAACCAAAGTTGTCGTGGGCACATCGCTGTTCCAGATTATCTTTGTGACTGCGTTTACCACCATGCTGCACGCCACCACCAACTTTACCGTCGATATCGTGCTGGCCGTGCTGCTGCTGATCGGCGGCGTGATCGGTGCGCAGATCGGCACGCGAATCGGCGTCAAGATGAAGGCCGAACAGTTGCGCATCCTTCTTGCGATTATGGTTCTCGCTGTCTGTGGCAAACTCGCGCTGGAACTTTTGCTGCAGCCTGCCGAACTCTACTCAATCGCGGCAGGAGGCCACTAATGCGCGCGTTGTTGTTTGTACTGGCACTATGCGCGGTGACCCTGCCAGCCACGGCCGAAGAAATCGTGCTTGGCCTCAGCAGCGATACAGTCTCGATCAACACAAATTTCGACGGCTCGGAGATACTGGTATTTGGTGCGGTCAAACGAGACGCCCCCGCACCCGAGAACCCGCCCCTGCAAGTAATCGTCACTGTCGCTGGTCCCTCCGAAACCAAGACAGTGCGCCGCAAGGAAAAGAAATTCGGCATCTGGATTAACACAGACGCAGTCGAGATCGACAGCGCGCCCAGCTTTTACGCCATCTCGACCAGCACCCTGCTGGGCCTATCGCTGAGCGAAACAGAAGACGTGCGGCACCGTGTTTCGATCCCCCGTGCAATCCGCTCTATTGGCGCGCCAGACACGATCTCGAACAGCGAAACCTTCAGCCAAGCACTGATCCGCATCAAATCGAAATCCAACCAGTATCAGCTGAACGAAGGCACGGTGAGCCTCGATGATCAAACCCTGTTCCGCACCTCCATCGCTCTGCCTGCAGCACTTATCGAGGGCGATTATGTCACCCGCATCTTTCTGACACGCGGCGGGGCAGTCGTGTCGCAGTACGAGACAAGCATTTACGTGCGAAAAGTGGGAATGGAGCGGTGGTTGTACACGCTTAGCCGCGAAAACGCTTTTCTCTACGGCTTGCTGTCACTTGCAATAGCAATAGCAGCGGGTTGGGGTGCATCAGCTGTGTTCAGCCTGCTGCGCCGCTAATTACCCTATCCCGTCTTCTACCGCATCCAGCGTCAGCGCGGCAGCAGGGGCTGCGCGCAGATCATCTACGTTCAACGCATAGGACGGTGTGGCAAGACGGTTGCGTACCACCCAGATCAGGCGATCCTGCGCACGGGTGATCGCCACATAGGCCAACCGCTTCCACAAGGGCTGCCCCGCCTCCATGCGCCCCATACGGGCGGCGGCATACAGATCGGGTGCAAACACCTGTACCGTGTCCCATTGGCTGCCCTGCGCCTTATGGATTGTGACCGCGGCACCATGCAAAAATGTTGCACCCATACGTGCGGCGAACGGGATGAACGGCTCTTCCTCATCCGGCTTTTCAATCTTAACAATGCTCGCCGCGCTCACTTGCGGGTCCTCTGCACCCATCACATGCAGGCGCGAAAACCCGGGTTTGCGCCCTGCCCCCAGATAGACCACCTGCGCGCCTTTGATCAGGCCACGCGCCTCTAGGTCCAGCCGCTTTTTGCGATGTTTGAGCGGCAGTTCAATCCCGTCACAGATAAGCGGCTCACCTTCCAACAGCGCGTCCTCGGGGGCGCCATGAACGCGGCGGAACGCGTTGATCAAACGGATGCGCGTGGCATTGCGCCAAACCAGCACAGGGCTGCGCGCCATGAGGTCAACTTCCACCCGCTGGCCCCAGACCACGCGCGGATCACGCTTGCTCGCGTCCTCCACCATCCTCTCGAACTGCTCAAACCCCACATCGGGGTCGGCCAGCGCATGGGCCAGATCAAGGATCGGATTATCTGCTTCTTGCCGGAAAATCCGGTTCAGGTTCATCACACGCTTTTCAGGCAGCTTTTCAAACACCATCGTGCCAGATTGCCCCACAGGGGCCAACTGCGCTGGATCACCGAACAACAGCAGTGTCGGGAAAATCTCTTTCAGGTCTTCGAATTGCTTGTCATCAAGCATGGAGGATTCGTCCACAAACCCGATGTCCAACGGCTCCTCCCGCCGTTTCCAGCCTGTGATAAAATCACTGCCGCGCAGACCGGCTGCCGCGAGCGCACCGGGGATAGATTTGTTCCCCTCGTAGAAGGCCTGCGCGCGGTCCAGCGCGATCTCGGTCAGCCCTTCTACGTCCACGGGCCGCTCCCCGTTGCCCGCCAGCCACTCGGCAATCCGCTCATATTCAGGGTCGTACACAGGGGTATAGAGAATGCGGTGAATTGTGGTCGCAGGGACCCCGCGCAGACGCAAAACGCTGGCAGCCTTGTTGGTAGGGGCCAGAATGGCCAGCGTGCGCTTGTCCTTACGCTTTTTGCCCTCGTAATCACCCGAAACGATGTCCACGCCCGCCTCTTCCAGCGCGCGGTACAGTTCGGCCAGCAGCAGCGTCTTGCCCGACCCCGCCTTGCCCGTTACCGCCATAACTTGCGATTTATTGCCCTTGGGCGGCATCAACAGGGCATCATCCAGACCAATACCCGCCGATTGCAGCATTTCAGCCACCGCATCGTGCGCAGCAGCCTGATCGTCCGAATATGTTATGTCTGTTGTCATGCGCGCGACACTACGACCCTGCGCGCGCGGGGGCCAGTACCCTTCAGGCGCTGGCTGCAAATTCAATCACGGGCGAAGCGCCAAAGGCCCTGTTGAACCACGAAAGGCTCTGAGCAGGAGTGATGCCAGCGCGGGCGGCAACACGGGTTTGTGCGTCCGGCTCGAACGCCCAGAGGCCGACGCTGATCGCATCCCGCCCTGTACCTGTTGTCCCCATAACCTCGGGTGATGATCCTACGCGTTTGTAAATCCTCACCATGCGTGCATCAAACACGCCGACGAAATGACGCACACCAAATCCGTTCATCAACTCGCCACCGCCGAGCATCAGGGCAGCCGCAACATTCGGCCCCTGCCCGCGTGCCATGCAGAACCGTGTGCATTCCCAGATATGGGGGCTTCGGATCGGCGCAGAGGTCAGATGGGAGAAATGGTCATTGACCATCACAGGCCCCGTTGTAGGCAAAAAGCGGGTCGAGCCGCCGTGTCCGCCCTCCGCCGTCTCCCAAATCACGTACAGCGGGTTCAGATCGTCATACGCGTCCCGCTCATGCCCCTTTGAATCCACCGACACGTCCCACCCCAGACGGGTGCGGAACTGGTCCGCACGGTGCGTGAACATCTCTTCTGCAAGGCGTGGATACTGGTGAAGTTGATCGGCATAAATATAGCGCAACATATGATGGCTCCCCGTAGATGTCTTGATACGTCAGGAGTAGCGCCGGCATAGTTAACGAACGCTGAAGGCAACGGTCAGCCCACGCAACACCGACAATCCGCTAGACGACGATCAAGCCACGGCTCATGGCGCGCGCAACCGCATGTGTGGTGTTGAGCGCCCCCAGCTTGAAACGCGCGCTCTCGATGTACACACGCAGGGTATGCTCGGAGATCGACAGCTTGTTGGCGACCTGTGCGCGGCTATATCCGATGGCCAGCAGCGTCATTGCATCCACTTCACGCGGCGAAAGGGCCTGCTGCTGCTCCGGTTGGCGATCAGGCTCAAACTCCAGCGCCTTTTCGTTGAAGTAATGCGCAATCAAGATCAAATCGCGGCGGTTGTCTTGGGTGAAGACCGCCCATTCTTCATCATCGCAACTGTGGTTTATTGTGAACAAGGCGAATTGCCCGCGCGGCCCGCGCACTGGCACCGAAAACCCCTGATTGCCCACACCATATTCGCCCGAGACACGCAGAAACTCCCGCGCAGCCTTACTCGACCAGTCCAGCCGCTTCCAATCTACAGGGTGGAAACGCTGGTAGCAGCCCTGAATAACAGGGTCGATCCGCAGATAGTTTTCTTGCAGGTACTTTTGCTGCCACTCATCCGAATAAGTTCCGCAGCCGTATTGGTCACCGCTCGAATCCACCCAGTGATACACCAGATGGTCCACGCGATAGTACTCTCTCAGCGCCTCGGAGACGCGTTGCATCCCGTCAAGCGTTGCCGCCTGTTCCAAGTCGGACAGGATGGCTTCCAGTTTGGTCTGTGTCCCCAGCATGTCCGCGTTTTGCAGACCTCTCGTCCCTTGTGGCGAACTCGGCCGTGGCTATCAGCGCAGCGTCGTCAAGTTGCTCTGCCAACTGCGGCAGATCATTGGCTTGGGCAAAACTGCGCAAATCGGCAAGAACGTCTAAAATCCAGTCATTTCGCACTTCGATGTTCCTCACTAAACCGTTAACAAAGGATTAATACAACCATAACATGTATTCATTCTCGACCTATAGTCACGAATTCCCCCTCCCCAGAAATGGTGAGGTCAACAATCCCAATCTATTGATCACATTAGTTCGGTTTCCAAAACGTAAACGCCCCGCGAACCATTAGGTGATTCGCGGGGCGTTGATTTGGGCCAAATGGCGGAGTGCGCGTTACTTTCGCGCTTCCAGTGCGTCTTCCAGCGTGCGCAGACCCGTTTTCGGCGCTTGGACAAGCACAGACATGTTGCCGGGTTTATGCTCGTTGCGCAGCATCTTCATGTGCGCTTCGGGCAGATCATTCCAAGAGAAAACCTCGGACATACAAGGATCGAGACGGCGCTCCAGCATCAGCTTGTTTGCCGCCGCTGCCTGCTTGAGGTGGGCAAAGTGGCTGCCCTGCAAACGCTTTTGGTGCATCCACATGTACCGGACGTCAAATGTGCAGTTAAAACCTGTTGTCCCCGCACAGATCACAACCATACCGCCCTTTTTCACCACCAGAGAGGAGACAGGGAAAGTGCTCTCACCCGGATGCTCGAACACCATGTCGACGCTCACACCCTTGCCTGTGATCTCCCAGATCGCCTTGCCAAAACGCCGCGCTTCTTTGAGCCAGACGTTATATTCTTCCGTGTTCACGGTGGGCATCTGGCCCCAGCAGGTGAAATCCCTGCGATTGATTACGCCCTTGGCGCCCAGATCCATCACAAACTGGCGTTTACTCTCGTCACTGATAACACCGATGGCATTCGCCCCCGCCGTATTAATCAACTGGATCGCATAGGAGCCCAGACCACCGGATGCGCCCCAGACAAGAACGTTCTGGCCGGGCTTCAGGTCATGAGGCTCGTGACCGAACAACATGCGGTAAGCAGTGGCCAGCGTCAGCGTGTAGCACGCACTCTCTTCCCATGTCAGGTGCTTGGGCCGTGGCATCAACTGCTGGCTTTGCACACGGGTAAACTGCGAGAACGAGCCATCCGGTGTTTCATAACCCCAAATCCGCTGGGTCGGCGAATACATCGGATCACCACCGTTACACTCTTCGTCGTCCCCATCGTCTTGGTTGCAGTGCACCACCACTTCGTCGCCCACTTTCCAGCGGGTCACGCGATCACCGACCGCCCAGACGATACCGGCAGCATCAGAGCCCGCGATATGGTAGGGCTGCTTGTGGCCGTCAAACGGACTGATTGGCGTACCAAGCGCAGCCCAGACACCATTATAGTTGACGCCTGCGGCCATCACCAGCACCAGCACGTCCTGACTGTCGAGCTCCGGCACATCTACAACTTCTTCCAGCATCGCAGTGTCGGGGTCGCCGTGACGTTCGCGGCGGATCGCCCATGCGTACATCTGCTTGGGCACATAGCCCATTGGGGGGATTTCCCCCATATCATACAGGTCTTTCTCGGGTGCATCATATTGCGCGATTGTTGTGTCCAGTGCCATGTCGCCCTCCTGCGGGAATAAGGATGCCGCAGTGCAGTACCGCGCGCTCTGAAGAGTGATTAAGCCCGCCTGCGCAACATTGCAACCTCTAGAGCGCCATTTTTGTAATTTTATGACCCAGCAGGTGCAGAAATTTCCTTTGCATCCGCAGCATTCAACGGCATACCGTCATCTGCAAGATAATGCGCAATTGAATTGGCGTAAAAAGACACAGCCGTCTGCTGCCCCTCCATCACGGCCCAGACCCCCTCGGATTGGGCAATAAGTCCGTGCTGCTGCATATGACGGCAGGCGCGCGCCACCTCTACAGACAGATCATCTTGCGCAACGGCCACGCTCTGCGCAGGCATCTGCGCCAGCAGCAAGGCAACCTCCGCCTCCAGTTCCATGACACCCAACGGCCCTTTGGCCCCCAAGGCGGTCGCCACCAAAGGCACGCCAAGGATCGGCATCACCGCCTCAATCCGCGCCATCAGATTGGTCGACAGCGCGTCCACATCCTCAACCTTGCCGTACGCGCGCAGGCTGACGGGATCGCCAAAAGCCACAGCAGCAGTGCCAAACCGCGTGTCATGCCCGCGCAGCCGCTGCCAGAATTTGCGCAGAATAAACGCCACCACAACCGAAATACGCGCGCCAAAACGGCGATCCCCGCGCGCATGGGCTGCCATCAGCACGCGGTCTTCCAACACGCGGTCATAGTTGATCGCCACAGGAACAAACACGATATCGCGTGGTCCATCCGGATCGAACCCGTCCACCAGATAGCTCAGCAATCCGACTTTGGGCGGCTGCAAACGGCCCGTCAGGCTCAACCCGCCTTCGGGGTAGAACGCCTGCGTGTCCCCCCCCAGCGTTGCCATCTGCACATAACGCGACAACACTTTGCGGTAGAGCGCACCGCGCGAGCGGCGGCGAATGAAATATGCACCCCACAACCGGATCAGCGATGACAACGGCCAAACCCGCGCCCATTCCCCCACCGCATAGCTAAGGGTCGAGGTCTTGGACGCCAGATACGTCACCAGCACATAATCCATGTTGCTGCGATGGTTCATCACAAAAACCGCAGTGGCATCGTCGGGGATATTGGCAAACACCACATCATTCTGCGGCGCCGTTCGGATACGGTACACAGCTTCGGCCAAAAACTTGGCAACCCGCATGGCAAAACTGAAATAGGCAAAGGCGCTAAAACTTGGAACAATCTCGCGCGCATATTCCTGCGCTTTCTGAAAGGCCACGTTCTCGGGGACGTTGTTCTTCTCCGCATAAAGCGCAATCTCACGCGACACTTCGGGATCATAGATCAGCCGCTGAATCATGTCATAACGCTGCGCCAGCTTGAACGGCTGAATAGGGCGTTTGAGGCGCTTGTTCAGGCGATCAACCGCCCGCTCGAACCGGCGGCGGAAAAACCAGCGCACCGAAGGCAGCAGAAAATGGCTAAGGGCCGTTACTGCGGCAAACAGCACGATCAATACAAAAAGCCAGAGCGGAAGCTGCACGGTCTGCGTCATAGCGCGCACCCTTGCAGTGCAGCCGCCCAAGGACAATAACCAAATCACAAGACGAAAGGGACATGATGCCGGAATTCACCATCTCGACAGGATTCAGCGATTCAGATCGCGCGGATGTCGCCCGTCTCTATTGGAACGCCTTTTCGTCAAAACTGGGCAAAATCCTCGGCCCCGATGCGCGCGCGCTGGCGTTCTTTGCCGACCTCGTATCGCCCGATTACGCCCTTGTCGCCCGCAATGGCAGCGGGGGCGTGATCGGCGTTGCAGGCTTCAAAACCGCCCAAGGCGCGCTGACGGGTGGCGGGATGCGCGATATCGCAAGGCACTACGGCTGGCTTGGTGCCTTGTGGCGTGGCCCCCTACTGGCCATGCTGGAGCGTGATATGGAGGCTGATACCCTGTTGATGGACGGCATCTGCGTCGATGCCAGCGCGCGGGGCATGGGCGTCGGGACCGCGCTGCTGCACAGCATCAAAGACGAGGCACGCAGCCGCAAGCTGACCCAAGTGCGCCTCGACGTGATCGACATCAACACCCGCGCCCGCGCACTCTATACCCGCGAAGGCTTTGTCGCGGGGCCACCCCAGCACCTTGGCCCGCTACGGTATCTGTTCGGCTTTTCCACAGCCACACCAATGACGTGGGCCGCAACACCCTGAGGATGCCGCAACGCAGCGAATTGACACTTGCCAAAAGTTTCTTATATCTACCCCGTAACGCAACAATATTGCAAAAACGATTCAGAGAGGCCCGCCATGACAGATGCCCAGACCAAAGACCGCCCTTGGCTCATTCGCACCTATGCGGGCCACTCCACCGCCAAAGCCAGCAATGAGCTTTATCGCAATAACCTTGCCAAAGGTCAGACAGGCCTTTCCGTTGCTTTCGATCTGCCAACCCAGACAGGCTATGACAGTGACCACATTCTGTCGCGCGGCGAAGTGGGCAAGGTGGGCGTACCCGTGGGGCACTTGGGCGACATGCGCGCGCTCTTTGACAATATCCCGCTTGAGCAGATGAACACCTCCATGACGATCAACGCAACAGCGCCTTGGCTGCTGTCGCTTTATATCGCAGTGGCCGAAGAGCAAGGCGCGGATGTGTCCAAACTGCAAGGCACCGTGCAAAATGACCTGATCAAGGAATACCTGTCACGCGGCACCTACATCTGCCCCCCTGCGCCCTCTCTCAAGATGATCGCGGACGTGGCCGAGTATTGCTATACCTCCGTGCCTAAGTGGAACCCGATGAATGTCTGTTCCTACCACCTGCAGGAAGCGGGCGCGACGCCCGAGCAGGAGCTGTCCTTTGCCCTTGCCACCGCCACTGCCGTTCTGGACCAGTTGCGCCCCCGCGTGGCAGAGGAAGATTTTCCCGCGCTCGTTGGCCGCATCTCGTTCTTTGTAAATGCCGGCATCCGTTTCGTGACCGAAATGTGCAAAATGCGCGCCTTCGTCGATCTGTGGGACGAGATTTGCGAAACCCGCTATGGCGTGACCGACCCCAAATACCGCCGCTTCCGCTATGGCGTGCAGGTAAACTCCCTCGGCCTCACGGAACAGCAGCCCGAAAACAACGTCTACCGCATCCTGATCGAAATGCTGGCAGTGACGCTCAGCAAAAAGGCCCGCGCGCGCGCCGTGCAATTGCCCGCATGGAACGAGGCCCTCGGCCTGCCGCGCCCATGGGACCAGCAATGGTCCATGCGGATGCAACAGATCCTTGCCTATGAAACCGATCTGCTGGAATTTGATGATCTGTTCGATGGCAACCCTGCCGTCGATGCAAAGGTCGAAGCGCTGAAGGAAGGCGCACGCGCCGAGCTTGCCCATATCGACAGCATGGGCGGCGCCATTGACGGCATCGACTACATGAAATCCCGCCTCGTCGACAGCAACGCCGAGCGTCTGGGCCGCATTGAAGCGGGTGAGACCATCGTCGTCGGTGTGAATAAATGGCAAAAGGGCGAAGCATCACCCCTGATGACAGGCGATGGCGGCATCATGACCGTCGATCCCGCTGTCGAAGCCGAGCAGATCGCCAGCCTGAATGCATGGCGTGCCCAGCGCAACGAGGGCGAAGTCAACGCCGCGCTCAAAGATCTGCGCGCCGCTGCTGCCGAAGGGCGCAACATCATGCCAGCCTCCATCGTCGCGGCCAAAGCGGGCGTCACCACAGGCGAGTGGGCCGAACAAATGCGCGCTGTACACGGCGAATACCGTGGCCCCACTGGTGTCGGCAAAGGCCGCAGCAACAAAACCGAAGGCCTTGACGATCTGCGCATGTCCGTCGATGCGGTCAGCGACCGTTTAGGCCGCCGCCTGAAATTCCTTGTGGGTAAACCCGGTCTGGACGGCCACTCAAACGGAGCCGAGCAAATCGCCGTTCGTGCACGTGATTGCGGCATGGACATCGCCTATGAAGGCATCCGCCTGACCCCTTCCGAAATTGTCGCTGCCGCGCAGAACGACGATGCACATGTTGTCGGCCTGTCCATTCTCTCTGGCTCGCATATCCCGCTGGTCGAAGATCTGATGGGCCAGATGCGAGAAGCTGGCCTTGGTCATATCCCCGTAATTGTCGGCGGCATTATTCCCGACGATGATGCAAAACGGCTTTTGGCAATGGGTGTCGCGCGGGTCTATACGCCCAAGGATTTCGAGCTGAATACAATCATGGCCGATATTGTCACCCTCGCTGACCCTGAGGCAGTTGCCGCAGAGTAAGCTTCCGGCCCATAAAAATAAGGCTGTAATTCATATTTAGTTCGGATAAAGGCAAATTAGTAGAATCAAGGAGCCTTTATCCGATGAATAATGATCTTAAATCAATGAGCCGCAAAGAGCTGGAAAAACTCTTGGCGGATGTGAAAAAAGCACTGCAAGCGGCACAGGCCCGCGACAGACGGAATGCACTTAAGGCGGCAGAGCGCGCAGCGGCAGAATTTGGCTTTACTCTCAATGAGTTGGACGATGAAAAGCCCGCGAAAAAAGCCAAGGTCAAAGGCCCGAAAAAGCCCGCTAAACCGTCCAAACCAAAATATGCAGACCCCGCCGATCCTGCCCGCACATGGACAGGAAAAGGTCGCCAGCCAAATTGGTTTCGCGCAGCGGTAGAAAAAGGAATCGATCCCGCAACGCTGGAGATTTAATCACCATTCTATTCACGCGGGAAAAGCGGCGGAATTCCGCTATTCCCGCGAGTACTCTCAAACAGCCAGTGCAGCACGCCCAAAAATAAATTTCCAGCGGCTGCCATCCTTCATCACGATCTCACCGCCTCCGGCACGCGGTGTTTCATATTTTGCTGTGCCTACACCCGTCAGACCGTTCGAACATGTCACAGGAAATGTGACCATCCGCGACTGTGATGCAGGGCGGTAGCGCCCCTGACACGTCGTCTTGCCGTTTGTTGCCTGAAACCAGCCACCTTCCAGAAATGTCGCATTGGCCGTGCCTTTGAATACCGTATTGCCCGGACCAACGACTGCTACCGGATGGCTGACGTCGCATGCCGCCAATACACCCATGACACCAGCCATAATAAAACTCATTAATCGCATCGTATTACCTTTTCGTTTTTTCTAATTCACCAAAAACCTATTGCGCGTAAAGACGCGAGTAAGGGAAACCGCCATTGGAACTTGCCCCCACTGCACAGGCTGGGCATCTTGGGACAAACCGAGCAAAAGGATTTTCCTCATGACCATTCATATTGGCGCTACCCCTGACCAGATCGCACAAACAGTTCTGATGCCGGGCGATCCATATCGCGCCCGCTGGGCCGCCGAGACCTTTCTGGAGGGTGCGGAACTGGTGAACGAAGTGCGCGGGATGCTGGGGTTTACGGGCACATGGCGCGGCCACCGTGTCACGATTCAAGGATCAGGCATGGGCATGCCCTCCCTCTCGATCTACGCGAATGAGTTGATCTCCAACTATGACGCCCAAACTCTGATCCGCATCGGCTCGTGCGGGGGCATGCAACCCCACGTCGGTATTCGCGATGTGATTATCGCCATGACAGCAACCACGATCACTTCGCCCTCCTCCGCCATTCTGCGCGAAATGAACTTTGCCCCCTGCGCCGATTGGGGCCTGCTGCGTGCCGCCGTTGCCGCCGCAGAGGCCAAGGGTACCACAACCCATGTAGGCGGCATTTATTCGTCAGATGTCTTTTATGCCGAACGTCCGGATCTGGATGAACAGATGGTGCGCCACGGCATCCTTGCCGTTGAGATGGAAGCAGCCGAACTCTATGCCCTTGCAGCCCGCCACAACTGCCGCGCGCTGGCCGTTCTGACAGTTTCAGATCATCTACAAACGGGCGAGGCGCTCCCATCGGACGAGCGCGAACGCTCGTTCGGGGAAATGGTCGAAATTGCACTGGAAGCGGCTTTTAATGAAGGCTGAGCGTGCCGTCAGGACGGGATTGAGTTTAAGGGAAAAATAAAGAAGCCGCTTATCCTCCGTGGCTGCGATCATATCCGTTTGGCGGCGGGCTTTGCCATGCTTTGATGCTCTTAGGGTCTGGTGCGTAGACCTCGACCAATAGCGGGTGGCATTGGGCGTGGTCCGAGGAGTGTACCGTACTGCAATCGCCACCAGGACAAGCACTCAGCGCGCCCAGCAGATCAATCTCGGCGAAAAATTCCAGCCTGTCACCGGGGCGCACGGGGCTGGCTTTCATGAAATATTGTCCCGTGTCGCGGGTAAAGCCTGTGCACATAAAGACGTTGAGCACATCATGCACATGCGGCTCTGCCTTAGCCAGAGACACACCGAGATGATCCGCCAAAGCGCGGGTTAGGTTGGAATGGCAGCAATGGTGGTATTGCCCGCCCGACAGAAGACTGTGCGTATAGGGATCGCAGCGTGTCCCGATCACATCATGGACCGAGCCGCCAAAACCGTCGATCCCGTACCATTCGAGGCTATCATACGTGATTGTTGCCATGGGCCGCAGCGCGGGAAAACCGGACCACATCCGCTGGCCGCGTGTGATATGGGTGCCGTGCAAGGCGCGCGTCTTGCCAGAGTAGAAACGCTCGCTCAGATCATTGGCGTTCCACAGGTTCAGATCACCGACTTGCGATCCTTCGATACTGGTGATCGAAAAGAAGTGCCCCGCCGGCACCGTAAAAGTGGCTGCATCGCGTGCAGGAACAATTACCTCGCCCGTTTTTTGCAAGGTCGCACGCGCCGCGTCCAGCATCGCCATATCGGGATTTGGCAGGGTCTCTACCGGATAGCAGATCACGGGAGGGATGCTGCGACGCGCATCCGCATCAATTGGAAGTGTCATGCGTTTTGCCCCGCGATTCGACCAGAAAACAGGCACCCGCCCAAAAAAGTACCTTCAAGCGCGTTATAGCCGTGATAGCCACCGCCGCCAAACCCTGCGGCCTCTCCAGCGGCGTAAAGCCCCTCCAGAACGGCGCCCTCGGAAGTCAGCACACGCGACTGAAGGTCGGTATGCAAACCACCCAGAGATTTACGGGTAATCACGTTCAGGCGCACCGCGATCAGCGGCCCATTGGTCTTGTCCAGTATCGCATGGGGCTTGGCCGTGCGGATCAGCTTGTCACCCTTGTAATTGCGCGCGCCCCGAATGGCAGTGATTTGTGCGTCCTTACAGAATGGATTGTCCAGTTGCAGATCGCGGGCACGGATCTGGGCGCGGATATGGTCCAGCCCTACAGGCGCATGCGGTGTGAGGTCGTTCATGCGGGCGACAAGCGTTTCCAGATCATCGGCAACAATGAAGTCCGCACCCTTTTCCTTGAATGCCTCTACAGCGGGTGTGGCCCCTTTGCCCAGACGCGCGCTCAGCACTTCGCGCCAGCCGCCGTCGGTCAGGTCGGCGTTTTGCTCGGACCCTGACAGAGCAAATTCCTTTTCGATGATCTTTTGCGTGAGGATGAACCAGCTATGCTCGCCCGCGCTCAAGATACGCTTCAGCGTGCCAAGCGTGTCAAAACCAGGCATGAACGGCGCTTCCATTCGGTCACCCTTGGCATCAAACCACATGGATGACGGGCCAGGCAGCACGCGGATGCCATGATTGGGCCAGATGGGGTCCCAATTTTGTAGCCCCTCGCAATAGTGCCACATGCGGTCCTCGTTGATCAGGCCAGCACCTGCTTTTGCAGCAATGCCATGCATCCGCCCATCGACATAGTCCGGCACACCTGCAACCATTACTTTAGGCGCGCGGCCCAGCCGCGCAGGCCAGTGTTTGCGCACCATCGAATGATTGCCCCCGATCCCACCGGTCGTCACAATCACCGCTTCGGCGCGTTGCTCGAACGCGCCTACCGCCTTGCGAGAGGTCGATTGCCCCCGCGCCGCGCGGGTATCTTCCAGAATATCGCCGCTCACGCCTTTGACCGTACCATGCTCCACGATCAGGCTGTTTACACGGTGGCGAAAGCCCATTTTCAGCCGCCCATCAGCCGCATAACGCACCATCAGATCGGCAAAGGGTTTAACCACGCCTGTGCCCGTGCCCCATGTGATGTGAAAACGCGGGACCGAATTGCCGTGCCCACCCGCCAGTTCACCACCCCGTTCGGCCCAGCCCACGACGGGAAACCAGCGCATGCCAAGACCGTGCAGCCAGCTGCGCATGTCACCGGCGGCAAATTCAACAAATTTCTCGGCCCAAGCGCGCGGGTTCGCATCCTCTTCGCGGTCGAACTGGGCCGATCCTTGCCAGTCACTCCATGCCAGTTCGGCACTGTCCTTGATGCCAAGGCGCCGCTGTTCGGGACTGTCCACCAGAAACAAGCCACCGAGCGACCAGAAGGCCTGACCGCCAAGGCTCTGTTGTGCTTCTTGATCCAACAACAAAACACGGCGTCCGCGCAGAATGGCCTCGTGTGCGGCGGTCATACCCGCCAGACCGGCCCCAACAATGATAATATCCGGTGAAAAATCGGTCATCCGCGCATCCCCTCAGTGGCTATCCATCACGCTACACGCAGCATGTCGGACCTGTCGAGCGTTACGCAAGGTCTATAGCGATGACTTGCCCAGCCCCTTCTTACAGCTGTCTGGCGGCCCCTTGCTGGCCGTGAACGCCTCTGCCCCGCAAGCAGCACAGCGGTACATGCGTAACGCGCCCTTGTTCCCCTGTGTATCCGCCCGCCAGCGGCATCCCCGCACAGCACGGTTTCGCCAAGCCAGATAGGCAACAACGCCAATGATGATCGGGGCAAGCAACAAGACCATCAGATACCCTGCACCTCTATCGCCCACAAATGCGGATTCTCCCGCGAACGCGCCAGAAACGCAGAGCCATTGTCGCCCCAGCCCTGCCAACCCGCCTGAGGCTCATTCGCGATCTGAAGCGCGTAGTCCCATGTGTGGTCGGTTTTGGTATAGTCCCACCACGGTTCAGACTGTGTGGTGCTGGGCCAGCCGCCAAGTTTGGTCTGATACACCCCATGCGCCCAGTCATAAGCGTAGACATCATTGACTTGGGTATCAACAACCGCGCCCGCAGTGTCATGATTGGCATAGTCCGGCGCGGTGCTACTCCATTCCCCCAATCGCGGGGACAATGGGCTTCTGTCGCCGTTCACCCGAGGGATCGTAAGCCCCTTGAGCGAGGGGTAACTGCGCAGCGCCCATGTGGCATCCACCTCGGGATCAGCCGCGTTGATAATACGCGTGGGGGTATGCGATGTCTCAGGCGCGATAAAGATCGTAATCAGCGCAAGATCACGCAGAGCTTTGGGCACCATTGGCGCAGCTTTGAGATTGATTTGGCACAGCGGCCACATCGGCACACCGGAATATTCAGGCCACGGCTCATCTTTGTAGGCCAAACGCACTGCGCCAAACATCGTCTCGAACGGGTCAATATTTGCAGGCTTGTCAAAAATCAGCGGCGCGCAGGGGCGGTGCAGCGCCCTTCTCAGCACCTCTTCGCCCAAGACACCTTGGGGCCTAAGCAGCGGCGGCGCGACCCTTTGCTGGGCCGCGCCGCTGCTTTTCTTCTTTTTGAACCAGCCGAACATGGCGGCTGCTTAGACGGTCCGCTCGACCATCAGTTTTTTGATCTGACTGATTGCCAGCGCAGGGTTCAGGCCCTTGGGGCATGTCTTGGCGCAGTTCATAATGGTATGGCAACGGTACAACTTGAAGGGATCTTCAAGCTCGTCCAAACGCTCCCCCGTGCCCTCGTCACGACTGTCGATGATCCAGCGGTAGGCGTGCAGCAGGGCTGCTGGCCCGAGGTAACGGTCGCCATTCCACCAATAGCTTGGGCAAGAGGTCGAGCAGCATGCGCACATGATGCACTCATAAAGACCATCCAGCTTTTCACGGTCATCAATGCTCTGCTTCCACTCTTTTGCTGGCGCAGGCGTATCCGTTTCGAGCCATGGCTTGATCGAGGCATGCTGCGCGTAAAAATGCGTGAGATCGGGGATCAAATCCTTGATCACGGGCATGTGCGGCAGCGGATAAATCTTCACCACACCTTTGACCTCGGCCATGCCGTAGGTGCATGCCAGCGTGTTGATCCCGTCGATGTTCATCGCGCAGGATCCGCAAATCCCCTCGCGGCACGAGCGGCGGAAGGTCAGGGTTGGGTCGATCTCGTTCTTGATTTTGATGATCGCGTCCAGAATCATCGGGCCACAATCGTCCAGATCGACAAAATACGTATCTACCGACGGGTTTTTTCCGTCATCAGGGTTCCAGCGATAGATGTGGAACTCCTTGAGGTTCGTCGCACCCTCTGGCTTGGGCCACGTTTTGCCGCTGGTCATTCGGGAGTTTTTGGGGAGCGTCAGTTGTACCATGAGCTGTTCCTTCTCTATCGGGTCGGGCGCGCAGGGGCGCGTATGTCTCGTTAATCTCTACAGGGTGAGCGGTGCGCGGTCGCGCAGGCAGGTCTGTGTTGCGGGGCGTGACAGAATGTTGCGCACCACTGCGACTGTATCATCGTCAATACCCACCAGCGATGCCTTGGCCAGCTCGCGCACTTCGACGGCTTGGGCATTGTCCACCACACAGCCGGTGAAGGCTTCGATCAGCGGCTTGGGCACCTGCGGGAAGTTGATTGCAATAACTTCGGTCACGGCTGATGTTGCCGCTTGCCGTCCGGTGCGGTCGGCTGCGGTCTGCACCTCGGCACAGGCGGTCAGGGCCAACAGGGCCGTTAAAATCGCTACTCGTATCATTGTGTTGCCTCTCTCGGCGGTAGGGTCATGCACAGCTTTGCGCCCTCGGCCAAAGTGGCCAAACGCTCTGCGTCTTGTTCAAAATGGGGGATCAGACGTTCCATAAAGCGCAGGTCATGCGCAGCAGTCCACAGCAGCACCTGATATTCGGGATCATCCGCCATGGCCGCGTCACGCGCGACACTGTCCAGATCATCGGCGGATTTGACCTTTTTCTGAAAGGACGATCCACCACCGTAACGCTGTACCTTGCCGCGGCCCAGATCGCGCTGCGGCAGGCCCAGTTTGCGCAAAATACCTGCGCGATACGCCTCGGAAAGCATCCAGTCGTCATAACAGATCGGCACAACGTCCTTGGGGCTGCCCACACGGTCCAGCCCCTGAATATAGGTCGCAAAGGCCAGCGTCATAATCCGCATCCGGTCCGTCGCGCCAAAACCTGTGTTCTTTTTGATCTTGGCCAGCAACGAGGCGGACCAGTTCAAAAAGCTGCGATAAATGATAACCTGATGGGTGAAATCACCGTCTTTCAGATAATTACTGGCCTTCTGCGGCTGCCCGTCGGGCTGTGGCATACGGTCTTCGTAAGACACGATTGCCATGGGCGTCCCACCGGCCTGCGAAATCCGTTCGGCCTCAGCGACGCCCACATGCGGGGTCACGTCCCGCGCAGCATCATAAACATCCAGAGAGCCATAGGCCCGCAGCGGGTTTTTGCCGAATTTGCAGTTGTTATAAAACACGCCGCCACTGGCCGCGTCAGGCGCGTTGCGCATCAGCCAGTCAATGATCGCGTGATTGCCCGAACGGCGCATCCCGAATACCTGAAGCGCGCAGACAGGGGAAAACCCCGCCTGCGGCCACGTATCAAGGCTCTGCGCCGCTTGGCCCATGCTTAGTAAACCCGTGCCTTCGGCGCGATTTTCTTCAGGTCGATGCCACCTTCGTTATGGCTGGTCAGCGGCTGCGTGTGCACCCCGCGGAAGCCGAGGCTCGCCTCGTTGCCTTTGAACCAGATCAGGCTGTGCTTGCGCCAGTTCTCGTCATCACGATCAGGGTAATCCTCATGCGCGTGGGCACCACGGCTTTCCTTGCGCGCCGCCGCTGCAGTGATGGTTGCCACCGCGTTCGGCATCAGGTTCGTCAGCTCCAGCGTTTCCATCAGGTCCGAATTCCAGACCAGCGAAGTATCAGTGACTTTCACGTCCGACATCTTGGCAGACACGCCCTTCATCTTCTCTTCGCCTTCAGCCAGCGTTTTGTCGGTGCGGAACACCGCAGCATCCGCCTGCATGGTCTGCTGCATCTCAAGGCGCAGCTCGGCTGTTGGCACGTGGCCTTTGGAATAGCGCAATCCGTCAAACCGGCTGAACGCAGCCTCGATCGAGCGTTTGCTGGGTGTCGGCACGGCCGATTTGGGGTCCACGATCTCGGCGGCGCGGATGGCCGCAGCACGGCCAAACACCACCAGATCGATCAGCGAGTTGGAGCCGAGACGGTTCGCACCATGCACCGAGGCACAGCCCGCCTCGCCCACAGCCATCAGGCCAGGTGAGACATTGTCAGGGTTGTCCTTGGTTGGTGCCAGCACTTCGCCCCAATAGTTCGTCGGAATACCGCCCATATTGTAATGCACTGTCGGCAGAACAGGGATCGGCTCTTTCGTCAGATCGACGCCCGCAAAGATGCGCGCGGATTCGGAAATGCCGGGCAAACGCAGGTCCAGCGTTTCGGGTGGCAGGTGGTTGAGGTGCAGGTGGATGTGATCCCCCTTCTCGCCCACGCCGCGCCCTTCGCGGATTTCCATGGTCATGCAGCGGCTGACAACGTCACGGCTGGCAAGGTCTTTATAGGTCGGCGCATAACGCTCCATAAACCGCTCGCCTTCGGAGTTGGTGAGATAGCCACCTTCGCCGCGCGCACCTTCGGTAATCAAACAGCCTGCGCCGTAAATGCCTGTCGGGTGAAACTGGACAAATTCCATATCCTGCAACGGCAGGCCTGCGCGTGCGGTCATGCCGCCGCCATCACCCGTACAGGTGTGGGCCGACGTCGCGCTGAAATACGCGCGGCCATAACCGCCTGTGGCCAGAACAACCATCTTGGCACTGAACAAGTGCATCGTGCCGTCATCCAGCTTCCAGCACAGCACGCCCTCACAGACGCCGTCATCAGACATGATCAGATCAATGGCGAAATATTCGATGTAGAATTCCGCGTTATGCTTCAGCGACTGGCCGTACAACGTGTGCAGGATCGCGTGGCCCGTGCGGTCAGCGGCAGCACAGGTACGCTGCACAGGGGGGCCTTCACCGAATTCTGTCGTGTGACCGCCAAAGGGGCGCTGGTAAATCTTGCCCTCTTCGGTGCGCGAGAAAGGTACACCGTAGTGCTCCAGCTCGTACACCGCTTTGGGCGCCTCGCGGGCGAGGTATTCCATCGCGTCCGTGTCGCCCAACCAGTCAGAGCCTTTGACCGTGTCATACATATGCCACTGCCAGTTATCAGGGCCCATGTTGCTCAGGCTCGCGGCGATGCCACCCTGCGCCGCAACGGTGTGCGAGCGTGTTGGAAACACCTTGGAGATACAGGCCGTGCGCAGCCCCTGCTCCGCCATGCCGAGCGTGGCGCGTAAACCCGCGCCGCCCGCGCCTACAACAACAACGTCGTATTCATGGGTTTCATAGTCATAAGCAGCCATATCGTGCCCTCTTCATGCTTGGGGTCTGTCCGGCAATCGTACTGGACCCTGTCTTTTTCACGCGACGCAACTGCGCCGGATTTGGAATTCCCTATCGGCAGAGCAACCCGCCTTTGATACACTAACTAGCATGGGCGGCAGCATCGCACAGTCAAAATTGCCACGCCATTTGTCGCATGCACCTTACAGCGCCAGCCGCGCAATCGCAAAAATACCTACCGCAGCAGCGCCATAGCTGATGCAGGTCATCACGATGATCGCCACCTTCTGGCTCAGCCCGTGCACATAGTCTTCCAACAGCGTCCGCACCCCGTCGTTGAAGTGCTTAAAGCTGATCAGTATCGTAAGCCCTGCAATGATAGCAGGGAACGGACGGCTGTAGTAGGCAACGATCTCTTCGTATGTACCGCCCAATGCTGCACCAAAGGTGAACACAAACAAAGGCAACAAGATCAGCAAAGCGACCGAGCTTACTGTCATTGACCAATGGTGCGCTGTGCCGCTCTTGGCCGAGCCAAGACCCATCGCGCGCTTGCGGTCTGTCATAAATGCCATGATGCTCTCCTTAAACCGCGATAACTGTGATCAGCGTCAGCAGCACAGAGCCACCGATGCAGGCCCAGCCCAACTTTTCAGCTGTCTGGATGTCCATCATTACTGCATTGTCCCAGATCAGATGCCGCACACCAGCCAGCGTGTGATACCACAAACCCAGCACCGAAAAGAACATGACCAGATCGCCGAACCAACTGGTCAGCAGACCATTCACAATCGCAAAATAGCTCTCGCCACTGGCTGCGGCCAGAAACCACCACACCACCAGCAAGGCCGTGATCAGCATCGCGTTGCCCGTGATCCGCGTCAGGATCGAAGTCATAGAGGTCAGCTGCGGGCGGTAGATCGTCAAATGAGGCGACAGGGGACGGTTGCCCCGGTTCACATCGGCCATATCAGGCTCCTTCTTGGCTACTTGTGTATACCCATAGCAAATTTTTCAGGTCTGTCACGGGGACAAGACAGGATAAGCGGCGCAGTTTGATCAAAATTAGCGAGAAAAGACCGATAGTAGCAATTTTGTGATCACAGCAGACCAGCCTGTGATCACGGGATGCCCAAACTGACCTGCCGCGTCGTCTCACGCTGCAATTTTCGACGGATCTGTGCGGGGTAATCCTCGAATCCATTCGCAGTGATCACAAATGCACCCTCCCCTGTAATCAGATGCTCAAAAAACCACGCTGTCAGGTCCGTCTCATCGGTTTCAATGGCCAGCGCGTTCACTGTAACCTCCGCCGCTTTCAACGCCGTGCGAAATGTCTGCGGTGCGGCCCCTTCATTTGAAATCCCGTCCCCCGAAACGTCAATCACCTTACGGCGGCAGTGCGGCACGGCCTCCAGCGCCTGTAAAGACAAATCCAGCGCCTCCCCAATCGCAGTTGAAAAATTGCGCCATACCCGCGGATCGGCCGCAATCTTATCCGCCAATCCAGCCACATCCGCTGCACTGCCAATCCCGTGCCACGGCACGGTCTGGCGCTGTCGCGTGCTGCCCGACCACTGGATCAATGTGACCTGCGCCCGCTGATCTATCAGCGCGTCCACAACCGTGCCATCGCGCAAGGCCGCCGCCAACCCGTCCATCTGCACGCGGTATTCCGCCGGATCAACCGAACCGGACACATCCACCGCCAACACCAGCGCCAGATCACAGGCAGGTGCAGCAACAGGCCAGAGGGCCATGAAAAGGGTGGGCAAAACACGCATAAGCCAAAGACTACAGCCTCAAATTGCAAATGCCACCTCACGTCTGCGTCACGCAAGCGCGGCGCTGAACGAAAAAGGGCGCGCCATTCCTGACGCGCCCTTCTCTAATTTTATCGCAACCAATTCAGGTCAGCGAATCGTCGATACCTTTGCACGCATCAACAAGGCCTTTGACCGCGTTGACCGAGCTGTCAAACATCGCCTGCTCGTCTTTGTTCATCGAAATCTCGACAACCTTTTCAACGCCGCCCGCACCGATCACTGTCGGCACACCGACGTAAAAACCGTTCAGGCCGTAGGCGCCGTCAACATAGGCCGCACAGGGCAGCACACGCTTTTGGTCTTTCAGATAGGCTTCTGCCATCTCGATCGCCGAGGTCGCAGGCGCATAAAAGGCAGAACCTGTTTTCAACAGACCAACGATCTCGGCACCGCCATCACGGGTGCGCTGCACGATCGCGTCCAGTTTTTCTTGGCTGGTCCAGCCCATTTTCACCATGTCGGGCAGCGGGATACCCGCAACGGTAGAATAGCGCGTCAGGGGTACCATCGTATCACCATGACCGCCTAGCACGAATGCCGTCACATCGCGCATGGATACGTTGAACTCTTCCGCGAGGAAGTGACGGAAGCGTGCCGAATCAAGCACACCCGCCATGCCGCAGACTTTCTCGTGGGGCAGCCCCGAGAATTCGCGCAGCGCCCAAACCATCGCGTCAAGCGGGTTGGTGATGCAGATGACGAATGCGTCAGGCGCATGGGCGGCAATGCCCTCGCCGACAGATTTCATAACCTTGAGGTTGATGCCCAGCAGGTCATCACGGCTCATCCCCGGCTTGCGCGCGACACCGGCAGTCACGATGCAGACGTCCGCACCAGCGATATCGGCGTAATCGGAGGTGCCGGACATCGCGACGTCAAACCCCTCGGAGGGGCCGGATTCGGCGATATCAAGGGCTTTGCCCTGCGGCAGACCATCCGCGATGTCGAACATCACGACATCACCCAGTTCTTTGACAGCGGCGAGATGGGCCAGCGTGCCACCAATGTTACCCGCGCCGATCAGCGCAATTTTGGCTCGTGCCATTTTGCAGTACTCCATGAGGTTTGCGTTGGCGGCGGCTTAAACCCATCCGCACATTCATGCAAGTTGCAGTTGGCTCAACTTGGCCGCACCCTCGCGCGCACGGATCGCTATTCAATATCGAACTTGTTGAATCTGCGCGCATCATCCAGAGTTTCCTCGTAGGTATAGATGACAAAATATTTGTCGCCGCGCACATCCGTCACCACAGACAGGCCGTCCATATCCGCAGTCACTTCACGGTCTGCCAGCCCCCAGAAACCGCCCACACTCATTACAATCGCCTCAACGGTGCCGTCCGTGTTGATCATTACGTCCTTGATCCGCGCAATCCTCTCGAAACGGTTGGCCCCCGCCAGCGCCATGGGCGTGTCCGTGTTCGGACGGCCACGGAAATTATAGACAGGCTCCCCGATCATATCACGCACCAGCAGGCTGGCCTCGCTCATTTTAACGACACCCACCTGCGTTTGCATGGATTGCGCAGCCACAGCCCCGCCAAGTGAGATCATCAAAGCGGAGGCGGCGAGCAGTGTTTTCATCGGGCGTGTCCTTTGGCATTGTAAATTCAGGGGAAAGCCTGTGATAGGCGTTCTGTCTGATGTAGACGTAAACATTGTACGGCAATTTCAAGAGGCACCGATGCTCATTCTCGATCTTTGGTTCTTTGCCATTGCCGGACCGGCGGTTTTATTCGCTGGCGTGTCCAAGGGCGGTTTCGGCTCGGGTGCTGCTTTTGCTTCTGCCTCTGTGCTTGCACTTGTGGTCGATCCAGGGTTGGCACTGGGAGTCATGCTGCCGCTTTTGATGTTGATAGATGTCGCATCGCTCAGACCCTATTGGGGCCGCTGGCATCTGCGCGAGGCGCTGCTAATCATCGCAGGCGGCCTGCCTGGTGTGGCGCTTGGTGCCGCACTCTACCGTGTGGCCTCTCCCGATCTGTTGCGCCTGTTGATCGGGCTTGTGTCAGTAGGGTTTGTGGTTTGGCAAATATCGCTCAGACGCGGCTGGCTGCGGATCGGGGCGCGCAAAATGCCTGATGGCGCAGGGCTGGTTGCCGGTTTGGCCGTCGGGTTCACCAGCTTTGTCAGTCACGCCGGAGGCCCGCCTGCTGCAGTGTTTCTGCTGTCGCGCGGATTGGGCAAGACGGGGTATCAGGCCACGTCAGTGCTGATCTTCTGGGCGATCAACATCGCCAAGTTTATTCCTTATGCCTTTCTCGGCATGTTCACGCTCGAAACAGCCCAAGCCAACCTTTTGCTCGCACCTTTTGCGCTGGCAGGCGCATGGCTTGGCGTGCGCGCCCACAACCTTGTGCCCGAGCGCGCGTTTTTCGCCCTCACCTATGTTCTGCTCACAGTAACAGGGTTCAAGCTGATATGGGACGGGCTGACATAGCCAGCAGACTCAGGCGTCATTGCCCTTTGTCGGCAGGGCCTCGGCCACTTCCTCGAACGACTGGCCCGACGCAACAAGGCAGCTCACGCCCGTGGGCATTGTCACCAGAATGGTCCAGCTGCCCGTCTCTTCGCTCGCAAACACCTCGACCATCGCGTTGTTGGACCCGATGCCAACCGATTGCCGCGTCTCGCCATACCCTTCGGCCAGACGCTCTACCACTGCGTCGCGCGGGCCGCAGTTGCGCTGCGATTGCGCGGCCACTTGCGACGTTGTCGCCAGATAAACCACCGCCGCTGCGGTCAGTGCGGCAAGGTGAAGAAATTTTGCTGTACGTGTCATATCAAAGCCCTTCGTGTAAGAGGTATACAGCCACCGGACTGCCCCCTGATCCATAACGCCGCAGCAGCCTCATCACGGGGGCCTGATCAGGCCCGGGCGATCTTTTCGCGACATCTGCAACTCCTCTTGATCCTGCCGCATAAGGGCTGAAAACGGCGTTAACGCCGCGTCCGTTGCCCGTTGCGTGGCAATTTTTGCTGCACTGCGGCGCGATTGGGGTTGAAGTTTACCGCCAAAAATGGCCCTGTGCGCGCAACATTATTGCGTCAAACTGTGTTCAGGAGCCTGCCCATGCCATCTCTCGCCCGTCCCCTGCGGTCCGTTCTTTATATCCCCGGCTCCAAACCCCGCGCCTTGGACAAGGCCCGCGGCCTGCCCGCAGATGCGATCATCTTCGATCTCGAAGACGCCGTAATCCCCGAGGAAAAAGAGACCGCGCGCGCCACACTGGCCGAAGCCTTGGCCACTGGTGGCTATGGCAGCCGCATGAAAATCATCCGCATCAATGGTCTAGACACCCAATGGGGCGCCGATGATGCAAAAGCCGCCAAAGAAATGGGCGCAGACGCGATCTTGCTGCCCAAGGTCAACAGCCCCGCAGATCTGGACGCGCTGGCCGCCATCACAGGCGATACCCCGCTCTGGGCGATGATGGAAACGCCGCTGGGGATGCTGGGTGCGGCCCAAATTGCGGCCCACCCGTTGCTGCAAGGCATGGTCATGGGCACCAATGATCTGGCCAAAGACCTGCAAACACGCTTTCGCGCCGACCGGCTGCCGATGATGGCAGGGCTGGGCCTTTGCTTGCTGGCAGGCAAGGCGCATGGTGTGGCACTCATCGACGGCGTCTATAACGCGTTCAAAGATGATGAGGGGCTGCGCCACGAATGTGACCAAGGCCGCGACATGGGCTTTGACGGCAAAACCCTGATCCACCCCGCCCAGCTGGATGTGGCCAACGATGCCTTTTCGCCTTCCGAGGCCGAGGTCGAGCTGGCCCGCCGCCAGATCGCCGCATTCGAGGAATGCGAGGCCACAGGCCAAGGCGTCGCGGTTGTCGATGGCAAGATCGTAGAGAATCTACACGTTGCAACTGCCCGCGAAACACTGGCAAAGCTGGATGCAATCGCAGCCCTCGCTACGGAGTAGCCCCATGACCCTTCTTATCCTCGGCATGATCCTCTGGATCGCCGCCCACTATTTCAAACGCTTCCTGCCCGCCCAGCGCGAGGCGATGGGCAACGCAGGCAAAGGGATCGTCGCGGCAGCCATCGTCGCCTCGCTGATCCTCATCATTATCGGCTACCGTGGCGCAGACTTTATTCCCGTCTGGAACCCGCCAGCCTTCCTGACAGGCATCAACAACCTCGCCATGCTGCTGGCGCTTTGGGTCTATGGCTCTTCTGCGGCCAAAGGGGCCAAAGCGTGGCCCGCATACAAAACCCGCCACCCGCAACTGCTCGCCGTAAAGATCTGGGCAGCGGCACACCTGCTGGTGAATGGCGATCTGGCCTCGAT
This sequence comes from uncultured Sulfitobacter sp., assembly GCF_947502895.1. Taxonomy (GTDB): domain Bacteria; phylum Pseudomonadota; class Alphaproteobacteria; order Rhodobacterales; family Rhodobacteraceae; genus Sulfitobacter. The sequence continues at coordinate 795,641 of NZ_CANNBM010000002.1, forward strand.
CATCCTGTTCGGCGGGATGCTGGCGTGGGCTGTAGGCTCTGTGATCCTGATCAACCGTGCTGAGCCCGACTGGACACCACCCGCCCCCGCAGGCCGCAGCACCTATACCCGCCTCGCCGTGATTACCTTTGTCATGCTGGTCGTCATCAGCGGCATCCACTACGCGCTCGGCGTCTCACCTTTTTCCTGAACCTACGGACATTCCCATGAAACTCTACCGTTTCCTGTCGGAGGAAGACACCTCCGCCTTTTGCCACAAAGTCACCGATGCCCTCAACAAAGGCTGGGAGCTCTATGGCTCTCCCACCCAGACATGGGACCACGCCGCAGGCGTCATGCGCTGCGGCCAGTCGGTCGTAAAAGAGGTCGAAGGCACCTATACACCCGACACGAAACTGGGAGCACACTAGAATGCTGACCACACCCACACCCACCACCAAAACCAACGCGGGCAACTTCTTTGAAGACTATTCCGTGGGCCAAATCCTGACCCACGCCGTGCCCCGCACGGTCAAGATGGGCGAACGCGCGCTCTATCACGCGCTCTACCCCGCGCGCCACGCGCTCTATTCATCCGACCAATTCGCCCAAGACTGCGGCCTGCCGTTCAGCCCGCTGGACGATATGATCGCCTTCCATGTGGTGTTTGGGAAATCCGTGCCGGATGTGTCCCTGAACGCTGTCGCCAATCTGGGCTATGCCCAAGGCCGCTGGCTGCTGCCCGTCTGGCCGGGCGACACCCTGCGCAGTCAGTCCGAAGTCATCGGCCTCAAACAGAACTCAAACGGCAAAACGGGCGTGGTCTATGTACGCACAACAGGCCTGAACCAGCATGACGAAGCGGTGATGGAATATGTCCGCTGGGTCATGGTGCGCAAACGCAACGCAAGCGCCCCCGCGCCCGAAACCACAGTCCCCGATCTGCCCGCCGCCATTAAGGCGGGCGATCTGGTGATCCCAAAGGGCCTCGATTTTACCAACTACAACTTCGATCTGGCCGGAGAACCACACCGCTGGGGCGACTACGACATCGGCGAGAAAATCGACCACGTCGACGGTGTGACCATCGAAGAAGCCGAACACATGATGGCCACCCGCCTGTGGCAGAACACAGCAAAAGTGCATTTTGACACCTCCGCCCGCCCCGATGGCTCCCGCCTGATTTATGGCGGCCACGTCATCTCCATGGCGCGCGCGCTGTCATTTAATGGTTTGGCGAACGCACAGATGGTTGTGGGCCTCAACGGCGGCGCGCACGCCAACCCCTGCCTTGCAGGCGATACAGTGCGCGCTTGGTCCGAAGTCCTCGATAAGGCCGAAACATCCGCCCCCGGTGTCGGTTCCATTCGTCTGCGCCTTGTAGCCACCAAAGGCGGCGCCCCCTTCGATCTGCGCGGCGAAGACGGTAAATACCTGCCTTCCGTACTTCTTGATCTCGACTATTGGGCGCTTATTCCCCTCTAGCCATCTGCGCCGCCCGAACATCGCATCGGGCGGCAACCTACCTGCATGATCCAGCCGCATCTTTGCCAAATGTGGCCGAAAAATCTCCAAAAGATTTAGCCAATTTGCGTAGTATTGTGCGCACTATTCGGCGATTCCCCCGCGATCCCATCGAAAACACGCAGTTTACCCCATTTTGTGATCACACTGTTTTGGCGTGTGATCACAAATGTCGCTTTACGCTGGATTTATCGTTCTTCCTACGAAATGCTGTTGAGGAATTGTTAGAGTTCTCGCGTATACCACGCGGGATTAGAACCAAACGGGACCGTCTCACATGAACATCCACGAATATCAGGCCAAAGCCCTTCTGCGCAGCTACGGCGCACCAGTTTCCGACGGGCGCGTTGTGCTCAAGGCGGAAGACGCCAAATCCGCAGCAGCCGAACTTGACGGCCCATTGTGGGTGGTCAAAGCGCAAATCCACGCTGGTGGTCGCGGCAAAGGTAAATTCAAGGAAGCAGACGCAGGCGAGGCAGGCGGCGTACGCCTGACGAAATCCGTGGCCGAAGCAGCCGAGGAAGCCAAGAAAATGCTGGGCCGCACGCTGGTCACACACCAGACAGGCCCCGTAGGCAAACAGGTCAACCGCATCTACATTGAGGACGGCTCGGGCATCGAAACCGAACTCTATCTCGCCCTGCTGGTCGACCGCGAAACATCCCGCGTCGGTTTTGTCTGCTCCACCGAGGGCGGCATGGACATCGAAGAAGTCGCCGCAAACACGCCAGAAAAAATCATCAACTTTTCCGTTGATCCCGCCACAGGCTTTCAGCCGTTTCATGGCCGCCGCATCGCATTCGCGCTGGGTCTGGAAGGCAAAGCAGTCAAGCAATGCGTTGCCCTGATGGGTCTGCTCTACAAAGCGTTTCTCGAGCGCGACATGGAGATGCTGGAGATCAACCCGCTGATCGTCACTGACACCGGCGATCTCAAAGTGCTGGACGCCAAAGTGTCCTTTGACGGCAATGCCATGTACCGTCAGGCCGAAGTATCCGAGCTGCGCGACACCACCGAAGAAGACGCGAAAGAGCTTGAGGCCTCCAAATACGATCTCAACTACATCGCCCTCGACGGCGAAATCGGCTGTATGGTTAACGGCGCGGGTCTTGCGATGGCCACAATGGACATCATCAAGCTCTACGGCGCAGAGCCTGCAAACTTCCTCGACGTTGGCGGCGGTGCGACCAAAGAGAAAGTGACCGAAGCCTTCAAGATCATCACCTCCGATCCGCAGGTCAAAGGCATCCTCGTCAACATCTTTGGCGGCATCATGCGCTGCGATGTGATCGCCGAGGGCGTTGTCGCTGCTGTAAAAGAGGTCGGCCTCAAAGTGCCGCTTGTTGTGCGTCTCGAAGGGACCAATGTTGCAGAGGGCAAAGCCATCATCAACAATTCAGGTCTCGACGTGATTGCTGCCGACGATCTCAAAGACGGCGCACAGAAAATCGTGAAAGCCGTTAAGGGTTAAACTGATGCATGCGCTTCGCTCCCTGACATGCAGCCTGGTTATCGCCGGGCTGCTTGCCGCTTGCTCGGAAACCGTCGCAACAGCTGACGGGGCCGCGCAAAACGCCAATGCATCTGCCGCAAATGCCTCTTCCGCGCGCGAGGTAGTTGCAAGCCAGAGCATCCCGATAAAGGCCCCATCGGCGCGGTATAAAGGCGCCATTGCAATCGGCGAGGTGACGGGTTTCGTCTCGCCGGGGGTTTTTCCGGGGCAGTTTTCACCCGTCACCGACGATGAAACGCGCAGGGCGCTGACAGGTTTGATGCGCGACACAGGGTACGGACCGGGCAACCGCTATATCCTCTCAGTACGGCTGGCCGAACCGGGAAACCCCACGGGCGCGACCACCATGACTGCTAACGCATTATTAGAATTCACTCTGCGCACAGCAGATGGGCGGACGATCAAAACCCAAACCCTCCGTTCGAAGTCTTCCGTGCCTTTTGGCGCTTCAATATCTGGCGCAGCTCGATCAAAGCTCGCCTTTGCCCTCAGCCTGCGAAACAGCGCTGCTAAATTTCTCAACGGGTTGGGTTAATCGCAATGCACCGTCCTCTCACAGCATCCCTCTGCCTAACTGCCTTTGTGGCGGCGGGCAGCGCTGTGGCAGCACAAAACGCAGATGCGGCTGGCAAAGCATTCGCCGATCATTGCTTTAGCCCCTATCTCACAGCCGCAACAGCGCAGGCCAATCTCGCCCCTTCTGGCGCGCGGTTTGACTTCTACGATCTGCGCCCGTTCTCCAGTGCAGCGCCTTCGCCGGTAACGGGGCGTGCCGCGACAGCAGGCACCGACCGCCGTTGCGAAGTAGCCTTTGACGGCTACGACCCCGCACTTGCGTTTAACTGGCTCGAAAAAGGTCTGATCGAGGAAGGGCTACTGAACAAAAAGGCACAAGTGCCCGATGGTTTCACGCCACAAGACGGCACGTCCTTCATTGCAGCAGCCCAGCTGAACCCCAACCGCATTGCCGTGGTACAAATCGGCGTGCGCGGTCCCGCAAACGCCCCCGAAACCTTTATGAGTGTCGAACGCCTGACGCCGTTGAACGAGGAGGGCAGCCAATGATCCGCACAGCCGTTACCGCAGCAGCTCTGACAGTGGCATTGGCACTGCCCGCCAGCGCGCAAAGCATTGACCGCACTGCCCTTGTCTTCCGCGACAACGGGATCATGGAAAAGGCTGTAGGCTTTTGCTATGACACCATCGCACGTCGCACCGCGCCAGACCGCGCGGCCAAGCGGGCGGGTTTCTCCCGCTCCACCGACCGCATGCTGAAATCCCGCTTTGACAGCCGCCGCAAGCGCGACAAATCCTTTGGTCACTACCGCGCCCATTGGGTCAATCGCGGCATGCCCGACGACCAGCAGGCGCGCATGGTCCCCGTTGATCCCTCGATCGACGTGAACACCAACAGCATCAAGTGCGAAATCACCATTATGGGGATCAATCCGCGCGACGAGGCCAAGCTGCTGCCAACGGCGCTTGCCTATCTCAAAGCCTTCGACAAAACGCTCGTCCTTGCGCGCCCGTTTTCCAAAATCGACAAATCGCAGTTCTCCACGGCCCGCACCTACTGGCACGGTGGCCTTTACTTCCAGTCCGACAAAATCTCGGGCGGCGTCTCCTACACAGGCACTGCCAAATCCAAACCCACCGGCACCTTCGAGATCGAACTCGTAAGCCGCACCCGATTAAACCAGAAATACGGCGGCTAGCCCCGCCCGCGCCTACGCGCTGAAAGACCGATTACATGTTCGACGCGACACTCTTCGCCAACAGCCACTCCCGCGCCCCGTCAGGGGCCGCTGGGCGTGCTGCCATGCAAGGGGTGCAGCGATGAGCGTACACATCGAGATGACCAACCTTGCCCGCGCCGAGGATCGCCGCATTCACATGCGCCCCGAGCTGGAGCGCGCAGGCCTTGATCTCACCTTCCATCCTGCGTTTGATTTCACCGAACATGACGAGGCCGATATCCTTGCCCGCTGCAAACGTGAGGGGCCATGGGGCACGTTCCACACCCCCAACATGGCCGCCACCATCAGTCACGCCCAAGCGTGGGAGCGGTTCCTCGCCACCAACGCCACACATTGTCTGGTGATGGAGGACGATATCTTCATCGCCCCCGAACTGGGCGCATGGCTGGCCGATCTTAGCTGGTGGCCCGATGATGCCGACATCATGAAGCTTGAGCGCTGGCGCTCCAAAAGCACCAAAATCCTGCTGGAAGAGCACGCGATCATGCATCGTGGCCGCAAGGTGCAGCGTTTGCTGTCGCGCCACATGGGGGCTGCGGGCTATATGCTCAGCCGCGATGCGGCCCGTAAACTGCTGGCGGCGCAGCCGTTTGACATGGTGATCGACCACATCCTGTTCAACATCAACGCCTCCCGCGCCACACGTGGCATGAACATCTACCAGATTTCCCCCGCCATGATCCTGCAAGGCAACGAGCCTGAGGGAAGCCCCTTTTATATGGGCGAACGCAAACGCCCCAAAGGCATGGCGCTGGTCCGGCAAAAGCTGAAGCGGCTATATTACGAGCTGGCCTATCCGGCCTCCACCTACATCAAATGGCTGACCCGTCAGGCCCGCCTGCGCACGGTCGCGTTTGCCAAAGATGCCCAAGCGGAGCATCAGACATGACCGCCCCCCTTAACCCGCGCCGCCGCAATGCCGCGCGCCCTCACACCCCAAGGTGCCCCGCATCTTTGTCACCCTACTCGATTTCCCAGAACTGGAGCTTTCCATGGCCGTACTAATTGATGAAAACACACGCGTAATCTGTCAGGGCCTCACCGGCTCACAAGGTACGTTCCACACCGAGCAGGCGATTGCTTATGGCACCAAGATGGTCGGCGGCGTGACACCGGGCAAAGGCGGCCAGAGCCACCTTGACCTGCCAGTGTTCAACTCCGTCCATGAGGCAAAGCACGTGACCGAGGCCAATGCCTCCGTGATCTACGTGCCGCCCCCCTTCGCCGCCGACAGTATTCTTGAGGCGATCGACGCCGAGATGGAGCTGATTGTCTGCATCACCGAAGGTATTCCTGTTCTGGACATGATGCGCGTTCAGCGCGCGCTGGATGGCTCCAAATCCCGCCTGATCGGCCCCAACTGCCCCGGTGTGATTACGCCCGATGCCTGCAAGATCGGCATCATGCCCGGCCACATCCACATGCGCGGCTCCTGCGGTGTTGTGTCCCGCTCCGGCACGCTGACCTATGAGGCGGTCAAGCAGACCACCGATCTGGGCCTCGGCCAGTCCTCCGCCGTAGGCATCGGCGGCGACCCCATCAAGGGAACCGAGCATATCGACGTGCTGGAAATGTTCCTTGCCGATCCCGAGACGACCTCGATCATCATGATCGGTGAAATCGGCGGCACCGCCGAAGAGGAAGCGGCACAGTTCCTCGCCGATGAGAAGAAAAAAGGCCGCTGGAAACCCACCGCCGGCTTCATCGCAGGCCGCACAGCCCCTCCCGGCCGCCGCATGGGCCACGCAGGCGCAATCGTTGCGGGCGGCAAAGGTGACGCGGAAAGCAAGATCAACGCGATGCGCGAAGCAGGTATTGTGGTTGCAGACAGCCCAGCGACATTGGGCGAAGCAGTCCAAGAAGCGATCAGCAAAGGTTAATGCAGCAAAAGAGGTTCATAAAAACTGAAGGCATCCCCATCGTACTCGTCTTGACGGATGGGGATGCCAAGCAAACCCGCTTGGCAGGAGGTAAGTGATGGGTGTTTCTTTTGTATACATCCTTGCCTTATTCGCATGCGCGCTTTTGGTTGCCCGGCATCCCAAGGCAATCCGCTTTCAAGCCGCTTTGACCCTATTGTTCTCACCTATCGTTCTCAGCACATTAATGGTTCTTGTTCTTCCAGCTTACTGGCAGGTCACGATTGGTCCCAATGAAGGTGTTAGCGATGACGGTAGGGGTTTCGGTACTGCTTTGGTTTTGCTGATGGCGGTTCCAACCACGCTTATTCTGAACCTAGTGCTCTACGCAGCGCGTTTAACTGATCCTGCCATTCCAAACGAGGTGCCCCAATGACCGACCATCCAGCCAACGACCAATTCCACGCCTCCTCCTTCATGCAAGGCCACAATGCCGAGTATCTGGAGCAGATGTATGCCCGCTATGCCAACGACCCCAACGCGGTGGACGAAAGCTGGCAGGCGTTTTTCAAAGCATTGGGCGATGATGGCCAAGCCGTCGAGGCCGAAGCCTCCGGCCCGTCATGGGCGCGCGCCGATTGGCCGCCGATGCCCCATGATGACCTGACCGCCGCCCTCACAGGGGAATGGCCCGTCGAGGCGAAGGCCGCGGGCACCAAAATCGCCGAAAAGGCACGCGCGCAAAACGTCGAAGTCACCGACGATCAAATCCAGCGCGCTGTGCTCGATTCCATCCGTGCGCTGATGATCATCCGCGCCTACCGCATCCGTGGTCACCTTGTGGCCGATCTTGATCCGCTGGGCATGCGTGACCAGACCCCCCACCCCGAGCTTGAGCCGAAATCCTACGGTTTTTCCGAGGCCGATCTGGACCGCCCGATTTTCATCGACAACGTGCTGGGCCTGCAAATCGCGACCATGCGCCAGATCACGGGCATTCTGAAGGCCACCTATTGCGGCACTTTCGCGCTGCAATACATGCACATCTCCAACCCCGAAGAGGCCGCGTGGCTCAAAGAGCGGATCGAGGGCTATGGCAAGGAAATCCAATTCACCAAACAGGGCCGCAAAGCGATCCTGAACAAGCTGGTCGAGGCCGAAGGCTTTGAGAAATTCCTGCACGTCAAATACATGGGCACCAAGCGTTTCGGCCTTGATGGCGGCGAGAGCCTGATCCCCGCGATGGAGCAGATCATCAAACGCGGCGGCAACCTCGGTGTGCGCGATATCGTGATCGGTATGCCCCACCGTGGTCGTTTGTCGGTGTTGGCAAACGTGATGCAAAAACCCTACCGCGCTATTTTCAACGAATTTCAAGGGGGCAGCTTCAAACCCGAGGAAGTCGACGGCTCGGGCGATGTGAAATACCACCTCGGCGCTTCCAGCGACCGCGAATTTGACGGCAATACCGTCCACCTGTCCCTGACGGCCAACCCCTCGCACCTAGAGGCGGTGAACCCCGTCGTTATCGGCAAGGTCCGTGCCAAGCAGGACCAGCTGGGCGACAAAGACCGCACCTCCGTCATGCCCATCCTGCTGCACGGCGATGCCGCATTTGCGGGCCAAGGCGTTGTGGCCGAATGTTTCGCATTGTCAGGCCTGCGCGGCCACCGCACGGGCGGCACCATGCATATCGTGGTCAACAACCAGATCGGCTTTACCACCGCGCCGCACTTCTCGCGCTCCTCTCCCTACCCCACCGACAATGCGCTGGTGGTCGAGGCACCGATTTTCCACGTCAACGGCGATGATCCGGAGGCTGTCGTGCACGCCGCACGCGTGGCGACCGAGTTCCGCCAGAAGTTCCACAAGGACGTGGTCATCGACATGATCTGCTACCGCCGCTTTGGCCACAATGAGGGGGACGAACCGATGTTCACAAACCCCGTCATGTACAAAAAGATCAAAAAGCAGAAAACCACGCTCACCCTTTATACCGACCGTCTGGTCAAGGACGGCTTGATCCCCGAGGGCGAGATCGAGGATATGAAGGCCCAGTTTCAGGCCCGCATGAATGACGAGTTCGAGGCAGGCAAGGAATACCGCCCCAACAAGGCCGACTGGCTGGATGGCAAATGGGCCAACCTCGAAAAATCCAAGGACAAGAAATACCAGCGCGGCAAAACTGCCGTAGCGCCTGAGACACTGGCCGAAGTGGGCAAAGCCGTCAGCACCATCCCCGATGGCTATCCCGTGCATAAAACCGTGGCCCGCCTGATGGAGGCCAAGGCCAATATGCTGGAAAAAGGCGAAGGGTTCGACTGGGCCACCGCCGAGGCGCTCGCCTTTGGCTCCCTTCTCACCGAAGGCTACAAAGTGCGCCTTGCAGGTCAGGACAGCACGCGCGGCACATTCAGCCAGCGCCACTCGGCCCTGATCAATCAGGAAACCGAAGATCGCTACTATCCGCTCAACAATATCCGCAAGGGTCAGGCCGAATACGAAGTCATCGACTCGATGCTGTCAGAATATGCGGTTCTGGGCTTTGAATACGGCTATTCGCTGGCCGAGCCAAACGCCCTCACCCTCTGGGAAGCACAATTCGGCGATTTCGCTAACGGCGCGCAGATCATGTTTGACCAGTTCATCTCGTCAGGCGAGAGCAAATGGTTGCGCATGTCAGGCCTCGTCTGCCTCATGCCACACGGCTATGAGGGCCAAGGCCCCGAACACTCCTCCGCGCGGCTAGAGCGTTTTCTGACCATGTGCGGCGGCGACAACTGGATTGTGGCGAACTGCACGACACCAGCCAACTACTTCCACATCCTGCGCCGCCAGTTGCACCGCAGCTACCGCAAACCGCTGATGTTGATGACCCCAAAATCCTTGCTGCGCCACAAACTCGCGGTCAGCAAAGCCGAAGAGTTCACAACCGGCAGTTCCTTCCACCGCGTGCTGTGGGACGATGCCCAACAAGGCAACTCCGACACCAAACTGGTGGCTGACGACAAGATCAAGCGCGTCGTCATGTGCTCGGGCAAGGTCTACTACGACCTGCTGGAGGAACGCGACGCACGCGGCATCGACGACATCTACCTGCTGCGGTTCGAGCAGTTCTACCCTTTCCCCGCCCAATCCGCGGTGAAAGAACTGGAGCGTTTCAAGAACGCCGAAATGGTCTGGTGTCAGGAAGAGCCCAAGAACCAAGGCGCTTGGTCTTTCATCGAACCCAACATCGAATGGGTCTTGGGCCGCATCAAAGCCACACACACCCGCCCGCAATACGCAGGCCGCGCCACCGCAGCATCGCCTGCAACGGGCCTCGCCTCACAACACAAAGCACAACAAGCAGCCCTCGTGAACGATGCGCTGACAGTCAAAGGATCCTGAGCCATGAGCAATGAAGTCCGCGTCCCGACCTTGGGCGAATCCGTAACCGAAGCCACCGTTGCCACATGGTTCAAAAAACCGGGTGATACCGTGGCGGTTGATGAAATGCTCTGCGAGCTGGAAACCGACAAAGTCACCGTCGAAGTGCCCAGCCCCGTTGCTGGCACCCTGTCCGAAATCGTCGCCGCCGAAGGCGAGACTGTCGGCGTTGACGCCCTGCTGGCCATGGTATCCGAAGGCGATTCAGGCTCGACAGCTGCGCCCAAAGCCAAAGAAGCCGCTGAAACCGACGGCGCTGCTGCCCAATCGCCAGCAGCAGCATCAGGTGCCTCCGTCGATGTTATGGTCCCCACTTTGGGCGAAAGCGTCACAGAGGCGACCGTCAGCACATGGTTCAAAAAAGTGGGCGATACAGTCGCCCAAGACGAAATGCTCTGCGAGCTTGAGACTGACAAAGTCTCTGTCGAAGTGCCCAGCCCCGCCGCTGGCACCCTGACCGAAATCGTCGCCGTCGAAGGCGATACCGTCGATGCCTCTGCGAAACTCGCTGTAATTTCGTCTGGTGAAGGTGCCGCAGCCAGCGCACCCGCGTCAGAGGCCGCTCCGGCGCCCGCCGCCGCGAAATCTTCTGGTGGCAAAGACGTCGAAGACGCCCCATCGGCCAAGAAAGCAATGGCCGAAGCAGGCGTCAGCCGCGATCAGGTGACAGGCACAGGCCGTGATGGCCGTGTGATGAAAGATGATGTGGCAAAAGCACTTGCCGCCGCAAAATCCGCACCTGCTCCTGCCGCAGCGGCCCCACGCGCGCCTTCCAGTGCCGATGATGCCTCCCGCGAAGAGCGCGTGAAAATGACCCGCCTGCGCCAGACCATCGCGCGCCGTCTCAAGGACAGCCAGAATACCGCAGCCATGCTCACCACCTATAACGAGGTCGACATGACCGAGGTGATGGCGCTGCGCAACGAATACAAAGACCTGTTCCTCAAGAAACATGGCGTGAAACTGGGCTTTATGTCCTTCTTCACCAAGGCCTGCGTACACGCTCTGAATGAAGTACCAGAGGTAAATGCCGAGATCGACGGAACCGATGTGGTCTACAAAAACTTCGTTCACATGGGCATCGCCGCAGGCACGCCCACGGGCCTCGTAGTGCCCGTCATCCGTGATGCCGATGCAATGTCTTTTGCAGCCATCGAAAAAGCAATCGCCGAAAAAGGCGCGCGCGCACGTGATGGCAAGCTGAGCATGGCCGAAATGCAGGGCGGCACCTTCACCATCTCCAACGGGGGTGTCTACGGCTCGCTCATGTCCTCGCCCATCCTGAACCCGCCACAGTCAGGCATCCTCGGCATGCACAAAATCCAGGACCGCCCAATGGCGATCAACGGCCAAGTCGTCATTCGCCCGATGATGTACCTCGCGCTGAGCTACGATCACCGCATCGTAGACGGCAAAGGCGCCGTAACCTTCCTCGTCCGCGTCAAAGAGGCGCTTGAGGATCCACGTCGTTTGTTGATGGACCTGTAAGTGTCAACAAGCCATGATCCCGCGCTCGCCGAAATGCTGTCAGCCATGCTGTCGGCGATGCCTTTCGCCCCCGCTTTGGGGGTGGAAGTGGTGAGCGCGGCCCATGGCACCGTCACACTAGAAGCCCCATTGACCCCTGCGTTCGAAGCACCACCGGGGCAATTCGCCGCCAGCTCTGTCCGGGCATTGGGCGATATGGCTGCGATGATGTCTGTCACTTCTGCTCTGCCCGCTGGAAATGCCATGTCGACTATGGATTTCACTGTGAAAATGCTGGGCACTGCCCGCGGAACGCGTCTGCGCGCTGTGGGCCACTGCCGCCAGACAGGCAAAACCACCTGCGTCGGATCCGCTGACATCTATATACAGGTGGAGGGCGAGTGGACTCCGTGCGGTACGTTACTGGCTACGGGCCGACGGATGTCTTTGGGGTAGCAATGGCGTTTCTCTCTCCCAAAACGCTCACCTGCCCTGCGTGCGGCCATACAGGCCCGCTCACTTGGGTCACGGGGCGGCCCCTGCAAGGCCCACAGGGAAGCGACACAGGATATGTTAAGGTGCAACGAAAAGGCGACTGGATGGTTGAGCAAACACAAGCCGAGACAATCATCACCTGCCCGTCCTGTCAGGCCGAGGCAACGCGCCGCAGCCGCACACCCTAAGGAGCGACCATGAACATGCAAATGATCTGCCACTTCAACGTCACCGATTTTGACAACTGGCAAACCGCCTTCACCGCCGATGACGAAGCCCGCCGCGATGCGGGTCTTGGTGTGCTGCAAATCTGGCGCGATGCAGATAGCACGACGCATGCCTTTGTGCTGCTCTCGGTCAATGACCGCCCCCGTGCAGAGCAGTGGATCACCCGTTCCAATGCACTCACCTCCGACGACAATTCCACCGTTACCCACGCCAGCCACTTCTTCATCCAGACCGCATGAAACAGCTTTCCGCCCTCGCATTTCTTCTCGCACCCCTGCCCCTCGCGGCGCAGGTCGAGGCATTTGTGGCGGGCCAGTACCTGACCCTGACCGCCCGCTATGACAGCGACAACGATCAATTTGTGTCTGAAACACCCCAAGCGAGGCAAGACATCTGCCTGCACGTCGATAAAGTCGCAGAAAACGGGATTCTTTTGACAGAGATCGTCACAAGATACCGCCCTTGGTTCAACGATACCGTCCGCGACAAACGCGGTGGATGGACTGAACGATGGTCCACTTCGGACGCCTACCGCGTCAATCATCCCCGCGCCAATGCCACCGATGGCTTGCTGGGAATTTTCACCGCCCATACATCCTGCCCCTGAGGATATCAGATGACACCCGAACTCACTGCCCTGACCCTCGCCGCACTGTTGCAATATGTGCAATTTGCGCTTTACGCCGTGCCCGCGAACCTTGAGCTGGGCACAGGCTATACCATGTCCGCACGCGACCGCGAACCATCCAGAACGATGTCGGATAAAACCGCGCGCCTTGGTCGCGCCATGTCCAACCACTTCGAAGGACTGATCCTGTTTGCCATCGCTGTGGGCGTCCTCCAGATGTCAGGCCAGAACACCGGCCTCACGGCCGTTTGCGCTTGGGTCTACCTGTTCTCCCGCATCGCCTATGTGCCAGCCTATGCATTGGGCTGGAATCCATGGCGCTCTTTCATCTGGTTCGCAGGCTTTGTCGCGACACTTATCATGCTCATCGCGGCGCTGCTGTGATCTGCGCTGCACCAACACATACACCATGACGGTGCACAGGGGGTGTACAGACGGTGTACGCCCCGCACCCCCCTATTTTATCCAAGGAGACTCTCATGTCCGACTATGACGTTATCATCATCGGTTCTGGCCCGGGCGGCTATGTCGCTGCAATCCGCTGCGCCCAACTGGGTCTGAAAACCGCCTGCGTCGAGGGGCGCGACACGCTGGGCGGCACCTGCCTCAACGTGGGCTGCATCCCGTCCAAGGCTTTGCTGCACGCCTCGCATATGCTGCATGAGGCCGAGCATAACTTTGCCGAGATGGGACTGAAGGGCAAAAGCCCCTCTGTCGACTGGCCACAGATGCAAAAGTACAAACAATCCACCATCGACACCAATACCAAAGGTATCGAATTCCTGTTCAAAAAGAACAAGGTCGACTGGATCAAAGGCTGGGCCACCATCCCCGAGGCGGGCAAGGTGCAGGTGGGCGACGACACCCACACCGCCAAGAACATCATCATCGCGTCAGGGTCCGAGCCTGCGCCGCTCAAAGGCGTCGAGGTGGATGAGAAAGTGGTCGTCACTTCCACCGGTGCGCTGACGCTGGGCAAGGTCCCGAAAAAGCTGGTCGTTATCGGCGCAGGCGTGATCGGGCTTGAGCTTGGGTCGGTCTATGCACGTCTCGGGTCCGAAGTGACCGTGGTCGAGTTTTTGGATCACATCACCCCGGGCATGGACGCCGAGATCAGCCGCCAGTTCCAGAAGATGCTGACGAAACAGGGGCTTACCTTTATCATGGGGGCCGCCGTGCAAAGCACCGAGGCCAGCAAATCAAAGGCCAAAGTCACCTATAAATTGCGCAGCGACGACAGCGAACATGTGCTGGATGCAGATGCCGTTCTGCTTGCCACGGGCCGCCGTCCTTACGTCGATGGCCTCGGCCTTGACGGGCTGGGCGTCCAGATGACGGAACGCGGCCAGATCGCAGTGAACGACCACTGGGAAACATCGGTCAAAGGCATCTATGCCCTCGGCGACGTGATCGAAGGCCCGATGCTGGCCCATAAGGCAGAAGACGAAGGTATGGCCGCCGCCGAGCATATCGCAGGCCAGCACGGCCACGTTAACTACTCCGTCATTCCTGGTGTGATATACACGCACCCCGAGGTCGCAAATGTGGGCGAGACCGAGGAAAGCCTGAAGGCCGCTGGGCGCGCGTATAAAGTGGGCAAGTTCAGCTTTATGGGCAACGCCCGCGCCAAGGCAAACTTCGCGGGCGATGGCTTTGTAAAGCTGCTGGCCGATAAGGAAACGGATCGTATTCTGGGCTGTCACATCATCGGCCCCGCAGCGGGCGATCTGATCCACGAAGTCTGCGTCGCGATGGAATTTGGTGCATCTGCCCAAGATCTCGCCATGACATGCCACGCGCATCCTACCTACTCCGAAGCGGTGCGCGAGGCGGCACTGGCCTGCGGCGACGGGGCTATTCACGCATAAGAGGTTGGATTAACCCTTTGTTAACCCGCGCGGCCTACCACATGGTTTTGGCCGCGCGCGGTGCCCACGCGGCATCATAGTCAGCGCCGCCCTCGGCCCCGCCAGATACCTCTGCGAGTATCTCGCCCATGCTCGGCAGGCCCTCGCTCTCATCGACGCCGGACCACGTTTTCGCCCGCATCAAGGCGCGTGCGCATTGGCTGTAAACCTCTGCAATTTCTATAATAATAACTGTCGCGGGCTGGCGTCCCCGCTTGTCGAACTGTGCGCGCAGGTCTGCATCATCTGTCAACCAAGCCGTGCCGTTCACGCGGATTACATTGTTCGAACCCGGCACTATAAACATACAGGATACCCGCCCGTCCTCGACAATATTACGCAGCGTATCCAGCCTCTGATTGCCCCGCCAATCAGGCAGGGCCAGCCGCTTCGCATCCAGCGGCATCACCACGGGGCCATCATCCCCGCGTGGGCTGCCATCGGTGCCCGCAGGCCCCACCGTGCTCAAAACACACAGGCGCGAGGCCATGATCCATTTGGCATAAAGCGGTGTCAGATGGTCCGCCACCTTGCGCAGGGATGCCGCTCCCGGTGTGCCATAGAGCGCCTCGAGCGCCGCAATATTCTCAATTCTTTTCATAGAGATGCGCCACCCCAGTCTCTTTCAACAGCGCGTCCGACGCCGCCTCGATCCGCTTCTCTAGTTCTGCAACAAAGGCATCACGCGACAGACCAGGGGCAATCGGCTCCAAAAAATCGACCACCGCCACACCGGGGCGCCGGTACAGTCCGCGACGGGGCCAAAAGACCCCCGCGTTCGTTGCAACCGGATAGCACGGTTGCTGTAGCTGTTCATACAGAACGGCGGTGCCGACCTTGTAGGGCATCTTCGTTCCGGGAGGCGACCGTGTGCCTTGTGGGTAGATCACCAATTGGCCCGGCTCCCGCTGGCCCGCCTCTACATCCGCCAGCATCTTGGTAATCGCGGCACCACGCTTGCCACGGTCTACGAATACCATCTGCATTTTGGTCGCGTACTGGCCCAGAATTGGGGACCAGCGCAATTGGTTTTTCATCACGAACTTGGCCGAGGGCAGCGCATGGTAGATCATTAGAATATCAAGAAAAGACTGATGCTTGGCTGGGACCAAAGCGGCCATATCCGGCGGTGTGCCACGCACTTCGCAACGCAAGTTAATCATCCAGCCTGCTGTCCAGATCACCCAGCCCGCATAGGCATGACAACCCGCATAGGCACCCCTTTTTGACACCATCGCCCATGGTGCCCACAGCAGCCCGATAACGGGCAGCATTACTGTGGCCTGAACGATAAAGATGATCGAACGCACCCACTGCAACAGGTTCATGAAAGTCCCTCCAATGTGCGCCGTGCGGCCAGACGCGTGGCAACAAATGCCACCCCAGCCGCCAGCGGCGGTATCAACAAAGGCACCAGCCAATGCGCACCCTGAAAACCCAGTCCTGTCAGAAAGCTGGCCGTCTCGTCGCCGCCCCGTGGCATGAAGGCCACCGCAATCATCCCCAAGACCATACCCCCCACAGCACCGATCAGCGCCCGCAGCGTAAAGCGGCGGATGAAGGCTTGGCCAATGTAGTCATCCGTTGCCCCCACCAGACGCAGCACAGCAATCACTTGGGCGTTAGCCGCGAGCGCCGCATTGGCGGCCAGCGTCACCATCGCGGCAGTTACAGCGGCAATCAGCGCAATAGACGTCCACCCCAGCAACCGCAGCCGCGCAGCGGCCTTGACCAAGGGCGCGCGCCAGCGACTGTGATCATCCAGCACAGCACCCGGCACCTCGGCGGCAAGCCGCAGACGCAATCCCGCAGCGTCCATGCCCTCGGATGTCTCGATCACTTCGATCAGGCGTGGCACGGGCAACGCGTCCAGCGCCAGATCGGCACCAAACCACGGGGCCAACAGATCAGCTTGCTCCGCGTCACTCAGCGCACGGGCCTGCGCCACGCCGCGTGTGGTCTGCAATATCCTCAGGGCCGCATCGGTCTGCGCCTGTTGTTGATCCGCAGGGGCCGCGATGCGGATGGTGGCCGAACGGGCCAGCTCTTCGCCCCACTGCTCGGCCAGTCGCCCTGCCGCCAATGATAAAGCCAGCGCAAACACCGCCAGAAACGCCATCGCTCCCGCTGCAAACAGCGTTAGCTGCGCGGTAAATCCAGATGGTGGCACAACGCGGTCCGCCTGCGCATCCGAATGAAGCGCGCGGCGCAATATCTCGCGCAGCGCCTTCACAGGTCCGCTCCCGCCAGCTGTATTCTGCGGTTGGCAATCCGCAACACGCGCGCTTGAACGTGGGCCTTTGTCGCGCGGATCAAGCTCAGGTCGTGGGTGGCAATCAGCACTGTTTTACCCATTTTGTTCAATTCGATCAGCAAGCGTAGCAGACGTTGGGACATGTCCCAATCGACGTTGCCAGTCGGCTCGTCGGCCAGCACAACATCAGGCGACATGATTACAGCACGGGCAAGTGCCGCGCGCTGCCGTTCCCCGCCCGATAGCTCGGCAGGCAGCGCATTGGCACGTTCAGTCAGGCCAACCCAATGGAGCAGGTCATTCAGGTCTTCGCCGCCCGCCTCGGCACTGCGGCCAGAGACGTGGAGCGGCAGGGCAATGTTCTCGGAAACAGGCAAGTGGTCCAGAAACTGGCAATCCTGATGCACGACCCCCACGCGTCGGCGCAACATGGCCACATCATCGCGGGTCAACGCGCGGACATCGGTGTCAAACAGACGCACATGCCCCGCCGTGGGGAGCAATGCGCCGTAGCACAGCTTCATCAAGGTGGTTTTACCAGATCCCGATGGCCCCGTCAGAAAATGGAACGAGCCGGGCGCAAGCCTGAGCGATATGTCCGACAACAGCTCGCCACCGCTATAGCTGTAGGCTACATTTTCAAGGTCAATCACGCAGCACCCTTTCCAGTTAGCCTGTTGTGCCTGAGCATCGCATGGGTTTCAATCCATCCGCAAAGACCAAACCTGCCAGATTGCACTTTTCGCGCCGCAGTATACCTCCTATGGTAGCGTTAATGAGTGGTTAACAGGTCAAAGACCGATGTTTCGGGGCGTTTCATGAGACTAATCTGTCCAAATTGCGATGCACAATACGAAGTGCCTGATGATGTCATGCCGACTGCAGGTCGCGATGTCCAATGTTCCAACTGCGGTCAGACATGGTTTCAGCACCATCCCGATCATACACCTGACACAGAAAACACGGCAGAAAGCACGCCTGCACCAGATGAGGAAGTGGCCCCGCCGCCGCCCCCGCCTGCCGCTCCGGTACAGCCCGAACGCAAGCAACTCGATCCTGCTGTGGCAGATATATTGCGCCAAGAGGCCGAGGCAGAGCAAGCAGCGCGCCGTGCTGTGCAGTCAAGCGGGCTGGAAAGCCAACCCGATCTTGGTATGGACCTTGAAGATACCCCGCCCGAGGATGAAGCCGAGCGCCGTGCAAGGCAGGCCCGTGACCGGATGGCCCGGCTGCGTGGTGCCGACACAGCCGAAGTCCAGGCCGCAGGAGGTTCTGGCGAAGTGGAAACAGCGGCAGCAGCCGCAGCCGCACTGGGATCACGCCGTGATCTGTTGCCAGACATCGAAGAAATAAACTCTACCTTGCGGTCAGGCAGCGCGCGTACGGGCGCAGGTGCCGCCGATATTGAACCCGAAATCGAAGCGCCCACACGCCAGCGAAAGCGGCGCGGGTTTCGCACGGGATTTATGACTGTCCTGCTCATTTTCATTGTGCTGGTCGTAATTTACGTTCTGGCACCGCGCTTGTCCGCTGCCGTTCCCGCGCTGGAAGGTCCACTACAGAGCTACGTCGCGCTGATTGACCAAGGCCGCGTTTGGCTGGACGGAAAAGTGCAGGGTATGTTGAAATCACTTGATTCAGCGGCCGAGGTGAGCGGCAGCTAATCCCCTTCAGTCCAATGATAATACACGCGGCGCGGCAACAAGCACCGCGCCTTTAGAACCTGTCCAACAAGCGGTTGAGGTAGTCGCGCTCAACCTCGGGGCGCGCCGCCTCGCCCGAGCGGCGGCGGATTTCATCCAGCAACTCGCGCGCACGCCCGTAGGCATCATCATTGAGATCGGCCTCGTTGTCGCTGCCTGTGGCACCATTGCTTCCCTGTTCGCGGCCCAAGGGATCACGGTTGTCGGCGCGGCGGTCACTTTCCTGACTGCCCTGACCGGGCTGCTGGTTGCGCTCTTCTTGCGCCATCGCTTCACCCAGCGACCGCATGCTATCGCGCAGGGCTTCCATGGCTTGGGACTGGTTGTCGATCGCTTCGGCCAGCTGGCCCTCCCGCAGGTTTTGCTCGGCGTCGTCCATAGCTTCGCCCGCGCGACCCAAAGCATCGCGCGCCGCGTCCCCCTCTGGCGTGCCTTGGCCGGGTATCCGGCCTTCTTGACGGCGTAACTCATCTCGCAGCTGCTGCTGCCTCTGGGCCAGATCCTGCGCTTGGCCTTGGCCTTGCCCATGCTGAGTATCACCCGGGCGCTGCTCTCCACCGCCGCCTTGTTCGCCACTTTGGGGGTTTTGCTCACCGTTGCCTTGGCCCTCATGGCTCTCACCGCGCCCCTGCCCGCCATTGCGGCCCTCGTTGCCTTGGTTTTCGCCAGCCTGTGCATTCGGGTTGAACTGCTCTTGCAGATCGCGGAACGCCTGATCGCTCAAGCCCTGTTGCTCGCGCAAGGTCTCGGCGAGGCCTTCCATTGCCTGCTCACCCGGAGATTGGCCGCCTTCGCCCTGCTGGCCCTGCGTGACCTGCATATTCTCCATCATTTCCTGCAATTCGCGTAAGGCCTGCTCGGCTTCGGCCATCCGGCCCTGCTCCATCAGCTCTTGAATACGGTCCATCATGCGCTGCAGATCGTCCTGCGTCATCTGCATGCTTTCGCCTTGTTGTTGCTGCTGGCCTTCTCGCTGACCATCTTGCCGCTCAGCCTGCTCGCGCTGCAGCTGCTGCATGAATTCCTCGGTGGCGCGGCGCAATTCCTGTATCAACTCGGCGATTTCCTCGTCCGAAGCACCGTTCTTCATCGCTTCGTTCAACCGTTCCTGTGCACGGCGCATACGTTCCCGCGCGTCCTCCAGATCGCCCTCTTCCAGCTCCAGTGCCAAATCCCACAAATCCTGCGCAAGGGCATCGCGGTTTTCTTCACCCAGACCAAAGCGGGCATATGTCTCCATTCGCCCGATCAATTTACGCAACCGCAGGGCTGTCGTTTCCGAGCGGAACGCATCTTGTGGCAAATGGCTGACTGCGCGCAGCACCTGTGCCGTACGTTTGGTGTTTTCACGGCTCCACAAAATGTCACGGCGCATTTCAATCACGGCTGCCGCGGTTGGATCAAAAAAGCGTCGACCCGGTAAAACCATCTGCATCGGGGCCGTTTGTGCCTGTTGCTCTGCGGCATCAAGCGCAGTCATCGCTATGGTGACAGGCAGGTTCGCCCAAGGGTGCTGGGAGAAGTCATCGACAAGATTTTCTTCAAACGCGGCACGGTCCCCCGCGATGGGCATCGGCAGAGGCAGGGTAATCTCGGGGCGCGCATCGGGTGCGACCACCAGACCATACCGGCGCTCAACCGATGCAAGGTCAAGCATGATCCGCGCTTCGCCCGCCTCGACACCGTAGTCATCCTTGGCCGCAAAGGGCAGGCGCATCTCGCCCATCGCAGAAACCTCGGGGGCACCCAGTATGACAACTTCGGGGGCCGCATCGGCCCGCATGGTCACATCCCATGTCCGCCCGCCCGGTCCCTCAACGGCAATGCTACCGCTCTGGTTCACTTTGAAATCAAAGGCCATTTGCGGCGGTGTTGCAGCATCGGTATCGCGCTCGGCAGCTATGGCCGTTCCCGATACGCTCTCATTTACCCCCAACGCGCCCACCTCACCATAAAGGCGCATGGTGATCAGTGTGCCAACAGGTAACTCCAGCGGCCCTTCGGCCAAATCGTTGAGATAGAGTGTCGGCTTTCCAGTATAACGCGGCGGTTCTGCCCAACCTTCCCAGACAGGACCGGCAGCAAGGGTGCTTGCGCCGCCGCCTGCCATCTGCGCCACTGTTCCAACCCGCCAGACAGAGCCAAACAAAAGAGCAACCGCAAAGGCCAGCACAGCCACAAACCGCAAAGCATACGGATCGCGCGATGCAACCCGTAGATCAGCAGGCACAGCCTGGGCCGCCGCCGCACGCTCGGCCATGCGCCGTTTGTGCGCCCGCCAGACCGCAGCCGAAGCATCGTCGCCGCCGCCGATCGCCTGATCATCCAAAAGCGCCGTCAAAGGACGCCCTGCAAGGCTGCCGTCGAGGCGCATCATGGCATCTGCCTGACTGGGCCACGACCATCGCCGCACGGCATAACCAATTGCCCAAAGTCCTGCCGCGACGGCCAGTCCGACTGCCGCCCAGATACCTTCAATCGCTGCCACTTCGTGCAGGCCCAACATCGCTGCCGCCAGCGCCAGCAACACGACCGTCAGCAGAGGCCATAGGCTGCGCACGGCAACTTCGGCAACCATACCCATACGCGTCAGCCACAAGGGCCTGCGCAGTCCGTCCAGCGTGCGCTTTAGATCATTCGGGGTGAACTGAACCATGGCGACCTCTTGTCAGGCGGGCCTCAAGATGCGGGATGCGTCTCTAGCCACTCAGGGATGGTATCGCGATTTATCATTTCGTCAAAGGTCGGACGTGGGCGGATAACCGCAAATTGATCCCCATGCACCAACACTTCGGGGATAAGTGCCCGCGAATTATACTCGCTCGACATAACTGCACCGTATGCGCCCGCACTGCGAAAGGCCACCAGATCGCCAGCAGCCAGCGGCACCATGTCGCGCTGCTTGGCAAAGGTATCACCGGATTCGCAGACGGGACCGACAATGTCATACGGCTGCTTCTCGGTGCCGGGTGCCGCCTCGATCACTGGAATAATGTCGTGATAGGCCTCGTACATCGCGGGACGGATCAGATCGTTCATCGCCCCGTCTAGGATCAGAAAATCGCGGCCCTCGCCGGATTTCACGTAAATCACCTTGCTTACCATCAGCCCTGCGTTTCCTGCAATCAGACGACCAGGCTCAATCTCGATTTCACAACCCAGATGGCCCAATGTACGCTGCACCATCGCACCGTAATCGGCAGGCAGCGGCGGCGCCTCGTTGCTGGTCGCATAAGGAATACCCAGACCGCCACCCAGATCAAGCCGCGTGATTCTGTGCCCGTCGCTGCGCAACTGCTCGGTCAGCTCGGCGACTTTCAGATAGGCCTGCTCGAACGGTGCAAGGTCTGTCAGCTGTGAGCCGATGTGCACGTCTATTCCGATCACGTCCAGACCAGGCATCGCAGCGGCCATCGCATAGACTTCGCGTGCACGCGAAATCGGAATGCCGAACTTGTTCTCTGACTTGCCCGTGGCGATCTTCGCATGGGTCTTGGCATCCACATCTGGATTCACCCGCACTGTGATAGGCGCTATTTTACCCAGTTCCACAGCTACAGCGTTGAGCACTTCCATCTCAGGTTCGCTCTCGACGTTGAATTGCCGGATCCCCCCCTCAAGTGCTACGCGAATTTCTTCTTCGGTCTTGCCCACGCCCGAAAATACAATCCTGTCGCCAGGTACGCCAGCAGCCTTGGCGCGCAAATATTCGCCTTGACTGACCACGTCCATCCCTGCGCCCGCTTGCGCAAGCGTACGCAGAACGGCCTGATTGGAATTGGCCTTCATTGCATAGCACACCAGATGGTCCATACCTTTCAACGCCTCATCAAAGGCATTGAAGTGTCGCAGCAAAGTGGCTGTCGAATAGACATAGAACGGTGTGCCAACCGCGGCCGCAATCTCGGCCACAGGCACATCTTCGGCAAACAATGCGCCATCGCGGTACAGGAAGTGGTCCATTTTCTTTATTTTTCCCTTAAACTCAATTCCGCCCTAGCGAACAGGTGCTGACCGTAAAAATAGATAGAGCGGCAGGCCGCAGCTTACCCCGATGCAAAAGGTCGCGGGGATCGCGATCAGCGCTCCCCAGTTGCGGCGCGTGGCAACCTCGGCCACGATCCACACGGTCAAGGCGACCGCCGCAATTGTCAGATCCCAGACCAGACCGCTGGTGGCTGTATTTACGTGCCACGCATCAACCATCGCCATGATGTCCCAGCCGTTGACCTGAAACCACTGGATAAAATAATACATCGGATGGATAGCGCCCCAGATGGCCAGAGCGAGATAGATCAAACGCAGTACCGACATTATAGCCCCCGCTTCACGCCAAACTCGACCGAGCCCGACACCGTTACTCCCGGTGTGGTCGTGCTGGGCTGCTGGCGTGGCGATACAGTATCGTTGCGCGGTGCCTCTGGCGGGCCACAGGCAGCCACCGCCACCACAAGCATGGCTGCGAACAGAACCCTCACAACCCCAACCCGATCCGCAGTGGCCCTTTCTTCAGGCCAACATTCGCGCCCAGCCCCACACCGGAAGGCGAGAGCGATACATTCACACCGCCCGTGGGCTGAACAGGCTCGCCGTCTACTCCGCAAGCGGCAAGCGCTAGCACCGAAGCAATCATCAACTTTCTCATTCGGTCAACTCCTTCCAGCGGGCGACCTGCACGCGCACCTGCGCGGGCGCTGTCCCGCCATATGAGATGCGCGAGTTTACAGAATTTTCCACCCCAAGAACGGTGAAAACGTCCTGCGTTATCCCAGCATGCACCGATTGCATCTGCGCAAGTGTCAGATCAGGCAAGTCACATTCCTGTTTTTCGGCAATTCCTACAAGAGTTCCCGTAATGTGGTGGGCGTCACGAAACGGCAGGCCCAACACGCGCACCAACCAATCAGCAAGATCAGTCGCCGTGGAGAATCCGCTGCCTGCTGCCGCGGCAAGCTGGGGACGGTTGGCGTTCATATCGCGCACCATGCCTTCCATCGCCGCCAGCGCCAGCATGAGGTTATCGGCGGCGTCAAAAACCTGCTCTTTATCTTCTTGCATGTCTTTGGAATAGGCCAGCGGCAGCCCCTTCATGACCATCATCAACGCCACATTTGCTCCAAAAATGCGACCGACTTTGGCACGGATCAACTCTGCTGCGTCGGGGTTCTTCTTTTGCGGCATGATGCTGGAACCCGTCGAGAAACGATCCGACAGGGTCACAAAGCGGAACTGGGCGGAGGACCAGATCACCAGCTCTTCGGCAAAGCGGCTCAGGTGCATGGCACAGATGCTGGCTGTGCCCAGAAACTCCAGCGCGAAATCACGGTCGCTCACCGCATCCAGACTATTTGCCGCAGGGCGGTCAAAGCCCAGCGCCTTGGCCGTCATTTCGCGGTCAATGGGAAAGGATGTGCCAGCCAGTGCGGCAGCCCCTAGCGGGCTTTCGTTCATGCGCGCGCGCGCATCGCGCACACGGCTCAGATCGCGGCCAAACATCTCCACATAGGCCATCATGTGATGCCCCCATGTGACGGGCTGGGCAGTCTGCAAATGCGTAAATCCGGGCATCACCCAATCCGCACCCGCGTCAGCCTGTGCGAGAAGCGCCCGAATAAGAGCGAGGAGCGCGCCCTCGGTCGCATCAAGCTGGTCGCGCACCCAGAGTTTGAAATCTGTCGCCACCTGATCGTTGCGTGAACGGCCAGTGTGCAAACGGCCCGCTGGTTCTCCGATCACTTCCTTAAGGCGCGCTTCCACATTCATGTGGATGTCCTCAAGAGCTGTGGAATAGGTGAATGTACCGTCCTCAATTTCTGACAAGACCGTGAGCAGCCCTTCCCGAATGGCCTCCGCGTCGCTAGTCTGGATGATACCCTGTGCGGCCAGCATCGCTGCATGGGCACGAGAGCCTTCAATATCCTGGGCAGCCATCCGCTTGTCAAAGCTGATCGAGGCATTAATTGCCTCCATGATCGCATCAGGACCAGCGGCAAAACGGCCGCCCCACATCTTGTTGGAAGTCTTGTCTGTCATTTGCCTATTCTCCGGAGGAATCCATGAAGAAACTCTTGCTCGCCCTCGTCTATACGGCCCTCACGGCGGGTGCAAACCCTGCTCTTGCTGCGGATGCAGACATCATCGCGCCTTTGGTGGCGGGGGATATGAAAAAACTCGCAGTGCATAGCGTGCCAAAGGCAACCTCCTCGGCTCCTTTCGATCTGGCAGATGATGCAGGCCGCGCCACGCTGGCGGATTACGAAGGCAAATATGTGCTCGTAAATTTCTGGGCCACATGGTGCGCGCCCTGCCGCAAAGAGATGCCACATCTGTCGGAATTGCAGTCCGAGCTGGGCGGCGACGACTTTGAAGTCCTGACAATCGCAACGGGGCGTAACTCTCCCGCAGGGATTTCAAAGTTCTTCAAGGAAACGGGCATCAGTAACTTGCCGCGCCATCAGGACCCCAAGCAGGCATTGGCCAGCCAGATGGGCATATTCGGGTTGCCTATCACCGTATTGGTCGACCCGCAGGGCCGCGAGATCGCACGCCTGCGCGGAGATGCGGATTGGGCCAGCGACAGCGCCAAAAACATCATCAGAGCCCTGATTGCACAGAAAAACGATAGTTGAGTTGCCCGGAGTTTTAGAAAACTCCAATCAGAACCTTTAAAAATTCTGCACCCGCCACTGGCGGATGCACTCAGGCCGCGTGGTTGAGAATGGCAGCTTCTGAAGCTGACAAAGTCCGCCGCGCAAAACTGCCGTAGGTATGCGGATCATATTCCAACTCGGGGCATTCAGCCAACAGACGTTGCCGATCAGCATGATCCAGTGTGGCAAAGGCCGCTGATGCAGGATGGAAGCTTTCTGTTTCCAACCCGTTGGCCCAGAGCACCTGATGTTGCTCTAGCAACACATGGATATAAGTGACCTCGCGTACCTGCATATCAACTGTGATCGTTTTGCCATTAATCAGGTCTTTGGCCGTCACCAACACCTCGGACGTGTTGAACAGGCTTTGCGCAGCGGCTCCCCTGATCAACATCCGATGCTCGGGCGAGACAAGCAAATCATGGTCAGGCTGATCCAGCCCCAAAGCGCCACCTGCGATGCGCACAGGGCGCAATTTGGGCATTGCAAACAGGCGAGCACCGGACATCCGCCGTTTGCCGATCCAGCGCAGGGGTTGCAGGCCATTGTCCTTGGTCTGGACCACATCACCTTCGCGCAAATCCTCGATCAGCCGCGTGCCGTCTTCGGTTCGTATGCGCGTCCCTGGCGTAAAGCAGATCACGCCGCTTTGCTGCTGGTCAGGATCGGCTGTGCCGACCGTGCCCAACGTATGGTGCACGATCCATAAATCACAATTGCGCGGCGGCATTTCGTCAAGAAACATCAGCAATGGCTGGCTGCCGCCACCCACTTCAATCAGTGTGACACTATAGCTTTTTCCGCCGTCTGTGACGACAAAGCTGTTGTCCATAAGTGGCGAAGTATCGTCCGCACCTGCTTGTGCGCGCGGTCCTGCCTCGCGTTCCAGCGCCGCACCAACCAACCTGTGAACCATACGTGCCGCGCGTTTGCGCAAATTTTCTGCTCCGTCCGCCTCGTCCAGTCGCAACACATCTGATGGCCCGTCCACACGCACAGCGTCACCACGCCATGCCCATGCTGCCCCAACGCTCAACGCTTGCACCGGTGCAGCATCAAGACCATCAATTTCTGTTTGCGACCAGGAGATGACGAACGTGCCTCGAAAGCCCGTTCCCATTTACTGTCTCGCCTGCCTCATTATTTTTTTATTAACTTCTGGTTAACAAACTAGAGGGGCTCTGGAAAGAGGCGATGCAATATTGCCGTCACCTGTTGCGATTGCGCCAGTCAGAAACTCAGATTGATGCGGATAGACCCTACAATCTGGCCTTCAGTCTGGGCGTCAAATTCTTCCCCCAGATAGGTCAGACCATAAAACGCCGAGGCGTCCTTGCCCTGCCAATGGACACCTGCGCGCACACGCTCGCGGCTGTCGGTCAGAGTATAACCCCGATCCTCGGGCAGAAAGATGCTGTCGGCCACATGTGCCACATCTGCCCCGAGCAAAAATGAAAACCCTGCAATCGGATCGTTTGCTGGCACCACACGGTACCGCTGGCCTGTCACCCCTTCACGTACCGAAAGAGTACCGCGACCAATACGACCAAACGTCAGATCAACGCCGCCGCGCAGCATCGTCTCGGCACCTGCGCGCCCTTCCAGAAACGGGCGCGCATAAACGCCGGGTGCCAGTGTCAAATCACGGGCAAGTTCGCCAACAACGGTCGGGTGAAAGCCCCCCGAAATCTGATTGTCCAAAGTCGCGTCAGAGGGCAGCTCCACCCCGAGAACTTTGTGCAGACCGCGCTGGAAACTGCCCAAACCCGTGCCAGAGCCTGTCATGACAAGGTCCGCACCCAAAGCGGCCTCGAACCCTTGCCATGTAAAATGCGTATGCGCACCAACCGACAAAGCGCCGGCATAGGGCCGATCCCCTGTTGCGGCACGGTTAAGGTTGTCGGGTGCAAAAATTTCGGCAGACAGACGCAGCTCAATCACGTCACCAAAGGAGGTAGGTGCCTGGCCGTTCCATTCACTGCCCCAGACCCGCGACGATGTCCAAGAGCCCGAGCGCCATCTGTCTTGGCCGTCACCGATATAATCGTTTGTAATCAGACGGCCATAGCCTAGGTACGTGCGCCCTTCGGCGTGGGCTGATTGCCCGATGAAAACAAGGCAAAGGGCAAAAGCGAAAAGCGTTGCCGCCACTGATCGATACATCTGGTCATCCTATCGAAACCGCCCCCGCAGTGAAGGACGACATAAAACAGGATCGCGCTTCGTGCCAAGGGTGTAGGCGCTGTTTTAAATATCCCCGCGCAATTGCGTCATAGTTGCCACGCATCCGCACTGGATTATTCCCGCAGCTTTGTGATTAGTTGCACGCGACCAAAGGGGGAGGATCAAACCATGAATATTCTGTTCATCATGTATGACCAACTGCGTTTTGACTATCTAGGTTGTGCGGGTCATCCGCATCTGGACACCCCCCATTTTGACCGTGTCGCCGCGATGGGTGTGCGGTTTACCAATGTTTACGTGCAATCGCCAATCTGCGGGGCAAGCCGCATGTGCTATTACACAGGGCGCTATGCCTCCAGCCATGGCGCGCAATGGAACGGTTTTCCCCTGCGCGTGGGCGAACAGACCTTGGGCGATCATCTGCGCAAGGCTGGTATGGCTTGCTGGCTGCTGGGCAAGACACACATGAAAGCCGATGCGGAAGGTATGGCACGGCTGGGCCTTTCACCTGACAGCACAATCGGTGCGCGTCAGGCCGAATGTGGTTTTGACGCATGGGTGCGTGATGACGGGCTTTGGGGATACGGCCCTGACGGGTACTATGACGAAAAACGCTCGCCCTATAACGAATACCTGAAATCCAAAGGCTATGACGGCGAAAACCCTTGGGCCGATTATGCGAACGCAGGTGTGACCGACGAACAGATCGCCTCGGGCTGGATGTTTCGCAATGCCGACCAGCCCGCAAATATCGCGGAGCAAGACAGCGAGACACCGTGGCTCACCAGCCAGACAATCGACTTCATGGACCAGACCGAGGGGCCGTGGTGCGCGCATGTCAGCTTTATCAAGCCGCACTGGCCCTACATCGTGCCTGCCCCCTATCACGACATGTATGGCCCCGAACATGTGCCCCCCGCACGCCGCAACGAGGTCGAGCGTGAGGACGCGCATCCCGTTTTCGGTGCATATCAGGGCAACAAGATCGCACAAGCCTTCCAGCGGGAAGAGGTGCGCAACAAAGTCATCCCCGCCTATATGGGCCTGATCAAGCAATGCGACGACCAATTGGGCCGGCTGCTTGACCATTTGGAAGCGACAGACACCTTAAAGGACACGATGATCGTGCTGACCTCGGATCACGGCGATTATCTGGGCGATCACTGGCTGGGCGAGAAAGACCTTTTTCACGAGCAATCGGTGAAGGTGCCGCTGATTATCTTTGATCCGCGTAATGCCGCCGATGCAACACGCGGCACGACCTGCGATGCTTTGGTCGAAAGCATTGATCTGGCCGCAACATTCGTCGAGGCCGCTGGCGCGCAGGTGCCTGATCATATTATCGAAGGGCGTTCCCTGCTGCCGTGGCTGCACGGTGAAACACCGCAATGGCGTGAGTTCGTGATCTCAGAGTTCGACTATTCCCCAACGGGGCAACGCGTCAAACTGGGGCTTGAGCCGCGCGATGCACGTCTGTTTATGGTGTTTGACGGTCGCTACAAACTGATGCACGCCGAAGGCGGATTCCGCCCGATGCTGTTTGACCTTGAAACCGATCCGGATGAATTCTACGACCTTGCCAAAGGTGAAACCCATAATGCCGAGATTGACCGTTTGTACGGTATGCTTGCCCAGTGGGGGCGGCGCCTGTCGCAGCGGGTCACCATGTCAGAAGACCAGATCAAAGCGATGGGTGGTAAATCCATGCGCAAAGGCATCTTGCCCTTCCTGTATGATGGCAGCGAAGTCGCACCCGAACTGACAGAAAAATACCGTGGCCCGATGCGTCAGGATCACCGCAAAACCTGAAATCTCAGCCCGAACAGAAAGCAATCGATCATGCCCCACATCACGCTCGAATACTCGGCCAACATGGATGAGGCGCTGGATATGCACGCGCTATGTGTTGTTGTGAAAGATGCAGCCGCGGCAACAGGTGTCTTCCCCCCCGCTGGTATCCGCGTGCGGGCAATCCGCTGCACCCACAGTGTTATTGCCGACGGGGACCCAAAGCACGGATTTATCGACATATCGATGCGCCTGCGCGCTGGCCGCACGGCAGAGGCGAAATCAGCAGCTACTGATGCGATCTTTGGAGCCGCGCAAGCGTTTACCGCAGATCACATGGCCAGCGCGCCCTTTATGCTGTCATTAGAGATGCGCGATATCGATGCCGAGCTGAGCCGCAAGGAAAGTTCCATCCGAAAGTATCTGCCTGCAGATATGGCCTAGGGCGACCGCCCGCACCTGACGATGCGGGCGACCCGATTATAGGTGACGTCACAGGCCACCGCGCAAACGCGCTACGATCATCTGTGCAAGCTCGGCGTGCAGCGCGTCGCGTGTGCGCGTGCCGCCATCTTCGCACAGTGGGTCCAACTCCCTCTCGGCCTCAAGAATTGCTGCGCCGCGCGGCTTACATTGCGCGAGGAAGCTGAAATGGGTCGCCTCCTGCACTGTCTGGTAAGCCGCATCTGGTATCTTTGCCGCCGCATCCTTGGCGTAGACACCTGCTGGAACTGCGCCCTCATCACCCAGATTAATTAGCATCATGGGCGTTTCGATCTGGCGCAGGCTTTCATCCGTCAGCGTGCTCACGATACCCGGATCAACCACAACCGCAGCCGTGATACGCGGATCACGCAAATCCTGGGCCGCGGGGGACAGATCAAAGCGGTGCAAATCAATCCCGAAATGAGCAAGAAAGGCGCAATCGGACATGCCATGATCGCCATCGTCGCAAAACCGCTGCAGACGATCAGGATCAACCCGCGCACCTGACAGCGCCATGGCGGTATACCCCCCCGCCGAGAAACCCAGAACGCCAATGCGGCCTGTATCGATATAGGGATAGGCCGTTGGATTGCCCGTGATCTCGTCCAAGACAGCCGTAACATCCTGCGGACGCTCCCACACCCGCACGGCAGCTTCGGCTGATGCATTGCCCGTTGTCGTGCCGGGATGATTGGGCAGAACAACCACAAAGCCCGATTGGGCGAGGGCAGACGCAATCCAGCCGAACTGCCCTGCATTGCCCCCCGCGCCATGGGATAGAACCACCATCGGAAACCGCCCCTGCTGATGTGGCGCGCGGCGCCCTGCGGGGGTGCCGTAAAAAACGCCGTTGCCGCCGACCGTGACCCGCTTGCCCCCGTCTTGCGCTGGATACCAGATATGGAAGTCCACATTACGGTCCCGCACCGGCGCATAGGCCGTGCCATACTTTATGCCGGCTGTCCCTTCGTATGCAGGGCGGAATACCTCGTATCCTGCCCATGCCACCAGTCCCATTGCGGTGGCCAATACTGTTGCTTTTGCGAGTTTTCTGATCTTGGACATCCTGCATTCCTTTCATGCCTTGTGATGCCATAAGACTGGGCGTTGTTGCGGTGTGCCGCGTCCTTGGACCGGTTTCAGGACGTCCTGAAACGCGATTTAGGTCGTGAACACGTAAAAAACCGCCACTCCCCATGCTCAAATCAGCGGCGTGAACATCCGTAAATCCCGAAACCAACATTTGCCGAGGCTGCCATTCCTGCGCGGTTGCGTTAGGATCAATTCAGAACCTGCAGCCAGAAAGGCCACCCATGCAATATCCCCTAACCGACCGATGCAAGAACATGATCACAGGCGCACTGGTGGCCGACGCTGCAGCAATGGGCTTGCACTGGATCTACGATCAGGACCACATCCGTAAAATCGCGCCAAAAGAGCCCGAATTTCGCACGCCAATGGCAGCGGACTATGACGGTGTGATGGCGTTCTTTGCGCACCCGAAACGGGTTGCGGGCGCGCAGTCCCAATATGGCGAACAAGCAATGGTTATGTTGCGCGCGCTGGCAACAAACGGTGGTACATACGATGAAGCGATCTACGCCGAGCATTTTCGCAGCCACTTTGGCTATGGCGGCGCTTATGTCGGGTATATCGATCACGCCACACGCGACACGCTAGACAATTTTCGCAGATATGAGGATGCAGCCCATGCTGCCGCCACTGCCCTGCCCTTTGACGGCGATGCAAAGCAGCTCAAAGGGTTGGTCGCCAAGGCACTCCCCCTTCTGGTCCGCTATACAGGTACCGAGCTGAACAAGCGGTTCATGCAATCGCTGCGAGATGCAAACAGCGATGCAGCAACGCTCGCATTTGCACCGCGCCTGATAGAGGCTTTGGGCACCGTTCCAAGACCCGCAGGCGCCCACGACCTGCAACTGCCCGCTATCGCAAAACTACCTGCATTGGTGGCCATGCTCTGCGCCCAAGAGGCGGCACAGGGCGCGGTGTTTGACACCGCCACAGCATCGGCAGTCCGCGTCACGAGTGACCATGCAGTTGCGGCAAGCTACGGAGCAATCTCGGCGCGAATGATGGCGGCTGCTGTGACCCAAGGCAGTGCAAAGGCTGCTGTTCAGGCCGGGCTGGCGGATGCAACAGGCGATGCGCGCACCTTACTGGCGAAAGCGCTGGATATGCCTGAAACGGACAATGCCGCAGTGACCAAGCATTTTGGCATGGCTTGCGATTTGCCCTATGGCGTACCCTCTGCTGTACATAACATCGCCACGGCCACCTCCTTCTCCGATGCGATCAGGCGCAACATCTACGGCGGCGGCGATACCTGTGGCCGTGCCATTCTGGTGGGGGCTGTTATGGGGGCCGCACACGGGATCGGCGGTGATCACGGCATTCCCCACCAGTGGATTGACCAGCTGGCGGTAATGCCGGAAGCCACGCAGATCATGGACAGCTTGTTCAGCTAAACACAAAACGCCCTCACGCGCCGATACTGTATGCATTTCCCGCCTTGCGTGCAAATGCGCGCGTGGGTTGAGCATTTTGTGCCAATCGCCACAATTGTTCTCTAATTCGACACAATTCATCCCTAACTCCGCGCAATCCCGCCCAATATCGCCAGTATTAGAAACCCCGAGGAAATCCGCGAACACTCCCAGAAGTGTGCGGCAAGACAGGGGCAGACATGGCACAAATCAGTTTTTGGGGGTTCGACAACGGCACAGCCGACGATACCTCAGCCGCGAATGGCGCGCAGGACGGTGCGTTTCAGAACGGGGCATCCGCCACCTTTGGCGCGCTGGAGCTGGATGGCAGCACCCAATACGTCGAAGTGGCCCCTGACACAGCGTTCCAGTTGTCGAGCGGCACGCTGATTACCGAATTCACTGCCGCAACACAGCACACGGGCGCAGTCTTCTCCCGCGACAGCCTGAACAACGATGACGGCGGCCATTTCTATCTGCGTGTGACAGGGGACGGGCGTGTCGAGACCCGCGCACAAGCAGGTGACGGCACGAACACAGTGCTGAACACAGGCACCAATTTCTATGCTGCAGGCGATACCATACGCGCTGTCTACAGCTGGGACGAAGGCACTGGTGGCACATTCTCGGTCGAGAACCTCACACAGGCGACCAGCTTTTCCACCAGCGTCCCTGCGATTGTCACGTGGGACCAGAACACGTTCAACGAACCGATCACAATCGGCGCAAACCAGAACCAGTCGGGCGATAACATCGCAGACAATCTGCAACAGTATTTCAACGGCACCATCGACTATGTCTCGCTGCATGACACGACCGAGACTTTTGCAACATCGGGTCTGGGCGGGGACGGTGTCGTGTCGGGAACTGGTGGCGATGACCTGATCGATGCAGCCTATCTGGGCGATCCAGATGCAGAGCAAGTCGATAACGGTGACGGCATTTTTGCTACGACTGGCGATCAGGACATCATCAAATCAGGCTCGGGCAATGATACCGTTAGTTCAGGTGCAGACAGCGATACCGTAAACGCCGGCCTTGATGACGACAGCGTTGATGGCGGTGCGGGCAATGACATGCTGTTCGGGGATGTGATCTCCAGCGGGATGGAGGGGTTGAGTGTCACGTCCCTACAGCTCAACATCGCGGATGTACGCGCAGGCACCCAAACAGGTGCGCCTGATGCCGCCGTTGAGGGCGATAGCGTCATATACGACAACGTGGGTTTTCTGGATGACGGCACCGCTGTTTCGGCCCGCATTACGCTTCTCAGCCGTACCAATGAAAACCTGACCGTTGATCTGGTGGGGCTATCTGGTGCCGAGATTATCACCAACCGCACCAACGATCCTGCGATGGAAGGTGAAAAAGCCAGCTTTGGAATCGAGTTTCTAAACAGCGCAACCGATGCACCCATTGTGCTGACAGGCCGCGCCACATGGGGCGACATCGACGAAGCAGTAGGTGGCGCAGAAGCGATCACCATCAGTGACGAGCAGTTTCTGGGCTATGAAACCGCTGCCGTGAACCAATTGGCGCTGAGCCAGACAAACGGCGAATACACTGCCACAGGCGCATCGGGTGGCACGAACCTGGACCCCAGTGATCAGACCGCATGGTTCACAGGACTGTTTGAAGATCAGTCAGAGCTAGAGTTCACAATCACCACACGCGGGGCTAACTCGGGCTTTACGCTGAACGGCGATGTCATCGACAACGCCACAACGGTGCTGTTCGAGCAAGGCGATGACACGCTGAATGGCGACGCCGGTGATGACACGCTGGTCGGCAATGGTGGTGCAGACCAGCTGATCGGCGGCAGCGGCGACGACAGTATCTTTGGCGGCACCGAAAACGACACGATCTGGGGTGATCAGGCCGATCCGACAGGTGCGAACCTGACGGTAGGTGACGACACGCTCGACGGTGGCGCGGGTGATGACGTGCTATACGGCGAACGCGGCGACGATGTGCTGAATGGCGGCGATGGCGAAGACGCCCTTCAGGGTGGCGCGGGCAATGACGATTTGTCAGGCGAGGCGGGCAATGATCGTCTGATCGGCGGCAGCGGTGCCGACAGGATGCGCGGTGGCGCAGGCAATGACACGATCTTGGCAGATGATGATGCCACGGGCGGCGCTGCAGGTGCGAGCGACCCCAATTTTGGCGATGTGATCGAGGGCAACGAAGGCAGCGATGTCATCTATGCCAACGGGTCTGACACTGTGGACGGTGGCGAAGATCTAGACGGCAGCGATATCGACATTCTGAACCTCAGTAATGTCGCTTCGATCCAGTACCAGAACGGCGCTGGCGCAAATGTTGCAGGCCCGACAGAGAACGGCGTTGTCACATTTAACGATGGCTCAACCCTGCAATTCAGCAACATCGAGACAATCGCCCTGCCCGCCGCTGACGGCTACGTTGAGGGCACCACCGCCGACGATCTGATTGATGCAGGCTACCTTTCGGACCCCGAGCTGGACCAGATCGACAATGGCGACGCGGTATTTGCAGGCGAAGCGCCGGATGATGATATCGTTCTTGCGGGTGATGGCGATGATACCGTCATCGCGGCTGCGGGTGATGATGTCATCTTTGGAGACAGGCAACAGGCCCCAGCCAATCCCGATGGCAGCGGCGGCACGGGTACAACCGATCCGTGGCAGTTCGAGTATTACGATCTGGACCCGACGGGCAATCCGAGCAACCTCGCAAACGCTGGGTTCACGCTGAATGGCGGGCGCGACCATTCCGGCACGCCGACCAGCACCGGTGCTGCCAGCACAATCACCCCTGCGGATTATGACACAGCAGACGACTTTGCGCTCAAATTCACGACCGAACTGGTGGTGGATCAGGCTGGGCTATATACCTTTTCAACCTCCTCGGATGATGGATCAAAGCTGTTTATTGACGGCGTTGAAATTGTAGATAACGATGGGCTGCACGCATTGGAGACCCAGACCGGATTCATCGGGCTGACGCCCGGTGTGCATTTGGTCGAAATCATCTACTTTGAAAATGATGGTGGCAACCAGCTGACCAGCACCATCAGCGGCCCCGACACAGGCGGCACTGCCGTAGATCTGGCAACCTATCCCGCCATCATCAACCCTGCCCTGAACACTGGCTCCGGCGATGACGTGCTGGCGGGTGGCGCAGGCAACGATCAGATTTTCGGCGAAGGCGGCGATGACCGTATCGTGCTGGAAGACGGCTTTGGGCAGGATTTTATCCTCGGCGGCGAGAGCGGCGAGACAGACGGCGATAGTCTGGATGCCAGCGCGATGACACAACGCGTGCGACTGATCCTCGATTCCGACGAAGGCGGCGAGATCTATAACGAGTTTACCGATATCTCCGACTTCGAAGAGATTGAGCAGTTCTTTACAGGGTCTGGCGATGACACTGTTGTCGCAACAGCAGCAACCAATGGCACCGTGGCCGATACAGGCGCAGGCGCTGACGTCGTTCAGGCAGGTGATGGCGCAGATGTTTTTGATACTGGCAGCGGCAATGACACCGTTACCACAGGTGATGGCGGCGATGTGGTTGATGCAGGCACGGGCGCGGATTCTGTCGCCTCGGGCACCGGCGATGATTTGCACTTTGGCGGCGATGGCGACGATACCCTAGAGGGCGGCGCGGGTGCTGATACGCTGCTGGGCGGCGCAGATTCCGACAGCCTGACAGGCGGCGCTGGCGATGATGTGCTGACAGGCGGCACATATGAAAGCGTCAGCTTCAACCAAAGCGGCAACGACGGGCTGGCCAATGCAGGCCCGATCAGCGACTTTCCCGATGATGCGCTCAGCTTCGAGTTGCGCTTTAGCGGTGATCCGGGGACACAGAACAGCAGCCCCCTTGTCTCTTATGCGACGCCGGCAAACAACAATGCCTTCCTCGTCTTTATGGCGGGCGGCACCGTTCGCATCTATATCAACGACGCGACCATCGACACAGGCGTTTCTGCCAGCAGCCTGTTCGACGGGACCACCCATAGTTTCGGCGTTACATGGGACAGTGCCAGCGGCGCGCTGACCACTTATGTTGACGGGGTCGAGACCAGCACAGACACATTCCAGCAAGGTGCGACCATCGCATCAGGCGGAACACTTGTGTTCGGGCAAGAGCAAGACAGCCCCGGCGGCGGGTTTTCCACAGCGCAACTGTTCGAAGGACAGTTCGAAGAGGCCCGACTTTGGGGGGATGTGCGCACAGCAGACGAGATTGCAGAGTTTGAAGCAGGCCCCCTTGGTGTAGAGCTGGCCAATCCCGATTTGATTTCAGACTGGTTGCCCTCCGCGGATGGGACAGCATTGGATGATATTGCAGGCCCGAATGATGCGCCCCTGACAGGGGATGCCACTGCGATCGTCGCGGCAGGCGATACCGCCGATACACTGATTGGCGGCACAGGTAATGACACCATGCTGGGCATGGACGGCGACGATAGTTTTGTTCTGGCCGATGGTCACGGCACAGACACCATCACTGGCGGCGAAGCAGGAGAGACTGCGGGTGATCGCATCGACGCCACCACCATGACCCAGGCCTCAACGCTGACATTTAGCGCCGATGAAGCAGGCACCCTCACCCACTCGGGCGGCGCTGCGGGGTTTAGCGAGATCGAGAATTTCCAGCTCGGCTCAGGTGCAGATACCATTGACGCAACTGCCGATAGCCTTGGCACCAATGTCGATGGCGGTGCGGGGAACGATATTTTTGCCAGCGGTGCTGGGGCAGATACCCTCGCTGGTGGGGATGATGCGGATACGTTCACGTTTGATACGCCAGCCGATGCTTATGGCGACAGTATTGATGGCGGAGATGGCGGCACAGACAACGACACTCTGGACCTGAGCGGCACCCTGTCACCGGGTGGCACTTATACGCTGGTCACGACAGGGCCAGACAGCGACGGCAATGGTACGGACGGGCAGGTAAATTTCTTTGACGCAGGTGGTGTTCTGGAGGGGACGCTAACCTTTACCAACATCGAAGCGATCGTGCCCTGCTTTACCACAGGCACCCGCATCGCGACCCAACGTGGCGGGATCGCAGTAGAGAATTTGCAGGTCGGGGATATGGTCAAGACCCGTGACAATGGATTGCAGCCAATTCGCTGGATTGGCACCAAAACTCTAAATGCAGATGCGCTGCGTGCGCAACCTTCGCTCAGGCCTGTTCTGTTGCGCAAAGGTGCATTGGGCAACGGTGTTCCGCTGCGCGACATGACCGTCAGCCCGCAACACCGCTTTTTGCTAGACAATGTGCAAGTCCAATTGAATTTCGGCGTGGAAGGCGCGCTGGGGACGGCAAAGCATATGCAATGCCTCAACGGCATAGAAACCAATATGCAGTCTGAAGTGACTTACTATCATATTCTGTTTGACCACCATCAACTCGTCCTGTCCGACGGCGCATGGAGCGAAAGTTTCCAGCCGGGAGAGCGTACTTTGTCCGGTCTGGAGGATGGGCCGCGCGCAGAGTTATACGTCCTGTTCCCAGAGCTGTTTGATACAGAGCTGCCAGTGTCTTACCCCGCAGCACGCCCCACCCTAAGCAGCTACGAAGTGCCTATGGCCTTTTGCTGATCAAAGGGCATTCCGTCTTCTCCCTGCTGGGCAGTCAATGCGATCACGTTATCAGGCGCAGCGGGAAGCGTTACGCGAAAAATACAACCTCGTTCGGCCGCAGGCCTCAGCGTGACTTGCCCACCCCATGCCAAAACAGTCTTTTTCACAAAAGCCAGACCCAAACCCGTTCCTTCAACATTCGTCAGGCGGCAAAACGGGTCAAAAACACTGTTTCTATGCTGCGTTGCGATACCGGGGCCGTCATCCTCAACGTCGATTAACACCATATCATCGACGCGTTTCGCGCTCAGGGTGATCTGCCCCAGAGGCTTGTCGTGATGCTTGATCGCGTTTGAGACAAGGTTGCGCATGACCATGTCAAAGGCGTTCGGCTCCACCTGAACAGCGGGCATCCCGCGCACGACTGTTATCTTGATATTCCGATTGCCCCCCGACAGCTTTAGCACCGCTTCAAGACGTGTTTCGGGTAGAAAGCACAGTGTCTTGGCCTGTACATTATCTGCCTTGGCATACTCCAACAGATCCCGCACCAATGCGTTCATGCGGCCCGATAAATCGGAGAGCATTCCAAAATGCCGCTGCACCTCGGCAGGGAGTGCAATATCCGCGTCTGCCACATCCTCCAGAATAAACTCCATCAAGGCCGCCTGCTGCAAGAGCGGGGCCTTGAGGTCATGCGCAGCCATCGCAGAAAAGGCCAGCAGCTGGCTGTTTTTGCGCTCCAATTCGACGCTTTGATTAGCGATATGTTCCTGCTGACGTTGCAGCTGTGTCACATCCATCCAGATCGCCGCATAATGACCCGTGCCAAGCCTGAACATGCTCAAATCAAAGGTATCGCCCAAAGGTGTCGTAACAATGCCTTGCTCGGTAATACCTTTGCGCAGTTGCCGCGCGAGTTTCGCTGCTGCGGCTATATTCTCCTGCTTGGTGACCCCGGATCTTGCCAGATTTCTGTCATAAACATACAGGCTGATGCCCTCGATATTAACGCCTTCCCTCAAAAGAGGTACCATATCGGGAAACTGGTTCTCGAACCCGTTGTTCCAATGAACCGCCAGCATCTCACGGTCAAATATGACAACACCTGCACGAATTTGGTCCAGCGCATCAATCAAAAGCTGGTTTTCGTCATTTTCTGCGAGCAGCCGCGCGGAACGGCGCCGCAAGCGCACTGCATAAATACCCAAAGAAACTGTTGCCAGACCTATCCCACCGACGATCATCGCAACCCGCTCGAACCACGGGTGCTCCACGATACCGCGATCTTTCCCGAACCAACGGTTCCGCAAGGGGCCAAGGGTCTGGGGGTCTGCATATTGCACGATCACGCGCTCCAGCTCGGCGTGCACTTGCGGCAAGTCGCGGCGCACAAAAAGCCCGTATGGCAAGATCGTCAAGGAGGGTTCAAGCTGTTGCATTTTGTCTTTGACAAAGTTGCGCCGCAACAGTGCTTCAAACGGCTCAACCACAGCGACAACTGCATCGATCTGTCCGCTGAGCAGCGGCAGGATAAGCGCATCGGAGGTCTGGAACTCGCGCACCTCGACAAAGGGGATCATGGCCGCCGCCGTCTGCACCAAGGACCCTGTCACAACGCCCACAATACGGCCTGACAACGCATTGATCGTGGAGATGTCACTGTCACTGCGTACGTATACAGACAGATCATATTGCCCCAAGGCAGACGTGGCTAAACCCATCTCCTCACGCTCGGGTGTGAGTGCCAGCAAGGGGGTCAGGTCGATCTCGCCCCGTTCTAGCAATGCGAAGAACTCTTTGGGGTTACTGGCAGGGGTGAACACGACGTCATAGCCTGCCTGATCGGCCAGTTGTCGCGTCAGATCAATATTATAGCCCTCGGCGCGGCCGTCTGTTGCTGTATAGCTATAGGGGTAGAAATCACCATAAACGCTCCGCAGGATCGGTCGATCAGGCATGTCCTGCGCTGATAGTATGCAGCCCGACAGGGAGGCTGCAAACAACACGCAAGTTGCAAGAATGAGGCGCAAAAACGAATACATAGACTAGCCTCGGCAATGAAATATCACCCTGCCTGCCTAGACCCGTTGAATGAATCTGCCGTTAACGCCCCATCTCGCGACCTATGCAGCGGCCTTCACAGGCTGGATCATCGTGCGCCCTACCTCGGCTGCCAGTAGCCGCGCGGTTGCCGCACTAAGGGTCCAGCCCAGATGGCCGTGGCCTGTGTTGAAATACACGCCAGCGCTACGCGCAGCACCGACCCTTGGCATCATGTTAGGCATCATCGGGCGCAAACCCGCCCACGGTACAACACTGTCTGTGTCCACTTGCGGGAAATACCGCTCGCACCACGCGACAAGCGGGCGAATACGGTCGGCACGGATATCGCGGTTCTCGCCGTTGAACTCGGCGGTTCCCGCAATGCGGAACCGACCGTCACCCAAACGCGAGGTCACAATCTTTGCGGCGTCATCCAACAAGGACACGGTAGGTGCCGCGCGCTGCGATGTCTCGTCGTGCAGATTAACGGTGATCGAATAGCCTTTGACAGGATAGACGTTCAGACGCTCGCCCAATTGTGCCGCAAACCCGCGCGATGCAACGCCAGCGCAGATCACAACTGCATCAAAATGCGTGCCATCCACGTCGATGCCCTTGTCTTTGCGGGTCAACCGCTGCACCCCGTGGCCCATCTGGAATTTCACACCTTGGGTGACAAGCCAGCCAGCCAGGCCTTTGGTGAACTTGTGAATATCGCCCGTCATATCGCTTTGTGTCCAGAAGCCCCCCACAAGATCGCCGTGCAACTGCGGGCAATGCTCTTTAACCTCATCTGGCGTCAGCTCTTGACGCGATAGTCCGCCTTGAGCGAGCAGCTTGGTAACCTCTCGCGCATGCTCAAGGTCTTTGGTTTTGGTGTAGAAATGCAGGATACCTGCAGGCAACAAATCGAAATCCAACTGCGCGATCTGAGCCATCTCGCGAAGGCCGTCCCGTGCGGCGATAGCCATGCGCGTGGTCTGAATTGTATTGTTGCGGTATTGTGGAATGGCACCGACAAACTCCGCCATCCAGCTGGCCTTGTGCCAACTGGGGCGCATGTTCACCAGCAGCGGCGCATCCCGCCGCATCATCCACTTCAACCCTTTAAGAATTGTGCTGGTCTGGTTCCATACTTCGGCATTGGACGCGCTGAGCTGTCCGCCATTGGCAAACGATGTCTCCATCGCGGCATACCGGTTCCTGTCATAGACAGTCACGTCCATCCCGAGACGGTTGAGTTCAAAAGCTGTAGTAACACCGGTGATACCGGCACCGATAACGGCAATAGTAGGCATGGGGATATCCTCTCCCTGATCATGCCCCCTCCGTCATTTGCCTGAGAGATTCACCTTTGAGCGATCAAAGGTTTGCTCCTTCGGCGGGCGACCTAACGCCACTCTTCGGAGTTTTAAGGATCGTCGGTCCCTTGTGCCTGAGAGTTTACCGGGGCGGTTGCTCCTTCGGCGACAGATACGCTGTGCTCTCCCGAGCGATCCTGTGTGTTTACGCGGGAATGATTCCCGCAGGCTCCTGTGTGTTTCCTATAAGAAACCAATGGCTCAGACACGGGCGTTTAGTCAAGTGTTTTCCCTCGGTTGCCTCTACATAACAAATGATCCCCCACGCCAGCGACTGCAAACCGCTTGCGCGGCCTCGGGTTTTCCCTAACCTGCCCCGTCATGGAGGACGCAACATGACCCACTGGCCCGCGCAGATCACGGATGGCATTCGAGAGGAAACCCATTTCGACGGCCGCCGTATCAAGTGTTTTGCCGACCGTCCCGCTGATCTGAATGCGATGTTCGATGCTGCTCTTGCCCATGCACCGCAGGGTGAGGCCTTGGTCAGTGGTCAGACCCGCCTGACCTATGCCCAGCTGGATACCCGTATCGCCCAACTGGCAGGCGGGATGGCCGCGCAAGGTGTGTCAAAGCGTGACCGTGTGGCCCTGCTGCTGAGCAACTGCACCGAGTTTCTGACTGTGCTGCTGGCCTGTCTGCGCATAGGTGCAATCGCTGTGCCGATCAATATCCGCGAAGGCACGCCAGAGCTGGCTTTTATTCTCAACCACTGTGGCGCGCGCCTGCTGATCCATGGCGCAGATGTGGCCGAGCGTTTGCCGGACAGCGCCAGCACCCCTGCGCTCACCACTATTATTCATGTCGACACACCCGCCTTTACGGCGATGTCTACCGCTACCCATGCCAGTCCGGTCCCCGTCGCAGAGGAGGACGCCGCGGTGATCCTTTATACCTCTGGCACAACAGGTCGCCCCAAGGGCGCCATACTTACCCATTTTAACATTGTGCATTCCGCCATGCATTTCGAGATGTGTATGGGCCTTGGCTCTGGCGAGCGATCGTTGCTTTGTGTGCCTGCCAGTCACGTAACCGGCCTTGTCGCGACGATCTTTACGATGCTGCAAACCGCTGGCTGCACCGTGATGATGGAGACGTTCAAGGCGGATGATTTTCTGGCCCTCACCGCTGCCGAGAAGGTCACGCAGACGTTGATGGTGCCCGCGATGTACAACTTGTTCTTGCTGCGCTGCAATGTGGCTGACTACGACCTGCGCCACTGGCGGATCGGAGGCTACGGTGGCTCACCCATGCCACAATCCACGATTGAGGAGTTGGGAGAAAAACTGCCCGACCTGACGCTGATGAACGCCTATGGCGCCACGGAATTGACCTCGCCTGCTACCATTCTGCCGCGCGGATATGGAACCACACGATCGGACAGCATTGGCATTGCCGTGCCTTGTGGTGAGATCAGGGTCGTGGATGCGCAAGGCATAGATGTGCCCGATGACACCCATGGCGAGCTTTGGATCAAAGGCCCGATGGTCGTGCCAGGCTATTGGGATAACCCCGACAAGACAGCTTCGGAGTTCACAGAA
This sequence comes from uncultured Sulfitobacter sp., assembly GCF_947502895.1. GTDB lineage: Bacteria > Pseudomonadota > Alphaproteobacteria > Rhodobacterales > Rhodobacteraceae > Sulfitobacter. The sequence goes on from NZ_CANNBM010000002.1 coordinate 838,526, forward strand.
GGCTACTGGAAAAGCGGTGATGTCGGATCGCGCGACGCCGAGGGCTTTATCCGTCTGCATGACCGTAGCAAGGATATGATCATCCGCGGTGGCTATAACATCTACTCCGCCGAGGTCGAGAACGCGCTGACCGCCCACCCCAGTGTAATTGAGTGTGCTGCCATCGGACGGCCCGACCCTGTGCTGGGCGAAAAGCTGCATGTGTTTGTGCAAACAAGCGACCCTGCCTTTGACGAAAGTGCGGTAAAGGGTTTTGTGCGCGCGCATCTGGCCGATTACAAAACGCCAGATTTCGTCACGCTGCGCGATGATCCGCTGCCGCGTAACGCCAATGGAAAGATCATCAAGACCGCCCTGCGCGAAGCAGCAGCGCAAACCTTAGCCCGTTGAAAGAGAGCACCAGATGACAAAGACAGTCAGCTTCAACCAGATGAAAGACGGGACCGCAGAGGATTACGCGCTGCTGGAGGAATTGGAGAAATCGTATTTGTCCCAGACCGCGGACAGAATTCTGCACGCGCTGGCCCTGCAAGGTCAGGCGACACTGGACGGCTACAAGATCACCCGCCTGCAACACGGCTTGCAATCGGCCACACGTGCCGAGAATGACGGGGCTGATATTGACTGGATTGTAGGCGCATTGCTGCATGATGTAGGCGACGGGCTGGCCCCGCAGAACCACGACCGTTTCTCGGCCGAGATCATCAGACCTTTTGTGCGCTGGGAAGTAACTTGGACCGTCGAGCATCACGGCATTTTCCAGATGCTCTATTACGGCCACCACTACGGATGGGACCGAAACGCCCGTGACCAATTTCGTGATCACCCCTGCTTTGACACCTGTGCCACGTTTTGTGAGCGATGGGATCAGGCCTCGTTCGACCCTGAGTATCCTACACAGCCCCTGTCCCATTTTGCGCCAATGGTGCGTGAGGTGTTTGCGCGAAAAGCCTATGACCCAGCTGTAATGCGGGAGGGTGATGTCTTGGGTCTTTAGCGCGGGACAGATTGTGCACGGTCCAGCCAGTCACTGGGGCTGGTCCCTGCAATGCGCAAAAACTCACGATTAAAGTTCGATTTGGTGTTGAACCCTGCACCCAACATCGCTGACGTGACACTTTCGCCGCTCTGCAAAGCGCGCTGCGCCTGCGCGATCCGCGCGGCATTTATGTAGCGCGAGACATTGGCACCTGTGGTCCGATTGATTGCCCCCGACAGTTGTTTCGCCGGCACCAGCAGCCGCCGCGAGAGTTGCGACAGGGTCAAATCGGGATTTAGATAGGGCTGCGCGTCCGCCATATAAGCCTCGAGCTGCGCCATGATCTCTGCATCCTGTGGATCGGCGCTGCGGACTGTGCTGGTCTGTGCCTGCGGTTCCTGATCGGCATCTGCTGCGCCCTGCCCCAATGCACCCGAAAGGGTCAGCGCCCCGATCAGGATCAGTGTGGTGCTGGACGATATGCTGATAATCCATGGCTGCAGATGACCCATACCCATGATTTGTGCTGCGACGATCAGCCCGTCGCTCAGTGCCGACGCGATCAGGCACCAACCGATGATCTGCCAGATGCGGGCAGGCATGTTGCCCGCTTCCAATCGCATGCGGGGCAAGGCATCGGCGCTGGAACGGCTGCTCCAGATAATTGCGACACCATAAGCGATGAACGATGCAGGGATGACCCCTTCCAACATCTGCGGTTGCACGGCCAAAAGCACTGCAACCACGCAAGGAACAGCCAGATGGATCATATCCATAGGGGCGAGCCTGCGCACCGCAGTCGCCTGAAACGCAACCCATGCCATAGGCGCGATCATAGTGGCCGTCACAGGCTGCACCAACCGCGCCAACGGCACCTGATAGTGTTGCGCCAGCGAGATCACCAGCCCTTGCACGGCACATAGCGCCAGAAGCATGGCAAGCGGGCCATGCCTGCGGTCCACCACCCAAAGGCGTATCAGCAAGAAACCCAACACGAGGGCGCTTATCATCGGAATGGGCAGACTGGGCATAGCAGCATGTCTCGCGTCAGGATCACAGCAGACAACAGCCTAGCCCCATTTGGTTTGGCCTAGAACCGCTTATCGCAAAGCAGCGCGAATTATCGCGCCGCTTCATCCTTCAGCGCCGGCCAGCCCAAACCACCAATTCGCTGGTTGGCCACCCGCACCGCGATCCAGAGCGACAGCAAAAGGCCTGTTCCCACACCAAAGGCGATGCCCAACCGAACGCCCGTCAGACCGCCATCAATCACATAGGCAAACAGCCAGATAAAGAACGCGATCCCGATCCATTGACGGTAGATCCCGATCCACATGGTCCATGCCGCTTTTTTCAGTGCTTGCAGCAGGGAGTTAATTGAAAACAGAATGACATAGAGCGGCAGGATCACAGCCTCGACCTTGAGGAACAGCGCCGCGATGCGGATGACTTCCGGATCGTCCGAGAAAACACGCGTCGCAGCAGCGCCGCCGAACCACAAAAACGGAAATGCGATGGTGGTCATGACAACGCCAATCATCCAGCACCGGTGAAAAGCCGCGCGCACCCGCGCATTGTTTTCCGCGCCATAATTCTGCGCTACAATCGGCACCAGCGAGATTGTGATGCCAAGCGCGGGCAGCAAAAACAGCTGCTCGACCCGCATTGTAATGCCATAAGCCGCCAGTGCTGCCTCACCATAGTCTTTCAGCGCGTATTGCACGATGAACCCGCTAGAAAAGGTCACCAGCAGGGCAAAACCCGCAGGAAAGGCCTGCGCAATGATTTCATAGTATTTGGACAGGACTGGCACGAATTCGGCCAGCTTGAGGTCTTTCATCATCGCGCGTCCGAACACCCGCGTGAGGATGAACAGAGCCACGCCCGTCTGGCTGATGATAGTGGCCAAGGCGATACCGTTAAATCCCATTCCACCAATAACACCCGGAATTCCGAACATCAGCAGCGGGTTCAGGCCGATATTCAAAAAGAACGCCACGACCAATGCGCGCTGCATGGTCACCGTATCGCCGCGCGCTTGCAAAATGCCGTTCGCCGCCGGCCCGATGACAAAACCGGGCAGCGCGAAGATGAGCCAATTGAAATACCCCAGCCCCGCATCGCGGTAGGCCCCCGGCTCGGACACAATGGCGATCAGCGAGGGGCCTGCAAATGCGGCAATCGCGATCATTATCAGCGTTGCAACACCCGCCAGACCAATGCCCTGGGCCGCCAGATGCCGCGCCTCTGCGTCGTCCTTGCGGCCCTTGGCATTGCCCACCAGCGCACTCATCGCGGAACTGAGGCCGAAACCGATGGCAACAAGGATAAAGAACGCCTGAAACCCCACAGCCAGGCCTGCCTGCGCCTGCGTTCCGAAAAAGCCTGCGTAAAACGTATCGACGACATTATACAGGGTACTGAACAACATGCCGATGGCGGCAGGAATCGCAAGGCGGCGGAAATGACCACTCAACGGGCCTGTGGTGAGGTCGTGTTCAATCATGACAGAGCTTTCAGGGGCAAGGAAAAAGGGCGCCCTCTAGAAGGCGCCCTTTTGATCGATATCAGAAGGATGTCACAGACCCCATTTCAAGGCAACTTCTTCGAAGAAGCCTTGGGTCTTTTTCAACTCGATCCAGCTGTTGATATAGTTGATCCAGACCTGATCGGTCTGCGGCAACAGCATCGCAATGGGTGTCGGCGCACGCGGCTCGGATACTTCTACCTGACGGACGTTCGGGAACTTCTCCAACAGAGTAGAGCCTTCGATGTTGGACGTCACGAATACGTCAGCGCGCCCTGACAGCACTTCTTGGAAACCGCGCGCAGGCGCTTCGACCACAACGATCTCTGCGTCAGGGAACCATTCCTTGACCATCTTCTCGAACGAAGTGCCCAGCGTGGTTGCAACCTTCACCCCGTTTTGGTTGATGCTATCCCAGCCGTCAAAATTGGCCAGCTTGTCATCTGTGGTAAACGGAAACATCTCGACCGCGATATAGCTGTGCGAATATCCCGCCGCCTTGAGGCGCGCAGGGCTGATAGAGGCGGAACCTGTCATGTGATAGTTGCCCGCAACAACACCGTTCACCAGCGTTTTCCAATCGGTCGGCACCATCTCAAGCTCGACACCCATATCGGCAGCAAGCTGTGTCATGATGTCGATGTCATATCCTTTATAAGCGTTGGTCGCAGGATCGCGGACCGACATTGGGTTCCAGTCGCCCGTTGTACCGACTTTCAGCACGCCTTCGCTCAGTATCTCGTTAAGCGCGGATTGCGCCGATACCGGTGCCGCCAGCAGGCTTGCCGCAAAGCCCGCAGCGAGGCTGATGTTCTTCAATAGTTTCATGTGTATTTCCCTGTAGAGTGTTCTATGACCGCCCGATCAGCAGTTTGTAATAAGTGCAAACCTAATGCCGGTTGCGCTTTGGGCAACTGTCTACTTTAGTATACACTCCGAAAGGGAGAGGTCCATGACAGATCAAAGCGGGGACGATCACGCAAACGCGATCGAGATCAAGGGCCTGAACAAATGGTATGGCGACTATCAGGCATTAAAGTCGGTAGATCTGAATGTCGCCCATGGCGAGCGGATTGTGGTTTGCGGGCCTTCGGGGTCGGGCAAATCCACTTTGATCCGCTGCATCAACTCGCTGGAAGCGCATGACAGCGGGCAGATCACAGTCGACGGAACGCGCATGGTCGATGCCGCCTCGATCGAGGCTATCCGCGGTCGAGTTGGCATGGTTTTCCAGCAGTTCAATCTGTTTCCACACCTGACCATCCTGCAAAACCTGACCCTAGGCCCCATGAAGGCCCGTGGCCTGACCCGTGACGAGGCCGAAGCGCGTGCGATGAAATATCTGGAGCGCGTGCAAATCCCCGAACAGGCCGACAAAAAACCCGGTGCGCTCTCGGGCGGCCAACAGCAGCGCGTGGCCATCGCACGCTCGCTGTGCATGGAGCCCAAGATCATGCTTTTTGACGAGCCGACTTCGGCGCTGGACCCTGAGATGATCTCGGAGGTGCTGGACGTGATCGTTGATCTTGCCGCAAGCGGTATGACGATGATCGTGGTCACACACGAGATGGGTTTTGCCCGCCGTGCCGCCGACCGCATGGTGTTCATGGACCACGGTGCCATTGTCGAGACAGGCACACCACAAGAGTTTTTCGAGAACCCAAAGACCGAGCGTTGCCGCACCTTCCTCAACCAGATCCTCAAGCACTGAACGCATCCATGAAAAAATTTCTAGCTCTTTTTAGTCTGCTGGCCCTGTCAGGCTGTGGCACGTCCGGCACGTGGGGGTGGTATGTGATCGACCCGACGACAACGCAGGGCTGGAACAATATTACCTTCCTGCTCAATGGTTTTGGGGCGACGATCCTGCTGTCTGTGATTGCGGCGGTGATGTCGATGGTGATTGGCCTCTTGGTCGCCTTACCCGGCATGTCCGACAACCGTTGGATCAGACTGCCAAGCCGTATCTACATTGAATTTGTCCGCGCTATCCCCCTGCTGCCCATGCTGTTCTGGGTGTTCTACGGCCTGCCTGTGGTGCTGAAGTCCATGGGCATATCGGTCAGTATTGATGCCTTTTGGGGCGCGATCATCACGCTCGCCATATCAGATTCCGCCTTCACTGCCGAAATTTATCGCTCTGGCATCCAGAGCATCGCGCGCGGTCAGACGGAGGCTGCGAAGACCATCGGGCTGACCTACAGCCAGACGATGCGCTATGTGATCCTGCCGCAAGCGATCCGGCGCATTTTGCCGCCCTTGGCCAACCAGTTCATCTACATCGTAAAGATGAGCGCCTTTGCATCCGTCATCGGGATGCAGGAATTGACCCGTCGCGCAAACGAGTTGGTGGTGACAGAGTATCGCCCGCTGGAGATCTACACTCTGCTGATCCTCGAATACCTCGTGCTTGTGCTTATCATCAGCTTTTTCGTGCGCTGGCTGGAACGCAAAATGGGCGCTGACGAGAGCCGCTAAAACAGGAGAAACCTATGAGCTGGACCAAATTTCTGGATGAAACGATGGGCCGTATCGGTACATTGCAACAGCAAACGCCCAAGATGTTCGAGGGCTTTAACACGATGGGTAAAGCGGCCAAAAAATCAGGCGCGCTTGACGAAAAAACCAAGGAATTCATCGCCCTCGGCATCGGCATCTCGACGCGCTGTGACAGTTGCATCGGCTTTCACGTGAAATCGCTGGTCCGCCTTGGTTCCACCCGCGAAGAGCTGTGCGAGGCGCTGGAAATGATCGGTTATATGGGTGGTGGCCCGTCGATTGCTTACAGTGCCAAGGCGCTTGAGGCTTTTGACGAATTCACCAGCTAACCCCGCCCCCTACTGCCGCGCTGATCAACCCGCGTACGTCAGGGATCAACCGCTCCAGTTGGGGCAGATCGTTTATGCAAAGAAATTTCACGTCCGATAGTGCCTCGGGAGTGAGCAAGGTGCGGGTGATGTCAGGGGGCTGATGATTGCCCTGCCCGCTGGTGATATGCAGATTATCTTTAGCAGTGGTGACCTCGCCCAATCCATCAGCAATGCAAGCATGGGTATGCAGCCCTTGGGGCAAAAACTGGCTCAGATCACGGAAACGATGGGTGATGTTGTTTGCAAAAGCATCGGAATGCTGCTGCGATAACCGCGCCATGACACTGCGCAGAAACGGATGCACCACATGGGCGCACGCATACAAACGCGTAGCCGCGACCCCGACCATCGCCGCCGCGTTGACATGCATGAAATGGTTGAACAGCGCCGGATCATCCCGCGCAGTGGGTCCGGACAGCATCGCCGCATAGTCCACCCAACGACCCCGCAGAACTGGACCATTGGATGTAAATACATCACTCGGCTGCAAGGGCGCTGTCAGAAACACATCATCGTTAAAGTACAAAAACCGCTCGGCCAGTCCTTCGATCCGCCAGATCATGCTCTCTATCGCGAGGGAGTTAAAGGTGGGCAAAACATGCGCGGAGCCGCGGAAAATCTCTGTGTGGTTCACGATGCATATCTTGACCCGCAGTGCATCGGGCAGGTGTGACACTTCAGGTGTTTGCCCGTCCGTAACAATCCAGATTGTTCGTATCCAAGGCGCGTGCTTGTAAATGGAAAAGAGGCAGAAATAAATCTCGTCGCTTGATACCCAGCGATGCGGATTGCGCGCATTTTCGTTCAACACACCCGCTTTTGCCATGTATTGCGCCCGTTTGGCGCGATGTACAGGATCAGCACCATCAACCCAAGTTATCACGGCATCAATCGGGTCGCTATGTGGTGTCATTATTGCGTTGTTCCGTCTTGTGCATCTGTCGTCCAACGTAGGACGAATTGAAGCGAAGGGCAGCGACTTAGGGCAAATTTTCTCTGGCACTGCTTGACGTTGTACCATCACCGCCTGACACTCATGGCTTGTGACAGCAGGAGGCCCGATGCAGCCCACGCAAGACCCCGATATTCTGCGCCAATGGATTGGCCGCAAGGAAACGCATACAGACACGTTGCACGCAGGCCCTGCCAATCTGATGCAGATGACGCTGGATCGCACCGCCAGCTTGCAGGCAGGGGATGTTCTGCCGCCACTTTGGCATTGGCTTTATTTCCTGCAATCCGCCCCGTTGGGCGCGCTGGGTCGGGACGGGCATCCCGCAAGGGGTGGCTTTTTGCCACCCGTCGCCCTACCGCGCCGCATGTGGGCAGGCGGGCGATTTGGCTTTGCACGCCCGCTACATCTGGGACGCGATGTGGTCAAATATTCCGAGATCAAAAATGTGGCCTCAAAGACTGGACGCTCGGGTGCATTATGTTTTGTCACCGTGCGGCACGAAGTGGGCGAGGCAGGCGCGTCACCCGCATTTTGGGAAGAACACGATATCGTCTACCGCGAAGACCCTACCAAAAATGCGCCACCTCTTCAGACACGAGACATCGGCGCGGATTGGCAGCATAGCGAAACCGTGACGCCCAGCGAAGTGATGTTGTTTCGCTATTCTGCGCTAACGTTCAACGGCCATCGCATCCACTATGATCGCGACTATGCGCGGGACGTGGAAGGCCACGCGGGTCTGGTCGTGCATGGCCCGCTGATCGCAACACTGTTGATGGGCATGGCACAGCGCCTAAGGAACGGGGCCGCGCCCAAAGCGTTCGAATTTCGCGCCGCAAGCCCGCTGTTTGATACCGCTGCCTTCACTCTGCACGCGCGCGAAGTAGCGGGTGGCATTGATCTGGTTGCGGCAACGCCCCAAGGGACACTCGCAATGCAGGCAAACGCCACTTTCTAGCAGCAGCCCATAATTGGGTTGGTCGTGACCCAAAGCGCGCCAAATGATCACGCGGGTCGCATTTACCCTGTGAAGGCTGGCTTGTCAGGTTATGTTAAGTCCCAATGTTGATCCTTACCCATAACACTCTGCGCAATCCTGCAATTCTCAAGGTGCGCCAATTGCCACGCAAGTTCTTTGGTCGCGTCGCGGTATGGCCACGCGGGCAAATGGGATTTAGCGGCTTTTTGCGGCTGATAATCGAATTTCAGGCCATCCGCTATACGCTCTCACTATTACCCCTCATCCTGATCGGGATGAACTGGAACGCGCTTGCCCTACCCATGGCCCAAGCGCCAATCTTGATGATCGCGATGATCTGGTGGGTGGAAATGCGTTTTCTGCGCGTCCCCCAATCGCGCCGCCATCGCCTGATCGAAGGGGCCGAAGCAGAGAGGGGCCTTGATTTGCTACGCGTACAGGCGCGTGCAGCCCTTACCAAAATCGCCGCTGCGCGCGATATGAAACAAGGCAGCCTGCATCTGGTGGTTGAGCAGTCCGAGCTGTGGCGTCTTCCCCCGCTCACCTATGTCACAGTGCAGTCAGACGATGGACCAGAGGTGGTGAAACTCAGCGCGCAAGAGCGCGAAATGATCGAGCAGACGCTGTTTCAACCGCCACTGACGGAAAAGAAACTCCAGCGGATCAATCAGGCCACAGGTGTGTTCCTACGCGATATTACCTTTGATGCGCGCGGCGTTTCTGCCCATGCTCGACTGGCCGCAGCCCTAGCGTGAAAGATCAATCAACCGCCCGAAAGGTGGCTGAATGGCGCCGCCGTCGGGCAAGGCCCAGATCACAGGCAATCCGCGCGGCGGCGGCCCTGCCTCACCCTCAAGATCGGTGAACACCAATAACGCCGATGCTCCGATGCGCTGCGCCTCTTGGATAACCGGAATAAATGCGGTCCCTCCGCCGCGCGGCAATTCGGGCAGTGACAAACGGGTGGCCGATGCATCAAGGCTTTCGCGGTGCCGAATTTCATCATCAAAGACCATCAGATAAAGCTGCGCCCGCATCCGCCGCGCGATGCCCGTCACCTCGGCCCAGAATAGCGCGAGGCGGGCATCGTCGATACTGCTGGAGGCATCCATTGCAATCGCGATCAGCGGCACATCCGTGCGTGGCCGCCAGCCCGCCTCAAATCCCGGCTCAGGCGTGCCCGCATGCTGGGCCTGCGCGGTCGCTGCGATCCAACGGCGTGCGGGCCGGTGTGGGCTGGGCTGGGGTGCCTGCATCACTGCTTGGGTCAGCAGGCGGCGCAAGACCTGCTCCCAAGGGATTTGTGGCTGGGCAACGTCTGCCAAACGGTGGCCGATGCGGCCTATCCCGCGCCCTGCCGCACGGCCTGCATCCATGGCACGTGTCATGTGTTGACGCCAGCGCGCAGCATCTTGCGCCTTGCTGCCTTCTTCAGCGGCTGCTCCATCTTCCTGCAGGTCTGCTTCAAATTCCTGTGTCTGCGCATAAGCCTGCGCGCAGCCCTCACGGGCTGTTCCGTTGCCGCTTTGCCCACGCAGGGCGAAATACAGACGCTCCGCATCCCAGTCAGCCAGTGCTTCTGCGGCTGTCGTTTCAACCTGCATCGTCTGTTTGATCAAAGCTGTTGCCAGCACCGCAGGGCGCGGGATCGCGTGATCGCCAGCCAACACGGCCTCGTTGATCAGTGCATCCGCCGCGAGGTTGAACAACTCGGCATCAAAATCTGCTCCCAGACGCACCGTCAGCGCAGCGGCGCGCGAAGAATGGCGCAGCGCCACATGCAGGATGTGATGGGCGGCAAGACCCATCTGTTCATGCTGTGGTAACTCAGCAAAATCAGGACCATAGGTGATGGTTTCACCCTTCGTTGCAGTCTGCGCGCCGTCGCGGTGCGCGCACCACAAAGACAGTGCCGCAATCGCCGGATCAGCCTCTGCCAAGGCCCGCAATGCGGGACTGGCGCGGGAACTGTGCGTGGCGCTGCTCACGCGCTTTCAGCGGCACGGGCTTCGAGGTATTCCCCATAGGCAGCAGAGCCACGAAAAGCCTCCTGCCAGCCCTGCGCCAACGCCTTTTCAATCAAAAGCTCGAAACCGTATGTGACCAACTCCCCCAAAGGCAGGCGGGTGTATGCCGCATCAGGGCGGTCCCGCGCCAGCGTACCGATGCCTGCCATCACCTCAATCGCTGCTGGCAGCGTTACTTTGTCCGCAAGGGTCACAACTGCATAGACCAGCGCCGTAAGCCCATGCAAACTGGTGGGATAAAGCGCCAACCGTTCCGCGCCACGTACCTCCAGCATGGCCTGTGCCGAGACGGTTGCAGCGATCTCGTCAACGATCAGAATGAATTCGGCCGCAGCGGCATCACCCAGTGTACCCGCCAGCAGTACGTCACGCAGGGATTTGTCGTTAGCCGCGTACAAGATCGCACTGACCCGCGCCCAAGCACGCGGCGTACAGGCTATCATCTGGCCACGGCGCACCGCCTCCTCGGTTGTGTCGAGCAGGTCGGGGCGGGTGCGGATAAATGCAGTCACAGCAGGGTGCAGCCCTTGTGGGACGGCATAAGAAGCCAGCCAATCCCCCGCTTCGGCACGCAGACTAAGATGGATCAGGCGGTCCGACAGGGCGGTGCCCATCTCATAAGCCACCGCACCATCCTCGACCATATTTCCCGCTGCAACGATAAAGGTGGAGGCAGGCAAGCCATGCTGGCCCACGCGACGCTCTTGAAGCAATCCGTAGACTGTTGGCTGAAGCGTCGGCGCGGCGGCTGTCAACTCATCCAGAAAAAGGATCGCGGGGGCGTCGGGATCGCTGGGCAGATCTTCGGGCGGATACCAGACGGTGCGCTTTTCCGCATGATCGTAGAAAGGCAAGCCGCGCAGGTCTTGCGGCTCAATCGTGGTAAGCCGCAGATCAAACAGGCGGCTGCCTGTCTCAGCGGCGAGCTGTGCGATGATTTCGGTTTTCCCAATGCCGGGGCGGCCGTGCAGCATCCATGATGCTGTCATCTGGCCAGCTTGCTGCGCTGCAAAGCCTGCGCGCAAAGTTGCAAGGGCGGTCCCTGCTGAAATCGGGGTGGTGTTGACAGACATCGGCGCACACTCCTTTGTAGGCACAAACGGTAGCGGGGATGCGACCGGATGCAAGGGCGGGAAGGCGCGGGACATGCAATCAGACAACCAGACCGCACGATTGCAAACACTGACTGCGGCGCAGCGCGCACCATCCTCAAGGCTGCTGCGCCCGATGCGTGCGCCAGCGGCCGAGGCAGACAAGCAGCTGCGCGACCTGCCCGCTGCCTTTGATAAATTCGGGATCGGGGATGGTGCCACACTCTCGTTCCATCACCACTACCGCAATGGCGACAGACTGATAAATGCTGTGCTGGAAGAGGCCGCGCGTCGTGGGTTGCGCGGACTGCGCATCGCGCCCAGCTCACTTTTTCCTGTGCATGCGCCTCTGGCAGCGCATGTCGCAAGCGGCGTTATCGCCGAAATCATCACAGATTATGCCAAAGGCCCTGCGGCGGCAGCGATGCTGTCTGGTCAGCTGAACCGCCCTGCAACACTACAAAGCCACGGAGGCCGCGCACGGGCGCTGGCGGTAGGTGATCTGGATGTTGACGTGGCTTTCATCGGTGCATCCGTTGCCTTGACGGATGGCACCTGTACCGGTCGCGGCGGTACGCTGCCCTGCGGCCCCTTGGGATATGCGATGGTGGATGCGACCTATGCCCGCGTTAGTGTTGTTTGCGCCCATGAGATCAGCACCGACCCGTTACCGCACATAGATATTCCCGCAGCACAAGTGGATGCCGTCCTGCCCTTTCCTGATCCTGGCGTGGTGAGTGGTATCGCCTCTGACACCACGATCCCTTCTCAGACGCTACAAGCGGCGCGGATTGGCGAACTGGCAGCGCAAGTCATCGCGGTGACAGGCGCGATGCGCAACGGGCTGTCACTGCAAACAGGCGCGGGGGGCTATTCACTGGGTGCGGTGCCTATTATTGGGGCGGCCATGGCGGAACGGCACCTGCGCGGGAGCTTCCTTTCCGGTGGCATCACTGGCGCACATGTGGCGCTGCAACAGGCAGGCCTGTTTGAACGTATCCATGATGTGCAGTGTTTTGACGGGGCAGCTGTCACCTCTAGCATCGTGAACCCCAACCATCATGCCATGAGCGCATCACAGTACGCCAACCCGCTGGACAGTAGCGCAATCGTAAACGAGCTGTCCGTGATGGTTCTGGGTGCTGTCGAGGTAGACCGTGCATTCAATGTAAACGTCACCATAGGCGGGGATGGCTCCTTGATCGGTGGGCCGGGTGGACACCCCGACGCTGCACAGGGGGCCAGTTTAACCATCGTAACAACAGGCCTGACTGCTGGTGGCTATGCCAAATTTGTAGAGAATGTACGCTGTGTCACCACCCCCGGTGCGAGCGTTGATGTGATTGTTACTGACCACGGCATTGCAGTGAACCCTGCCCGCCCCGATCTGCTGGCCGATGTGACAGCAGCAGGCATGCCCGTTGCGACATTTGATGCGCTAAAAGATCTCGCTCGGCAGCAAGCAACCCGCACCGCAACCGCCCTCTCGGACAGACCGCGCATCTTCATTGAGGACAGGCGCGGTGGTATATTAGACTGGGCCTAATGCGCGCTCCCTGCATACGTTTGCCGTGATATGCACAACGCCACACACCGCACATCAATGCCGCATTTCTTATCCGGAAAATAATGCTAACCTCGCGGTGAACCCCGAAAAGGAGGCCGCAGATGTATCTGGCAATGAACCGCTTTACCGTCACCACGCAGAATGCCGAGGCGTTTGAGGCGCTTTGGTTGAACCGCGAAAGTAATCTCAAACAGATGGAAGGGTTTGTCGAATTTCACATGCTCAAAACCGCTCCCGTGGATGGCCGCATCACCTATGCCTCCCATACGGTTTGGGCATCTGAGGAAGCATTTCGCGGTTGGACAACCAGTGATGCTTTTCGCGCGTCGCACAAGGGTGCGAAAGAGACTGCAAAGCTATACGAAGGGACGCCCGTTTTCGAAGGCTTTACTGCTATTCAGCATATTGCGTGACCAGCGCAGGTAGAGTGGCAAAATCATCAAAGGCGGCGCTGTGCGGTATCTGCGCCAAGGGTGATTTGCGATAGCCCGCACTGAACAGTAAAAACGGCACTTCTGCGGCTTGTGCCGTTTGCGCATCAACCTCGCTGTCGCCCACATAGACACTCGGCCCCTGCCCCAGCGCGTCAAACGCCGCGCGCAACGGCGCGGGGTCGGGTTTGTGCACAGCAAGGCTGTCACCCCCCCAGAAGGTATCGAAATAGTCTGTCAGGCCTAGGTGATCCAAGACTGCCATACAGGGCACCAGAGGTTTGTTCGTGCAAATCCCCAACATATGACCCTGCCGCTTTAATATGCCCAGCGCATGTATCACTCCCGCATAAGGATGCGTCTGGCCCACCGCAGTGGGATATGCGGCCTTGAACCCCGCCAGAACCTCGGCATGCAACGTCTCGGAGAGACCAACAGCGGCCAACATACGCGCGACAAAAACAGAGACACCATTCCCGATGAACATATGTGTCTGGGCCAGAGTGATCTGTGCGTGATGCGGAGCCAACAGCGCATTGGCCACTGCGCAGATGTCAGGGGCGCTGTCGATCAGCGTGCCATCAAGGTCAAAAACGATCCGTACCCCCACCGTGTTAGACATCGAAGGATTTGTATCTTGTTATCGGTTGAAACACTGCCGCTCCTCTGCGTCGCACCAGCGCCGAGCATCACGCGCGCAGCCTTTCGGGTCAACCCGAAAGCAATCAGGGCGCGAATGCATAAAGATTGATTAAAATCACGCATAAACACGATCCGTAACGCCACATTTTCGAAGTATTTCAGCAGTAGCCACGCGAAGGAATAAGAGCGGGACCTGCACAATGAGTATGATTTTCAGATCGGCCTACATAGGGCAGCCTGCCACCGATCCCGAAGGCGCAATAGCGCAGGTGCGCGACTATGGTGCCCGCGGGTTGGCCTTGGGGCGCCAGCGAATGCTAATATTCGCAGCCGCTCTGGTCCTTCAGGCGTTCTATTTCAGCGTGGTTTTTGCAGCGATCTCAACGATCCTGATTGTGGTGGCCGAAATATTTGACGGGCGGACATTCGTGCAGGCCCGCAAGGTATGCGCCACTGATCCGCAAGGCCTGCGCCAAACCCTGCGCCGGATACATGCAGGCGCACTTTTTGGAGCCTGTGTCATTGGCTTTTTTGCAATCACCATTGCCTTCTCACAGGCTACAACAACCTATCTTATGCCCATGCTTTTTTTGATTGCGGCAGCAGTGTTTGCTGCAACACATAACCAGCAACTGGTTTCTGTGCTGGCCATCCGGCTCGCTGTCTACGGCGTCACATTTGTCGCGATCCCGCTGGCAGACCTGATCCGCGCAGGCGGGGGCGCCAGTAATGAAACATGGCTCAACCTGTTTACCAGCCTTTTTGTCTTGTTCTTTGTGGTGGAGTGTTCAGTCATTGGCCTGCGCTCGTACCGGACAAACAAAAACCAGTTGAACCAGCTTCGCGTGGAAAACAGACGCGCCAACAGCGCCTTGGTGACAAAGACCGAATTCTTTTCAACCGTGAGCCATGAGCTGCGTACGCCGCTTACATCCATCCGCGCCTCTCTGGATATGGCACTGGCTGGTGCCTTTGGGCCGATGCCCGCGAAATCATCGCAGGTCCTTTCGATCGCACAGAGAAACGCCACACGGCTGAGCAAACTGATCGACGAATTGCTAGACCTGCAAAAGATAGAGGTCGGCATGATGCAGTTTGACTTTTGCGACGTTCAACTTGCCGGATTGATCTCGGATACAGTGGCCGACAACCGGTCGTTTGCAGAAGAGTTGGAAGTGACGGTAAAAATGCTTCCCGTCGATACAAACATCTTTGTACACGCCGATCCGATGCGGCTGGAGCAGGTGATAACAAATCTTCTGTCGAATGCCGCTAAATTCTCTGATCCAGGCAGTGTCGTGACCCTCGGTGTGGTTGCGACCGACACATTGGTGCGCATCGACGTGTCCGATGAAGGGGTCGGTATCGACCCTGCGGACCATGACCGCATCTTCGATAGTTTCAGCCAGCTGGATAATGTGGACATACGCAAAGTAAACGGCACAGGGCTGGGCCTGAATATCTCGAAACGTATCATTCAGGCGCATGATGGTACTCTTGATTTTGAGCCCAACACTGATCGTGGCACAACGTTTTTTGTTGAGCTTGCCCGCATAGACAAGCGTGGACCAAACGACCCTGAAACGGATGGCGGTATTATACTGCCATAGTCCAAGCTTTTGCGGTCTGTCTGCTGTCTTTTCAGGCGCTATCTCGTTCTTGGTAATTCCCCGAAAATGGCAGGTGTTGGTGCCTGCGAATGTACTGCGCCCAGCAGCCAGTACCTATGGTGATTCTCGTCCCTTTTGATCCTTCAAAAACACACCTCAGCCCCTTCCCTAAGGTCATCAAAGAAACGTCAAAACATGGGGAATTTATACGAAATTACAGGGATAATAGGCTTTGCACCTTTGATTGCTGGGGCTTTGGAAAAACACTGTTGCGTGACCTGTCATTTCACCCCTTCGGGGCTATCAAATTGTCCTACTTTCGCCACGTTTCGAAGCGATGAAAGAAGGGTGAAGTAACGAGTTGCCTTTGTTTGGAGTGCTGGATTATGAAAATCCTCGCGGTTGATGACGATCCTATTATTGTGGAACTGCTGTCACAGTTCTTAACAACTCTCGGGCCCCATGAGCTGACGACAGCAGGGTCTGGAAAAGAAGCGCTTGAAATTGTCGCTCAACACAGCAGCGCACCATTCGACTGCTTCATGCTCGATATTCAAATGCCCCAGATGGATGGGATGGAACTGGCCCGCGCCCTGCGCCAGAATATTTCTTATGCGACGACGCCAATCGTCATGCTGACAGCAATGTCGGAAAAACGCTATATCGACGGTGCTTTCGCGGCAGGTGCCACCGACTATGTAACAAAGCCCTTCGACCTGACAGAGCTGAAAGCGCGCATAAACATGGTCGAGCAGCTTGTCCTGAGCCGTCAGGCAAAAGCGATCAACCGTTTTGCCGCAAGCACCCTGCTAGAAGGCGCAGAGCTGGCTGACAGCATCGATATGCACGAGCCGATCAGCCTGCATGACATCGACAACGTGATCGCCTGTACTGCAATGGAAAACTATGTAGCTCAGCTATCGCGCAGTTCGCTCTTTGGATCGACCGTTTTTGCATTCACTTTGCGCAAAGCGGACAAGTATTGTGACAA
Source organism: uncultured Sulfitobacter sp. (assembly GCF_947502895.1). Lineage (GTDB taxonomy): Bacteria > Pseudomonadota > Alphaproteobacteria > Rhodobacterales > Rhodobacteraceae > Sulfitobacter. The sequence goes on from NZ_CANNBM010000002.1 coordinate 855,195, forward strand.
CCTGTCCGGTGCCGAATTCAAATTTCTAATAGAAGATGTAGCCGAAGTGATTTCGGACACGTTGTCGGATCACCAGTTCCTGATGACCTATGCAGGCAGCGGAACTTACCTATGCATCACCGAAAGCGGCTGGCGTCCCGATATGCCCCGACTGACCGACAGCGTGAACCTGCACCTCAACCGCGCGCAGGTAATGTCCAACACAGGCGAAGAACTGCACCCGCGCGTCAGCGCAGGCGTATCGATCAGGCTGGTCTGGAAATCAGGAGATCAAATTTTGAACGCACTCAGCACTGCACAATCATCCGCAGAAGACGCCGCAGAGGAATACGAGCGTCTGAAGACCGACTTTTTCCATCTGGGAAAACGGGCATGAGCGCGCTCGCCCTTGAGATGCCAGGCCTCGACCGCATCCGCGACCGCTTTCTTGCCCTGTTGGAAGATCGCAAAACGATCATCGCGCAACATGCCCTTGCTGCATGGGACGGCGAAACAGCCGAAGAGATCAACGCGAACCTTGAGGATGCGCGCAGCATCCTGCACCAAATTGCAGGCACAGCAGGCACAGTCGGCTATCCCGAACTCGGCGCGACCGCGCAGCAATGCGAAGCGCAGATAATTGCGCATCTTGAAGGGCCCTATGCTGATCTGGCGATTTGCCCCGGTGAGATAATCTGGTGCATCGATACGTTCGTAGAAGCCTGCGGCACCCTTCCCGATTACATCTAGGCCGCGCAGGGGCTGTCTGCCCTAAACCATCGCTGCCTTAATCTGATCGGGCAGCGCCATCGGATCAAAGGGTTTGCTGATAACGTCAGCGGCCCCGATTGCGCGCAATTCTTCCAGTTCCGACACTTGCGCCCGCGCTGTCATGAATACCGCCGGTGTCTCGGCCAGTTTGGGAATTTTGCGCATTTGAACCAACGCCTCTTTCCCCGTCATGCCCGGCATCATCATATCGAGCAGGATAACATCAGGCGTATACTCCTGAACCAAGGCAAGTGCATCAGGGCCAGACTCGCATTGCGTAACGTCAAAGTCCCCTGAAAGTTCTAGCGACAGTTTGGCGATTTCCCGAATGTCTGCGTCATCTTCGACATGCAGTAGCTTGATCATTCACTTCTCTCCGCAATCAGCACCAGCGCCGCCATCCTAGCCTGCATTGCGCATATCATTCGCACGGTTTTCACCATGCTGATGTGCACTGCCGCGTGGCAGGATAATGTGAAACGCTGTCCCAACGCCTTCGACACTCTCGAACCCTATGCTACCGTCCAAACTATCAACAATTGCCTTACAAATGCTGAGCCCAAGGCCAGAACCACCCTTTTGTTGCCGGTCGGAATTGCTCATGTCGGTGAAACGGTCAAAAATCTTGCACTGCTCATCCTGCGGAATACCTGCGCCCTGATCGCGCACCACTATCTTGATGCATTCAGGTGTCTGGGTCAGCGTGATCGTAACTGTGCTATGCGGCCGCGAAAATTTGGCAGCGTTAGTCAGCAGGTTGCCAAGAACCTGAATAATTCGGTTCGGATCGCTCATTATTTCAACGGGTTCTTCCGCCCCTACCACATCAATGGTGAGGTCGAACCGCTGCATAAACAGGGATGACGCGTCCAGCGCCTCATGCACCAATGCGGCCGCATCTACCGGGCGCTTTTCGAAATCCATGCCGCCATCCACGATCTTTTGTAGATCAAGGATGTCGTTAATAATGAGCACCAGACGTTCCGCATTGCGGTGCGCTATTTCCAGCAGATTGCGCGCAGGTGTCGGCAGTTCTCCCGCGGCATTTGACAAAAGCAGCCCCATCGAGCCCTTGATCGACGTCAGCGGCGAGCGTAACTCATGGCTGACAGTCGAAATGAAATCCGCCTTTGCCCGTTCTTCTTCCACGGCTTGTGTCACGTCCTGCAACATCAGCATCACAGTACGCCCGTCGTCCAACGGTTTTATCCGTGGGCGAAACGTGCTTGTTGCGACACGCACATCGGGCAGCGCCGATTGATCAGTGCGGACCAGAAGCCCGCGCAATACAGCAGGCTGACTGTTGGGAAAGATGTCATCGACCCGCAAGTACGGTCGCAGGTTCAAATCAGCACCTATTCGCGTGCTTGCCGCGGCGTTCAAATACTGCACACGCCCGCTCTCTACATCGATTAACCAGACCTCGTCAGGGAGCGCATGCAACGCGTCCATCGTTGGACCATCAGGCCTCGCCTTGCCGCAAAACAAGAGCGCAGGTAGACCAGCAGCAGGGACCAAAGCCATCATCAAAGGTATAGCACCCGCCGGAAACAACGCCTGCCCTAGAACATATCCCAGCGCCCCAAGAGAAACACCGCCAAAAAGTGCTGCCGCAACTGGCATAACCGATCTTTTTTTCATGCTATACACTTCCACAGCGCGCTTCTTGCCAGCTGATTGCGGCGGCCGCCTCTGATTGTGTTATCCTGCCCCAAGTTGACAATAGTATGGCGAAAAAACGTATCATATTGCTACCTTTCGATCGCTCAAAGCGCGGTCTTGTGTAGCAAGTAAAACACGGTCGACAATATCGGTAATTTCCAATTGGGATTTGATAAGATTTACGGCGATCCGTGGATCATCTGGCATTGTCGCAGCAGCTGAAAGCCCCATTACAACAGCAGCCGGATGACGGGCATAAATGTCATCCAAAAGCACCTCTGCATGACCGTCAGGCAAGACCCAGTCCAGCAGCAATACATCCAAGCTGGTGCCGTCGATCAGTTGACGGGCCTGCGCGATACTGCTCGCATGGGAAATCCGGGCAACCCCGTCAAATCCGGCAGCGATCACATCGGCAAAATCGCGGTCGTCTTCGACATGCAGAACACGGGGCATCTGCGCGCCCTGTGTCGTGGGTTCAAGGTGATGCACACGCTCAGTTACTTCACCCGACACAGCGAGCGGGCAAGTAAACCAGAACACCGTCTGCCGATCCTGTCCCTGCTCGAACCCGATACGCCCTCCCAATCGCTTTACGATCTGGCGAACGATGTGCAATCCCAAACCGGTGCCACCCTTGCTGCGCGTGTCAGAGCCGTCGCCCTGCGTAAATGCCTCAAACATGTGACTTCGAAAACTCTCGGGTACGGGAGGACCAATATTTTTGACGTAGATTATCACATCGGTTTCGCGCACATCATAGCACAGGGTGACGGGGGTCTGCGCGTCCGAGAATTTGCACGCGTTCGAGATGAGGTTGGTCAGCACTTGCCGCATCCGCCCAACATCTACATGCACTTCCACATCGTCGGTGGTGGTTTCTAAAACCAGCGTATTCTGGTGTTCTTCCGCAACAGGAACCATCGCATCTATCGTATCGGCAACCAATGGATGCAGGGCCGTATCCTCACATTCAAACATTACATCGCCAGAACTCAACTTTTCCAGATCCAGAATATCATTTACCATCACCGTCAGACGGTCTGCATTTGCACAAGCAATCTCCAGCAGACGTTTGGCGTTGTCAGGCATCTGGGGGGCGGCGCTCATCTCCAGCAGACTGAGTGCGCCCTTAATAGAGGTGAGCGGCGTCCGTAACTCATGGCTGACCGTTGAAACAAACTCGCTTTTGATCCGCTCGACACGCTTTTGATCGCTGATATCAACAATCTGGACAATATAGACATTCTCGGCGCGGTTTTTGTCATAGGTCCAGCTGAAATTGAACAGGCCCCATCGCACTTCGCCGCTATGTGTTTTCAGCTGGAACTGGTTTTGGTAAGTCCTTGATGTTTCTGCTCCCAACAAGGCCCGGATGTCGCGCGACATCTGAACATAGTCTTTGCGGGCCAAAAGATCGGCCAGCCGCATCTTTTTTCGCATGGCGTCGGCGTCATACCCACTCAGCGTTGCAAGCGCTGCATTTGCGCCGATGAATGCGCCTTTGTCATCAAGGATCGCCATGCCAACAGGGGCGTCCTGCAGCACCATGCGAAAGCGCGCCTCACTGAGCTCCAGCGCGTTACGGGCATGGCGGAGCTCGGTAATGTCCGCCTGTGTTCCGATGAGGCGCGTAGCGCGCCCGTCAGCCCCACGCGCTACCGGCACTGCATCCGAATACATCCAGCGCCATCCATCAGCAAATCTGATGCGGTACTCGGCCTCGCTGCGTAACGTCTCGCCGGCGATGCATCTGCGATCCGCTTCTTGCAATGCCTCCATATCGTCGGGATGGACGCGGGCCAGAAAGTGTTTTTTGTGATCAAACGGTTCGTCAAGCGCATCTGTACCCATGATCTTGTGCCATGTGGCCGACATGTCGGCAGCACCAGTCAGGATATCCACTTCAAATATTCCTATCCCTGCACCAATCAGCGCCGTATTGTAGCGTTTGTGCAGCCCCTCGATGGCAAGCTTGTTTTGGATTTGCTCTGTAACATCGCGGATCAAAACAGTTGTCTGCACGACATCATCCGCAGTGCGCCACGTATTGGCTTGCACATCCAGCTTTAATCGTTCGCCTCGTGCAGCTATGCCTACCGCATTGCTGATCCCACTAGTCTGCGCTGCCTTGCCAAGCGTCACGAACTGGTCAAACGGGGCACCAAGAAAATCATCTATTTCATACCCGAAAAGTGCGACCGCGGTTGAGTTGATAAATACGATCCGCGCGTCGGCATCCAACGTCATCACCGCCAAGGCGCTGCTCTCCAGCAAGGTCCGGTTTTCATCGGCACTTGCGTCGAGCTGTCGCCCCCGCTGGTCTACCAAAGTTTTCAATAGTCGGCTGCGCAAAGCAGTCGAGCGTAGCGAAAACCACAACATAAGGCTGAACAGCAATCCAGTGAGGAATATCGTCCCAGGCAGAAAGCTCGCGTGGGCAGCATCGAATGACGGTGTGCTTTCAAAACGTAACCGCCAACTGCGTCCATAAAGTTCAACGATGTGATCGCGCTGGACGATACCTGTCGCGCGACGCTGGGGATCGCTAGAAAACAACAGATTTTCCGCACGCGCCTCACCGTCGAACACAGTCAATTGAAAATCTTGCCCAAGCTGGGCAGCCATATCCGCCAAGACGCTTTCGCCGATAAAAGGCGCGACCACCCAGCCCAAAAACATATCCGTGCTTGCGCGCCCGTATGGTGCAATGTCTTTCGAGACATAGACCGCGCGCACCATGATAAACCCAGTTCCTGTCACGCTTTTTTGCACCAGTTCCAGCTGTGACGTGAGCGTAGTCTGGCGCGTTTTGCGCGCAAAGGCGAATGCTTCGCGCCGCCCTTCATCAAAGCTGGTGTCCAGACCGATTACAGTCTCGTTACCGCGTAAAGGGGTCATATGGGTCACGATCATCTTGTCCGCGCCCTTGGTCTGCGGCCCGATGGTTATCTCACGGTCATAAATCCGCGACAGATCCACCTGCAACGCCGCGATATCTGCCTGCGGCACTGATTGTACGAATCCGATCCCCAAAATGCCGGGAAAGTTCTGCCGCAAATCAAGCCCTGCAACATATTGGGAGAACTCCTGCTGATCGACATCCTCCAGCGCAGCGACATGCGCCGCAGTACCAGTCAAGACTTGTGCGTAGGTCATCACTTCCGATTTAATGCTCTCGACACCATTGGCGCTGAGCTTGCGAAATTCGAACAATGCATTCAGCTGGACGTATTTCACCGCATAATTCGACGCAACGACACTAAGGATTAAACAGGTCAGCACCAAAAGCCTGCTGACGCGGCGTGATACCATAAACCCGCCCTGAAACCCGCGGCGCTGCCCATCGGCCGCTGCAACATCGACACGGCGGGCGTCGCGTTTTCTGGATAGGAACGCCGATAGGACCACCAAAGCACTCTCCAAATGGTACGAATGTGCTCAACGGCTAAAGGCCAAAGATTAATATGCGCTGACCCGTGATAGAAAAACTGCACCGAAATTGGTCATGCACCCGTTCAGCTTTGGTGATTTATCAGTTTGATCGACTTGCGCGCGCGCATTTTAGAGGGGGTTATTCCGTATTCATCGCGCATCGCACGGCTCAGCGCATTGTGCGAGCAAAAGCCTGTAGCAATGGCCACATCAATCAGCGGGATCAGAGTATCCTCGATCATAGCGCGGGCCCGTCTGACCCGCAGGCGCTTGTAAAAGCGTGCGGGCGTCTCATCAAAGACCTCCCGAAAGACACGTTCCAGATGACGCGTAGACAGCCCGACGCGTGTGGTCAGTTCCGTCATCGACAAAGGTTCTTCCATGTGGGTCTCCATCAACTTGATGGCTTTGGTCACGCGCGCGTCGAACAGGCCCGCATTATCGGCGATATCGCGTGGCTGCTCTGCATCGCTGTGGCGTATGGTTGGCAGCAACAGGCGATTGCCAAGCTCGGCCAGTTCAACAGGCGACAAATGTCCTGCAATCAGCCCGATCACCAACTCAGCAGTGGCCGCACCACCTGCAGCAGTTGTCACGCCATCGCAGTTTTCTGCAAGGCGAGTGGTTAGGTTAGGGTAGTATCCTTGTTCCTTGAGCAAGGCGATGTCACGCCAATGGGTCGTTACACGCCCTCTCAAACTATTCGTTGTGCGGATGAATGCCGTAGCCGCATCTCCGAGCAAAATAACAGGCCGGTTTTGGCGCTGCATTGCACGCATCCGCCTGACCCAGCCGTCCCGCGATACGTGCGCACCGCCGACCACAATCATGACGTCGGCAAAGCCGTATCCCTCAATCGCGGGTTCCGCGCGCGCCAGCATTTGCGCCTTGCCGGTTACCATCCCCGGCATGTCACTTATGATCCTACACCCGAACCGCTCGTATCCCGCAATGGCATTCGCGGTATCCAGTGTCGACGTAACGCCAACCAGCTCGGCGGCATCAAAACCGCGCTGCACAAATACCTCTATGCGGCAGACAGGATCAGATGGGGGCAGGATCGAAGACACAGCAAGCTCCAGCGCGACAGAGGGCAGCGATCAGGTTGTCATAGAAACCGCTGGTCGTGAAAAAACTGGGACAATTTTCACTACCCCTCCGGACTACAGTAGAATCTACTCCTTTGCCAAGAGACGCGTTGAGGCGGATCATAGCGCGCGGATCAGCAACCCGCCCGAAAGAGCGACAACAACCAGACCGGCAACAACTTCAAGCATCGGCATAATCCACGTCAACGCAGATGCATTCGCGACCGCCCGCAGAACGCCGCCGCGCAGTCCTGAGGCCGCAACCCCGACCGCAACTGTGACAGAGGCCGTGCCCAGCGCCATCGCAAACGCACCTGCAATGCCCGCCGTTGCAATCCCCATTTGCCACGTAATAATCAGAACGAACAGCGCACCTGTACAAGGCCGTACCGCGATACCCCCGATGAGCAACAACGCATCGCGCAGGCCTGTAGCCTCGCTTGCCTCGTCAAGTGACGGGCCATGGCGGTGACCACAACTGCTACATTCGGTGCCATCACCTTGGTGCGCGTGGCCCTGCGTGACTTGGGCCGCCCGCAACCGTCGCATGCCGCGCCAAACCAGCCAAAGACCAATCGCCGCAATCAAGCCATAGCTGAACGGAGCCAGCCAGTCTTCGGCGGCGCCCACCATCCGCTCCCGCGTGAGGCCCAGCATCCACAGGCCACCATAAGCCAGCACGATCGCTGTGACCGCCTGCCCGAGACTGGATAACAGAGCGATAAGCGACAAGCGCAGCATTGGCACCTCACGCGCGATGCCATATCCGCCCACCAGCAACTTGCCATGCCCCGGCCCGATGGCGTGAAAAAATCCATAGGCAAAGCAACTGCCCATCAGCAGCGCATAAGCTCCCGCCTCGCCGCCGCGCAGCGCGCGCAGTGTGCGCGCGATACCGTTTTGGAAATTGCGCTGCTCGCCCGCGGCCCATCCCGCTATCTGCTCGAACCCGCCGCTGAGCCAGAGCCATCCGACGACAAGCGCCGCGATACCAAGTGCCAGAATTACGGCGCCGCGCATGTGATGTTCACTTCGGTCGCAAACCGCGCACCAATATCGCCAAGGCCTGCGGCCTCCATATCAAAATCCTCGGGCAAGGCGGCAACTTCGGCCTGTGTCATCGCCAATGCCCCTGCGATATCAGGCTCGTCCATGACGATCTCACATCCCTCACGCCCTTGGACGCGCACAGGGCGGCGGACCTCATAGGCAGTATAATAAGTGCCGTCATAAGGTCGGAAGCTCAGCCGGCCAGTCACCTCGGGCGCGCCTTCAACACGGCGCAGATGTGTGGTGATAATTTTGCCGTCCTGCAAAACAGCTGTCGGCGCTGCGGGGCGCGACAACTCCAGTGGCGCGCCATCCAGCGCACCAACCAGATCGCCGTTATACCCGTCGATCCAGTTCATATCGAAGCCTGTCAGCTTTTGAACATCTGCAGGGGTCAAGACCCCGTCATAGTCACTGTCCACGCCCAAATCTTCGGTAACAAGCAGCGAATACAATTCATCATATTCCCATGTCACCTGCACATGGGTCAGGCGATTTTGCGCGTCGATGATAAACACCAGACCCGTATTGATGAATATATGCGGATGCGCGCCCAAAGGCGCGGCAAGCAGAATAAAACACAGGGCGGCAATCCATCTCATGCCGCGTAACCTATGCACCCGCATGGGACTGTTCAATCACTGATCCGCTTACAAAGCGGCGGTAATCAACCGACCCAAACGCGCGATACCCTCTTCGATGCTTTTCTCGTCGGTTCTGCTAAAGCTCAGCCTCATTGTATTGGTGCCAGAGCCGTCGGCAAAAAACGCGTGGCCCGGAACAAATGCAACCCTTTCGGTTTGTAGCGAACGAGCCAGAAGATCAGCACAGTTCAGATGCTTGGGCAGTTCAAGCCAGATGAACATGCCGCCTTCAGGCTGTGTCCATGTCACCCCTTCCGGCATCTTCGCAGCGAGTGCTGCCAACATCACATCGCGACGTGCGCGATAAGCAGATTTGATCTTGGCCACATGAGAGTCAAACTGCGCCTCGGCCACTGTTGCAATCGCCATTTGGTTGATCGTAGAGCTGTGCAAATCCGCCGCTTGCTTCAGCAAGACAAGCTGGTTGATCACCTCTTGGGCACCGCAGACCCAACCCACCCGCAAACCTGGCGCGAGTGTTTTGGAAAAGCTGCCACAATAAAGCGTGCGACAGGCGTCAATGTTGCCTTTGCGCTCGATCTCACGGGCCAGCACGGGGGCAAGCGCCTCGCCCTCATAGCGCAGCGATTGATAGGCCGCGTCCTCGATCACGGCGATGTCCAGCGCATCGGCCAGGTCAATTACACGCTCGCGCATCGCGGCGTCCAGCGTCTTGCCGGTGGGGTTGGCGAAATCAACAGACATATAGGCGAATTTAACCCGCCCCTCGCCCGCCGCCTGCGCATAGTCTTCGGCAGAGCGGTTGGTATCTGGATCAAGGCGGTCATAGCGCGGTTCATAGGCGTTGAACGCCCCCAAGGCTCCGAGATACGTCGGCCAGCCCACCAGCGCCGTGTCACCCGGGCTTAGCAGCAGTTTGCCCAAATAGTCGAGCGCCTGTTGAGAGCCTGAGGTGATCAGGATATTGTCGCGCGTGCACGGAATGCCCAGCCGCGCCATTTCCTTGACGATCCAGTCGCGCAGCGGGCCGTAGCCTTCGGAAACGGAATATTGCAATGCAGCAGCCTGAGTGTCTGCGCTAAGCGCCTGACTGAAGGCGTCCTGAAATGCCGCGGCAGGAAAGAGGTCGGGATCGGGGATGCCGCCCGCAAAAGAGATGATATCAGGCTGATCCAACAGCTTGAGCAATTCACGAATTTCGCTTGCTTTCATCCGGTCATTGCGTGTGGCGAATATCTGATGCCAGTCCATCTGTTCCTCCCCGAACATGTCTTGGGGACCACAAAGCATGGATTCGCAAATTAGGTCAACAGTTGTGTCCTATATGTCCGAAGCGGCCCTATCGCGGCTGCTCGCTGCGGCCGGCCTTTCGGCACTCCCCACTCTGTTCGCCCGCTATACCCGCCAGCGCAGAACGCGTCTTTCCAGCACACCAATGCTCCATGACAGAACGACCCCAAGCACCGAAAGGATCACGACACCCGCAAACAACCGCTCCAGATCATAGAGACTGCCTGCTTCCAGAATATAGGCACCCACACCGTACTCTGCGCCCAGCATCTCGGCTGCGACCAGCAGGATGATCGCGATGGTAAGCGATATGCGAAGGCCGGAGAGGATACCGGGCATGGCACCGGGCAGCACGATTTTGCGGACGATGGACCACCAGCTAAGTCCAAAACTCTGCCCCATGCGGATTAAGGTGCGGTCCACGTTGTCCACGGCTGCGTAGGTCGCCACCACTGTCGGCGTGAAGGTGCCGAAAGCGATCAGCGCATATTTCGACCCTTCGTCAATCCCGAACCAGATAACGAACAGCGGCAAAAGCGCGATTTTAGGGATCGGAAAAATCGCAGCGACCAGCGGCACCAGACCTGCGCGCACATAGGCAAAGAGCCCGATCAAAACACCTACTGAAATCCCCACCACTGCGCCCATGGTGGCCCCAACTGCCAGACGGCTCAGCGAGGGGAGCAGATGCTTGAACAGCAAACCGCTTTCCCAAAGCTCGACAAACGTACCAAAAACATCAGAAGGCCGCGGCAGTGTGAGTGCGGATATAAATCCCGTGCGGGTGCCCCATTCTGCCAGAGCAATCAGCACTATAAATACGGCGAACCCCAAGCCACGCACATGCACAGGGGCAAATCCACCACCCCGAAAGGGTACTTGATCAGACATCCATCAGCTCCGCATCCGCTGCCGCCGCCTCATCGCGCATGAGGCCCCATAATTGCTGCTGGCGCGCATCGAGTTCGGGATCTGCATGATGACGGTGTTCGAGCGGGGTATCAATCTCGACGATCTCACGTACTTCACCCGGCCTGCGCGACAACACGACAATCCGGTGGCCCAGTCGCACGGCCTCTGCCAGATTATGGGTGACATAGACAGCGGTGAAGGGTGTCTTGGTCCACAGCCCTACCAGATCATCCATCAGCAGTTCGCGCGTCTGGCTGTCAAGCGCGCTAAGCGGTTCATCCATCAGCATGACGGCAGGGTTCACCGCCAGTGCACGCGCAATGGCAACCCGTTGCTTCATCCCGCCTGACAGCTGCTTGGGTAGCGCATCTGCAAAATCAGTCAGCCGTGTGCGCGCCAGAACATCCGCAATAATCCCATCCGCATCCGCCAGTCCATGATCCTCAAGCACCAGCGAGACATTGCCCGCCACAGTCCGCCACGGCAGCAAGGCAAAGTCCTGAAAGATATATGTCAACGCGTTCAGGCACCCTACCGGCGGCGCGCCGACCTGCCGGACTGCGCCAAAGCTGGGCTGCTCAAGCCCACCCAGTAGGCGCAGCAAGGTTGATTTGCCGCACCCCGATGGCCCCACAATGCAAGTGATACGGCCAGACGGGATCTCTAGCGAGACATCCCGCACCACATCCGCCCCACCATAGCGGTGGGTGACAGCATCCAGTTTCAGCTCCACGCGGTTTCCTTATTCAAACTTCACACCCTTGGCGATCTGCACCAACAATCCCATGACAATACCAGCGCCAAAAAGCGCCAGCCCCCCCAAGATCGCCTCGGCCAGCGTTACGGCCCCCAGCACCCGCGCAAGGGTAACGGCGACATCAGGCGCAGTGGCCGAAAAGGCGATGAATACACCCAAGCACGCGCGCAGCAGCCCAATCACAACCAAAATCCATGCGATCAAGCCGCCACATCGGATATAAAACACCTGCGCCTCCTCCAAGATTAGCGCAGGACGCAGAGCGCCCTGCCCTGACAGGCCTTAGGCCCCTACAGTTTCGACATAAGAGGTGTCGATCAGCGCATCGAGCGGGATATCCTTGCCAACCAGATCTTCGGACTGGAACCACTCAAGCTGGTCGCGCACGGAAGCCACGTTCATCCGCGCGCCCTCGTTCAGGCGCATGGTGCCATTGATGATCGAAGGCGCGGCCTTCTCGCGCGGGCGGTCTGTGTAGACGTATTTATGGATCAGATCGACCATGGCATTTACGCCGTCCTCGCCGCCTGTTTTAGCGATCATTGCAGCGTTATAGTCGGCAACACCTTTGGAATAGGCCGCCAGATAATCCTGCGTCATCTGCTTTTCCTCGGCGGCATTTTTGGCCGAAGTAAAGACGGTTGTGACCTGATAATCAGGCAAATAGCTTGCCACATCGCCGATGATATGCACCGCGCCCGACCCTGCCAAAGGCTTGGCGATATGAGGTACAATGGACCACGCATCAATCTGGCCCGATTTGAGCGCCCCGATGATCGCCCCGACTTTTTGCAGTGGTTTGAAGTTCAACGAGATCCCCTCTGCCGCGGCCATCTTCGAGCCCATATAGTGGAACGATGACCCAGCTGTGCTCATCCCGTATGATTTGCCGTCCAGCATCGACGGGGCAGTGATACCCGCTTTGAATGCCGCGTCGGACACAAGGAATTTCTGACCATCAATGCCTGCTTCCTCCTGCAACGCACCACCGATCACCTTGATCGCGCCCTTGTCGGCCAGCGATACAAGACCACCCGAGATCGCGGTTACGGCATAGTCAACATCACCCGATGCAATCGCCACGGCCATAGGCTGGGCCGCTTGGAAGAACTTCACCTCTACGTCCAAGCCTGCTTGCTTGAAATAGTCCCGCTCCAACGCGACAAAAGTGCCCGAATGGCTGGTGAACCGCAGCGCACCCAGCGTAATCTTGCGGCCTGATGCTATCGCAGGGGCGGCAAGGCCCAGTGCAGCGGCAGATGCGGCAATGCCGCCGATTGTCTGGCGGCGTGTAAGAATGGTCATAGTCTATCCTCCCAAGTTTTCTTTGCGAAAGAGTGCGCCGTGGGCGCGCAGCAAGTCAAGCAACCACCCTGCGAAACACGCCACACCGATTGCCCCCCGCCCGCGCCCTGTGCTATCGCCCTAGCAACCTAGTCAACCAAAGGCGCTGCCCCATGTCCTTCGACCGTTCCATCAAAATTGCCCCCTCCATCCTTGCCGCCGATTTCGCCAACTTTGGCGCGGAATGTGCCGCTGTTGAGACGCAAGGCGCAGATTGGATTCATGTGGATGTGATGGACGGGCATTTTGTGCCCAACATTACTTTTGGCCCTGCGACATGCGCCGCGATCCGGCCACATATCAAGGGCGTGATGGATGTGCATCTCATGATCTCTCCGGTAGATGCCTATATCGAAGATTTCGCCAATGCGGGTGCCGATTTCATCACTGCCCATGTCGAGGCAGGACCACATATTCATCGTACCCTACAGGCCATCCGCGCCACAGGGGCCAAGGCAGGCGTCGCCCTGAACCCCAGCACTCCAGCCGAGGCTGTGGCCCATCTGCTCGATCTTACCGATCTTGTCTGTGTGATGACGGTCAACCCCGGCTTTGGCGGTCAGAAGTTCATCGACATGAGCGACAAGATCAAGACCCTGCGCGCTATGATCGGCGACCGGCCTGTGCATATCGAGATTGATGGCGGCGTCGATCCCAGAACCGCCCCGATCGTTGCAGCAGCGGGAGCCGACGTGCTGGTCGCAGGCTCTGCCGTATTCAAAGGTGGCTCGGTCAGCGATCCTACGCCCTACGGCACCAACATCCGTGCGATCCGCGAAGCAGCCGCAGGCACCTACGTCTAAGCTGTGACGAGCGCCTGTAAGGCAGCGAGGAACCACAAGCTCAGGGAAGCTGATCGGCAAATGTCTCGATCATTTTATGCTTGAGCAGCTTCCCCGTGGGTGCGGCAGGAAGCGCGGTTGCCAGCACGATGTGCTTGGGCCGCTTGTAGCCTGCAAGACACTTTTTCACGAAAGCACGCAAATCGTCGATGTCTGGCCTGTCCGCGTCAGACACTTGAACAAAGGCCAGCACTTCTTCGTCTCCGTCCTTGGTCCGCCCTACCACAGCCGACTGGATCACTTGCGGATGATCGTTTAACGCCGCCTCTACTTCTGGCGGGTAGACGTTAAAGCCACCGTGGATGATCAGCTCTTTCGAGCGGCCAAGGATATGCAACTTGCCGTCGGCATCTATCTTGCCCAGATCGCCTGTATGCAGCCATCCATCCGCGTCCAGCGCCTTGGCCGTTTCTGCGGGGTTCCGGTAATAGCCCTTCATTACGTGTGGGCCGCGCACCAGCACTTCGCCTTCGTCCACGCCATTGCCACCAGTTGCATCAACATCAATCCGCGCTTCGGTCCCGGGGGTCACTGGACCAACCGAGATATCGGGCGACCCGATCGGATTATTCGTGGCTGATGCGCCTGATGAAGTTTCGGTCATACCAAACCCGTTTTGCAACGGCAGTTCATAGAACGCCTCTGCCTTGCGTTTCCAGGCAGGGTCCAGCGGTGCGCCGCCGCTCGAGACATAACGCAAAGCAGGGGCGGCGAGCCGCTCCATCCCCTGCTCTTTGGTGTATTGCATGACCAGCGCGTGCATCTGCGGCACAGCGGGAATGATCGTCACACCTCCCATCGCAGCCTCGTGCAATTTTTGCGCCGAAAACCGTGCTTCGATTTGCACATGCGCACCTGTAAAGCACGCACCTGTCAGAACCGAAATCAACCCGAAAACATGGCTCATCGGCAGCACGCCGTACACAATGTCTTCTGGTACCATCTGCCGCAAACCGCTGGAGGCTTTCCCCCCGAACCGCATACCGCTATGGGTCAGCATCACACCCTTGGGGTCACCTGTGGTGCCTGTCGTATAAAGAAGAACCGCAACATCATCCAATTCGGGATCAGGGTCAGACACGCCTTGCGCCAACATAAGGGAGCCGAACGCCCCCTCAATCCCGACACCTTCCAAGCGCGCGGCGTGAGCTGCCGCATCGGCTGAGACATGGGCCGTGGCCACGATGGCCGCAGGGGTGGCGTGTTTCAGAACGCGGGCCACTTCCGCTTCGGTCTGGCGGGCGTTGAAAGGGATCACCACCGCGCCCAGTTTCCATGCCGCATGCAATGTCGCCACGGCGGCTGCGCAATTTTCGACCAACAACAGCACGCGATCGTTCTGTTGCACACCAACAGCAGTCAAATGCGCAGCCAGATCATCGCTCGCGCGGTCAAGATCGCTATAGCTCCAATGCACACCACTTGAATCGCTCAGCGCAGTGCTGTCCGGTGCTATCGCCACACGGTCCTTTAGAAAGTCCACCACCAGTTCCATGTCGCGTTCTCCCCTATGCGTTTGCTTGCCGTTCAACTGTAATTCGGGCTGCGTTTTTCCAGAAATGCGGCGATGCCCTCTGCCGCTTCGGGTGCGCCGGTGGCATGGCCCATGGCATCACGCTCATGATCCAGCTGCTCTGCCTCGGTGGTATCATAGGCGGCAGCGACCATCTTGCGAATAGCAGCCTGCGCATCGCGCGGCCCTGCGCCAAAGCGGTCGGCATATTGCCGTGCAACATCCATCGCATCACCCACTTCGGTTAGCGCATTTACCACCGCTAGGTCATACATCCGCTCGGCCAATACAGGTTGGGCCAACATGCACATCTCCATCGCCAGCTGCCGCGGCACACTGCGGGCCAAATGCGCCGTAAGCCCCCCGTCAGGGACCAGCCCTGCCTTGACATAGGACGCCACAAACTTTGCGCCCTTCGCGGCAACCACCACATCACACGACAACGCGATGCTTAGGCCAGCGCCCGCCGCCCCCCCTTCTACCGCAGCGATAATAGGGACGGGACAAGCCCGCATTGCGCGGATCACATCATGCAAGCTGTCGATGCGTGCCGCCCGCTGATCCGCTGGCATGCCCTGACTTTTGATAAGCTGGGTCAGATCACCACCCGCACAGAAAAACGGCCCCTCGGACGTCAGCACGATAGAGCGCAGGCGACGCTCCGATGCCATCTCACAGGCTTTCATGATGCACTCATACAGCTCGGGCGAAAGCGCGCCACGTTTGTCGGTGTTGCCGTTCCAAATGATCAGGCGGTCGCCTGCGTCTTCCAGCCGTGCGCTCATGGTGCTGTCTCCGTTAATCTAGTTTTTCTTGGGGGACGCGTTTGAACACGCCTGTTGATGTAGCCACCAAAGTGCCGTCTTCGTGATGCAACTCTGCACTGATAAACAGCAGGCTGCGCCCGCCACCTGTGACTGTGCCAGTGGCCGTCATGCGCCCGCGTCTGCCAGACCCTACGAACTGGGTGTTCATAGAGACCGTCAGGAACGGGGCCTTCCCTGTTGCGTCCACACTCAGTGATCCGGTTGTGCCACTTGCATTATCGAGCAGCGTCACGGCAATTCCGCCGTGCAACGCTCCATGTCGGTTGAGGTGGTCATCGGTCACATCAAGATAGCAGCGCCCGTGCAAAGGGTCACGCACATCTACGACGTATCCTAACAGGCGTTGGGTGCCGGTCTCACCATAGATGAAACCGGCCTCTTCTTTATGCTGCGGCGAGGGCAATAAAACGCTCCAGATGGTGATCTACATCGCCGAAACGATGGTCGGCCATGACAATACGCTTGGCGATATGTGCCAGCTCGTATTCCTGTGTCATGGCGATGCCGCCGTGCAACTGGATGCTTTCCTCACCCACCAGACGGCCAACGCGACCGATCAGGTTTTTGGTGGCCGAAACATTCCGCTCCCGCAAGCCTCGGCCCGCCTCAAGATGACCCGCAGCAAGGATCACGGCAGACCGTGCCTGCTCCATCTCGATCAACAGGTCAGAGAAGCGGTGCGCCAGCGCCTGAAACGTCCCGATCGGACGGCCAAACTGCTTGCGTGTTCCAAGGTAGTCTTTGGTCAGTCTCACAGCTGTTTCCATCGCGCCCAATGTCTCGGCGGTTTGGGCTACATTGGCGGCAGCGATGCGCGCCTCGATGGCCTCGCTCGCTTTGCCAGCCCCGCCCAGACGGGCAGATGCCGGCACTTTCACATCGTCCAGTGTCACTTCGGCGGCGCGGCCACCTGCCAGCAAGGCATAGCCCTGTACAGTCAGGCCAGCGGTGTCTTTGGGCACCAAAAACAGCGAGATACCCTCTGCATCGCCCTGCTCGCCACTTTCGCGCGCAGAAACTACCAGAACATCGGCAGCTTCGGCATTCACGACAACAGCTTTGCGCCCGTTGAGCACGATCTCACCGCCTGTCTCGGCAGCGGTGGTGCTGACGCGTGTGAGATCATAACGGCTGGTAGGTTCGCCGTGCGCAAAAGCCAGCTGCAAACCACCACCGATGATCTCTTCGATGTGTGCCTGCTGGTCTTCATTGCCCAAATCAGCGATCAGACCGCCCGCCAGAACAGCAGTATCGAGGAACGGTTCCACTACACCAGCGCGGCCCAGCTCTTCGAACACCACGGCAATGTCGAAACCCTTGCCGCCAAAGCCGCCCTGCTCTTCCGAAAACAGTGCGCCTATCACGCCCAGCTCCGCCAACTCGGCCCAGATCTCGGACGACATGCCGGTGTCGCTTTCAAGGATTTTGTTGCGGGTTGCCGTATCATAGCGGTCACGCAGGAAACGCCGCAGCGTGTCTTGCAGCATTTGCCGCTCTTCTGTCAGGTCAAAATTCATGCCTTAGCTCCCCATCGTGACTTTTGCGATGATCCCGCGCTGGATCTCGTTTGACCCACCGAAAATCGACAATTTGCGGTTGTTGAAATATTTGGCCGCAACAGGCCCCGCGCCCAACGGGTCAGGCAGAACTTCGTTGCTTCCTTCCACCGCTTCCGACGCAAAGGGCATTGCATAGACGCCAGCCGCACGGCGCGCCAGATCGTTGATCTCCTGACGGATGATTGTGCCTTTGACCTTGAGCATGGAAGATTCCACACCCGGTGCCTGCCCAGCCGCCGCCTTGGAGACGATACGCATGTTGGTCGTGCTCATCGCCATCAGATCAATCTCGACCTGTGCGACACGCGCTGCAAAATGCGGGTTCTCGATCAGCGGCTTGCCGTTCGCCATCTCGGAGCGTGCAAGACGTTTGACCGAAGCCAGACCCGCCTGCGAGAAACCAACGCCCGCAATGTTCGTGCGCTCGTGCGTCAGCAGGTACTTGGCATAGGTCCAGCCTTCGTTTTCCTTACCGACAAGGTTCTCGACTGGCACTTCTACGTCCGTAAACCACACTTCGTTCACCTCATGGGTGCCGTCCAGCAAGATGATCGGGCGCACTTCGACACCGGGGGTGTCCATGTCGATCAGCAAAAAGCTGATGCCCTCTTGCTGCTTGACGTCTTTGTCGGTGCGCACAAGGCAGAAAATCATGTTGGCGTGCTGGCCCAGTGTGGTCCAGGTCTTCTGGCCGTTCACGATGTAATGCGTGCCTGCCTCGTTCTTGACGGCTGTCGTCTTGAGCGATGCAAGGTCGGACCCGGCACCCGGCTCTGAGTAGCCCTGACACCACCAGTCCTCACCGCTCAGGATGCGGGGCAGCCAATAGTCATTCTGCTCTTGAGAGCCAAATTTTTGCAGCACAGGCGCAAGCATCCCCAGACCAAAGGGCACGATACGCGGCGCAGCGGCGGCGGCGGCCTCTTCCTCGAAGATGTGCTTTTGCACGGCGTTCCACTCTGCACCGCCGAACTTCTTGGGCCAGTTAGGGGCCAGCCAGCCACGCTCGTTCAGCGTCGCGTGCCATGCCTCCATGTCGGCCTTGTTCAGCTCACCCTTGCCGCGCACTTTGTCGCGCATCTCGGGTGTGACTTTTTCTTCCATAAACGCGCGCACTTCGTCACGGAATGCAATCTCGTCGTCGGAATAGCTCAGGTCCATTGGGATATCCTCTCCATCACTCTATCGGTTGTCGCTACACCCTTAGCTAGCGGGCGCACGGTTCAAGTCATCAAAGCTGCGGCCAGTCGCCACAAGCGATTGCAGCAAGGGTGCAGGTTTCCAGAACCACGCGTCCTCTTGCGCATACCGCTCGATGTCGGCCAGCACCTTATCAAGGCCCTGCAGATCGGCCCATTTCAGCGGCCCGCCCCAAAAGCGCGGAAAGCCGTAGCCAAACAGCAGCACCATATCAACGTCGGCAGGGCGTCGGGCGATGCCCTCATCCACCACCTTGGCAGCTTCGTTCACCATCGCACACATGTAGCGCCTGACAATATCTTCGTCAGTGAAATCACGTGGCGTAATTTCCAGCGCAGCCTGTTCGGCGGCGATCAGCTCGGGGATTTTCGGGTTTGGCACGCTGGCCCGGCTTCCCGCCTCATAGAGGTAATAGCCCTCGCCCGTTTTGCGCCCGAAATGGCCCTCCTCGCACAGCTTGTCGATATAGGTCGGGACCCTCTCGTCGGGGTGGCGATCAGGTGCTTTGCGCTTGCGGGTCATCCAGCCGATGTCGAGACCCGCCAGATCGGCCACAGCAAATGGCCCCATGGCAAAGCCGAAACCCGTCAACGCGCGGTCAATCTGGTAGGGTGACGCGCCGTCCAGCACCATGTGATCTGCTGCTGTGCGGTAAACGGCCAGAATACGGTTGCCGATGAACCCGTCACAAACCCCCGCCCGCACCGAGATTTTACCCAGCCGTTTACCAAGCTCAAAGCCTGTTGCCACGACATCAATCGCTGTCTTGTCGGCGACAACCACCTCCAGCAACTTCATCACGTGGGCAGGCGAGAAGAAATGCAGTCCGATCACATCCGCAGGGCGCGAGGTGGATGCAGCGATTTCGTCCACATCAAGATAGGAAGTGTTGGACGCAAGGATCGCACCGGATTTGCACACAGCGTCCAGCTTACCAAAGACCTCTTTCTTGACGGCCATATCCTCAAACACGGCTTCGATCACCAGATCGACATTGGACAGCGTGTCGTAGTTCACTGCAACTGTCAGAGCTTGCGTGACCAAGCCATCGTATTGCATCTGGGTAATCTTGCCGCGGCTCAGCGCACCTGCCAGATTGCCTTCGATCCGTTTGCGCGCGGCAGCGACCTGCTCTTCATTCGTTTCAATCAGCACAACCTGCATCTGCGCCAACAGGGCCGCTGTGGCGATGCCTGCGCCCATTGTACCGCCACCGATGACGCCGATTGCATCCAGCGCGCGCGGTGTCACACCCTTCAGTTCGGGCAGGTTGCTGACTGCACGCTCGTTAAAGAACGCGTGGATCATACCTTTACTCTGATTGCCTTGCAGCAGCTCAAAAAACAGGGCGCGCTCGGCGGCCATGCCTTCGGCAAAGGGCAGTTCGCTGGCAGCTTGGGCCGCGCGGATGATCGCACCGGGGCTGGTTTGGCCGCGACCTTTCTGCAGTGCTGTGACATGGGCCGCGTCCCAATCAATAGGCGCAGGTGCGGGCAATTCGGATACGGCGCGGCGCGGCGCGGCCTGGACCAGCAGCGCATTTGCATAAGCCAAGCCCACCTCTTGCGGATCGCCCTCTTCGATCTTGTCGATGATCCCGTGCTTCAGTGCCTCCGCAGCTTTGACCTGACGACCTGTAGACATGATTTCAATCGCTGTTTCGACCCCAGTCAGGCGCGGCAAACGCTGGGTGCCACCGGCACCCGGCAACAAGCCCAGATGCACTTCTGGCAGCCCAATTCGCGCGGTCGGTTGGGCAATCCGGTAGTGCGCGCCCAGCGCCACCTCTAGCCCGCCACCAAGGCTAACGCCGTGCATCGACGCAATGACCAGCAGCGGCGATGCCTCGATCCGCGTACACAGATCAGGCAGAGCGGGCTCCATTGGCGGTTTGCCAAATTCGGTGATGTCTGCCCCCGCAATAAAGGCGCGCCCCTCTCCCACAATCAGAACAGCCTTCACGCTGCTGTCCGCCTCGGCGCGGTCCATGCCACCAGACAACCCTTGCCGCACAGCTTGGGACAAAGCATTCACAGGGGGATTGTTGATGCGCAAAACAGCGACGGAGCCATGAACGCTAAAAACAACAGGATCAGACATTTGTGTATTCCTCGGATGGTTGCAGAACAGGTGCGGCGCAGGCGGCAACAGGTCATGCTCAATAAACCAGCACCTGCGCCAGATTGTCTACACCGCGCCCCACGATGGGCCAAATGACGCTACGGCCCGATGCATAGCAGCGATCACGAAAACGCGGCCTGATGCCAACACCGCTGGACGCGCCCGTCGATATCAGGTTCACTCCGCGCAGGGGACAAGGAAAATACATGCCGCTGCTGGATGTGACATCGCTAACCATTGGTTTTGGCAAAGCACCACCTGTGGTGACAGACGTCTCTTTTTCCGTTGAATGTGGTGAAACCCTTGCTTTGGTTGGGGAAAGTGGCTCAGGCAAGACGCTGACCTGCCGCTCGATACTGCGCATACTTCCTGCGACAGCGCAGCTGCGCGGCGGAGAGATTCGCTATGACAGCGGTGGATCGCAGTGCGATCTGCTGCATGCCCCTGCACGCCAGCTGCGCGCATTGCGCGGTGATCGTATCTCGATGATATTTCAGGAACCGATGCGCTCGCTCTCGCCGCTGCACCGTCTGGGCAATCAGGTGGCAGAGGTTTTGCACCTGCACCAGTCACTCAGCGCGACCGAAGCAAAGGCCCGCGTTCTGGCCCAGTTCGAGCGTGTCGGCTTTGCCGATCCCGAACGCGCGTGGAACAGCTATCCCTTCGAGATGTCAGGCGGCATGCGCCAGCGCGCGATGATCGCCATGGCCATGGTCTCAAAACCCGATCTGCTGATCGCGGATGAGCCGACAACCGCACTTGACGTCACCACACAGGCCCAAGTGCTGGGCCTGATCAAAGAACTTCAGGTCGAGACAGGCATGGCCGTGATCCTTGTCACCCACGATCTGGGCGTGGTTGCCAATATGGCTGACAAAGTCGTGGTCATGAACAAGGGCCGCGTGATGGAAGCAGGACGTGCCACTGACGTTCTGGGCGACCCTGCGCATGGCTACACCAAAAAGCTGTTTGCCGCAGCACCCGTCATTCCGACCGTGGCAGAGCCTGCCCGCGCCATGGCGCAGACCGATCTGATACTCGACATTCGCAATGTGACCAAAACGTTTACCCTGCGCAGCAAGGGGTGGCGCGCACCGCAGACAATAACCGCCTGCCGCGATGTGACACTGAAACTGCCGCGTGGCAAAACACTGGCCGTGGTGGGCGAAAGCGGATCAGGCAAGACGACATGCGCACGTGTCGCATTGGGAGCGACCCTGCCTGACGCGGGTGGCGAGGTACTGTTCAGGGCGCGCGCAGGCGATGCCCCCGTTAATGTACACGACCTCAGCTCAGCAGAGCGCCGCAACTTTCAGCGCGATGCACAAATGGTTTTCCAAGACCCCTATTCATCGCTCAGCCCCCGAATGCGGGTGCAGGACGCATTGATGGAGCCCGCGGAGATCCACAATATCGGCACAAGGGCCGAGCGGCGTGACAAGGCCGAGGCGATGATCCGTATGGTGGGCCTGAGCCCAGATATGCTGCCACGCTATCCGCACGCTTTTTCGGGCGGTCAACGCCAGCGCCTGTCGATCGCCCGCGCCCTGACGCTTGATCCGCAGCTGCTGGTCTGTGACGAGCCTACCTCGGCGCTGGATGTCTCTGTTCAGGACCAGATCCTGACCCTGCTGGAAGACATCCGCGACCGCGCGGGCCTGAGCTATCTGTTTATCAGCCATGATCTGGCCGTGGTTGCGCGGATCGCCGATGAAGTCGCGGTTATGCGCGCAGGTGTGATCGTCGAGCAAGCGCCGCCCGACACGCTGTTTTATAACCCTCAACATCCCTACACCCGCGCGCTGATCGCCGCACAGCCAGAGCCTGATATCACCCGCCCCATCGACCTTGATCTGGTGGCGAAGGGCGCTGGCAGCCCGGATGGCTGGCCTGAAATGTTCCGCTTTGAGGGCGCGCAGGCCCCTGCCCTACGGGAGCTGGAACCCGGACATATGGTGCGCTGTCATGTATAGAATTATCTCCTTTGCGGCAGCTTTGATGCTGTTTGCCGCGCCGACATTGGCGCAAACACCCGCTGTCAAAGAAAGCAGCTTTTGGGCCGCAGAAGTAACAAGCGGCAACATGCCTCCCGCCGCTGAACGCTTGCCGCTTGATCCGTTGATTGTCGATCTGGAGGCCAAAGGCAGAACGCTCGGCGTTCAAGGCGGGACGCTGCGCACGCTTGTTTCGCGCAGCAAAGACATACGCCAGATGGTGGTTTACGGTTATGCGCGGCTGGTGGGATATGATGCAGATTACACGCTGCAACCCGATATCCTGCGCGACATCACTGTTGAGGAAGACCGTAAGTTCACCCTGCATCTGCGCCGCGGTCACCGCTGGTCGGATGGCGCGCCATTCACCGCAGATGATTTTGCCTATTGGTGGACCCATGTCGCCAACAACCCCGAGATCACCCCCTCTGGCCCGCCGGAATGGATGACAGTTGACGATAAACTGGGCAGTGTGACCTTTCCCGACAAACATACTGTTGTGTTTGAATGGAGCGCGCCAAACCCGAACTTTCTGCCGCTCTTGGCACAGGCCAGCCCGCCTTTCATTTACCGTCCCGCACATTACCTCAAACAGTTCCATGTTGATTTTGCCGATGCCGATTTTCTGGTGCAGGAAATTTTGTCCGCCCGTGTAAAAAGCTGGGCCGCGCTGCACAACAAGCGCGACAACATGTATAAATTCGACAACCCCGACCAGCCCACATTGCAACCGTGGCTGAATGCCTCGGGCAAGCCTACATCGCGCAACATGTTCGTGCGCAACCCTTATTTCCACCGTATCGACACCGCTGGCACGCAGCTTCCCTATATCGACGTGGTGCAGATGACAGTGGTGGGCAGTGGCCTGATTGCAGCCAAATCCAACGCCGGCGAAGTAGATCTTCAGGCACGTGGTCTCGGCTTTCGTGATGTGGCGATCCTGAAAAAGGGCGAAGCAGACGGTGGCAAGTATCGCACCTTGCTCTGGGGCAACGGGGCAGCCAGCCAGATCGCCATTTATCCCAACCTGAATTTTGCAGATCCTGTGTGGCGCAACGTGATGCGTGATGTGCGCTTTCGCCGCGCGCTCAGCCTCGGGATTGACCGGCGCATGATCAACCGCGCGCTCTATTTCGGGTTGGCGCAGGAGGGCGGGATGACCGCGCTTGCCCGCAGCCCCCTGCACAACCCCGATGATCTGGCCGCTTGGTCACAGATGGACATCGCCCATGCCAACCGCCTGCTTGACGACATGGGTCTGACCGAGCGCACTGGCAACGGCCTGCGCAAATTGCCAGACGGCCGCGCAATGGAGTTTGTAATCGAGACCGCAGGCGAGCGGCAGGAAGAGGAAAACGCCCTGACAATCATCGCAGACACGTGGCGTGAACTCGGCATCCGTCTTATCATGCGACCACTGGACCGCGATATCCTGCGCAACCGCATCTATGCTGGCACAGGCATGGCCGCCGTCTGGTTCGGGTGGGACAACGGCCTGCCACGCTCTGAGACGTCGCCCGGATACCTCGCTCCGACCGAGCAGGAGTTTTTTGCGTGGCCCAAGTGGGGCCAGTATTACCAGACAATGGGCAAGGCAGGTGAAGCCCCTGATATGGAGGCCGCAAAGCGCCTTCTCGAGCTAAGCAGCGACTGGTCACACACCACCAACATCGAAGAGCGCACGGCAATCTGGGCGGAAATGTTGGACATCCATGCACAACAGCAATTTGCGATCGGACTGCTTTCAGGTGCGCCGCAGCCCGTTGTCGTTTCAAACCGTCTGCGCAACGTGCCACAGGAAGGCATCTGGGCCTACGACCCTGGCGCCCATTTCGGCATCCACCGCATCGATGAGTTCTACTTTGAAGATGCCCACCAGCAGGTCAGCCAATGATTGCAATTCTACGTTATGCCATCAGCCGCTTTGCCACGATGCTGCTGACCCTGTGGATTGTATCGATCCTGGTTTTTGTCATTATCAACCTGCCGCCAGGTGATTTCCTCAGCAACCAGATCGCCGAGCTGCGGGCCACGGGGCAGTCCGAAGGTGTGGCCAAGGCCGAATTTCTGCGCACTGAATATGCGCTCGACCGCCCGCTGTGGGAGCAATATATGATCTGGGCAGGCTTCATGCCCGGCCCCCAAGGGTTCTTTGGCCTGTTGCAAGGCAACTTTGGCTGGTCCTTCGAATTTGACCGCCCCGTGTCCGAAATCGTGGGCGATGCGCTGTGGCTTACTGTGCTGGTCAACCTCGCCGCAGTCCTGTTTGTCTATGTCGTGGCCCTGCCCCTGGGCGTATTGGCCGCCGCCAAATCAGAGACTTGGGTAGATTACACAGCAGGCTTTGTCGGATACCTTGGCCTTGCCACACCCAACTTCCTACTGGCGCTGATCCTGTTCTATTACGGGCACAAGTACTTTGATCTGCCCATCGGTGGCTTGATGAGCCCCGAATACGAAGGCCAGCCTATGTCGTGGGACAAGGTCAAATCTATCCTTGTGCATCTGATCGTGCCTACTTTCGTGATCGGCACCTCTGGGGCGGCGGCGATGATGCAACGCCTGCGCGCAAATATGCTCGACGAGCTGAGCAAACCCTACGTAGAAACCGCCATCGCCAAGGGCATGAAGCCCGGCAAGATGCTGCGCAAATACCCCCTGCGCATGGCCTTCAACCCTTTCGTCGCTGACATCGGAAATCTGCTGCCGTCGATGATTTCAGGCTCCGTTCTGGTGTCGGTTGTGCTGGGCTTGCAAACCATCGGCCCTTATCTGCTGACCGCGCTGAAATCCCAAGACCAGTTTCTCGCGGCCTTCATCTTGATGTTCGTGGCCCTGCTCACGCTGATCGGCACCATGATATCGGACGTGCTGCTGATGCTGCTTGATCCGCGTATCCGTCTGGGAGGGCGCAATTGATGAGCAGTGATCCAGACAACCGCTACGTCGACCCCGCCCCATGGTCGGAAGAGGCAGACCTCTCCGCCCCCGAGCGCTCGGATTTTGACGCGCCCAGCTATGTGCTGATCTGGCGCAAATTCCGCCGTCACAAGCTGGGTTTGATCTCGGGGCTATTCCTGCTTGTCTGCTACCTGATCCTGCCCGTAGCGGGCTTTGTCGCGCCGTACACGGCCAACGAACGAAGCGCAGATTACCTCTATCATCCACCACAAGAGATCAATCTGTGGCACGAGGGGGCATTCATTGGCCCTTATGTCTATGCAACCACAGCCATAGCCGATCTGGAAAATTACCGCTGGCGCTATTCCGTCGACACCACCACACCAATGCCGCTGCAATTTTTCTGTGAAGGAGCAGACTACAAAATCGCAGGCATCATTCCTTCGCATACACATCTGTTTTGCGCCCCCGAAGGAGCTACAATCTTCCTGTGGGGCTCGGACCGTTTGGGACGCGATGTATTCAGCCGCATCCTGTACGGCGCACAACTGTCGCTGACCGTGGGCATCATCGGCATTACCGTCAGCTTTATCCTTGGCATCTTTTTTGGGGCCATGGCGGGTTATTTCGGCGGCAAAACCGACTGGACGATCAACCGCGCAATCGAGATCCTGCGCTCCCTGCCTGAACTACCACTCTGGCTTGCCCTCTCGGCCGCGGTGCCGTCCAACTGGGGTCCAGTGGCCGTGTTCTTCATCATCTCGATCATTCTCGGTATCCTCGACTGGCCCGGCCTTGCCCGCGCCGTGCGCGCCAAATTCCTCAGCTTGCGCGAAGAGGAATACGTCCGCGCCGCCGAAATGATGGGCGCGAAACCATCGCGCGTGATCCGCCGCCATCTGCTGCCCAATTTTATGAGCCACCTGATCGCCAGCGCTACCTTGTCCATCCCCGCGATGATCCTCGGTGAAACAGCCCTCAGCTTTCTGGGCCTCGGCCTGCGCGCCCCTGCCGTCAGCTGGGGTGTCATGCTCAACGATGCCCAAAACCTCGCCAGCATCGAAATCTACCCTTGGACAGCAATCCCGATGCTGCCCATCATAGTTGTCGTGCTGGCCTTCAACTTCCTTGGCGACGGCCTGCGGGCCTCCCTTGACCCCTATCGCAGCTAATGAAAAGCGCACAAACCTCGGTCAAACGTGCCTTTTTCTCTTGGCCTTAAATCCTCCGGAGAGCGCGAGAGGCAGAGCCTCTCGCATATGTCGGACGGGCCCTTGGCCCGTTCGAAATATCTGACAAACTCGGCATCCTGAAACCAGACCCTAGCGGTCATCACCGTCCTGCGCCTCCCCCGCCTCGGTCTCCTCCTCGATAGAGGCATGGGCAGCGGCTGCGATCTCGCGCTTTTGCGCCTCGGTCAGGTCATCCACCTTGGCATCCGCCAACCGCACAGTAACTTCGCGGTGGGCAAATTTGATCCCTTCACGCTCGAAGAGCGCACGGATCTCTTCATAAACCCGCTTGCGCACCAGCCACTGATCGCCTGGTTTGGTCATGAATTTCACACGAATTATCATCGCGCTGTCCTGCATCTCGATCACACCCTGCGACTTCAGCGGGGCTATAAAATTCTGCCCGATCACTGGATCATCCAACAGCGCGATACCCAGTTTCTTGATCAGTTTGCGCACCTTTTCTACATCCGTGTCATAGGTCACCCGCAGGGGCAGCTTCATGATTACCCAGTCTCGACTGTAGTTTGTCATCACCTGCAATTCACCGAATGGAATGGTGTGCAACGCACCCAAGTGGTGGCGCAACTGGAACGAGCGGACCGAGATTTTCTCAACCGTGCCCTTCACCCCACCCACGTCCAGATACTCGCCCTTGCGGAACGCATCATCGAACAGAAAAAACGCCCCCGCAAAAATATCGCGCACCAGCGCCTGAGAGCCAAAGCCAACGGCAACACCTACTATGCCGGCCCCCGCAAACAGCGGGCCTACGTTGATCCCGACTTCCATCAACACGATCAATATGATCGTCACCACGACCACGATCAGCGTAAAGTTGCGAAAGAGCGGCAGCAGTGTTGCAAGACGTGAGGCCGAAGATGCGCTGCCCTCGTCCCCCGGTTCTGCGGTGATTTCGTCATCGGTTTCCTCTGCAATCTTGGTATCGATCCAGATGCGGAAGGCGTGATAAACGACATAACCGATAAAGATGATGATGATGATGTCCAGCACGCGGTCCAGCACCGATTCCACCATTCGCGCGCCATCATTGTCCCAAATATAGAAAAACGCATAGGCACCTGCGACAAAAGCAAGAATCCCTGCTACCCGCCGCGCCAGCGCTTCAAAACTGTTGAGGACGCGCACGGGCTGGCCATGCTCTTCGGCAGTGGCGGACAGCATGTCATGCTCGGCTTGGGTCAAATCTGCGGCAGTCGGTGCTTTCACGGACTGGGCCGGCTCGATCCGCTCGGCCAGCGGACCGGCAGGAGTATCACCTTCCAACGCTGTATCGGGATCAGGGTCCGGACCGTCCTCGCGCAGCATCTTACGCGCAAGAGCTTCGCGTTCCAGCCTCTCTTGCTCGGCGATTTCCATCTCGGCCTGTTTTTCGCGCAGCAATCGCAAGACGCGTGCGCGGGCAAAGCCACGCTCGATCACGTAGTTCACGACACCGTAAACAACAATTATCGAGATCAGGATGCCGTAAGCTCCAGCAATAAGCGGGATAGAACTGGGGTTCTCGAAGATCAGGTCATAGGTCAGCTCAAACCAGGCAAACAGCACGTAAAAGATCACCGCAGGTGCCCAGGCACGGCTGAGGATACGCAGCAAAAGGCCCACCTGAGCAGGTGATTTACCCCGCCGCAGCGCGTTGGATACCGCCGTTCTATTGACGATCACCAGCACAATATTGAACGTCACCACTGCCGCTGACAGCATCGCTGCGACCAGCGCATAGACATCATAGTTCAGGCCCAGTTCGCCGATCCAGATGCCAAAGAGGATCGCACAGATATCGAAACAGGCGAGCAGGTACATCCAGCGATGCAGCCGCTTTGCGTCGCGGTCCGAAAAAACCGGTATGCGATATTGCGACAGAAACGGCGACAGGATCATGCGCCACAGCCCCGCCACGAAGCGGCAGCAGAAATAGCCGATGTTTATCAGTGTGACCGTAAATTGCACCGCGCTATCATCCAGCGGCGGAAAGAACGCCACGCCAATAATGTAAGCCACTGCCATCGAGACCAGAATACCGACGACACCCACAGCAAACCGGAACACCAGAAACGGCATCTTCTCGGCATAGCCCGATGGCGCATCCTGCACGCGGGCCACCACAAAGCGACGCAATATGCGTTTGCCGAATACCTCGCGCTCGAACAACACACCAATGCCAAAAAGCAGCAGGCTCATCCCCAGTATCTGGGCAAACAGCATGATCGTTCCATCGGGAGAGGCTGCGCGCAGGATGTACAACACTTCTTGCACCGCAACCGGCATATTACTCAGGCGGTCGATCAACTGGTCACGCGCACGGTCCACATTTTCCTGTGCGGTCATCAATCGCGAATAATCCTCCGCAGAAGGCGCTGCACTGACCGAGGCGGATACGTCGGGTTCACCTTTGGTAATCACGCGGCCTTCGGTATCGATCACAATAATGTCAACACCGTCCCGCGCCGCATTGCGCAGGGTTTCCGCCAATGTCTCGGATTCGGTCGGCGCCGCCTGCTCCACTGTTTCTGCCTCACCATACAAGAGGTTGCTCAGCCCTTGGGCCTGTGCGCCCGTCAGCGGCATGATGCTGAGAGATATCCAGATCAGACAAGCAAGCAGTATGCGGAAAATCATTGGCACTATCCTTTGTCGCGCATGCAGCCTTGGTGCGCCTCACGCTGACGTGACGCTAAGGCGTTGGTCCTGTCATTGCAATTACCCGCATTCTGCCCATTTGCAACCTGTGCCACAGTCATGTGGCCGTTCGTTTTATGATGTTTTACAAACATTGCACTTTCATGCCATAGCGGACCTACGGGCCGCAGCACGCCGACCTGATATCTGCCGCGCGCACAATTGCCCAAGGAACCCGCCATGACCACCACCGCCCCTGCCGACCGGATCGCTGTTTTGGGTCTTGGCTATGTCGGGCTGCCGCTGGCACTGGCGCTGGCCCGCGCCGGTTTTGAGGTTTTGGGCTATGACATTCACAGCCCCATAATCGCGGCATTGCGTGCAGGCAGCGACCCCAACGGCGAGATTGACGACGGAAAAGTCGCTGCAACCACTGCGCGCTTTACCGATGTCGCTGCTGATCTGGCTGACTGTACCGCATTTATCATCGCAGTCCCCACCCCCATCACAGATGCAAAGGCTCCTGATCTGGGTCCTGTACTGGGCGCTTGTGCGACCATCGCGCCGCACCTGACCGACGGGGCCTTGGTGATATTGGAAAGCACTGTCTATCCCGGCGTGACCGAAGACGTTTGCGGCCCGGCCCTTGCAGCGGGCAGCGGGCTGATGACAGGCACACAAATCAAACTGGCCTATTCACCAGAGCGTGTGAACCCCGGCGATGCCGAACACTCTATGGAGAACGTAATCAAGATTATCGCTGCCCAAGACGACGAAACTCTGGACCGCGTCGAGAAGATTTATGCCCCTGTGGTCAAGGCAGGGCTGCACCGCGCCCCCTCTATCGCTACGGCCGAGGCCGCGAAGGTGATCGAGAACACACAGCGCGATCTCAACATCGCGTTGGTCAACGAATTTGCGCTGATATTTGCGCGGCTGGGGCTGGACACGCTGGAGGTGCTGGAGGCCGCTGGCACCAAGTGGAACTTTTTGCCCTTCAAACCCGGCCTTGTGGGCGGACATTGCATCGGGGTGGACCCCTACTATCTGACCTACCGCGCCGAGCAGCTGGGCTATCACCCCGAAGTGATCCTTGCTGGACGCCGCATCAACGATGCCATGGGCGCGCACGTAGCGCAAACCTTGGTCAAGGCGATGCTGGCCCGCGACATCGGAGTGCGCGGCGCAAAGGTGCTGATACTCGGCTACACCTTCAAGGAAAACTGCGCAGATACCCGCAACACACGTGTGGCCGATATTGTGGCCGAGCTGTGTGATTACGGCGTAAAACCCCACGTGCATGACCCGTGGGTTGGCGTAGGGCGTCTGCGCGATGAACATAATGTGCAAGGCGTCGAGACACCCGAGCACGGCATGTATGACGCCATACTTGTGGCCGTTGGGCATCGCGAGTTTGTGTCATTGGGCAGCGACGCCATCCGCGGCTTTGGCAAAAAGGGCGCAGTGCTCTATGACATCAAGGGAATATTCGGCAAATCAGGTAGCGACCTGAGGCTTTGAGCCTGCCCAGACAGACGGAAAGACGATTTATGCCGCAGCGCGCCATTGCCCACGCCACCGCCCGCGCGCCCACACGGCGGGTGATGTTATACAGCCATGACACTTTCGGCTTGGGCCATCTGCGCCGCAGTCGCGCACTAGCCACCGCGCTGACCGCGGGGGATGACAAGGCTTCGGCGATTATCCTCACAGGCTCACCTGTGGCGGGGCGTTTTACCTTCCCCGAGCGGGTAGATCACATCCGCCTGCCCGGTGTGACCAAACTGCCTGATGGCTCTTATGTCAGTTCAACCCTTGGTCTTGATATCGACGCGACCACCAGCCTGCGCGCAGGATTGATCCAGTCAGCGGTCGAGCAATACAAGCCCGATCTGCTGATCGTGGACAAAGAGCCGACAGGCTTTCGCGGAGAATTGCTACCCACGCTTGAGTGGCTACAGGCCCAAGGCAACTGTCGCATCGTATTGGGCCTGCGTGATGTGCTTGACGAGCCGGAGGTGCTGGCCGCCGAGTGGGAGCGCAAAGGCGCTGTCAAGGCCGCCGAAGCATATTATGACGAGTTCTGGGTATACGGCGTCGAGGATATCTATGACCCCACCAGCGGTTTGCCCTTTACGCAGGCCACCCGTGACCGCATCCATTACACAGGCTATCTGCGGCGCACCATGACCGACAGCGCGGATGTACCGGACGAGCCTTATATCCTGATCACGCCAGGTGGTGGCGGCGACGGCGCGGCCATGGTCAGCCTCGTGCTGGACGCCTATGAGGCAGACCCCGATCTCGGACCCCATGCAATGCTTGTCTACGGCCCCTTCCTGTCAGGTGACGTGCGCGATTCAATGGATGCGCGGGTAGAGGCGTTAGGCGGGCGCGTCACGGCGACTGGCTTTGACAGCCGTATCGAGGCGCTTTTCGCCCAAGCGCAGGGCGTGGTGTGCATGGGCGGCTATAATACGTTTTGCGAAGTCCTCAGCTTTGACCAACGCGCGGTGATTGTGCCGCGTACCGTGCCACGGCTGGAGCAATGGATAAGAGCCAGCCGCGCGGAAGAGTTGCATTTGGTGCGTATGCTGGACGACGGGCGCGACGGCATGACCGTCGACGCAATGATTGCTGCGATCCGCGCGTTGCCAACGCAGGCCAAACCATCGGCTGCAGGAGCGGACGGATTGCTGGACGGGCTGGACGTCGTCGTAAAACGAGGACGCGCTTTGATGGATCATAAGGACCACATAGAATGACATCTGCCCCGAACCTCGCCATCATCGTAAAAGGCTGGCCACGCCTGTCCGAGACATTCATCGCACAAGAGCTTGTGGCATTGGAGGAGGCAGGGCTGAATTTCGATCTATGGTCCCTGCGCCACCCGACCGACAAAAAGACCCACCCGCTGCACGACCGTCTGCGCGCGCATGTGCGGTATCTGCCAGAATATCTGAACGAAGAACCCCGCCGCGTGCATGACGCCATGGGTGCCGTAACAGCCTTGCCCGGCTTTGATGCTGCAGCCGAGGCGTACGCCCGCGATCTGGCCCGCGATGATACCGCCAATCGCCGCCGCCGTTGGGGGCAAGCCTGCGTTCTGGCGCATGAGGCCGAAGGAACGCTTGAGGCACTGTACGCCCACTTTCTTCACACGCCCTCGTCTGTGGCGCGCTATGCCGCGATCCTGCGCGGGGTGCCATGGTCGTTTTCGGCCCACGCAAAAGACATCTGGACCTCGCCCGAATGGGAGCTGCGCGAAAAGCTGTCGGCCAGCAGTTTTGGCGCGGCCTTCGGCGCGACCTGTACAGGGTTTGGCGCCACACATTTGCAATCACTGGCCGATACCCCCACCCGCGTTGATCTGGTGTATCACGGGTTGGACCTTGGCCGCTTTCCCACCGCGCCCGAGCGTGCTTTGCGCGATGCGGATGCGCCGCTCAACATGATGTCTGTCGGGCGGCTGGTCGAGAAAAAAGGCTTTGATACGCTGATAGATGCGCTGGCGCTGCTGCCCGAGGGGCTGGCGTGGCACTGGACCCATATCGGCGGCGGTACGCTGGATGCAGAAATGCGCGCAAGGGCCAAAGCGGCTGGTGTGGCGGACCGTATTACGTGGCGCGGGGCCTGTGACCAACCCGACGTGATCGCGGCCATGCGCGCCGCCGATCTGTTTGTGCTGCCCTCTCGCATCGCCTCCGATGGAGACCGTGACGGCCTGCCCAATGTCCTCATGGAAGCGGCAAGCCAAAAGCTGCCCATTCTTTCCACCCCTGTTTCGGCCATTCCCGAATTCATCACGCACGGCACCCATGGTTTGCTGGCGCAAGACACCCCGCAGGATTTCGCCCAAGCGATGCTGCAGATCGCAGGTGATCCCACCCTCGGCCCAAAGCTGGCCGCGGCTGCACACGCCCGCCTTCATGCCGAGTTCACCATGGCCCCCGGCATTGCGCATCTGGCAAAACGTCTGCGCAGCATTCTGAAAACCGCCTGATGCGACTGGCGTTCTATGCCCCTCTGAAACCGCCTGACCATCCTGTCCCTTCGGGCGATCGCGCAATGGCGCAGGGTATCATGGCAGCACTTGAGCATATGGGCGCGCATGTGGATCTGGCGAGTGATCTGCGCAGCCGTGATGGTGCGGGCGATGGACACGCGCAGGCACAACTGATGGCCCAAGCCAAAGATTTGTTGCCACAGATTATTGAGGCAGGCCGCACCGCGGACTGGCAAGCATGGATCACCTACCACACGTACTACAAAGCCCCCGATCTGATCGGCCCGACTGTCAGCCGCGCCCTGGACATCCCCTATCTCGCAATAGAGGCAACCCGCGCGCGCAAACGTCTTGGCGGTCCGTGGGATGCCTTCGCCCGTGCTGCTGAAGATGCCTGCGACGCCGCTGATGTGGTTTTTTATCTGACGGAACGGGACCGCGAGGCGCTGACCGCATATGCGCCAAAGGGCCAGCACCACATCCATTTGCGCCCGTTCCTGCCCCGTCATAGCCTGCCTGCACCCGGCAAGGGGACACGGCTTTTGGCGGTGGGCATGATGCGCGCGGCGGCCAAGCTTGGCTCCTACAAACTGATCGCGCAAACGCTGGCACTGCTTCCTGACAGCTACATGCTGGATATCGCAGGCGACGGCCCGGCACGCCCGCAGGTTGAGGCCGCGATGGCCCCGCTGCGAGGACGCATTCGATACTTGGGGGCGTTAGACGCTGATGCACTTGAACACGCCTATTCAAACGCCGCAGCCCTGATTTGGCCCGGCTTGGACGAGGCATTCGGGATGAGCTATCTGGAGGCGCAGGCTCATGGCCTACCTGTCATCGCCCAAGACCGCCCCGGCGTGCGCGATGTTCTGTACCCCCGCGACTACCCCAGTGTTAATGAAGGCGCGAAAGGGCTCGCAGCACTCGCTCTTTCACCTGCGCCCGCAGCCCAGGACATCCGCGCGTATATCACCGCGCACCATCTGCTGCCTGCTGCGGCCACGACGCTGAGCGGCGGTCTGGCATTGGCAGGTGTGACATGATCCGGCTTGCCCTCTTGCGGCACGGCCATACCGCGTGGAACCGTGAAGGGCGCGTGCAAGGACGCAGCGATATTCCACTTGATGCCGAGGCCATCGCCGAACACGCGGCGCTGCGTCTGCCTGCGCCGTGGGACCACGCCGCGCTGTTTGCCAGCCCGCTCATGCGCGCCGCAGATACGGCACGCTTGGTAGCAGGCCATGCGCCAGAAACCGACCCCGCACTGATGGAAATGAACTGGGGCGATTGGGAGGGGCGTGTTGCGCGTGAATTGCGCGCTGATCCCACCTGCGACCACCGTGATATTGATGATTGGGGCTGGCACTATACACCCCCAAATGGCGAAAGCCCTGCCACCCTGAGAGCCCGACTGGTCCCTTGGGCCAGCGCGCTGACGACTGACACCGTCGCCGTTTGCCATATCGGCGTGATGCGGGTTCTGATGGCCCATGCAACGGGATGGAACTTTGACGGGCCAGCCCCCTTTGCTGTCAAAAGAAGACGCCTGTTTGTTATAGAGATTGCCGGAGACAAATGGCGTCTCTTGCCCGATCCCGTTCGACTGACAAAGGCCGATCCATGAAAGTTATGATCGTCGTCACACATCTGTTGGGAACCGGCCATCTGGCCCGTGCGCTAACGCTAGCCCGCGCATACGTAGCTGCAGGGGACACCGCTTGCGTTGTTTCAGGGGGCCTTCCTGCCCCTTTGATGGAGCATAGCGGTATCACATTTGTGCAACTGCCCCCTGTCCGATCCGACGGTGTTGATTTCTCGCGCTTGCTGAACGCGGACGGAACGCAAGTTACGGATGAACATCTAAAAATACGCCAGCGTATGCTGCTGGGCAAATTCGCGACCTTCTCACCGGATGTGTTGATAACCGAGTTGTTTCCCTTTGGGCGTCGCATCCTGCGGGATGAATTCCAGAGCCTGCTGCACGAGGCCAAGGCCCGACCCGATCCGCCACTCGTCTGCGCCTCAATCCGCGACATTCTGGCACCGCCGTCCAAGCCCAAGAAAGCCATATTCGCAGAGGATCTGATTGCACAATTCTATGATATCGTGCTGGTGCATTCCGATGCACATGTCACACCGCTTACGCTTAGCTGGCCGGTGTCCGAGATACTTTCCAGAAAGCTCCGTTACACGGGGTTCGTGTCTCCCAAAGCGGCGGGGCCCCATCCCGATGGAGCGGGCGCGGGTGAAATACTCATCAGCGCAGGGGGTGGTGATGTGGGTGAACCCGTCTACCAAACAGCCGTTGACGCGGCGAGGCTCCTCCCCAATCCGATGCGTATACTGCTGGGCGGCAATCCCTCCAACGAGCGCATCGCAGACCTGCGCAAAAATGCACCCGATCATGTCAGTGTTGAAAAGGCCCGCCCCGATTTTCGCCAGATGCTCTACCACGCTACCGCGTCGGTATCCCTGTGCGGCTACAACACCGCACTGGATATTTTGCAGGCCGCCACACCAGCTGTCTTTATCCCCTTTGACGAAGGGAGCGAGGTGGAACAGGGTATTCGCGCCCGCGCGCTTTCTGTTCAGTCCGGGATCACGACACTTGCGCGCGCTGACCTGAACCCGCGCAGCCTGTGCGATGCGATAGAACATGTCATCAATGCGCCGCGCCGCACAACCGCCGCGAAATTTAACGGCGCGGACCGCACAGTAGAAATCACCCGTACTCTGGGCGCAAAAAGATGATTGTGGACTGGTCTCCCCTCAAGACAGAAATGGTCATATGGCGCCGCCACAACCTACCACTGCCGCTGTGGTGGCGTGACGACGATGCCGTTGCAGCCACGCCTGCGCTGCACCGGCTGGCGCAGCTTGCGACGCAAGCGGCGATGCCGATCCACATCGCGGTTATCCCTGACCTGCTAACGCCCTCATTACCTCCCCTTCTCGGGGCCAATCCGATGCTTGTTCCTGTCGTGCATGGGTTTCGGCATATCAGCCACGCGCCAGAAGGCGGCAAGAACGCCGAATTCGGCCACCCGCGCCCCGCTGCGTCAGAGGAAACCGAACAGGCCCTGCAAAAAATGCAGCAGAGCTTTGGTGCAGACTTGTTGCCGCTATTCGTTCCGCCGTGGAACCGAATTACAGCTGATCTACTACCCATACTCGCCGCGCAAGGCTATCGCGGGGTATCAACCTATGGGCCGCGCACATCAACGCAGCCTGTGCCCGGTCTGACCCGCATCAACACCCATATCGACCCGATCTACTGGCGCGGTCACCGCGGACTGGTTGCGCCGGATGAATTGATCGCAGGCCTGACCGCCAATTTGCAGGCGCGCCGCGCAGGTGAAACAGACCCTTCTGAACCCCTTGGCTTGCTGACCCATCACCTTGTTCATACCGAGGAGGTCTGGAGCTTCTCACGTGATATCATACTGTTCCTGCTAGAAAACGGCGCTGTGCCAGCCGATCTGCGCACTATGATTTAGGCGGGTCGCAACCCAAGCATCTGGCGGGCTTGCGCGGGCGTAGCAACGGGCCGTTCGTATTTCGCGCACAGATCAGCTGCACGCAGGATCAAGGCTGCGTTCGAAGGGGCCAGCGTATTGCGATCAAGGCGTACGTTATCCTCAAGCCCTGCGCGGGTGTGGCCGCCTGCGGCGATTGCCCATTCGTTCAGAATAATCTGGTTCGGGCCGATCCCTGCGGCACACCAGAGTGCATCCGGCGCGAGACGCGCAATGGTTTTAACATAGAAATCAAACGTTTCGCGGTCAGCTGGCATGGCGTTCTTCACACCCATCACGAATTGGACATAGAGCTGGCCCTTGATGCGGCCATCGCGGTTCATCTGCGCCGCTTTGTGGATATGGCTTAGATCAAAACACTCTATTTCAGGTTTAATATCATAGGTTTGCATTTCACCCGCGAGCCAGTCAACCAGCTGCGGCGGATTTTCGTAAACGCGGGTCGGGAAGTTGTTTGAGCCTACAGAAAGGCTCGCCATATCGGGGCGGAGCGACAACATACCGCCACGTTCCTGACCCGCACCGGAACGGCCGCCGGTGGAGAATTGCATAATCATATCAGGGCAATGGGCCTTGATCCCTTCCTGCAACTCCGCGAATTTATCGGGGTCGGAGGACGGTGTCTCATCGTCGTTGCGCACATGGGCGTGGCAGATGCTGGCGCCTGCCTCATAGGCCGCGTGGGTGCTCTCGATCTGCTCGGAAATGGAGATCGGGACGGCAGGGTTGGCCGCTTTGGTCGGCACAGATCCGGTAATGGCGACGCAGAGGATGCAGGGGGTCATGAGGCTCTCCAAACGGGCAAAAGGGGCGTGTCACCCCTTGTACACCCCCTGTGCACCCCCCGTACACCGCATGGTGCATATTTTTGCGCGTCAGCTTTTGGTGAGATGGGTGATCTTATGCGCCAGCATGTAGGACACCGGTAGCGCCAGAATGGCCCCGACGGCTGCTGCCATGACAATCGCGGAGACCGAAGCGTAGCCCATGACGAGAACGGCAATCACACCCGTACCCGACAGGCTGGTCGCGACGATGGAATAGAGGATGGAAGCAAGGC
The DNA here is from genome assembly GCF_947502895.1 of uncultured Sulfitobacter sp. Taxonomy (GTDB): domain Bacteria; phylum Pseudomonadota; class Alphaproteobacteria; order Rhodobacterales; family Rhodobacteraceae; genus Sulfitobacter. The sequence continues at coordinate 893,519 of NZ_CANNBM010000002.1, forward strand.
GGATCATGACAAGGCTCCTTTGTGCCAGTGTATAGGCTCAGGATATGCGCAAGGGCCGCCGCCCGCTTTGATCTGGGTCAAATCACCGCTTTTTGACGAACTCCGTCAGGATCACGATGCGCTGGCCCTCGACGCGGCCTTCGATGTGGGCGTCATTGTCGGGGACGAGGGTGATGCGATGGACGGCGGTGCCGCGCTTGGCGGTGAAGCCTGCGCCTTTGACGTTGAGGTCCTTGATCAGAACCACGGTATCGCCTGTGGCGAGGGGGACGCCGTTGCTGTCGCGGTGGTTGGTCGCGGCGGCTTGGTTGTCGGCCCAGCTTTGGGTTTCGTCGTCGAGGTAGAGCTGCTCGGCCAGATCGCGGGACCAGTCGGTGTCGAGGCGTTTTAGAATGCGCAGGGCGAAGACTTGGAGGGCTGCATCGTCGGACCACATGGTCGAGGCGACGGCGCGGAAGTGATCGGGGGGTGTTTGGGGGTCGGCGCAGAGGGCGCAGATTTGAATAGAGGCGTCAGCGGGGCCGCCTGTGACGGGGGTGTCGGTGAGGGGCGCGTCAGAGGTGCAGAGGGGGCAGGTCATTTTGGGGTCCAGTGGGCAAGGTTTTAGCGGATGTACCACCGATCCTGCTTGGCTGCATGCTTTTCGTCAGGCTCTGACCAGTCCATTTGTTTTAGGACCGCGTAGGTGGCTGGGAGAGAGGCGATGGCGCCCACCATCATGGAGGTGATCATGCTGGTCCACGAGAAATAGCCCGCGACGATGACAGCCACGACAAGCGCGCCCGAGAGGGTGGAGAAGACGATGGAGTAGATGGCGAAGGCGAAGTGGATCATCGGCGAGGCGTACTACAAATCTTCAAAACCTTAAAATAAGCCGACAACGATAGACGCCGCTACACTAACAAAAAAACCAATAATAATAGTATTCGTCAACAACTTTCGCTTTGCCAGCTTTTGCTCTCTTTTTTCTTCATAGCGTTCCAAAGCTCTCCGATCTCCAGCATTTAATTTCAAATGCCTTGATCGCGGCGTTGAGACACGAGTGATTGCTCCAAATAACAATGTAGAGATGAGGTATAAAATGCTCCACAGAACTGCCAATAGCAAAATGATCAATGAAACTGAAATCGCTTCTTGACCAAAAATTTTGGCAAGTAAGCTCTCTGACCTGTACACAGCAAAGGCAGGCAAAATTACACATACCGTGTTTATGAGAGCTTTATTCAAAGGAAATGATTCGAAAAAACTATCTTGTGTTAGATCCTTTAGAAACTTCGACTTTTTCTTGGGTGCTACAACAGCCGGTAAATTCTCAAACCATCCCTCAACGATATCAACCATACCCTTTGCGACAAGGTAATTCGTGTAACGAACCGTAGCATTCAAATTATAGTAATCTGATGGATAGTGCATTTCCGTTGGTAAATCGAAGTCATCTTCTTTCTCGGCTTTCGTATAGTTTTCCACATATCCAGAAGGCATGGTTGATCTAAGATCAACTTCTAAATTGATCTTATCCAGCACGTCCCTATCGGGTAACTTAAGAACAGCGGAGAAGGTTATAATGACAGAGCTAGTGGCATCCGTGATCCCCGGATAGTTCTGCAAAAAACTGCCCATAGATACATATGAGAGACGTTTGTTACCCTTTAACTTGTCTCTGGATTGAACAACACAAGTTATCTTCGCTGCTTGAGACAAGGGGCCGTAAGTTTCAATCCATTGAGACAGTAGATGCACCAACTGCTCAATGTCTTCCGCCACACACATTGATGGAAAATGCAATCGAGTCTTATGACTTTCCTCTACACCGATCAGAGAATTATGTAGCGCCTGTAAAATCGGCTGCGGAATTGCGGGTAGCTTTGCTTCGTGTTCGCCACTGCGCAAAACTATCTCTGTCGTGAAATCATCATCTGACAAGGTAAAAGCTCCAACAAAATATTATTCATACGATAAGGTGTGAAGATAAAATTGCCACCTTTATACAGCCCTCTGGCTCAACCCGCACCGTGTGGGAACGCGCATTGCTTTGCAATACGCTGCCTCCCACCGTCGCTAAAATTGATCGGCTTTTAACCGTCCATTTTTAGCGCTGAAATAAACGCTTCCTGCGGAATATTAACCGACCCAAACTGCCGCATCTTCTTCTTACCCGCCTTCTGCTTATCCAGCAGCTTGCGTTTACGTGACGCGTCGCCGCCATAGCATTTGGCCGTCACGTCTTTGCGCATGGCCGAGAGTGTCTCGCGGGCGATGACTTTGCCGCCAATCGCCGCTTGGATCGGGATTTTGAACATGTGGCGCGGGATGAGGTCTTTTAGTTTTTCGACCATGGCGCGGCCGCGCATTTCCGCACGGTCGCGGTGGACCATGGTGGAGAGCGCGTCGACAGGCTCGTCGTTCACGAGGATGGACATTTTGACCAGCGCGTCCTCGCGGTAGCCGATCATCTGGTAGTCGAAGCTCGCGTAGCCTTTGGTCACCGATTTGAGGCGGTCGTAGAAGTCGAAGACCACTTCGTTGAGGGGCAGGTCGTAGACGACCATCGCGCGAGAGCCTGCGTAGGTGAGGTCCATCTGGATGCCGCGGCGGTCCTGGCACAGTTTGAGGACATCGCCGAGGTATTCGTCGGGGACGAGGATGGTCGCTTTGATCCGCGGCTCCTCCATGTGGTCGACGAACGTGAGGTCGGGCATGTCGGCGGGGTTGTGCAGCTCCTCCATGGAGCCGTCGCGCATGTGGACGTGGTAGATCACGCTGGGCGCGGTGGTTATGAGGTCGATGTCATACTCGCGCTCGATCCGGTCGCGGATGACTTCGAGGTGGAGCAGACCGAGGAAGCCGCAGCGGAAGCCGAAGCCCAGCGCAGCAGAGGTTTCCATCTCGTAGCTAAAGCTCGCGTCATTCAGCGCCAGTTTTTCGATGCTGTCGCGGAGGTCTTCGAACTGGGCGGCGTCCACGGGGAAGAGACCGCAGAAAACAACGGGCTGGGAGGGTTTGAAGCCCGGCAGCGCCTCTGCGCACCGCTTCTTCTCGTGGGTGATGGTGTCGCCCACGCGGGTGTCGCGGACCTGCTTGATGGAGGCGGTGAGAAAGCCGATCTCGCCCGGTCCAAGCACGTCAATCTCTGTCATGGCGGGGCGGAAGACGCCGATGCGGTCGACATGGTGGACCGAGCCGTTTTGCATCATCGTGATCTTGTCGCCCTTGCGCAGCTGGCCATCCATAATGCGGACAAGGACAATCACGCCGAGATAGCTGTCGTACCAGCTGTCCACCAGCATCGCCTTGAGCGGCGCGTCCAGCGTGCCTGTGGGCGCGGGAAGCAGGTTTACCACGGCCTCCAATGTCTCGACGATCCCCTCGCCTGTTTTGGCGGAGACGCGGATGGCGCCAGAGGCGTCGATGCCGATGACATCCTCGATCTGTTCCGCCACGCGGTCACAATCGGTGGCGGGCAGGTCGATCTTGTTGAGGACGGGCACAATCTCATGATCCGCATCAATGGCGTGGTAGACATTGGCCAGCGTCTGCGCTTCGACACCCTGCGTGCTGTCCACCACCAGCAGCGAGCCTTCGACCGCGCGCATGGAGCGGGAGACCTCATAGGCGAAATCGACGTGACCGGGGGTGTCAATCAGGTTGAGGACATATTCCTCACCGTTGAGCGCCTTGTAGTTGATCCGCACGGTTTGCGCTTTGATGGTAATCCCGCGCTCGCGCTCGATGTCCATACTGTCCAGCATCTGCGCCTTCATATCGCGCAAGGCGACTGTCTGCGTCTCTTGGATGAGACGATCAGCGAGGGTGGATTTGCCATGGTCGATGTGCGCGACGATGGAGAAATTGCGGATGTGTGAAAGTGGTGTCATAGATTTGATATGTAGGGGTTTTGAGGAGCGGTCAAGGTGGCATGGTGGTAGAGCGATCAAACAACCCTTTGGGTGACACAGCACCTCTCGACACGGTGATGATTGATGATCTCAGTCATGCTGACGTGAAAATCGTGGTTCTACGGGAATTACTGCGAGCGATAGGGTTGCAGGGGGCATATGTCTTAGCTTCTAAGGGGAAGCCTCGGGTTAATTCTGAAGGCACTTTGGCGATATTACGACTTTTTTTAACACTAATATCACGACCCGATCCCGACACAGTATTTCTCGCATCCCAACGGCTGAGCATTTTGGAGGAAGACTTCAATCCGCAACAGAAACGCGGCGTCTTCACCAACAATATTATGGGCTATCAGAGTATCAGCCGAATACTGCAATATGCGGCAGGCTCCATAACAGCGGACGCATACTCTCCGACAACTGACGCGGACGAATACATTAGGCTTGCGATTGATGATCTAGCCAACCTAATTCCGGTCAGTCGGCTTCGGTTGCATCTGCGCTACGCAACAGAAAATCTCATCATCGAAGTGCCGCCAGTTGATAGGTTTTGGGATACGCCATTGTGGGCGGATGAGCTCTCTGTACCAAACAAACCCGAGTATTGGAGTCTTAACAATCAGCCTAAGGATCTCGCAATCATTAACTACTTTCGCGAACAGCCTGCAATTTGGCAGTTTTGGGAGGATTGGTATTCGGGGTATTTAACCGGCAATCCAATGGACAGCAGGCAATTAGAAGCTGTCGCGAAGATACCGGATAATGTTTGGGACAAAGGGGCAGACGCGGTTGCTGTTGAGATCAAAAGGATCGAAGCACGCTTTCGAACGGCGATAGCGACGCCGCTTATTCGCGGTTCAGAAGATAGCTCTTTTCGCCTCGATTTCGAAGCTGCCCTCCCAGCCGAAACACTCGACTTCATCAAAGAGCGGGTGGGTGGTGCGCTAGCATCTGCTTTGGAAGCTGGCGGCAACAATGGCTTTGACGAAACCTGCTATGAAGCGATTGCAATCGAGAAGGCCCTTGCGAGTAAAAACCCAAGCGCCGTTGCTGGCTTACTTGCTGATGCCAGTTTCAGCTTTCAGTCGTCCATAGGAACTCAGTACCCGCAGGATGGTGGATTGATTGCGCTTCGTGCTTCTGCGTTTGTTGGTTCTGAAGAAATTTGTGACGAGGATGAAGCGGCGCGAAAGAGGTGCTATCGATTGGCGAAATTGTATGTGGATCAGAATGCCACTCCAATCGATCAAACCGAACTCAAGGAATTCACTGACGCCATATCCGAAGAGGCCGACGATGAGGTCGAGGCCATTTTGCGCAATGATGCGAATGAGATTTCGAAAGGGAATAAGAGGGGGCGTTTCTCACGTGCGAGATTTGCGAACTACGCGACAACAATCGTGCAATGGATCGACAAATCGCGCAAGGGCCAAGGACGTGCAGAATGGCTTTGGAAGATGGTCGGCAGGTTACTTGATGCTTTGAAGGACGCGCCACCAGATTAAACCAATCAAGGTGTGTGTTTGAATGTCTGCCGTGAAACCCATTGCTTCGGTCAAATTGCCTCCTACACGAGGGCGGCCCCCTGCCTTGGAGGTGGTCGGGGACTGTTTGTGCCGCAGGCATTAATGGTGGTTTTGTGAATAGAGGCCGCCACTCCCCACTTCCCCCCTGCCCCTGATCCGTGCTAATCTTCGGCCAGAGCAAAAACAGCCGCATCACAAGGGGCAAACCCCATCTGCGGCGTGAGACAAAGGCAGACGAGATGAAATCCACGGTATTTGCGCTGTTGGCGCTTTCAACATTGGCCGCCTGTGGCGGCGGCGGGGCGTCCAATATTACGACGCGGGGGGCTTATGCGCCTACGCAGCTTTATGCGACGGGGCCGTTGCAGCGGGCCTGTCTGGCGCAGGGGCGGCGGGCTGCAAGCTCGCAGCGGTGCGGGTGTATTCAGGCGGTCGCGGACCGTGAGTTGTCGGCCACGCAGCAGCGCCGCGGCGTCAAAGCCTTCAAGGACCCGCACAAGATGCAGCAATGGCGCCAGTCCGACCGTTCCAGTGACAATGCGTTCTGGGATGTATGGAAAGCCTTTGGCCAGAGCGCTGCCAAGGTTTGCTCTTAGACCAACGGCACAGCCAAGCTAGAGTTGTGACTGTGTGGGCGGACCAAAGCGTTCGTGCAGACGGTTTGTGATCTGGTCACGGGCGGCGCGGAACTGGGTCAGCTTGGCCTCGCGCCCCTCGCCCAGACCTGTGGGATCGAGGATCGGCCAATACTCCACCTCCAGATGGTAGAAGCGCGTCAGCTCAAGCGCGCGGCGTTGTGACGCGGGCGAGAGGGCAATCACCAGATCGAAAGAGCTGAGATCATCGCCCCAGTCCTCCATCTCGTCAAAACTGCGCGAGCGGTGTCGCGACAGCTCGACCCCCATTTCCTGACACACGGCGATGGAAAAGCCGTCAATCTCGAGGTCATTTTTGACCCCGACGGACTGGACGTAGACATCCATGCCGTAAAACTTTTTCATCAGCCCTTCGGCCATGGGCGACCGGACGGCGTTGTGATCGCAGCAAAAGAGGACTGATTGAGGCAGCTCTTGCGTCACTCATCAGCCTCCGAAATGCAGAACGCAGATGAGCGTGAACAGGCGGCGGGCGGTGTCGATGTCGATCTCGGCCTTGCCTTCAAGACGCTCTTGCAGCACGCGGGAACCCTCCATGTGGATGCCGCGCCGCGCCATATCTATCGTCTCGATCTGGGCGGGGGGCAGCTTTTTGACTGCGTCGAAGTAGGATTCGCAAATCTGGAAGTAGTCTTTGACCACCTGCCGGAAGGGCGAGAGGGACAGATGGAATTCCGCCGCCTTTTCAGCACTTTCCGTGTTTACGTCAAATACCAGCCGCTTGTCACGGATCGACAGACCCAGATGATACGGGCCTGTGGGCACAGGGCGGTCATCGCGGGTGGGCAGCACAAATGTGTTGTCCTCCAGCAGATCGAACATGGCCACGCGGCGCTCTTGCTCGATCTCTGCCGTAGGGGGCGGCAGGTTTGCATCATCAAGGATGATATTTGTGATGCGGCTCATGGGTACGTCTCCGGACGGCAGGTTCGGCCTCTGTGATAGACCAGTCGCCTTATAGGGGCAATCGTGCCTTTGCGATAACTGCGCGCACAGTTCGATCTGTGGCGAAGTGTTTGCTGCATGGTAGGTGATAGGATGCCCAGAACCGCAAGTCTGCCAAGGGGGTTCTTCATGTTGCTTAGCTATCTGTACGACAATTTTATCGAAGAGGCGGAATTTGCCCGTGACTGCGGGCTGTCCCCCGAGGCGCTGGATGCGATGGGCAGGGCCCGTGTAATGCCCTCGGCGTCTTATGTGTACAAGACAGCGGGCCAGTCGGATTCGTTTGTGAGCGAGTACACCGAAGAGGCGACCTATCGGTTCCACCTAAAGGGCCACAAACAGTGGATGACGGCGCTGGCGCGCTTCGGGATTTGCAGCGAGGACCGCGCGCGGCGGTATTTCTTTCACCGCTATGACGGCGCGAAGGAGATGTTCTTGACAGGACAACCGGGCGCCGCGCTGGTGGGTGCCGCGCCCGATGTAGCGCAGCAATTCGATGCCGCCTATGCAGAGCAGACGTGGGAGAATTTTCTGGCAGGTGTCTATGGGGTTTGCACAACCGACGGGCAGCCGGAAACGGTGTTTCTGAAGCAGGCCGGGGTTCTCTTTATTGAGGCGCTGTGCGCCCAAGGGCCTGCGCATCTGACAGGCGACAGGTTGGCCCTGCTGGGGACCTGTGTGGATTTTCTGGATCAGGTCGAGGCAGCGTTTGCCCCCCATGAGGTTGCGCAGACATCGCGGCAACGCTGCATCACGGACATCCGCGCGCAATACTTCCACGCAGTCTGATGCGCGGACAGTTTTACGGCATCACTCGTTGAGTTTGCGCAGGCGGGCTGTGACCGAAAGGCCGTGGGCCTCCAGGCTTTCGGAGCTTGCCAGCCGTTCGGCGGCGGGGCCGATGGCGCGCAGGGCAGCGGGGGTCATATGCGACAGCGTGGTCCGCTTCATAAAGTCCAGCACAGACAGGCCAGACGAGAACCGTGCAGAGCGCGCGGTGGGCAGCACGTGGTTGGGGCCGCCAACATAGTCGCCGATGGCCTCCGGCGTCCACTGGCCCAAGAATATTGCGCCTGCATGAGTGATTTGCGCGCTCAGTGCATGCGGGTCGGCCACGCAAAGCTCAAGGTGTTCGGGTGCGATGCGATCGGTAAGAGCGGCGGCCGTGGCGAGGTCGGGCACCGTAATGATCGCACCGAAGTCACGCCATGAAGGACCCGCGATATGGGCGCGTTGCAGCGTTTCGAGGCGTTTGTCCACGGCTGCGGCGACAGCATTACCGAAGGCCGCATCGGTGGTGATGAGCAAAGATTGCGCGCTTTCGTCATGTTCAGCCTGTGAAAGCAGATCAAGGGCAATCCAGTCGGGATCGTTATCGGCATCTGCCACCACCAGAATCTCGGACGGACCTGCGATCATGTCGATACCGACCTTGCCAAAGACGCGGCGTTTGGCGGCAGCGACGAAAGCATTGCCGGGACCTGTAATTTTATCAACGGCTGCGATGGTATCAGTGCCGTAAGCCAGTGCCGCAACGGCCTGCGCACCGCCGATGCGATAAACTTCGTCCACGCCGGAGATTTGCGCGGCCAGCAGAACCAGCGGATTGAGGATGCCATCAGGGGTGGGCACGACCATGGCGAGGCGCTGCACCCCCGCGACTTTGGCAGGAATCGCGTTCATCAGGACCGAGCTGGGGTAGCTGGCAAGCCCCCCCGGCACGTAGAGGCCTGCGGCGGACACCGCAGACCAGCGCCAGCCAAGGGTCGCCCCCACGTCATCCGTCCATTCGGCGTCTTCGGGCAATTGACGTGCGTGGTAGGCACGGATGCGGGCGGCGGCTTGTTCAAGGGCGTCTTTATCTTGCGCGCTGACCTGTGCCACCGCTGCAGCGATTTCGGCATCCGTGATGCGCAGGGTATCGGGCGTAAGGGTGATGCGATCGAATTTTGCTGTCAGGTCGATGACCGCCGCGTCCCCGCGCTTGCGCACATCGGCAATGATATCTGCGACCACGGCATCCACATCAGGGCTGTCTTCACGCTTGGCGTTCAGAAGCGTTGTGAAGGCTGCCTCAAAATCGGGGGCTGTGGCGTCAAGAAATACGGGCATGGGATGGCTCCTGCTGTTGAGACAGGGGTTAGCGGGGAATGCTGCGGGTCTCAAGAGGGGTGCGGCAGGATGCCGTTTGCGCGCGCGGTGTCTGTGGGATTGAGTTTACAGGAAAAATAAAGAAGCTGAGGGACCTCAGCATGATCGGCAAAGGTCCCGCAGGTTTTGTGCGGTGCAGGTGTCAGTCTGGATGGCTAGGGCGTTTTTTGGAGGGGGCGACATAGGGGCGCGTGACGTCCTTTAGCGTGGCATCCAGTGCCTCGACCTCAAGACGGATTGCGCCATCCCCGGCAAGGGTAAGGATGATATGGCCCGAAGGGGGGTCTGTTTGCTCAAACCCGATGTGCAGCAAGGACAGGACCGTATCGGCATCCCCCTTGGACACGCCTTGGGAAGCTACTGAGACGACATTCGAGAACATCAGCACCGATTGCACACGCTCTGGCGCGTGACGTGCGGCGCCGTCATCCTCCCAACGGACGCGGTTGAGCAGCAGGGCAAAGCGCCCTTCGCGGCGGTGCCAGCGCATCTCGGAGGCGGGAAAGACTGCATCCTGCGCCAGCGACGAAATGATCTTGAGGTCATCTCCGTCCAGAGCGCCAAGGTTGAGCGGGACTTCTCCGCCGTCCTCGAAACGTGCATCCGTGCTCATTCGTCTTTGATCCGCTCGATATCTGCGCCCACGCCAGAGAGTTTGGTCACGACGTGTTCATATCCGCGATCAAGGTGGTAGACGCGGCTGACTTTTGTTTCGCCCTGTGCTGCCATGCCCGCGAGGATCAGCGAGACGGAGGCGCGCAGATCAGTGGCCATGACGGGGGCGCCTTTAAGTTTGTCGACGCCCGTGACGATGGCTTTGCCGCCCTGCACTTCGACCTTTGCGCCCATGCGGATCAGTTCCGGTGCGTGCATAAAGCGGTTCTCGAAGATCTTTTCTTCCAGCGTGGAGGTGCCTTCAGCCGTGCACAACAGCGCCATCATCTGCGCCTGCAGATCGGTTGGGAAACCCGGGAACGGCTCGGTTGTGACATCTACGGCTTGCACGCGGTCGGTGCGGCGTTTGACCTTGAGGCCCTTGGCGGTCTCGGTGACTTCGATGCCTGCAGCGTCAAGCTTTTCACAAAATGCGCCAACAAGATTGATGCGGCCGCCCAGCAGTTCGACTTCACCACCGCAGATCGCGGGCGCCAGCATATATGTACCAAGCTCGATACGGTCGGTGACGACGGGATGGGTTGCAGCGCCCAGACGGTCAACGCCCTGAATTGTGATGGTCGAGGTGCCATCGCCCTCGATCTGCGCACCCATGCGGCGCAGGCAATCTGCAAGATCGACGATCTCTGGCTCGCGCGCGGCGTTGTTGATGACGGTGGTGCCTTTGGCCAGTGCGGCCGCCATCATGATGTTTTCGGTGGCCCCTACCGAGGCGAAAGGGAAATCAATTACTGCGCCCTTGAGGCGGCCGCCGCTCGCCTTGGCATAGAGATATCCATCGCGCAGATCGATGCTGGCGCCCATCTTTTCCAGCCCGTCGGTGTGGATATCCATCGGGCGTGCGCCAATGGCACAACCGCCCGGGAGCGAAACCTCGGCGTAGCCTTCGCGTGCGAGGAGCGGGCCAAGGACCAGATTAGAAGCGCGCATTTTACGCACGATATCGTATTCGGCGCGTGTGTTGATCGCACCGTGGCAAGACATGGAAATCACGCGGCCTTCCTGAAGCGTAGTAATCTCGGCACCCAGCGATTGCAAAAGCTGGGTCATGGTGCGGATGTCTGACAGGCGCGGCGCATTGGTCAGCGTCAGCGGTTCTTCACTCAGCAGCGTTGCAGGCATCAGGGTGAGACAGGCGTTTTTCGCACCTGCAATCGGGATTGATCCTTTGAGCGGCCCGCCGCCCCGTACCAGAATTGCGTCCATGCCTTATGTTTCCTTGTTTTCTGCGTCTTGCGCGCTGCCTGTGGAAGCACTCTGTGTCACATCTGCCGCACGCGCACGCGCCTGCCCCTTGCGCCGGGCCATATTGGCCTTCAACGCCTGAGACAGCCGCGCCTGCTTGCGCGCAGCTTCTTCTGCTTTGGCCGATTGGGCCGGTGTTTGCGAGTGCTCTTTGTCTGCCATGGCATGTGTCTAGCGCAGGCGCTGCACGGGGTCCAGATTACTCGGGAATTTGGCTTGCACGGAATTGATTTTGCCGTTAGTGAGCGCCCTACCAACGCTGTGGTAGCTCAGTGGTAGAGCGCGTCATTGGTAATGACGAGGTCGGGAGTTCAATCCTCCCTCACAGCACCATCAATCCATGACAGTTCCGGCAGACAGCATGCGGCGGCAAGATGGCCAGACTGGACGCACCCTGCGGGTACGCTGAGTGCGGGAGTTCAATCCTCCCTCACAGCACCATCAATCCCTGACAGTTCCGGCAGACAGCATGCGGCGGCACGATGGCCCGACTGGACGCACCCTGTTTCCACCCACACGCGGGCAGCGTACTATTTGTCTCAGCCCAATATGCGCAATAATTCCGGGGATGGTTTGCCTGTGGTGGGCAAGCCCTTGCTGGCCTGATAGGCGCGGATCGCTTTTTCGCTGTTGGGGCCGATCACACCATCGCTGCCGCCTGTGTCAAAGCCGCGCGCGGTGAGGCCTTTTTGCAAGGCAACGCGGTCATCCTTTGTCAGACCGTTTGCATCGGGTGGAAAGCTGCCCCGCAGCGGGCCCGCACCGCCGATGCGGTCGGCCAGATGGCCCACGCCGATCGCGTAGGCGTCAGAGTTGTTATAGCGTTTGATCGCGCGGAAGTTGCGGGTCACGGAAAAACGCGGGCCGCCCCGCTGGGGCTGGATGATGCTACCGTTTGGCGCGCCACTGCCCACTTCGCCGCCCCATTTAACGCCACGGGTCCAACCGTTGCGTTGCAGATAAGCGGCGGTGGAGGCCAACGCATCGGTAGGATCTTCGGACCAGATGTCGCGCCGACCGTCGCCTGTAAAATCTACCGCAAACGCTTGGTAAGATGTGGGAATAAACTGTGTGTGGCCCATGGCCCCTGCCCATGATCCTGTCATGCCGGCGGGCGTGATATCGCCGTTCTGAAGGATTTTCAGCGCCGCAATCAGTTGCTTTTCAAAAAACGCGCCGCGCCGTCCGTCATAGGCCAGCGTCGAAGTGGCCGAGATTACGGGTACGTTGCCGCGCCGCTCGCCGAAATAGCTTTCAAGCCCCCAGACGGCACAGATGATTTCCGCGTCAACACCGTAGCGGCCCTCAAGCGTTTGAAGCGTACCGCGCTGGCGGGCAAAAGCCGCGCGGCCTTTGCTGACACGTTCGTCAGAGGCCGCGATGGAGAGGTAATCCTCAAGGCTGCGTTTGAATTCGGTCTGGTTGCGGTCGCGCTTTACGCAGCCGGGCAGATAACCTGTGCCGCGAAAGGCCGCGTTGAGTGTTGATGAAGAAATGCCACGCGATGCCGCACGGCTGCGAAAGCTGGCGACCCATGCGTCGTATCCTGCGTTGGGTGTAGGGCGCAGATCAGGCGGGAGCCCCACTGACGGAACACTGCTGGTCGATGTCGCAGCCCCACCACATGCCGAAAGCGCAAGAGCGCCCAAGCCTAGTCCGAAATTCCGCCGTGAAACTGTCATGTTCTGCTGCCCCGCGTTGTGCGCCTGTGTTTTCTACTATGCTAGCTGATTGGCAGGGCATGGCAACAGAATTAGGAGAGGCCACGCGGCCCTTCGCCGACGCATGACAGGCGATCAGGGCTGGTACAGCGGCACTGTGGACATGGACATTTTCGCAGACCCGTTCTGCACATCGCGGGCGTGACTGATATAGATCAACGTCTGGTTGGCCTCGTCAAAGATGCGTTTCACCTTGATCGATTTGAAAACAATCGAACGACCCTTGGTAAACACATCCTCCCCTTCATCATCGCGGTTGATATCCCCCACTGTGATGGGGCCGGTCTGACGGCAAGAGATTGACGAGTTGGAAGGGTCCTCGAACCAGTTGCCTTTTTGCAGACGGTCTATCAGACCGCGCTCGAAATAGGTCACGTGACAGGTCACGCCTGTCACTTTCGGATCGGCAAGCGCCTCGATAATCAGGTCATTCCCCAGCCAGTCAACATCGACATTGCCGACCTGCTCGGCAGCGAGGGTTGAGGGAAGGGCGAAGGCGGCAGCGGCAATTATTTTTTTCATCATGCCCCCTAACGCACAAAACCCTGCGATGTTCCGCCGCAGGCGAAATAATAACCGGACACGTAATTCCCTTGCCAGCGCAAGCGGTGGAACATTATAAGAACATATGGCAAAAATGAACCTCAAAGAAAAGCTGGCGTTGCTGAGCGATGCGGCGAAATATGACGCCTCTTGTGCGTCGTCTGGCACCACGCGGCGTAGCAGTGCAGATGGCAAGGGGCTGGGCAGTACCGAAGGGTCGGGCATATGCCATGCCTACGCCCCTGACGGGCGATGCATTAGCCTGCTCAAAATTCTGATGACAAATTTTTGCATCTATGACTGCGCCTATTGCATCAACCGTGTGTCATCGAATGTGCCGCGTGCGCGATTCTCGGTGGAGGAGGTTGTGCATCTGACCACCGAGTTTTATCGGCGTAATTATATCGAAGGGCTGTTTTTGTCGTCAGGCATCATCAGAAGCCCCGACGATACGATGGCCGACATGGTGCGGATTGCGCGCAGCCTGCGCAATGACCATCACTTTCGCGGCTACATTCATCTCAAAACCATCCCCGATGCGGCCCCTGAGCTAATCGAGGAAGCAGGGCTGCTGGCGGACCGTCTGTCGATGAACATCGAATTGCCCACGGACGCAGGTATCAATACCTATGCGCCCGAAAAGAACCCCCACGAGATCCGCCGCGCGATGGGGCGGGTCGAGTTGCGCAAGCAGGCAGCCAAAGAGAAGACCCATACAGGACGGCGCGCGGCCAAATTCGCGCCCGCAGGGCAGAGCACGCAATTGATTGTAGGGGCGGATGGCGCGAATGACGCCACGATTTTGCAAAGCAGCACAAGGCTTTACAGCTCGTACAAGTTGAAGCGGGTCTATTATTCTGCCTTTTCACCCATTCCTGACAGCACGGCGGCATTGCCGCTGATCAAGCCCCCGCTGGCGCGGGAGCATCGCTTGTATCAAGCGGATTGGTTGCTCAGGTTTTACGGGTATCAGGCGGACGAGATCGCCTCGGCCGCAGAGGGCGGGATGCTGGACCTTGAGATTGACCCCAAGCTGGCATGGGCGCTGGCCAACCGTGCGGTATTTCCGGTGGATGTGAACCGTGCGGGGCGCGATATGTTGCTGCGCGTGCCGGGGTTCGGGACGAAATCAGTCGCGCGGATATTATCCGCACGGCGCTCGGGCGCTTTGGGCTTTGGCGATCTGAAACGTATCGGCGCGCTGGTGAACAAGGCCAAGCCGTTTATCACCACGCGCGACTGGTCGCCGGGTGGGTTAACGGATGCCGTAAATCTGCGTGCGCGGTTCGCCCCCCCGCCAGAGCAGCTGAGCCTGCTGTGATCTACGCGCCCCAGTTGCCGCGCCTTGGCACCTTTGAGGCGTGGCGCGATGCCGCTCGCGCGCTGGCCAGCAACGACGTGCCACCCGAAGACGTAGAATGGGCGATGGAGGGCGCAGAGGCGGGCCTGTTTGGTGGCGGGGCCGCCCTGCCAGATGCCCGTGAGATGTCAGTGCCGCGGGGATTTGTACAGCTGGCCAAGCTGGTCTGTGCAAGCCGTGCTGTAGGCGCGCATGATTTGCTCTACCGTGTGTTGCTGCGCTGTCGCGGCAACGGCAATCTGTTGAGCAATCGGGCAGACCCGCAGGTGCAGCAGCTAGAGGTTTGGGCCAAGAACATCCGCCGCGATATGCACAAGATGAAAGCTTTTGTGCGGTTTCGCGAGGTCACGCCGCAAGGCGCCAACCGCCGCCAGTTCCTGAGCTGGTTTGAACCGGATCACCGCATTGAAGAACTGATCGCGCCGTTTTTTACGCGACGTTTCGGGGATATGGATTGGGTCATCGTCACGCCAGAGGTCACAACGCGGTTTGAGGGCGGGGAACTGAGCCATGAATCAATCACAAGCGAGCGGCTGGACCTGAGCGATGAAACCGAGGATCTGTGGCGGACGTATTACGCAAATATCTTCAATCCTGCGCGCCTGAAAATCAAAGCGATGCAGTCTGAGATGCCCAAGAAATATTGGAAGAACCTGCCAGAGGCTGATCTGATCCCGGGGCTGATCGCACAGGCCGAAGCGCGGGTGCGCCAGATGCAAAAAGATGCGCCTACCCTGCCGCCGATCCGTGCGGAGCGGATATTGGAGCGTTTGCCTGTACGCGCGGGGCAAGACGACCTGCACAGTTGCGCGCGCTGTCCACTGGGCGCGCAGGCCACGCAAGCAGTGGGGGGCGCTGGCCCTCTGGACGCGCCCCTGATGATTGTCGGCGAGCAACCGGGTGACCACGAGGATTTGGCAGGCAAGCCCTTCGTCGGCCCTGCGGGGCAGTTATTTGACGAGATTGCCGCCCAAGCGGGGCTGGACCGTTCGGCGGCCTATGTGACCAACGCGGTCAAACATTTCAAATTCACCCCCCGCGGCAAACGCCGCATCCATCAAAGCCCGAACCGATCAGAGATCGATGCCTGCCGCATCTGGCTAACCCGTGAAATCGCACAGGTAAGCCCTGCCCTGATTGTGGCGCTGGGGGCAACTGCCGCGCAGGCGCTGACAGGTAATGGCGCACAAATCATGCAGCGGCGCGGACGGGTCGAGCAGGGGCTGGACGGGCTGCCTGTTCTGATCGCGCTGCATCCCTCGGCGATTCTGCGCAGCGATCAAAGCGCGCAGATGCGTGCTGCTTTGCTCGCTGACTTACAGCTCGCAGCCCAAATGATAGAAGAGATATCTGCACTATAGCGCTTTAGTTTCAGTGTTTAAACGGGAGTGGTATCTGGCACTGTCATCATTGCGCGGGAAAAAGCGTCTGACGCGGCGATACGGCGCAGGAATGCCGAAACTGGTCGATTTCCTCCACGTGCAACAGTATACTGCAATTCTTAGGGACCAACATTGATGTAGATCAAATTATGACACTTCCGATCTTGCGTGATTTCAAATGCAGCCACTGCCCGATTCGCCATCGTGCTGTCTGTTCCCACTGCGACGCTGACGAGTTGAGTGCGCTCGAAAGTATCAAAAGCTACCGTAGTTTTTCTGCGGGCGAGACGATTCTGTGGCGCGGTGAGCCGCTGGAGTATGTGGCCTCTCTTGTGACGGGGGTCGCGGCGTTGTCCAAAACGCTGGAAGACGGGCGTACGCAGATGGTGGGCCTGTTGCTGCCGTCCGATTTCATTGGCCGTCCGGGACGGGACGAGATCGAATTTGACGTGACCGCCACCACCGATGTGACCCTGTGTTGTTTTGCACGTTCCCCGTTCGAGCAGCTTATGCAGGCAACGCCGCATCTGACCCAGCGCATTATGGAACTGGCGCTGGACGAGCTGGATGCCGCACGCGACTGGATGTTGCTGCTGGGGCGGAAAACGGCGCGTGAAAAGATTGCCACATTCATCGAAATGCTGGTGAGACGCGCGCCCAGCGAGGCGGGCACGAATACATCGGTGATTCCGCTCAGCATGACGCGCGACCAGATCGCCAACTATCTGGGTCTGACCCTAGAAACCGTCAGCCGCCATTTCAACGCCCTGAAAAAAGAGGGGGTGATCGAGTTCACGGATCGCAAGTTTGTAGCGGTCAAGAACCTGAAAGCATTGCGAATTGCGACAGGCGACGACACAGACATACAAGTTGCACTGTAAGCGTAGCCTCTTGATCCAGATCAAAGATCGTCCGGCCCACCTGCCCTAAACCTCTCGTAAGAACAACACGCGCCATGCCGCGTGCGTGTTGCTAGTGCGAGGGACATCTATGAACTACGTAAAACTATTGCTCCTTGGAGGTGTGACGCTTTTTGCGGCCATCGCCAGCAGCTGGGCGCGCGATCTTGCGTACCAGCTTCATGCCGTTTTGATCATGTTGATCGCGGCCTTCATGTTTATCCGCGTCTTGCGTCAGACGGACGAGCCGATCATGGCTTCGCCGCAGGGCATGTACGCAGACGGCGTGATCCGGGCAGGTGTCATAGCCACCGCGTTCTGGGGTATCGCCGGATTTCTGGTGGGGACGTATATCGCGTTTCAGCTGGCCTTTCCCGGACTGAACCTTGACTGGGCGCAACCCTACGCAAACTTTGGCCGTCTACGCCCACTGCACACCAGCGCGGTGATTTTCGCGTTTGGCGGCAACGCGTTGATCGCCACATCGTTCTACGTGGTGCAACGCACCAGCGGTGTGCGGCTCTGGGGTGGCAATGCGGGCTGGTTTGTCTTTTGGGGCTATCAGTTGTTCATCGTACTGGCAGCGACAGGCTACCTTTTGGGGGCCACACAATCCAAAGAATACGCTGAGCCTGAATGGTACGTCGATCTGTGGCTGACTGTTGTCTGGCTAACATATCTGGCTGTCTTCATGGGCACGATTTTCAAACGGCAGGAACGGCACATCTATGTCGCCAACTGGTTTTATCTGGCGTTCATCGTCACGGTTGCGATGCTGCATGTGGTCAACAACCTGTCCATTCCTGTCAGCATCTGGGGCAGCAAGTCTGTTCAGGTCTTCTCGGGCGTGCAGGATGCCATGACGCAGTGGTGGTACGGCCACAACGCCGTTGGGTTCTTCCTGACTGCGGGTTTCCTAGGCATGATGTACTATTTTGTGCCAAAGCAGGCGGGACGTCCGGTTTACTCTTACAAACTGTCCATCATCCACTTCTGGGCGCTGATTTTCTTGTACATCTGGGCGGGTCCGCACCACTTGCACTATACCGCCTTGCCTGACTGGGCTGCGACACTTGGCATGGTCTTTTCGATCATCCTGTGGATGCCCAGCTGGGGCGGTATGATCAACGGTCTGATGACGCTGCAAGGCGCATGGGACAAGTTGCGCACCGATCCGATCCTGCGGATGTTCGTCCTCTCGCTCGGGTTCTACGGCATGTCCACCTTCGAGGGTCCGATGATGTCGATCCGCGCTGTAAACTCGCTGAGCCACTATACCGACTGGACCATCGGTCACGTCCACTCTGGCGCGCTTGGCTGGAACGGCATGATTACATTCGCCTGTATCTATTTCCTGACGCCACGTCTTTGGGGCCGTCCGCAGATGCACTCCATGAAGGCGATCAGCTGGCACTTCTGGCTCGCGACGCTGGGCATCGTTCTCTACGCCGCTTCCATGTGGGTGTCGGGTATTATGGAAGGTTTGATGTGGCGTGAGGTGGATGACCAAGGCTTCCTTGTAAACTCCTTTGCCGACACGGTCAGCGCCAAGTTCCCGATGTATGTGGTGCGCGGTTTGGGGGGTGTGTTGTTCCTCTCTGGTGCAGTCATCATGTGCTGGAACATGTTCATGACCATCCGCGGAGGCAGCCCTGCCTCTGCGACCCTGCCCGCCCGCTACAACGCAACACCAGCAGAATAGGATATAAAAATGGCATTTCTTGATAAACACGCCATCCTCGAGCGCAGCCCTACGTTGCTTCTCACCTTCTCGCTGCTGACAGTGACGGTCGGTGGGATCGTGGAAATCGCGCCTCTGTTCTGGCTGGAAAACACAATCGAGGAAGTGGAGGGCGTGCGCCCCTACTCCCCGCTTGAGCTGACGGGCCGCGATATCTACATCCGCGAGGGCTGCTATGTCTGTCACAGCCAGATGATCCGCCCGATGCGCGACGAGGTTGAGCGGTATGGCCACTATTCACTGGCGGCGGAATCGATGTACGACCACCCGCACCAGTGGGGCTCCAAACGCACTGGGCCTGATCTGGCGCGTGTCGGCGGGCGCTATTCGGACGGCTGGCATCTGGACCACCTGATGGACCCGCAATCGGTTGTACCCGAAAGCATCATGCCCAAATACGCATTCCTCGCCAGCACCAAGATCGACGGCGAATATGTGGGCGAGCTGATGTCGACGCACCGTTTTGTCGGCGTACCCTACACCGACCAGCAGATCGAAGCCGCCTATGAGGATTTTCAGGCGCAGGCCGATCCTGATGGTGATTTCGATGTGGACGGTATGGAAGAGCGCTATCCCGGTGCGGCCATTTCCAACTTTGACGGCCAGCCGGGTGTCACGGAAATGGATGCGCTGATCGCGTATCTCCAGATTCTGGGGACCATGGTCGACTTTTCCACCTTCACCCCTGATGCAAGCCGATAGGAGACAGCAAAATGGATACCTATTCACTCCTTAGACAAATCGCAGACAGCTGGGTTCTGTTGGCCATGTTCGGGTTTTTCGCTGGTGCGGCGGTTTGGGCATTTCTGCCCAGCCAAAGCCACAACCGCGAGGACGCCAGCATGATCCCTTTTCGCAACGATACCCCCAATTGCACAAACGCCTGCGCGGATTGCGCCTGTGCCAGTGCAAGCGCCAAACTGGAGGCACTGACCCATGACTGATAAACAGGTTGACGAAACCACAGGCGTGGAAACCACCGGCCATGAATGGGACGGCATCCGCGAATTGAACAACCCGCTGCCACGCTGGTGGCTGTGGACGCTCTATGCCACCATCGTCTGGGCCGTTGGCTATACCATCGCCTATCCCGCATGGCCGATGATTTCGGGGGCCACAACGGGGCTGCTGGGGTATTCCACACGCGCCGAAGTGGCCGAGGATATCACAGCCCACGAGGCCAAAAACAGCGAACTGGTCACCGAATTGCTGGCGGTCGAGTTGCCAGCCCTGCAACCGGGCGATGATCTGCACCGCTATGCAGTCGCACGCGGCGGCGCGGTCTTTCGCGCGCAGTGCAGCCAGTGCCACGGCTCTGGTGCGGCGGGTGCAAAGGGATATCCCAACCTGCGCGACAATGACTGGCTGTGGGGCGGTGACGTGACCAACATCGCAATGACGATTGATCACGGTATCCGCAACGATACCGATGACGATGCCCGCTGGTCCGAGATGCCCGCCTTTGGCGAAATTCTCAGCGACGAGGAAATCACATCTGTGGTCAGTTACGTAAGCAGCCTGTCTGCCCCTGCTCAGGATCCTGCCTTGGCCGCTGCCGGTGCCGAACTTTTTGCCGATAACTGTTCGGCCTGTCACGGCGACGAGGGGCTGGGCAATCAGGACATGGGCGCGCCCAACCTTGCCGATGCGATCTGGCTTTATGGAGGTGACACCGAAACACTGACCCATACCGTGCGTTATTCACGCTTTGGCCAGATGCCTGCATGGGGCCAGCGCCTGTCGGACGAAGACGTGCGCGCGGTGGCGGTATATGTCCATAATCTGGGCGGCGGCGAATAACGCTTCCCTCACCCTGCGACAAAATAGACAATGCCCCCTTCACGGGGGCATTTTTGATTCAGATCAAGGCAGTGTCCCGCGCCGCGATCTACTGCTGAGAGGCCACAAAGGGAACTTTCATGTCTACACCATCACTCTACAGCGCCCGCGAACCGATTTTCCCCCGTCGGGTGAAAGGCAAATTCCGTAATCTCAAGTGGTGGATTATGGGCCTGACGCTGGGCATCTATTATCTGACGCCTTGGCTGCGGTGGGATCGCGGCCCGAATTTGCCGGATCAGGCGGTGCTGATCGACATGGCAAGCCGTCGTTTCTATTTTTTCTGGATCGAAATCTGGCCGCATGAATTCTATTTCGTTGCGGGCCTTTTGATTATGGCGGGGTTGGGGTTGTTCCTGTTCACCTCGGCGTTGGGGCGTGTGTGGTGTGGCTATACCTGCCCACAGACCGTCTGGACGGACCTGTTTATATTGGTCGAGCGGTGGATCGAGGGCGACCGCAATGCGCGGGTGCGCCTGCACCACGCCAAGTGGGACCTGCGCAAATGGCGTTTGCGCATCGTCAAATGGGTTGTCTGGCTGGTGATTGCCATGGCAACGGGCGGTGCGTGGGTGTTCTATTTTGCAGATGCCCCTACCCTGCTGGTGGATCTGTTCACCCTGCAAGCAAGTGCTGTGGCCTACATCACCATCGCCATTCTGACCGCGACCACCTTTGTCTTTGGTGGTTTCATGCGCGAGCAAATTTGCAACTACGCCTGCCCGTGGCCGCGTATTCAGGCCGCTATGATGGACCCTGACACCATCACTGTCGCCTACCGCGACTGGCGCGGAGAGCCACGCGGCAAAGCGCATGACAACACAACAGGCGACTGCATTGATTGTATGGCCTGCGTGAACGTCTGCCCTGCGGGCATCGACATCCGCGATGGACAGCAGATGGAGTGTATCACCTGCGCGCTGTGCATCGATGCCTGTGACGATGTGATGGACAAGATCGGCAAGCCCCGCGGCCTGATTGACTATATGGCCCTGTCCGATGAAGCCGCCGAACGGGCGGGTGGTGCGCCCAAATCCATCTGGCGTCACATCTTCCGTCCGCGCACAATCATCTACACCATGATGTGGGCCTCTATCGGTATGGCGCTGGTCTATGCGCTGTTCATCCGCTCGGACATCGAGTTGACGGTCAGCCCTGTGCGCAATCCGCAATACGTGCTGCAATCGGACGGTTCCATCCGCAACATCTATGACGTGCGGCTGCGCAACAAATCGGGCGATGACCGCGAATTCCACCTGAGCCTGACCAGCGATGCCATCCTGCGCATTGAAGTGCCAAACCGAAATCAGGGTCTGAGCGTGACTGTCCCTGCGGACAGCACCATCAATCAGCAGGTCTTTGTCACAGCGCGTCCACAAGACCCCGCGGCCTCTGACGACACAACCGCGCTGCGCCTGTGGGTCGAAGACCTTGAAACGGGTGACCGCGCCAGCCAGAACACTACCTTCAACGGGAGAGACCAATGATCACCGAAATCAAAGGCTGGCATGTGGCCAGCATCTTCGTCTTTGCATTCAGCATTATCGTTTCCGTGAACCTCTTGCTGGCCTACAACGCCGTGCGTACGTTTCCGGGGCTGGAGGTCAAAAACTCCTACGTGGCGAGCCAGTCGTTTGACGAGGATCGTGCGACACAGCTGGCGCTGAACTGGGACGTGTCGGCCACGTTGCAAGGCAACGATCTGACGTTGAACATTGTAAAAGACGGCACACCCATCGCCCCTGAAATTGAAACTGCGATCTTCGGGCGTGCAACCAGTGTACAGCAAGACCAGTCCCCCGAGTTCACCTTTGACGGTACCGCCTTGCGCGCAACTGTTAACGGTGGTGAGGGCAACTGGAACCTGCGGCTGCGCGCGCGCGGTGCGGATGGCACCCTGTTCCAGCAACGCGTAATCGTACGGTCGCTGCCATGACAGCCGCCGCCTGCCCTGCCTGCGTTGCGGGCGCGCCCATGGCGATGGAGGCCGCAAACGGCCCCGGCCAGCAGTTTTCGGTGCCTGGCGTCCACTGCGCCGCGTGTATCGGCCAGATCGAACGGGGCCTTGCCCATCTGCAAGGCGTTATCTCCGTCAGGGTGAACCTGTCGATGAAGCGTCTGACGGTGACAGGCCCTGTGGCGGCTGATGCGGTGCTGGAAGCGACGCAAAATCTTGGGTTCGAGATTTATCCCCTGGACAGCGCCGCACTGAAAGTCGCGCGCGACGATGTGGGGCGCGGGCTGTTGACGCGGCTGGCTGTGTCCGGCTTTGCGATGATGAACGTGATGCTGCTGTCAGTGGCCGTTTGGTCAGGCGCGGCAGATGCCACACGCGATCTGTTTCACCTTATCTCCGCGCTGATCGCCTTGCCTGTGATCGCCTATGCGGGTCAGCCGTTTTTCTCGAACGCATGGATGGCGCTGCGGGCGCGGCGTTTGAGCATGGATGTCCCCATTTCGCTGGCAATCTGGCTGGCTGCGGGCAGCTCGCTCTACGAGACATTGCACGGCGGCGAACACGCCTATTTCGATGCTGCTGTGGCGCTGACCTTTTTTCTGCTGATCGGGCGGTATCTGGATCACCAGACGCGCAGCGCCGCACGTTCTGCCGCGAAAGAACTGACCGCGCTGGAAGTGCATACCGCGACCCGTATCAAGGGCGACCACGCCGAGGAGATCAACGTATCCGACCTATCTGTGGGCGACGAAGTAAGCGTACCGGCAGGGGCGCGGGTGCCTGTGGATGGCACATTGCTATCGGATGCAGCACTCATGGACCGTTCGTTCCTGACGGGCGAGAGTGCCGCAATGCAGGCCGCCTATGGGGACAGCCTTCGCGCAGGCGAGGTTAATCTGGCCGCACCTGTGCGGATACGCGCCACAGCCGTCGGCGAGGATACGACCCTGCGCCGCATGGCCGCCCTTGTCGAAACTGCCGAAAACGGGCGCAACAGCTATACCGCGCTGGCCGACAAGGCGGCATCGCTCTATGCACCCGGCGTGCATATCCTGTCCTTTGTGGCCTTTCTGGGCTGGTATCTGGCCACGGGCGATCTGCGCCATGCGATCAATATCGCTGTGGCTGTTCTGATTATTACGTGTCCCTGTGCGCTGGGGCTGGCCGTGCCTGCAGTCTCGATCGCTGCAATCAGCCGCTTGTTCAGCGCGGGATTTCTGGTGAAACACGCCACCGCGCTGGAGCGGTTGGCCGAGGTAGATCATATCGTATTTGACAAAACCGGCACGTTGACCCGCCCTTCGATTGTGCTGCCCGAGGATTTTTCCACCTCCGAGCGCCAGATCGCCAAGGCGCTGGCGCAGGCCTCGTATCACCCGCTGTCGCGCGCGTTGGCCCGAGCGCTGGAAGATACCCCCGCCGCCGAGCTGACCGACATTCAGGAAATCGCGGGCAGTGGCGTGCAGGCCATGTTCGGCGATACGATTGTGCGTCTGGGACGCGGAGGGTGGTTGGGCGCTGGTTTTTCGGGGCTTGGTCTGCGCATTGCCGATGCCCCCGCCCACGCGATCGAGGCACCAGAGGCCCTTCGGACAGGTGTGACAGAGGCGCTCGCCCAGCTCGACCTGCCTGCCGAGATCATGACAGGCGATGCCCCTGCCCCTGCCAATGCACTGGCCCAGCGCCTGAACCTGCCTGTGACCGCCCAAGCCACGCCAGAAGACAAGCTGGCCCGTCTGGATGCGCTGAAAGCAAACGGCGCGCATACGCTGATGATCGGGGACGGTTTGAATGACACAGCAGCCCTTGCCAGCGCGCATGCCTCTATCGCGCCATCGGCGGCGCTGGAGGCGTCACGCAGTGCGGCAGATGTGATCGTGCTGCGCGACAGCTTTGCCGATCTGCCGCTGGTATTGCGTATCGCGCGGGCGACACGTGATCTGTCCAAGCAGAACTTTACCATCGCGACGATCTACAACGTGATTGCTGTGCCTTTTGCCATTGCAGGGCTGGCCACACCGCTGGTCGCTGCCTTGGCAATGTCGGCCTCGTCACTTACTGTACTGCTAAATGCCCAACGGATGAGGTACGTACGATGAATATTCTTGTGATCCTGATCCCCATCTCGCTGATACTGGGGGCCGCAGGTCTGGTAGCCTTTATCTGGACGGTAAAGTCAGACCAGTATGACGATGCCAGCGGCAATGCCGCGCGTATCCTGCTCGACGACGATTAGGCAGGTCTGCGCAGGGCCGATGACGCGTCCAAAAGACACGCACGCAGGCCTTTGATCCGCCTTTCGAACACTTGGGCAAAGACCAGTCCCACCATCAGCGATCCTGCGACCAGCAGACCGTCACGCGCCAGCGTTTCGGCGGGAAATGCCGCGTCGATCAGGTGCAAAGCGGGGTAATGGGTAACATAGATCGAGAAACTGGCACCGGCCCACCAGCGGATACGCGGATGCGCGCCCTCATAGCCTTGCAGCAATCGCGCCATGCCCATGATGTGCATTGCCGCCAAACCACCCAGCAGCGCATTCCAAAGCGTCTCGTCCGAAAAGGCCAGAACGGCGCGGTAGTTGTAGGGAGAAAGTGCATCGGCTGTGATACCCGCCAGCAGGTCAGGCACACCCGCCCATTGGCACAGCACATAGATCAGCGGCCCACCCCAAGCGAACGCGCGGGCACGGGCATGGCCGAGCCGTGCGGGTCCGCCAGATGCCACCCAATGCCACAGCCACACGCCCATCAGCCACGCAGGCATCAGCAGCAAAACCCGCGGGCCGATCAGCCAGATCGCAGCACAAAGCAACACAGCACGCCGCGCGCCTGTAAGAAAGAACGCCAGCGCAAACAGGACATAATACCCCGCCTCATAGCTAAGCGACCACAGCGGGCCATTGGAGCCGAGGCGTATCCGCTCCAGCGCGCCCCATTCGTTGGACATGGACAAGCCACGCAGAAGCAGCTCGCCTAATGGCGCGGGATTGTAAAAGGAGGTGTAGGCCTCTGGCCCGATGCGCTGGCCCAGTTGGTCAAAGACAAACGTCAGCAGCAGCGCAGGCACCAGCACCGACATCAGTCGCGTCAGACGGTTGAACGCATAGGTAGATAGCTGTTGGTCGCGGGTCGCCGCATAGGCGATGACCAGACCAGAGATCACAAAAAACACGATCACGCTGTCGCTGCCCAAATTAAGCTCGCGCATAAAGATGTAGTCGCCACGGGTGAAGCGCGGATATGCTATGTGGGACAAAACGACGATGATCGTCGCCCAGACCCGCAGCGCATCCAGCCAGATCGACAGGCCGCGCGTCATGCTACAGGGCTCTGTTCGGATGCAGGGGCCGCTTCGGGATCGCGTGAGGTGCCTTTCCACAGCGCGCGCCAGCTGTCTGCGAAGGGATGCAAAAGAGCCGAGCGCAGGTTGGGATAAGGCTGCTCGATCCGCTCTCCATGGGCGTCCGACAGGCCAAATTCCAGCCGCTCATGCTCACGCAGGACATAGAGCGTGCCGAACATCAGATCCCAGATCGCAAAAACTTCGCCATAGTTCTTATTGTAGTGTTTGCGGTCAATCGAATGGTGAACATGGTGCTGTGCGGGCGAGATGAACACATGCTCAAGCTTTGGCCCGTAGCTGAGCCAGACATGGCTATGGCGCAGGTTCGAGCCGAAGGCGTTAAAGATGAAATAACCCGCGTTCACCGTTCCGATGGTGAGAATCTCGATCTTGCCCATCAGCAAGAACAACATCAGCGCCTGAACCGTGCCGACAACAACCGTATAAAGCAACGCGCGCAGGATCAGGAACACAGGATGGTTCCTGTTAGCAGTAAGCGGCGTCATGATCTCGGCCGAGTGGTGAAGCGCATGAAAGGGCCACAGGATCGCTGCCTCGTGGTGGAGACGGTGCGCCCAGTATTTGCAGAAATCCAGCGTCAGGATCATAATCAGTGTCGCCAGCGCCAGTCTGGCCCACGTCATATCCACCAGCGCGATCGAGCCGCCCGTGGCATTGATCAACGCGTTCAGCACACCAACAGTCATCAGCGGTGTCATGGTCACGGCAGCAAATATGCCCCCCGCCGACAAAACAGAGTTAAAGAAGAATATCTTGATATCCACGATATTGGATTTGTGCAGATAGACTTCCTTGGGCAGCAAATAGGATACAAAGGTCTTGGGCCGCCCGCGGATAATCCACAAAACAGCGACGATCAGCACGGTGATGCACAGATAGAACACCGCCAGACGCGACCCGAGGTCGGTAAAGCTCATGACGAGTGTGGTGAAGAATTGCTGCAATAAATCCATGACGGCCTCTGACTGGTTTGGTGCAGCCTGCCGCATCAATGCGGCAGTAAAGAGGCCATTACATGCTAAAATTTGAACAATCGCCGCGCGGCATTCACGCAGTCAGCCCTCCGTTACGGGGTGCGCTGGCACGTTCAGGGGATGTCTCGGGCAGCTAGATAAGGGACCGGTCAGATGATGCTGGCAATGGGCATTTGCTGCAACGTCCATGTCGGATAATCCGAGCGGACAAGATCGGCGCGTTTAAAGTCAGGCTCGCGCAGGCGAATGCGGTCCAACTGCTTGTTCGCCTCTTCGGGGCGTTCAAGAGCGTGGTTGATGACGAACATGAAGCGGTTGACCGCCTGACAGTTCGCTTTTGATATCTGGGAGTATTTGCCCAGCAGTAAGGCCTGTTCATACCGCCCTGATGCCGTCTCTGCGATGCAGGC
The DNA here is from genome assembly GCF_947502895.1 of uncultured Sulfitobacter sp. Lineage (GTDB taxonomy): Bacteria > Pseudomonadota > Alphaproteobacteria > Rhodobacterales > Rhodobacteraceae > Sulfitobacter. The sequence continues at coordinate 920,805 of NZ_CANNBM010000002.1, forward strand.
GTGCAGCAGCAGGGACGGACGGCACGGCAGCCCTTCGGAAAGCAACCGCCCACGCCGCGCAGCCTCGATCGAGAGAGAGTTCTGACCCAGTAGCGTCAGCACATTGGATTTAAAGGCCCAACCCATCGGGTTACTGGGGTTCAGCTCAAGTGCTTTGTCGCACAACATCTGGCCCAGCTTGGGATCACTGTCGTTCACAAAAGACTGCTGGCCTGCAAACAGCAGCGCGTAGGAGTTCAGCGGATCATCCATGATCGCTTGCGCGTGCAGTTCGTGATGGTCCAGCGGCTCAAGAAAACTGTCGGTCAGATGCTCGAAAACGGCTGTATTGCGCAAAAACGCGCGCCACGACAGATATACACCCTTGGGGTGGATTTCATAGGCCGCCCGCAGCAGCGCGTCCGCCTGCATCAGATCGGATTTGCCAAAAGAAAACAGCAACCGCAGCGCGCGACTGGCCAGACATGTGGCAAATTCGCCTGCTGTTGTCTTCTCTGCCTGCTGTTCAATCGCATACTGGATTCGCGAAACGCACGATTGCGCCAGACTGCGCAGCCGCCAGACGGCTTCATCATCGCAGTGCAAATCACAGGCCACGACCGGCGATTGCCAGAGGGTCCATGAGGCCGAGAGCGTCTCTAGCGTGACAGAAACATTGTGCTGTGCGCCCATCGTGACAGAGGTGAGGCGCAGAAATACGCCTGGTCCGGGGCTGCTGGGGCGGTCTGTCTGGCTGGCGTCCAGATCCAGTACACGGTACGCGCCCAGCTCTAGCAGAGAGTGGATCACGTCGTCGCGGACGAACTTGAGAGTTTGGTCAGATCCCGGACTGTCGTTGCCTTCGGTGACGATCACCAGAATGGGGTGTTCGGTACGCGCATCGCTTTCTGTTGAAACGGTGTTTTGGCGTAAATCCCTGATCCAGCTTTCAAATTCGGGGTCACGGATATCCAGATCTTCGCAAATCTCCTGCCCTTGGTCCGATGGGTCAGCTGCCGCAAGGCGGGTGAGCGCGGGATCAAGCTGTACCCAGCCTGCATCACAAACCAGCGCATTTTTCTCGGCTCCCAGCGCACGGCGCAGATCGGCAAGCGCCTGCCGCATGGAGCCCGCGGCCTGCTCCGGGCCACGATCACTCCACAGTTTGTCTTGCAACCAAGCGCGCGAGCGTTTGAAATCTTTGGAGAAAGCCAACAGAGCAATCAGGCCGCGCGTCTTCTTCCCGCGCGGGGTCAAATCCTCTCCGTCCGATCCACGGACACTCACCTGCCCGTATAATGAAACTGTTAACATTTGTCTCTCCCGAGACTGTTAATACCACTGATCCGACCAAAACGCAAAACTCCTACAACGTGAAAAAAACGTTAAAGGCCAAAGTTGCTGTTTGCAGATGGGAATATTGGCGCTCTTATTGGGGTGAAACGACGACAACGGGGGTTATTATGTCATTTTCACTCTATAGCAGCGCAGGATCGGCGGGCAGTGCAGGTTCAGCGGGCAGCGCGGGCTCGGCCGGATCGGCGGGCAGTGCGGGCAGCGCGGGCAGTGCAGGATCGGCTGGTAGCGCCATGACCAATCACGCAGGCGGGCCGAACAATACGCTGATCTCCAGTGCCGTGGCACTGGCGCTGGAAGGTGTTTTGCCCAGCGCACCCAGCCCTATTGATGCGGTCACCCCCGTAACAAGCGGGCCAGATGCACTGGAACGGATGAACCCGATTTTTCGACGGCTGATCTATCTTGAGCATTTGAACGCTGACGTCACAGTTGCGGGTACACCTGCGCCCGCGCCATCCGACGCGACCAAAACAGTATCCAACGGCACGGTCGCCCTGAACGGTGCAGCGGTTTTTGATCTGTTCGGACCGGTTGAAGGCACTGTATTTGATGCACAGGCCGACGCGGTAATTCGCGCCAAGGATTTGCGCGGTGACAGGCTGGCCGAGATCGTTTTGCAGCAATCAGATGTTCTGAGCTTTTACGGCGGACTGTTACAGCTCAATGGGATATCCCAGCCTTGGGCGCTGGAACTGCTCCGCTCGGTCCTTGAGGCGGCGATGAGCGTGGTGGCACAGATCAAATATGCCGTCCCCGTTGCGCGCCCGATTGACCTCATGCGCGATGCGGCCCCTGTGATCCAGACACCACAACATTCGACCATGCCCAGTGGCCATGCCGCCGAAGGCTTTGCCGGCGCATATGTGCTGAGCCGTCTGGCAGGTCATAGCGATGCAGACACGCTGAGCGAGGCCAATCTGTTTATGCGCATGGCCACGCGCATCGCGGAAAACCGCACCGTTGCGGGCGTTCATTTCCCGATGGACAGCATGGCGGGGGCCTGTCTGGGCATCACGCTGGGACGCATCTATGCTGCCAAGCTGGGCATTGCGGGCCTGCCAGCAGCCGCCGAAGGCTTTTCGGTGGATGCAACCAAATTCGGCAATCAGGACTTTACCGCACCTGCCTTTGACACGGTCGTCAACACAACTGCCGCAACCCCTTCCGGACTTGCTTGGCTCACGCGGACGGCCCCGCTGACATTGCCCGCTGCCACGGACGAGCTGAAGGATTTGCGCAGCCGTGCAGAAAAGGATCTGGCGCTATGACCAAGTGGTCAGAACCGTTGCCCCTGCCGAAGGGTATGCTTGACCCTTCGACAGCAAGCCTTCTGGTGCTTTCGGATCAATCAGCCCAGCCCAGGTATCTGGATGTGGCACAATTGGCCGAACAGATTGCGGGTTTCGGCAAAAACATTGCCGAAGCGCCCGAGCAGGCCACAGCCGAACTGTTCAGCCAGTTGGCAGATGCCGTGCTGGAACGCACAGAGGTCGAAGAGGGTTTTGTCAGGCTGCCGCGCAGCAACAAAAAGAGCGGGCTGCACCCATCGGGCCTTCTGGGGCCAGTGATTTCGCGCGATGCGATCCACGGGGCTGATGGGGTCGCCGAAGGATTCGAAGCATTCAGCGGGGGCAGCCCGTTTCGCGCACCACAGCAAACCGCGCAAAAATCGATCCAGAAATCCAGCCCGTACAAGGCTGCTGCTGGCAAGACAGTCGCGATGGGGATCGCAGATTTCTCTATCGCGTTTTTAAACCGACGCTTCCGCAAGGCAGACGGCTATTCGCGGTTTGAAATGCTCTGGATACAGGACCGTGTTCCATTGGATGCGTTCAAGCCGATGTTTCCAACCTATACGTTGCTGGGCCTTGGCACCTTCTTGATGCGTCATGACATTGACGCGCTGATCGATCATTTCACCAAAAATGGCGTGCTGGACGAAGACGCTGCCTATGGCGCTTTTTCAAAGCCGCCTTTAGGGATGCAGGACAGTTGGGCGCTGCGCGAAGGGCATGGCACGGCGATACTGGATCACATGGCCGGAGCTGATCCAGGGACGCATGACACCGATCGCCCGCTTTACGGGGTCGAGCTGCCGACATCGGTGCTGCTGGACACCTCGGGGCAACAATTGCTGCCGCCTTTGCTGCTGGGGCTTGCAGCGATTGCTGTGACGTCGCTGTTTTTCAGCCCTGCGGCAGGCAGTGCCGGCATGATCGCAGGGGCGCCTTTGGTCATTAATGCCAGTCTGGCGTTTACGGGCGGGCCTGACAACGGCACAGGCCAGAGTGGTTTTGCCACATTGCTGGGGGATACAATGACGGCCCTGCAAACTCTGCCCCACGAGAGCCTGGCCCTGACCATCCCCACTGGCAACCACCGGCAGGACCGTGTGCATGGACGGCTGGCTGGCGGCAGGATGGAGCATATCGCATGGGGCCTGCCCCCCGATGATCTGACCCCCAGCAGCGTCGAGATCTTTGTGAGGGATGGCACTCCGCTCGAACAATTCGAGCTGACCTTGCCAGGCGCGGCCCCGTTAACGCTGTCAGCATCGGCAATCCCTGCGCCCGGATTTTATGCTGATCTGGTCCAGAACGGACAGATCATTGCGCGACTGGCCCATCCGACAGGATTTGGACCAGACCACTATACCCTGACCGTCGCGCCAACTGCGCGGCGCGATATGACCCATCCTGTGGCCCCGTCAGGCACTTGGGATCTTGGCCTGAAATCATGCGGTGCTGCAATTGATCTTTGGGTGCGCCGCGATGACCGTCTGGAAGGGTTTAACAGCACGGGCCGCCAGTCATGGTTCGTGGACGCCGCCTATCTGCTGCTGGACGATAACGGTGATTTACTGGACATTGACGTGCCCCGCACGGGTGCGCCTGCCCTCAAGGTCCACCGCGAGGGGACCGGATCCGTCCTGCTGGATGCCCTCAACGGTGGTGCGAACGGCATTATCGGCGTCGCAGGCCTGCAAAACGGTGGCAGCCAGCCTTACCGCTTCAGCGGCGCGCGACGCGCGCCCAATGCGCAATCGGTTGAAGCCGCAGTGGCAGAGGTCAGCCGTCTGCGCGGCGGGCCGATTGCTGCCGCGCGGCGCAGCGGCACGGTGACACGGCCTGCCGGCACCTCCATCGCCTCTGCGATCTATGCCCGACAGTTTGCAGATACCATTTAGATACATACCAAACCTCCCTGACCTGCCCCGCTCAGCCCCATGCTGCGCGGGGCTTTTTTTATGCCTGACAGAGCAGATTTTGACGCCTTTTCACGGCGCATTCACGGCCGCCTGACACGTGACTGACGCCCTGTGTCTAGCCTGAGGACATCTGCACCAAAGGAGATACCGAAATGCCATATAAAATCCTCATGCGGAACGTGCTGACACTGGCAGAATACGCAACGCCGACAAATGTTCTATCCATCGGGTGTGAACGCCTCATCGTGGAACGGCGCGAAGCGGATGGTGCCCATCTGACCATCACAGAGGCCGGAAAATGCGATCCTTCCGAGATTGATCCGCCCAAAAACCTCAAACTGGGCAATACGCTGGTGGGCACGCTGATCCGCAGCGATCTGGCGCGCAACCGCGAGACATTCATCTTTAACCGTGATGTTCCAGCCGGATTGGTCGGCGATATGCCCTCTGCCTTCTTTCCCGGCGATGGCTGCGTCGAGGTTGAGTGGACGGGCAGCCGCGCCACGCTGCGCGCTTCGGGCCGACATCTGCACGGGCTGAGCGAGACAGGCGTCGTGATCCACAAGTGCGAGCCGTTCGAGGACCCTAGCGAGGGTCTCACGTGGCTGTTCGACGCCATTCGTGTGCCGTGGTCCGGCGAAGAGACACCCAATACCGAGGAGCTATAAGCCATGACAATTTCGCACCCAAAGCCACAGCCCAATGGCAGCGCACGCCGCCAATACTCACAGCAGCAACGCGCCAGTGCTGCGGTGCAGGCCAACGCCCGCCCCTTGTTGCCTACCACCGCCAATGGCGAAGAGGCCGCGCATACAGACAGCTGGCCATTCCAGTTTACCAAAGGGCTGCCCCATGACGCACGGGGGTTCGTCGCACCCGAGGCATACCGCCAGTTTGTCCATGCGATCAACGCGCCCTCGCCCTATTCTTCAACCGCGCCATTTGACGTACCACTGGGACCGCGCGATGCCTTGGGCGCATTGCCGCCAGAGCGGGATTTTGACGATACCGGACTACAACACACATTCCATTGCACAGGCCCCGAAGGCACGCCGCTGCACGTGCGCAACTGGGAAAGCCCGCGTTCGGGCCATGTTGCGGATTTGCAGGGGGCGGATGCGGATGATTTGCCAATGCCGCCCGCCCCGTCGGCAGGCACGGACGAGTTGACGGCAGAAATGGCCGAAGTCTACGGCCTTGCCCTGCTGCGCGATGTACCTTTCACCGCCATTCGCAATTCCGACCAAACGCCTGGTGCTGCGGGCAGCAGCCCTGAATCGGTACAGGCCGCGCTGAACCAGTTGCCGTGGTTTCGCCCTGAAGAGCCTGTGACAGGCATTTTCGCCGATATCGGAGAGCCGCTGAGCGAGCCCGAGAAAGCCCGTCGCGCGGCACGGCTGCGCGGGCGCAGCGCGCTGGACGGTCATTCAATTTTCCGCGGCTCTGCCCCTGGTTCTATGACTGGACCTTATATTTCACAGTTCATGCTGGCGGGAACGACTAAAAACCCGATGGACGGCTTTATCAAATACGGGGTTCAGACCATCTCGCAGAAGATCGCCACGTTTAAGCCGCGTCTGGACTATATGGGCGATTGGCACAGCTGGCTGGATGTGCAGAACGGCGCCAACCCGCGCAGGCTTCAGGAACTGGGCGGCTATGCCGAATGTCTGGAGGAGATGCCGCCCAGCGAATTGCCGCCCCGCTTTATCGCGACGCCGCGCGATCTGGCGTCATATGTACGAATTGACGCGCTGTATCAGGCCTATCTGAACGCAGCATTGATGTTGCTGGGCAAGGCGACATTCGACACCGGCATGCCCTCGGGCAAGAAAGACAGCCAGCGCGGCAGCTTTGCCACCTTTGGCGATCCACATCTGCTGGCACTGCTCACCGAGGTTTCCTCACGCGGGCTGAAACTGGTGCGGCGTCAGAAATTCAACTACCACCGCCGCGCACGGCCCGAGCGTCTGGGCGCGATGCTAACGCTGGTGGCCAACAACGATCTGGACGGCTTGCCCGCCTGTGCGCGCCAGAACCTGATCCGTATGCATGGCGAATTGCATCACACAGGCCTGTTGGACCAGATCAACGCCCACAACATGCAGCAGCTTTCCCACGCAGGAAACCCTCTGGAAAACCGCGGCAATATCGGGGAGCGAAGCCTACTGCTGCCTATGGCCTTTATTGAGGGATCGCCCATGCATCCCGCGTATGGCGCGGGCCATGCCACTGTGGCGGGCGCCTGTGTAACCATCCTCAAAGCCTTCTTCCAGATGTTCAAAAGCGAAAGCAGCTGGGAGCCGTTGACGCTGGCCGATATTGGTATGGATATGATCTATGAGGCGGAAGATGATGGCAGTGCGCTGCGCGACAGCGGCGACCTTGCCAGCGAGATCACCGTTGAAGGCGAATTGAACAAACTCGCGGCCAATATCTCCATCGGGCGCAATATGGCCGGTGTTCACTACTACTCCGATTACCACGACAGCCTGCGTCTGGGCGAGCGGTTGGCAGTCAGTATTCTGGAAGAGCAAATGTTCACCTACCCCGAGCCTTGGGACATGCGCCTGCACGGCTTTGACGGGGAGCAGATCACAATCCGCAATATGGCCACAGCAGGTGGGCTGAAACCGCAAGTAGATATTGCCGGTCAAGACTATCGCGAATGGCTCGGAATAGGCACCCACCGCGTAGCACACGCCTACGTGTAATGCCTGCGTCGGGCCGTCCTCCTCCCTGCGGCCCGACGCCCATCGCCCATGTTTCAGGATTAAGATTATGACCGACCAGACCGTTACAATTGGACCGATCCCCCCTGGCGGGCTGCCTGTTGCCCCAGAGCCCTTTATTCCTCGCGGCCACAGCTATTCCCGCCAAGCGGCATATTTTGTCTCCGCCATGTCTACGTTATTTGTCTTGGGGCTTTTGGGCTATCTGTTCTACTCGGCCTACATGCAATCCAGCCAGATTTTCTCGCTCAACGGGGACGGCGCGGCCGTACTCAAAAGCGGCGATGCACTCCACCCCAGCTTTATGGAGCTGGAGTACCAAAAGCTGAAGAACGCACGTATCGGTCATGCATTACTCTACCGGTTTTCGATCTCGGTCGCAGCGATTGTTGTCTCGCTCACCACGATTGTTCTGGGCAGTGTGCTGATCTTTGATCGCGTCTATTCCTCGGACGCCAACAAAGCAGGTGTAAATCACAAAAGCGGGCTCAGCCTGAGCGCAGAGAGCTCATTCCCCGGAATGATAATGATATTTCTGGGCACGTTCTCACTGCTGTTCAGCGTCTATTACGCAGGACCGGGCGCACCCAGCATCACGACAACTGATGTCCCTGTTTTCACCCGCGATCTCAACATTGATCGGTATAAACGAAACATCAACTCGACCATTTCGACGAATGTCGTGACCGAGGAAGCGCGCCCTACCACGTTGCCTGCGCCAGATCCACAGCCCGAAGCCATCACGCCAACCCAAGACTAGGAAAAAACCGATGAAGCAATATTTGATCCCCTTGCTGCTCATCGCGGCCCCTGTCAGCGCGAACGAAGATCTCGCCCAACAGGCCCTGACGTGCCTCGTTAAGGAAGTGTCCCCCGAGATTTACGCGAGCAATAACTGCAAATCATTTCGGAACGGGATGCGATATGCGCAGCAGCGGATCGGCGCGGTACAACAGGGCAACGGTCCGATCCAAAAATTCCAGCAAAAGCTGCGACCAAACGACAGCCAGCAGTTTTATGATCAGCTGAACGAGCGTGCGCTGTCAGCTTCACCAGTGCAGCGAGACTACCTGCAATGAGTATAGCTTGAACACAGACCCTAGGGGCAACTGCCGATCTGTGCGCCTTCTCGGAGTGATAACAAACTGGACGCAGTACGATTTTGGCAGCACACAGGCAGCTACAACTCGGACAGGTGCGGCGGGTTGGCGCCGCTGCGCGAGACGGTGATGGCCGCTACTTTGGCACCGTAAGCCAGCGCCGTCTGGAGCTGCTGTGCGGTGATCGCTGGCAACGTATCTTTGCTCAACAAACCGTCGCGGTGCAGTTGCGCCATCATTCCTGCGTTGAACGTGTCGCCTGCGCCTACTGTATCTTTGATCTCCACCTTCGGTGCTGCAACACTCACCATAGGTTGCCCGACAGCATGGGCTGTGGCCCCGTCGGCCCCTTTGGTGACGACCACCAGATGCGCGCCCAGCGCGTGAAGGCGGGCCACTTGCGCGTCCTCGCCTTGTGCATCGTTCACGATCCAGTCCAGATCTTCATCAGAGACTTTCACGATGCCGGCGACCCCGATCATACGGTCCAGCCGCGCACGGTAGGCTTGCTCATCCTGAATAAAGCCGGGACGGATGTTCGGGTCCAATACAATCAATGCTTGATTGGCAGTGCGCAGCGCCAAAGCCTCATAGGCGCTGGCAGCCGGCTCGGCACATAGGCTGATCCCCCCGAAATAGAGCGCGGATATATCCGCGCCCAGATCCGGAAGATCATCAAGGCCCAGCATCCGGCCTGCGGTATTTTCGTCATAGAAAGTATACTGCGCATGGCCGTCCGTTAGTGTCACAAACGCCAGCGTGGTGGGGCGATTGCTGCGCACCACCAAATCCGTTTGCACACCGGACGCGTTCAGCGCCTCGGACAGTTGCACGCCAAACAGATCGCTCGACAGGCCAGAGAAAAACTGCACTGGCGTCTCCAGACGGCCCAACGCAATGGCGGTATTGAAAATCGCCCCACCCGACAGCGGCATAAAGGCGGCGCGCGCCTCTGCTTCCCCTGCCGCTTGGGCAGGGACCATATCAATCAGGGCTTCACCGCAGCATAAAATCATCTCAGCTGTCCTTTTTGTGCGGCGTCAGGTCAGACGCAAACCCGATGCGGTGTCAAAACGGTGCGCCAATTCAGGCTTGATGGTGAAACCGATGGTTTCGCCCTTTTCGGCCTGCGGGGGTTTCTCGGTTTTGGCGATAAATTCAACACCCGTGGATGTCTGCAAATGCACCAACGCATATTCACCAAGGTTCTCGACCAGCTCCAGCGTGCCTTGCACCACGGCATCTTCAACCGCGCAGGGCACCAGATTTTCGGGGCGCAGGCCGATCTGCAAATTGCCAGCCAGTTCCTGACCCAGCACCGCTGTGGCGTTCGGGGCCAGATCGGCTGTCTCAAAGAAGTTCATTTTCGGGCTGCCGATAAACTGCGCAACAAAGGCGTTCGCGGGGCGCTCGTACAGGTCGATGGGCGAGCCTACCTGTTCAATCCGGCCATCGCGCAGCACGACGATTTTATCCGCCAATGTCATCGCTTCGACCTGATCGTGGGTCACGTAGATCATCGTGGTTTTCAGCCGCTCGTGCAGGCGGGCGATTTCCAGACGGGTCTGAACACGCAGCGCCGCATCAAGGTTCGAGAGCGGCTCGTCAAACAAGAACACAGACGGGTCACGTACAATTGCACGGCCAATGGCTACACGCTGGCGCTGACCACCCGACAGGTTGCGCGGACTCCGCTCAAGATAATCGGTGATTTGCAGGATGTCGGCGGCGGCTTTCACGCGGCGGTCAATCTCGGCGGGGTCGGTCTTGGCCTGTTTCAGACCAAAGGCCATGTTTTTGTAAACCGTCATATGCGGATAGAGCGCGTAGGTCTGGAACACCATCGCCACGCCGCGCTTGGAGGCCGCCACGTCATTTACTTCGGTATCGCCAATAGCGACGCTGCCGCCCGAAATTTCCTCAAGCCCCGCAATCATCCGCAACAGGGTGGATTTGCCACAGCCCGACGGGCCAACAAACACGACAAACTCGCCATCTTCGATGTCCAGATCGACACCGTGCATGACTTGCACATCGCCATAGCTCTTTTTCACATCACGAAGGGTCAGACCGGCCATTTTGTTTCCATTTCACTGATTTCTTGCCGCAGGGCTTGCGTAAACTGCGGATAAGTTTGCGGGAGATGCCCCCAAAGCTGGGCAGAGGTTACAAAAGCGTCTGTTGCGATCAGCGCCTTGAGATCATCCCAGCTGGGTTCAAGATATTCGAAGGGGATTTTACCTGCCTGCACATGGCGGGCAAAAACATACCAGCTTGCGATGCTGCGCAGCGCGTGAACAGGCATAATGCCCTGCGCCAGACAGCCCTCAACCGTGGGACGGATGAAGATCGGGAATTTTGCCATGCCATCTGCACAGATGCGCGCAACAGTATCGCCGATCGCGCGGTTGCTAAAACGGCGGGCGATATCGGCAAGATAGTCTTGCTTGGAAAACGGCAGCGTCAGCGTGAGCGCAGGCAAAACCTCTTGCGTCTCGAAAGCATGAAAATGCGCGTTCAGGTGCGGGATGCGCATGGCTGCGTCAAATGTTTCGATCCCCTCAAGGGCGGCCAGATAAGTCAGCGCCGTGTGGCCGCCGTTCAGCACCCTGATCTTGGTTTCTTCATAGGGGTCCACATCGGGCGTGACCGTCACGCCGACGCGGGCCAGATCAGGCATAGGGCCTGCTGCATGATCTTGCAGCACCCACTGAATAAAGTCTTCGGCCATCACGGGCGATTGCACATCACGTCCCACCAGCGCAGACAGTTCCGGCCCAAGCTCGGCAGGGCTGCGCGGTGTGATGCGGTCAACCATCGAACAGGGAAAGGCCACGTTTGCCTCGGCCCACTCGGCAAGCGCCGCGTCGCCACAAGCGCGCAGATAGGCCAGCAGATTGCGATGCAGCATCTTGCCATTCTGGCGGATGTTATCACAGCACGCGATGGTCAGCGGCGCGCCTGTGTGGTCCATGCGCTGCTGCAATCCTGCGCGCAGATATGCATAGACAGTCTGGCCGGTACCGCCTGCAATCTCGGCGGCGACAGTGAGGTCCGACAGGTTCAGATCGCCAACAGGGTCGGTGTAATAGCCGCTTTCTGTGACTGTGATCGTCACCAGATGCACCGAGGCGCGGGCCAGCAATGCTTCGGTGCCTGCACGGTCCGCACTCCAATCGACAAACGCCACATGGCTGCGCACGCGGCACAGGGCAACCTGCCCGTCTGCGGAGTAGGATTTAAGGTAGTAGCCGTCGTGGCGCGCAACATCTTCGCCCGCTGTGCGGAAATGCCCGCCCTCGCTGGCGCGCAGATTTACGGCTGCGATACCCCAACGCAGATCACCTGTCGCCTCCATATAGTCGTCGAGATATACAGCTTGGTGCGCGCGATGGAACGCACCAAAGCCCAGATGCACAATGCCTGTTTCACAGTCGGCGCGGTCATATTTAGTGGCATAGATCGGGGCGTGGGTGGCACTGTTCATTTGCTGTCCTCCGCCTGTGGCATCAGGTCTTTGCGCGCAGTGGCGCGATATTCCGACGGGGTCATACCCTTCACTTTCAAAAAGTGACGGTTGAAATTGGCAAGGTTCTTGAAGCCTGAGTTCTGCGCGATGGTGATGATCTGATCGTCCGAGGCATAGAGCATGGCACAGGCCTGCCCGATGCGGATGCGGTTCAGAAACTCGACAAAGCTGTGGCCCGTGACAGTCTGGAAATTCCGGCTAAAGGTCACTTCGGTCATGCCAGCCATGCTGGCGGCCTCGGCCACGGAAAAACTGTCGTGATAATTTTTGGTCGCGTAATCGATGACCTGCGCGATGCGCGCTTGTTTGCTGCCGCCTTCAGGCTGGACCATGCGCGCCACCGACAGTGTCTTTTTCTCGGCATGTTCGTTCAGACGCACGAGGAAACGGATAAAGGCGAGAATACGTTCGGCGCCCTTGTTGTCGCGGATCGCTTCCATGTGTCCGCGTGCAAAAGTGCCGTTAAACCCTTCGAATTGAATGCCCGACTGCGCCAGTTGCAACATATGCAGCACCTGACTGAATTCGGGAAACCCCTCGGCCAGTTTGACCACGCTTTCATGGTTGAACTGAACCAGCATATCCCGCGTGACCACAGGCTCGGTCCAGACCTGATCGGTGATCCAGTTGTGCGGCAGGTTCGGCCCTGTCATGAACAGATCGCCTGCTTTGAAATCGCCGATATAGTCACCGACAAACGCTTTGCCGCGTGTCGCAGTGATCAGGTGCAGTTCGTATTCCTCATGGGCGTGCCAGCGGCACAGGTCTGTAGGCCAACCGTGCTGAAGGTAGCGGATAGACCGCGTGGAGCGGTCGACCATTTCGATTTCGGGGGTCATGATGGACATAAATCTACCTCAACACTGTGCAGCCAGCGGCGCGGGCGTGGCGATTGCCGCCCCCCGCACAACCGCGCGCATCAGGGGCAAGGATACACCCGTTATCATTTCACCGCACCAAATGTCAGACCCTGCACCAGCTGCTTCTGGCAGAACCAGCCCAGCACGATGATCGGGCCAACAGCGGCAGTCGACACAGCGGACAGGCGGCCAAAGAACAGACCCTCTGGTGCGCGGTTGCCTTCAATCAGTTTGGACAGGGTAGCCGCCTCTGTCGTGGTCAGGCGTACGGTCCAATAGGCCTCGTTCCAGCAAAAGATGAAACACAGCAGCGCAGTCGAAGCCATCCCCCCCCACGCCAGCGGGATCAGGATGTCCTTGATCTCGCCCCAAGTGCTGACACCGTCCATCTGCGCCGCCTCGATGATCTCTTTGGGGATTTCCTTGAAATAGGTGAACAGCATCCACACGACGATGGGCAGATTGATCAGACACAACACAAGGATAATCAGGAAATGCGTATCATAAATTCCAAGGAAGTTCTTGGTCAGAAAGGTCATCGGGTACAGAACCGCCGCTGCTGGCAGCATCTTGGTCGAGAGCATCCACAGCAGCACGTCCTTGGTGTGGCGGCTGGGGTTGAATGCCATCGCATAGGCCGCAGGTACCCCCACCACCAACGCAAACAGCGTGGCGAACGTCGATGTGATGACCGAGTTGATGGCAAAGCGCCAATAGTCATAATTCTGCGTCATGTTGGTGTAATTTTCCAACGTCGGCGTAAAGCGGAACAAGAATTCCGGCTTGACCGCATCAGCGTCGGTTTTGAAGCTGGTGAACACCATCCAGAAGATCGGAAAGAAGAAAACCAGCGCCACGATCCATGCCACGACAGGCCAGATGATGTGTCCGAATTTGGATTGTTCTGTTACGGCAGCCATTGCTACTCTCCTCAGTCCATTAGACTTTTGCCGACCATACGCAGCAAGAAGATTGCAACGATATTGGCCAGAATGACGGCGAAGATGCCCGTGGCGCTTGCGGCACCGATGTTGTTGGAGGTGAACTCCCCGATCAGATAGGGCAGGTTCTTGTTCCCGTTGCCACGGCTGACGATCTCGATCTCGGCATAGAGCGACAGGTGAAAGATCGACTGGATCATCACAACGATGGCGATCGGGCGCGCCAGATGTGGCACTGTCAGGTTGCGGAAGCGTGACCATGCGTTGGCCCCGTCCAGAATGGCCGCCTCTTTCTGCTGCTCGTCCTCGGATTGCAGCGAGGTCATAAAGATCAGCACCGCAAAGGGCGTCCACTGCCATGTCACCATCATTATGACCGCATAGGCCGATGTCTGGGTCGCGCGGAACGAGACCGGCTCAAGCGGCGGCCAGAGCGAGAAGAAAGACCCCAGCACAGGGAAATCACGCAGACCGTCCACAACACTGTTAATGCCCGAGATGGCCAGACCGTTCAGCCCTAACACGGGATCAAGGATCATGTTGATCCACAAAACCGCGTTGACCGCAGGCATCACAAAGAAGGGCGAGATCAGCAAGACCCGTACAATCCCGCGCCCCGGAAAGCTGCGATTGACCAGTACGGCAATCCCCAACCCCAGAATGACGGTCAGCACCAGAATACTGCTGACGATGAACACACTGTTTTGGACAGCCAGCCAGAAATCCTTGGCGTTGAACAACACATATTCATAGTTGCCAAAACCGCGCCAGTTGCTGAGCGATGGTGTCGTCCATTCAGGCCGCCGCGCACTGTTGAGAACGTAGCGGATAAAGGAGAAATACAGTGTCATCCCCAGCGGGACCAGCATCCACACCAGCAAAAGCAATACAGCGGGCGATTGAAGCAGACGGGGGAGCGTACGATTTGACATGACGGATCTCGTGTCCTTGCTAAACACCAAGGCCAAAGCGGCCCCGTGGCGGAGGTGACAGTTGTTCAGGGCAGCGGCACACGCGGTGCTGCTGGCCGGAAAAACGGAAATGCGGGTTTGGAGTGAGAGGTCCGGCGGCATGCCACCGGACCTCTGCATTTGTCAAAGCGAGTTAGTAGTAGCCCGCTTCGGACATGATTGCGTCGGCTGCCTGCTGAGCAGCGGCCAGCGCATCGTCTACAGATTTTGCACCGGACAGGGCCGCAGCCATTTCCTGTGCTACAGCGGAACCGACTTCGGGGAACTCGGGGATCGCTGCAAACTGAACACCTACGTATGGCTTGATGTCAGTTGCTTCTGGTGCTGCGGATTCGATCGCGGCCAGCTCGGCTGCGGCGAAAGGTGCAGCTGCCTGAAAGTCAGCAGAAGCATAGGTGGATGCGCGTGTACCGGTTGGAACCGAACCCCAGCCGAAGTCTGGGTGATCTGCAACAGCCTGGATGTACGCTTTGGATGTTGCCCACTCGATGAAGGCTTTGGCTTCGTCAGAGTTGTCCGTACCTGTTGGTACAGCCATTGCCCATGCCCACAGCCAGTTCGCGCCAACAGGGTTACCTGCGTTTGGCGACTGTGCGTATGCAACACCGTCTACTGTCAGGAAGGACGCCGCGATTGTGGCATCGATCCACATGCCGCATTTGCCTTCGTTGTACAGCGCGAGGATTTCGTTGAACGAGTTACCCTCGGAGCCGGGAGGGCCGTAGTTGCCCAGCAGATCCACGTAGAAGTTCATGGCCGCTTTCCACTCATCAGAGTTGATGGTCGGACGGTAGTCTTTGTCGAACCATGCACCACCAAAGGAGTTTACCACTGTTGTGATGAACGCCATGTTGTCGCCCCAGCCTGGCTTGCCGCGCAGGCAGGCACCGTAAACGCCGGCATCAGGGTTGTGGATGGCTGCGGCTGCGGCCTTCACGTTGTCCCAGCTGTCGTTGTCGGCGATTGATACGCCAGCAGCGTCGGTCAGGTCCTTGCGGTACATAACCATGGAGCTTTCGCCATAGAATGGTGCCGCGTAGAGCGTACCTTCGTGTGACAGACCGTTGCGCATGGCAGGCAGCATGTCGTCTACGTCATACTCGGCGCCGAATTCCAGCGGCTCGATCCAGCCAGCAGCGCCCCAGATGGGTGCTTCCTGCATGCCGATGTTGATAATGTCGTACTGGCCGCCACCTGTGGCCGTGTCGGATGTGACCTGCTCGCGCAGAACGCCTTCTTCCAGCGACACCCAGTTCAGCTTTACACCGGTTTCTTCGGTGTAGGCCTCGGCGACTTTTTGCATGTTGATCATGTGACCGTTGTTCACGATCGCGATTGTCAGTTCTTTGGAATGGCCATCGGCCAGGGCAAAGGACGCACCGGCAATGCCAAGTGTCAGACCAAGTGCCGTATTGCGAAGAGATTTCATGTGGTTCCTCCCAGAAATTACAGATTCGATTCTTTTCTCTGCCTCGCCAACGTGCAGGATTAACAAAACGTCATCCAATACGTTTTGTGCAAAAGGGCATACAAAAACCGCAATTCTGATTAATTTTTGTCAAGATACCTGTCGTTAAGGCACAATAATGCGTTGTTCGAAAATGCTGCAGCGCAGCCAAATCAGGCCTCAGGTTGAGGTATAATAGCGCTACCCCGCGCGCCAATCCTGTGCGACTTTTATCTACCCACAGGCGCGACAGAAGCGCGCTCTACCACCTCAGCGATCAGTCTTTGGGACATGCCGCTGCGCTTTTCCTCAATCATCGCAACCAGTTCGGCAGCGGCCAGCGCACCCATGGTGCGGTGGGGGACATGTACCGTGGTCAAGGCAGGCTCGACCACCAATGCAAGCTCTATGTCATCAAACCCGGTGATCGAGATGTCTTGTGGCACCCGCAGGCCCATTTGCCGCGCACCGCGCACGGCACCCACAGCCAGAACGTCATTGCCACACATTACAATGCTGGGCCGTGGGGTGCGCGCCATCAAAGACACAAAAGCCTCGGTCCCCTCGTCAAATCCGTAAGGCACTTCAACAGGGTCAAGCGTCGCAGGATCCAGCCCGTGTGCGGCCATCGCATCGCACAGGCCCGCGATCCGCATCCGCGCACGATCGTTTTGTGCGCTAGTGCCGGAAATCATCGCAATATCGCGATGACCCAGCGCGAGGACCCGCTCCGCCAGCGCACGCATCGCGGCGCGGTTGTCAAACCCGATGGAGGGCGCGCGCGCGTTTTCGTCATAGGACCAGGCCACCAGAACCGGCACACGCTGCTGCTCCAGATAGTCATAGATGGCCGGATCACGGTCATGACCGATCACCAACAAACCATCCGCCCCCCGCGCGACCAGATTGCGAATTTGCTCCTCTTCCGCGTCAAGACTGTAGGCAGAGCTTGAAACAAGCAGTGTATAGCCGCGCGCATCCAGCGCCTCTTGGAACGCCTGTAGCCCCCGCGCAAAAATCGCATTCTCCATCGTCGGAATGATCGCACCAATCGTAAAGGTCCGCTTTGCCGCCATAGAGCGCGCGGCAAAGTTGGGCGTATACCCCAATTGCGCAATCGCCGCCGCGACCTTGTCCCGCGTGCGCACCGCTACCTTTTCGGGCTCATTGATGCAGCGCGACACAGTCGCCGTAGACACCGCCGCAAGGAGGGCCACGTCATCCAGAGTGGGGGCAGCGGGTGCAGATTTCATCATATCTCCAAAAGGTTCAGCAGTGTCGTCAGCTTATCCCAACACCAAAGATCAGGCCACAGACTTATGATCCAGCAGCAAAATGTAAGGGCTTGCATTGCTGCTTTACAGAGCTATGGTGCGAATAACACCACCCATTCCATGAAAGACAGCGCCCATGCAATTTGCCGCTCTGCCCTGCGCAACCGCCAGACTGGCCGGCTCGGTGCATGACAGCGGTACTGCTGTGGCGACCCTGTTTACACATACCGCCTATTCGCCCCTTACCGCCCCTTTGCCTGCACGCGCCGCGCATACGCTGGCAAACATCCAACGCTAGGAAGCATTACATGACACGTGAATACCTGAAAAAAGCGACGTTGACCGCGAAATCAGACGCCTCCAAGACCCACGATATCGTGCAAAACATCCTCACCGATATCGAAGAAGGCGGCGATGCCAAAGCCATGGAATACGCCGCCAAGTTCGACCAATACGAAGGCAACGTGATCCTGACCGCGGAAGAGATCGAGGCAGCCTGCGCGCTGGTCCCGGAAAAGCTCAAGGCCGACATCCGCTTTGCCCATGACAACGTGCGCCGCTTTGCCGAAATCCAGAAATCCACCCTCACAAACGTCGAGATGGAGATCGAGCCCGGTTTCGTCGCAGGTCAAAAGGCGATCCCCGTGGATGCGGCGGGCTGCTATGTACCCGGCGGGCGCTATAGCCACATCGCCTCTGCCATTATGACAGTGACCACAGCCAAAGTTGCGGGGTGCCGCCATATCGCAGCCTGTTCGCCCCCGCGCCCTGATGTGGGTGTGGCCCCCGCGATTGTGTATGCCGCCCATATCTGCGGTGCGGACAAAATCCTTGCCATGGGAGGTGTGCAGGGGGTGGCAGCCATGACATTTGGCCTGTTCGGTCTGCCCAAGGCCAACATACTGGTCGGCCCCGGCAACCAGTTCGTGGCCGAGGCCAAGCGCATCTTGTTTGGCCGCGTTGGCATCGACATGATCGCAGGCCCGACAGACAGCCTTGTGCTGGCCGATAAAACGGCTGATGCCCATATCGTAGCCACTGATTTGGTCAGTCAGGCCGAGCACGGCTATAACTCGCCCGTCTGGCTGGTCACCGATGACCGTGCAATGGCCGAAAAAGTGATGGAACTGGTGCCGGGTCTGATTGATGATCTGCCCGAACTGAACCGCGAAAACGCCTTTGCCGCATGGCGCGACTATGCCGAAGTCATCCTGTGCGCCGACCGCGAAGAAATGGCCGCGTGTTCGGATGATTACGCGCCCGAACACCTGACCGTGCAGGCCGATGATCTGGATTGGTGGCTGGACCGGCTGACCTGCTATGGCTCGCTGTTCTTGGGTGAGGAAACCACCGTGTCTTACGGCGACAAAGCATCTGGCACCAACCACGTGCTGCCCACATCGGGCGCTGCGGGATACACGGGCGGCCTGTCGGTGCATAAATATATGAAGATCGTCACATGGCAGCGCACCACGCGCGATGCCTCCAAACGTGTGGCCGAGGCTACCGCGCGCATTTCGCGGCTGGAGGGGATGGAGGGCCACGCCCGCGCCGCTGATGTGCGTCTGGCCAAATACTTTCCCGGTGAGAACTTTGATCTGACTGCAGAAGGCTAGGCATGACTGATCCGCGCACCCTTTTTGATCTGACGGGCCGTGTGGCGTGCGTGACCGGCGCAAGCTCGGGGTTGGGTCGGCGGGCGGCGACTGCGCTGGCCGCTGCGGGGGCGCAGGTTGTCGGTGTTGCGCGGCGGGCTGAGGCCTTGGACGAAATGTGCGCGCAGATCGGTAAAAACGCTGCGCGCGTGGCAGCCGATATCGCGGACCGCGCCGCGATCACCGCCCTCGCGACCGACATCGCCAGCCCCTTTGGCGCACCCGATATCGTGATCCACGCCGCAGGGCTGAACACGCGGCAGGACGCCGATGAAGTCACCCCAGAGGGCTGGGACAACACCTTGGCAATCAACCTCACTGCGCCTTTCTTTCTGTCCCAAGCTCTTGTTCCTGCGATGAAGGCCAAAGGTTGGGGGCGGATTGTCAATTTCGCTTCGCTGCAGACCACGCGGGCCTTTCCGGGTGGCATTGCCTATGGTGCGACCAAAGGCGGAGTTGGCCAGCTGACCCGCGCCATGGCGCAAGCCTGGTCGCCCCACGGCATCACAGCCAATGCCATCGGCCCCGGGTTTTTCCCGACAGAGCTGACAGCAGCCGTGTTTGACGACCCAGAGCGTGCTGCCCGCAATGCGGCGCAGACCTGCACAGGCCGCAACGGGCGCATGGAAGACATGGACGGGCCACTGCTGTTTTTATGCTCCGAGGCTTCCGCCTATGTCACAGGGCAGGTTCTGATGGTCGACGGGGGGTTTACTGCAAAATGAAAGCACTTGTGTATGACGGGGTTGAAACCCTCGGGTTTCGTGATGTGCCCGATGCCGTACCGCAAAACGGCGAGCAGCTAATCAAGGTTGAAGCCGTGGGCATTTGCGGCTCTGACATGCACGCCTATCTGGGCCACGATGCACGCCGCCCTGCACCGCTGATCCTGGGGCATGAGGCTGCCGGTGTGATTACCGGCGGCGCGCAGGATGGCCAGCGCGTGACAGTTAATCCGC
Organism: uncultured Sulfitobacter sp.; assembly: GCF_947502895.1. Taxonomy (GTDB): domain Bacteria; phylum Pseudomonadota; class Alphaproteobacteria; order Rhodobacterales; family Rhodobacteraceae; genus Sulfitobacter. The sequence goes on from NZ_CANNBM010000002.1 coordinate 940,819, forward strand.
TGGTAAATTGCGGCACATGCCCTGCCTGCACCAGCGGGCGCGAAAATCTCTGCCCTGATCGCCAGATCATTTCGATGATGCCACGCGAAGGCGCATTTGCCCAATACATCACCATGCCCGCCGCCAATCTGGTTGCGGTGCCTGACGACGTGCCACTGGACAAAGCCGCACTGGCCGAGCCTTTGGCCGTCAGTTGGCACGCGGTGCGGCTGGCACTGGAAGCGTTGCATCCGGCGATGGACAAACGTGCGCTGGTGATTGGCGGCGGGGCTATCGGGCTTGCTGCTGCACTGGCGCTGCGTGCGATGGGGGTAGATGACATCACCATCGCCGAACCGAACGAAACGCGCCGCGCCTTCCTCAAAAAACGCTGCGGGGAAGATGCGGTGGGCGATGCCACAGGGCAGTTCGCAATCGTGATCGACGCGGTCGGCTATGGTGCCACCCGCGCCACGGCGTCGGCCCTTGCCCAACCGGGTGGTGTGATCGCCCACGTGGGTCTGGGCGAAGATTCAGGCGGGCTGGATGTGCGCCGCATGACCTTGCAAGAGATCACCTTTATCGGGACCTATACCTACACCGCGCAGGATTTCCGCGATACCGCGCAGGCCATTTTCGAGGGCCGCCTCGGTCCGCTGGACTGGACCCAGTCGCGCCCCTTGTCCCAAGGTTTTGCCGCGTTCCAAGACCTGCGCGCAGGCACTGTGGCAGCCCCGAAAATTATCCTGACGCCTTGGTCCTGATGTATAATGAACCCTGACACACACCCGCCCCGAACACCCCGCGCGATGAACTTTGCATACTGCCTGCTCACCGCCCCCTGCTTTTAATCTGATTTAACTCTCTGGAAAGGTTCCCCCAAGATGAACATCGACAAGAAGATCGTGGATGATCTTGTCGCCAACGATGTCTCGTTCGTGACAACCGTGCCCTGCAAACAGCTGGCCGGTGTGATCGACGAGGTTGAAGCGCGCGAAGATATCTTTCACATCCCCTCCAACAAAGAAGACGAAGGCATGGGCCTGTGCGCAGGCGCGTTCATGGGCGGCAAACGCCCTGCCATCATCATGCAGAACACAGCCATCGGTGTGACGATCAACACGCTGGCGACGCTGACGCAATTCTACCGCATGCCGCTGCCCATGATCATCTCGTACCGCGGCGAACTGCGCGAGCCTGTCGCCTGTCAGGTTGAAATGGCTGTGCACACCAAGGCCCTGCTGGCCCAGCTGAACATCCCGACCTACCACTTTCACTGGCAAAAGGATGTCGAGGAATTCGATAACATCCTCAAATACACCTTCATGTGCAACAAACCTGTGGCAATCCTGACCGATGCCAACTTCTGGGGAGGCTACGGCGACCAATGATCCGTTCAGAAATTCTCAAAGAAATCGCCCCGATCATCCGTGATCACCTTGTTGTCTGTAACATCGGTCTGCCCAGCCAAGAGCTGCATATGATCGACGACCAGCCGACCAACTTTTACATGCTTGGCACCATGGGCCTTGCATCATCCATCGGCCTTGGCCTTGCGCTGGCGCAGGACAAACCCGTGATCTCCATCGACGGGGACGGCTCGGTGCTGACCAATCTCGGCACGCTGCCGACCATCGCCAACAATCCAGCGGACAACTACACTCTGCTGATAATCGACAACGGCTCTTACGGCTCCACCGGAGACCAGCCGACCTATGCGGGCAAAAAGACATCGCTGACAGCCGTCGCAAAGGCATGTGGCTGCGACACAGTGATCGAGGTGCAGGACAAAGACCTCGGCCCTGTTTTGCAAGACGCCATCAACAGCGACGAGATGACGATCATCGTGTGCAAATGTGACAGCGGCAATATCAAACTACCCGTTATCACGCTTGACCCCGTTGTCATCCGTCACCGCTTTATGGAAGCCGTGAAGGCCTAAATGAACGCGCGAGACATCCATTCGGCGGCGGACGCACGGGCCATTGCCCGCCGCCGCCTGCCCTGGATGATCTTTGACTATATCGACGGGGCCGCAGGGACGGAAACAGGGGCAGCGCGCAACCGTGCGGCCCTTGATGCCATCACCCTGCGGCCCCGCATCTTATGTGACGTTAGCAACCGCTCGCTTGCCACTACCCTCTTTGGCGCGCCCGCTGCGCGCCCGTTCGGCATCGCACCTATGGGCATGTGCAACCTGTCGGGCGCGGGTGCCGATCTGATGCTGGCACGGTTGGCGGCCAGACACCACATTCCCCACGGCGTCTCTACCGTTGCCTCCACCCCGCTGGAGCGGATCATCGAAGTGGCCGAGGGCCATGCGTGGTTCCAGATTTATTTCAGCGGGGACGGTACCGGCACGTTCAAATTGATCGAACGGGCGCGCAACGCGGGGTATGAAACACTGGTGCTGACCGCCGATGTGCCGGAAGTAGGCCGCCGCCCGCGCGAGCTGCGCCACGGCTTCAAGATGCCTTTCAAGATAGGCCCCAAACAATTCATAGATTTCGCCCTGCATCCGCGCTGGTCGCTCAGCAGCTTGCTGCACGGCAAACCCGCCATGGCGAATTTCGACATGCCCGGCTATGCGTTTGACCGCACCGAAAGCCGCGCACGGGCCGATTGGGATACTCTGAGGGCGATGCGCGACGCATGGCCCGGCAGGCTGGTCGTCAAAGGCGTCCTCGACGTAGAAGACGCGGTTCTATTGCGCGACGCCGGTGTCGACGCTATTCAGGTTTCAAGCCACGGTGCGCGCCAATTGGAAAGCGCGCCCTGCCCGATCACCATCCTGCCCGCAATCCGCGCTGCCGTCGGACCTGACATGCCTGTCTTTTTCGACAGTGGCTTGCGTTCGGGTGAAGACGCGCTCAAGGCGCTGCACGCTGGGGCCGATTTCACCTTCTTCGGTCGCATCCTGCAATTCGCCATTGCCGCAGGAGGCGAGGAAGGTCTGAACCGCATGTGGGATGTCCTCTCGGACGAGCTGAGTATCGCCATGGCGCAAACAGGCCTGCGTGATCTGACGGGCGTTGCAGAGGCGTCTGCATAGGCGGTAGGCTCCAAACCATACCCATCACCATGCGGTGCAATCAACTGGACCAGAGGCCCATATGCCAACAATTACAAGCATCCATACCCAGCTGTTCAACGTCCCGCTGGCCGAAGTTCTCACCGATGCAAAGCACGGAGATCACACGCATTTTGAGTTGATTACCAGTACCATCACCTTGGACGATGGCACCAAAGGTACGGGATACACCTACACAGGTGGCAAGGGCGGGCATCCGATTGTTGCAATGATAAATCATGATCTAACCCCGTTTCTATTGGGGCAAGACGGCAATGATCCCGCCGTTCTGTATGACGCGATGCAGTGGCATATTCACTATGTCGGGCGCGGTGGCATTGCCTCTTTTGCGATCTCGGCAGTCGATATTGCGCTTTGGGACGCGTTAGGAAAACGCACAGGCCAGCCGCTTTGGAAAATGGCGGGCGGCGCATCAAATCGCTGCCGCGCCTATTGCGGCGGCATTGATCTGAATTTTCCGCTGCCGAAATTGCTGAAGTCCGTTCAGGGATATCTGGATGCGGGGTATAACGGGGTAAAGATCAAGATCGGGCAGCCCACATTGGCCGAGGATGTCGCCCGTATCAAAGCTGTGCGTGAATTGATCGGCCCCGACATCACTTTTATGATTGATGCCAACTATTCCATGTCTGCCGATCAGGCGATTGAGCTGGCCAAGGCGGTCGCGCATTATGACATCTACTGGTTCGAAGAGCCGACGATTCCCGATGATTACAAAGCCTATGGAAAAATCGCGGACGCCACGGGAATGCCACTGGCAATGGGTGAGAACCTGCACACGATCCATGAATTCGAATACGCTTTCGCAGATGCCAAGCTCAGCTTTATCCAGCCAGACGCATCCAACTGCGGCGGCATCACGGGTTGGCTTCAAGCGGCAGAACTTTCAGCCCGGCACGACATTCCCGTGTGCAGCCACGGGATGCAAGAGCTGCATGTGAGCCTCGTATCTGCCCGCCCCAACGCAGGCTGGATCGAAGTACATTCGTTCCCGATTGATAAATACACGACAAGACCTTTGGTAATCCAGGATCACATGGCCGTTGCCCCGGATACTCCGGGTATTGGTGTGACCTTTGATTGGGCCAAACTCGCCTCGGAACATGATGAAACACTGTAGGTCTATCGTGCGTTCACCATTCCGACCCAAGCCAAAACCCCAGATGCACCGGTGAATACCCCCCCAAACAAAGAGAGCGGTTTCAGACATTCAAACGGGTTACGATCGTCGCTGAACAGAAGTGGCCTATTGTGAAGCTGCAAAGCATGGCGTCCACAATCACGCCGGTATCAAGCAGTTTAAACACTATTGGCTTGCGCATGGCTAACGCGGCGACCGCTTCTAGAAATCACCACGCGAATAGCCAAAAGGGCGTGCCACGCAGGTCAAAAAGGCAGACCAAACACTTGTAAAAAAAACCACCGGCAACTCTCGTCACCGGTGGCTATTTGTCTGGGCAGAGTGTGCAAAGGCCTACAGAATGGTCATTCTATAGTGTGCCCCACATGAAACAACACCCTATTTTCCGCCACCTTCCTACTGAAAAGCCTTTATTATAAGGGTTTTCTAAAATGCTCAGGTCAGTACTTCTGCCACCACAGGCCACCCTATTTCTGCCACCGAAAAACGTGAAGTCAAAAGAAAAGCCGCCCCAAAGGGCGGCTTTTTCAGCAATATTGGTCGTTGGAGTTTAGATCAGGCAGCGATATCGGCTTTCCTGTAGAAAAACCGTCCCAGACTGTGATCGGCAACAATCGGTTTCAGCCCTCGTCCATCCAACTTCATCTTCATCACCTTGGGTGAAAAAATATGCATCTCGGCATAGTCTTTCAGCGAAACATGCGTGCGCAGAAAAGCCAGAAGCTCATCTACCATGAAGACCGAAACCTGTACGCCTTTTGAGTTCTTTTTGATGAAATGCTCTGTAAGGTAAGGCTTGCCATCCGGATCTAAAAGTTTGGCCAAGTTACGCAAATTGTATGTATTCATGCCGAGAATTCGAGCCGCCTCATTGGCACTTACTTGGCCAGTCGGCAACTTCTCAGAAAGAACCTCGCAGACTTCATTCGGGTCCATAAGAATACCCTTGAACTTCAGGTCAACGTCAACGATTTCCAGCTTGGAAAACGCCCCTGCAAGAATACCATTCACGATGTCGAGCACGGGCCACCGAGCAATCTCAGCGGTTGAAACAATATCGAAAAGTCCGTCCGTCGCGCAGTCGACCTGCGTTGCCTGCCCTACAATACGGTCAAGAAACTGATCAAGGTCCTCTTTTGCAACATGCTTGAGGACCCCAGTTGCCCCTGCCAATCCCTTTCCAATCCGCGGGATTACGCCGGACCGGACGAGTTGCTGAGCTTGAACACGGTTGCAGTTCAGGTACTCTGGAATCCGTAAGGTGGGGAGCGCATTTTGCATCTTTAGAACCAGTTCTTCTCCAGCTTTGGCATCGAAGGTCAAATGGGCCAGTGAACGATCAGGATCGCCCTGCACCAGACCTGAATACACAGCCGCTCGATTGATCGTCTTCGGATGCATCCCTGTTTTTTGGGAAAGGCTATAAACAGAGTGGATCGCTTGCTGTTCTACCGGTGACCCAAGTAAATTCATTCCGATTTCCAGAACGAAATTTTCCACAATAAATTCGCGGACAACCCCACGGATCGGACCAAACTCTTTCCCGTTTGTGTTGAACTGAAGCCATTGGTAGAGACGACCAAATACTTTCTGTGGACCTCCATGGAGGTCGCGCTCAATGAAACGATCAAACGCCAACCGAAGACCTTCCCGGATCCCCTCCTCACCCCGTGAAGCGAAACCAAATCCTAGATCGCCGGCTTCATTCCATTCCGCCTGGCTAATTTTTTTGAGATTGCAGTGCGTGCCGGCAGTTAGAATTACACCCAGCATTTCACAGGCACGAGACGCCTGATCAATCTGCTGGTTATCAAGCCAAGGTGAGCCCGACACACCTTCTAAGCGTTGCTGAATGTATGACTGAAGCTCAGAGGTTTTTTGCTTATCAGAATTTGCGACCATCTCTCTCAACTCATTGTCATTTGGCGCAACGTCAGACATGAGTTGAAATTTCTTGGAGTAAGTCAGATTCTTATATCGACGTAAGAGGATACCGTGGTTCGGACATGTCCGAGATGGTTCGATCAACCAGCCGATGCGGCCAACTCTCATACCCGCGGACGCACTATCTGCATGTCCATCCTCCAGCAAACATGCTGGACAGAAGCTTGTCTGTTCCAGATTGGCAAACTCAGAATGGACGGTTTCGCCACAGATCGTGCGCACCCGGCCACCCTGACGTAGGAACGTCATACGTTTGAGCACCGCCTCACCCTGCCCGGTAAGTAAAGAGATGCGCTCAATGACCTCTTCCGATGGGAACATCACGTCCTGACGTGACAGCTCAAACATGCTGAGGAATGAATAGACGTCACTATCGCAGTGAAATTTTGCGATACGGGCCATGTATGAAGTCAAGCTTTCGCCGGCAATTACGGGAAGCAATGGAAGGAGTGCCATAGTTATGCTGCCTTCTTTTTGCGTGACTTGTTCTTATTGATCGCTTTGTCTCGCTCTTTCAGGAAAATATCGCCGTCCTCGTCCTCAAGTTCAATTCCCATCCAGTTTTCAGCGGCAAACACATTTTCTTTGATTTCGCAGCCTTCTTGCTGCCCCCAAGCCAATTCAAAGTGCTCAATGGTAAGTGTTTCCACATCATCCATCAGCGCGCATTCAATCGCATGGATCGTGGTTTCAATACAGCGTCCGAAGCGGTAGCGGCTCGCATAAATAAGACGGTTGATTTGGTCATCTTGCAGGGAGACCTCCAAATCAGCCCGTTCTGCGCACTTGGTGACGAGCCCTACCAATCGCTTATTATCGGTCCCGAAAGCCAGTGGCCGTGGACGGATTTTGTTGAAGCGACGGTTCACCTGAGGATCAATCTGAGTGATGCGCGACAATCGTTCAGTACCGCTCAACAGAAGCACGACCGGATGCTCTCCCTGCATGAGAGACTTCAGCATTTTGAACATGTTGTCCGTTTCTGAAGACAATGTGCCACGGAACATATCATGGGCTTCATCGAGCCATACGAGGGTTGTTCCGGTAATCTGCAAGCGGTGCCGAACCAAGCCCCAAATGTCATAAACTTTCGCCCGGTCTGAGACTTTATCGCCACCCAGTTTCAAGAGCATGCTCACACCAAGGCTACGAAGCGTCGCTGGACTTTCTACCTTCACATCAAGATAGCGTGGCTTGTCTGTTTCGGGATTGCACACCAACGGCTCGAAATTGGAGAGGACTTCGGCGATGGCAGTACTTTTGCCGCCGCCGGATCCCTCAATAAATGTAATGCCGTGTGTTTCGGTGCCTGCTGTAAACCGCACGGGCTCATGGGTCAGCTTGCCGTTTGTAACCTTAAACAACCGAGAAAGCTGAGCCATCAGATTGCGGTCACGCTCAGTTACAAAGTGCATGTCACGGATGGACTGAATTGTGCCTGCGATCTCAATGATGGATTTCGTCATGTTGGTTCTCCTAAAAAAATGTGTTGGTGAGAGTCGAGATCAGCCCCGAACATCCCAATCGTCATCGTCGGCCGCGTTTTTCTGTGCGGCCTCAACTGCATCGCGAGTTGCAGATGGTTTTTCTGGCATCACAGGATTGATTGAGCGGCCGAAACCATTTTCTGGGTTGGTGGTTTTATCGCGCGTGGGGACCACATCGAAGTTTACGGTCGCTTCTTTCTCTACGGCTTTGAAGCGTGCCTCTGTCCACTCATGATCCATCACTTTGTAGGCACTCTGCCGTTCGGCGTTCAGATCTTTGATGTCAGTGATCGCACGGTAAATCACCTCTTCTTCCCACTCTTTTCGCTTTTCATCTTTCGTCCGCAGCGCACGGCGGGCAGCGTTCCAAGTTGTGGCATCGACATTCTTGAAAGCATCCGAAATTGATGGGACTTCAAACCACTGACCGTCCAACATTACCTCGATGGCACCGATGTTTTCATCGTTCCAACGCACCTGGACTTTTTGGCTACCGTGCTTGTGATACCACTTCGCCAACTGACCAGAATGGTACTGAACATTAAGGACCCGAATACCATCTGGTTGGACCATACGTTCAAGCGGGAGGCCAAACGCCAGGCGTTTGTGACGCGCGCTGGGGGCCGCATTAAGGGGATAGTTGCCATCGGCGAGATCTTTCTCCCACTGTTCAAGCGGTGTACGGCCACACAAGCCCTCGTGCGGCGTGTTGTGATAGATATCTACAACCCACCGAACCAGAGCAAAGGCGAGATCATCGATGGTTAGACAGGCACGTTTTTCCGCTGGGTGATTTGCGCGGTCAAGAACGTTACTGAAAGTCCGGCCAGACAGGCGAGGCAGCAAAGACTGATCCAGTGTCCTGAAAGAGCGCTCGATATGACCACGCATTGAGGGCTGGCCTGCAATTGTTTGCGTTTTTGCAATTCCGAGATCTGCACACGTCGACGAAAACAGAATGGACTTGAAGGCGCTCCCATTATCAACGGCGAGGTTTTCCGGCTTGCTAAACATAGCCCACGGCGAAAGTGCCCCGACAGCATCTGCAAACTGTCCCTTGTCGCTGACCACCATCCGGAGGCATTTGATTGCACTGCTGGTTTTGGGGTTCGCAGTAAGAGTCATTCCGACGATGCAACGGGTCCGGCAGTCAATTGCCGCAACCAACCACCATCGTTTTTGCTTATCGAGCAAATCCATCGCTTCGAGTTCCTCTTCTGAAAAGAGGGTAAGCATTCCACTTTTGGCCATGATCGTGAGTAAATCGATTTTCTTCTCATCCATTTCAACCCGCTGAAATGGGCGCAGGACTTCAAGACCTCCCTTTACGGCCCGCATCTTCTTGAGGGCTTCTTCCTGGCCAAAACGCGCCACCAAAACACGAAACTTGCCAAGTCGGGAGATGTACTCGCTGACGGCTTTGCGGCCTGGCGTTCGGAGCAGTACCCGACCATCCGCTTTGCGAAGCACATTCGCTTCTTTAAATGCGTATTTTACATCTGCGGTGACCGTCGTCTGCCATTTCCTCTGCAGAGTGAGGTATTCCTTTTGGACAACCTGAGCCAACAACGTATTCTCTTCTACGCTATAGAAACTGTTGATGTTTCCCTGGTTGTTACTGTTGGAAATGAGGGCTTTTTTTCCTCCTTTCTTGTACAGGCTGACCCAACCGCGTAGGGTTCTGGAGGAGACCTGCCCTGGGATACTGACCGTACTTTTGGATTTTGGCTTACGGCCCTTACCTTCTTTCCAAAGCCGCATATTTTCTGAGAACAGGGGATCGGGTAATGTTTCCGCAAGATACTCTTCCGCATTCTGACGAATTTCACCCATTGAAGCTGTGATAGCCTCATCTGTTCCTTTGACAGTTTTGGACGCTTTTAATTCAAGGAAACTTCGAACAAGAGCATGACGGCTTTCACATTCCTTACCCTGCGCCTCGGGGAGACCAGCAATAAAAGCATCTTCATTTAAATTGACAGAAAGAGGACGCAGGTGCTCAGGCAGTTGGCCAAACGGTGTCAACTCGATGTCCCCGGCCGCATTCATGCGATTCAGCGTACCGATGTCGTATGTTGCTTTTCTGTACGGATCATCGATGACAGAAAACGTTACTGTGCCGTTGGTCTGATAGGCGAATTGCCAATCCTCACCATGCAGTTTGTAGACATGATTAATGTCGAGACCGAAGTTCAAGTATTCATTTTGAAAGTCTTTTGCCATTAGATAATTCCTTCTGTTGGCTGGGTGCATTGCACCCAAATTTGGACAAGGGGATACTGATCCCGCGCACGAGATTTACGCGCGGGATGTTCATTTTGATTGTTGAGAAGATCAGGCTGCGGCTTGCATCTCATCACGTGAAACGACGGAGCTGACCTTCCGGACACCGAGACGTTGAGCTGGGATGAAGCCCCCGCCAGAGCCAGCAAGCGCAACGATCGTCATAGGGCCGATCACTTCATGCTGCAGCGTACGGAGGTAGCGCTTCCGCAGAAGCCGAATAAGGGCATGATATCCTCGAGCCTGTAGCTCGGTCTCGATCGTTAAATCACGTAGGCTTCTACCAGCACTGTCAGGTAGTCCTGCGACCACATTCATAGCGGCTTCATCAGCCTCAGGATCGACCGACCGAACTGCTGCAAAAATCTTGGCATTAGATAGGTCCGTGGGGTCCATATCGGCATCTGTGATCAGTCGAACGTCATCAGCAAAGCCGAGTTCTTCTACCCACCAGGCAACTTCTTGCATGTCGGCAATAAACTTGCCCGAAACCAGTCGAACTTCTGGTTTAACGGTACAAGCGATAACAGAACCGCAACCCAGTGTTGCTACCAAGTCGAAAACTCGCTCCTTCAGATTTTTCGGGTCCCAACCGTAGTGGAAACGGACTTGCTCTTGCAGCTTGACCACATCTGGCATGGAATTCAGCAAGTACTGCGAGCTCTGCTCTAATGCACTCTCGCCCTGCATGCGGTACCCTGGGCCGTCTCCGACGACCGAAATGGTCGTACAGTGACCTGCTGATGCTGCAGGTACGTCACGCTCAGCTTGCGACGGTCCGGGTAGAACAATCCCCGACGACATAGCGTCAGTGGTTGTGGGTAACATATTGATAGTCATAACTTCTCCGTTCTCGGAACATGGTCCGAGTTGAATATTTCGCTATGACCGAATGCGGAGTTGCGGACGCCCATATTTGGGTCTATTGTCAGCATTGAAATCGCGGCCGCAGTCGGTCGTAACCTTAGAGCGTCCCTTCGGGGGCGCCTTTTTTTCCTTTGGTCCTTTTTGCTGTTTGTTTCAGGACACCGATGTTTGATCGGTCCCGTTTTGATTCCACAGCTTGGAAATCACTACAAGCGTTTGTTTTCAAAGGCTTATTGAGAAATTTCCCCTTCGGGTTTTTCGCAATCCAAGAGCACAACATATAGGTCTCTCACTCCAAAGACTGGCAAAGTATGGCGTTCGACAATGAACATCCGTCAGAATAAATTTGGGCAAAGAAAAATCTTTCTGAACATTAGTGAAACTGTTTCTGATCCAATTGGGAGCGCGTTTTGCAAAGAAACCTCGCAAACTCGCGATAGTGATTCTGCATAATTCACCAAATTTCCAAAAGCACTTTGAGCAATGAATTCTGAGGTAGTACCAGCAGTCTTTGCGCCAAAGACGAACCGTGTTTCTGAGTTCTTCGCCATTTATTCTGCATCACATCACCCCTCATTGGTCGTCAGCTTTTCGCTTACTGCGCTTTCTCTCTCAGACCGCATGTGTCGGCATGTTGTTCAACACCGTCTTGGTCTGGGTATATAAATGACCTGTCATCTCGCTCAGGGCAACGAAATGCAGCATAAATCCATCAACAGTTCAATTTTCGCATCGAATGGCTATCAGCCGCTGATATACGTAAATTCAATATTATGTTTTTTTAATATTTGCGATGTAACTCTTGGAAATTTTTACAAATTTCGTCATATCTCAATGTGTCTCCTTCCCGCTTGGATTGAAGGATCGGGTCAGCTCTGGGTGCCCCGCCAGCATTACTGGAGTACATAACTGTGAACGTTATCGGGATCATTCGTGAAGCGGACCTCCTCACCAACGTTGGTCTCACCCATATTTTCAGCCGATCAGCGCAAATCTCCTGCGCACATCCGACGATTGCCAACGATACCCCGAAAGTTTCGCCCGTACTTCGAACCGACGCCTATGCAGATCGAGATGGTACATCTCTGGATATAGCGACCTATATTGCCGGCCTATCGAAAGATGCTGCGTTCCAGATCGTCGAGCAACTTCTCGGAGAGATGTATCAATATGAGGGTGCAGGGTGCTGGCTCACCAGTGATGCTGCAACGCAGCTCAGTTATCTAATAGGTTCTCCTTTGAAGAATGACGACTACGACTCTCCAGATTGGGACGAGTCCGACGGCGACCTTCTTAAACCGCCACCATTTGAAGATTTCTATGTTTTGAAATGGCCCTCATCGGTACGCTTTTCCTATGCTGGCTCGGTGCGCGTATGCCTTCAGTACTCAAGAAGCGTAAAGCTGCTAAACAAAGATACCGAAATTCGCTTCGCCGGATTTGCGGCAGATCGACCACTCATGCAGTCCCTCTCCGACCTATTTGGGCTCGATATTACAGTTGAACGTGGATTGCCGTGGGAACGCAACTGGTCCGAAGCTGCCGCCACTGAGATCATGATGCCGCCTTCTCCAATTCAACTGGAAACCGACGATCCTCGGGTGGGCGAAGCAAATATGGGGCCGTCGTCGGTCTTCTTTTCCCGCGGCCGATTAGATCTCGAAGTGCTTGCGCTCCGCGATGCTGTAGAAAATGTCAGCTGTCGAACCATAATCTGCTTGTCAGATGGTACCTTGGAAAAACGCTCGAAAGACCCATCCGCAGCCCGTAGTTTAATTTGCCGCAAGGACCGTCTCAGCGCAGTTCTACATGCGCCGAAGGGTGTCTTATATGAGAATGCACCTGACGCGAAAAATGTAGTGGTTGTTCGAGGTACAGATCAATTCCCGACGCCCGTTCGGTTCGCCGATATAGGGGTCTATAGTAACAATCGCTCAAAATCAGGTTCGGCCCCGAATTGGTCGACTATACCTCTATCCAAAGAATCCAAGATTTCCTTACACAGATGGCGGGATGTTGAACGGGCGGAAATCGCTACAAATGAATATGTGTTAATCCCTCGACGCTACCTTTTATATGCTCCGGGTCCGAGAAGGATTGGTCAGCACCGGCCAGATGTGGAAACCGCCCGGCTCGACAGCCTTTTCAGAATCCACAGACCATCCGTAGTAACCGATGACCCTCCGGAAACGGTGAATTTTAGAGAGGTCAGCCCACAGGATATCAGCGAAGATGGAATGGTTCTTGCGGCATCACGAGGCCTGACGGTAGGTCAGGCAAAATGGGAGAGCTTAGAACAACAGAAGCTGAGATCTGGTGATCTTCTGTTCACGATCAAAGGACAGGTCGGCAAGGTAGGGATATTCCTGCCTGAGGTGTTCGACAAACCGGAATGGGAACCTTGGTCGGCATCACAGTCACTCATGATTTTGCGACCGATATCAAGCGAGGTGAAAATCCATCCAGAAGTAATGTTCATGTATCTATCCGCGCGGGCGGTCCGAACTTACTGGCAAGCAATAGCTGCAGGAAACCGAAGTAAAGCCATCTCCATCCGTGACTTGGAAAACCTACGGGTCCCGTTGAGAACCGCCGATCTTCAGCGAGAGATACGCGAAATGTTTGGTAAGGTTGTCAGAAATGCACGGCGTCGGTCTGCGCTGACTGCGAAAACTCAATCCCTGCGTGAACATGCATGGGCTCAATTCTCGCGGGACGAAGTGCAATAATATATGATTTCATCACTTTTCGAGGACGAGTTTCACTGAACGTTTTCATGCCCATGAAAATTCGTTTTTGAATCGCGATATACGGCATTGAACATAACCTATTCGTTACGCGGGTAGTCGGACAATATCGCTGTCCGACTGTGATACAATGGCGTTGATCTCAATAAACACCCTACAGCGGATTGGACCCCCGAGCTGTCATTTTACATTTTTTACGTAACAGGATGTAACACTACACGGGTGCGCATCGGGACTTTGTCATAGAGCTCGACAATCTGATCATTCACGAGCCTTGCGCACCCATTTGAGACAGCACGCCCGAGAGTCTTTGGATTGTTCGTACCATGCACGCGTAGTAGTGTATCACCAAGGCCTGGCTGAAAAAGATAAAGCGCACGAGCACCCAAAGGGTTTTTCAGGCCACCAGGCATTCCTTTGCGAAGGGGACCATACTTTTCCGGCTCGCGACGCAGCATGCCAGGTGTTGGTGTCCAACTCGGCCACTTCCTCTTTGCACCTACGTAAAATTCGCCTGCTTCATAAAGACCGGGACGGCCTACACCCACAGTATATCGGATTGCACGGTTATTGGGTTGGGTCCAATAAAGAGCGAAATGGTTTGGGATAACATGAATTTCGTAAGGAGCAGCCCTGATTGGGGATTTTACAACCTTGGGAAGGAATTCTGGTGGGAGATCATATTTTGGTAAGACGACATGAGCTGAAACAGGATTGTTGAGAAAAGTTACTGCTGCTCCGGTAGTCAGGATAAATTTTCTTCTATTCATTAACAAAGGCTTTCGACATATAACGAGGTAGGCGAAGCATGCAGCTCTCTGGTTCAGGGCAACATGCTTCGAGTGATTAGAAAATCTTAACTTGTGTCCCGACTTCGGCAAGAGCAAATAGTTCTTCAATATGCTCATTATAGAGGCCTATGCACCCATTTGAGGATGGCCTACCTATTTTCCGAGTGTCCCCTGTCCCGTGGACGCGATAATATTGCCATGAAAGATAGAGTGCGTGGGTGCCCAGAGGGTTATCCGGACCTGGAGGCCAAAAGTCTGGCCAGTCAGGGTTACGGATTTTCATCGACGGGGTTGGACGCCAAGTTGGTCCTTCTACTTTCTTAATCACACTTGTGTAACCGCGTTTGGTCAGCTCTTCGGATTCCGGCACACTGGAAGGGTAGAGTTTATAGACATTCTGGTCTTCAGACCAATACTGGACCGCTCGGGAATCTATATCGCAGAGAATTACACCATTCTTCAGATCGTCAAAGTGATCGCGCCAATTGGCAATCGCAAAGCCCGATGAATTCCTTCGTACAGCAGGTGCCGGAGGAGGTGGCCCGTTCTGAGCAAGAGCGGAGCCTGCTGTCAGAACAAATCCACCGGCCGCTGCTCCAAGAAGGGCTCCGCGCCTTGTGATAGTTGCATCCTTTGTAAACTTCATAGTGCATTCCTTGATCCCGCCATTTTTGAAGCTTCTACAACCTTCACCTACTGGAGGTTCAAGCGATTTCTCATCACAAAAAAGTGAGATCGATATTTCTGAAAACGTGCTGTGCGAGCAAAGTATCACCCTGCGGTTTTAGCACTGTGCGTTTATGCTCTACTTCACCACAAACGGAAGGCTATTCGCATGAAGATCGCTTGCATAGGTTGCTCTGGTCCGTAATGGGTAGTTAAGTGAAGGCCGACAAAATGCAATTTCAAGCACACTTCCCCACATACTCGGAAACTAAAAGGAACGGCAAAATGAAATTATGTATGAGTGGTCTCGGTCTTGCGATACTCGCACTCGGTGGATGTGCTGATCTTGCTGGTCAAACGAGCGCTTCCAATGACATTTTCATCAAAGAGTTGCCGGAGGGTGTTCTTGAGATTGCAGCACCTTTTCAGGACTTAAACGCAGTCAAAATTGAGCCGACAGATGGGTGCTTTGTCTACCGCTACGTAGGCCCTGTTGAGACGACATACTTGCCGTTGCGGTCAAAACGCGGAAATCCAATATGTTCAAGACCAGAAGGCGTGCCCGCAACTGGTTAATCCAGCCGCAGGATCGATTGCTGTCCTGATGCGGAAGAAGCAGGCCTGATGTTTGCTCAACTCTTTGCGGTAATTCTGTCTTCTGGCGGATAGAGGATTGCTGAGGAGCCGGTTGAGACCTGATCATAGAGCCCGTTGATGTGAGCCATTACCATTCGAACGCATCCCGAGCTTGCACGTCCACCGATTGATTTCGGGCTCGGCGTGCCGTGAATCCGCAGGTAGGTGTCGCGATTACCAACATAGAGATAGAGCGCTCGCGAGCCGAGAGGATTGGTAGGTCCACCGTCCACGCCATCGGCAACGGGCCCATATGTTGCAGGATCACGTTCAATCATTGCAGGGGTTGGCGTCCAGGTCGGCCAGTGTGTTTTGCGTTTGATCAGATACGTTCCTGGCTCGTAAAGGTTTCCCCGAGCGATCGCGACGCCGTAGCGCATAGCAGTTCCATCATTGCGGATATGATAGAGATATCGGGCAACTGCATCGACATGAACATCTCCAGGAGTCAGGCTGTCGTTTGCTTGCACAAGCTGCGGAAGAAACCGTGGATGAAATCCCCATGGGTTGGACGTGGCAGGGTCATAATTTGCGGGTGTAACCTGAGCATCCCAAGCGTCCCACTTTGATCGGTTAGAGGTTGGAGCCGCCAGTGCTGCCTGAGGTATAGGTGCAGAAAACAAAGCAGCAGTAGAGATGACAAAATGGCGTCTGGTCAACATATCAAAACAACCTTCTAGTGAGTGGCGTGAGAGACGTATGTCAGCGACCGGCCACAATTCCAAGCGGAACCAGTCACATCTTTGTGTGGGGGTGACGGATCAAGCTCTGCAAAAAGCAAACAGTTTTAGAACACTTTCACGTCGAATAATTTCCGACAAACAATAAGGATCATGCGCTTGGGCATTCACGCACCTATCTCGTTATGCTCAGTCAAACACTCTGAATGGTCACGCAGCACCTCAAGCACTTTGCATTCCGCAACGCTGTCGCCATCACATTCGGCGACCATCCGTCTCAGTTCTTTTTTCAGAGCTTGAAGCCGCTTGATACGCTGTTCGACCTGCCCGAGCTGGCGCCGTGCAATTGAATCAGCTTCTGAACAGGACTGCGCGGGATTATCAGCAAGGTCCAGAAGCTCGCGAATGGAGTCGAGAGAAAAGCCAAGTTGTCGCGAATGGCGAATAAACGCGAGGCGGTCGAGATCTTTTTCGTCATACCTTCTTTGCCCGCCTGCGGTGCGCCCAGCTTCATTCATCAGGCCGATTTCTTCATAATAGCGGATCGTCTGAACCTTCGTTCCGGTTCTCCGTGAAAGCGTTCCAATTGCCAGCATGCGCCATTCCTTATCTAAAGTCACTTGAGGTTATCTACGTTTACACACTATTGAAAATCCATAGCTTTCACAAAAACGTGACATGGTATCAAAACTCAAATTTTGTGCTTGAACCTCTATCAGCTGTAGCTTGTATCACGCGCAACAAGTGATTTGCAGAAAGGTCGAAATTTGCCATGAAAAAAGTGCGAACAACTCTGTGGTCTCTCGTAGCTATAGCCATCATAGCCGTAGGCGGCCTATGGGTATCACAGCGTGACCAGCTTCCGATTGCTGCCGTGCGCGTGGCTGAGGCAGAGACTGTATTGGCTGACTTTGAGCTGACCGATCACAATGGCATGATGCAGACCGATGAGGATTTCCGCGGGCGTTGGATGCTTGTTTTCTTTGGATTTACAAACTGTCCCGATGTTTGCCCCATGGGTCTGTCTACCATAGGACAGGTTATGGATGATCTGGCGGATGATGGAACTATTGTGCAGCCTCTTTTCATTACTGTTGATCCCGAGCGGGACACCCCCAGCGTTTTAGCTGAGTATGTTCCGCAATTCGGCCCAGGCATTTTGGGACTCAGCGGACCGCCGGAACAGACCATGAGCACGGCGAAAGCCTTCAAGGTCTACTACCAACGCAATGAAGATGAATATGCGCCCGATGGATACACCATGGGCCACACATCATCCTTCTTGCTGTTTAATCCGCAGGGCGAATTTGTGCGGATCTACGAGTACAACACCGATCCCTCCCAGATCGTATCCGACCTCAAGCAAAGGATAGAAGGGTGACAACAAATTCTCTTTTATTACCAACAGATAATCGCGGCGTAATGCTGGTCTTCGCGGCGTGGTTTATTGCCTTGGCCGCTTCACTGGCCATCCTATTTATCGGCGAGGTATTGGGGCAAACCCCCTGCCACCTGTGCTGGTTTCAGCGCGCTTTCATGTTCCCGCTCGCTGTCATTCTTGGCGTAGCGGCATGGCAGTCTGACCTGTTCATCTGGCGATACGCTCTTCCACTCGCTGCTATTGGAGGTGCAATAGCTCTGTATCACTGGCTGCTTTATGCGGGTATCGTACCAGAGCCGATCACTCCATGCACTGAATCTGGCCCCTCATGCACCGATGACGCAATGCTGATCCTTGGCCTGCCCATTCCGGCACTCTCTTTCATAACTTTTGGGGCAATATCTGCTCTGCTCCTCCAACTGCGACGGATTTCCACATGACACGCAAAACTCTTGTCCTCATCACCTTGACCACCGTGCTGGCCCTTTTCGCGCTCGGATCATGGTTTGTATCTCGCTCGAATACAGCGCCAGTTGCGACTTCGGCTCCTGCAGAGCAGCAAGAGCAACTCGTTCGCGCTTACTCCCCTGTTCTGGGCCGAGAGGACGCGCCAGTTACGATTGTGGAGTTTTTCGACCCAGCCTGCGAAGCTTGCCGCGCGTTTCATCCAATTGTGAAGCAAATCCTCGCCGAGTACCCCGAAGATGTACGCGTGGTTTTGCGCTACACACCGTTTCACGGCGAAGGTTCGGAACTGGCAATCAAGGTGTTGGAAGCTGCCAGAATGCAGGAGGTCTTCCTACCTGTGCTTGAGGCGTTGCTGGAGAACCAGCCCAGTTGGGCATCTCATGGCGCTCCAGAAACAGCGCGGATTGTAGAGATCGCAGCGGCTGCTGGTCTGAATGTAACTGCTGCCGCAGATCAGATCAAATCCCCAGGTGTCATCGGCATCCTCAATCAGGATCGCGCCGATGTAAAAGCCGTCGGAATTACAGGTACGCCCACGTTTTTCGTAAATGGGAAGCGTCTGACCGACTTTGGCGCAAAACAGCTGATCGCGCTTGTTCAGTCTGAAGTTCAAGCGGTTGCAGGAAACTGAACCGAGTGAGGATATCAAAAATGAAACGCATTGCAAAAGGCATACGCGGCCTTATTTGTACCCTTCTGATGGGGATGCCTGCAGTATCAACAGCAGAAGACACCAATGGAGCAATCAAGGTTGTTGTTGAACAACCTTGGGCGCGGGCAAGCCTTGGGACATCGCGCCCGGGTGGCGCCTATCTGACACTTCGGAATGCGGGCGAGAAGCCCGTTACACTGATCGGGATACGAGCCGATATTGCAGGCATGACGAGCATCCATGAGACACAAACAGACAATAATGGTGTCAGCAGCATGATGCCTGCTGCTGATATTGAAATCCCAGCAGGAGAAACGCTTTCGCTGAAGCCAGGCAGCTATCACATCATGCTGATGAAGCTGCAGGCGCCGCTTGTCGAAGGGGAGACCTTCCCAATAATACTGCTCTTTGCGGATGGGACAGAGCTGGAAGTGATGATGCCAGTGCTGCGTATCGGCGCACGCGGACCCGAGGGCTGATACAGGCATGAAACTTATCACAAAGTTTTTCGGTATCGGCGGTGTCGCTTTGGCCACCGCTCTTTTTATGGGCTGGTGGCAGGTCGATGGACCAGGGTCCACGTCAACTCCGCGCCAGCGCCCACTGCCCTTGACGGAAATGAACTTTGAACTGACCAATCAGAATGGTGAAGCAGTAGGTCCTAAAACCCTCATCGGACAGCCGAGCTTAGTCTTCTTTGGCTTCACCCATTGTCCCGACGTCTGCCCCACTACTCTCTCGGACATATCTGCGTGGCTCGACGAGATCGGACCCGACGCGAGTAACCTGAACACAGTGCTCATTACTGTCGACCCAGAGCGCGATACAGTCGGTGTGCTGGCTGAATATGTCTCATATTTCCATCCACAAATTCAAGGTTGGACTGGTTCAAATGCACAACTCGCCGATGCAGCGGAAGGGTTTCGCGCAGTCTACGAAAAGGTAGTGCGCGAAGATGGCGACTATACCATGAACCACACAGCAGGCGTTTTTCTGTTCAGTTCAACAGGTCGCATGGTGACGACAATTGATTATTACGAACCACGAGAATTCGCGGTGCCGAAGATAAGGCGTGCGATGCAAGACCGAGATGCCGATGGAACAATTTGAGATGCTTTTGGAAACAACGCTCCGTTTGCCAGTTCGTGGCATGGTTTGGAGAAACTTCCGAGCATAGTTCGGCAATTTAACCTGAAACAAGCGAGTAGGACTACAAATGTTTTCTAAGACGAAACTGCTTATTGGTGCCGTACTACTGACAACCATCACAACGGCGGCCACAGCCCAGACTGCTATTCATGTGGCCAAGACCCGAGGATGCGGATGCTGTTTGGCCTGGATGGACAGACTTTCTGACGCCGGATTCTCACCCGAAGGCGAGAATGTCGGCGGTGCGCTCGTCCGCCTAAAGATGGACCGTGGTATCCCTGTCTCAATGTTCTCGTGCCACACGGCAACCATCGAGGGCTATACAATTGAAGGGCATGTGCCGCCTGCAGACATCACACGTCTTCTTGAGGAGCGCCCTGATGCAATCGGTCTTGCGGTGCCTGGTATGCCAATTGGTTCACCTGGCATGGATTTTGGGGATGGCTCTGATGCCTATGATGTCTTTTTAATCAAGAAGGACGGTAGCACCGAGATATTCTCGTCCTATCCTGCGAGCTGAGTATGGAATTGCTCACGACTCTATCGCCTATCGCCTTGGGCTTTTACGGAAGTCTCGCAGCGGGTCTCATGACAGCCGTGGGTGCGGTTCCGGTCCTCTTCGGAAACACGCCTTCGCGAAAATGGCGCGATATCTCCCTTGGGTTTGCCGCAGGGGTCATGCTGGCGGCTTCATTCTTTTCATTAATCATTCCAGCGCTTGATGCAGCCGAAATTCGATACGGGGATAGCGCGATACCTGCTTTGATCGTCTGTGCTGCAATCCTGCTTGGCATGGGGGCTGTCGCGATCTTGAACGAGGTGATCCCGCATGAGCACTTTAGCACAGGCCGTGAAGGCCCCGAAGCCGCATCGCTACGTCGTGTCTGGCTATTCGTCATAGCGATTGCCATCCATAACGCCCCGGAAGGTTTGGCTGTCGGGGTGGCATTCGGCGCGGACGGGTTTGATGGTGGATTTCCTGTGGCTTTGGGGATCGGTTTGCAGAACGCGCCAGAAGGGCTGGCGGTTGCTGTGGCTTTGCTTGGTGAAAAATACTCTGCAAAACGCGCGTTTGGGATCGCGGCTCTGACTGGCTTGATTGAACCTGTCACCGGCTTTCTTGGTGCCGCAGTTATCGTTGTTGCCGAACCGCTCTTGCCTTGGGGCCTTGCCTTCGCCGCTGGTGCAATGCTGTATGTCATCAGCCATGAGATCATCCCCGAAACCCACCGCAGTGGTCACCAGAAACAGGCGACTACAGGACTGGCGATCGGTCTGGTCGTGATGCTGTTTCTCGATGTCTGGTTGGGCTGATCATTAAGCTCCCGGTGTCACTGGGGGCTTTCATTCTTTAGTCAAGCTGCGGCAGACGTACTGCTTTTTGGGTAGTTAAGCACCAGACTGTCTTGTCTCAGCCCGCAAAAATCGTGTGCTCAGCCATCAGTTCATCCGCAATCTAAGCGAAAATATCAATTGGTGTACCGTCTCGAAGCATCGCATAGATATGCTCGATTTCGCTATCAGTTACTGCAATACACCCAGCTGTCCAGTCGGGTTTGATTGGATCAATACCCGGGCGTGGACCGCCATGTATGAAGATTTCGCCACCGGGACTGCGGCCTTGTGAGGCTGCGTAGGCAATGTCGGCTTCGTTCGGATAAGATATCCCGACCGACAGGTGGAACTTAGTATCTGGATTACGCTTGTCGACCGTGTAGCTTCCCTCGGGTGTTTTCCCATCCCCTTCAAACTGCTTATGCCCAACGGGAGCAAATCCGAGGTCAAATTTATAGGTCTTCAGAACCTTTGAATCGTTGAACAAAAACAGGGTCCGGTCAGCTTTGAACAACTGCAAGCGCGTAACTTCTGGACCATTATAGGTTCGGAATTTTGTCGCACATCCCGCCAAAGTAAGAGCCAGCCCACCAAATAGTGCAAAGCGGCGTGTCATTCCTGTCATCATATCCCTCAGTCACGTTTGTGGTTGTTTATTTTTATTCATAAGCGAGTTTCAAATCAACAATTTGTCTGCTCATCGCGTGATCTACAGCCTCGAAACCGTCTCGCGGATAGCTTCAACTGGATCACGGAACTGATCGCTGCAAACGCCACCATCCGAACACGGTAAGGCCGACAAAGACGAAAAGCAAAAGGATGCTCACTGTGCCCCATCCATCAACCACTGCACGCTCTATCGCAGCACCAAAGTAGTATCCAATGCCCACCAAAAGCGACATCCACAGCAGCGCAGAGGATGCATTCAATACCGTGAACATGGGCCACTTCATTTGCGTGAGGCCTACCGGCAATGCTCCGATCGTCCGCATCCCCTTGGGATAGCGGTATATGAAGATATAGGCTGGCCCATACACATCCAACATTGCTTCGGCTTTGAGCATCAACGCCGACAACCGCGGACGTGTCGACAAAAAGCCAGTGCCATACTTGCGCGCTACCGCAAAACGCAATTCATCTCCCAGGTGTCCGCCTGCAAAGGTTGCCAAAGCGACCAGTGAAACTTCCAAAGCCCCCGTGTGCGCAGCGTAGCCGCCAAACAGGGGCAGAGAGCCACTCTTTAGGGCGCAATAGGCAAACAACAGCAGATAAACCAATGTGCCATATTGTGAGATAAGAGTGAGGAAGGCTTCCAAGTAGATTGCTCCTGTGGGGCGAGGATCTTTGATGCATCCGAGTGTAGAACATCCAGAAACCGGTAATTATCCGAGTGCTTTGAGTAGCAGAGATTACCGTGATGTCGCCAGAGCTGATACCAATAAAGTCTGCATTACGGACAAGGCTCGTTTGGCTTATCAGGAAATGCAAAGCTTAACATGAGCACCGCCGTTATAAGTATCGCCGCACCTTGGTTTTGTATGTCCTATAGTCTGCTCCATAGATGTCTTCCAACCACGGCTCTTCGGCAAATGGCGCGGCGGCAAGGACAATGATGCCGAACGCTGCTACACATGCCGCCCATCCAGATGCAGACAACACTGCCCACCCCACGAGAATAACCATATCCGCCGCGTATTGCGGGTTGCGAGAATAGCGATAGAGACCGTCTGTCTTCAACTCGGCGACCTCGCCGCTGGTCGCTCCGAATCCGATTTTACGGACGCCAATCGAGACAACAACATTCCCGATGATAATCAGCATAAGACCGATGCCCCACCGCAGAGGTGCTGGCCAGCCAAAGCTGTTCCAGTCCGCTATGCCCAGCACGAATGTTGCGATAAATATCAAGATTGTGGCAAGCCAGACCCGAAGCTTTATCCCTGTCGTGGCCTCCTTTGGGGGCCAGATACGACGCTCGGGGAATGCGATCGACCACCCGAATGCGACAAGAAGATAGCAACCGGCGATCCCGCCGACCGATATGGCAAGGACTTCGATGTTACTGAGCATGGTCATGTCCATGGTTATCCAGCGCCCCCGTGTCTTCGCCTGAACGGAGTTCCTGCCATGCTTGAACCAGAATGAGCTGAGCCGACCTCAGAAACAGGCCAGCCATGATAATTGCGACGATGAGGTCGGGCCAGGCTGAGGCCGTCAAAAGCACAGCGACGCTTGCAATCATAACCGCTACGTTGCCAATGGCATCATTGCGCGAACACAGCCAGACCGAGCGCACGTTTGCATCGCCGTCCTTGTAGCGCATCAAAAGCATGACACTTGCCAAGTTTGCGGCGAGCGCGAGTAGTCCGATCAATCCCATGATCTGCGCGCTGGGAACACCCAAAATGAAGATCTGATACACCGTGGAGCCGAAGACCCAGAGGCCCATCAACAGAAGGCTGACCCCTTTGATCAGCGCAGCGGTTGAGCGGACCTTGAGGCTCATGCCGATGACCGCAAGGCTGAGGCCATAGGTTAAGGCATCCCCGAGAAAGTCGAGAGCATCCGCCTGAAGGGCTTGCGAGCCCGCAAGCTTACCTGCCGACATTTCCACGAAGAACATGGCGGCATTGATGAAAATAACGATCCACAGAACCCGCTTGTAGGCAGGATCAACGCCATCAAACCTTGGGTTGCCAGAGCATCCGCATGCCGCTTCCGTTTTACTGAATGTTTCAGTCATTTGTTGTTCCTCATGGTGTGGACATAAAAAGCCAGCGTGGGACACGCGCGGCATAGTCTTGAAAGGGGTTTCCGAATGTCTGGATAAGGGCCGCTTCCTCACCCCTGATCTGGACCCGGTCAATCATCAGGAAGAATGCGACCACGACCAAGACTGTACTGACCGCGCCAAGCCACAGGACAAAGGCCATCAAAACGATCAACATTCCAACATACATCGGGTTGCGCGTTATGCTGAAGACGCCGCTGGTCACCAGTGTTGTTGCCATGTCGGGCGACTGAGGGTTTACGGTTGTCTTGTGGCGGATAAAGCTCAGGACGGCGGGAAGCAGAAAGAGCACCCCCGCCAATGCAGTAGCGGCAATCAGCCACGCAGGTGCTTCGAATAGTGCCAACGGGACGAAAGCTGCAAGCAACCCTGCAGTCACCATGCAAAGAGCCAATTGCGCAAGTGGAGGTATGTTCATAAACAAGTTTCCAATATCTGATTCTTTACAACTATAATTGCTTCAGTGACTAGAGGTTCAAGAGGAAAATTCGATGTTATTAATCGGCCAACTTCCCAAGCGCACGCGCGTCAAAACTCCGCCGATCCGAGACTATGAACAAATGGGTTTGATTGATGCGCCTGAACCTTCAGAAGTTAACCAGCGCCGATACACAAAAGAAGGTCTGAGCCGCTTGTCCCTTTATCGTTCATTCCCGCGATCTGGGGTTTTCGGTCGAGGATATCAAAGGGCTTTTAAAGTTGAGCCAGCATCCTGAAAAACCATGCCTGGATGCGCACAGCACTGCGGCTCAACACCTCCAATATGTTCGAGCAGGATCGCAAAACTGCGACGCCTGGACCGTGAGCTGAAACGCAATACAAAATGCGACGCCGGGAATGTGGCCGCCTGTGCAGTGATTGAGACACTTGCCGACCATGGCCTCGAGAGATCACATAAACAAGCCTTCAGTCCAAACGTGCGGCCCTTAAAGACCAGCAGAAAATACGGATGTTTGGTAATCTATGTATGCTCATAATACGAATATCATACTGTTTTAATGATAGAAATCTCTTTTGAATATGGACCGTAGGGTATGGACACACGGCACAATTCGATTGTAGATGCGCGTCTGCGAAAATTTTTTTCAAGGAAAGTGACGGCTCGTAAAGACATACTTCAAATGAAATGAACGCAACGATATTCCGCCCGGCTCACATGAAAACAATGCAATTCTGAAAAATAGATAGGTAGAACATGAACTTGATCGATTTCGCCAAAACCCTCCCAGCTGATTTCGAAGAAGCGGATTTCATTGATCATCTCAAGAAATCGGTGGATCTCGATCAAATCAAAGACCTCTCAGAAATCGAGGTAAATAACCTCTTTGATGCTGTGCAATATTTGGCCGATTACCTGTTGCTCGTTCGTGAATACAAAGGTTTTAAAGTTGAAGTAGAAGGAAGCCCGTACGTTCGGTACAGTGGTCCATACATTCAGAACTTCCTCACAAACCAGAACGAAGGGCCCAGCGATTTTGAGCAAATTGATACGCTTGGTGTCGGCGGCGCTGACAAATATCTGGGCTGACCTGAAAACGGCTGCTGTCTGTCAGCGCTCGGCCATCGATATTGCGCATCCTGATCTGCGGGTCCGTTTCCCAGTGTAGATTTGGGAAGGAGACGGCGTTGGTAGTCCATATAAAACCAAGTGGTGCGATCAATTTTGAGATGGTGGCACCGGAGGTAAAGATCGTGAGTAACGCTGCCGTTGATGCCTCGATCATAGCGATGAAGACTGAGTGCTTCGACACCGGCCTTGCTCAGCGAAGCATCAGACGGAAGGAGACGCGCCCCCCAGGTGAAACACCTCTTCTGAATATGATGTTCTGGACTTATGTGGCAGTGGATTAGCCATTGGTCCCACTTCTGTTGCTCGGCCGGATAGTGAGAAGAATCGCGTGATCTCATGGTATCTGATCCGCGTATCTTCCAGTGTTTGATAGTATCGGAAAAGCTCTTTCAACGGCGCAGAGAAATCCTTGTGTGCTGCCAGCACTGCAACGAGCGCCCCGAGGCTAATGCGGCCCTCAATTACGAAATAGCCACCCAGCGAATAAAACAGGAATGGCGTGAGCGCGGTCAAAAAATTGTTCAGCGCCTTGATGAAGAACTTCAAAATATAAATACGTCTCCGGACCTCTTCCAGCTCTCGAAAGCTGGTAAGTGTTGGCGCAAATCGTGACGAACTACCCACATCTCGAAGTTGATCGCTGAGGTATCTGCCCAAATACCGGACCTCTTTGATCCTTGTCCGAGAATATCCGTTCACACGGCGTTGTAGCTTGGGGAGGAGGATCAATTGGATCGGTAAAACGGTCAGCGCTGCAGCACCCAGCACGGGGTCCTGCATAAACATGAACAATAATATCGTGGCGAGTGTGCCACCTTGAAGAACCGGTAACGTCAGCACATCTGCCGCAAATCCGCCGATGGGTTCGACTTCTTGAGCGAGGATAGGGACAATTTCGCTCTGGTCTCCCGCATTCGGGTCGCGGCGCCATTGCCGATACACCAGCAACCGAAACCTGCGCAAAAACCGCTCAGCGACATATCCTTTGAAGACATTCAAAACATACTTGTTCAGACCGCTCGCACTTATCGCCAGCAGGTAAAGACCCGACAACGTCATCAACAGGGTCACCTGTTCAAATTCATACCCCAAGTAGGTGATAGGGAAGCGGTCTGCCTCCAATGCACCGTTTACGATCTGTTTCGGCAGCTCCAGCGTGACATACAAGATCGGCATTGCGATAAGGCTCAGGATGATCATCAATGCTTGCTGCTTGCGAGAGTATCTCAGAACAGTTTTGAAAAGGCTGGGATCAAGACCGCCTACAGTGGAGGCTTGTGGCTCTTCAAGCGGTTGCTTCCGCGACCATTCAATCAGCCTGCGTATCAGGAAAGAAAGCAGGACAGCCAACAGCAGTGCAGGTGCAAGAACGAAAATCAGATGGATGATCGGGTGAATCCAATCCGGCACTGTATCGTCGTATGGGTAGCCAAAGAACAGCACCAGATCGTGAACAACGAGGTAATATTTATCCCAGAATCCTATCACTGCTGAATGGCTCATTGCTCTGGCGCGAGGTGGTCATGCACCATAATGACGCCAAACATCCCCGCCTCACGGTGCCCCGGGACCAAGCAGACAAACTCGAGGTTGGTTTTGCTCGAAAAATTCCAGTCCAGCGTTTTGCTTGACCCGCTTGCGATCGATACCGCGTTTGGATCTTCATGCTTCATGTCTGGGTGCTCAAGCATCCATTGCTGATGCTTTTTAATCTCTTCAAAAGATCCCAGGAAAAACTCATGGTCCAGATGACCTAAATTGTTAATCACAAACCGAACGACCGATCCCTCTTTGATGTGGATCGCGTCAGGTTCGAAAAGCATGTAACCACTTTGCGTTTCCTCAATATTGATCTCGATTATGCGGGTGATCTCTTTCCCTATTGCCGGCTTGCCGATTGGAACATGTCCGGGGTGGTCGTATGCGCGGGCGTGAGGCTCATCTCCTTTGCCTGTGCTTGCCTCTACGCCCATCGCAGCAATACTCATACCGCTCAGGATGAGAAGAGCCGTAAAGATAATCTTCATTTCATGCTCCATATAACCAATGTTTTTATTGGGGGACGTTGACACAAACGTGAATCCGTTTGGTCAATCGAAAGGAGGCGATGAAACACATCGCCTCCAGACCCTATTACTTAAGTTGTGTAACGGTCAGCTTGCCTTTGACCGGCTCGGCGATGAATTCGATCTCCTGCCCTTCGGACAGTTTGGAGATCATCGCCTCGTCTGCGCGAAACACCATCTTCATAGCAGGCATATCGAGGTTCAGCAGAGGACCGTGGTCAATCGTGACCTTGCCACCTTTTGCGTCCACCTTTGTCACTTTGCCTTTGGTGTACTCCACCTCAGCCTGTGCAATCTGCACATCTGCTGCCGCCATTGTCATGCTTGCCTTCATTGCGTGTTCGCCAACAGCAACCGCGCGATACATACCGGACTCGTAGTGACCCGGAATGAGGCACGCAGCCTCGAACGCGCCATCATTTGCAAAGGTCCAGATCACTTCGCCCGAAGCACCGGCATCAAGGTTGATGCGGTTTGGATCGTCATGCTCCATCATCATCTTGGCCATTTCGATCTTGTGCTCGGCGTTGCGCTCCATCGTGTCCAATACGAACTCATGCTCCAGTTCGCCCTTGTTCTCTATGACAAAACGGATCGTTTCACCTGTTTTGAAGGTCATCTCGTCACCCTCAAGGAGCATCTTGCCATCGTCCGTTTCAACCATGGTCACATTGATTGTCCGGTCCACCTTTGTGGCGTCACCTGGCATCCCGATCATCATCATTTCAGCGTGGGCATCACCGTGTCCCGCACCATGGTTGCCGTGGCCTTCGGCCTCTTCAACCTTTACCTCGGAGTGCTTTGTAGCGTGCTCGCCACTTGCGAATGCAGGTGCTCCAAAAGAGAGGGCAATCGCAGTTGTCAAAAGAAGGTTTTTCATCATTTTTCCAGTGTTTTAGAAGTTTTAATTACACGATGGGCCGGTTCAGCCCTTTTGCGTTGGTTTCGGTGTCAGAATGGTCTTGGGGCTGTTGTTGGACGCGAACTCCGGCAGCTCGCCGGTCCACTCATACGCCTGCTCGCCGGGAGGGTTTTCATACCAGCCAGGGTCCTCATAATCGTCTGCTTCTATTCCCTCGCGGACCTTTACGACCGAGAACATACCGCCCATCTCAATGGGTCCGTGGGGACCCCAACCGTTCATCATCGGAATAGTGTTATCCGGTAACTCCATGGTCATTTTGCCCATGTCACCCATGCCCGCTGTGCCCATTGGCATATATTCGGGCTGGAACGACCGGATTTTCTGGGTGAGCTGTTTTTTATCGACACCGATAAATGTCGGCACGTCGTGACCCATAGCATTCATCGTATGGTGCGATTTGTGGCAGTGGATGGCCCAATCGCCCAAGTGCTCGGCGGTGAACTCATATGCCCTCATCGCGCCTACAGGGATGTCGATGCTGACTTCGGGCCACTGCGCGCTTTCTGGCACCCAGCCACCATCGGTGCAGGTTACTTTGAAGTCATAGCCGTGCATGTGGATCGGGTGATTTGTCATCGTGAGGTTCCCCACACGCACGCGCACCTTATCACCGCGGTTGACCACCAGTGGGTCGATGTCAGGGAAAATCCGGCTGTTCCATGTCCACAGGTTGAAGTCCGCCATCGTCATGATGCGCGGGACATAAGTGCCCGGATCAATATCGAAAGCATTGAGCATGATCAGGAAATCGCGATCAACTGGCATGAATGTCGGATCCTTCGGGTGG
Organism: uncultured Sulfitobacter sp.; assembly: GCF_947502895.1. Lineage (GTDB taxonomy): Bacteria > Pseudomonadota > Alphaproteobacteria > Rhodobacterales > Rhodobacteraceae > Sulfitobacter. The sequence continues at coordinate 970,255 of NZ_CANNBM010000002.1, forward strand.
ACCACAAACATGCCCATCATTCCCATTGCCATCTGCACCATCTCATCCGCGTGCGGGTGATACATGAAAGTGCCGGATTTGATCAGGTCGAACTCATAGACAAAGGTTTTGCCCGGTTTAATCCCCGGATGGCTGAGACCCACAACACCGTCCATACCCGAGGGCAGGATCAGGCCGTGCCAATGCACGGAGGTATTCTCAGGCAGTTTGTTGGTGACATATATCCGCACGCGGTCACCTTCGACAGCCTCGATCGTGGGACCGGTCGACTGGCCGTTATATCCCCAGAGATGGGCGATCATACCATCGGCCAGCTCGCGCTCCACCGGCTCGGCGACAAGGTGGAATTCCTTGACCCCATTGTTCATCCGGTGCGGCAAAGTCCAGCCGTTCAACGTGACAACAGGATTATAATCCACACCCGATGACGGGCGTGGCGTGATCGCGGTTGCGGCACTGTCCATTTGCGCTGCTTCCGGCAAGCCCATGTTCAGGGTCTTGCCCCAAGCTTGGGAAGAGACAAGCGTTGCACCAGCAGCACCTGCTCCGAGTAATTGACGTCTGTTCAACATTTCAAATTTCCTTTTCAGTGTCCTGCGCCGCCACCAGCGGCAACTGTTGCGCCTTCTCCAGCAGCACCACCGCCACCTGCACCACCGCCATAAATGGCAGCTGTCAGATCGGCCTGAGCCATGTAGAAGTCGCTCTTTGCATTTGCTGCCTCAAGAGACGCGCTCAACTTCTCGCGCACATCTGTCAGCAGTTCGAATGTGTTTGTGATCATGCCGTTGTAGGACAGCAGACCTTCCTCCTCGACGGTCTGGCGCAGAGGGAGCAAAACGTCCTGATAATGGCGCGCAATCTTATACGAGGCATGATAAGACGCCTCTGCACCGCGTGCCTCGGAGCGCACATTCACGGCCGTTTCGGCAAGCACATTTGCGGCCTGCAGATACGACAGCTCTGCCTTGCGCATCCGCGCCTTGCCCGTGTCGTAAATCGGGATTGCGAACTCCAGCTCCACCTGAGGTGTCAGGACCTTTTCGGTATCCCCATCCTCGCCTGCCTCGCGTTCAAATTCGGCGCCGCCGACGATTTCAAGATCGCTGACAATGCGGGTTTGATCCGTAAGACCGAATGCTGCCGCTTGGGCTTCAAGACCCAGTTTTGCTACACGCAGGTCAACGCGATTTCGTAATGCCTTCGCTTCGATGTTTCCAATGTTGCCGACTGACTTGGGCAAAGCAGGCAATGCATCGGGCACATAGTAGTCAACCTCGGTTCCCCAGAGGCCCATTAACCGTGTCAGTTCCTCTTTCGACTTGGTTGCATTCAGACGTGCCTTTGCGAGCTGTCCTGCCAACTCGGCATTGAACGCCTGCTCACGGGCCTGTCCTGCCTTGTTCAGAGCACCCGTCTCACCCAGCTTCCGCGCCAATTCCGACCCGGCGTCAGATGTTACTTTCGCCCGCTTGAGGTATCCAACCGCCTCAAACGCAGCTACGGACGCAATCCATGCCTGACGGGTCTGATTTGCCAGTGCGAGGGTGTCATTAACGGCACTCAGCTGTGCTTGGCGAAAGCCGGCATCAGCAATCTCACGGCGCTGTTTGCGCGTTGTCGCATCCAGAATATTTGCGCGTATCAAACCTTCGATGGCGCGGTAGGCACCCAGTTCAGGCGCACCTATCCCCAATATGCCGATCGATACCACAGGGTTCTCTGGCGTTGATTGCTGCCATGCGTCAGCAGCTGACAATCCTACGTTTGCATAGGATGCCTGAAGCCCTTTGTTGTTGAGCAATGCCACCTGAACGGCCGTATCAGCCGAGATTGTCTTACGATGCACCATCGCATGGACTTGTTTTTTCAAAGCCTCGTTTTCAGCCTGGGTTTCGGCAAATACAGTTCGCTTGCCTATTGCAGGTGTCACCTGGCTTGCAACGTTGGCAAAGCCTGCTTTGGGCTCGGTATAGGCGCCAGGCACTGCCACAGCGCACGCCCCCAAAAACAGCGGGAAACCTGCAATCAGCGGTAATTTAGAAATACGCATCAATTTCCCTCCGACTGTTCTTCGTTGACGGTGCGCCAATCGCGAGGGCCGGTCGGGCCGCGATATGTGTATCCGGCGAGGGGATCTTGATACCTCACAGGCGACACAACGGCCGTGTTCGTAGCTGCATGTTGCGCCGCAACGACGGGCAATGGCGTTGCCGTATAAGGCAAAGGCTTGAGTTCTTGCGCGCATGCGCCAAGAGCAAGGGCCGAGGCCCCCAAAAGTATTTGAATTTTCATGGATCGTGCCTGACTGATGAACTTCGGAACCGCGTGCAAATCACGCGAAACGAAGGCCCTGTTAAGAGCCTATGATCAGATCAGAAATTGGGGAGGGCGCATCAAGCCTGAAGGCTCGGTCGAGCGCGCCTGAGCTTGAAGGGGGGCATAACGGTCAGCAATGGTATGCCCCACAAACACTGGGGCCGTCTCATTAAGGACTACAGAACTGCAAATACCGCTACAGCATTTACCCGCCGCGTGGTCTTCCCCGTCGGCACTGTCCACAGCCCCACATTTCCCAGCCACTTGAGCAACCTGCGACATGTCATGGGTTTGGTGATCAGCACCAACTGTCATAGTCTCGACAGCAGAATGTTGGCCACCATGCATGGATGCTGATGCATGGGCAGCGGAGGGTGGAAGGAGCACCAAAGCAAAGACGAACGCAGCGCAAGCCATCGTTTTCATCATTGCATATATGGGATTAAGCATGCTCATCCCACACATTTGGGCAACTCGCTTCCTTCTGTCAATCCATCCAGCGCAGGAAGGTTGGCAAATTTTTCGTGATACAAGCGTAGATGCGCCGATCACGGCCACTTTGACCGATACACCTCAAAGCATCCGTGCCAACATCCATCCACCCATTCCAAGCATCATCAGATTTTCAGTCAACGAGATAAAGCCGAGCGGCACATTGCTACTGCCGCCCACGCAGGCGCATTTCAGCTCGCGTTTGTCGATATAAACTGCCTTGATGACCGAAATCGCCCCAATACCGCCGATGATAATTGCGACAGGGGCTGCCAGCCACAGCAGCGCGCCTGCTGTCATGGCGATACCGGCAAACGCCTCACCGAAGGGGTAGACCTTGCCATAAGGCACCCAACGCTGCGCCAGCAGATCATAGTTGAGGAACATCGTCGAGAAACTCTCGATATCTTGCAGCTTTTGAACGGCCAGAAAGCACATGGAGATCGAGATGAACCATTCAAACGCGCGCAGGGTGAAGATGTTTTCAAAACTATACCATGATAACCCAAGCGCCATCAGAGCCGCCACTGCGAAGATCGCAATGACCGGTTGATAAGAGGTATCGGATTGCTCCTCCTTGGGTTTATCCAGATCGAAGTGAATGCGCAGGTCATCGTATCCGCCAATACGTTCCCCGTCGATAAAAGTCTGCGGCGTTGTCTCTACCTGATGCTCCTCCATGAACGCATCGGTCTGCTCGCGGGTCTCAAGCGGGTGATCTTCGACATCATACCCTTGCCGCTCCAAAAGATCCTTGGATTTCAGACCATAGGGACATGTGTGGTCGGGCGTGACCATGCGGTAAAGTTTGGCTGCTCGGGTATCGTGATCCTTGGGCATATCCATCTCCTTCATTTACCGTCCATTTCCGGTGTTGCGGCGGGGCCGCCTTCCAGATCGATGATCAGCGCTTTCATCTCGGAAATCTCCAAACGCTGCGCCTCAATGATGTCATCGGCCAGCTTGCGCACACGCGGGTCTGTGATGTTTGCCCGCTCCGAGGTGAGAATTGCGATGGAGTGATGTGGGATCATCGCGCGCATCCAGGATGTGTCATCGACCGTGGCCTGACTGCGCACCGCAAATAGCGCGATACCAAAGACCAGTGCGCTGCCCGCAAATATCGCCATGTTCGCAGCGCGGTTGGTATACATGCCCAGCATAAATGCCAGCATGATCACGGCCATCACTGCGCCCATATAGAGAGCCATATAGCTGCGAGTTTCGCTGAAAAAGACATGATCCAGCGCGTAGGTGTTGAGATACATCAAGCCGAACATCACTATCGTTGATGTGATGATCATTGCGAAAAAACGTGTGTAAGACATGGGAATTCCTCCTCTGAATAATTGCGTGTTCAGGAAAGAAACAAACTTCCAGCGCTGGAGGGTTCCACAATTATGTCGGAAACTTCTCCAGCTTCGCAAGGATCGGGCAGTCTGGACGGCCATCACCGGCGCATGTCTGCACCAAATGGGAAAGCGTATCGCGTATCGCTTGCAGGTCCGCGATCTTACGCTCGATCTGCTCCAGATGCTCCTTTGCGATGGCACGCACATCGGCGCTTGCACGATCCTGATCATCCCAAAGCGCCAGTAGGTTGCGGCAATCCTCGATGGTGAACCCCAGCGCCCGGGAGCGGCCCAGAAACGCCAGCTTGTGCATGTCGCTTTCGCGGAAACTACGGTAGCCATTTGTGTCACGCAATGGTGTGATCAGGCCGATATCCTCATAATACCGTATAGTTTTAGCAGGCAGGCCGGATTTCTTTGCAACTTCGCCGATGTTCATCATCGCTCTCCTATTCTGCTGCTGCGGGCACAAGCTTGCCAGTATCAGTGCGTGTTGTTTGCACTTCCGCAGCAGCAGGAGCGATCCACCGCAACCGAAGCGCATTGGACAGCACAAACACACTCGACAGCGCCATCGCACCCGCGGCCAGCGCGGGCGAGAGCATCAAGCCCGAGAGCGGATAGAACACCCCAGCCGCCACCGGGATCAGCAAGGCATTATAGCCGAAAGCCCAGAACAGATTCTGGCGGATGTTGCGCATTGTGCGTTTGCTCACATGCAGCGCGTTCACAACCCCGTTCAGGTCACCGGACATCAGCACCACATCCGCCGCCTCGATCGCCACATCGGTGCCGGTGCCGATGGCCACCCCCACATCCGCATGGGCCAAGGCAGGTGCATCATTGATCCCGTCCCCGACAAAGGCCAACTTGCGCCCGCCCGCTTGCAGCTTTTGTAGTGCTGCGACTTTGCCCTCAGGCAGGACCTCGGCAACGACCGTATCAATGCCCAACTGTGCTGCAATTGCTTCCGCCGTGGCCTGATTATCACCCGTGATCATCGCAACCTTAAGTCCCAGCGCGTGCAGTGCCTCGATTGCCTGCGCTGTGCTGGGTTTGATTGGGTCTGACACTGCAATAATCGCGGCAAAACGCCCGTCAATTGCAGCATAGAGCGGGGTCTTGCCCGCCTGCCCCAGCACTGTTCCCTGTTCTTGCACGGCATCCAGCGCGATACCCTCGCGCACCATAAGGCGGTCTGCACCGACAAGGATTTCATGTCCGTCAACTACGGCGCTGACACCGTAACCGGTCAACGACTGGAACGTGTCGACAACGCCGAAGGCCAGCCCCTCCTGTTCCGCACGCCGCACAATCGCAGCAGCGATAGGATGCTCGGACGTGCCCTCAACCGAGGCCACCAGCCTCAGCACATCACTCTCTTGGAACCCCTCCATCACCTGCAGATCGGTCAATTCCGGACGCCCCTGTGTCAGTGTGCCGGTCTTATCAAACGCAACGGTTTCGATATCGCCAAGCGACTGCAAGGCATCGCCACGCCGGAACAAAACGCCGAGCTCCGCAGCACGACCCGTGCCCACCATGATCGACGTGGGCGTCGCCAGCCCCATCGCACAGGGGCAAGCAATAATCAGGACAGCCACCGCTGCCACCACCGCAAGACCGAGGGCGGGAGACGGCCCCAGCACCAGCCATGCGACAAAAGTCAGCGCCGCAACGCACATAACCGCAGGCACAAACCAAAGCGTGATCCGGTTGACCAGATCCTGAATGGGCAGCTTGGCGCCCTGTGCCTCTTCTACCATGCGGATGATCTGGGCCAAAGTTGTGTCTCCGCCCACTTTCGTGGCGCGAAATGTCAACGCTCCAGTGCCGTTGACGGTGCCACCGACAACCTCCGAGCCTTCGGATTTCTCGGCGGGCACAGGCTCTCCGGTGATCATGCTCTCATCGACATAAGACGTGCCACGCAACACGATCCCGTCGAGGGCGATCTTCTCGCCCGGTCGCACCTGCACCAGATCACCAACCACGATTTCATCAACAGACAGCTCCACAATCTCGCCGCTCCGCTCCACATGGGCAGTTTTGGCCTTGAGCCCGACAAGCCGCGCAATCGCCTGCCCTGTGCGCCCTTTGGCGCGGGCCTCAAGGAACCGACCCAGCAGAATAAGGGTAACAATGACCGCCGCCGCCTCAAAGTAAACTGCGCGTGTGCCCTCTGGCAGAAGCATCGGCACAAACAAGGCGACAGTGGAAAACCCCCATGCCGCAGACGTGCCAAGAGCTACAAGGGAATTCATATCAGGCGCACCTTTGAACAGCGCGGGGAACCCTTTGAGGTAGAACTGCCGCCCGGGGATCGCAAGAACAAGGGTCGTCAGGACAAACTGGATCACCCAGTTGAGCCCCATGCCCATCGTGTCCATGATCCACATGTGCAGCGCAGGGATAAGGTGACTGCCCATCTCAAGGACGAACACAGGTAGGGTCAACGCTGCGGCCAGCAGTGTCATCGTCTTGAGATGTGCAGCCTCGGATGCCTTGCGGTCGCGGGTATCGTCCGTGTCGCCCTCATCCGTGATCAGCCGCGCCGGATAACCGGCAGCGCTCGCCACCTGTGAAATCTGCGCAGCAGAGACACCAAGTGCCTGAACTGTTGCGCGCTCCTGCGCCAGATTGACAGAAGCCATCACAACACCGGGCACTGCGCCAAGGGCGCGTTCAACCCGCCCGACACAGGACGCACAAGACATATTTTCGATTGAAAACCTGTATGTTTGCAGCTCCGCAGGGTAGCCCGCGTCTTTGAGCGCAGTGACGACAGGCTCCATATCGGACCCTTCCGCCATCACAACTGTCGCCGTCTCTGCCGCAAGGTTTACCGATGCCGACTGCACCCCAGCTACGGCCAGCAACGCTTTTTCTACCCGCCCTACACAAGAAGCGCAGGACATCTCGCGGACATGGAATGTGGTCGAATTTTCGCTGCTCATGGTGAGGCTCCTATTCTGTCTCACATAACAGATAGGGCTTCCAGTAGCTGGAGGGTCAAGGGCTGATGTGGATTTAATCTTCGTGCTGTTTAATGCGGCGGGTTTCGACCGGCCTGAACATCACGCTCCCGCTCGGGCCAGGTGGAGCGGATATAGGCGAGGATATCCCATATCTCGTCATCCGAAATTATGCCCTCAAAGGCAGGCATGCCGCTGTTGAATCCGGTCACACCCATCGCGGCCAAAGCCGCTTGCCCGCCCTGCTTGGTATACTCGAACAACATTGCATTATCGTGATGCCATGTATGGCCAGACGCATCATGCGGCGGTGCTGGAAGGACGCCGTCCTCTCCGGCAGAGCGCCAATCCGGCTGGCCTTCCAAATTCACCCCATGGCAAGCAGCGCAGTTCGCGGCATAGAGCATGGCCCCTGCCGCGATGTCGCGCCCCTCCAATTCGTGATCAGCATTTGCAGCGCTTGCGCAAACCATCAGGACCAGTGCCAGCTTTCTCATGCAACCGTAACCCATGTGCGCATGCCACCCACCGCGTGGCTCAGCATATGGCAATGCAGCAACCATTTGCCCGGATTGTCAAAGACACAGATGACATCACGGCTGGCTCGCGCTTCCACCAGCGTGGTGTCGCGCAGATCCCCAAGGGCATCGTCTGCACCGACCTCATAAAAGTGGTGGCCATGCAAATGAATGCCATGCGGAAAGGAGGTATCGTTGACCAGCGTGATCCGGACCGTCTCGCCCCTTTGAAACGCGCCGAAAGGCTCCGGTTGCAGATCGGAGACGTTGTTGAAGGCCCAGATGTTGTCACCCCCGTGCCGCCCGCCCATGGCACCGCCCATCATGGTAAGGGTCAAGTGCTGTGTCGGCGTGTCCGGTTCCGGCAAGTCCGGCGCAGCAAGGGCCGCAATCGCGGTTGGTTGTCTGTCGGCATTCGCCCCCACGGCAGCAAGGTCGGCCAATCGGAACGAGCCGTCACGCATCAGCATATCGAAGGCGACATCCGCCTGCACATCTACGATTAGATCAGCGCGCTGTGCAGGGGCCAGTGTTATAGCTGTCAAAGCGCGCGGCGCAGGAAGCGCCATACCGTCGAGCGCCACAATGGACCCCACAGCCCCGCTTATTTGCAATGGAAATACCCGATTGGTCGCCGCATTGATGAGCCGCAAGCGGACGCGGTCCCCGATGCTGACCTGCGATTGGGATAAGAACCCGCGTGCAAAATTCCCCATATAACCGCCATGGGCTACACTGTGCATGTCGGAAAACTCGTCAATGAGGCTACCGTCTTCCTGCAACCTCCAATCCGCGAGAAGCACAGTAATGTCATGATCCACGTCCGGCGGCACATCATCCTCGATAATAAGCGGTCCCATCATGCCGCGTGCCACCTGCTCATGCGAAATGTAATGCGAGTGATACCAGTATGTGCCGGAATCCGGCGGCACAAAGCTGTAGGTCATCCGCGCACCCGGCTGGATCAGCTCCTGCGTGAGGACAGGCACCCCATCCATCACGTTTTCCAGCCGTATACCATGCCAGTGAACGGCGGTGCCCTCCTCAAGCGCATTCTCGACCTCCACCTCCGCCCGAATACCACGGCGCAGGCGTAGCTCGGGCCCTGGCATCCCGCCATTGAAGCCCAGCATCGCCGTCGTCCCTTCGCCCTCGGGCAAGACCTGCTGCAGAACCGCTTCGGCTTTCAACCGCAACATCTCCCCCGCCGCAAAAACAGTGCGTGGCAGAAATGCGAGCGCGCTGGTCGAAGTCAAAAAAGTCCGTCTCTTCATGTAAACCTCATGTCGGCAAAGCGAGTGTGGATGTCAGAACCGCGGTAACAGCCAGCACAGTCAAGATAACGCCCCATTCGATGGAAATTGAGCGCGACAGATGCCCTGCGGCATGCGGATCGCCTGCTTTGAGCGCAGGAATAAACCGCAGCTTGTTTGCAGCCCCCAAAGCAAGCAATCCGACAACAAACAGGACCTTCAAGATCATCGCCTGCCCGTATCCTGTGCCCAGCAGCGCAGCAACTGAGCCCACAAGCATATAGCCGAGGTAGACGCCGAAAACGATCAGAGCGGGAATTACTCCCCGTGCGACAATACCGAAGCGATGTCCAAGATCTGCGGCCCTTGGCCAATGCGCGGGCACAGCTGCGAGCCGTTTAAGGGGAATGAGTATTCCGAGCCAGAATGCGACAGCCCCCAAATGCAGCACCAGTGCGCCATCAAGAAGTGCCGTATCTCGGGTCGATACATGGCTTATCAACGGGAATGACCACAGCGCAATAACCCCGCCAACGCTTGACAGTACAAGGCCCCTACGGCCCATAAACAGCCCGACAATCAAAAGACCAAGGCCCAATACGCGGCACAAAAGCGCCGTGCCAACCGAAGTGACCCAGAGAAGTCCCAGCATCTCTGGATCGGTCATCCCGCTCGCATCACCGGTCAGATTGGCTCCACCAAGGGAAAAGGACAAGACAGCGGCGGCAAGCCCCAGCACTCCAAAGGCAATTGCAGGCCCTTTGTAGCGGTCCGTCTTGAAAACCAAAGCAACAATAACCGTGCCGACCGCCGTCAGGACGCCCAGATATAGTGCCATCTTGGTAATGATCGCTGCAAGCCCCCAGATATCCAGCATACTTACTCTACAACAAAGCTAAACGAGCCGGTCATAGCATGTCCGTCAGCCCCCAATCCGCGCCAGTCAATGACATAGGCGCCGCTCCCCATGGGTTGCATTGGCACGGTAAAATCAATCTCCATCCCCTTATAGGCGCTCAGGTCAAGATCGACAGACGCGTGATCCGCATGCGTCATACTCACCCGCGTTAAGCGGATATCGTGCAAAAAGTTCATGACAACTTCAGCAGGAGCTTCGGTCAAAACCGCCTCATGAGCCGGTGTAGTCTCGTCCATGGCCGAATGCGCCAAAGCGCCTGTCGCGAAAGCGGATATTATGCCCGCAAGCAGTATATTTTTCATTTTCATTTCCTCATAGGCCATCAGTTGATCCCGTTGGCACGTTGCAATTCTCGAATGTAGGCGGTGATCAATGTGACATCCCCGCGTGTCAGCCCCTCGACCGCCGGCATGTCGCCAAAGGGCCAGTGATGCGCGCGCACGCCAAGAGACACGGCCCGCTGGAAGCTTTCGTCCGCATGGTGGCTGGGCTCATAAATGATGTGAACAAGCGGGGGTGCGATACCCTCCCGCCCTGCCGCGTTGATCCCGTGACAGGCGGCACAATTCGCATCATAGGCCCGCTGCCCGATCTGCGCATTTTGCGTCAAAGCGTCGGGAAGTGCGACACTGACGATCTCAGCACCCTCAACGGAGCCGACCGAACCGTCAGCAGATTCGTCCCCCCCGAGTGGCAAGTAGATCAACCCGACACTCAGCACTGCGATAACCACTGCGGCGGCTATTATGAACTTCATCACTGCATCTGCCTCTCACTAATTTTTTGAAGCAGGGATACGCGTTCCAGCAGGTGGAAGGTCAAGACTTAAAATATCAATCAATATGAAAAATAACGACTTACAAGTATACCTAAAATTTCCTCGTTTGTATGGAAGGACTGCAAGTTAAGCTTGGTTCGCCGTGAGCCAGATCAACATTACTTCATACAAATTATCATAAACGGCCCTTACCGGCCATTCACCCATTGATCGCCTTGCTGCGGTGCGGCCCGTCAGACCGGCCATTCGCTGCAACCGCGAAATCAAGAGGGTTGCGAATTCACAGAGTGCGGACAGACTTGCCGTTCGGCCTCCTGAAATGAAGTGCCGCTCTCAACAATTTCCGGACTTTCAGCGCCGACCGCGAATTGTACCCTCACAGACGCGCCAACTTATCCGAGCTAACGGGTTGGTCCAATCCTTCACGGGCAAACCGAACTTCGCCTCCAATCGCAGATAGCTGGCAGGTACAAATTTGACGCCTTATCCTATACACTTTGATCAACAAGTGAAAACGATCACACTGGTCCTGCTGACAAATAGCGCCCTTACTCCCACTCCATCTCTTCATAAGTGGCCTGTGCGTTGCGGCCTGCAAGGCTCTTGAACTGGTCGAGATAGGCCCAGGCCGATTGGTCGATCTTGGGCGCGTCGATGATATCACCGCCCTCGTCGATCAGTGCGCCGATATGTGTGCGCAGGTTCACCAGATAGTCGTAGGTATCGCGCCGCGCCGTCTCAAGATCAGTGGCATGGCCATGACCCGGCACGATATGGGCCGGATTGAAGGCGGCCATCTCGTCAAACACCTCGACCCAGCTTCGCGTGTTGCCTGCCGGTCCATAACCCAGAAGCCGCTCGACATAGACGATATCGCCGGTGAACATCACGTCGCGCTCATCAAGCCAGACAAAGCTGTCTCCCAGCGTGTGGGCAGGTCCACGATGCATAATCTCAAAGCTGAGCCCACCGATTTCGAGCGTGTAATCCGTCTCAAAAGTTATGTCGGCATAGGCAGGCTCGGTCCTGTCCAGCTTTTCGCCGATGAGTTGGGACAGCATCGTAAAATGCAAGGATTCCCGATCCTTGTGATCGGCAACGGCTTCGGTCGACGCGATCACCTTTGCGCCTTGTGCTTGCCAGTGCCCATTCCCAAGCCAACGGTGGTCCTGTCCGCCCGTATTGATGACATAGACCACCGGCTGGTCGGTGACAGAACGGGCCGCCGCGTGCAGCATTTCTGCGCCCTTGAATGACCCGCCCGGGTCCATCAACACCGCCCCCTCGGGCGTCACCACCAGTCCGAAGGTCGCGTTATTGGCAAGGTTTTCCGGGTTTCGTTGCTCATGTGGGCCGACGATGGCCCAGACGTCGTCCGTGACAGGCTGGATTTCCAGAACATCCGCGAGGGTGGGGACAGGCAGGACAAGAACGGCCAGTGTCAGGACAATATGTTTCATCGAAGAACCTTAATGATTGTGAGGGTTCTGGCCAGAGGCCAGTGCCAGATGATGGGCTTGATGGTGCATACCTACGGTCATCAGGCCGATAAAGCCAAGGCCGCGAATGCGAGCGGTGTCTGGCCCGATGACCGTCATGACAGCGCCTCCATCGGTTTCTTCAGCTTGCATGTTCCAGCCCTCCACGCCGTTCATTGTGGCGACATGCGCCACCGTCATCGCACGGATTGAAGCGATGACGGCCGGATCGGTCGACGTGACGGTGAACTGCGCCCCGCCGTCGAGCTCTTCACTGAAGACATCGGCGCGCAGGGTGACATTGTCCATGTCGATCAAGTGTTGGCGCAGGCCCTCAATGTCCACCTTGCTCCAGTCCGTCGCGGGATCGGCCATCAGCACGGCGGTGATTTCCTGAATAGCGGCAAAGGCGGATTGTCCGCCCTCGCGCAGAGTGGTGGATGCGGTCCCATGCATTGCCGGATCATGCGCGGCAGCCTGCTCGACGGCAGGAAGCAACAGCATTGCACCCGCAGGGATTGTGATCTCGTCCACATGACCCGAGCGCGCGCCATCTCCCGAGACAAAATGCAGATGTAGCTTCTCGCCAGGGTGCGAGGCGACGCCCTCCAGCGCTTCACCGGTGTAGACGCCGACAATCTCGCCACTTGCGCCAGGTTCTTCATAGGCGTTCATCGCGGGCAGCTTGTTGGCATGACCGCCGCCGTGACCACCCAGTGTGCCATGCGCCGGGGCTTCTCCGGTCACCACATGCCAGACCAATTGCGGAAAGCTGCCCTGAACGCGGATCGGAAACCCACCTTCAGGATCAAGGCCAATGCTTTGCGCCTGCATTTCGATGAAGTGGGTCAGGCGCTCGGGTGCCATATCGTGGGGGATTTCGAAAGAACGCCAGTCGGCCACCGTTCCAAATGCGAGAATAACCGCTTCCTCCCCTGCCATTGGTCGCGTCAAGCGTGCCTCCGGATCATCACCGCGACTGACGAGTACTGCTCCGTCAAGCATTACCACTTCGCCACGTAGGCCAGCAGTCGCGCCAACGCCCCAGGCAGACGGGACGGTCAGCGTATCCAGCGCAATGGCACCTCCGGTCTCACCGGTGCGCATCATGTGGCGGAAGTTACCGTGGGCCGTCAGCTCTTGCGCGAAGGCAAGGCAGGGCAAAGTGGCTGCAAAAATGGTTAGTGGGATCAGTTTCATCGGGTGTCCTTGCGTTCTACGTTGCGCCCTTATTGCAGTTTGACCATCCACAGCATATGATCGTGATCATGCCCCCCACGCTTGAAACCTTGTTTTCCGGATCACGATCCGTTCATCTCGCTGATGGTGCAGTCCTGTTCCGCAGTGCGGCGCCTGTATCTGAGATTTTTTTGGTGAGCGCAGGGCAGATTCATCTGATCCGTCATACGGTGCATGGCGTGAAAATGGTTCTGCAGCGGGCGAGGCAGGGAATGGTCGTGGCCGAAGCCTCTGCCTATTCGGACAACTATCATTGCGATGCGATTGCTGCGACGGACTGTATCGCTTTGGCGTTGCCGAAACCCGCATTCCTGTCGGCAATAGCCTCCAATCCGAGCCTTGCGGCGGTTTGGGCGGCAACCCTGGCGCGCGGCGTTCAGGCCGCACGGATCAAATCAGAAATCCGGTCCCTGCCCAAGGTGGCCGAGCGGCTTGACGCCTGGCTTGGCGAAGGAAACCGACTGCCGGAAAAAGGCCATTGGCAGGACGTGGCGAATGAGCTCGGTATCACACGTGAGGCGTTTTATCGCGAGCTGGCGCGACGGAAGAAATCCACGCTATGATCGCATTAGGCGTTACACAGCCAAAGTGCAGCATCAGTCAAACTGGGCTAATTGTGTTGAAAAACTCCGGATTTTGGATGCCGCAATTTTTCGGAAAGAACCCGTGAAACCCAAAAGTCAGATGATATCTGCCATGAGGCGCAGTGAGCTGATGCATGAGGGGCAGAGGGCCAATTTGCCCGAACCCCTCGCCTCAAAAATTCCGTCGCGCCGTACGGACATAAATTTCGCCGATTTTGCCAAAAACGGAGTTTTTCAACACAATCGGCTCACTGCCGACCTTCGCTGCGTTTGCACAACAGAAAAAACTGGTTGATGCCCTGAGCGTCCGCTTCCTTCTCGCTGCCCTTTCGATTTCGCACCTGCAGCGAATGTCGGCAATCCCGCCCAAGGTTAAAGTAATTACATCGATACCAGATCGCAACGGATGGAAAGCACCAATCAATGCAACAATGGCCGAGAATAAGCTATTTCTGCCCGCTCAATCATTCGTTTGACCGTCCTCAAGCTCGGCCCCCCGATATCGCCATGACACGACAGAATGATCTCTTCGATAACTGCGACCGCCTCATCAGGAAGATTATGCGCTCTACCCAGACGCTGCGCGAAACCGACAAGGTGCTGTTTTGACACCGGAGGCAATTCCAGCGGCGGACAGCGGCTCAAAAGGGGCTCAGGAAGGCCGCGCAAACCATTCGCCGTCAGCACCCACCCCACCCATGAGAGATCAAACTGGACGCGGTAGTAGGGGCATTGCCAAGTCGAAGCCGTCATTCTTTCCAAAAGTGGCAAGAGCCCATCGGTCAAGCTGAACCGCAGCCCCTTATCTGAGTTCACGTCACCCGCCTTTTCCACCTCATCAACAACAATGATCGGATCGGCACATCTTTCTCTGAGGATTGTCTCAACGATCTTACCAGGCCCGGCACTGCCCCAGCCACGCTGTGAGCCGATAAGTGCAAAGCTTGCAGGCTCACCGGTAGCCTCGACGACGGTAGTCGGCACTTCGAGCAGTTTACCAAGCCTCCGCGCCCAGTGGGATTTGCCGATACCCGGTGGGCCGAGAAGCAAAAGTGGCGCAAACTGGATGCTGGGACGGCCCTCGCGAACGGATTTCCGCATCGAGTGCTCGGTGGCAGGCGCCATCCAAGGCATCTCCTCGTGCAGGGTCGCGGCAAGGACATCTGCATCGTATTCGTTAGAGATCCTTGAGACTGTCGCGCCGTCCTGCAGTCTACGAAGGGCATTCCGATCCTCTGTTTTCAGGTGCTGCATCCCTGTCGCTGCCTCTTGCAACTCGACATATCTCAAAGCGCGCCTCTCGATCTTGATCTTATCTTGAGTTGAAAGAGAGTTCACAGAAAGGTCGAAAGTTTCCGTCGGGCCATCTTCTGCAAATCTCTCAATTTGTTCGGCGGCACATCGCTGCTCGCGAAAGCCTCTCAGAAATCTGGAGAACCTCCGTTCAAGATCGGCGACCGTAGGGGTTTTGTCGAAGAAGCGAATGTTCGCGATCGGGATGTTTGATTTCAGCATGTTGGATTCCTTTCAGATCCCAGCACACAGCTTTGCTATGCACCGGTTGCCAGACCGAGGGTCGGACAAGGGTTTTGATATGAAAGGCTCCGGAGCCTTGGAACGGAAAGTGAACAAATGAAGAGGCTGTGTCAACGTAGGCGAGGGGCCACTGTAGATGCTTGTCTACAGTGGCCCCTCAAAACTTCCAGATCACCAGAAATTAAAAAACACTTTAAAACAATGCCTTAACTTCAACTGGCAAAAATAGCATAGTAAAGTGGCAGACTTTTTACCCCGTTTGGCAGAAAATAGGGTGTCTTTTCACCACACTCTTCCACCTCGCGGTCTATCTCAGCCGCACTTGCTGTGCCCGCAGCTGCCACACGTCATACAGCCTTCGACCATCCGCAGGTCGAACTGGCCGCAGCTTGCGCAGGCTTTGCCGCGTGGTTTTTCCAACCCGACGACTTTGGCTTGCGGGTCGGCCTTCAGGCCCAACCCTTCACCAGCGATGAACCCGGTCGTGATCAAGTGCTGCTCGATCACGCCGCCGATGGCTGCCAGAATGGACGGGATATATTTGCCGCCCATCCATGCGCCCCCGCGCGGATCGAACACGGCTTTCAGCTCCTCTACCACAAACGATACATCACCGCCGCGACGGAACACCGCCGAGATCATGCGCGTCAGCGCCACAGTCCATGCAAAGTTCTCCATGTTTTTGGAGTTGATGAACACTTCGAACGGACGGCGATGCCCGCCAACCACCAGATCGTTCACCGTGATATACAACGCATGTTCGCTATCGGGCCATTTGATCTTGTAGGTTGAGCCTTCCAGCTCTTGTGGACGGTCCAGCGGCTCGGACATATAGATGACGTCACCATGCGGGGCTTGTGGCTCTTCACCGTCGTGGCTCACCACTTCCGGGGCGGCTTGTTTGTCCTCTGACACCGACAGGACCGATCCTGTCACGTCATTGGGGCGGTATGTTGTGCAGCCTTTGCAGCCTGTGTCCCACGCCTCCATATAGACGTCCTTAAAGCTCTCGAACGAGATATCTTCGGGGCAGTTGATCGTCTTGGAGATGCTGGAATCGATCCATTTCTGTGCTGCCGCCTGCATTTTTACATGCTCGATGGGGGCCAGCGTCTGGGCATTGACGAAATAATCGGGCAGCGGGGCGTCACCTTTCAGGTCGCGCCACATCTGTACGGCATAGTCCACCACCTCTTCTTCTGTGCGGCTGCCGTCCTTTTGAAGCACCTTGCGCGTATAGGCATAGGCAAACACCGGCTCGATGCCCGATGATACATTACCCGCATACAGGCTGATGGTGCCTGTGGGCGCAATAGAGGTCAGCAGCGCGTTGCGGATGCCGTGGGTGCGGATCGCATCGCGCACATCCTCGTCCATCGCACGCATCGTGCCAGAGGCCAGATACTCATCCGCGTCAAACAGCGGAAACGCGCCCTTCTCCTTGGCCAAATCTACTGACGCCAGATATGCGGCGCGGGCGATGGCGTGCAGCCAATCCTCTGTCTGACGCGCCGCCTCGTCCGAGCCATAGCGCAGGCCCAGCATCAGCAGGGCGTCGGCCAGACCCGTCACGCCCAGACCGATACGGCGCTTGTTCTTGGCTTCAAGCTGCTGCGCTTCCAGCGGGAACTTCGACACATCCACCACATTGTCCATCATGCGCACAGATGTCGCCACCAGCGCGTTCAGCGCCTCGATATCCAGTGCTGCGGTCTCCTCGAACGGGGTCGTTACCAGACGCGCCATGTTGATCGAGCCGAGGAGGCAAGCGCCATAGGGCGGCAGCGGCTGCTCACCGCAGGGGTTGGTGGCGGCGATTGTTTCGCAATAGCTCAGGTTGTTGGCATCGTTGATGCGGTCGATAAAGATCACACCGGGTTCGGCGAAATCGTAGGTCGCCTGCATGATCGCATTCCACAGGTCCAGCGCCTGTACCGTCTTGTAGGTCTTGCCATCAAATTTCAGGTCCCACGGACCATTCGCCTTGACCGCTTCCATGAAGGGGTCGGTAATCAGCACGGACATATTGAACATCCGCAACCGCGCAGCGTCCGACTTGGCAGTGATGAAATCCTCAACATCGGGGTGGTCGCACCGCATGGTCGCCATCATCGCACCACGGCGGCTGCCTGCGGACATGATCGTGCGGCACATCGCGTCCCAGACATCCATGAAGGACAAGGGGCCAGAGGCATCCGCCGACACGCCCAGCACATCCGCACCCTTGGGACGGATCGTGCTGAAATCGTAACCGATCCCGCCGCCCTGCTGCATGGTCAGCGCGGCCTCTTTGAGCATGTCGAAAATACCGCTCATGCTGTCGGGGACCGTACCCATGACGAAACAGTTAAACAGCGTCACACGTCGCGCCGTGCCTGCGCCAGCAGTGATGCGACCAGCGGGCAGATATTTGAAATCCTCCAGCGCGTCATAGAAGGTCTCTTCCCAGCCGTCCTTGTCATCTTCGACCTGTGCCAGATCGCGCGCAATACGGCGCCACGTATCCTCGACCGTAACGTCATGCGGCGTGCCATCGGCCGCCTTGAACCGGTATTTCATGTCCCAGATTTGTTCAGCGATCGGGGCGGCAAAGCGGGTCATGGGCGATTCCTCGGTGGGGTTAAACAGGAGCTGGAACATAGCGAACAAAGCGCAGATTGGAACCCGCTCTTTGTCGCTATTTCGGAATTAGTATAGCGTCAAACTAGCACAGTTTGCATATGATCCCAAACGATATACCCTATGTTGTGGCTCAGGGGTGAGTCTGTGGATAAGTCAGTGGGTAAATCTGTGAGCAACAAATTCGTCAATCTCATCAAGCTGTCAGTCGGCACAGACAACATTGAACAGATGGTGGCTTGGCAGGCGCATCGCGCCTCTCTGTCGCCAGACGGACAATACTATCACCAGACACGCATGTGGCCCAAGCGCGAGGCTGAAATCATCAACGGTGGTTCAATCTACTGGGTCATCAAAGGCGAGATTTCGGCACGTCAGCGCATCATCCGACTGGACGAGAAAATCGGTGTGGACGGCATCCGCCGTTGCGGCATCGTGCTGGACCACGAGGTCATCCCGACCGTCAACGCGCTCAAACGGCCCTTCCAAGGCTGGCGCTATCTCACGCCACAAGATGCCCCCGCAGACCTCTCCGCAGGGCACAGCAAGGAAGAACCACTGCCGGTGGAATTGAACCGCGCCTTGGCCGAAATCGGGGTGCTCTAGGCGCTAGCGCAACCGCGCCAGCAAGGCATCCAAACTCACACGCTCTGCTGCATCCACCTGTGCCACCCGCGACTGCCACAGGGTCGCTTGCGAGCGTAGCATCAAACCGTCTTCGAGGATTTTCAGGTGATTGGCGCGCAGCGTCTCACCGGTTGAGGTGATATCGGCAATCGCTTCGGCTGTCTCGTTCGCCACGGTCCCTTCTGTCGCCCCTTGGCTGTCCACCAGCGCATAGTCCGCCACCCCTGCTTCACGCAGGAACTCGCGCACAAGGCGGTGGTACTTCGTGGCGATGCGCAGACGGTGGCCATGCACTTCGCGGAACGCGGCGGCAGCGGCGTCCAGATCATGCAGAGTGTCAACATCGCTCCACCCCGCAGGCACGGCGAGGATCAGATCGGCATGGCCAAACCCCAGTTCCGCCAGCGAGATCACGGATTGATCCCACAACGCCAGCTTTTCATAGACCAGATCAGTGCCCGTCACCCCCAGATGGATACGCCCCGCTGCCAACTCGCGCGGGATTTCTCCCGCTGACAACAGCACCAGCGCGACGCCATCGATGCCCTCAACAACGCCTGCATATTCGCGGTCCGACCCGCTGCGCGCCAGATGAATGCCGCGTGCGCCGAACCACTCGAATGTCTTCTCCATCAGCCGCCCCTTGGACGGCACCCCCAGCTTGAGCGTCATAGACCTGCCTCCAGTTCCAGCATCACACCGGGGCGCATCACGCCGCCTACCGCAGGAATTTCACGATTGCCCTCAAGGCTGGCCCCCAGCCGCCGCGTCAGCGCGTCATAGCGTCCGCCTGTGGCCAACGGCGGCAGATCGGGCCGCAGCACAGAGCGGAAGCCAAAAACAAACCCGTCATAATACTCCATCGAAGTACGCCCGTAGTTCGCCTCGAACATCAGCGTGTCAACATCCACGCCCCGCGCTGCCAGCGCATCTTTACGCGCGGCGACACCTGCCACGGCAGGAATGATCGCGGGCAGATCAACCGACAGATCGTGCAACCGCTCCAACGCAAGCGGCATAGGCGCGGACAGCGACAACAACGTCTCGATCAGCTGCACAGATTTCTCCGCCAGAGGAGGCGCTTTGGCGTCCTCGCGCAGGGCCGCGATCCGCGTGTCCACGTCGTGCTGGCGGCGCACGCCGACCAAGGGCGCGGCAGCAGGCACATCCCCCGCCAGCAATGCCGCCCGCGCAGGCGGCACAGGAATCCAGCCCGCAAACTGCGACAGCAAAGCGCGAAAACGCCGTGGCCGCCAGATATGGCGCATTAATGCGTTCTTGCGCAGTTCGGTCGTGTCCAATCCCTGCACGACCGCCATCAAAATACCGATATCCCCGGTCACGGCCCGCACATCCAGATCACCCAAAGCCTGCGCAATCAGCGCAAACACTTCCGCATCGCTCGCGGCGGGGTCTTTACGCTCGAAAACCTCGTAACCGACCTGCACATATTCATTGGCCCGCTCGGGGTGGGTTTCCTGACGGCGAAACACCTCGCCCGCATAGGTATAGCGCGCAGGCTCTGCCCCCTCGGCCATGTGCATTTGCACCACAGGAACGGTGAAATCGGGCCGCAGCATCTGCTCACCGCGCAACGCGTCCGACGTTACATAGGCCCGCGCGCGAATATCCTCGCCATAGAGGTCCAGCAGAGTGCCCGCCGGTTGCAGGATCGGCGGCTCTACCGCCTGCGCGCCCTGAGCTTCGAACTCTGCGCGCAACGCGGCTGCCTTGGCGTTGGTCTGCGCGCGTGTGGGGCTCACCGGTACAGCTCCAGTATTTCGCGTACGCGTTCCACCAGATCGCCACGCGGCACTTCATACTGGCTCGGACGATCGCGCCATTCTTCCAGCGTTGCATTTTCAGCCATCTTGGCCCCAAGGATCAAATCCTTGATCTGGATCACACCGTTTTCCTTCTCGGTATCGCCCTCGATCACCGCAATCGGGCTGCCGCGCTTGTCGGCATATTTCAACTGGTTGCCAAAGTTCTTTGGATTGCCCAGATAGACCTCTGCCCTGATCCCGGCCTGACGCAATTCTGCCACCATGGCCTGATAATCCGCCATCCGCGCCTTATCCATGACCGTGACAACCACAGGCCCCGGTGCCGCAGTATCAATCCGCCCTTTGGCGTGCAGCGCGGCCAGCAATCGGTCCACCCCGATGGATACACCTGTCGCAGGCACCTCCTGCCCCGTAAACCGCTTGACCAGATCGTCATACCGACCGCCACCCGCAACCGAGCCAAAGTTGCGCGCGCGCCCCTTCTCGTCCTTGATCTCAAAGGTCAGCTCGGCCTCGTAGACAGGGCCAGTATAGTAACCAAGGCCGCGTACGACTGACGGGTCGATCTCGATCCGGTCAGGGCCATAGCCACCTGCTGCCAGTAATTCCGCAATGGCTTCCAACTCGTCCACACCGTCGCGGCCAACAGCACTTTCGCCGACCAACTCACGCAGACGCTTGCATGTCGCGGCACCGCTGTCGCGCTTGGCCTGCATAAAGCCCATCACCACATCAGCACTGACATCATTCAGCCCCGCACCCTCGGTGAAATCGCCGCTCTCGTCCTTGCGGCCTTCCCCCAACAGCGCCCGCACGCCATCCGCGCCCAGACGGTCCAGCTTGTCTATCGCGCGCAAAACGATGCCGCGCTCAGCCTCTTTGTCGTCCCCTGACAGGCCTGCAACCTCCAGCACGCCGTTCAAAACCTTGCGGTTGTTCACCCGAACAATGTAGTCACCGCGCTCGATGCCCACTTCTTCCAGACAATCAGCCAACATTGCGCAAATCTCGGCATCCGCCGCCACGCTGCCCGTGCCAACCGTATCCGCATCACATTGATAAAACTGTCGATACCGCCCCGGCCCGGGCTTTTCGTTGCGCCAGACTGGCCCCATGGCATAGCGGCGGTACGGCGTGGGCAGTTCGTTGCGGTGCTGCGCATAGACCCGCGCCAGCGGTGCTGTCAGATCATACCGCAGGGCCAGCCAGTCGCCCGCCTTTTCCGCCTCGGCATCCTCTTGCCATGCAAACACCCCCTCGTTCGGGCGGTCCACATCGGGCAGGAACTTGCCCAGCGCCTCGACCTTCTCCACCGCCGCACTCTCCAGCGCGTCAAAGCCGTAGCGATGATAGACCGCAGCAATCTTGGACAGCATTTCAGCGCGCTGGGTTACTTCGGCACCGAAATAGTCGCGGAACCCGCGGGGCGTTTCCGCCTTGGGGCGCGGAGTCTTTTTGGGCTTGGCCATGATCGTCCTCTAAACGGGGTTCAAATCTCGCGCAGGCTGTAACGGATGCAGGGACGCGGGGCAAGCAACAGCCGCATCACCACAGGTTTGCGAGCACGGCACAACCGCCGCCAAAATCGTGTCGCAGGCCCCGCAGGGGGCGGCGTCCGCGCGGTCAATCTGCAGCAATGCCATTGCGCGCCCGTCCGATCACGCCTAACTGGGCGCTATGGAACATCTCGAAGAACAGCTCGCCCATTTGCAACGCACCGTTGATGATCTGTCAGACATCATCGTTGCCCAACGCAACGAAATCGACCGCCTCAGCGCACGTGTTGACATGCTCATGCGCCGCGAGGGCGAGCGTGAAGCGGCGGGCGGTGGCGGTGTGGTGGTGGGCGACGAGCGTCCCCCACACTACTAGATACCGCCGCCTAGTTGGCTGATTTCACCGCGCCCGCCAGCACTGCGCCATCACTCACAAAAAACTCTTTCCACTTGTTGTTGTGCTCGTGGAACTCATAGGCGCTCACAAAGGCTGCAGCGGCGTCCAGCTTGCCAATCTGGCCGCCACAGGGCTTGTTCTTGCCTGTGCGGCAGACTTTGGTTTTCACTTTGTCATAGGCTTTGTCCGTGGCCGCATAGGGCAAATGCTTGCCCGCCGGACTAAAGCGTATCTGCTCATAAAACGAAGGCGCGCCAAACAGCGCATTGGCAGCGGTAAACTGGCGCGGGCAGTTATCGCCAAAGCCTGTCACGTAAAAAGTGCGCTTGTCACGCACGCCGGGTTTTGAATCGTGCAGGGTAAATCCGCGCCGTCCCGTGCTGCCCAGTTTCTTGCCCAGCGCCTTGCCGCGGGCTTCACAGACGCGCGCAATCTCGCCAAAGGCCAGCACCGTGCCGTAGGGTACATCACGCTGGTCAGGTCCTGTCCGCGGGGCATTGCCGCGCGCAGCGGCACTTCCGCCAAACAGGCCAATCCCGCGTCTGCGCGGCTGCAATTCTTCTCGCGGCGAGACTTCGGGCGCGGGCAATGCAGCCAGTTGCACCTCTTCTGTTTCCGTCGCCGTTTCGGCCGCATTGGCAGATGTCGTGGGAGTTGTCTCAATCACAACCTGATCTGACTGCGCGGCGGCCACATCCGCCGCGACAGCAGCCGCAGGGTCCGCATTGGCTGCGCGGCGGATCAAACCGCGTAGAAATCCGCCACCTGCGGGTGCAGCGGCTGCTTCGGCCTGTGTGCTGTCAGTTTCTGTCGGCACCCCTGTATCTACAGCTGCCGGCACTTCGCCTTCTGCCGCACTTGTGCCGATAAACCCTTCGCGCGCTACTTCTTCCGCGTCAGGCAGGGCCGCAGCACTGGCAGCATCTTCAGGCGGCACATCCACATCCGAAAGACGGCCAATCCCCGCAAGCGGGTCGCCACAGGCGGCTAATATCAACACAAATGTGAATACTGGTAAAACGCGCACTAGGCCACTCCCACAAAGTTGACAGACTCTTAACGAAGGCCACCGCCAGCGTCCAGCAACACCAGCGATCCGTCGCTGACACGTGCGCAGATGGCGCGGGCGCGTCAGATTTCTTCGACTTCCAGTACACCGCCCAACGACCTGATCGCACCCTTGATCTGCGGGGTCACGGGGAATTCCGCCCCCAGATCGACTTCGACCTCACCGGGCAAGGCAGGGTCCATCAAACATAGATGCACCGGCCCTTTGCCTGCTGTCCGTGCGGCTTTGCGCGCGCCTTCCAACACTTCGGACACGGCTGCAATCGCCTCTGGCGCTTCGATAAAGATGCGCAGGCCCATGCCGCCCACATCCGCCACCGCCATTTCCACAGGTACAACAGAACGCCCCAACAGCTTGAGCTGGTCACTCTCCATCGTGGCCTCAACGGTCACGATTACCTTCGATCCAGCCTCAAGGTGATCGCGCGCCAGCTCCAGCGTGTCCGAAAACAGCGTCACCTCGTAAGCGCCCGTAGGATCGGACAGCTGGGCAAAGGCAAAGCGGTTGCCCCGCGCCGATTTACGCTCCTGCCGCCCTGCGACAATGCCCGCCAGCCGCGCATTCATCGCCCCACGGTCAGCCACTTTTTCGGTCAAGCCATCCAGCGTCAGGAAAGGCACACCACGGTCATTGCCCCACTTGCGGTTCAGCGGCCCCATATAATCGTCCAGCGGATGCCCCGAGAGGTAAAACCCGACGGCCTTGAACTCCTCGGTCAGCCGCTCGGCGGGCAACCAGTCATCACAAGGCATCATGCGCGGCTCGGGCAGATCATCGCCCGCCTCGCCAAACAGCGACACCTGATTCGACGCCTTCTGCTCGTGAATGGCAGCGGAATAGCCTACCAAGGCATCCAGCGCGCCAAACACGCGGCGGCGGTTGGGGTCCAGCACATCAAACGCACCCGATCGCGCCAGCATCTCCAACGGCCGCTTACCCACCCGCTTGAGATCCACGCGTCGCGCCAGATCAAACAGCGTTGCAAAGGGCTTTTCCACACCGTCAACCTTGCGGCCCTCGGTGATCAGCTTCATCGCCTCCACGCCCACATTCTTGAGCGCACCCAGCGCATAGACCAATGCCCCGTCCACAACCTTATACGTCGCACCCGAACGGTTCACACAGGGCGGCACCCAAGGCAGTTCAAGCCGCTTGCGCACTTCCTCGAAATACACGGCCAGCTTGTCGGTCAAATGAATATCGCAATTCATCACACCCGCCATAAACTCGACAGGGTGGTTCGCCTTCAGCCACGCAGTCTGATAGCTGACCACCGCGTACGCCGCCGCGTGGGATTTGTTGAAGCCGTAATTGGCGAATTTCTCCAGAAGGTCAAAAACCTCCTTTGCCTTCTTTTTGTCCACGCCATTGGCCATGGCGCCCTTCTCGAACTTGGGCCGCTCCTTCGCCATCTCCTCGGCGATCTTCTTACCCATCGCACGGCGCAACAGGTCAGCGCCGCCAAGGGAGTAGCCCCCCATGACCTGCGCAATCTGCATAACCTGTTCCTGATAAACAATAATGCCTTGGGTTTCCTCAAGGATATGGTCAATTGACGGATGCACAGACTCGCGCTCTTTCAGCCCGTTCTTTACCTCGCAATAGGTCGGGATATTCTCCATCGGACCGGGGCGGTACAGCGCCACAAGCGCCACAATATCCTCGATACAGTTCGGCTTCATCCGCTTGAGGGCATCCATCATGCCGCTACTTTCCACCTGAAACACCGCAACCGTCTTGGCCGCTGCATACAGCTTATAGGACGCCTCATCATCCAGCGGGATTGTCGAGATATCGTCCATCAACCCCTCTGGCGGCTCGAACAACTCCGTCCCGTCCGCCGCGATGTGCAAATGCCGCCCGCTCGCCTTGATCTGGTCCACTGCATTCTGGATCACCGTCAGCGTTTTCAGACCCAGAAAGTCGAATTTGACCAGCCCCGCCTGCTCCACCCACTTCATGTTGAACTGGGTCGCGGGCATGTCGGATCGCGGATCCTGATAGAGCGGCACCAACTCGTCCAGCGGACGGTCGCCAATCACAACACCCGCCGCGTGAGTGGATGCGTTGCGCAGCAATCCCTCAACCTGCTGGCCATAATCCAGCAACCGCGCCACGATCTCTTCGCTCCGCGCTTCCTCACGGAGCCGAGGCTCATCCGCCAAGGCCTTTTCGATACTGACGGGCTTCACCCCCTCAACAGGGATCATCTTGGACAAACGATCCACCTGTCCATACGGCATCTGCAAAACGCGGCCAATATCGCGCACGGCCGCCTTGGACAGCAACCCGCCAAAGGTGATGATCTGCCCCACCTTGTCGCGCCCGTATTTCTCCTGAACATAGCGGATGACTTCCTCGCGACGGTCCATGCAAAAATCGATGTCGAAATCGGGCATGGATACACGCTCGGGGTTCAAGAACCGCTCGAACAGCAGAGAGTAGCGCAGCGGGTCGAGGTCGGTAATCAACAACGCATAAGCAACCAGTGAGCCCGCACCAGAACCACGACCCGGCCCAACGGGAATCCCCTGATCCTTGGCCCATTTGATGAAATCCGCAACAATCAGGAAGTAGCCGGGAAACCCCATCCCCTCAATGATCCCCAGCTCGAATTCCAGCCGCTCTTCGTAAACCGACACTTCCGCCGCATGCGGAATAATCGCCAGCCGCGCGCGCAGTCCCTCTTGTGCCTGACGGCGCAATTCCGCGACCTCGTCATCGGCAAACTTTGGCAAAATCGGATCACGGCGATAGGCTTGAAACGCACACCGCTTGGCAATCTCGACCGTATTTTCGATGGCTTCGGGCAGGTCCGCAAACAGCGTCACCATCTCGGCCTGAGATTTGAAATAATGCTGCGGCGTCAAGCGGCGGCGGCCCTCCTGCTGATCCACATATGCCCCTTCGGAGATACAGATCAGCGCGTCATGCGCCTCATACATCTTGGACGCAGGGAAATAGACATCGTTCGTCGCCACCAGCGGAATGCCCATCGCATAAGCCATCTCGACAAAACCGCGTTCGCTCAACCGCTCCGCTTCCAGCGCACCGTCCTCACCTGGATGGCGCTGTAACTCTACATACAAACGGTCCCCGAATGCTGCATGCATCTGCACCATCAACGCCTCCGCAGCAGGCCGCTGCCCGTTTTGCAACAACAGGCCGACAGGCCCCATCGGCCCACCCGTCAGACAAATCACATCTTCCGAATGTGCCGCCAATTCCGCCAGCGTCACCTGCGGGATCGCCCCGCCTTTATCCAGATACAGACAGGAGTTGAGCTTCATCAAATGCTCATACCCCCGCTCGCTCTGCGCCAGCAGCACAACAGGCGCTGGCGGGCGCAGCTTCTCTCCGGGTGCGGCAGCCACATACTCCAGATCAACCTGACAGCCGATGATCGGCTGCACCCCCGCCCCCGACATCCCGATGGAGAATTCCAGAGCCGCAAACATGTTGTTCGTATCAGTCAACGCCATCGCAGGCATACCCGCTTTGACGCAGATATCAGGCAGCTTTTTCAGCCGCAGCGCCCCCTCCAGCAAAGAGTATTCGGAATGCGTGCGCAGGTGAATGAATCGGGGGGAATTTGTCATAGCCCCAGCCTAATCGTTATCCGAAAAAGCCTCTACAGGGAAAACAACATATTGCGCCTGATCGGGCAGATACCGCCCCTCATAGGCCCCCGTATCAGAGATGCAGCTGGCATCAATCGTAGTCAGTTTTGCATATTCGTCCATCACCGCCTCCATATCTCCCTCCCCTGTCGGGTCGTTCAGATAAAGCGACGCCGCACCACTGCCGTTTTCATCCTCTACAAAGGCAAACAGGATTGTATTGCGTTGGGTCGGGTCGTCCTTGGGGCGGTAAGCATCCATGATCGGTGATAGATACCCCGTCAAAGATGCTCCCGAGAGGGTGGCAAAAGGGGTATCGACCCGCAAAGGCCGATCGAAATACGTCTGGAACTGTGCGGCCATGGCATGGGTTTCCCCCCGCGCAGCCCAGGCTTCCCAGATCGCCCTGAACCCTGTCGCAATTTCCCAATTTGCAGGACTGATCTGCAATGTGATCCCGTTCAATCCAACCGAAAGATAATCGGTCTCTTCATTTCCCGCCAGATAACGGTCCAGATCAATCTTCATCGGTGGCCGCGAAAAACTTTCGTAATCAAAAACAACAGTGTTGCAGGCCTGTGCATAGCCTGCGGACACGCCGATCAGGGCCAACCCCGCCAAAATCTTGCGCATCCCAACCCTCCAAAGTCACCTACATGCGAGTTAATCATAGCAAACCCCTTGCCAAATCCCAGCCCCGCGCCGTAGCCTCCGAAGCGCCCACCGTTCTACGCCGCATCGAACAGGGCCGCACCAGACATTGGTACCGCGGCGGGGTTTTCCCCATGCACGTCACATTCCACCTCAACGGCTCACCCGTCACGTTGACGGATCCTATCCCCACAACCACGCTTCTCGACTGGCTGCGCGAGGAACGTCATCTGGCAGGCACAAAAGAAGGCTGCAACGAAGGCGACTGCGGCGCTTGCACCGTCATGGTCACTGACCAGACAGGCAACGCGCCACTCAATGCCTGCATCCTTTTCCTGCCGCAACTGCACGGCAAGCACGTCACCACTGTAGAAGGTCTGCGCGCACCCGACGGCGCCCTCCACCCCGTCCAGTCCGAGATGATTACCCACCACGGCAGCCAATGCGGCTTTTGCACGCCAGGCTTTGTCATGAGCATGGCCACCGCCCACCTCAACAACCAGACCGATCACGACACCGTATTGGCGGGCAACCTGTGCCGCTGCACCGGCTACGCCCCCATCGTCCGCGCGGCCATCGCAGCCGAAGCACACCCTGTCCCCGAGCATCTATCTCTCTTGGCCCCAAATCCTCCGGGGGAGCAGCCCGAGGCTGCGGGGGCAGAGCCCCCCACTTTCTACCAGCCAGAGACTATAGACGAGCTTGCCACCCTCTACAGCGCCAATCCCGATGCCACCCTGATCGCGGGCGCCACGGACGTAGGGCTCTGGGTCACGAAACAATTGCGCAGCCTGCCCACACCCGTATTCCTGAACCGTTGCGATGCGCTGCACGGCATCACCCAGACAAAGTCCCACTGGCGCATCGGCGCCATGACAACCATAGCCGAGCTTGAGAGCACCCTCGCCCCCCACCATCCAAGCCTTGGCGTGATGTTGCGCCGCTACGGATCGGCTCAGGTCCGCGCAGCGGCTACATTGGGGGGCAACATCGCCAACGGCTCGCCCATAGGCGATGGCAGCCCTGCAATGATCGCACTCGGGGCCACCCTGCATCTGCGCTGCGGCGACATCCGCCGCACACTCCCGCTTGAGGATTTCTTTATCGCTTATGGCAAACAGAACCGCACCAAAGGCGAGTTCATCGAGGCTGTCAGCCTTCCGAAACAACCCGACACATTGCAGTGCTACAAACTCTCCAAACGATTTGATCAGGACATATCGGCCGTCTGCGGCTGCTTTGCCTTGCCTGTCGCAGATGCCCGTTTCGGCCCTGTCCGCCTTGCTTTTGGCGGCATGGCAGGCACCCCCGCCCGCGCCACCCGCGCCGAGGCTGCCCTCTCGGGCCACCCGATGACAAAAGAAACAATCGGCCATGCCATGCAGGCGCTCGCCACCGATTTCACACCGCTGTCGGATATGCGCGCTTCTGCCGACTACCGGATGCAGGCCGCACAGAACATGCTGCTGCGCGCCTATTATACCCTCATCGGCACCCACACCGACCTTCACGAGGTGCGCCCATGAGCACCGCAAAGCCGCTCCCCCATGATGCAGCCCATCTGCATGTAACAGGGGCCGCACGTTATGTGGATGATATCCCCACGCCCGCAGACACCCTGCACCTCGCCTTTGGCCTGTCTACAGTCGCACATGGCACCATAACCGCACTGCACCTCGACACTGTGCGCGCGCATGCAGGTGTGATCGCCGTGCTGACAGCCGATGATCTCCCCTTTGCCAATGATGTCTCCCCCTCCAACCATGACGAGCCTTTGCTGGCAGACGGCACCGTTCATTACATAGGACAGCCACTGTTTCTGGTTATCGCCACCAGCCATCTGGCCGCCCGCACCGCCGCGCGCTTGGGTGACGTGACCATCGCGCCCGAAACGCCGATACTCACCATTGATGATGCCCTCACCGCCAACAGCAGGTTCGAGGACGGCCCCCGTATCTACACAAAAGGCGATCCCGCCTCTGCCCTGCTCAAATCACAGCACCGACTGACTGGCACGCTACAGATCGGCGGTCAGGAACACTTCTATCTCGAAGGGCAGGCCGCGCTCGCACTTCCGGGGGAGGACGGCGATATGCTCGTCCACAGCTCTACCCAGCACCCCACCGAAATTCAGCACAAAGTGGCCGAAGCCATCGGCCTGCCCATGCACGCCGTGCGGGTCGAAACCCGCCGCATGGGCGGCGGCTTCGGCGGTAAGGAAAGTCAGGGCAACGCGCTCGCCGTGGCCTGTGCACTGGCCGCACGGCACACGCAACAGCCCTGCAAGATGCGCTATGACCGCGATGACGATATGACCATCACGGGCAAACGCCACGACTTCCGCATTACCTACGAAGTCGGCTTTGATGCGTCAGGCCACATCACAGCGCTCGACTTCACCCATTACGCCCGCTGCGGCTGGGCGATGGACCTCAGCTTGCCCGTGGCCGACCGCGCCATGCTGCACGCGGACAATGCCTATCATCTTGACCACATCCGCATTACCTCCCACCGCCTCAGGACCAACACCCAAAGCGCCACCGCCTTTCGCGGCTTTGGCGGCCCCCAAGGGATCGTGGGCATCGAACGGGTGATGGATCACATCGCCACCCGACTGCGGCTTGACCCCCTCGCCGTGCGCCGCGCCAACTTCTACCGCGATAGCGATCTTTGCGCGCCATCCCCCGACACGGCACGGCATACCGCACCCGCCGACGTAGAGGTTGACGGTGATGCCACCAGCAGGGGCGCGCAGGACGCAGCCAAGCGCACACCGGCCCCGGCAGCACCCGAAGAGATCCAGACCACCCCCTACGATCAACCCGTCAACGACTGTATTATAAACGAGCTGACAGACAGGCTTGCCACCAGCGCCGACTACGCCGCCCGCCGCACCGCTGTTACGGATTGGAACGCAAACAACCCGATCCTCAAGCGTGGCATCGCGCTCACCCCTGTCAAATTTGGCATTTCCTTTACCCTTACGCATCTGAATCAGGCAGGCGCATTGGTGCACGTGTACCAAGACGGCTCGGTCCACCTGAACCACGGCGGTACTGAAATGGGTCAGGGTCTGTTCCAGAAAGTCGCCCAAGTCGCCGCCGCCTCTTTTGGCGTACCGCTGGAGCAGATCAAGATCACCGCAACAGATACAGCCAAAGTGCCGAATACCTCCGCCACAGCGGCCAGTTCCGGCACCGATCTAAACGGGATGGCAGTGCTTGCTGCCTGTGAAACCATACGCACCCGTATGTCCGATTGTATTGCCGCGGTGATGGGCTGCCAGCCAGCCGACATCATCTTCAAAGATGGCAATGTCCACGTCGGGACCGATCACACGCTCAGCTTTGCGCAAGCCGCGCAACTGACCTATGAAAACCGCGTCAGCCTCTCGGCTACAGGGTTCTACAAAACCCCCGACATCCAATGGGACCGTATCGCGGGCAAGGGCCGCCCGTTTTTCTACTTTGCTTACGGTGCTGCGATTACCGAGGTGGTGATAGACACGCTCACAGGCGAAAACCGCATCCTGCGCACAGATATACTGCACGATGCAGGCAAGTCCCTGAACCCCGCACTGGATATCGGCCAGATCGAAGGCGGCTATGTTCAGGGCGCAGGCTGGCTCACCACCGAGGAGCTGGTCTGGGACGCGCACGGCGCGCTCAAGACCCACGCGCCTGCCACTTATAAAATCCCCGCCTGCTCGGACCGTCCCGATATTTTCAATGTGGCCCTTTGGGACCAACCCAACCCCGCCCACACCATCTATCGCTCAAAAGCGGTGGGCGAGCCGCCTTTCATGCTGGGCGTCTCCGCGTGGTCGGCACTGGCCGACGCAGTTGCCGCCTGCGGCCCGACCTACGCCGATCTGCAAACCCCTGCTACCGCCGAGGCCGTTCTACGCGCCGTCACAAGGGCCAAAGCCGATGACTGACCCCGCATCAAAAATCTACGTCGAGATCACCGCCACCCGCGGCTCCACACCGCGTGACGCAGGCACGACGATGATCGTCACGCCTACCACCACAAAACAAACGATCGGCGGTGGGGCGCTAGAATACCGCGCCATCACAAAAGCCCGCAAAATCCTTGCCACAGGCGGCACCGAAACATCCGAAACGATCCCTCTCGGCCCCAATCTCGGCCAATGCTGCGGCGGCGCTGTCACCCTGCGCTACACCTACACGCCAAAGCCTCTGTCGCTTGAGTTGGACAGATTCACCGTTCACACCCTCACGCAAAACCGCCCCCACCCCAAACACCTCTGGCTCTGGGGCGCTGGCCACGTTGGCCGCGCCGTCGTAGCTGCCGCCCATCCCCAAGCGTTCAAAATCACTTGGGTCGACAGCAGCGATGACCGCTTCCCCAGCCGCATCTTCAAACATGCGACCAAAACATCCGCCGCCGATATGCCCTTGCTGGCCTCCCGCGCGCCGGAATATGCCCATCATCTCATCTTCACCTACTCCCATGAAATTGATCTGGCACTCTGTGCCGCCCTACTGAAACGGGGCGCCGCCAGCATCGGCCTTATCGGGTCCGAGACGAAACGGGCGCGGTTTTTCAAGCGCCTGCGCGACATGAACCTCGATCCGACCCCCATAATCTGCCCCATCGGGGATAAATCCCTTGGAAAACACCCCGATCAGATTGCACATGGCACCCTACAGGCACTAATGTCCGGCACGCAATCCAAGGCCCTTTCATGACCCAACCGCTGCTGTCCCTCACCGCGCTGACCAAAGCCTACCCCGGCGTGGTCGCAAATGATGATGTCTCGCTGGAAATTGCGGCGGGCGAAGTCCACGCGCTGCTGGGCGAAAACGGTGCGGGCAAATCGACCTTGGTGAAAATGATCTACGGGCTGGTGAAACCCGACAGCGGCCAGATGCAAATGCACGGCGCGCCCTTTGCCCCGT
The DNA here is from genome assembly GCF_947502895.1 of uncultured Sulfitobacter sp. GTDB lineage: Bacteria > Pseudomonadota > Alphaproteobacteria > Rhodobacterales > Rhodobacteraceae > Sulfitobacter. Next base: position 1,002,886 of record NZ_CANNBM010000002.1, read on the forward strand.
CCGAGCCGCGCGCGGCCCGTGCCGCGGGTGTTGGCATGGTGTTCCAGCACTTTTCGCTTTTCGACGCGATGAGCGTGGCCGAAAATATTGCCCTCGGCATGGAAAACGCCCCGAAGCTAAACGCGCTTTCGGCCAAGATCACAGCTGTGTCCGAGACCTACGGCCTACCACTGTCGCCCGACCGTATCGTCGGTGATCTAAGCGCGGGAGAGCGTCAGCGTGTCGAGATCATCCGCTGCCTGCTGCAAGATCCCAAGCTGCTGATCATGGACGAACCGACCAGCGTTTTAACCCCGCAAGAGGTTGAAATTCTGTTCAAAACCCTGCGCAAACTCAGCGCCGAAGGCACCGCTATTCTGTACATCTCGCACAAGCTGGAAGAAATCCGCACCTTATGTGACAGCGCCACCATCCTGCGTTTGGGCAAAGTCGTCGGCCACTGCACCCCGCGCGAGACAACGGCACGTGATATGGCGGAAATGATGGTGGGCAAGCTGCTGCAAACCCCCACCCGCGCAGGCCACGAAGCTGGCGAAGTTGTGCTGCGCCTCCAAAATCTGAACGCCCCTGCACCCAACACGTTTGGCATGGCGCTCAAAGACATCACTCTGGATCTGCGCGCAGGCGAGGTGCTGGGCATCGGCGGTGTTGCGGGTAACGGGCAGGACGAATTGCTGGCAGCCCTCTCGGGCGAGCGGCGCGTGCCGCGTGGCATGGTGATGTACAAAGGCAGTGACATCGGCCCTCTCGGCCCTACTGCACGGCGCAAGTTGGGCCTTCTCGCTGCGCCCGAAGAACGCATGGGCCACGCGGCTGCCCCCGATATGTCACTGACCGAAAACGCTATGCTCACCGCAGCAACGCGTGAAGGACTGGACCGTGGCGGATTTCTGGACTGGCCCGCCGCGAAACGCTTTGCCGAAAGCGTGATCGAGCGGTTTGATGTCCGCACCCCCGGCCCCCACGCCGCCGCACGCGCCCTGTCGGGCGGGAACCTGCAAAAATACGTCATCGGCCGCGAGGTGATGCAGAAACCAGAAGTCTTTGTCGTCAACCAGCCCACTTGGGGCGTCGATGCCTCGGCTGCTGCCGCGATCCGGCAGGCGCTGCTGGATCTGGCGCAAAACGGTGCGGCCCTGATCGTTATTTCGCAGGATCTGGACGAGTTGATGGAGATCTCGGACAGATTTGCAGCCCTGAATGAAGGCCGTCTGTCCCCGCCCCGCACCGCCAAAGGCATCACGGTGGAAGAGATTGGCCTGATGATGGGGGGTGCCCACGGGATGGAGGTGGCCCATGTGTAGACCCGCAGGATATGAGTTTATAGGAAAAATAAAGAAGCAGGACTTTGTGGCGGAGGACGGCGCATGATTGCATTGGTCAAGCGCCCCGAGCCAAGCCGCGCTTTCTCGCTTGCGGCCCCTGTGCTGGCGGTGCTGGCGACATTTGTGTTTGGGGGATTGCTGTTTGCGCTGCTGGGCAAGGACCCGTTTATCGCGATCAAGACGATTTTCTGGGAGCCGCTGTTTGGCGAATTTGCATTCTTTTACCGCCCCCAGCTTTTGATCAAAGGCGCACCACTGGTGCTGATCGCCATCGGTCTTAGTCTGGGCTTCAAGGCAGGTATCTGGAACATCGGCGCGGAAGGCCAATACATCATGGGCGCGCTTTTTGGTGCGGGCGCAGGTCTGGCGTTTTACCCTCTGGAGAGCGCGCTGGTTTTTCCGCTGATGGTGCTGGCCGGCGCCTTTGGCGGCTGGCTCTGGGCGATGATCCCTGCGGTGCTTAAGGTGAAATTCGGAACCAACGAGATACTTGTGTCCTTGATGCTGGTCTATGTGGCCGAGCAGTTTCTCGCGTCTATGTCACTGGGGTTGATGCGAAACCCCGATGGCATGGGCTTTCCGGGGTCGCGCAACCTGACGCAATATGCCAGTGCGCACAACGCCGATCTGGTTGCGGGATCAGGCATGCATTGGGGTGTGGTCGCTGCCTTTATTGCCGTAATCTTTGCCTATGTACTGCTGGCACGGCACCGCCTGGGCTTTGCCATCCGCGTGACAGGGGACGCACCACGCGCTGCTGCTTTCTCGGGCGTGAACCCTGCACGGCTGGTGCTGTTTTGTCTGGGCATGTCGGGCCTGCTGGCGGGCCTTGCCGGCATGTTCGAAGTGTCCGGCCCCGCGGGACAAGTAACAATTGATTTCAACGTGGGCTACGGTTTCACCGCAATCATCGTGGCGTTTCTGGGGCGTTTGCACCCTGTCGGCATTTTGCTGGCGGGCGGCCTGATGGCGCTGACCTATATTGGTGGCGATATCGCCCAATCCAAGCTCGGCTTGCCTGCTGCTGCCATTCAGGTGTTTCAGGGAATGTTGCTGTTTTTCCTGCTGGCCTTTGATCTGTTTACAAACTACCGGCTCAAATTCGGCCGGACCGAGGTGGCGCAATGATCGACACATATCGCAAGCCTTTGCTCATGGGCGCCTTCATGGGGCTGATGATGATGGCGATGCTTCACCTGATGCTCGCGTCTGAAGGCGAATCTGCCGTCACCGGCGGCGGTGCTGCTCTGGCTGTCTTTCTTGGCGGCCATGTGGCTGTTTTGGCGGCCTTGGGGTTACTTGGCTGGTGGGCGGCACGCTTTTCACCTGCGCTGAGGGACAGGCTGGCAGGCCTCCACAGGCCAACAGCACGCCACATGGGCATCATGTTCGCCGCGGCCCTTGTCTGCGCATCTGTCATACATTTGATCCACCACGGGGGTGTGTAATGGACCTCTCGGCAATCAACCCGATCCTCTTTGTTGCGGGCTTTTTCGTCGCTGCAACGCCGCTGATCTTTGCTGCAATCGGTGAGCTTGTGGTCGAGAAAACAGGCGTGCTCAACCTCGGGGTCGAGGGCATGATGATTATGGGCGCAATCTGCGGCTTTGCCACGGCGGTCGAAACAGGCTCGCCGCTGCTGGGCTTTGTAGCTGCGGCTTTGGGCGGCGCAGCCCTCAGCCTGTTATTCGCTTTTCTAACGCAAATCATGCTGGCCAATCAGGTGGCCTCCGGCCTTGCGCTTACCCTGTTCGGGCTCGGCTTTTCTGCCTTGCTGGGGCAAAGCTATGTCGGGGTTAAGCCGCCGCGTCTGGCGGATGTGAACTTTGGCCCGCTGGCCGATATTCCTGTCATTGGACCAATCTTCTTCAGCCATGATATCATCGTCTATGTCGGTCTTGCGCTGGTCGTGGCTGTCTGGGCAGTGCTGAAATTCACCCGTGCAGGGCTGGTGCTGCGCGCGGTGGGCGAAAACCACGATGCTGCCCATGCGCTGGGGTTCAAGGTCAAGCGTGTGCGTACGCTGGCCATTATGTTCGGCGGGGCCTGTGCGGGTGTGGGCGGTGCCTACATCAGCCTGATCCGCGTTCCGCAATGGACCGAAGGCATGACCGCTGGCGTTGGCTGGATCGCGCTCGCACTGGTTGTATTTGCCTCCTGGCGCGCCTTCCGCGTCCTGCTGGGTGCCTATCTTTTTGGCGGATTGGTTCAATTGCAGCTGAATCTGCAAGGCGCAGGCGTTGCCATTCCTGTGGAATATCTGGCAATGTCCCCCTACGTGATCACTATCGTGGTTCTGGTGTTTCTGTCGCGCTCCCGCAGCGCCGCACCCGGATCATTGGGACGCATATTCCACGCCTCGTCCTGAGGCACACGCTGCTTGAAAACCTATCTGGGGAGACTTCTCACATGACATTCACAAAACGCGCCGCAGCCAAACTACTGCTCGGCACAGCCCTTGCCGCGACAATGGGCACGGCAGCTTTTGCCGATGGCCACGCAAAAACCAAAGTAGGCTTTGTCTATGTCGGCCCCGTGGGCGATGGCGGCTGGACGTACGAGCATGACAAAGGCCGTCTGGCAGTTGAGGCACATTTTGGCGACAAGGTTGAGACAGTGTTCGTCGAATCAGTAGCCGAAGGCCCCGATTCCGAGCGTGTGATGACGCAAATGGCGCTCGACGGTGCCGACCTGATCTTTACGACATCGTTCGGCTATATGGATCCGACCATCAATGTGGCGGCCAAGTTCCCGAACGTTAAGTTCGAGCATGCCACAGGCTACAAACGTGCCGACAACGTCAGCACCTATTCGGCGCGCTTTTATGAGGGCCGTGCCATTCAGGGCCACATCGCGGGCAACATGACCAAGTCCAACATCGTGGGCTACATCGCCTCTTATCCAATTCCGGAAGTTATCCGTGGCATCAACTCTGCCTTCATTCACGCGCGCAAAGTGAACCCCGAAGTCGAGTTCAAGATTGTCTGGGCCTACACATGGTTTGATCCTGCAAAAGAAGCGGACGCAGCCAAGGTTCTGATCGACCAGGGCGCCGACGTGATCTTGCAGCACACCGATTCCACAGCCCCGCAAGCAGCAGCTCAGGAAGCAGGCAATGTAGTCACCTTCGGCCAAGCCTCCGACATGGGCCAATATGCGCCCTTCCCGCGCGTCTCGTCTATCATTGATGATTGGGCACCTTACTATATCGCCCGCACGCAGGCCGTGATGGATGGCACATGGACCTCGACAGACACATGGGACGGTATCGGTCCAGGCATGGTCGGCATTGGTGAAATCTCCGATGCGGTACCTGCGGAGGTCAAAGCCGAAGCACTGGCCATGAAGGCATCATTGGCCGACGGCTCCTACCACGCCTTCACAGGTCCATTGAACAAGCAAGACGGCACACCGTTCCTTGCCGAAGGCGAGACAGCAGATGACGGCACGCTGGCTGGCATGAACTTCTATGTCGAAGGTATTGAGGGCGAAATCCCGCAGTAAGCTGCACCTCACGATCGAATGAAAGAAGGCCCTGCCAAATCGGCGGGGCCTTTTTACGTGCGCGCTTTACACAGGCGGCACCGCCCTGCGCCGCACCGAAATCAGCAACCCGACTGTCAGCAAGACAATCGCCATAATGCTGGTCAGGCTAAACGCTTCCCCCAGGATCAAGAACCCCAGCACCGCGCCACCCCCCGGCACGGCTGCCAAAATCGCCGAGGTGTTCGCCGTCCCGATAGAACGCGACGCATGGGCGATAAACAACAACCCGATCAGGTTAGGCACAAACCCCTGATAGACCGCCTGTAACAAAAGCGGCCCCATCGGCGCCTGCGCCAGCCCAGATGGCAAGAACAGCGCCCAGATCGGCAGGTAAATCACCGCATTTACAATCGTCCCACAGAAAATGATCTGCATCGCGCCCAGCTGCCACCGCTCGGACAAGATCACATAGGTGGCGAAAAACAACGCCCCGACGATAAACAGCATATCTCCGATCCACGTATCCGCGTCACTGGCAATGCTCCCATCCCATGCCAAAACAACCGCCGAAACCAGAATCAATAGCGCGCCGATGCCTTGCCGCAGGCTTGGCGTTCGGCGAAACAGCACAAGCGCAAACACGATGCTGATTAGGGGCAAGACCCCGTTCATAAAAATCCCGCCGTGGGCAGCAGGTGCGTATAGAAACGCCGAGAAAACGGCGATGATGTAAACAGGTCCCAGAATGAACGACAGCACAGCGATCTGTACCCACCGCAGCCCGCGCCACGGCTTGTAATACAAACACAATGGCAGCGCGATGATCGAGGCCAACCCGTACCGCATCGCAGCCAGATCATAGACCGTCAGCCCGCTGCCCTCTGCCACACGGCTGACAATCAGCCAGAATGACCAGACAAAAACAATAGTCCATGCGGCAGCATAGCCTGTAAACTGTGGGGAAAGCCGATTGAGCATGCAGACTGCGCCAGACATTATCTATGGGGAATGTCCCACATCTTCTCAGTATGGTCTGACGTTCCGAGAAACAAGCACGCCGCCACGCGTCAGCCCATGGGATAACTTCCGTCAGGGCCATGCACTTCGTTCCCCTCCAGCGCAGGCAAAAACACACAAATCAGATGCAGCGCATCACCACCAGACGGCACACGCACTTCGTGTCGATCATGGGCGTCAGGCGCATAAAGCACCCCTGCGGAAATTGGGTGCACCTTGCCAGAGGCAAGCTCCACTACCTCCCCCGCGCCACCGATACAGTAACACGCCTCGATGTGGTGTTTGTATTGCAGGCGCAGCACCGCCCCGGGCAATACCTGCGTTTCCGTCATGGAAAACCCCATCCCGTCACTACGCACAAGCAGCCGCAAACTCGTCCAGCCCTCGCCACTGGCATCCCGCGCAGTGCCCTGCAATTCGGCCCTATCCGCAATAATCATCCTGATCCTCCCGTTACGTCACGCCCACATTGCCCCGCTTTGCACAGCCAGACAAACCCCCTAAACTGTCTGCTATGATAAAACTCCATCACCTCAACAGGTCCCGCTCGCTCCGCATTCTCTGGCTCTTGGAAGAAATCGGGGAGCCGTATGAATTCGTCCTGCACGAACGTGATGTGAAAACCAATCTCGCGCCGCCTGCCCTGCTGGCACTGCACCCGCTGGGCAAATCCCCCATGCTTGAGATGGACAGCGAGATTATCATTGAAAGTGCTGCCATCACCGAGATCCTGTGCGCCAAATACGCCCCGCAGATGATCCCGCCCGCAGGCACCCCCGCGCATATCCGCCACCTGGAAGCGATGCATTTTGCCGAAGGCTCCGCCATGACGCCGGTCCTGCTCAACCTCTATGTCAGCAAACTGGGCGAGGCAGGCGCGCCGCTGCACCCGCGCATCACCTCCGAGCTGGACAACCATTTCGCCTATATGGAAAGCATCCTGCGCCCCTCGGGCCACTTCGTCATGGATGATCTAAGTGCTGCTGACATCATGCTCAGCTTTCCAGCGCAGATCGCCATGCGTCTGGAACGCCGTGCGCAATACCCAAAACTCGCCGCTTTCGTAGATATGGTCGAGGCCCGCCCCGCCTACAAGCGGGCGGTTGAAAAAGGCGGCGTTTAACGCGCTGTAAACTGTTGCGCCCGCGCGCCCTGTTCATCCCGCGCATTTTGCCCAAACGGCACACGGGGGGTGTACAGGGAGTGTACGCAGTCTGCACGCCCCGCACCCCCCTAATTTCCCAACAAACTAGGGCTTTAACGCCTGAGTCGCACAGATGTCTCCGTGCGCCCCCTTTCCCGTTGCGCGCGCGGTGCCTCCGTGCCAGAAATTCGGCATGACACATCCCCTTTCCAGCCTTGATGGCACCCCCGCCAGCCGCCTTGTCTTTGGTACCATGCAATTCGGCGGCGGCGCTGATCCGGACGCCTCGCGCGCCATGTTCGACGCCGCGTTGGCAGCAGGCATCACCCATTTCGATACCGCCCATGTCTATACGGGTGGCGCGTCCGAGACACTGCTGGGCCAGATGATCAAACCCTACCGCGAGCGGCTCGTCATCGCCACCAAAGCGGCCTACGAAGGCGGTGCGTCAGCCCACAATATCACCACCTCTGCCGAGACATCGCGCCAACGCATCGGGACCGATGTGCTTGACGTACTCTACCTGCACCGCTTTGACCCCGACACCGATATGCATGAGAGTTTCGAGGCCCTTGCAGCCCTGAAAACAAAGGGAATTATCCGCGCTGTCGGCATCTCGAACTTCGCCGCATGGCAGGCTGTCAAGGCCGCTGGGATTGCTGCAAAGTTCGATTTGACCCTTGATCTGATCCAGCCAATGTACAGCGTGGTCAAACGTCAGGCCGAGGTTGAGATCCTGCCCATGGCCGCTGACCTCGGTATGCTCTGCGCGCCCTATTCGCCCCTTGGTGGCGGGTTGCTCACAGGGAAGTACGCCAGCGGCGGCACAGGCCGTCTGACCGAGGACAGCCGCTATGCAGCGCGCTATAATTTCGACTATATGCACAGCGCGGCCGCGACCCTGTCAGACATCGCTGCGCGTGAAGGGGTACATCCCGCCACACTCGCTGTGGCATGGGCCGCCGCACACCCCACGGCGCCTACCCCCATTATCTCTGGCCGCTCGGCCAGCCAGCTAGAGCCATCACTGGCCGCAATGGAATATGAAATGAAATCAGACCTGTACACCGAGATGGCCGCACTTGTCCCGCCCCCTCCACCCGCCACAGACAGGGCAGAAGAACAATGAGCGACATCATCGTCATCGGCGGCGGCATCGCGGGTCTGTCCGCCGCGGCACGCCTTTCTGCAGACGCCCGCGTGACCGTGCTGGAGATGGAGAGCGCCACGGGCTATCACGCCTCCGGCCGCTCAGCCGCGCTGATCGAGGAAAACTACGGTGCGCCCTCGGTACAGGCCCTCAACAAAGCGAGCATGGGACATTTCGAGGACGGTAAATACCTGACCCAGCGCGGCCTGCTGATAGTAGCCCAAGCCGATGATACAGAAGCATTTAATCACGATCTGGATCATATGGGTGTTCATGCAATATCGCCGTCCGAAGCATTGGACATGGTCCCTATCCTCGACCCCGCCAAGGTCGCCCACGCAGGCTATCACGCCGAAGCGTTTGACATCGACACCGACCGTCTGATGCAGGACTTTATCCGCACCATCCGTGCAGGCGGCGGGCAGGTCATCACCGATGCCACCGTGACCGAGATACGCCAAGACAGCCACGGCTGGCACATCCGCGCAGGCGGCGAATACAGCGCACCCACCCTCGTCAACGCGGCAGGCGCATGGGCTGATCTGGTGGCGGGTATCGCGGGTGTCACACCGCTGGGGATCATTCCCCATCGCCGCTCCATGGCGCGGCTCGCCGCACCGGGCGGGCATGACACAACGCGCTGGCCGATGTTCTTTGGCACAGGCGAAAGCTGGTATGCCAAACCTGACGCAGGCGCGCTGCTTGTCTCTCCCGCGGAGGAGGTTGCGACCCACCCGCACGACGCATATGCCGACGACATGACACTGGCCGAAGGTCTTGATCGCTATGAACAAATGGTGATGCATCCCGTTACCAAACCCGTCGCCACATGGGCAGGACTGCGCAGCTTTGCCCCCGACCGCACGCTTGTGCTGGGCCGTGACCCCGACGTACCCGAGTTCGTCTGGTGCGCGGGTCAGGGCGGCTATGGCTTCCAGACTTCGCCCGCCGCCTCCACCTTTTTGGCTGATCTGGTCATGGGCCGTGCGCCTGCGCTCGATGCTACTACGGTCGCAGCATTACGCCCCGACAGGCTGCGCCTGTGACGTCGCTTCCGCCCAGCGCCAGCGTGGCGACACAGACGACAGGTGGCAAGCTTTGCGCGCCTTCTGCGCTGCGCAATGCACCTGTCATCACTGCCCTCCTGCGCGACGTCGCTCCCCCCGCTGGCCGCGCGCTCGAGATTGCCTCGGGCACAGGCCAGCACATCACCGCACTTGCCGCGGCCATTCCACAAATTTCTTGGCACCCCAGCGAAATCGCAGCCGACCGTATCGCCAGCATAGACGCATACGCAGCCGAGGCCGCGCTCGACAATCTGCATCCCGCGCAAGTGCTGGACGCAAGCCAGTCGGGCTGGTCAACCGAACATCGACCTTACGACATGATTTATATGGGAAATCTGCTGCATCTGATCTCGCAAGTTGCCGCATCCACCCTCCTGTCAGAGGCCGCAAAGGCGCTGACACCAACAGGCACATTCGTCGTCTACGGCCCCTTTATGCGATCAGGTCAGCTGACCTCTGAAGGGGATGCAAAATTCCATGCAGAGCTTCATGCCGCGGACCCAACAATCGGCTACAAGGACGATCAATGGGTCAAACAGATGCTGACGCACGCCGGACTTGCGGCTATCGTCATACAAGACATGCCTGCCAACAACCTCGCCTTCATTGCCCAACGGGAGCTTTCATGACCCTGCGCACCACATTCGCCCTGATGCTGATTGCCGTCCTTACTGCCTGTGGCGGCGGTGGAACAAGCGATGTCGCTGCCCCGCTGGGCACCCCGATCGCACCCAACTTTCGCGATGCGGACCCCGTTGATTTCAAAGGGCAAAAGCCAGCGCGCTTTCCCGTCCACGGCATTGATGCGGCACGGTTCCAGAAAAGTATCAACTGGTCCCAAGCGCGCCGCAACGGTGTGAACTTTACCTTTCTCAAAGCCACAGAAGGCGGCGATTTGCTGGACCCTGCTTTCAAGGATCACTGGCGCAGCGCAGGTCGTGCCGGCGTAGCACGGGGCGCGTATCATTTCTATTATTTCTGCACCACACCCGAAGTTCAGGCGCGTTGGTTCATCCGCAACGTCCCCAAATCAAAGGGCATGCTGCCCCCTGTGCTGGACATGGAGTGGAACCCGTTTTCACCCACCTGCGCCCATCGCAGGCCCGAGGCGTCCGTTGTACAAGACGAGATGCGCCGCTGGTTGCGGATCGTTGAGGCGCATTACGGTCAGCGCCCGATCATCTATACCACACCAAGGTTTTACAAAGAAAATAAGCTAAGCAATTTCAATGGCTACGAATACTGGCTACGCACCACGGCGAAAACCCCGCGTGAGGCTTATCCGCGTCAAAGCTGGCGCTTTTGGCAGTATTCTGCAACGGGTCTGATCGACGGTATCGCGGGTGAGGTCGATCTCAACGCGTTCAACGGCAGCCGTGCGGAATGGAACGCTTGGTTGGCTGCCCGCACGCATCCCTAGTCTTCAGGAAATGCGGCCTAACCCCATCGGCAGTATCCAGACTGGCAGACGCGCCGCTTTGATCTGACACGACGGAACCTGTGCGCGCAGCGATAGCATTTCGTGCCGCGCACGACGGGCAACGCAGGTCAGATCATCTTCAAAATCAGGCAGGTGGAACACCACCACCTTGCGCGTCGCCCCAAAACGCATCTGCGTCAACGTAATCTGTGCCGCTGCCTGATAGTGGCATGCGTCCCAACAAAGCTCTGCAATATCAGGAAGGTGGCGCAGGTTTTCCCAACGGCGCAACAATACAATCGTGACCGTTGGGTCATTCGATTGCACCGTTCCCAAAGCCACTCGCAATTCTTCAGCTTGGTCGCCAATGATCGCCACGCTTGTTGCGCGCGACGGCGACAGTGCCACGCCAATCGCGAACACCACCGCAGCGCAAACCGCTGCGATGGCAACCCATCGCTTAGCCGTCCACGCGGATGGTTGTGTTTTTCGGGTCATAGGGGCTGTCCTCGACAATCTCGGCGTCCCACAGCTGGTCGAACATCTTGACCTTCAGCTTGGTCCCGACCACCGCAGTCTCGGGAGAGACATAGCCCATGCCGATAGACTTCCCAAATGCGACAGAATACCCCCCCGAGGTCAGACGCCCCACGCGGGTATCGCCATGATAGAGAACCTCACGGCCCCACGGATCAGCATCATCAGGCCCGTCAATAAGGACCGTCACACATTTCGCTTTGATCCCATGATCCGCCATTGCCTGCTTGCCGTGGAAGTCCTTGTTCATATCGACAAAGCGTGGCAAATCGGCCTCCAGAGGGGTCGCATCGCGGCCCAACTCCGTGCCGAAGGCGCGGTATGACTTCTCCTGACGTAGCCAGTTTTGCGCGCGGGCGCCGACCAGCTTCATGCCATGCTTTTCGCCTGCTTTTTCCAGCAGATCAAACAGGTGGTTCTGCATCTCGATCGGATGGTGCAATTCCCACCCCAGCTCACCTGTATAGGCGACGCGGATCGCGCGTACAGGCACCATACCCAGCTCGATGTTGCGCATGGTCAGCCACGGGAACCGCTTGTTGCTCAGCACTGTGTCGGGATTGGCATCCTTGACGATCTCGTTCAGCACATCGCGGGATTTGGGACCAGCAATGGCAAAAACACCCCATTGGGTCGTGACATCATGACACTCGATATAACCGAATTCGGGTGCTTTATCCTCGATTGCCTTGCGCAGATAATCACTATCGTAAGCTGTCCAGGCACCTGCACTCACTAGGTAATATTCATCCTGCGCGATGCGCACGATGGTATATTCGGTCCGCGTGGTGCCTGCCCCCGTCAGCGCATAGGTCAGGTTGATGCGGCCAACCGATGGCAGCTTGTTGCAGGTAAACCAATCAAGAAAAGCCGTGGCACCCGGTCCTTTGACGACATGCTTGGTAAAGGCTGTTGCGTCGATCAGGCCGACACCTTCGCGCACGGCTTTCGCCTCCTCTACCGCGTACTGCCACCAGCCACCGCGACGGAAAGAGCGGCTGCCCGCATCGTCAAACCCCATCGGCGCGTAATAGTTCGGACGCTCCCATCCGTTTACCCAACCAAACTGTGCGCCGCGTGCCGCCTGACGGTCATAGGCGGGGGATGTGCGCAAGGGCCGTGCCGCAGGGCGCTCCTCATCAGGGTGGTGAAGGATATAGACGTGGCTATAGGCTTCCTCGTTCTTGCGCGCGGCAAATTCGGTTGTCATCCAGTCGCCATAGCGTTTGGGATCAAGGCTTGCCATGTCGATCTCGGCTTCACCGTTGACCATCATTTGCGCAAGGTAATAACCGGTGCCGCCCGCCGCTGTGATCCCGAAAGAGAAACCTTCAGCAAGCCACATGTTGCGCAGACCGGGTGCAGGGCCAACCAGCGGGTTGCCATCAGGTGTGTAGCAAATCGGTCCGTTGAAATCATCCTTGAGCCCTGAGTCGGCACAAGACGGCACACGCTCGGTCATCGCCATATACTGTTCAGCAATGCGGTCCAGATCCAGCGGGAACAGGTCAGCGCGGAAGCTGTCTGGCACGCCATGCTCGAACCGCGCGGGCGCACCTTGTTCGTAGATACCCAAAATCCAGCCGCCCCGCTCTTCGCGCGCATAGGACTCATTGTCCGCATCGCGAATGACAGGATGCTCCGCATTGCCTTGCGCGCGCCATTTCACCAGCTCGGGGTCTTGATCCATCACGATAAACGTATGCTCGACAGGGATTGCTGGCATCTTGATGCCCAGCATCTGCGCCGTGCGCTGCGCGTGGTTGCCAGAGGCGGTCACGACATGTTCGGCCGTGATCACAACCTGCTCGTCAGACGGGACCAGATTGCCTCCTTTTTCGACCATCTTGGTCACGGTGACATCCCACGCTTCACCATTCCAATGGAAGGCATCTGCCTGCCATTTCCGTTCAATCACAACACCGCGCTGGCGCGCCCCTTTTGCCATGGCCATGGTCACGTCAGCAGGGTTAATATAGCCATCGGTCTGGTGGTAAATCGCACCTTTCAGATCATCCGTACGGATCAGCGGCCACTTCGCCTTGATCTCATCCGGTGTCATCCACTCATAAGGCACACCACAGGTCTCTGCAGTGGAGGCATAGAGCATGTACTCCTCCATCCGCTCTTGCGTTTGGGCCATACGCAGGTTGCCCACCACGGCGAACCCCGCATTCAGACCCGTTTCTTCCTCCAGCGTTTTGTAGAATTTGATGGAGTAGTCGTGGATGTGGGTCGTCGCGTAAGACATGTTGAAATAGGGCAGCAGACCCGCCGCATGCCATGTTGAGCCTGACGTAAGTTCATCACGCTCCAGCAGCACAACGTCATCCCATCCGGCAGCCGCCAAGTGATATGCAATAGACGTGCCTACGGCACCGCCACCCACAACCAATGCTTTGACTTGAGTTTTCATGTGCCGATTCCCTTCTGCGCGCATTCACTGCTGTTTTAGCGGCCAAGCCCGAAAACCAACGCCAAAGCGCGACTGGAAAAAGAGAAAAACCGACCTGCGCCCCCAGATGAAATGAACTCGGGGCTGCAAGACGCCGCTTCTATCTTTCCTGGCCCCAACCCTTCGGGAGAAGCCGCGCCCAAGGCGGACGGTCAGGGCAGAGCCACCAACGCCACAAACCCAATGCGCTACGGTAGGATTTTGCCAGGGTTCATAATATCGTCCGGATCCAGCGCACGTTTGATTGCACCCATAACATCTACTGCACCGCCCAGTTCTTTCACCAGATAAGGCCGCTTGCCCTGCCCGATCCCGTGTTCGCCTGTACAGGTCCCACCAAGAGCAATCGCACGGTCGTTCAACCAGCTGACAAAGACTTCAGCCCGCGCCACCTCATCTGCATCATCCATATCAATCAACAATGAGGCGTGGAAATTCCCGTCGCCCGCATGACCTACAACAGGAGCGATCAGGTTCAGCTCGGCAGCTTTCTCATTCGCACCCACCACCGCTTCGGCCAGCTTTGAGATCGGCACACAAACATCCGTCGCCACCGCCTTGGCCCCGGGACGCAACGCCAGCATCGCCCAATAGGCATCATGACGTGCCTGCCACAGTTTACTCCGTTCCTCAGCGGTAGATGTTGCAGCGTATCCCGTGCCGCCAAACTCTTCCGCCAGCGCGCCGAATGTCTCGGCCTGCTCGACTACCCCTGCGTCCGAGCCGTGGAACTCCAACAGCAGGAGCGGGGTTTCAGCCAGTGACAGTTTGGAATAGCTGTTGACCGCCTTGACCACCATCGCATCCAGCAATTCAATCCGTGCCACGGGCAGACCGTACTGGATCACTGCCATCACCGCCTCGCAGGCCGCTTCAACGGTCGGAAACGAACAGCTTGCCGCCGAGATCGCCTCGGGGATCCCCTGAAGGCGCAATGTCACTTCGGTGATGATCCCCAATGTCCCCTCAGAGCCGACCATCAGCCGCGTCAAGTCATACCCAGCAGAGGATTTTCGCGCACGGCTGGCCGTACGGATCACTTCGCCATTGGCCATCACAGCCTCGACGCTCAGCACATTGTCTTTCATCGTACCATAGCGCACTGCATTGGTGCCAGAAGCGCGGGTAGCAGTCATGCCACCGATGCTGGCATCCGCGCCCGGATCGATAGGAAAGAACAACCCCTGATCACGCAGATAGGTATTGAGCGCCGTGCGGGTGACGCCGGGCTGTACACGACAATCCAGATCGCCTGCGTTAACCTCCAGCACCTTATCCATCTGGCTCACATCGATGCTGATCCCGCCCGCAGGCGCATTGACATGACCTTCCAGCGAAGTGCCTGTGCCAAAAGGAATGATCGGAACTTTATGTGCCGCACAAATCCGCACCACATCGACGACCTCCGCCGTGGACTGGGCAAAGACGACACCGTCGGGCGGCTGGTTTACGATCCATGTGGTCGTATGCGCGTGCTGCTCACGGATCGAAGCGCCGGTATGAAACCGCTCGCCAAACTGCTGTTTAAGCACGCCCAGTACCGCGCCTATTCCATCTTCATTACGCGCAAGCGCGATAGCCTGAACCATTATCTAGTCTCCTAATACAATACCTTCGCGGCGCGGATCGGCCCCGCCGCTGAGCTGATCACCAATCCGGATCAGATGCAGACCTGATGTGAGCGGGCGCAGATTTGTCTCGTACCCTACGTCCGCCAGCCCCTCTTGCAGGGCCTCCGCATCAGTTCCCGCTTCCAGATCATAAGTACCAAACCGATTGACTGCATGAGGCAGCGCGGCGGCCTGTTGCGGGTCCAGCCCCCAGTCGATCATCCCGATAATTGCCTGCGCGGTATAGCCAATGATCCTGCTACCACCAGGTGATCCCGCAACAATAACCGGCGCGCCATCCTTCATCACAACAGTTGGCGACATAGAGGAGCGTGGCCGCTTGCCCGGCTCAACGCGGTTGGCAACCGGCACCCCCTCGCGATGGCTGCGAAACGAGAAATCCGTCAGCTCGTTGTTGAGCAGAAATCCCCCAACCATCAATCTGCTGCCAAATCCGTTTTCGATCGTCGTGGTCATCGATGCGACATTCCCCGTCGCGTCCACAATCGAGATATGCGAGGTCGAGGGCAGCTCGATCGCTTCATCATCCGCCCAGTTCAGCGCGTGATCAAATGCAGGGGCTCCCGCACTCACCTCGGGCAAGGCATCGTCGCCTGCCAACAATTCCGCCCGCTGCGCCAGATAGGCAGGCTCCAACATGCCCTTCACAGGCACAGGCACATAATCACTATCCGCCACATATCGTCCACGATCCGCAAACGCGAGGCGCGAGGCATCGCCAATCAGGCGGCGCACGGTTACGTCATCCGGTCCCGCGCTCAGGTCATACCCCTCCAACATCCCCAGCGTCTGCCCCACCGCAATCGCGCCCGAGGACGGCGGCCCCATGCCGCAAACCTCGTGCGCGCGGTAGCTTGCACAAACAGCTGGCCGCTCCTTCACGGTGTAGATCGCCAGATCAACCTCTGACAAAACGCCGGCATTGTTTGCGCCCTGAACGGTCGCCACAATCTCACGCGCCAAAGCGCCCGTATAGAAACCGTCAACGCCCTGTGCACCCAGCATCCGCAAGGTCTGCGCATAAGGTTCATTTACAAGGGTTTGCCCTACCCCTACCGGCGTACCTTCTGGCAGAAAATACGCCGCCGTCGTGTCAGAGCTTGCCAGCCGCTCGGCATCCGCCGCGACAAGCTGGGCCAGACGCGGGCTGACGGGAAACCCCTTCTCCGCCAATTCAATAGCAGGGGCCAGCAAGGCGGCCCAATCCTGCGTACCGTGCCGCGCATGTATCTCTGCCAGCAGTGCAGGCGTGCCCGGTGTGCCGACAGAACGCCCGCCTACAACCGCGTCAAAGAACTTGAGAGGTTCGCCACTTTCATCCTGAAACAGCTTCGGTGTTGCGGCCAATGGCGCGGTCTCGCGCCCGTCAAATGTAGTCAACGCACCCGTTGCCCCGTCATACCAAACCAGAAATGCACCGCCCCCAAGCCCCGAGCTTTGCGGCTCAACCAGACCCAGCATCACCTGCACGGCCACCAGCGCATCCGCCGCCGTGCCACCCGCCGCCAATACATCTGCACCTGCCTTTACGGCATAAGGGTTTGCTGCGGAGATCATCCATGTGTCTGCAACAACAGATTGCCCCGCCGCCTTGGCTGCAAGTGCGGCTGTCACATCAGGTGAAATACTCTGGAAGCTGCCAGCGCTTGCCGCCTCGGGCTCCACCGCATCCGCAGCCTGTTGGGCCTGCGCACTTGCAGCAATCACCACAAACACTCCGGTTAAAACTGAACGCAACATCAGACAGACCCCTTTTCTTTATTTTTCCCTTAAACTCTCCCGTCCCCTCAACCCGCGCCGAAGGGCCGCCTATCATAGCATGGACGGCACAACCTGGTCCGGCGGGCGGTGGCCGTCATCAAACGTCTTGATGTTGATGATCACCTTTTCGCCCATATCAATCCGCCCTTCGAGGGTGGCCGACCCCATGTGCGGCAACAACACCACATTATCCAGCTCGCGCAGACGCGGATTTATCTCTACGCCATGCTCGTACACATCCAGCCCCGCGCCTTTGATCTCGCCCGCGCGCAACATCCGCGTCAGTGCGTTCTCGTCGATCACCTCTCCGCGCGAAGTGTTCACGATCACCGCGTCAGGTTTCATCAACTTCAACCGCCGCGCATTCATCAGATGGAAGGTAGAGGGCGTGTGCGGACAATTGACCGAAATCACGTCCATCCGCGCGACCATCTGGTCGAGGCTCTCCCAGTAGGTCGCTTGCAATGCTTGCTCCGTTTCGGGGCGCAAACGGCGGCGGTTGTGATAATGGACTTGCATGCCAAAAGCGGCTGCACGCCGCGCAACGGCACTCCCGATCTGGCCCATGCCCAGAATACCCAGTCGGCGGCCCGCGATGCGCCCGCCCAGCAGAGCGTTTGGCGCCCAGCCGTCCCATTCGCCCTGCTGCATCTTGGCCATGCCTTCTGGCATCCGCCGCGTTACAGCCAGCAAAAGCGCCATGGTCATATCTGCTGTATCATCGGTCAGAACACCTGGCGTGTTCGAGACCAGCACACCTTGCTGGCGCGCGGTTGCCACATCGATGTGATCTACCCCCGCCCCATAATTCGCAATCAGTTTGAGGCGTCCCCCCGCCTGCGCAATCAGTGCGTTATCAATTTGGTCGGTAATCGTTGGCACCAGCACATCGCATGTCTTGATCGCCTCTGCCAACTCGGCACGGGTCATCGGCGCATCTGTGTCACGCAGGCGCACATCGAACAGCTCGGCCATTCTTTTTTCGACGACTTCGGGCAATCGTCGCGTGACTACAACACTCAATCGTTGTTTTGGCATAATTCAATCTCCGGACTTGGGGCGCGCATCAGTTCGGTGCATGGTGACCCAAGCAGCGACGAGGCACAAGAACCCCGCGCAGCTGACGAGCAAGACAAAACAATAAAATTCAGTGCAGGCAGCACAACATGAACAGATCGAAATTGCGCAAACTGGGCGCGGGGCTTCTCGGAGCCTGTGCCCTCATTCTGACCACCAGCTTTGCCACGCCCGTTCTCGCAGCGGACGGCGTGCAAGCGGGTATGCAAACAGGCAAAGTCACGAAACGCCCTATTCCACGGTATGTTTCAATGAAAGCGTCAGAAGGCAATGTGCGCCGTGGCCCATCGCTGACCCACCGCATTGACTGGGTGTTCAAGCGGCGCGATATGCCGCTACGCATCACTGCCGAGCACGGGCATTGGCGCCGCGTAGAGGACCGTGACGGTATGGGCGGCTGGGTGCATTATTCGCTTTTGTCCGGCACGCGCACCGTTTTGGTTGAAAAAGACATGCTCACTCTGCACGCACGCCCAGACCCTGCCGCCCCCGTTACTGCTGCACTTGAACTGGGCGTGGTCGCCCGCGTCGCTGAATGCAGTAGCGAATGGTGCTTGCTGCGTTCGGGCGGCTTTAGGGGGTGGGCGCCCAAGGCGCGCTTGTGGGGGGTCCGCCCTGCCGAGACGTTTGATTGATTGCACCTTTACTCCCCTTGGATCATGCTGGCCGCCAGCCAGCTTGACCCAAAGGACACTGCCCCATGAAATCTGTATTCTATGACCGCTTCGGCACCGCTGCTGATGTGCTGCACCTTGCCGAGTTTGACACCCCCGCGCCCGCGGCGGGCGAGGTAACAGTACGTCTTGCGTTTTCGGGCGTGAACCCTTCAGACATCAAATCACGTTCGGGCACGAGGCCAGGGGTTTTGAAACCCGCATTTGATCAAGTGATCCCCCATAGTGATGGCGCAGGCGTTATCGAGGCCGTAGGCGAAGGTGTCAGTGGCGACCGCATCGGCCAGCGGGTCTGGATATGGAACGGCCAGTGGCAGCGCGCTTTTGGCACGGCCTCGACCCATATTACCCTCGCGTCCGAACAGGCAGTCGCCCTGCCCGGCAGCATCAGCCTTGAGACAGGTGCCGTGTTAGGTATCCCCGGCCTGACGGCTGCGGAAGCTGTGTTCGGCGCGGGCGATGTGAAGGGACAAACTCTGTTAGTCAGTGGCGGAGGCGGCACGGTTGGGTATCTTGCAGTGCAGCTGGCCGTTTGGGGTGGCGCACGTGTAATCGCGACGTGCAGCCCGCGCGATGCCGAGCGTGTGCGCGCAGCGGGGGCGCAGACTGTGCTGGACTACCGTGCGCCTACTTTGGCCGCAGATATTCTGGCAGCAAACAACGGCACCCCTGTTGACCGCATCCTTGAAGTCGAATTCGGCGCGAATGTCGCGATGAACGCCGAAGTAATCAAAACCAACGGAACGATTGCTGCCTATGGCTCCCAAATCGAAATGGCCCCGACACTACCCTTTGGCCCATTGCTGTTCAAAGCGGCGACCATCGACATCATCCTGATCTATCTGCTGCCCCTACCTCAGCGGACCGAGCGGATCACGCGCCTGAACGAGGCGCTGACCCAAGGGGCGCTCGCTTGCCCCATTGCCCAAGTCTACCCCCTGACAGACTGTGTTGCGGCCCATGAGGCGGTTCTGGCAGGCGCGCGTGCCGGCGCAGTCCTTGTTTCTTGCGACTAACCTGAAACAGAATGGCAGAATTGCCAAAGAGGCCGCGCAGGCGTAATCTGGCCGGATTAGAGCCTGCGACCCTTTTTTAAGAGATACATTATGCGCCTCATCGCCTTGTTGTTGTGCCTGCTGTTGCCCATGGGCGTGCAAGCACAATCCTCCGACCAGCCTTCTGGCACCATCACCATCGCAGACAGCGCCACCCAAGACGCGGCCATTGCCACCCGCATCCGCGATATTCTAGGTGAGTTGGACGGGTTTGAAGATGTCACCGTTACAGTAAGCTCGGGGATTGTAAGCCTGCGCGGCAGCACGCTGGACACCCCAACGGCGCAACGCCTGAACGAATTGGTTGGCCGTGTCGAAGGTGTGGTCGCCATTGAGAACGAGGTGACAGAGACAACAGATGTGGTGCAGCGGCTCAACCCCGCGGTCGCCCGTTTCATGGCGCGGGGCCAGCAGGTGATCGCATTTCTGCCGCTCGCACTGGTTGCCATATCGCTGTTTGCACTGATCGTCCTGCTGGGCTTTGCCATTGCACGGCGCAAACAACCATGGGAGCGGCTGGCCCCCAACGCATTCATCGCCGATATCTACCGCCAGATTTTACGTCTGGCCTTTATCATCGGCGGTCTGGTCGTCGCCCTGGATATCCTTAATGCAACGGCGCTTTTGTCAGGCATCCTTGGTGCTGCGGGGATTGTCGGGCTTGCCATTGGTTTCGCCGTGCGTGACACGGTCGAGAATTTCATCGCATCGATCATGCTGTCGATCCGCCAGCCCTTTCGCCCCAATGACACTGTCGAAATCGAAGGCGATACCGGCAAAGTCATCCGCCTGACCTCTCGCGCGACCATTTTGCTGAGCTTTGACGGCAACCACATCCGAATCCCCAACGCGACCGTATTCAAAAGCCGGATCGTCAACTTTTCACGCAATGCAGAGCGCAGGTTCACCTTTCAGCTGGCCGTGGCTCCTGATGCCGATCTGGCCCATGCGCAAAAGCTGACGATGAACACATTGGAGGGTCTGCCATTTGTGCTGAAAACGCCTTTGGCCTCTGTCTGGATCGAATCAGTGGATGACAGCTGGGTCACAATGGGGATGGCTGGATGGATCAACCAGCATAACACCAGCATCGTGCTGGCCCGCTCGGAGGCGATCAGGCTGGTACAGGCTGCATTTGACACAGCAGGCATCGGCGCACAGCCGCCCGCCTATCGTTTGTTAGGCGCCAGCGGCGCAATATTGGGCCAAGACACGGAAAAACCTACCCAAACACGCCCCGCAGGGCCCGATTTACTCCCCCTTCCCGCGCAGGCTGTCGATGCCACAGAGGACCAACAACTGGCCGATATCGTCGATATGGAGCGCGCCGAAGAGCATAGCGATCTGCTGCGTGAAAATGCCGATCAGGAATAACTCGCTCTTTGTGCGCAATTAGCGCGGATAAAGGCTTGCGCCCCGCGCCAACCCGCCCTATTTAACGGCCCACGTTGGGATGTAGCCAAGTGGTAAGGCAACTGTTTTTGGTACAGTGTACCGTAGGTTCGAATCCTACCATCCCAGCCACACACACCAGTCAATTCAGCCCCTTGAAAGCGCCCGTATAGGCCATGCCGCTACCGTAGGCGTGATCTCGCATATTGCGAAAATAGCGTGCAGCACCCAAAAGATTTGTCCGAAAATGGATTTTCATCTGACGGCATCTTTGGCGGTGCTTTGGTGCGAGGATAAATCTGTCCTAGACGGGGGGCTAACCGGATCGCCGGTCCATCGACGCACATCCGGTTTCCAAACAAAGCACCAAGCCCCATCACTGCGGCCACGGTTTCGGCAGAGCCGTGCGTGGAGAACCTGTGCGGGATCGTAGGCATCGCCATGCCCCTGAACGCCGTAAGAAACGAAAGTGGCAGGACCGAAAAGCCCCTACGATGGAGGGAGTAATGGAATGGCCCGAGCATTGTCATGAAGTCACCGCCACGAAACCGCGGGCCAAACGCTTTGCGAGGTGCGCCGGTTGCAACTGAAACAACGGCGCGTTTGCCTTTGAAGTATCCAGTACCATAGCGCAGTTTGCTTGTTTAAAAACCACCATCTACAAAGACGCGGTTCATCCAGCCCTTCACAATCGCGGGCGGGCGATGCCACGACAGTGGAAACTGAAAGACCAGCAGATCAACCTGTTCGACAGCGGCAATTTCGTCTTTTACCGCAGCGGGCGAGTGGCCATTTCTAGAAGCGTTCCGTTGTTCGTTCAGTCTGGTAAAAGTCCCCATGTCAGCACGGCCCCTATAGTGTTCAGCGAGTTCAACAGGATTAAAATGCGATTGGTTAAGATCGCTCACTGTCACCGTGTCCCCCCTTGCAAAAAGAGCTGTTGTTGCTGTGCTGGTCAGCGGGTCATTGTATGGTGCGCGTGGATGATGTGTACGTGCATTTTGCTGAAGGTCCCTTTTGAGTTCTGATCGCTGGATGATCCACCATCCAGTTTTGTAAGGCTGTTGGGTGAGTTTGAAATTTGGGCTTTCAAATATGAACAACAAACTTGACAGGGACGACTATGAAACCGTGCTGCACATCGCCGCGACTGGCCCACTTTCGAAGGCAGCCCAACGTGCTGGTACAAGCCACCCAACGCTTTTTCGAAAATCAACGCTATCGAACTAAAGCTCGGTGTGCGCCTGTTTGAGCGGTTTCGCACAGGATACCAGACAACACCCGCAGGCGACGAAATTGTGCAAGTGGCCAACCAGATGTCTATTCTGACAAACAAGGTGGAACGGCAGTTGTCCGGTCGCGACCTTCGCCCTTCAGGCGTGGTGCGCATTGTCTCGCCTGTTTCTATTCGCTTTGATCTACGCGTTCTGGAAGAGCATCAGCCTGTTGCGGCTAAAGTGTCACGGCGAAAAAGCCAGAGCAAAGCAGGCAGCAAACCCGATCACGCAAAGAAGAATACGCCGCAGCACGCCCGCTTTGCCGATTAACGCGTAAGACAGGCATGTCAGGCCAAAACCTACCATGACGAACGCGATAATTGCGCCTGAGGTGTTGCTTGTGACGCGGATAAGGTCAGGGTTGGCAATCATGGCCAGCGGGATGATATAGAGCCCGAGACCCAGCGCCATCGCCGTGAGCGCAACCCTGAGCCAGTTTTCCCCGATCATCCCCGCGGCGATGAATACCGCGCCACAAACAGGCGGTGTAATCGTGGACAACAGCGCAAACCAGAAAACAAACAGATGTGCTTGCAGCGGCTCAAGCCCCAGCTCGGTCAATGCGGGGCCCGCGACCGACACGCAGATCACATAGGCAGCAGTTGTGGGCACTTCCATGCCCAGCAGCAGACATGCAAGCGCAGTGAGCAGCAAAGCAGGCCAAAGCGACCCGCCAGACCCTGAAATAATGATCGAGGTTATTTTGATCCCCAGCCCGGTAATACCCAGAACGCCGATGATGATAGAAGCACAGATGATAATCGCCCCGATCATCGCAACCTGTTGGCCAATCGCACGCAGGGCATTGCCTAAGCGCTCAAAACCCTGGGCAATATCCATCCGCGGGGTCGCATCGAAAAACAGCGCGATTGCGCCGGCAAATATGGCCAGCACAGCGGCGTATTGTGGCGTGAAGCCAGCAACAAACATCGCAACCAGCAGCACCGAGAAGGGCACGAGGAAAAAAACAGAGGTAATCAAGACCATGCGCGTGTCAGGCCGCTGATCCTCTGGCACCGCTTGCAAATCAAATCGTTGGGCGTAGGCGTTTATGCCCATCCACACGGTCAGGAAATACAGTATCGCAGGCAGCAGTGCCGCCAGCATGATCTGGGTGTAGGGCACGCCTGTAAGCTCTACCATCACAAAGGCCCCTGCCCCCATCAGGGGCGGCATGATCTGCCCACCCGAAGAGGCCACAGCCTCTACTGCCGCAGCGAGGCGTTTTGGATAGCCCAGTTTGGTCATCGCAGGCAGCGTGATCGCCCCCGTGGAGGCCACGTTGGCCGATGCCGAGCCAGAGATGGAGCCGAACAGCGCCGAGGACAGCACCGAGACTTTGGCCGCCCCGCCGGTAAGCCGCCCAGCAGCGGCAGAGGCCACATTCATAAAGCCCTGCCCCGCCTCACCCGCGTTCAGTACAGCGCCGAAGATGACAAAGATCGCCACGACCCCAACGGACACCCCTGTAAGGCTGCCCCACAACCCGCCTTCGGCAACCACAAGCGTGCCTAGAAAGCTGCGCAAGGGCGTACCAGCATGGCCAAACTCCCCCGGAATATGCTGTCCGTAAAGGCCATAGAGCAACGCACAAAATGCCACCAGTGGCAGCGGCCAGCCGATCATGCGGCGCGCTCCCTCCATCGCGATTGCCAGTAGCGAAATCGCCAGCACGACCTGAAACTGGTTCTCCAGAAACCCGTATTGGTTGCGCAGCATTTGGTGGTTCAATGCAATCCAGATACACCCCGAGACACCAATCCCTGTGATCACCGCGCCCGACCACCAGCCAGCCCGCGTGTTGGCCGCATATAAAAACACCCACGGCAGGATCAGTGCCATGTGCAGCGGGCGCGCCACAAGGTTTGGCACCAGCCCGTAGAATATCAACCCGATATGGAACACCGCAGTGATCAGGCCAAGCGCGATCCAGATGCGCGCGGCAACCGGACCAGTTGTGAGGGGAGAGGATGTCACGGGACTAAAATGCCTTGCCTCCAGCATATATGGAGGCAAGGCTGGTCAGTTACATATGCGCGTCGTTCAACGCCACGCCGACTTCTTTGTAGTATTTGATCGCACCGGGGTGGATCTGAGTGGTAATGTTGCTCAGCATTTCGGGAGAGACACCAGCCCACCACGCCGCGTCTTTCGCCATATCTGCCCGCGTCTCCCAATAGGTTTTGGTCAGCGAATAGGCGGTATCATCGTCCATCTTGGTGGTGGCATAAGCAACCACAGGCAAAGAGGTGGTGGTGATATCATCGGTCTGGCCTGTGTATGTACCCGCCGGGATGGTCAAACGCGTGCGCTTTGACGCAGCGATCTGCTCATCATTCAGCGACAGGACCGTAACGCCGGTGGAGGCGGCCGCTTCGATCACGTTGGGCGCAGGAAAAGACCCCGCAGTGACAAAGCCGTCGATCTGCCCGTTTTTGAGCGCGTTTACCGCATTGGACAGCTCTGAATCCGCGATATTCACTTTGCCTTCGAGGCCAAACAGATCGATGTACTTGGCCCCTTCTCGCGCCCCGAAGGAGCCGCTGCCCAA
This sequence comes from uncultured Sulfitobacter sp., assembly GCF_947502895.1. Lineage (GTDB taxonomy): Bacteria > Pseudomonadota > Alphaproteobacteria > Rhodobacterales > Rhodobacteraceae > Sulfitobacter. Next base: position 1,027,905 of record NZ_CANNBM010000002.1, read on the forward strand.
CAGGATCGTCTTGCCCTCCATCTGCTCGAAACTGGTAACACCGCTGTCTTGGGACATGACAAAATGCATGGTCAGCGACGGGATCGGGAAAAGCGCACGAATATCGTCAAATGCCGGATCGCCCTTGCCTTCGAACATGGCTTTGCCGCCTTGTGCCAAACCGACCAAGGCTGGTGGCGTGGTGAAAACATAATCACCACCTCGCGCCCGCACTTCCATCACGTTCTGAACAGACCCCTGGCTTTCCTCAACCGTAACGGCGATATCGCCGCTTGTGCCTGCCTTCATGGCCTCTGCAATTTGAACAGCCATCTGGAAATACGAAGACCCTGCTTTGGCTGATTTATACGTGACCCGTGTTTCAGCGGACGCAGTGCTTGCCAGCATGATCGCAACAGCAGCCGCCGCGCCGATAGATTTCATCAGTGTCATTTTATTCTCCCTTTGTTTGGGGCGATAGTTATGGGGAATGCGTGGGGATGCAAGCGAACCAGTAGGTTTCCGGTTCAAATGCGGATATGGGCAATGCAGGCGACCTTGCGGTGTTTTGACATTTCGGGCTGCAACACCATCTTGCTGAATGTACCGCATGGCAAACGGCATCACTGTTGGAAAAGCTCTATGCGCACCTCGATCATCACTCAAAACGCATCTTATCTGGGCTTGCTAGCGGGCAATACCATCCTTGGCTCTGCCATGCCCATGATGATTATTCTGGGTGGTCTGGCAGGTTTGATGCTGGCCCCTTCAACGGCGCTTGCCACCTTACCTGCATCACTTTCGACGCTGGCGGGATTCCTTGCAGCGGCACCCTTTTCACTTCTCATGGGCAGGTGGGGACGCAAGGCAGGTTTTCTGCTCGGTGTTGGATGCGCGGTGTTTGGCGCGCTCATAGGTGTATGGGCGTTGCTGAGCGGTAATTTTGTCCTGCTGTGCATCGGGCATCTGGCATTGGGGGCGGCACTTGCATGCTACCAGTTCTTTCGCTTCGCCGCAGCCGAGATTGTGAGTGCCGAATGGCAACCTGTTGCAATCTCTCTGATGCTTACATCAGGCTTGATCGCTGCATTCGTGGGGCCGCAGGTCTTCATCATGTCAAAAGACGCGCTTGCCCCCGTACCGCTTGCGGGTGCCTATGCCGCTCTTGCCGCGCTTTCGTTGGTTGGCTTGATACCTCTGGCGCTGACACGCTTGCCTAAACCGCCCCCCTCGATGCCTCAAACGCTGCGGGAGCGATTTGCTTCGCTGTCTGTGCTCAACCGCAAACCTGTGCGGCTTGCGGTTGGTTTGGGGGCGGTTTCCCAAGGTATCATGGTGTTTATGATGGTGCCTACGCCACTGGCGATGATCGGCTGCGGGTTCAGCGAGGCGCTGGCGGGCGATGTCATCAGATGGCATGTGGTCGCCATGTTCGCGCCCAGTTTCTTCACTGGCTTTTTGATCAAGAAATTCGGCGGGCAGCGGATTGCCTTTATCGGCGTCGGATTGTTGATTGTCGCATCCGTCGCCGCAATGAGCGGTCTGTCCGCCCTGAACTTCTATGGCTCCCTTGTTTTGTTGGGTGTGGGGTGGAACTTCGGGTTTATCGGAGCAACGTCGATTCTTGCCACTGCGGTATCGGACGCGGAAAAAGCCGTTGTGCAAGGGGCGAATGATACCGTGCTCGCCTTGGTCTCGACGCTTTGCGCATTTGCAGCCGGCGCGATAATCGCTGGTGTAGGATGGATCGTCCTTTCAGGCGTTTCGACCGCTTTGCTTATACTCGCACTTGTTGCGTTGCTGTGGGAGGCACGGTCGGCAGTTATCAAGTGATACGCTGGGCTGCTGGGCGTTCATGCACGCGCGGGCTTTGGCCGCATCAGGCAAGGACCATAGAGAACGGCAAAACCAGCAAATGCAAAGACCCACAGCAGGGCTGACAGGGAATAGAATACCATGGCGGAGCCAAACATAAATCCGGCGCAGACCCGCGCGATTGTTGATCCGATCAGCGCAAGATATATCGCAACCGTGCCCGACCCTGCGCGCAAGGTTTGCCCCGTATGGCCCAGAGTTGCCCGTGTCATCATAGCTAGGGTCATCAAGCCACCTGCACCAGCCATCCATAGATGCTGCGCCGCCGCCACAGACACTGCGTCTGGCCATAGTTGGGACAAGCCAATGGCAACCGCACCAGCTGGCACAAATATGTAGGCAAGATGCAGCACCAGCAGCAATGGTTCGGACAGGGTTTGCCACCCTTGCCACCGCACCACACGGATGAAATGCAGCACGCCGATTACAACAAGCGCAGCGCCCGTAATCCTATGATCAGGCAGAACGACCCAAAGGCCCAAGGCCGGAAGGGTCACGCCAAGTGTTATCTTGTCAAAACCTCTCATCGGCGGGACAGGCAAATGGACCGACTTTTGTTGAACCAGCCAGTTACGGGTGAACGAGGGGATAACCCGCCCCCCAATCACCGCGATCATCATAATGACTGTTGAGACACCCAAACGCTGGCCATAGCCTCCGGCGGCTATGCCGCTGCCTGCTGCCTCCATATGGAACAGCAGATTGGACAGGACGAATAAAGCAAGCAACGCGAGGATTACCAGATTACGCCAGTTCTTGCCCGCCACAATCTCGCGTAGAATGACGCCGCCCAGAACGGTCAGAAACGACAAATCAATCCCTGCTACGATACCAGCAGGCCACAGCGCAGATGTCGCCACTGCCACACGGCCAGTCACCCAAAGCGCGAATAGCCCTGCCAAAGCCCACCCGACCACGGGCAGGCGGCCCGTCCAGTTTGGTACCGCCGTGAGCAAGAAACCCGCAATGATCGCCCCGATATATCCATAGAGGAATTCATGCGCGTGCCATAACACCGGATCAAAACGGGTAGGCAGCATCAGCACGCCCGACAACATCAACATCCACAGCACCATCGCCCCCGCAGCCCAAGCTGCCCCGAATAGGAAGAACGGGCGGAAACCATAGGAGAATATCGCGGGCCCCGCCCATGCCCTGCTCTGCTGCGATGTTGTGAGTGGTTTTACATGGGTTTCAGTATGAGACATTGATGCTCTTTCATGACCCCTTGCGTCACAGCCTTATTGGCGCACAGCATTGAGTGCGTATGGCAGACGGGGCTGTTTTGAATACAGGGACCGGTTGAGCCCTTTTTCAAACAACGACAATCCAGACGAATACCAGACTGATGATGAGGTATACGAGTGTGTTGACCATCCAGCGGATCAAACCTGCATCGGATTCGGGGTCTACGCCCAGATGTTCGCAGACCTTTGTGCCGGGCCAGAGAAATGCTTTGGAAAATGACATGTGATACACCTTTATTAAGTATTTCAGATGCGTATTATCTATCGCTTTTAAATACGCATTGTAAATGCTAAATATTGCCTATGCAGTTAGATAAATTCACAGACTATGCACTTCGGATTCTGGTAACGCTCGCTGTGCGGGCGCCCGAACGTGTTTCGACCTCCCAGATTGCAACGCTTTATCGTCTCTCTGAAAATCACCTTGCAAAGGTCTCGACCCAGCTTGTCCGCGAGGGATTTGTCGCCTCCGAGCGGGGGCGCAATGGCGGGCTCACGCTTGCAAAGCCGGTGGATGACATACGCATCGGAAGTGTAGTCCGCGCACTTAAACGCGATGATCCGGTGGTCGAGTGTTTTGGCGCGAACAAGTCCTGCCTGATCTTGCCTGCCTGCGGGTTACGCAACCCTTTGGCCGAAGCACAAGAAGCGTTTTTTGCGGTGCTCGACCGCTATACTCTTGCGGACATAACCCAATCCCGTGATGCGCTGGCGACCCTGCTAGAGCTCTAGCTGGCTTGACAACCGCCTGTGACAGAACAGCAGATAAAACCAACGATCGCTGGTCTAATTTGCACGGCCAGCACCTCTTCGCGGGGCATGAGACGGCAGACAACCTGATCAGCACGTCGCTGCTTGGGCTGTTGCAGCACCCCGATCAATTGCCGCTGTTCAAAACAGACCCCGCCGTGCTCGGTGCACCCAACCGCTTTGACATCGCTCAACCGCGACCTGACGTTTGGCCAAGGGGCGCATACCTGCCTCAACCTGAAAATGGACGGCTGGGAGGGGCAGATCGCGCCGTTTCGTTCGCCTTACCCGAGCCATCTGCGCCCCCATCGGGAGCGGGGCTGTTGCGGCACAGGGATGTTCAGACGAATACCTGCGCGCGCAATACAAAGCGGTGCAGAAGCGTGCGGTCAAAATGCGCGCATCCACCCTTTCAGGCGGAAATACGGGGCTTTGCCGAGCATGGGGTAGGCCGCAGCTATGTCGGATCCGGTGCGACACTCCTAGGCGGCGCACGCCCCGTCAATTTGTCGGTGGGAGCTGGTTTCCCATGGGTATTCCGTTGGCGCGACGGGCCTGCCAATGATCCACGAGCTTTCTGTCCGATAGCGCGGCGAGGCAGGCGCGTGTCAGGCCAGTAACGCGCGGATCGCCTTGGCCGAAAAAGGCGGTGGCGTCATCGGATTTGGCCAGACCGCATGTTCGGTGGTGATATTGGAAGGCAGGGGTTAAGCTTCCTAGCGCACCGCTTTGCCTGAACAGGTAAGTCGGCAAGCCCGTTACCAGCATTGGAGACGCCGCAACCAGCGCCAAACTCAAAAGCTGTAGCCCAACAAATCACAGCATGCCTTTACAGATTTGTTTCATCTGCAAATCGGCGGGGCCACCACCCTGAGAAGGAATAACGCAAAACCGAAAGGCGGCGTCAGAAATGACGTTTGCAGGTTATTTCCGACCACTGCCTCCAACCACTAAAGGTCGGCGTTCCATAGATCAGGATATGCAGCTTGCGTAGTGTGAACGAAACACCCTGAACAGCGAGCACAAGAATGAAGGTTTTGAGCAGGAACATATATTCAACGCCAGCCACTTCGTTCGATGTCTCGCCCAGCGCCCAAGAGCGCGCGACAGAAGGCTGCCCTTTGCCCCAGACGGCACAGAGAACAGGAAACACGCCCCCAAGCACGCCGACCAAGTCCCTGCTGCGCTCTGACATTGCGCCATGGAGAATATCGACACGAACGTGCGCGCTATGCGGCCGCGTATATCGTGCGGAACCTGCGAGGATTATCGCGCTGTTGCTGTTACCGTAGACATATCGCAGCACAATGGTGGTGAAGGACAACAGGCCCATAAACAGCGTACTTCAGAAAACCATCCTGCCAAAACACTCGGTCAGCCTCTGCAAAAATTCGACGACCATCCGCATATCTGCTTCCCTATGATCCGTGACGTCTACACCGCAATATCAGCGACCACTTGCGCAGCCGATATTGTCCAATTGTTTTAGCGTTAATGCACTGCGTCTGATGTGATAGTGTAGGCGTGTTAAAGGGGCAGATTGACCAGCACAGGACTGCTGCGGCGCGCTATGCGGGTACATCATCGCTTAGCCGATATCGTGGATAGGGGTCGCGACGCTGACGCGGCTAAGTCGCTTCGATGCACCCCCCCCAAAAAAAAAGGAAGGCGCGTCATGCAAGACACCTGCTTGAAGTGAGTGAGCATGACAGACTTGGCCCAGATCTCTGGCTTTGACTGATCCAACAGATTCTTATCCTTACCCGCTTCACGACACATTCCGGCAAACGCATCGAGGATTTCCGTATCGGGACCGATCCCATTCGGATCATCCGTGACCACGGCAGAATGGACAATGATATCGCGTCCCTCGCCGTGCGAGCGAAGGCCCCTAGGCGCGGATTGCATCGCGTAATTGCATCCGCGCAATAACAGACAGGTTTTGGTGCGAGGCACAGAGGTGCGGCATCAAGAAACCACAAACGCTTTTGCGCCCCCCCCCGCCGCACGGATCAGCAGTATTACTCCCCCGCTTCTTGCGCTTTTCTCCAATCGCGTTTGATCTTCTTCGCAAGGCTCCATTTATGCACCTCGGTCGGGCCGTCATAGATGCGAAAGGCACGGATTTCGCGGAAGACCTGCTCAACGATTGTATCCCCTGTGACACCCTGCCCGCCCATGCACTGCACACAACGGTCCGCCACCCGCATCAGCGCTTCTGACACGGCGACCTTGGCCATTGAGCTTTCGACAGTGCCGCGCGCGCCGGTTTCCAGCACATCAGCACACCAATAGACCATCAATTCGGCCTGCTTGAGGTCCATCATGTTCTCCGCCAGCATAAAGCCTACACCCTCGTGGTCGACCAAGGGCTTGCCAAATGCATGGCGGCGGTTGGTATAGTCCACCGCGATTTCATGCGCGCGGATACAGGCGCCGAGCCATCGCATACAGTGGCTCAAGCGTGCAGGTGCAAGCCTGACCTGAGCGTATTTAAACCCCTCGCCAGCCTCCCCCAACATCTGGTCGGCGGGCAGGCGCAGGTTGTCAATGTTCACCACAGCATGCCCCCCGGGCATAGAGCTGTCTATGGTGTCCATAACTCGCTCAATCCGCACGGCGGGGTGCGGCAGATCTACCAGAAACATACACGCCCCCGCATCAGCCTTGGCCATGATAATGCCCATGCCTGCACCGTCAGCGCCTGTGATGTAGGTTTTACGCCCGTTGATCACCCAATGGTTCCCATCCAGCTTGCAAGTGGTTTGCATCATGGACGGGTCCGACCCCGCGCCACCATCCTCCGCAGGTTCGGTCATAAAAAAGGCAGAGCGGATTTCCCCCGATACCATGCGCGGCAAGAACTGCGCCTGCAAATCGGGCGAGGCCACTTTGCCCAAAAGAAACATATTGCCCTCGTCAGGCGCACAGGTGTGCACGGCAAGCGGGCCGAGCGGCGACAGACCCGAACGGATGAGCACAGCCGCTGTTTCGCGCTGTGTCAGATGCCCGCCATCATCAAGAATATGCGGTGTCATCAACCCTTCGGCACGCGCCAGTGCCTTCAGCTCATGCGAGAGTTCTTCGGCAGGCCCGTGGGAACCAAGGCGGGGGTCGCGCTCAAACGGGGCCACCGTGTTACGCACAAATGTTTCAACCCTGTCAGCGATATCAAGTGCGCGGTCCGAAATGCCGCGCCGTTCCATCTGAAAGCTCATTTCATTCTTGTCCTATGTATGCCCTGAGGGGCTTGGGGTGCTTTGTGATCATACGCTGCAAGACTGCCTGGGTCTGTGCGCCTTTCCAATAGGGCGCGCGCAGGTCTGTCACTATCACTTTGCCCAAAGCGTTGCGCGGAAAATCATCGCACAGCTCGACACCGGCAAGTCGTCGGGTTTTTGCAAGGCGCGCGTTTGGTTGCGCGCTTTAGCGGGGGGCGCGCAGACAGGTGCGGTGAGGCCGTTTTTGCGCGCGGAATTCTCCGAACACAAATGCAGTGATTGCATCACAATCGCCCGGCAGGCGTTCCAGTTGTGCGGCGGTCGGCAACCCAGACAGACGAAACAAAGCGCTAGCCACCAGTCGGAAAACCTGAGAATGAATGACTGTCTGGTTGGTGCATAACTTAAATACTGTTTCAGACCTACGGATTGCGTCAGGTACAGTCCAACACCTGTGCCAAGACCCGTGAAATCAGCGGTTTTTGTGGTGGCCCGCTGTACCAGATCGCAACGGGTTCAGGCGCAGGATCAGCGGGACAATCGCCACAACAAGAACGGCCGCGATGAGAAATGGCGCACCTGGAAAATAGATCCCGTCGCCATTCACAAACCGTTCAAACGCACCTGTCAAAGCCAATGGCGCGCCAACAGCTGCTACAGATGCCAGCGAAGCAATGACGCCTTGCACCAGTCCCTGACTATCCTCGCCCACACGGTTGGCGGCAAATGCTGTCATCAGGGGCGGCGCCATATCTGCAAGGGTCGCCAGCGGCAGCACAATCGCCACAGCCCAAGCCGCCGTAGAAAAGCCAAAGCCCACCAGCCCGATGACGGCAGCTGCCGTTGCGATCAGCAGCGTTTTATAATCGCCGTACCGTTTTGTAAGCTGTGGCAACAGGCCCGCCTGAACGACCGCAATCAGGATACCGTATGCCGACAAGGTCAATCCGATGGTAAAGCCGTCCCAACCGAAAACCTCACGCCCCCAAAACGCCCAAAGCGTTGGATAGACCATATTTGCGAACTCGAAAACAAAGATACACACCAGCGGCACGGCCAACCCCGGTATCGCAAAGGCGCGCAAAATGCTGCCAAAGGGGTTCAGATCACGCCTGCCGAAGGGCCTGCGGTTCTCGGGTTTAAGCGATTCCGGCAAGATCAGGATGCCGAACACAACGTTCAACGCAGAGAGCCCCGCCGCAATCCAAAAGGGCGCTGTGATGTGCCATCCCGAAGCAACCCCGCCCAGCGCTGGCCCGAAAACAAACCCGATCCCGAAAGCAGCACCGATCATTCCAAAGGCCGCACCACGCTCCTCGGGTTTGGCAATATCCGAGATATAGGCCGTAGCTGTGATGTAGGTAGCCCCTGCCATGCCCGCAATAACCCGTCCAACCAGCAAAACCCAATAGGTCTGCGCCACGGCCATAATCACATAATCAATCGCCAGCGTAACCAAAGCTGCGATCAAAACGGGCCTGCGCCCATAGGCATCAGACAGGCTGCCGACAATTGGACCGAACAGGAACATTGCAGCCGCATAGGCCGACATCATGACCCCGCCCCAAAACGCCCCCTCTGCTGTACTGGACGCTCCGACGCGGTCCATAAGATCGGGCATGATAGGAAATACAATGCCCACGCCTATGGCATCAATCATCAGCGTCGCGAGGATGAACAGGAAAGGGCCGTTTAACTTCATGTGTCTACCCGACACCTGAAAGCACACCCTGACAAGCGCCAAATGCCAAATACTGAACAATCAAGCTATGCAGTCGCACCCCAAAGCCGTCTGCCACAGGCGATTTATGTCCGTTCAGCCATCGGTATTGACCAAGCCACCCGCACTCAGCGCGCATTAATACCACCACTGACGGGGCGCGCACTATGTCTGGATATTTAGACTTTGGTCTGCTTATCAGCGCACTCTGGTGCGCCTGAAGCAGCAATGTCAGCAAACAACCCTGTCATGCACAACAGTGCTTGGCGCGCCAGATGTATTGGCAAATGCTCGTTCGGGGAATGCTGGCAGCAGCCTGCATAGGAATGCGGTATCCAGATCGTCGGCAAGCCCAGCACATCCGCAAAGCAGTCATTCGGCAAAGACCCCCCCAGATTGGGCAGCAAATCGGGCGTATGGCCGCTGGTCCTCTCCAGCGATGCACCAACAAGGCCGAGCCACGGATTGTCTAAATCCAGACGGGTCGCCGCGAACGGGATGCCCTCGGGTTGCACGATCCCGACCTGTGTATGTCCTTGCGCATCCAGATGACGGCGAAGGGCTGGAAGGATTTCGTCCATCTGTGTTCCGACGACAAATCGCAGCTGACACGCGGCGCGGGCATAGCCTGATATCGCGTTTACAGGCGCTTCGGGATTACCCGATTTCATTGCCAGTACGGCAAAACTGTTCCAGCCGAAAACACGCTCGGACATGGTCAGGCTTGCTTCTCCCCAGTCGGGATCAAGCGCGAAACCCGCGTCGACATCAGGCAAGGCAGACAGCACCTTTTTGATATCTTCCGTCAGGCTGGTGGGCCGCCATTCAGGAATTTGTATCTGCCCCCGCGCATCCGTGATGGACGCAATCGCATGCGCAAGGAGTATCGCAGGGTCGGCAAGCAGACCGCCAAAGTTGCCCGAATGATGCGCACCATCGCGCAGATCAACAACCAGATCAAAGTTCAAACCGCCACGCGAACCTGTGAACAAAGTGGGCGTATCAGGCGAGATGCGCGGACCGTCCGAGGCAATAAACACATCCGCATACAACGCTTCTGCATGGCGCTGGCACACGTCCTTCAACCCGGGAGACCCGACTTCCTCGCCCATCTCGAACAGCACTTTGAAGTTGAAGCCCAGCTTGCCCTGTACGGCCAGAATAGCAGCGAGTGCTTGAAAATTAATAAGATGTTGGCCTTTGTTATCAGCACTGCCGCGTCCGTAATATCGCCCGTCACGTTCGTGCAGTTCAAATGGCTGCAGTCCTTCTTGCCATTGGTCTTGCTGGCTTCTGACAACATCACCGTGACCATACGTCAGAATGGTTGGCAGGGCTGCGTCCTCTATCCGCTGTGCTAACAGGAACGGGCCTGCGCCCACCATCTCGCTGCCCAACACGCGGCAGTCAAACCCCAGAAATTCCAGCATCGGGATGATATGCTGTTCAAGGTAGACATGCAGATGCGGTGCGCCTTCTGGGGCCTGACTTTCGCTTGGCACCGATACCAACGCCGCCAGATCGGCCTTGAAGCCACCAGCATCAAAATATGCGGCGGCATGGGCAAGGGCAGCATCACGAAGGGACATATCGTAGAACTCCAGTAATCAAGCGGACGCAGCAGCATTATGACCACGAACACGAAGAAAGTCACAAACCAGAAATGGGAGGGGCAAAAAACAGTCTGACGCGGGATTGTGCTGAATGTTTCCACACCGCGCAGCACAACTCAATCATCCCAGCGGCGAATTGGCTGGCATATTGATTGCTTTGTGGCACAGTTGGCGCTGCACGCAAGTCTGTACAAGGTATGCCAAATGGACGACGCACCGCTCAAAGGCTGGAACCATGTACCCGATGTTCCCTTGCAGGTATCGCCGTTTTTCAGATGGCCCCTGCGCCCGCTGGAGATGTTGGCATGGGTCTGGAACGCGTGGTTTTTGATCACTGAAAAGCTGATCATCGTCGGTATTGCGTTTGTATCATTCTATTGGTTCCAACCCCCTTTGGAGGAGACACGGACCATCGCTGTCGGCTGGATAGCCGAGATCTATCTGCGCAATCTGGTGTTGATGTCCGCAGTGGCAGGCGGGCTGCATCTGTATTTCTACACCTTCACCAAACAAGGCCAGCGCCTGCGCTATGACCCGCGCCCGCTGATGAAAAACGGCAAACAGTTCACGCTCGGGGGGCAGATCAGAGACAATATGTTCTGGACACTTGCCAGCGGTGTCACGGTATGGACGGCATATGAGGTCTTGATGTTCTGGGCATTGGCCAACGGCTATGCCCCCATGCTGACGTGGGCTGCCAATCCTATATGGTTCGTGGCACTTTTCCTGCTTATCCCCATTTGGGAGAGCTTTTATTTTTACTGGATACACCGCTTGCTGCATGTTACGTTCTTTTACAAGCACGTCCATGCGCTGCACCACCGCAACATTAATGTCGGGCCATGGTCAGGCCTGTCGATGCATCCGGTTGAACATGTGATCTTTTTAGGCTCGGTACTGATACACTGGGTCGTCGCGGCCCATCCGGTGCATATTCTGTTCCACCTGCAATATTACACCCTCACTGCGGTCACGACCCATACGGGATTCGAGGGGCTGGTGGTAAAGGATGAAAACCGCCTGAAGCTGGGGACATTTCACCACCAAATGCACCACCGCTATTTTGAGTGTAACTATGGATCGCTTGAAATTCCGTGGGACAAGTTTTTTGGCTCGTTTCATGACGGCACCGCCGCCGCGAATGAACAGATGAAAGAGCGACGCAAGCGGATCATGGGCAGCTAGGCCAGTCGCACACCGGGTAGATCGCGCATATTTGCTTTGCCGATTGCTAGGTTCTGGGGTCTAACGCAACGCGTATGACACCGGTAATCGACACAACAGCCACGGCGAACCTGCGCGGCAGCATATGGATGATAGCTGCAATGGCTGCATTCGCGCTGGAAGACGCCCTGATCAAGATGGCATCCCAGACAATGCCTATTGGTCAAATCCTGATCATTTTCGGCTTGGGCGGTGCGTCTGTGTTTGCGATCGCAGCGCGCACAAATAACCAGCCCCTGTTTGTGCCCGATGTCCTGTCGCTGCCTATGCGAATTCGTGTGCTGTTCGAGGTCATCGGCAGACTTTTCTATGTGCTTGCCATATCGCTCATCCCGCTGTCTGCCGCGACGGTGATCCTCCAAGCAACACCTCTGGTCGTTGTCGCGGGGGCAGCACTTATCTTTGGCGAAAAAGTTGGCTGGCGTAGATGGACTGCGATTGCAGTGGGAATGCTTGGCGTGCTTGTGGTGATCCAACCCGGTGCAGAGAGCTTTTCGCTCCTCTCGCTTTTGGCGGTGGTTGGTATGATCGGTTTTGCAGGCCGTGATCTGGCAAGTCGCGCGGCACCTGTCTCGCTTGGTACAGCCGTTCTCGGGCTTTATGGCTTTCTTGCTATTGTCGTCGCAGGCGCGCTCTATGCCGTATGGCAGCGCGTTCCATTCTCCATGCCTGATACATCCATAACGTTTACTTTGCTGGCAGCAATATTTGCAGGCTGTGCCGCTTATGCCTGCCTGATGCGGGCCATGCGCACCGGAGAAGTCTCGGCCGTGACGCCCTTGCGCTACACAAGGCTGCTTTTTGGCATCTTTCTGGGTGTGGCTGTGTTTGGCGAACAGGTGAGCATCGCAATGATCGCAGGTTCAGCCCTGATCGTGGCGTCGGGCGTTTTCATTCTGTCACGTGGGCGTGCGTAGGGCGGCGCGGATCACCTGTGCCGTTTCAAGAACGCTTCCACCTCATGATCGGCAGGCGCACTACCTGCAAACAACTCGACGTAGTGTCTGACCCGCGCAAGGCGCTCGGCGGGCGGTTCCTGAACTTGCATGGAAATATAACCGATCTGTGTGTAGACGACCGTCAGACTGCGCACTTCTGACTGCTCCGCCGTATAGCCATGGCGGGCAAACATGTCCGCGATAGCGCCGATACGTGCAGCGTCTGCTGCGGCCAGACGCCGTGATAGACCCTCATCCACCCGCGCCCAGTTGCGGATCGCCAGATCAAGCGGCGCATCGAACAATGCGGGATCCAGCCAACAGTCCATCAGATTGAACAGTGCTTCGCAAATGCTAATCGCTTGCTTGCGGCACCGGGCGACCAGCTGCGCGGTATTCCGGCTTTCCCACCGCGTAATCATTGCGGCGTGCAACTCGGATATATCCTGAAAATACCAATAAAAGCCTGTGCGTGTCAGGTTCAGGCGCTTTGCCAATGGCATTACCTTTACCGCCTCAATCCCATCGCAAATCAACAGATCATACGCCGCGTTGAGCCACATGTCTTTGGTTGCGCGAGGACGGGCGGGATGTGCTGTCATAGGCACAGCCTAGCTTTCTTGACACATATGTCAATTATGCGCCACTGTTTGATAAGCCTCTCCACACAAGGCGCCTGCCCCGTTTTGATCCTCGACAACTGCGAGATGTTCCAATGACAAAAGACCCCCTGCTCCAACCCTTCCAGCTGAAACATCTGACGTTGAGAAACCGGATCATGACCACCAGCCATGAGCCCGCCTATCCCGAAGACGGAATGCCCAAGGACCGCTATCGCGCCTATCATGCCGAGCGCGCCAAAGCGGGCGTTGCCCTGACTATGACAGCAGGCTCTGCCGCCGTATCAAAAGACAGTCCACCCGTATTCAACAACATCCTCGCCTACAAAGACGAGGTCGTGCCGTGGATCAGAAACCTGACAGATGATTGCCATGAACATGGCTGCGCGGTGATGATCCAGTTGACGCATCTGGGCCGCCGCACCACTTGGAACAAGGGCGACTGGCTGCCTTCCGTATCCTCTTCCAAACATCGCGAACCCGCTCACCGCGCCTTCCCCAAACTGATCGAAGACTGGGATATTGATCGGATCATCAGCGATTTTGCCGATGCAGCCGAACGGATGCAGGCGGGCGGAATGGACGGGATCGAATTGCAAGTCTACGGCCACCTGCTGGATCAATTCTGGTCGCCCCTGACGAATGATCTGGTCGGGCCATATGGCGCAGACACGCTTGAAAACCGCATGCGGTTTCCGATGGATGTGCTGGCCGCGATCCGCAAACGGGTGGGTGACGAATTCATTGTTGGTTTCCGCTATACTGCAGACGAAGCGCAAAAAGGTGGCATCACAGCCGAAGACGGGCTGGAGATCTCCAAAAAACTTGCGGCGACAGGACAGCTCGATTTCCTGAATGTCGTGCGCGGACGTATCCATACCGACCCCGCAATGACCGACCTGATCCCGATACAAGGCATGGCAGGCGCCCCGCATCTTGATTTTGCAGGTCAGGTGAAAAAACTGACGGGCATGCCCACCTTCCACGCGGCGAAAATTCCCGATGTGGCTACCGCACGCCATGCGGTTGAGGCTGGGCTGCTGGACATGGTCGGCATGACGCGAGCGCACATGGCCGACCCCCATGTGGTGAAAAAGATCATGGAGGGCCGCGAGGAGGATATCCGCCCCTGCGTTGGTGCAACCTACTGCCTTGACCGGATTTATGAAGCGGGCGATGCCTTGTGCATCCACAATGCTGCCACGGGCCGCGAACTGACGATGCCGCATACGATCACGCCGGCGGCTACCAAACGCAAGATCGTAGTCATCGGAGCTGGCCCAGCAGGGCTGGAGGCCGCGCGCGTTGCCGCGGAACGGGGCCATGATGTGGTGGTGTTCGAGGCGCAGCCCGATCCGGGTGGTCAGATCCGCCTCACGGCGCAAAGCCCGCGCAGACGCGATATGATCTCGATTATCGAATGGCGGATGGCGCAATGCGCTGCCCGCGATGTCGAATTCCGGTTCAACACTTGGGCCGAGGCAGCCGATGTGACCGCTCTGAAACCTGATGTGGTAATAACGGCAACGGGCGGCCTGCCCAACACAGAACTGTTTGAAACCGGCAAGGATGCCACCCACGTAATCACCTCTTGGGACATTATCGCAGGCGATGTAAAACCCGCACAGAACATCCTGATTTACGACGAAAGCGGCGATCACGCAGGAATGCAGGCCGCAGAAATAGCTGCAGCTGCAGGTGCGAAAGTCGAAGTAATGACGCCGGACCGTACGTTTGCAGCGGGTGTGATGGCCATGAACCTCGTGCCTTACATGCGATCGCTGCAAGACAAGGATGTAACCTTTACCGTAACCCGCAGGCTGCTGGAAGTTGCGCAAAGCGGCAATAAACTGGCCGCAACCATCGGAACAGACTATAGCGATCATACCGATATTCGAGAGTACGACCAAGTGGTTGTTAACTACGGCACCATGCCGCTGGATGATTTGTATTTCGATCTCAAGCCGCTCAGCTCCAATTTAGGTGCCGTTGACCATGACGCGCTGATCGCAGGCACGCCACAGACAGTCACACGCAACGAGGCTGGCACTTTTCAGCTATTTCGCATTGGCGATGCCGTCTCTGCGCGCAATACCCATGCGGCAATCTATGATGCGCTGCGTCTTGTAAAAGACATCTGAGGTCTGTCCGCGAAATTACGCGGGCTCAATCGCGCAGGTCTATGTTGTGCATTCTGCAGCTTCCCTTAGGCTGCGTGTATCCAGAGATCAGGAGCAAACCAATGGCATACGAATACAATGACGACGCAACTTATCTCGCGCAGCAAGTTGCCAGTGGCGCTGCTTCACCGCAGGAGTTGCTGGACGAAGCCATTGCCCGTGTCGCCGCGTTCAATCCCGACCTGAACGCGGTCGTGCTGATGCAAGAACAGACGGCCCGCGATGCGATCGACGCTGGGCTGCCTGATGGGCCGTTCAAAGGCGTGCCATTTCTACTCAAGGATCTCGGGGCGGAAGCTATGGATTTTCCATCCCATAGCGGCTCGCATTTGCTGAAAAACACGACATATTCGTATGACAGCGAAATCTACCGCCGTATGCGTGCAACTGGCATCGTGACTTTCGGGCGCGCAACCTCACCCGAAGGCGGCATTGGCCCCGTCACCGAAGCAGATGTATACGACGGCCCAACGCGCAACCCTTGGGACACGTCGCGCACATCCGGCGGCTCTTCTGGTGGGTCAGCGGCTGCAGTGGCTGCGGGAATCGTGCCAATGGCGCACGGCTCGGACGGGGGGGGATCGGTGCGCATCCCCGCGTCGAGCTGTGGATTGTTCGGGTTCAAAGCCACGCGTGCCCGCTTCCCTGATGGTCCGGTGGCTGGCGAAGGATGGGCTGGCATGGCGATCGACGGCTTTCTGTCCCGTTCGGTGCGCGACAATGCAGCAATGATGGATGCTTGTGCAGGGCCTGATCTAGGCGCGCCTTATGCCGCCCCTGCAATGGAGATGTCTTTCGGCGATGCCATCGCCCGCCCCCCGCGCCGCCTGCGGATCGCAGTCTGCGACACGACATTTACAGGCGCGCCGATTGATCCTGCCTGCAAGGAAGCCGTTGAGACGACCGCGCGCGTACTGGAAGGCCTGGGCCATGTCATCACCCCCGACCGCCCTAAAGCAGATCACGAAGGGATGATGCACGCATGGACCCAGATTGTGGCCTGCGGTACGGCACTGTGGATCGACGCGACACTGAAATCCAAAGGGCGCGACTTGCAACAAGGAGATGTGCAGGGTGTGGCGCGCAGTGCGTTGGAATATGCGCGCAGCATTTCAGGCGCGCAGTATCTCGCTGCGGTCAACAAAATCCACGCCTACGGCCGCGAGATGGCAGCGGCATTCAACAGCTATGATATTATCCTCTCTGCAACGCTCGCAGAGCCGCCCGCAAAGGTTGGGCGCTTTACCCACAACCGCGATGACTATGCGAATTATCGCGTGGGCGCAGGTGGCGTATTTGAGTATTCGCCATTCTGTGCTGCCTTTAATGCCAGTGGTCAGCCTGCCGCGTCTGTGCCGATACACTGGACGGCTGACGGGCTGCCTGTTGGTATTCATCTGGCCGCCCCTTTCGGGGATGACACCACCCTCATTTCGCTTTGCGCGGAACTTGAGCAGGCAGCCCCTTGGGCCCAAAAACGGCCAAACATGCTATCAGAATATCTTGCATAAGCCGCAATCCACGCGCAAGGTATCCCTAGGGGGACCCGCGATTGAAGATAGATATCGCCGTCGACGCGCGTAATGTCGGCAAGATTTACGGGACAGGATCAGGCGCAGTTACCGCGCTCGGAGATGTCTCGATTGCCATCGAAAAGGGCGAATTTTTCACACTGCTAGGCCCATCAGGATGCGGCAAGACAACACTGCTGCGCTGCATTGCGGGGTTTGAAACCCCCACATCAGGGGCAATCCATTTATCAGGCCGCGACATTACCTACACGCCACCCAACCAGCGGCCGGTGAACACTGTTTTTCAATCCTACGCGTTGTTTCCGCACCTGAATGTCGCTGACAATATCGGGTTTGGCCTCAAAATGCTGGGCAAGCCCGCGGCAGAGGTCAGCAAGGCTGTGGCCCGTGTTCTGGCATTGGTCAAACTTGAGGAGTTCGCCAAACGCCTGCCGCAACACCTCTCGGGCGGGCAACAGCAGCGCGTGGCCCTCGCGCGGGCGTTGGCTCCGGAACCCCAAGTGCTGCTGCTGGATGAGCCGCTGTCGGCGCTGGATCTTAAACTACGCAAGGAAATGCAGAGCGAGCTGAAGCGACTGCAAACCGAGACGGGCATTACATTTATTTTCGTGACCCACGATCAGGAAGAAGCCCTGACCATGTCAAACCGCATCGGGGTCATGTCGGAGGGCGCACTGCTACAGGTTGGCACGCCGCATGATATTTACGATCGCCCCGTGAACCGCTTTGTCGCGGATTTCATCGGCGAGACGAATTTTCTTGAAGGCCAGGTTGAACGAGGCGGTGTGCGTCTTGGAACGGGCGACACCCTCGCGGTGCCGCTGGACGGCCAAAGCGGTAGCGTCACACTGGCCATTCGCCCCGAGCAAGTCAGCATTACCACAGAAGGTGGCATCGCTGCGCGGATCGTTGAGATGACCTATCTGGGGACCGACACGCATTACACCCTCGCACTGGGTGACAAAAGCCATCTGGTTGCGCGGATACAGTCCAACTCTGTTACCCGTTTTGCTGTCGGGGATGAGGTTACCGTCAACATAGATGCGCAGGCGGTTCAGGTTCTTAAATCATGAAGGACGGATCGAGCAAGCGCAGCAAAGGACTAGACGGCTGGCTGCTCTCGACGCCTGCGCTGATCCTGCTGGTCCTTGCGGCCAGTGGCCCATTGCTGATCGTCGCCGTCTATTCGGTGCTAGAAAAAGGTGACTATTCCGGTGTGCGCTGGATACTCTCCGGGGACGGCTGGTTTCAGGTGCTGTTCCAGCGCGATATCTTTGACCAGACCATCAGCCTTGCAGATGCGAACCTGTCTATCTTCTGGCGCTCGATCAAGCTGTCGATCGCGACCACGCTCATCACGTTCGCCTTTGGGCTGCCCACCGCTTGGTTCATCGCCACGCGCCCGCCAAAGGCCCGTGCGCTTTGGTTGTTCCTGATCACTATCCCCTTCTGGACCAATCTGCTGATCCGAACCTTCGCGATCATGGAGGTGATCCGCAATCAGGGCATCCTGAACACCGCGCTGATGAACATCGGCCTCATCTCCGAGCCGATCCAGATACTTTATACAGACACCGCCGTGCTGATTGGCATGGCCTATGTCTATCTGCCGTTGATGGTGCTGCCGCTTTATGCGGCGATTGACCGGTTTGATTTCCGCTTGATAGAGGCAGGATATGACCTTTATGCCTCCCGTTGGCAGGTTCTGCGCGGGGTGATACTGCCCATCATCAAACCAGGGATTATTGCGGGGAGTATCCTTGTCTTTATCCCCAGCCTTGGCGCCTATGTGACGCCGCGTGTGTTGGGCGGCGGCAAAAATATGATGATCGGCAACTTTATCGAGCTGCAATTTGGTCAGGGCCAGAACTGGCCGCTTGGGGCGGCTCTCTCGACGCTGTTGCTGATGATCGTTCTCGTCTCTCTGGTGGTTTATACGCGGGTGTCATCGCGGGATGATCCCAATGGGTAAAAAACGCGTCTTTGATGTCACCACCCTGCCAGGGTTCACATTTATCGCAATCCTTGCGTTTGTGCTGCTCTATGCGCCGATCGTCACTTTGGTGATCTATTCGTTTAACGGGGGAAATTCGGTCAGCCAGTGGGGTGGGTTTTCGCTGCAATGGTATGTCGTGGCGTGGAACAACGATGCCGTACAGGACGCCACCGCACGCTCGCTTGTTATCGCTCTTTGGGCCTCTGTCATTTCGACTACCGTAGCGACCATGGCCGCTTTGGGCACCACACGGCGGGGCAATTTCAAGGGCCAGACAACAATCTACATCATTATCAATCAACCACTGATGGTGCCCGAGATTGTGACAGCCGTGGCGCTGCTGATCTTCTTTTCCTCCGTCAAAGTGGCCACAGGTTATACGGGCCTTGGTTATTTGATCCTTGCTCATTCGGCCTTTTGCATTCCCTTTGCCTATCTGCCGATCAAAGCGCGGCTAGAGGGAATGGACATGACAATGGAGACTGCCGCCGCTGATCTCTACGCGACGCCATGGCAGACTTTTCGATACGTCACCCTGCCACTGCTGCTGCCGGGTGTTATTGCGGGGGCCATGCTGGCCTTTATCATATCGCTCGACAACGTGATCATTACCGAATTTGTGAAATCCGCAGGGCAGGATACACTTCCCACGTACATGCTGGGGCAATTGCGGCGCGCCCTGACACCCGAAGTCAACGCAATCTCGACAGCTTTGCTCGCGCTGACAGTGCTTATCCTCACCGTGTTTTTCTTCATTACCAGAAAGCGGGATTGACCCGCTGTTCATCAACTAGGGAGACTTTCGATGAAAACCTACCTGATCGCAACCACCGCCCTTGTGGCCAGCAGCTTTGCCGCGATGGCCGAAGGGCAACTGAACTTGTACAATTGGGGCAATTACACCAGCCCCGAAATGATCGCGAAATTCACCGAAGAAACCGGTATCGAAGTCACGATAACCGACTATGATAGCAATACGACCGCCCTGACCAAGGTCGAGGCGGGAGGCGCGGGTTTCGACCTTGTTGTGCCTTCGGGAAACTATGTCCCCGTATTTGCGCGCAAGGGTCTGATTCAGGAACTTGACCATTCACGCATCCCGAATATCGGCAACATCGCGCCCCAGTGGAGGGATGTTGAATGGGACGAGGGCCGCAAATTTTCAGTGCCGTGGCAGTGGGGCTCTGTCGGGATTGCCGTCAATACCTCCGTCTATAGCGGCGATGTAAATACCTCAGAGCTATTCCTAAACCCGCCAGATGAGTTGGTGGGTAAGATCAACATTGTTCCCGAAATGACCGATGTAATGAACATGGCGATCTTCAACGTGGGCGGCGAGGCCTGCACCGAAGATCTGACCGTCCTGCGGGAAGTGCGCGATAAGCTGGTAGCAGCCAAGCCAAAATGGCTGTCGATGGATTATGGCACCACGGACAAGCTGTCCTCGGGGGACTATGCCGCATCGGTCAACTGGAACGGCTCTACCATGCGCGCGCGGATCAACAACCCTGATGTGACTTTTGGCTATCCGGTTGAAGGGTATCCATTGTTCATGGATTCCGTGGCGCTGCTGTCTGACGCGCAAAACGTGGATGAAGCCTACCAATTCATCAACTTTATACTTGAGCCTGAAAACGCCGCCATGTTGTCGGCCTTTGCCCGCTATGCGAACGGTGTGGCAGGCTCGGAAGAGTTCATGCCAGAAGATATGAAGACCGCGCCAGAGATCATCGCCCCGGCAGAGCTGGCTGCGGCGGGCCGTTTCCTGCCCACCTGCCCCCAATCCGCGACCGATCTCTATACCGCGATCTGGACCGAACTGCTCAAATAAGGCGGCTTGGACTAAACGATGCGGGCGGAGCTGTAATGGCCCCGCCCTTTTCTATACCCCACCATCCAGCACGGTGAGCGCGCCATACAGATCCACACGGCGATCCCGAAAAACACCCCAACTGCGGCGTAGTTTTGCGGCCTTGTCCAGATCAATGGTGGCCAGCGTGATGCCGCGCCCCTCGCGCGCCGCCTGCCCGATCACCTGACCGGTCTCACTCGCGATGAACGACGTGCCATAAAAGGTTATACTGCGGTTGTCCTGCGCCTCGGTGCCTACGCGGTTCGACGCCATGACAGGCATGACGTTGGCTGCTGCGTGTCCCTGCATGACAGTTTGCCAATGGGGCTGGCTATCATGGTCGGGCATATCGGGTTCGCTACCGATGGCAGTCGGATACAGCAGTACCTCCGCCCCCAAAAGCGCCATCGCGCGGGCCGCTTCTGGAAACCACTGGTCCCAGCAAATTCCAACTCCGAGGCAGCCATAGGCCGTTTCATAGACACGAAAGCCGCTATCGCCATTCGAAAAATAGAACTTCTCTTCGTATCCCGGGCCTTGCGGAATGTGAGACTTGCGGTAGAGCCCCAGATCAGAACCATCTGCATCATACACTACAACTGAATTGAAATAGGTCTGACCCGACCGCTCGAAGAAAGAGATAGGCAAGACCACCGACAGCTCTTCTGCCAGGGCTGCAAAACGGCCAAGCCAGTTTGGTTCATCCGCTGACATCGCAAGATCAAAATGCGCGGGGTTTTGTGTTTTGCAGAAATAAGGATCGGCAAACAGCTCTTGCAACAAGATCACCTGAGCGCCCTGCCCTGCGGCTTCGCGTACCAACTCTTCGGCAGTGTCCAGATTGTGCGCACGGTCGGCATCTGCCGCAAACTGCGTTACGGCAAATGTCACCTCACGCATCTTTAAACCCTTCGAGCACATTCACCGTGTTGATACCAACAGCCTCGACAGCATAGCCGCCCTCCATACAAAACACCGTCGGTAGCTTCATCGCACCGATGCGACGCCCTGCATCAGTGAAATCATCGCTCTCCAGTTTGAAAAAGCTGATGGGGTCTTCTTTGTACGCATCCACTCCCAACGAAACCACAAGCGCCTCTGCGCCCCAGCTGTTAATCTTGGCAATAGCGTCATCCAGTGCTGCCGCCCATTCCGCGTACCCTGTTCCAGGCCCCATAGGATAGTTCAGGTTCGTTCCTTCACCCGCGCCGACGCCTGTTTCGTCCTTATAGCCCAGATAATAAGGGTAAGCGTCCTGCGGCGCGCCATGCAATGAGGCGAACATCACATCATCACGGCCATAAAACAGCGATTGGGTGCCATTGCCGTGGTGGAAATCAATGTCCAGAATGGCCACGCGCTGCGCCCCTGATGTCCGAAACATCTGTGCGACAACAGCCGCATTGTTGATAAAGCAGTAGCCCCCGTACTGGTCCGCAGTAGCATGATGCCCGGGTGGGCGACATAGGGCAAAGGCCGCGTTCGCACCCGCCGCGACATGCCGTTGTGCCGTCTGCGCAGCAGCAACCGAGGACAGCGCCGCAGCCCATGTACCAGCGGTCATCGCTGTCTCGGAGGCGTGACAGTAATACCCCACCTTACCGTCGATATTGTCAGGGATCCTGTCCATGTGCATGCCGCGTGCAGGGACATTGGCTGCGATGATCTCACCTTCCATCCCCGCGTCTTTCCACGCGTCCCATGCGGTTTCCAGGAACGTCAGATAACCTGAATCAAGCAGCTCTTTCACAGGTGCCATATCAACTGGGTCAGGGCTTACGAGGTCTTTCAGCTGCCGCTCGTTCAACCGGTTCAATATATATTCCACCCGCGATGGCCGCTCGAATGGCGTAACGAACTGCCCACCCGACAGCTCCGCTTGCGGGAAATGGAGACGGTGATCCTCGCTATAGATAATGCGCATACTGGGGTCCTCTCATGGTTCTGAATACTTCGCGATGATGGTGCGACGGAAAAGAGCGAAGGTCTATCGTTTTCAGAACTCTAGGCGGCCCCGCAGAGGCAATGGTGTGTGCGTTGTCCAATGTCATCTGCAAAATCTGCAAATGGGAAAGCACTTGATGTGCCTCATAATAGTTATATTCTATAATTATATTCTACTTTCGGTGCCAATTGGCGGATGACGTCAATCCGCGCATTGTACCATCATGCGCAGAACGGCCATAGGCCAAGGACTTGTAAATGACTGAACCCATGCTCAAAATTGAGGTCGAAGGCAGCATCGCCACTCTGACGATGAACCGCCCCGACAAGCGTAATGCGATGTGTGAAGAGCTTTTGGAATCGCTGGATGCGTTCTTTTCTGCGCCTCCCAAAGATGTGCGGGTGGCTATTCTGACTGGAACGGCCGGACATTTTTGTTCGGGGCTTGATCTGTCGGAACACGTCCATCGCTCGGCTGAGGAAAACCTCTACCATTCACGCCATTGGCATGGGGTTATGGACAAAATTCAGTTTGGCGGTCTTGTTGTCGTCTCTGCCATGTTTGGTGCAGTCATTGGCGGCGGGTTGGAAATTGCGGCTTCTACACATGTGCGCATTGCCGAAGCTTCGGCGGTTTTCCAGATGCCCGAAGGACGCAGAGGGATTTTTGTGGGCGGTGGTGCCACAGCCCGTGTTGGTCGCCTGATCGGGGCAGACCGAATGACCGAAATGATGCTGACAGGACGCAAATATGATGCCGATGACGGCGTGCGACTGGGGCTTGCACATTATGCCGTCGGTAATGGAGAGAGCATGGATCTCGCGAGATCGCTCGCTGGAAAAATCTCCCGCAATGCGCCGCTGTCCAACTATTTCATGGTTCAGGCCATTGCGCGGATCAACGACATGTCGCAAAGCGACGGCTTGTTCACGGAATCCCTTGTCGCCTCTTTGTCGCAAACGACGCCGGACGCAGAGGAAGGGCTGAAATCCTTCCTCGAAAAACGCGCCCCCAAGTTTCGCTGATCAGATGGTGGAACCCGTGAAAAAACCGACGCGCAAGACGGATGGATTTGTAGCGAATGACACAACGCTGCGGACCTTTGTGGGCTATCACATGAAGCGCGCGTTCAATGTGGTGCAAGCGGATCTGGCAAAGACGCTGAAGCCGTTCGAGCTGCGGATGCTGACGTATACGGCGCTGGTTCTGATTGTGGACAATCCGGGACTGAGCCAATCTCAGCTGGCTGATGCAATGGACGTTGAACGCCCCAATCTGGTGGTCATCGTAGACGAGCTGGAACAGCGTGAACTGATCGTGCGTCAGCGGGTTCCAACCGACCGGCGCGCTTATGCGCTGCGCGTGACGCTGAAAGGCCAGCACCTTTTCCAGCAGGCTACCGACGCCGTAACTGCACATGAGAAGGCTTTGCTTGGCGATATTGATACAGGCGCGCAAGACACCATGATCGCAACCCTGATTCACATTCAATCAGGAGGAGCAAAAGGATGAGCGTTCGGCGAACAAACCGGTTTTTGCCCCATGCTGTGACCCGCGAAGATCGCGCTGACGGCACGGTACTGCTAACTTCTGACTACCGTTTGGGGCCAGTGGCACGCACAACTGGCGAATGGCTGGACAGCTGGGCAAATACCGCCCCAACCCGTACATTCGTCGCCGAAAGAAGCGGTAAGGGCTGGCGCGAGCAGAGTTACAGCGAGACCCTACAGAAGGTGCAGGGCATCGCAAGCGCGCTGCTGGGCCGCGGCATGGGAGCGAATACCCCCATTGTGATCATGTCGGGAAATGGTGTCGATCACGCGCTGCTTGCCCTTGCAGCGCAATATGTCGGCATCCCTGTTGTACCACTGGCCGAGCAATATTCTCTGGTGGCGGCAGCCCACGGACGCCTACAGCAAGCATTCGAACTCATCCGCCCGAAAATGGTCTATGCGATAGACGCGGCTCAATACGGCGCGGCGCTTTCGCTTGATCTGTTCGACGGGGTAGAGGTTGTCACATCGCACAATGCGACCTCCGCGATGACTTCTTTTGATGCGCTGGTTGCCGGAGATGCTGCTGCTGATCTGAATGCCGCCCGTGCGCTTGTCGGTCCCGATACCGTTGCCAAAATCCTGATGACGTCAGGGTCAACTTCTGTGCCAAAGGGGGTGCTGACCACCCATCGGATGCTTTGCGTCAATCAGACCCAGCTGGCCGACACATTGCCCTTTCTGCGCGAACATCCGCCGCGCATTGTTGACTGGCTGCCTTGGAACCACGTATTTGGCGGCTCGCATAATTTCAACCTGATGCTGGCCAACGGCGGCTCGCTGTATATCGACGATGGCAAACCGGCACCGGGTGTATTCGATCGGACAATCGAGAACCTGCGTATGGTTACCGGCACCATGTGCTTTAACGTGCCTGTAGGGTTTCAGCTCCTGCTCGGCGCATTGCAATCCGATCAATCCCTACGCCAAAGGTTCTTTGAAAACCTCGATATGATCTTTTATGCAGGTGCGTCCCTGCCCCAAGACGTATGGGAAGGGTTCGAGGAAATGGCTATGGAGGTGAAAGGCTGCGTGCCTTTGATGACATCCTCGTGGGGGCTGACAGAAACAGCGCCCGCGCTCTTGCTACAACAAGAGCCAACAGACAGGTCCGGTGTTGTCGGTGTGCCTGTGCCTGACGCCACTTTGAAACTGATCCCCAATGACACCAATCGCTTTGAAGTGCGCGCAAAAGGGCCGAATGTGATGGGCGCCTATTTCAACGCACCTGACAAGACGGCCGCAGCGTTTGACGAAGAAGGGTTTTTCATCACCGGTGACGCGATGCAGTTCGTTGACGCTGCCGACGTGAACAAAGGTTTGAAATTCGATGGCCGCATAAGCGAGGATTTCAAGCTGCTTACGGGCACATGGGTACGCGCGGCACAGCTGCGCATTGATATGCTTGCCTGCCTTGCCCCGCTGGCCGCCGATCTTGTGATCACCGGCGCAGATAAAAACCAGATCGGATTGATGATCTTTCCCAACACCGCAGCGTTGAAAGACAGCGGCTTTGACCTGAGCGATACTGGCGGTGCCTTAACAGATCAGGCGCTGCACGCTGAGATCAAATCCCGCCTTGGCGCACATGCCGTGGGGGCCAGCAGCTCAACCCGCGTGGCGCGTGCCATTGTACTCGCCACACCGCCCTCCATGCCAGACGGCGAGATGACGGCAAAAGGCAACCTCAACTTCCGCAAGATACTCACAGGGCGCGCAGATATGTTGACGCGGCTTTACAATACACCTGACCCCGCTGTCATAACACTCTGAGGAGATCCCCCGATGGTCGACATCTCGAAAGTCCGCGCAATCGACATTCACACACACGCAGAAGAGCCCTGCGGCTGCCACGGTGACGATGGTTATGACGATCTGCAATCCACGATGGCTGCCTATTTTCGCGCACCGTGGAAGCATCCGCCCACGATCGAGGAGACCGCCGCTCACTACCGCGCACAAAACATCGCTGCGGTAATTTTTCCCGTCGATAGCGAACGCGAGACAGGCTACCGCCGCTATAAAAACGAAGAAGTAGCGGAGCTGGCTGCGGCAAATGACGACGTGTTGATTCCCTTCGCATCGATTGATCCGTGGAAGGGCAAGATGGGCGTGCGGGAGGCACGGCGATTGATCAAAGACTTCGGGATCAAGGGGTTCAAGTTCCACCCCACCATGCAAGGCTTTTATCCCAATGACCGCATGGCATACCCCCTCTACGAGGCGATTGCAGAAGAAGGCGGCATCGCCCTGTTCCATACAGGCCAAACGGGCGTCGGGTCGGGCATGCCCGGTGGCAACGGTATGCGGCTGAAATACTCCAACCCGATGTATATGGATGATGTTGCGGTCGACTTTCCCGAACTGAAGATCATTCTCGCGCACCCCAGCTTTCCCTGGCAGGAAGAGGCGCTGGCCGTGGCCCAACACAAACCCAATGTCTATATCGACCTGTCCGGTTGGTCACCCAAGTACTTTCCCGAAATTCTGGTGCGCTACTGCAACTCGATCCTAAAAAAGAAAGTACTGTTTGGCTCCGACTGGCCGATGATTACCCCCGAGCGCTGGCTCGCAGACTTTGAAAAAATCGCCATCAAGGACGAGTTGCGCGAGGATATCACTAAAAACAACGCAGCACGTCTGCTCGGGTTGGGTTGATATGGCGATCCCAGCGCGCGCTGGAGCGGTTGAAATCACGTATCAGGCAAACGAATGAAAACGGTATGCAGCGTCACAATCAACCGGGTCTAGAAAGGTATAAGGCATAACTATTAATTGTTGCGATATGAGACAACATAGTGTTGTCTTGACCTCACAAAAACCAAAGGTCCGCTGGAGTTTGGTCAGGCTAAGGGCAACAACAGATTGCCCGGCAACGCCTGCCCATTTAGGACCGATAGATAAAAATCACCATTAGGGAGAGATTATGGGACGTCGTTTAGTATTTGGGGGTAGTTTACTTGGGGCTGCTTTTGCGTTTGTTTTGGGTGGGACTGCTTCAT
>NZ_CANNBM010000003.1 GCF_947502895.1 uncultured Sulfitobacter sp.
TCCCAGACATCGCACTATGGCTGCCAGAAACCGCAAAAACATTCAGATAATATAAAACCTAAAAATACTAAAAGTGCGCCATAGGCAATTGCTTTGACCCCATATATTTTGAGTATAAAATATTTGACCTTGAAATTAAAAAGACCCCCTTCTAGGCTGATAGAAACTGCCACATCAAAACGAGGGGATTGTTGTATATGCGCATTGCTTGTCTGGGCGGAGGGCCTGCGGGCCTATATTTTGCGATCTCGATGAAATTGCGCGATCCGGCCTGTGATGTGGTTGTATTCGAGCGCAACCGCGCCGACGACACTTTTGGCTGGGGCGTCGTTCTCTC
The DNA here is from genome assembly GCF_947502895.1 of uncultured Sulfitobacter sp. Lineage (GTDB taxonomy): Bacteria > Pseudomonadota > Alphaproteobacteria > Rhodobacterales > Rhodobacteraceae > Sulfitobacter. The sequence goes on from NZ_CANNBM010000003.1 coordinate 338, forward strand.
GGACGAAACACTGGGTAATCTGGCTGCAAATGACCCTGTCAGTGCTGCCAGTATCCGCGATCATTTTGCATATTGGGACGATGTCGCAACGCTCCATAAGGGGCAAAAGATGCTTTCGACCGGTCACGGGTTTTGCGGGATCGGGCGCAAACGTCTGCTGATGATCCTTCAGGCGCGGGCGGCAGAGTTGGGCGTTGATCTACGCTTTGAGACCGAGGTGGGTGCGGCCTCTGACTACATGAGCGACTTTGACGTCGTGGTCGCGTGCGACGGGTTGAACTCGAAAACGCGGATGGAATTTGCCGAGACGTTCAAGCCCGACATCGACACGCGGCTTTGTCCCTTTGTCTGGCTGGGCACACATCAGAAATTCGATGATGCCTTTACCTTTATCTTCGAAGAGACAGAAAAAGGCTGGGTCTGGGCGCATGCTTATCAGTTTGACGATGATACAGCGACATTCATCGTCGAATGTAGCCAGCAAACCTATGACGCCTACGGCTTTGCCGACATGTCGCAACAACAAAGCATTGCAGTCTGTGAGGAAATCTTCAAAGACCACCTCGGCGGCCATTCCCTGATGACAAACGCCAACCACATTCGTGGCTCTGCCTGGATCAAATTTCCCCGCGTTCTATGCGAGAAATGGAGCCACGAAAATGTCGTGCTGATGGGCGATGCGGCTGCAACCGCGCATTTCTCGATCGGGTCCGGCACCAAGCTGGCACTCGAGAGCGCGATATCACTGGCCGAGCATCTCCACCAGAGTGCTACCTTGCCCGAGGCGTTTACCAATTATGAGGAGATGCGCCGCCTTGAGGTATTGCGCCTGCAATCGGCAGCGCGCAATTCGGTTGAATGGTTCGAGGACGTAGAGCGGTATCTGCATCTCGACCCTGTTCAGGTCAATTACTCCTTGTTGACGCGCAGCCAGCGGATCAGCCACGAGAACCTGCGCGCCCGCGATCCGGTCTGGCTGGCCTCTGCCGAAAAGTGGTTTCTCGACCAGGCAGGTGCAGACACCAACGGCCCTGCCCGCGCGCCGATGTTCGCCCCCTTCAAGCTGCGCGATATGCAATTGAAAAACCGCATCGTCCTGTCCCCCATGGCGCAGTACAAGGCGGTGGACGGCACGCCAACCGACTGGCACCTTATCCACTACGGCGAGCGGGCCAAGGGCGGCGCAGGACTTGTCTATACAGAAATGACCTGTACCTCTGCCGAAGGCCGCATCACGCCCGGCTGCCCCGGCCTTTATAAGCCAGAGCATGAGGCGGCTTGGGCGCGGCTGGTGAACTTCGTCCATACCGAAACCGAAGCAATGGTCTGCTGCCAGATCGGTCATGCTGGGCGGAAAGGCTCAACCAAGATCGGATGGGAGGGCATGGACACCCCGCTGAAGTCAGGCAACTGGCCGCTCCTTTCGGCCTCTGCCATTCCGTGGAGTGATAGCAACGCGGTACCACGGGCCATGACACGTGACGATATGGACGCCGTAAAGGCGGAGTTTGTAGGCGCAACCGAGATGGCGCAGCGGGCTGGTTTTGACATGATCGAACTGCACGCCGCGCACGGCTATCTGATCTCGTCTTTTATCTCGCCGCTGTCCAACATCCGCACGGATGAATATGGCGGTAGTCTGGAAAACCGGATGCGCTATCCACTGGAAGTGTTTGCCGCAATGCGCGCCGTCTGGCCCGAGGGCAAACCGATGGCCGTGCGGATCTCGGCCAATGACTGGGCAGGCGATGATGGTGTCACACCACAAGACGCTGTCGAAATCGCGCAGATGTTCGAGGCTGCAGGTGCGGACATTATCGACGTCTCGGCCGGTCAGACCTCGACGCAAGGGCAACCTGTATATGGCCGCATGTTCCAGACGCCCTTCTCGGACCGCATTCGCAACGAGGCAGGGATCAAGACTATGGCCGTAGGCAACATCTATGAGGCCGATCACGTCAACTCGATCCTGATGGCGGGCCGTGCAGATCTGGTTTGCCTTGCGCGTCCGCATCTGGCCGATCCCTACTGGACACTGCACGCTGCAACCGAATTGGGCGACCGCCACGAAAAATGGCCCCTGCCCTATGAGGCTGGCCGCGATCAGGCATGGCGACTGGCGGAACGCGCTGCCGAAATGGCGGAGAAAGTATGAGCACGCCGCGACATGCCGTTGTGACAGGCGGTGGGACTGGAGTCGGCGCACAGATTGCGCACGCTCTTGCGGGTGCAGGCATGGCCGTGACCATAATGGGGCGGACCGAAGAGCCACTCAGACTGCAGAACCTGCCTTATCAGCTATGCGATGTGACCGACCCCGATGCAGTTCGCACGGCATTTACAGCAGCGCGTGACGCCCAAGGCCCGATCACGATTGTCATCGCAAATGCAGGAGACGCGGCCAGCATCCCCTTTGCCAAGATGACCGTGGATGATCTCAAACGCATGACAGATGTGAACCTCGCTGGTGTGTTCAATGTCTGGCAGGCAGCCCTGCCCGATATGAAAGCCACAGACAGCGGGCGGATGATCGCGATTGCTTCAACCGCTGGTCTCAAAGGCTATCCTTATGTGTCGGGCTATTGCGCAGCCAAACACGGTGTTGTCGGACTGACCCGCGCACTGTCTCTGGAACTGGCCAAGACTGGCATCACAGTCAACGCAATTTGCCCTGGCTTCATCGAGACACCGATGCTGGAGCGTTCCATCGACAATATCGTTGCGAAAACGGGCATGTCGGCCAATGATGCGGCGACGTCGCTGACCAAGGGCAACCCGCAGCGCCGCTTCATCCAAACGGATGAAGTCGCCAGCGCGGCACTCTGGCTCTGCTCAGATGCGGCGCGTTCGGTCAACGGTCACACGCTAAGCCTGTCAGGGGGAGAGATATGACACAGACGCACCAAACCCCGATTGCCGATCCAGCGTCGAAAGAGCGGCTGCGGCTCTGGCTCCGGTTTCTCAAGGCCAGTCGCGCTATCGAGGCACAATTACGAGAGAACCTGCGGGTTGAATTCGCGTCAACTCTGCCGCGCTTTGACGTGATGGCTGCCCTCAGCCGCTTTGAGGACGGCCTCAAGATGAGCCAGCTGTCAGGTGTTCTCAAAGTATCCAACGGCAATGTCACAGGTATCGTGGACCGTCTGGCCGAGGACGGCCTGATTGTGCGCGTCCCCGTTCCGGGTGACAGACGCGCCACGCTGGTGCGCATGACCACCCGCGGACGCGAGGAATTCGCGCGTCAGGCCGCGGCACACGAAGCATGGATAAACGAGATGCTCATTGATTTCTCGGGCAGCGAAGCAACAGATATCGCCCTTCGGCTAGAGCAGCTCGACAAAAGTTTACAGGAGAAGACCCCATGACCACCCGCACCGATGTCACCCACTTTCACTGCTCTATCAAAGACGGCATCGCGACCGTGCGGCTGGACCGCCCCGAGCGTAAAAACCCGCTGACCTTTGACAGCTACGCCGAGCTGCGCGACTGGTTTCGTGATCTGGTCTATTCCGACGATGTAAACGCTGTGGTCTTTGCATCCAACGGCGGCAACTTCAGCTCTGGTGGAGACGTCCATGACATTATCGGGCCGCTAACGAAAATGTCGATGAAAGAGCTGCTGACATTTACGCGCATGACGGGCGATCTGGTCAAAGCAATCGTGAACTGCGGCAAACCCGTGATTGCCGCCATTGATGGTGTCTGTGTGGGCGCAGGTGCGATTATCGCCATGGCTTCCGATCTGCGTGTGGCGACACCGCAGGCAAAATGCGCGTTTTTGTTTACCCGCGTGGGCCTTGCGGGCTGCGATATGGGCGCTTGTGCCATCCTGCCCCGTATCATCGGTCAAGGCCGCGCGGCAGAGCTTCTTTATACTGGCCGCTCGATGAGCGCGGATGAAGGGGCTGCCTGGGGATTTTATAACAAGGTGGTCGAGGCAGACGCGCTTGAGGACGAAGCCACCGCCTTGGCGGCGCGCATCGCAGCGGGGCCGAACTTTGCCAATATGATGACCAAAACCATGCTGGCGCAGGAATGGTCCATGTCGATCGAACAGGCCATCGAGGCCGAGGCACAGGCGCAGGCCATCTGCATGAAAACCGCCGATTTCGAGCGCGCCTACAACGCCTTCGTCGCAAAAGAAAAACCAGTATTCGAGGGCAACTGATGGCTGATAAAACCTTCCTGAATTGGCCCTTTTTCGAGGACCGCCACCGCGATCTTGCAGCGCGTCTGGACGCTTGGGCCAGCAAAGAGCTGGCAGCGATTGATCACAGCGATACAGACACTGCGTGCAAATCACTCGTTGCTGCTTTGGGCCGTGGCGGTTGGCTAAAGCACGCAGCCGTCGATCCCGATAGCGAGGCACCACTGGACGTCCGCGCGCTGTGCCTCATTCGTGAGACACTGGCGCGCCATGACGGGTTGGCCGATTTTGCTTTTGCAATGCAGGGGCTTGGGACAGGTGCAATATCCCTGTTCGGAACCGATGCGCAGAAACGCGACTGGCTGCCGAAGATACGCGCAGGTGAGGCGATCTCGGCCTTTGCGCTGACAGAACCGCAGTCAGGCTCGGACGTGGCCAATTCTACCATGACGGCCACCCGCGATGGCGACCACTATGTGCTGAACGGTGAAAAGACGTGGATATCGAACGGCGGCATCGCCGATGTTTATACCACATTCGCCCGCACGGGCGATGCGGCGGGTGCCAAGGGGCTATCGGCCTTTATTGTTCCCGCAGACACGAAAGGGCTGGAGATCGCCGAACGCCTTGATACGATCGCGCCGCACCCGCTCGCCACCTTGCGCTTTACCGATTGCCGCGTGCCTGCGGCAGCCATGCTTGCGGGCAGCGGCGATGGTTTCAAAATTGCAATGGGCGTGCTGGATGTGTTCCGTTCAACCGTAGCGGCGGCCGCTCTGGGTTTTGCCCGCCGTGCGCTGGACGAGGCATTGAACCGCACCACCTCGCGCCACGTCCAAGGCGCACCGCTGTTCGAACTACAGATGGTACAGGGCCATATCGCAGATATGGCTGTGGACGTCGATGCAAGTGCACTGCTCATTTATCGTGCAGCATGGACCAAAGACAGCGGCGCCACCCGCATCACGCGTGAGGCCGCGATGGCAAAGCTCTTTTCGACGGATCAGGCACAAAAGGTAATCGACAAAGCCGTACAACTGCATGGCGGTGACGGCGTCCGCTCGGGCGAGACTGTCGAAAAGCTCTATCGTGAAATCCGCGCGCTACGCATCTACGAAGGTGCTTCTGACGTCCAGCGGGTCATAATCGCGCGCCAGACGCTGGGCGCCCACTCCAAACCTTAGTCACCCCTCGGGAGGTCCCATGTTTGCCGCATCCGCACACGTCGATACCTTTGCTCGCGATAACCTGCCCCCTGCCGCGCAGATGCCGGACTTTCTGCTGGACCGGTTCGACTATCCCGAACGCCTGAACGCGGGGTTTGAACTTACCGATGCGATGGTGGCCAAAGGATTTGGCGACAACATCGCGTTGGTCGGCAATGGCAGGCGACGGACCTACAAAGAGCTGACGGACTGGACCAACCGTCTGGCCCATGCGCTGGTGGATGATCTAGGGCTTCAGCCGGGCAACCGCGTGCTGATCCGCTCTGCCAACAATCCTGCTATGGTAGCTTGCTGGCTGGCTGCGACCAAAGCGGGCGCCGTTGTTGTCAACACAATGCCCATGTTGCGTGCAGGCGAATTGGGCCAGATCGTGGATAAGGCACAGATTACACACGCGCTCTGCGATACCCGCCTGATGGAGGAAATGGACGCCTGCGCCGCCAACAGCAAATACTTGAAACATGTGATATGTTTCGACGGAACATCGAACCATGACGCAGAACTTGACCGTTTGGCGCTGGAAAAACCAGTGCAATTCACCTCTGTCGCCACCGCGCTGGACGATGTCGCCCTGCTTGGATTTACATCAGGCACCACAGGCGCACCCAAAGCAACGATGCACTTTCACCGAGATCTGATGATCATCGCGGATGGCTATGCCAGCGAGGTTCTGGGGGTTACATCCGATGATGTTTTTGTCGGCTCGCCCCCCTTGGCCTTCACATTCGGTTTGGGCGGACTGGCGATCTTTCCCCTGCGGTTCGGCGCGACAGCGACCCTGCTGGAGCAGGCCTCCCCCCCGAACATGATCGAAATTATCCAGAAGTATAAGGCCACAGTCTGCTTTACCGCACCGACAGCATATCGTGCGATGCTGGCCGCGATGGATCAGGGCGCTGATCTGTCCAGTCTGCGCGCTGCCGTGTCGGCCGGAGAGACACTGCCCGCCCCCGTCTACCATGACTGGATCAAAAAGACCGGCAAACCCATGCTGGACGGCATCGGCGCAACCGAGATGTTGCATATCTTTATCTCCAATCGGTTCGACGATCATAAGCCCTCCTGCACAGGCCGAGTTGTCGACGGATATGAGGCCAAGATCATCGGGCCGGACGGTAACGAAGTGCCTTTGGGCACTGTGGGCCGCTTGGCCGTGCGCGGGCCAACCGGTTGTCGCTATTTGGGCGATGATCGGCAAATCGGCTATGTCCAAGACGGCTGGAACATCACAGGCGATGCCTTTGTGATGGACGCCGAAGGCTATCTGCATTTCGCCGCGCGCAATGATGATATGATCGTCAGCTCAGGCTATAACATTGCAGGACCAGAGGTAGAGGCAGCGCTGCTATCACATCCATCTGTTTTGGAATGTGCAGTAGTTGGCGTGGCCGATCCCGAACGGGGAATGATCGTGCAGGCCCATGTTGTATTGGCTGACCCGCACCCGACAGCAGAGACGGCGAAGACCTTGCAAGACCATGTCAAAGCCACCATCACCCCTTACAAATATCCTCGCAGCGTCGTTTTTGTTGCGGAGCTGCCCAAGACCCAAACTGGCAAAATCCAGCGTTTCATGCTGAAACAGCCATCGTAAACGGCCCGTACCCTAATTTTAAGACCATTCCTGTTCAACAGCCCACTTTCGGAGAAGACCATGACAGCCAGAACAATCCAGCCGACCAACTGGGCACCCGCCAAAGGCTACGCAAACGGCATGCTGGCGCAAGATGGCACGCTGTATATCGGTGGGCAAATTGGCTGGAATGCAGACCAAATCTTTGAAAGCCATGATTTCATCGGGCAGATGGAGCAAGCATTGCACAACATTGTCGCTATTGTAGAAGCTGCAGGCGGCAGCATCACAGATATTACGCGGCTTACGTGGTTTGTGATCGACAAGGCAGAATATGTGGCGCGCCAACGCGAGGTTGGCGAGGTTTACCGCCGCGTTTTGGGCCGCCATTTCCCCGCAATGTCCATGTTGGTGGTCGCAGGTCTGGTAGAAGATGACGCGCTGTTAGAGATAGAGGCGACAGCCTATCTCGGGCCAGATGCCTGAGGCATCGAAAGCAACATATAAATCTTGCTCCAAGCCTTGTTAATCAATAGCCAAAGGATCTGATAAATATTATGAATAGCCATGACATTCGATCAGATCAAAACCTTTCTATGGGTTGCACGGCTGGGCGGCTTTCGCAAAGCAGCCGAGCGGCTGCATCTCTCCCAACCTGCTGTCTCGACCCGCATCGCCAATCTTGAAGACGAACTCCGCGTTCCCTTGTTCGAGCGCGGTCCCGGTGATCTGGTTTTGACAAAACACGGCACCTTGCTGATTTCCTATGCCGAGCAGATGTTGTTCGTGGAAGAAGAAATCAAACAGCGCGTCGCCAACCCCTCCGAAGCCAAAGGCCTGTTTCGTGTAGGTGCGTCAGAGACGATTGCTCAGGCATGGCTGCCCGAATTTCTCAAAGCGTTCAGCCAGCAATATCCCAACGTCAACGTCGATCTGACAGTCGATATCTCTCTCAACCTGCGCGCCGCTCTGTTGGAGCGGCGGCTGGATCTGGTATTTCTCATGGGACCTGTCTCCGAGTTCACGGTCGAAAACGTGGCACTGCCGCCGTTCGATCTGCATTGGTACCGCTCGACCCAGAACCCCCAGACCGATCTGGGCGCGATTCCCATCATTTCGTACTCCAGCAAAACCCGCCCCTACCGCGAGCTGATGTCGGAGCTGTCGCGCAGGGTTGGCCCGCAATTGCGCGTTTATGCTTCGGCCTCTTTGTCCGCCAGTCTCAAGATGATTGCGGCGGGAATCGCGGTGGGTCCATACCCCCGCGCCTTGGCAGATGATTTTTTGCGCACGGGCCAGATTGTAGAATTCGATCCGGGCTTCAGACCCTCGCCGCTCCAGTTCACGGCGTCGTATCTGTCAGAACCCCGCAGCTTTCTTGTTGAAAACAGTGCAGAAATCGCGCAGCAGGTCGCGACAGACTGGGATGCGTCGCACCCCAAGTAGTTTCGCAAAATCTATCACAACCGATACAAAATGATAATTTGCATGGATTGCATGTCTCGTGGGATGTTTTTTGAACATCACAGGGGCATCCGCCATGACCAAACAGACCCTTTCCCATTCCGAGCTGATCGCAGCCGCACCAGAACAAGTGCGCAGCGCAATTCGCCACGGTACCTACAATGGACACACCGCCGGATTGGCCGCCGGAAAGCTGCAATGCAACCTTGCTATTTTGCCAGAACGCTTTGCGCTGGATTTCCTGCGCTTTTGCCAGCGCAATCCCAAACCCTGCCCCGTGGTTGGCGTAAGCGACAGCGGCAATCCGAACTTGCCCACCCTTGGCCGCGACATTGATATCCGCACGGATGTCTCGCAATACCGCGTCTTTAAAGATGGCGTGTTCATTGAGGAAGTCGCGGACATTACAGCGTTGTGGGCCGATGATCTAGTCACTGTCGCGCTTGGTTGTTCGTTCACCTTCGAGAACGCACTGCTGCGCAACAACATACCGGTCCGGCATATCGAAACAGGGCGCAATGTGCCCATGTACCGCTCGAACATTGATCTGATGCCAGCGGGGCCTTTTGCAGGCAAAATGGTCGTGACCATGCGCCCGATCCCGCAAGCCCAAGTGGAACAGGCCCGCAAGATCAGCGCACGCTATCCCCATGCCCACGGTGCGCCTATCGGCTTTGGCGATCCCTCTACAATTGGCATTGATGATCTGGCCCTGCCCGATTGGGGCGATGCGGTCGAGGTCAAGGAAGGCGAAGTTCCCGTCTATTGGGCCTGCGGTGTCACCCCCCAGAACGTCCTGCTGGATGCGCAACTGCCGCTGTGCATCACCCATTCCCCTGGTCACATGCTGATCGCCGATGTGGCCGAGGACGCCGAAACAACAATCCTACCCCCGCAATAAATCAAAAACGACCAACAAGGAGAGAAACATGAAAAAGATGACAACTGCCATTGCGGCCCTTGCCCTGACCGCCAGCGCGGCGATGGCCGATGGCCCTGTAGTGCTGAACGCTGTTGGCACATGGTCCAGCCTGACCAACTACCAGAAACACGAAGAGCCGTTTTTCAACACCCGACTGAGCGAAGCATCGGGTGGCCAGATGATCGGCAAAATCCAGTCGCAATCCGGTCTGGGCCTCAAAGGGTTCGAGATTATGCGTCTTGTAAAAAACGGTGTCTTTGACTTTGCCTTCGGCCTGCCCGGCTATGTGGCAGCCGAGAACGCAATCTTCGAAGGCGCCGATCTATCGTCGCTCACCCAAGACATCGAAACACAACGCAAAGTCTCCGAGGCCTATTTTCCAACTCTCGAGACAGCTTTTGCCGATATCTACAACGCCAAGCTGCTGATGCTATACCCGTTCCCCAGCCAGACCCTGTGGTGCAATGGCGAGGTGAACGGCATTGCAGACCTGAAAGGCAAAAAAATCCGCGTTTACTCAACCACTTTGGGTGATTTTGTTGAAGGCGTGGGCGGCACCTCCGTGACGGTATCGTTCTCCGAAGTAATCCCTGCGCTGGAAAAAGGCGTGGTTGACTGCGCAATCACCGGCACCATGTCGGCCTATACCGCCAAATGGAACCAAGTCGCGACCCACGCCTATACGCTGCGCGTGGGCTGGGGGTTGGCCTTTGGCGCGATGAACATGGACAAATGGAACAGCCTGTCGGACGCTCAACAGACAATGTTGCAAACCGAAATCGCCACACTCAATGATGCTATGTGGGCCGAAACCGCCACAGAAGATGATGTGGCAATCTCCTGCATCACAGGCGGTGAATGTGCCATCGGCGAAGCAGGCGCCATGACCCTGGTCGAGCCATCGGCCGCTGATCTGGCGCTGCGTGATACCATCGCGACAGATGTTGTTCTGGCCCGCTGGGCCGAACGTTGCGGGACCGAATGTGCTGCCAACTGGAACGAGACTGTAGGCTCCATTCTGGGCCTGACTGCCCAAGCCAAGTAACGCAATACGGCCCGATGTGGCGGTGATCTGCCGCCGCATCACCGAACACTTTGTGCACAGGAAATCAGGATGTTAGAGAAACTACTTCATTCAACCCGCACCTTCAGCCTGTGGCTGACATGGCTCGGCGGCTCGTTGATCGTTCTGTCGGCATTTCTGGTCACTACCGAAGTGTTCTTGCGCAAGTTCTTCAACATATCGCTGGGGGGCGCAGACGAGATTTCGGGCTATGCCTTTGGCGTCGCAACCGCCCTTGCCCTGTCTTATGCCCTGTTTGAGCGTGCCCACATCCGCGTGGATGCCTTGCTGGGCGCATTTCCCAAATCCTTGCACAATCTGATCAATCTTTTTGGCATGATCATGCTCGTCGGTTTTGCGGCTGTTGTTGTCTATAATGTCTGGTCCATGGTCGCCGATACGCTTGAAAACGGCTCGCGCTCGATCACACCTATGCGTGTTCCACTGGCATGGCCACAAATCCCTTGGCTGCTGGGTTGGATGTTCTTTGTCTTTTCAGGGGTGCTTTTGTGCCTTGTCGCGATCAAACGCATGTTGGCAGGCGATACCGCAGGCACCCAAGACCTGATCGGCGTGAAATCCCTCGACGAACAAATCTCAGACGAGACGGTATAAACTGATGTTAATCAAAACGCTCCTTATCCTGCTGGGTCTCATCGGTCTGGCCGTTCCCATCGCCGCATCCCTTGGCTGGCTGGGTCTCATCTTGCAATTCACTGACAGCCCCATGCCGCTGCACCGCGCGATTTCGGATATGGCATGGCAAACCTCGACCGATTTCCTGCTGGTGGCGATCCCGATGTTCGTGCTGATGGGCGAGGTACTGCTGCGCGCTGGCATCACCGAGCGGATGTATGACGGTATCGTCAAATGGTTAGGCTGGCTGCCGGGCGGATTGATGCACTCCAACATCGGCTCATCGGCCCTGTTCGCAGCCACCTCGGGCTCTTCTGTGGCGACTGCTGCAACCATCGGCACTGTGGCCGTACCCCAGATTGAAAAGCGCGGCTATAACGAGAGCTTGTTTCTGGGCACAGTTGCCGCAGGCGGTACGCTGGGTATCCTGATCCCGCCGTCAATCAACCTGATCCTCTACGGCCTGCTCACCAATACATCCGTGCCAGAGCTGTACCTCGCGGGCTTTTTACCCGGTTTTCTGTTAGCAGTATTGTTCATGGCCACAATCGTCGTCGCCTGCATGGTCAAGCCTGAATGGGGCGGCGAAGCCCTGCGCCATACTTGGGCCGAGCGGTTCGCCGCGCTGCCCGCCCTCGTCCCGCCTTTGGGCATATTCGTGGTTGTCGTAGGCTCGATCTATGCAGGTCTGGCCACCCCGACAGAAGCGGCCGCATTGGGTGTTGTCGCCGCAATGGCGCTTGCTACGCTGAATCGTAAAATGTCGATCGACATGATGCGTCAGGCCATTGAAGGCACAATGCGCACCACCGCAATGATCATGCTGATCATCATCGCCGCAGTCTTTCTGAACTTTGTCCTTTCCATCATCGGACTGACACAAGCACTAACCGACTTTGTCACCGGCCTTGGCTGGTCGCCGATGCAAACCATGCTCTTGATCGTGGCCGTGCTGGTCCTGATCGGCTGCTTTATGGAGACACTCTCCATGCTGCTGACGATGGCTCCGCTTATCACGCCGATTGTCGTCGCTCTCGGGTTTGATCCCGTCTGGTTCGGTATTCTGCTTATGGTCCTGCTGGAGACAGCACTGATCACACCGCCCATCGGCATCAACCTTTACGTGGTGCAGGGCATTCGCAAATCGGGCCCGATGATCGACGTAATCAAAGGCGCGCTGCCCTTTGTAGTCACCATGTTCGTGATGCTGGGGCTCTTGCTGGCCTTCCCGAACCTCGCGCTTTGGTTGCCGTCTTTGGTCTACTAACGCCGCACTATTCTTAAACATCAACAATACTGACTGCTGGGACACCGCCAGCATATAAAGGAGCTGTGCCATGTGGCAATTTTGGGTAGATCGCGGGGGCACGTTCACAGATATCGTGGCAAAGACCCCCCAAGGCACTTTGCAGACGCACAAGCTGTTGTCCGAGAACCCCGAAGCCTATGCAGATGCCGCCGTGCACGGGATCCGCCAGCTGCTGGGGTTGGGCGCGAGTGATCCGATCCCCGACGGGCAGATCGGCGCGGTCAAAATGGGCACCACGGTCGCTACCAACGCGCTGTTGGAGCGCAAGGGCGCGCGAACACTGTTGCTGATCACCAAAGGCATGGGCGATCTGCTGCGCATCGGGTTTCAGAACCGCCCGCACCTGTTTGATCTGGATATCCAATTGCCTGAATTGCTCTATGAGGACGTGATCGAGGTTGACGCACGGGTCTCGGCAGCTGGCGAAATGATCGTACCGCTTGACCCGAACACAGTGCGTACAGCACTTGAACAGGCCTACAGCGATGGCTACCGCTCGGTCGCGGTGGCCTTGATGCACAGCTACCGCTTTCACGATCACGAACAACAAATCGGCCAGATCGCTGACAACATCGGATTTCCCCAAATCTCACTCAGTCATCAGGCCAGCCCGCTGATCAAACTGGTGTCGCGCGGTGACACAGCCGTAGTGGATGCCTACCTGTCACCCATTTTACGACGATATGTCGGTCAGGTTTCCAGCGCACTTGGCACTGATATTCGCAATGGCGCGCGGCTCATGTTCATGCGCTCGAACGGCGGGCTGACAGATGCCAGCCTGTTCGAAGGACGCGATGCAATCCTCTCCGGCCCCGCGGGCGGCGTTGTCGGCATGGTCAGCACCGCGACAGAGCATGGGTATGACAGGCTGATCGGCTTTGACATGGGCGGCACATCGACCGACGTATGCCACTATGCAGGAGAGTTCGAGCGCAGTTTCGAGACAGAAGTTGCTGGGGTGCGAATGCGCGCACCCATGATGTCGATCCATACGGTGGCGGCGGGTGGCGGCTCTATCTTGTCCTACCGCGATGGCCGCATGCAGGTCGGTCCGGAAAGTGCGGGTGCAAACCCAGGACCTGCCGCGTACCGCCGCGGAGGGCCGCTGACGGTCACCGATTGCAACGTACTGCTGGGCAAACTCCAACCCGATCTGTTCCCCGCCGTCTTTGGCCCCAACGCTGACCAACCGCTGGATGTAGATATCGTACGCGAGAAATTCGCGCTTCTTGCGCAAGAGGTTGGAAATGGTCTGTCGGTTGAGGAAATCGCCCGCGGATACCTGCGCATCGCAGTCGAGAACATGGCAAACGCCATCAAGAAAATCAGCGTGCAACGCGGCTATGACGTGACAAAATACACCATGAACTGTTTTGGCGGAGCGGGTGGGCAACATGCCTGTCTTGTCGCAGATACACTGGGGATGGAGCGGATTTTCATCCATCCTTTCGCGGGCGTTTTGTCAGCCTTTGGCATGGGGCTGGCCGACGTGCGCGCCTTGCGCGAACACCAGTTCGGACGTCCCATCACCCACTTAAGCCAAGCCCACGCAGTGCTGGAGCGTATGGCCAAAGATGCAAGCAACGAAGTGAAAGCGCAAAGCATTGACGATGCAAACATCCGGATTGTCCGCACCGCCCATATCCGCCCCGATGGTGCGCAACAAACTCTCGAAGTGCCGTTTGGCACAGCTCATGACATGACCACCGCGTTCGAGGAAGCCCACAAACAGCGGTTCGGATTCGTTCCCGAAGGTGCGGCACTGGTGATCGAGGTTCTGACCGCAGAAGCGGTTGGCCAAACGGGAGAGACGGTGCTACTGCCCGAAAGCAACGAAACCGCCCCCTCTCATCGCTATGCGCAGATGTGGTCGGACGGCGCGGTGCGCGACACGCCTGTGATTGACAGGATGCATATGCGCACCGGCGACACCGTGCAGGGCCCTGCTATTCTACTCGACCCGACGGGCACCAATATCCTAGAAAGCGGCTGGCAGGCCCGCTGCATCGATGGTGGCTGTCTGGTGCTGGAGCGCCCGACACCACTGGCCCGCAACGAGGCTATCGGCACGCAGGTCGATCCGGTGATGCTGGAGGTGTTCAACAACTTGTTCATGTCTATCGCAGACCAGATGGGTGCGACCCTCGCAAACACGGCATATTCGGTCAACATCAAGGAAAGATACGATTTTTCCTGCGCGATCTTTGATCCACAGGGCGATCTGGTAGCCAACGCGCCCCATGTGCCTGTGCATCTCGGCTCCATGTCGCAAAGCGTGCGCACCATTCTGGACCAGAACGCGGGCAATATCCGGCCCGGTGATGTGTTCATGATGAACGATCCGTTTAACGGTGGTACCCATCTGCCCGATGTTACTGTGATTACCCCTGTCTTTGACGCCAGCGGCATGCAGATAATCTATACTGTGGCCAGCCGAGGCCACCACGCAGATATTGGCGGCACAACCCCAGGCTCTGCCCCGCCCGACAGCCGCACAATCGAAGAGGAAGGTATCCTGATCGACAATTTCCTGCTGGTGAGCCAAGGCAGACTGCGTGAAACACAGACACGCGCCCTGCTCGCCTCCGGTCGCTATCCCTGCCGCAATATAGATCAGAACATGGCCGACCTCTCGGCCCAGATCGCTGCCAATGCCACGGGCGTTAAAGAGCTGCAAAAGATCACCACACAGTTTGGCCAGACGACGGTACATGCCTACATGAAACACGTGCAGGCCAATGCCGAAGAATCCGTGCGCCGCGTGCTTGACGTCCTGCACGATTGCACCTTCACCTATCCCCTCGACAGTGGTGATCAAATCAGTGTTGCGATCACGGTTGACAAACCAGCGCGCGAAGCGAGGGTAGATTTCACTGGTACCTCGCCACAAAACACGCTGAACTATAATGCGCCGCTGGCGATCTGCCGCGCTGTAGTCCTCTATGTGTTTCGCACGCTGGTCGGCACCGATATTCCCATGAACGAAGGCTGCCTCAAACCGCTGACCCTCATTGTGCCCGAAGGCAGCATGATAAACCCCAATGCCCCCGCCGCCGTCATTTCGGGCAACACCGAAGTCAGCCAAGCCATCGCCGATACCCTCTATGGGGCTTTGGGTGTTATCGCGGGCAGTCAGGGCACAATGAACAATTTTGTCTATGGCAATGAGGCCTATCAGAATTATGAGACCATCTGTGGCGGTACAGGCGCAGGTGACGGGTTTCACGGCACCAGTGCGGTGCACAGTCACATGACAAACACCCGCATGACCGACCCCGAAGTTCTGGAAACACGCTTTCCCGTGCGGCTGGATGAGTTTTCCATCCGCGATGGATCTGGGGGTGTGGGCAAATATAACGGCGGCTGCGGCATTGTCAGACGGTTGCGGTTTTTGGAACCTGCCACTGTTACTGTCCTGTCTTCTCACCGTATCGTCGCACCCCATGGGGCGCAGGGCGGCGGCGCAGGTCAGACAGGTGAGAACAGCATCGAGCGCGCCAAGGGGCAAACCGAAATGTTGGACGGCAACGACGTCGCCCAGATGGCAGCGGGAGACGTCTTTGTGCTCAAATCCCCGGGCGGCGGTGGATTTGGCACCGCCTGATAAATACGCGCATCAGGCCATACCAAAGCACCACACTGGCACAGGTTTACCCTGTGTCAGTCCCCTACCCGAGGCTTAGCATATCCGAACCAGAGTCAAACAGCGCCCGATCATCAAATTCGATGGTTGTACCCAGATACGAGAACCCTTCGATCAACCCGTTGGACGAGGTTGACTGCACAAAATGCGAGAAAATATCGTCTGTTGATGTGAAACCAAAGCCAACAAACTCCAGCGTATCCCAATCCTCCAGATCAAGGATGCGGTGCGTGCCTTGGTCGGCTGCGTCAAAGACAAAGGTATCAGCCAATATACCGCCAACAAGCGTATTTGTTCCCGCACCCCCTTCGATCCGGTCATCCACGCCAATGCTGCGCATCCATGCCTCAAGATCTGCTTCGGTGCCAAGCTGGAACTCGCGGCTGTTTGAGAAACCAAGAACAACATCTTCGCGGGTAGAGCCGTTCGCGATTGCGTCCAACCAACCCGCCTGCCCTGCCGCATCCGCAGCGCGGTTCAATACGTTTTGATATAACAGTCCAACAAACGCGGCATCATCCAGTGCGCCATAGGTCGCCTGAAACTCTGCGCTGTTCACAAATCCGCCAACAGCATCCAGCACGGTCGAGCCTGATTGCAGCGCGTCCATCCAACCTGTGAACCCCGCAAGATCGGGGTCGCGGTCCAGCGTGGCGCGATAGATGCGGTAAATGTCATCCTGCACATCACCGAGATAAAGCGGGCTTTGAAATTCCCCGGCGGCAGCAAGCGTTTCCTGTTTGAACTCGGCGCTTTGTGAAAAGCCCAACACGACATCACGCCGCTCGGTGCCGCCCGCGATCTGCTCAAGCCAGCCTGCCCGCCCCGCAGCATCGGCCGCACGACCCAACACGTTCTGATAAAGCAAATCAACGAATGCACCGTCCTCCAACGCGCCGTACGTGTTCTGAAACTCCTTGCTGAGGATAAATCCATTCGCAATTTCACGAACTGTGCTGCTGCCTTCATATAGCTGCTGCGTCCACCCCAGCAGGCCGCCTGCGTCAGGTTCACGGTCCAGCGTGGCACGGTAAAGACGGTAGATATCAGAGCCCGTCTCTGTCGGGATCGGGAAGGGACTTGCGCTCAGGCTGAAGCTATCACCATAGATCAAATCGTCACCCGTGCCGCCCAACAGCGTGTCGGCTCCTGCCAAGCCAGTCAGCTTGTCGTCGCCCGCGCCGCCATCCAGCGTTTCGGCCTCTACAGTACCCGTGATGGTATCAGGCCCCGCCAGAGGATCGACAGGGGCAGTCACCCCGTCGATATCCACCAAAACAGCACCACCAGTCTCGTCTATTACCATCCCGCGCCCATCCGGCAGGATAACCGTATAGATCTGGCCGGTTACTGCCGCTGACGGATCCGGCCCCCGAAAGACGGACGCGCCCGCAGGTGTCCCGTCGGATGAGAACTCCTGCAAACGGAACAGCGGCCTGACGCTGCCATTGACCAGATCGTTCGTCTCATAACTTACGACAAACCCGCCCGTATCAAGTGCGTTCACTTGCGGAAAATACTGCGACTCAGCGGTCGCGTCTGGATTGCCCAAAAAGCTGTCACCGATCTGCGTGCCGTCAGGGTTGAAAATCTTTACGGTGATCCCAGTCTCGCCCATCGCTTCCGCGTTGGCATCGCTGTAGGCCACCACAATACGTTCATCTGTCAGGATATCTACACTTACGATGGACTGGCTCCCCAACCGTTCCAGCGAAAAATTGGTGCGCGGCGCAACATCAAAGGGGTCACCATCCGCGGTCCCGTCAGCCTTATAGAACTGTGCGGTAATCGGGCCTGCATATTGGAAAGTGCTAAAATCAATACGATTGTCTGTCGACACGACCAGCAGCCTGCCATCCGCCGCCTCAGCCACGTCATAGCCATTATCGGTAGAGCGGAAACCGGGCGACGTGACCGAGCCACCTGCAATTGTCCCGTCGGCGTTCAAAACCGTGAAACCGCCATCGTGGGCGATGGCAATCTTGTTGCCCGATGTCTGGATCGCGACCGAGTTTTCGGGCTGGAAATA
Organism: uncultured Sulfitobacter sp.; assembly: GCF_947502895.1. Taxonomy (GTDB): domain Bacteria; phylum Pseudomonadota; class Alphaproteobacteria; order Rhodobacterales; family Rhodobacteraceae; genus Sulfitobacter. The sequence continues at coordinate 18,350 of NZ_CANNBM010000003.1, forward strand.
CGCCTCTACCCCGCTCACCTCCTGCGAGGGACCTGTCGGCGTGCCGTCAGCCGAAAAGCTGCGCGTATAATGCGTCGCCGTAAGCGGAAACAGCGTTTCTTCATCCACCGTAAAATGAACCGTAATCGTACCATCTGCATTTTCACGCGCAGCAAATGCGGTTTGCAAGGATAGCGCACCATCGGGTGCGGTTGCCGCATCCACACTGCGCGCAGCAATCAGCGTGGTTCCATCGACGCTGTGTACCGAAAAACGCGCCTCCTTCAGGCTGCTGTCGTACCACATAGATACAATTTTATCCGCACCCAACTGCTGGGAATGGACCGCCGTCAGCGCGGGAACGCCAGAAGTCAGATCATCAAGTGAAAGGGTATTTCCGAGTGTAATAGGCATGATTGGGCCTCCGAAAGCATATTGAAATAGTCATTACTAAAAAGTAGCAAAACAGCTAATGGCAGTACCATTCGCGATCGGCTCCTTTCGGTCAAGGTTTTTGACGCGCGCAGCACCATGCGCGAAACTTGCCCGATCTCGCTGCATGACGGCAATTCGTGGCTTTCCAATCCCCCGAGAGTTCCGTTAAAAGGGCTTTGTATCGCATCTGACACATGTGTAGCCTATCGGAAACAACCAGCAGGACCCGCTCTTATGACAGACCAACGCACCCCCCGCGCCGAACTTGATGTTTCATCCGAACTTGCCACGTTTATCGAACAAGAAGCCTTGGCAGACACGGGTGTCAGCGCCGAGACATTCTGGTCAGGCCTGTCCACGCTGGTGCATGAGTTTTCGCCCCGCAACCGCGCATTGCTGGACAAACGTGCCACGATCCAGACCCAGATTGACGAATGGCACATCGCCCGCCGCGGCCAGCCTCACGACGCCGCTGTCTACAAGGACTTCCTAAGCGAGATCGGTTATCTGCTGCCCGAGGGGGATGATTTCCAGATTGATACCGACAATGTCGACCCCGAGATCGCCAGCATCGCAGGCCCGCAACTGGTGGTGCCCAGCACCAACGCACGCTTTGTGCTGAACGCAGCCAACGCCCGCTGGGGCAGCCTCTATGACGGATTTTACGGCACCGATGCTATGGGCAGCCTGCCGCCCGCAGGTGCATTTGACGATGGACGCGGCGCCCGTGTCGTGGCCCGCGCAGCCGTTTTTCTGGACGAGGCATTTGCCGCCACAGGCACCAGCTACGCCAAGGCGACGCAATACTCGGTCGAAAACGGCGCACTGCTAGTTGACGGTAGCAGCCTGATCGCACCAGAGAAATTTGTAGGCTACCGCGGTGATGCAGCAAGCCCCAGTGCCGTCTTGCTGCGCAACAACGGCCTGCACGTCGAGCTGGTCTTTGACCGCGACCACCCCATCGGGCGCACCACGCCATCCGGTCTGGCGGATGTCGTTATGGAATCCGCGGTTTCCGCAATTGTAGATATGGAAGATTCCGTTGCCTGTGTAGATGCCGAAGACAAGGTTGTCGCCTATCGCAACTGGCTGGGATTGATGAAGGGCGATCTGTCCGAGACCTTCCAGAAAGGCGGCAAGGAAGTTACCCGCGCGCTGCATGATGACCGCGCCTACACCGCACCTGATGGCAGTAGCCTGACACTCAAGGGGCGCGCGCTGTTGCTGGTGCGCAATGTCGGCCACCTGATGACCAACCCCGCTATTCGCGATCGCGACGGAAACGAGATTTTCGAAGGCCTGATGGATGCAATGGTTACCACGCTGATCGCCATGCATGACCTGCGCAAATCAGGCGGCATGCGCAATTCGCACAGCGGTTCTGTCTATGTCGTGAAACCCAAAATGCACGGCCCCGAAGAGGTCGCCTTTACGGACGAAATCTTTACCCATGTAGAAAAAGCTCTCGGCCTGTCCGCCAAAACGGTCAAGCTGGGCATTATGGACGAGGAGCGCCGCACCTCCGCCAACCTCAAAGAGTGTATCCGCGCGGCCAAATCCCGCGTCTGCTTTATCAACACTGGTTTTCTGGACCGCACAGGCGACGAAATCCACACCTCGATGGAGGCAGGCCCGTTCAGTCGCAAAGACTTTATCAAGCGTAAAGGCTGGATCACGGCATATGAGAACCAGAACGTCGATATCGGACTGGAGTGTGGCCTGTCGGGCCGCGCGCAGATCGGCAAAGGCATGTGGGCTGTGCCCGACAACATGTACGCCATGCTGGAGACCAAGATTGAACATCCCAAAGCAGGGGCAAACTGCGCTTGGGTGCCCAGCCCTACCGCCGCCACACTGCACGCCTTGCACTATCACAAAGTCGATGTTTTCGCGGTGCAAAAGCAGATCGCCAAAGGCGGACGCCGCGCCTATGTCGAGGCACTTCTCGAAGCGCCCGTTGCAAGCTATCGCCGCTGGAGCAAAGAGCACATCCGTGCCGAAGTAGAGAACAACGCCCAAGGCATTCTCGGATATGTGGTGCGCTGGGTAGATCAGGGCATCGGGTGTTCCAAAGTGCCTGACGTGAACAACGTGGGCCTCATGGAGGACCGCGCCACCTGCCGCATCTCGGCCCAGCACGTGGCCAACTGGTTGCACCACGATGTGATCAGCAAGGACGAGGTGAACGAGATCATGCAGCAGATGGCCACAGTTGTTGACAGCCAGAACGCAGGCGATCCGCTCTACCGTCCTATGGCACCTGATTTTAACAGCATTGCCTTTCAGGCGGCCTGTGATCTGGTCTTTGGCGGCACCAAAGACCCGTCAGGCTATACCGAGCCTACATTGCACGCCCGCCGTCTGGAGCTGAAGGCCCAACGCAACTAGGCAAAAGCCTTATACCCACAGCAAATGCCCTGCCAGTCTGGCGGGGCATTTCGCATTCTGCACCTCGCTGCGTATTATCAAATATATCCGAACACTTTTGATGCTTTAGGCCCTGTAGCTTAATAATATGCGCGTCGTATGATGGGCTCCTAACACCGGTAGCAAGGAACTCATATGCCCCCCAAATATTATGCGCCCCACGGCGGCCACCCCGGGCAAGAGCAGCTTTTGACGGACCGCGCCGTCTTTACACAGGCCTATGCCGTGCTGCCAAAAGGCACCATGCGCGACATTACCACCAGCTTTCTGCCCTTCTGGGACAAGACCCGCCTCTGGGTGATCGCACGCCCTCTTACCGGCTTTGCCGAGACGTTTTCGCAATACATCATGGAAGTGGCCCCGGGTGGGGGCTCTGACCACGCCGAGACGGACCCAAGCGCCCAAGGCGTGCTGTTTGTTGTCGAAGGCACTGCCACACTGCGGGTGAATGGCCAGACACACACCCTTACCGAAGGCGGCTATGCCTATCTGCCGCCGCGCAGCGGTTGGACTTTGCACAATACCAGCGACGAAATGCTGAGGTTCCACTGGATTAGAAAAGCCTATGTCGCCGTAGACGGCCTCGACCAGCCTGATGTCATTGTTACGAACGAACAGGACATTGCGCCTACCATTATGCCGGATACCGAGGGCAAATGGGGCACCACACGCTTTGTTGATCCATCAGATATGCGCCATGACATGCACGTCACAATCGTAACCTTCCAGCCGGGCGCCGTAATCCCGTTTCTGGAAACCCACGTGATGGAACACGGCCTTTATGTGCTGGAGGGCAAAGCGGCCTACCGCCTGAACACCGATTGGGTCGAAGTCGAGGCTGGCGATTATATGTGGCTGCGCGCCTTTTGTCCGCAGGCTTGCTATGCTGGTGGGCCTGGGCCATTTCGCTATCTGCTCTACAAAGATGTGAACCGCCACATGCCGCTTGGCCTATAGCGCCAAGTTGTCGTTTGCGCCGCTTGTGCGTTGCTCCAAAATGCCCCATGTCTGATCAAGGCGGCACGTATTTATGCGCGCTGCCCTGTACCTGACCACCCGAAGGGGACCAAGACATGCGGATCGTCATCAACGGCTTTGGCCGGATCGGGCGCACAATATTGCGCCAGATCCTTACCCTGCCCTGCCACGCGGATATAAAGGTTGTCGCAATCAATGACATCGCCCCGCTAGAGACATGTGCCTATCTTTTCAAATACGATAGCACCTTTGGCCCACTGCCCTATGAGGTAGCTGTCGAAGGTGCCGCGCTGCGCATCGGTGCGCGGCTGATCCCGTTTTCACATCATAGCATGCCCCAAGGCACCGACCTGCCCGCCGCCGATCTGGTGTTGGAGTGTACGGGCAAGCTGGACAGCCGCGCGATGGCCGAACGTGGCCTTGCCGCAGGCGCGCGCGCAGTCCTGATCTCGGGGCCGTCGAAATACGCTGACAACACTGTTGTTCTGGGCGCAAATGAAGAAACGCTGGGCGATGCGCGCATCGTCTCCAACGCATCATGCACCACCAACGCAATCGGGCCGCTGCTGCGGGCGCTGGACAACGCCATCGGCATCGCCCAAGCGCACATTACCACAATCCATTGCTACACCAGCAGTCAGCCCATGGTGGACGCACCCAGAGGCGATCTGGCGCGTAGCCGCGCAGGCGCTGAATCTATTGTGCCCACCACAACCAGTGCCGCAGGTGAATTGCTCAAAATCCTGCCGGAACTTGGCGCACGCACCAGTGTCGCCGCTGTGCGGGTGCCCAGCCTGAGCGTATCGGCGATTGATGCAACGGTACAGCTGTCCAAGCCTTTTGGCGCTTCAGCCCTCAACCTGCTGGAACAGGTCATCGACAGCTCGGATGTGCTGGGCGGCATCACCGACCCTTGCGTGTCACGCGATCTGCGCGGGCGGCCTGAATCGCTGGTCATTGCCCTGCCAGAAACGCAGACCATCGCGGACACACAGCTGCGCCTGTTTGGCTGGTACGATAACGAATGGGGCTTTTCCGCGCGGATGCTGGATATGGCGCGCATGATGGTGGCCCGCACCTGAGCCTACCCCAAAACGCAAACGCCCCGCGCCATTTCTGGTCGCGGGGCGTTGCCGTTTCTGTAGAGTCGTTACTTGCCGTTCAGCGACCCGTCACCGTGGCCTTGTAACCCGCCCGAAACTTCCTCGGTGGCCTCATCAGATAGATGCTCTGGCAGGATCAGGTTCAGCACGATTGCAATCAATGCAGCGGGCAGCAGGCCCGAAGTCATCAATATGCGCAGGGTGTCGGGCAGATACTGCACCGCCTTGGGGTCCAGTTGCAGCCCCAAACCGACCGACAGCGCGATCGCAAAGATCACCATGTTGCGGCGGTTCCAGTTTACATCGGACAGCATCGAAATACCCGCCGCGACCACCATGCCGAACATCACAATCACACCACCGCCCAGAACTTCAATCGGGATGGTGCGAATGACGGCGCCCACTTTGGGGATCAAACCGCATACAATCAGGAAAATCGCCCCGATGGTCACCACATGACGCGACATCACGCCTGTCATGGCGATCAGTCCCACGTTTTGCGAAAAGCTGGTGTTCGGAAAGCCGCCAAAGACACCCGCAATCGCGGTACCTACACCATCTGCATAGGTGGCACCTGTGATCTCGTCCTCGGTGGCCTCACGGCCTGCACCGCCTTTGGTGATGCCCGACACGTCGCCCACCGTTTCAACGGCCGAGACAAAGGACATCAGGCAAAAGCCGATGATCGCAGCAAAGCTCAGCTCGAAACCGTATTTGAAAGGACTTGGGAAGGCGATGGGGGCCGCACGGCTCCAGCTGGTGGCGATGCCATCAAGCGTGACCATACCCATGGCCATAGCATAGAAATAGCCGACAAAGATGCCGATCACGACTGCGGATACCGCCAACATACCGCGTGCATAGAACTTGAGCGCGAGTGTGACAAAGATGACAACCAATGCGGCTGACCAGTTCAGCAGCGAGCCGTATTCAGGGCTGTTAATGGCAGGCACGCCACCCGCCGCATACTGGATGCCCACCTTGACCAGTGCCAGACCAATCATTGTCACCACAAGGCCAGTTACCAATGGCGGCAGCGCAAAACGTATTCTGCCGATGAACGTACCAATGAGACAATGGAACAAACCACCGATCAAAACACCGCCAAACAATGCAGGCAGCGCCTCAACGCCTTTGCCGGCCACCAGCGGGATCATGATTGGAATAAAGGCAAAAGACGTGCCCTGCACAATCGGCAAACGCGCACCCACAGGCCCCAGACCGATGGTCTGGAACAGTGTCGCGATGCCAGCAAACAACATCGACATCTGGATCAGATAGGTCATGTCAGGAAACCCCTGCGCCCCCGCATCCGAGCCAAAGCCAAAGCCAGCCGCTCCGGAGATGATGATCGCAGGCGTCACGTTCGAGACGAACATCGCCAGTACATGTTGTATGCCCAGTGGCACCGCACGGTGCAATGCAGGCATGTAATTAGGATCCGCCAGCTGCGCTGGCGTTCCCAGTGAATTATCGGTCATGGTAGTTTCCCCTTTTGGTGTTGAGCGCCAGCCTGCTTGCGTGCCAGTCGCTTTTTGTTATCTCGTCTCAAATAGTGTCGTGTTGGATGATGTAGGCCGTCTCGAACCAGTGTTCCTCAAGGTTGTCGCCCGCCCCGATGCGGTCGATTACGGCAAAAAGTCCTGGCGCATGCAGGGGCGTCAGTACCCCGTGCCATGTGCCACGGTGGAAGTTGATCGCTTGGCCGGCAGTGGTGATAAACGCTTGGGGATTGATCGGCACACCCTGCGCGTCCTCGGCAACGACCACCAGAAAGGGATCGGCAGACATTGGCACAAACGCCTGACTGCCCATCGGATGGCGCTCCACCATCTCCAGCTTGAGCGGAAAACGCCGCGCCTCACCCTGAAAGATGCTGATGCCCGCTTCCCCGTCGCTAAAATCTAACTTGGCGCGGTCATGATAGCGGCCACAAAGCCCTTGGTTGATGATCTTGTCGGGCGCACCTTGCGCCTCCATCACATCACCAAAGGGTGCAAAGCTTTCGGCCGTCAGGGCGCGGGGCGTCAGTATAACGCTCATCTCGGCAACATCTCGGTCAAGCGCAATTGTGCGATCCGTTCGACCTGACGACAAGCCTCGGCAAACTCGACCTCACGCGTTTGCGCGATCCGCCGCTCGAAGGCTGCCAGAATGGATGCTTTGGTATTGTCCCGCACCGCTATGATAAAGGGAAAGCCAAACTTTTCCGTGTAGGCCGTGTTAAGCGCAACAAACTGGTCCCGCTCTGCATCTGTAAGCTGATCAAGCCCCACCGAGGCTTGCTCGGCCGTGGATTCGGCGTTCAGCCGCTGGGCTGCTGCCAGCTTGCCAGCCAGATCGGGGTGCGCGTTCAGCACCGCCAGACGCGCCTCATCCGTCGCACTGCGGAACACGCGTGCCATCATATGGTGAATGCCAGCAGCTGTGTCATGAGTTGGTCCAAGCTCCATCTCGAAAGCACTCTCCGCCACCCATGCGCTATGCTCGAACACGCCGCCAAAGGTAGCGACGAAGGTGTCACGGTCCATCTCGGACGGCGCCTGCCCTTGTGGCGCTGGATGCATGGCTGCCCAGTGTTCGGCTATCTGCAAACGCGTGGCAAACCATACGCCCTCATGGGATTTGAAATGCTCCAGCGCACGGCGGAACGCAGCTGCGCGGCCCGGCCGGCCTATCAGACGGCAATGCAGACCGATCGACAGTATCTTTGGTGCGCCTTCGGCCCCTTCGGCATACAGGTAGTCGAAACTGTCTTTGAGATAGCTCTCGAACTGGTCGCCGTTGGTGTAGCCCGCCTGAATGGCAAATCGCATATCGTTGCAATCCATCGTATAGGGCACGATCAACTGATCGACCTCGCCAAACTTCATCCAATAAGGCAAGTCATCGCTGTAACTATCTGCAACATAATCAAATTGCTGCATTTCCGCTGCCAATCGAACGGTGTTATTGGAACACCTTCCCGTGTACCAGCCACGCGGCGGTGTTCCGGTGACTTCGGTGTGCAGGCGCACCGCTTCAAGCATCTGCGCGCGCTCTTCTTCCTCGGACATATCTTTGTGCTCGACCCACTTCAGGCCATGGCTCGCAATCTCCCACTCGGATGCCAGCATTGCGGCCACTTGCTCAGGCGCGCGGGCAAGTGCAGTGGCCACACCATAGACTGTCACTGGCAAGTCACCCAGCAATCTGTGCACCCGCCAGAACCCTGCACGCGCCCCGTATTCATAGATCGTTTCCATATTCCAGTGGCGTTGGCCTTCCCAAGGTGCCGCCCCTGTTATCTCGGACAAAAACGCCTCTGATGCCGCATCGCCATGCAGGATATTGTTCTCGCCGCCCTCTTCATAATTCAAAACGATCTGGACAGCGATCTTTGCCCCATTCGGCCATTGCGCATCGGGCACATCGGCCCCGTATCCAGTCATATCACGCGGGTATCTGTGCACAGTCATTCCTCCACCTTTGGCTCCTTGTATTTCAAAATAATAACTCTGTTTTTCAAATAAAACACGAAACAGCCTCTAGCAGCGTGTGATTTGCCGCAATCACAGCTATCTGCCTATAACGCGCCCAACACCAAGGAGAGGCAAGATGACAGGCTATCTGACGACCCATGTTCTGGACACAGCGCGCGGTTTGCCCGCACAGGGCCTGAAAATTGAGCTATTTAGAGTTGATGGTGCCTCGCGCGCATTGCTCAAAACCCTTGTCACCAACAGTGACGGGCGCACGGACGAGCAGATTTTGCCCGCCGCCGAGTTTCAGACCGGCACGTATGAGCTGCTTTTTCACGCGGGCGATTATCTGGATGCCATCGGTGTGGCCCCTGAAAGCCCCCGCTTCCTTGATGTGATCCCGCTGCGCTTTGGCATGTCACAGGCATCGCACTACCACGTGCCGCTGTTGCTTTCGCCCTTCGGTTATTCCACCTATCGCGGCAGCTGAGCGTCCAGCAACAGGCTGCTGCGCACATTATCGGTGATCCGCTCGATCACATATTCCATGAACAAACGCGTTTTCGGATCCTGACGCCGACGATGTGTAAACAAACATGCCATCTGGATCGGCTCTGGCGGTGATGCGGGTGCGACAACCACCAGTCGCCCCGCGTTCACATGCTCGGCCACTTCGAAAACCGGCTTCATCGCGATCCCGTTGCCCGACAGCGCCCAATCGGTCAGCACGTCCCCGTCATCAGATTCAAACCGGCCCGTCACCCGAAACGGCTTGACCCCGTCAGGGGTGCCCAAACGCCAGCGAAATTCTGTCGCCCCTGGAAAGCGCAGGTTCAGACACTCGTGCGCACCTTTTACCAAGTCCTCTCCACGCTGAGGCATCCCGCGCGCCGCTACATATTCAGGGCTGGCACAAAGTATCCGCGTCACATCGGCAATCTTGCGAATACGCAGGGTGCTATCCTCTGGTTGACCTAAAAAGAACGCCAGATCTAGGCCTTCAGTGGTCAGATCAACCTTGCGATCCGAAAGGCGCAACCGCACGCTCACCTGCGGATACTCGGCCAGAAACCCTGGCACCAATGGCGCAATAAGACGCCGCCCCACACCCAAAGGCGCCGCGACATAGAGCGACCCTTTGGGATTGTCGGTGATGTTGACCACTTGCGCCTCGGCATTTTCAACCGCATCCAGAATACTGGCCGCCCCGCCATAAAACGCGCGCCCCTGTTCGGTTGGCGTCAGACTGCGGGTTGTGCGCTGGAACAACCGCACGCTCAGATGTTCCTCAAGCTGGCTGATGCGTGAGGACGTGACCGCCGGAGATATCCGCAAATCACGCCCTGCAGCAGACATGCTGCCCAATTCATAGACGCGCACAAAAGTGCGTATGTTATCGAGATATGACATTATTTCGTTTTTTTTGATGCTGTTTGATGAATACAAGCAATAGCAGAACAATCACCACGCGCCTAGTATCCTACCAACCCCGCATCAGGAGCCCGCCCATGTATGATTTCGCAATAATATGGGACTGGATCGCCTTTTCGGTACGCTGGCTGCACGTAATCACGGCAATGGCATGGATCGGTGCTTCGTTCTTTTTTATCGCGCTTGATCTGGGCCTGCGCAAAGCGCCCGACATGCCCCACGGCGTGCACGGCGAGGAATGGCAGGTGCATGGCGGCGGTTTCTATCACATCCAGAAATATCTTGTGGCCCCTGACAACATGCCCGAACACCTGATCTGGCACAAATGGCAGAGCTATATCACATGGGTCTCGGGTGCGGCTCTGCTGATGATCGTTTACTGGGTCGGTGGCGAAATTTTCCTGCTCGATCCTACCAAAGCGGACCTTACCCTGTGGCAAGGCATCCTGATCTCGGGCGGGTCGCTGACCATCGGTTGGATCGCCTATGATTATATGTGCAAATCCAAACTGGGTGAGCATGCAACGCTGTTGATGTTGCTGCTGTTTGCGCTGCTGGTGGTGATGTCATGGGGATATAACCAGATATTCACCGGTCGTGCGGCGCTGCTGCATCTGGGCGCTTTCACCGCGTCGATTATGACGGGCAACGTGTTTTTCCAGATCATGCCAAATCAGCGCATTGTCGTGGCGGACCTCAAGGCGGGGCGCAAACCCGATGCGAAATACGGTAAGATCGCCAAACTGCGCTCGACCCATAACAACTACCTGACGCTGCCTGTCGTGTTCTTGATGCTGGCCAATCACTATCCGCTGGCGTTTGGCACAGAATATGCATGGATCATTGCCAGCCTGATTTTTCTAACGGGCGTCACCATCCGGCATTATTTCAACACCCTCCACGCTACAGGCAGTGGCCCACACTGGACTTGGGCCGTGACCGTAATCCTGATGATCGTGATTGCATGGCTTTCAACCCAGCGCGGGTCTGACAGCTATGAGATCGCTTCGACCCGCGATCTGACACCCTATGAGCAGCACTATGCCTCTGCCGCAGGTTTTGAGGAGGCCTATGACGTGGTTTTGGGCAATTGTTCTATGTGCCACGCGCGCGAACCGGCGTGGGAAGGTATGCATTGGGCACCCAAAGGCGTGGTGCTGGAAACACCCAGCGATGTGGCACGCAACGCCGAGCAAATTTTGCTACACGCGGGCCTGAGCAATGCCATGCCGCCGCCCAACGCCATCGCCACCATGACCCCCGAAGCACGTGGCAAAATCGTTGCATGGGTCCGTGCTGCAAAAGGCAGTTGAGCGCCGCACCTGACTGCAAGGCTGCTTGTCCTGTTGGTTTCTCTTTGTTGAAGGGTTCTGGAATTTCCAATTGTGAAATTTTGTCGTCGTCTCGGTTCAAAACGTGGATGCTATCGGCTTCGATCAGACCAGACCGCTATTTCTCGTAGCCGCCTACCCGAAAGAACGCTGAGACCCCCCCCGCTCAAGGGACAATACTGCTATTAGCTATTTGCACCCGTCGCAGGTGGCCGCTTAGTGTCCGCTCTGCGGGATATGATCTGTTGCTTGAAAGCTGGCTAATGAACAAAACAGAGGTCCATCCACACAATACAACCCAAAGCATCGACGGCACGCCATGTTGTGCAACGCAAAGCTACTGCGTAGGCCAAGCTATTTTTGGTGTCAGGGCTGCCTTGTCTCTTCACCTTTACACATAACCAGTTCGGCGCACGGAATTCCCACCCCTAGAACGAATGCCGCTTGTCCACATCCAACGAAATATCCCCAAGGCGCGTTCAGAAGTATATCAAGCCCAAGTGCTGCGCGAGAACGCAGGCAACAGGCGCTTTTTCGCGCAACCGGTTTTAGACGGCATGGGCGATTGTCTCGATCCCTTCGACAGTCAGGGATTGTGGATAGCTGATGCGGAGATTTATGTCGTAGCTGCAACGCGAAACCCGAGGTTTCCCGCAGTTGTATACGGGTCAAGCGCCTGACGCGATGAAGTGCGGTAGCGATAGCAATACGAGGCATGGCAGAGGTATGACCCGCCCTTGGCCACCGCTCGATCTCCGTTCAAAGGGCCCTTAGGATTGGTTTGTGCGCGCGGTGAGTGTAGCGCCGTGAAACGGTCATTGGTCCATTCCCAGATATTTCCGGTCATAGCATATAGGCCATAGCCGTTGGGTGCATAACACCGCGCAGGTGCCGTTCCGAAAAAGCCGTCTTCTGCTGTATTTTCATTTGGAAACCTTCCTTGCCAGACATTGGACATGTGCTGCCCGTCAGGCTCTAGCGTCCTGCCCCAAGGATAGGGTTGCATCTCCAACCCGCCACGCGCTGCATATTCCCACTGCGCTTCACTTGGCAGGCAAACACCTGCCCAATTGCAATAGGCCAGCGCGTCAGGCAATGCGATATGCACCACAGGATGATCACTTCGCTGATCAATGCCAGCGCCCTGTGGCCCCTCTGGCAGATGCCAACAGGCACCAAGGATCTCATACCACCAAGGGGCTTGAACTGCGACAGATCCACTGCTGGCCCCCTTTGGCAAAAGCTCTTTGAACACGAAAGACTTCCCGTTGTGTTCCGCAAGGGTTGTGTACCCGGTTTCTTGCACAAAGGCTTGAAACTGACTGTTTGTCACAGTCAGTGGCGCAATCCAGAATGCATCCAGTTTAACCCGTCGCTGCGGCCCCTCGCCATCGTGTGGATAAGGCCCGTCGTCCGCGCCCATGGTGAACGTACCGCCCTGCAATGCAACCAACCCATGATCAAGAAGCCCCTGACAGGGCACCGCATCCTTGCGCTGAATGTCTGGTTGCCCGCGTGCCGTCGGCTGCGGCACGCAGCAGGCTTTGACCTCAGCTTTGATCATAATTGTAAACGGGTTTCCAACTGTCCCCCCATGCCTCAACCCAAAGCGCCTTACGTTCGCTATGCTGGATTGGCACACCGCCTTTCCACAAATCAGCGCGCTCTTCTGCATAGGTCCTGAAGAAGGCAGTCAATTGCGTATCCAAGGCTGTCTTGATCTCGGCATATGCGGGATCATCTGCAAGATTTACCGTCTCGCCTGCATCATGCTCGACATCAAACAACTCGTCGATAAACCTCGTTTTACCCGTCTTGAACCTTTTGAAATAGGCCCACTTCGGCGTTCGGATCACGCGGGTTTCCTCCTGCTCGGAAAACACCGCATCCGCGCCCCAATCGCTCAGGTCTGATCCTGTAAGGATCGGCAGTAACGACCGGCTTGGGACGCTGTCATCGCTCTGCGCAACGCCGGTATGGTCAAGGATCGTAGCAAAAACATCCATTCCAGACACCATCAGCTTTGACCTCAGCCCTTCTGTCGTCACACCGTTTTGGTGCATGATCATTGGAATGTTATGCGCCGCACGGTGCAGGTTTGACGGCAGCGTTGCAGCGCCATGTCCCCAAAACCCGTGCTCGCCTGTCGACAACCCGTGATCGGTTGTGAAAATCAGCAGCGTGTCGTCGGCAATCCCCAAACGGTCAAGCGTCTCCACAATCTTGCCAACGCCGTCATCGACCATAGAAATCTGGGAATAGAAGTTCCGCAAAGTGCCCAGATCATTCGGCGCGCGCATAAGCATCGAAAAATCCAGATGCTCCGACGTATCACTGCTGCGCAGCATGAAACCGTCCACTGCTGCCTTGCTCAGCCCCCTGCGCGGGATCGAGTTCATCGGGCAGTCTGCATATCGCGCGGTATGGCGGTTTTCATCGGTTTCTTTGGTGGCAGGCCAATGGCCGTAAGGCGCAGGATACGGAAGGTAGAGAAAGAACGGCGTCTCGGCGGCTGTTTGCTCTTCGATAAACGCCACGCCCTTGTCCGTGAAGAAATCAACCGAGTGGCCCTTTTGGTCATACACCTCGCCGTTGTCGAAAATCCTGTTGCGATAAAAACTACGCACATGGCCGTCTTCCAAAGTGACCCAAGTATCGAACCCTTCGGCAGGCGATGTGGGCTGGCCCAGATGGTACTTGCCCACTAATGCAGTCGCATAGCCCCTCGATTTCAGCGCCTTGGGCAATGTGTTCAATCCGTCAAGCGCATGCCACGCCGCCGGCCATTCATCGCTCTTGCGGTCATCAATCCACGAATGAACCCCGTGTTGCGATGGCAGCTTGCCCGTCAGCACAGACGCGCGGCAAGGCGAGCAAAAGCCGTTAGGGCAAAACGCATTATCAAAGGTGACGCCCCGCGCCGACAAAGCATCCAGATGCGGCGTATGAATTTCCGTGTTCCCATAGCACCCCAACGTCGCAGCCTGCTGGTTGTCGGTGAAGATCAGGATGATATTCGGTTGCTTCGGCATCAGTTATTCCTTGTTGCGGACAGGCAGCGCCATATAGGCGCGCAAGGCCTCTTTCAAAGCAGGCAGAACAGTCCCGTCATCAAGTTTGAATACATGGTAGTTATTCACCAGATCGTTCTGCAAAACCCCGACGACAATCTGGAAGCAAAAGCTCAGGCGGGTCTTTGTCTGCTCTGGGCCATATTGCGGGAAAGCATCGCTCAGGCTGTCGTGCAGGGTGCGCACAACCTGTTGAGCATGGGTTCGGATCGGCGCCCAAGGATCATCCGCGTGCATTATCCGCGTATAGTTTTCGCGCAGCACCCCGCGAAATCGACTGGCAAAGATATCGCCCATCAAGTCGACAAGCGCGTCGAGTACGTCTTCGGGCGGAAGGGTCTGCAATTTCTCGGCTGTGAACTCGGCGCAATGCTCGCGATCAATGGCCTCTACCGCGTAGGTCCGCAGGGCGCGCAGAAAGGCTTCCTTGTCCTGAAATCGCGTATAAAAGCTCCCTACAGAGTTTCCGCTGGCCGCCGCCAACTCGGAAATCTTGATCTCGTCAAATGGCATCGTCCCAAGCGCTTCAACGCCTGCTTTCAAAAAGCTGTCGCGGTTCCTGATGCTGCGGCTTTGCCGCGCTGCAAAGACACCAGGGATGCCGTCCTGTAGGATTGGCTCTACTGAACTCATTGAAAAACCCGCCTTCCTTTTGTGCTTAGTAAACCCGCAAGATTGCGATCTGTCAAAACGAAACCGAATATGAACTCGGATTCTTTTTGTTGACAGAAACTCGAATGCTCTCGTAGCCTGATGAAAAATTATGGCCCGCGAACGGGCTGATCGTACACTGTGAACAAGGGAGAAATACTATGAAGCGAAGAGGATTTGTAACCTCGGCACTCGCCGCGACTGTAGCACTCACACTGCCACTGGCGGCGCAGGCACAAGAGGTCAAATTGCGTGTCGCAAATTGGCTGCCACCGGTTCACCACATGACGACAACACTGCGGGCGTGGGCCGATGAGGTGGAAAACGCATCGAATGGCGAAATCACGCTTGAGATCATGACCACGCCTCTTGCGGGGCCGAATGGGCAATATGATCTTGTCAAAAACGGCATTGTCGACATCGCGTATTCGGTCGCCGCATTCCAGCCCCAGCGGTTCTGGAAACTCAATGCCGTAGAAGTCCCTTTTGTCGCCCCAAGTGCAGAAGCGGCCGCAGTCGCTGCATGGCGTTGGTATGACGGCAACGGGTTTATCCAACAAGATACCCCCGACACCAAGCTGTTGGCCCTTTTTGCCCATGCGCCGCACCTTTATCACAGCCGCGTTCCGCTAAAATCCCTTGCCGATTTCAACGGGCTGAAAGTTCGTGCAGGCGGCAACGGTGTGAAAATAGCAGAGATGTTGGGCGCCGTACCCGTAGGCATGCCCCCCGGTCAAACCAACGAAGCCATGTCCAAAGGCACGATTGATGTCTCTCAGTTCCCTTGGGAATCTGTCAAAGGTTTGCGCCTAAATGAAGTCTCGACGCACCATCTCGAAATCCCTGGCGGCACTTATGCCGGCATCTTTTGGTTAGCGATGAGCCCGCGTACGTGGGACAAGCTGAGCGATACCCAGAAAGAGGCGGTGATGTCTGTATCGGGTGAATTCGGCTCCCGATTTATATCGCAAAAATGGGACCAGCAAGAGGCTGTTGGCATGGCCGCCGCGAACGACAGCGGCAATACGATCACCACGCTATCGGAGGCAGATACCAAGGCACTGTTCGATATGACGCGCGTTTTCCGTGATGACTGGATCGCAAAGGCAGCCGAGGCGGGACTGGACGGTGAAGCATTGATGCAAAACTATGAAGCCATCGTTTCAGAGCTGAAATAGCCCGATGCTGCGTAGCATAGAAAAGCTGGTCAGGCGGGCGGTTTTACTGCTCGGCTGGCTCGCCGCTGTATTGCTAGCGGCCATTATGGGTCTCACATTTTTCGATGTCATCGGGCGCAATTTTTTTGGCCGTTCAGTGCTTGGCACTGTTGAAACCGTTTCGCTGATGATGGGGGCGCTGGTGTTTTGTGGGTTGGCCATAACTGAACTGCACCGCCGCCATATCGTCGTTGAAACGTTTCAGGGCATCTTCCCGAAACCTGTCCGCCGCGTATCCGTCATCGCAAATTCGGCCCTCGCAGTAGGTGTGAGCTGGCTGCTCCTCGAACAGTTGTTCGTCAAAACAGTGAGTGTATTTACCGAGGGCGAATTCACCATGATCCTCAAGCTGCCCTATTGGCCTGCGTCCATTCTGATGCTCGTGGGGTTGGCCCTGTTTTTTGTGCTGTTGGTCTTGCGTCTGATCCGTGAGATTACGGGGCAAGAAGGACCGATTGATGCCGATTGAAACTCTCGTCCCATTGGTCTTTGCTTTACTGTTTTTTGTTTTGTTTCTCGGGGCCAATCTGGGCCTCTCGATGTCTGGTGCCGCCCTGTTTGGCACCACAATGATCATCGGCAAAGACGGCGCACTGGCGTTGGCTGGCCTGTCCGTATACGAAAGCGCGCAGAGCTTTTCACTTAGCGTCATTCCGCTCTTTGTGCTCATGGGCAGCTTTGCAACCCGCGCAGGGATATCGACCGATCTGTTCACAGCTTTCAACACATGGCTCGGACGGCGCAGAGGCGGACTGGCCCACGCCAGTATCGCCGCCTGTGCAGCTTTCGGCGCTGTCTGCGGATCCTCTATCGCGACGGCGGCGACCATGGGGAAAGTCGCCCTGCCCCAGATGGCGCGATACGGGTACGGCGACAGGCTCTCAACCGGCGCTTTGGCCGCTGGTGGCACGATCGGGGTCCTTATCCCGCCCAGTGTGATCATGTTGATTTACGGCATCCTCACTGAAACCAGCATCGGCGATCTGTTCATTGCAGGGATTATCCCCGGACTGCTGTTGACCTTTTTCTTCATGATCACCGTGCTGGTAATGATCCGGATCGACCCCTCGTCGGCACCAGAGGTTGCAGATGCGGATGAGGCCCCGCAAGGCTCTGCAATTAAACAGGTCTGGGCCACGTTGGTTTTGTTCATTACAGTCATCGGCGGCATCTACGCTGGGTTCTTCACCCCTACCGAGGCCGCGGGTTTTGGCGCAGTTGGCGCCCTGTTTCTGGGCGTCGCCATGGGTCGTTTAAGCCCGCGCATGATCGGCGAATGTCTGATTGATACGGTTCAGACAACCTCGATGATTTTTCTTATTCTGATTGGTGCGATCCTGTTTTCGGGTTTTCTATCGCTCAGCAGCACGCCAGGGCTTTTGGGCAGCTGGATCGTGGGGCTGGACCTGTCACCGCTGGGAACAATCATCGTTATCGTCTGCATATACATCGTGCTTGGCGCGTTTCTGGATACGATGGCAATGATCATCCTCTCTGTGCCCATCTTCTTTCCGATTGTAATGGGCATGGGGTTTGATCCGGTATGGTTCGGTGTGCTGGTCGTTCTGGTGGTCGAGCTTGCGTTGATTACGCCACCACTCGGGATCAATGTCTTTATCATCCGAGGCTTGGTGCCGCATGTGCCGCTGACCCAGATTTTCAAAGGCGTTCTGCCATTCTGCATCGCACTTGTTGCGCTCATTGCCTTGGTCATAGCAATCCCTTCCATCGCAACATTCCTGCCGGATTTAGCAGGCAAATGAATTCTGTGCCGTTCAGTACTGCGGTTGCAGATCGCTCTCATGCGCGCATCAATCAAGGGGGTACAGGAATTTCCTACCAGATACGGATTGCGCCCTGATCTGTTGTGCGAGCGCCCCTTGCCTGACCAAAGTACGCGTTTTTCCGGACGGTGTTCCCGAAGAAATCCCCTTGCCAGATCAGCACATAGGAACGCGTAAAATAATAATTCGGAGTTTCGGCACCTTCTGTGCTAGCGTTTTAATGTCGACTGCTTCTGGACGAGCAATCACTTTTCAAAAAATTTAAAACAGAGGCAAAAAATCAGACCCAACAGGGCATTCATTTCAAACTGGGAGGAACGATATGAACCTAAGACCTGACCCGACATTCCATGCGTCACCGAAACTCGCGATGGAAGCACCAATTGAAAACTACGCATTTACCGTAATGCTGAGCCCTGATGGTTCGCAATCCGACGGCATCGCTGTCATTGATCTCAAACCTGGCTCATCAACCTATGGTCAGATTGTGCATCAAGTCATCGTGCCCAACACAGGCGACGAATTTCACCACTTTGGCTGGAACGCCTGTTCGTCTTCTCTTTCACCTTTGTCGGGCCACGCCTTTCTTGAACGCCGGTATCTAATTGTGCCGGGTATACGTTCTTCGCGCATCTATGTCATCGACGTCAAAGACCCGCTAAACGCCAATATTCACAAGACGATCGAGCCGGAAGAGCTGTTCGCAAAAACCGGATATTCCCGCCCCCATACAATCCATTGCGGCCCCGAAGGCATTTATGTCTCCTGTCTTGGTGGCGGCGGCGCAGATGGGACCGACGGCCCTCCGGGTATTTTCATAATGGACTGTGAAACCTTCGAAATCATCGGACAGTACGAGATGGATCGTGGCAAACAGGACAAACACTATGATTTCTGGTGGAACCTGCCACAGGATTACATGGTCAGTTCCGAATGGGGTCTGCCGCCGCAGTTTGAAAACGGCGTTGTGCCAGAAGACTTGCTGTCGAATAAATACGGCCACTCCATCCACTTCTGGGATCTGCGGGCGCGCAAAAACATTCAAACGATGGACTTTGGTGAAAACTACCAGATGGCCCTCGAAATTCGCCCTGCACATGATCCGACAAAATCCTACGGTTTCTGCGGCGTCGTCGTGGACACGACCAACCTTCAGGGTGCCATCTTTACTTGGTGGCGCGATGATGATGGTGTTTGGCAGTCAAAAAAGACCATAACCATTGACCCGCGTCCTGAAGACCCTGCAAGCCTTCCGCCACTTCTACAAGGGTTTGGGGCCGTGCCGCCTTTGGTTACGGATATCGACCTGAGCCTCGATGACAAATACCTGTATGTGGCATGCTGGGGTTTGGGCGAGATGCACCAATATGACGTCAGCGACCCGATGAACCCTGTTCTGGCCGGCAAGGTCGAACTGGGCGGCATTGCAAAGGGTCACAAGCACACAAACGGCAAAGGTTTTGCCTACGGGCCGCAGATGGTCGAGATCAGCCGTGACGGAAAGCGGGTTTATTGGACCAACTCGCTATATTCTACGTGGGATGACCAGTTCTATCCCGACGATGAAGGCGGGCAAATGGTCATGGCGGATGTAGGCGAAAACGGGGGGCTGACACTCAACAACGACTTCTACATCGATTTCCCGAAGGGCCTGCGCGCGCATCAAATCAGACTTGAAGGTGGCGATTGCTCTACAGACAGCTTTTGTTACCCGTCTGTCTAAATGATTGACGGTCTGACTTCTGTGACGGCCCTTTGGGGGGCCGTCATTTTTTCTGGCCTCTACCACGGCATCAACCCTGGAATGGGCTGGCCGCTTGCCGTCTCGGCAGCTTTGATGGAACAAAATCACAAGGCGATGCCCAAGGCATTGGCGATGCTCGCTCTGGGACATTTTCTGGCGATGATCGGTATTCTGCTGCCTTTCACGGTGATGATAGCACTTGTCCAATGGGAATCTGAAATTCGTATTGCTGCTGGCCTCTTGGTCATAGCAATGGGGGTCTACCTCCTGATCAACAGACGCCACCCGAAATTTCTGGCACGGGTTCATCCCGCGCGGTTGGCGCTATGGTCTTTTCTCGCCGCGATGGCGCATGGTGCGGGGCTTATGCTCGTGCCCATCTATCTCGGGATTTGCGCAATAGGCGCGAATGAGACAGGCCACCTCGCTGCGCAAAATCTCATGGGCGACAACATCATAACTGCATTTGCAGTTGCTGCCGTGCATACTTTCTCGATGACACTTGCTGGCGGGCTGATCGCCGTGGTGATCTATTTCTGGCTCGGGCTCAAATTTCTTTCGCGAACCTGGTTTAATCTGGATATCGTCTGGGCGCTGAGCTTGGTTCTTGTAGGCGCCTTCGGAATTTACTCCGCGTTCATGGCCCACTGAGCAAGTGTTCTGAGCTGAACTCCCTCAAAAGCGAACCTCACCTTATCTAAATGTGCGCAACAGACGTGTATATGATCGGTGGCGCAATGGGCCGACTGCTGGCCGACCAACGCAGGCCTGATGCAGAGGGTGAAAGCAATTCACAACCAAAGGACGTAAGCCCTGCTTACGTATTGCCCCTCAAATGCCCTAGGCGGATCTTGAATAGCACTTCCAAAAGCACAAGGTGCCAAAGGTCCGGAACGTGGCTACAGCAAAGTAGCCAGAATGCAGCCCCCTGAACAAAGACCCAATCGCGCCCATACCTCCAAACTCATTTGAGTTTCAGTCTGCACTACGCAATCAAATCCACTCATGTCCAATGTTGCTGTAGGAATGGATAAACTGGCGGAGGCTCAGTCAGTCACCGACTGAACCGGTCGAACACATATCCATTTTAAATCAACATCTTAACTAAAAGCTTGCACAAAAATGTGTAGCACGATGTGTAGCAATCCAATTGTTCGCACTATTAGTTTCGGGAGCTTGAGTTGGACACTGTTTCACAATCTTATGTCTTGCAGAGATCGTGCAATAGTGTGTTCGAAAGCCCCACACCGCATTTATGAGTTCGCCTTTAGGTAAACGCCGGATTTCAGAAATGTGTCGGGCGGCGAAACAGCGGCGGTGTGTCCCACGGGAGCTGTACGGTCTCGCTATCAATCAACTTCCCAAGGGCATTGCGCATGTCTGTGGTAAGGCCCTGATCCGAAACGATGCGGACAAGATCGGCGTCATCCTCGACATCGTAAGCTTTGAACGACCGCAGAACGTCGAACGCCCGCTCCTTCTGATCGAGGTCCAGTTTCACAAAAGGGTTTTCGTCCGAAAGATCATCTATGAATTTATTGATTACCTTCTCTGCCGCCTCCAGATCTGTTTTACGGGTCGTCATATACTGAACGCTCCAGTCGTCAGCCTGAAACTCGTGAACACAGGCGTCGAATTCCTGCAATGAAGCGTAGTTCATCGGCGCGCCTTCCGGTGCGCAGGCCGAAATCTGTTTGGCCAGTTTGCGGGTGTTGTAAAACCGCTTACGCCAGTTCCCACATTCCTCGCCTGAGTTTACAGAAGCGCCGGGAAGCAACCGGTCCATGTAAATCCAGTCGACGTAAGGATCGGCGTTGTGGCCGTGGCTCTTGCGCTCCTCGACTTGTGCAGTCATCTCGTTCAACAAATTGTCCGGCACTTCACTATAAAGCTCATCGTTGCCGATCACCTCGGGCCACATTTCAAACTGCGCCATATCAAGGGCTTCTCCCCCCCCGAGCCACGCGTAGAAGTTGCTGTAGAACGCAATGTCGTTGCGATAGCGCCATGCGCCCCACGTCAGACGGTAGATCTCCGGCTCTCTCTTGCGGAGCCCCTCGGCTGCGCGCCGGAATTCGGCCTGCGCCGCCTTCCAATCATCTTTGGCAAGTTGAACGGCCTGTGCGGCGCGTACCGTCGCAAGGCGCAGTTCGGTGCGAAGCGAGAAAAAACTGTAGAGTTTCTGATCTTCGGCTATCTCCGCAAATGCACGGGTTAGCCCGGCATCGACCAAAACGGAAAATTCTTTCATGCCGTTTTCGAATTGCTCCAATTCATCAAGCAGGTCTTTGCCGAGCAGCTCACCCGCGCAATAGGACAGCTGCATGTTGAAAAGCGGCGTCAGGGTCCTTGCCCGAAGATACCCATCGCGATTGACCGCAGCACAATCGAGCGCATAGGTAAGCGGATCCTGGGCAGCGGGCGTCTTGACCATTTGCGCCCAAATCCTGCTTTGAACGGCGTCGTCATCGCCGGTCAGCCAAGCGTTGGATTTGCACAGCGCAGTGGCAATTTCGAGCTTCCGATCATATTGCGCGCCGGCAAGCGCATCGACCAACTGTGTGATCATTTCTCCGCGCTCTGCGGTCCCGAGCGCATCGAGTGCGGACGCGGGATTGTCCTGTTCCATTAGCTCTTCGACCGATTCTGCCTGTGCTAACGCGCCGGAACTGCTGGTAAGCAGCATAATGACGGTCAGAAATGCAGTGAATTTAATCCTCATCCAACGGCTCCTTGTCCAAATCCCATAGCGGCATCGGCATCATCTTCATGGCCCTGAAACTTTTTGTTTAATATCACTCTGGGTACCGCCGCTCACGATGAGATCATCGACGGTTTCCTCTGGCGTATTTTCGCAGACCTCATTGAATAGCTTTAAGTTCTTTAGCTCGATCTGTGCGATCATGGCTGCGCTCTCGCGGGTAATCTCCAACGCGAGAATTCGGTCGCTATCTTTCAGGTCCGGCCGCGCATATAGCACCATCTGGTGAGGGCTCATTCCTACGATCTTGATTTGGTTCCGAGAGCGGTTTTGATCCAATCTGGTTTGGGTCGGGTCGACGACAAGCCCGAACTTGTTGGCATTAATCTTGCTCACCTGAAGTACACGGGTTGCGGACAAATTACCGTCGTCGGGGCATTTCAACCTCACCTCTATGGGCACGCTTGTATTCTGCAAGTAGGACGTCATCACAGAAACCAGTTTGGCGTCCTCCCTGATTTGCTTCTTCAGATCAGTATGCAAAGCGCCCGCCCCGTCGAGGTTTGTCAGCTTGTCGCTGATTTCTTTGGTAAGCGCTTTTAATTCACTCTGCTTCGTAGCAAGTGCCGTGCGGTCCTTTTCAAGTTTTGATCTCTCCGCCTTCAAGGGGTCCAGAACGAAGAACAGAGAAACGATCCCCCCCACGAGCAGGCATATGAACAGCAAGACATAGCCTTTCATAAATACGCCCAGCTTCTCTCCCGCGCCGGGCAATGCCCCTGAAAGCGTCGCATCGGGATCTTCAAAATGTGTGACCAGTAGGGTTACGCCCATAGCGACAAGCACGATTCCTATAAACTGCAAGTTGATTGAGTCTGCACCGATGTCCTTGAACAGCTTGGCAGGGGCGACCCAAAAAACCACTCCGGGGATCAACAGAACGAAACCGATGAAGAGCCGCAGATAGGAGACTTTAGGCGCTTTGCCGTTATTCGGGTGCGGGGTGACTGGCATTCATTCGCTCCGTTCTATTTTTTGGCCGTGTCGCGTTGATCAACTTACTTTGCGGGCGGCGATGGCCTTTGAAATTACATCGTGAAAAGCACGGCCAACACCCGCGAAACCCGGTGTCGTACCATGGATTTCGTCGTTCCAATCACCCAGTTCGCGGAGCGTGCCGCGGCAATTCACTACCCAGATACCAGTTGTGGAGGAGTCTCCCGAAACATCTGCCAGCATGTCGTAAAGACGGTCTATCATGTGGATAAGGATATTGCGGCGCAATTCGTCATCATGGATATTCCGGGCCGCAAAAGCACGGCCAAGCCACTGGTCCTTGTCGGCATACCGCGGGTTCCTCGGGTCGTTGGTTCCCCAAGGATAGGGATAGGGATAATCATACCCGTGAAAGACGATCGGCAGCGTCTCCAGCCCTCTCTCGGCGCGGACAAGGCCGACGACACGGCGATACCCCGTCTCCAGCATGACAAGCCGCCGGTCGAGTTCCGCATGATTGATATGGCCTTCCACATCCGAAGCATCGCCGTTGAAGCTCAGCAATAGCGACTCCAGCATGGGCAGCTTGGTCACGGGGTCTTCGCCGATGATATCGTTACC
The DNA here is from genome assembly GCF_947502895.1 of uncultured Sulfitobacter sp. Lineage (GTDB taxonomy): Bacteria > Pseudomonadota > Alphaproteobacteria > Rhodobacterales > Rhodobacteraceae > Sulfitobacter. Next base: position 42,280 of record NZ_CANNBM010000003.1, read on the forward strand.
GGCCCCCGAGAAAAGAAAAACGTCCGCCTTGCTGCGCATCCGGCGCAACTCTGTCAGAAACTCGGCACCGTGGCCAATCCCTGCCCCGTGGACCATATTCTCCAGCGTGTCGCCTGCCGCACCGAGGGACCAGACGTTATACACCTGAGACAAGTAATCCACTGTTTCCTGAATAAGGAGCGGGAATTGAAACCAGCTGTCTCCCTCTGCGACAATAGTAGGGCGATCCGGAAACTTTTTGACGCTGTCAAAATAGCGGATGCGGTGGCGCAACCGGGCAAGCCCGTTACCGATTTGCATTGCATTTTCGAGTTCTTCGTCCGCTGCGGTTTGCTTGACCGTCTCCGTGTTGATCACGGCATGAATATCAAACCCACCTGCGCCCTTTTCCAAAGTGAAATACTCAAGCAGTTCCTCGTCCGTGGTTTCGGGATCACGGACTTTCGCTACAAGTTCCAGATAGGTAATTTCATCGGTCATAATGCTCGGCCTTGGGGAAAATGAAGTTCTACATTAAGGTGTATCTTAACGAGATCGTTTAATTTGTCGATATTTTCCGAAGGGGAGCACATCTTGAAAACTGTGAAATTGACAGATCTTGACGACGAAACAGCCTTCGACAGCCTGCACAGACTGGACGATTCCATGGACAGGCTCCTTGCCCATGAACGCAAGGTCGAGCGGGCGAAGAAGCGAACCGAGACGGAGTTCGACCGGATTATGGCGCTGCGCGACCGGTTGACGAAGGGCGGCGCACCCCGACCTGGCGCCTCTCCCGCTCCACCGCGCGCCTCTGGGCCGGAGCGGGCGCCCACAATCGCGCGCCGGCGCACGGTTCTGGCAGCCGATATTTCCGAAGTCCTCTTTCAACAACGCCTGGTGGGGGCTACCAATGACATCCACTCGATCGAATTTCTCGAACGCGGCCTGATTGCGAAACGCCCTGTCGGCAAACTTATGAAAGGCACAAAGGGGGTCGGCACCGGTTTTCTGGTGGGAAATGACCTGTTGATGACTGCGCGACATGTCCTGCCCAGCGACGCCGAAGCGTCTGATTTGAAATTCGCCCTCGATGACGAAGAGAATTTCATTGGAACGCCGGTGGCCGGTCGCATCTACGACCTTGATCCATTCCGGTTCTATTGGGAGGACGAGAGCCTCGACGTTGCGATTGTTGCCGCCTTTTCCACAGATCCGGCCAATCCGGCGCTGTCCGATTTTGGAACGCTCCGGCTGACCGATGCGGATAACGCGATCCGACCCGGGGCGGCGGTGACCATAATCCAGCACCCCAAAGGAGAGCCCAAACGTATCGTTGTACACAACAGTCATTTCGTTTCGAATGATGAAAGTGAGTTCGCGGATCTCACTTGTTGGTACACTGGCGACACCGAAAGCGGCAGTTCAGGGTCGCCTGTTTTTGATGCGCAATGGCAGATCGTCGCGGTACATCGCCGTTTCATTCCCGAAACCAACGAGAAGGGCGAAATCCTTGGACCAGACGGACAACCGATCACGGTCGAAGGTGGAACAGCCAGTTCACTGGATGAATTGGCGAAGGACCAGAGGATCGCGGTCTACGCAAACGAGGGCGCACGTACCTCTCGGATCATACAAGCATTGACCTCCAGCGTTCTGGAAGACGCCGACATGGACAAAGTTCGACAGCAACTGCTCGCAATCTGGGCCCGTAGCCACTGAACAGCCGATGAGAAATTATAACAGAACGTCTACATTTCGCGCTGTAACCGTATTGCCAACCTTAAATGATAGAACCGTTACATCTTTGAATGGATCGAGGCGGCTTAAGGCCTCTCCAGTCAATGGGTATGGGCGTATACCCCCATTTAAATGATATTAGCCTTCGTTCTGGATCCTTGCAAGAAGCACCAAAAGCAGCGTTTGGTACAATAGAATTATTGATTATTTTGACTGCAGAAGGGCGCAACCGTCATAGCCTACTTTTGCTGACGTACTCGGTGTGACGGCCAACTCGATCTCATCATCAAAAAAATTGGATGTTTTCTAGTGATATTAAGCCAACACCAGTCTGTAGCCAAATAAGGTTGGCTTCACAGAGAGTACCACTTTACCTATCGTTTACTTTGATGCCGCATACTCACGTCTCAGTAACAGGGCAAAAAGATTAGGTTTATCGCTGTGCTTTGCATCTTTAGTATCCTGTAGCGGTAAAGTGGATTGGTACATTCCGTTAACTGGCTCTTGCGCGGCGACGATCTTGGAAAGCCACTCGAGATCTGTATTCGACAGGTCCCTGAGCCATTTGGCTTTTTGGGAGTCTTTCGTGACTTCGGCGCGCTCGCGCAACAGTCGGGCTCTTTCCAAATGCAAAGGCCACCGGCTCTTATAGTCTCGACCCTGCTCTAAGATAAGACTCTCCGCATGCGCCAAATGCGCTGTCGCAAAGTTCAGGGCTTCGAGCCTATGGACGCCCTCAACTGCTATTCGCAGGAAGTTACTTTCTAAAATCAGCATGGCCGCCCGCTCTGCAGGAAAGGCGTACACATGTCGACTGGTATTATCAATAAGCGCACGTGTTTCGACCAAGAATGGTGAACGTGTCACGGCACCACCATTCGCTACAAACTGAGAGTGCAGTAAAAACAAGGTGCGGCAATGATTGCGCGCGCCACGTCCTTCGGCGAGATATGCCGGAGATAGCGGAGCCGCATCAAAGACTGCCAGCCTGAGCGCTTCTGCAAGCCGCTGATATGCCAGTGCGGAGTATTGAAGGATCAGAAAGTTCGTCTTTGTACCGACAATCACCTCACTGAAGGGCAAGCGGTGGATTTGCCCGAGGTCAGTTTCGCGAAGTTCGGTTGGTTTCTCGAGCGACATGTCCGAGAAGAACTGGCCGGAGTCATCGTCACGCAAAACAGAAGCGAGCAAAAAAGTATATTCTCCGACCCGTCTCAGGACCCGCGAGGCTTCAGCCAAACAGTTTACCTTCGATAGGCTCATAAGCTTTGTGTCGGGCAGGACTTCAATCAGCTGCTCTGAAAGGTCTGGGAGATTTTTGTCCGATGATCCGGGCTTTGTGAGCGCCATACAAGCCGTAGCATCCGCAGTCATCAAATCCCTAAGATTGGCCAGATCGACCGCATCCTCGATCGCAAACTCAAGAACCTCCTCTGTTGAACGAGGGTCAGGGTGTGGTCCAGGAAGATCCCGCAGGGCACATAGACTGGTGCGCAGAGCTTCCATTTTGAGACGGTGTTGAGTTGCATCCCCAAGGGGGCTTACTGTTTCGGCAAGCGACTTTTGTGTTGACGTGATGCGCGCGGATTGCAGTGTATCGTTAGCATGTCGTTGTTTCTCCATATATGAATTTGTTAAAAATTTCGCTTGGGTGACCTGACGGCGCAGGACCGCTGCAATATCTGAATCTTGCGGCCATACTTCGCTCTCTGGGCTCACTTCCACACTGTCTTTCTTGTAAAGTCCGTTCAGGACCGGACTGTCAGGTGCAAAAAGCCCCTCAGAGTAGATTCGGATGGTCCGGTCCAATTTGTTTAAACGAGCTCTACTCCAGAGCAAATTGGGGGCCTCAAACAGCTGTAAAATCTCACTTTTCAGGGATTCATAGCCGAATCTGCGCGACAATCGGAAAAGGGGGGGCGCCTCAAAAACCTGCAAATGGCAGAAGAAATACAGCCAGGCCCAATATTCCCACGCACCTTTTGGCCCGACCTTGGCCGTGTCGCGTAAATCGACGGTGGGACTACCGTCCGGTTTGATCTTGCTGATGGTCAAGACATCGAGTTCTTCCGATCCGACCACGGGTAAGGACAACAGGCCAAAATAGATACCTGACAGAAAGCGGCGCCAAGGCCGAATGGATTTAGCGCTGGCCAGGTCTTCATGCCTGAAAACCGCCCCTGCCTGCCAGAATGCCTCGTCCGCAAGCATGCGATTGGCATAGCAATACTGCGCAACCGTCACTTGTTCGTCCAGCTTATCGCGTGCTATCCGGTGAAAAAGTGGCAAGGTAAACGTGAGCGAACCGGAGCGCAGGGCTCCTCCCATTTCTACCTCCAAATCGGGGCACCAACCTTCTCGTGTCAATTCGCTGGGATGCGGTCCTTGGGGACGATCATGCTTATGCAAAGGCGTCTCGAACAGATCGTCCTGATATCCTTCATAGATCACTGCAGGCATCTGCGTGAGAATAAATGCCAAAGCCTCCTGAAACTGTTTGCGGAAGACTTCTTTGCGATCGGCCTCGTCTTTCGGGTAGGGTTCCACATCGCGATCAGCCTCGTCTTCGGGGTAGGCCTTCGCAACTGCCCAATTTGCAGCATCTTGCGCTGTGAACAGCGCATCCGGCGATGCACTTTCCAACATCTGCCACATGATCCGGAACAGCGTCTTGCGATGCATCCCGTCTGGTGACTGGGCGATCAAAAACACTATGCGCGCAGCAAGCTTATTGCTGGTAGCCAGATCTCTGAACAGTGCGTCCAGCAGATGGCCTGTCCGGTCCGATCCTTTTTCCTGCACGGTCGCCTCAATAAGGCGTCTGAGCTTGAAATCGTCTCTCTCCTGCAGGGCGATGATTGCGTCAAGCACTGCATAATCCGCATCGCGGAATATGTTGCTTGTTACATCGCTGAACTTCGCAATAGCGGAGTGATTTTGAAGCCCGTGCGAGCGCACAATGAAAGGCCAGTCACTGGAAGCAGGTTGAGGCAGTCCCTCGTAAGGCAGGCTTTCGCCAGGCAGGTCCTTCTTTTCAATGTGCTTAAATTGGCTCGGCGGAATGTAGCGGCCCGTATCGCCAATTTCCTCCAAAGGGAAATCACTCAGGACAAGTATTCGGTTGCGAGACCACCTCTCCCAATCATCTTGGGTTTCAAACGCTCCCATCGGCGGGGCAACAAGCTGGCTCAACAGTCGAAGCACATGTTTGTCCGCAATAACACGTTCCAGCAAAGAGGCCGATTGACCGGACTTGTCTAATGGCCGGTGTTGGCACAGACCATCAAGGATCAAAATCTGAGGTTGCTCGGTCATATGTTTGCGCAAATTCTGAATGACATCTGCCATCGGCGCTGTATGCGGCAAGGGCTCTGCATCACGCACCGTACCAAGGCCACCACTATAGAATGCCTGCAAATAGCCGAGTAGTTGGGACATGCCCATTGGCTTGAGGCTTTCCGCAGGTGAGTCCGGTCGCAGGTCACCCATCAAGGGCAGGTACAACGGGCGGCGCGTTTCTGTCGTTTGGGAATTGCGCTCTACCGCAGCAGTGAACGCCCTCGTAAACTCCTGACCCAAGGCAGACAGTCCTTTTGGTTGATCGGGGTCCACAATGTTATAGATCAGCGGCTGTACGCCATCGTCCATGACCCAGTCTTTGAGACGGTCGAGCAACTTGCTGCGGGCATCGCCCTTTTGAAATCTTAAACGGCGCCCTGTGTCGAAGGGCTGGTCCCATGTCTGCTCGCACTTCAATCGCGCAAGTAGGGTCGTGAAGGCGCCCGGGCCGACCATATCCTGCATGCAGAAGGCATCAATCGACACGTTCGTGCGTTCAAGCTCGCGTTTGAAGAGTTCCGGAACAGCCAGACGCCAGAGTTCTTTAAAGCTATCCGCTTGTATCTTACTGCGCCTACCATTCAGGCTGAGCAGGCGCTCAACTTTCTTATACGGATCACGGACAACCCGTGTCGTGTTTCCGACGCGGTAGCTTTCGGCGAACTGCCGAACAGAGTGTTGAGGCGCATAATAGAGCAAGGCAAAAGCCTTCATCGTCTGGCCAAGTGCGAGGCCATAGCCACCCTTGGCCAGAGAGACCACATCGACCAGACTGTCCGGGCGGCCCGCGACTTTCCCTGCAAGCGCGCCATCCGGTGCATTTATGACACTTTCGAGGTGCTTAAACAGGTGCCGCCTAATATCTGCAATGGTACGATCCCGACGATAGTGTAACAGCAGTTCAGCTGATTCTTCATTAAGAACCCGCCAAGTGTCAGCGAGTGCGATCCTCTGAACTTCTTTGTCGAGGTACGCCATTTCCGTGACACCCAGAGATATTTGCGTCACGTAGTGTGTGCATTCTTATTCACATTAGAGCATATATGACTCTCTGAGTCACGCGCCTGTAATATAATCTTCATATTTTTCTGCCATTGTGCATGAACTGGCGACCCAAAGTCATTGTCCAAGTGATTTTCTACTCTGACAGAGAGGAGAATCCCGATGATCAAAACAACCAAAAATACAGCATATGCCGTGCTGCTGGGCCTGATGCCTCTACACGCATCTGCATTCAGCATCACCGATGCGCTAGAACAGTTCCTGCCAGCAGAGCTGACCGGCATGGGGCAGTGCGAAGCTCCGGCGGATGAGCCGTTTTTTCAGGCGACCGGCTGTACCGGTCACATGCAACACATCTGGAACGAAGATCATGCATCCCTCAAGGGCGCGGAGGCGCATCTGCTGCTCTGGGCCAATGGTCTCGTTCCGTCTATGACCAGTGATACGACCTTCTTCACCCAAGGACCGGCTTTCATGGCCAGCTTGCCGCCGAAGCTGCAGTTCAATCTGCAAATGGCGAACTTGCGCTATCCCGAAACAGCGCTGATCAGCCTGCATGACCAACTATCGATGGTGGAGAAAGCACTTGGTCCTGTCTGGCGGCAAATGGCAACTGAGCGTGCGGATGTGCCCAACATGATCGGTGCGATTAAAGGCGGTCTGCGTCAGGCGGGCCTTGACGGCAAGCCCTCGATCGTTCTGGGCATGATGGGTCGCCATGATGGCTACCACATCCAAAGCTGGGCGATGAGCGACCCGGACGCCGCCGCAGAATTCATGGCGCGCCTCGACCGCCTTCTGGTGAAGCTGTGAGCAGCGCGCAGGCGCTTAGTGTACTTGCCATCGCTGCTGTACTTAGCACGGGTGCGGTTGAGTTGTCGCTTCAGAGGGAAGTATCAGGTCTGGCGGCATTTGCAAAAGGCGGAGGGAAGTTGAGCGGTGCATTCGGCAAAGCGACTCAGACCGGTCGCACGCATACGGCGCCCAAAACCTTTACCAAATCTGCGCCCAAGACCCCCAAGGTCAAGGGCGGGCTGAAAAACACCAAACCGATCACGCCCATCTTTAATCCTGCGGCAAATCCCGGAGGTGGCGGCGGCGGGAATGGTGGCGGTGGGGGAAAGGGCGGCGGCGGGAAGGGAAGTAATGGCAACCCGACCCCTACTCCGAAGCTGCCTGTTTTTCGCCCGGGAGGCATATAGCGCCACACAAAAACTCCGGTGCCTGTAACAGTTGGGCACCGGCTTTTCTCAAACTAAAAAAGAAGACAAGGGAGTGAGAATATGACGTATCAGAATAGCCTTTTCAAAATGACGAACGTAGATGAGCTTCGCGCCCAACTGCGTGATATCACGATGACCGACAGTGAATTGCGGGAAATGGTATCTTCAGGCTTGAAAGAGGAAGAGGTCGAGGCCGTTTTGCGTGCAAGAGCTAAGGCGGTCAATGCGGGTGTGCTTGTGACAGCGCAGAAGATGACCGCAGACAAGCAGGTACAACTCGAAGGTGATCTGGCGCGCCGCGAGGCCGCAGAGAGCAGCATCGACATGACGCCAGAGCGCAAACTTGCGCGCCGTGGTGTGAACGAGACACGCATGAGTATGCTCGGCTGGATGGGTATGATCTGGGGCTGGCTCAAGGCCTCTGTATTCGTCGCTTTCGGGGGAATTTTGTTTGCTTATCTGATCAACAAGGCGGGGATCTCGCTTGCCTACTCGGAAAATCTTTGGCTCTGCCTCGTTGCGGTATCGCCCGTATGGATCACCTCGCAGGTGGTGTATAAATACCTCTGCATGCCGCAGGAACATGCCGCGCGCGGCCGCCGTATCCAGCGCTGGTACCGCTTCGGGTTGATGATCTTCGCACTCTGGACAATGCTGGCGGTGCCGGGATACCTCGGAGCAAATGGCGGGCTTTCAGGGGCTGCTTCCGAAGATTTTTCCAACCTGCTTGATGATACTGTTACAGCCGCTCCGGTTGCGTGGCTCGGTCAGGTATTTGATGTCATGGACATGATTTTCGGAGATGGCGTTATCGGCACCCTTGCTGTGATCATCCACCTGATTGCCGATGTGGTTCTGGCGGGTTCCATTCTGGCGGGTGTCGACCACGACTGGAAAAAGAGCCGCAGCCCCGTAGAGAAAGCTGACGATTCAGTGCGTCATGGCTATAGCCAACTTGCAATGATCCAGCCGCGCATTGATCCCCTGCAGGAGGAACTCTCCGCGCTTGGCGGTATCACGGCGGAGATCGCCGCCAAAACCGAAGAGTTCGTTAGCCTGTCAAGCAAGCGCATTGCTGCCTTCCGCGTCAAGAATAACCGCATGCGCGTTGTTGCCGAGGCTATCGCGGACAACTTCTTTGCCGATGGCAAAGACGTGGCCGATATGGTGACGATCAAGTCGCCTGATGCAAACTCTACTCATGCCACTATGCACTCTGCGACAGGCAAATCGGCTCATTCGTTCAACTAAATGGACCCGTCCTGCCCTTCACCACAGGGGAGCAGGCACCAATACCCCTACTGTAAAGGACCAAGAGAATGTTGAAATTATCATCCCTAAATTCCGCTTTTCTGGCCGCCTGCTTTGCCTCGTTTTTGGCAGGCACGCCTGCCGCCGCAGCGGACAAGACACTGCTTGTGATCTCTGACAGCTATGACAAGGCGCAGTCCACCGAGGTTATCCGCTATGTCCAGATGGTGGCTATCCAGTTGCCGGATGGCGGATCATTCAGCGTGCTGGATGGGCCAAGCCAGCGCGAAATTGCAAGCTTCACCATGCCAGTAGGTAAAGAAGCGGAATTCTTGCGCAGCTATCCGAGACGGATGCAGGAGGTGCTGATGCCGATGTTCAAAGAACTGGCGCGTCACCTCAAAGGTGCCATGTCCAAGCAGGCGAACGGCGACAGCGCCGCACAGGGCCAGCTTGCGCTGCCTGATATGATGGCTGATCTTGGTATGTTCGTCAAAGGCGGCGAAACGGTCATCTTCATGGGATCAGCACAGTTTTATGATGGGCGATATCCTGGTTTTTCAACCTTGAATGCCTACCCTGATGCGGGCAACGCACGGCTGGAACCGGCCCAAAGTCCTTTTGGTGCCGAAGGTGTGGAACTATTGCCGGATGGGGTGGTTTTCCACTTTTGTGACATGGCGGAAGGTTATGACAGCGTGTCGCACAGTGAAGGTGTGCAGGACAGCTGGCTTCGCTTGATCGATGCTTACAACGGCAAGGTGGCAAGCTATATGATGTTGACGGATCGCTGCATCATCCGCGCCATCTCTGGCATTGTCGACAATGCGCCGGAGGTGCCGCGCACGCCGGACAAGGGAAGCATCCAAATGTGGGGCCCTCGCACTATACAACCCTCTCAACCCACGCACACGTCGAATTCAGCGCCATTCGGAGGCGGCGGTTTAAAGCCTAAGGTAGATGATATTCCCAATATTGACGGGGCACAGGCGCGCAAACTGCAAGACCTGGTCACTCAGGGCAAGGGAAAGCTAATGCGTGTGGCCTTTTGGGACACGGCGCAGGAAGATGGTGACCAGATTGATGTCATCATCGGGCAAGGGCCTAACCAGATCAATTTGCGGATTGAACTCACCCATAAAGAGGTGTGGTATACTGTTCCTGCCACCGCCAAGGGTATCGAGATCCTCGCAGTGAGCGAAGGCGGCGGTGGGGGCGTCACACTTGGTATTCGCACAGAAGATGGCTTCGTAAATCAAAGCCCAAAGCTTCGCAAAGATCAGCTATTTTCTCTCGCCATCAAGTGAAACACACAAATGGGCTGGGATATACCTCAGCCCATCTACCCCACCTCGTCTCAGTCAGATTTCTACGTCATCCTGTTTTGCACAACATTAAGCATGGTTTTGGCATAGTCACTGGTCTACCCTGCAGTGATGAATAACCGAGTAGGACGACCAATAGCTTCACTCATCGCATGCAACTTGGTCTTGATCGTGTCGAGGTTTCATTACGGTCTCTTTCGAGCAATGTTTGCTATGAAAGGGGAGTAAGAATGGAAACTGGAAACATAGACGAGTGATGCAGCGCGCTTCGCAGCGGTCAGTAGATTGACCCGACCGCAAGCGGCCTCTGTTTTTGGGAAATCGCCTTTCGACCTCTATTCCTTATGGTCACCCTTTACTTGATCAAACCAAAAGTGAGGTGGCAGTGGCAGACGATGATGTCGGCATGCTGTTAAAAACATCGGAAACATGCCACGTTTAATGGCATCAAAATTAAGTATCTCGCCATGTTCCTTTGCGATCTCTTGAATCTCAGTTGACAGGGAACCTTTCACTTCATCAAGCCGAAGGGAAGGAACTGGAACCGCAGTGCCGATGCTATGGCCGGTCCGCCATATCGCATCATCGGTGCCCTCGTGTGGGACCCAAACCTGTAGGGTCATATGCGCCAGATTTTCATCAACAACCGTCTGAAGCTCCGCAAGTTCGCCTTTAGCCCCAAGCCTTTCAAGTCCAACGAGGATAAACGGCACAAGCACGCTGCCTGTCGTCGATTTCTTGAAATAGGTATCGCCGCGATCAATCAGATGTTGGGCCAGATGCCGGTAATCCTTTATGCAAGTGACCCAGTTAGAACAGCGGATGTATCTGTAGCTCATCCGAGAGGCAACTTCCCGCAGATAGCCATCAGCGCTTGCTAAACGCCCGCACGCCTGCGCCAGCAGCATCACCATTCCAATTTCGATTTGGTGATCATCTTTCACAGGGGAAAGCAGAGTATGATTGTTGTTTATCATCGAAATCACAAGGTCGAGGGCCTCATCACGCTTGGCAAGATGTGCCGTCTGTTCCTCCCCATCAGCGCGGCAACCAATCGCATGATGCCAATGTCCAAGCAAAGCCATGCGACCAAGTGCTTCAAACACTGAAAGGTTAACATCCAAGGCAGACCGAGACCGAACAGACGCTGAAAGAGCATGCATTTGTCGCGCATGGGGACCGATCTTTTCAATCAGAAGTTTCTGACTGATCGTGAGGTAGAGCGAAACGATATTGTCGAAAATCTCTATCCGTTCAGCACGCCGCTTTCTCTTTTTCTTCGGACAGCGACGGACCGCATCCCAAGCGTGCATCAATGCCAGTTCACATGCACGATATGGTGCATCCAGATTACCTGCATCCAAACCATTGCTTGCCAATATCCAAAGACAGATCAGCATTTGCCGGAGGCGTGTCGTTCCCTTTTTCCCCCGATCCAGGTCGTCCGTCAGTACATCCAGCAAAGCACGGAAATTTAAGTATGCGTCTTCCGGCTCGCTTACCAGTGCGACGGCTTTCTGAAAGTATAGCCGGTGATCCGGATCAAGCAGCTCTTGTTTTAAAATCCCAGAAAGGATCAGGTTTGCCATCCTGTCGCCGTTCCATTCTCGAAAATGAAGCATGTCGGCAGTATTGTTGGCGACGAACCCACTCCAAGCGGATCTAATACCCTCCTGAATCTCGCCACCCATGCAAACACAAATTGCGACAGGCAACTTTTTATACTGCTCGGGCACCCTATTCGGAATGTAATCGTCCATCACTTCACCCAGCGACGGACGGACGGCCTGAATGGTGCCGTCCCAATCCGCGCGACCAAGATCACCGGACTTGATGACGAACAACATCAAGGATTTTTCACCGTCCGCATCCGGATCGGGGCCGACCGCTGCTACATCGACACCAGCCTGCCGTCCTCCGATGCGTGGATGATGGATCACCTCATACCCAAGCTCGCTGAGAAGCTGCGGTAGCAAAACATCGAGGCCACCCCGTTCTTTCATTTCTTGTAAATGCTGGCGGACAAGAAGCTTCATTTTGAAACCTTCTGCTCATGACGAAAGACTTCAAGCAGCCACTCTGTTCCGACTGGATCGAAAATCAGCCCTCGTGGCAATTCACTGCTGACAGACATTTCAGCCATGTTCACGGTCTGCGGACGGCGCTTCCCTTTATCGTCCATAATGCTGAAGCTCGAACGATCACCATAGAGCAAAGTTTGCGTTGTGAAAACGTCTGCGAAAATTGAATTCTCTCGCGCTGCTTCATGCATCCGTTCCGCATCCTGAGCCTCCTGAAAGCGAACAAGCCCACGCTGGCCAGATGACGGCTGAAGTTCGACCACCTCGCGTGCTGCATCAAAACCGTCCCACACCACCTGCGCCCTACTCAATGCGGTGCGTATTGCGTCATTTCCCGGGGCGTCCGTTTCTGTCTGCTGTTCAAGCCAGTCCTGCAATGCTCCGCCATAGTTTAGCAGAAGCGGGTCAAACAGAAGTTCAGCAACATCGTCACAAGCCGCACCTTCACGGCGCAGAACAGCAACGATCCAAGATGCTGCCGTCATCGGCGAAAGAAAGAAATGACCAATCGCTTTGCGACATACAAAGACCTGATCAGCTGCATCTTCAGGAAGCACGTCCGGGGAGACCTCTAAACACGGCGTTTTACGATTGATTTCGGAAATGTGAGAACCCAGTGCAGAGCACGCATGAAAATCGCCCGACAAGAGCCATGCGGTGACTATTCGAGCGCGATGATCATCGCCAGCATTTTTCTGTCGAGACAGGATACGACCCAAGGCTTCGTTCCCGATTTCTCCTTCTGTCACCGACAACAGATTGAACAGTGTTTCAGACACTTCAATCGGGCGGGATGACCAAAGCTCCTCAAGAGCATCGTTTATCTGTCTGACTGTCCCGCCATTTTTGGGGTCCACGTCAAGCAGGCCCTTCAGGCAGATTGAAATTTCGGTGTCGGTCATTTTAGCGCCGTGCCAATAGATCGCCGTTGCGATGAGGTGAACGGCAATCGGTTCCTTAGAGGCGGCAAGTCTTTCCAGCGCAGATGCAAATCCAGCTCGGTCGACTTCCGGAGCCTTGCTTGCGATATCAAGGGCAGCCTTCACCAACGAGGCAGACTCATCAATTCCAACCTTTTCCGCCGCAGCCAAGATCAATTCAACCGCGCACGCAGACTGCCCAGCATCGAGTGTCATTCGAGACAAGGCGAGGACCCCGGCTGTCTGCTCCGCGCCGCTCGCGTCCGCGGAACGAAACGCTTCATCGGGATCATCTTTCGCTTGCAAGGCAAAAACCAAGTGCTCCTGCGAAAGCACATCACCACCACGCGCAGCGGCAATAACTTCGTCGGAGCGACGTTCATCGGCGGCACACCACTCTCGAAACGCTGCGTTCGGCTGGTTTGCCGCCAGATCATCCCCGCCCTTGTCAACAAGCGCCTTAACCAACCGCATGACTTCGAAAGCAGTCACCGTAAGGTGCGGGATTACCTCGCGCAAAATGATCTGCACCTCGAAGAATTCCGCGCCCTCCATTTCCGCTATCATGCTCAACTCATCATCAGCGAGCAGGACATTCCGCGAAGATGCGCCGCGTGCAAGGGCTGCAATCAGATCATGGTTTTTGCGATCGGAACGCCCAATCGCTTTCGCACCTGCGATCAGGCCTTCGGTTCGTCCAATCTGTTCAGGTTCAGATTCGCTTATCATCTCAGCTCTACTTTATACTGATAATTGGCTGGGCTTGGTTGGCAAAAATACCTGATTAGGCGTATCATTGCCGTATAACGTTTTTGCTCGCTTAGTGCCCCACTTCTTTATACGGTCTTTGCGCGCCCCCGTGAATAAGCTCGCAAAAGCATGCCATCTATTATCGACATGGTAGATTTTTTCGTCGTAATCGCTTCGTGCATCTACGACTTTGGAAGCCAGCGTTAAATTCAGCCAGAAATCGTCTGGGGTTCGGGCGCTCCACATTTCTTTTATCCAATGCTCTGCCCAGCGTGCCCTAACGTGTGCATGCTTTGCAGCTTTCATTGCTCTACCTACAAATCCCGTGGAAGGATCGAGGTGATCTAATATCTTTTCGAAATGATCAAACTGGCTTGAAAAGCCCGCAATTGTTATTCCAAGCGCATTGTCAACAGGGCGTTCGGAACTGGCCAATTCGTTGGCTAAATCAATGATGAAGATTTTTGCTCCAAATCGCTCTGCGGCGAGGATTTCCAAAGCCAAAAGGTCATCGGAAACACAATCCTCGAGTCGCTTCCTCCATAGGGCTTTCATAATGGGAGTGGCTGGACAGCTCCATACGGCTTTGTGTTCCATTGATAGTCCGTCCGGATACATGCGCTGGACAAAGCATTCAGCACCAATTGCTCTATCAAACAACCGAATGGCAGCATTTTCATCAGCATCAAAAGTTGCAGCAGCAATCATGAACGCGAAGTCTTTGAACCAGTAGAACTGAAGGCTGGACAAGTCTTGCAGGAGGTGTGCCCACTGTAAGCCAAGCTCCCTTCTGTTTTTGAGCATCCGACAAAAGCTGTCAAAGTCAATCTGCTCGGCAACAATCAAAGCATCTTTCTCTGCCAGCATCTCTTCCATCTTTATGAAAAGATCGTGGTTGCGTTTTTGTCGGGTTCGAAATTCCTCGTTAGTCTCCTCTCCCGAAAAAAATGAAGGTTTGTCGTTATTAGTGGTTTCAGGAATGCTGGGGTCGATTGAACGAAAACTATGCAAGACATGGTCATTTGGCTCAATTGTGGCTTTGATTGGCAATGGCACGAAACCACCAGATTGATCTGCAGCTTGTCTTAAGCGGGTATCGAAAATCTTGATGATCGCGGGGCTAATATCATTGCCGATCTGGTGCTCAGCAAGATACCAGGACTCTGGTGCAATGCGCGGAAGAACGTCATCGAACTCGGCCTCGCCACATACCACTGCATCAATTAGAAGTGCTGATCCGCAAGCATTTTCATAGCCTTTCGACCCAGTATTTTCAGAAGCGCTCCATGATCCATACAGGTGGTGTTGCCTCAAAAATTTGTTCTTCGTATTAAGCCCGACTTCAAAGGCAGCAGCCCGCACAAGCTTGTTCTCACTTGTGATAAACAACGCGACCTTTTCCTCAAGTTCGGTGCTCAGACCTTCAAAGGTATGGGCTAAAAGGGACAGCGCGCCGAAGGCAGCATTTTCATCACCGGTCATCTCCGCAGCATCTAATGCTGCAATAACAGCCGCTTCTAACGGCCTCTTAAAGCTTGGAATGCAGTCGACGGAATAATTTCCAGCGATGCTTTTCGAGGTGAGGAGTTCAAGTTGCTCATCGCCAGTCAGTTGATGCATTGCGAACTTTGTCATGAAATGTTTCACGATTCCGACATCGTTCTCTGGCAGCGTGTCCAGCCGGTGCTCCTCTTGCAGACGCTTTGATAAAGCAAGGGCATCGTTGCGGTCCAATAGAGGTGCGAGAGACGTCGCACACAAGGCAATCTGGCGAAGCGGCATGCCCTCCCGTGAAAGGATTGATTGGCAAAACTCTCGTCCTTTTGCGACTGCGACTTCAGGACCGAAACGGCTTACCGCGCACAAGCGATCTTCATAGTCCATGTCTTCGGATCCACGGTGCATCCCCGTGAGAAGCAGATCAGTATCAATCTCGGAGAATTGTTGAATAGTTGGGTCAACGTTAGCGGCCCGATCAGAATTAGGATCACATGGATCGGTCGCACATATCTTTTCACGAAGAGAAACGAAGTCTCGGTGTAGTTCGAGGTCCTTCCGCAGACCCTCGCCAATCACATATGCTTCTTTTGCATGCACCTCCTTACCCGTTGCATACAACATACGAACAAGAGACCACTTCCCCGCACGCGAGGTATTTTCGGCTCTGAATGGCTCGGCAGCCTCCAAGAAGGCTTGTCCAGCTTCAACTGGGTCGACACGATTGAAGTCAGTAAGTTGGTCAAATGATTTTCGTGCTTGGTAAACACTATGATCCAGATGAAAGCCAAAACCGAGAGTTGCGAGGCTTGAAGCCCAAGGTGCAAGAGGCAAGCCTGCCAGGAGTTCAAGCGCCTGCGTAAGAAGGCTGTCTGTGTCGCCCCGTACAACCACACAGGAATTAAAGACTTTGCATTCATGTGCAGAGAAAGATGCTATCGCTCCATCTATCTCTTTCTGTCGCTTCGCGGCTCGCTCCTCGTCTTTCTCATCTGCGCGCCCATATTTGGTCTGTTGGTTCAAAGCGTCAGGGTTGATATGTCGCAGCCAATCAAGAACAGCCGCATTAACGGCAGGTCTTGTATCTTGTGACACAGACATCTGCTTCACAGCTTCCAGGAGCCATTTCTCATTGATCGGATTCCGCCATTCCAAGAGCTTGTGCCTGGCTGCGCTAAGCGTCGCCTCTGGGCGCTGTCTTACGATATCGAAAAATTGTGGATATGCGTTCTCATCAAGGTTCTGCATTTCACAGAAAGCAGAAACGAGACATTCGAACACTTTTGCATCATAGCGCTCAGGGTCGAATGCACAAATATGTAATGCTGCCAAGACAACGCGGCTGGTTTCATCAAGTGCCGCAATGGGCTCGATGAGTGCTGCGGCGGTTGCTTCAAGCTCTTCTCGGTCCAGCACCGACTGCAAAATCCGATCGACAAGCGCAAACCCGAGAGCAAGCGACAGCCCTTCTCCAAGAAGTTTGTAACCACCGCGCGGTCCCGGCAAAGATTGAAAAAAGCGCGTTTCTTTAACGGCCCGCAATTCACCTTCAAAAACCAGATCCGTCCCGGCACCTGCACCCGTTCTAATCGTATCCAAAAGTTGGCCAGCGCTTTCGCTCAGAGCGAGACACAATTCGTCTGGAGATTGTGTTTCAAAACCGTCGACCTGCATCCGGTTGATATGCTCGAATAGCAGGGCATCGACGCTCAGCCCTTTCCAAGCGTCAGGATTGTCTCTGGGTAAAATTGAAAGTGCAATGCCAAGCAGCCTCGGGTTAAGAAGGCTTTGGAGCGTTGTTGCATCAAGAGACGACGGATCAATATCAACTTTGTTCAAAATTTGATCGCGTTCGCTTGCACTCCAGTTCCCAATGTTCAGTCTCTGGGGGCGGTCGAAACCGCGTTGCACATGCCGCGTAAAAAACTGTGGCCTAGAGGTAACAAGAAGTTTGCCGCCGCGATCTTCAACAAAGCCTTCAAGCAGCGTCAGGATCCGGTCCCATGGGACCGCTGGTCTTTGGTTCACGCCGTCCACAACAAGCAAAAAGCCCTTTGATGGTGCGTTAAATTCCCATGCAGCGAGACGACGTTGCCACCGCGCAATATTTCTGTGAGCGTTCTCGGTCTGAGCGGCAAATTCACGAATGAGCAAGCTCTCAAGCTGTGCATCATCAATGCCTTCAAATTTTTCAGCCCCAAGAATTACAGATAAGCCTTCGAATTCAACAGCCGCCTCTGCTGCGACCCAGCTCTTGCCGACACCTTCGGTGCCAAGCACGATACAAGTGGTCGCAGCCTGTAGACTGGAGATGACAGCATCCCTTGAAGTCTTGCGCGTAATAACAGGAATATCTTGTTGGCGGGGGGCAATTGGCTGGCCTAACCGTGATCTTGATTTTTTCTGCGACGATAAAGTTGCCTGCAACCAAGACTTGTTCGCCTGAACGGCCTGCCTGCCAGAAAGTTCCGCAGCAGAAAATTCTTCCAAAAGCCCCTTCCAACGCTTCTGGGCGTCAGGCTCACTCCGAAGATGCTCCAATATGCATTCAAGCTCAGCTTCATTAGATGACCCAGCAGTTTTGCCAGTAATCCATCCCGCAATGTCCGGCCCCGCGTTCGCCAGTGTAATTGCTAGAGATGGAAGAGCCTGATCGTTCCAGTCGAGCACAAGCACCGCAATACCTTGCTTCTCCCCATCACTCCTCAAATCTTGGGCAATCTGGTTTCTCACTTCGGTCGTTGCGCCCAGGACCCAAAGAATCTCTGCTTCATCTTTTCTACGGGAAATATCTGCAATTTTTGAGATGACCAGCTCCCGCTTGAGGTCAGATGAATATCTCTTTGCTTCGAAGCATACGGGCCTTAGGCGATCTTCACCTTGACCATCTACCCCGAACTGGAATCCACTCGCCGCAAGCCGCATCGGATTGCCCGTTATTCGGGCCAAGGCCAGCGCCAGAAGTCCCTCAAATCCGTCTTTTCCAGCAGGTTTTAGGTTCTCGAGCGCTATTTTAAGCGGATCTAAACTCATAGGTGCATTAAATTCCAGTTTAGTGGTGAGATAATAAACCGACCACAAGGATGGACCAGTTTGTGACCGTTTCTGTCATGGAAATATAAGCCTATCGTTTCCCATAATCTATATGGCCCATGTCTCAACACTACCAATAGGATAGAATCCCCATCGCGTTCCAGTCCTTACCTGCAGGTAAGTAAATCTGGCCACACAGGCCTGATGAGCTTGCCTTTGACCACCTCCCCCTCGCTTGAACCACCCGCCTCGTATCTATTTACTTAGTGGGATGAACTTCCTCAGTTAGTTCTGTTCACGATGTGGGAATTCGGGCCCAGACAACAGACAGGTGCGCGAATAATGCATGATACAAACTGCCCAGATAGAACTCCTCGCCCCTCGTCGATTTTCCCTAAGGTCGCGCGACCGGCATGCCCTTTCCATACTGTTTTCTCAGATCGCGCAATTTATGCCTTTTACCAAAAGACGTAGCTCTGGCCGTTCGATACAGATTTCGTCAGCAATGCCTTGTAGCCAATCAACCGTTTCCCGTAATGTCATACGATCTCCTGTCTGCGGATGTTGCCAGTGCCGGGTCTCTCGCATGACGATCAGCAAGCAACCCACCCTGCATAAGTCATGGTTGAGGTATTGACCGACCAACTGGTTGCGCAGTGCATGTTCAAGCTGGGTGCCAGACCACCGCCGCCGCGTATCATCCAACTTAAGCTCAATCGTGGCGTAAGCGGGCGTTGAATTTGGCTGCAACCGGATATCTGTGCGATTCTCGACAATCGTGACGGCTTCTTGTGTAAAACTGAACATCCCGCGATCGGTATTGCGCAGCCAATTTGTGATGAACCGTCGGAGTTCCGTCTCGGCTTCCACCTTTCTTAATGTATCAATAGGACTGTCTTCACTTTCAAGGATGTCATGCTCAAACTCCTCTAACCTGATACCCATAATTTTAAAGAGTGAAGCATCATCAAACGGAACGTAAGACACGTCATTGTCCAACTTCTGAAACGCCGCCAAAGACATAGCCGCGCTATCGGACATCCGTGCTGCAAGCTCGTGTGCCATTTCGCGCAACCTGTCAGGCATATGGCTGAATTCAGCTATAGCCGCGAACTCATGTAAGACCTGCAGTGTCTGGGTCAGTTCGACTTGCACCAGATGATCGAACAATGCGCTGCGCGTATCCTGAGCGTTTTCACGTTCGCCGCGCCGCCGCATTCCGCCTTCGTGATCGGGATCATCGTCCCTACGGACCGCTTGATAGGCGCGGATCACCAACTGACGAAGGAGTGCAAGGCGTCGCTGCGGGGGGATAGAATTCAACTTTGATACGCGCCCGTCGAACCGATCACCGAACACACGCACAAACAGACCGCTTGCGCGCTCTCTGGCGTCCTGCGAACTCAGGTCTTCGGTCAGAGCAAGTAGCTGCGCACAGGCAGCTTCGATATTCAGATGGGCAAGCTGTTTCAGCCAAAACCCGTGATCAGCCCCCTCCTCAGCCAACCGAGCAAGAACAATCTTGATGACCGCATCGACGTCTTCAGGCTCGCCATATTCCGCAACCAAAGCCACCCCGTATTCGATGGAATTGGTTCCGTTTGCGATTGCCTCTGGTGACAGGTTCTCAAACTCGGCGGCCAGCGCTTGGGCAACAGCCACCTTCATGCTTTGTGTTCCGTGGTAGCTGACATCACGCAGCATATCAGCGTGATTGGTCACCAAAAGGTTCCGCCATTGCGCAAGCGTTTCGGTGACTATGACATCGCGGACAACTTGCGGATGGGCGGCCTCAAGTACCTCAATGAAGCTCGCAAAACCGTTTAGCTTCAGGCAGGCAATCCGTGTGGCGCGGCGGGCTTCGTCCGGTGTCAGTGCTTCGGCCCAGCCCACCGTCTCGGCTTCGCTGTGAACGGCCATCAAGGCATGTAGCCAGACGTAAAAGATTGAATTCTGCTTTTCAACGTGCCGCTCGCTGCGCAGGGCGACATCTTGACGTCGCCAGAAATCGGACAACGCGAGACGTAGCTGTGCGAGAAATGCAGACGAGAATGCTTTTTCAATTAGGTTTGCGTTCCAACCTGCACGCGACCCGCCGGTCCTGTTACTCATTTGAATCAGCTTATAGACGTCGGAGATTGTTCCGCAGCTTGTATTTCCACTAAGAAGAAACCCATTGTCGGCCAATACGGCAGCCCGCCAATCGCGCCAGTCCTGCACACGTTTGGCTTCCTTAAGTGCCCGCTCTTCTTTACGCGTTGCGCTTCTGATTTCGTATTCGCTTGGTTCTCTGGGTGCCGGGTTCAAAACCTTCTCAAAGTGCTCGGCCAAATCCGGTCGCTCTGCCACCAGACTGCGGATCTCCTCGGTTAATTGAGCGTCTGCAACCGGATCAAACAGCTGCATCAAAGCATAATAGGCGACGCCTTGCTTCTCGCTTGTATCGGGCGACCGGAGAGCGGCGAGAATCCATTCAAGATCGTCACGCTTTGGCCAAAGCCCGCCAACAAGGTCTGAGGTTGTATTGATGAAGCGCCCCCAATCGTCCTCCCGCCCCTCCAGTGCATCGGACATTCGTAAACAGGCCCAGAAAATCGCCGCCCGCAAATCAGGCCGACTCTCGCATTGGCTGAGGAGCCTTTGCGTTTCATCGCGTGCGATTATACTCTCCCGCCGCTCACCGAAGTGAAGCGCCACCGCGAACGACCACGCCCAAGATGTAGCATCATCTCCGACGCTTGGAACCGTTACATCGCATGCAACCAGCAGCGCATCAGTATGGCGGTCATATTCCGAGTGGGATTCATACATCCGGCTTTCGGCGGTTCTCGCATCCCAAATAGCCGCAGTGAGTTGATTTCGAAGAGCAAGCGTTTCCTCGCCGGCCCTATATGCTCCTTTAACGGCATTCATTATAGAATAACCCAACCCGTGTACCGAGTTGGGCAGCTCGGTCATACCCGAAATCAGCGTCATGAATTCTGTCTGTGATAGCACGGCAGGAAACAATTCAGGTAACAGGTTGCGAACCACTTCCTCAGGAATCGCACCAGCCAATACAGATGTTTTCAGGACCTGCTTCTGAACATCTGCCCCCCCAGCCAAAACGCCATATCCCGCATAGACCCTGTGCCAGTTAGGTAACTCGGCATCCTGAAAAGCCCGCAAAGAAAGGTCTACGCAGTCGGGCATTGGTGCAAGCCAGATCAGCTCCAGCAGAAGTTCGCGTGTGTCAAATCCCGTATAGCCAGCGTCCCACAACTCGCGAACCACTGGGCCCAGATCGGGATGCGCCACACGTCTCAATTCGGGGTGGCCAACGCCCCCTTGGCGCCAATCACTCCCGGCAAACCGTTTGACATAGCTGCGCAAAAGTCCGGCGCGCAAATCAATCGACATCGCACCCGGTATTCCCTCGCGAAACAGAAGGTGCGGTTTGCGTCGCTTCACAACCTCGAGGATATCTCCGTGCCAAAGCGCCAGCCACGCAACGACAGGTTCCATGCTCGGCTTGATCACCTCCTCGCCACCAATTTCATCGAATAGCAGGGCGAATAGTTCACGTGTAGACAGCCCCAGCCCGCGCAATGCATTCAACCGACACGCCGCAAGGTATTCTTGCGTGCCGCGATGGTGGAACCGGACGGCACCAACACCGCTCGGATCGAACAGAGCTTTGCTGATCAGCTCACCTCGCTCAGGCGCTGACCAATCCCGCAAGATAGCTGAAACTGTCAGCGTGTCGGCTTCTACGGCACCTCCGGTTTGCAACGACCTTTTCTTCATCAGGAAAAGTGCCAAGGCCAACCGTTCGGCCCCTTCTCGCGCTTTCGCTTCCGATAGAGTTTGGCCCCGCCTGTGCGGGCGCTCGCGAAGTTTCTGATCAATACCGGCTTTCATCTGATCTTCGAGAGATCCCAACGCACCATGTTGCTTTAGGAAATCCAGACCTTCCATGATGTCGTAGGGCAGTCGGTAGAGATTCCAGAGTTGGTTTGCCTCCAGCGCTTCGCAAAATTGATCCGCATACGCCGGAGCGTAAAGCGCCGCAAAGGTCCGCACTTCGTCATTGGACAGCGCGTGCAGCGAGACAACCAGAGGCCCCTGAGTGCCATCAGGCGGTTGCGCCCCCACCTGATCGCAATTGTCATCTTTGGCAGTTTTTTCGGTAATCGCTTCAAGAAACATCGCCTCACCGTCGAGGGATTCTGGGGCCTGGGATTGAGGGGTTAGCCGCACGTTGAAGGGTTCAAGCTCTTGGAGATCGAACTGCACTTCCGGGTCCCCCGGTCGACAGGACAAAAACAACCTGACCCGCGAGACGTGTGGGCCGATCTCGCGCAGCAGTTTTTTGAGAGCAATCCGGAATGATCCATCTCGTAACTTCAGCTCATCAAGTGCATCGAGAAAGATGTAGGCCGTTGCGTCATTGGCCTGCCGCCATGTATCGAACTGCCCTTCGTCTTCCAACGAGAGGACATCCCGAACAGCATGATCGTGTAATTGTTCCATAGGGATGAAGAACGCAAATGAACCTTGCCCCCGAAGTCGATCAACCTGTTGCTTGAATTCATGCGTTTTTCCGGATTTCCCCTCAGCGATAACAAGAACCGGGCTTCGTTCCAGCAAATCGTTCCAGCGCAGAACACCGGTTGCAGCCCTATCCCACAAAGACCGCAATTCAGGATCACGGGTATAGCTCTCAGTCGGCGGCCCGAACAAACGGGTTAAGGGGACATGGTTGGTCATGGATACGATATGTCAGCCGAAACCGATGCTAACAAGATCGCTCAATGCAATGGGCAGGGCTTTTTCCAGCAACGTGACCCAATCATTCATCCACCATGCCAATGACACCTGCTTTTTACACCCGACAAACGCTTTCCGAGAATGTCAGGCGAAATCCGGCGGTCTGACCGCCCGCATACCCTGCTGTTTCCGAAAATCTCTAAATGCAGAAACTCACACGACCAATTGGATTGATTTAAGTGATTATTCAAACCCCAAGAAAATTCCGTAATCCACAGAAAAGAAGAGAACCTTGTTTTGAATTTTCGCGAATCACTCATATTAGAAGAGTCGGTCGTTTAGAAAAGGAAACCGACATGCCTAAGAATTTAAACACAGTATCGATTGAAGCTGCAGAGCGTTTTGCACAAAAGCTTGCAGATGCGCCAGTTAAAGCGAAGACCGCGTTTACTCCTCGTGAGTTCGTTCAGATGAACAAGGAGGCAATCCTGGATGCGGTAAGTCAGCGCGGCTATAGCTATCAGGATATTGCAAAATGGCTTACTGAAGAAGGCGCGAATATCAGCGTAAGCACGCTGCGCAGTTATCTGCGTGATCCGAAAAAACGCACTACTAAGTCTGGCGCAAGAGTTAGAACAACACCCAAAAACAACACGGCTATACACCCGCGGAATGCGAATATGCGCGAAAAAGAAATACCGACAAGCGTGAAAGAAAAAGACGTTTCGCCACATGATATCGTGATCACCCCGCAAGATCAAAAGCAACAAGACCGAATTGATTCAGAGCAATTGTTTAACAAGTTCGGTGGAACGGAAGGCCATGTCGGGTGACGCAGATGCAAATGGAAGAAACTCACAAGCCCCGCTCCAACCAACGCAGACAAACGGAAAGCGCCTGCTTGCGCTGCACCACGGAAGAAAAGTTGTCGTGGCGTCGAACGGCGAACCGATTGGGTTTTGACAGCTTATCCGCATGGATCAAGGATCTGATCAACAGCGACGGTGAACCCAGCCTACATCTTCGTCGGGTGATATCAGGCAGACTGGGGCGAATTGGCGCACGAATTGCGATGCTCGGCAAAAAGGATTTACCAGCGGTCGTTGAAGATGAACTTATTGCGATCGTGTCGGACCTCACATTAATACAAGCCGCGTTGATCGAGGGGGACATCAATGCTTGCAAAAGTGATCCCTAACCGGTCGTGGGCTGACAATGGGGCAAACGTTTTCCGATATCGGGTTGAATACGCGTCTCGCACCGCATCCGCGATGCTGATGCTCAATCTCATCGGGGGTTGTGAGGACGCATCAACACAAATGGCGTTTACTGCAGACCTCAACCCAAAGGTCCGGGCACCATGCAGCCATATCGTTTTGTGTTTCCATGAGACGGAACAGCCCAGTGATGAGGATGTGCTCGCTGCGGCGCAGATGGTGCTAACAGAAATAGGGGCATCTGAGTATCAGGCGATACTTTTAATCCACCGTAACACCAATAGCACCCATGTTCATATCATCCTGAACCGCGTGCATCCCTTTACGGGCGCGAGTCTGTCTCTCAGCAACGATTACGCACGCCTTGAGCGTGCTTGTCGACAAACTGAACACCGTTTCGGCTGGCCCGCAGACCGAGGGCGGTTTGATATCGCGTTGGTGAATGGCAAGATTGAACTTTGCCCAAAGCCCCAAGAACACTGGGACCGCAAAACGCAAGAGCGCGCGCAAGGACTGAGGCCCGATGGCAAGGCCGTAAGAGAGCATCACCGACTTACAAATCAAGGCTATTTGCGCAACGATCTTACTGCCAACCTGCGTGACTTCGCGTGCAAAATATTGAAAACGGCACTCCACTGGCGGTCGGTTCATTCCGGTCTCAAAAACGCAGGTCTGGAATATGTGCCCATAGGCAGTGGCGCGCGCATCCGAGAGATTAAAAGTCAGCGGTTCATGCCGGCGAACCAGCTGGGATCCGCATTCAGCTTTGGCGCCATGTGCAAGCGCCTTGGTGCTTTTATCCCCCGTCGTAGTGTGCCTGCCGAGACTGCGCAGGAGGCACAATTCGGATACCGTGAGCAAATCAATAATCTTAAGCGTAGTCATTGGCGCGCACGAACTGCGGTGCGCCTAACGCTTAAAGGCACGAGATCATTTGCAGCTCAGGGTTTGCGTGCTGCAATGCGTGAAACACACAGAAACGCGATCAAAGCGTTAAAGGAATACCTGAGTGCAACGCGACCGCAGCGCACGCCAACGCCGGAGCCAACACCTCTTGAACGTTATCGCCTCGTGCTACGCACACGGCAAAGTGGCCTGGCCTCTCGCGATGACCACACTGCCAGACGACAGGACTGGATTGTTGCACCGTCAATCAAAGATCCATATGCGCCCCAGATCATTAAGACGGCTGTTGCACTGCATCAAAATACACTCCGCCTTGACGGAAATAACGGTCTTCTATTTGCCCGCTGGGATGCAAAGGGAAGGATAGTTGGGTTTGATCGCATGTTGCTGGAAGCCAATCCGCGGGCATCGATCCAAGAGACTTCAACTGGTGGGGTTTGTATGATCGGGCCCCAGCCCGCCGACACGTGTCTGCTGGTGCGCACACCTTTCGAAGCAATCACGAGCCTGCTGCAAGTTGGGGGTCCGACGCCTATGATTGTGATTGTTGGAAATGCATTATCGAAGGCGCGCACGGCACACATCAATTGGCTGACTAAGGGTCGTAAGATTATGATTGATGACGACTCGTTCGCGGATCGTCCCGATTTAAAACAGAAGCTCAAAAAAATGTTCCCAAATGCGAGGTTTTTGACTGAAAACAATGATCA
Source organism: uncultured Sulfitobacter sp. (assembly GCF_947502895.1). Lineage (GTDB taxonomy): Bacteria > Pseudomonadota > Alphaproteobacteria > Rhodobacterales > Rhodobacteraceae > Sulfitobacter. The sequence goes on from NZ_CANNBM010000003.1 coordinate 68,002, forward strand.
GAAAATTGTTACGCCTGAACCTCAGATGTCAGAGAAAACAGACGAACACTCATCAGAAGGTCTGAAATCTTCCTGACGATAACCGAACGTGACCTCAGATTATCGTCTGCAGAAAAAAGATATACCTTATGCCGAGTGATCAGCTTCGGAATGCCTGCCGGCCAGTTATCAACGGGCAGCATGATGTCAGTTCACGAAATGACGGGCTTATTGCAGAACGAACAGCAGCGGGATGCGATCTGGTGCGCCATCGATTGCAAACAATGCAACCTCGCGGGTGATCGGATTGAGCCCCGTGGTGTTTTGAAGCGGATCATACAGCGGCGCGCCCTCACGGATTTCCCCTGCCCCCATCACATAGGCAGGCACACCGCGAATGCCGGGGTAGTTCGCAAGAACACCCGTCTTTAAGGTGTCAGCATCATAGTCGACCTGCGCGCCGAACCCGTCAAAAGCCGCGATGCTATCACCGACAAAGGCTTCAACTACATCACGCGGGGATCCCGAGCGCTCAAGCTCGATGATACCGTAAGCTCGTGTCAGAATATGGCCGCCATCTGCTGGGGAGAATTCAAGCATTCCGCATCGATCGAGGATGTCAGGCGTATAGCACGCAAGGCCCGGCCCGGTTCCTCTGACGCTGACCGCATTGCCCGCGATCAGATCGACCGAAAACCCGCGCGTGGTGCGCCAATTCCCTTCGGCCTGCTGGAGATAAATGCGAAAAGCCTTATCAGCCTCGTGCGGCGCGTCGAGCACCGTGATGCCATTGTCATGCTGATATGCAATGACCTTGCCCTTGTCAGTATAGATAAACGTATCGCTGGCACTGTATGGATAGCTCGACTGGATAATAGCCTTCGCGTCAGCCCACGGCGTGCCGAGCTGCGGGATTCCAGCCATCTCAAGGATCTTCGACCGGGTGGTTGGCACCTGATCCGCCGCAGCGCTTGCAGGCAGCGGTGCGGCTTCCCTTGCAGTGAACTCACCCACCACCAAACCGTCTGCTGCAGTGTAAATCACCTTGCTCACATAACCCTCAAAGGCACGCGGCCGTGTGGTTGAGGCTTGGATATTGGTCAGCGTCACGTCAGCAGTCAGCGCCCGTGTGCCGATGCGTTCGCGCAGGGCTTTCCCTTGATCACGCGTTGCAGGAAAAATGCGAAAGTCTTCAAAATTCCGGAAGAAGAGCTTTTGGACGCCAATGGGCAGATGCATGTTTGGCACAAACAAGCTTGATGGAAAGCCTTCCGCTTGAGCGCTGTAGTCGCCCAATGTGGCGCTGATTGTGACCGTGATCTCAGCAGTGGCGGTATCAATATTTCCCTGCTGTTGTTTGAGTTCTGCAACAAGCCGCGTCAGCACCTCGTCGCGATCAAATTCGCTTGCAGCGATGTAGGCCGGATCCTTTTTGGCGATCACCTCAAAATCGGGCTGTTGGCCCTCTACGGCGTTGAAAAAGCGGCCCCACCATCTGGGATCAGGGTTAGAATATGTCTCGGCATAGGCGGCTGAGGACATCGCAGCACCGAGGCTAAGGATAAGAGCGGTTCTAGAAATCATGAGGATGTTCCTTTTTCTGTAAGGGAATTTAATTGGGGAATAAGGGCGACATCAGATATCTCGATGAGAGGCGTCTGACTTAACCGGGAGTGGCGCGCTGCAACTCTCAGCCTTTGACCTGCTGCTCGGTGGTCAGAAGGTTGAAGAGTGCGATGGCGCGGTCCTGCTTAAGGTTGCGCCCCAGCTTTATGGTCTTGCTGCCATAGCGGATCATCACGCGATACCGCCGTTTTGCCGAGGAACGGCCAATTGCAATACTTGCGCCAGCCATAGCTGAGGTCGTTGCGTTAGCTATGGCCCCCATCGCAGCAAATGAAGCCCCGGCAGCCCCAGTGCCACCGAAAACAAACATCGGCTGTCCGGTGAGCATCACATCTTTATCTAGAGGATTGTCGATGAAGACCTCGGATACCCGATCCAGATCGTATTCGACTCCACCCTTAACGATACCAGAAGGTGTGAGCGTAAAAGATTGAGCCTGAAACATGCTGTAGATCAGGTAAGCAAAACCGAGCATCAACGCGACAAGAAACGGCCACCAAGATGCAGGAAGAACTAAAGTTATTGAGAGAAGGAGAAACGGGACGGCAATTGGAAAAACGACATACGCTGCCCAAGAAAGTCCGTCCCCGCGAAAAGAAATGACCTGCTTCTCACCCTCATGTTGGACGTCATAGCCTTGTTGAAATTCTGCTTTTTTAGTCATGATAATCTCCTTCTTACTTGTCGCTCTCGAGGCAAAAAGACATGCGCAACTCTGCAACTTCCCGCACGCTGCCCTTTGGACAAGATCGCTATGCCACTCTGATGGATGTTAAATTTAGGGAAGTGACTACCAGTTCACCATGCGCACAGTTTAACGGTCGCGTTGGTCCAACAGGCCCCGTCGCGGCGCAGTGCGCCAAGTGGCGTATGCGCGCGTGCCTCATCAATCGCGCCATTCCAGTGCCCGCTCCCCATGTCGGGACCCTCGACGTAAAGATATGCAAAATATTTGCCGCCAGCGCCCGCGATTTGGAAACCACCAGAACCTGAAGAGAGAGGCTTAAAATAGCAGTCCCCGTCAATGTATACACGGCCATCAACTTGAAGAAGGCATTGCACAGGACGCGCTTCGGCAAAGGAAGAGAAGAAGCTACAAAAGAAAATTACGGCACTGAAAGTTGCTGTTCTCATATGCATCGGATGGCTCCCTGAATGGAGTGAACTCAATGACGCATGTTTCGCACAGGTCCATATTTCGGGAAATACAGCATAAAGCAGGTATTCAGCATTGAAGAAGGCATACCGGCATGCCAAATATATCGAGCGGCGCAGCAAATTCTGCACGTGGGGCTTAGTAACTCCAATAGCACACAGGCCGGTCAGGATTTTTCTTGGCCGGGTGGCCACCATACATGTCCAGGGCTCGCCTAAAAATGGTGGCGTCCTGTGCTGTGTGCAGGATTACTAACACCCGGCTCTATGCCGGTCAGCCTCTCAACACGATGGAGGCTCCGCGATGTTCAATCAATTCAAATCACCAGTCCTGATGGAAGTGTCAGGCGACCCTTTGGCTATGCTCTCGCGTGTTACCTTCCCGGATCACGTCAAGATGCCTGCTTTTGATCAGTTCAATCAGCATCTCGTAAATAACATGACTTCCTTTAAAGCTGACAAAATCGGCTCTAAAGGAACCAATCAACAAATTGCTTCGGGCATCCATCTTCCTGCAAATGTAACCCTTGCACCACGAGAGAAAGATGTTCTCTTGTGGGCAGCAAACGGGAAATCCGCTTGGGAGACCGCAATTCTGCTTGAGTTGACGGAAAACACGATCAAATTCTACATCAGAAATGCGTGTTCCCGTTTGGGTGCCCAAAACAAAACCCACGCAGTTGCTATCTGCGTAGCCCATGACCTGCTGAAGAATTGATAAGTCCGAACATCACGGCACAACGTCCATTGATGTTCGGACTATTATTTTAAGTCTTCTGAGCGAGGCATTCTGCTAAAAGCCGCCGGATCATCTCCGGGCGCGTTGGCAGATCAGGCTCTGATCGCCTTCTATCATCAAGTGCCTCAATCATATCGCGTGAAAGGCGTAGTGTTAGCGCCTCAGTATCTTTTTTTGGGGGTGCCATAGCATTTCCTTACATTTTGATGTTGACATCATAATGGTGTAATGGCATATTGATCGAACGAAAGCAAGGGTTCCCGCCCTCGCCTCCGTCCTAATCAATTAGATCCTTAGGAGATCATCATGACTGACTATTACAATATCACGCAAGTCGCGACGCTTAAAGCCGACTATCCAAATTATCCAACTCCAATTGCCAGTGCGTTTGCCGCTTTGCTTCCGGCCCTTGCCCGTCATATCGAAGCTGAACGCGAGATCGAAGAAGTCGATATCTGGGACCCTGCGTTCCGCGCTTGGCTGACCGATGCGGAAGTGGCTTTCACGGATGTTACAACACATTTGTCCACCATCGCGTCTCTTGAACTGACATGCGCCCACGACAAACCGCTCAAGCGCATGTCGTTGCTGGTTAATTCTCTGATCCGCTCTGAAGAACCAGATAACTTTATGTTTATTTATGGTTTGAGGCCGCACTTCGAGGATCTGTTTCAATGTGAAGGCAGCGGTCCAGCTGTGCGCGATCGCAACGTGATGCTTGGGCAGGCGCTGGCACATATCGACGCCATGGCGACGCTGCTGACCTACGATGGATGTGCTGGAGTAGAGGCCGACGATTCAATCGACCCGCCGGCTCTTACCTAAGCCTTTAGTCTGGCCGCAACAGGCCAGACCATCTCCCACCAAATACGCATCTTAGCTGATCCCGCCTGATCATTTCAGGTGCCCCGTTTTGATGACGTTAATCTTTTTTGAATCCTTACGGAGGACTTTCTCATGAACACGTTTAACCCACCAAATAATATGACAATCGCTGACTTTCCTTTTCCGATCCACACCGGCGCTATCAAGCCGAAGTGGGCCGAGGAGGCACAGAAGAAAGGGTATAACATCTTAGCCCGCATCGTTGACCGCATGCATCTTGCACTTCAATGCAAGCTCTGTGGCGGCATCAGCAAGGTCCGCCATTATACGCTGACCAGTGCCAATCCGCTCTGCTCTCACTGCATCGAACAGGTTTGGCAGGTCGACGCAGTCGCTGCCGGACTGGAGTTCATCAAGCGTGACCCCGCACGCCGCAACTACGCTTTCTACCGAATGCCCTGCGGTCACGAAATTAGTCGCCAGTTTGAATTGATTAAGCGGGTCGCTGCAGGCGAAACTGGTCTACGTTGCGAGACCTGCCGTGCGGCAATGGAGGTGTCAGAGGCCGCCGCGCTCGGGTGGGATCTTATCGGCCCTGACAGTGAGGGCGATCCCAATTACCGTATTTTCCAGCACGCCGAATGTGGCCACACGCAACGGATCGCGCGGGCCAACATCCAGACGCAGCGATTTTCCTGTGGCGGATGCGGCATTGATTGGCCTGCGGCGCCGAGCTTTATCTATCTGATGCGGTTCATCAGTGCGACAGGCCGCGAGCTGATCAAAGCAGGTTTCTCACGCAATCCGACAAGCCGCATGCATCATCAACTGGTGGTCGGTCAGGAAATGCCCTGCGAGATTTTGCGCACCGTTGCAGTCCCGACAGGACGACAGGCACTCTGCATCGAGAAAGGCTTGCATAAAATGCTGCAGCTCAATCATCCCGAGTGCATTGTTGATCCAGCGTCATATCGCGGTCAGATCCGCGTTGCGTCAGAGATCTACGACGCTTCTTTGACACCAACAATCCTTGGCCATCTCGATGACATCGAGGCAGAACTCGGAACCAATGTCGAGTGTCGCGCCGCGTAGCGCCCCCGCCAGCACACACATCCTTCGCTTCGGGCATCGCTTCCGAGGCGTCCCAATTCACCCATTCATTAGGGAGGGCGCAGCTATGCCCCACACTACATTCACCCCACCCGCCTGGTCCGCATTTGCACATGCCGCCGTCGAAAACCTACGCCGCCACCACGGCGTCCCAGCACTTTACAGTGCCGACGCCGCTCATAAGATGGAGCCCGTCACGGATCTCGATGAGCTTTTTGCCCGCTTCGACGACCGTAATGAGGCCGAGACAATGGCGGAATGCACAAGCCTACCATCTCGCTATGTGCCTGCGCGCCAGCTTCTGACTGCAATCCGACTTGCCGCAAGCTTTGGCGGGACAGATGCATATGAGGCCAGCCGTCTAAGTGGCGCGCTGACCGTTATCGGCGATATCGCTCCGTCCGATATCCACATCATACGTGAAACTTTGAAAGCGGGATTCCCGCATGCAAACTGGAAAATAGTCTCACCCGACATCGTAGACGGCAGAGTCGGAAAAGCTGCACAGGATCGCTTTGATATAGCTATAGAAGATTGCATTGATCGCATCGAACCCGTGCTGATCTTGCAGTCACATGGTGTCTCACTACCCCGTCATCTTGAAGCCATCGCTCCTCAGATACTGCCACTCGCACCGCCTTCGCGTGACATTCTCTCAGCCTATATTCTTGCTGGTCATCTATGTGACCAAGTCCCAAATGCCGAAACGCTGTATCGCGCTTTGCCCGACGATAGTGATCTCTTTGAGTTGAGCACACTTGACGTCTGTGCCGCTCTGCGGGCGCCGACTCCGCGTATCGTCCTTCAGCGTCTCAGTGCCATCATCAGCACTAACGTGAAAGCCGCAGGGCCGCGTTTGGTAGATTTTGGCGGCGATAGCCCTGCCCTTATCGCTGCGCGCCGGATCGTCGATGACCTTTTGCTGTGGCAGCAGGGCAAAGCAGCGTGGAACGAGATCAGCCGCTCGATGCTCCTTTATGGCCCACCTGGCACTGGAAAGACGTTCCTCGCGCGCGCCATTGCGAACAGCGCGGGGATCAAGGCGGTAAATGCCAGTTTTTCGGAATGGCAGGCTCGGGGCCATTTGGGCGAGATGCTCAGCGCGATGCAGCAGTCCTTTGCAGAGGCACGGCAGCTTGCACCCTGTGTGCTCGTTATTGACGAGATCGACGCGGTGGGATCACGCAGCGACACTGATCGGCATGCCTCAAATTATCGGACTCAGGTCATCAACGGTTTTCTTGGCGAGATGGACGCAATCGCCAAAAACGAGGGCGTGGTTGTGATTGGCACCTGCAATCACCCTGAGCGGATGGACCCTGCTGTGATCCGCGCGGGCCGTATGGACATCAAAATCCATGTGGCGCTGCCCGACGCAGAAGCAGTCCTTGCTATCCTACGTCATCATCTGTGCGAAGATATTGCTGATGGAGAATTGGTGATACTATCCCATCTCGCCGTGGGCCGGAGCGCGGCGGATATCGATGCTGCAATCCGTGCTGCAAGGTCAGACGCGCGGCACACACGCGAACTTCTGAATACCGATATGCTGCGTAAAAAGATGGGGATTGTGTCCAATGACGCGGACGAAAAAGTGCTCTGGCGAATTGCGATCCATGAAGCAGGGCATGCCGTTGCAAGCGCCGCGCTTGGGCTTGGCGCGATCCAAAGCATCTCCATCACAACCAACGGAGGCGAAATCCAACGCCGCATTCAGCCGAATGAAAGCCTATTGTCTGACATCGAGGCCGAGATCATCTACTCCCTCGCTGGTCGTGCCGCAGAGCGGCTGGTTCTGGGGGAAGTCTCCGCCGGTGCGGGAGGACAAGACGCGTCCGACCTCGCTTTGGCTACCCGTTGGGCCATCCAGCTCGAAACAACCCTCGGCCTCGGACATGAAGGGCTGGTCTGGCACGCCAAACCAGAGGCCGTGCATTTGCATACCCCGGCGATACGCGACAGAGTAAGGCACCGTTTGACACGAGCGGAGCAACGGGCCAGTGCTCTATTGGCTCAGCATCGCAAAGTTCTGGAGGCATTGGCATACGATCTAGTCAAGCGACGTTCGATGCGTGCGCAGGACATACAGCACTGGCTGAAAAGCGTTAAAAACGACTTCGCTTTGAAAAACAGCGTGAGCGAAAACACCTTTGCAGATGCCGACCGAGATAAGCTCAACTAAAGCCAGATAATACCCGCGCCGACTGAGGTTGGTGCGGGTAGGTCTTCATATTGCCTGTTGAGTTCATTGCGCTGGACAGGAGCGATATAGGATTTGCGTTTGTCTGGGTTAGTGGCCTGCGTATTTTGCCCTTTCCTGGGTCATTCTATTTTTAGGTTTTTGAGTTTTTAGTTCTTTATGGGCAAGTTTGATTTGATTTTTGAAGGAATAATGAGGTTCAGTGTTTTTGGTTTCTTTGTTTTTTTGGGGGGAGGAATAATATGGATTTTCAAGGTTTCTTTGTTTTTTCAGTTCCTTTGATTTTCTGATTGCTTTGTTCTCAATTCAAAATATGCGAAATACAATTTCCAATCCTCAGATAATCCACAACATTCGCGCATTTCCCAGCGATTCACGCCCAGTTGGGCGATCCAGTAGCCTTCCCTTACTTTATATTGATGATCAGAAGGCCGGACAAATTTTCGGCCACATTCACATCGATATGCACCGCTCTGAGCACTCCTCTAAGCGGGTGGGAGAACTCGGCCAATGGCACGAGACTGGGAAGGACATGCGCGTAACAAGGAGGTGCCGTTGGCGCCCCATGTCCACCCATCTTCCGGAACACAGTCCGCGTCGATGCCCGGCAGCGCCTCTATTTTGCTCTCGCTCGTCAAATCGAACAAGCGGAAGAAATCGGAAAACAATCAGACACAACAACTCGCGCGTATTCGCTCCAGCTTACGGACCGTCGCCATCCTTCTTGAGGCAAACCACGCATACCTCCCCCTTTTCCTGAGGCTGGAGCAGGAGTTGATAGCCGAACAGTCAAAGCACGACGCCATTGCACGCTCAAAGAAATATCTACCCCATCAACGTTGACTACTTCGCTTTACAGCCCTCGCACCACGACCGTGAAAGCATCATCACTTCAGGTGTGCGGGCACGCGGAGCATGACCTTCTGCACAATCAAAAGCCGATCAGCCAACGGCATATCATCACCATAAACCTCCCGCCCTCGCCGTTCTTTGACCGAATGGCCCATCAACTCCCCGCGATCATCCGTATCATAGCCTGCCTTCTTCATGCGGCTTTCCCAAGTGTGCCTTGTTCCACCGATTGTAACTCCCGCAGGGAGCAGATCATTTGCACGCAGATATTTGTTCACAGCAGCGCTGTAGCTCGCCTTATTTCTGTATCGCGGAAAGCCGTTGGGATGACGTAACGCCGCCGCCAATGCGACCCCGACAAGTGGAATTTTCCGGTGCGACGCGGTGTTCTTCACTTCGCGGCGTTCTTCGGGATCATCCGCCAGCTCATTTTCGACGCTGAGGTGCGGGATCGGATCATCAAGGCAAATCGCTGAGCCCGGCAAGTTGTAGATTTCGTTTTGGCGACACCCAGTCTCAACCGAGATAAGCAAAATGTCACGTGCCTCGTCGTTCAGGCCGTCAAGAGCGCCCTCTACAAACCACTTGTCAACGATCCAATCGACAGGCACTTCATTTTTGCGGGATTTCTTTGCATGTCGGTCGCGGATAGCAACCCCAGCATAGGGCCGTGGGGGATCCTCATGCTCAAGGTCTTCGTAGAAGCGCGACAGCATGCCGGACATGTAGTGGAAATCCTTGTTCGCCGTGTCCGCCGACTGGCCTTCGCGCATGATCCGGGCCTGCCACCACTTTTTATGGGCCCGCGCTTCTGCCGACCCGACTGTGACCACTTCCAGATCCTTCCCGAGCGCCGCAATGAGGTTGTTCACAGCGCGAGCGCGGGGCGAGCGCCACAGTCTCATCTGCTCGCTGTTTTTGAACCGGTTGTCCTGCGTCGCAAGCACTTCGTCATGCTCCATCAAACTGGACAACTTCAGTTTCGGCGCCTGAACAGCTCCGAGAAGTGCTGACGCCACACTCTCATCAGGCTCGCCATCGCTACGTTGCGAGGCTTCGACCCGCTGCAGAATTTCTTCCAGCGGTGCCTGCTCGACCTTGTCGATGGTCAGAAACTGAAACCCTCGGATTGCCGCAAGCTGCTGCGCCGCCCGAAATTTCTCGGACGCATCGCCGTCCCTGCCCGCCAGCCGTGCCTCCCAGCCTTCAATATAATTGAGCCAGACACCTGCAGATTTCTGAACCGCGACACTGTAGGAATCCGTCGACAGGCTGTCCCAGATAACGGCACGTTCCTCGACGGAAGCGAAGCGGGCCGGAACCCGTCTCTTGAGATACCACGTCTTTCCTCGCAGGACAGGTTTTGACATATCTGCGCCCCCCCCTCAATATGCACGCTGTGTAGCAAAATGTGGTGCAGAAGGGGTAGCAAAACAAGATGAGGGGGAAGTTGCTTCTCAGAAAATCACTATCAAGTCCATGATTTTAAATGATATTTAAATTTATTTCGTCAAGATTAATGGCGGAGGCTCAGGGATTCGAACCCTGGGGACGCTCTCACGCCCGTCGGTTTTCAAGACCGGTGCAATCGACCACTCTGCCAAACCTCCGCTGTATGAGTTCTCTAAATCGGTAAAACCGATTCTGCAATTGCGCAAAAAATGTCGCGGAGCGGTGGGGAAAATTGCCGATCGGTGCGTGTCTCTCTTGTCGCGCAGGGGGTGTGCGCGCTAGAGTGCGCGAAAGGCCCCGCAAAAGGGGTGACGCAGTGTGCCTTGTAAAAAGGCCGCGCACAGGCAAGGACGAGGGTTAATGGGCAGTCATATCACATTTATTTCCACACGCGGCAGGCGCCGCCCGCTCATGGCGTTAGGCGGCACGCTGGTCGCTTTTACCGTGCTGGCAGGATGCGACGATCAGGGTAATTTCGCGTTCCCAACAGCAAACTCTGCTGGCGGCGCAGGACAGGCCGCAGCCCCTACCGGCCCCACGGTCGAGCGCGATATCGAGGCACCCGAAGTGTTTTCCGTAACGGATCAAGGGCTGTGGGACGGGCGCCCCAGCCTTGGCGGCGTCTGGGTGGCACACCCAGATGTGAACGATCCCGAGCGGGTGATCATCCGCAATCAAAGCAATGGCAAGTTCGTCGTAGGCGCGCTCTTCCGACGTGAGCGGGACATCCCCGGCCCCAGCTTGCAAATCTCGTCCGACGCGGCCGTTGCTCTTGGCATTCTGGCTGGTGCGCCTGCCAAGCTGAACGTCACTGCACTGCGCAAGGTGCAAGAGCCTGCTGGCGCGGATGCCGCAACGGCACCTGATGCAACAGTACAGCCTGCACCAGATGTTACCGCGGCACCGCTTGATCCTGTTGCTGCAACAGCTAGTGCCGCGATCGAGGCCGCCGCCCCTACTCCGAAACCCGCCGCGCCCGCACAAACCTCCCGTTTGTCCAAACCTTTCATCCAGATCGGTATTTTCAGCATAGAAGCAAATGCAAACCGTGCAGCCAAACAGATGCGCGGCGCAGGTCTTGCACCTACCGTCAAGCAAAGCCAGATTAACGGCAAGACCTTCTGGCGTGTCGTCGTCGGCCCCGCAGCAACAAGCGCCGAGCGCGCCAAAATTCTGTCGACCATTAAATCGGAAGGCTTCACCGATGCCTATGCCGTTTCAAGCTAATCCTTAGAGGTGCCCGATATGCGCGGATTGAAACTAACCCTCAGTGCCATCGCCCTGCTTGCCAGCTCCGTTTCGGCGCAGGCCTTCGATACCCGCGCATCTTCTGCCTATGTGGTGGATTACAATACCGGCACGGTACTGATGACCAAAAACGCTGATCAGCCCCTGCCGCCAGCCTCTATGTCCAAATTGATGACGCTTTATATGGCCTTCGAAGCCATCGAGAACGGTATTCTGGATCTGGATCAGGAGTTGCCTGTTTCTGCGGCAGCGCAGGCTTATGGCGGCTCCACCATGTTTCTCAAAGCGGGAGAGCGCGTAAAGGTCGAAGACTTGATCCGCGGTATTATCGTGCTGTCGGGCAACGATGCATGTGTGGTGCTTGCCGAAGCCCTCGCCGGAACAGAAAGCAAATTTGCCCGCCAAATGACAATGCGTGCACAGCAGTTGGGGATGAGCAATTCGACATTCACCAATTCCAACGGCTGGCCAAAAGCGGGGCACCGCATGTCCATGCGCGACTTGGGACTTATCGCCAGCAAATTGATCAAGGACTATCCGCAATACTATCCGATGTTTGCGCAAAAAGAGTTTCTGTTTGACCCCAATGAATCTGCCAATCGTCTGAACCGCAACCCGCTGTTGGGTCTGGGCATTGGCGCGGACGGGCTGAAGACAGGCCACACCCAAGAGGCCGGTTACGGTCTTGTAGGCTCGGCCAAACAGGGCGACCGCAGGATTGTGTTTGTGCTGTCCGGTCTTGAAACGGCACCCGCCCGCGCCCGCGAAGCCGAGGCCGTGACAAACTGGGCCTTCCGCCAGTTCGCACAGACAGAGCTGGGCAAAGCGGGCACCAGAATTGCCCAAGCAGACGTCGCCATCGGAGCCGAGCAAACAGTCGGGATGGAACTGAGCGAAGACATCTCCATGCTGTTGCCAGTCAATCCTATCTCACCACTGAAGGCCGAAGTGATTTATGACGGCCCCCTCAAAGCGCCTATCGCAAAAGGCGACCAGATCGGTGAGCTGATCATCAGCCCCGAAGGCCTGCCCGAACGGCGCGTGCCGCTACTGGCCGACCGTGCAATTGCGCGCCATGGCTTTGTGGGCCGTGTCGTTGCCGCTGCACAGCACCTTGTTCAACGCATCAATGACGGTCCCCCGCCGGAGGCTTCGTGACAAAGCACGAACAGGGCAAAAAAGGCCTTTTTATCAGCTTTGAAGGCATCGACGGATCGGGCAAATCTACACAACTTACCCGTCTGGCCGAGCATTTGCGCAGCACGGGCCATCAGGTTGTCGTCACGCGTGAGCCGGGTGGCTCGGACGGGGCGGAAGAAATTCGCGCACTGGTGCTGCAAGGCGATCCTGATCGTTGGTCCGCCGAGACAGAGATATTGCTGTTTACCGCCGCACGCCGCGACCATCTGGAGCGGGTCATTCGCCCTGCCCTTGCTGCTGGCAAGATCGTCATATGTGACCGTTTTGCAGACAGTACCCGCATGTATCAGGGCCTCAGCCGAGGCGATCTGCGCGCGACAGTGGACAAGCTGCACGATCTCATGATCGGGGTCGAGCCTGATCTGACACTGCTCATCGATATGGACCCGACCGAAGGCCTTAAACGCGCCAAAGGGCGCAACGGTGCCGAAGAACGGTTCGAGGATTTTGGCACAAGCCTCCAGGAAGCTATGCGCACTGGATTTTTGGCGCTTGCAGAAGAATTCAAAGGCCGCTTCCGCATCATCAACGGTGCGCAAAGCATGGACAGTGTCGCCGCCGACATTCGCAAAGTCACCGACAAGGCCCTGACCGCCCGAGCCTAGCTGCATTTGTGGCGAACATAGCACCGAAATTATCCAAAGTTTCCACCAGCGCCAACAATCCCCCGACGCCCCATTCCATCGCCCGTCAATCCCCGCTAAACCGATGGCATGAGCGATGATGCAGCCCCCCAACCAGAGCGCCTAGACGGCGCACCACACCCGCGCGATACCCTTCGCCTGATCGGGCAGGACGCTGCACAGCAGACGTTTGTGGATGCGTTCAACACAGGGCGCTTGCACCACGCATGGATGCTTACTGGCCCGCGAGGCGTCGGCAAGGCAACGCTTGCGTGGGAGATCGCGCGTTTTTTGCTGGCCACGCCTGCGCCAGATCCAAACAGTATGTTTGCCGAACCACCCCCAACAAGTTTGGAAATTCCTCCCGATCATCCCGTCGCAGTCCGTGTGGCTTCGGGTGGTGAAGGGCGCATTCGCAATGTCACCCGCACAGTGAACCCCACCACGAAAAAGCTGCGCGGCGAGATTGTCGCAGATGATATTCGCGCGCTTAACGGTTTTTTCCAGATGTCGGCCCCCGATGGCGGTTACCGCGTTGTCATCATTGATGATGCCGACCAGATGAACACCACCGCAGCCAATGCGCTGCTCAAGATGCTTGAGGAGCCGCCTGCCCGCGCCCTCCTGATCCTGATTTCTCACCAACCGTCTGGTCTGTTGCCCACCATCCGCTCACGTTGCCGCACATTGCCACTGCGCACGTTGGACGCAAATGAAGTGGCCCAAGCCATGGCGCAAGCGCAGGTGCAGGCGGCCAATACAGACGCGCTTGCGGCACTCTCGGGTGGCTCGGTCGGCGGGGCGATGCGCCTGTCGCTGCTGGGCGGATCCGCGCTCTATGCCGATGTAATCGCCCTCTTGGGCACCCTGCCCCATATGGACCGTCCCCGTGCATTGAAACTGGCCGAACTCGCCGCCGCACGTGGCGGCGAGGCCAAGCGTGATCTGCTGTTCACGTTGATTGATCTGGCCTTTAGCCGTCTGGCGCGCACAGGTGCAATTGGCACCCCGCCGCACCCCGCAGCCGCTCCGGGCGAAGCCGATATTCTGATGCGCCTGTCGCCCCATGCGACCCAAGCGCGTGTCTGGGCCGATCTGGCGGCTGTTATTGGCGCGCGGGCGCGCCACGGTATCGCTGTCAACCTTGACCCTGCCGCACTGGTTCTAGATACCTTCACAAGAATGGCAAAGGCCGCACCGCGCTAGCGCCCCTCAGGTCCCGCCATATCCGGAGCATCATGACCGACACACCGCGCATCACCGACAGCCACTGTCACCTTGATTTCCCCGAACTTATCGCGGAATTGCCAGACGTCATCGCACGCGCCCAACACGCAGGCGTTGCACGCATGGTGACGATCTGCACCAAGCTGGTGAACGAGCCTTCTGTACGTGCGATCGCCGAGGCCCATGCGCCTGTCTTTTACGCCGCAGGCACCCATCCGATGTCCGTCGCCTCCGAGCCGATGGCAACGCTGGACCAACTTATCCAGCTTACACAGCATCCGAAAATGGTCGGCATCGGCGAGACCGGCCTCGACTACCACTACACCGCAGAAAGCGCGCAAGCCCAGCAAGACAGCCTGCGCATCCATATCGCAGCTGCACGCGAGACCGGCCTGCCCCTTATCATCCACAGCCGCGACGCCGACGATGATATGGCCGCGATCCTGCGCGACGAACATGCGCGCGGCCCGTACACTTGCGTCATGCACTGTTTTTCCTCCTCCGAAGCACTGGCGCGTGCCGCCCTTGATCTTGGCTTTTACCTCAGCATGTCAGGCATCACCGCATTTCCCAAAAGCGACGCCCTGCGCGAGATATTTGCCAGCGCACCGCTGGAGCGTATTCTGGTCGAGACGGACAGTCCCTATCTGGCACCGCCCCCTCACCGTGGCCGAAGGAACGAGCCAGCTTATACCGCCCATACCGCGCGCCGCGCCGCTGAAACCTTCGGAATTGACTACGCCACTTTTGCTGCCCGATCCGAGGCGAACTTCGAGCGGCTGTTCTCCAAAGCTGCGCAATACACAGGTGCCGCATGAGCGATGTGATGCGCGTCACGATCCTTGGCTGTGGGTCCTCTGGTGGGGTGCCGCGCCTTGGCGGCGTCTGGGGCGCCTGTGATCCGTCAGAGCCGCGCAATACCCGCCGCCGTTGCTCGGCCCTTGTCGAGCGGATCACCGACAATGGGACAACATCGGTGCTGATCGACACATCACCCGATATGCGCAGCCAGTTGCTGGATGCGGGTGTGGGCCGTCTTGATGCCGTGCTTTATACCCATGCCCATGCCGATCATGTGCATGGCATGGACGATCTGCGGATGATCGTAATCAACATGCGCGCGCGCTTGCCTGTCTGGGCAGATAAACCCACCCACGCGGCCCTCATGGACCGTTTTGGCTATGCTTTCATCCAGCCCGAAGGCTCCATGTATCCGCCCATTCTGGACATGAACCTGATGGAGGGCGACGTGACCATTGACGGTCCCGGCGGTGCGCTGACATTTCGACCGTTCCTGGTACCGCACGGGGGGATGGACGCGCTAGGATTTCGCGTGAACGGTGTCGCGTATCTACCTGATGTTGCAACAATTCCAGATGATATCTGGCCACACCTTAAGGGACTGAGGTGCTGGATCGTCGATGCCTTGCGCCGCGATCCGCACCCGACCCACAGCCACCTGTCCCAGACGCTTAAATGGATCGCGCGCATGGCCCCGCAGCAAGCTGTGCTGACCAACATGCACACCGATCTGGACTATGCCACAGTGATGGCCGAAACACCTGATCACATCCAACCCGCCTATGACATGATGCAACTCGACTTCCCGCTCGACTAAAAACGCGCACGCCGCACACAACCGCCGCCAGACCGAAAGCACCCATGCAACTGCTCCTCGATGTTATTCTGCCAGTCTTTCTGGTCATCGGCGCGGGCTACGTGGCTGTCTGGCGCGGCTTGTTCCCTGTTGATGGCGTTGATGGTGTCCTTCGCTTCGCCCAGAGCTTTGCAGTGCCTTGTTTGCTGTTTCAGGCCATCGCCAATCTTGATCTAGGCGCCGCCTTCGATGCCCGACTGCTCGTCAGCTTTTATACAGGGGCAGCGATTTGTTTTGCCCTCGGGATTTTTGGCGCACGGGTGCTGTTCAATCGCGATTGGGAGGATTGCGTCGCCATCGGCTTTTGTTGCTTGTTCTCCAACTCGGTCTTGCTGGGCCTGCCGATATCCGAGCGGGCCTATGGCCCTGACCAGCTGGCAGGCAATTACATGATCATCGCGATCCATTCACCCTTTTGCTACGGGTTGGGCATCACGGTGATGGAGTTTGTGCGCGGGCGCGGTCAAAGCAGCTTTGCACTGGCGCGATCCATTGGAAATGCCATGTTCCACAACCCGCTAGTGATCGGGATCATGGCGGGGTTTGTGGTGAATTTCTCAGGCCTTATGCTGCCATCTGTCGTGGATGACGGGCTATCGCTCATCGTACGCGCGGCCCTGCCTGCGGCGCTATTTGCTTTGGGTGCTGTGCTGGTCCAGTACAAACCCGAAGGCGATATGAAGGCCATCGCAATGGTCTGCTGCATCGGCCTTATCGTGCATCCCGTCTTGGTCTGGCTACTCGGCTCTGCCCTTTCGGTGCCGCCTGACTTGTTCCGTGCAGGCGTTCTGACCGCTGCAATGGCACCGGGGTTCAACGCCTATATCTTTGCCAACATGTACGGGCGCGGCAAACGTGTTGCTGCTTCTTCGGTGCTGATCGCGACAGGGTCGTCCATCTTTACGGTCTGGGTCTGGCTGTCGGTGTTGGGATGATGTGTAATCGCCGCGCTTGCAATTGCCCCTTTTCCACCACATTCAGAATACCGTGACAGATACCCGTATTTCCCTGACCGCCCTTGGCTGGTCCCCGTTCTACCAGACACAACTGGGCGCTGACGAGGCCTCAGCGCAGCCCATGCGCATCGCCACCGTGCACCGCGCCCGCATGACAGCCCAGTCTGTTGACGGTCCGGTCAGGCTGACCCTATCCAAAGGGTTCAAAACAAATGATTTCGCCGTGGGCGACTGGGTTATCGCCGAGCCACAGACGCATCAACTGATCCGCAGGCTGGACCGACACGCCCTGCTACAACGTAAGATTGAAGGCGCGCGGCAACCACAACTGATCGCCGCCAACGTCGACACCCTGTTCATCGTCACCTCCTGCAACGACGATTTCAACCCAGCGCGGCTTGAGCGTTACCTCGCCCTCGCCAATGAGGCCGGCACAACTCCCGTGATCGTGCTGACCAAAGCCGACCAGACAGATGATGTCTCTACGTTCATCACTACGGCTCGCGCCCTGCAGCGGGGGCTGGAGGTGGTCAGCCTTAACGCAAAAATCCCACAGGCGGCCGATGTGCTGGCGCCGTGGTGCGGCGCAGGACAAACCGTTGTTCTCGTTGGTTCTTCTGGCGTGGGCAAATCCACTTTGCTGAATACGCTGGCGGACAAACACGGCGAGGATGCCCAACTGACAGGCGACATTCGTGAGGATGACGCAAAAGGCCGCCACACCACCACCTCCCGTTCACTGCACGCGATTGCCAGCGGCGGATGGGTGATCGACACACCCGGTATCCGCACCCTGCACCTCAGCGATATGTCGGACGGGCTGGACGTTCTTTTTGCCGAGATCACCGAGCGCGCACCCGATTGCCGTTTTCGCGACTGCACCCACGCCCATGAGCCTGGATGCGCAATTCAAGCGGCGGTGACAGCAGGTCAGATTGATCCAGACCGCCTTGCCCGCTGGCGCAAGCTCCAAGACGAAAATACAAGCAACACGCCAGATGCCACAGGCCCCAAAAGCGGCTATGACCCCCGCATGCGCGGCAAAAAACGCTAGGCGGGCGGTGTTCCGCCAGTGTAAAACGCGCGGTCTATCCCTATCTGACATCCAACCGCTGGCCTGATATAATGCACGCAGACTTTTCACAGGACGCCACTCATGCGCTTTGATCCTCAATTGGCTGAAATCCGCTTTGGCTGCGGTCTGTCGCCCAACGTGGCGCCGCCTGTCTCGGTTGACCAAATGCTTGCGACACTGACCCGCCCTGACGCGATTGCCGCGCGCTTCCCTATTGAGGGGTTTGACGAGTTTGGTCACCGCATCGGCAACGCGCTGGAACTGCAAAAGGTCCGGCGCACCAATCGCGGGTCAGTCGGCGCATTGGCCGCGAAAAAAGCCATTCGCCTTGTCAAAAAGGACGCGCGCATCGCGCAGGCCACTTGGTTTTGCCAGCATCTCAACCGTTGGGTCAGCACTGATGCCCCCTTTCGGGAGCGGCTGACGATGTTCTGGGCCGACCATTTTACCACGATGGGCAAGGCTGGCGTGATCCGCCGCGCCGTGTCGCCCTATATCGAAAGCGCGATCCGCCCGCATATCAATGACAGCTTTGAGACACTGCTGCAGGCCGCTGTTCTGCACCCGATGATGATCCACTATCTCGACCAGATCCGCTCTATCGGGCCGAATTCCAAACGTGCGATCGGAGCGGGTAAATCCGCAGGGCTGAACGAAAATCTGGCCCGGGAATTGCTGGAGCTGCACACGCTGGGTGTTCATGCCGCTTACGACCAGACCGATGTCACACAACTGGCCGAGCTTTTGACAGGTGTCACTTACGGACAGCCCGTGA
Source organism: uncultured Sulfitobacter sp. (assembly GCF_947502895.1). Taxonomy (GTDB): domain Bacteria; phylum Pseudomonadota; class Alphaproteobacteria; order Rhodobacterales; family Rhodobacteraceae; genus Sulfitobacter. The sequence goes on from NZ_CANNBM010000003.1 coordinate 86,701, forward strand.
CCCTGAAATTCCGCAAGGATCTGGCCGAACCAGGACCAGAGGTTGTCTTGGGCAAGACCTACGGCGGCGGCGAGGCAGGCATGCGTGACGTTCAGGCCGTTTTGCGTGATCTTGCACGCCACCCTGCGACCGCGGCCCATATCGCGCATAAAATGGCTGTGCATTTCACCTCCGACACGCCCGATCCCGCGCTTGTCGCGGCGTTAGAGGCTGCGTTTTTGGAGACGGATGGCGATCTGGCCGCCGTCAACAGCACCCTGCTAAATCACCCCTCCGCGTGGGACCCCGTACAGCGCAACGTAAAGCAGCCGTTTCAATTCATGGCTTCGGCCTTACGCGCCCTTGCCCCGCCCCCTGCGGCTATCAGCGGCATTGATGAACGCGACGTGCGCAAGATATTCTACAAACCTCTCAGCGAAATGGGACAGGTTTGGGAAAAACCCGCTGGCCCCGACGGCCTGCCCGAAGAAGACAGTGCATGGATCGCCCCTCAGGGCATCGCCGCAAGGCTGCAATGGGCCATATCCGTGCCAAATCAGTTGATCGCCGATCTGCCGGACCCGCGCCAGTTTGTACAAACAGCACTGGGCGATTTCACCACACCTGCTGTCAATTTCGCAGCCGATGCCGCCGAAAGCCGCTGGGACGGTGTCGGCCTTATCCTTGCCAGCCCCGCATTTCAAAGGACCTGAAAACCGCCATGACACAGATCCTCAACCGTCGCGCGTTTCTGGCGCGGTCCGCCCTTTTAGGGTGTTCGCTGGCCGCTAGCCCGTTGGTCACACCCGTTAGCCTTGCTGCAACGCCAGGGGAAAACCGTTTGGTCGTTATCCTGCTGCGCGGCGGGATGGATGGGCTGGACGTGCTGCGCCCCTACGGCGATCCCGCCTATAGTGCGCTGCGCGGTGATGCAGGCCTTGGCGGGCCTGAAGGTGCCATTGATCTGGACGGGTTTTACGCGCTGCACCCAGCATTGCGCCCGCTGATGCCCTTGTGGGCAGCAGGGCAGCTCGGCTTTGCACATGCGGTCTCGACACCGTATCGCGACAAGCGCAGCCATTTCGACGGGCAGGATTTGCTGGAAGCAGGGCTGCCCGAACTCGGCAGCGTTGTGGGCCGCGATGGCTGGCTGAACCGCGTGTTGCAAAATCTCGACAACACGCAGGCCCATACCGCTTATGCTATCGGACGGGACCAGTCAGGTGTTCTGGGTGGCGACGCCCCTTTTCAGCGCTGGACCCCCGAGGCCGATTTGCTCCTCAGCCCCCAAGCGATCAAACTCGCCAGCCTTATCATGCGCGACGATCCCGCTTTTGACGCCGCATTCCAACAGGCTTTGTCTATTTCGGACAACGACGGGGATGCCGTCGCCATGACAGGCACGCCAACCGATATGATGTCACAGAACGCTGGCCGCCAGACACAAGGCGGCAAGAAAAACCAAAGCCTCGAACACCGTGTGGCCGAGTTTGCGGGCAAACGCTTGCGCGAGGAAACCCGCATTGCGTCTTTCTCCATCAACGGTTGGGACACCCACCAGAGACAAGACCGCGCCTTGCCCCGCGCCTTGACGCGCCTCTCGGATACCATTCTGACACTAAAAAACACGATGCGCGGTCCCGTCTGGAACAAAACCACTATTGTCGCCGTGACCGAATTTGGCCGCACTGCCCGCATGAACGGCTCAACAGGCACAGACCACGGCACAGGCGGGTTAATGGTGCTGGCAGGAGGTGCAATGCGCGGCGGCAACGTCATGGCCGACTGGCCGGGGCTTGCCACCGAGCAGCTGTATGCCCAACGCGATCTGATGCCCACCCGCGATGTACGTGCCTATCTGGCGTGGGTTTTGCACAGCCAGTTCGGCCTGCCCGTCTCAACGCTAGAGCAAACCATATTCCCAGACCTAGACATGGGGGCTGCCCCCAGCATTATCCGCTAAGGGTTTACACACGAAAAAGGGCCACCCGAACGGGCAGCCCTGAATTCACATCATTGAGGAAGGCTGGCTTAACCCACCAACTCCAGACCGGAGAAGAAATACGCGATTTCGATGGCCGCAGTCTCTGGCGCGTCGGAACCATGAACCGAGTTTTCGCCAACTGATTCAGCAAATTCGGCGCGGATGGTGCCGGCTTCTGCGTCCGCAGGGTTGGTGGCACCCATAACTTCGCGGTTTTTGGCAATGGCGTCTTCGCCTTCCAGAACCTGTGCAACGATCGGCGCGGATGCCATGAACTCGCACAGTTCGTCATAGAAAGGGCGCTCGGCGTGTACTTTGTAGAACTCGCCCGCCTGCGCTTTGGTCAGGTGGATACGCTTGGACGCGACAACGCGCAGACCTGCGTCTTCGAATTTCTTAACGATTGCGCCTGTCAGGTTGCGCTTCGTTGCGTCTGGTTTGATGATCGAGAATGTGCGCTCAAGAGCCATGGGTCGTCTCCAGTTTGGTGTTAATTTGGCCGCTCCCTAACATGGCCCTCCTTCGGTGAAAAGCGGCGATTGACGAAGCAGGCTACATCAGTCACACCCCGCCCATGTTACGTATATCCGAGATCAATTATTCCGTCGAAGGCCGCCCTCTGTTCGAAGAGGCAAGCGCCGTCATTCCTGATGGCCACAAGGTGGGCCTTGTCGGGCGCAACGGGGCTGGCAAAACCACGCTCTTTCGCATCATCCGCAAGGAGCTGGGGCTGGATGCGGGCGATATCTCGCTGCCCAGCCGTGCGAAGATCGGCGGCGTCGCCCAAGAGGTCCCCTCCTCCGACACTTCGCTGATCGACACCGTGTTGGCCGCAGATGAAGAGCGCGCCAGTCTGATGCTTGAAGCCGAAACCGCCACCGATCCCGGACGCATCGCAGATATCCAGGCCCGCCTTGTCGATATCGACGCATGGACCGCCGAGGGGCGTGCCTCGTCCATCCTCAAGGGTCTGGGCTTTGACGACTATGACCAGCAACAGCCCTGCTCGGCCTACTCGGGCGGTTGGCGTATGCGCGTGGCACTAGCGGGGGTGCTGTTTGCCGAACCTGACCTGCTGCTGCTCGACGAGCCTACGAACTACCTCGATCTCGAAGGCGCGCTCTGGCTGGAAAACTACCTGTCAAAATACCCACACACCGTCATCATCATCAGCCACGACCGCGGGCTGCTGAACCGTGCCGTAGGCGGGATCCTCCACCTTGAGGACCGCAAACTGACGTATTACCAAGGCAACTACGACCAGTTCGCCAAAATGCGGGCAGAAAAGCGTGCGCAGCAGTCCGCAGCCGCCAAGAAACAACAGGCCCACAAGGCACACATGCAAGCCTTTGTTGACCGCTTCAAGGCCAAAGCCTCCAAAGCTAAACAAGCCCAGTCGCGGATGAAAGCCATTGAAAAGATGGTCACAATCACCCCGCCAGAGGAGGCCGCACGCAAGGTTTTCACCTTTCCGCAGCCCGATGAGCTCAGCCCCCCGATCATCAGCATCGAAGGCGGCTCGACAGGCTATGTCGAAGGAACACCTGTGCTGTCGCGCCTCAATTTGCGGATTGATCAGGATGACCGTATCGCGCTGCTGGGCAAAAACGGTCAGGGCAAATCTACGCTCTCCAAACTGCTCTCAAACCGTCTGGTCCTGTTTGAAGGCCGCGCCGTTAATTCAAACAAACTGCGCATCGGCTTCTTTGCGCAGCATCAGGTTGACGAGTTGACGATTGACGAGACGCCGTTGCAGCACATGATCGCCGCACGGCCAGGCATCATGCAGCCTAAACTGCGCGCACAACTTGCGGGCTTTGGCCTTGGGCCCGATCAGGCCGACACTGCTGTTGGTCGCCTGTCAGGTGGTCAGAAAGCACGCCTGTCGCTGCTGCTGGCCACTCTCGACGCCCCGCACCTGCTGATCCTCGATGAACCGACAAACCACCTCGACATCGAGAGCCGCGAAGCGCTGGTGGAGGCGCTGACCCGCTATTCAGGTGCCGTGATCCTTGTGAGCCACGACATGCATCTGTTGTCCATGGTCGCAGACCGTCTGTGGCTGGTAAGCGACGGCACCGTGAAACCCTATGAGGACGATCTGGAGGCCTACCGCAAAATGCTGCTTACGGTAGAAAAACCAGTCAGCAAAAATGCCCGCCCCAAGGTCGAAGCCCCCAAACCAAAGCGCGCCAGCCGCGAGGATATCATCGCCCTGCGTTCCGAAGTGCGTACCGCGGAAGCGCGTGTAACCAAAATCAACGAGATGCGCGACAAGCTGGCCAAAAAGCTGGCCGACCCCGCCCTCTATGAAAAAGACAAAGTCGGCGAGCTGGAAGTCTGGAACAAGAAATATGCCGAAGTCATGGCCGCCCTTGAGCGCGCCGAAGGCATATGGATGGACGTCGCCGCCAAGTTAGAGAAGGCACAGGCGTAATGATCCTCGACACCGCCTATATGATCACCGCCTTCGTGACTTTGCTGGTCGTGATCGACCCTATCGCGATTGCCCCGATCTTTCTGGCGGTAACACCGGATATGACCCCCGCCATGCGCGAACGGATTGCGCGCCGTGCGGTTCTGGTTGGCGGGTTGATCCTCGTCGTCTTTGCACTTGCTGGCGAAGCGGTGCTGGATTTCATCGGTATTTCCATGGCCGCCTTTCGCGTGGCTGGGGGTATGCTTTTATTTCTTACGGCGCTGGACATGCTGTTCGAGCGGCGCACGAAACGCCGCGAAGACAGCTCCGAACCAGATCCGGTACACGAAGATCCCAGCGTCTTTCCATTGGGTATTCCGCTCATTGCGGGTCCGGGTGCCATAGCCTCCGTGATCCTGTTGGTTGGGGAAAAGCCGGGCGGCGAAGGGTTGCTGATCGTGCTGGGCATGACTGCCGTGATCTTGTTGTTCATGTACATTATGCTGCGTCTTTCCAGCAGGCTCGAGCAGGCGCTTGGTAAGGTGGCGATCAATGTGTTCACCCGCATATTCGGCATGTTGTTGGCAGCCTTGTCTGTCCAGTTTGTTCTCGACGGTCTGGCCGAATTCGGTTTTGTTACGCCAGTTGGATAACTGCGGAACGCTCCTATATTGACGGGTGAACATGCAGGAGCAGCCCATGACCTCAGACAATATAGCCAGCCTGATTTACCTTGTCCTTTTGGGCTGTGCTGTCGGCGGCTGGATGTTCATGTCTGGCCGTGAAAGCATCAGCAAAACACTACAAATGGCGGCTGTTTGGGGCTTTATTTTTCTGGGTGTTGTGGCCGCCTACGGGCTGTGGAACGATGTGCAACGCCAGACGATGAATGACCAGATGCTGCAAATGGGCGATGGTCAGATCATCGTGCCGCGCCAACCCGATGGCCACTACTACCTCACTTTAGCCCTGAACGGTGAAAACATCCGCTTTGTCGTCGACACAGGCGCAACCGATATGGTCCTGACCCGCCGCGATGCGGAACGTGCAGGCCTAGACCCCGACAGCCTGAATTTTATCGGTATGGCAAATACGGCCAACGGCACAGTTCGTACCGCGCCAGTCCGGATCGACACTGTACGTTTAGGCGATATCACCGACACGGATGTGCGTGCCTCTGTCAATGGTGGTGAGATGTTCGGCTCCCTGCTTGGCATGGGATATCTGGAGAAATGGGGCCGCATCGAAATTTCGGGCGGAGAGCTGCGGCTGACGCGCTAAAGCCTCAGATCAACGCCATTCGCTCCGCCCGCTCGGGGTCGGGGAATGGGCGGTACAGTGCCACATCCACAGTACCAACCATCTGATGCACGGTAGTATAAAGCCGCTCAACCCCTTCACCACTGGACGCGGTAAACCGGAACGCCTCGTCTAGCTGGGTCATGTTCTCCACTTCGATTTCCAACAGGAAATCGCGCGATTGCGGCGCGCCAAATCCCAGCTTTCGACGACACAACCGCCACGACTGGATTACCGCGCTTGATTGCAGATGTCCCATCCACGCTTCAACAGCCGCCGCAAAGGCCAACGCCTTGCTATCGTCTTTCAAATCAATCGAGCAGTGATAGAGATTCATGTCAGTGCCTTTGCCTTGCCTACCCACAAAGTCTCACACAAGGATACTACAAAACCGTTAAGCGCCAGCCATATTGCCAAATGTACCAAACACATCTAACCTACAGATATGTTTGAATTTCTTTTTGGCCCATCTCTGATCCTCGCAATCACCTTCGCGCAGGGCAGCGATATCAGCGAAACGGCTGTCACATTTCCAGATGATGCACTTGTCTGTTTGCGCGGCCCTTATGAAACCTGCCAAACCAAAAGCTGCGATGGCATTAAAGAAGGACAATTGGCCCTCGATATCGAGATAGATGATGCGTCGCATAGCATGATATTCAACGCGCAGGTTTTTGAAACGGGTACGGGCCAGACGCGTGGCAGCCAGATTATTTCCGAATGTACCCAGATCAGCGCAGGCACACCCGTGCGGTTTCTGGGCGTGGACAAGCGGCGTTATAGTGTCCAACTCCGGCTCGCCAACCGCGACGCGCCCTAGGCCTCTGCCTTCTTCTCCCAGCGGCCCGATTCCTCGGACCAGTATTGTGCCTTTACGCCTGCCCCCGTCAGCGCCTTCCACTGGCCGCGTGCATGGGCCAAGGCATCTTCGTCATGGCCGTCAAACAGGATACACACCCGCTCCATCGCAGCAGCATCAGCCGCAGTCACCTCTGCCGAATGAACGGCCATAACGCATTGCGCATTATTGGCGTTTTCTGCACTTCCCCCCAGTAGAACAGGTTGCAATGCATCCTGATCCCCTCCCGCAAGGCCGTGCGGCAAAAAACTGTCCTCAGGCCCCAGCCATAGCGCCGCATCCAACGCTTCCAACCCTGCGCGGTCAGTGCCGCGCACCGACACGCGCCAGCCAGCCGCCAGCGATTTTTCCAGCAACATGCGCAGCGTGTCCACCAAAGGCCGCTGCGTCAGATGATAGAACATCACTGCGCCCACAGCCTTCACTCCGCCTCGTAGTTGTCTGTAATCAAACGATTAAGCGATGCCACGCCCCAACCTGTTGCGCCCACAGGCGCAAGCGCCGTTTCCGATTTGACCGAGGCCACGCCCGCGATATCAAGGTGTATCCACGGACAATCCTCTTTTACAAACCGCTGCAAGAACTGCGCCGCTGTGATGCTGCCCGCTGCGGGGCCGCCGATGTTCTTCATATCCGCGATACGGCTTTTGAGCAGGTCGTCATAGGCCTGCCCCAGCGGCATCCGCCACGCACCCTCGCCCTCGGCCTCCGCCGCCTTTAGAAAATCATTACAGAACGAAGTGTTGTTGGAAAAAACACCCGCGTTCTCATGGCCCAGACTGGTGATGATCGCCCCCGTCAGAGTCGCCAGATCAATCATTGCGGCGGGCTTATACTGCTCTTGCGCGTACCACATCACATCGCATAGCACCAAACGCCCCTCGGCGTCTGTATTGAGGTTCTCGATCGTGTCCCCCTTCATGGACACAACTACATCACCGGGGCGCGAGGCATTGCCCGACGGCATATTCTCGACAATACCGACCAGCCCGACGACATTGGCCTTGGCTGCGCGCAACGCCAGCGTGCGCATGACACCCGCCACTACAGCGGAACCGCCCATGTCCATGGTCATATCCCCCATACCAGCGCCGGGTTTCAGCGAGATACCGCCTGTATCAAAGACGACCCCCTTACCGACCAGAGCCAGCGGGGCCTCACCCTTCTTGCCACCGTCCCAGCGCATCACCACCACATAGGATGGGCTGACCGAGCCTTGGCCCACAGACAAAAGCGTGCGCATTCCAAGCTTTGCCAGTGCTTTTTCATCCAGCACCTCAACTTTCAGGCCAAGGCTCTCCATCTCTTTAAGCCGCTCGGCATAGTTTGTGGTGGTGAGCACATTCGCAGGCTCATTCGTCAGATCGCGGCACATATGCGCGCCCTCGGCCACAGCAAGCAATGGCGCACAGGCCGCTTGCAGCTCATCCGGTTTGCCCTGCATGACGGTCACTGTGCCATCGCGGCTAGTTTCGGCCGATTTGTGATCCTCAAACGCATAGTCACGCATGGCAAAACCGTAAACGACCTCTTGTGCGTGGCGCAGCGGCGCGCAGAGCATCAGCATATCCCCCTTGCCCCCGCGGGATTTCGCCAGCGCGGCCCCTGCCTTGCGCGCAGGCACACCTTTGGCGTTACGCTCGATCCGAACGACATCGACAGCTTCGGCGGCCATGCCCGCAGGATATCCGAGGCTGATTACATCGGCGTCTTTCATCTTGGCCCACTTGGGGCTTTCCACTACGCGTGCCACAGCGCCTTTGGTCAGGCGGTTCACCCGCCGCGCACCGGGGTCCAGCTTGCCTTGCGCATCAACAAACACGGCCACACGGCCCTCATGGGTTGCGACTGTGTCCAGATCGGTCTCGGTAAAGGAAATGGGTGTCAGAATGCTCATGTCAGCGGCCTTTTTGCTATTGCTTGCCCCAAGACCTAGCGCGCACTGACCGCCAAGGCCAGATACGAGTTTCATGCCGCGACGGTTTGCGCTAAACTTATGCCTAATCGCCGTAAGAGCATGTTGATTGGAGGGATTCGAGTGGCCAAGTTCGACCGCTATATGCTGTCGCAGCTGTTGGTGCTGTTTGGATTTTTCGCGCTGGTACTGGTGGCGATTTTCTGGATCAACCGTGCTGTTGTGCTGTTTGACCGCCTCATCGGCGATGGCCAGACCGCGCTTGTTTTTCTTGAATTTACGGCTCTTGGCCTGCCCAAGCTTATCGCGACCGTACTGCCCATCGCGACCTTTGCCGCAACGGTCTATGTGACCAACCGCATGACTTCGGACAGCGAACTCACGGTGATGCAGGCCACGGGTTCCGGCCCGTGGCGCATGGCGCGCCCTGTGCTTGCGTTTGGCATTGTGGTGGCCCTCGGCATGACGATCCTCAGTAATTTTCTGGTGCCCATGGCACAGGCACAGCTGGAGCAGCGCGAACAGGAGATCGCCCAGAACGTCACCGCACGCCTCTTGACCGAAGGCACATTTCTGCACCCGACCAAACAAGTCACCTTCTATACCCGCCTGATCGATGCAGACGGCGTGCTGCGCGATGTTTTCCTGTCAGACCGCCGCAACCCCGATCAGGGTATCATCTACACCGCAGCCGAAGCCTACATGGTGCGTAACGGCACATCCACGACCCTGATCATGGTGGACGGTCTGGCACAGCGGCTTGCCCGCGAGGGCCAACAGCTTTCTACCGCCAAATTCGCGGATTTTTCGTTTGATATCTCGGCTCTGGTGCGCAGTGACCGCGCAGAGGAGTTTAGCATCCGCAACACCACCACACCGGGTTTGATGCGTGATTGGGCAGGTCTGGCGCAGGCATCGGGGCGCAGCATCGGCGCAGTCGCCGAAGAGGTCCATACGCGCTTTGCCCAACCGCTGTTTTGCATCGTTGCAGCCCTTGTCGGGTTCAGCACGCTGCTGATTGGCGGGTTTTCGCGCTTTGGCGTCTGGCGCGAAATTGTGATCGCCTTCGGCCTTCTCATTCTGCTCGACGGGGTGCGCGGCACATTGACCAGTCAGGTCACAGCCAACGCATCGCTCTGGCCGCTGCTCTATCTGCCCTCGCTGATCGGCGCGGGCATCGCGGCTTTGATGCTGCTGCACGCAGCACATCCTGCATGGCGCGCACGCCTTAAACGGCGCGGGGCTGCGGCATGATCCTGCACCTCTACTTCGCCCGCCGCTTCGCGATGAGTTTTCTGCTCATCACCCTCGTCCTGTTCACGCTGATCGCGCTGACAGGCCTGCTAGAGGAGACGCGCCGCGATTATGCCGACACTGTCACCTTCCGCGATCTGGTTACGCTGACGCTGCTGGACGCACCGCAAAAGATCAATCTGATCCTGCCGCTCAACATGGTGCTGGCAACCGTGGTACTGTTTTTGGGTATGGCGCGCTCTTCCGAGATGGTGATCACACGCGCCTCGGGTCGGTCCGCACTCAAAACGCTGGCCTCGCCGGTGGTGGTCGCGGCGATCATCGGCTGCATGGTCGTCGGCATGTTCAACCCCATCGTGGCCGCCACATCCAAACGCTATGCGCAGGTCTCCGAAGGGTTCCGCGCTGGTGGTGCCTCTGCCCTGTCGATATCCGAAGAAGGGCTCTGGCTGCGCCAAGGCACCGCCGAGGGGCAAACCGTCATCCGCGCCTGGCGCTCCAACAATGACGGATCGGTTCTCTATGACGTCACCTTTATCTCCTATGCAGCGAATGGCGGCCCGATCCGCCGCATTGAAGCAAAAAGCGCGGCCCTTGGACCGCAAGGGTGGGAACTGCGCGATGCAAAATCATGGCCCCTTGAGGCAGGTGTGAACGCGGAAGGCAACGCACAGACGTTTGAGAGCTTTGTCATTCCATCCACGCTCACCCTTGACCGTATCCGCGACAGTTTTGGCAAGGCGGGCGCGATTTCGATCTATGATCTGCCTGCCTTCATCCGCCAGCTGGAATATTCGGGCTTTTCGCCGCGCCGTCATAAGGTCTGGCTGCAAACCGAGCTGGCCCGCCCGTTGTTCCTGATTGCGATGGTTCTGGTTGCGAGCGCGTTCACCATGCGCCATACCAGATCGGGAGGCACAGGCATCGCCGTCCTCTCCGCAGTGTTGTTGGGGTTTGGTTTGTATTTCATCCGCAGTTTTGCGCAAATCCTTGGCGAAAACGGGCAGATACCCGTGTTGCTGGCCGCTTGGGCGCCGCCCTTGGCTGCGATCATGCTTGCCATGGGCCTGCTGCTCCACCGCGAGGACGGCTAGAGCATGCGGCTGCTGATCGTCCTTCTTTTGGCCCTGATGCCCCTGCGCCTCGCCGCACAGGAGCAGCAAGCAGCCCTGCTGGTGGCAGATCAGCTATATATCACCCGTGACCGCGAACTTGTGGCCTCTGGCAATGTCGAGGCGTTCCAGAACGGCATCCGTCTACAGGCCTCTGCCATCCGCTATAACCAATCCAGCGGCGCGCTGAGCATCGAGGGCCCGATCACCCTGACCGAAGGCACCGATACAGTCATTCTGGCCAATGCGGCCGAGCTGGACGCAGGCCTGCGCAATGGCATCCTGCGGGGTGCGCGGCTGGTGCTTAACCAACAACTGCAACTTGCCGCTGTGCAGATTGACCGCGTGGATGGCCGCTATAACCAGCTCTACAAAACTGCCGTCACCTCATGCCGCATCTGCGACGATGGTCGCCCGCCTCTGTGGCAGATTCGCGCCAAGCGCGTTGTCCATGACGAGGTCGAGCAGCAGCTATACTTTGACGAGGCACAATTCCGTATCGGGAACATGCCCGTGTTCTGGCTGCCCCGTCTGCGCCTTCCCGGCCCCAGTGTCAAACGCGCCAGTGGCTTTCTGGTGCCATCCATCCGCTCCACCTCCAGCCTCGGTGTGGGGCTCAAAATCCCATATTTCATCAAGCTGAGCGAGAAACGCGATCTCACCATCACGCCCTATTTTTCGTCTTCTACCTCTACAGTTGAACTGCGCTACCGTCAGGCCTACCGAAATGGCCGCATCCAGTTTGACGCTGCCGTCACCCGAGACGAGCTTCAGCCCTCCGATACACGCGGTTATCTCTTTGGCCGTGGCCTCTTTGCTCTGCCCCGCGATTTCGTCCTGAACTTTGCGATCGAAGCGGTCAGCGACGATGGCTATCTGGATACCTACGGCTACTCAGACGCCGACCGCCTGCGATCAGAACTGACCGTCAGCCGTGCGCGTCGCGACGAGTATATCCGCGCCAGTTTTTACAACTTCAAATCCCTGCGCGACGACGAAGTGAACGAGACACTGCCAACCCTCGTGCTGGATGGCGAATACGAGCGGCGCTTTTTCCCCCGTGCGCTGGGGGGCGAGGTCCGAACGCGGCTGGTTGCACACAGCCATGGCCGCATCTCCGATCTGGTTATCGACAGCGATGATGCCGACGACATCGTCGATGGCCGCGACGTGGCGCGCCTCAACGCGCAGGTCGACTGGCTGCGCAGCTATACCCTGCGCGGCGGGTTGCGCACGGATACGCGCGTTGGTCTGGCCTTTAACACATTCAAAATTGCCCAAGACTCTACGACGACCGACGACCCAAGCGAGCTCACCCCCCATGCCGCCCTGACCCTGCGCTATCCACTGGCCCGCACGACCGCCCGCGGTGTGTCCCATGTGCTGGAACCTGTTGTCCAGATCAGCTGGACAGGGGGTGATCGTCTCGACATCCCGAACGAGGAAAGCACCCGCGTCGAGTTCGATCAAGGCAATCTGTTGGCCCTGTCCCGTTTCCCCCGCGCAGATCGCCGTGAACGCGGAGTAATGGCGGCTGTGGGTCTGGGTTGGTCACGGTTCGACCCGCAGGGATGGGACGCCCAGATCAGCGTCGGGCAAATTTTCCGCGAAGATCACGACACAGGATTTTCAACAACCTCTGGCCTCAATAACCTGTCCTCGGACATTCTGATTGCAGGCCAGCTTAGCTCGGGCAATGGTGTCATGCTCACAGGGCGCAGCCTGTTCGAAAACAATCTTGCCCTGTCCAAGGCCGAATTGCGCGGCGATTATGCCTTTGGTCGTGGACGCATCGGTGGCTCCTATGTCTGGCTGCAAGAAGACGCCGACGAGGACCGCGACAGCGAAGTATCCGAATTTGCCCTCGATGGCGCTTTCGAGATCAACCAATTCTGGACCGCATCCGCCAATTGGCGCTACGATGTGGCATCAGATCGTGCGGCCACCGCAGGCCTCGGCTTGCGCTACGAGAACGAGTGTGTGACCCTCGATCTTCAGGTCAAGCGCCGCTATACAACCTCAACAAGTGTTGAGCCCTCGACCGATTTCGGATTTAACATCGGTCTGCGGGGCTTTTCCGCTGATACCGGCACAGAAAGATACGTCCGCTCATGTTCAAACTAAAACCTGCCCTCGCCGCTCTTGGTCTTATCGCCACTCTGGCAACGCCCGCTGCGGCCCAAAACATGTTCGCCCCTGTGGCCAAGGTAAACGACACTGTCGTGACCGAATTCGAAGTTCAGCAGCGTGTGCGTTTCCTGCAAGTGCTGCGCGCCCAGGGTGCCACACGCAAGGCCGCCATCGAAAGCCTGATAAACGAGCGGTTGCGCGGCGAAGCGATCCGCGATGCAGGCCTGCAACTGACTGATGAGGGCGTGAACGCAGCACTTGAGGAATTTGCCGCCCGCGCCAACCTGACCCGCGCCGAGTTCACCACCGCGCTCGCCCGCGCAGGGGTCGAAAAAGAAACATACCGCGATTTCGTAATCAACGGCGTGGCTTGGCGTGATCTTATCCGCGCACGCTACGGCTCGCGCGTGACGATCTCCGAAGCCGAGATTGACCGTGCGCTGTCCACCCAGTCCGCTGGCGGCTCGAACATCCGTGTGCTTGTCTCCGAGATCATTATTCCCGCGCCACCGCCCCAAGCAGCCCGCGTGGCCGCCGTAGCCGAGGAAATCGCCCAGAGCACTTCGGCATCCGAATTCTCCAGCTACGCACGCCGCTATTCTGCGACCGCCACACGCGGCGCAGGCGGCCGTCTGCCTTGGCAGAACCTCAGCGATCTACCACCCGCCTTGCAACCGCTGATTCTGTCGCTTTCCCCGGGTGAGGTCACACAGCCGCTCAACATTCCCAACGCCGTGGCCCTGTTCCAGCTGCGCGATATCGAGGAAACAGGCAAACCCGCCAAAACCTATTCGGCAATCGAATACGCCGCCTATTACATGGCCGGTGGCCGCTCTGAAGAGACCCTGCAACAGGCCGCCAACCTCAAGACCCAAGTTGACGTCTGCGACGACCTCTACGCCTTTGCCAAGGGTCAACCCGAAGGCGTGCTGGAACGTGAAACCACCACGCCTGCCAAACTCCCCCGCGATTTCGCGATTGAGCTCAGCAAGCTGGACGAGGGCGAGGTTTCTACCGTTCTGACCCGCTCGGACGGGCAAGCACTGGTGTTTCTGATGCTCTGTGGCCGCACCGCAACCCAGAACGCCGATGTCAGCCGTGAAGACGTTGCCGCCTCCATCCGCCAACGCCGTTTGTCGGGCTTTGCCGACAGCCTGCTGGCCGAACTGCGCAGCGATGCCCGCATCAGCATTAAATGAAACCCGTCGTTCTGACGTGCGGTGAACCCGCAGGCATCGGACCAGAAATAGCAGCCCGCGCCTGGGCTGCTTTGGCGGACCGCATCCCGATGATGTGGCTGGGTGATCCGCGTCACCTGCCGCATGGCACGCCGCACCGCGTGATCGAAACACCCCAACAGGCGGCAGCCCTCTCTCCCGATATGTTGACCGTCCTCCCTCATACATTCGCTGCGCCTGCCACAGCAGGCATCGCAGATCCCGCGAATGCCCAAGGCGTGATAGACGTCATCGCGCGCGCGGTTGATCTGGTATGCCAAGGTTCTGCCAGCGCAATCTGCACGGCACCCATCCACAAAAAGGCCCTCAAAGACGGGGCGGGTTTTGGGTATCCCGGTCATACGGAATACCTCGCGGCTCTCGCAGGACGCACCGATGTTGTGATGATGCTCGCCTCCGATCAACTGCGCGTGGTTCCTGCCACCATCCATATCGCGCTCAGCGAAGTCCCTGCCGCGCTCACTCCCGCGCTGCTGCGCCGCACCATCGAAATCACGCAGACAGGCCTGCAAACCCAGTTCGGCATCCCCGCCCCCCGTATCGCGATAAGTGGCCTGAACCCGCACGCAGGCGAAGGCGGCGCCATGGGCGTGGAGGAGCTGGCGTGGATCAATACGCTCGTCACCACCATGCAGGGCGAGGGTTACGATCTGCGGGGCCCCTTGCCTGCCGACACGATGTTCCACGCTGCCGCCCGCGCCACCTATGATGCCGCCATCGCCATGTACCACGATCAGGCCTTGATCCCGATCAAAACACTCGATTTCGACAAGGGCGTAAACGTGACCCTTGGCTTGCCCTTCATCCGCACTTCACCCGATCACGGCACCGCCTTCGACATCGCTGGCAAAGGCATCGCCAACCCCTCCAGCATGATAGAAGCGATCCGCATGGCCCACCGTATGGCAACCAATTCATGAGCGCGATAGACAACCTTCCCCCGCTGCGTCAAGTCATCAACGATCACGGGCTGCAAGCGCGCAAATCGCTGGGCCAGAACTTCCTGCTTGATCTGAACCTGACAGCCAAAATCGCCCGCCACGCAGGTGATCTCACCGCCTGTGATGTGCTGGAGATTGGCCCCGGCCCGGGCGGCCTCACCCGCGGGTTGCTCTCAGAGGGGGCCCGCCGCGTACTGGCAATCGAGAAAGACAGCCGTTGCATACCCGCATTGGACCAGATCAAAGCCGCCTATCCTGGCCGCCTTCAGATCATAGAGGGCGATGCGCTGGAGGTTGATCCACTGGTGCATCTTACACCTCCGATCCGCGTAGCTGCCAATCTGCCCTACAACATCGGCACTGAACTTCTGGTGCGCTGGCTCACCCCTCCCGAATGGCCCCCCTTCTGGCAAAGCCTCACGCTGATGTTCCAACGGGAAGTGGCCGAACGTATCGTGGCCCAACCAGGTTCCAAAGCCTACGGTCGCCTCGCGATCCTCTCGCAATGGCGCGCAGATGCCAAAATCGTTCTTGGCCTCCCGCCCGAGGCCTTTACACCACCGCCCAAAATCTCAAGCGCTGTTGTGCACCTCACAGCTCTGCCCGCGCCGCGCTATCCCGCCGATGCAGCCATTTTGTCACGCACAGTTGCCGCCGCCTTCAACCAACGCCGCAAAATGCTGCGCGCCGCCCTCAAAGGCACCGCACCCGATATCGAAGACCGCCTCATCGCCGCTGGCATCAGACCCACCGACCGCGCCGAACAGATCCCTCTAGAGGGATTTTGCGCGCTGGCCCGCGAAATCGCAAAACCCTAAACGCCACCCACACTATTTTTTCTGGCCATAAATCCTCCGGGGAGGCTGCGCCTTGGCGCAGACGGGGCTGGCCCCGACCACACATGTCCAATGCGCACACCCCTCAATTGAAAAAGCCCCGCATCCGCAGGGCTTGTCCAAACTATTCAGCAGCTTCGGGCTGGCCGCCGTCACTGTCCTTGGGGGTCTCACTTGCACCCTCTGCCGCAGGTTCTTTGGGCTTGGGTTTGCGGCGCGGGGCGCGGCGGGTTTTGGGCTTGGTCTCGGGCGTCTCCACCAGCGTGCTTTCGCCTTCTTCGACGGCAACGGGCTGCGGCTCGTTGGCTGGATCGGGCTGCACCTCTGGCTGTGCAGCTTCACGGTCCTGCCGCTCATTGCGTTCGCGGTCGCGCTCTGCCTGGCGCTCGCGGTTCAGACGGTCCTGCTCGTCGCGCTCGGCCTGACGCTCGCGGTTCTGACGCTCTTGCTCTTCGCGCTTGGCATCTGCCTCTTTTTGCGCCTCACTCAACAAGCGCAGGTAATGCTCTGCATGCTGCTGGAAATTTTCCATGGCCACGCGGTCGTTACTCAGCTGTGCATCACGGGCCAGCTGATTATACTTCTCGATCACTTGGCTGGGGGTGCCGCGTACTTTGCCTTCGGGGCCCGAGCTGTCGAACACACGGTTGACGACGTTGCCACCCTGATTGTTGCCGCCGCCACGGTTGCGGTTTTTGTTATTACGCGAACGCGATCTTTGAGGTTTCATAGAGGGGGTCAGCCTTTGGTGCTGTTATTGGGTCAGACCGTTGGCGCGCAACGCGCATCCTATCGGCACATGATGATGTTGGGCATAACGCCGCGCGGGACCGCAAAATACTTTCACCGCTGCAACACCATCTGCATACCCCTCTCTGACCCCAAGGGGCAAGAGGCAATAACCCCTAATCACAGCAATTATACGCTTAGGCAGGGTTTTGAGCACATAAAACACGGTCTCGCCCGTCCAGATCAGGCAGAATCGCTACATCAGCCCATCCCGCGTTGCGGAATATTGCGGCCACGTCTTCGCCCTGCTGCCAGCCGATTTCGGCCAGCACGCGCCCCTGCGCACTCAGATAGCCCTGAGCGGTGCCCGCGATCAAACGGTAGACGCTCAGCCCGTCCGCCCCGTCTGTCAGCGCCATGGCCGGTTCGTGCAGGGCCAGTTCCGGCGCGATATCTTCCATTTCCACCTGCGCCAGATAAGGCGGGTTGCTGACGATCAGGTCAAACCGCCCCTCAACTGACGCAAACCAGTCGGACTGGCAAATATCGGCACGCGAAGCCACACCGTGCAGCACCGCATTGGCGCTGGCCTGTAAACAAGCCCCTTCGGACAGATCAACCCCCACACCTGTCGCTGCCTCCCGCTCCGCCAACAATGTCACCAGAATACAGCCAGAGCCTGTGCCCAAATCCAACACACGCTCAAAGGGTGCGGCCAAAGCCGCTTCGATCAGGCTTTCGGTCTCGGGGCGCGGGTCCAGAACATCACGGCTAACCTTGAAACCGCGCCCGTAAAACGCGCGCTCTCCCACCAGATGGCTGACAGGCACGCGCACAGCACGCAATGCGATTAAATGCTCATAGCGTTCAGCAATTTCAGGAGCAATTTCTTCGGGCGCGATCAACGTGACCCGCGCCGCATCCACCGATGCCGCATGGGCCAACAACAACCGCGCGTCACGCGCAGGGTCCGGCACGCCCGCCGCCCTCAGACGCGCTGTCGCCGCGGCCATGGCCACAGCAGCTGTTGTCATTGCCCCATCTCCGCCAGCATTTTGGCCTGCGCATCCGCAGTGAGCGCATCCACAATCTCGTCCAGATCGCCTTGCATCACCGCATCCAGCTTATACAGCGTGAGGTTGATGCGGTGGTCCGTCATCCGCCCCTGAGGGAAATTATAGGTGCGTATCCGCTCGGAGCGGTCACCACTGCCCACTTGGGCCGAACGGCTGTCAGACCGTTCGGTATCAATCCGCGAGCGTTCGGCATCATACAGACGTGCCTTAAGCACCTGCATTGCGATCTCGCGGTTGCGGTGCTGGGATTTCTCGCTGCTCGTCACAACAATCCCGCTGGGAATATGCGTTATCCGCACAGCTGAATCAGTCGTATTCACGTGCTGTCCGCCCGCGCCGGAACTGCGGTAGGTATCAATGCGGATGTCATTCGGCGCGATGGTAATATCCACATCCTCCGCCTCTGGCAGCACAGCCACCGTCGCCGCAGATGTATGCACACGGCCCTGACTTTCGGTGCTGGGCACACGCTGGACGCGGTGCACGCCGCTCTCGTATTTCAAGCGGGCAAAAACATTCTCTCCGGTGATATGGGCCACCACTTCCTTGATGCCCCCCAACTCTGTGGTTTGCTGCTCGATCAGGTCCACCTTCCAGCCGCGCGCCTCGGCGTACCGGTGGTACATTCGCAGCAGGTCGGCAGCGAACAGCGCCGCCTCGTCCCCGCCCGTACCGGGACGGATTTCCAGCATCGCTGGGCGCGCATCGGCCTCGTCTTTGGGCAACAACGCCAACTGCAAAGATGCCTCCGCTGCTGGCAGCTTGGCCTCGATCTCCTGAATTTCGTCGCGCGCAAGGGCTGCCATATCGGCATCTGCCAGCATTTCACGCGCACCTTCCAGATCATCCAAGAGCACGCGGTAGGCCGCGATCTCCTCCACCACAGGGCGCAGATCGCTGTATTCCTTGGCAAGTTTGCTAATATCGCCCCCCGCAGTAGACATCGCCGCTTCGAGGTATTCGAAACGGGCGGTAATCTGCGCAAGGCGGTCCATGGGTATCATATGCGACGAAGTGACGTATCAAAACACTTTGGTCAAGGGGCGCGGCATGGTAATCTTTTCACGCCGCATCCATAGGATCGAGAGAATGAAACAGCTGATTTTTGCCCTCACCCTCCTGCCCCTTACCGCCCATGCCGAAGGCATTGTGACGAAAGTGAAAACTGTCGAATGTTACTGCACCGACAGCGGCGGTTCGCGGGTCGAGCTGGGCGAATCAATCTGCCTGCAGGTCGGCGGCCGCATGTTTACCGCCCAATGCCAGATGTCGCTGAACGTACCGATGTGGCGCGAGACCGAAGAAGGCTGCCTGACCGGGTCAAACGCCCAAGAGCTACCCCTCAGCCCGTTTTCTGCGGACACGCTCCAGCACCCCGTCCAAACGCTTGCCATTGACCCCGAGGTCTGATTTTCCAAACCTCAGCCGCGCATAGAGCTTGATCTGGTCGCCGTCCTGCTCGATCGTGGTGTAATCAGGATATCCCATCAATTTCGAGCGGGTGATGTAGGTCAGCCGGCCCTCGCTCACGCTCCCTGCAATCATCTGCGTGCGGGGCAGCGCCAGCATCGCTTGGTGCAAGTCAGACAAAAGGCCACTGCCCGCAGGCACGACCCGCGCCGACCAGCCTTCGCCGTCCGTGGTTTCGGCATTGCCAATCGGCTTGTGCCAGCGCGAGATATCCGTCGGCGCAAGGCGGATAAAAGCCAGCCCTGAAACGATCGCCAAAACCAGAATAATCCAAATCATCATGCGCACCCTTTGTACCTTTTCATTGCCCGTCTACCTGTACGCAACTCCGGGCAGGACACACAACAGCTCATAGAGCAAATTGGCCGCTGTCAGCGCCGTATTGCCTGACGGATCATAGGGCGGCGAGACCTCGACCAAATCGCAGCCCACGATATTAAGCCCCTTCAACCCGCGGATCAGCTCCAACGCCTGCGGCGTGGTCAGGCCACCAATTTCAGGCGTGCCGGTACCGGGTGCATAGGCAGGATCAAGGCTGTCGATATCGTAGGTTACATAGGTCGGTGTATCGCCAATGTCGCGGCGGATCTCACCGGCCAGCTGGCTCAGGCTGCGGTTCCACAACTCCTCTGCGGGCCACTGCTGAAAGCCCCAGCCCACGGCCTCGCTGAAATCAGTCGCAGCATAGCCCGTGCCGCGAATGCCGATCTGATATGTTTTTTCAGGGCGGATCAGCCCCTCTTCGTAGGCGCGGCGAAAAACGGTGCCGTGGGTCTCTTTCTCGCCGAACATCTCGTCGTTCACATCCGCATGGGCATCAATATGGATAAGGGCCACAGGGCCGTGCCGCTTGGCCATCGCGCGCAGGATGGGCAGCGTGATCGAATGATCGCCCCCCATCGCCATAGGCATTGCGTCATACATCAGGATCTGGTCGTAACTCTCTTTGATGATTGATAAACTATTGCTCAGACTGAAAGTATTGATCGCCAGATCGCCAATGTCGGCCACCTGCAAGCTGTCAAAAGGTGCAGCCCCAGTGGCAAGGTTATAGGGGCGCAACATCGCGCTTTCGGCGCGAATTTGCTTGGGGCCGAACCGCGTACCCGAGCGCCAGGATGTCCCGATATCCATCGGAATGCCCAGCACAGCCACATCCAACCCCTTGAGGTCATTGACCGACGGCAGCCGCATAAACGTCCCCGGCCCCGAAAACCGCGCCAGCTCGTTGCCGCCAATCGGTTGGTTCTTCTCGCTCATCACTCTGTCCCCGCAGCCCTTCTAGGCCGCTGCTATTCCTACGCGCACCTTAGGTGCCCGCTCTCATCCGCGCGCCCAAAAGGCAGCATATTTCTGTCGCCACATGCGCCCCCGCTATTGCAGTCGCCCCTGTGGTATCAAAGGGCGGTGATACCTCAACGATATCGCCCCCTTTTATATTGATGCCCGCCAGATCACGCAGCATGGCTGCAGCCTGCCAACTGGCCAACCCGCCCCAAACCGGCGTTCCTGTGCCAGGCGCAAAAGCAGGATCAAGCGCATCTATATCAAATGTGAGGTATGTCGGATTATCCCCTAACACTTCCTTAATTTTTGCAACCGCCGCGGCAGTTCCACGCTCATGCACTTCACGCGCATCAATGGTCGTTACTCCCATTGTGTCGTCATTATGGGTGCGGATGCCCACCTGAACGCTGGTTGCGGCGTCCACATAGCCCAGCTTGATCGCTTTGTAGAACATGGTGCCATGGTCGATCCGCTCCATGTCATCATCGGGCCAAGTGTCTGAATGGGCATCAAAATGCAGCAGGCTCATCGGGCCGTATTTCTCGGCATAGGCCTTGAGGATGGGAAAACTGATATAGTGATCGCCGCCCAGTGCCACCGATGCCGCGCCCGCCTCCAGTATCCCTGCGATGTGCCGCGTCAGCGTCGCGGGAAAGGCCGACACCTGCGCGTAATCAAATGCCAGATCGCCATAGTCCACGATAGCACACTCGCTCATCACGTCGAAATCCCAGCCATAAGGCGGATCATAGGGCTGCAAGGCACTCGCCTCACGGATCGCACGCGGGCCAAGGCGGGTGCCTGTACGGTTCGTGACCGCTTGGTCAAAGGGCACGCCGGTTATGGCAATATCCACACCGCGCAAATCCTTGGAGTACTTGCGTCGCAAAAATGATGTGGCCCCGCCAAAGGCATTCTCGAAACTGGGCCCCTTTAGATCATCACGCGTAAACGCCTGATCGACTTGTGTTTTTGCATCCTCAAGCCCCATTTACTTGCCCGCCACCGGTTGTGCCGTCTCAACCATGCGCACAAAAAACGATGCCCCCACTGGCGCGATCTCGTCGTTGAAGTTGAATTTGGGGTGGTGCAGCCCTGCACCTTCGCCCGCACCAAGGAACAGATAGGCACCGGGTCGTTCCTCCAGCATATAGGCGAAATCCTCGGCGCCTGCGACCTTGGGCACATTGGCATTTACATTCGCATCTCCCACAACTTCACGCGCGACACGGGCGGCAAACTCGGTCTGGTCGGGCGCATTGAGCGTTGCGGGATAGCCCTGCTCATAGTCCAGCTCCGCCTCCACACCATAGCTTGCCGCTTGGCCTGCCACGATCTCGCCCATGCGGCGGTGGATCAGCTCTTGGGTTTCTTTGTCAAACGTACGCACGGTCCCATTAATCATCGCCGTATCGGGGATGATGTTGCTGGCCGATCCTGTATGGATCTGCGTAACCGAGATCACCTTTTCCTGCCCCGAATGGGTGTTGCGGCTGATGATCGTCTGGATCGCCTGCACCATGCCACAGGCCGCAACCACAGGATCAGCCGTCTCATGCGGCATGGCACCGTGGCCGCCGCGTCCCTTGATCTGGATGGTAAAGCTGTCCACCGCCGCCATGATCGGGCCGGGGGTGGTGTGGAACGTCCCGAAAGGCGCACCGGGAAAATTGTGGATGCCGTAAACCTCGGCAATCTCGAAACGGTCCATCATGCCTTCGGCACACATCACCTGTGCGCCGCCGCCGTCTTCCTCGGCGGGTTGGAAAATCAGCGCCACACGGCCCGCAAAATTACGCGTCTCAGCCAGATATTTCGCTGCTCCCAGCAACATGGCCGTATGCCCGTCATGCCCGCATGCGTGCATCTTGCCCGCATGGGTACTGGCATAGTCTACGCCCGTTTCTTCCTCAATCGGCAGCGCGTCAAAATCAGCCCGCAACCCCAATGTACGCCCCGCACCCGTGCCATTAATGATCGCCACAATGCCTGTCTGCGCGATCCCTGTGTGAATCTCGTCTACCCCGATCTCTTCCAGCCGCTCCTTGATAAACGCGGCCGTCTTGGGGCAGTCAAACCCCAGCTCCGGAATAGTATGCAAATGCTGGCGCCATTCGGTCATGTCGGTGGCGAATTCGGCAATACGGTTAAGAACAGGCATGGGTGGACTCCTCTGTCAGGTTATCCTTATCTGACACCACAGCGAGAGGACCCGCAATGCCCCCAAGCCCGAATAATGACCTGATCCACGACCAGACCGCAGGCATCGAGCGATTGGTCGAGATCATGCGCCGCCTGCGCGACCCCGATACGGGCTGCCCGTGGGACATTGTGCAGACCTTCGACACCATCGCCCCCTACACCATCGAGGAAGCCTATGAGGTTGCCGACGCGATAGAGCGGCGCGACTGGCCGGAGCTGGAAGGCGAACTGGGTGATCTGCTGCTGCAATCGGTCTATCACACGCAATTGGCCTCCGAAGAGGGCCATTTCACCTTTCAATCAGTGGTCCGCAACATCTCCGACAAGATGGTCGCGCGCCACCCCCATGTGTTCGGGGACGAGAGCCGCGATAAATCCGCCGAACAACAGACCAAAGACTGGGAAGCCATAAAAGCAGCCGAACGTGCGGGCAAAGCGCAAAAAGGCGCGCTCGACGGTGTCGCCGTGGGCCTGCCTGCACTACTGCGCGCCTACAAGCTGCAAAAACGTGCCGCCCGCGTGGGCTTTGACTGGCCCGATACCGCCGATGTGATCGCCAAAATTCAGGAAGAAGCCGCCGAACTGGTCGAGGCCCGCGACACGCTCACCGCCGAAGAGCAGTTCGAGGAATTTGGCGATCTGATGTTCGTCATGGCCAATCTGGGCCGCCACTTGGGGATTGAACCTGAAGCCGCCCTGCGTGCTGCAAACGCCAAATTTACCCGCCGTTTCGCAGGCGTAGAAGCCAAGCTGGCCGAGAGGGGTAAAGCACCCACAGACAGCGATCTGGCAGAAATGGATGCGCTCTGGGACGCGGTAAAAGCGGACGAAAAAGCAAAAACGCGCTAACGCAGCAGCATCACCGCGGGCATGGCCGCAATCTCGTCGAGATGCTCCGCATAGCGCCCGTCAAGAATGCGCTTTTGTCGCTTGGAAAACTCTGAAACGCCATAAGACGCGCGGTCATCGCGGTGCTCTGCAATGATCTGCTGCCAATCGCCGCGTGCCAGCTTTTCGCCCGCATGATAGCGTTTTTGCAGCTCGATCATCGCCGCATCGGTGGCCGAATGATTCATCCGCCGCGCAGGCTCCACCAGTGAGACATCCGCCAGATCAGGCACCAGCATCCCCGCCATATCCACACTGCGCCCGCGGCGACCATATTCGATCACGACCAGTTCCTGAACACCCAGATGCTTGAACACCAGCCGCACCAGATCAGGCCAGCCGCGATCCATCTTCAACATATTCTGTCGCCCCTCGGCAAAGGGTGGCGACGGGTTGTCCTCGGCCCGCTTGCGGTAGGCCGAAATATACAGCCCCGCATAATCGCGCACCACCAACACCGCACGCAGCACTGGCGCGCCCGCTGCAGCGGCCAGCACATGCAACCGCTTTTCAGCAGCAGGATAAAACTGCCCGTTCGGGAAATGGATCATCTTTCCGGGGATATTCTCCTCCGACAAGATCATCGCATGGGTGTCCGCCGTGGCGTGACGCGCAAGTTCCTTGGTGGCACCAGGCAGGAAAGTCGCCTCCCACTTGCCCGTGTTGCGCGGCTGCGGCAGGCGCAGGCGCAAATCACCATGCGGGATATCATCGCGCCCCGGATAGGCAACATCATATCCCGCTGCGCGCAGCACATCGCAGTTTTCGGCCAGCATCATCTGGAAGGATGATGTACCCGTACGGTGCGCGCCCAAATGCACATAAAGAGGTTTGCCACTAGTCATGCCCACAGCCTTACCCAATCAGCGCCCCCCTGCGCAACACCCCTGATCCGCTGGACAACGCCGCGCTCAATTGCGAGTGTGCAGCAAAGCCCAATCGACAGGATACCCCAATGCCGCCTCGCAAAATTATCATAGATACAGACCCCGGTCAGGACGATGCGGTCGCCATCCTGCTGGCTCTTGCCAGCCCCGACGAAATCGAAGTGCTGGGCATCACCTGTGTGGCAGGCAACGTGCCGCTGCCGCTAACAACGCGCAACGCGCGCATCGTGTGCGAGCTGGCAGGCCACCGCGATATAGCGATATATGCAGGCTGCGACCGCCCGCTAGGCCGTGATCTGGTCACAGCCGAGCATGTGCACGGCAAAACCGGCCTCGACGGGCCCGATCTGCCCGAACCGACCATGCCACTGGCCGAAGGGCATGCGGTGGATTTCATCATCGACCAGCTGCGCACCTATGCGCCCGGAACAGTGACACTCTGCCCGCTCGGGCCGCTGACCAACATCGCCACAGCCTTGCAAAAAGCGCCCGATATCGCCAACCGCATCGCCAAAATCGTGCTGATGGGCGGCGGCTATTTCGAGGGCGGCAACATTACTCCTACCGCCGAATTCAACATTTACGTCGACCCACAAGCGGCTCATATCGTGTTCAAATGCGGCGCACCAATCGTTGTAATGCCGCTTGACGTCACGCACAAAGCCCTCGTGACCAAATCCCGCAACGACGCCATTCGCGCCCTTGGCACACCCACAGGCATCGCCGTGGCCCAAATGACCGAGTTCTTCGAGCGTTTCGACAAAGAAAAATACGGCTCTGAGGGCGCGCCCCTGCATGATCCATGCGTTACGGCCTACATGATCGCCCCAGATCTGTTCACAGGGCGCCACATCAACGTCGAGATCGAAACCCAGTCAGAGCTGACCATGGGGATGACCGTGGCCGACTGGTGGCGCGTCACCGACCGCGCGCCCAACGCTACCTTCATGGGCGATCTGGACGCCGACGGCTTCTTCTCCCTGTTGACCGAGCGGCTGGCCCGATTGTGAGCGCCGCCCTCACCCTTGGCAAGACAGAGCATCTGGACAAATTTCTGTCCCTTGTTGCCGCGTTTCATGCCGAGGAAGGCATCTCATCAGACGAGGCCGTACGCCATGCAGGGATAGCTCCGCTGCTTGACGGCATCCCCTATGGCTGCGCCTACCTCATCGGGCCGCCGCGCGCGCCCATCGGCTATATCGTCATCACTTTCGGCTGGTCCGTTGAATTCGGCGGTCTCGACGGGATCATAGACGAGCTTTATATCCGCCCCGGTGTGCGTGGGCGCGGCATCGCGTCCGAGGCCCTCATTGCGCTGCCGCGTGCGCTGTCAGGCGCAGGACTGCGTGCGATCCATCTTGAAGTCGACAAAAACAACACCTCTGCCATCAAACTCTACCGCCGCGCTGGTTTCGTGCCGCGTGACAACTACATGTTCATGTCCAAAAGCCTCTGAGCGGAGACCGCAATGCACATCCCCTTTGACAACAGCTATGCCACCTTGCCCGAGGCCTTCTATTCCAAGCTGGCCCCCACATCGGTAAAGACCCCCAAGCTGCTGGCATTCAACGAAGATCTGGCAACGCTTCTGGGTATGGAAGGCGCGTCAAACGATGAAGTTACCGCCACTTTCAGTGGTAACGAAATACCCCAAAATTCAGACCCTCTGGCCCAGCTCTATGCTGGTCACCAGTTTGGCAACTACAATCCGCAATTGGGCGATGGCCGCGCTATCCTTCTGGGCGAAGTGATTGATACCAAAGGCATACGCCGCGACATTCAACTAAAAGGTTCAGGCCGCACCCCCTATTCGCGCGGCGGTGACGGGCGCGCATGGCTGGGGCCAGTGCTGCGTGAATATCTGGTGTCCGAGGCAATGCACGCCCTTGGCATCTCTACCACCCGCGCACTGGCTGCTGTTGCCACGGGCGAGGACATCTTGCGCGAACAAGGCATGTTGCCCGGTGCCATTGTCACCCGCGTAGCTTCCAGCCACCTGCGGGTCGGGACTTTTCAGGTTTTCGCCCACCGCGGCCAATTGGACGATCTGCAAACTCTTACCGACTATGCCATTGCCCGCCACTACCCCGACGCCAACGGCCCGATGGACCTGCTCCACGCTGTCTGTGCCGCACAGGCCAGTCTGGTAGCCGCGTGGATGTCTGTGGGCTTCATCCACGGTGTCATGAACACCGATAATTGCAGCATAGCGGGCGAGACGATAGATTATGGCCCCTGCGCCTTCATGGATGATTTCCACATGGGCCGCGTGTTCTCCAGCATCGACCAGCAGGGCCGCTATGCCTATGGCAACCAGCCCAACATGGCGATTTGGAACATGGCCCAACTGGCCACCGCCCTGATCCAGCTGTCACCGGACAAGGACGCAGGCGTCGAGGAAGCAACCGCGATCATCCACGCCATGCCCGACCAGATCGAGGCCGCATGGCTGGCGCGTTTCGCCGCCAAAATCGGCATCACCACCGCCACAGAGACGGACAGAGAGTTGATCCAAGCGCTGCTTGACCTGATGCAAACCGATGGCGCGGATTTCACCAACACTTTCCGCGCCCTGCCCACAGCTACAGCACGCGATCAGTTCACCGACCGTGATGCCTTTGATGCATGGGCGCAGACCCACGCGGCCCGCATCGCGTCCGAGCCTGATCCAACTGCGACAATGAATACGGTTAACCCCGCAGTGATCCCGCGCAACCACCGGATCGAGCAGATGATAGAAGCCGCCACCACAGGCGACATGGCCCCGTTCGAACGCCTCAGCACGGCCTTTGCCACGCCCTACACGCTCACCGATACCGACCTTGCAAACCCGCCCAGCGAGGCCGAGATCGTCCCCGCGACGTTCTGCGGGACCTAAACCGCGCGCGGCTTTCGATTGATAAGCGTAATACCGACCGCAACCAGCCCCAGCGCCAGCCAGATCGAGGGCGCAATCTCCTCACCCAGCAGAATCCACCCCATCAGCACTGATGCCACCGGCGAGATAAAGCTGAATGATGCGACCGAATTGGCCGGATACCGCTTCATTAACCAGAACCACGCCAGAAAGCCGAAACTGCCTACCGCGATGATCTGGAACGCCATGCCCGCAATGTGAATCGGCTGCAATTCGCGAATAAACGGCCCGAACAGCGGCGCGAGCAACAGCAAAATAGGCGCAGATACAGCCACCTGCGAGACAAGCTGCTGCTCGGGCGGCACATCGGCCAGCGGTGTCACCCGCACCAGCAGCGCAATCGCGGCCCAACTGAGCGCCGAAACCAGCGCGAGCAAGTCCCCAGCCCAGCTTACCTCGCCGCCGCCACGATCCGACAGCGCAACGATCACGCCGGAAAAGGCCAGCACCAGCCCCAACGCCTTGCGCCGTGTCAAACGCTCGTCCGGTAGCAGCACCGTGCTGGCCAGCGCCAGCCACAGCGGCATTGAATAGAAAATCACCGAACTGCGGCTTACCGTGGTCAGGTCAAGAGCGTTATATAAACACAAGAATTCAAACGCAAAAAGAAGCCCGGACACGATCGCCCATGGCCGTGCCGCTGGCGCAATCCGCAGCGACACCCCCCGCAGATGCATCCAGCCCAACAGCACAAAAACCGCCCCGGCCGAGCGGACACCCGCTGCGAAAACAGGGCTGATCCCGTCACCCGTAACTTTGATAACAACCTGATTAAACGACAGATGCAGCGCGAAAGCGGTCAGCGCCACGGCGCCGAATGCGTCCATTTGTGTTTTGCGTTCCATACCTTACAGGGGGCCGCAGGCGCGGAAATGTCAATGCGTGGCAGCCATACGTTTTCCCCCGACATTCCAGCCCTGAATATGCAATGTTAACTTACAAACGATTCAAAAAAGGGGGGACTCAACCATGAGCCTTATGAAAACACTGGCCAAAGTGGCCGTCGGCGTTGCACTGGCCAAAGGTGCAGGCGCGGTTATGAACCGCAGCTCGCAAACAGGCGGCACAGCACAAGCGGGAGGCCTTGGCGGCTTGCTCGGCGGGCTTGCGGGTGCGGGTGGCGCGCAGCAGGCAGGCGGTACAGGTGGCTTGCAGGATATGCTCGGCGGGTTGCTGGGCGGCGGTGCTGCTGGCGGCGGTTTGGCACAGGGCGGCCTTGGCGGCCTGCTCGAAAACCTTGGTGGCGCGCAGACAAGTGCGGCTGGCGCACAAGGCGGCCTTGGCGGATTGCTGGGTGGTCTGGCTGGTGCCGCAGGTGCAGGCGGCCTTTTGGGCAGCCTCGGTGGTGCGATGCAAAAGGCGCCCCCGCAAAACGACCAGAGCTTTGGCGCAGTGCTGAACAGCCAGTTCGACCAAACATCCGAGCCAGCAATTGCCCCCTCCCAAGATCAAGAAGCCGCGGCAGCCCTCATGCTTGCCGCAATGATTCAGGCGGCCAAATCTGACGGCACATTCGATGACGCCGAAAAGGAAAAGCTGCTGGGACAGCTGGGGGATGTAGACGCCGAAGAAGCCGCCTTCGTCCAAGCGCAGATGCAAGCGCCCGTTGACGTAAACAATCTTGTTTCCAACACGCCCGATGGCATGGGACAGCAGGTCTACGCCATGAGCGTGATGGCCATTGACCTCGATACCGGAGACGAAGCGCAATACCTGCACAAGCTTGCCACCGCCTACGGGCTTGAGCCTGCTCAAGTGAACAGTATCCACGCCGAATTGGGCGTGCCGTCACTCTACACCTAAGCGGATCGTTTTCTGATCCAATAAAAGGATCACAACCATAAGGCCAAAAGCCCCCGAGCTATCGGGGGCTTTTCTATGTCTGCCATGCGGGACAAACCCCGTTTCGCCGTCCATCTATCCAAAGCCCGCTTTTCGGATGGTGACCTGCAAATTTTGTGCGCAGACGCGAGGCTTTTATGGCGTCTCAAGATCAACTGCTGGTCGTCAAACGCACAGCCCGAGGTCTTTCTAAATTCCAAGGCTGGAAGGGGGTGCGCCCACTCGCTATGCCGCCTTGTCCCCTACCCGCTTGCTCTGTTCTGCTGCTGCCACAGCCGCGCCAAACAACACCAACGGCGCGGCCAACATAAAGCTCGTTGTCAAAGGCAAGCGAAAGATCAACAGGTCTGCCAGCAGTGGCCAAAGAAGTGCCAGATATTCGAATGGCGCCAGTCGGGTCGCTTCTGCGTAGCGGAATGCGAGGGTCATGGCGATATGCGCAAAACCGCCAAACAGGCCTGCGCCAATCAACAAGATAAGCGCCCAGCCATTCGGCATCACCCATCCCGAAGGCAGAGTGAACAAAGCCCCCAGCATTGAGGCCAGAACAAAGTACAGCGCGATTGAACCCGGACTTTCGGTGCGGTTCAGACGACGGACCATAATCAACGCAAGCGCGCCCAGAATTGCCGACAGCAAGGCCAGCACGAAGCCAAAAAGCCGCGCATCCTGAGCGCGGTTGGTTGCGATCTCGGGCCAAACCATCACCACAACACCCGCAAAGCCACAGACCAGACCGCCGATGCGCCAGACGGTCAACCGTTCACGCAGCAACAAAGCAGCAGCAATTGCCATAAATATCGGTGAAAGCTGTGCAATCAGAACAGCCTCGGCAATGTTAAGACGTGCAATAGACGCAAAGGAGGCGAACAGCGCCAATGCCCCCAGACCGGCCCGCAACATATGGTCAAAGGGCCGCTTAGTGGCCAGTCCTTGCGGAAACTCTCCACGCAGCCAAAGGAATATGATCAACGGGATGATGGCAAAGGCGGATCTGAAAAACACGATTTCGCCCAGCGGGATGTTCTCACTCACCGCTTTGACGCAAATCACCATCCCTGCAAACAAAACGCCCGATAACACGCGCAATATGATCCCTAGGCGGGGATTATCATCAGGCATCATGCGCCACGCTCCTGTTCTGCAAGGGCGTCGCGCAGGGCATCGCCCGTCAGGTTGATGGCCAGCACGCAACAGACAACCGCAAGGCCAGGCCAAATCATCTGTAGCGGGGTCGAGCGCATGTGGATACGCGCATCCAATAACATTGAACCCCATTCAGGCATGGGTGGCTGCACGCCAAACCCCAAAAACCCCAGCGCCGAAATGCCAAGAATGGCGCGGGCAAACATGCCTGTCCACACAACGGCCAATGACGGTAAGAGCGCCGGCAGATAATGCCAACGGGCGATCGCTACCGGCGACAAGCCAGCAAGCCTTGCTTGCACAACATAGCCACGCGATTGCAGCGACAGGCCGATGCCCCGTGCAACCCGCGCGTACCTCATCCAACCCGTTACCGTCAGCGCAAAGACCAGACTGGTTATGCTCGCGCCCAGCACCCCTGCAATAACAACGGCAGCGATCAGATCAGGGAACGCCAGAAACGTGTCCGTGGTGCGCATCAAAATCCAATCGGCCAGCCTGCCGCCTTGTGCGGCCAAAAGCCCCGCGAGGGTGCCAATGATCAGACCAATCACCGAGATCACAAAGGCAAGGCCCAGCGACCAGCGCGCGCCATGCAACAGCCGTGACAGGGTATCGCGTCCCAAGGCGTCAGTGCCCAAGAGCCACTGCGCATTTGGAGGGCTCAGACGGTTGGGAATGTTGATCTGGGTCGGATCATGCGGGGCCAGCCACGGGCCCGCGACCGCAAGCAGCAAAAGGCCCGCCGCCAGCACCCAAACACTACGCATTCTGCTCTCCGATCCGCGGATCAACGGCGCGGTACAGCAGATCAATCAGCAGATTGACGGTCACGAACAGCACCGCAGCAAGGAGGACAACAGCCTGCACTTTGGGAAAGTCGCGCGCCTCGATTGCAGTCACCAGAAAGCTGCCAAGGCCGGGGCGGGAGAAAATCACTTCAACCATCACAGCGCCTTCCAGCAGAAAGGCCAGTTCCAGCCCAAAGACGGTCACAACGGGGATCGCGGCATGCGGAGCAACGTGATCCCGTTCGATATCACGCGCAGCCACACCGCGCCGTCTGATAGCAGGCAGAAAGGGCTGATCGCGGGCCTCCAGAATACCCGACCTTAGAATGCGCGTCAGCGATGCGGCGACCCCCAGTCCCAAAGTCAGCGCAGGCAGCACGACATGCGCGGGGGTCCGCGCGCCCATGGCAGGCAGCCACCCCAGATGAACGGCAAACACCAAGATCAGCAACAGACCCAACCAATATGCAGGAATAGCCGCACCAATCGAGGCCAGCGCCACGGCAAAGCGGTCAAGCCAGCCGCGGGGTCGCCGCGTCGCGATGATCGCCAGCGGCACAGAGATGGCCACGCCGACCAACAGGCCGCCAAGCGCCAGTGGCACTGTGTATGATACCGCTGTCACTAGCTCTGGCCAGACATCGCGGCCCGTCACCGAAGACTGTCCAAAGTCCCCAACCAGCAGCGGTGCGATCCACGCCTGAAAAGCCGCCCAGAACCCTGCATCCAGACCAGCTTCGGCGCGAACCAGATCAACCACTTCGCGCGCGACAAGAGCGTCATACCGCGCGAGGGCGATTGCCAGTGCAGGGTCCCCTGGCGCGTGCCATAGCAGCGCAAAGGTCGCCAGTGCCGTCCCCGTCAGCACAACAACAGCGCGTAGCATCAGGCTGGCCAGCAGTCGGATCACGCGACACGCTCCAATGCGCCAAGCGCAAAAGCGGCGTCGCGCAGCGTTCGCCCATACGCGGATTGTGGTTCCTCGACAAATGCTTGCGCCGTGCTCAGCTCTTCAACACGGCCCGCACGCAGGACTACGATCCGGTCCGCATATGCTGCGGCATATCCCAGATCATGGGTCACGATAAGGGCAGCAAACCCCTCGTTTTGCTGCATCTGCGCTATCAGCCGCGCAGTGTGCTTTTGCGTCACCGCATCCAGTGCCGACAGCGGTTCATCAAACAAGACCAGCGGTGGCGCACCAATCAACGCACGCAGGATGCCCACACGCTGCGCTTGCCCGATAGAGACTTCGGACGGTCGGCGGTCCAGCAGATCAGGCGAAATTTCCAAACCACGGCAAAGGTACGCCAGCCTGCTCGGGTCTGCGGCGCGGCGTTGTGCCACCAGCGGTTCCAGGACCGAGCGGCGCAGCGACATGCGCGGGTTAAAAGCACTGCGGGGTTCTTGCATGACCAGCGCAGGACGGCACTGCCGAACGGGTGCCGCGTTCCATGTGACTGTGCCGCTATAACACGGCACCAATCCAAGGATCGCGCCGATCAATGTCGATTTACCCGCGCCGCTTTCCCCCACCACCGCAAGGGTTTCACCGGACCCAAGCGAGAATGACACGGCGTCGAGGGTGCGCGTGGTTGCCCGACGCACAGATATCCGGTCGACCTTCAACATGGCAGTTCCAGCCAGTTACGATGCGCGCAGAGCGATTTTGCGGCCTGTGTTTGCGGGGCAGACAACAGACGCGCCACGGCGGCGTCTTCGACAATCCGTCCCCCCTCCATCACCATCAGCCGTGTGACACGACGGGCAGCAAGGCCGAGGTCATGTGTAATCAGCAACAATGCGGTGGGTCGATCCGCCAGATAAACCTCCAGCAAGTCCATCGTGCTTGCCGCTACTACAGGGTCAAGGGCCGATGTCGGCTCGTCCAGTACCAATAGGTCTGGCGTGCCAATCAGGGCCATGGCGATGACAAAGCGTTGCTGCATCCCGCGGCTCCAGCCCCACGGGCGTTTGCGCAGGTCGCCGCCCTCGATGCGCAGCGCGATAAAAATCGTCTGCTGGCGTGCGGGATCAGGCGGCATGTTCAACGCCCGCTCTGCCTCGCGCCAGTGAAAAGCCATAGACCGTAACGGATCAAGCGCCTCGTCAGGGCTCTGGGGGACATGGGCGACGCTTTGCCCTTGCCAACGCAGCGCATCAATAAGCGCATGACCCAGCGTTGATTTACCCGACCCTGACGCGCCAACAAGCCCGACGCGGGTGGCGGGTTTGATGTTCACATCCGTAGCGTGCAGAATTGTGCGGCCCGAGCGTACCGCGCTCAGGCCGGTTGCGTATATCGTCATTCCGTCAAAGCAGTCTCATGGGTGATCCAATATGTCTCTGTCGGGTGAACGGCATAGCCCGTCAACCCTGCGCGGGCGACATTGGTCTGGCTGACGTGAAAGACGGGGATGATGGCCGCCTCAGCCGCGATGATTTTCTGTACGCGGTCATAGATTGCCTTGCGCCCTTCGGCATCAAATGTCGTGCGCCCGTCAGCCAGCAACTGATCCAGTTCAGCATTGGCATAGCCGCCCGCGTTCGAGCCACCTGTGGATTTCAGCAAAGCCTCCAATACGGCACCGGGGTCGCCCTGTGGTGTCGTCACCCATGCCTGCAAGAACATGTCGGCACTGCCATCTGCAATCGCATCATTACTGGCCCCGTACTCGCCCACGCGCACATTTGCCTTGACGCCAATGGCTTGCAGAAAGGCTTGGGTCAGCTCGGCTGTCGGGGCAAGGGCAGCACGGGAGGAATAGGTGACGATGTCGATTTCCAGTGGTGCGCCATCCACCATCCATGTACCGCCCTCTTTCACAGCGCCTGCCTCGGTCAGCAGCTGCTCGGCCAAGGCTGGGTCATAGACGGGCGCAATATCCGCCGCCCAGCCCATACCAGCGGGATAGACTGTTCCCGCAGGCACGCCACCCACGCCAGACAGCGCTGCCTGCACAATACCGTCGCGGTCAATTGCCGCTGATACAGCACGTCGAATGAGCGGATTTGCCATCGGGCCGCTTGCAGCGTTGACAGTGTAGAAATACAGCCGCGCCGTAGGGGCAGCAAATCCAAGCGCACCAGTTTCCTGAATACGGGCAAAGTCCGTCTCGGGGTAGTTGATCACCATATCCACTTCCCCCGCCTCGAATGCCAAAGCAGCCGCTGCGGGATCAGGGATGCCCACAACCCGCACCTCCTCCAAAGCAGGTGCGCCAAGGCGGTAATCTGTGTTCGCCTCAACACGGTAAAGCTGCTCGGGGATCGCTTCTTTGAACACAAATGGCCCAGTTGCGTTGATCGGGAACGCGTCCGAGGCGGTGCCAAGGACAGCAATCCCCGGGTCCGACAAGGTCCACGGAAATGCAGCATTGGGGGAATTCGTCTTGAACACAACACCAAGGTCACCCTCGGTGGAAACAGAGGCCAGATCAAGCAGGTTGGCAAGGCGCGCATTATAGCCCGCGTGGTTCTCATCAGAGATCGGCGCAATTGCATCCACAACTGCCTGTGCGGTCACAGGCGTGCCATCATGAAACGCCAACCCTTCGCGCAAAGAAATCCGCCATGTGGTCGCAGACACCTGCGCGATCCTTTCGGCCAGACGCGGATAGAGGTTCATCTCATAATCAATACCCATCAGGGTTTCTGTCACGCCGGTCTGGTTAGACATCCAACCGTTATAGCCTGCACGCGGGTCAGGCACCTCTGCCGTGGGACCAAAGCCAATGGAAACCGTAAGGCTGTTTTCTTGGGCCATAGCAGGCAACGCGGGGCTGAAAGCCATGAGGGTCGCAAGCGTAAGTCGTGTCATCAATGACATGGAGTGTTCCTTCGGGGTTCAGAAGTGGGCAGGATCGGCGCGGCAAAGCGATCTCGGGACAGTGTCTTGGCCTCGGCCTGTGACAGGGCTGACAGGGTTTCTTCGACACAAGCACCTTTGCTATGTGCTTTTTCCCAAAGACGGCGTGCAGACGCCGGTGACCATGGCAGGGCCGCCTGCCCCAGCCATTGGCGAAGCGGTGCAGGCAATGCATCATAGGTTTGCATCGGATCAGTCGCACGGCGCTTGCCGCGGAGGCTTGTTTGCCCCAGATTGCGTTTGTGGCGTGAAGACATCTTGTTCCCCGAGAGTTGAAGATATTCACTCACGCAACTAAAGAAGTTACGCAATACACGCAACAGCAAATGTTGCGTGAGGTGAGATTTGCTTGGAGAATAACCTTGAAGAGAAACAGTCGCCTATCTCTGGCCCTTCATACACTCAGTCATATGGCGGGGGAGCCGGACAAAATGCGCACCTCAGCCGATATCGCAGAGCACGCGGGCACCAATCCGGTGGTTGTCCGGCGGGTTCTGGGGCGGCTTCGCGAGGCGGGGCTGCTGACCTCGGAGAAGGGGCACGCGGGCGGCTGGCAGTTGGCGCGCGCGCCCGAAAAGATAACACTTGCCGATGTCTATCTCGCGCTGGACGAACGTATTGTTGCAAGCGATGAGAATAGCGATGCGCCGTCCTGCTCGGTCGAGCATGCGCTGCACAAGAGAGTTGCCGCCGTGCTGGAAGACGTCGAGAACAGCTTGGTACAAAAACTGAATGAAACCTCTATTTCAGAAGTCCGCGGTTCCTGAGATAGCCGGCGGAATAGATCACTTGATGGCGTGGCAACACGGATTGCATCACGGCGCGTGCGGACACAGGCAGCGCCACGGCACAAAACAGCCCATGTCTGGTATCGGCTGCAACTCCACAGACAATACAGCCTGTCTGCGCAAGCCGAGTTTAGTTGCAGTATAAATAATCAGTGAAACCGGTGCGATGCAGAGCTTTCCTGCGCCCGCACCATGTACGCGCGCAGAAAGAAATGCCTGCTTTAGCTGGCTCCGCCCGCAGGCTTGCCGCCACCGCCGCCGCTGCGCCGTCTGCGCCCGCCACCCGGTTTGCCAGCACCGCCGCCAGCAGGTCGGGCACCACCGCCCCCTTGGGGACGACCACCGCCACCTCCGCCGCCGCCACCACGACCACGGCCACCGCGCCCTTGCTGCTTTGGCTTGGCCGGAATTTCATGGCTCTCCCACACGCGGCCAGACGCCACAGGAATACGGATACCCATGACCTTCTGAATATCAATCAGCTCGCCCATCTCGTCGGGCGCGCAAAACGCAATCGCGGCACCGTCTTTGCCCGCACGCGCGGTCCGGCCAATACGGTGCACATAGTTGTCAGGCACGTTGGGCAGCTCATAGTTATAGACGTGCTTTACATCAGGTATATCCAGCCCCCGTGCAGCCACATCGGTGGCAACCAACACCGTGATGTCGCCCTTTTTGAACCCCTCAATCGCGCGGTCCCGCTGCCCTTGGGATTTATTCCCATGGATCGAGGCTGCATCGAAGCCAGCTTTCACCAGATCCTTCATCAGCTTTTCACACCCGTGCTTGGTGCGGCCAAAAACCAGCGCCCGCTCGCCCTTGTGCTTTTCCAGCAGTTCGATCAGCAGGGATTTCTTTTCTGCCTTGGCAATGAAATGCACCTCTTGCGTCACCTTGTCCGCCGCCTTGCCGGGGGGCGACACTTCGATGCGGATCGGGCTGTTCAGATAGCTGTTGGCGATCTCGTTCATCAGCTTTGGCATCGTCGCCGAGAAAAGAAACGTCTGGCGGTCCTTCGGGATCACTTGTGAAATCTTGCGCAGATCATGGATGAACCCCATGTCCAGCATCTGGTCGGCCTCGTCCAGCACCAGAAACTTGGCCTCGTCCAGACGCACGGCGCGGCGATCCATCAAATCCAGCAGACGGCCCGGTGTCGCCACCAGAATATCCACACCGCCATGCAGGCGTTTGATCTGTGTGTTGATGTTCTGCCCGCCCACAACCATCGCCACTTTGATCGGCGTGCTCTCGGCAAAGCTGCGCAGATTCACGCTGATCTGTGTGGCCAGCTCGCGGGTGGGTGCCAGCACAAGGCCGCGTACCGATTTGGGGTTCGGGCGGCCTTCCAGCTCCAGCATCCGCGCGATCAGCGGGATACCAAAGGCGGCCGTCTTGCCCGTGCCCGTCTGGGCCAGTCCCATCACATCGCGGCCATTCAGCCCGTGTGGTATTGCCTGTTTCTGGATTGGTGTCGGCTCGTTCAGGCCCATAGCGGCCAATCGTTTTACCAGAGCTGATGGCAGCTCCATCATGTCAAAATCGCTCATTAAGTCTCGTCTTCCATGCGCCCCACCGCAGTGCGGGCGCGTATCCGTGGTGCGCATGACACGATCGCAGGCGCGGACCAAACGTCCGGCACCTGTCGGCATGCGTCTGCCCCACGCGTGATTTTGGGAACAAAGGGCGGCCTTGCGTATGCGGATCACCGCAGCCTGCTCACGCGGCAGAAGGCTTGCCCTGACCCCCACATGGGGGCCGCGCGCCGATAAGTCAACTGCTATGGCAAAGCGCGACGCGGCGTCTTATCACCGCCCGACACATACAGGAGCCTCCCCCATGTCCAATCGCATAGACCCCGACCGCCCCCTGCTGGCGGTGTTGATAGATGCCGACAATATCTCGGCCAAACATGCCAAAGACATCTA
Organism: uncultured Sulfitobacter sp.; assembly: GCF_947502895.1. Lineage (GTDB taxonomy): Bacteria > Pseudomonadota > Alphaproteobacteria > Rhodobacterales > Rhodobacteraceae > Sulfitobacter. Next base: position 124,486 of record NZ_CANNBM010000003.1, read on the forward strand.
CGACGAGATCACAAAAATAGGCGAGCCCGCGCTCAGGCGCGTCTATGGCGATTGGTCCAAGGAAGAAATCAAAGGATGGAAAGATCCCATTCACGAGTTGGGGCTGGTCGCGCGTCAGGAAACCGCCAACACGACCGGAAAGAACGCCACAGACATCGGGCTGGTGATTGACGCGATGGATATCCTGCACTCTGGCAAGCTAAACACGTTCGTCATCGTCTCTTCGGACAGCGATTATACTGCACTCGTCAACCGCCTGCGCGAGGACGGTCGCGAAGTTATCGTTATCGGCAACGCAAAGGCCAACGACGCGCTCAAGAATGTGTGCAACCGCTTTGTCCAAATCGAAAACCTGTCTACGAAAAGTGAAGGTACCACGGCGACAAAAGCTAAATCCAAACAGGATCTGAATCAGGCCTATCAACTGATCTGCAACGCAATAAGCCGCTGTGAGACCGAAGAAGAGTGGGTTTCACTAAGTGCAATCGGAAAGAATTTGCGTGCCATGCGTCCCGACTTTGATCCGCGCACCTACGGCTTTGCCAAACTCAGCGGATTGGTAAAGGCGATGCCGCGCCTGCAGTTCGCCAACAAAGACAACCACCCTCGCGTCAAGATCAAAAACTAACCCCCTTGCACCGCGCCCCCCAAAGGCGCATCACGCCGCCACACCCCAACCGGAGCTTTCCCATGGACAACCTGCGCGGCGCGATCTTCATGGTGCTGGCCATGCTCGGCTTCGCGATCGAAGACAGCTTTATCAAAATGATGGGCGATGCCCTGCCAATCGGTCAGATTCTGTTCATGTTGGGTGTGGGCGGTTCGGCCATATTTGCCGTGATCGTGCTGATACAGGGCCGCGCGCTGTTCGAACGTGCAATGCTCACAGGCCCCGTCATCCTGCGCGGCGTGGGCGAGATTATTGGCACCATGTGCTTTATCTCGGCCATTGTCTTTACCCCGCTCTCTACCGCTTCCGCTATCTTGCAGGCCACACCACTTGTCGTCACGCTGGGGGCTGCCCTCTTTCTGGGCGAAGCTGTCGGCTGGCGCAGATGGGCGGCCATTGCCGTTGGCTTTATGGGCGTGCTGATGATCATCCGCCCGGGGCTTGAAGGCTTTTCGCCTCTGTCGCTCTTTGCGCTTGGCGGTGTTCTGGGTCTTGCGCTGCGCGACATCGCCACGCGAAAGGTGCCACAAACACTCTCCACCATGCAGCTCAGCTTTCTGGGCTTTCTGGTGTTGATCCCCGCAGGCCTCATGCTGCTGCCGGTCACGGGCCAGCCGCTCGCCGCGCTTGACCTGCGCCTGACCGCCCTGATCATCGCCTCCATCACCATCGGTGTTTTTGCCTATTATGCCATCGTCGCCGCCATGCGCGTGGGCGAAGTCAGTTTTGTCAGCCCTTTCCGCTATTCGCGCCTGATCTTTGCGCTGTTCATCGGCATGGTCTTTTTCGATGAACGCCCCGACATCTGGACACTGCTGGGGGCGGCTATCATCGTGGCCTCTGGCATTTATACCGTTTTGCGTGAGCGCAAACAGCGCCTCAAAGCCACCCTCAGCCCTTCCAAACCCTGAGCGCCGCCTATAAGACGGGGCGAAATTCACCGATCTGCCCTTCAGGAGCGCCCTCATGAGCACCATCATCGACATTCACGCCCGCGAAATCCTCGACAGCCGTGGCAACCCCACAGTCGAGGTCGATGTGATCCTGGAGGATGGCACAATGGGCCGCGCGGCCGTACCATCTGGTGCCTCCACAGGCGCACACGAAGCGGTAGAGAAGCGCGATGGCGACAAAACCCGCTATTTCGGCAAGGGCGTGCTGGAAGCATGTGCCGCCGTAAATGGCGAGATCGCAGGCGCGCTGGTCGGCATGGATGTAACCGAGCAAGTCGATCTGGACGAAGCCATGATCGAACTTGACGGCACCGCAAACAAATCACGCCTCGGTGCCAATGCGATCCTTGGTGTCTCGCTCGCCTCGGCCAAGGCAGCGGCCGATTTCTGCACCCAGCCCCTGTATCGCTATGTCGGCGGCACCTCTGCGCGCGTTTTGCCCGTCCCGATGATGAACATCATCAACGGGGGCGAGCATGCCGACAACCCTATCGACATTCAGGAATTCATGATCATGCCCGTCGCTGCGGACAACATCCGCGAGGCCGTGCGCATGGGGGCCGAGGTTTTTCATACGCTCAAGAAAGAGCTGTCGGATGCAGGTCTGGCCACAGGTGTGGGCGATGAGGGCGGCTTTGCCCCCAACATCAGCTCTACCCGTGACGCGCTTGATTTCATTTTGAAATCCATCGAAAAGGCGGGCTACAAACCCGGCGAGGAGATCTACCTCGCGTTGGATTGTGCCGCCACCGAATACTACAAGGACGGCGCGTATGTCCTGAGTGGTGAAGGCAAAACCCTTACATCGGACGAAAACGTCGCCTATCTGCAATCGCTGGTAAACGACTACCCCATCATCAGCATCGAAGACGGCATGTCCGAGGATGACTGGGAGGGCTGGATCGCCCTGAACGCCGCGATCGGCGACAAGGTGCAATTGGTTGGCGATGATCTGTTCGTCACCAACCCCGCCCGTCTGGCCGATGGCATCAAACGCCGTGCGGCAAACTCCATGCTGGTAAAAGTCAACCAGATCGGCAGCTTGACCGAAACACTTCAAGCCGTAGACATGGCCCACCGCGCAGGGTTCACCAACGTGATGTCCCACCGCTCGGGCGAGACCGAGGATGCCACCATCGCCGACCTCGCTGTCGCCACCAATTGCGGCCAGATCAAAACAGGCAGCCTCGCGCGCTCCGACAGGCTGGCGAAATACAACCAGTTGATCCGCATCGAGGAAGCACTGGGCGAAACCGCGCAATACGCGGGCCGCAGCATCCTCAAGTAAACTTGGACCGCGCGGAATTCTGTTGGACTGTGGGGGATACGCTCTCCCACTTCACACCCGCCGAAAATCTGGGCGGCATCAAGGCTCTGGGTCTGATGCCGCCTGCGATGCTGGCAAAACGCGCGGGCATTGATCCTGCATCGATAACCCTGCGCAGCACACCTGTTGAATTCGCCATCAAAGGCCGCAGTGTCCGCTTGAACCATCAAAAGCCCTTGCTTGCTGGCCGCCGCAAGGCTGACAGGTTTCTTGATGGCCATACTCTGGAAAGCTGGGCAGCCCAGCTCGATACCCGCATATTCCTCTGGCGTGGCCAACAGGGCGATGCCTTCGCACGCAGCCTCCCCAGCGATATGCACCGCTTTGATTTTGATGCAGCCACGCTCTATGATCTCTACCGCGATCACATCTGGCTCAGCCCGATCAACAGCGGCAGCGCGATGCGCAAACCCGCATTGCGCGGCGACTGGATCTACGTCAGTGCAAACGCCACGCGCCGCGAATTCCTCCACAACCGGCGCACAGACGAACAAAGACACTTTATCAACGACCGCGTGAAAGAAATCTCACTCACCTGCCCCATTCCGCCAGATATGCTGAAGGTACTGCGTAAATGACCCTCATACGCCCCGCGACCACCCCCGACGACCTGTCCGCCGTGCGTGCGCTGTGCTGGGGCTACCGCGAACATCTTTTGGGGGTCTCCCCCATCGATGCCCAAATCACCGAGACTTTTTACCCCGTCCCCAAATACGAGGCGCTGATGGACAGGCTTGATGCGGAACACGCGCGCCCGAACGGGATCATTCTGCTGGCCGAAGTGAACGGAGAGCCCGCAGCCTGCGTGATGACCTACGCGCTGGATCAGCAAACAAGCGAGATCAAGCGCCTTTATGTAGCCCCCTTTGCACGCGGCCACGGCATCGCCCGCAAACTGGTCACCGCCTGCACAAAGCAAGCCCGCAGCGACGGCTTTTATCGCACGGTGCTGGATACTTCTGTCAGCCTGACAGCTGCCCGCAGGCTTTACGAAGGTATGGGCTTCAGCCAACGTGGACCCTATCAACCCATTCCCGAAGCTGTCCTGCCCCACCTGCTGTTCTACGAAAAAGACCTGACCCTATGACGCGGAAACAATTCATCGCCATCACCGGCATCACCCTGCTTGCCGCACTTGCCCTGTTCGATACCACACGCCAACGGGCCGAGGCGGTTTCGGCGACCGTGCTGAACGTCACCAGCACATTGCCCGATGCCGGTGCCGATCCGTGGCACGTGTCGGTGGCCATGCCTGACCAAACGCAGGTCTTTACAGCGCCGCAACTTGCACGCCCCACCGTCATGAAAGGCCAATCCGTCTGTCTGCGTGTCATCTCGCGCCGCTTTGGTCGCACCAGATACGAGATCGCTGCAGATAAACCCTGTTGATCGCGCGCTAAACGCAGCCCCGCGCGCCAGACAAAACATGTCATGCGCGCCAGCGCTCCTTTGGATCAAACCCGCTTATGCTGCGCTGAGTGGTACACTCACCGTGCCGCCGCCCACTGCAGCGCGCACGCCCGTGGTTCCCGCACAACTCGTCGGCAGCCCCCGTGCAACGCGCACCGCCAGATAGGCAAAGGCCTGCGCCTCCAACATATCACCGTCCAGACCTACCTCTTCGATGGCCTCCACAGGACAATCCAGCGACACTTCAAGCATTTGCATTAGAACAGGGTTGCGCCGTCCGCCTCCTGTGACCAGCACACGGGCAGGCGCGGATGGACAATGCTGCATCGCTTCCGCCACACCTGCGGCACACATGGCCGTCAGCGTGGCCGCCGCATCCGCGTCCGACAACTCCCGCACCAATGCGACCATTTCAGCAAAATCATTGCGGTCCAGTGATTTGGGCGGCATACGCGCGAAATACGGCTCGGCCAGAAACAACTCCAACGCGCCCGTCTCGACGGTGCCGCCACGTGCCACGGCGCCGTCCTTGTCATAAGCCAGCCCAAGCCGTTCCTGCATAAGATCGTTTATTGGCGCATTTGCGGGCCCCGTATCAAAGGCCAGCAAAGCCCCTTGCGTCTGCGGTGCCACCACGCGCGGATCAACCCACGTCAGGTTTCCGACCCCGCCAAGGTTCAGAAACGCGACAGGCTCCTGCGCCCCCACATACCGCGCACAAGCGTGGTGGAAAAACGGCGCAAGCGGCGCGCCCTCCCCGCCAAGGCTCACATCGGCGCTGCGAAAATCCCAAACCACAGGCACGCCCAATTGCGCCGCCAGCATCGCACCATCGCCTACCTGCAACGTCCCGAGGGTGCGCGGCGCATGGGCCAGCGTCTGGCCGTGAAACCCGACCAGATCCACATCCATAAAGTCGCGTAGAATTTTCAGATGCGCGGCCTCCACCACCTCGGTTGCGGCCTCAACCGCAACGCCCGACCACTGGCCAAGCCCCTGCGCAATCACTGCCCGCTCGTCGACGCTATAGTCGCGAAAGGCACTGCGCCCGAAATCGGTGATGTCATGCCCGTCAGTCCGCAGCACAGCCACGTCGACTCCGTCCAGAGATGTGCCCGACATCGCCCCCGCAGCCGTCACCACGCCCGTCTTCGCTATGGCTCTCTTGCTCGCGCCGCCGCTCATATTCTTGCCTTTTCCTTTGGCCCTGCTCGCCCTATAGATGCCCTGCAATTTATGCTGAGGGCAAGCGCCATGACATACCATCCCAAATCAGATTTCGTCGCCGTTATGATGGAGCGTGGCTTCCTTGCCGATTGCACCGATTATCAAGGCCTCGACGAGGCGCTGCTCAAAGGGGCCATGCCCGGCTATATCGGCTTTGATGCCACAGCCAAATCCCTGCACGTAGGCTCTCTGATCCAGATCATGATGCTGCGCTGGCTGCAAAAGACAGGCGGCAAGCCGATCACCCTGATGGGCGGCGGCACCACCAAAGTGGGCGATCCGTCCTTTCGCGCCGACGAGCGCCCCCTGCTGACACCCGAGCAGATCGACGACAACATCGCCGGCATCAAAAAGGTCTTCAGCGCCTACTTGACCTATGGCGATGGCGACACAGATGCGATGATGATCAACAACGCGGAATGGCTGGACGGATTGAACTACCTCGAATTCCTGCGCGACATCGGGCGGCATTTCTCCATCAACCGCATGCTGGCCTTCGAGAGCGTAAAGTCACGGCTGGACCGCGAACAGTCGCTGAGCTTTCTCGAATTCAACTACATGATCCTGCAAGCCTACGACTTTATGGAGCTGCACCGCCGCTATGGCTGCATCCTTCAAATGGGCGGCAGCGACCAGTGGGGCAACATCGTAAACGGCATCGACCTGACCCGCCGCGTTATCGATGGCGAAGTCTACGGCCTGACGTCCCCGTTGCTCACAACTTCGGACGGCAAGAAAATGGGTAAAAGCCAATCGGGGGCCATCTGGCTCAACCCCGATATGCTGTCGCCATATGAGTTCTGGCAGTTCTGGCGCAACACCACCGACGCAGATGTAGGCCGCTTCCTCAAGCTCTATACAGAACTGCCCGTGGAAGAATGTGACCGCCTCGGCGCGCTTCAAGGCTCCGAGATTAACGAGGCCAAGATCAAGCTCGCCAATGAAGTGACAAGCCTGCTGCATGGCGCAGATGCTGCCGCCGCCGCCGAGGCGACAGCCCGCGAAGTCTTTGAAAAAGGCGGGGTGGGAGATGATCTGCCAACGCTCACCCTCACCGCAGAAGAGGTTGGCGACGGCATTTCGATCGTTCAGCTCATTGTGAAATCGGGCCTCGCAGGTTCGGGCAAAGAGGCCAAGCGCCTGATCTCGGACAATGGTGCGCGCCTTGATGATGCCCCGCTGACCGATGCGGGGATGATGCTGGGCGCAGACGCACTGGCCACACCAATCAAACTGTCGGCTGGCAAAAAACGCCATGCATTGGTGCAGTTAGGCGGCTGAATACATAGCGGGGTCAAAGCAAGGTTAATCCCGCTTTAACCCCGCACGGCCCACAAAGGGGGTATGTTTGATACATCGCCCCCGCCTACCGATCATGCGCTGATGCAAGACAGCGCCTTTGCCACCGCCCTGACACTCTGCGGCGGCACGCCTTTGCGGCTGCCTTCGGGGCTGCTGTTACTGGCACGCAGCGTGGTAGGTGTTCCCATCCTCATGCTGCCGCGTGCTGCACCACCCGCAGATCTGCACGCGCAACTCACACAAGCAGGTGTCGCCCGCAGACCGCTTATTCTCTCTCCCGAACAGCCCTGCGCGATGCCGCGTGCCGTTAGGATCAGCCCGCCACGCAGCCTGCTCTCTCTTGATCTGAGAACCAGTAAAGAAACCCGCCGCGCCGCCCTGCACCAGAAATGGCGCAACCAATTGCGCCGCGCCGAAAATAGCGCGCTGCGTCTGCGCATCCGCCCCCTGTCGCCCGATCATCCGGTTCTGGACCTTGAGACCGACCAAGCCCGCACCCGCCGCTATCAAAACTGGCCGCCCGCTCTGACAGCCGCCTTTGTCCAAGCGGCGCCTGCGCAAACGCTGCTGTTCACCGCATTGCTGCGCGGATACGAAGTGGCGCATATGCTGTTTCTGACCCATGGCACCCGCGCGACCTATCACATCGGCCATACAACCGATGCAGGGCGCAGCAGCCATGCGCATAATCTGATCTTGTGGGAAGCAATGCAGCATCTACATGCCGCGGGCATCACTAGGCTTGACCTCGGCCCGCAGACCACACAGCAGATTGACCGCTTCAAATGTCGTGCCGGTGCAAAGGTACAATCCACTGGCGGTACATGGCTTCGCTGGGCAGTCTTGGGTTAGATAACGCGCGGCAATCGCCAAGCAGATCGAGATTTAGAAAATTCTTATGCACGCGGCTGTCCTACCACGAAAGGGCGTCTGCCGCACGGTGTACAGGGGGTGTACAGGCGGTGTACGCAAAACACCCCCCTGAAATCAGCTGCTCGCCTTCTCTTCCAGCAGCAGCCATTCTTCCTCGGCATCGCTGAGTTTTTCGTGCCGCTGGACCAACGCATCGCTCGCCTTTTGAAACTTCGCAGGCTGTTCTGTGAACAAGGCTGGATCGCCAAGCAATTCTTCCAGTTTGGCAATCTCGGCGCCCAACCGTTCGATTTCTGCGGGCAAAGCCTCTAGACGGTGCTTCTCGGTAAAGCTGAGGCCCTTTTGTGCCTTAGCTTCTTTTTGCGTGACTTTTTGGGCAGAACCTTTTGGTTTCACGACACTTTCCGAGAAATCCTCCATCCCGCGCTGTGCCAGATAATCGCTCCAACCGCCTGCATAAACAGTGGCCTTGCCGTCACCTTCCATAGCGATAGTCGTGGCCGCAACACGGTCGAGAAAGTCGCGATCGTGGCTTACCAGAATAACGGTCCCGTCGTAGCTGCCCAGCAATTCTTGCATCAAATCAAGGGTTTCAACATCCAAATCGTTTGTAGGTTCGTCAAGGACCAGCAAATTGCTTTCCCGCGCCATCAGTTTAGCCAGCAGCAGACGCGCCTTTTCGCCACCTGACAAAGACCGGACCGGCGCACGCGCCTGTGCCTCGTCGAACAGAAATTCTTTAAGGTATCCAACAACATGCTTGGGATTCCCGCGCACCAAGATCTGGTCTGCCTTGCCCGATACACGCATCTCGGGATCACCTGTCAGGCTATCCCACAAGGTCATATCGCCATCCAACTGCGCCCGCGCCTGATCAAACAGTGCAAGGGCCAAATTGGTGCCGATCTTGACCTCGCCACTGTCGGGCTGTTCCTTGCCGATCAACATGTTCAGCAGCGTGGTTTTGCCTACGCCGTTTGGTCCTACGAGGGCGATCCTGTCACCACGGTTTACCGTCAGCGAGAAGTCATGCAGGATCACCTTATCGCCAAAGACCTTCGTGATATTAAAGGCTTCCATGACCTTACGGCCAGACTTTGGCCCCGCTTCCAGCGCCATCGCCGCCGTGCCCTGACGCTTGATCTGGCCTGCGCGCTCGGCCCGCAATTCCTGCAAGGCCCGCACGCGGCCCTGATTGCGCTTGCGCCGTGCGCTGATGCCTTCAACCGCCCACCGCGCTTCCGCCTTGATCTTGCGGTTGAGCTTGTGGCGTTGCATGTCCTCTTCTTCCCAGATCTGGTCACGCCATGCTTCAAACCCTTGAAAACCGATCTCTTGTCGGCGCACGGCGCCACGATCAATCCAAAGGGTCGCACGGGTCAGCGCGTTCAGAAATGCACGGTCGTGGGAGATAATGACGTAGGCAGCACGGGTCGATTTCAACTCGTCCTCGAGCCACGCGATGGCCTCAATGTCGAGGTGGTTCGTCGGCTCGTCCAGCAGCATCAGCTCGGGCGACAGCGCCATCAGGCGCGCCAGCGCCGCGCGCCGCCGCTCTCCACCAGAGGCAGTTGCAACGGGGCGCTCCGGATCAAACTTGAGACCTTCGCCAGCCCGCTCAACCTTGTATAGTTCCCCTGGCTCAAGGCCGTGGGAAGCAAAGTCGCCCAATGTCTCGAACCCAGTCAAATCAGGGTCTTGTTCCATGTAGCCGACGCTAACACCCGGACCCGCAGTGACCATACCACTGTCTGCTTCAACCAGTCCCGCCATGACTTTCATCAAGGTCGATTTGCCAGAGCCATTGCGCCCCACCAATGCCAATCGGTCGCCCGGTTGGACGACAAGACCGAGGTCTTCAAATACAGGATCACCGCCAAATGTGAGGGCGATATCGGAGAGCTGGAGAAGGGGTGCGCGTGCCATACGAGCCGCCTAAAGCCCGCGCGCCAAAACGTCAATCAGACAAAAAGGCAATCACTCCTCCGTGCTATGACAACAGCGCACGTAACAGCGTTTTACGGGCCGGTGAAATTGATCCGATTTCCAGTCCGGTGAAGACGTGCAGCGTGTTCATCTGGTGGTCGATGACCGCATGATCGCTGACCCATCCGCCCATCATCAGATATGTGCGCAGCAAAGGCGGCATCGCCGCATTGGCCTGTTTCAGATCGGGTTTGTCGTGCAATTCTAATGCATAATCAAAGACATGCTCGGCCTTGATCTGCGGCGACCAGCGCGCTGGTGCCAAGTGACGCGCTTTGAGCAATGCAAAGGCATCCAGATAGGGTGCAGCCTGCGTGCCCTGAAAGGACGAACAGCCAAACAGCAGCTTTATTCCCGCCTCATCGACATAGGCGGTCAGCGCGGCCCAAGCGATGCGCAAGACGTCGGGATCGCTGAGCGCGGGATCGATGCAAAAACGGCCCAGCTCCAGCATAGAACCCGGATAGGCGGTAAGGGCCGACAGATCATAAAACTGTGCGGCATAGCTCTGTGGCAGTTGCACGCCGTCCAAAAGCGCCATGCGAAAAGTCGCCACAATCGCACAGGTCTGTACATTCTCGACGATGACTTGTGTCGCTGCCGCGTCAAAGGCGTCTGCAACGCCCCCTGCCGCACCAAAGCACAGCCCGCGCAGCGTTAATGCTGCGGCCCTGTCCGCGCCCGATTGCGCAACACGCACGGTATATCTGCCTTTGCTAAGCGGTTTCATCGCGTCCCCGAGCGGAGTGCTGCGCCGCACAGATGCCACGCGCTCCTCCTTGTATGGGATCAGCCTGCCAACCCTGCGGGGTTAAACCGGCCAAGATTGCCCAGCAGCTGGCGCAAAAAGCCTGTATTGCTGACACCGGATGTTGTCACACGGCGTGCCAACGGCACGACTTGCCCGCGCTCCAGCCCGAACCGCTCGATGTTGCTGACAACGCCCGCGCTGTCAAAACTGATGGCAAGCACCTGACGCTCCACCACCTTGGGGGCCAAAGCGCCAAAGGTACGCTGGCGGCTGCGAACATAGTAAAAGCCACTGTCGTTGACGACGCCCGCTGTTGCTGGCGTCCCAATCGTTTCTTCAACCGAAGCGCGTGTATCGACACCGACGACGATCTGGTCCAGCTCTTCTTGCGGCGGGATATACCCGTGGTTTACGTATTGTGGGCTGCAGGCCGAAATGCCTCCGACCAGCACCGCACCCAGCAGCAACCGCCGCGCATGCATCGTGTAATTCGAGTTACCCATGGTGCTGCCCCTTGCCCTTAACCTGTATGGCTTTTATCTCGCATATACCAAATGCGCCCTGCGGTTCAAGAAACGAAAGCACATAGTCATGCCAGCAACCCCTCCAAGTGCTACCAGCCTCAGGGTGTCTTCCCTGTCCCAAGGCGTGCCTACGCCCTTTGCCTTGCGCCCTGATGCGGCCACATTGGCCCAGATCGCCAAAGAGCTTCATCTGGACGGTCTGCGCAAATTGTCTTTTGAAGGCACGTTGCGTCCTTTGGGCGATGCCGATTGGGAGCTGAAAGCCCGCCTTGGGGGCACAGTGACCCAACCCTGCGTTGTCACGCTTGAGCCTGTGGTGACGCGGATTGATACAGACGTTCACCGGATTTTCGTGCGTGACTACTCGGATGTGGATGCGCCAGAGATAGAGATGCCAGAGGACGATACAGTCGAGCCATTGGGCGCATGGATTGACCCTGCCGTCATCATGCAAGAGGCGCTGGCCCTCGCCCTGCCCGAATACCCGCGCAAAGAAGGCGCAGCCATCGAGCCGATCCGCGTCACGGAGCCTGGCAAGAAACCGATGAGCGATGAAGAGGCGCGCCCTTTCGCAGGGCTTGCAGCACTCAAAGACCAGCTCGGCGGCAAGGACGAAAGCTAGGCACGCGCGCTGAGTGGCATGAAACAGCCAAACGGCACGTGTTTTCACCATATTTTGCCGCAGTACGGCGAAATAGCGTTGGACAAGCGAGCAGCACTTGCCTAAACGCACCACACGCCCCCCGTGGGACTTGACCCGAAACACGGCCCTGCACATCCGATGTGTGCAACACGGCCCCGAATACAAAGGCACCAGACATGGCTGTCCAGCAGAATAAAGTATCCAAATCGCGCCGCAATAACCGCCGCTCACACGATTCGCTGTCTGCGGCGAACCCGAACGAGTGTTCAAACTGCGGTGAGCTGAAGCGCCCACACCATATCTGTGCATCTTGCGGCCACTACGCCGATAAAGAAGTCGTTGCACAGATCGACGAGATTGATCTCGAAGACGACGCGGCGTAAGCTGCGCTCGACCCTAACAACTAAAGGCACTCGCAGCAGATGACGGCCCCGACCGATCACAATTCCGCGAATGCCCGAACCCTCATTTCGGTCGATGCAATGGGGGGCGATCTGGGACCGGCAGCTGTTGTTGCCGGTTGCCTTAAATCGGCGCAAGCAAATCCAGACATTTCCTTTATCCTGCACGGCCCCGAGGCAGAGTTGCGCGCGCTGGTGAGCAAACACCCGGAGCTGGAGACCCGCACGCAAATCTGTGATGCGGTCGGTGTTGTCACGATGGATGATAAACCCAGTCAGGTCGTACGCACGGGTAAAAACACCTCGATGTGGTCCACAGTCGAGGCCGTGCGCACAGGCGAAGCAAGTGTCGCCGTGTCCTGCGGCAATACAGGCGCGCTAATGGCCCTGTCGATGATCCGTCTGCGCAAGCTGCCTGGTGTGAACCGACCTGCCATTGCCGTGCTCTACCCCTCCTCCAACACCCAGGGCTTTAACGTGATGCTCGACGTAGGTGCAGACATTCGTGCTGATGCGGATGATCTGCTGCGCTATGCGCTGATGGGCATGTCTTATGCACGCAATGGCCTGAACGTAGAACGACCCCGCATTGGCCTGCTCAATGTCGGCACGGAAGAGCATAAGGGACGCACCGAGCTGAAAGAAGCGCACGATCTGATTCGCGATCACCAGACAGAGGCGGCCTATGAATTCGTCGGATTCGTCGAAGGCGGTGATATTTCGGGCAACAAGGCCGACGTGATCGTCACCGATGGATTTACCGGTAACGTGGCGATCAAGACAGGTGAAGGTACGGCCAGCCTGATCGGCCAGCGTCTCAGGGAAGCGTTTAAATATTCGATCCTGTCCCAGCTCGCCTCGCTGCTGGCCTATACCTCACTGATGCGACTGCGCAAAAAGATCGACCCGCGTCGCGTGAATGGTGGCGTATTTTTGGGACTGAACGGCACTGTGGTGAAGTCGCACGGTTCTGCTGATGCCACTGGAATATCAGCCGCAATCAAACTCGCGGCGCAGCTGGCCGAGAACGGATTTAACGACAAGCTGGCCGCGCGCGTCGCCGCCGCCCTACCCACCGAGGAGCCTGCCGCCGAATGACCCTGCGTGCTGTAGTAAAAGGGGTGGGCCACTATCTGCCGACCCGTGTTGTTGAAAACGCCGAGTTCGAGGCGACACTAGATACCAACGATGAATGGATTCGTGCGCGTTCAGGTATCGAACGGCGGCATTTTGCAGGCGAAGGTGAAACGACATCCAGCATGGCAACTGCTGCTGCACGCGCTGCCCTGGACATGGCGGATCTTGGTCCGGACGATATCGACGCGGTTATCGTTGCCACCTCTACCGCCGATCTGACCTTTCCATCCGCTGCCACCATGGTACAGGCGCAGCTTGGCATGAAAAGCGGCTTTGCCTTTGATATTCAAGCAGTTTGTGCGGGTTTTGTTTTTGCGCTCAGCAATGCAAACGCGCTGATCCTGTCGGGTCAGGCAACCCGTGTGATGGTAATCGGGGCAGAAACATTCAGCAAGATTATGGACTGGACCGACCGCAGCACATGCGTGTTGTTCGGCGATGGCGCAGGGGCAGTACTGTTGGAGGCCGAAGACGCCAGCGGTACAAGCGATGACCGTGGCATCCTGTCTACCGATCTGAATTCTGACGGCACCCACCGCGAACTTCTGTATGTTGACGGGGGGGTATCGACGGGCACTTCGGGCTATTTGCGGATGCAGGGCAATCAGGTCTTTCGCCATGCAGTGGCAAAGCTGAGCCAGACCGCCACCACGGCAATGGCGCGCGCTGGCATCACCTCGGACGAGGTTGACTGGATCGTGCCACATCAAGCCAATATTCGCATTATTCAAGGCACGGCCAAAAAGCTGGGGCTGTCGATGGACAAGGTTGTTGTGACGGTTCAGGATCACGGTAATACCTCGGCCGCCTCCATACCGCTGGCCCTGTCCGTGGGCGTCGCGCGCGGCCAGATCAAAACAGGCGATTTGATTGTAACCGAAGCAATTGGCGGCGGGCTGGCGTGGGGTGCGGTGGTCCTGCGCTGGTAAGGTCACGCCCACGGCTGAGACAGCTGCCGAATGGGAAGTTATTGACTTGGACAGCCAAGCTAGCCAATGTCTTGGAAAAATTAGGGGGAATACGATGACGAGTACGACACTGACGCGGATGGATTTGAGCGAAGCAGTATTTCGCGAGGTTGGCCTGTCGCGTAACGAGAGCGCCCAACTTGTTGAGACGGTGCTGGAAGAAATGTCGGATGCGCTGGTGCGTGGCGAGCAAGTCAAAATCTCGTCTTTCGGAACATTCTCTGTGCGCGACAAGTCAGCCCGTATCGGACGCAACCCCAAGACAGGCGAAGAAGTGCCGATCAACCCGCGCCGCGTTTTGACGTTTCGCCCGTCGCACCTGATGAAAGACCGTGTTGCGGACGGCAACAAGTCCTGAACTGATGCCCAAATCTCCTGACGCGTTCCGCACTATATCAGAAGTTGCCGACTGGCTTGGCATTCAGGCGCATGTGTTGCGTTTCTGGGAGAGTAAATTTACGCAAGTAAAGCCCATCAAACGCGCAGGTGGCCGCCGCTATTACCGTCCTGCCGATATGTTGTTGTTGGGCGGTATCAAGAAGCTGCTGCATGATGATGGTCTGACCATCAAGGGTGTGCAAAAACTGCTGCGCGAAGAAGGCATGAGCCATGTATCGGCAATGTCTCCTCCGCTGGAGGATGGCGAGCAGGAGTTTGATATGCCTGCTGCCGCGCCAACCACCTCGGCGCCCATCCCTGCACCCAAAGAGGAAGCAGTTGTGCTGCCTTTTGAGGCCCCCAAAGAGCCTGAAGAGACAGCGACGGTCGAGCAATCCCCGACAGAAGACGAAACTCTTGAGGAAGCACCGCAGCCAGCTGCACCTGAAGAGCCGAAACCAGAATTACCTGCGGCCGAAGAACCTCCAGCCCCCGTTGAGCCTGCACCAGAGCCCGTAGCTGCGGCGTCCGAGCCTGAAACACCTGAACCCGAAACAGCTGAACCTGAGACAGTTGAAGCTGTTAGCCACACCTCAGAAGAGCCTGTGGCCGAGGCAATCGAGCCTGTAACCGATGCGCCAGAGGCTCAAATTGAGGCGCCGCAAGAAGACGCCGCTTCGGAAACGCCAGCGATGGACGCGCAAGATTTGGCTTCTGATGATATTGCGCCCGTCCCTTCGACAGACATCGACACTCCCGACGAGGCGGAGACTGTCGCAGCAGCGTCCGCTCAGACACAGACGCCCGCACCAACACCAGAAGCACCGCCCCTATCAAGCGGTCCTGAGCCCGTGGATGAAAGCGACACGCTGGCCGCTGCAGCAGATCTATCAGACGCAGTGCCAGCTGACACCGAAGTAGAGACTGTACCCGAGCAAGCAAGCGTGGCGGAAGAGCCTGAGGCCAAACCAGAAGCGCAAAAGCCGCTTCCATCCTTCATGCGTAGCCCTGACACTGCCGCAGATACAAAAGAGAGCACCCCTGCGACGCAAGATAGAGAGCCGCAGTCAGCGCAGGCCCAAGCGCCAGAACCGACGCCGCAACCTGCGCAGACGGTAGAGCATTCCGAACCAGAACCATCGGTTGCGCAAGAGCCAGAACCAGAACCACCGGCAGTGCAAGAACCACCAGCAGTGCAAGAGCCGCCTGCCCCGAAACCGCGCGATATCGGGATGCCAGAGATAACACCAGAGCATGAGATCCATGCGCAACCCGCGACACTGACGCGCGCCTATCGCATGGCTGCGCTGGATGCGGGAACAGCCCAGCAAATGGCGCCTTTGTTGGCCCAGCTTGCAGGTCTTCGGGACCGAATGGCGGCCCGGCGCAACAACGCGCAGCCAAAATCCTGAGGCACGGCACGAATGGGTGCGATTGCCTCTTGCGCGTGTGGGTTTATGCGGTATGAACACCCCCATGTCGGGCTATGGCGCAGCCTGGTAGCGCGTCCGTCTGGGGGACGGAAGGTCGCAGGTTCGAGTCCTGCTAGCCCGACCACGACATACTTCGAAACGCTCGCATCCTCTCGGGTGTGGGCGTTTCGTACATTCAGACCCGAGGCTTTCGCAAAGGACCTGTCATGGCGGGCGTGATTCCCAACCAACAGCTAGAAGAGATGATCGCGCGTGGCGAGATCGCGGCCACCCCCCCTGTGGACTCCGCCCAAATCCAGCCTGCGAGCCTTGATTTGCGTCTTGGCACTGTGGCTTATCGCGTGCGCGCCTCTTTTCTGGCGGGGCATGGCGCAAAAGTAGCTGACAGGCTGGACGAGTTCGAGATGCACCGCGTTGATCTCAGCAATGGTGCAGTGCTGGAAAAAGGCGCTGTTTATGTGGTGCCGTTGATGGAACATCTGGCATTGCCTGACGCAATAAGCGCAACGGCAAACGCCAAAAGCTCGACAGGACGGTTGGATTTGCTGACCCGTCTCATCACCGATGGCGGGACCGAATTTGACCGCATCAGCGCAGGCTATACCGGCCCTCTCTATGCCGAAATTTGCCCGCGCTCTTTCTCGGTTCTTGTCAGGCCGGGCATGCGCCTGAACCAGATACGGTTCGGTACGGGTGACGCGGCACTAAGCGACGAGGATTTGCGCGCGCTTCATGCACAAACGCCCTTGGTCGATGGCCCTGCCGTGATCGATGACGGACTGGGATTTTCCGTGGACTTGCGGCTCAAAGGTACGACGCTGGTGGGCTACCGTGCCAAACCTCATACTGGGGTGATTGATCTGGATAGGATCGGCCAATATGCGCCTGCGGACTATTGGGAAGAAGTACATAGCGACAACGGGCAAATCATCCTTGATCCCGGTGCATTCTATATTCTGGTCAGCCGCGAGGCGGTGACAATACCGCCGGAATATGCCGCCGAAATGGCGCCCTATCTGGCAATGGTCGGCGAGTTTCGGGTGCATTATGCGGGGTTTTTCGACCCCGGTTTTGGCCATGACGCATCAGGAGGCGCAGGATCGCGCGGTGTGCTGGAGGTACGCTGCCATGAAGCACCGTTTGTGCTGGAACATGGGCAGGTTGTCGGGCGGTTGGTGTACGAGCGAATGTCTGAAGCACCAACACAGCTTTATGGTGCGGGGATCGCGTCCAACTATCAGGGCCAGGGCCTGAAGCTATCCAAGCATTTCAAAGCGCCATAGCAGACTGGAGCAAGGCCAGCTCCGTCTGCCAAAAATTCGCGTAATATATCTGACAAAAGATAGAGGGCTTACAGCTTACCTGCGCGGCGGGCCATTTTCATGGCTTGTTTCGCCTGATTAGCACCCTGTCCGCCGCCTTGGCGTTTGGCGCGGCGTGCGGCGCGAATCTCTTGCTGTTTGCTGCTGGGGCCCACAGTCGGGTTGCCGAAATCATCGATTTCACCCTGCGGCTGCTGCTTGCGCTTGCTACTCATTGATGCGGCTTTGTTAAACCCTGCGTCGATGCCCTTGTTGAGCATTTTGCGCATCACCATCCGCATGACCATGTTCAATATCTGGTTCATAGTACTCTCCTCGCGCGTTTCTTTGTTCTCAATATAGGGACAATTACGGCATTTTTGAGGTTCAGTCCTCAAATAGCTCGCTTTGACCTTCGGTACTTTCAGGCTCGTCCTCGCCCTCACCTACTTGCGGCATCATACCGAAAGCGGGTCGGTTTTCTAACAAACCTGCCGAGCGCAGTTCTTTGAGCCCCGGTAAATCGCGTGCATTCTCAAGTCCGAAATGATCAAGGAAGCCTTCTGTCACCACAAACGTAACGGGGCGACCCGGTGTCATTTTACGGCGGCCAAAGCGGATCCACTCAAGCTCCAACAACTGGTCGACCGTACCGCGCGAGACAGAAACGCCACGAATTTCCTCGATCTCGGCGCGGGTGACGGGCTGGTGGTAGGCGATGATGGCAAGAGTTTCGATCGCGGCACGGCTGAGCTTGCGGACCTCCACCGTTTCCTTCTGCATCAGGTATCCCAGATCGGCCGCAGTGCGCAGGGCATAAGCATCACCGATTTTCATGACCTGCACGCCACGCCCTTCATAGCGGCGGCGCAGATGTACCATTGCCTCCGCAGCGTCAGAGCCATGAGGCATACGGTCGGCCAGCTCTTTTATCGTGACAGGCTCGGCACTGGCGAAAAGGACAGCTTCGATCATACGTTCCTGCTCTGCCATGGGGGGCGCGTCAAACAGGCTTTCTTCTTGTTCTACAGTAGGCTCTGACATGGTCTTAATCTTTCTTGCGCAACTGGATGGGCGCAAATGTATCGCTTTGGCGGATTTCCAGATGGCCTTCTTTTACCAGCTCAAGCGAGGCCGCGAATGTGGCCGCTGTGGCCGAGCGGCGCTTGACCGGATCGCTCTCCCATCCTTCGGGAAGAAAGCTCATCAGATCACCCCAATCGCCTGCGTATCCGATAAGGCCGCGCATCCGCTCTAGTGCTTGTTCCATCGTAAAGACTTTTTCGCGGTCCATTACAAAGGGGCGGAAATCATCGCGGGTACGGATGCGGGCATAACCCTGCATCAGGTCCAGCAAGGTCGCCGTATAGGTGACGCGGCGCACCCGTTCGACCATTTGCGTCTGCCCACGGGCAAAGAAATCGCGGCCTAACTGATCGCGCGCCATCAGGCGGGCAGCTGCGTCGCGCATGGCGGCCAAACGCTCAAGCTGGAACGCCAGATGTGCCGCCAGCTCCTCACCAGACGGGCCTTCATCGGTTGGATCAGGGGGCAACAGCAGACGCGATTTAAGAAAAGCCAGCCATGCGGCCATCACCAGATAATCTGCCGCCAGTTCCAGCCGCAAAGCCTTGGCGCGCTCTACGAAGGCCAGATATTGCCGCGCAAGTTGCAGCACGGAGATACGGCGCAGATCAACCTTCTGGGTGCGACTGAGCGTCAGCAATAGATCGAGCGGGCCTTCAAACCCGTCCACGTCCACAATCAGGGCTTCGGCGGCCAGACGGTCGGCTACCGATGCGCTGTCTTGCTCAAATAGGTTTTCAGCCATGCGCCCCCTCGCCCAATAGCGCCTTAAGCTGCGCATCAAGGGCGGGAATGTCAATATCGTCAGGGCGCTGGCGATAGCTGAGCGCACGCAGCGCGCGGCGTTGAGCCGCATCGGTCATCTCGCCCGCCGCTTCGGCAACCTCTGCACGTTCTGCCAAGGTGCCGTTGCAATGCAAAATCACGTCACACCCTGCTGCAATCGCTTGACGGCTGAGATCCGACAGCGATCCTGTCAGTGCCTTCATCGAGATATCGTCAGTCATAATCAGATTATCAAAACCGATATCCTCGCGGATCACGCCCATCATGCGCGGCGACAGGGTAGCGGGAGCGGAATCAATCGCATCATAGACCACATGCGCGGTCATCCCCATCGGCGTGTCACGCAGCGCCTTGAAGGGAGCAAAATCGACACGGTCCAAGTCGTTGCGGCTGGCCGAGACACGGGGCAGTTCAAAATGGCTATCAGCAGTCGCGCGGCCGTGGCCGGGAATGTGTTTGATGACCGGCAAAACACCACCCGCCAACATCCCGTCATTGGCTGCCTGACCCATCAGGGCGATATGGCGCGCATCCAGCCCGTAACAACGGTTATAAAGAAAATCATGGGTGTCGGGGCAAGGCACATCAACCATCGGCGCGCAGTTGCTGTCGATCCCCAGTGCATAAAGCTCGTGTGCGATGAGGCGAAAGCGGATGTACATGGCCTCGGCAGCGTCAGCGCCTGCAGCTTGTACAAAATGCATCGGCGGCACCCATTCGCGCCATTGCGGCGCACGCAACCGTTGGACGCGCCCGCCCTCCTGATCAATGGTGATGGGGGCATTGCGGCCCACGGCCTCACGAAAATCATCGCATAGCGCCCGCACCTGATCCGGTGTGTCGATATTGCGAGCAAACAAAATGAAACCAAAGGGGTTCACATCCGCAAAGAGCGCCTTTTCATCCGCGCTCAGCCGATGACCATCGGCATCAAGGATTGTCGCACCGAACCGTGCGAGGCCCTTGTTCACCGTGTCACCACAGGGATGCAATCCACGCTTTCCGCAACGAGTGCCGAACAGAACCGACGCGCATCGCCGATATCGTCAAAGCCTTGCGCGCGTAGTCGGTAGAAAGTCCGCCCACCTGATTTAGCTTCCATCACGATACGCTTTTTGCCCTCCATGAAAGGTGCGAAACGTGCGTTCAGCTTGCCCCATTGGGCGCGGGCAATTTCGGGCGTGTCGAACGCACCAAGCTGCACAAGACGGGTACCAGCAGGCAGGCTGCCCGCACTAATATCCAGATCACTGACAGCCGAGCTGGGCACGGCGGCGGCAGCTTGGGTCGCAGCAGGGCGGCTGGGCCGCAGTGTCGGGCGCAGCGAGACACGCATGCCATCACCACTTAGCAAAGCAACGGCATTTCCCGTATTGATCGAAGCAAGCACCGGAACCGCCTCGCCGTCCACCTGTTCAAGCGGGGCAATACCATCAGTCAGTTGTGCTACAATGCTGTCAATTGATCCTGCTTCCATAGCAGCAGCGATATCTTGCACAATCGGTTCGGGATCAGCGATTTCAGGGATAGCCGTAACTGCCGCGTCCTCGATTTGCGGCATCGGCTGGTCTTCTTCCGCCAGATCAGTGGGCTGTGGTGCAAGGCGGACCTGCTCTGCCAGCGCCTCGGACGCGCCGACAACGGCGACCTCGTTCACCGAAAGGCCCTGATGTTGCGCCAGCTGCCCACCGGGATTTTCGGGACGTACCCGCATTTCACCCGCCGCAGCGCGCACGACAGGGATACCGGTCACATCACGCACAAGCAGCTTATAACCCCAAACGCCTACCCCAACGACAAGTGCCAGTGAAACCACAGCGCCTGCAAGATTGGTCAGTTTGGTAACAGCATTGCCATTGGTGGTGGAATACTCAGGGTGTTGATACGCCGCACCCGTCCCCTGAGGGGAGTGTGTAAAATCTGCCATCGTTGCCTCTCTGTCAGCGCAGTACATTGCCGCGCTGATCTGATCGTGTTTGCTCGTACCTGCGGCGGTGCTTAGCGCATCTCATCCGCAGGGGTCACGCCAAGGATACCCAAGCCTGCTGCAATTACAATCGCAACCGCCCGCGCGAGGGCAATTTTCGCTTGTGATGTTGCAGGATCGTCCTCTTGAATAAAGCGCAGGCCGGTCTCGGCATTGCCGAGGTTCCAGAAGCCGTGCAAATCCCCCGCCAATTCATAGAGATAGAAGGCAATGCGGTGCGGCTCATTGCTACGCGCAGCAGTCTCGACGAGACGCGGCCATTCGGCCACTTTGCGCAGCAAGGCAAGCTCTGCCGCGTGGTCAAGCTTGGACAGATCGGCGGATTTTAGCGTGGCATCGTCCACCGCAATGCCAGCATCAGCCGCTTTGCGCAGCACACTGGCGACACGGGCATGGGCATATTGCACATAGAACACCGGGTTTTCGCGCGACTGTTCGGTGACTTTGTCAAAATCAAAATCTAGCGGCGCATCGTTTTTGCGGGTCAACATGACAAAGCGTGTCACGTCCTTGCCCACTTCGCGGATCAGATCACTGAGCAACACAAAGTTGCCCGCGCGCTTGGACATTTTGAACTCTTCACCGTTTTTGAACAATTTAACCAGCTGCGTCAGCTTGATATCCAGCGGCACAGTGCCACCCGACAGCGCATGCACAGCCGCTTTCATCCGTTTTACATAGCCGCCATGGTCAGCCCCGAAAACATTGATCAGCGCGTCATAGCCGCGCTCGACCTTGTCATTGTGATACGCAATGTCGGGGGCGAAATAGGTCCACGCGCCATCGTGCTTTTTGATTGCACGGTCTTGGTCGTCGCCAAATTCGGTCGATTTGAACAACGTCTGCTCGCGCGCCTCATAGTCGTCTGGCAGCTTGCCTTTGGGGGGCTCAAGCGTGCCGTTATAGATCAGACCCATTTTGTCGAGCTTATCAAGGCAGGCTTCAATCTTGCCTGTGTTGTACAAAGACTTTTCCGAGAAGAAGCGATCCATCTTGACGCCCAGCAGCGCCAGATCATCGCGGATCAGTTCCATCATCGCATCTGTTGCAAAATCACCAATGGGGCCAAGCCAGATATCCTCGGGCTGGTCGATATATTGGTCACCCACCTTCTCTTTAAGCGCAGCACCCACAGGCACCAGATAGTCACCCGGATAGGTCCCTTCGGGAAAGGCAACCTCTTTGCCATGCGCTTCGAGATACCGCAGATAAACCGAACGGGCGAGCATGCCGATCTGGCCGCCACCGTCATTGATTACGTATTCGCGCGTCACATCCCAACCAGCGAACGCCAAAAGAGAGGCCAACGCATCACCAAAGACCGCACCGCGGGTATGGCCCACATGCAGAGGGCCTGTAGGGTTGGCCGAGACATATTCGACGTTCACCGATTTGCCGGCCCCCAGCGTCGCGCGGCCATAGTCGGTGCCACTGTCCAAAACGGTTTGCGCCACATTTTGCCAGACAGCAGGCGCAAGTCGCAGGTTCAAAAAGCCCGGACCAGCCACTTCGGCAGAAGTGACACGCGGATCGTCAGACAACCGCACAGCCAGCTTTTCCGCGATGTCGCGCGGTTTCATCCCTGCGGGTTTGGCCAGTACCATTGCCGCATTGGTTGCCATATCACCATGGGACGCATCGCGCGGCGGCTCTGCCGTGACGTTATCGGTGCTGAGACCCGCAGGCAGATCACCAGCAGCAACCATCGCGTCGAGCGCGTGCAAAACAAGGGAACGAATATCGGCAAAGAGGTTCATTGGTGTGCTTTCAGAACAGAATGTTGCGCTTCATGTACCACGCGGGGGCTGCGCGTCAATCAAAGGCGCAGCTCGGCCCCAGTCAGCGACCCCAGCGCGCCTGACAACAGCCCGATAACCGCTGTGCGCGCGGGTTTCACCGCGCCTTCGCCAACGGAAACCATGTTGAGGGTCAGCCCGTCACGGCGCAGCGCATGGGCCAGTGCCGATTGCGCAGATGCCAGCGCGGGTGCCATGGCCCCTGCCCCTACATCCAACGCTTGTTCGGGGCGTGCAACAACGCTGACAATCTGGCCTTCGCGCAAGGTCAACGCGGGCATAAAGCCTTGCACGATCCCTTGTAGCACCGCCACGTTCAGATCAATCTTGTCAGGCTGGCGCAGAGGCATCAGGTTCAACACCCCATCAAGACGCGCTTCGCCCCATGCACGGCCCACGCGGCGCAGCGCCACATCGGCCTCGCCCTTGAGCGGCAATGGCACCGCGTTGCTGATCTGCGCCAACGCATCGGCGTTGCTGTCTGCGACAACCACCTGCGCACCCGACGCCGCCAGCGCGCGCGCCATGCCGCGGCCAAATCCGCAGCATGCTCCCAGCACCAATATACGCTGGCCCTGTAAAGTACCCGATGGGCGTTTCATCTGCTGTGTCTCACTGTCCAACATAAGCTACCCTTTGTGCGTGTGCCCTTGGGCGTTATACGACCCCGCGCGCGGCGTATTGCCGATCAGGCGATCATGCTCCTGCAGCGCGAAACGGTCGGTCATACCTGCAATATAGTCTGCAACGATACGTGCCAAGAGTGTACGGTCTGTCCCTGCTTGCGCAATATAATTTGCCCACTCGGCGGGCATCAGCGCAGGTTTTTCCAAAAATAGCGGAAACAAGGCCTCGACAACGCCCGTCACTTCGGCGCGGATTTTCATCACGGCGGGTGCGCGATACATACGTGTGAACAAAAAGCGCCGGATCGCGCCAAGGTCCTGCCACATCGCATCTGAAAAACAGATCACCGGACGGCCAAGATTGCGGATGTCTTCAACCGATGCAGCCTGCGCAATCGACAGTTGCGCGCGCGA
This sequence comes from uncultured Sulfitobacter sp., assembly GCF_947502895.1. Lineage (GTDB taxonomy): Bacteria > Pseudomonadota > Alphaproteobacteria > Rhodobacterales > Rhodobacteraceae > Sulfitobacter. Next base: position 148,465 of record NZ_CANNBM010000003.1, read on the forward strand.
GGTTTCGATCACATCCGAAACCATCATGCCGAACACCCGCCGCAGTGCTTCATGGCGCCGGCGATAGGAGTCCAGTTTTGGATACTTTGCGTCCACCTGCGCATAGGCAGGGGCAAGCAACGGAAGGCCTGCGATATCGTCTTCGGTGAACAGGCCTGCGCGCAGACCGTCATGCAGATCGTGATTGTTATAGGCAATATCATCGGCCAGCGCGGCCACCTGCGCCTCGGCACTTGCATGGGTGTGCAACTCAAGATCATGCATACGGTTGTAGTCGGCCAATGCGTGCGGCAAATCGCCCAGCACAGGGCCGTTATGCTTGGCGATCCCTTCCAGCGTCTCCCATGTCAGGTTCAGCCCGTCAAAATCGGCATAGTGGCGCTCAAGCGATGTAACGATCTTGATCGCTTGGGCGTTGTGATCAAACCCGCCATAGGGCTGCATCAACGCATGCAGCGCGTCTTCGCCTGTATGGCCAAAAGGCGGATGGCCCAGATCATGGGCCAACGCGATTGCCTCGGTCAGTTCGGGGTTCAGGTGAAGCGCGCCAGCGATCGTACGCGCCACTTGGGCTACTTCGATGCTGTGGGTCAGCCGTGTGCGGTAATAATCGCCCTCATGCTCCACAAACACCTGTGTCTTGTGCTTTAACCGGCGAAAGGCGCTGGCATGGATAATCCGGTCACGGTCGCGCTGGAAAGACGAGCGGAAGTTGCTCTCTTCCTCGGGGACACGTCGCCCGCGGGCGCGGTCCGGATCGGAGGCAAAGGATGCACGCACACGTAGTCTCCTGTAACGCGGCGCTTGTACCCCGCTTTGTCCGTTTCTATATTACGTTTACAGCCCAATGAAAACACACTGCGGAGCCCCAGCACATGAACCTGCCCCCCCAAGTGACACAACGTGCCTTTGAACGGTTGAGCGAGATCGGTGCAGCTACCGATGGCAAAGCCCTGCGCGTCGCGGTTGAGGGCGGAGGCTGTTCGGGCTTTCAATACGAGATCGCACTGGACGAAGCCAAGGAAGACGACCTGATCCTTGAAGGCGCTGGCGAAAAAGTTGTGGTCGACAGTATTTCGCTGCCGTTCCTTGCCAATGCGGTAATTGACTTTACCGAAGAGCTGATCGGCGCAAGGTTTGTGATCGAAAACCCGAACGCGACGTCATCATGTGGCTGTGGCACGTCGTTTTCGATGTAGCAAACATGGTGTGCAGATCTAACGCAGAAGCAGGGGAAAGACGCTGACAGTGTTGTGTCGCTTGCACCGCAAATGATCCTCGCATCATCACAGTACATTCAACCCCGTCCGGTTCGCGTCTTCCCCCGCTCATGCGGTCTACTGTTGGCTAGGTTGCCGAAGCGCAGGACATGCCGTGCGCCAGTTCGAGATCTGCTTCTTGACGAATATCCAGTATTGATGCCCGTAATAGCTGGCGCGGTTACGGGCCGTCCCTGACCCGGCATCGCGCCGTTTTACGTGTCTAGCATCCTGTTTGGATAGGACGTGACGTAGGCCGAATATAACCACAATCCATGTCAGAAAGGAAGGATTCATTGCGCAAACGCGCGTTGTGCCGCAGCGTGCCGGATGGCTTGCCCTACCCGCGCAGATGCGCGATAGCTTGGCTAACCCGCCCAAGGAGCCTGCCCCAATGAAGATCGCCACATTTAACATCAACGGGATCAAGGCCCGCATAAACGCATTGCCTGCATGGCTGGACGAAGCCAAGCCCGATGTTGTTTTAATGCAGGAAATCAAGTCGGTAGACGAAGCCTTTCCAACCGAAATCTTTGAAGAGCGTGGCTATAACGTCGAAGTACACGGGCAGAAATCGTTTAATGGTGTGGGTATCCTGTCCAAGCTGCCACTAGAGGATGTTACGCGCGGTTTGCCTGGCGATGATAGCGATGAGCAAGCGCGCTATATCGAGGCTACAGTCGTAGGCGAGAGCCAATCTGTGCGCCTGTGCGGCCTTTATTTGCCCAATGGAAACCCAGTGGAACTCGCGGCGGATGGAACCCCTGTTGAGGGCGGCAAATACGCCTACAAACTGGCGTGGATGGACCGCCTGCGCGCCCGTGCGCAAGAATTGCTGGCCGAAGAGACGCCGTTTCTGATGGCGGGCGATTACAATATCATCCCCCAACCCGAGGATGCAGCGACCCCCGAAACATGGCGCGGTGATGCACTATTCCGCCCCGAAAGCCACGCAAAGTGGCGCGCATTGCTGAACCTTGGCCTGACAGAGGCGTTTCGCGCGCGTCATCAAGGCCCCGGTCATTATAGTTTTTGGGATTATCAAGCAGGCGCTTGGAACCGGAATCTGGGCATCCGCATCGACCACTTCCTGCTATGTCCCTATACAGCCGACAGGCTGGTTGATTGCCAGATCGACAAAGACATTCGCGGCCATGAAAAACCGTCCGACCATGTCCCTGTCTGGGTTGATCTGGCGCTCTGATCCCTAGATCAACAGCGCATCATCGCTGAGCGCGGCAAGAGTAAAATCGACGACCACAAAGTTGGTATCCTGCGCGGCAAACACCAAATCATCGCCGCTGGCACCAAAGGCTGCACGCGCCGCTGAGACGTCCTCGAACCCGAAGGCCGTCAGGTCCAGCTTGTCCCACGTTTCCATATCCATCACGCGGGCCGTGCCGTCTGTGTTCGGCGCAAAGACAAACTCATCCGAGAATGCACCGCCGAGCAATCGGTCATTGCCGCCCCCGCCGATCAAGACATCATCGGTGCCCTCTGCACGGATCCAGTCCTCGACCCCGTCTGCGTCAAAAAGTGTCGTCAAAGCGTTAACAAACTCATCCCGCGATGTACCGCCTGCCAACAGATCGCTGGCCACCTGCAGCGAGAACACCTGTTCGGATACGCCCATATTGCCCAGAATATAGCCCGCAAAGGCCGCGTCCGACATCTCGTCCATTTTCCCGAACTCGGCCGAGTTCAAAAAACGGGAGGCAAGGCTCGCGTTACTGAGGCCATCATTCGTTTCAATTTGCCATTGGGTAAAGCCGAACATGTCAGGCGTGCGACCCAAGACCGCCGCGTACATATCATAGATAGGTCCAAGGTCATCCGGTGTCACATCGCGCAAGGAAAAATCAAGGGCATCACCACCGACGACATTACGAAACTCTTGGCTGTTGATGAATGACACCGCAACATCAATTTCACTGCTGAATGGCCGACCGGTACTTTCGAGCCGTGAGATATACTCCTGTCTGTAAGTATTGGAAGTGGCGGGCGCCTCTCCGCGCATCGCCGTATACAGAAAATCAACAAACGCAGAGGGATCAACATCGTAGGCCAAGTCTATATCAAACTCAGCATTCTTGGCGTTGAATTCGACGCTTCGAAGAATAATGTCCACGATGGTAGCATAGCTCTGATTTTCCAGCGCCGCCGCAGTTTCGGGATCGGGCGCGCGGTCGAGCAGAAGCTGGTATGCGCGATAAATAAATTCGTCTTGCTCAAATGACACAAACCGGTCCAGCGTGTCATCGCCGATCAGGATGTCATCGCCAGCCGAACCAATCAGCGTATCATTGCCTGCACTGCCACGCAGCAGTGCCGTTCCGTCGGTCTCTCGCGCTACAAGAACAAATTCATCAAGCGAGCTGCCGCGCGCTGTGGTCCCCGAGGAAAGTACGGCAAGCACCGGAAATCCGCCTGTATCTTGCTGGTCTATTTCAGTGCGAAACAGTTCGGTTGCAGACAAGGAATAGCTGAAACTCTCACGAAAGGTCAGCACATCAACAAAATAGTCACCTGGCGCATTCGCAAAAACGAACATCGAGTCGCCCCGCGTATTAACCAACAGCTCGTTTTCTTGCAGAAAGGCGCGTTCGCCCCCTTCGTCGTATAGCCGCAGCGAGGTATCGTTGATGTTGGATGTGTCTATATCAAAACGGTACAGCACCCCAGCTTCCAACGAGACAGCAAACCAGTCGCGATCCGTCCCGTTCTCCCCTATTGGCTGGCCCAACCCCGTCACAGTCCCGCCAATCGAGACCATGCCCGTGGTTGACGGAACATTCGGAAAGTCATCTGCCACCAAGCTCGCGCGCAATTCATACGCGCCGATGCTTGATCCCGCATATGAAGACGCGTCGATGTAATAGGTGCCATCAGCCGACGGGGCGAAACTGGTCAGCGAATTCGTATCTGCTCCTCCGTCATCGTCGCCCCGCCCGACCCGAGTGCCGCTTTCGTCAAAAACTCCACGGATAAGCGTGTCGATAACAGGGTAACCACTCTCGGATTCATTAGCGCTCAACATTTCGATCGTGTAGGTCTGGCCCGCAATACCATCTATCGCAAAACGGTCTACGTCCCCTAAAGCTTCCAGAACGCCGGTGGCTGTGCCACCTACGGAAAGGCGCCCAGTGGTGTCATTTGTCTGTGGGAAGTCGTCTTCCATGCTAATAACCTTTTTTCTAAAATTTATTTGGTCATGCTGTAAAAAAAGCCAACTCGTTTAACGACAGTACATCACGCCTGCAATTCGGCGTCCCAATATAAAAAGTCCATCCAGCTTTCGTGCAGATGGTTGGGCGGGAATTTACGGCCCATATTGCGCAGCTCTTCCGCTTCGGGCTGACGCGGTGGTTTGCGCAGGGTGTATCCCGTCTGATGCAGTGCCTTGGAGCCTTTACGCAGGTTGCACGGGCTGCACGCAGCCACCACGTTTTGCCAGCTGGTCACGCCCCCTGCGGCACGCGGCACCACATGGTCAAACGTCAGCTCGCCCTTGCTGCCGCAATACTGGCAGCGGAATTCGTCGCGCAGAAATAAATTAAAGCGCGTGAAGGCCACGCGCTTTTGAGGTTTGACATAATCTTTGAGAACCACAACCGAGGGAATGCGCAAAGTGGTGGTGGGACTGTGCACGCACTCCTCGTATTCGGCCACAATATCGACCCTGTCGAGGTATTTGGCCTTCACCGCATCCTGCCAAGACCATAGCGACAGCGGATAATAACTTAGCGGCCGATAATCCGCATTAAGCACCAGCGCGGGCCTGTGTTTCAGCCCTGCTGGACTTCGTATAAACTCGGTTCTGAAATCGCCGTCCATCTGCACGCCACCCGTCTTCCGTTTGACATGACTATATCTCGTGGTTTCAAGCTGGCAAGCCTTTGAAGGGCACAAGATGTCGCAGCCTGAAGGACAGGATTTTTAGGCAGACAGAGTACCCGACATGTGCCTCAGAGGCTCAGCTTGTCGCGCATAAACGCCAATGCCACCGAGAGCCCGTCAGGCGCGATACCGTGCGCTGTGCCCTTCATGATATGAGCGAACACATCCGTCCAGCCCGCCTCTTGCAGGGCTTCAGCTGCCTCTGGCAGTGACTGGGGCGGCACAACATCGTCCTGATCGCCGTGGATCAACAGGATCGGCGGGCGCGATACGGCCTCGTCTGCAAGGCTCTCTGGTGCAAGCAAACGACCCGAGAATGCGACAACCCCTGCAACTTCGTCCTCGCGGCGCGCAGCCACATGCAGTGCCATCATCGTACCTTGGGAAAAGCCGAACAGGACGACCTGCTCGGGCAGGACATCCTCATCCACCATGAGCGCATCAAGATAGGCGTTCAGATCTTCGACCGCTTGGGCCATGCCCCGCGCGCTTTCTTCCTCGCTTGAATTATCAATCCACGGGATCGGGAACCACTGATAGCCGTTTGGCATGCCTGCAACGCTTTCGGGGGCATCGGGGGCCACAAACAGCGTATCGGGCAAATGCTCTCCCAGTGGGTCGGCAAGGCCCAGCAGATCGGCCCCGTTTGCGCCGTATCCGTGCAAAAACACCACGACCGAGCGGGTCTCGCCCGATACTGGCGCGCGGCGTTCCGAAGTGAGGACTCGTGTCATGTTATTCCTTCCCGTTCTTTTATCACACGGTAGTAGGTGAACAGCAGACGCGCTGCAACCGCCCGCCAAGGCGACCAGTCGCGCGCGCGCGCCTCCAGTTCTTTTGGCGTCGGGCGGTCCGGCAAATTCCACAGCACGCGCACAGCCTCCTGCAGGGCCAGATCACCGGGGGCAAACAGATCCGGCCGGCCCAGATTGAACATCGCATAAACCTGCGCCGTCCAGACCCCGATGCCCGAAACAGCCGTAAGGGTCGCGATAACGTCGGCGTCGCTGGCGGCACGCAACGCAACAAAATCAATATCTGCCTCGGCCAAAGCACGGGCGTATTTCAGCTTGGGACGGCTTAGCCCCACTGATCGCAGTTCATCATCGCTGGCCGATACAATCGCTTGTGGTGTAATAAGGCCCGCCGCTGCCACCCTGCCCCAGATTGCGCGCGCTGACGCGACCGAGACTTGCTGACTGACGATCTTGTTGAACAGCGCCGCAAACCCGTCAGGGGCAAGGCGCAACGGCAGTGGCCCTGTTTGCGCCAGCGCCGCAGCAAAGCGCGGCTCGCGTGCGGCAAGCCACGCGGCCCCTTCCGCCACATCCGCATCACAGGTTATTTGGCGCGTCACAGTCTACCCAGCCAAGCAATCGCCTCTTCCGCGCTGCTGACCACAGGAAGCTGTGCAGGCAAAGGAGGCCTGTCCACCAATATAATCCTGAGATCAAGGTCAAGAGCGGCCTCTACCTTTGACCAACTCGCAGCTCCACCGAGGTTGCGACACACCAGCGTGTCAATGCCGTGCTCCCGAAACATGGCTTTCTCCTGATCTGCCGTGAACGGCGGATCGTCAAAGGACAGCCGTACAAAGGGGTATGGCGCCGCACGCTCGTGTTTTCGGGTTTGCCGCAGCATCAATACCTCTCCTGCGAAGGTCGAAAAATCTTGCAAGCTATCCCACCCTGTCGCGGCAAATACCCTTGCGCCTGCCCCGATCATCGCATTTGCGCTGGATACATCCAGCGCATGATCGCAGGCGCTGCTGGGCGGCAGTTGCCATGCCAGTCGCTCTATCCGCAGATAAGAAAGGCCCGTATTTTGCGCAGTGGCAAAAGCGCGAAGGGTTGTGTTGCGGTCAAAGACATGGGCGGCATCAACGATCACACGCGCCCCTGACCGCATTATCTCTGCTTGCATCTGTGTCGCACTGTCAAACCTGCGCAGCCGGGGAATTTGGGGCATGGGAGCTGCCCCGCGGGGCGCTTCCGATAGCCAAGCGTCATATTTAGCGCCCCGATCGCTGAGGTGTTGCGCAACAACGCGCGCCTCGCAACTGCCTGCCAGCAAAAGGATATGGGGATTTGCTATCACGCCAACAGTACTACCCCCGCCAGCGTACAGTACAAGCCCCTTCACAGGGTGACAGGGGTTGCCGAACATCCGTTCGAAGAGTAGCCCTAGAGCCAGACAAAGGGACCTGACGATGATTGACGACACCCGCGCAAAGCGCAACGTAGCCGTTCTGGTTGCAGCACAGGCCATTCTGGGCGCACAAATGCCCATGATTTTTCTGGTAGGTGGTTTGGCAGGCCAGTCGCTGGCCACTAACATCTGCTTTGCGACACTGCCCATTTCAATGATCGTCCTCGGTTCGATGCTGTCTGCCACACCTGTTTCGGCGATCATGCAGCGATATGGCCGCCGTGCGGGGTTCTTCCTCGGGGCGGCTGGCGGAGCAACGGGCGCGCTTGTTGCGGCCTACGGGTTGTTTTCCGCGTCCTTCCCGATCTTTCTTGCGGGCTCGTTTCTGACGGGTATCTACATGTCTGCTCAGGGGTTCTACCGCTTTGCCGCTGCTGACACCGCATCGGATGAATACCGTGCAAAGGCGATTTCATACGTTATGGCGGGTGGTCTGGCCTCGGCCATCATCGGGCCACAGCTGGCATCGGCCACGTCCCTCAGCCTGACGGCAGTGCCTTTTGTCGGCACCTATGTGGCTGTGGCGATCCTGAACATCGCAGGCTCTCTATTATTTTTCTTTATCGACATTCCGACACCGCCCAAGCCCGACATTGACGCACCGCATGGCCGTACAAGGCTGGAGCTTTTGCGCACACCGCGCATCGCCGTGGCTGTGATCTGTGCGATGGTATCATACGCATTGATGAACCTCGTGATGACCTCAACACCTCTCGCTGTTGTTGGCTGCGGGATCGCAGGCGACACGTCCGTGCCACCATTTCTCGCCGATATGTTCTCGGGTGACGAGACATCGACGATGTTCAAGGTCATCGCAGGCTTTGTGGTGACTGGTCATGTGCTGGCGATGTTCGCCCCCTCTTTCTTTACCGGTCACCTGATCAATCGATTTGGTGTCGAAAAGATAATCGGCACAGGCTTGGTCATTCTTGCTGCGGCAGGCATCGTGGCGCTGCAAGGTGTCGAGCTGAGTAATTTCTTTATCGCACTGATCCTGCTCGGCATCGGCTGGAACTTTGGCTTTATCGGGGCCACATCCATGCTGGCTGGCGCACATTCGCCGCATGAGCGCGGGCGGATGCAGGGGCTGAACGATTTGCTGGTGTTTGGCGGCGTGACAGTCGCCTCGCTTGCCTCTGGTGGGTTGATGAACTGTTCTGGCGGGTCGGCACAGGCGGGTTGGGCGGCTGTAAACTATGCCATGATCCCGTTCCTGATCCTTGCGGGCGGCGCACTGATCTGGTTGATGCTGCGCGATCGCCGCGTCGCGGCCTGAGCCTGAACGCCCTCTTACCACCGACCCAGTGCAGCACGAAGCGTAAAGCCGACGCCGGTGTCAGGCAATGCGCCATCAACAACAGACTGCGGATGTGCTTTGGCTGCGACCAAAGCGGGTTCTGCCGCAGTGGCAAGCAGCAATGCTGGCGCACAAAGACGTCCGATCTTGTCACGTGCCTTGCGCGCTTGTCCGAGTGCGACCAAGCCACCGTCCGCCAGATCGGCAACACCTCCGGGCGTGCCGTCCAACAGGGGTACGCGACCCGCCTCTTCCAGCGCAGGGATCGCACGCAACCAAGCCCCAATGCCCGCAGCATATGCTGCTTGGCGGACCGGCGCTTCCTGTGCTTTGCCCAATAGCGAGGCTGCGACCCACATCAGACTGCCCGCAGTCTGGTCAATATAGCGTGTCAGGTCGTCACCGTCTTCAAACGGGTCACGGTAGATATCCCATCGACGTGCGGCGACCAGCGTATCCAGCATCCGCGCCTGATCGGGAGAGATAATTGCGGACAAGGGCGTTGCGACCTCATGGCGGCGCACGGTAGCGCCAGTTGCAATTTCTTCCAGAACGTCGCGCCACCACTGCAACCGCATCTCGGCGATCATCGCCTCCTGAGTGACCCAAGGTGCGCGGCTGACTTCCACGTTAAAAGCATAAAGCGCAAAGAGCTTCGCCCGCTGCGCGAGCGGCGCCAGCATAGCGGTGCGAAAACGAAGCGGGTCGCCCCGCTCTACAATGGCCGCACAGGCGTTGATGTCTTCATTCCAGTTCACGCTGGCCGTACCACGCTCAACAAATAGCCAAACTCGTTCTTGTGCGCGCGCCAGCACGCGATCTCTTCTTCGGCCTCATCCAATACGTCAGCCAGCGGGCCAACCGCATCTTTTCGCAGTGCTTTTGCGCGTGCTTCAAGCGGTGTGAAATACGCCTCCCAAGCGGCATCAGACAAACGCCGCTGCCCCAGCACCTCATAACCGGCATCTGTAATTTGTGCTGTAATACCAGCGGTATTTGTCATGCTAGGGTACTCGCGCGCCCATAATTCGGCTGCACGCGGCGACGGGGTGTCAGTGAACCAGCATGCCTCGGAGAACACAACCGCACCCTGCGGCAGCAGTGATTTGCGCCAAGCTGTCAGCGCCGCAGTGACACCCATGAAATAGACAGCACCCGCACACCAGATCAGATCATAGGGGTTCGCAATCGCTTTCATATCCGCACGCAGAACCGTTACACGGCCGTCATGACCCCACGTTTGCCGTGCGGCCTGAACAAAATGCGCAGTGGTATCAAACGCGGTGATATGGCCGTTCGGCGCGGCCTCAAGCAAGGCCGCAATATCACCACCAGGGCCACAGGCCACATCGGCAACATGCGCACGGTCTGGCAATTCCAGCAGGGACACCGCCCAAGCGACATCAGCCGCTTCACCCGGTCCTTCGCGCGGCAAATCGCGGTGCAGCGCAAAAAACGCCTCCATTTTGGGATCAAAACTCATTCAGAAACCCTTCAATTATCGCCTTGGTGCGCGGATCGTCGACGATGTCCAGATGGGTCGCGCCCGTCATCAGCTCATAACGGCCTTTGTCTGTCACAGCGGCCATCGTGGGGGCATATTGCTCGGCATAAAATGCCTCATCTGTTTTGCCAGCAAGCAACACAAACGGCGGCAAAGCGGCAATATCATCCAGATAGGCGCTACGCGGCGCGTAGGATTCGTTCAGACGGTAGGAATAGCTGGTTGTTGCGGTGTGACCCAATGGGCCTTCCAGCACGACCTTTGGCATGTTCAGTTGAATAATCGGGAGGTGGTTCAGCGCCGTGATGCGGAACGTATTGAGGATACTCAGCCCGATGATCCTGCGCATCAGGACCTGAGTCCAACCGCCCGAATCCTGCCGCGTAGTAGGCGCGTTATGCTTTAGGAATGGTGCAAGCAGAACCGCCCCGTCGATCATCTCTGCATGTTGACCACCCGCAAAGCGCACAACCAGCCCGCCACCCGAGCTGTGGCCTGCCATGACCACCTTCTGGTCCGGCTTTGCAACAGCAGTGATCAGATCTGCCAGATCATCCTCCAACTGGCCGATATAATCGACATCGCCCCGCCTTCCGGGTGCCGTTCCGTGCCCTCGCAGATCGGGAACAATGATATCAGCCTTCCCCTGCAACGCTTTGCCGAGATTATCAAATTGCAGACCATGCCAGCCAGAGCCATGCACAAGTACGAGCAACGGCACATCATCCGCACCGCCATAGGTGCGCACCTGAAGCGCGTATCCATCGCGCATAGGGACGCTCTGCAAGGGTGCAGGAGCGTCGCCCACGCTTTCGAGCTGTCGGGTGAAATCCAGCCCGCCCTCACCCGCCATTTTGCGCGGCGACTGGCTGAACACCAGTGCAACTGCGACCAGCAGGGTAATGACGACAGAAATCACCACGCGTTTAAGTATCGTTAGGATCATGACGCGTCTCCTGTATCGCGGATCAATTTCCAGCGAATTGCATCGAGCAGCGCCTCGAACGAGGCATCTACTATGTTTGCCGACACGCCCACGGTGGACCAGCGGCGGCCCTGCCCGTCTTCGCTGTCGATGATGACGCGTGTTACCGCTTCAGTGCCGCCTTGGGTAATGCGCACTTTGAAGTCGACCAGTCGCCAATCCGCAAGCAGGGCCGAATATTGGCCGAGGTCTTTGACCAAGGCCTTGCTCAGCGCATTTACGGGGCCACGGTCACCGCCTGTGTCGTCCATACTCTCCGAGACGGACAGCCGCTTTTCGCCGTCGACTTTGACCACCACCACAGCTTCGGAGAGGCTAATCATCTGGTCGTATTTGTTTTTGCGCCGCTCGACTGTCACGCGGTATCGCTTGACCTCGAAAAGCTGCGGCATCTGGCCAAGCACCTTGCGCGCCAACAGCTCGAAACTCGCCTGTGCGGTATCATAACTATAACCGATGCCTTCGCGGGCTTTGACCTCGTCCAGAATTTCGCTGAGCGCGGGATCGCCCTTGGCCACCTCGAGCCCTGCGCCCGCCAGACGGCGGCGCAGGTTGGACTGGCCCGCCTGATTGGACATCGGGATCACGCGGGCATTGCCCACCACCGACGGCTCGATATGCTCATAGGTGGACGGATCTTTCAGGATCGCAGAGGCATGTAACCCTGCCTTATGGGCAAATGCGGAAGAGCCGACAAAAGCCGCTTGTTTCAACGGCACACGATTGAGGATTTCATCCAGCATCCGCGACGTACGCGTCAGCCCCGCAAGTGCTTCGTCTGTTACACCTGTCTCAAAGGTGCTGGCGTAGGGCTCTTTCAGCTTGAGGATCGGAATCAGCGTGGTGAGGTTTGCGTTGCCACACCGCTCCCCCAATCCGTTGAGGGTGCCTTGGATTTGCCGCGCGCCTGCATCAACGGCGGCAAGCGTACAAGCCACAGCGTTTTCGGTGTCGTCATGGGTGTGAATGCCGAGGCGGTCGCCCTCGATGCCCGCCGCTATAACTTCGGTCGTGATGCGCCGCACCTCGGCAGGCAGCGTGCCGCCGTTGGTATCACACAGCACAATCCAGCGTGCACCTGCATCATAGGCGGCCTTGATCGCTTCCAGCGCGTAGGCGGGGTTGGCCTTGTAGCCGTCAAAGAAATGTTCTGCGTCAAACAGCGCCTCGCGGCCCAGCGCCACGAGATGCGCTACCGATTTGGCGATGTTTTCGGTATTCTCTGGCAATGAAATGCCGAGCGCCGTTTTGACGTGAAAGTCATGTGTCTTGCCCACAAGGCACACAGAGGCGGTGCCTGCATTGGTGACAGCGGCCAGCACATCATCATTTTCGGCTGACAGCCCGTTGCGCTTGGTCATGCCAAAGGCGGTCATGCGCGCGCGGGTCTGGGGGGCTGCGTCGAAAAACGCGCTGTCCGTCGGGTTCGCCCCCGGCCAACCGCCCTCGATATAGTCCACGCCCAGCGCATCAAGAGCTTTGGCGATGATCTGCTTTTCCTCGGTGGAGAATTGCACGCCTTGGGTTTGCTGGCCGTCGCGCAGGGTTGTGTCGTAGAGAGAGAGGCGCTCAGGCATTGGTTCGCTCCGCTTTGTGAGGGAGCATGGTGCGCATGGATGTCTTGAGAGTGACGGTGCGCATAAATGCGCACCCTACGGGCGTGGTAGGGTGCGCATTTTTGCGCACCTCGCTTGCAAAAGTCACAGCAACCCCTCCAACTTGGCGGAGTCGAAGTCGGGCCCCGCCGTAATTTCAACGCTATCTTTAGACATCTGCACCTTTGCACCTGCATCAAGCAGCATCGTTTTCAAGCGATCAACCTGTGAGAAGTCCTTGCTATGCATCGCCCTAGAGCGCGCTGTCATAAGGGCCTCTTCATAGCTTCGAAAATCAACATTAGCCGCCCCCAAGACAAGTTCTAACCTGAACCCCACAAACTCAGCAGAGGCCTTTAAAGCGCCACTGTCACCCTCCTGAGCAATCTTGTGCAGACGCGTGATGGCAAGATGTGTATTCAAATCATCTGCAAGCGCGTCCAAAACCTCAGCATCAGGCTCGGTGCTTTCCACATCGGCAGTGAGCATAGCCCAATGCTGAAGCGTCCTCGCAGCCTCCTCCCGCTTTTTCTCCGTCCAGTCCATCGGCTTGCGGTAATGCGTCGAGAGCATCACAAAGCGGATCACCTCTCCCTGCACGCCTTGGTCCAGCAGATCACGCACGGTAAAGAAGTTGCCCAACGATTTGGACATCTTCTTGCCCTCTACCTGCAACATCTCGTTATGCATCCAGATGTTGGCCATCTTGTCCGTGCCGTTGGCGCAGCAACTTTGCGCGATCTCGTTCTCGTGGTGAGGAAACATCAGGTCGTTGCCACCCCCGTGAATGTCGAAATGATCGCCCAACAACTCCTTCGCCATGGCGGAGCATTCGATGTGCCAGCCGGGGCGTCCTTTGCCCCAAGGGCTGTCCCACCCGGGGAGATCATCAGGTGATGGCTTCCACATCACGAAATCCATCGGGTTACGCTTGTAAGGTGCCACTTCTACCCGTGCGCCTGCAATCATATCATCTACGCTGCGGCCCGAGAGTTTGCCGTAGTGCTCTTTCCAGCTATCCACGGCAAAAAGCACATGCCCTTCCGCCTCATAGGCATGATCCTTGGCGATCAGGTCTTCGATCATCGCAATCATCTGGGCGATGTATTCGGTCGCGCGCGGCTCATGGTCGGGGCGCATCGCCCCTAATGCATCCATGTCAGCGTGATACCAGTCGATTGTCTCGTTGGAGCGCTCATGGATCAATTCTTCCAGCGTGCCCTCGGCCCCCGCCGCTTTGCGTTTCTGTGCAGTCTCGTTAATCCGGTCATCCACATCGGTGAAGTTGCGCACATAGGTCACGGAATCAGCCCCATAGACATGGCGCAGCAAACGGTTGAGTACATCAAACACAATCACAGGACGCGCATTGCCCAGATGGGCGCGGTCATAGACTGTTGGGCCACACAGATACATCCGCACGTTTTTGGGATCGATGGGCACAAAATCCTCGCGTCTGCGGGTCTTTGTGTTGTGCAGTTTAATAGTCGTCATGGCATAGGTCCTATCAGCGCGGGATGCGCGGGACATGGCACAGTTTCAATGGAAATAAAACAACGTGAACAAGGCCCGCGAGAGGTATCTCAGCAGGTAATCGTACAGCAAATAATGGTCTGCATCATGTTCATGGCACTGGCGTAGCGCACCGCACCTGTTGCGGTCAAGGCTGATTGACAAATCAGCGCACCTCTGCGCCCCTGCGCAGACAAACTGGAGGGCATATCATGCAAGCATCAAATCGCATCAGCACAATTCTGGGTGGCGGCTCTGACGGGTGGGAGGTCTTCGGGCGCGCGCGCCAGATGATCGCGGACGGCACGCCTGTGACCGAACTGACCATTGGCGAGCATGATATTCGTACCGCCGCCCCTATCCTGCAGGACATGCACCGCGCTGCCATGGGCGGGCATACAGGCTATGCCGCCATTCCCGGAATCGCCCCTTTGCGTGATGCAATTGCAAAAAGGATTACAGCCAGTACAGGCGTGCCGACACGGCCCGAAAATGTGATGATCACGCCCGGGGGGCAATCGGCGCTGTTTGCTGCCCATACTGCGGTTATCGATCCCGGTGATACCGCCCTCTATGTTGATCCTTACTATGCCACGTATCCAGGTACATTGCGCGGCGTCGGTGCCAAACCTGTTGCGATCAAAGCACGCGCCGCCGATGCGTTCCAGCCACGCGCCGCCGATATCGCCGCGCAGGCAAAAGGCGCCAAATCCCTGCTCATCAATTCACCCAATAACCCTACAGGCGTCGTCTATAGTCGCGACACGCTAGAAGGGATTGCGCAGGTCTGCCGTGATCATGATCTGTGGCTGATCTCGGACGAGGTGTATGACACCCAGATATGGGAAGGCACACATATTTCGCCCCGCGCGCTGGAAGGGATGGCAGAACGCACACTTGTCGTCGGTTCCATGTCCAAAAGCCATGCGATGACTGGATCGCGCATCGGTTGGGTGGTCGGGCCGGAAGACATCGTGCAGCACCTGATCAATCTGGCAACGCATACCACCTACGGCGTGGCGGGTTTCATTCAGGAGGCAGCCCTGTTTGCGCTGAACCAAGGCCCTGAGTTCGAGGCCGAGATCGCCGAACCGTTCCGCCGCCGCCGCACATTGGCGCTGGATGTGCTGGCCCGTCAAAACATCGTCACAGCCATACCGAACGCTGGCGCGATGTATATGATGCTGGATATCTCTGCCACAGGTTTGAGTGGTGAGGCCTTTGCAAACAAGCTACTCGACGCCCACCACATCGCCGTGATGCCCGGAGAAAGCTTTGGCACTGCTGCAGCGGGCCATCTGCGCGTCGCAATGACGATTGAGGACAGCGCGTTCAAAACGGCGATGGAAACACTGTGCAACTTTGCCGAAAGCCTTACGCACCAGACCTGATCCAACAGATCAGCAGCATGCCAGAGGCGCGCCCTTGTCAGGCGCGCCTCTTTTTTAGCTATTCCACGCGCTTAGAAGCGGAACGAGCCGCGCAGATTGAACGTGGTTGCATCCGCATCAACCCCACTACCACCAATATCGTCAAAGCGATGCTCCAAAAGCTCGCCACCGACGACAAAGCGGTCTGTCACCTGATAGGCGACGCCGATGCCCAGAAACTCGCCCGTGTCTTTGCCAATACTGCTGTCAAGCTGTGCCACACCACCAGTGGCATAGACCAGCGTCCGCCCCAGATCATAGCCACCGCGCAGTTTCAGGCGCGTTACGCTGTCCGTGTTGGCTGCGCCGTTCAGGTCGATATCGGCCTTGTCATACTCCAGTTCACCACCGATCACGTAGCGGCCAAAGTCATAATCATAGCCTGCGTGAATACCGTAGGTTGTGTCGTCCCCGTCTGCGGCACCAGTCCCATCCACATCCCCGTATCCGAGGTTAAGACCACCATAAAAGCCGGTCCAGTTCTCAACGGGTGCCGGCTCAAAGACAGGCTCTTGCACAGTCTCGACAATCGGGTCGGCCAGATTGCCAGCAAAGGCTGGCGCTGTCAGCAGTGCAGCTACAGCGACAGACGCGGCAGTGATTTTACAAATCGGTTTCATGCGTTTCTCCTCAAGAGGTTGTTCGATCGGGAGGCAGTTCATCCGCCCCTCATCTCGCCAACACGGGCTGCCGCTTTTGGTTCCCGCCCATCCGTATACTTAGGAAACAGGCGGCAAATCCTTGCCAGATCATCGACTTACAGGCGTGTTTACGCCGACCGCAGAAAATGCACGCACGTCGCAAACGGAACAGATTTGGTCGCTCATACTTTCCAGTCTGGAAGACAGGAACAGGAGCAGCGCTATGCAGGACAGCATCTGTCGCACAATTTTGGTTATCCGCACGATCGGTGCAGAACGTGGGCGCGCAGCACGCGGGGCACCTCACAGGGCGTAGACCAAAACCTTGCCCAAGCCCATTTCCAGAAAGTTTATCCCATGAATGTACAGACTTCCTCCCGATCTGGTGGCCGCGCAGCCCGCCGTGCTGCCCGCGCTTCTGCCCTGCCCGACAATCTGCGTCCCGTGCGCCCTGGCCTGTCAGGCGGGCAATACAAACCGCTGTCACAAGAAGACGTTTTGAAAATCCACCATGCAGCACTCGATGCACTCGAGACGATCGGTCTGGCTGATGCGCCTGCCTCCGGTGTGGCCTATCTGACAGGTGCAGGCGCGATAGAGGGCGATGACGGCCGCATCAGATTCCCCCGCGGACTGGTAGAAGACACATTGGCCCGCGCAAACCGTGAAATTACCTTGATGAGCCGCGATGGTGAACATGATCTTGAGCTGTCAGGCACCCGCGTACATTACGGCACAGCAGGTGCGGCGGTGCATCTGGTCGATATTGACGGCAAAAACTACCGCGATTGCGGGGTTCAGGATCTGCACGATGCCGCAAAAATCGTGAACACGCTGGACAACGTGCATTTCTGCCAGCGCCCGATGGTTTGTCGCGACATCCCCGACAATCTGGAGATGGATTACAACTCGGTCTTTGCCTGCGTGTCGGGCACCACCAAACACATCGGAACATCCTTTACCGATCCCAGTTATGTCGCCCCCACCATAGAGATGCTGCATATGATCGCTGGCGGCGAGGATAAATGGCGTGAGCGGCCCTTTGTCTCAAACTCCAATTGCTTTGTCGTACCGCCGATGAAATTCGCCACCGAGTCCTGTCTGGTTATGGAGGAATGTATCAAACACGGGATGCCCGTCTTGCTGCTCTCCGCTGGTATGGCGGGCGCCACAGCCCCCTCGACAGTCGCAGGGGCTATCGTGCAGGCCGTCGCCGAATGTCTGGCTGGGCTGGTTTATGTGAATGCGGTAAAACAGGGACACCCAGCCATCTTTGGCACATGGCCATTTGGGTTGGACCTGCGCACCGGCGCAATGACAGGCGGCTCTGGCGAACAAGCATTGCTGAGCGCGGGATGTGCGCAAATGCATGCCTTCTATGATCTGCCGGGAGGGGCGGCTGCGGGAATTGCCGATAGCAAACTACCCGACATGCAGGCCGGATGGGAGACGATGTGCTCAAACGTGATGGCGGGGCTATCAGGATGCAACATGGTCTACGAAGCAGCCGGAATGCACGCTTCACTGCTGGGTTTCTGCCACGAGAGCCTGATTTTGGGTGATGACGTCATCGGTCAGGCGTTGCGCTGCGTCCGCGGAATCGAGGTAAACGACGAAACGCTTGCTCTCGACCAGATTGCACAGGTCTGTATGGGCGGTCCCGGTCATTATCTGGGCACCGCAGGCACACTAAGCAGGATGCAGAGCGACCACTGCTATCCCACGTATGGCAACCGCATGTCGCCTAAAGAATGGGTCGAGATGGAAAAACCCGATCTGCTGGAAACCGCAACACGGCGCAAAGAGGAAATCCTGTCAGCGCCAAGCCAAGCGGCCCTTGATCCGGCAACCGACCGCGCGATCCGCGACCGTTACAACATCCACCTCAAGGCCTGAGGTATAACAGACGGGCAACCCTCTATTTTTTCTGGCCAAAAATACTCAAGAACAGCGCGGCAACGGGCACACCAGCCGCACATGCAGTCCCAAAACGCACCACAGGCCCGGCGCTGGGGGCAACCGGACCTGTGATGTTTTACGCGCGCTGCTGCCACAGGCGCGCAAATGGGATGCCGCGCTTAGCTGGCTGGCATGAGGCCTGCTTCTTGGGCGGCCTTCACTTCGGCATCCTCCAACACACCGTCGCCGTTCAAATCGACGGTGGTGAACTGATCCTCTGACATGTCGGGATACACAGCCTGCACTTCGGCCAGGCTCAGCACGCCGTCCTCGTTTGCATCTGCCTGTGTAGCACTCTGGCCCATCGCGAAGGCGGGCACACAAAGTGCTGCAGTTGCAATCAGGGCGAAGGTTTTGAGATGTGTCATTGTGGTGTCTCCAGTTTGTTTCGCTACATGAGGCACCGTTTCGGCGTCCTCACAGGGATAGAGCGTGCAATCACCTTCTGCGTCCCTTCCCCCCTCCCCACGCGCGGCCACCCGCCGATCTGGCCATGCCCGATGCGCACACACCCGCTCAAAAAGGCCTGTGCTGGCCGATCGGCGGAAACTCCCCCTCTGGTTGAAACGTAAAAACCCGTCATGCTGGGAAAAACAACAATGGGCAGAACAGACTAATGCACTCCGAAATCAAAACACCCGAGATAGAGGCCCTGCTGCTGCGTCTGCGACGCCGTGCACAGCGATTGGGGGCTACACGCGGCGATGCCGAGGATATGGCGCAAGAGACCGTGCTGAGGCTTTTCCAGCGTATGAAGCAAAAAGAGGTAGAAGCCCCCGCGCATTACGCCATGACCATTCTGCACAATCTGGCCCGCGCGCGCTGGCGCACGGCCATCGATCTGGCCCCGCTGGAGGACGATGACATCAGCACCCAACCTGTCGCCACAAGCCGCCTTGCGATTGCCGATTTGCAGCGCGCCATTCGTGCACTGCCAGACGATCAGGCACAGGTGATGCATATGATCCTGCAAGGCGAAGTCAGCCCCACCGAAATCGCCGCACAGCTTGACCTGCCTTTGGGCACGGTTATGTCACGGCTTGCGCGCGCACGGGTAAAACTGCGCGCTCATATCGGTCTGGGGTCAGACGGTCGGGTGTCAGAACTGCTTTAGCCTGATCTAGCAATCGACGGGATTTCGCGGCCTCAAAATCGCTCGGCGCAGTCCATATTACGACTATAAATCAGAACCCTACCAGACACAGCTAATCTTCTGGATGAAAAAAGGGAGAGCATATTGCTCTCCCCTAGTCTCGCCATTCAGGCTCATATGTTAACCGCTCGAATTTATTTTTGCCTGCGGCCTGAATGTCGTCAGGGGGCGAGCGCACCCGCCCCGTGTAAATCGTCCCGACAAAGGCGGGACGATGAAAGGTGCCCATCATTCTACTGAGAACAGTTAGGGCCTCTCGTATCCATGCCCCATACTCGGGGCTACAGAGTGGGCGTAAACATACCGCAAAACAGTGCGACAGCACCCACCCCATATCAAATGAGGCGCCGAAGCGCCCCATTCTCTTTCGATTAGCTACAGCCCGATGTGCCGCCGCATGTATTGCACTTCATGCAGGTGCCATTACGCACCAGCGTGTAGTTGCCGCACTCGCCGCAGGCCTCACCTTCATAGCCCTGCATTTTGGCTTTGGTACGCGCGTCCATTGACATGGAGCCCGACGTAATCGCCGTCGTGCTGGTAGACGTTGCAACTGCTGTCGCAACACCGCCATCCCCTTGCGGCATCACCGCTGTCAGCGCATCCATCGCTGCCGATTGACCGCCTTGCAGCACCGTCAGGTTTTGCGGCACGCGGTTGCGCAGATAACCGGGCGATGTGATCTGGCGCAACACTTCAAGCGACTTGGACGCGGCACTTTCCGAGACATCCGTGACATTCGCCACGCCCTCTTCCTCGCCACGGCCCAGCGTGTCGAATGTCGCACCTTGCGGCTGTACATGGGCCAGATCGGTGCGGTCCAGATAGCTGACCGCCAGTTCGCGGAAGATATAATCAAGGATCGAGGTCGCCGACTTAATGCTATCGTTGCCCTGCACCATGCCAGCAGGCTCGAACTTGGTGAAGGTGAAGGCATCGACGAACTCTTCCAGCGGCACGCCATATTGCAGACCCACGGAGACGGCGATGGCAAAGTTGTTCATCATGGCGCGGAAGCCCGCACCTTCTTTGTGCATGTCGATGAAAATCTCGCCAAGCGAGCCGTCCTGATATTCACCCGTGCGCAGGTAAACCTTGTGTCCACCCACGTTCGCTTTCTGGGTATAGCCCTTGCGGCGCTGTGGCATCTTCTCGCGGTGCGATTTGATGATTTCCTTGACGATTACCTTCTCAACGATCTTCTCGGCCAGTACAGTCGCTTTCTCGTGGATGGTGCCACTTTCCAGCACTTCTGCTGCATCGTCATCATCCTCGACCAAGGCTGCTGCCAAAGGCTGCGACAGTTTAGAACCATCACGGTAGAGCGCATTGGCCTTCACACCCAACGACCAGCTCAGTTCATACGCTTTCTGGCAGTCCTCGATGGTCGCGTCATTCGGCATGTTGATCGTTTTGGAAATCGCACCCGAGATGAACGACTGCGCCGCAGCCATCATGTAGATGTGGCTGTTGACGGACAAATAACGCTTGCCCTTCTTGCCGCAGGGGTTGGCGCAATCGAAGATGTTGTAGTGCTCTTCCTTGAGGTGCGGCGCACCTTCCAGCGTCATGGTGCCGCAAACGTGGTCGTTGGCCGCGTCGACATCAGCCTTTGAGAAACCAAGCGACTTCAGCAGGTCGAACGTCGGGTCATTCAGCTTTTCCCGCGGGATGCCAAGGACTTGGGTGCAGAACTCCTCGCCCAGTGTCCACTGGTTGAACACAAAGCGGATGTCGAAGGCAGAGGCCAGCGCGCCATCTACTTTGGCCAGCTCGTTGGGACCAAAGCCATGGCCCATCAGCGTGGTATGGTTGATGCCTGGTGCGTTGCCGATGCTGGCGTGGCCTACGGCATAGCTGACGATCTCTTCGATCTGGGCAGAGCCATAGCCCAGCTTCTCAAGGGCGGCTGGCACGGATTGGTTGATGATCTTGAAATATCCACCACCAGCAAGCTTTTTGAACTTCACCAATGCGAAGTCAGGCTCGATCCCTGTGGTGTCACAATCCATAACCAGACCGATTGTACCTGTAGGTGCGATGACGGAAACCTGCGCGTTGCGGTAGCCGTGCTGCTCGCCCAGTGCCAGTGCCTCGTCCCATGTGGATTTGGCGACCTCGACCAGACCTGTCTGCGGGCAATTGGCGTGATCCAGCGCCAGCGGCTTTACGCTAAGCGCCTCATAGCCGTCACTGTTGCCGTGTGCCGCATTGCGGTGATTGCGGATGACCCGCAGCATGTGTTCTGCGTTCTTCGCATAGCCGGGGAATGCACCCAGTTCCGATGCGATCTCGGCAGAGGTGGCGTAAGACACACCCGTCATGATCGCAGTCAGCGCACCACACAGCGCGCGACCTTCGTCACTGTCATAGCTATACCCCATATTCATGAGCAGACCGCCGATGTTGGCATAGCCCAGACCCAGCGTGCGGAAGTCATATGAGCGCTGCGCGATCTCTTTGGACGGGAACTGCGCCATCATCACCGAGATTTCGAGCGTAACAGTCCACAACCGCGAGGCATGCATGTAGTCCTCTACCTGAAACACACCGTCGTTCAGGAAGGTCAGCAGGTTCATCGACGCAAGGTTACAGGCCGTATCGTCGAGGAACATATACTCAGAACACGGGTTGGAGCCGCGAATGGCACCGTCTTCGGGGCAAGTGTGCCAGTCATTGACGGTGTCGTGGTACTGGATGCCCGGATCGGCACAGGCCCACGCAGCATGGCCGACTTGGTCCCACAAATCACGGGCACGGACGGTTTTGGCCACTTTGCCTGTAGTGCGGTCCAGCAGTTCCCAGTCAGCGTCTTTTTCTACTGCTGTAAGGAAACCGTTGGTCACGCGGATAGAGTTGTTGGAGTTTTGGCCAGAAACGGAATTATACGCCTCAGAGTCCCAATCAGTGTCGTAGGTCGGGAATTCGATGCTGGTATGGCCCTGCTTTGCATAGTCCAGCACACGCTTGACGTATGTCTCGGGAATCATCACCTTCTTGGCCGCGCGGATCGCGTCCTTCAGCTGCTCGTTCTTGGTTGGGTCGTAAGCGTCTGCTTCCAGACCGTCCCAGCCTGCGATGGCTTTGAAAATCAGGTTCAGCTTCTGCTCGTGCATTTTGGAGCCCGCAACGATGCTCGCAACCTTCTGCTCTTCGAGCACCTTCCAGTTGATGAACTCTTCGATATCAGGGTGGTCCGCATCAACGATGACCATCTTCGCCGCGCGACGCGTCGTGCCGCCCGATTTAATCGCACCCGCTGCGCGATCGCCGATTTTCAGGAAACCCATGAGGCCAGAGGACTTGCCACCACCTGACAGCTTCTCACCAGCGCCGCGCAGGGAGGAAAAGTTGGTGCCTGTGCCTGAGCCGTATTTGAACAGACGCGCTTCACGCACCCACAAGTCCATGATGCCACCATCGCCAACAAGGTCGTCTGCAACAGACTGAATGAAGCACGCATGTGGCTGGGGATGCTCATAGCTTGATGTGGAGCGGGTCAATTCTCCCGTCTTGTAATCTACATAGTAGTGGCCCTGTGCCGGACCGTCGATGCCGTAGGCCCAGTGCAGGCCTGTGTTAAACCACTGGGGAGAGTTCGGCGCTGCGCGCTGGGAGGCCAGCATGTGGCGCATCTCGTCGTAGTAGCTGCGCGCATCTTCTTCAGAGGTGAAATATCCACCCTTCCAGCCCCAATACGCCCAAGCGCCCGCCAAACGGTCAAAGACCTGCTTTGACGACGTCTCACCGCCCATTTCGGCCCCCTCAGCGGGGACAGAGCGCCACAAGAACTCTGGCACGCACTTTTCTTTGACGCGCTTGAGCTTCGATGGCACGCCCGCTTTGCGGAAATACTTCTGCGCGATGACGTCAGAGGCCACTTGGCTCCATGACTTTGGCACTTCGACGTTGTCGAGATGAAAGACGACTGATCCGTCAGGGTTACGAATTTCGGACACCGTGGTCACAAAATCCAGATCCGCGTAAGCGTCTTTTCCTTGAGTAGTGAAGTTCCGTTCAATTTTCATCGCGCTGCCCCATATCCAGCTGTCTCATTTTCAGACGCAACATACGCCCATCTCAATCGCTACGCTGCAAAGCCAGCCGATGCTGCGGCCGTTGGTGTTACCCCCCGGACGTGCAAAAATAACCGTCATGTAAGACCGTTTGCCTGTACTCTGCTGCACGAACCGCCATTCGAGCGTTAAACCACTACATGTTGTGGCGTGATCGTCAGCCCGCACAATCTGGCGTATATTGGCATATCAGGTCAACGGAATTTTTACCTTTGATCGGACAGAAAGCGGGTTGACGAAGGCTTGGCTCGGAATGGATTTCGGCTGCATCTGATTCAGTCTCATTAATGCACACGTTTCTGTGAACCTCCCCCACGCGACTGGCCGCGTAAAAACTACGGTTTTTGGCTGGTTTAGCCGAAGTCGCCCAAACAACAGGCTGTACGGACCAGAATTCTGGGGACAGAAAATTAACTCTTTTCGACGGGTGAAAAAAAATGGGGATAACCCGCCGATCCCTTAAGACGGGGGATTTTCGCCACAGTGTTAGCGTGCCCAATACACCACAGGTAGTGGCAGAGTGCCGCAGGAATGGGCAACCTGACACAAGATATAGGGACACAAGCCCGCAACAAACGAAATCAGAGGTTGAATTGATTCTGTATCACCACGCGGTTTCAACGCCGCAAACAATACCAGAGCCTTCAAACATCTTGTGGCCCTTCTGCTACTGCAGAAAGGCCAAACAAGAGATTGGGATTTTTTAGAATGGTCGGGGCGAGATGATTCGAACATCCGACCCCCTGTACCCAAAACAGGTGCGCTACCAGGCTGCGCCACGCCCCGACTGCCGCTTACTTAGCGAAGCCTATCGGGATTGAAAAGCAAAAATAGACCCTGTCCGGTCATCTATTTTCAATGCGGGCTTTTACAGCGGTTTCATCACGCCTACCCCACCCCCAGAGCGACCAGATTTGCCCCTACGAGCAGGCCCAAGGGTTCTCGATGCTGGTAAAGGACGGATGGCGCAAAACGTCGCCTACCTGAATCCCGAGCCGCCGCGCCAGCCCCCCGTTGATTTCCAGCACTCCCGTCAGCTTTATATCCCCTGGCGAGATGACTGTTTCGTCCAACGGTTGCGCGCGATGATGGATATGGCGGATCACGCCAAAACGATCGACAAACAGCATGTCCAACTCGATCAGCGTATTGCGCATCCAGAATGCCATCTGCTGTGGCGCGTCATAGACAAACAGCATGCCCTTGCTCAACGGCATCTGCGGGACGTGCATCAGCCCTTGGGCGCGCGTCGAATCGTCCGCAGCCAGATCAATGTTAAAGGCCGCCTTGCCAAACCCGCCTGTAATCGTGACGCGGTCCATCGGACAAGCCCTAAGCGGCGTCTTGGCCATTGCGGGCAGCGCCACACACCCCGCCGCGATTACTCCGCCGAGCAGCCGCCGTCTGGTAAGAGAACTGTTTCCCAAGCTTGCACCTCTGCGGCCATCCGACCTCGTTTACCGTCAATCACACGCAATGCGATCGCTTCGCCTGGCGCCAAATCCGACAGACCCGACTGACGCAACACATCCATATGTACGAAAACATCTTCGCTGCTGCCAAAGACATTGGCAAACCCGAATCCCTTTGCCTTGTCGAACCATTTGATCCGTGCAGCAACCAAAGGAGTGGCAGCAATCTGGTCGCCATCCAGATCTACAATATCTGTTAAAGTAGGCTGGAGCCCTTTGGGTGGCTGGATCGCAAGCACTTCGGAGGCCTGCACACCGCGATCGGTCTTCTGCGCAAGCATCTCTACCCGCGCACCATCGGCGATAGAGCTTTGTCCAAAATTCCGCAGAACATTCACGTGTAGTAGAATATCCGCGCCGCCTTCATCTGCTATTACAAAACCAAACCCTTTAACCGGGTCAAACCATTTAACCGTGCCACTCACAGATTGAGGCGAAGACGCGTTCTCACTCATTTGTGTCATATCGGTTTCGCTGTCTTTCAAATCAACTCGTCTAAAAATGGGCGCGCCACCCTAAAACGGGTGAAACGCACTAAATCATCATCAAGGGTTCAGTTGGACAATACTCCAAGGCGCGCCAACGGCTTCGCGCCTCCACTGGTATCTGTTGTGCAGCCGCGCATCCCCATCGCCCCAGAATTCAAGCTCTAGAGGGGTCAGGCGAAAGCCGCCCCAGAAAGGTGGACGCGGAGGATCATCCCCGTATTTTTCAGTAACATCAGCCAATGCCTGCTCCAGTACCGCGCGGCTTTCCAACGGTTTGGACTGGTCAGATGCCCATGCACCCAAACGGCTCTTGAGAGAGCGCGACGCATAATACGCGTCTGCTTTGGGTCCGTCTTCGCGGGTGATAAGACCCCGCGCGCGCACCTGACGGCGCAGGCTTTTCCAATGGATAACAAACGCAGCCTTGCCCGCCTGCTCCAGCTCTTGTGCCTTTGCGCTGCCGTAGTTGGTATAAAAGACAAATGATCCGTCTTCGATGTCTTTTAACAAAACGACACGCACATTTGGCATACCATCGAAATCTACTGTCGCAAGCGACATGGCATTGGGGTCGTTAAGCTCGCCCTCTTGGGCAGCACCAAGCCATTCACGCGTCAGCGCAAAAGGATCATCGCCTGCAAAAATTCCAGACCGCTGGGTCATCAGCCGCTCCCTGTTCCAACATGCAGTCTTTAAGAGTTTAAACTCAAAGGCAACAAAACTGTAGACTAACGGCGCAACTCACAAAATGGTTACACAGCTCTTAACCACACAATTCTACCATAGCGTCAGTCAGTGCAACCATAAATACGTTATACCCCTCCGTCACTTGATGGGCGGCAGCCAATCGCGTAGAGGACATGTTAATCGTGTATGAACGGAGTTTATGGCCATGTCGAATAATCTGATGGCGGGCAAGCGGGGGCTGATCATGGGATTGGCCAACGATAAATCAATCGCCTGGGGCATTGCCAAACAGCTTGCCGACGCAGGGGCCGAGCTGGCCTTTTCTTATCAAGGGGATGCGCTCAAGAAACGTGTTGATCCGCTGGCCGCGCAACTGGGCTCGGATCTGGTTTTGCCTTGTGACGTGGGCGATGAGGCGTCTATTGATGCGCTGTTCGAAGGCCTCGCTGCGCGCTGGGACAGTCTCGACTTCATCGTACATGCTATCGGCTTTTCCGACAAAAACGAATTGCGCGGCAGATATGTAGACACCAGCCGCGCCAATTTTGCGTTGTCGATGGATATTTCTGTCTATTCATTCACTGCTGTCGTGCAACGCGCAGAAAAGATGATGACGAACGGTGGCTCGTGCCTCACGCTGACGTATTATGGCGCAGAAAAAGTCATGCCACATTATAATGTAATGGGTGTGGCCAAAGCGGCACTCGAGGCGTCTGTGCAATATCTTGCCGAAGATTTGGGCAAGGATGGTATTCGCGTAAACGCAATTTCCGCAGGTCCGATCAAAACACTGGCCGCCTCGGGCATCGGTGATTTCCGCTACATCATGAAATGGAACGAATATAATTCGCCGCTGCGCCGGAATGTCACGATTGACGAGGTCGGCAAATCCGCGCTGTATTTGCTGTCCGATCTGGGCTCCGGAACAACGGGCGAGAACCTGCATGTCGATGCAGGCTATCACGTCGTTGGCATGAAAGCGGTCGATGCGCCTGACATGGCCAAAGGCTAATTCAACCACAGGCGGGACACGGTAATGACGATCGAGCATATTTTGGCCTTCAACGCCGTTCTTATTGTTTCGATCCTTAGCCCCGGTGCGGCATTTTTAATGGCTGTGCGCAGTTCGGTTTCCAATGGCCGCCGCGCAGGTATCGCGACGGGTTTCGGCCTCGGGGTAATGGCAAGCCTTTGGACACTGGCCGCGCTTCTGGGGATGGACGCGCTTTTTGCGCTGTTTCCATGGGCTTTTGCAGCACTAAAAATAGGCGGGGCCGCCTATCTGATTTATCTGGCGGTCAAGACATGGCGCGGTGCAACAGCAACACTGGGCGACGCGCCCAAAGCGCAGGGGCGTGCGTTTTTCGACGGCTTTCTGGTCAATCTCGGGAACCCTAAATCAGTCCTCTTCGCCGCTGCTGTGCTGGTGGTTGTATTCCCCCCCGACCTCACCGCCGCTCAGATCATCTTTATCACGCTCAACCACCTCATTCTCGAAATTCTGTTCTATACGGCCTGTGCCTATATCCTCACAGCGCCTGTCGCGCGCCAACGATATTTGCGCGCCAAACCCCTGATTGACCGCGCTGCCGCCCTGCTGCTGGGAAGCCTTGGTCTGAAACTTCTGCTGCAAAGGTAATCCCTATGTCCCAAAACACCCCCACAAGCCGCCTGCCCCATGAAAAAGGTTTTCACATCAGCTGGGATCAGATTCACCGCGACAGCCGCGCGCTTGCTTGGCGTCTGGACGGCAAAGGTCCGGATGACGGCGCATGGCGCGCTGTGGTGGCAATCACCCGTGGCGGCATGGCCCCCGCCATGATCGTCGCCCGCGAACTGGACATCCGCACAGTCGATACAATCTCGGTAGTGTCCTATCACTCGGGCGGCGGCAAAGCGGACCAGCGGCGCGAGGCCCGCGTGCTAAAATCCCCCGATGCAGAGATGATGGGCGACGGCACTGGTATCCTCGTAGTGGATGATCTGGTCGACAGCGGTAAAACGCTGGAACTGGTGCGCAAACTCTACCCGAACGCCCATTTCGCCACTGTCTATGCCAAACCCGCGGGCGAGCCGATGGTCGATACCTTCATCACTGGCGTATCGCAAGACACATGGATTTTCTTCCCATGGGACATGGCCCTGCAGTATGTCGAACCCTATCGCGGCAAGGACTGACCCCGACACCGCTTCTTTATTTTTCCCTTAAACTCACTCCCGCACTTTCAGCCCACACGGACGCCCGCCATGACGCACCCCCGCACAGCCACCACCTTTCCCCCGCCAGTGATGGAGGCGCGGCGCTGGCTGGACGGGGTGACGTTCACACCCGAACGCCCATTGATCAACGTCAGCCAAGCCGCACCCGTAGAGCCGCCACACCCCGACCTGCGGCGCGCTATGGCAACTTGTGTGCTGGAGAACGATGCCGCCCATCTCTATGGTCCGGTTCTGGGTCTGCCCGATTTGCGCAGCGCCTTGGCGCAGCGGACCATCAATATCTATGGAGGCGCTGTAGAGGCTGAACAGACAGCAATCACGTCAGGCTGCAATCAAGCCTTCGCAGCGGCCATTTCCACTTTGTGCGGCGAAGGTGACGAAGTCATCATACCAGTCCCGTGGTATTTCAATCACAAGATGTGGCTGGACATGGCGGGCGCCGTCGCGATGCCGCTGGCATGTGAGGGCGACATGATGCCTGATCCTTGGGACATCGCCAAAAAGATCACGCCGCGCACCCGCGCGATTGTGCTGGTCACCCCCAACAATCCAACTGGCATCGAATACCCCGATGATTTGATCACCGCGATCTATGACATTGCAAAATCGCGCGGCATTGCCCTGATCCTCGACGAGACATACCGCGATTTTCACGCCAGCACCGATGTCCCTCATAGCTTGTTCAAACGCCCTGACTGGCAGGATACGCTGATCCACCTTTATTCCTTTTCCAAGGCCTACCGCCTGACAGGCCACCGCATCGGCGCAATGCTCGCCTCGCCCGCGCGACTGGCCGAGGCAGAGAAATTCCTCGATACGGTTGCAATCTGCCCCAGCCAGATCGGCCAGCATGCCGCCCTTTGGGGTATGCAGAACCTTGACCAGTGGCTCGCAGGGGAGCGTGATGAAATCCTCAGCCGCCGCGCAGCCATAACCCGAAACATGCCTCATCTGACCCAACAGGGCTGGCAGCTTCTGGGCTTGGGCGGATATTTCGCCTATCTTCAGCACCCATTTGCGCTCAGCAGCGCAGAGCTTGCCCCGCTCATGGTACGCGAGGCGGCCATTCTGTGCCTGCCCGGCACGATGTTCTATCCCGAGGGCGACCCCAAAGGAGCCACGCAGCTGCGCATCGCATTTGCCAATCTGGACGCAAACGGCATCGCAACCCTTGTGGAGCGTCTGGCAGCCCTTGATCTGCCCCGCAGATAGCAGCCCCTTGCCCCTGTGCGGAACAGCCCTTAGACAGTCGCAAACGCTATTGACGGGGACCGCATCATGGCATCGAAATCGAGCATTGGCAAAACAGCCACCTGGGGCCTGATGGGCCTTCTGTTTCTGGGTTTGGGCGGCTTTGGCGCGGTCAATCTCAGCGGCAACATCCGGACCATTGGCACAGTCGGGGACAAGTCGATTGCAGTCGATACCTATGCGCGGCAGGTCCAGAATGAATTGAATGCGATCGCACGTCAGACTGGCCGCCCGATGCCCTTTGCACAAGCGCAGGAACTGGGGCTCGACCGTGCCGTATTACAACGCATCATGCGCGACCGCGCACTGGATCACGAGGCCACGGAAATGGGGCTGTCCGTTGGCGACGAATTGCTGCGGGAGCGTATTTTGCAAATCCCCGCATTTCAGGGCATCGACGGTCAGTTTGACCGCGACGGATACGCCCAGTCGCTTCGCTCTGCCGGTCTGAACGAGGGGGAGTTCGAGACCAGCCTGCGTGAGGAATCCGCACGCCAGCTTTTGCAGGGCGCTGTGGTGAGCGGCGTGGAAATGCCGGCCGCCTATTCCGAGACACTGGTGGCCTATGTCAGTGAAGAACGTGATTTCACGTGGGTCTTGCTGGATGAAACCACGCTGGAGACGCCACTGGGTGAGCCGGACACGGCGGCCCTGCGCGCCTATTTTGACGAAAACGCCGACACCTTCGTTCTGCCCGCCACCAAAAAGATCACTTACGTCTGGCTGAACCCCACCGATATCATCGATCAGGTTGATCTACCCGAAGAAGAGCTGCGCGCCGAATATGAAGCCCGCTCCGAGCAGTATAATCAGCCCGAGCGGCGGCTGGTTGAGCGTCTGGTCTTTGCCGATCAAGCCAGTGCCGATCAGGCAGCCGCTGCTTTGGAAGTAGGTGGGACGACATTCGAAGCATTGGTGCAAGAGCGCGGCCTTGACCTGTCTGACATCGACATGGGCGACGTAGCCCAGCCCGCTCTGGGTGCCGCAGGAGAAGCCGTCTTTGCTGCCGAAGTCGGCGCTGTGGCAGGCCCCGCACCCAGCGATCTGGGCCCTGCCCTGTTTCGCGTGAACGCCGTGTTGCCAGCCCAGAACATCACGTTTGAGCAGGCCGAGCCTGAACTGCGCGATGTCCTTGCCGCTGACCGTGCAATCCGCATCGTAGAGGCGCAGGCAGAAGATTTTGATGACCGCCTTGCAGGCGGTGCCACATTGGAAGAACTGGCGCAGGAAACCGACATGGTGTTGGGCCAGATCGACTGGACCATGGACAGCAGCGATGACATTGCCGCCTACGAGGGCTTTCGCAGTATCGCAGCCACGGTCAACGATGGCGATTTCCCCAGAATCGAGCAGCTGGAGGACGGCGGGATTTTCGCCCTGCGTCTGGACGAGGCGCTGCCCGAGCGCCCCGCCACATTCGAGGATGTCACTGACGAAATCGCCACCCGCTGGCGCGATGACCAGATCGTAAGCCAGCTCCGCGCCCGCGCAGAAGATGCAAAGACCCAGGCCGAGGCAGGCACAACCCTGCCAGAACTGGGCCTGACCGCACGCGAAGAGACAAACCAGACGCGCAATGCCTTTATCGCACGCACGCCTGCCGGCTTTATGTCCACTGTGTTCGAGATGGAGCCGGGGCAGATCGAGATCTTGGAAGGCACGGATACCGTGGTTCTTGTCCGCCTCGACGCGGTAAACCCAGCAAGTGATACCGAACAGGCACAAGCGCTTGTCGCACAGTTGCGCGATCAGCAAAACGAGGCTTTGGCCCGTGGTCTGTTCGAGATTTTTGCTGACGATACCCTGCTGCGTGCAGGGCAAAACATTGATCAACGCGCCCTGAACGCCGTGCACGTCAACTTCCAATAGGACAGAGCATTTAAATGGCACTTACCCCTGAATTTGACGCCTTCGCCGCACAATATGATGCGGGCCAGCATCAGGTGGTTTATACCCGCTTGGCCGCTGATCTGGATACCCCGGTATCACTGATGCTCAAGCTGGGGGGGGCTGCCGAAAACGCCTTCATGCTCGAATCCGTCACAGGCGGCGAAGTGCGGGGACGCTATAGCATCATCGGAATGAAGCCTGATCTGATCTGGCGCTGTCGTGGGACCACATCCGAGGTGAATCGCGCCGCGCGCTATGATCCCGATGCTTATACCTCTATCGAGGGCGATCCTCTGGATGCCCTGCGTGCCCTCATCGCGGAAAGCAAGATTGACCTCCCCGCAGATCTGCCCCAGTCGGCTGCTGGCCTGTTTGGCTATCTGGGCTACGACATGATCCGTCTGGTAGAGCGGTTGCCCCACATCAACCCCGACCCGCTGGGCCTGCCCGATGCCGTGATGCTGCGCCCCTCGGTTGTGGCGGTGCTGGACGGCGTGAAAGGCGAAGTGACCGTGGTATCACCTGCTTGGGTCGCCGAAGGGCAGTCGGCCCGCGCTGCTTATGCGCAAGCTGCCGAGCGTGTGATGGATGCTGTACGCGATCTGGAGCGCGCACCTGCTGGCACATCTCGTGATCTGGGCCGCGCAGCACCTGCCCCCGATCCAGTCAGTAATTTCACGCGTGAGGCCTATAAGGCCGCGGTGTCCAAAGCACAGGAATACATCAAAGCGGGCGACATCTTTCAGGTGGTGCCAAGCCAACGCTGGGCGCAAGAGTTCCGCCAGCCCCCGTTCTCGCTCTATCGGTCGTTACGGCGCACCAATCCTTCGCCCTTTATGTTCTATTTTAATTTCGGCGGGTTTCATGTGGTCGGGGCCAGCCCCGAAATCCTGGTGCGTGTGTTCGGACAGGAAATCACGATCCGCCCCATTGCAGGGACGCGCCCGCGTGGCAAAACCCCAGAGGAAGACCGCGCGCTGGAGGCCGATCTGATGGCCGACCCAAAAGAGCTGGCCGAACACCTGATGCTGTTTGATCTGGGCCGCAATGATGTGGGCCGCGTGGCCAAAATCGGCACTGTGCGCCCTACCGAGGAATTCATCGTCGAGCGGTACAGCCACGTCATGCACATCGTCTCAAACGTCGTGGGTGAACTGCGCGACGATTGCGATGCGCTGGATGCGTTCTTTGCCGGTATGCCCGCAGGTACGGTATCAGGCGCGCCCAAGGTCCGCGCAATGGAGATTATCGACGAGCTGGAACCCGAAAAGCGCGGCATCTACGGTGGCGGGGTCGGCTATTTCAGCGCTGGCGGCGATATGGACATGTGCATCGCCCTGCGCACAGCCGTGGTGAAGGATGAGACCCTGTATATACAGGCAGGCGGCGGCGTTGTCTATGACAGCGACCCCGAGGCAGAATATATGGAAACCGTCCACAAATCCGGCGCGATCCGCCGCGCCGCCGAGGATGCAGCGCGCTTTGACGGATCAGGCAACACCTGAGCCTTCACGTTCAGGCGTCGTTTATCATCAACGTGAGAACACGCTGCGCCTGTGCACAACGCTGCTTTATCAGGTCTGCGCTTGGCACATTCATCACGCCAATCACGCGCCTGATCTGCTGGTCTCCGATCAGCTGGGCCATGTAAATCTCTACCGCTTCCCTGTCCGCACCCGCGCGCTCCAATAGCTGGCTGATCATGGGCAGCACCGTATCGCGCCCCCCTGCCGCAATAGCGCGTCCTAACCCACCCGTTGGATCCGCAGCCGCCACCCGGTTGAGCAATATCGCACGCTCCCCCAGCAGCATTTCCAATAACATCGGGGCCACCCTCTCCAGCGTTTGCAGGGGCGGCGCATCAGTCTTCAGGGCCTGTGTCAGCGCTGTCTGCGTTGCAGCGGCGTTGTCAGCCACCATCGCTGTAAATAACCCCTGCTTGTCCCCGTACCACCGATATAGCGTTTCATTCGATGCTTTGGCGGCCTTTGCGATGCTGAGCATCGACGTCCCCTCATACCCGTGCTGCGCCAACAGCTGATATGCGGCGTCGGTAATCGCAATATGGCGGGCCTGTTTTTTATCACTGCGCACGAAATACCTCATCTCTCCTTGCAAATTATCGTACACATCGTTACGGATATTATAAAGGCGTAATTACATGTACGGATTGGAGCCACCGCATGCCCACATATTTCACGAAAGCGATGATGATATTCTCA
Organism: uncultured Sulfitobacter sp.; assembly: GCF_947502895.1. Taxonomy (GTDB): domain Bacteria; phylum Pseudomonadota; class Alphaproteobacteria; order Rhodobacterales; family Rhodobacteraceae; genus Sulfitobacter. The sequence goes on from NZ_CANNBM010000003.1 coordinate 182,211, forward strand.
CTGCTGCTCAGCGCAGCTATTTTTGGTTTTTTCTATGCATGGGTCTGTTCGACCATGTGGGGGCTGGATGCGGCAGACCCCCGCGTTGCCATCGCCGCGATGCAAGCAATGAACGCCTCTGTGCGCAACGCGGTTTTTGCGCCGGCCTTCTTTGGCACCCCCCTTGCGCTGCTTATCACCGCCGCACTTCTATGGTCACAGAATATACGGCGCAGTGCCGCGCTGTTTGGCGCAGGTGGTGTTGTCTACTTCGCCTTCGGTATGGTGCTGACGATAGCTGTGAACGTCCCCATGAACGAGGCATTGGGCGCGCTGGACGTCCCCCAGGATATCGCCGAAGCGCGTGACATCTGGCTGGCCTATTCGCCCGACTGGCAGATCTGGAACATCACCCGAACGATCACATCGGGGCTTGCCTTCACACTTGCGCTGCTGGGTGTCTTTGCTTTGCCACGCAGCGCTTGATTATCGCTGATCAAGCAATACGGCTGACACCGGCGCAAGTGCAACCGAACCTGCACGGTCAGCCAGACCCCAGACCAGCAGCGCCTCGATCGTTTCAGGGCGCAAACGGCCCAGCATAATCACGCCACCTTCCTGACCCGCCTTGAACGCGGCCTGATCCAGAAAACGGCGGATGACACGGGCCTGCTGGCCCTGACTGTCAAAATCACGGAACACGGGCGCGGCTGGTACACCTTCCTTGACCGCCAGTTTAGGCATCGAGTTCAGGCCTTTGCTCTGTGTGACCAAACCATGTCCGCTGGCTTTCAGGATACCCGTGACCTGATCGGCCACCTCGCGGGAGCCTTGCAGCCCCTCGCCCGTCCCTTCCAAAATGCCGACAACCTCGGGCAAGCCGTTGAGCGCCACGCTGAGCGAGACTTCGGCATCCGAGGGGCGCGCACCGCTGGGCAAATCAACCATTGCCAGCACATCGAAACCTTCGGCGCGGTATCGCTCCATCCGTTCGGCGGCGTCCAGCAGACGCACATCAACAGCAAAGCTGACGGGATACGGAAAGCTGGTCAGTGCAGGTAGACCGATTGCCGCTGCATCAAGGTCAACGCCCGTGTCCATCAGAACAATGCTCATCAGCGGCTTGTCTTCAGGGTTCTCGAAAGGCTGTCCATAGCGAACGAGTGGCGAGGCATCGTCTACGTCCACACGCAGCTGAACGGGTGCTTCTGCGCTCTCCTGCCCTGCAGCGGGTGTGCTGCTCACAAGCGTATTTGCAGGTGTGCCTATCCGTGGTCGGCTGCTGGTTCCTATGGTCGCAATTGTCGTGCTTTGCGCATTTGGCGCGGGCAAAACGCGCGGTCTTGGCGCTGGGGCAGTCACGACAGGTGCTGTCTGGACGCTGCTGTCGGGCTCGGCACTGCTTTGCGTTTCTGCCTGCGCCTGTGTTTGTGCATCAGGCTGCGGCTCCGTTTGTATCGGGGTCTGGGCGTCGGCCTGCTGTTCTGGCGCTTGCGCTTGTTGCGGGGCCTGCTCTGTTTCCGGCGCGCTTGGCACAACCACGAATATCTCTTCACCCTCGGCAGGAGGTGGGGGCGGTAGTGCCGACTGCTCGGCGACAGCGCCGTCAAGGCTGTCATCAGGGATCATAGGTGCAAGCGCCTGCGGATTGGGCAAAACAGGCGCGTCATCTTCTACCCTTACAGCCACGCCTTCTGGCAGCGGCCGCGGCGTCGTCAAATCGCCCGCAGTGCCCGTCTGAGGCTGTGGCAAGGGTCTTGGCACTTGCGGCACGGCCTCGCCCTGCGCCACAGGCGCAAGCGGCGAGGGTCTGGGCGCAAGAGCTGCTGTTTCAACTGGCGGCGACGTGACGGGCGTCGAGGTAACAGCGGGCGCCGCATCTGTGTTGCCCACATCTGTGCCCACTTGCGGCGCGCGGGCCGCCGCGGCAGGTTCTTTCGGCAATTCTTCGCCAGCAGGCGCCCGTAACGTCACTTGCGGCTGTGCAACAACGCTACCTTGGGGGTTGGTCAAGGTGGCGCTGGCAGCCGGAGCGGACGGTTGCGCAGGGGCCACAGAAGGAGCCAAAGCACCTGCGACCTGCCCCGTTTCGGGCGCGCGCTGAGGCTCTATCGGGACAAGAATCGAGACGACCCCCGCCACGCCCACGCTGAACGCCGCACCCAAACCAATTCCGCTCAATATGCCACGTGCCATGCCTGCTGCACCCTCGTTTGTTGTCCTGCCAACGGCTTGCTCCGGCTCTTTAACGCCAGTTCCCATGCCGCATCCTGTGCGCCTCGTATATTATTTGTGCAGCGGCCAGCCCCTTGACGATTGCGCCCAAGCCTGACCATCTACACAGACTATCTATACACCCTGCGCGTGCGCCTTCTCTAGTCCTAATACGAAGTTTGCCCAAGATGCTCTTGTTGATCGATAACTATGACAGCTTTACCTATAATCTAGTGCATTATCTGGGTGCTTTAGGCGCGCAGATGGAAATACGACGCAACGATACGCTGAGTGTGCAAGATGCAATGGCGATGCGGCCCTCGGGCATTGTTTTGTCCCCTGGCCCGTGTGACCCTGCCCAAGCGGGCATCTGCCTCGCGCTGACCCATGCCGCTGCGGATGCGGGCATTCCGCTGTTGGGTGTATGTCTGGGCCACCAGACAATTGGCGAGGCCTTTGGCGGGCGTGTCGTACGCGCAGATGATATTGTGCATGGCAAGCTGGGTCAGATGCAGCACTCGGGGCGCGGCCTGTTTGCAGGGCTGCCCTCGCCCTTTGCCGCCACGCGCTATCACTCCTTGATTGTTGAGCGGGCCAGCCTGCCCGACTGCCTCGACGTGACAGCCCAGCTGGAAGACGGCACTATCATGGGTCTGCAACACCGCAGCCTGCCCATCCACGGTGTACAATTTCACCCCGAATCCATCCGGTCCGAACACGGCCATGCCCTGCTCGACAATTTTCTCAAAGAGGTGAAAGAGCCTGCATGAGCGATCTTCTCAAACCCCTGATTGATGCGGCCGCAAACGGCCCCCTTACCCGTGCACAGGCCGAAGAGGCCTTTAGCATTCTGTTTGAGGGCGAAGCGACCCCCAGCCAGATTGGCGGATTGCTGATGGCGCTGCGCACGCGGGGCGAAACCGTGGACGAATACGCCGCCGCCGCCGCCGTGATGCGGGCGAAATGCAACAAGGTGCGCGCGCCCGAGGGCGCTATGGACATTGTAGGCACTGGAGGTGACGGCAAAGGCACGCTGAATATCTCGACTGCGACGGCCTTTGTGGTGGCGGGGGCTGGTGTCGTGGTGGCCAAACACGGCAATCGAAATCTTAGCTCCAAGTCAGGGGCGGCGGATGCGCTGACGCAAATGGGCTTAAACACGATGGTCGGTGCGCCCGTGGTGGAAAAAGCGCTTAGTGAGGCTGGCATCGGCTTTATGATGGCCCCCATGCATCACCCTGCCATTGCGCATGTGATGCCGACAAGGTCAGAGCTGGGCACGCGGACCATCTTCAACATCCTTGGCCCCCTCACCAATCCAGCTGGCGTCAAACGCCAGCTTACAGGGACGTATATGCGCGAACTTACGCGCCCGATGGCTGAAACGCTCAAACTCCTCGGCTCGGATGTGGCGTGGCTTGTCCATGGGTCAGACGGCACGGACGAGCTGACGATAACTGGCGTAAGCTGGGTCAGCGCACTGGGCAAAGATGGCCGGATCGACGATATCGAGATACACCCCGAGGACGCAGGCCTGCCTGTGCATCCCTTCGAGGCTATCGTGGGTGGTACGCCCGAAGAAAACGCAGTGGCGTTCAACGCCTTGCTGGATGGCTCACAATCGGCCTATCGCGATGCCGTTCTACTGAATTCTGCAGCGGCCTTGGTGATTGCCGATGCGGCGCCCGATCTCAAGTCAGGGGTTGAGATGGCACGCGCCAGCATCGATTCTGGTGCTGCGCGGGATAAAATCTCGGCCGTTGCGCGTATTACACAAGACGGCTGATGTTCGACCTGAGCCATCTTGGCGCGTGGCGCGATCTGCCGTTCTTCACCACCGTCTTGCCCCAGATTGAGGCTAAACTGGCGCAGGAAACACGCGCCATTCTGCCACCCGCCGCCCATGTGTTTGCTGCCCTCCAGCGGACCCAGCCTGACGACGTGAACGTGGTGATATTCGGCCAAGATCCTTACCCGCAACCCGGCAAGGCCGAAGGCATCGCCTTTTCTATTCCTGATGACTACGCAAAAAGCGCACGCCGCGACAGTCTCGACAATATTCTGGGCGAGTTGCACAGCGATCTGGGCGTGCAACGCCGCAGCACCAGCCTTGCCGACTGGACAGACAAGGGGGTGCTATTGTTCAACTGCCTAGCGCTCACCGTGCCCGAAGGCAAAGCAGGTGGCCACCGCAGCCTCGGCTGGAAGATCCTGACCGACCAGATCATTGCACGGCTTAGCGATCGCCCCCGCGCCTATCTTTTGTGGGGGGGCGATGCCCACAAAGCAGCACAATCGGTAGATGGCACCGTGAACTTCAAACTACAGTCCTCCCACCCCTCACCCTTGGGCTGGAAGAAAACAGGCGCAAACTTTGAACCGTTTCACGGCTCAAAACCCTTTAGCCGCACCAATGCGTGGTTGCGTAGCACAGGCCATGCGTCCATAAACTGGGGCGATCCGGAGGGGCCATGACACATACAATCCTAGACAAAATCAAAGCATATAAACTGGAAGAAATTGCCGCCGACAAAGCCGCAATGCCACTTGCCGACGTTGAGGCAGCCGCCGCAGCAGCGCCGCCTGTGCGCCCATTTGCCGATGCCTTGCTTACCGCCTCTATTGAAAACTACGGCCTGATCGCAGAGATCAAAAAGGCCAGCCCGTCCAAAGGGTTGATCCGCGAAGACTTCCAGCCCGCAGCATTGGCCGAGGCCTATGCCGCTGGCGGGGCCACCTGTCTGTCAGTGCTGACCGACACGCCCAGCTTTCAGGGCGCAAAAGAGTTTCTGGTTGATGCGCGCGCCGCCTGTGATCTTCCCGTTTTGCGCAAGGATTTCATGTACGACATTTACCAAGTTGCCGAGGCCCGCAGCATGGGGGCCGACTGTATTCTTATCATCATGGCCTCTGTCTCGGATGCGCAAGCAGCCGAGCTGGAGGATGCCGCAACACATTACGGCATGGACGCGCTCATTGAGACCCATAGCGCCGAAGAGCTTGAGCGCGCACTGCAGCTGAAATCCCGCATGATCGGCATCAACAACCGAAATCTCAACACCTTCGAGACATCGCTGGATGTCACCCGCACCCTGTCCAAACACATTCCAGGTGAGCGGATGATTGTATGTGAAAGCGGGCTCAATACGCCCGAAGACCTAGCCGATATGGCCCGTTATGGTGCGCGTAGTTTCCTGATCGGCGAAAGCCTGATGCGGCAGGAAGACGTGGCCGCCGCCACGCGGAACCTGCTGGCCAATCCCCTCCGCGCGGGAGGCATGTAATGGCCCTGACCCATTTCGACGGTGACGGTCATGCGCATATGGTTGATGTCTCGGAAAAGGCCGTGACGTCGCGTATTGCAACAGCCGAAAATCACATCAAGATGATGCGGGAAACCTTTGATATTATTACTGAAGGTCGCGCAAAAAAGGGCGATGTCCTAGGTGTGGCGCGGCTTGCTGGTATCATGGCTGCAAAAAAGACGTCTGATCTGATCCCCTTATGTCACCCTTTGCCGATCACTTCCGTATCGGTTGATCTGGTACCCGATGCCGATCTGCCCGGTATCCGCATAACCGCAACGGTGAAAACCACGGGCCAGACAGGTGTCGAGATGGAGGCGTTGACCGCCGCGTCCGTAGCAGCACTTACCGTATATGACATGAGCAAGGCAGTCGATAAAACGATGGAAATCTGCGGCCTGCGGGTCACTCTTAAGGATGGCGGTAAATCAGGCCGCCACACCGCGCCTTGATACCCGTCGCCGACGCGCTGGCGCATCTGTTTGCACTGACCCGACCACTGGAGATTGAGCAGGTGCCCCTGCGCGCCGCCGCTGGCCGCGTATTGGCCACCAATGCCATCGCACAGCGCACCCAGCCGCCCTTCGCCGCCTCTTCTATGGATGGATACGCCCTGTGCCGCGCCGAAGTCGAGCCTGATGCGATGTTCAAGGTTGTTGGCGAAGCAGCAGCAGGACACCGCTATCAGGGCGATTTGCATGCAGGTCAGGCAGTACGCATTTTCACAGGTGCGCCCGTTCCCGCGGGTGCGGACTTTGTTGTGATCCAAGAAGATGTTACACGGCGCGGTGATCTGATTACACTGGGCCATTCCATCGGCGACAAGGACAACATCCGGCCCGCTGGCGGTGATTTTTCCGAAGGCAGCACTCTGTCTGCGCCACGCCGCTTGCGGCCTGCAGACATCGCCTTACTTGCCTCCATGAACGTCGCGCAGGTCGCAGTGTACCGCAAACCTGTTGTTGCAATCCTCGCTACAGGGGATGAATTGGTCCAGCCAGGCGAAGTGCCAGGCCCCGACCAGATTATCGCCTCCAACACCTATGGCCTTGCTGCCCAGGTAGAAGCCTTGGGCGCAACTGCGCGAATGATGCCTATCGCGGGCGATACAGAAGCCTCCCTGCGACGCAGCTTCGAGCTTTCCCATGATGCTGACTTGATCGTCACAATTGGCGGTGCATCTGTTGGCGATCATGATCTGGTCGCCCCTGTCGCTGCCGCCATGGGCATGGATCAGTCATTCTACAAAGTGGCGATGCGGCCGGGAAAACCCCTGATGGCTGGCACATTGGGCGGGGCTGCAATGATCGGGCTGCCTGGCAACCCTGTATCGGCCATGGTGTGTGGAACGGTCTTTGTCGCGCCAATGATCCGCGCCATGTTGGGACTTGGGCGCTTTGCTGCGCCACGCCGCGTAATCGCCCTTGGTCGGGACATGCCTGCAAACGGGCCGCGCGAACACTATATGCGCGCCGTGATCAAAGATGGCACCGCGATGCCAGAGCAACGGCAAGACAGCTCTCTTTTAACGGTTCTGGCCACTGCAGATGCACTTCTGGTACGTCCTCCGAATGATCCAGCACGGAACGCGGGCGATACTGTCGAGATTATCGATATCTGAACAGGTTGACACAAAACAAGAACGTCCCTAGAACAAAATGAGATAAACAGGGATGAGGACCGTTCAGTGCTGACCAAAAAACAACTCGACCTCTTGGCATTTATCCACAAGCGGGTGCAGCGCGACGGTGTGCCGCCCAGCTTTGACGAGATGAAAGAAGCGCTTGATCTGCGCTCCAAATCTGGCATCCACCGCCTGATCACCGCATTGGAGGAGCGCGGCTTTATCCGCCGCCTTGCCCATCGCGCCCGCGCCATCGAAGTGGTCAAACTGCCCGATAGCATGACAGGTGCTGGGTTTTCACCGCGCGTGATTGATGGCGATCTGCCTGATGCGCCTCCGCCCGCCGCGGCCCTGCCCGTCACCACGATCGAAGCGACCGAACTGCCCGTTATGGGAAAAATTGCCGCTGGTGTGCCGATTGAGGCGATCAATCAACGCTCGCACGGGGTGACTGTGCCGAATGCAATGCTGTCGGGTGCGGGTGCGCATTACGCGCTGGAGGTCAAAGGCGACTCGATGATCGAGGCTGGCATCAATGACGGTGATGTTGTTGTGATCCGTGAAACAAGCGTGGCCGATGACGGTGATATCGTTGTGGCCTTGGTCGAAGACCATGAAGCAACGCTGAAGCGGTTCAAACGCAAAGGTGCTGCCATCGCACTTGAGGCGGCAAATCCGGCCTATGAAACACGCGTTTTTCCAGCAGATCAGGTCAAGGTGCAAGGCCGCCTCGTCGGGCTGATCCGCTCTTACTGAACTGCGTCAATTCTTGGTCCGCTGCGCTTGCCTTTTGTCATCGCGCGGCGGATCTGCCTTGGGCCAATGGGTCCACAGCCTGTCCCCCGTGGCGTCGCGCGCCGTCACCAGCTTGACGCGTCCGCTGCCTTCCTGCCAGTAGGCCAACGCCCCCGTTTGGCGCAGGCTATCAGGGTCATGGACAGCACAGGGCCATTTTTCATGCTCAAGCACAACCGAGCTGACGACAATCTGACCCTTCTCACAGCCATCAAAAGCCGCCGCAGCGCGTTTGCCGGACAAATGGATAACTCGGCCCTCAGGCGACCAGAGGGCGCCTGCTAAATACTGGTCATTTCCGTCCCCGTCGTTCTCCAGCCAGTTGCGCGCAGCAAATCCGGCGCCACGCTGTTTGCTTAGAGCGCGCCCTTCGTCTGTCATAACACCCACCAGCGTTCCCGTATCAGAGATCAATACATCCGGTCTTGTTGTACCAGACCAAATTACAAAGGATGCTGCCATGGCCACCGCCCCGCCCCAGCGCAATGGGCCCCGCCATAGGATGAGCATGATAAACCCCAGTGCCAGAAGCGGCAGCACCCATCCGCCCGGCCCTACGACGTATGTTCGCGCTTGGGGCAGATGGGCTATGAAATCAGCAACTGTCAGAATCCAGCGCACCCCAAGGCTCATCCCCCACAGGCCGACAAACTCCAGCCCTATTGGGGCAAGGACCACCGCGACCACCGCCGCAGGAATAACAAGCACGCCCATCAACGGCACCGAGGCCAGATTGGCCAGCAGCCCGTATTGTGCGATCGCGTTGAAGTGTGCGGCAGCCACTGGTGCTGTTGCAAAGCCGGCGACCGCAGAAGAAATCACCACAGCACTGACAGGCTTCAACCAGTTCGGGCCCATAGGCACCTGCCCGTCCCTGATCCAGCCAAAGACCGCCACCAGCGCCGTGGTCGCTGCAAACGACATCTGAAAGCCTGGCCCCATCAATGCTTCGGGCCGCATGACCAGCACAATGGTGGCCGCAATGGCCACACCGCGCAGGCTGATCGCGCGCCGCCCGATCATCAATGCACAAAGCGCCACTGCGACCATGACAAATGCCCGTTGGGTGGCCACATTGCCACCAGACAGCGCCAGATACCCCGCCGCCGCAACCAGCGCGCCCGCAGCTGCAATGCTGCGTGCAGGTACCCGCAGCACCAGCGGCGGCACCAGCGCAAAGGCCAGCCTGAGCGCGGCGAACACCACTCCGGACATAAGACCCATATGCAGTCCTGAAATCGCCAGCAGATGCGCCAGATTGCTTGCGCGCAGATTATCCAGTGCCGCTTGGCTGATGGCGGACCGGTCGCCAGTGGTGATCGCCGCCGAAAACCCGCCAATGTCTCCACGCAATACCTCTTGAATCCGCTCGGATGCGGCCATGCGAATACGAAACACGCCTAAACCGCCATCAGGTTCGGACACGCCCATCAGCGGTGTACGGGCATAGCCGACGGCGCCAAGACGGACAAACCAAGCGTGACGTTGGAAATCAAAACCTCCCGGCTCAACCGGGCCAGAAGGCGCGGAGAGATGGCCCGTGATCATCACCCGCAGCCCTGGTTCGGCGGCAATATCAACACTGCGGTCCCCATGCAGCGACAGGCGTACGCGGTGTGGTGTGCGTGACGGCGGCACGCGGTCCAGTTTTACACGGTCCAGCGTGAGGCGTAGTGCGTCGGACTGACTGCGATCAATGGCAACGATCCGTCCCTCTACCGCTCCGTAATAGCGAAAGTCCAGCACAGGCCCCGCTACAGAATGGGCCCGCGCGGATGCCAGAAGAAATCCTGCCGCAACCAAGACGATTGCAACGGCAAAGGGCCGCAGGGATTCTGGCAATGCTCTGGCAAGAAGAGCGCAGAGTAACGCGCCCCCTGCGATCAATCCCAGCACAAGCGCCGAAGGCTCCCAAGCAAGATGAAAATACCATCCGATGCCAGCGGCAAGACATACAGGCACCCAGCCAAACAGCGCGCCACGCTGCGCGCGGATCATTTCCGCAAAGGCAACGCCTGCGCCCATTGCTTGCCCCCGTTCGCTGCACTGGATAGATAGTGCCAAACCATAGGCTGCTGGTGGTTACCAAATGGTAAACGTGACCGAAGTGTTAACGCCCGCACCTTGCCATCTCGCCCCCGAAAGGACTTTTTATGTGCTCTGACATCGTCACCCGCTTCGCCCCCTCGCCTACGGGTTTCCTGCACATCGGGGGTGCGCGCACAGCATTGTTCAATTGGCTCTATGCTCGTGGTCGGGGCGGCAAATTTTTGCTGCGGATCGAGGATACAGACCGCGCCCGCTCCACCCCCGAGGCGACGGCCGCGATTCTGCAAGGTATGGCATGGCTGGGGTTGGACCATGACGGCGAAGTGGTCAGCCAGCATGAAATGGCCCCGCGCCACGCTGAAGTAGCGCATGAATTGCTCGCCAAAGGTGCCGCTTTCAAATGTTTCGCCACCCAAGAGGAAATCGAAGCATTCCGTGAGGCCGCCCGCGCCGAAGGGCGTAGCACGCTCTACCGATCGCCATGGCGTGACGCGGACCCTACCAGCCATCCTGACGCGCCATTTGTGATCCGGATCAAGGCACCTGACAGTGGACAAACCGTGATCCACGATACCGTTCAGGGTGATGTTACGATTGATAATGCCCAGTTGGACGACATGATCTTGCTCCGCTCGGACGGCTCACCCGTTTATATGCTGGCGGTGGTGGTGGATGACCACGATATGGGCGTGACCCATGTTATTCGCGGTGACGATCATCTCAACAACGCCGCGCGTCAGATGATGATCTACCACGGCATGGGCTGGGACGTTCCTGTCTGGTCCCATATCCCGCTGATCCACGGCAGCGACGGCAAAAAGCTCAGCAAGCGCCATGGCGCATTGGGCGCGCAGGAGTATCAGGCCATGGGCTATCCCGCCGCTGGCATGCGCAACTATCTGGCCCGTCTGGGGTGGAGCCACGGAGACGACGAATTTTTCACTGATGAACAAGCGAAAGAGTGGTTCGACATCGACGGTATCCGCAAAAGCCCTGCTCAGTTTGACCTTAAGAAACTGGAGAATATCTGTGGCCAGCATATCGCGGTCGCTGATGATGCCGCATTGCGGCACGAGACAGAGAGCTATCTGGCCGCTGCGGGTCAACCCGCCCTAACGTCACAACAGTCAGAGGGTTTTGAGCGGGCGATGTACTGCCTGAAAGAACGCGCGAAAACACTTCCGGAACTCATTGAAAAAGGTCACTTTATCCTAACATCCCGCCCTCTGGAGGTTGATGATAAAGCCGCAAAGCATCTCGATACGGTATCCCGTGGTATACTGACTGAATTGACGCCGCAGCTGCAAGATGTTAGCTGGGACCGTGAAACGCTCGAAGAGGTTCTGAACGGTTTTGCTGCCGCGCATGATACCAAATTCGGCAAGCTGGCAGGGCCGCTGCGCGCAGCCCTTGCAGGGCGCGCCGTGACACCTTCGGTTTTCGATATGATGCTGGTGCTTGGCCGTGAGGAAACGATGGCCCGCCTGACCGATGCAGCATCCTGAGACAGACGTAAATCTGTCATTAAGGATGTACTAGTTAAGAGAGACAAGGATGTGCGGGCAACGGCCCGTACAGACCCGGGGCGCAAAGCACCCGCAGCCAACCTAGAAGGGGACATTCATGGCCGAGAGTACCAAATCAGCGACGCTCACTGTTGGAGATAAAACAATCGAGCTTCCGATGTTTTCACCGACCTCGGGCCCTGATGTTATCGACATCCGCAAGCTCTATGGCCAAGCGGGTGTGTTCACCTATGATCCCGGGTTTACCTCGACCGCGTCTTGCGACAGCACAATCACCTTTATCGACGGCGACGAGGGTATCCTGACACACCGTGGCTATCCTATCGGCGAGCTGGCAGAGAAATCCCATTATCTCGAAGTCTGTTATCTGCTGCTTTATGGTGAACTGCCCTCCCCCGCGGAATTGGAAGATTTCGAGCACCGCGTGACAAACCACACCATGCTGCACGAGCAGATGATGAACTTTTTCCGTGGCTTTCGCCGTGATGCGCACCCGATGGCCGTTATGGTCGGCGTGGTTGGCGCGATGTCGGCGTTCTACCACGACTCGACGGATATCAATGATGAGTGGCAGCGTGAGGTCGCCTCGATCCGTCTGATCGCCAAAATGCCGACCATTGCTGCGATGGCCTATAAATACACCATCGGTCAGCCTTTCGTGTATCCACGCAATGATCTGGACTATGCGTCAAACTTCCTGCGTATGTGTTTTGCCGTACCTGCCGAGGACTATGTCGTTGATCCGATCCTCAGCCGCGCGATGGACCGCATTTTTACCCTACATGCAGATCACGAGCAGAACGCCTCCACCTCGACCGTGCGATTGGCGTCCTCTTCTGGCGCGAACCCGTTTGCCTGTATTGCGGCTGGTATTGCCTGCCTTTGGGGCCCTGCGCACGGTGGTGCAAACCAGGCCTGTCTGGAAATGCTCAAAGAGATCGGTACGCCTGACCGCATCCCCGAATTTATCGCCCGCGCCAAGGACAAGGACGATCCGTTCCGCCTGATGGGTTTCGGCCACCGCGTTTACAAAAACTTTGATCCACGCGCCACGGTGATGAAACAATCCGCTGACGAAGTGCTGGAACTGATGGGTGTCGAAAACAACCCGATCCTACAGGTTGCCAAAGAGCTGGAAAAACAGGCGTTGGAAGATCCGTATTTCGCTGAGAAGAAACTCTTCCCGAATGTGGATTTCTACTCTGGCATCATTCTTGAAGCGATGGGCTTTCCCACTTCAATGTTCACACCGATCTTTGCGCTGGCACGGACCGTTGGCTGGATTTCCCAGTGGAAAGAACAGCTCAATGACCCACAGCTGAAAATTGGCCGTCCGCGCCAGCTTTATCAGGGCGAGGATGTGCGCGCCTACACCGATATCGAAAAACGCTAACGCACTCTGCGGCAGCTATCAGCCTCCGTGCGCAAATCGCGTGCGGGGGCTTTTTTTGTGCCCGCCAGAAATGGGCAAGATTGTGGCGGCAATTTGGCTGGCTTGTTTCTTGCGCGCTTGGCTATGGCGCAGCGCGAATACCCTGCTGATCCTGTATAAAGACATGTGGATATGCACCAAAGCGCATAACACATTGCATTATATGGCTTCGCTGCTCCGAATCACTGCGCCATTTTCACTACCGGGTGATTCTGGCCCACATGTAATCCCGACGATATGCGCGGATTGTAGCCAATCACGTGTCACGAATTGAGGCAGAATTTCCGAAAAAGGGGCCAAATTAAGGCATTGTTTCGGGCAGGTGCACAATCCCCCCCCTTCGCTTGACCGGTTGGGGCAACCCTGCATAGTCGTACCCAACAACCACGCATAAGGGATGATTGCTATGTTGATGTTACTCGCACTGGCTGTGCCACTTGCTGTCCTTGGGTTCGCTGTTGATGGCGGCTCCGACGATGATGAAACAACAGATCAGATCGGCACGGAAGCCGATGATCGCTTTGAAGGCGAAACCGGTGATGACTTTATCGACGGTCAGGCCGGCGATGATATTATGAACGGTCGCGCAGGCGACGATACGATTTTCGGCCGTGAGGGCGAAGACGTTCTGCAAGGCCAAGACGGCGACGACATGCTGTGCTCGGGCGAAGGCGACGATGTTGTCACCGGCAACACAGGCCATGACCTGATCGAGGGCCAAGGCGGCGATGATTTCGTATCGGGCGACTACGGCTTTGACACCGTGCGCGGCGACGAAGGCAACGACACGGTATTGGGCGGCCGCGGCGGTGACGTTGTCGAAGGAAACGACGGCGACGACGTGATCTTTGGCGGTATCATCGAAGGCGTTCCACTCAACCTCGAAGAGCTGACAGCCCTGCGCGACGGCGGCTCGCTTGAGGATATCAACGGCGGCATCGAGATGCGTGACGACAGCCTCGGTAACACGCTGCGTGGCGGCACAGGTGACGATGATATCATCATCGGCTCCGGCGATTGGGTCGGCGGTGGTGTGGGCGATGACACGTTCCACATTATGTCCGAGCAGACCGAACTGCGCGAAGGCGAAACAGAAACCCGCATCATCGACTATAACGGCGACGATGACGCGATCACCGTGATCGTTGATGACACGGCGGCTGACGCAGACATCAATGTTGTTATCGACGGCGAAGATGCCATCGTACAGATGGGCGATACTGTTCTTGCACGTGTCGAGGGCGCTGGCGCTTCTCTCACGGCGGCGGACATTACACTTGTCGCACAGAACACAGCACAGTCTCTGTTCGATCCGAACCCTGCAACTGCCTAAACCTGACGGCTGCTGGGGCGGGTTACTCACCTGATCCGCCCCTTCCCCCCACGCGATCCCAGCCCAGCAGGAGCATACCATGGCAGATACGACACCAGACATGCCTCAACACTACCAGTGGTCCCAAGCCAAAAGCCTGATGCCACTGAAAGCAGAATGCGAAAGAGGCCCCAAAGGCGCGCTTGTACCAGATGCACGCGGCGAAACCGATCACATCGCTGTTGTCTATGACAAAGGCGAAACACCACCCGAAATCACAATCAAGCAGGTCTCGGGCTCGGTCCATACGGTACTGGCCAACGGCATCGCAGTTGCGGTGGTGGCACGAACCACCGGCAAAGCGCCCAGTGTATCGGATGTTTTACTGGTTGAGCGAAGCGTTCATTCCTGACATCCCAAATGAACCTAAACCAAAAAGGCCCGCTGCACGGTAAATGCAGCGGGCCTTTTTAATCGCAAAACAACAAGCCTACCGGCCTTCGAAGTCTGCGGCGCGCTTTTCGGTAAAGGCCAAAACGCCTTCTTTGAAATCACGGGTCTTGCCGCATTTCCCCTGTTCTTGAGCTTCCAGCGTTAACTGCTCTTCGTAGGCGTTGTTCCAGCTTTCGCGCAGAACGGTCTTTACAGCTGCATAGGCTGCAGTAGGACCAGCGGCCAGATGGGCCGCTTTGGCGCGCCAATGGTTATAGAATTCATGATCTGCGACAGCTTCCCAGATCATGCCCCAATCATCGGCCTGACGGGCGCTGATCTTATCAGCAAACAGGGCAGCACCCATCGCTTTGGCCATGCCCATTTGGCGGGGCAGTGTATAGGTACCGCCCGCGTCAGGGATCAGACCTATGCGGGTGAAAGCCTGCAGGAAATAGGCGCTCTCGGTTGCAAAAACAACGTCAGCGGCCAAGGCCAGATTTGCACCTGCCCCCGCTGCGGGGCCGTTTACGGCCGCAATTGTAGGCACAGGGCATTGCGTAATAGCGCGCAGCATTGGCGCATACTCATCGCGCAGCGTCCGCTCCAGATCGATCGAGCTTGCAGCACGGTCGCCAAGATCCTGCCCCGAGCAAAAGGCCTTGCCCGCACCGGTTATCACCACAACACGGGCCTCACGCCCGCCCGTCGTAAATGCGTGTTCAATCTCGGCCCGCATCTGGGTGGTAAGCGCGTTATACTTGTCTGCCCTATTCATTGTGATCAGAGCCATGCCATCGCTCAGTTCATAAGTGATTGTCTGGTAGTCCATGGCGCCCTCTTCATTTTTACTGTTCGCACGACATTACCACAAGCAGACGCACCTGCCAGTCCAACGGGACGTCATTTGTTCAGGATGTCTCTGAGTTTCGCCGCTTCCTCATCGCTCAGAATGCCGTCTTGGGGGGCTGCGGCACGGCTGCGCCCGCGTACATAAGCAAGGCCTACAAAGCCCGCAATCAACAGCATCAGCGGCCCTGCGGCCCACAAAACCCAATTCGCACCTGAAAGTGTGGGTTTCAGCAATACAAATTCGCCATAGCGCGCAACGATGTAGTCAAGCGCCTGTTGGTCTGTGTCACCGTCAACCAGCCTTTCACGAACCAGCAACCGCAGATCTTTGGAAATCGGCGCATTGCTCTCGTCGATGCTTTCGCTTTGGCAAACAGGGCAGCGCAGACCTTTGGACAACTCAAGAGCGCGTTGCTCCAGCACAGGGTCAGACAGCACTTCGTCAGGTTCTACCGCTGCGAGCGGCGTCGCCAACAGCATGAGGAGCAGGGCAAAACGCTTCATTCTGCAGGCACCGTTTCGCGTGTCTTGCGCGCACCGGCTGCGACACGGAAACGACGATCCAGCAGGCTGAAAATTCCACCAAGAGCCATCAGGGTACAGCCAACCCAGATCCAGCTTGTCATCACTTTGATATAGGTGCGGACAGCCCAGCCCCCGTTCTCCTGCTCGTCGCCGATAACAAGGTACAAATCGCGCCGCCAGTTTTGGTCTATGGCAGCCTCCGTTGTTGGCATTTGCGCGACAGGGTAAAAGCGTTTCTCAGGGGATAGCGTACCGATAAATTCGCCGTCCTGTTTCACATCAATCACGGCTGTGGTCGCAACATAGTTCGGACCATTACCATTGGTTACACTGCGCAGGGTTAGTTCATAACCGTGAACATCGAATGGCACGTCGATCTGTGCCACGCGAATATCCTCGACTGTCCACGCATAAATGCCAGCAACGCCCATCATGGTCACAGCCAGCCCTGCATGGGCCGTGGCCTTGCCCCAATCGGCACCCGGCAGGCGGAACAAGCGGCGCAAGCGGTTCGGCCCGCGGCCGGTACGCTGTGCAAGATCAATCACCACGCCCATCAGCACCCAAGCGCCAAGGAACATCCCAACAGGACCGATCAGACTGCGCCCCGTCTGCATCGACCAGACAAGCCCGCCAACCGCCACAGAGGCGATAAATGCATAGCGCAGTGGATAGAGAGCGCGACCAAGATAGGCCCGCTTCCAAGGCATGGAGGACCCTATAGGCAATGCCAAGCCGAGCAGCACCATGAACGGAGTAAACGCAGCATCAAAGAAGGGCGGACCGACGCTCAGCTTACGGTCAAAGAACATCTCTGCCAGCAGCGGCCACATGGTACCCACGAAGACTACAAAACACGACACGGCAAGCAGCAGGTTGTTCACCACCAGCGCGCTTTCGCGCGAAGCAAGACCAAAGACGCCTTTTGCCTCCATAGCACCTGCACGCAGGGTAAACAGGATCAGCGCGCCCCCCATGAAGAAAGCCATGATCGCCAGGATAAAAACACCACGATCCGGGTCGTTCGCGAAGGCATGGACAGATGTCAGCAGCCCCGACCGCACGATAAACGTACCGATAAGTGAAAAGCCAAAGGCGAGGATAGCCAGCAGGATGGTCCAACTTTTTAGCGCCTCACGCTTCTCCACAACAATGGCAGAGTGCAACAGCGCAGCCGCCAAAAGCCATGGCATAAAGCTGGCGTTTTCAACCGGATCCCAGAACCAGAAACCACCCCAACCCAACTCGTAATATGCCCACCACGAGCCGAGCGCGATACCGATCGTCAGAAAAACCCATGCAGCCAACGTCCACGGACGTACCCAACGGCCCCAAGCCGCATCAACGCGCCCTTCGATCAAGGCAGCCACGGCAAAGCTGAACGCCATGCTCAAACCGACATACCCAAGATACAAAAATGGCGGGTGAAAAGCCAAACCGGGGTCCTGCAGCAGCGGGTTCAGGTCCTGACCATCAAATGGTGGCACCATCATCCGCTCAAACGGGTTGGAGGTCAGCAGGATAAACGCCATGAACGCGACCCCGATGGAGGCCTGTACAGCCAACACCCGCGCCCGCAAACTGGTTGGCAGCTGTGCGCCGAACCACGCGGCCGTTGCGCCAAACAACGCCACAATCAGCACCCACAACAGCATCGAACCTTCGTGATTGCCCCACGTGCCACTGATTTTATAAATCATCGGTTTCATTGAATGGCTGTTTGCAACCACCACCGAAAGGCTAAAATCCGAAGTAACAAACGCCCACGTCAGCGCCCCGAAGGATGCCGCGACCAGTAAGAACTGAACCGTCGCCGCAGGCTCGGCCACAGCCATCCAACCGGGCCAGCCTTTGGCCGCGCCGACCATAGGTACAATCATCTGAATAACTGCGACACCAAAGGCAAGCAGAAGGGCGAAATGTCCGAGTTCTGTAATCATACATCGAATATACGCGCCGCGGCTGCCTGTTCCAACATCAATCGCAGGGTCAAACAGCCGCAGCCTACGCTATTGTGTTGCCTGCCATGCGCGCAAGGCCGCATTCTCGTCGGCTTTGATCGCTTGCGCCGCCAAGCGGGCATCCGTGCCCGCATCCGCAGCTCCGATAGAATCGCTACGCAGCTTTTGCAGGGCAGCGATATTCTCCACTACTTTTGGGACATGGCGAATCGTATCAACGATGCTGCGTTGAAAATCCTGGGATTTTACTTGATGCCGCGCCCCAAAATAGAACGATACAATCACCCCCAAAAGCCACCATAACGGCTCTGGTACCAAGGCGATCCCCTGCATCCGTTGCGCGAACCAGAGCGGTTCTACCATTGCCGCAACAAACAGGCCCAATGTGCCCAAAGCCAAAGCAGGCCTCGGCAGGCGGTTTACACCGTCCATAAAACGGTCAAAGCCGCCCTTGGCGGGTGCTGCAAACTCCTGCCCGTATTGCGACATTGCCTGCTCTTGCACGACAGCACCGCGGGCGGCCCCTGTCTCGGCATTCTCACGGAACACTTCCACTGTCTCACGCAACACATTCCGGTCCGCGCCGAATACGACACCAAAAAGACGTTCGATCAAACCCATTTTGCTGTCCTCGCTTTGAATTGGCTGGTGGTGAGGTGGTATTGGGGTGCAATGAACTCTTCCGCGCGTTTGATCCAGCCGCCCTTGCCCCCTGCACGTGTGCGTGCAAATTTTCGGCTGGCGCTCCGTCTGTCTGCGATGCGAAAATAATAGTTGCGCCGCGCGATCCCGTAGGCATCTACCAGATGATCGGGCGAGGCATTGTAGGCTGCGCGCACGGCTGCAATGCTCTGAGGCCCCAGCGCGCCATCGACGGACACCTCGTACCCCATCTCGACCATCAGACGTTGCAGGATTTTCACCGCATTTCCACCTGCGTTCACATACATGTCAAACACGCTCGCTTGTAGCGGCTGAGGAAGCTCCGCAATCAGAGGGCGGTTGAAATAATGCTCCAGAAAAATTCCGATAGCCTGTGCCCGGGTCAAGCGGCGCACGTCCGCAGGCGTAATGCTGCCGTCATGGTCCAGATCAAGGCCAAGGCGGCGCATGGTATGGATCGTTACGCCAAAATTGGTGGCGCCACCTGGATCATCGGGATCATTTACATAGCCGCCCTCGCGGGCGACGATCTCTTCAGCAATCTGTCTGACACTGTGCATGGCTGCTCCCCTCGCAATGTGGGGAAATCAGGCCTTAAATTGGTTAACTCCGCCTAACCTCGGCGTACGGTGTCAGCCTTCGGGGTCTTGATATACGCCTTGAGCTTTGAGGGCATCGACGACCTCTTTTGGCATGTAGGTTTCGTCATGTCTGGCAAGGATTTCAGTAGCTTCAAACACACCGTTCACCAAAGACCCCGTGCCCACCATGCCTTCGTTTTCGCCAAACAGGTCCGGCAAAACGCCCGTGTAGACCACCGGGACACTTGCCCCGCCGTCCGTCACGGAAAAGCTGATCCGCTCTCCCTGACCGCGCATCAACGTGCCTTCCTCTACCAAGCCACCGATACGAAACACTTCACTGGCCTGCGGCGGATCAACAACCACCTGACTGGGCGCGCGGAAAAAATTGATCCCGTCGCGCATGGCATAACCGATCAGGGCTGTTGAGCCGATCAAAGCCACAACCGCCATAGCGATCAACTGGATACGACGCTGTTTTTTCAGGCTCTTCATCGGATTCAGACCCTTTGTTACGGGAAAAGAGGTGCCATCATCAGGCCCTCTGTCTCTGCAATACCTAACATCAGATTGGCATTTTGCAACGCTTGGCCAGACGATCCTTTGGTAAGATTGTCCAACGCCGCCACGATTATGGCCCGCCCCTCAATCCGGTCCGCACTCACCCCGATATGGCAGAAATTCGAGCCGCGGATATGGCGGGTTGAAGGTGCCTCGCCAAAGGGCAACACCTCGATGAATGGCTCGGCAGAGTATGTAGATTTCAGTTTATTATAAATAGCTTGCGCCTCACCCTTCACGTAAACAGTGGCAAGGATACCACGGTTGGCGGGCACCAGATGCGGGGTGAACTGCACCATGACGGGCCGACCTGCAAGCGCACTGAACTCTTGATCAAACTCGCCCAAATGCCGGTGCGTCCCGCCCAAGGCGTAGGCGTGATACCCCTCTGACAGCTCCGCATGTAGCAGATTTTCCTTCAACGCGCGGCCTGCACCCGAGACAGCGCATTTCAGATCGAGGATGATATCGTCCAGATCAATCAGGCCCGATCCGATCAACGGCCGTAACGCAAACTGCCCAGTGGCAGCATTGCACCCCGTCCCTGCGACCAGCCGCGCACCTGCAATCTCGTCGCGGTAAAACTCGGTCAACCCGTAAACAGCCTCCGCCTGCTGCTCCAACGCTGTATGGGTATTGCCGTACCAACGCGCATAGTCTTCGGGATCGCGCAGCCGGAAATCTGCAGACAGATCAACGATTTTTAGATCCTTCGGCAGCTGCGAGATTACCTCCTGAGAAGTTTTGTGCGGCAACGCACAAAAACACAGATCAATGCCACCAAAGTCAATCTCGTCCATTGTGACAAGATCGGGCAGATCAAGATGCCGCAAATGCGGAAAAACCGAAGCCATGCTTTGCCCCGCCTTGGAATTGCCCCCCAAGGCCTTGATCGTCATGAAAGAATGGCCCGCGATCAGCCGGATCAGCTCTGCGCCCGTATAGCCGGAAGCGCCCAGAATTGCGATATTATAGGTCATGTATGTCGTCCTGAAAGTCGTGTTTTGCGTTAAATTCGGGCAGCGTCAGGCTGCGGTAAATCGCAAGGGTCGTCGCAAAAACTGTGTGGCGCGATCGCTCACGCGGGCGGGGTCACCCGTTGTCAGAAACGCGGCATCGCCTGTGCCTGATTTGTCAGGGTGGCGCAGCAGATAATCCGCAAGGCTTTCAGCCACTAAATCGGCCTGACTAAACACTGAAACATTCGCGCCCAGCGCATCCTGAAACGTATCTTTGAGCAACGGATAATGGGTACAGCCCAGAATTGCCGCCTGCGGTTCTGGCATCTTGCGGCGCAACGCATCCACGTGGCTGCGCACCAACGCTTCGGCCAGAATCATGTCACCCTCTTCGATCGCATCGACAACACCACCACAGGCCTGCGCCTCGACATCCACACCGATGGCCCTGAATGCCAATTCGCGCTGAAACGCGCGGGTCGCCACAGTTGCAGGTGTGGCAAAAAGCGCAACGTGCTGCGTGGCCACTTCGCGCGGTGGTGAATTGTCCCCCCACTGCCGCTCGGTCAGCGCCTCAATCAACGGTACAAAGACACCCAGTACACGTTTGTCCTGCGGCACCCAACCTTCTTGCATACGGCGCAGCGCCGCCGCCGACGCGGTATTGCACGCAAGGATGACCAGATCACAGCCCGCATCAAACAGACGTTGGGTGGCAGCGACCGTCAAATCATAAATATCATCAGCCGTCCGCACGCCGTAGGGTGCGTTGGCGCTGTCGGCCAAATATATGAATTGCTGATCAGGCAGCCGCGCCTGAACCGCGTCCAGTATCGTCAGCCCGCCCAGACCACTATCAAAAATACCTACCGCCATATGCGCGCTCTATCGGCTGCGACGCCGATCCTCAAATTCATATCCCGCATCAAAAGACTTGTGCGGCTCTGGTGCAAGCTCATACGTGGCTTTGCGCAGGAAATCCATCATGGCTTTTGCATCCCCGCCCATCGGCGCCAGTACATCACGCCCGATCGGTGTACCGATGACAACGCGCACGGGGGTATCGACCCGCTTGCGGAACTCCTTGATCAGCAATCCCATCCGCAGCGTCGCATGCAAATGGCTGGCTATTTGAAACATTCGGCTGGTATGGCCCTCAAAATAGATCGGCAGCACAACAGCATCTGACTTTGTGACCATCCGTGCAGTAAAGCTGCGCCACGCAGGGTCCATTGGCCGCGCAAAGGGACGCGCCGCCGTGCTGACAGTGCCCCCAGGAAAGATACCAATCGCACCGCCCTGCCCCAAATACTCCAGCGCGCGCGCCCGCGTCCGCAGGTTTAGCGCCAAAGCCGCCTTGTCCGGCTCAAAGCTGATGGGCAACAGATTGCTCTGCAGTTGCGGTACTGCGGTGAACACCGAATTGGCCATGATCCTGAAATCAGGCCGTGTACGGCCAAGAACATGCCCCATCATCAGCCCGTCGAGTATGCCGTAGGGATGGTTCGCGATCACAATAAGCGGTCCCTTACGCGGGATATCCGCAAGGCTGCCACCCGCCACAACCAACGAAAGACCATAGCGCGCGGCCATCACATCGAAAAAGCTGTGGCCTGCAGCGAGATCATCCTCGTATCCGCGCGCGCGCCGTATGAGACGCATCCGTCCGGTTGCGTTTTCCATGAGACGAATGACAGCCCGTCCGCTGCGGGTCTGGGCAGACCACGCATAGCTTAAATCACGGGCCGACGATGGCCGCCGGATCATCGACATCACATGCTCCTTTTCTAGGCACAGAAATGCGGGTGATACGTTACAGGTTTATGACACCACTACTCGGCAGCTTTAGCAACCGGCGCCCCGCCGGCCCCAATAATGCTGAGCAACTCCTCTCGCCGCTTGGCCGCCTTTGCTTCATTCGCCTCTTTTACAGGGCCAAAGCCCCGAATTTGCAGGGGTAGTTCAGCCAGTGCAACAACAGCATCGCGGGTATGCTCATCGAGTTTGGGCAAGACGGCGCGCAGGTCAGCCTCGTATTGTTTGATCAACGCGCGCTCCATCTTGCGCTCGGCGGTATAGCCAAACACGTCCAGTGGCGTGCCACGCAGGCGTTTGAACCGTGCCATCATCCGCAGGGGCCGCTCCAGCCACGGACCAAACTCCCGCTTCATGGGGCGGCCGTTCGGCCCCAACTTGGACAGCATCGGCGGGGCAAGATTGAAGGACATTTTGAATTCACCCTCGAATTCAGCCTGTGCCTTTTCACGACTGCTCAGAAGCAGGCGCGCAACCTCGTATTCGTCCTTGTAGGACAGCAGTTTATGATAGCCCAAGGCCACAGCTTCGCGCAGACCTGCATCAGAGATACCGTCAAGCATTTTGGTATAGCGTTTGGCCAACCGCTTGCCCTGATACGCGACCAAATGATTACGACGATAAGCGATTTTTTCATCCAGCGTTTTAGGCAACTCGATCACATTCGGTGTCAGCACACTCTGCGCCTGCGCAGGGTACAGCACAGCCCAGCGCCCGATCTCAAAAGCGCGCAGGTTCCGTTCAACCGCAGCGCCGTTCAGGCGGATCGCCTCTGTGATCGCCGCCAGTGTCAGCGGGATCAGACCACGCTGCCATGCGCCGCCAAAGATCATCATGTTTGAATAAATACTGTCGCCCAACGTTGCCTTGGCGAGATCAGAGGCATCAAACATCGACAAATCGTCCTTCAGCCGCGCCTCCAGTGCCAGTTCCAGCTGATCATAGGGCATCCTGAACTCGGTATCGCGGGTGAAATCACCTGTGATGATCTGATGACTGTTGACCACCGCCCCCGTGCGCCCCGCAGAAGTCAGGCCCAGCGTCTTGCTGCCACCTGATGTTACCAGATCACCGCCGATCAGGGCATCACATTCGCCCGTGGCCACACGAATGGCGCTGATATCCATCGGGCGCTCGGCCAGACGGCAATGAATGTTCACAGCCCCGCCCTTTTGCGCCAGCCCCGCCATCTCCATCATGCCCGCGCCTTTGCCATCGATCTGTGCGGCCTGTGCCAGCACGGCACCGATGGTCACAACACCTGTTCCGCCAACACCTGTGATAACTACATTATAGGTGCCATTGATCGCAGGCAGATCGGGTGTTGGCAGGTCAGGGATTTCCACTTCGGTCGTGGCTTCCTTGCGCACGGTTGCCCCTTCCAGCGTGACGAAAGACGGGCAAAATCCGTTCACGCAAGAGAAATCCTTGTTGCACGAGGACTGATCAATCGCGCGCTTGCGCCCCAGTTCTGTCTCGACCGGCACAAGGGAGACACAGTTGGATTGCACACCGCAGTCACCGCAGCCCTCGCAGACGTCCGTATTGATGAACATCCGCTTGTCCGGGTCGGGGAACAGCCCGCGCTTGCGGCGGCGGCGCTTTTCGGCAGCACAGGTCTGGACATAGACAATCGCGCTTACGCCTTGTGTCTTGGCCAGCCTTTCCTGCACATTCTGCAACTCTGCCCGCTCATAGGTCTCGATGCCCTTGAACGCTGCGAAATCAATGTCTTCTTTCTCGTCGTATACCACACAAAGGTTCTTGATCCCCATGGCGCGCAGCTCGGCCACAATGCGCGCTGCGTCCAGATCGCCCTCGTTGTGCTGGCCGCCCGTCATGGCGACCGCGTCATTGAACAAGATCTTGTAGGTCATCGTCGTGCCAGCCGCGATGGCCGCGCGAATGGCTTGCACGCCCGAGTGGTTATACGTGCCATCGCCAATGTTCTGGAAGACATGCGGTGTGTTGGAAAACGGTGCCTCTCCGATCCAGTTGGCTCCCTCTCCGCCCATATGGGTAAAGCCCAAGGTTTCGCGGTCCATCCACTGCGCCATAAAGTGACACCCGATACCCGCATAGGCGCGGCTGCCCTCGGGCACTTTAGTAGAGGAATTATGCGGGCAACCCGAACAGAAATACGGCAATCGGCCTGCCAGCTCTTGCGCATTGTCCGCGCGTCGCGCATCGGCCAGATCGGCCAACCCTGCACGGATGCCATCGGTGCCGCGGCCCTCTTCACACAGTACATTGCCCAGCTTTTCAGCAATATCCACAGGGTCCAGCGCCCAGCGCGCCGAGAAAAACTCGGCCCCGTCTTTGGTGCCGCCCATCACGCGGCGGCCCGCGCGATTGTCAAAAAGGGCTTCCTTGATCTGCACTTCGATCAGCTTGCGCTTTTCCTCGACAACGATAATCAGGTCCAGCCCCTCGGCCCAGTCATTAAAGCCCCGCATGTCCAGCGGCCAGACTTGCCCGACCTTATAAGTAGTGACCCCCAAACGCTCGGCCTCTGCGGCATCGATGTTCAAAAGGCTCATCGCGTGGATCAGATCAAGGTAGTTCTTGCCAGCCGCGACAAACCCGATCTTGGCTCCCGCCTTGCCCCAGACCCGTTTGTCGATGCCATTGGCATTGGCAAAGGCTTCGGCCGCTTGGCGCTTGTAGTCAATCAAACGCGCCTCTTGCTCGATGCGGTCATCTACCAAACGGATATTCAAACCACCTTCGGGCAGTACGATATCAGGCGTGACAAATGACAAGCGATGCGGGTCGCCATCCACGACAGAAGTCACCTCTACCGTATCTTTCATCGTCTTGAGACCAACCCAGACACCAGCGTACCGCGATAGCGCCCAACCATAGAGCGAGTAATCCAGTATCTCTTGAACCCCCGCAGGCGACATCACCGGCATATAGGCGTCGACCATCGCAAAATCCGACTGGTGCAGCACAGTCGAAGATTCGCCCGTATGGTCATCTCCCATCGCCATAACAACACCACCGTGTTTCGAGCTTCCCGCCATATTTGCATGCCGCATCACGTCGCCCGAGCGGTCCACACCCGGCCCTTTGCCGTACCACAGACCGAACACACCGTCGTATTTGCCTTCACCGCGCAGCTCTGCCTGCTGTGCGCCCCATAGCGCGGTGGCGGCCAAGTCTTCGTTAAGACCAGCCTGAAAGGTCACGTTATGCTCAGCCAATTGCTTTTCCGCACGGCTCATCTGCATGTCGACTGCACCCAACGGCGACCCACGGTAACCGGTCACCAGCCCTGCGGTATTCAGCCCCGCCGCACGGTCCCGCGCAGCCTGCATCATCATCACCCGCACCAGCGCCTGCGTGCCATTCAGCAGCACAGGGCTTTTGGTCAGGTCAAAACGGTCATTCAGTGAAATCTTCTGCGTCGTCATGGTGTCCCTCCCAAGAAACCTCGCAAGCCCGAAGGCTCACTTCAACATGCATAGTATAGCAGCACAATAGGTCACATATGCTGACCTGTATAGACCCTTATCCGTTTTCGGCAACTTTCCCCGTCCATTTGGGGTATGTCCGCGCGCCCACTTCCGATAGACAGATCATAATCTGAAAGGCGTGTTATGGACTGGGATAAACTGAGAATTTTTCACGCGGTGGCTGATGCAGGCTCGCTTACCCATGCGGGGGACAAGCTGAACCTGTCACAATCTGCTGTTAGCCGTCAGGTGCGCGGGCTGGAAGAACAGCTGAACACGAACCTGTTTCACCGCCATGCGCGGGGCCTGATTCTCACCGAGCAGGGAGAGCTGCTGTTTGATGCAACAAGCGCTATGACAAAACGTCTCGACGCAGCTGCCGCCCGCATCCGTGACAGCGAAGAAGAAGTCTTCGGCGAGCTGCGCGTGACCACCACCACGGGCTTTGGCACTCTGTGGCTCGCTCCGCGCCTGTCCAAACTCTACGATAAATATCCCGACCTGAAGGTCGATCTTATGCTTGAGGAACGGGTGCTGGACCTGCCCATGCGCGAGGCCGATGTCGCGATCCGCCTGAAAGAGCCATCGCAGGCCGATCTGGTGCGCAAACGTCTTATGACGGTGCGCATGTGTCTTTATGCCAGCTCCGACTATCTCAAAGAAAACGGAACACCCGAAACACTGGATGATCTGACAAAATATCGGTTGATTTGCCAGAACACAGACAGCGATCAGGTAGGCGCAGGCCTGAGCCTCATTCAGCAACTTATGCTGCACGACGTCAAATCGCTTTTGACCGTGAACAATTACTTCGGTGTGCTGCAAGGCGTTTTGCACAATCTAGGCATCGGTGTGCTACCCGACTACCTCACACAGGATTTCCCTGATCTGGTGCGCGTGTTGCCAGATGTGCAATCAGCCGAAGTGCCTGTTTTCCTTGCCTACCCAGAAGAGTTGCGCCAAAGCAAGCGCGTGGCAGCCTTTAAGGATTTTGTCCAAGACGAGATCATTACATACCGCAAACAGCTCAAAGAAAGCTAAGGCCAGCCGCGCCAGCTATGCAACTGGCGCATACCAGACAT
The DNA here is from genome assembly GCF_947502895.1 of uncultured Sulfitobacter sp. Lineage (GTDB taxonomy): Bacteria > Pseudomonadota > Alphaproteobacteria > Rhodobacterales > Rhodobacteraceae > Sulfitobacter. The sequence continues at coordinate 209,336 of NZ_CANNBM010000003.1, forward strand.
GCTTCGGTAGTTATAGAATCTGCCTTGATAATGATCAGGCCGCACCCTAATTCATCAGTATAAGGCTGAGACGCCCCGTGCGGCTCGCTTTATACCTCCCTGTTGGACTTGGCCGGGCCTTTGTGCCCGGTCTTTTTTTGTCCAGCACACAGCGGCCCGCACAACCAACCGTTCTGCCCGCTTGTCTGACAGCAAAATATAGCCATCACATCCCGCAAATTAGCCCCCCTTTCCTGCACAACCAAGCGTCTTTGCGCAAATCACCCTTCCCCCCTGCAGACTCCTGCCCTAAGAGAGGGGCCAAGTTTTATGCCCGTGCGGAGTGCCACCATGTCAGAGCCAGCCATCACCCAAGACATCATTTCCGCCCACGGGCTGAGTGATAGTGAATACCAAACAATCCTTGATCTGATTGGCCGCACGCCCAGCTTCACAGAACTGGGAATTTTCTCGGCCATGTGGAACGAGCATTGTTCGTATAAATCCTCCAAAAAATGGCTACGCACCTTGCCTACAGAGGGTCCCCAAGTCATCTGCGGCCCCGGCGAGAACGCAGGCGTGGTCGATATCGGTGACGGTCAGGCTGTCGTCTTCAAGATGGAGAGCCATAACCACCCGTCCTACATCGAGCCTTATCAAGGTGCCGCCACAGGTGTGGGCGGCATTCTGCGCGATGTCTTTACGATGGGCGCCCGCCCCATCGCCTCCATGAATTCGCTCAGCTTTGGCGAGCCGGGCCACCACAAGACCAAGCAGTTGGTGCACGGTGTAGTCGCTGGTGTCGGTGGATATGGCAACTGCTTTGGCGTGCCTTGCGTTGGGGGCGAAGTCCGCTTTGACCCTGCCTATAACGGCAACTGCTTGGTCAACGCATTCGCTGCGGGCCTCGCTGATGCGGACAAGATTTTTTACTCTGCCGCTTCGGGCGTGGGTATGCCCGTCGTCTATCTGGGGGCCAAAACAGGGCGCGACGGTGTGGGCGGTGCCACAATGGCCAGTGCGGAGTTCGACGACACGATTGAAGACAAGCGCCCCACCGTACAAGTGGGCGACCCTTTCACCGAAAAACGCCTGATGGAAGCCACGCTGGAACTGATGGCAACAGGTGCGGTGATCTCGATCCAGGACATGGGGGCCGCTGGCCTCACCTGCTCGGCTGTAGAGATGGGCGACAAGGGGAACCTCGGCGTGATCCTCGATCTTGAGAAGGTCCCAACCCGCGAAATCAACATGACAGCCTACGAGATGATGCTCAGCGAATCCCAAGAGCGGATGCTGATGGTGCTGCGCCCCGAATTGGAAGCGCAGGCCAAAGCTGTATTCGACAAATGGGACCTCGATTTCGCCATCGTGGGCGAGACAATCGCCGAAGACCGCTTCCTCATCCGCCTGAATGGCGAGATCAAGGCCGATCTGCCGCTCAAAGCGCTCTCTGGAACCGCTCCCGAATATGACCGCCCGTGGGTCGAGACACCGGCCGCAGAGCCGCTGACAGAGATCCCCACAATCGATCCGATTGACGGTCTCAAGGCGTTGCTTTCCTCGCCCAACTATGGCGGCAAAGCATGGGTATATGAGCAATATGACACGATGGTCATGGCAGACAGCGCGCGCACCCCGGGTTGGGGGGCTGGCATTGTTCGCATCCACGGCACGGATAAATCACTGGCCTTCACCTCGGACGTGACCCCGCGCTATGTCAAAGCCAACCCTTTCGAGGGCGGCAAACAGGCCGTAGCCGAAGCATACCGCAACCTCTGCGCCGTGGGTGCCACGCCCCTTGCCACCACCGATAATCTCAACTTCGGAAATCCGGAAAAACCCGAAATCATGGGCCAGTTTGTGGGCGCGATCAAAGGTATCGGCGAAGCCGTCGCTGCGCTGGATATGCCAATCGTGTCAGGCAATGTCTCGCTCTACAATGAAACCGACGGTTCGGGCATCCTCCCCACGCCTACTATTGGCGCGGTTGGTTTGCTGAAAAACACCAGCGACATTATCGGCTTTGATGTACGCAGCGGTCATGTCGCACTCGTTCTGGGCGAAGGATTTGGCCATCTGGGCCAGTCTGCCCTGCTCGCCGAAGCCTTTGGCCGCAGTGATGGCGATGCACCTGCTGTTGATCTGGCGGTTGAGGCGCTTCATGGCCAGTTTATTCGTGCAAACCACACAAAAATTGCCGCCTGTACCGACCTTTCGGATGGCGGATTGGCTCTGGCAGCCTTCGAGATGGCAAACCACGCAGGTCTTGGCCTCACGTTGGAAACAGACAGCACAGCGCATTTGTTCGGAGAGGATCAGGCCCGCTACTTGATTGCAGCTGCCCCCGAAACCGTCACGGCGCTGCGCCAGACCGCCGAAGCAGAAGGGCTTGTGCTCAGCCATGTCGGCATATTCGGCGGTGATACGCTGGCCTTTGGCGAAAGCACCGCCCCACTAGCCGATCTGGCACAGATCTACGCCAGCAGCTTTGCCGCAACCGTGACCTGAAACACTTCTTTATTTTTCCCTTAAACTCCGGGGGGCTGTGCTGCGCACAGCGGGGGCAGCGCCCCCTACCCGCCTTCCATCATTTGCATCAGTCGCGCTTTCTCCCCCGCATCATCGGGCTTGGAAATCGCGGCCGCCAGTGCCTCGAGTGACGCAATAGAATGGCCTGCGCGAAAACTGTCCACATGAGGCAGCATCGCGCGAATGCCCGCAGCCTTTGGCGCAAACCCGTCCCAGCGCAGCAGCGGATTTAGCCAGATGACACGCCGTGCCGACAAGTGCAGCCGCTTCATCTGGCGGGCCAATGCGTCCGGATCATCCCTGTCCAGACCATCGGTGATCAACAACACAACAGCGCCTTGCCCCAGAACACGGCGCGACCAGTCGCGGTTAAATGCTTCAATGCTTTGCCCGATCCGCGTCCCCCCTTCCCAATCCTGTGCCTCCGCACCCGCCGCCTTGAGCGCCGCGTCCACGTCGCGGGTGCGCAAATGGCGTGTGATATTTGTCAGCTGCGTTCCGAAGGTAAAAGCATGCACCTGCGCCCAGCCCGCCCCCCGTTCGTTCGCAACAGCGTGCAGGAAATGCAGGATTATACGGCTGTACTGGCTCATGGAGCCAGAGATGTCACATAGCACCACCAAATTAGGCCAACGCGGTTTGGGCCGCTTGAGCGCCAATGCGTGCATTTCGCCGCCACGCCGCATCGCTGCGCGCAGGCTGCGCCCAGCGTCCACGGTGCCCCGCCCGAAACTGGGGCCTGACCTGCGCGACGGCAAGGGTTTGATCGGCAGGCTCAGGCGGGCCAACATCCTCTTGGCCTCGGCCACTTCCGCAAGGCTCATCAACTCAAAGTCAAGTGTCCTGAGCCGCTCTGACGTGGACATGGTCAGGGATGCATCCACTTCGATCAGCGCATCCTCTTCGGGTGGCTCCGCCTCTTCCTCGCGCGGTGGCGCTTCGGCACCGTCCAACAGGGCCTCTGCGGCGCGCTTTTCGGCAGCTTGCGCGGGCTGTTCTTCTTGCACCCCGCGGATTGCGGGCAACATGGCTGCCATCATGTGCTCCAGATAGCGCGGATCACGCCAGTAAAGGCGAAACAGCTGTGCAAAGACGCGCGCATGTTCGGGCCTGTTCACAAAACAAGCATGCAAGGTCCAATAGAAATCGCGCTTCTCTGTAAAACCTGCCGCTTCAACAGCACGAATGGCATCGATGACGCGCCCTGACCCGATGGGAAGCCCTGCGCGGCGCAAAGCACGGGCAAAATGGGTGATGTTGCCTGCAAGGCGCGGGTTATCGGGCAGCTCCAGTGGGGCGTATTCAACCATCCCCAGCCACCTGTGCGCGGGGCGAGGACGGGATTGAGTTTAAGGGAAAAATAAAGAAGCGCGTCATGCGTCGAGGCTTGCCCTTGCTTCATCAAGGATGCGTTTGGCTTCGGAGCCCTGCAGTTTTGCGATGTCGTCTTGGTACTTCAAGACGGCCCCCAAAGTGTCCGCAATGACTTCGGGGCTGAGCGTGAGCGCATCCAGCGCCAGAAGGCATTTGGCCCAGTCGATTGTTTCGGCCACGCCGGGTTTTTTGAACAGATCTTCGGTGCGCAGGCGTTGGACGAAAGCCACAACTTCGCGGCTTAGCGCCTCGGCGGCCTCTGGCGCGCGGGCTTGGAGGATGTCCATTTCACGGTCAAAATCGGGATAGTCGACCCAATGGTACAGGCATCTGCGCTTGAGCGCGTCATGCACTTCGCGCGTGCGGTTGGACGTGAGAATAACGATAGGCGGCTCGGGCGCTTTTATCGTGCCCATTTCGGGGATTGTGACCTGAAAATCGCTGAGTGCTTCGAGAAGGAAGGCCTCGAACGGCGCATCGGTGCGGTCCAGCTCGTCTATCAGCAGCACAGGTGCGCCATTCTCGTCGGGGCGCAAAGCCTGGAGTAATGGCCGTTCGATCAGAAACTCGTCGCTGAACAGCTCTGCGTTCAGGCTGGCGCGATCTGTGCTGCCTGCCGCTTCGGCCGTGCGAATAGCAACCATCTGGGCGGCAAAGTTCCATTCATATACGGCGGAGGATGCATCAAGCCCCTCGTAGCATTGCAGCCGGATCAGACGACGGCCCATGCTGGCGGCGAGTGCTTTGGCAATTTCGGTTTTGCCCACCCCTGCCTCGCCCTCCAGAAACAGTGGGCGGCCCAGTTTGAGGCTCAGGAATACAACCGTTGCGAGAGGGCGGCCACAAACATACCCCTGATCACCCAACATTTTTTGTACTGCGTCTATGGATGTTGTGCCATTCATGCTCTGCGCTATCCCCCGAGGCTATGTCTGTGCTTATCAGGCCACCAGCCGCCCTGCGGGTCAAGGGAGCAATGATAGATATGTCACGGCCAGACAGCGCATCGCCCGCAAAGATTGACGCATATCGTGCAAGATGGCATCGTGTTAATGAGCAAAAAAGAGGTCGCGGGCCATGATTGGCACCGATACCCGATGATGAGGCGGACATGTTGATACACCAACCAACGGCGGCAGCCTGTGTGCGAGGACGCTATGATGCGTGATCTGAGCATTACGGCTGTGACTTGTGTGAAGAACGAAGGTCCCTTCTTGCTGGAATGGATCGCGTTTCATCAATGCATTGGCGTGACCAACTTTCTGTTTTATTCCAATGATTGTGACGATGGCACCGACACCTTGTTGGATGCTCTGGCTGAATTGGGCCATATCACCCATCTGCCCAACCCCGCAGAGGGGCGCAATTACCAGATGGAAGCGCTCAAAGATGCCAAAAAGCAGAGCATTGTCAGCGATGCCGATTGGGTCTGGATCGCTGATGTGGACGAATTTCCGAATATTCACGTAGGCGATCATAGCTTTGCCGCACTCATCGAGGCCTGTGGCGACCCGCACGCGATCAGCCTCAATTTCCAGTTCTTTGCAAATGACGATATCGAGCAGTTCGAGGACAGCCCTGTTATCGCGCAATTCACCCGCTCGCATAATCCCGACCTATGGTGTGGCGAGGCGGCGATCGAGGTTAAATCACTGGTGCGGCAGGACTTCCCGCTTCAGTACTTTGGCGCGCATCGCCCGTTCTTTCGCCCAAAGGTCAAAAAGAACCAGCGCCCAAGCTGGACAGACGGATCAGGGCGCGACGTGCCGCACCGCTTTCTTGTTGCCGCCAACCCGCGCCGCATCCGCCGCTTTCCAGCCGCCGGCGCACGGGCTTATGCTACGCTAAACCATTACGCACTGCGCAGTCTTGATAGCTATCTGGTCAAAAACGACCGCGGCGATGTAAACCGCGAAAACCGCGCGTTTGACGACACGTATTGGCGCGAACGCAATGATCCGGCATGGGAGGACACGTCCATCCAGCGGTATCTGCCTGCATTGGAAAAACAGATCGCATCGCTGAAATCCCAAGGCGACATTGCGGCCCTGCACGAGGCCTGTGTCGCCGCACATGTTGCCCGCCGCGATGCCCTGCTGGAGCAAAAAGAATACCGCAAAATGCAAAAGCAGCTGCGCGCCGCGTCCAAGCTGCCCCCGCAAGAAGAAGCGATGCTGCGCGATCTGGGCTTGTTGGAGCCTACATCGTGAGTACTTTTCAAATCGTCAATCTGGGCTTGCCCAAGACAGGTACAACCAGCCTCGCCCGCGCGCTGAAAATCGCAGGTTTCCGTGTCGCCGATCACCGCATCCGCCCGCGCCAAACAAAAACGCCCGAGTTGCAGGACGCCTTTGTGGCTGATCTGCTCTACCGTGGTTATTTCCAGACAGGTGATCCCGCTGCCTTTTTCGAGGACTTTGCGGCATTGACCGAGCTGAGTTGCCTGCGCAAGGGCAAATCACTGTGGCCTCAAATGGACTTCGGGCTGATCGATGCGATCCGCAAGCACCATCCTGATGTACGGTTTCTGGCCTCACGGCGCGACAGCTGGGATGTCTCGCAATCCATGTTGGCGTGGTCGGATTTGGGCACAGACCGTTTGCCCGCATCCGATATTCCGGGCCTGCCCGAAGGGTATGGCGAGACCAGTCGCGAGCGCATCCAGTGGATTGACGGACATTACGCGCATCTTGCAGCAATATTTGCAGGTGATCCTTCGTTTCTGGAATACGATGTTGCTGATCCCAAATCCCATCGACTTGTCGCAACCCATATCGGCATTGATCTGCCTTGGTGGGGTCAGATCAACGCAAACACCCAGAATAGAGCAAGCTAATGCGCATCTACCTTCATATTGGCCCTGAAGAGGCCAGCGCCGCACGGGTACAGTCCGTCCTCGCGGACAAGCGTGAGCAGCTGTTGCGCAAGGATGTGCTGTTTGCCCGCGCGCCGGGAAACAAGAACCACACGCGCCTGTTCATGGCTGTCACCGATCCGGGGCATGTGGACCCGCTCCGGTTTAACCGTGGTTATATTACGCCGCAAAAACAGGCTGTTCTGCGCGATACTGTTACCGCTGATCTGGCGCGTGAAGTGGCCCAGCAAAGCCCCGACGTGCTTATCGTCTCCTGCGCGCAGCTAGGATCCAGTTTGCGGACGCAAACCGAGCTGGCGCGGCTGCGCGATATGCTCACGCCGCTGTCGGATGATATCCGCGTGATTGCCCATGTTGACCTGCCCGTGCGGATGCTGGCCCGCGCCTATGCTGCGCAAATTCTCGAAGGGCGCGGCATATCCCTGCAGGCAGAGCTTGATCTGGTCGGAACCGATTGGTGGCAGACCGCAGTTGAGACGACACCCCGCATCGATCCCGCCGCTGGTGTATTTGCAGAAACCCAAGCGCCCAATCACTGGCTTGATCTGCCCGCTATGGTCGCGTTCTGGGAGCAGACATTCGGCAAAGGCTGTGTCGAGCTTCACAGCTACGACGAAGCGCGGTTTGCCCAAGCTGACGTGACGGACGACATCTGCAAAACCTTTCAAATCGAAGGCAACATCGGCAAAGCGAGCGAGATCGTTCCGCCGCCGCCTGCGCCCGCTGCCTCTCTGACAAGGGGTAGGCAACTCAATGCGCTGATCTTGCAGGTATTGGCCAGCCGCCAGCGTATTTTGCCGCGCCAGATGTGGCGCAGCTTTGTACAGGATGTGGGCATTGACGGACCGCCCCTTGATCTTGCCTCGCTGCACCCGATCACAAAACACTTTGCCGCTGGACTAAAATCACTGCTCAAAAAGCACGCAGGCCTGCACCCCGACACATTCAAAGCGCCCCGCGCCAAAGGCACATGGGCCGAGGCCGACCCGATGTTCGGCTTTCGCCCGTCGCAATACCTGTTGGGCTATATGTGGCGTATCGACAAAGCCACCCGCGAAGAACAGCAAAAACGCGCCGAAGACCTTGCGCGCCTTGCAAGCAGCGTCAATGGATTGCCCGAACCAGCCGCCGCCGCACAGCAAGACGCCCCTGCCCGCAGCGATGAAGACGCCCCTGACGGGCTGACCGCTTCTGCCCGCAAACTGATGCCCCCGCTGGCCGTGCAGAACTTTGAAAAACTACGCAGCTCCTCCTTTGCGCCCCACAACAAAATGGGGTCAGTGAACGAAGAAGAATTGGCTGCCGCCTATACCGAGATCACGCCGCGTGTCTTGCCGCAGGGCAATTCGGGCAATGTCATCGTGGGCTGCATGAAAAACGAAGCCCCCTATATCGTTGAATGGGTGGCCTATCACCGCGCTATGGGGATTGATAATTTCCTCATCTATACAAACGGCTGCGAAGACGGCACATCAGAAATCCTCGACCGTTTGCAGGAAATGGGTGTACTGCAACACCGCAATAATGACGCGTGGAAAGGCAACTCGCCCCAGCAATACGCGCTCAATTCCGCGTTGGAAGAGCCGGTAATCAAGAACGCCGAATGGATCATCCACATCGACGTGGACGAATTTATGAACGTGCGCTGCGGCAATGGCACGGTACAGGACTTCCTCGCCGCTGTACCAGACGCAACCAATGTCGCCATGACGTGGCGCCTGTTCGGGCATAATGGTGTGACACAGTTGAATGATGATTTTGTCATCGACCAGTTCGAGACTTGCGCCCCCAAATTTTGCCCCAAACCCCATACTGTTTGGGGCTTCAAGACAATGTTCAAAAACATCGGTGCGTATGAGAAAATCTCGTGCCACCGTCCGAACAAGCTGGATGAAGCATTCCAGAACAAGGTCAAATGGGTCAATGGCTCGGGCAAGGATATGACCAAAGACGTGGCCGAAAACGGCTGGCGCTCATCAAAGAAGAACATCGGCTACGATCTGCTACAACTCAATCACTATGCCCTGCGCTCGGCTGAATCGTTTCTCATCAAACGTCAACGCGGTCGTGCGCTGCACGTAGATCGCTCTATCGGGATCAACTACTGGATCCGCATGGATTGGTCCGATTTCCGCGACATCACAATCAAACGGAACGTACCGCGCCTGCGCGCGGAATTTGACCGCTTGATGCAGGACGAGACCCTGCGTCAGTGGCACGAAACGGGTCAGGAATGGCACCGCGCCAAAGCTGCAGAGCTGCACAAGAATCCTGAATTCGCAGACCTCTACCGCGATGCGCTGGCCGTAAAACTGACCGAAACCGAGCGGGTGGCCTACGCCCTCGCACTGGATATGGAGAGCTAGATGGACGGCAATACCCCCAACCGCGACCCCTATATCACGTCAAAGGGCATGAAATTCCCCAAGGACGGGCACTTTATCACAGGCCAGCTGCGCGGCGCGCTGCGTGACAACCGCTATGAGGCCAAGGAAACCAACTGTGTGCTCAAGCTGGTGCGCGACGAAGACACTGTGATCGAACTGGGTGCAGGCATTGGCTATATGTCCACGCTGGTCGCCACACGGCGCAAGATCAAAAACGTCTTTGCGTTCGAGGCGAACCCCTCTCTCATCCCCTATATCCAGTCCGTGCACGAAGCCAACGGTTTGACCAATGCCCATGTCACTCACGGCATTTTGGGCAAACGCAACGGCAGTACCAATTTCTACGTGCGCAAAAACCTGCTGTCCTCCTCGATGGAGCCGCTGGAGGGCGACACGCCCGAGACCACCGAAAAGGTCAAAGTCGATGTGCTGAACGCAGGCCATGTCATCAAAGAAATCAAACCTGACATTCTGATCGCAGATATTGAAGGTGCCGAAGCCACCCTGCTGCCGCATCTGGACATGTCAGGTCTGCGCGGCGCAATGATTGAACTGCATCCCCAATACATCGGCCCCGATGGCGTAAACGCGGTTTTCCGTGCGATGATGGACGCTGGGCTGGCCTATTACGCCCGCGCTTCCACGCACAAGGTCGTCTGTTTCCGGCGCGCGTGGTAGGATGAGCCATGTCGCTATCCTGTGCGTACGCAACGAGGCGGCGTTCCTTCTCGAATGGCTGGCCCATCACCGCGCAGTGGGTTTTGACGACTTTCTGATTTTTTCGAATGATTGCCAGGACGGCACAGACCTGATGCTGGACCGTCTGGAGGCGATGGGTCACGTCACCCATATCCGCAATGATGGGCCCCATGCCAAGGGCGGCATACAGTTTACCGCTCTGAAACAGGCTGCCAAGCACAAGCTTGTAAAACGCGCCAAATGGATCTTGCCATTGGATGTCGATGAATTCGTGAATATTCACTGCGGCGATTTTACCCTCGCCGCCTTGCATGCGGCTATTCCTGATGCAACGGCGATCACGCTGACATGGCGGCTGTTTGGCGCGAACAACCAGTTGCGCTATACCGATGCCCCTGTACTCGACACTTTTACCCATGCAGCGCCGAAAATCATGCACTGGCCATGGCGCGCGTCTATGTTCAAGACCCTCTACCGAAACGACAACACCTACCGCAAACCCGGTGTGCACCGCCCCCGCGACATCAATGACAAAAAAATAGCACAAGCGCGCTGGTTTGATGGCAATGGCACCCCCCTTCCCGATCAGTTTGCGACAAAACGCATCTTCTCCAACTTCGGGCAGGACAACTACGGGCTGGTCCAGCTCAACCATTACCCGCTGGGTGCGATGGAGAGTTACGTCCTGAAAGCCGATCGCGGCCGCGCTGTACACAGTGATGATATGCTGGGCCTCGACTATTGGGTTGAACGGAATTTCAATACCGAAGAAGACACAACCATTCAAAACACGCATCCCTCCCGCACCGCCCAGTTGCATGCGCTGATGGCTGACCCCGTGCTCGCACAGCTGCATAGCGATGCCGTAAAATGGCGCAGCGCGCGGTTTGAGACCCTGATGAAGCGTGAACCGTTTCGCGCTCTCTTCGGGCGTCTTATGATGACGCCACCGTCCCAGCCCGTACCACGCCGCGCCGCGCAATTTATGATCAACCACGCAAATCTTGCCCGAAAGATGGCCCAGAACGCGCCCTAATATAGCGCGCATTTTCCGCAATTTCGCCCTATTGCGATGCTATCCCCGGCTCTGAACCGACGAAACAAACAATCACGTCGGACCAGATTGAGGACACGCATATGGCATCCGAGGCCCTGAATTTCGAGACATCACTCGCCGGTATGAAAAAAGCCGACTGGCTGGCCGCCGTAGAAGAGCTGTGCGACGAGGACGGCTATTTCGAACAGCTGGGCAAACGCCATTATGCGGCTTTTGTCGAAAAATCTTCCACACTGCTTGTTACTTTCGAAACCTTGCAGGGCATCCCTGCCCTGTCCCCGCTTGCACAGCCGCTTGGGTGGGAAATGATGCTCGCGCACAACTGGTCCTCACTGTGTATCGCATCGAACGGCGACACGTGGTTCCGCGACAAGGCCGTCTATGGTTATTTTGACCGCCTGATCGACGATGGTTTCTTCGATGAATTCGAGCAGGTGATCTTTTATGGCGCAGGCCCTTGCGGCTATGCCGCTGCCGCCTTTTCCGTCGCCTCGCCCGAGGCACGTGTGCTGGCCGTCCAACCCCAAGCAACGCTTGATCCGCGCATCACCGAATGGGACGACCGCTTTACCGATATGCGCCGGACCGACTTCACCTCCCGCTACGGCTATGCGCCAGATATGCTGGACGGCGCCGAGGCCGCTTATGTGGTCTATGATCCGCGCCAGCAGCTCGATGCGATGCACGCAGCCCTTTTTACCCGCCCCAACACACACAAACTGCGCATCCGCCACATGGGTGACGCCATCCAGACCGATCTTTTGGAGATAGAACAGCTGGCCCCGCTGCTGCTTGCGATCTCGGACAGCACGCTGGATGAACTGGCCTTCGCACGGATGATGCGTGCACGGCGCACGCACCGTCCCTATCTGCGCAACCTGCTTGATGCGCTAGACAGCCAGCATCGGACGGAACTGGCCATTGCCTTAGCACGCAATGTTACGTCGCGCATGCATGCCCCCCGTTTTGCCCGCCGCATCGCCGCGTACGAAAAAGCAAAAGCCAAGAACGACTAGCGCGGGTGTGCAGGCCGTGCTAGCACGCGGTCATGACACAAGCCCACACGATCCGCCGTCCTGACGACTGGCACCTTCACCTGCGCGACGGCGATATGCTGCGCGCTGTGTTGCCGCATACGTCCCGCCACTTCGCCCGTGCGATTATCATGCCCAATCTGGTGCCGCCCGTGGTCACATCCGCTGATGCACGCGCCTACCGCGATCGTATTATGGCCGTTGTTCCGCAAGGCGATGAATTCACCCCTTTGATGACACTCTATCTGACAGAAGATACCGACCCTGCAGATGTGGCCGCCGCCCATGCCGAGGGTTTGATCACAGCCGTCAAACTCTATCCTGCAGGGGCCACCACAAATTCCGCCTCCGGCGTCTCCAACTTTGCCAATGTCGCCAAAGTTCTGGAAAAAATGGCGGAAATCGGCCTGCCGCTCTGCACCCACGGCGAAGTCACCGACCATGACGTCGATATCTTCGACCGCGAAGCCGTGTTCATCGACCGTGTGCTGGACCCGATCCGCCGCCAACATCCCGACCTGCGCGTGGTGATGGAGCATATCACCACCTCGAACGCGGTTGACTATGTAAAGGCCAACGACAAGAACCTCGGTGCCACAATCACCACCCACCATCTGGTAATAAACCGCAACCACATCCTAGCTGGCGGGATCAAGCCGCATTATTACTGCCTACCCGTTGCCAAACGCGAAGAACACCGCCTCGCTCTGCGGACGGCTGCCACCTCGGGCGATGCACGCTTTTTCCTCGGCACCGATTCCGCACCGCATACGGATGAGAACAAGCTGCTGCCTTGCGGCTGTGCGGGCTGCTTTACGGCAACCAACACCATGTCGATCCTTGCCGAAGTGTTTGAGCAAGACAGCGCACTGGACAAACTAGAAGCATTTACATCCCTCAACGGCCCCGCGTTCTACGGCCTTGCGCCAAATGACGACACGCTTACACTGGTCCGCGAAACGGCCACCTACCCCGGCCACATCGACACCCCCGAAGGGCCCGTCACCGTATTTGACCCACAGATGACACTCCATTGGACGGTCTGACGCTTCTTTATTTTTCCCTTAAACTCAATCCGCCGCCTGCCACCAAGGACACCGTTACATGATCCCCACGACCTATCCCGACGCATCCGAGATTGCCCGCCTGACCGCCCGTATGCTGCTGGAGATCGGCGCGGTGAATTTCAACACGGACGAGCCTTACACGCTGGCATCTGGTCTGCCCTCTCCCAGCTACATCGATTGCCGTAAGCTGATCAGCTATCCGCGCATCCGCGCGACGCTTATGGATTTCCTGACGGTCACAGTCATGCGCAATGCAGGCTTTGAGGCATTCGACAATATCGCTGGCGGCGAGACGGCGGGCATCCCCTTTGCAGCCCTTGTGGCCGAGCGTATGGCCCTGCCCATGACCTACGTGCGCAAAAAGCCCAAAGGCTACGGCAAAAACGCCCGCATTGAAGGCGACATGAGCGAAGGTCAGCGCGTCCTGCTGGTCGAAGATCTCACCACAGATGGCGGCTCCAAACTCAGCTTTGTGGACGCGATCCGCGACACGGGAGCCACCTGCGGGCATACAGCCGTCATCTTTTACTATGACATCTTTCCAGAGACGACCAAGACGCTGGGCGATCACGGCGTAGCCTTGCACCACCTCTGCACATGGTGGGATGTTCTGGCCGAGGCCAAAGCACAGGGTGCCTTCCCCAAGGACACGCTGGACGAGGTGGAAAAATTCCTGAAATCTCCCCGCGCGTGGCAGGAAGCACGCAAGGGCTGATACCACCCATTGACCCACACGGGCCTTTCATCGCAAGATGTAGCCGCGCGGGGACCCGCCCAAGGGTTATCCACAAAAACATACAATTTGCGCACCCAGCCCCCCTTCGCTATCACGGCGGCGGGGACCAAAGGGGTAAGTCATGAATGAAATTTCATCCGTAAACACAACAGGCATCGCTGTTCAGGCCGCCGAGACGATGCCCCACTCCATCGAGGCAGAGCAGCAATTGCTGGGTGCAATTCTCACCAATAATGATGTCTATGACCGCGTCGCCTCGATCATCGGTCCACAGCACTTCTACGATCCGGTACACGCACGAATCTTCGAAATTGCCTCGGCCCGCATCGGCAAAAACAACCTCGCCAGCCCTGTCACGCTCAAGGCCTTCATGGAAGATGACGCAGGCCTGCAAGAGCTGGGTGGCCCCGCGTATCTTGCCAACCTCGCTGGTGCGGCTGTCGCAGCCTTTGCCGTGCGCGACTATGCGCAGATGATTTATGATCTGGCCGTGCGCCGCGAACTGATCACGCTGGGCCGCGATATCGCTGCAAAGGCCGCAACCGTCGATGTCAAAAGCGAGCCGCGCGAGCAGATCGTCGAAGCCGAACAGCAATTATATAAGCTGGCCGAACAAGGTCAGGTCGAAAGCGGCTTTCAGAGCTTTCTCAAAGCGGTAACCGACGCCGTTGAGGTCGCAAATGCTGCGTATCAACGAGACGGTGGATTGTCTGGCGTATCTACCGGATTGATCGACATGGATAAAAAGCTGGGCGGGCTGCACCGCTCTGACCTTTTGATTCTCGCGGGTCGTCCGTCTATGGGTAAAACATCGCTTGCGACCAACATCGCGTTCAATGTCGCCAAAGCATACAAGCGTGGCCAACTGGCCGATGGCTCCGAAGGGGCGATAGACGGCGGCGTGGTCGGCTTCTACAGTCTGGAGATGAGCGCCGAGCAGCTTGCCGCACGTATCCTGTCCGAAGCTTCCGAAATTCCATCCCAGCAAATCCGCTCGGGCGATATGACCGAGGGCGAATTCCGCCGCTTTGTTGATGCGGCCAAGGCGCTGGAATCTTGTCCGCTCTATATCGACGACACGCCCGCCCTCCCCATCAGCCAGCTTGCCGCCCGTGCGCGACGGCTCAAACGGACGCACGGTCTTGATGTTCTGATCATCGACTATCTTCAGCTGGTGCGCGGTACGGGCAAATCCGAAAACCGTGTAAACGAGATTTCCGAGATCACCATGGGCCTCAAAGCCATCGCAAAAGAGCTGGATATCCCTGTTATCGCCCTGTCACAGCTGTCGCGTCAGGTAGAAAACCGCGAAGACAAGCGACCCCAGCTGTCAGACCTGCGCGAATCCGGCTCGATCGAGCAGGATGCCGATGTGGTTATGTTCGTGTTCCGCGAGGAATATTATAAAGAGCGTGAAAAACCCGGCGATCACGAACTGGACAAAATGGCCATCTGGCAAGAAGAGATGGAGCGGCTGCATGGACGTGCCGAAGTCGTTATCGGCAAGCAGCGCCATGGCCCCATCGGCACGGTTGAGTTGAGCTTTGAAGGCCGGTTTACCCGCTTTGGCAATCTGGTCAAACCATGGCAGCAAGGGGCTGACGAACAAGAGTTCTAAGTCCCGTGTATAACACTGGGTAGAACTCTCAACCCCTGCGATAATTCACATATTTTTCATAATGCTACACGCAGTTTCTAATGTGTGTGAACTGGTCCGGAATATGACGAAAAGAAAGGGGCTGCACGGTCGGTGCAGCCCCTCTTTGTGTTACCCGTTCAGCCGGTTACTGAGGGGTTTTTACCTCATACATCAGGCCTTTGGCTGTTCCTTTGGCAAACCCCTTCCAGTAATTATGGTCGTCTTTTTCGGTCCCATCCTCGTTCATGGACCAGACGCCGGCGTTCGAATCCTCGACCAATTCCAGATAGCTGCCAGCCTCTGCATCCGCCTTGAGGCGTTGATCCAGCCAAGCAGTCACAAAATGCTGTGCGATGTTGTTCATACGCGCCGTGTCCCAGACCGGATCGGTATAATGCTCCGAGATGTCAAAGCCCTTATCTTCGTTGAAGTAGTAGCTCTCCGCTGGTGCAGGCATCGGCGCGCCTGCGTTATGGCCGCCGTTCATATAGGTCAGCAGTGCGGTCTCGACACCGCTCACATTATCCCAGATCGCGCGGACACCGTTTTCATACAGCGAAACGTCGTCTTGTGATCCTGCAATGAAAAGCATCGGGATCTGCACACCGGCCAGCCCCTGCGCATCCCAAAAGCCTGTGTTCATGCCCCAAGGGCCAAAGGCCACAGCGGTCTTGATCCGCGGATCGGGCAATGCGTTATGCGTGTCCGATCCCGCCTGATGGATGCCCAGCGTGCCGTGCGGCCCACCCCAGCTATAGGCAACCGAGGCTTCGGTCACGCCGCCGCCTGCGGTGATGATCGCACCGTAGCCACCCATAGAATAGCCGATCAGCCCTGTGTTGTCGGCATCATACAGGCCCGCAAACTCGCCCCCCTCAGCTGCTTTGCCCGCCATTTCCTCCAGTACAAATAGCTGGTCCAGCGAACGGTTCACGAGGGTCGAGCCAAAGGCCGCCTGCGTGCGGTAGGTGCTGTCCGTGTGATCAATAGAGGCAACCACGTAGCCTTTGGAGGCAAGATTTTCCGCAAGATGCGCCAGCAAAAAGCGGTTGCCGGGATATCCATGGCTGATCAGGACCAGCGGATAAGGCGTATCTGTCGCCGCAGGGGCCGCATCGCGCATCGCCTTGCCTGTCAGCGTCACCTCTGTAGTGCCGTCACGCAAAAACGCGCGCAATTCGTTAGAGCCTGTGGCCCCTGCCGCTGCGGGATACCACATTTCTACTGTCAGCGGGCGGTCATAGCGTGGCATCTCGGCGGGTTTCTCTGCCGCAGGATCAATCGCCAGAATGTTGATTTGATCGGGGTTTACCATCTCAAGCTGGCGCACACCGACAGGCAGATCGCCATAACTGGCAAGTGCGGGCGCACCGGGTAGTTGCGTGTCAATCGGATTGGCCGTTGCCGCCCCTGCTGCCAAAAGCGCGATTGGCACCACAGTATTCAGAACCGTTTTCATTGTCTTCTCCTCCTCTTTTGTTGGTCTTCTTACAGCGCAGTCTAAGGCCAGTTGCGCACCCCACAAGGATTAGTTGATCTGACGTAGCGACCCTTTGGCGCTCAAAATTCCTCTGGCATCCGTGCGGCGCAATCTTGACGCCGTGCGCCGCAATGTTCAAACCGCTGGAATGAGTACTGCAAAACTGACCATTGATCTGAGCGCGATCGCTGCCAACTGGCGCGCGCTGGCAGATATCGCCCAAGTCGAAACCGCTGCTGTGGTAAAGGCCGATGCCTACGGCCTGGATGCCGCCCGCGTAGGCCAACATCTGGCCCAAGCAGGCGCGCGGCACTTCTTTGTGGCCGTGGCCGAGGAAGGTGTAGCACTGCGCCGTGCTTTGGGCGCGGGTCCATCGATATCGGTGTTTTCTGGTCATATGGCTGGGGATGCCGGTGCTATTGCAGGTGCAAATCTGGTCCCGATGATTAACTCTGTCGACCAGATGCTGCGCCATGTTGAGGCCTTGCCCGCACATCCTTTTGGCATACAGCTGGACACAGGCATGAACCGTCTCGGGATGGAACCTGCGGAATGGTCAGCCTTGCGTGATCTGGCATTGGCGCAGAACCCCACGCTAATCATGTCGCACCTCGCCTGTGCGGACATGCCAGACCACCCGATGAACGCTGCACAACGCGCCCAGTTCGAGGACATGACAAATGGCATTGACGTGCCGCGCTCGCTGTCTGCGACGGGCGGCACGTTGTTAGGAGCAGAGTATCACTATGATATGGTGCGCCCCGGGGTTGGGCTTTATGGTGGCCTGCCCTTTTCCGACGCGCAATCTGTGGTGACACTGGACATTCCCGTTATCCAGACCCGCGAGGTTTCTGCGGGCGAAACGGTGGGTTATGCAAATGCCTGGACGGCATCCGCACCATCGCGCATTGCCACCATATCGGCTGGCTATGCCGACGGGCTGATCCGCGCTATGGGCGGCAAAGCGCAATTGTTCTGCGGCGGCGTTGCAGTGCCAGTAATCGGGCGGGTTTCAATGGATTTGATTACCGCAGATGTCAGCCACCTGCCCGATATCCCGGACAGCCTGCAATTGCTGGGACCGCACCAATCGGTCGATGATCTGGCAGAACATGCAGGCACCATCGGGTATGAAATCCTTACCAGTCTGGGCGCGCGATATGATCGGGCGTGGCGCACATGATCGCGCTCAAAATCGCGAACCTCGCATTGCTGGTCCTGTATCCGGTTGCATGGTTTGCACCTCTTATGCGCGCCGGTCTGCTGCCGATGTTCGGGCTGAGCGAGATTTCAGTGATGACTGGCCTGCAATCACTTTGGGCTTCGGATATCTTCCTTGCTCTTGTTGTGACGGTCTTTGCGCTCTTTGCCCCTTATCTCAAAACCATTGGCCTGACGCTGATCCATTTTGGCCTACTCAGCCACCGCGTTGAGAAAGTGCTGGAGGTTTTGGGCAAATTGGCAATGGCCGACATTTTTCTGATTGCACTCTACATCACTCTTACAAAGGGAATCGGAATCGGCCGTATCGAGGTCGCTTGGGGCCTCTACCTGTTTACGTTCTGTATCCTTGCATCCTTGGTAATCGGCTGGAAAACACAACAATTCTCCCCAAAACCGACGGATTGAGTGACTTTAGGGAAACAATTCCCCCTGTTACAGCGACTTATTGGTTAATTTTCCCTTTGCAGATGCAACCGCGCCCTTTACCGTGATCCCAATGGGCCATCGGCGGGATTTTGCTGATGCGCACACCTGGGGAAGATTGATGCAACAGATGAAAGCCTTCGGGTTTTTCTTACAATATATGATGCAACGTCTGGCGTTGTTCTTCTTTGCGGTCTGTGCCGCAGGTCTGACGGCGGCAACGATCATGGCCGCTCTGGGCTACTGGGCGTGGATTGATGTGCCCTTCAGCTACGCAGGCGAGCCGGTCGAGAATTCGGGCATGTATTTGCAGATTGCGGCCACTGTTCTGGCGGCTGGCATTTGCTTTTTCCTGCCTGCCAACGCCCGCATCATGCAACTGGAAAACTCGCACCGTAAATTCAGCGTCTCTATGGATGATGTCGCCCGCGCATATGGCGCGGTGCATGCCGCCGACCGTGGGCGTACTTTTCAGCTCAGCTCGGAGTTTGA
The DNA here is from genome assembly GCF_947502895.1 of uncultured Sulfitobacter sp. Taxonomy (GTDB): domain Bacteria; phylum Pseudomonadota; class Alphaproteobacteria; order Rhodobacterales; family Rhodobacteraceae; genus Sulfitobacter. The sequence goes on from NZ_CANNBM010000003.1 coordinate 228,334, forward strand.
CGCGGTCCGCGAACGTCTTGCCTATCTGCGCGATCACCCCGATCTCAGCACGCTTGAGCCTGCCCTGCTGGAAGCCGCCGCACAGATGAGCCATATCAGCCGCGAATTGGCTGAAGTCTATTCCGATGAAAAGATTTCCCGTGCGCGCGACTTTCTCAAACAGCGTCAGGAAGAGATCAACCTGTTCAACGACAGGCTGGATCAGGCCAAGGCTATCTCGACCGAGATGAAACACTGGCTGCATGAAGTCGAGCTTGAAGAAAGCGTTGCCGCTGCCCAGCTTGCCCGTCTCTCCGAAGAGATGAACGAAATCCTTCCCCAGTTGGGCCGTGAAACCATTCTACACGTGCAGCAGCCGCCTGTGACACAGGACGAGGACGCGCCGCTCGACAGCACCGCGCTCGACAATAGTGTTTATGAGCTCCCCAAGGCCGCCGAATAATCCGGCAGCCTGCGATTTGGAAACGCCCCGGATCACCTTCATTTCAAATAGCGTGAATGGGCCCAACCCACGGTTCCACCAAGCATACGGACCTTGATCCAGTTGCCGGACCGCCCGATCTGGCGCACTTCTGTGCCAGTCTCCATCGGGTAGATAATGCCATAGCGTGTGCCCGGCCCCTTGCGCAGGTTGAGAAAGCCGTCACTGGTGGGCTGGACATACATCAGCGGTCCGTTGGTAACATCCACCCGTTTTACAAACCGCTGCGAAACCCATCCCTTTTCACCCGTCCGCAACAATCGCACCTGAAGCCAACCTCCGCGTTTTGACATCGGCGTCAGCTCGTCCCCTGGATACAGGCGCTTGATGATACCATGCGATGTTCCAGGACCCGCGCGCATGTTCAGATAGCCATCCGACATGCCATGCGGGGTATAGCTCTGTGCGAGGGCGGCCGTTGTTGCAAACAAAAAGGCCAGTACAAGCGCAAGTCTTCTGATCATCTTGCTGTCTCCGTCATTGTTTCCCATTGATCCTGCGCGCCACACGCGGCACTACAGCGCCATGGCAAAACCGATCAAGAATTTCTCGTGCAGCAAGTGTGCTGCAACCTACCCGAAATGGTCTGGTCGCTGCGATAATTGCGGCGAATGGAACTCTATTCAAGAAGATAAAGGCATCAGTGCAGGCCCGCCGTCCAAATCACTGGGCGCGCGGCGCGGCTCCTCGATGGAGCTGATGGATCTCGCCACCGAGGAAGCGCCGCCGCCGCGCACTCTGTCAGGACTGGGTGAGTTGGATCGCGTGTTGGGCGGCGGTCTGGTCGCCGCCTCTGCTATTCTGGTCGGTGGCGATCCGGGCATCGGTAAATCGACGCTGCTGTTGCAAGCTGCCGCCGCCTTTGCAAACAAGGGTTTGCACGTTGTGTATATCTCTGGTGAGGAAGCCTCGGCACAGGTGCGGATGCGCGCACAGCGCCTTGGCCTGTCGGATGCCTCTGTCAAACTGGGCGCCGAGACAAACCTGCGCGATATCCTGACCACACTGGACAAGGAGCGTCCTGCCCTTGCGATCATCGATTCCATACAGACCATGTGGGCGGATAACGTAGAGAGTGCGCCCGGGTCAGTATCCCAAGTCCGCGCCGCCTCGCATGAGCTGACGTCATTTGCCAAGCGCACAGGCACTTCCGTTGTTCTGGTGGGCCACGTCACCAAAGAAGGCCAGATCGCTGGCCCCCGCGTGGTCGAACACATGGTTGACACCGTGCTGTATTTCGAGGGGGAGCGCGGCCACCCCTTCCGCATTCTGCGCTCTGTGAAAAACCGATTTGGCCCCGCCGACGAGATCGGCGTTTTCGAAATGACAGGCCGTGGCCTTGCCGAAGTCACCAACCCTTCTGCCCTGTTCCTCTCCGAGCGCGGCCAGCCCTCTGCCGGTTCCGTCGTTTTTGCGGGAATCGAAGGCACCCGCCCTGTGCTGGTCGAAATTCAGGCTCTCGTCGCGCCATCCCCCCATAGCCAAGCCCGCCGCACGGTTGTCGGCTGGGATGGCGGACGATTGGCAATGATTTTGGCCGTGCTGGAGGCACGCTGCGGGATTCCCTTTGCGGGGCTTGATGTCTATCTCAACGTGGCGGGTGGCATGAAAATATCCGAGCCCGCTGCCGATCTGGCCGTAGCCTGCGCACTTCTAAGCGCCCGAGAGGATACCGCCCTGCCCGCTGAAACCGTGGTTTTCGGGGAACTTAGCCTGTCAGGCGCGCTGCGGCCCGCCACGCAGACCGAAAACAGGTTGAAAGAGGCGCAAAAACTTGGTTTTACCTCCGCAATAGCACCCAAAGGCGGCAAACCTGTGGTTGTGGACGGCATCACCATGCGCCCCATGACCGATCTGACCGCGTTTGTGGGCGAAATATTCGGCGCAGGATAGCGTCAGACAGAAAGGCTCTACGAGTATGGAAGGTTTTACCATCATTGACGGTGTTGTTGCACTTGTCATCGTGATGTCGGCGCTGCTGGCCTATGGTCGTGGTTTTGTACGCGAGTTGATGGCCATTGTCGGCTGGATCGCTGCTACTGTTCTGGCCTATCTATTTGCCCCGCAAGTCGAACCGCTGGTGCGTGAGATACCTGTCGTCGGTGAATTTCTTGCCGACAGTTGTGAATTGTCGATCATCGGTGCTTTTACACTTGTCCTTGCGATCACTCTTGTCGTGGTCTCCCTGTTTACGCCGCTGTTCTCTTCGCTGGTGCAGCGCTCGTTTCTGGGCGGGTTCGATCAGGCGCTCGGGTTCATATTTGGCGTGGCGCGCGGTATCTTGCTGGTGGCGATTGCCTTTTTTGTCTATTCGACAGTTATCACGGGCCAGCAGTTTACCATCGTAGACGACAGCCGCTCCGCGCAGGTCTTTGGCCGCTTTACCGACGACATCCAGAATTCCGATCCCGATCAGGCCCTTGGGTGGATCACCGGCAAATACGAAGAGCTGGTCTCAAGCTGTTCCGAAAGCTGATCCTCTGCACGTAAACACAAATCATATCAAAGGCTCCTCCCCCAGCGGCAGGAGCCTTTTTTACATTCTTCCGATCCTAAATCACCTTGCCATAAAACTGTTTCTCCCAAGACGTCGATTGCACGCAATCATATCGTGACTCTCGCGTCGGAGTTTCGTACACCCTCCCCATCCTTTGTCGGCTTCAGGAGCGCTCCCTTGTCCCATACCCCGCCCAAGAAGATGCCTCCCGCACATCCCTTTGATACGTCCTATCTGTCAGATGATGCTGACGGCGATAAACTAAAGGAAGAATGCGGTATTTTCGGCGTCGTCGGTGTCACGGATGCGGCTAATTTTGTCGCCCTCGGATTGCACGCCTTGCAACACCGCGGACAAGAAGCTGGCGGAATCGTTACCCATGACGCAGAGGCCGGATTTCAGTCCGCCCGCCGCTTTGGTTATGTCCGTGACAATTTCACCAGTCAGAAAGTTATGGAAACCCTGCCCGGCAGCCTCGGCATCGGCCACGTGCGCTACTCCACTGCGGGATCCAAGGGTCAGACAGCGATCCGCGATGTTCAGCCGTTCTTTGGCGAATTCGCTATGGGCGGTGCTGCTATTGCCCACAACGGCAACATCACAAACGCCAATGCACTGCGCCGTGAGCTGATCGAGCGCGGCTCGATTTTCCAGTCCTCCAGCGACAGCGAATGTATTATTCACCTGATGGCACGGTCCTTGCAGCGCAACATCCCCGAGCGGATGGAAGACGCCCTGCGCCGTGTCGAAGGTGCCTTCTCTATCGTCGCAATGACGCGCACAAAACTCATCGGTGTCCGCGACCCGCTCGGCGTGCGTCCCTTGGTGCTGGGCAAACTCGGCGATGGCTATGCCCTCAGCTCCGAGACATGCGCCCTCGACATCATCGGTGCGGAGTTCGTGCGCGAGATCAAACCGGGCGAGATGGTCGTGATCACAGAAGCAGGCGTGCAGAGCCATTTCCCCTTCCGTCCGCAACCGTCAAAGTTCTGCATTTTCGAGCATGTTTACTTCTCACGCCCCGACAGCATCCTCGGCGGCCGCTCGGTCTATGAAACACGCGAGGCCATTGGCCGTGAATTGGCCAAGGAAAACCCCGTAGACGCCGATCTTGTCTGCCCGGTGCCCGATTCTGGCACACCCGCCGCAATCGGCTATAGTCTTGAGAGCGGTATCCCCTACGCCATGGGCATCATCCGCAACCAATACATGGGCCGCACGTTTATTGAGCCGACAGAGAGCATCCGCAACATGGGTGTGCGCCTCAAGCTGAACGTGAACCGCGCCTTGGTGCGTGGCAAGCGCATCATTCTGGTCGATGATTCTGTGGTGCGCGGTACCACCAGCCGCAAAATCAAGGAAATGATCCTCGATGCCGGTGCAGCCGAGGTCCACTTCCGCATCGCGAGCCCTCCCACCGCTTGGCCTTGCTTTTACGGCGTGGACACGCCCGACCGCGATAAACTGCTGGCCGCAACCATGTCCGAGGATGAAATGCGCGAGCATCTAGGCGTCGACAGCCTCAAGTTCATCTCGCTCGATGGTCTCTACCGCGCCGTGGGCGAAGCAGAGGGCCGCAAGAAATCCTGCCCGCAATACTGCGACGCCTGTTTCTCTGGCGAATACCCCGTCATCCCGTCAGACCGCGTCGAAAGCGGCTTTGTCATGAAGCCCGCCGCCGAATAGTCAAAGTTGCCAGAGCATGAGGCGGCCCTATCTCACGCCTCATGAGATACATAATTGCACTTGTTTTGTGTTTGCCAACTGGCCTTTGGGCAAACAACTGGGACGCCCTGCGCGCACCAGGTGCCATCGCTATCATGCGCCATGCTCTTGCCCCTGGTGGCGGTGATCCTACCAACCACACGATTGGCGATTGCACCACACAGCGCAACCTCAGCGATCAAGGACGCGCGCAGGCCCGCCGCATCGGGCAGGCGCTACGCACACAAAAAATCACCTTCGATATGGTCTATACCAGCCAATGGTGCCGCACGTCCGAAACTGCACGCCTGTTGGAATATGGATCACCGCGCGAGGCTCCCGCACTCAATTCGTTTTTTGGCAAACCTGCACTGCGCGTCCCGCAGACGCGCGATCTGCGCGCGCAACTGGAACGCACCGAGGGGCTGAACATCTGGGTGACGCATCAGGTCAATATATCGGCACTTACCGGCACGGGGACAAGCTCGGGCGAGATCATCGTTTTTCGCCTGACCCCTGACGGGACCGAGATTTTGGGCCGCATCATGATTGACCCCTAGACTACTGACATGAATTGACAGGTGATATGTGCTACCCTCACCGCATGACAGATCCATTTGCATCCACCCTCGCCGCTTGGCCCGAAAACGCACAAGCACAGTTTCATGAAATGCGCGCGCTGATTCTGAACGCGGGGGCACAGGCTGATGTCGGCCCGATCGAAGAAAGCCTCAAATGGCGTGAACCCAGCTGGCGGCCCAAACGCGCCAAACAAGGAACGACTCTCCGCCTGAACTGGCACGCGAACTTGCCCAGCACGATCGCGTTGTTCGTTGGCTGCCAAACCACTCTGAGTGCGACCATGCGGGAGATTTACCCCACTGATTTCCATTACGAATCCAACCGTGGCCTGCGGCTGAAACTGGGCGAACCACTGCCCGAACAGGCCATCGACCACCTCGCCCGCATGGCTTTCACCTATCACCGCAAAACCTGACCGGCGCCCTTTTGCCGAGGCTCTGGCGAGGCTTCGCCGAGCCATTGAGCGCGCCCTTCTCCTTACGCCGAACAACGCATAGCTGCCCCCTGAACAGTAATTCAGGAGCGATCATGGCCACGCAATACGACGGCACCCCAACACCCCCAATCGTCGAATCCAATGCCACACAAAAAGTCCGCTTGGGCCGCATTGTCCTGCTTGGCACTTTCGGCGCGGCAAGCGCACCCAGCGCGCTGGTCCGTCTTCCGCGCGGAAATACCCAAACCGTCACCCTCGGGGACGAAATCGCCGGCGGCACAGTAGAGGCTATTGATAGCGACCGTATTGTACTGCTCCGCATGGGAAATACCCAAATCCTCACAATGCCACAGGGCTAAGCCCCCCTTGACGCCACGCGGTCCCCCGCGCATATCCCTTTCATGACACAGAAAACTGCATTGATCACAGGCGCATCGCGCGGCCTCGGCGCGGCGCTGGCCGAGGCGCTGGCCCCCACCCATCACATCATCGCTGTGGGCCGCACCGTCGGCGCGCTGGAAGAACTGGATGACCGCATAAAGGCCAAAGGCGGCAGCACCACGTTGGCCCCCATGAACGTCACCGACCCTGCTGCCATGCAAACCCTGTGTCGCGGCATTTATGACCGTTGGGGCAGCCTTGATCTTTGGTTGCACACCGCCATTCACGCAGCCCCGCTTACGCCGGGGCCGCATATCGATGCTAAAGACCTCGATAAATCAATCACTGGCAACATTACCGCCACAGCGACCCTGATCAACTATGTGGCCCCTCTGTTGGGCCAATCAGGTCATGCCGTGTTTTTTGATGATCCAATTGCGGGCCAAAAATTCTATGGGACTTATGGTGCAACCAAAGCGGCCCAGATTGCCCTCGCCCGTAGTTGGCAGGCTGAAACCGCCAGCATCGGACCTCGTGTTGATATCGTAACGCCGCAGCCCATGCCCACAGCAACCCGCGCGCGTTTCTTCCCTGGTGAGGACCGTGCCGCCCTGCATGACATCCACGCCGAGGCCGCGCGCCTCTTGGCAACACTCCAGAAATAAATCCACGCTCGCTTGCCCGTATGACCGCGCTCGCCTATCAAGGCGAAAAGGGGCAAACATATGCGTATTCTCATCACCAACGACGATGGCATCAATGCCCCCGGACTGCACGTTCTGGAAGGCATTGCCGCCACGCTTGCAGGCCCGCAGGGCGAATGCTGGACAGTGGCGCCCGCGTTCGAGCAATCGGGCGTCGGCCATTGCATCAACTACACCAAACCCACGCTTATTACCCAATTGTCGCCACGCCGATATATGATTGAGGGCAGCCCCGCCGATTGCGTGCTTTCCGCCCTCTACGACCCCATGAAGGATGCAAAACCCGATTTGATCCTGTCGGGCGTCAACCGTGGCAACAACGCCGCAGAAAACACGCTGTATTCCGGCACCATCGGTGCTGCAATCGAAGGCGCGTTGCAAGGCGTCCCCTCTATAGCGTTGTCGCAGTTCTACGGCCCCGCCAACCGCGATCTGGACGATCCGTTTGAAGCGGCAGTAGCCCACGGTGCCGATGTCTGCCGCCGTATTCTTGAACAGAAAACACCAGATTCAAACGGCTATAGCGTGTTCTGGAACGTGAATTTCCCACCTGTGCCAGCTGCCGATGTAAAAGGGATCCGCGTCGCGCCCCAAGGCCGCAGGCCGGGTGTGAACTTCTCCACCGTCCCACATGACGCCCCCAATGGCAGGCGTTTTTTGTGGATCACGGGCGGCAACCAACAGGTTGCTCCCGCCGCAGGCTCTGACGCTGCCGTTAATCTGGAGGGCTACATCTCCGTCACGCCGATGCGTGCCGATCTGACGGCCCATGATGCCTTTCCCGATCTTGCAGGCCTCGATACATGACAGACGGCATGGACGCGGACGCAAGTGCCGAACGCAAAATGCAATTTCTCTATGCGCTGCGCTCCAAGGGGGTGACGGAAAAACTGGTCCTTGGCGCGATGGAGGCCGTTGATCGTGGCCCGTTCATCCGTGGCCTCTTTGCCGAACGTGCATATGAAGACATGCCCCTGCCCATCGCCTGTGGCCAGACCATCAGCCAACCCTCGGTCGTTGGCCTGATGACCCAAGCGCTGGAACTGACGCCCCGTGACAAGGTGCTGGAAATCGGCACAGGCTCCGGCTATCAGGCCGCGATCCTGTCCAAACTGGCGCGCCGCGTCTATACCATCGACCGCCACCGCCGCCTTGTCCACGAGGCTCGCGTGGTTTTTGACGCGCTGGATCTCACAAATATCACCGCAATTACCGCAGATGGCAGCCACGGTCTGCCCGAACAAGCACCCTTTGACCGCATTATCGTAACTGCCGCGGCGGAAGACCCCCCCGGCCCGCTGCTGGCCCAACTCAAAGAAGGTGGCATTATGGTGCTGCCTGTGGGCCAATCCGACACGGTGCAGCACCTGATCCGTGTGCGGAAAACCGCTCAAGGGCTGGAGTATGACGAAATGCGCGCAGTTCGCTTTGTTCCGCTCCTCGAAGGGTTGGGCAAGGACACTTAATCTGGTAGAGTTACGCAAAATCTCGGGCACACGGGACGGGCAGTGACAAGGACCACAGTGATGACTTTCTCCAATACCAAGGGTGCAACAACGCGCCTGACGCTTCTCGCAGGCGCCGCTTGCCTCACGCTTGCTGGCTGCTCCGAGCCGCTGGATTTCGATCTGCGCGGTCTCGGTGGCGGCTTCACAACAGCTAATGCAGCACAGGGCGCACTGGCGGATCGGCCAAAACCCGATGATCGCGGTGTTATCTCGTATCCGAACTATCAGGTCGCTGTGGCGCGGCGTGGTGACACCCTTACAGATGTGGCCAACCGTGTGGGCCTGAACCCCGCAACACTCGCCAAGTTCAACGGCATCGATCCGAACGTGACCCTGCGCAAGGACGAAATCATCGCCCTGCCCACCCGCGTGGCCGAACCTTCGCCAGCAACGGGTGCCGCAACAACCGGCCCGATCAAACCCGTCGATATCTCTTCTGTCGCAGGCGGCGCAATTGACCGCGCGCCCGCCACTCCCGGTGTACAAACGACCACACTGGCCACCGCCGAAACACCAGCGGCACAAACTGGCAAGGAACCCATCCGCCACAAAGTCGAGCGGGGCGAGACTGCCTTTACCGTGGCACGGCTTTATTCGGTTCCAGTCAAGGATCTGGCTGAATGGAACGGCCTCGGGGCCGACTTTGCGATCCGCGCCGGTCAGTTCCTGCTGATCCCGGTCCCGTCACAAAACCCGCCAAAAGCAGCACCCGCACGTACCGCCGCGGCTGCCACGCCCTTGCCTGGCGAAGGTTCCAACACACCAACACCACCTTCGGCGACCAAACCGCTTCCAGCCGAGAAAATCGCACCTGCGGCAGAAGCCGCACCAACAGCTGTTGCAGCGGCCAGCCCAAAACCTGCCGCCGCGCCGCCGAAACCTGTGGCTGACGTTGGCAAAACCACCAAACCTGCCGCCACAGGCAAGCTCGTGCGCCCTGTCAACGGGACCATTATTCGCGAATATGCCAAAGGCAAGAATGAAGGCATCAACATCAAAGCGGCCCCGGGTACGTCGGTAAAAGCCGCTGACACCGGCACTGTCGCAGCCATCACCAAAAGCGCCGATGGCATCCCGATTGTCGTGGTGCGCCACAGCGGCAATTTACTGACGGTTTATGCGAATGTAACAGATGTTGCCGTGAAAAAGGGCGACAGCGTTTCGCGCGGCCAAAGCATTGCAAAACTACGCGGCGGGTCAGATTCCTTCGTCCACTTCGAAGTTCGCAAAGGCTTCGACAGCGTCGATCCCAACCCCTTCCTGAACTAAAAAACCAGACTACCTATTTTTTCTGGCCATAAATCCTCCGGGGGGTCTGCCGCGCAAGCGGCAGACGGGGCAGCGCCCCTATCCTCCGATGGCAACACCGCGCCGTCCCGCCAAATCAGTGAAATACTGCCACGCCACACGTCCTGACCGGCTGCCGCGCGTCGCTTGCCACTCAATAGCTTCCGCGCGCAGGTCTGCGTCGCTGATCGCCACGCCATGAGCATCACAATACCCGCGGATCATCGCCAGATACTGATCCTGATCGCAGGCATGGAACCCCAGCCAAAGGCCAAAGCGGTCTGACAGCGACACTTTCTCTTCCACAGCTTCGGCAGGATTGATCGCTGATCCGCGCTCGTTCTCGATCATGTCACGGGGCATCAGGTGGCGGCGGTTTGACGTGGCATAAAGTACAACATTCTCGGGCCGCCCCTCGATCCCGCCGTCCAGAACCGCCTTGAGCGATTTGTAGTGCGCGTCATCATGCCCAAAACTGAGGTCATCGCAAAACAGAATAAACCGCGCCTGAACACCGCGCAGCATATTCAGCAAACGCCCCACAGACGGCAGGTCCTCGCGCTGCAACTCGACCATCTTGAGATCGGGGTAATCCACTTGAAGTGCGCCATGCACTGCTTTGACAAGGCTTGATTTTCCCATACCCCGCGCACCCCATAAAAGCGCGTTATTGGCAGGTAATCCGGCAGCGAACTGGGTTGTGTTCTGCAACAGCGTATCGCGAGATCGTTCAACCCCCAACAGCAGGTCAATGTCTACGCGGCTCACCTGCATCACCGGCTCCAGCCGGTCAGGCCCCGTGTGCCAAACGAACGCCGATGCAACGCCAAAGTCCGGTGCGACAACAGGCGCCGGAGCCATTCGCTCCAACGCCTGTGCAATCCGGTCTATCGGATCGAGGGTCATTTCAGGTCGTCCTTCGTCTCCTCGACGATCGGATCTTCACGCTCCATCTCGTCGGCCATCGCATCGAAATCGGCCTCGTCCTCTTCGTCATAGTACCCGTCTTCGCGCAGCTGCTTTTCGCGCTTTGCGTCAACACGGCTCACGAGGAAGATTGATACTTCGTATAGGCCGTAGACCACCACAAACAGGATCAGCTGCGTGACAACATCCGGCGGCGTCACCAGCGCAGCCAATAGCAAAATACCGACCAGTGCGTATTTACGCACATTGCGCAGCCCTTCGGCATTCACCAGCCCCGCCTTGCCCATCAGCGTCAGTAGAACAGGCAACTGAAAACACAGGCCAAAGGCCACGATCATTTTCAACGTGATATCAAGGCTCTCGTTCACCTTACCGTTAAACACGATGTCGATGCCCGATGTCGTTGCCTCCCCCGTCGCAATCAACGCAGACAGGTAGCTCGCAGCATCCGAAAACCCGAGGAAGAACTGCATCGCCAGTGGCACAACCACATAATGCGCAAAAGCAGCGCCCATCAGGAACAACACAGGCGAGGCGATCAGAAACGGCAAAAACGCGTTCTTTTCGTTCTTGTACAGACCAGGCGCCACAAAGCGCCACAGCTGGGTCGCGATTACCGGAAAGCTGATCGCAAGCCCCCCCACCATCGAGATGCGGATCAAGGTGAAGAAATACTCCTGCGGGGCGGTGTATTGCATCACAGGGTTTGGATTACCCAGATTGCGCATGGTTTTCTCGATCGGCACCAGCAGAAAATCAAGAATCATGCTGCCAAATGAAAAGCAGATGACCATGCCTACTATAAACGCCAGAACCGAGCGGATCAGCCGCGTACGCAGCTCTGCCAAATGCTCGATCAGCGGCGCGGCACTGTCGTCGATGTCATTGTCCGTCGCGCTCATGTGTCTGCTTTCTTGGCCGCAAGGCTCTCTTGCAGCGTTGCTTCCAGCTCTTCTGCTTTCGCCATCGCTTCGGCGGCCTCGCGTGCTTTACGCTCTGCCGCAGCGCGGGCAGTGCCTGCCTGAATGCGTTTCACATCCTCGGCGCGCTTGGCAGCCAGCTTGCCTGTCTCGCTATCAGGGTCCAGATCGGTAATGGAGGAAACCGCCTCTTTCACGCCGTCCATCGCAGTTCCGATCGGATTCGTCGCAGCCTTGAGCGAGGTGTTCAGCCCCTGTGTCACATCGCGCACGCCCGATTGGTCAGCTGCATCGTTCATCGCGCTGGAAAATTCCCGCGCCATGCCTTTGGCCTTACCGACAAACTGGCCTACGCGGCGAAACATCACCGGCAGATCTTTGGGGCCCACGACGATCAACGCCACAACCCCCACCACCAGCATTTCGGTCATGCCAAGATCGAACATCGGCGCTTACACCTTGTCCTTGGTCTCGACTTCGGGCTGTGGAATCTCGGCCACATCATCGGCAGTCTCGTCTTTCAACTGCTGCTCGCCCTCATTGATCCCCTTTTTAAAGCTGGTGATGCCTTTGCCCACTTCGCCCATCAGCGAGGAGATTTTGCCGCGACCAAAAAGAACCAGCACAACAACTGCGATCAGCAGCAAGCCTGGCAAACCAATATTATTCAACATTTCATGTCTCCTATCCAAAACACTTCAAACCACCCCACAGGGCGATGTATTCCCACACTACGTATCAAACTTGCTGCGCTGCAAAAACGCCAATCTGTATCGGGGCCGCGAACCACGCGGTAATTCCCGCAGGATTTCATCCTTGCCGGAAACAACTGACAGGTTTATGTCAGTTGCATGGCCAGATCAGACCGTCTCTTTACGATATTGCAAGTCCTGCGGGATGGTGAACTTCATACCGCACAAGAACTGGCTGACCATACAGGCGTTAGCCAGCGCACCCTCTACCGCGATATGGAAACACTCTGTGCGTCGGGCGTCCCGCTCAAAGGTACTCGTGGCACGGGCTACCGCTTGCCTGACGTAGTCACTCTTCCCCCTCTCACCCTGACACAGCCCGAGCTTGAAGCCCTGAACCTTGGTCTTGCCATCGCGGCCGAACTGGCAGACCCGGACCTGAAGGCCGCTGCCAGCAGCCTCGGCGACAAATTGGATGCAGTGCTGCCGCAAACGGCAGTGGCCGAAGCCGATGCTTGGAAATTTGGCGCTTCGCCTTTTGCCGATGTGGCGCGCGGGTTTGCCCAGATGCCCCTACTGCGGGCAGCGATCAAGGCGCGCCAGAAACTGCGGATCACGTATACCGCGCCTGATGGCAGCGTGACCTCGCGCATAATCCACCCGCTTCAGCTTGAATACTTCAGTCGCGTCTGGACCCTGACAGCATGGTGCGAAACGCAAGGCACACATCAGGTCTTTCGCCTTGATCTCATCAGCACCGCCGAGGCCTTGCCCACCCTGTTCCATGACGAGGCAGGCAAGCGTCTTGCCGATTTCAAGCCTTAGGTCTTGAGTATCCAGTCTTTCTGCGGGGGCAAAAACGCCTCGACGCTGGCTTGGGCGATTACGATCGTCTCGTCGCCTGAAGGCACGTTCAAACCGCCGTGCACGGCACGCACTTCTGCGCGCCCGCGCGGCAGCGTTGCGCGCAACGCGTCCAGATCCAGCGCATCAGGTTCTTGCACGGCGACAGTAACCTGCACACGCATGGCATCGTGGGGCAGTTCCAGCACGCCGAACAATGGCAGGGACGAATGGCGAAACGCGTCCTCAATAGCGCGCTTGGCAGCTTTGGTATAATCCATGCCGTGCAGGTCATTGCCCATGCCCATTTCTATAATCACACGCTGTTCGCTCATGCCCGCTTCTCCATGTCAAAGCCGACAGACATGGCCACATTTGCCATGATTGTCGGGTTGCCGTCACCTTCGGGGCGCGGCACATCCAGCCCGCCTTTGGTCACATTGACCGTCACATTGCCATACGGAAACACCTCACGCAGCGCCGCTGCGTCTACTTGGTCAGGCTGCTGCACGCCAACATCCAGCGTGATCTGCATGTCGGTTTTATCAAACCCGAACAGCTCTGCCAGATTGATGGAATTGTGCCAAAGCGCGTCCTGCACCGCGCGCTTTGCCGCTTGGGTATAATCGCCCCGGCGCAGCGATGTTCCCATTCCAAATTCGATCAGCAGTTTTTGCATGACATTCTCCCCCTAGCTGTCCACGGCAAAGACAAAGCACTTGTCGCGCCTTATTGTCAGCCACATGACTGTCCCGATACCGGGCATAAACACGTTCGGCACCGTCGCCTTTAGCACAGTACCGTCATGGTCCGTCCGAAACTCGACAAGGCTCTCGTTGCCCATAAACCGCGCGCGCTCAACAATGGCGCGCACGGGTGTGCCATCGGCGGCGGTAGGCAACGGGCCTTTGCCCGCGCGGTCAAAGTCGATCCGCACATGCTGGGGTCGGAACACAATATCAACGGCGGTGCCATCAGGCACACCCGGAGCAAGGAACCGGCCAAAGGGTGTATGCGCCAAAGCACCCGATACTTCGGCGCGCAGTACATTCGCGTCCGAGAAGAACGAGACTGCCGCACGGTCCAGCGGACGGGTATAGACATTATAGGGCGCGCCCTGCTGGACGATCTTGCCATCGCGCATCAGGGCAATCTCGTCAGCCATGCGCATCGCCTCGTCCGGCTCGTGTGTGACCAGCAGTACGGCGGTGTCTTCTTCTTTCAAGATGCTCAGCGTCTCATCGCGGATACCATCCCGCAGGCGGTTATCAAGCCCGCTGAACGGCTCGTCCATCAACATGATGCGCGGGCGCGGCGCCAGCGCACGTGCAAGCGCCACGCGCTGCTGCTCGCCGCCGGACAACTGGTGCGGATAGCCGTCGATAAAGCGCGCAAGGTCCACCCGCTCCAACAGTTCTTCCACCCGCGCACGGTTTTCGGCGCGTGTCCCGCGCAAACCATAGGCCACATTGCCCGCTACACTCAGGTGCGGAAACAGGGCAAAGTCCTGAAACATCAGCCCAATCTCGCGCCGCTCGGGGGGCACGCGAAACACCGTGTCACAGATCAGCTTGCCATCCACGTGGATGGTCCCGCTGTCCTGCATCTCAACGCCCGCGATCATGCGCAGCGTTGTGGATTTGCCGCAGCCCGATGGTCCTAGCAAACATGTCACCTGACCGGGCATAATTTGCAGGCTCACATCATCGACAACCGCACGGCCTTCAAAGCTGCGACGCAGGTTACGAATCTCGAGGCGCGGTGTCTGGGGCTTCACGGCGGGCTTATCCGATCATTTCTGTCGGATAGCAGGTATCAGCGCCGCCGCGCGCCTGCAAGCACCGCCGCAAACCCAATGCACAGAACACAAACACAGATCAGCAAAAGCTGCTCGTATTTATGGCCTGCCATCAGCCATGGGCTGACCATGTCCCATCCGCGCGCGAAATAGATGAACGCGCCACCAATTGCCGCTGCAAAGGCCACCAGATAGGACCACAGCGCAATCGCACGCCCCATCACCAGCCCCACAATCAGAACAGGCGTCAGAAACATCGAGGCAGTCCCGCTGACCGCCACCGCATCAAACAGCGTGGCATTGCCCCACAGGGTCAGCAGCGTACCCGCCAGCATAAAGGCCACCATCACCCAGCGTCCGGCGGCCAAAGTGCGCGGCAGCCCTGTCTCTTCCACCACCAGCCGTGCAGCGGATGACAGCGCACTGTCGAGCGTGCTGAGTGCAGACACGAGCAGCGAGATCATCAGCAACGCAAAAATCCATGGTGGAAACATCACACCCCAAGTGCCGATCAGCTCCCCCTCATACGCAGCGCCCACCAATGCGGCCTGAATACCGAAAAAACCAAACCCGATAATGCAAAGTGTGCTGATCCAGAAGGCATGCAAAAAAGAGGCGCGCGTGGTGGCGCGATCAGCGATGAACCCGCGGTCCATCATCACCGGATCATGCGCAGGATAGCTGAACACCTGCAAAGCCGCCACCGCCAGCAGTACCCATCCGTTATAGCTGCCCGCCGTGCCCTGTGCTGTCACCACTGCTGCCAAGTCAAACGCAGGCCCCGTCACCAGCGCCACAAAGGCCACGCCAAACACAACCAGAAAGACAATCATCTGTACCACATCCGTGCGCAGCGCCGCGCTCAGCCCGCCCCATGCGGAATAGGCCAGCCCCAGCACTGCCACAGCCCAGATCGCCGCCGTACCACTGCCCGCCAGCACTGCGTTAAAGATCAGCCCGACAACGATCAGATTGGCGAACACCTCCGACAAAAGCCGCAGGGCAATAACTGCGTTGTAGCACCCCGTCCCAAGGCTCCCGAAACGCGCCCCCAGCCAGTCTTGCACCGAACCCGCCTGCCCTTCGCGCAGACGCCCGACAATGAAACCGCCCGTCAGAAACGAGACGTAATAGCCGGCATAAGCCAGCGTTCCCGCCATGCCGTAATAGTAGCCTAGAATTGCCGCGTTCATCAGACTGCGTGCAAATATCCATGTGGTGACTTGGCTCAACACCAAAACCCAAAGACCCGGTGCGCGCCCCTGCGCACCTGCCCCGCCGAAAAACCCCTCGACACTGGCGCGCCGTGGCGCGGCCAGCAGGGACAGTGCAACAATAGCGCCAAAGGCGGCAATCAGGACAACGTGGCTCATGGCGGACCTTTCACACAAACAACTGCGCGCAGGGCTAAGCGAATGGGCCGAGCGAGACCAGCGCCAAAAGCCAAGTACAACGTAAATGTGAACGCGCTATTCCGTCAGATCAAACCATACCTCGGCCACATCACGGCCATTGACCTGCGCAGTGATGCCATGCGCCCCTGCATGCAGTGCAAATGTCGTCGCATCGCCTTTGAACTTATGTGTTTTTCCCAGCTGCAATGGCACATTAGCCCCCAACTGCGCAGCCTTGAGCTTGAAAACCTTATGCGCGATCTTTCCGTTAGGCCGCGCAAAGGTCAGGCGATAGTCAACCAAAACAGGCAGCGCCACATCTGCTTGCAAAACGATCTCAAATCGCAACGCTTCGCCGATGGACAGGCGATCACGGTCCAGCGTGATCTGTGCGGTAACGGGCACTGTGGCATCATAGCCCAAGGCCGCCATCGCCCCTGTGTGACCTTGCTTGATCAACGTGCGCAAGGCATGGCGCGTCATCCACGCTAGCTCCTTATCATCCTGCTTGCCTGCCTTTTTCCAGAGCGCCAGACGCGCCAGCACGGCATCCGGTTCGATTTTGCTCAGATCGTTGAGGTGGTTCGCGACCGAGCGCGTCACATACCGCGTAGGATCGCTGTGCAAAACGTCCAGCAATGGAAAGGTCTGTGCAGGCATCAGCCCCACATTTTTGGCCCAAGGCAAACGCGGGCGGGTTCCTTCGCTCACCAGACGGCGCACGTGATAATTAGGGTCACGCGCCCATGTTGCCAACAGTGCCAATGTCTCGTCAGGCCAACGGATCAGAAAGGGACGGATATAGAACTCCATCGTGAACCGCTGCGTCGCCTCGTACAGCAAATCCATCGCACGGATGCGGTGCGCCTCCAGCCCGTGACGCGCCGCCAGTATGCCGGGAACGGCATGAATGAAATCACCGAAATCATCGTCGCTCCTCGCAGGGTCAAGACGCGGCGGCAGGGCTGCGTGCAACTGGTCGGCCATCGTCGGAAAATCATCCGCCAACTGATCTTCTATACAATCGGCCAACCACTCCAGCCGCGCCATCAGCTCGCGCGGCTCAAACCCCGCCAGCGCATCCGCAGCAAAGCGTTCGGCGTCAAATGACGGGACAGCCGCAGCATATTCCGCTGCGAGCTGCCCCACGCTTTGCGCGTTGAAAAGCTGGTCTTTCAAAGGTGCTTGGGCCGCCATTACATCGTGATATTGGTGGCACCACCGTCCAGCAAGATCGACTGCCCCACAATGAACCCCGCATGGGTCGAGCACAAAAAGGCACAGGCTGCGCCAAACTCGTGCCGGGTGCCATAGCGCCCCGCCGGAATGCTGGACGCGCGTTCCTCGCGCGCCTGCTCAAGCGAGATATTGCGTTGTGCCACCACAGCACCATCAAGCGCATCCGCCCGGTCCGTCGCATGAATACCGGGCAGCAGGTTGTTGATCGTCACCCCTTTGCCTGCCACCTGACGGCTGGTGCCAGCGACATATCCTGTCAGGCCAGTGCGGGCAGAATTGCTGAGCCCCAGCACACCAATAGGCGCGCGCACCGATTGCGATGTAATGTTGACGACACGGCCCCAGCCACGGTCCATCATATCAGGCACCAAGGCTTTGATTAGCGCGATGGGCGCCAGCATATTGGCATCCAGTGCTTTGATGAAATCCTCACGGTCCCAATCCGTCCACATGCCCGGAGGGGGACCACCTGCATTATTGACTAGTATATCAACGCCTTGCGCGGCCTTGATAACCGCTGCTTGTCCCTCTTGCGTGGCCACATCAGCAGCTACAGTCACAACAGCCACACCATAGTCTTTGCGCAACCGCTCTGCCGCAGCCTCCAGCGCCTCCTCACCACGCGCATTCATTATCAGATCAACACCCGCTGCGGCCAAGGCCTCTGCACAGCCAAGGCCCAATCCCTTGGACGAAGCACAGACCAGTGCTTTCTTTCCTTTGATCCCCAGATCCATCCCGTCTCTCCCTTGCTTTATGTAGTTGGCCTCACTGCTACCGCAGTGCTGAACGGTGCGCCAGCAAAACACCCTTTCATTGACCCCGTCACGCCATAATCCTAGTCTATCCCACGCGCAACGCAGACCTTGAAAAGGCACCGGCATATGTCCACAGGCTCCCTCTCTTCCCAAAGCGTTCCGGTCTTTCTGGCCGCGCAGGTCATGGCGACCGATGGCGCAAATATGGGCGATCCCATTTCCTTCGCCTCCGAGCTGATCCTTGATGACGTCTATGAGCTTGAGTACGCGTCCGAGCCAGCGCGCCTGTCTTTGGTCGCACGCGATGACGCCAGCTTTTTCGTGGGCCACGATACCAGTGTCGGCACGCCAGGTGCGGCGATCTATCTGGATTGCGCACTTACCTTTATGTCGCCTGACGGGGTCACATCCGATGCACTGCTGCTGGTAGAGGTCGACACCGACGGCAACGTCGACGGGGTCTATCTGCTGCCCTTTAGCGCGCTCAGCTCAAAGGTCGAATACCGCCTTGTCGGCATTGACCGTGACGCTGCCCACAGCAAATTCGCGCAGGTCGCTTGCGTCAGCTTTACCCGTGGCACCCATATCACGCTGGCCTCGGGTGCGCAGCGCGCGGTTGAGGATCTGGTCGTGGGCGACCGTGTGCTGACCCGTGATGATGGCGTGCAAACCTTGCGCTGGATCGGCACCTCCACCACCCGCGCAGTGGGTGAGTTCGCCCCGATCCGCATCACTTCAGGCACACTCAACAACGATGGCGATCTGCTGGTCAGCCCCGATCACCGCCTGTTCATCTACCAGCGCACGGACGAGTTGGGCGCAGGCCGCTCAGAACTGCTGGTCAAGGCGCGGCATCTGGTTAACGGCGATACTGTCACCATCTCCGAGGGCGGCTTTGTTGACTACTTCCAACTGCTTTTCGACAGTCACCAGATTATCTATGCCGAAGGCATCGCCGCAGAAAGCATGCTGATCGACAGTCGCACGCGTCCCGTATTGCCCTCCGATCTGTCGGACAGCCTTGGCAAACATGTCAAAGGTCATTCCGATCTGCCCCACGCGGGGCTGGATGCACCCGAAGGGTTGCTAGGCCCGAACGCCGCCGATCTGCTGAAAAAAGCCTCTAGCCGCTGAGGCTTGCCTCTGGGGGCGTGTCAGGTATGTGTACGGGGGAAAACACAAGGTGCGCCGCCATCAATGCAGCTGCCCTAATCTACATCAGGAACATGCCGCAAGATGCTGGACAAAAACACAAATCGCCCCGATCTACCGCCTGAGATAGCGCGCCGCCGGACTTTTGCGATCATCAGCCACCCAGATGCGGGCAAAACCACGCTGACCGAAAAGTTCCTGTTGTTCGGTGGGGCGATCCAGATGGCGGGCCAAGTCCGCGCCAAAGGCGAGGCACGCCGCACCCGCTCGGATTTTATGGCGATGGAAAAAGACCGTGGCATTTCCGTCTCCGCCTCTGCCATGTCGTTTGATTATCAGGGGCGCGACACAAACTTTCGCTTCAATCTGGTCGACACGCCCGGCCACTCCGACTTCTCCGAAGACACATATCGCACACTCACTGCGGTGGATGCGGCCGTAATGGTGATCGACGGCGCAAAGGGCGTCGAGAGCCAGACACAAAAGCTGTTCGAAGTTTGCCGCATGCGCGACCTGCCGATCCTGACCTTTTGTAACAAGATGGACCGCGAGAGCCGCGATGTGTTCGAGATCATCGACGAAATCCAGCAAAACCTCGCCATTGACGTGACGCCAGCCAGCTGGCCCATCGGCGTGGGCCGCGATTTTGTCGGCTGTTATGACATCCTGCGCGACCGTTTGGAGTTGATGGACCGCGCCGACCGCAACAAAGTGTCTGAGTCCATCAAGATCGAGGGTCTCGACGATCCCAAACTGGCCGAGCATGTCCCAGTCGAGCTGCTGGAAAAGCTCAAGGAAGACCTTGAGATGGTGCGCGAGCTGATGCCACCACTGGATGCGGCGCTGATGGCCGAAGGCTCCCTCACCCCGATCTGGTTCGGCTCCGCTATCAACTCTTTCGGCGTCAAGGAGCTGATGGACGGCATCGCCATGTTCGGGCCAGAACCACAGATCCAAAAGGCCCAACCCCGCGAGATTTTGCCCGAAGAAAAGAACGTCTCGGGCTTTGTTTTCAAAGTCCAAGCCAACATGGACCCCAAACACCGCGACCGCGTCGCCTTTGTACGCCTCGCCTCCGGCCACTTTGAGCGGGGTATGAAACTCACCCATGTACGCAGCAAAAAGGTCATGACCATCGCCAGCCCTGTCATGTTCCTCGCTGCCGACCGCGAATTGGCAGAGGAAGCATGGGCGGGCGACATCATCGGCATCCCCAACCACGGCCAGCTGCGCATCGGCGACACCCTGACCGAAGGTGAGGCTATCCGCGTTACAGGCATCCCCTCCTTCGCGCCCGAATTGCTCCAAGGGGTCCGCGCAGGCGATCCGCTAAAGTCCAAACACCTTGAGAAAGCCCTGATGCAATTTGCAGAGGAAGGCGCCGCGAAAGTGTTCAAACCCTCTATCGGGTCGGGTTTTGTTGTCGGCGTTGTCGGCCAGTTGCAATTCGAAGTACTGGCCTCACGGATCGAGCTTGAATACGGCCTTCCCGTACGGTTTGAGCCGTCGCAGTTCACTTCTGCCCGCTGGGTCACTGGCGACAAGGCCGCCGTAGACAAGTTTACCGAGGCCAACAAGCAGCACATCGCCACCGACAATGACGGCGATATCGTCTACCTCACCCGCCTCCAGTGGGACATAGACCGCGTCGACCGCGACTACCCTGAGGTCAAACTGACCGCCACCAAAGAGATGATGGTCTGACATGGCGACATGGGGCATCGTAGCAACGATCAAAGCGGACACTTCCGCGATCCTGCGCTTTGTCTCCTACCATCTGGAATTGGGCGCGCACCGCATCTACGTCTACCTCGACGCGCCCAACCCACAGGCCCAAGCGGCCTTGCGCGACCATCCTAAAACGCGCGTTGTGCGCTGTGATGATGGCTATTGGAACCGACACAACGGCACCCGCCCCGAGATGCACCAGCCGCGCCAGACCTTCAACGCGACCCGCGCTTATAAGCGCGCGACCGAGGTGGACTGGCTGATCCATATGGATGTGGATGAATTTCTGGTCGGCAATGGCCAGATCGCCGCCCATTTGGCCGCCCAACCCGATCGCGTGCAATGCGCCCGTGCCCGCCCGATGGAGCTGCTGGCAGGTGGCGATCCACAGACCGAGGCCGCCTTCAAAACCTTTATCCCCGCAGGCAAAGCCCGCGAACAAACTGTCAGCGCACTCTACCCGACCTACGGCCCACACCTAAAGGGCGGGTTTCTGAGCCATATTGCAGGCAAGATATTTGTCCGAACGGGCATAGAGGGCATCAAATTCCGCATCCATAACGCCTTTCTGAACGGTGAGACGAACCCAAACCACGTAGAGATGGACGGCATCAGGCTCGCCCATTTCCACGCAACAGATTGGGACACTTGGCACGCCCATTTCGCCTACCGCCATGATGCAGGCTCCTATCGCGCCGATCTGGGACCGGCCCGCAGCCGTGATCGCGGCGGGATTACCATGCACGAGCTTTTCGCGCTCATCCATGACGAGAATGGCGATGCAGGCCTGCGCGCATTTTTTGACGAAGTCTGCGCCGATACGCCTGCCCTGCGCGCACGGCTGGAACAGTACAATTGTCTGCACATCACCCGCTTCCCATTTGACACAGCCCTTGCCAAACATTTCCCAGACTTCGCAAATATTTGACGCCTCCCGCGCAACTTGCTATGCGCGGTGCAGATGTGTCGCGGCAGGTGCCGCCCCTTGGGCCATGCGGGCCGATACAGATGCTGCCGCGGGCCAAATGAGTGTCCGCAACTAACGGATACACATGATAAAATTCTCTGAATTGAACCTGAACCCTAAGGTCCTCAAGGCAATCGCCGAAGCAGGGTACGATACGCCAACACCGATTCAGGCTGGCGCGATCCCCCCCGCCCTCGAAGGGCGCGACGTTCTTGGCATCGCCCAGACAGGTACGGGCAAGACGGCCAGCTTTACGCTGCCGATGATTACACAACTGGCCCGTGGGCGCGCCCGCGCACGCATGCCACGCAGCCTTGTTCTGTGCCCCACGCGCGAACTGGCCGCACAGGTGGCCGAGAATTTCGACACCTACGCCAAATACACCAAACTGACCAAGGCACTGCTGATCGGTGGTGTTTCGTTCAAAGAACAGGACAAGCTGATCGACAAAGGCGTTGACGTTCTGATCGCCACACCTGGTCGCCTGCTGGATCACCATGAGCGCGGTAAACTGATCCTGACTGACGTTAAAGTCATGGTTGTGGACGAAGCAGACCGCATGCTTGATATGGGCTTTATCCCTGACATCGAGCGGATCTTCGGTCTCACCCCCTTCACCCGCCAAACACTGTTTTTCTCCGCCACAATGGCGCCCGAGATCGAGCGGATCACAAACACCTTCCTCAGTAACCCGTTCCGTGTGGAAATGGCCCGTCAGGCCACCACATCCGAGACGATCGAACAGGGTGTTCTGATGTTCAAAGCCTCGCGCAAAGACCGCGAAGCGACAGAAAAGCGCAAGCTGCTGCGCGCACTGATCGACGCCGAAGGCGACAAATGCACCAACGCGATCATCTTTTGTAACCGAAAGATGGATGTGGACGCTGTTGCCAAGTCGTTGAAAAAATACGGCTATGACGCAGCGCCTATTCACGGCGATCTCGATCAAAGCCAGCGTACAAAAACACTCGACGGGTTCCGCGCAGGTGATCTGCGTTTCCTTGTCGCCTCTGATGTGGCCGCACGTGGTCTTGATGTGCCAGCAGTCAGCCACGTCTTTAACTTTGACGTGCCCAGCCACGCCGAAGACTACGTGCACCGCATCGGCCGTACGGGCCGCGCAGGGCGCGATGGCAAAGCCATCATGATCTGCACGCCGCGCGACGAGAAGAACTTTGAAGATGTTGAACGACTGGTTCAAAAAGAGATTCCGCGTCTCGAGAACCCGTTGGGAACCACGCCTAAATCCGAGGCCAAATCTGGTGAACAGGCGAAGGCGGGCGAAGAGGCAAAGACCGACAAGCCCAAGCGCACCCGTTCGCGCAGCCGCAAGTCTGATGCGCCAAAGTCCGAAGAGGCAGCGGCACCGCAGACAGACGCACCTGCCGAGGTAGCCGACGCACCACAAAGCAAGGCCCCGAAAAAAGCGCCCCCCAAATCAAATTCGCGTGCAATGGTAGCCCCCGCTGACGATGCCACCCCAGCGCAGGACACCCCCGCCCCACAGGCCGCAAAAGCGTCAGACACCGAGTCGGATGATGCAAAGCCTGAGCGGAACCAGCCAGAGCGCGACAGTTCAAAACAAACAAAATCAGATTCCGCGTCAGAGCGGCGCAATTCCCGCTCACGCGGTGGTCGCAAGTCGGGCGACAATAATGATCGCGGCAACAACAACAACCGCGTGGTCGGTCTGGGTGATCACACGCCCACCTTCATCGAGTTGAGCTTTGCCGACCGTCCCAAAGACTAGACACTCTGGGACACAACATAAAAAAAAGCCCCGCAGGTCATAACCTGCGGGGCTTTTTCGTATCCGGTCAAAATCGCCAGACCCAAAACAGGTCTGGCACAGGCTTTTTGTGCAGGCCTCTAGCTCAGGCGGCTGACAACTACAGTCACTTCGGGCTTTTTGCCGATCTCGTTTTGCGAAGACTGACGCGCTACTTTGCGCAGGCCATCATCCAGCGCTTTGTCATCTCGCAGCGTTTTCACCCCGGCGCGACCCAACCACTGGCTTAGGTCCTGTTCGACCACATCAACCAACGGTGCTTTGCTTATGCCCATTTCCGGCAGGCCCATCGCATCGACCCAAGGATCGCCCAGTGGCTCGTCTTGTTCGTCCATCAAAACGGTGATGGTCATATGACCATTCAGCGCCATACGGATACGGTCGCGCACCACACCGTCCAGCGCGCCGACCTGAACCGAACCGTCGATATAGGTGCGGCCTGTCTCGACATACTCGGCCACCTTGGGCGCATTTCCGGACAGATCAATCATCATACCGTTAACAGCCAGAACACCCGTGATGCCCTTGCCGTCGGCAATTTTGACGTGCTCGCGCAAATGGCGATGCTCGCCGTGCATGGGGATCAATACCTGCGGCTTCAACAGATCATGCAGCGTTTCCAGATCGGGGCGGTTGGCGTGGCCCGACACGTGGTATTTGCCCGTGCTGTCATCCACAACATCCACACCCATTTCAGAGAACTGGTTGATAATGCGAATAACGCCTTTTTCATTACCCGGAATGGTCTTGGACGAGAAAAGGAACATGTCCCCTTCCTGCATCGTCAAACCCATGTATTTGCCCCGCGCCAACTGCGCGCTGGCCGCACGGCGCTCGCCTTGCGATCCTGTCACCAGCAGCAACAGGTTTTCACGCGGCACATCGCGGGCCTGTTCGGGGCTGATCGTGGGCGGAAAATCTTTCAGCACGCCCGCCTCGACCGAGGCCTCGACCATCCGCTTCATCGCACGGCCCAGCAGCACGACAGAGCGTCCCGCCTTTTGCCCTGCAACAGCCAGCGTCTTCACACGCGCCACGTTGGAGGCGAATGTCGTCGCCACAACCATGCCCTTCGCGCCCGAGACAAGCTCGGTAATCGCTTCGGGCAAGGTCGCCTCTGAGCGGCCCGCCTCGGGGCTGAACACATTGGTACTGTCACAAACCAACGCTTTGATGCCGTCTTTGGCAATTTCTTCAAACGCGGCAGGGTCAAACGGCTCGCCCACTCCAGGGGTCAGATCCACTTTGAAATCACCCGAATGCACAATGCGGCCCGCAGGCGTGTCGATCACCAAAGCCGAGCTTTCGGGGATGGAGTGGGAGATCGGCTGAAACCCTACCTTGAACGGTCCTGCATCTACCTGATGCGGGAAGGTGCCGACAATTGTCACGGCATCATCGGGGTGGTTGTATTCAGCCATCTTGCGGCGTGCGATATTGGCGGTGAACTTGCGCGCAAAAATTGGCGCTTGCAGGCGGTCATAGGTATGGGCAATGCCGCCTACGTGGTCCTCATGGGCGTGGGTCACAAACACCGCCTCGATGCGGTCCTTACGCTCTACCAGCCATTCGATATCGGCGATGATCAGGTCAACACCGGGGCTTGTGTCCATATCTGGAAAAGCCACACCAATATCCACGACAATCAGCCGCTCTTCGTTCGGCTTGCCATAGCCATACACATAGGCATTCATGCCAATTTCACCTGCCCCGCCGAGGGGAAGGTAGATCAATCTTTCACTGCTCATTTTTAAGCATTTTCCTTGTTATATTTATGTATCACGGTCAGGCCGTGCATCGTCAAATCATCATGATATTCGTCAAAGAGGTCCTCGGCCTGCTGGAACAGCGGCGCGAGCCCGCCGGTGGAGATTACGCGCATGTCACGCCCGCGCTCCGCCTTTATTCGCGCACATATCTCACGAACGAGGCCAATATAACCCCAAAAAACGCCAGATTGCATACAAGCCACAGTATTCGTACCCACTACCTGAGTAGGCTGGGTGATATCGATATGGGGCAAAGCGGCGGCTGCATTGTGCAACGCCTCAAGGCTCAGGTTCACACCTGGGGCAATAACACCGCCGATATAGGCACCATCGGTATCAGAGACATCAAATGTCGTGGCGGTGCCAAAATCGACTATGATCAGATCACCACCGTGCAAATCAAACCCCGCAACAGTATTCACCAACCGGTCCGGCCCAACGGCTGTACCAATATCTACCCGCACTTCGATGGGCAGCGCACATTCGGGTTTTCCCACAACGATAGGGCGCGTGTTGAAATAGCGGTCCGCCAGCACCCGCAGGTTCCACACCACACGCGGCACAGTGGACGAGATTATCATATCGGTGATTTCAGCGTCGATGTTTTGCAACTTTAACAGGCTGCTCAGCCAGACATAGTACTGATCGGCTGTGCGCTGCCATTCGGTGGCCGTGCGCCATGTGGCAATAAACTCGGACCCGTCCCAGATGGAAAACACGGTGTTGGTATTGCCGCAATCAATCGCCAAGAGCATCGCACGCCCTCCTTACAGTGTTAGAAATAGACATCCGCCGCCGTGATCGCCACGCGACCTTTTGCCGTCTTCAGGATGAGATTACCCTGCCCGTCCACATCCTCAAACACACCAACGGTTTCATCCCGCATCGTGCGTGCTGTGACAACCTCGCCGATCCGCGCCGCCCGCGCCAGCCATGCTGTGCGAATTGGCGCAAACCCATAGGTCAAAAACTGGGTTTCGTATTGCGCAAATGCGCGGGCCAGCGCGTTCAGAAACGTCTCGGCCTCTACGGCAACGCCTGTACCTTGCAACAGGCTAACGGGCGTGACCGCCCGCGCTTCGACCTGATCGGGGGTGGGCGCATGGGCAAGGTTCACACCTATCCCGATCACCAGATGATCGCCAAGGCTCTCCAGCAGGATACCCGCCACCTTACCGCCATTCAGCAAAACATCATTGGGCCACTTCAACGCAAAGGCATCCGCCTGCCCAGTCGTGGCAACAAATGCGTCATACAAGGCAAGACTGGTAACAAAGCTGCGCAACGCCGCATCCGCAGGCGAGCCTGTGCGCGGCATAATCAGTGTACCCGCGAAATTCCCGCGCGGGGTGGACCATGCCCGCCCCCGCCGTCCGCGTGCGGCCGTCTGCTCATGCGCGAGCAGCCACGCAGGGCCAGCAAGCGTCGGTGCCATGCGCGCAGCTTCAGATAGGGTCGAATCGAGCGTATCGAAGACGTGGCGCGTATAACCCTTCGGCCACTCACCCATGGGCTTGCCTATTTGACAAGCGTATCAGCCGCCAATGCTGCGGCACCTTCGATGCCGAACATGTTGATAATGCCGACAACCATGATGATCGCAGAGGCCATCAGGAAGCCCCCGAGAATACCGCCACGGTTCTGGTCCAGCGCATCCGATTTATCGTCGCCAAAGTACATGTAGAACACGATCCGCAGATAGTAGAACGCGCCGATCACCGAAGCAATCACACCCGCAATCGCCAGCCACGCAAGCCCACCGTCATATGCTGCGCGTAGCACGTAGAGCTTACCAAAGAAGCCGAGGAAAGGCGGCACACCTGCAAGGCTGAACATCAGCACCAGCAGCGCCAGTGCACGACCGGGTTGCGCCTTTGAATACATGTTGAGCGCACCAATGTCCGCCACAGGCTGGCCGTCTTTCTCCATCAACAGGATAAAGGCAAAGATACCGACATTCATCGTCACATAGATCGCCATATAGACCAGCATCGCCTGCACGCCAAAAGCCGTCCCCGCCGCAAGGCCCATCAGGGCATAACCCATATGCGCGATAGAGGAAAAGGCCATCAGACGTTTGATGTTGGTCTGACCAATCGCCGCAACCGCGCCGAGGAACATCGACAGCACCGACAAAAGTGCCACGATCTGCTGCCAATCACTCACCGCGTTGCCAAAGGCATCGTGCAGCACCCGCGCAAACAACGCCATCGCCGCCACTTTCGGGGCCGTGGCAAAGAAGGCTGTGATCGGCGTGGGCGACCCTTCATAAACGTCAGGGGTCCACATGTGGAACGGCACAGCCGATACCTTGAATGCCAGACCCGAGATCAGGAAAACGATACCGAACAACAGACCCAGCGATGTCTCACCCGCTTGCGCCGTAGTGATGATGCCCGAGAACAGCGTAGTGCCTGAATACCCATAAACCAGCGATGCACCATACAGCAGCAGTCCCGATGACAACGCGCCCAGCACAAAGTACTTCAGACCCGCTTCTGTTGATTTCGCACTGTCGCGGCGCAGGGATGCCACAACGTAAAGAGCAAGCGATTGCAGCTCAAGCCCCATGTAAAGCGCCATGAGATCGCCAGCAGAGACCATCATCATCATGCCGACAACACTCAGCGAGACAAGAACAGGATATTCGAACCGCAGCAGATCACGCGCACGCATATACCCTTCGGACATGATCAGCACACTGGCCGCCGACAGCAGGATCACCACTTTGGCAAAGCGGGCAAAACCGTCATTGATGAACATCCCGCCAAATGCCTCAACCGTGGTGGCCGAGGATGTCGCAACCAGCCCTGCCACGATCACAAAAACCGCCGCAGTGGCCCACAGTAGCGGACGCGCGATCGCATCCTTACCGCCATAAGCACCGGCCATTAGGCCCGCGATGGCAAAAAGCGCCAGAATAATTTCAGGCAGGATCAAGAGGATATCGTTCGTCATGTCTTTCGCCTCAATTCAGGGCTTCGGCGGTACGCATCACAGCCTCGGCTGCGGCAACTGCCGTATCATATTGCGTCACCAGCGCCGTCACCGACGGGCCAATCACATCCAGTATCAATGCAGGGTAGATCCCCAGAAGCAGCGTCATCACGACCAAGGGCGCAAAAATCCACTTCTCACGAGCGTTCATATCGGTGATCGCTTTCAGGCTTTCCTTTATCAGATCACCCATCACCACACGGCGGTACAGCCACAGCGCATAGGCCGCTGAAAAAATCACGCCGGTGGTTGCAACCGCAGCCACCCATGTATTCACCTGAAACACCGCCATCAATGTCAGGAATTCCCCGACAAAACCGGAGGTGCCTGGCAGGCCGACGTTGGCCATGGTGAACAGCATAAAGATCAGCGCATAAACCGGCATCCGGTTCACCAACCCGCCATAGGCGTCAATCTCGCGCGTGTGCATCCGGTCATAGATCACACCCACTGCCAAAAACAGCGCGCCCGAAATAAAGCCGTGGCTGATCATCTGGAAAATCGCGCCGTCCAGCCCCTGCTGGTTGGTCGAGAAGATACCCATGGTCACAAAACCCATGTGGGCCACCGATGAATAGGCAATCAGCTTTTTCATGTCTTCTTGCACCAGCGCCACCAGCGAGGTGTAGACAATCGCAATCGCCGACATCCACAAGATCAGCGGGCCAACCACCTCGGCCCCTACGGGGAACATCGGCAGTGAAAAGCGCAAGAAACCGTAGCCGCCCATTTTAAGCAGGATCGCGGCCAGCACGACAGAACCCGCAGTCGGGGCTTGCACGTGCGCGTCAGGCAACCATGTGTGCACAGGCCACATCGGCATTTTCACCGCGAAGCTGGCAAAGAACGCAAGGAACATCAGCGTCTGCATCCCGCCAACAACCTGCCAGCCCATCAAGCTGAATGTCTCGGAGCCGAAGGTATGCGTCAGCAAGCTGATATCGCAACCGCCGATACAGGTCGTGCCTGCCTCCGCAAACATCGCCACCATCGCGATCAGCATCAGAACCGACCCGAAGAAGGTGTAGAGGAAGAACTTGAAGCTCGCGTAGATGCGGTTCGCACCGCCCCATATCCCGATAATCAGGAACATCGGGATCAGGCTCGCCTCAAAGAACAGATAGAACAGGATCAGATCGAGCGAGACAAAAACACCGATCATCAGCGTCTCTAGGATCAGGAAAGCGATCATGTATTCCTTGACCCGCGTATGCACATCCCAGGATGCCGCAATCACCAGCGGCATCATGAAGGTGGTCAGCATCACAAACAGGATCGAAATCCCGTCCACGCCTACGCGGTAATTCAGGCCCAGCAACCATTCGGCCTCGTCTACCATTTGAAAGCCCGTATTGGCCGGGTCAAACTCGAGATAGACAAAGATCGAAACAATAAATGTAACCGTGGTCGTTATCAGCGCCAGCCATTTGGCATTGCGCTGCGCCGCCTCGTCTTCGCCCCGCAGGAACACGGCCAGAATAAGCGCCGCAAACGCGGGCATGAACGTCACAATGGAGAGCAAGTTATTTTCCATCAGTTTGCTCCTCCGGTCATCGTCATCCACGTTACCAGAACCGCGATCCCGATCACCATGGCGAAGGCATAGGTAAAGATATAGCCGGACTGCGCACGGCCAGCGAGGCGGGTGAAGAAGGGAATGATCCCCAATGCCAGCCCGTTCAAACCACCGTCAATCACACGCCCGTCGCCCTGCTTCCACAAGAAACGGCCGATCATCTTGGCAGGCTGCACAAAGATGAAATCGTAGATTTCGTCAAAGTACCATTTGTTCAGCAAGAACTGGTAAAGGTGCTTTTGGTTCTCGGCCAAACGGCCCGGCAGCGACGGGTTCTTGATGTAAAACCAATAGGCAAACAGGAAGCCAATCAACATCGCCGCAAAGGGAGAGGTCTTGACCCAATAAGGCACCTTGTGCGCGTCATCCAGCAGCGTGTTGTCAGGTGCGATATACAGCGCCCCCTCACCCGGCTGGCCCGCAAAGACATAGTGATGCTCGGCTTTGCCGCCCTTGCCATCAGCCGCGCCGTGGGATGTCTCGGCACCGTCGACCTTCTCTTCGCCGTGGGCCGCTTCTTCGGCATAGGGAATACCGTAGAACTTTGCGACCTGATCAGTGTGGCCAAAGAACGACCCGTACCAGACCATGCCGGACAGAGCCGCGCCAAGCGCTAGCACACCCAAAGGCACCAGCATGACAACAGGGCTTTCATGGGCATGCTCATGCGTGTGCTTGTCGCCGCGCGGTGTGCCGTAAAACGTAAGGAACATCAGGCGCCAGCTGTAGAAGCTGGTGAACAAGGCGGCAATCACCAGCATCCAGAAGCCGTACATGGAGCCAGCGGCAAACGCACTTTCTACAATCGCGTCCTTGGACTGGAAGCCCGCAAACCCGATCGGGATTTCACCCAGCGTAATAATCCACACAGGGATACCAACACCGGTAATCGCAAGCGTACCGATCATCATCGCCCAGAAGGTATAGGGGATTTTCTTGCGCAGACCGCCATAGTTCATCATGTCCTGCTCATGGTGCATCGCATGAATGACCGAGCCTGCACCCAAGAACAGCATCGCCTTGAAGAAGGCATGCGTCAGCAGGTGGAACATCGCGGCCGAGTACATGCCAACGCCAGCGGCCACAAACATATACCCCAGCTGTGACATGGTCGAATAGGCAATCACCCGTTTGATATCTGTCTGCACCAGACCGATCGTGGCTGCAACAAACGCCGTCGTAGCACCCAGAATAGTGACAAATGCCATCGCCTCGGGGGCAAATTCCATCAGCGGCGACATGCGGCAGACAAGGAAAACACCCGCTGTAACCATGGTCGCTGCGTGGATCAGCGCGGACACAGGCGTAGGCCCTTCCATCGCGTCTGGCAGCCAAGTGTGCAGCAGCAGTTGCGCCGACTTACCCATAGCACCGATAAAGAGCAGCACAGCAATCAGATTGGCGGCGTTCCACTCTCCCCACAAAAAGCTCAATGTGGTCTCAGCCAGCTCGGGCGCGGCGGCAAAAATATCGTCGAATTTGATGCTGTCTGTCAGCAGAAACAACCCAAAGATACCCAGCGCAAAGCCAAAGTCACCCACACGGTTGACCACAAAGGCCTTGATCGCGGCGGCATTGGCCGAGGGTTTCTTGTAGTAGAACCCGATGAGCAGGTACGAGGCAACGCCCACCCCTTCCCAACCAAAGAACATCTGCACAAGGTTATCAGACGTTACCAGCATCAACATCGCAAACGTAAAGAATGACAGATACGCAAAGAAGCGCGCCTTATAGCTGACCCCTTCGCCGAAATGCTCGTCATGGGCCATGTAGCCAAAGGAATAAAGGTGTACGAGGCTGGACACAGTCGTGATTACGATCAGCATAATCGCTGTCAGACGGTCCAGACGGATCGACCAATCGGTGCTCAGGCTGCCGCTTTCGATAAAGCGAAGGATTTGAATGGTGTCGGTGGTGCCATCAAACGTCAGGAACACGATCCAGCTGAGAATCGCGGAGAGGAACAAGCCCCCCGTCGCAATCCAGCACGCGGCGTTCTCGCCAATAATTTTCCAGCCAAAGCCACAAAGCAACGCACCAACCAGCGGGGCAAAAAGGAGTGTAATTTCCATGTCCTCAGCCCTTCATCACGTTGACGTCTTCCACGGCGATGGTGCCGCGGGTTCTGAAGAAACAGACCAGAATGGCCAGACCAATCGCCGCCTCTGCGGCAGCAACCGTCAGGACAAACAGTGTAAACACCTGCCCCACCATGTCATTCAGGCCAAGGTAGCTAGAGAAGGCGACCAGATTGATGTTCACCGCCAGCAGCATCAATTCAATGCTCATCAGCAGAACAATCACGTTCTTTCGGTTTAGAAAAAGGCCAAAAATGCCAATGACAAACAGCGTCGCCGCTACTGTCAGATAGTGTTCCAGTCCGATCATGTCGTCCCTCAGTTTCCCCCCGTTTGCGGGGATAGTATTTTTGGCGCCGGTGGCTTTCCGGTGTGCCGTATTCACGAGTATCCCCGAGCGCAAGCTTCGGTTCACCCAGTCTGTCGTTTGCACCGGTAGTCGTTTTCTTCAAAGAAAACGGTCCGGAATTTTTCAAAAATTCCGCGCTGGCCCCGCGCGGAACTCTCTAATTCAAAGGCCCTGCCCCGGCTTTACGTCTGTCAGCTTCATCGCCTTGGCCGGATCGCGCATCATCTGCGCAACAACATCCTGACGTTTCACATCGCCACGGTGGCGCAGGGTCAGCACAATCGCGCCAATCATCGCAACCAGCAGGATCAGACCCGACAGCTGGAACAGCAGGAAATACTCGTCATACAGGATCAATCCCAAAGCAGCCGTGTTCGTCACATCCTCCGCAGGAACCTGCGCGCGCAAACCGTCTGCCGCCGCGTTGGACTCCCAAGCGCCAAAGGCAATAACGAACTGCATCAGGATCACGACGCCGATCAGCAGCGCCAGCGGCATGTATTTCGCCATCTCCGCCTTCAGCTCGGCAAAGTCGATGTCGAGCATCATGACAACAAACAAGAACAACACGGCAACCGCGCCCACGTAGACGATGATAAGCAGCATCGCTACAAATTCAGCGCCCAGCAGCACGAATAGCCCCGCCGCCGATAGGAAAGACAGGATCAACCAAAGGACCGAGTGTACGGGATTGCGGCTGATCACAGTGAAAAGCCCACCCGCGACCACGCAGACCGCAAAAAGATAAAATGCAAAAACGCTCATGCGTCACCTTCCGTATTCTTGGCCGTGCCATCGTCCAGCACTTCTTGTGCCAGCGCCATCGCGCGCTGCATCGCAGGGATACCCGCAAAAGCCGACATCTGGCCGATCGTATCTATTATCTGCTGCTTGTGCGCGCCTGCTTCGACAGCGTGGCGCACAGTCTGGCGTACAGCCACGTCGTTCTGGGCGCCCTGCATGGTCAGTCCCGCCAGCGTCAGTAACAACCTTGTTTTAGCATCCAATCCGTCGGGATTCAGCTTGTTGCCAAAGAAGGTCTCCATCATATCCTTGGGCATCAGCCCCATCATGGCCTCGAACCCTTTGGGCGAAAACGCATCCATCGCCGGAAAGGTCTTTGCCATTTCCTGCGCCTGCTTCATCATTTCTTCCCAAGGGTTTTTATCGGTCATCGGTAGGGCGCATCCATCTCGAGGTTGCGCGCAATCTCGGCTTCCCAGCGCGCGCCGTTGTCCAAGAGTTTTTCCTTATCGTAGTACAGCTCCTCGCGTGTCTCAGTGCTGAACTCGAAGTTTGGCCCTTCGACAATTGCATCCACAGGGCATGCTTCCTGACAGAAGCCGCAGTAAATGCATTTCGTCATGTCGATGTCATAACGCGTGGTGCGACGGCTGCCGTCATCGCGCGGCTCGGCATCAATGGTAATGGCCTGCGCGGGGCAAACGGCCTCGCACAGTTTACATGCAATGCAACGTTCTTCGCCGTTCGCGTAGCGGCGCAGCGCATGCTCCCCACGGAAACGAGGCGACAGTGGCCCCTTTTCATGCGGGTAATTCAGCGTCGCCTTCGGCTTGAACATATATTTGATGCCCAGCTTCATGCCTTGGTAGAAATCCTGAAGCAGGAAATACTTCGCGTGGCGGGTATAGTCAGTCATATCAGCCTCCTACCGTATAGCGGGCATAGATGCCCCAGAACCATTCGAACTTCGCCGCGAATGCCACGAACACGACCCAGAACAGCGAGAACGGCAGGAACACTTTCCAACCCAGACGCATCAACTGGTCATAGCGGTAGCGCGGTGTAATCGCTTTGATCAGCGAGAAGAAAAAGAACACCAGACCCATTTTGGCGATCATCCAGAAGATACCATCAGGCAAACCCGGGATCGGGGACAGCCAACCGCCAAAGAACATCAAAGAGATCAGCGCGCACATCAGCACCACTGCCACCAGCTCACCAATCATGAACAGCAAGAAGGGCGTGGAAGAATATTCAACCTGATAACCAGCAACCAGTTCTGATTCAGCTTCTGGCAAATCGAACGGTGGGCGGTTGGTTTCGGCCAAGGCCGAAATAAAGAACAGGATCAACATCGGGAAATGCGGCAACCAATACCAACTCAGCAAGCCATAGTCGCTGTCCTGTGCGGCGACGATACCGCTAAAGTTCATGGAGCCGGTCGAGATAATCACACCGATGATGATCAGACCGATAGACACCTCATAAGAGATCATCTGCGCGGCAGATCGCAGCGAGCCAAGGAAAGGGTATTTCGAGTTGGACGCCCACCCCCCCATAATCACGCCATATACCTCAAGCGAGGAAACCGCGAAAACAAACAGGATCGCGACGTTGATGTCCGACAGGACCCAACCATCGTTAAACGGGATCACGGCCCAAGCGACCAGCGCCATCACCAGCGACACCATCGGCGCGAGGAAGAAAACAGGGCGGTCCGCGCCCGCAGGCACAACAATCTCTTTGACGATGTATTTTCCAAAATCCGCGAACGATTGCAGAAGGCCGTAAACCCCCACGACGTTCGGGCCGCGCCGCAACTGGACCGAGGCCCAAATCTTGCGATCTGCGTACATCAGGAATGCCAACGCCAGAAGCAATGGAATCACCACAAGGAAAATCTGACCAACGATCAGCAGGATCATCCCCAGCGTGGTGTTAAAAAAGAAGTCAGCCATAGGTCCTCACACCGTCGGGATGCCTTTTTCGCGGCAGCTTTGCGTCACCACCTCGGCATCAATAGTCTTCAAGCCTTTAGGCAGGCTCGGCGAGATTGTGTAAACAGCATCAGCACGCCAAATGCCACCCTCAATTGCCACATTTGTGCGTACATGACGTGCAAAACCATAACCTCGGATTAACGTATACTGCGCTGCAGCACATTCCGCGTAAGCCGCGACATTTTCTGAGGCAAGCGCCTTGGTCATAGCAACATTAAACTGCACCAGATCACCGTCCAGCAGCACAGTCTCCACCCCTTTGTATTCGGGGATGAAATCCTCTGCTGTGGGGGTGGCAGGTTCACAAGCGGCCAGCGCCATAAACCCTATCAACCCTACCCGTTTCACTCTGCTGCCATCGCCTCCGTGCGGCGCGCTTTTGCATTCGCGGATAGTTCAGCCATCAAGCTGGAGGCGCGTGCAATCGGGTTGGTCAGATAAAAATCAGCGATTGCATAGGAAATCTTCGCATCAGACATCTTGCCCATCGGCTCTGCTGTCCAGCTATTCTCGGCCACTTCGTCAACGCGGCCAAGATGCGGATGCGCCGCAACCATTGCAGTGCGCAGTTCGGCCAGCGAATCAAACGGCAACGTGGCACCCAACTCGGCACTCAGCGCGCGCAGAATCGCCCAGTTTTCCTTCGCCTGACCAGGGGCAAAACTGGCGCGTTGTGCAAGCTGTGGCCGCCCTTCGGTATTGACGAACAGACCACCCTCTTCGGTATAGGCCGCAGCAGGTAGAATGATATCGGCACGGTGGGCACCACGGTCGCCGTGGCTGCCTTGATAAATCACAAAAGGACCCGCAGGAATGTCGCCCTCGTCCGCGCCAAGGTTGTAAATAACCTCGGCTGCCAAAACGTCAGCGATGCCGCCTTCGGCTGTGGCACCTACGTCCATTGCGCCCACACGACCAGCGGCGGTGTGCAGCACCAGCATTTTGCCGCCTGATTTTTCGTTTATTGCCTGAACTGTCGCCAGAACAGCCGCGCCGTCATCAGCCGCCAACGCGCCCTGACCCACAATCACGATGCAGTTCTTTTCGGCAAGGTCGGTCATATCAAGATCAAGCACATGCGCCAGCGCCGCACGATCCGTACCCATATGCTCATACTCATAGGTCAGATCAACGGCTTCGCCGACAACCGTCACATCACAGCCCTTGGACCATGCCTTGCGAATTCGCGCATTCAGAACCGGTGCTTCAACGGCAGGGTTGGTCCCTACAAGCAGAATTTTATCCGCCGTGTCGATGTCTTCAATCGCAGCAGTCCCCACATAACCCGAGCGGTTGCCCGCAGGCAGCTTCGCCCCGTCGGTGCGACATTCAACAACACCGCCCTGCCCCTCGATCAATTGCTTGAGCGCAAACGCAGCTTCGGTGGAAACCAGATCGCCGACGAGACCGCCCGGCTTTTTGCCTTTCATCGCCGCAGCCGCAGCCGCCAGTGCTTCGGGCCACTCGGCACGGCGCAGCTTGCCGTTCTCACGAATATAAGGTGTGTCCAGACGTTGTTTGCGCAAACCGTCCCAGACAAAACGTGTTTTGTCCGAAATCCACTCCTCGTTTACGCCGTCATGGTTCAGCGGCAAGAAACGCATTACTTCGCGTCCCTTCGTGTCTACGCGGATGTTGGACCCCAGCGCATCCATTACGTCAATCGACTCAGTCTTGTTCAGCTCCCAAGGCCGCGCCGTAAATGCATAGGGCTTGGACACCAGCGCACCCACGGGGCACAGATCAATGATGTTGCCTTGCAGGTTGCTGTCCAGTGTCTCGCCTAGATAGGCGGTAATCTCGGCGTCTTCGCCGCGCCCTGTCTGGCCCATTTGCGTGATACCGGCGACCTCGGTTGTGAAGCGAACGCAGCGTGTGCACGAAATGCAGCGGGTCATATGCGTCTCGACCAGTGGCCCCAGATCAAGATCTTCTGTTGCGCGCTTTGGCTCGCGGTAACGCGAAAAATCAACACCGTACGCCATGGCCTGATCCTGCAGGTCACACTCCCCACCCTGATCGCAAATCGGGCAATCCAGCGGGTGATTGATCAGCAAGAATTCCATCACGCCTTCGCGGGCTTTCTTAACCATGGGCGAATTCGTCTTAACAACCGGCGGCTGCCCCTCAGGACCAGGACGCAGGTCGCGCACCTGCATCGCACAGCTCGCGGCAGGCTTGGGCGGGCCGCCCACTACTTCCACAAGACACATCCGGCAGTTGCCAGCAATCGTCAGCCGCTCGTGATAGCAAAACCGCGGCACTTCCACGCCCGCCTGCTCACATGCCTGAATGAGCGTCATCGCCCCCTCGGCTTCAACTTCTTTACCGTCGATGATGATCTTCCGGATATCGCTCATGATGTCACTTTTCTCTCAACAACGAGCCGATGCGGCTCGATTTTTGAATCTCTTTGCGCCCTACCGCGCAATAACTCTGCGGGTCAGATGCCACAACCCCATGACGGCGCAAATATGCCTCGCCTTTGGCACGCATTCGCGCCTTCTCGGCCTCCGAGTCGCCATAGGCTTTGATCTCGGCATCGGTAAACCCCAGCGCCTTCGCCTCGGCACGGGTCTTTCGGTAGAGGTTCAGCGCCCTGACCACCCGTGCAGAGATTTCAGGACACTCCTTACGGATCTTGTCAGCCACCGCCACGTCAAACACCGCGTCATCTATCGATTTCACATCGCGCAGCTTTTGCTGTGCCGCAACCGATCCCGCCGACAACACGACAATACCCAAAACTAGAAACAAATGGCGCATGTGTTTTCTCCTCAGATGCATATGGGCGCATAAACCCATGATCGCACTTGGGGTCTGTTCCCTATGTTATGCAATAACAGCGCAGTCTGGCGAGGATTTGCGCTGCCTTTTCGCTATCTTGAGGCAGGGCAACGCCCTGCCAGTGTCAGTGTATCATTTTCGATATTCAATTGCCCCTCGGGCGCGTCCGGTCCGGCCGTCCAGATGATGTCGGAACTGCCGAACAAATTCACGCAATGAACAACTGCTTCGTACCGACCAGCCTCGCGCGCACCTGTCAGCGACTTTGATACAGGCCGCACCGTTACCGTGAACTGGTCCAACTGCCGTTCAACTTTGCGTAGTTTCGCATTATAGAACTGGCCATCAAAGAAGATCCGGTCCTCTGCCGAGGTGCAGGCACCCAGCAGCCCCGCGCACAGCACAATCCCTGTCCAATTCTTCATTACCGTCTCCATGCACACGCGATAGCGCGGCTCATTACGCGTCTTTGCCCCGTTATTGCGCAATTCATCGGTCAGGGCCAGTGCTTCTTGCGTCATCCGCGTTTGCGCATCCGCAAGGGCGCTACCCCGTCCAAAGCCTTGCGCAGAAACGCAATCGCCAGATTCGCACCAACATAAACCATGCCCAACGTCGGAAGATATATCCACGGGGTTACAATCCCGTATGTCACCGCCGCATAGGTCGCCCAAGCGGGTGCCGCAAAGACACCAATCGTCAAAAGGCATGCACCAAAGCTGAGCAGGCCGTCCCAGATGTTCTTAAAGAATCCCATGATTCCCCCCGTCCCGACTGCATACTGCCTTGGCATGAATGCCCGTACGCCGAACACAGCGCACTACGGATGCACCCGATCCGCAATCAGAAAACAGCCCGAAGGACGCTAATGACCAGCCCCAGAATACTGATCAACCCGATCAGAAAAAACACCGAACGCGCGGGCTGGTTCTCGGTTTTGATATGCACAAAGGCCATGCCGATCCGCGCCAGCAGGTAGACGCTGGCGAACAGGTTCACCATGAAGGGCGATGCACCGCTCAGGATCGCAGCCAGCGTAACCGCAACAAATGGTCCGCCCCCTTCAACCGCGTTCATGAACGCCCGCTCGCGCCGGTAGACGGGATCGCTGTAGTCACGCTTGGGCTTGCCACACTCGCAGCGTGCCTCGGCTGTGCGCCCGACCGTCGATAGCATCGACAAGACACAAACCAAAACAGCCCAAAGTGCCAAGGCAGCCAGTGCGTGGGCGTAAGGGTCAAAAATTTCCATTCTGGACTACTCTACTCTGCTGCAACGGGCGTTACGGTGCCGCCCCGTTTGTGGGCAATGCGTTCTTCAATATCGCCACGGAAATGGCGGATAAGACCCTGAATAGGCCAAGCCGCCGCATCGCCGAGCGCGCAAATCGTATGGCCCTCAACCTGCTTGGTCACATCCAGCAGCATGTCGATTTCTTCTGGCTCCGCATCGCCTTTGACCAGACGGTCCATGACACGCATCATCCAGCCCGTGCCTTCGCGGCAGGGCGTGCACTGGCCGCAAGATTCGTGCTTGTAGAATTTCGCCAGACGCCAGATCGCTTTGATCACGTCTGTCTGCTGATCCATCACAATCACCGCAGCCGTGCCAAGGCCCGACTGCAATTCATTGCGCAGATAGTCGAAATCCATCGTCGCTTCGCGCATCGCTTTGCCCGGCACCATCGGCACGGACGATCCACCCGGGATCACAGCCTTGAGGTTGTCCCAGCCGCCACGAATACCGCCGCAGTGTTTCTCGATCAGCTCCTCGAACGAGATGCTCATCGCCTCTTCGACAACGCAAGGGTTGTTCACATGGCCCGAAATCGCAAACAGCTTGGTGCCCGCATTGTTCGGACGACCAAAGCCTGCAAACCATCCACCGCCACGGCGCAGAATTGTCGGCACAACGGCAATTGATTCCACGTTGTTCACGGTTGTCGGACAGCCGTACAGGCCGGCCCCCGCAGGGAACGGCGGCTTCATCCGCGGCATACCCTTTTTACCTTCCAGCGATTCCAGCAGCGCCGTCTCTTCGCCGCAAATATACGCCCCTGCCCCATGGTGCAGGTAAATGTCGAAATCCCATCCCGACTTGGCCGCGTTTTTACCGACCAAACCCGCGTCATATGCCTCGTCAATCGCGGCTTGCAGGGCCTCTTTCTCGCGGATGTACTCACCGCGGATATAAATATAGCAAGCATTGGCATTCATCGCGAAGCTGGCAATCAGGCAGCCCTCGATAAGCGTGTGCGGATCATGGCGCATGATTTCGCGGTCTTTGCAGGTACCGGGTTCGGATT
The DNA here is from genome assembly GCF_947502895.1 of uncultured Sulfitobacter sp. Taxonomy (GTDB): domain Bacteria; phylum Pseudomonadota; class Alphaproteobacteria; order Rhodobacterales; family Rhodobacteraceae; genus Sulfitobacter. Next base: position 268,726 of record NZ_CANNBM010000003.1, read on the forward strand.
CATCCGCGTTGACCACCAGATAGCTGGGGCGACCATCGGACTCCTTGGGCATAAACGACCACTTGAGCCCTGTCGGGAAACCCGCGCCCCCGCGCCCGCGCAGTCCGCTTGCCTTCATCTCGTCGATGATCCAGTCGCGGCCCTTTTTGATGATTGCCGCCGTTCCATCCCAATGGCCGCGCTGTTGCGCGCCCTTCAGGGTGCGGTCATGCATCCCGTAGATGTTGGTGAAAATACGGTCTTTGTCCTGCAACATGCTGCTCATCCGTCTCTTTCCGATTGGCGCGCACGCCACATTCGATACGCTTGTATAAAGACCCACAAAAACACGGCAGCAATGCCAAGCTCCAGCAGGCCCATTGTCTGATTGGACCATCCATAGATGGTCCCAGCGGCCTCAATCCCGATAAAGGCGATGGCCGCCACTACACTTACCAGTGCTAGGCGCCGCCCGTCACGTGACAGTTTGTCGTCATTCTGCGTCACGGACGGCCCCTAACTTCAGGTTTTCTTCTTCTTCGAGAACTCTGTCTCTCCGCCTTCAGCCAGAATTTTGGCCTGGGACATCCAGTCATCCCGCTCGATCCGGCCCTTGAAGCGCAGACGCGCATCGACCCATTCGATGTCTGCTTTCTGGAACTTGGCCACTTGATCAAAGTGGTAGATGCCCAGATCGTTCAGCGTGCCTTCCAGCTTAGGGCCGACACCGCTTATCAATTTCAGATCATCCTTGCCTTCGGGCCGTGCGGCACTCAGCATCAGTGCGGGCGTCTCATCACCGCCGGCAGCAGCAGACGCTGGATCAGCGGCCTTCGCCTTTGCAGAAGCTTTTTTGGCAGGTGCCGCCTTCGCAGCAGGCGCCGGATCAGCGCCCTTCGCCGGTGCAGAGGCTTTTTTGGCAGGTGCCGCTTTTGCAGCAGGCGCCGCATTGCCTTCAACAGCCGCGTCGCCCTCGTACTTCCACTCGCCCTTGCGGCTTGCCAGTTCTTCCTGACCCGCAAGCGGCTTGGATGGCTGAACACTAAACGCCGTCGAAGGTGTCGTGTTCGCACTATCAGCCGAAGCAGTGGTTGTTGACGCGGCAGGTGCAGCGGCAGCGGCAGCCGCCGAAGCAGGCGCAGCGGCAGCTGTTCCCAGTGTTGATGCAACACGGGCGGCCTTACGCTCCGCCGCTTCCGCCGCATACCGCGTGGCAGGCTTGTCTTCCGATGCCAGATCAGCGGCGGCAGTCTGCGTGCGACATACCGTCAAACTCAGCACCAAACCCAACACAGTACCGATCAAACCACCTGTGAAGATCGCCTGAAGTGCACCAAAATCGGCCATCCAGTACAGCAGCACCATCGCCAAAAAGCCCACGAATGCCGCGATCCCCCAACAGGTGATCATGCATTCCATGTTGTTATTTTTCGAAGCCATATCCTAGTCTATCCCCCATGGATTGTTTCGGGCGTTAGTCGTAACGACCGTCTTTGCTCGCCTTCGCGGAGAATTCAGTCGCCTCTCCGCGTGCCAGCTTTCCTGCCTGTTCAACCCAATTGTCGCGCGATGCGCGGCCCTTAAACCCTTCGAGGTTCTGATCAACCCAAGCAAGCTCATCTTGCCCCCATTTTGCAATTTGGTCAAAATGGAAAAAACCCAAAGAATTCACCGTCTTTTCAAGCTTGGGACCAATTCCCTTGATTAGCTTGAGATCATCCGCACCCGACTTGCGAGGCGCGCTCATTGTGCGCGGCTTTTTCCCTTTGCCTGCAACGGCTTCCTTGGCAGGCGCAGGGCTGGCAGTTGCGGCCTTCGGGGCCACTGTGCCGCGCGCTGGTTTTGCTTTGGCCACGACCTCGGGGGCTTCACCTGCTACTTCCGACACTTTGTCAGAGGCAACACCCCTGCCCCGCGCCGCGGCGGACTTGGCAGGTTTTTTACCGGTATTAGCCGCTTTTCCTTGCCCTGACTTGCCTTGCCACGGTGCAAGCAGCGGCACTTCGGTCCCGTCAATCCGCTTAACCGTATCTCCAATATCTGTCGCCAACTGGGCGCTCGCGTTGAATCGGGTCTTACCGCTATCATATTCGGTCAGCGACGTAAGGCCGCTCAACGGCTCCGAGGCATAGCGACCATTTTGGGGCCCGGGCGTGGGCACCTCGCCACGCGCCAGCTCGTCCAGCATGGCCGTGAAACGCTCTGCTGTGAGGTCTTCGTAATAATCCTTGCCGATCTGTGCCATCGGCGCGTTGGAACACGCCCCCAGACATTCAACCTCTTCCCAGGAAAACTTGCCATCAGCCGAGATTTCATGCGGGTTCTTCGCGATTTTCTCTTTGCACACCCCGATCAGGTCTTCCGCACCGCAAATCATGCAGGACGTCGTGCCGCAGACCTGAATATGCGCAACGGATCCAACGGGTTGCAGCTGAAACATAAAGTAGAATGTCGCCACTTCCAGCCCACGAATATAGGCCAGACCCAGCATCTCGCTGACATGCTCGATCGCAGGACGGGACAACCAGCCCTCTTGCTCTTGGGCGCGCCACAGCAGCGGGATAATCGCGCTGGCCTGACGCCCTTCCGGATATTTGGTAATCTGCGCTTCGGCCCATGCCTGATTGGCAGGGGTAAAGGCAAAGGCTTCGGGTTGGTCGGGGTGCAGTCTACGCAGCATAAATTTGTCCTTGTCGCCTTAGCTTTTGCACGCAGGGGGCAGCAGCAGCAGCGTTTCTTCATCAGCGGCGAATTTGGCAATGCCTTCCGCCATCATTTCCCGCGACAGCGCTATCGCTGTCGCCCGATCTATCTCCAACGCGGGCATCTGAACTTCGGCTTGGGCCGAGGTCATCATACATCCGTTGGCGTTCATCGCTTCAATCAACGCAGCCTTCTTATCAGATGCCAACGCCATGGGCGCGGACATCAGAACCACAAGCGCCGCGAGCCGGATCACCTGTCCACCTCACCAAACACGATATCCATCGTGCCGATGATTGCCGCCACATCGGCCAGCTGGTGGCCCTTGGCCAGATAATCCATCGCTTGCAAGTGCAGATAACCCGGTGCACGCAGCTTGGCGCGATATGGTTTGTTTGTACCATCGGCCACCAGATACACCCCGAACTCGCCCTTGGGCGCTTCCACAGCGGCGTAAACCTCCCCTGCAGGGACGTGGAACCCTTCGGTGTAGAGCTTGAAATGGTGGATCAGGCTTTCCATGTTTTGCTTCATGTCCGTGCGCTTGGGCGGCGTGATCTTGCCACGGGCAAGGATATCGCCCTTCCCTTCGGGTGCGCGCAACTTTTCAATCGCCTGCAACATGATGCTGGCCGACTGGCGCATTTCTTCCATGCGCACCAGATAGCGGTCATAGCAATCGCCGTTCACGCCTGTCGGGATCTGGAAGTCAAACTCGTCATAGCACTCATAGGGCTGCGCACGGCGCAAATCCCACGCAAGGCCAGAGCCGCGGACCATCACACCAGAGAAACCCCAGTCCTGAATGTCCTGCTCGGATACCACACCAATATCGACGTTACGCTGTTTGAAAATACGGTTCTCCGTAAGCAGCGTGTCGATATCGACCATAAACCCGCTCAGGAATTTATGTGTCCAAGTCTCGATATCGTTGAGCAGCGCTTCGGGCAGGTCCTGATGCACACCACCGGGACGGAAATAGGCCGCGTGCAGACGCGCACCACAGGCACGCTCATAGAAGATCATCAAATCTTCACGCTCTTCAAAACCCCATAGCGGCGGGGTCAGCGCGCCGACGTCCATCGCCTGCGTAGTCACGTTCAGCAGGTGCGACAGAATACGCCCGATCTCGGAGTAAAGCACACGGATCAGCGAAGCGCGGCGCGGCACTTCAACACCCGTCAGGCGTTCAATAGCCAAGCACCAAGCATGCTCTTGGTTCATCGGGGCCACATAATCCAACCGATCGAAATACGGCAGGTTTTGCAGGTACGTCCGGCTCTCCATGAGCTTTTCTGTACCACGGTGCAGCAAGCCGATGTGCGGGTCACACCGCTCCACAATCTCGCCGTCCAATTCCAGCACCAGACGCAAAACGCCGTGGGCCGCAGGGTGCTGCGGGCCAAAGTTGATGTTGAAATTGCGGATTTTCTGTTCGCCCGTCAGGGCGTCTTCGAAACCTTTGGTGCCGTCCATCAGATCTGCTCCAAATTTGTTTTACGTGCTTTACGCACCATCCAGACCGGCACCGCAAACGGCCCCAATACTGCAAGCTCTACTGCGCGCAAAATTATCTTCACTTCGCCGCCTCGGTCTTCTCGTCACCGGGCAGGATATACTCGGCCCCTTCCCACGGTGACATGAAATCAAACTGGCGGTATTCCTGAACAAGGCTCACAGGTTCATACACAACCCGCTTTTCCGCCTCATCATAGCGCACTTCGGTGTAACCTGTGGTCGGGAAATCCTTGCGCAGCGGATAACCGCGGAAACCGTAATCCGTCAGCAAGCGGCGTAAATCGGGGTGACCCGAAAACAGGATGCCGAACATGTCGAACACTTCACGCTCGAACCAGTTGGCCGAGGGGTGGATCGCCACCAGCGAGGGGACCATGTCCTCCTCACGCACGGCCACACGAATGCGGATGCGCTGGTTCTGGTACATCGACAGGAAATGGTAGACGACATCAAACCGCTTGGCGCGGCCCGTGTAATCTACTGCTGTGATATCAACGAGCGAAGAGAAGCGGCAGGTCGCGTCCGACTTCAGAAACTCGACCAGACCCGCAATATTCGCCAGCGTCACGTCAAGGTTCAACTCTCCGTGGGCTATATCCCATCCCAACACACAATCAGGGCGTTTGGCTTCGATATACCCACCCAGTTCCGTCAGTGCATCGCTCATCTTTGAGTCCTTTCAAGAGTGCGGTTCATGGCAGGACCACTCATCGCACGATCGTCCCTGTCCGGCGCATCTTACGCTGAAGCTGCATGATGCCGTACAACAGCGCCTCCGCCGTGGGCGGGCAGCCGGGCACATAGATATCTACAGGCACAATCCGGTCACAGCCGCGCACAACACTGTAGCTATAGTGGTAATATCCGCCACCATTCGCACAGGACCCCATCGAGATCACATAGCGCGGCTCTGGCATTTGGTCGTAGACCTTACGCAGCGCGGGCGCCATTTTGTTGGTCAGCGTACCGGCCACGATCATCAGGTCCGACTGGCGCGGGGAGGCACGTGGCGCTGTGCCAAACCGCTCAAGATCATAGCGCGGCATGGACGTGTGCATCATCTCGACCGCGCAACAGGCCAGACCAAAGGTCATCCAGTGCAACGAGCCTGTGCGCGCCCAGTTGATCAAATCCTCGGTCGAGGTCAGCAAAAAGCCCTTGTCCTGCAACGAAGCATTGAGGTTTTGCGTGGCCACATCGCGGTCCATCCCCGCCGTCGCCGTCGAATTCGTAGACGTTACTGCCATTCGAGCGCCCCTTTCTTCCATTCATAAGCAAAGCCTGCGGTCAGCACCGCAAGGAAGATCATCATAGACCAGAACGCCGTCATCGAAATGTCGCCAAACGCCACAGCCCAAGGGAACAGGAACGCAATCTCCAGATCGAAAATAATGAACAGGATCGAGACGAGGTAGAATCGCACATCGAATTTCATCCGCGCATCGTCAAACGCGTTGAACCCGCACTCATAGGCCGACACCTTTTCAGGGTCAGGATTGCGCACCGCCAAAACAACGGCAGCAAGGATAAGAGCAAGCCCCAACCCTATGGCAACGCCCAGAAAAATGAGGATGGGCAGGTATTCCCTAAGCATATCGTCCAAGGGTGGCTCCTTTCTTGGATGGCTGGGGGGCAACACCCCGCGCGACGCTTTGGTTGGGTTTAGCCCTGTGGGCGCGTGGGGTCAACGGGAGGAAGGGCGGATTCGTCCCTCAGCCTAGCGTTCAAGCCCTTGCAACCGTATTAACCGCCTCCACCCTGCGCACCCATATACTCCCGACACGCCTCACATCAAAAACCACAGCGGACTATTTACAAAATCACGACACTTCTGAACGCTCGGTTGTGTGCGCCGTTCAAAACGGTGATTTCGAGGAGGACAAGCAAGAGTATAGACGATCGGCTTTGTCAGAATTCACGCTTTTCCCATTCCATCATCATGAGATAGGGCATTTTATCATATGCTTTGATCCTGTCTTCGGGGCCTCCGTCAGGTGCAGGCTCATCAAAGTACGTGAGCGTTAAATTCTGGCTCAATAGAAGGTTCATATATTGGGATAAGGGCCGATGCCAATTTTGAACGCGCAGACCATCCCACTCGAACCACCGTTTCCCTTCCTTCAGGTATTGCCCCAAAGGCCGCAACTCTTCACCCGTATCTTTGCAATATCGCCGTCCAACAGCCGCGCTAGAAGTTGAAAAACTGGACAAGTTTGCAATCAACAACCGGCCCTTTGGTCTAAGAACCCTCGCCATTTCCGAAATTGCATCTTCCACACCGTCAATGTCGATCAAGGAAAGGTATGAGACAACAAGATCGAAAGAGCCGTCTTCAAAAGGTAGCTCTTCCGCAAATCCCAAGTTGTAGGTCCCCTCGGGATGCTTGCTGCTGGCCGCAGACACCATTGCGTACACAGGGTCAATACCGTGCGCGCCCCATCCCAATTGTGCCAGTTTTCTGCAAAAGCGACCCTCGCCACAGCCGACATCCAAGGCCTTGGACGGACTGAGTGTGTTCACACGACCAAGCATCGGCGCGTCGAGCACGTGCTTACGGCTAAAATCGCCATCATCACCAGATCGTTCTATCCAAGATGCCGCAGAGGCTTCCCATCCATTCTCATTCGGATCCCGCATGGTGTATGGCCCTATTCCAAGATGCTGCTCCTTTAATACCACCTGTACAAAATTTGAAACACCAGCATTCGCAGATGGCGTAAATGCCTTGGCCCTGTCCACTTCGCGGGCCTTCAAAACCTGCAAAAACCCACTCCGAACTCAAGCAGGTGTTGAAGGTATCTGATGCGCACATGATGTCAGGCAATCGCTACAGTGCAAAAATTTGGCACCGGCGGCTGAACAAGGCACTGCAAAATTCAACCATCACACAACCCAAGCAGCCTTACGCTTCTCGAAGAACGCGCCGATGCCCTCGGCAGCCTCTTCCGTCTCCCAGCGCGCGGCCAGTGCGGCAATCGACATGGCCACAGCCTGCTCTGTTGCAGCACCGCCCAAATCCTGCGCCAGCTTTTTCGCTGCTGCCACAGCACCGGGTGCGCAGGCTAGATACGGTACAACTTCCCGCTCAATGGCCGCATCCAGCTCCGCCTCAGGCACGGCTCGCGACAAAAGCCCCAACTCAACAGCTTCATCCGCGCCAAACACACGCCCCGACATGAACACCCGCCGCGCGCGCCCCTCTCCCATCCGCGCGACCACATAAGGGCCGATGGTGGCAGGGATGATGCCCAGCTTGGTTTCGGTCAGGGCCATTTTCAAATGATCGGCACCAATCGCCACATCACAAACTGCCGCCATACCAACACCCCCACCAAAGGCATTCCCGTGCAGCCGCCCGATCAACGGCTTTGGCAAACGGTTGAGCGCCCCCAGCATCGTCGCCAGTTTGCCCGCTTCGGCTGCGCGGGTTTGCGCGTCCATGCCCATCTGCTCTTGCATCCAGCCCAGATCACCACCCGCGCAGAATGTCTTGCCTTGCGCGGCAAGGATGACCACCCGAACTCCATCATCCGCCGCCAGTATAGCTGCAGCTTGCGTGAGCTCTGCCAGCATCTGCGCGGACATGGCGTTGTGCTTCTCGGCACGGTCAAGGGTAAGGGTCGCGACACCGCGACTGTCGGTCTCAATTTTAATCGTGTCGAACATCTGCGTCCCTAATCGAAATTTTCTTACAACTTCAGGCCGGAATTTTGGAAAATTCCGATCAGCCCCGCATCGCTTGCGCCATCTGTGCCGCCTGCCCGATCACATCCAGATCCAATCCGGTTTCATAACCCAAAGCCGCGAGATGCGCGGCAACAGCTTCCGTCGCAACATTCCCCGAAGCACCCGGGGCATAGGGACAGCCCCCCAAGCCACCAACAGCGGCGTCAAACACCCGCAGACCCAGCGACAGCGAGGCGTCGATGTTGTCCATCGCCCGCCCGCCTGTATCATGGTAATGGCCCGCCAGTCGCCCCACCGGCACCACATCACGCACCGCCAGCAACATCCGCGCGATGCTGTCAGGTGTTCCTGCCCCCGTTGTATCGCCCAGCGAGACCTCGTAGCAGCCCATCGCAAACAACTTGTCGGCCACTTCGGCCACCGCCGCAGGGTCCACCGCACCGTCATAGGGGCAATCCACCACGCACGAGACATACCCCCGCACAGGCAAATCGATGTGCCGCGCTTCCTCAAGTATAGGCGCAAACCGCGCGATGCTTTCCGCGATGGAAGCGTTGATGTTCTTTTGGCTGAACCCTTCGGACGCACTTGCAAAAACCGCAATCTCGTCCGCGCCCGCCGCCACCGCATCACCATAGCCGCGCATATTGGGCGTCAGTGCCGCATAGCGGATGCCATCGTGGCGGGTTATCCCCGCCAGCACCTCGGCCGAGCCTGCCATCTGCGGCACCCATTTGGGCGAGACAAAGCTGGCACATTCGATCCGGCTGAACCCCGCCGCACTCAGCTTGTCGATCAATGCGATCTTTTCGGACACCGGAATGTCGCGCGCTTCGTTCTGCAAGCCATCTCGCGGGCCTACCTCGAATATCTCACACGGTCCCAAACCCATCGCATCCTCCCAAATGTTATCAATACCCCAACCTGCATCGAAACAGCGGCCATGCACAGCACTTTCCCGCCTGCAAATGCACAGCCATCACTCCGGCAGCGGCCAAGGCGCAAAGAATTCATCCCCGAACAGCGCATCACCCTGCGGCAAAGACACCTGAAATCCGGCGCGATCCGTCACCCGAACATACCACGCGGCCAAAGCGTCAAACCCGTCCAGATGCGCAAAATACCGCGCCATATAGACGGCCTGCCCGACCGAAATATCTGCCGCGGAAAAACCGCCATCCAACAAATACTCCCGCCCTGCCAGCCGCGCCTCAAGGGCGGCATAGCATTTGGCAATCCGTGCCGCCTCCAGCTTCATTACAATCGGGCTGCGCATTGCATCCTCGCGCAATGCCACATGCTGCTGCGTCAGCGCGGCAGTATGCTGGCTGATCGTCTCTGCGAAATGCACCCAGACCAGCCATTGCGCCCGCTCGGGGTGGCCCGCAGATCGGCCCAGCACGTCGGGCGAAAACCGCTCGCACAGCACTTGCGTGATCGCCCCCGTCTCGAATATCGCCTCCCCGTCCAGCTCAAGTGCCGGCACCCGACCCGCAGGGCTTTTCTCCAGATAGGCAGGTGAGCGGAGTGTTTTATCAAAAGGATAAGTCTCTACGCTGAACTCAACGTCCAATTCGTGCAGCAACCACAGGCTGCGCATGGAACGGGTTTGCGGACAATGGTGTAGCGTAATCATGCCGCATCCGCCTCCTGCTCCAGCCGCACAAGTGCGGCCCCCGCCTCCACCTGATCTCCTGCCGTGGCCAGCACTTCGGCCACAATGCCGTCCCGCGCGGCCAGCAGACTGTGCTCCATCTTCATGGCTTCCAGAACGGCCAGCTTGTCACCCTGCGCCACGTGCTGCCCCACTTGCGCAAAGACCTCGCGCACCAGACCGGGCATCGGTGCCTCAATCAGGTTGCCATCCCCCTGCGCGCCTGCCGCCTGCGCCAGCGGGTCCACCACCTCAAAAGAAAGGCCATAGTTCTCGAAGACCGTCACCACATCGCCAGCAACGGCGACAGGTGCTGCCCGCTGCCCGCCGATGATCCAATGCGCGCCCCGCAGCACAGCCTCCACTTCATGTTCACCAAAGGTCCAAATCTGCCGCGCGGCACTGATGACACGCACGCGCACCAGATGATCGACACCCCCAAACCGCAAGACGACCGACCTCACCAGCGCGTCCCACAGCGCAAAGCCCGTCTCGCGGCGCGGCTCCAGCAGGTCCAGCGCCGCCATCCCCGCCAAGGCCACATGCCGCGCCTCGACCACAGGCGGCACCGTCAACGCATCGATATCCCGCGCAATCAGGCCGGTATCAACCTCCCCACGCCGGAACCCTTCATGCCCCGCAAGCGCACCCAGAAACGCCAGATTGGTCACCGTCCCGCCCACGTGACAGCCGCCAAGCGCCGCGCGCAACTTGGATAGCGCCACGTCCCGCGTGGCCCCGTGCACAATGACCTTGGCAATCATCGGATCATAAAAGGGCGAAATCGCATCGCCCGCCCGCACACCGGAATCCGCCCGCACCCCCGCAGGAAACGCCAAATCCGTCAGCGTGCCTGTCGCAGGCAGAAACCCCGCAGGCACATCCTCGGCATAAAGCCGCGCCTCAAAGGCGTGGCCCTCGATCACAAGATCTTCCTGCCCTTTGGGCAGATCCTCGCCCGCGGCCACCCGCAGTTGCCAGTCCACCAGATCAACGCCCGTGATCGCCTCCGTCACAGGATGCTCGACTTGCAAGCGCGTGTTCATCTCCATGAAAAAGAACCCGTCGGCGCGCAACCCGTCCGAGCCGTCCACGATAAACTCGACCGTGCCAGCCCCCTTATAGCCAATCGCCTCCGCCGCCTTGACCGCTGCCGCCCCCATGGCCGCGCGCACATTGCGCGGCATGTCAGGCGCAGGCGCTTCCTCTATCACCTTCTGGTGCCGCCGCTGAAGCGAGCAATCGCGCTCGAACAAATGCACAGCCGTCTTACCGTCCCCAAACACCTGCACCTCGATATGGCGCGGCTGGCTCACAAATTTCTCGACCAGCACATCGGCGTTGCCAAAGGCCGTTTTCGCCTCCGCCCGCGCCGAAGCAAGCGCCTCGGCAAACCCCGAAGCCGCCTCAACCATACGCATCCCCTTGCCACCGCCGCCCGCCACGGCCTTGATCAACACCGGATACCCCATCTTGTCTGCCTCGGCCGCCAGCAGATCATCGGACTGGTCGCTGCCATGATAGCCTGGCACAACGGGCACTCCCGCACGGATCATCAACGCCTTGGCCGCATCCTTGAGACCCATCGCGCGGATCGCATCCGCCGATGGCCCGATAAATACCAGCCCTGCCGCTTCCACGGCATCCACAAACTCGGGATTCTCCGACAAAAACCCGTACCCCGGATGCACCGCCTGCGCCCCCGTGTCCAAAGCCGCCTGAATAATCACATCGCCGCGCAAGTAACTGTCCGCAGGGGCCGATCCCCCGATGTGCACCGCCACATCCGCCATCGCTACATGCCTGGCACTGCTGTCCGCGTCAGAATAGACGGCAACACACCGCACACCCATTGCCTGCGCCGTCTCCATCACGCGGCAAGCAATCTCGCCACGGTTCGCAATCAGGATCGTATCAAACATGTCATCCCTTCCCAGTTCGGCCCTGCGGCCCTTCTTTATTTTTCCAATAAACTCAATCCGACATCGCCACCCGCGATCACGCCAGCAAATCGTCGCAAAAATCCTCAACCACTTCGAACCGCTCCACCAGCATGATCACATTAGGCGCAAACACCCCCGCGCGGGTCAGATAGGCGCGGTATCCTTCCCGCCAGTGGTCCAGATCGCGGAACTCTGCCTGGGGCGGGATCAGCTCCGCTGTCATCTGGTCGAACGGGATCTGCATCACCTCGACCGTGCGCACCGCCAGTTGCGGCGCCCCTAACCAATCTGTCGCAATATCAATTTTGCCTGCCTGCGGCAGCGCCTCGCCCCGCGCGATAAAATTCGCCACCGCATCACAACTCACTGTTTTTGTCCCGCTGCGCACCAGCGCCAGTATTTCACGGTTGAGCTTGGCCCCGTCGCCAAAACTGTACCAATCCGCCTCCGGATAGCGCGCGCGAATAGCATCAAGATCAATCATGACTGCCCCCTTAAGATGCACAGGGGGGTGTACGGGCGGTGTATGCGGGGTGTACGCAAAGCACCCCCGCAAAAATTACATACGGAATATGCCAAACTTCGTCTCCTCGATGGGCGCATTCAGCGCAGCGGACAGGCTCAAAAACAGTGTGTCACGGGTCTTGCGCGGGTCGATGATCCCGTCATCCCAAAGCCGCGCGCTGGCATAGAGCGGATGCGACTGCTCCTCGAACATATCCACCGTGGGCTGCTTGAACGCGGCCTCCTCCTCGGCCGACCATGTGCCGCCGCCCCGCTCGATCGCGTCGCGCTTGACCGTGGCCAGAACGCCCGCAGCCTGTGCACCGCCCATGACTGAAATGCGGCTATTGGGCCACGTCCAGAGGAAACGCGGAGAGTAAGCCCGCCCCGCCATACCATAGTTCCCCGCCCCGAACGAGCCGCCCACCAGCATGGTGATCTTTGGCACGTTGGTACAGGCGACAGCCGTGACCATCTTGGCCCCGTGCCGCGCGATCCCCTCATTCTCGTATTTCCGCCCCACCATAAAGCCGGTGATGTTTTGCAAGAATACCAATGGGATATTACGCGCCGAACACAATTCGACAAAATGCGCGCCCTTTTGTGCGGCCTCGGAAAACAACACGCCATTATTGGCGATAATGCCCACAGGACAGCCCTTTACATGGGCAAACCCCGTCACCAAGGTCTCGCCAAAACGCGGCTTGAACTCATCAAACCGGCTGCCATCCACCGTGCGCGCTATCACCTCACGAATGTCGTAAGGCGTGCGCAAATCCGCAGGCACCACGCCAAGGATTTCGTCTGGATCGTACGCAGGTTCTTCCACGCTCTCCCACTGCACAGTGGCGGGCTTTGCGCGGTTAAGATAGCCCACAGCGCGCCGCGCAAGCGCCAGCGCATGGGCATCATCTTCCGCCAGATAGTCCGCTACGCCGCTCAGCCGCGTATGCACATCTCCGCCGCCCAAATCCTCCGCCGTGACCACTTCTCCCGTCGCAGCCTTTACCAAAGGCGGCCCCGCAAGAAAGATAGTCCCTTGTTCTTTCACAATAATCGTCACATCCGACATGGCAGGCACATAAGCGCCCCCCGCCGTACAAGACCCCATCACCACCGCGATCTGCGGGATACCCTTGGCACTCATCCGCGCTTGGTTATAGAAAATCCGGCCAAAGTGGTCACGGTCGGGAAAGACCTCATCCTGATTGGGCAGGTTCGCCCCGCCACTATCGACCAGATAAATACAGGGTAGATTGTTTTCTTCGGCTATTTCCTGCGCTCTTAAATGTTTCTTTACGGTCATCGGGTAGTATGTGCCTCCCTTAACCGTAGCATCATTGCAGATCACCATCACCTCTTGGCCCTGCACCGTGCCGACACCCGCAATCACCCCTGCACAGGGCGCAGCACCACCATAAAGCCCATGCGCCGCAACAGCGCCCACTTCCAAAAACGGGCTACCCGCATCCAGCAAATTCGCCACCCGTTCTCGCGGCAGCATCTTGCCACGGCTTACATGACGGCCCCGCGATTTCTCACCACCGCCAAAGGCCGCCGCCTGCGCCGCCTCGCGCACATGCGCCAAGGCCTCTAGATGGGCGGCTGTGTTGGCTTTGAACGCTTCCGAAGACGGGAGTGCTTGGGAAAGTAGTTTCATGTGGTCACTCTCTTTAAGGGTAGGCGGCGAAAGAAAAATGCCGCTGCAGCATAGAAGACAAAGGCTAAAATAGGAAATGCACGGAACAATAGCCCATCATTGGTACCAACCGGATCAGGGTTTTGAAAAAATGGGATCCGTTCCAAAATCAGTGACATGACACCGACCGAGATAAAAATGATCGGGACACCGATAACGAAAAACTTGGCCATGAGCATCACTGCGCCGTTGCGCGGCACCCATAGCGCACCGCAGGCAGAGCAAGCCGCCGGTTTTTCACTGCGCAGATTGATCCGAAACAACTTCCCTATCGGCATCGCCGCGCCGCAGTCCGGACACTGGCCCTTGAACAAGTTTACAAACCAACGGGCAACGTCTCCCAGCCAAGCGAACCGCGCAACAAACCGGTCGCTCCCGCTTTGACGCGTTGGCAAATTCATATCGCCCCCTCCGCCGCTGCCCGCGCTTTCAATTCCCGCCGGATCACCTTACCCGTCACCGTCATTGGCAACGCCTCTAAAAATTCGATTTCTCTTGGATAAGAATAGCTTGCCAGCCGCTCCTTAACCCATTTCTGAAGCACGGAAGCACTCACATCCGCGCCCTCCTTCAGGACCACATAAGCCTTCACAATTTCCGTGCGCAGCGCATCAGGTTTGCCCACAACCCCCACCGTCGCCACGCACGGATGAGTCAGCAAACAATCCTCGATCTCGGCTGGTCCAATGCGGTAGCCACTGGAGGTAATCACATCATCCTCGCGCCCCACAAAGCGCAGGAAATCGCCCTCCCAAACGCCGCGATCCCCCGTCAGCATCCAGTCGCCGCGAAACTTTGCCGCCGTCTCCTCGGGCCGCCGCCAATATTCCAGCATCATTGACGCAGCCCCGCGCCGAACGGCCACATCGCCCTCGCCGTCCGTGGGCGCCTCCCCGTCCAGCACAGCAATATCGAACCCCGACACCGCCTTGCCAATGCAGCCTGCACGCGCCTCAAACGCAGCGCCACAACTGCTTGCCATCATGTTGCATTCGGTCTGGCCATAGAACTCGTTGATCTCCACGCCCAGCGCCTCGCGCCCCCACGCAAGCATCTGTGCGCCCAGCGGCTCTCCACCGCTAGCGACAGAGCGCAGACCATCAATCCGCGCACTCGCTGCTTTTAGCATGCGCAGAGCCGTCGGCGGAAAAAACACATTACGTACAGCGCCTTGAGCGACGATACGCTGACACTCCGGCACATCAAATTTCGCCATCCGCGCCGCCACCACTGGCACACCCAGCGCCAGCGCAGGCATTGCCACGTCAAACAGCCCACCGATCCATGCCCAGTCAGCGGGGGTCCAAAGACAATCACCCTCCTGACCCAGATAATCATGGCTCATCGCGACACCGGGCAGATGACCTGTCAGAACGCGATGTCCGTGCAGCGCCCCTTTGGGTGCGCCCGTTGTGCCAGAGGTATAGATCAGAACGGCAGGATCATCAGGGCCAGTCTCCGCAAATGCTACAGGTCCACCGTCGATCCCCGCTTGATCCGCGATCCAAGGCTGCGCCAGATCGCCAAGCAGCCTAGCCCCCTCTGCGTCTGTCAGGACAATGCGCGCGCCAGCATCCCCGACCCGCGAAGCCAGTGCATCATGCTTGAACAGCTTGAACAAAGGCACTGAAATTGCGCCAATTTTCCAGATTGCCAGATGCGCTGCCAGACACCACGGCGACTGGCTCAACAACACGCCGACACGGTCACCTGTACCGACCTGAGCCTGTAGTGCACGTGCCAAACCGTCAACCATATCGCCCAGCATGGCATGGGTCACGTCGCGCCGTGCCTTCCCTGTCAGATCGATCACCGCAACATCGTCCGACGGCTGGTTGAGACATTGCCGTGCCATGTTGAGCTGCGCAGGAATGTCCCAGCGCCCCTCCCCAACAAGGCCCGGCAAATGTGCCATTATGTTATCTCCGCGCGCGCCCGCGTCACGACATCGCCGCCATCATTTCGCGTCCCACCAGCATCCGCCGGATCTCGGACGTTCCCGCCCCGATCTCCATCAACTTGGCATCGCGGAAAATACGCGCGACGGGGTTGTCGCTCAGATAGCCTGCACCGCCCATCGCCTGCACTGCCTGATGCGCCTGCACCATCGCCTGCTCGGAGGCATAAAGACAGCAGGCCGCCGCGTCCGCACGGGTAACATCCCCGCGGTCACACGCCTTAGCCACTTCGTACACATAGGCGCGTGCCGAGTTCATGGCCGTATACATATCCGCCATCTTTCCCTGCATCAGCTGAAAGCTGCCAACAGGTTGACCGAACTGTTTTCGCTCCGCCATATAGGGCATGATCTCGTCCAGACAGGCCGCCATGATCCCCAGACCAATGCCCGCCAGCACAACGCGTTCATAGTCCAGACCGGACATAAGCACGGCCACACCGCGGCCCTCCTCGCCCAAAACATTCTCGAACGGCACTTCGCAATCGTCAAAGATAAGCTCGGCAGTGTTTGATCCGCGCATCCCCAACTTGTCAAAATGCGGGCTGGTCGTGAAACCTGCCATGCTCTTTTCGATCAAAAATGCCGTGATGCCCTTGGACCCCGCATATGGATCAGTCTTGGCATAAACCACCAGCGTTTCGGCGTCACACCCATTGGTGATCCAGTATTTATTCCCGTTCAGTCGGTAGTGGTCGTTGCGCTTTTCCGCCGCCAGCTTCATCGAAACAACGTCCGATCCAGCTCCGGTCTCCGACATGGCCAGAGAGCCTACATGCCTTCCTGCACATAAATCAGGCAGGTACTTCGCCTTCTGGGCATCAGTGCCGTTTAAACTGATCTGGTTCACGCATAGGTTCGAATGCGCCCCGTAAGACAAGGAGACCGATGCGCTGGCACGCGCAATCTCCTCCACCGCTACCGTATGGGCAAGATAGCCCATACCACTGCCACCATATTTTTCGTCCACGGTCACACCGAGAAGACCGAGCTCACCCATTTCTTCCCACAGTTCTGCAGGAAATAGATTGGCTTCATCGATACCCTTCGCCATCGGGCGCAAGCGCTCCTGCGCCCAGCGATGCACCATTTCGCGCAACGCACCGACATCTTCGCCCAGATCAAAATTCATAGTTGCGTTGAACATGGAAACTCTCCCGTGATCCGAATTTATTGAACACTTGTTCATTACTTGCAGAACAATGCCCACAGGTCAAGCACCCTGCACCAGTAGCTCCACGTGCACGCAGCGATTGCGGACCACAACAGTCCCACTGAGCGTAACATGAAAAATGGAAAGCGCGTCAGCGCACATTCAGATCAATTCAGATCGCTGACTGGTAAACCCGACCGACCTCGTCGCGGATGATCCGTGCAATCAGTGCGCAATCTTCCAGCGTCAGGGTGAGTGGAACACGCATATCCACAATTCCTGCAAGTACGCGGTCACTCTGCGGCATGGGCGGCGCGTCCACATAGCGCCAGCTGTCGTACCGGCTGGTAAAGCCTACAGGCTCCGCATTGCCAAACCACTTCAACTCAACACCGCGCGCTTTACAGCGTACCAGCAGGTCTTGCACAGCATCACCTGCCCACCCCTCCAGCAAAAACTGGATGGAAGACCCGACGATGCTCTCTTGCTCGGGCCGATCAATCACGCGCAGACCGGGTGTGTCGCGCAACCCTGCCTCCAGCGCGTAGTACCGCGCGTTCCAGCGGTCGCATTGCGTGGCCAGATCGGCAAGCTGCGGGCGTAGAATGGCCGCACGCAGGTTGTCCATCCGCCCCGAAATATTAGGCGTCTCATAGCGGATCGTCTCGAACACTTCCGCAGGTGGTCCGGCCAGATGGGTTTCGTACAGCATATAGCTGCCCGAATACATGATCGCCCGTGCGGCGATTTCCTCGTGATCGGTGACAAGCAATCCGCCCTCACCCGAATTAACGTGCTTATAGGTCTGACATGAATAGCACCCGACAGCCCCCCAGGTCCCAGAGGGTTTGCCGTTCCACGCAGCGCCCATCGTATGGGCGCAATCCTCGATCACGGTAATACCTGCGTCATCGCAAATTTTCATCAACCGCTCCATATCGCAGATATGCCCCCGCATATGGCTCAACAACAGCACATCGGCACGGTCGCTTTTCGCGGCAAGATCATCCAGATCCAGCACCAGATCCCGCGTCACACCAACAAACACAGGCACAGCGCCTACAGCAGCAATCGCACCGGGCACGGGGGCCAGCGTAAAGGCATTGGTCAGCACACGCGCCCCCGCCTTGACCCCAACTGCGCGCAAAGCTGTCGCCATCGCATACCCCCCCGACGCGACCGCAAGGCAATATTTGGCACCAACGCTGGCGGCAAATTCCTGCTCCAGCAATACCGTTTCGGCCGTCTCGCCCGCCGCTGTGTTATAGCGGTGCAAACGCCCCTGCCGCATGACCGCCACTGCCGCCTCTATCCCCGCTTCGGGGATCGGCTCTTGCTGGGTAAAGCTGCCCTTGAACACTTCACTGCCCATACCTCAGACCCTTCCCAAAAGCCGCTCGACCATATCAGGCAGGTCGCTATAGCGCTCCAGCAACGCTTCTGGCGCAAGCGCCGCCATATCCCCCCCCGCAGGCCCGAAGGTCACAAGGATTGAGGGCACGCCTGCATTGCGGCTTGTGTTGCGGTCCGTATCGCTATCGCCCACCAGCAGGCTTTGCGCAGGATCGCCCCCCGCACGGCGCACAGTCTCGAACAAATGCTCGGGGTCGGGCTTGCGCACATCCAGACTGTCGGCACCCAGCATGGCAGCAAACTGATCGAGTATGCCCAGCCGCGTCAGCAATTCGCGCGCCAGCCCTTCGGGCTTGTTGGTACAAATCGCAACCCGGTAGCCCCGCGTCTTCAAGACCTCCACCGCATCCATCGCTCCGTCATAGAGCCATGTATGCGTGTCGATATCACGCGCGTAATGATCCAGAAGTGCATGATAGTACTGGTCGATCAACGGGTCATCCGCTGTCCGCTCCATCCGCGACATGCCAAGGCGCAGCATTGCCCGCCCACCGCGCAGGGCCGTGCCGGCATCCTTGGCGGGGTCCAACAGATCACCCGCGCCCATGTCGCGAAAACACGCATTGGCCGCCGCGATCAGATCGCCGCTGGTATCTGCCAATGTGCCGTCCAGATCGAACACTACTGTTTTCATCGCCGCCCCCTAAAAATCTGCCCCCTCGGCCTAGCCGCCGCTCCGCGTTGTTGCAAGCCGCAACCTTTGGTGATCCACAGCCACCTTGCGCGGACGGTGCCATAGGTTAAACAGGAAAAAACAAAAAGAGCAGACAGGACAGCAAATGAACACCAGCCTGATTATCCTTGCCGCAGGCATGGGCACGCGAATGAACTCGGACTTGCCCAAGGTACTGCACCCGATCGCAGGTGATCCGATGCTGGTCCACGCCATGGCCGCTGGCGCGACACTTGGCCCCGACCATACCATAGTCGTTGCCGGCCATGGCGCTGCCGCAGTCACCGCCGCCGCGCAAGAGTTTGACGAGACTGCGACCGTCGTTGTGCAGTCAGAACAGCTGGGCACCGCCCATGCTGTAGATCAGGCCAAGGACGCACTGGCAGATTTTGACGGCACCGCAATCGTTCTGTACGGCGACACGCCTTTCGTCTCGCCCGAAACGCTGGAGGACATGATGAGCGCCGCCGAGGGTGCCGATATTGTCGTACTGGGTTTCCAAGCCGCCGATCCCGGGCGCTACGGCCGCCTGATCATGGACGGGCTCTCGCTTGAGCGTATTGTAGAGTTCAAGGATGCAAACGAGGCCGAGCTTGCTGTGACCCTGTGCAACAGCGGCGTCATCGCGTGCAAATCATCCCTGTTGTTTGACCTTATCTCGCACGTGGGCAACGACAATGCAGCAGGCGAATATTATCTCACCGACATCATCGCACTGGCCCGTACACGCGGCTTGTCGGCCACTGCCGTCACCTGCCCCGAGGCCGAGACACTGGGCGTCAACTCCCGTGCGCAACTGGCCGAGGCCGAGGCGGCATTCCAGACCCGCGCCCGCGACCGCCTTCTCGAAGACGGTGTGACATTGCAAGCGCCCGAGACCGTCTTTCTGGCCCGCGACACAGTTATCGGCCGCGACACCTATATCGAGCCGAACGTCTTTTTCGGCCCCGGTGTCACGGTAGAAAGCGGCGCCCGACTCCGCGCCTTTAGCCATCTGGAAGGCTGCCACGTAGCGCGCGGTGCGGTGATCGGCCCGTATGCCCGCCTGCGGCCTAACGCAGAAATTCAGGAAAACGCCCGCATCGGCAATTTCGTAGAGGTCAAAAACGCAGTCGTCGCCGAAGGGGCCAAGGTAAACCACCTCAGCTATATTGGTGATGCTTTCATCGGTAGCCATGCAAACATCGGCGCTGGCACCATCACTTGCAACTATGACGGCGTAATGAAACACCACACCCACATCGGATCAGGCGCATTTATCGGGTCCAACACGATGCTGGTGGCTCCTGTGCATATTGGCGAGGGGGCGATGACGGGTTCAGGATCGGTCATCACGTCGGATGTCGAGCCGGATGCATTGGCTCTCGCCCGCGCACCGCAGGTGGAAAAGCCCGGCATGGCGCGAAAATTATTTGAAATACTTAAGGCCAAAAAGGCCAAATTACAGCGGAGCAGTTAATTATGTGCGGAATTGTAGGGGTCTTGGGCAATCACGAAGCAGCGCCCATTCTGGTAGAGGCGCTTAAGCGTCTGGAATATCGCGGCTATGACAGCGCGGGCATCGCTACCGTAAACAACGGCACGCTCGAGCGCCGCCGCGCGGTGGGCAAGCTGGTCAACCTTGGTGATCTTCTCGTGCACGAGCCGCTGGCAGGCAAATCAGGCATTGGCCACACCCGCTGGGCCACCCACGGCGAGCCGAACGCAAACAATGCCCACCCCCATCGCGCTGGCCCCGTTGCCGTGGTGCATAACGGCATCATCGAGAATTTCCGCGAATTGCGTGCCGAACTGGCCGAGCACGGGCTGACCCCCGCCACCGATACCGACACTGAAACCGTCGCAATGCTGGCCCAACACTTCATGTCACAAGGCCTGTCGCCAACAGAAGCAGCCATTCAAACACTGGGCAAACTGCATGGTGCATTCGCGCTGGCATTCCTGTTTGACGGCGAAGAAGACCTGATCGTAGCTGCGCGCAAAGGCTCACCACTGGCCATTGGCTATGGCGATGGCGAAATGTTCGTAGGCTCTGACGCGATTGCACTGTCGCCCATGACCGACCGCATCAGCTATCTTGAGGAAGGCGACTACGCGATCCTGACCCGCGCAGGTGCCTCTGTGTTCACTGCCGCTGGCGTGCCAGCCAACCGCGAAATCCGCAAAATCGAGATCAGTGCCACGCGGATCGACAAAGGTGGCCATAAACACTTCATGGCCAAAGAAATCGCCGAGCAACCAACTGTCATTGCCGAGGCGTTGGGCCACTATCTTAGCAAATCAGGCGAAATCCGCCTGCCCGACCCGCAGGTCGACTTTGCGAATGTAGACCGCATTACAATGGTCGCTTGCGGCACCGCATTTCTGGCCTGCCTCACAGCGAAATACTGGTTTGAACAAATCGCCCGCATCCCCGTCGAAGTCGATGTAGCATCCGAATTCCGTTACCGCGAACCGCCGATCCCTGCGCGCAATGTCGCACTGTTTGTCAGCCAGTCGGGCGAAACCGCAGACACCCTCGCAGCATTGCGTTACTGCGCGGGCAAAGCCGACAAAATCGTATCCGTGGTCAACGTCCCCGAAAGCTCCATCGCGCGCGAAAGTGATCTGGTCTTGCCCATCCACGCAGGCGTCGAGATCGGTGTGGCTTCCACCAAAGCGTTCACATGTCAGCTGACAGTACTTTTTGTGCTCGCGCTCAAAGCTGCGTCAGACCGTGGCGAAATCACCGACGAGCAGCGCCAGGACCACCTCGCCCAGCTGCGCCGACTGCCGGCGCTGATCTCCGAAGCGTTGGAGCAGAATGATAAAATCCGCGAAACTGCACGCAAGCTGGCATCTGCCCGTGATGTGCTGTTCCTCGGGCGCGGCCCACTCTACCCGCTGGCCCATGAAGGCGCGCTTAAATTAAAAGAAATCAGCTATATACATGCCGAAGCTTACGCATCAGGCGAACTGAAACACGGCCCCATCGCGCTGATCGATGAAGACATGCCGGTGGTCGTTATGGCCCCGCGCGACACCCTGTTCGACAAGACAGTCAGCAACATGCAAGAAGTGATGGCACGCAAGGGCAAGGTCATCCTCATTTCGGATCGCAAAGGTCTGGCCGAGGCAAGCATCGGGGTCTGGGACACCATTGAGATGCCCGAAGTCTCCGACGCTGTTGCGCCCATCCTCTATGCGATCCCTGCACAGCTGCTGGCCTATCACACGGCTGTCGCCAAGGGCACGGATGTGGACCAACCCCGCAACCTCGCCAAATCCGTGACGGTTGAGTAATGGCCAAGCAGTTTGATCATATCAGCGATGATCACCGTGCCTTCATCGCGGCGCAGCAAATGTTCTTTTGCGGCTCTGCCGCGCAGGACGGGCGGGTCAATATCTCGCCCAAGGGGATGGACAGTCTGAGGGTACTGGGGCCTAACCGCATCATCTGGCGCAACTTGACAGGGTCGGGCAACGAAACCGCCGGTCATCTTGCGCGCATCAACCGTATCACCCTTATGTGGTGCGGGTTCGAGACACGGCCGATGATCCTGCGCGCCTATGGCACAGCGCGCACCCTGCATCCCCGCGACGCTGAGTTTGAAGCCCTGAACGCACAGTTTCCGCCCGATTTGGGCGCGCGGCAAATCTATGATGTGAGCGTTGAGATGATGCAATCCAGCTGCGGATTTGCTGTGCCATTCTATGAGCACAAGGGCCCGCGAGAGGTGTTGAAGAACTGGAGCATCGACAAAGGCGAAGATGGTATCGCTTCCTATTGGGACACGCGTAACCGCACCACAATCGACGGGATGCCAACGCATATCCTGCCTGACACCACGGATGCATGAACCCTTCCTGACGGCCCTGCAGGCATTGGCCGACCCCGAGCGCGCCGCAGGCATGCGCAGCTATCATAAAGTCGACCGCACCTATCTGGGTCTGACCAATCCCCAGATTAACAATCTGGTGCAGGAATGGCGCGCAGCGCTTGAATTGCCCGACCGCATCGCACTGGCTACCGGTTTGTGGCGCACTGATATCTTCGAGGCGCGCGTGGCCGCCGCCAAGCTGCTGACCCAAGCACGTCTGCGCCCCGACGATCACGCCGCATGGCAACTGATTGCGGGATGGCACCGCGATTTTGACAGCTGGGCCATTGCTGATCACGCCTGCATGGCAGGCCAAAAGCGACTGGTCGCCGATCCCTCAAGGTTGGACCGTATCGAGGGTTGGACCCGATCCGAGCACATGTGGACGCGACGCGCTGCACTGGTCATCACCCTGCCATGGACCAAACAGAACAATCCAAAGACAGAAGAGCTTGCCGCCCGCGAGCGTATTCTTGGCTGGGCCGCGACATATACCGCTGATCCCCAATGGTTTATCCAGAAATCAGTTGCATGGTGGCTGCGCGACCTTGGCAAACGCGACCCTGAGCGAGTGCGCGCATTTCTGGCAGCACACGGTGACAAGATGAAGCCCTTTGCCCGCAAGGAAGCCCAGCGGCTGCTGAAATAAACGCTACTGCCTGCGCCTTTGGTTGGCTGCGGGATTGAGTTTACAGGAAAAATAAAGAAGCGGACATGTCGCGTAGATCGCTGGCGGGGGTGCTATCCGTCCAGCGTCACGTCCAGTTCGGTCAATTCTGTAAGGGATGCTTCGATCAGGCGCATGGCGGGCAACGACAAACGGCTGCCGCCGTTAGCTGGCCCGTCAATAGGGATCAGTGTTACGGCAGAGGATTTGCCATTGGCCTTGTTGGTGACCCGCCCGCTTGTTTCGGTCTTGACCAAAGGTGTTTTCAACCAGAACCCCGGCTCGGTCGGGCTGCCGAGGCTGGCGACGGTTGTGCCCAGCAGTTTGGATGTCTGCGCAGGCGCTGCGGGTGCAGCAGCCTTGGCGCGCTGTTCTTTGGTTGTCGTGTCCAGCGCCTCTTGGGTCTTGGCCGCTTTGGGGGGCGGCGGGGCGGCAGTGAGGACAGGGTCAGGCTTTACCGCTGCCACATCAGCATCCGTTGCTTGCGGCAGATCGGGTGTCGCTGCTGCCTCACCTGTCTGTGTAGCTGTCGGCGCAGGCGCACCTGTATCCTCGGGCTGGCCCAGCCCAAGCTGTGCACACCCGCTAACAAATAGGGCGGCGGCGATTGCGGTAAGGGGATGTGTAATGCGGATCATGCCCTATCAGTAATTCAGCTTGGCCCTGGGTCCAACCCCCTCAAATCGCGCTTGCTCCTTATCGGCACGCTCTATACCACTTGTGGCATGAATGCTCCGCTGATTGATCCTTTCGCCCGTGCCATCACATACCTGCGCGTCTCAGTGACAGATCGCTGCGATTTCCGCTGTGTTTACTGCATGTCCGAGAATATGACCTTCCTGCCCAAGCGCGAATTGCTCACGCTGGAGGAGCTGGACCGCATGTGTTCCACCTTCATCGGGCTGGGCGTGCAAAAGCTGCGCATCACCGGCGGAGAGCCGCTTGTCCGTCGTGGGATCATGACGTTCTTTGACGGGATGAAACGGCATCTGGATGCGGGAACCCTCAAAGAGCTGACACTAACCACCAATGGCAGCCAGCTGGAGAAATACGCAGCCGACCTCTATGCTGCCGGTGTGCGCCGCGTGAATATCTCGCTCGATACGCTGGACGAGGCGAAATTTGCCGAAGTCACCCGATGGGGCCGCCTGCCACAAGTGTTGCGCGGGATCGACGCTGCACAGGCCGCTGGCCTTCGGGTGAAAATCAACGCTGTGGCGTTGAAAGGGTTCAACGAGCCCGAGCTGGCGCAAATCACCGAATGGTGCGCTGCGCGCGACATGGATTTGACGTGGATCG
The DNA here is from genome assembly GCF_947502895.1 of uncultured Sulfitobacter sp. GTDB lineage: Bacteria > Pseudomonadota > Alphaproteobacteria > Rhodobacterales > Rhodobacteraceae > Sulfitobacter. The sequence continues at coordinate 293,435 of NZ_CANNBM010000003.1, forward strand.
AGGTCATGCCGATGGGCGATATCGGCAACGAAGACCGCCTGGATCAATATTGGTCGCTCAAAGATGTGCGCGCCAAATATGCCGAACACTACACCGTCACGGATCTGGCCGAGCAGACAGGCGGCCCTGCGCGGTACGTGCGCCTTGAAGAAACCGGTCAGAAGATCGGGTTCATCACACCGCTCAGCCATAACTTCTGCGAAAGCTGCAACCGTGTGCGTCTGACCTGCACAGGCGAGATTTACCTCTGTCTTGGTCAGGAAGACAGTGCCGATCTGCGCGCGCCTCTTCGTGCCCACCCTGATGACGATCGCCCGCTTGAAGAAGCCATACGCGCGGCAATCGGCCTGAAACCCAAGGGCCACGATTTTGACTATTCGCGCCAGACTGCTGGCGGTCAGATGCCCCGCCACATGAGCCATACAGGCGGCTGACGCCCCATGCGTACCCCATTGCTCTATCACCTCTACGTTGTGCTTGGCATGGCGCTGATACCGTTTGTTGCCCGCAGTACAACGGCCAAACTGCGCAAAGCCGGAATGCCCGCCCACCGCGCCCATGAACGGCTCGGCCACGCAACCCACGACCGCCCTCAAGGCACGTTGATCTGGTTTCATGCCGCCAGTGTAGGCGAAAGCCTGTCTGTACTGGCATTGATCACCCGCATGGGTGCAGCCCTGCCAAATGCGCATTTCCTCATCACCTCTGGCACCGCCACCTCTGCCACACTGATCGCACAACGCATGCCGCCGCGCTGCATGCATCAATTCGCCCCGCTGGATTCCGCAGGCCCGCTCAAACGGTTTCTGAAACACTGGCGACCCGATGCCGCCGTCTTTGTCGAAAGCGAGCTTTGGCCCCAAATGCTGCGCCGCACCCATGCCACCGGCGCCACAATGGCGCTGGTCAATGCCCGCCTGTCAGAGAAATCCGTTGCAGCCTGGGCCAAACGCCCCCGCCTTGCTGCCTACTTGCTAGAAGTATTTGATCTTATCCTGACCCAAAACGATGCCATGGCCGAAGCGATGGTGCGCATGCATGCCCCTGCCCCCCGCGTGGCGCGTGGCCAGAACCTCAAGTCTTTCGCAGGCCCGCTGCCCAGCGACGAAGACCTGATCTTCGAGGCGCGTGCCGTTTTGGGCCACCGCCCCGTTTGGGTCGCCGCCTCCACCCATGCAGGCGAAGAACAGATCGTTCTGGCAGCACATAAGCGGCTGCGCGAAACCCATCCCGATCTCCACTTGATCCTTGTGCCCCGCCACCCCGAACGTGGCGCAGAAGTGCTGCAACGCATCGCCGATGCGGGGCTGGAATATTCCCGCCGCAGCCGTGGCGAACTGCCCGGCGGTGCAGTCTATCTGGCCGATACATTGGGCGAGCTTGGCAATTGGTTCGCGCTCAGCGATATCGTATTCCTCGGCGGCTCGCTGCTGCCCATTGGCGGGCATAACCCTTTCGAGGTGGCACAATCGGGGTCCATGGTGCTGTCGGGCAACCATGTGTTCAACTTTGCCGAGACGTTTTCCGCAATGGAGGCAGCAGGCGCCGCGCGAATCGTGGCAGACGCGGATGATCTCGCCGCCCAGATCGACACCTTGCTGCGCGACCCGCAGGCACGCGCAAAGGCCGTCGCCGCCGCGCAGACCTTCGCCACCGCCGAAACTGCAAAACTCGATACAATTGCAACCTGCCTGATCAACGCGCTGAGGCTGTCATGACCGATTTTTCCAACATTCAGGTGATTGCGCCAAATTTCAAACGCCGTCTGTCTGGGGTCACAGCCACCATCGTAAGGCTTGTCCCTGTTCAGGCCCGCGACATCGGTATCGTGGCCACCGGCCCCGTGATGCCACCCCATGTCCCGCAAATTCCCCTGCGTGCATTAATCACCATGCCGCGCCACCCTACCCGTGTCTGGCATGCGCGCCGGAATGTTGAAATGATCGGCGGACTGGCCCTGAAATACCTGTTGGGCAAACGGCTCAAGCTGGTGTTCACCTCCGCCTCCCAGCGCAAACAGACAGGCCTCACCCGCTGGCTGATCCGCCGCATGGATGCTGTTGTAGCGACCTCCGAAAAAACCGCCAGCTATCTGGAAAACCCCGCAAAAGTCATCATGCACGGCATTGATCTGGAGGGGTACTCCCCGCCAGCAGATCGCGCCGCTCTGCGCACAAAACTCGGGCTGCCGGCAGACGGCCTGCTGATCGGTTGCTACGGGCGCATCCGCCGCTCCAAAGGCACAGATCTGTTTTATGCTGCCATGGCGGGTGTCAACAAATGCTTCCCCGCCCACGCCCTCATCATGGGCCGCGCGGTTCAAAAGGACCAAAAGTTCCTGCAATGGATCAAGGACGGCGTGGCCGAAACCGACTTTGCAGAACGCTTCCATTTCCTGCCCGAAGTGCCGGTCGAAAATATGGCCGACTGGTACCGTGTCCTTGATCTCTATGTAGCACCCCAACGCTCCGAGGGCTTCGGCCTCACCCCGATCGAGGCCATGGCCTGCGGTGTCCCCGTCGTCGCCACCCGCGTCGGCGCGTTCGAGCAGATCGTCACACCGGATACAGGTATGCTCGTCGACCCCGACGACTCCGCCAAACTGATGGACGCAATATGCGAAGCCTTCGAGCCACCCCACCCAATCGAACAATGGGCCAAAAACGCCCGGCCCCATGTAACTGAACACTTTTCGATAGAACGCGAGGCCCAAAGCCTCATAGATCTCTACCGCAAACTGCTCGACTAACCCCACACCAACACAAGCGAAAAGGGCAGCGCATCATGCACCACCCTCTCCAACCGGCTTCTTTATTTTTCCTATAAACTCAATCCTGCAAGCACCAAACAGCGCAGCAGTTGCAAGTTCAGGACCATCCCGTCAGCCCGCAGGCATCCGCTGTTCCACAATCCCGGCCCACCAGCTGCATCCCGCAGGAATCACATCGTCGTTAAAGTTATACAACGGGTGATGCACCATCGCCGTGTCGCCATTGCCTACAAGGATATAGGCCCCCGGACGCGCCTCCAGCATAAAGGCGAAATCCTCGCCCCCCATCACCAAAGGTGCCTCGGCACAATCACCAGAAACCGAGCGCGCGACTTCGGCGGCAAATTCCGTCTGCTCTTCGTGGTTAACCATCACAGGGTAGTTGCGGTGATACGTCACCCGCGCCACCGCCCCCATCGCTGCGGCAATGCCGCTGCAAATCTCGTTCACCCGCTTGTCTGCCAGATCACGCAGCTCCAGCGACATCGTCCGCACAGTGCCCTTCAGATGCACCTTTTGCGGGATCACATTATATGCGTTGGAAGATGTCTCGAACGAGGTGATCGACACCACGATATTGCCCACTGGATCGGCATTACGGCTCACTATGGTCTGCAAGGCTGTCACAATCTGGCTGGCGATCACAGTGGTATCGACGGTCTCGTTGGGCTTGGCCGCATGGCCGCCCAATCCCTCGATCTCGATGTCCAGCAGGTCTGTCGCGGCAAAAAACGGGCCGGGGCGGATGGCAAAGCTGCCCTCGGACATGCCGGGCCAATTGTGCATGCCGTAGACTTCCTGAATGCCCCAACGGTCCATCATCCCGTCATCACACATCTCTTTGCCGCCGCCGCCGCCTTCTTCGGCGGGCTGGAAAATCACCACAGCCGTGCCGTCAAAATTTCGCGTCTCCGCCAGATACTGCGCAGCCCCCAGCAGCATGGCCGTGTGCCCGTCATGGCCGCAGGCATGCATCGCACCATCGGTCTTGGAGGCATATTCCACCCCTGTTTCCTCATGGATCGGCAGCGCATCCATATCCGCGCGCAGCCCCACGACCTTGCCAGAGGCCACGCTGCCCCCCTTGATCACCCCCACAACACCGGTACGGCCAATCCCCTCGACCACTTCGTCACAGCCGAACGAGCGCAGCTTTTCAGCTACAGTGGCAGAGGTGCGGTGCGTCTCGAACAAGATCTCGGGGTGTTCATGCAGGTCGCGCCGCCATGCGGTGATATCGCTGTGCAATTCGGCAAATCGGTTCTTTACGGGCATTGTCGTTCCTTCAAAAGCAACATTTATAACAGGGATTTAGGGCATTGCCTGCCAATATCCAAGCGGCATTACGCGGTGGGCATCCGCCGCTCGACCACTTCGGCAAACCACGAACATCCCGCAGGGATCGCGTCGTCGTTGAAATTATACTCGGGGTGATGAACGGTCGCACCGGCGCCATTGCCCAGCATGATATAGGCACCAGGGCGCTCTTCGAGCATGTAGGAAAAATCCTCACCTGCCATTATGGGCGGTGTGGCGCGATCAACACCGGGGCTGACCACCTCGGCGGCATCGGCTGCATAGACTGTCTCGTCCGCGTGGTTGACGGTTACGGGATAGCCGCGATCATAATCCACCTTCGCCACACACCCATGGGCACGGGCCGTCAGATCAACGATTTCTTCCAGCCGTTTTTGCGCCAGATCGCGCACAGTCTTGTCCAATGTGCGCACCGTACCACGCATGGTCACACGGTGCGGAATGATGTTGAACGCCTCACTGTCCGACCGCAGCACACAGACCGACACAACAACCTGCGCCAACGGGTCCACATTGCGCGATGCAATCGACTGCAAGGCGACGATCACATGGGCAGCTGCCAGATTGGGGTCAATCGCCTCATGCGGGGCCGCCGCATGGCCGCCCTGCCCTGTAATGATGATCTCGAATTCATCCGTGGCCGCAAGCAGCGCGCCCTCGCGGATGTGAAAGCTGCCCACCTCCGCACCAGGCATATTGTGCAGCCCGTAGACCTCGTCGATGCTCCAACGCTCCATCAGGCCGTCCTTGCACATTTCAAGACCGCCACCCCCGCCCTCTTCGGCGGGTTGAAAGATCAGCACAACGCGCCCGTCAAAATTGCGCGTCTCTGCCAGATATTGCGCCGCGCCCAGCAGGATCGCCGTATGCCCGTCATGGCCGCAGGCGTGCATCTTGCCGGGGTTCTTGGAGGCATACTCCAGCCCCGTCGCCTCCTCAATCGGCAGAGCATCCATATCAGCACGCAGACCTACGGTGCGCCCCGATGTATTTGTCCGCCCCTCGATCACGGCAACAACACCCGTCTGGCCGATACCCGTCGTAATATCCGTGATGCCAAAACCGCGCAGCTTGTCTTCTACGAATTTCGCCGTCTCATGCACGTCGAATTGCAGCTCGGGATATTGATGCAGGTGCCGCCGCCATCCGGTGATCTCGGGATGCATTTCGGCAAAACGGTTTTTGATCGGCATTTATTCCATTCCCTATACGTTCGGTCCGGGGACCATTTCTGTTCCATCGGCAAATCGGCCCAGTCGAAAGCGCGACAGGTCATAACCCGCACCGCGCCCTGCCGCCATATCCGCCAGCACACGGCCCATCGCAGGACCGATGCCAAAGCCATGCCCGCTCATCCCTGTGCCAATAATCAAGCCGTCGATGGGCGCGTAATCTACCACAGGCACGATGTCGGGCATGGTATCTATCATCCCCGCCCACGCAGCCTTGATCCTGACCCGTCCCAACTGCGGGAACATAGCGGCAAAATCGCGCGCCAGTTTAGCAATCCGCTGGGGGCTTGGCTTGGGGTCCAGCACGCGCATCCGCTCAAACGGGGTAACATCATCGGCCTGCCAGCGCCGCGCAGTTCCCCACGCATCGGGATAGTCTTTGGGCGCGGCAGGATACAGCATGCAGCCCAGCGGATCAGCCTTCAACTGGTTGAGGTATTTCGGAAACGCCCGAAACGCATCAGGCCCGACATACAGATCAGGCGCACCCGAAGGAGCCAGCGTATAGCCCCCGTCACTGCGCCGCCGAAAGGCCAGACGCTTGGCCGATCCCGCCGCTTGGCCCACATCCGCCACAGGCTCGGTCGCGGCGACCTGACTGCGCACGGACAACTGCGGCATCGCCACGCCATGATTGCGCAAGAACAGCGCCGACCACGCCCCGCCCGCCAGCACCACACGCGGCGCGGCAATGCGCCCCTTTTCGGTCACAACACCTGCAACTTTGCCATCCGTAATATCCAGACAGCGCACCGCGCAATGCTCGATAATCTGCACACCCGCACGCTCGGCAATTTCTGCCATGGCTGGCACCGCCACCCAAGGCTCTGCGCGATAATCGCTGGCGGTATGCAGCGCGCCCAAGGGCGCATCCGTCAGACCGGGATACATCACGGCAATCTCGGCTTGGCTCAGCATCCGGCTGTTGACGCCGTTGGCGGCGGCATGGGGCAACCATCGCTCGAAACTCTCCAGCTTGGCGGGGGTCTGGGCCAGATAGGTTACACCCGCTTGGGTCAGGCCAATCTCTTCGTTGGTCTCGCGTGACAACTCCTGCCAAAGGCGCTGCGCCTCTGCCATAATGGGCATCTCCGCAGGGTCGCGCCCCTGTTGGCGTATCCAGCCCCAATTGCGGCTTGATTGCTCTGCTGCGACCAGCCCTTTTTCCAGCACCACCACACGCGCACCACCACGCGCGGCATAAAGCCCAGTACAAATACCAATGATCCCGCCGCCTATCACCACCAGATCAGCGGCCTCGGGCAGCACGCTTTGATAACGTGGCGCTTGGGCGACGCTGATGGGAAATCCGCGGCTCATCATAGCCTCGATGCTCGCAGTACAGTCCTCACAAAGACAGGCGCTCCACCAGTTTTCGCATGAAATCATGGCCGGCGTTGAACTGCGATATCTCAATGAACTCGTTAGGCTGGTGCGCCTGTGCAATACTGCCCGGACCACAGATCACGGCGCTGTACCCCGCATCCTGAAACTGCCCCGCCTCGGTGCCATAGCTGACCTTGTGGCTTGCATTGTCGCCTGTGATCTGGCGCACCAGCGTTTCTGCCTCGCCGTCCTGCTCGGGCTGCAAGGGCGGCACATCGAACTTGGGCGTAATCTCGATCCGCGTATCAGCCACTACCGATTGCATCGCTGCTTCAACCTCACGCACTTTCTCCAGATAGGCGATCTTCCACTTTTCCTTGTCCTCCCCCGGGACCACGCGGAAATCCATGCCGAAAATGCAATCCTTGGCGGTGATGTTATGGGCGGTTCCACCCTCGATCATGCCCACATGCACCGTGGTAAAGGGCGGATCGAACATTGCGGCCACGTCTGTGGGCTTGGCGGCCATGTTCAGCGTGTTCTGCTCGTTGGCCCATTCAATCAACTTGGCCCCCGCCATGATCGCATTGACACCCGTGTGCAGCAGCGAGGAATGGACCTCGTACCCGATAACATGGGTGTGAAAGCCGCTGCCGCCCTTGTGACCAGTCACCGCCTGCATATCCGACGGCTCGCCCACGATAACGGCACTGCCTTTCGGCACCACACCCTGCATCGCAGCAATCATCGGTGGTGCACCGGTGCAGCCTACTTCCTCGTCAAAGCTCAGCGCGATCTGCAAGGGGCGTTTCACACCCGCATAATGCGCCTCCACCAGCGCCCAAAGCGCCAGCGCGTCAAAGCCTTTCATATCACAGGTGCCGCGCCCGTAGTATTTGCCGTCTTTCTCGACCACCTCGTAAGGGTCGGTGTCCCACGGCTGGCCGTCCACGGGCACCACATCCGTATGGCCTGACAGCACAATCGCGCCTTCCACCTCTGGCCCGACATGGGCAAAGAGCGCATGCTTGGGCTGGTCGGGATCGACATAGCGGTGCGCGGCAATGCCGTGGCTGTTCAGATATTCCTCAACCCAGTCGATCAGCGGTATGTTGGTATCCCGCGACACAGTGGGAAAGCTGATGAGTTTGGTCATCAATTCCAGCGGGGTCATTCGGTCGGTCACAGTCGGTATCCTCCTGAAACGGTGAGAACTTCACCGGTAATGGCGCGTGCTTTGTCGCTTGCCAGAAATGAAACGGCATCGGCAATATCTGATGGCTCGGCCAGTTGGCCAAGGGCCGTCATGTCCAAAAACGCTTGGGTCAGGGCCGCATCGCGGGGCGCTTCGGGGATGTTCACCGCCCCTGGCGCTACCGCATTTACCCGAATACCGCACGGCCCCAACTCCTTGGCCATCGCGCGGGTCCACAGATCAAGCGCTGCCTTGCTGGCCCCGTACATAGCCGCCCCTTTCGGTGGCAACACAGCGTTGACCGAGGATATCCCGATCACGCAGGCACCGCGCCCCAGATGTGGCAATGCCGCCGCCAACACCCCATGCGGGGCAAGCACGTTCACGTCGAAATTGGCGCGCAAAGCATCATGGTCAAAGCTGTCCACTGGCGAGCCTGCGATGATGCCCGCGTTGTTCACTATCAGATCAAGACGGCCATACCGCGCAATAACAGCATTGATGATGCGCTCATAGCTTTGCGGATCGCGCAGATCAGCCTCGATCGCCATCATACCATCCGATAGCGCCTCGGGCGTGGTTGTTCGATGCGTAATCGCTACATCGTAGTCGGCAGACAGTGATGCTGCAATCGCGCGCCCGATGCCGCGCGCAGCACCCGTCACAAGAGCAACTTTTCTGGACGCGCTTTGCGTCACGCCTAGTACCCGCTGTCGGTAATCAACACTTTATGCCCTTTGCCCAAATCGCGATAAACGCTTGGCTCAGCCACATAGCTGATGGGGTGGATCGGTGACGGGATGGGTTTGAAGTTCAAATCCTTCTCCGCCTTGCGCTTGCGCGGATCGGCAATCGGCACAGCCTTCATCAAGGCTTGGGTGTAAGGGTGCGCGGGGTTCTCGAACACCTCGCGGCGCGGCCCCAGCTCCACGATGCGGCCCAGATACATGACGCCGACATAATGGCTCACCCGCTCCACCACAGCCATATCGTGGCTGATAAACAGAAAGCTAAGCTCCATCTCGGCCTGCAATTCCATCATCAGGTTCAGCACCTGCGCCTGCACCGACACATCCAGCGCGCTCACCGCTTCGTCCGCGATGATCAGCTTGGGGTTCAGCGCAAGCGCGCGCGCAATCGCCACACGCTGACGCTGCCCGCCAGACAGCTCATGCGGGAAGCGGCGCATAAAGCTACGCGGCAACTCCACACGGTCAAACAGCATCTCGACCCGCTCGGCCACAGCAGCGCCTTTGAGCGTCTGGTAGTTGTGGATAGGCTCGGCCACCTGATCCGACAGGTTCATCTGCGGGTTGAGGGAGGCAAAGGGATCTTGAAAGATCATCTGCATGTCCAGACGTGCCGTCCGCAGATCTTGGGTGTTCAGCGCCATGATATCTTTGCCGCCGACATTCACTTCACCGCTCATTGGCTCTACCAAGCGCAAGATGGAGCGCCCTGCCGTGGATTTGCCGCAACCACTCTCGCCAACAAGGCTAAGCGTTTGGCCCTTGTTGATGGTAAACGACAAATCTTCCACGGCATGAACATTGGCCACAGTACGGCGCAGCAAGCCGCCCGTAACGGCAAAACGCGTGGTCAGGTGGTTGACCGTCAACAGAACCTCTTCTGTGCCTTTGATCGGCACAATGGGCTTGTCCTCGCTGCCCAGCAGCTTCATCGGTTCGGGATAGTCCTTGCCCGTCATCTCACCCAGTTTCGGCACGGCGGCCAGCAGCGCCTTGGTATAGGGGTGCTGCGGATTCTCGAAGATTTCCTCAACCGTGCCTTCTTCTACTTTGTTACCGCGGAACATAACGACCACACGGTCCGCCATCTGTGCCACCACAGCCATGTCATGCGTGATGAACATCACCGCCGTGCCTGTCTCACGCTTGAGACGGTCCATCAGCGCCAGAATTTCAGCCTGAATAGTCACGTCCAGCGCCGTTGTCGGCTCGTCCGCGATCAGCAGACGCGGCTCACAGGCCAGCGCCATGGCAATCACCACACGCTGGCGCATCCCGCCGGACAATTCGTGCGGGTATTGCGTCAGGCGCTTTTTCGGCTCTGGAATACGCACCTGCGTCATCAGTTCCAGCGCACGCGCCTCGGCATCGGCCTTGCTCATGTTTTTGTGCAGGCGCAACCCTTCGGTCAGCTGCTTGCCGACGGTGAACACAGGGTTCAACGCCGTCATCGGCTCCTGAAAGATCATCCCGATCTCGTTGCCGCGGATGCCGCGCATATCGTCTTGGGTTGTGTCAGCCAGATCAATTGCCGCAGCCCCCTGCCCGCGATCAAACATCAGCTTGCCTGCCGCAATCTCGCCGCCACCAAATTCCACCAATCGCATCAGCGACAACGACGACACCGACTTGCCCGAGCCTGATTCCCCGACCACGCAGACTGTCTCTCCGGGGTGGATGTTGAACGATACATCCTCGACCCCCACAACGGGGCCGTCTTTTGTCTGAAATTCAACGCGCAGGCCATCAATACGGGCAATGGGCGCTTTGGTGGAATGATCAAGCATGACGGTCCTTTCAGGTGCCAGCCTACCACCGCATGGCAGGCTCAGACGTCAGGCTATGCGCAAGCATCAGCCGCGTCAAACGCTGACCGATGCCCGATGTCACAGCACACCCCGATAAAAAGTACAGCGGGTGAATTTTCAGCACAAAACTAGGCTCAACAGGCTTGCATTTCCCCAGAAACCTGTTTCGATAAGGACATGCGCTTTGGGGGTGCGGATAGGCTGTCTGATGTATGCAACCACGCGTTGAAACGGTGGGCGACATTTCCGAAATCCCGAAACGACAAAAGAGGCTGGGCACAGCCCAACCCAACACGTGGCACCGCAAAGTGTGTCCAACAAGGAGTATGATATGAAAATGAGAACCCTATTGATGGGTGCGATTGCGACTAGCGCATTTGCCCCCGTTGCATTCGCGGATGGCCATTCCGGCGAACGCGGTCGCGACGGCGATGTAAAAGTGCTGTATTGGCAGGCGCCCTCCATCCTCAACCCGTTCCTGTCGGGCGGTACCAAGGATGTCGAATCCTCCTCGCTCATTATCGAGCCGCTCGCGCGCTACACCGAAACAGGTGCCATGGTGCCTTGGCTGGTTGACGAAGTCCCCACAGTCGCCAATGGCGGCGTGTCCGAGGATCTGACCAGCATCACATGGAAGATTTCCGAAGGCCTGACATGGTCTGACGGCACGCCTTTCACCTCCGCTGACGTTAAATTCACGGCCGAATACTGTATGCACCCCGAAGGCGGTTGCGCACAGGGCGCCAAGTTTGACGGTGTTGAAAGCGTTGAGGCGATTGACGATCTGACCGTCAAAGTCACATTCGACAGCCCCAAGCCAAACCCCTACGGCCCCTTCGTTGGCGGTGAAAGCCCCATCATTCAGGCCGCTCAGTTCGCAGAATGCCTCGGCGCGCGCGCGCCCGAGTGTACTGACGCCAACTTCAACCCCGTCGGCACAGGCCCGTTCAAGGTTGTCGAGTTCCGTCCGAATGACGTAATCACGCTGGCTGCAAACGAAAACTTCCGCCATGAAGGCAAGCCTGCCTTCGCCACGATGACGTTCAAAGGCGGCGGCGATGCGGCTGCTGCGGGCCGTGCGGTTCTGGAAACAGGCGAGTTTGACTATGCTTGGAACCTCCAGCTGGCGCCCGACGTAATCGCCAAAATGGAAGAAGCAGGCAAAGGTGTCGCGATTGCAGGTTTCGGCCCGCTGGTCGAGCGTTTGGAAATGAACCTGACCAACCCGTCACCCGATCTGCCACCAGAGACACGCTCCACCGTGGCCGAGCCTCACCCCTTCCTCTCCGACTTCAACGTGCGCAAAGCATTGTCGATGGCCATCGACCGTGAATTGCTGACCGAAGTAGGCTACGGCAAAGCAGGTAAGCCCACCTGTAACCTCGTGCCCGCACCCGCACTCTATAACTCCGACAATACAGAGTGCCTGACACAGGACCTCGACGGTGCAAAAGCACTGCTGGACGAGGCTGGCTGGGTTGACAGCGATGGCGACGGCGTACGCGACAAAGACGGCGTCAAGCTCTCCATCCTCTACCAGACATCCACAAACGCTGTACGTCAGGATTTCCAGGCGCTCATCAAAGACTGGTGGGAGCAGATCGGCGTAGAGACAGAGCTGCGCAACCTCGACGGTTCCGTGTTCTTTGGCGGTGACCCAGGTTCGCCCGATACGTTCCAGAAGTTCTACGCAGACGTAGAAATGTATGCGAACACCTTCAACGGCACAGACCCGCAGGCGTATCTGTCGGCCTACCGTTGTGGCAACGAGCCAAAGCCATCCAGCCAGTGGCAGGGTGAGAACATCAACCGCTTCTGTGATCCAGCCTATGACGCCCTGCTCGACGAGCTGGCAGCAACAGGTGACATCGAAAAGCGCGGCGAAATCGGCCGTAAGCTGAACGATATGATCACAAAAGACACGATGACAATCGTGCCGCTGGTCAACCGTGCCCGCGTCTCCGCACATTCCAACAGCCTTGGTGGCGTTGTGCTGAACGTATGGGACTCCGAGCTGTGGAATGCAGCCGACTGGTACCGCATGAAGGAATAAAGGGTGCGGCGGGGGTCTCCCCGCCCCTCCGATGTTCTACGCGGGCGGGGGTACATCCCCCCGCCCACTCCCTCTCTGTCAGACTGATAACTAAAGGCGCCGCTAGATGCTGAATTTCACCATCCGACGACTGGTCCTCTCCGTTCCGACGCTTTTATTCATCAGCCTCGTGATCTTTATGCTGCTGCAACTCGCCCCCGGTGATCCGATGGCGCAGGTGCCGCTGACGGTTCCGCCGGAGGTAAAGCAGAAAATGCGCGAGGCTCTCGGCCTCGGCGCACCCGTGCACGTCCAATACCTCAAATGGCTCTACCAGTTCTTTATCGTCGAGCCGTCAGTGTTTATCGACCACCTGACTGCCAACAGCTTCCTGTTCGGCTGGCTGCCCGACACCCAGCTTTCAATGAGCATTGATCCAGTCACAGGCCAACTGGAGCAAACCCAGCGCGTCATCAGCTGGCAAACCCGTAGCCCGGTGATGGATATCGTGATCCAGCGCATGCCACAAACCCTCTGGGTCGTGGGCCTCAGCTATGTGGTCGGTATCCTCATTGCTATTCCCATCGGCATCTATTCGGCCTACCGCCACTATTCGGTTTTCGATCAGGCAGGCACGTTCATCACGATGGTCGGCTTCTCCATCCCGCCTTTTTTCACAGGCCCCCTGCTCATCGTTATCTTCTCCGTCACACTGGGCTGGCTCCCGTCGATCTATGACACCACACTGGTCGTCAACAGCTGGGAGACATTCAAAACGCAATTCTTGCAAATGATCATGCCGGTGATGGTGCTGGCCCTGCAAACCACCGCCCAGATCAGCCGCTACATGCGCTCTGCCATGCTCGACAACCTCAATCAGGACTACGTCCGCACCGCACGCGCCAAAGGCCTCAAGGAAAGCGTGGTTGTCATGGTGCATGTGCTGCGCAACTCCATGATTCCTGTTGTGACGGTGATCGCCCTCGGAATGCCCGCCATCTTTGGTGGCGCGATCATCACTGAAAACGTGTTCAAGGTGAACGGCATCGGCCAATTGCTGCTCACTGCCCTGTTTGCAAACGATCTTCCGATGGTGATGACCCTCACTTTCATCTTTGCCATCCTCATCGTTCTGTTCAACCTCATCGCCGATATCCTCTACGGCGTGCTTGACCCAAGGATCCGCTATGACTGATCAAGCCTCCGAGGTCGAAGTTTTCGGCGCACTCAAAGACAAAGAACCCTCCAAACCACCGCGCAGCCAATGGCGCGATGTCTGGGACCAGTTCCGCAAACACAAAGGCGCAGTCTTTGGTGGCGGCTTCCTCATGTTCATCACATTGGGTGTCCTGCTGGGCCCCTACCTGTGGGATATAGAGCCGACCAAACTGGATATCCGCAACAAAAACTGGCGCCCGATCTACACATTGCTCTGGGATGATAGCGTCAAGGCTGGCTGGGCACACCCCTTCGGGACCGACCAGCTGGGCCGTGATATTCTTGCCCAAATGATATACGGGGGCCGCGTCTCGATGGCGGTTGGTTGGTCTGCAATGATCCTCGCCTTGCTCATCGGAACAGCTGTCGGTGTCGCTGCAGGCTACTTCAAGCGCGCCGATTTCATCCTGATGCGCTTTACCGATCTGGTTCTGTCCCTGCCAATCCTGCCGCTGGTGCTGCTGGCTGTGACCCTGTTCCGTCAACCGCTCACCAAATTCTTCGGCTCCCCCGAGGCAGGCATGTTTGTGCTCATCGTGTCGGTGATCGCCCTCACCTCATGGATGCAAACGGCCCGCATCGTGCGCGGCGATATTCTGGCGCTCAAAGAACGCGAGTTCATCCTCGCCGCCCGCTCCATCGGATCAACCAGCGGCAAAATCATCCGCCGTCACCTGTTGCCCAACGTGATCTCGCCTATCATGGTCTCCGCGACGCTGGGCCTCGCCACCGCAATCATCACAGAATCCGCTCTCAGCTTTCTGGGCGTTGGCTTCCCGTCGGATTTCCCCACATGGGGCAAACTGCTGTCAGACGCGGTGGACCGCATGCAGGAATACCCCGAGCGGGTCTTGCTACCGGGCATCCTGATTTCGCTCACCGTGCTCAGCGTGAATTACCTCGGCGACGGCCTGCGTGACGCGCTAGACCCCCGCATCCGCGGACGCTAAAAAACAATCGGACCGCGCAGCATTTGCCGCGCGGTCCCTTTCTTTATTTTTCCAATAAACTCAATCCCACAGCAGCCCCGCAGGCAAGCAGCTACAATAGTGCCGCAGCACAGCGAGGAGCGCCCGAAGGGCAGCGAGGAGCCACTATTCAATGTGCTGGCGCAATCGCCGCACAGCCGCCCACACCAGCAGCACAACGGGAAGTGTCACAAAAGCTGTCAACAGCCCCTTGCTCACCCCCATGACCTCGCCCAGCGGGTACAACAAATACCCCGCCAGCGAGACAGCGTAATAGCTGATCGCCACCACCGACAACCCCTCAACCGTCTTTTGCAGCCGCAGCTGCAAATCCGCCCGCGTGTCCATACTCTCAAGGATCGACTGGTTCTGCGCCGATCGCTCCACATCCACACGCGTCCGCAACAAGTCTGACGCCCGCAACGCACGTGCCGACATCCGCTCCAAACGCCGCTCCATCGAAATCACGGTCCGCATTGCAGGCTCATACCGGCGCATCATGAACTCTCCAAACCCCTGCCGCCCCTCGAACCGCTCTTCGCGCAGCGCCGCAATCCGCTCGTCCACAATTGCCTTGTAGGCCGCCGTTCCCGCAAACCGGAACGACGTCTGGGCGACCACATTTTCCAATTCCACCGAGACGTCCAACAACGCGTTCAGCGTTTCTTCGGGGCGCATCTCCTGCGCACTCATCTTCGCCATCAGGTCACTGATCCGGCGATCCATTTCGCCGACCTGCCCGCCAATCTCGCGCGTCAGGGCAAACCCCAGCATCGACATTGTCTTGTAAGTCTCGATCTCCAGAAGACGCTGAATGATGCGCCCTACGCGCCGCGTGCCCGTCTGCTCGGGCACAAAGACTGCAAACCGCGTGTGCCCCGCAGGATCAATTCTGAAATCACTGGCCACCACTGCGGCACCGTCCAGCACCTGACCCACCGCTAGGCTCTCCGGAACAAACCATTCGCGCAGTTGCTCCAGCATCGGTTCGGACTTGCGCGCCATCGGCATCAGGCGCAGCAAGCTCGACGTAAGCCGCTGTCCCGGCGCCGCATCCAGCCAATGGGCCGGAAAAACATCAAACTCCGCAGGATCAAACGGTCGTCCGCTCAATTCACTGCTAAAGGCCGTGTAAGTCACAAACTCGGTGTGCTGCTCCCATTTGAGATGGAATTTGCCCATCTCGCCGTAATAATGCGTTGCATCGCGGTCCGGTAAAGGCGCGCCATAATGCTTGAGCAATGCCACCAGATGCTCCATGTCCGCGCCGCGGTCACGGTCCCGCGCCGCCGCATCCCCCGCCTGTTTGATCGCCAGAAACGAAACGACTTGCGGTGATCTGATGTTGGGAAACGGTCGGGCGTGTAATTCCCCCGTCAGGGCATAACGCAACGGGTGATCGGTGATGGGGGCCATGTCTCTTGTCCTTTGCGGGCGTCCTGCCCCTCTTTGGCCCAATACCGAGCCGCTGCACAACGTAGAATAGCCCGCGTTGAAAACAAGTTACGGGTACGCAGGTATACTTTTCCACCTATCGGAAATGCCCCGCATCAAAAATTGTATCAGCCACCGCCCTGACCACCCTCTGCTCCTTGATCCGCTGGCACCGCGCGCAGGCCCGACAGCAGCAGCCTGAATTTGCGTACCCGTGTGCGGTACACGCATTTTCAAACCTGTGTGCGGTAAACGCATTTTCAAACCTGTGTGCGGTAAACGCACAACGCCCGCCCCAGAAAAACGCCCGACACAAACCCGATAATGAAACCAAAAACCCCCTGAAACGCCGACGCCGCCAAAACCGCAGGCGCAACCTGAGCCAGAAACCGCAGCACAAAATTGCTCAGAAATACGGTCATTAACAAAAACAGGGTCACAGGCTCCCCCGCGACTTCGATGCGGCTGCCCTCCCGCGACAAAGTCCAGTTGCCCTGCCAGTTAAAGCCCGACCATCCTCCTGCACAAAACGCGATAGCAAACACCCCCCATATCCATCCTCCTGCAGGGAGTGCGGCGATACTGGCGAGACTGAGCAGGCTCAGAAACGGCAACATATACATTGCAATCACAGGCATCACGCGACGGTGCCGTGCGCGCAGTCCCAGAACCAAAAGGCCAATAAACAAGAGAGGAACCCAGACAGGGATACTGGTGAGAATTTGTGTCATGTGATGCAGTCCTTCATATGCATGGAATCGATGTCACCACCACGCCATGCGCCACCCTGCCTTCACCAGCCACAATACGTGAACGCCCAACCTCGCGCGCAGACGCCATTCACGAAGCGCCAATAACACCCGTACAAATGCAAAACGCCCCACCATTTCTGGCAGGGCGCTTGCGTTGCATATGCCTTGGCGGGGCATCGCCCCGATGGCAGATCAATCGATCATCGGCAGCAGCTTATCCAGCGACGCTTTTGCATCCCCATAGAACATGCGCGTGTTCTCTTTAAAGAATAGCGGGTTCTCGATACCGGAATATCCCGTACCCTGCCCGCGCTTGGACACGAACACCTGCTTGGCCTTCCAGCACTCCAGAACCGGCATGCCGGCGATGGGGCTGTTAGGATCATCCTGTGCGGCAGGGTTCACGATGTCATTGGACCCGATTACAATCGCCACGTCGGTGGTGGGGAAGTCATCGTTGATCTCGTCCATCTCCATCACGATGTCATAGGGCACCTTGGCTTCGGCCAGCAGCACGTTCATGTGTCCAGGCAAACGGCCCGCAACAGGGTGAATGGCAAACCGCACATTCTTGCCCTGCGCCCGCAGCTTTTTGACCAGATCGCTGACGGCTGACTGCGCCTGCGCCACAGCCATACCATAGCCAGGGATGATGATGACACTATCGGCCTCGTTCAAGGCCTGCGCCACACCATCGGCCTCGATGGCGATCTGCTCGCCCTCAACGGCCATCTGCTCGCCTGCTGGGCCACCAAAGCCACCCAGAATGACCGAGACAAACGAACGGTTCATCGCCTTACACATGATGTAGGACAGGATCGCACCGGACGAGCCGACCAACGCACCAACCACGATCAACAGATCGTTGCCAAGGCTGAAACCAATCGCCGCCGCAGCCCAGCCAGAATAGCTGTTAAGCATGGATACAACCACCGGCATATCCGCGCCGCCGATGCCCATGATCAGGTGATAACCGATAAACAGCGCCAGCAGTGTCAGCAGTACCAGCGTCCAGCTGCCTGCACCCGAAAGATACATAATCGCAAACAGCAGCGACAGACCCGCAGCACCGGCATTCAGCAGATGCCCACCCGGCAGCTTGGCTGCCGATGTGTCTACCTTACCCGCCAGCTTGCCATAGGCGATGATGGACCCCGTAAAGGTCACAGCACCAATCCAGATGCCCAGCACCAGCTCGACCCGCAAAATGCCGATCTCGACCCCGGTTTTCTTGGCGATGAGCTGCCCGAACGAGGACAATCCCTCATAGGTCGCCGCAGGCAGACCGACGGCAGTGTAGCCATTCGGCCCGACTGCGCCAAAGACCTGACCCGCCTCTTCGTAAAGCCCTGCAATATCGTTGATCATCAGATCCGCGTTGAACCCGACAAATACCGCAGCCAGACCAACAAGGCTGTGCATAATTGCCACCAGTTCAGGCATCTGCGTCATTTGCACTTTGGTGGCCAACTGATAGCCAACAGCCGCGCCCGCCGCGATCAGGATCAGCGACAGCAGCCACAACCCCTGACC
Organism: uncultured Sulfitobacter sp.; assembly: GCF_947502895.1. Taxonomy (GTDB): domain Bacteria; phylum Pseudomonadota; class Alphaproteobacteria; order Rhodobacterales; family Rhodobacteraceae; genus Sulfitobacter. The sequence goes on from NZ_CANNBM010000003.1 coordinate 311,769, forward strand.
AGGCCCGATCAGCGTGGCGACAACCGCAATGGCCATGCCCACGATACCGTACCAAACAGCACGCTTTGCACTTTCCTGACCGCTAAGCCCGCCCAGTGACAAAATGAAAAGAACCGCCGCAACCGCATAGGCCGCAATTGTAAATCCGTATTCCATGTGACCTGTCCTTTAAGATTTCTGGAACATGGCGAGCATGCGCCGTGTCACGAGGAAGCCGCCAAAGATGTTGATGGAAGCCATGAAAATGCCCAGCGCCGCCAGCAGCGTGATCAGAAACGAACTCGACCCGATCTGGATCAGCGCGCCAAGGATAACGATAGACGAAATCGCATTGGTCACCGCCATCAGCGGAGTGTGCAGGCTGTGCGCAACGCCCCAGATGACCTGAAATCCGATAAACACCGACAGGATGAACACGATAAAGTGCTGCATAAAGCTGGCTGGTGCGATCAGCCCGACCGACAGCAGCAACGCGCCACCAACAGCCAGCAGGATCACTTGATTTTTCGTCTGTGCCTTAAACGCAGCTGTCTCGGCCGCGCGCTTTTCTTCCGGCGTCAGCTCTTTGGGCGCGGCAGGTTTGTTTTTCTGCTGCGCAATCGCGTTCACCTTGGGGGGTGGCGGCGGGAAGGTGACTTCTTTCGCGTGGGCAATCGTCGCCCCGCGGATGACGTCGTCTTCCATGTTGTGGTTTATAACACCGTCTTTTTCAGGTGTCAGATCGGTCATCAAATGACGGATATTGGTTGCGTACAGCGTTGAGGCCTGCGCGCCCATCCGGCTGGGGAAATCGGTATAACCGATGATCGTTACACCATTCTTGGTGACGATCTTTTCGTCCATGACCGTCTGCTTACAGTTACCACCCTTCTCTGCCGCCAGATCCACAATCACCGAGCCGGATTTCATCGCCGCAACCATATCTTCGGTCCACAGCTCTGGTGCCTCGCGGTTCGGGATCAACGCGGTACAAATCACGATATCGACTTCCGGGGCCAACTCGCGGAATTTGGCCAGCTGCGCCTCGCGGAATTCAGGAGAGGACACAGAGGCATAGCCGCCTGTTACCGCACCGTCCTGCTGCTCTTCCTCGAAATCGAGGTAAACGAATTCGGCACCCATGCTTTCGACCTGCTCGGCCACTTCGGGGCGCACGTCAAACGCCAGCGTGATCGCGCCCAGCGAGGTAGACGTACCAATCGCTGCCAGACCTGCAACACCCGCACCGATCACCAGCACTTTTGCAGGCGGAACTTTACCCGCTGCCGTAATCTGACCCGTAAAGAAACGGCCAAAGTTGTTACCAGCTTCAATAACAGCGCGGTAGCCTGCGATATTGGCCATCGACGACAGCGCGTCCATTTTCTGCGCGCGCGAAATACGCGGGATCATCTCCATCGCGACAACAGTGGCGCCCTTTTTGGCAGCCGCCTGCATGTGCGCTTCATCCGCAACAGGGCTGAAGAACGAGATAAGCGTCTGGCCTTCGCGCAGCTTTTTCATCTCGCCAGCGTCAGGGGCGCGCACTTTGGCAACCACATCCGCCGCTTTCCACAGGGCAGCGGCGGTTTTCACCACCTCCACGCCTGCCGCAGCATAGGCCGCATCATCAAAACCGGAGGCATGTCCCGCTCCCGCTTCGATCAGGCACTCATGCCCCAGTTTTTGTAGTTGTAGCGCACTGTCAGGCGTCATCGCCACGCGGCGCTCGCCTTCGAATACCTCTTTAGGTGTCCCGATCTTCACTCAAAATCTCCCAAAATTGCGTTTGGTGCCGAAACTGGCGTGTCGCAGATAATGCTTGGACCTAGCGCGCAGGTCCCCGACAAACAAGCGCTGCACCTGCATAATGCGCAGTCTTGTGCAGCTTTTTTGACCAATGCGACGAAAACAACTTATATTTAATGCACTTTAATGCATCGAAACAATATTTCACGCGCGCCACTCCATACGCAACATTGCATCGCACACGCAAAACAGAATCACCCGCTCTGCCGTGACGTTAAAACCGCGCCCTCTATCCGCCGCCCAGCACCCTGCCTACACTCACACTCTAAAATAAGGGAGAGAGACAAATGACACTGCAGGAAAAACACGCACTGATTACGGGCGGCGGCACAGGCATCGGCCTTGCTATCGCGCAAATGCTGGTTGCGCGCGGCGCGCACGTCACCATCACTGGGCGCCGACAAGAGGTTCTCGACGAGGTGGCCACAGACGGAATGACGCCCTTGGCGATGGATGTGCAGAACGAAGCAGACGTGATTGCCAAAATCGCGGCCGCCGTCGAGGCGCATGGCCCGATCCAGATTTGTGTACCGAACGCGGGCCTCGCCACAGGCAAAGCCGCGCACAAAACCGACATGACATTCTGGCGCGACATGATGGCGACCAATCTCGATGGCGCGTTCCTTACAATCCGCGAAAGCCTGAAATCCATGCAGACCACCGATTGGGGCCGCGTGATTGCCGTGTCCTCCATGGCAGGGCTCAAAGGGTTGCCGGGGGCTGCGTGTTATTCGGCCTCAAAACACGGGATGATCGGCCTCATCCGGTCACTAAGCGAGGAGTACATGGGCAAGCCCTATACCTTTAATTCGCTCTGCCCCGGATACGTGGACACCCCTATCGTGACCCGCAACACCAAATCCATTTCGGAACGTGCAGGCATTTCCGAAGAAGACGCGCGTAACATGATGGTCAAGGCAAACCGCCACAAGCGCCTGATTACAGTGGATGAAGTTTCGGCCGCTGCTGCTTGGCTGGTTGGCGAAGGCTCGGGCAGTATCAATGGTCAAAGCATCGAAATCGCAGGCGGCATGATGTAGCTGCCCAGCGCACAGCAGAGCGGCGGGGTCATCCCACGCCGCTTTGCTCTCTATACTGCGCGGGCTACCGCCGTAGGGCGTGCGCCAGCGGCCCAGTCGCGTGCCGCAGCACCGAATGCCTCGAACAACGGGCGCGACACAGGATCTTTCGCCGCCTCGTATTCAGGGTGCCACTGCACAGCGAGGGTGAAACCCGCAGCCCCCTCGACATAAATCGCCTCTGGCGTGCCGTCCTCCGCATGGCCGTCGACAACAATGCGTTGGCCTGCGGTTTTGATGCCTTGGCCATGCAACGTATTGGTCCGCACAACCTCGGCGCCCATCACACCATGGAACACACCGCCTTTTGTAAATCGTACATCGTGGCGCAGCTCGAATTTCTCTTCCATCGTCCCATCGGGTGGCATGCGGTGGTTCATCCGGCCTGGCAGATCGCGGATTTCGGGGTACAGCGTGCCGCCCATGGCAACATTCACTTCCTGAAATCCGCGGCAAATGCCGAATACGGGCTGGCCCACTGCCACACAGGCGCGCACCAGTTCCAACACAACCTTGTCGCGCGCACGGTCAAACTCGCCGTGTGCAGGCGTTTCTGCCTCGCCGTATTCCTCGGGATGCACATTGGGCCGACCACCTGTCAGCAGAAAACCGTCACAACAGTCCATCAACTCGCCGACGGACACCAAATCAGGGCACGACGGCACCAACATCGGCATACAGCCCGACACCTCCGCCACAGCGGTAGAGTTCATGACCCCGCCCGCATGCACAGGATACTGGTCGTTCAACAGATAGCTGTTGCCGATAATGCCAATCACAGGCCGACCCATTACACTACTCCCCGACAAATTGATGGGTGGATGCTAGCGCGCAGCGGCCCCAGCCTCAACACCCCAAAGTAATGCAGGCCCGCCGCTGGGGCCTGCACGCATATTAAACAGGCAAATCTTTAGATTTCACCAATCAGGCCTGCGCCTTCGATGCCCGCCATGGCCGCAATCGCATCGTTGTCGGAGGTATCACCCGTTACGCCAACAGCGCCGATCACGGCCCCCTTGGCGGTGCGCAGCAAAACACCCCCAGGCACAGGTACGACCTGCCCGCCGAACACGCCATTTACCGACTGCATAAAATAAGCCTGCGCCTCGGCACGCGCCATCTGTGCAGTGCCTGCCATGCCTAGCATCACAGCGCCGTATGCCTTGCCATGCGCGATAGCAAAACGTCCGGGCGCTGCCCCGTCCTGCCGCTCGAATGCGATCACATGCCCGCCCGCATCCAGCACAACAACCGACAGCGGCTTAAGCTCCAGCTCGGCACCTTTTTCCAAGGTCTTACGGATCACCGACCGCGCTTTTCTCAATGAAACACTCATCTTTTCTTCCTCTACAATTCCGCACGACATCCGCACAAACGCACGTTTGCCTGTTCTGCTGGCTCAAATTCTACATTTTATCCGAAAGGCTGGCCCCTCGGCTTTACCACCGTCAACAGGCGCGACTCTCTGGAATAGAAAAGACAACGCCTGCCAAACCGTGCGCACCTTAAACAACGCAGCAGCGCCACTGGCAACAGACAGCTGCTATTGCGCTGCGCCGCGCGCACGTTTGCATCGCTGCGAGCAATAGCGCACCTCGTCCCAAACCGCCGCCCATTTCTTGCGCCAGCTAAACGGTTTGCCACAGGTCGCACAGACTTTCTGCGGCAAATCACCCTTTTTTACATGCTTTCCCATTTTGCCCTACGTAGCCCCGCTGCGCGCACAAAAAAGGGGCGCCCCAGCAGGACGCCCCGATAAATCGAAATTTCTGTGTTGACCGATCAATCCGTCGCGAGCGGTGTTGCGGATGAATTTGTTCCGGGCTCATAAACATCGGTCTGCGCCGCAGTGGCGGCCGTTCCCGCCTGATCGGTGTTGGTTACGGCATCAGGATCGCCTGCGTTCATCATATTTAGACCTAGCAGACCGATCACCATAAGCGCGCCGAACAGCATCGCACCCTTGATCCCCAGCAGGGCGGGACGGTGACGCTTCTCTTGAATACCGATATTTGTGTCGGGTGCAGACATGATCTGTTCTCCTTTATCCGTTGCTCCCCGCTTGCAGGCGGGCTGTTGCAGACTTAACGTGCCGCTATCCAGATTGGTTCCATAAAAAGGCGAAATGATGCGCGACGCAGCCCCCCAAACGGTTTACCTCTCCGACTACACGCCATTTCCCTGGACGGTAGAAAGCGTCGAGTTGCACTTCACGCTCGACCCCCATGCCACGCGGGTCCGCTCGACCATCCGATTTGTGCCAAACCCTGCCTATGTCAAAGACCCCGACGAACCCGTGCCAACCATGTTCCTGCACGGCGAAAACGTGAAACTGATCTGGGCACAAATTGACAAAACGCCCGTTGATCCCGAAGTAACCGCCACGGGCCTGCGCACCGCCGTACCCGACGGCCCCTTCACATGGGAGGCCGAGGTCGAGATTGACCCCGCAAACAATACAGCCCTCGAAGGGCTCTATATGTCGAACGGCATGTATTGCACCCAATGCGAGGCCGAGGGCTTTCGCAAGATCACCTTCTATCCCGACCGCCCCGATGTGATGAGCGTGTTTACCGTCACCATCGAAGGGCCCCATCCCGTTTTGCTCTCCAATGGTAATCCCGTCGTCACGCAAAAGCATCTCGCCAAATGGCATGACCCGTGGCCCAAACCCGCCTACCTCTTTGCGCTGGTCGCTGGAGATCTGGTTGCCCATTCAGACAGTTTCACCACCATGTCGGGGCGCGATGTCGCGCTCAACCTCTATGTGCGCCCCGGTGACGAGGGAAAATGCGCATTTGGCATGCAGGCGCTCAAAGACAGTATGAAGTGGGACGAGGACGTATACGGCCGTGAATACGATCTGGATCTGTTCAACATCGTCGCCGTCGATGACTTCAACATGGGCGCGATGGAGAACAAGGGCCTTAACATCTTCAACTCCTCCGCCGTACTTGCTTCGCAGGCCACCTCCACCGATACGAATTTCGAGCGGATCGAGGCGATCATTGCACATGAATACTTCCACAACTGGACAGGCAACCGCATCACCTGCCGTGACTGGTTCCAGCTGTGCCTCAAGGAAGGGTTGACCGTTTTCCGCGACAGCCAGTTCACCTCCGACATGCGCAGCGCCCCCGTAAAACGCATCGGCGATGTGATTGATCTGCGCGGCCGCCAGTTTGCCGAAGACCAAGGCCCGCTGGCCCACCCTGTGCGCCCCGAGAGTTTTCAGGAGATCAACAACTTCTACACCGCCACCATCTACGAGAAGGGCGCGGAAGTCATCCGTATGCTCAAAACCCTCGTCGGCGATGATGCCTATGCGCAGGCCGTGACACTGTACTTCGACCGCCATGACGGCGATGCAGCAACCATCGAGGACTGGCTCAAGGTCTTCGAGGACACTACAGGCCGCGACCTCACACAGTTCAAACGCTGGTACTCCCAAGCTGGCACACCCCGCCTGAAAGCCGAAGAGACGTGGGCAGGTGACACGCTCACGCTCACCTTCACGCAGCACACACCGCCCAGCGCGGCCACACCCGCCCCGCAACCCTATGTCATCCCCATAGCCGTGGGTCTGCTGGGCAAAGACGGCAGCGAGGTTGCGCCCACAACCATTCTAGAGATGACCCAAGCCACCCAGAGCTTTACCTTCACGGGTCTGTCCGCGCGCCCCACCGCCTCCATACTGCGGGGCTTTTCTGCCCCTGTGGTGCTCGATCACGCTGCCGATCACGCGCATCTGCTGGCCTATGACACCGATCCCTTCAACCGTTGGGAGGCGGGGCGCACGCTAGCCCGCAACACACTGATAGACATGATGCTCAACGGCACCCGCCCTGATCCTGCCTATCTGCGCGGACTGCAAAGCGTACTCGATGATACCAGCCTTGATCCGGCTTACCGCCGCCTGATGATGGCCCTGCCCACCCAGTCGGAACTTGCGACCGCCCTGCATGACGCAGGCCATGTGCCAGAGCCCGATATCATCTATGCAACGCTAGAAGCCCTGCGCGACGCCATGGTGCAGCAGTTTCAGGATGTGCTGCCGCAGCTTTATGAAGACAATCTCGTCACCGAGGCTTATGCCCCCAATGCCGAACAATCGGGCATGCGGGCGCTAGGAAATGCCGCCTTGTCGCTGCTCACCCGCGTCGATGGGGGCAAACTGGCCGCCGAGCAGTACGACCACGCCGACAACATGACCCAACAGCTCGCCGCCCTCGCCAATCTGATCCGCGCAGGACGCGGTGAGGCAGCCCTCAAGGCGTTTGAGGCCCAGTGGAAAGACGACCGTCTGGTGATGGACAAATGGTTCGGCCTGCAAGTGAACGAGGCCGATCCCGAGGATGCCCACGAGGTCGCCGCCACCCTCACCAAACACCCCGATTTCAACTGGAAAAACCCCAACCGTTTCCGCGCGGTATTTGGCAGTCTTGCCATGCACCATGCAGGGTTCCACCACGCCTCGGGTGCGGGCTACGAACTGCTGGCCGACTGGCTGATCAGACTTGATCCCGTGAACCCGCAGACCACCGCGCGCATGTGCAGCGCCTTCCAGACATGGAAACGCTATGACCCCGCCCGCCGTGACATGATATTGACACAAGTGCAGCGTATCCTCTCCACACCCGACCTAAGCCGCGACACAACCGAAATGCTAACGAGAATAGCTGCCCCATGACACGCCCCCTCTGCCTTATCACCGGCGCTTCCGCCGGCATTGGCGCTGCTTGCGCCACGCTCGCCGCCCAGCGCGGCTATGACTTGATCCTGACCTACAACAGCGATGCCGCAGGCGCGCAGGCCGTCGCCAATGCTTGCATAGGTCACGGCGCGCGCGCGCAGATCATTCAGGCCGATGTGGCCGATCCAAAGGCCATCGAAACCGTGTTTGCGCGGGTTGACGCCACAGGACCGCTAGCCGCACTAATCAACAACGCAGGCATCGTGGCCCCTGCCACCCGCGTGGCCGACTTGACCCATGCGCGCCTGCGCGAGATGTTTGATGTGAACGTCATTGGTGCAATGCTGGTCGCCGCCGCCGCCGTCCGGCGGATGGAGCCGCGCGGCTCGGGCGTGATTATCAACGTCACCTCCGCCGCCGCACGGCTGGGCTCGGCCAACCAATACGTCGATTATGCCGCCACCAAAGCCGCGATGGATATCTTTACCAAAGGTCTGTCCGACGAAGTTGCCGCAGCAGGTCTGCGCGTCATGGGCATTGCACCGGGACTGATTGATACACAAATCCACGCCAAGGGCGGCGATCCCGATCGCGCCGCGCGCCTTGCCTCCAATGTTCCCATGCAGCGCACGGGCAGTGCCGACGAAGTCGCCCAAGCCGTCTTATGGCTCATGTCCGATCAGGCAAGCTATGTCACAGGCTCGACCCTTGATGTGACTGGCGGAAGGTAGACACGGCATGCTTACGATACTTTTGCTGGCCGCAACCGCGCTTGCTGGCTTTTTGCTCTACCGCCGCCTTCAGCGCGGTGCCTATCTGATTGGCGGAATGATAGAGGCACCTGCCCCCGTGCGCGCAGCTGCAAAACGCGTGGGCTTTCATGCCCAGCCCAATGTCCACTCCATCGTCAGCATCCACACGCCCGAGCTTTGTCTCGCAGCGATGGCCGTCGCCTTTGCGCGGATGGACGAACATACCGAACACCCCCACGCCACACTCCAGCAGTCCATGCGCAAACATCTCGGGCTGGACGACCAGCGGGTCGCTGATTATTGCGCTCTGGCCCCGTGGCTGGTGGATCAGGGCGGCGGCCCCACGCCCGCTTTCGAACGGCTGACAAAGCGGCTCAAACAGCTCGATCACGGACCGTACTTCGGAAAGATGATGTCGGTGCTGGGTGACATAACCGCCCAAGGCACGAAAGGTATGCCAAGTGCGGCACAGGCCGATGCCATGGGCGCGCTGGCCCGCATTTTCCGCACTGCATGAGCGATCCCTATAGCTACACAAGCCAAGGCCGCCGCCCTGCCACTGCACTTGTGCTGTCGGGCATCTGGGCGCTGCTGCTCACCGCTTATCTGCTGGTTGAAGCCTCGCCCGTGATCCTGACACTGGTAGGCCTTTTCACCCTGCCCGCGCTCTATGACTATGTCACGAACCCGCGCGCGACCTTTACGCTGGATGCGACCCACATGCGCTGGCAAACGCCCCGCCAGCAGGCCGATATCGCCATCAGCGAGATTGACCACCTGCGGTTTGACACACGTCTGGACCTGTCGGTACGCCTGACTGTGGTGCGCCCTTCAGGCGTGAAAATTCGCGTGCCTTATCCGGCAACACCCCCCCATACCGAGTTCGAACCTGCCGCGCGCACTGCAGGCCTGACCACCAGACGCCACCACTTTTCGCTGCTGGGATAATCTGCAGACAGGCTGTCGTATGCCCAAACCGCACGCGCCAGAAAGCGACCCGCCTACTAGGGCCGTGCGCGCGGCCGCGTGTTGCCGACAAGCTGGCAATAACTCTGCCGTTTGAGCCAACCCGCCATATCGCGCCGCTTGGCAGGGTTGCGCATCGGGCCCCAGTCCGCACTCACACCGCGCCACTTGCGATCACGGCCGTGGATCACGCCATCACGCTGAACCGTGTAGGTCATAATCCGTACACCACAGCTCAGGTTCGCCGCGCCGTTTTTCAGCGCCTCACCTGTGCCGACATTACATTTGTATCCCCGCGCCGTCGCAGGCAGGATTTGCAGCAGCCCGTACCATTTGCCACCGCCCCCGACAGCCCACGGTTTGTAAGTACTTTCGTGCTTGGCCAAGGCCGACATATATCCCACCCAGAACGCCCGCCGCTGGCTTGGCTCATTGGATGGATAGGCAGGGCACCAATCGGCAATATCGCGCGGCACCATCTCCACCAGCGGCTTCCCGTGATCCTTGAGCGCAGACAGGGCCGCGCGGGTCCACAGCGTATGACCTTGCATGTGCTGCCATCTTGTACGCGGTACATTTGCCCGCCGCGCAGGCGGGCGCACGTCAAAGGCTGAACCATCCAGCAATGGAATACCCGGCGTAGGGGTCAGCAAGGCAACTCTCGTACTGTCCAAGCCGGGTGCAATCGTTTCAGGTGCATCAGGTACGAGCGCGGTATTTGCATCAGGCGCAATCGCATCGGGCGCATTGGTCAAGGCGCCATCTTTCGGCACCAAAGGCGTATCGGGCGCACTAACGAAAGGGGCGGCGATGCTGCCGCTTTGCGTCGACTGCGCATAGACTGTGGTGCCCGCCAGCAGTGCTGCCGCGCAAACAAAACCCATCTGCGCCGCGCGCAGTTGTGTAAACATCCCCGTCATAGCTCGCAGTATGACCGTGATCTGCCGCATCTGACAAGATGCGATCGCTGGCCCCCCACCGGCCATTGTCACGCAATCGGACACACTGGGCCAATCAACGCCAGATTCCCTTGGAACACGCAACAATCCGCCGCATTTCAATCAGTTTACAGCGCCAGAAGCCTGTCGAAATTCGCGACTTCACCCACTGCGCGCCATGATCGCGCCCTATTGCCGCAGCACATTAGCCGAACTGAGCCCCTGTGGATTCTACATTGGATTGATCGCTATGACACACCTGTCCACTCTGTTTCGCAAACTGCCCGGCCTTGGCCGAACTGTCCGCGCTGCGCAACCAGACAGCCGCCCCGATGTAGATACGCCGGTAACGGCAGCCCTAAATGCGCCAGCCATTGTGCCACAGCTTGCGCAGCACGACGCTCAGGCCAACGTGCTGGCCACGCCCGCCGCGAACAGGCCGCAGCCGCGATCCAAACAACACTCCCATGGCCGCACGGCGGCGTTCAGCAGCGCACCAAAGTCCGCCAGCTTGTCCATTCCCTGCCCTGATCCCACGCGTGAGGAACGCACACGCGACAAACACCAAAACCGCGCCCTGCGTCTGGTCCGTCAGGAAGACTGGCAGGAACTGTCTGCGCTGGTAAAGGCGGCAGATACAAACAACCAGATGACCCCCGGTGGCATGTGCGTGGCCGAATTAATGACCTTTGGCGCGCGCGCCGATGTCGTTCTCGCAGCCGAGCATGCCCTGCTGGACCGTGTCCCGGCACAGGACGCGCCCCTGATGCGCGGGATCGAAGCCCTGGAATATGTGCTGGCAGAGCACGCAAACGACTACGTGATCGGCTGTATTGTCGCACAGGCCCATATTGATATGGCGTGGGCATGGCGCGGTGTAGGCTGGGACGTCGAGATTGCCCCCCGCAACCGCGAGGCTTTTGAAGCGCATTTTTCGCGCGCCCGCGAAATCGTCAGCACCTTTGACGGTGTGCCTGCCAGATCTGCCCTGCTGGCCTCAACGACATGTGCGTTGCTGTGCAGCGCCGATGGCCATTCACAAACAGTCGCCGACAGGTACGAGGCGCTGATTGATCTCAACCCTGAAAACACGGCCCCCCTGCGCGCACTTGGCACCCATATGCTGCCGCGCTGGTATGGCACCTATCAGGGGCTAGAGCTGGAAGCCCGCCGCACCGCTGCGCGCACCCAGCATATCTGGGGCGCTGGTGGCTATACATGGGTGATGTTCGACGCGATAACTGCTGATGATACAGCCTGCGCCCGTCTCGATCTGCCGTTCTTTATCGAAGGCCTGCGCGACATCGTCACCCACCGCCCCGAGCCGCATACCGTCAACCTGCTGGCCGCCTATTGCGCCAATACCATGGGTCAGGCCTTTTCGGGCGATGACGCTGCCGATGCCAACCGCGCCCAAATCGCTGCCTGTGCCGACTGGATCGTACGCGAACACCTGACAGAGCTGCATCCGATGATCTGGGCACATGCCGCACAGGGCTTTGCCAACAATCTGCGCGTAGCCTCGGCCCAGCGTTTTGCCGCTGCGGGATATGACGATGCCCTGCGCATCATCGCAGGCCTGTTCAAACGCGAAATCTCCGAGGGCAAGCGGATCGTATTTACCGATCAAGGCCCGGTCGCAACAGCCTCCTGACCGCTCTGGACACCCCCGCCCCCTCTGCCTAAGTTCACACGCTCAGGGAGAGGAGCCACCATGACATACCCCACAGCCGCCGCAGATATTGCCCTGCGCGACCAATCCATTACCGAGCGCGTTTTTGAAAATCTGACTACCCGCCCCGACGCGGTCGTCCTGACGGACGGGCTGACGGGCGATGCCATGACCGCAGCCGAGTTTATGACGCAGGTCAAATCCCTTGCAGGCGGGCTGACGGCACGCGGCATGGGCGCGGGCAAGACCGTAGCACTGATGTCGCCGAACATTCCGCACTACTGCGTGGTGTTTCATGCGGTGGCATGGGCTGGCGGCACGATCACCACAATCAATCCCACCTATACCGCATCCGAAGTCGCCCACCAGCTGCGTGACAGCGCGGCAGATATCCTGATTACCGTGCCGATGTTTCTGGACACTGCACAAGCCGCCGCAGCCGATGCGGCAGGCCAGCCCGTGGTGGTTATGGGCGACGCAGCCGAGGGGGCCGAACCCCTCAGCGCCTATTACGGCGCACCGATCGAGACACAGGTCCCCGTTGATCTGGACGAGCACGCAGTCGTACTGCCCTATTCCTCTGGCACTACAGGTCTGCCCAAAGGCGTGATGCTGTCGCACCGCAATCTGGTTGTGAACGTCGATCAGGTCATCATCGGCGGCGATCTGCGCGACGGTGAAGTCGCCGCCGCCTTCCTGCCCTTCTTCCACATCTACGGCATGAACGTGCTGATGAATGTCCACCTTGCTGGCGGTGGCGCGCTGGTTACCATGCCGCGCTTTGATCTGGAGCTTTTCCTGAAGATCTCACAAGACCACAAGGCGCGACGGATGTGGATCGTCCCGCCTGTGGCCCTTGCGCTGGCCAAACACCCCATCGTCGACACCTATGATTTGTCATCAATCGAACAGATCTTCTCGGGCGCGGCGCCTTTGGGCGGCGAAATCGCGGACGCCGTGGCAAAACGCCTCAACTGCGCGTCGCTGCAAGGCTTCGGTATGACCGAACTCAGCCCCGTGTCCCACACGACCCCCTTCGAGAAGCCCAAATCAGGCTCGTCTGGCGTGGCCCTTCCCAACACCCAATGCCGCATCGTCGACCCGGACAGCGGCGAGGACTTGCCCGCAGGCTCCGAGGGGGAGCTTTGGATCAAAGGGCCGCAAGTGATGAAGGGCTATCTCAACAACGAGAAAGCCACCGCCGAGACGCTAACGCCGGACGGCTGGCTCAAGACAGGTGACATCGCCTATATCGACGACGAAGGCTATATGTATATCGTTGATCGCCTCAAGGAATTGATCAAATTCAAAGGCTTCCAAGTCGCCCCTGCGGAACTTGAGGCCACCCTCGTCACCCATGACGGTATTGTTGACGCCGCTGTGATCGGCCTGCCCGATGACGAGGCGGGTGAATTGCCCGTGGCCTTTGTCGTCGCGGCCGATCCCGCCCCCAGCGAGGATGAAATCAAGGCCCATCTCGCCAAAACACTGTCGTCCTACAAACAGGTGCACAAAGTAAACTTCGTGGATGAAATCCCGAAATCCGCCAGCGGCAAAATCCTGCGCCGCGTGCTCAAAGCCCAAGCGATGGGCTGAGGGTGCTCCCTCCCCCGCGTGGCCTTTGCGCCGCGCGGGCAACCCCGCCCTAGAGGTTGCGGTTCTCGTCCAGTTTTTTGCGCAAAGCCTCCAGCACGGGCAAAATCTCTTCCAGTCCCTCAATATCACTGGTCAGCTCCATCAGCGGCCCCGCCGATTTGGAGACGACCTCCAAAAACACGGCGCGGCCCGCCTCCGTCACAAAAACCTGCTTTTTACGCATATCATCAGGATGGGTATTCACCGTAATGAAACCCCGCTTTTCCAACTGCATCAGCGTATTGGTCATGGATGCTTTAGGCACCTGAAACGCTCGGGCCAGATCAGCGGGGGTTTTGCCATCCCCCAACCGCGTCAGATTGCTCAACAGGGCAAACTGCGAGGGGTGCAATCCATCCGGAAGCCGCCGCGCCAGCGCAGCGTTCGACAGCTGGCTGATAATACCGATCTCGTTAAAGACGCGAAAAATGGGCGGGCGGCGATCTTCCAATTGGAACCTCAGATAAGTTTCGCCTCCAGTGGCCAGCGCGGGCTTGGGGCGACAGGAGCTGCATAACCTATTCTCGCCAGCATTTGAACCGTTCCTCCGCCCGCCGCGAACCGATCATGCACATCGGCATAAATCTCTGCCATTTCGGGATATTCCTGCAAGGCTTGGCTCAGCGGTTGCATCGCAAGCCCCTGCGCCGTGGCCGCCAGATGGATGCGCAGCCAATCCGCCCCCGCGGCGATCTGATCCTCGCGGGTATTGCCGCGCGTCACCTGCCACAAATGCCCCATGGCCGTGTCCGTATTGGCATAAACCGCCTTCAGCCCCTCGCGAAACGCAGCCGAGGACGTGTCCAGCAGCGCTTCGCGGCTCATCTGCCCTGCTGCATTGAGCAACTCAAAAATAGGGCCGGTGAAATCAATGCCATCAGGGCTTGCGTCTACCTCTTTGGCGCCAACACGGAACAGATCAACACTCTCTATATAGGTGCGCGGTGTCTCGATCTCGATGCGCAGCGCCTCGCGGGTCAACGCCCGCATATCAACGATGTGGTCAGGGTCGATATTTCCGTCAACGCGGGTCTGCCGAGCAGCGGCAAGCACCGCTTGCAAGGCATCGGACGGTACTGTTCTTTCTGTATCATATGGCTCCTTGACCGAACGGCGCGTCAACACTTGTACAAATAGCGGGTCCGCCTCGGCCTTTCCCTCAAACCGCATGATTGCCACAGGACGATTGTCCAGCGCCGCCGCGTCCGATCCTTCGGGGAACAGCTCTGCCGTCATGGCAATGCCGTCCTGTGCCGCCGCAAGCCGCGCCATCTCGATGAAACAACCCAGCCCGATAGTGATCTGGCGGTTGAACGGGTCAGTGTGCGGCAACATCTTTTCCGTATCCACATACAGCGTGGCCTGATCCGCGACAGACAGATCAACCAGCCACGGCTGACGGTTATGCGGGTTAGGTGCAAGGATCGCCCATGACAGCGCACGCTTGCGCAGGTCCGTATATTGCGCGCCAGCCGCTTCCCACGGCAAAAGCGCCGTGCGCGTGCTGCGCGTGGCAACCATGCCGATCGCCCCCGCCGCAGCGACAATCGTTCCGCCCCCGATAAGTCCCAAAAACTGTCTGCGTTTCATGATATACCTCCATTTCGTTCGATATCGAACTATATATCGTTCGAGATCGAACGAAGTCAATACCCGAATTCTACAAACCAATCGAACGCTCTGCAGACACGCTCCCAAAATCGCACGACAACACCACCTCTTGAACCGCGCCACCCGCCCCGCTAAACCCTGTCCAACATCCAGCGAAAGGCGTTCCCATGCTCGACCTCACCTATGACACTCCAAAAGTCCGCACGATTGCGGGGGCCAAGCAAGACTGGGAACTGGTGATCGGTATGGAGGTCCACGCGCAGGTCTCCTCCAACGCCAAGCTTTTCTCCGCCGCCTCCACCAAATTCGGCGCGGAGCCGAACAGCAACGTGGCATTTGTGGACGCGGCCATGCCCGGCATGCTGCCCACTATCAACGAATTCTGCGTTGAACAGGCTGTGCGCACGGGCCTTGGCCTCAAGGCGCAGATCAACCTGTGGTCCGCTTTTGACCGCAAAAACTATTTCTACCCCGACCTGCCGCAGGGCTACCAGATCAGCCAGCTTTACCACCCCATCGTAGGTGAAGGCGAAGTGCTGGTGGAAATGGGCGATGGCACGGCACGTCTGGTCGGTGTCGAGCGTATCCACCTCGAGCAGGACGCAGGTAAATCCATCCACGACATGGACCCTAATATGTCTTTTGTTGACCTGAACCGCACAGGCGTCGCCCTGATGGAGATTGTCAGCCGTCCCGACATTCGTGGTCCCGAAGAAGCGGCAGCCTACCTCGGCAAACTGCGCCAGATCCTGCGCTATCTGGGCACGTGCAACGGCGACATGCAGTCGGGTGCGATGCGCGCCGATGTAAACGTCTCCATCTGCGCGCCCGGCCAGTATGAGAAATACGCAGCCACAGGCGACTTCTCCCACCTCGGCACCCGCTGCGAGATCAAGAACATGAACTCCATGCGCTTTATCCAGCAGGCGATCGAGGTAGAGGCAAAGCGCCAGATCGCCATCGTTGAAGGGGGCGGTGAAGTCACGCAGGAAACACGCCTGTTCGACCCCGACAAACAGGAAACACGCTCCATGCGCTCCAAGGAAGAGGCGCATGACTACCGCTACTTCCCCGATCCCGACCTGCTGCCGCTGGTGATTGAGCAAGCATGGGTGGACGAAATTCAGGCCACCCTGCCCGAGCTGCCCGACGCCAAAAAGGCACGCTTCATCAATGATTTCGGCCTGTCCGACTATGACGCATCCGTGCTGACCGCCGATCTGGACAGCTCCAGCTACTTTGAGGAAACAGCCCAAGGGCGCGACGGCAAAATGACCGCCAACTGGGTGATTAACGAGCTGTTCGGCCGTCTCAAGAAAGACGAAAAAGACATCTCTGCCTCGCCCGTCACGCCTGCACAACTGGGCGGCATCGTCGATTTGATCGCATCGGACGCCATCAGCGGCAAGATCGCCAAAGATGTATTCGAGATCACCTACACCACAGGCCGCGACCCCGCCGAGATCGTCGAGACCGAGGGCCTCAAACAGGTCACCGACACAGGCGCAATCGAGGCTGCGGTGGACGAGATCATCGCCGCCAACCCCGACCAAGTTGCCAAAGCCCGCGAGAATCCCAAACTCGCTGGCTGGTTTGTCGGTCAGGTGATGAAAGCGACAGGCGGCAAGGCCAACCCCAAGGCCGTGAACCAGCTGGTTGCGCAAAAACTGGCCGAGTGATGACACCCGTCACGGCAGCAGCATCCTTGCCCTGCCGTGACGCGTTCTCCGCTTGCCCATGATCCGCATCGCAGGCCACTTTACGGCAATCATCCTGCTCACGCTCATCACGCAGCTGGGCGGGCTGGCATGGCTGGCAGCCCTGTTGTTTCGCCGTCGTTTTTTGGCGTTTTGCGCGGCCTACCTCGCCCTGTCACTGGGCGCGGTGTGGGTCGCCCCCCTTACAGGTCGCGTGCCTTTGCCGTGCCTCGCGGGCGGGGCGCTTCAAATGCAATCACCGCTCTATTGCGCGCTCAACCGCCACTATGTCACGCCGGAACTGGCCGAGGTTCTCACCGATTACGCGTCGCAGATGAACCGCCGGTTTGACGGCACAACGACCCTTGTCCTCGATGCGAACTTTCCCTTCGTCAACGGGTATCCCCTGCTCCCCCATCTGTCACACCATGATGGCCGCAAGGCCGACATCGCCTTTTATTACCGCAATGAGGCAGGCTATCTTGACCGGACCACACGCGCGCCACTTGGCTATTTCGCGTTTCAGGACGGCCCCACCACCTGCCCTGACAACAGGCTCACGCTGCGTTGGGATATGGCGTGGCTGCAACCGCTCTGGCCCGACCTCGCGCTTGACCCACAACGCATGGAGACCTCCCTGCGCCTTCTTGCTGCCGATCCGCGGGTCGGCAAACTCTTTATCGAGCCACATCTAAAGCAGCGCTTTGCGCCGCAGATAAACAAGATCAGATTTCAAGGATGCCGTGCAGCGCGCCATGACGATCACATTCACATCCAGCTGTGACTGCCATTAAATCCTATTCAGTGAACCCGCGGTTCCACCATCGGTTCGGGTTATCACGCTGATTGCTGTCATCGGCACGACAGACCATTACCTCTGACACCGTAATCACAGGCTCCTCGTAGGAGTGGCTGTGGCGCACAGCCTCAACCGCGCGGGCCAGCAGCGCCGCATCACGCGGCACTGAAAAAGTCAGCACCCGCACAGGCATCTCAACGGTGCGCGTGAAATCCCACATCTCGCCGTCATAGTGGGGCTGCTCTCCCATCACCGACCCTTCTAGCGGCTGGAAAAACTGCATGCCCGTAGCGCCTTCAAAGGCCACACCCTGATAATCACCATACCGCAGGCCCACCGCAGCTGTCACCGCTTCGCGCACACGTGCATCATCGCGGTCCGCCAACTCGACACGCACTGCCCATGCCGTCTCGAACCGGCAGGTATCCAAGGCCCTGTTAATCGTCTCCAGCTCTGTCATCTCATGCTCTCCTCATTTGACACGAGCCCTCACCTAGCGCATCCCTACTGACAGCAGCATGTCAGCAGGGATAGAAACTCGTGTCAAAATCGAACCGCTACTTCGAGATCATCCAGATGTTGCGCCACGCAAAATCCCCCCTGCGTGCGGCCCAGATCGCCGAAACACTCGAAGTCTCTGCCCGCACCATCTACCGCGACATTGCCAGCCTGCAAGCGCGCCAGATTCCCATTCTGGGCGAGGCTGGCGTGGGCTATGTCATGCGGGCAGGCTACGATTTGCCGCCGCTCAACCTTGATACCGACGAGGCGGACGCAGTCGCCCTTGGCCTCGCCATGATCGCGCGCACAGGCGATCCCGCGCTTTTGCAGGCTGCCCGCCGCGCCGCACGCAAGTTGCGCGCCATCGCACCCGGCACCAAGCAACTGGTCGTCTCCAACTGGGGGACGCCGCCCGACCCCACAACACCGCTTGTCCGCGATGCCATCAAGGCCGAGCGCGCCTTGCAAATCACGTATACAGACGGCACGGGGCAAACCAGCACCCGCATCATCTGGCCCCTCGCCGTGATCTATTATGCCGATAATACAATGCTGGCCGCGTGGTGTACCTTCCGCGACGCGCTGCGGCATTTCAGGCTGGACCGCATGAACAGCTGCAGGGATCATGACACGACATTCACAGGCCAAGGTGCCGCACTGCTGGAGCAGTGGGAAACCCATGAAAAGGCCGCCGCAGTCTCGGCAGAAAAAATGTTCTAGCATCGCGTCGGCGGCTGTGGCGCTGATGCCACGCGCCGCCGCAGGCCCGATTGTATCCACCGTCCGAATTGGTCTACCGTGAACCCGCCCAAACAGACCACCAAACCTGATTGTGCGACCCGATTGCGACAGCTGCGTTGCACCAGTCAGGAGACGGATATGGCAACATTCCATGTGCACATCGGCCTGCCCAAAACAGGCTCGACCACCTTTCAAAAAGCGTTGGAGCTAAACCACAGCAGGCTATCGCCCCATGTCCGTGTCATAAACCGCATGTCCTTCGGGCCACAGCGCAAGGGGCTGATGCGTGCGCATGGCTACATCCGCCAGAACTACCTTACAGGAATTGATCTGGCAGTTTTGGGCCAACATCTGGAAACCGCACTGGAAGAACCCCTCGCCACACTCAGCAGCGACACGCCGGTCCTGATCACCGACGAAGGCCTGTCTGGCCCCCATCCGGGCCAATTTGCAGCACATGCAGGCATGTTTCCCGCACTCCCCCATGCGCTGGACGCGCTGGCGCAGGTGTTAGCACCCCATAGATGCGTCTTTCACATTGTTGTACGCGACACCTCAAAATGGGTCAAAAGCCTTTACAATCAGGCCGTCAAACAAACCCGTTACACCGATACTCTCCAGATATTTACAGATGCGCTGCCCGCCAATTTTGACATCGCGGCACATATGGCGGGCCTGCAATCAGCACACCCCGACAAAGATATCCGCATCCATTCAATGGAATCGGCCCCGCTGTTTCCAGCCCAGCAGATCGTGCAGGATTGTGGCATAGACCCGGATGCGTTGGCGCAGTTCACCATCCCGCAAAGCGTCAACAAAAGCTGGTCGTCAGGCATGGTGCGCGCCATGCGCGTCATCAACGGGGCCGATATCGACGACAAAACCAGAAACCTGCTCCGCAAGGAAATTGCCGACAATCGCCATGTCTTTTCAGAACGGTAGCCGTGCTGCCCTTTCAATGAAATCAGCGCGCCAGATGCGCGAATACAATCTCGCCCAACCTCAAATCACATGATAGACCAATGAGATGACAAATATTTTCCGCTCCTCCACCCTCACAGTTCTGCCTGAATGGATCGATTATAACGGCCACCTGAATATGGCCTATTATTCGGTGCTGATGGATCAATGCGCCGATCAGGCCTATCCGCTTTTGGGGTTTGGTCCCGATTACCGCGATGCCACAGGCTGTACGACCTATGTGGCCGAATTCCACATATGCTACCTGCGCGAGTTGCACGAGGGCGACCGCGTCACCTCCACCTTCCATCTGATTGATTTTGACGCCAAGCGATTTCACATTTTTCAAGAGCTGTGGCATGAGGACGGCTGGTGTGCGGCGACGGGCGAGGCGCTGACACTGCATGTGGACCAATCAGGCGAGACACCAAAAGTGGCCCCCATGCCCGAGGCTATTCTGGGCAAACTGGCAGCGATGAAAGAAACGCAAAAAGATCTGCCAATGCCCGAACGTGCCGGCCGCAAGATTGGCATCGTGCGAAAGTAACCTGCGCCTGGTCCGCATCTGCGCAACCGCCCCCGATACACCGCACGGTGCACAGGGGGTGTACAAAGGGTGTACCCATAGCACCCCCGATAAAATCCGCAGCACTCCGCCTGTTCCCTTTCAGTGTCCTGCACGCTAGAACACCCCAAACCAGCAGATGAGCCCGCCCATGCCCCGCTATGAATACAAGGTCGTTCCCGCCCCCTCCAAAGGGATCAAGGGAAAAGGCGTGCGCGGTGCCGAGGCGCGGTTTTCATATGCTTTGCAAGAGCTGATGAACGGCATGGCCGGATATGGTTGGGAGTACCAGCGCGCCGAGACTTTGCCCTCGCTCGAACGCTCGGGAATTGCAGGCTCCACGACCGAATGGCGCAATGTTCTGGTCTTTCGCCGCCCCCGTGCAGGCGACGCTTCCGAATTCCAGCCAGAGCTGCTGCCCGCCCCTGCCGAGCAGATAGAGAGCGACGATCAACCTATTGAAATGCCGTATGAAACTGATGATACATCAAACGCTCCACTGGCTGACAATGGCGTTGAAGACACGCAGGTAAATGCTTCTGTCGGCGCTTCGCTAAGTATCCTCGCCCGCGCCCGTAACCTGACGGCCAAGCATGACGCAGAAACGCCCGATCAGGATGATCCCGACGCAGAAACTGCCGAAGAGCCCCCCAAGACCTAAGGCGCTATATCCAGCGACAGAGCGTGGATTCGCCCGATAAGCTCGGCTCCCAACGCGCTATGCACGGCGCGGTGTTTTGCCACACGGCTCAGCCCCGCGAAATCGGGCGCAGTGATCGCCACATCAAAATGCGTCTCGCCCCCTTCGCGAAAGCCTGCATGGCCGCGGTGGGCTTCGCTCACGTCTTCCACGCGCAGCATCTCTACATCAAACGCCGCCTTCAGCGCCTGCTCTATTTCGTCTTTGACAGCCATAAACCCTCCAACAGGGGCGTTTTTTTTCGCCACACCCCTTCCCTCTCGCTGCCACACGTTTAGAGTGATCGCCTCGACTCGGAAAGGTGTTCCCATGCAAAAAAACGATCCCTTTGGTTTTGATATGTCTGTCTCTTCCGCCAAGAAGAAAAATCCGCGTGGTCGCAGGGGCATGTCCGGTGCCTCTGAGACGTCGACCCGCGTGTGCGATCACGATGGGTGTGAAGAGGCGGGCAAGTACCGCGCGCCCAAGGCTCCCGATGTGCTGGACGACTATTTCTGGTTCTGTCAGGCGCACGTGCGCGAGTATAATACCAAGTGGAATTTCTTCCACGGCACCACCGAAGCCGAGATGAATGCAAAGCTGTCCGAGGACAAAGTCTGGGACCGCCCCACTAAACCCATGAATGATCCCGAAGCCCGCGCATGGGCACGTCTGGGCATCGAGGACCCGCATCAGGTGCTGGGCGCCAACGCAACACAGAACCCAGGCAAAGGCCCCCAAGCAGGACGCCGCCTGCCCCCAACAGAGCGCCGCTCGCTAGAAATTCTGGACGCGAAAGACAATATGACCAAGCCGGAAATCCGGAAGATTTACAAAGGCTTGATCAAAGTTCTTCATCCTGACATGAACGGCGGGGATCGCTCGCAGGAAGAGCAGTTGCAGCAGGTTGTTTGGGCATGGGACCAGTTGAAATCCAGCCGGAATTTCAAGGATTAGAAATGCCCTGCGGCCTTCATGGGCCGACATGGAGAAATGCACAAAGCAGGTGATTGTTGAACTGGCCTTATGTGATGCCACATTTTAGGCCTTCCCCTTGATCATCCCCGCTATATGTTGCATCCGAGCGATAGATGCGCCCGTAAGGGCAGAGATAGATTTAGGATGATTTCACATGGCTGACGGCGGACTGGACCTTAACGCAACCCCGACAAAGGATATCTCTGTCCGTGAGGTGTTTGGCATCGATTCAGACATGACTGTGAAAGGGTTCGAGAACCGCACAGACCGTGTCCCCGAACTCGACAGCACTTATAAGTTTGACGCCGATACCACGCTTGCGATCCTCGCAGGCTTTTCGCACAATCGCCGCGTCATGGTTCAGGGCTATCACGGTACGGGCAAGTCAACGCACATCGAACAGGTGGCAAGCCGCCTGAACTGGCCCACCGTGCGCGTAAACCTCGACAGTCACATCAGCCGGATCGACCTGATCGGGAAAGACGCAATCAAGCTGGTCGACGGCAAGCAAGTTACTGATTTTCAAGAGGGTATTTTGCCTTGGGCGCTGCGCACTCCGACTGCAATTGTATTCGATGAATACGACGCGGGCCGCGCAGACGTCATGTTTGTAATCCAGCGCGTACTGGAAGTGGACGGCAAGCTGACACTGCTGGACCAGAACAAAGTGATCACCCCGCACCCTTACTTCCGCATTTTTGCGACAGCCAACACAGTCGGCTTGGGCGACACAACTGGTCTGTATCACGGGACCCAGCAGATCAACCAAGGCCAGATGGACCGCTGGTCACTTGTCTCGACGCTGAACTACCTCAGCATTGATGCAGAAAGCGCGATTGTTCTGGCCAAGAACCCGCATTTCAACACAGCCGAAGGGCGCAAGACGGTAAAACAGATGGTTACAGTGGCCGATCTGACCCGCACTGCCTTTATGAACGGTGATCTTTCTACCGTAATGTCCCCGCGTACTGTTATCGCATGGGCGCAAAACGCCGAGATTTTCAAAAATGTGGGCTATGCCTTCCGCCTTAGCTTCCTCAACAAATGTGATGAGCTTGAGCGCCAGACGGTAGCAGAGTTCTACCAGCGGCTGTTTGATGAAGAGCTGCCAGAAAGCGCAGCAAGTATCAGTCTTGGCTAAAGCCAACGGACTATGAAGCGGCCGTACAAAATAAAAAGCCCCGGTAAAAACCGGGGCTTTTTTGGTAATCAAAGCAGCTTATTCTTTGCTACGTGCATCGCCTGAATGCAGCGAGCCTTTCTGGCTCTCGACGACATCCGCTTTGTCAAAGGAATCGTACAGCGGCTCGGTATTGGAAGAACTGAACGTCGCGCGTGGCTCGGCTGTTTCACGAGGATGCTCTTGCACAGACTGTTCGGGCGAACCGCTTACGGGCTGGGCGGCCAAGGACATTGGTGCTGCTGCAATCATTGCGATCAGTACTGCGCGGGCTGTGTTCATTTTAAGGTCGGTCATGTTACTCTCCTTTAGGAATTTTTGGAAAACTCTTCAGCAACTGCTGCTTCGTTTCCCTCTCTGCATACACAACAAGACAACCGCATTTCTGTTCCATCTTTTTCGGCGAATGGCTGGCGCATTGGCTTAAGCTATTGTTTTTATTCAACTCAATAATCCGAAACTTATTCTGCACCGCAGCACATGATGAAGCTACCGCTTGTTTGCGCCTAAGCACACTGCCCATGACAGCATTCATTCCGGATTGTTTTCCTCCGGCCTTTGACCCTGCCTACAAAACCTGCGAAATGTGATGCAACAATTATGCCGCGAGGGCCCCCCATGAGCACATCAGACAATCCAGCAGACGCGTTCAAAAAGGCGCTAGCAGAAGCCTCAAAGGTGATGGCGAACGATCCCGATCTGACGATTAGCTATTCGGTCGATCCGTCTGGTCTGTCGGGCGATGCCATGCGTTTGCCGCAAGTCACCCGGCGCATGACCCGCGACGAGGTGATGCTCGCACGCGGCACGGCTGATGCGCTGGCGTTGAACCGCCGCTATCACAACGGTCAGACGCACGCGCGCTATCAACCCACAGGCGAGATGGCCCGCGATCTCTACGAGGCAATGGAAACGGCCCGCTGCGAGGCCGTTGGTGCCCGCGACATGCCCGGCACGGCAGGCAATATCGACGCCAAGATCAAACACGAAGCCTTGCGCAAAGGCTATGATCAGGCGAAGTCCGCATCGGATGTACCGCTGGCAGTGGCAGCAGGCTACCTCGTCCGCCATCTGGCAACTGGGCGGGAGATGCCAGCGGGTGCGGAAAACGTAATGGAACTGTGGCGCGGCTATATCGAGGATCAGTGCGGCGGCACGCTGGATGATCTGGAAAACGCGCTGGATGATCAGGCATCATTTGCCAAGTTTGCCCGCCAGATCATCACAGATCTGGGATATGCCGATCAGCTGGGCGATGATCCTGACGGGCTGGACGAAGATCAGGAAGACGAGGCCGAAGACGGCAGCGAAGAGCAGGATGATCCTGACAGCACAGGCAGCGACGATCAGGAAGAGGAAGACGCAGACGCCTCTCCCGAGCAGTCTCAGGAAGAGCAGCAGGATGCCTCACAGGCGCAAGTCTCGATGGACGAGATGGCCGATCAGGAAATGGGCGACGAGGCGGAAATGCCCGAAGGCGAAGCCCCGATGGAGCCGCCTGCCCCGCAACCCGTTTCGGACGCGGACCCGAACTATACCGTTTATCTTGCGGACCATGATGAGGTCGTAGGCGCCGAGGAGCTGGCCGAGCCTGTTGAGCTTGAGCGTCTGCGTGCCTATCTGGACCAGCAGCTTGAACCACTCAAAGGAGCGGTAAGCCGCTTGGCCAACAAACTGCAACGCCGCTTGCAAGCCCAACAGAACCGAAGCTGGGAGTTCGATCTGGAGGAAGGCACACTGGACGCCGGCCGTCTGGCACGGATTGTGGCGAGCCCGACGACACCGCTGAGCTTCAAGGTCGAAAAGGATACCGAGTTCCGCGATACTGTTGTGACACTGTTGCTGGACAACTCGGGTTCGATGCGCGGGCGTCCGATTTCCATCGCTGCGATTTGTGCCGATGTACTGGCCCGCACGCTGGAGCGCTGCAATGTGAAGGTTGAAATCTTGGGCTTTACCACGCGCGCGTGGAAAGGCGGCCAAGCGCGTGAAGCATGGCTGAACGATGGCCGCCCTACCGGTCCGGGCCGTTTGAACGATCTGCGACACATCATCTATAAATCCGCCGATGCCCCATGGCGTCGTGCCCGCCCCAATCTGGGGCTGATGATGAAAGAGGGCCTGTTGAAAGAAAACATCGACGGCGAGGCGCTGGAATGGGCACACCGCCGCATGACCGCCCGCTCGGAATCGCGCAAAATCCTCATGGTGATCTCGGATGGTGCCCCTGTAGACGACAGCACCTTGTCGGTGAACCCCGCAAACTTTCTGGAGAAGCATTTGCGCGACGTGATCGCGATGGTTGAAAAGAAGAAGGCAGTCGAGCTGTTGGCGATCGGGATCGGCCATGACGTCACCCGCTATTACGACCGCGCAGTGACGATTACGGATGTAGAGCAACTCGCTGGTGCGATGACCGAACAACTTGCGTCGCTCTTTGACAGTGACCCGCGCAAGCGAGCGCGTGTTCTGGGAATGAAGCGCGCAAGCTGAGAGTTCGGGATTGAGTTTAAAAGAAAAATAAAGAAGGAGGGACGTGGTGTATCAGTCATTTGAGGTCACGGCCCGACCCGAGCAAGGCCCTCCGCGGCTGGAACAGCTGCGGGCGGGGATTGCACAGGCGAAGCTGGACGGATTTATTGTGCCGCGCGCAGATGCCCATCAAGGCGAATACGTTGCAGCGCGTGATGCGCGGCTCGCGTGGCTAAGCGGGTTTACCGGATCGGCGGGTTTCTGTGTCGTCCTGACATCTATCGCGGGCGTGTTCATCGACGGGCGTTACCGTACGCAGGTTAAGGCGCAGGTCGCTGATGTATTTACCCCTGTTCCGTGGCCCGAAATCTCTATGGCCCAATGGCTGCGCACTCAGATGCCAGATGGCGGGCGGGTCGGGTTTGACCCGTGGCTACATACGGTTGACCAGATCAACCAGACCACAGCCGCTCTGGCGGGCAGCGGGATCGAACTGGTCCAGTCAAGCAACCTAGTCGATGCGATCTGGGACGATCAGCCCGCTCCTCCCATGGCTCCTGCAAAAATTCACCCCATAGAATTTGCGGGCGAAAGTCATCAGGACAAGCGCGCACGCCTGTCCCAGACGCTGATCGACGCAGGCGAGCGTGCAGCGGTTATCACCCTGCCCGATAGCCTGTGCTGGCTGCTCAACATTCGTGGTGCCGATGTAGAGCGTAACCCCGTGTTGCAGGGTTTTGGCATATTGCACAGCGACGGTTCGGTTGATCTGTTTGCCGCCCCGCAAAAGTTCAAGGGGTTGGAGGAGCATCTGGGCGCTGATGTCCGTCTGCAGCCTCAGGAGGCGTTTTTGTCAGCCCTGAGCGCATTGGAAGGGCCTGTGCGCATCGACGCATCGACCGCGCCGCAAATTGTTGCCGACACTCTGGGAGAGCGGGCAACACATGGCGCAGAGCCGTGCGCGCTGCCCAAAGCGTGCAAGAATGGTGCAGAGATCGAAGGCGCTGCACAAGCACATCTGCGCGATGGCGCCGCTATGGTCGAGATGCTTTGCTGGTTGGATGCACAAGCACCTGGCAGCATTTCCGAAACGCAAGTGGTCAGCCAACTGGAGCAGTTCCGCCGCCGTGACAACGGCTTGCAGGATATAAGCTTTGAGACAATCGCAGGCACTGGTCCCAACGGGGCGATCATGCACTACCGCGTGACCGAGGAAACAGACACGACGCTGGAAGACGGGCACCTGATCGTGCTCGACAGTGGCGGGCAGTATCTGGACGGCACGACTGATATCACCCGTACAATTGCCATTGGCACGCCCCCGTCGGAAGCCTGCGCCGCCTTTACCCGCGTTTTAGCAGGCATGATCGCGATGAGCCGCCTGCGCTGGCCACGCGGTCTTGCCGGTGCGCATATCGAAGCGATCGGGCGTATGCCCCTCTGGCTGGCAGGACAGGACTTTGACCACGGGTTGGGTCATGGCGTTGGTGCCTATCTCAGCGTCCACGAAGGCCCCCAACGGTTGAGCCGCATCAGCCATGTACCGCTGGAAACAGGCATGATCCTGAGCAATGAGCCAGGTTATTACCGTGAAGGGGCTTTTGGCATCCGGCTGGAGAACCTTCTGGTCGTGCAAGACGCTCCCGCGCTGAACGGCGGTGATGCCCACCGCGACATGCTGGAATGGCGTACGCTGGCCTATGCGCCTATCGACCGCCGCTTGATTGTGCCCGAAATGCTGGACCCTGACGCGCGTGCATGGTTGAATACCTACCACGCAGAGGTTGCGGCAAAGATTGGCCCGCGTGTATCGGACGCGGCGAAAGAGTGGCTATTGGCCGCCACTGCACTAATTTGATCTCAACCAGAGCAAGACATTCAAGGGGAGCGCACCATGATAGGTAATATCAAAATCCATACATCGGCGGATACATGGACCGTCCGTGCCGGTGGCGCCGTCTTGGGCGAAAGCAGCAATGCGCTGGAGCTGGTCGAAGGCGACAATGCGCCTGTTGTCTATTTCCCCCGCGAAGACATCGCGATGGCCTTTCTTGACCCCAGCGACAAGACTTCGCACTGCCCTATCAAGGGCGATGCGCGGTATTTCAGTGTGGTGACCAAAAGCAGAACGCTCGACAATGTCGTATGGTCATTTGAGGCGCCGAATGATGCCGCTGCACAGCTGAAAGACCACCTTGCCTTCCACAGCGTCGAAGAAGTCACAATCGAAAAAATCTAAGGGCAGCGAACCCGAGGCTGGCGTCAGCCGCTCAGGAGTGCTCTTCTGCTGCGGTGGCCGCCAATGCGCGGTTGTATGCACGCAGAGCATCCACATGGAACAACGCACCCAACAGTTCGGGCGGGGCCGCATCTGCAGATAGTGTTACAACAGGCAGGAATTGCACGCCCGTTTTCTCGAAAATCGGGATCGCCGTTTCAAGCGTGGCTGCACCATCAATGTAGAGACCTTCGCCAATCATTTCCCAACATCTCTCATCATCTGCCGCGCGCGGATGATCTGCTGTGCGCATGGTTTTGGCGGCGGTGAACATCGCCAGAAGGTAAGCCTGCGGCCCAGCGGCAAGGTGAATGCCCCGCCGCTCAATCTGGGTCAGAAAGAAGCTGCGGTCGACCAGACGCGAAGCCAGTGCCGTTGACATGCTGACCGCCACCATAACGGCCAAACCTGTCTGCCAGTCGCCCGTCAGCTCAAACACAATCAATGTCGTCGAGATGGGCGCGCCGAGCACAGCCGCTGCCACTGCGCCCATCCCTGCAAGCGCATAGAGTGAGGTGGACCCCGAAACCTCGGGAAAAATGCCCGTCGCAATCAGACCGAAGGAGAGCCCCACAAGCGCACCGATCATCAGCGAGGGCGAGAACACGCCACCGCCCATACGGCCACCCAGCGTTATTGCAACGGCAAGGACCTTTAGCACCGCAAAGACCGTGGCCTCGTGCAGCGCCAATTCCCCGGTTAAGGCCAGCGAGGTCGTCTCGTAACCCACGCCAATAATATGTGGAAACCAAAGGGCTATGATACCCAGCAGCGCGCCCGCGACCATCGGGCGAAAATAGCGCGGTAATTTCAGAAAGGACTGCAAATGGTTGCCAATATCCTCGGCCCAGAACACAGCCCGCATCAAAACAACTGCCACCACACCGCAGGTAAGACCCAGAAGCAAAAATGCCGGTAACTCTACATAGAACTGAAGCTCGTTCAGGGTGGGTAGTTTGAATTCGGTCACACCCCCGAATTCGATGCGGTTGATCACTGTTCCCGCCGCGCTGGCAATCACGATGGGCGCAAATGCATGAACCGCAAAGTGCCTCAGTACCACTTCGAGTGCGAAAAGCGCACCCGCGATCGGCGCATTAAAGCTGGCCGAAACTGCCGCAGCCACTGCACAGCCCAGCAGATCACGGCCCGTGATCCCGTCTGCGTTGATGCGCCTGTTCACCCAAGTCGAGATCACAGCAGCAAGGTGCACAACTGGCCCCTCTCGCCCCGAGGATCCACCTGTGCCCAGCGTGACCATCGATGCCACAGCCGAGGCAAGCCCTGCCCGCGTCTCGACCCGACCATCATGCAGGGCCGATCCAACGATCACATCCGCGACCGAGCGCGCGCGCGCGTCCGGAGTGAAGTAATGCAAGATGATGCCCGTCACCAGACCACCAACAGTCGGGATCAGTACAATCCAGTACCAATCCAGCCCAGTGATAAAACTGTGCAAATATTGAACATCATCAGTACCATAGAGCGTTTGCTGCAACCAATTGATCCCTTTTCGGAAAAATAACGCCGCAAAACCTGCGGCGATACCGATCAAAAGAGCGATAAACCAGAATGTAACCTTGCTCGGCCCTTTGTGGCGCAACACTTGCCAGCCGTCTTTACAGCTTGTCAGGGCCAATGTTGCCTGTTCGGCCAAAAACGATTTGCGGGGTGGCTCGGTCATATGCGCATGTGGCCCGCACGGGCCGGGCCATGCGGCCGCGCGTATTGCACAGCAGCAATCACGCGCTCAAAAGCGCGCGGGCGGCATCACGGGCCGCGTCGGTGATAGTATCGCCTGCAACCATGCGCGCCACTTCGTCGACACGCTCTTCCACACTCAAGGGGACTACATTTGTAGTTGTCATGCCTTTTGTGACCGATTTTTCGACCCGCCAATGATGCGCACCCAGTGCCGCCACTTGCGGCGAATGGGTGACAACCAGCACTTGGCCCTCTTGTGCAATCGCGGCCAGACGGCGCCCGACAGCATCAGCAGTGGCACCGCCAACGCCGCGGTCGATCTCGTCGAATATCAGCGTCAGGCCCGATTGGCCTTGGGTAAGGCATACTTTGAGCGCGAGCAAAAAGCGGCTTAGCTCGCCGCCCGAGGCGATCTTGTTTAGCGGTCCCGCAGGCGCGCCAGGGTTCGTTGCCACGGTGAATGAAACCGCATCGCGGCCCTCCGGCCCCTCGCTCTCTGGCGTAATCTGGGTGGCAAACACTGCCCGTTCCATCTTCAACGGTGCAAGCTCTGCGCTGACGGCCTTGTCCAGCTTGGCAGCCGCTTTGCCACGGGCAGAAGTCAAAGCAGCGGCGGCAGCATCATAAGCCTGCTCTGCGGCGGCAACTTCGGCCCGCAATTTTGCCTGCTCTGCCTCTCCTGCGTCTAACGCACCCAACTTGGCACGCAAGGTATCTGCAAAGCCTGCCAATTCATCAGGTTGAACGTCGTGCTTGCGCGCAAGGCCCCGAATGGCAAAAAGGCGCTCTTCGGTGTCTTCAAGCTCATGCGGATCAAAAGACATGAATTCAATCGCCGCCACGACCCCCTCCATGGCGGTATCAAGCTCGACCATCGCGCGGTTGAGCGCCGCCATAGGCTCTTCCAGCATCCCTTCGGCGCGCGCTGCCGCCCCGTCAAGCCAGCGAAACGCATCGGCCAGCTGCGCCTCTGCGCCGCTCTGGCCCATCGCTTCGTAGGCATTGACCACATCGGCGCGGATCTTCTCGGCCCCTTGCATGGTGCGGCGCTTGACGTCCAACGCGGCTTCTTCGCCTTCTTCGGGGTTTAGCTTGTCCAGCTCCGCCACAGCATAGCGCAGGAACTCTTCCTCGGCGCGAATCTCGTTCTGAATTTTCTCTGCAGCCGCGAGCGCTTTGCGGGTACGGGCCATATCCGACCACGCGGTGCGCACGGCGGCACGCTGTTTGTCCAGCACACCAAACGCGTCCAGAATACTGCGGTGCCCACGCGGGTTCAGCAATCCGCGATCATCGTGCTGGCCGTGCAATTCAACCAGTGTCTCACTCAGCGCGCGCAGCACTTCGCCAGAACAGCGGCGGTCATTGACCCATGCCGTTTTGCGCCCCTCGGCTGTATTGATCCGCCGCAAGATCAGCTCGTCCCCGCCAGGCAAGCCTGCTTCGGCCAGCACCGCACGGGCAGGATGGCCTTCGGCTAGATCAAACCATGCGGTCACTTCGCCCTGTGCCGCGCCTTGGCGGACCAGATCAGCACGCCCGCGCCAGCCCAGCACAAAGCCCAGACTGTCCAACAAGATCGACTTGCCTGCGCCCGTCTCTCCTGTCAGCACATTGAGACCCGACTGGAAGTTCAACTCCAGCCGCTCAATGATCAGCATGTCGGATATATCAAGACCGCGCAGCATTATCGCATTTCCGTCCCCAGCACGGGCGCGCCCACCTTAAATCCAGTCGCCTTTCAGCGTCTGACGGTAAATGGAAGACAACCAGTTGTTTCCGAAGGATTTCAGCTCTAGCCCGCGCCCGGTCAGCAGCTTGTAGCTGTCCTCATACCAATCGGTCGAACGATAGTTATGGCCCAGAATAGCGCCCGCAGTCTGTGCTTCATCCGTGAGACCAAGGCTCAGGTACGCCTCTACCAGACGGTGCAAGGCCTCTGCCGTATGAGTGGTTGTCTGAAAATCCTCGACAACAACACGGAAGCGGTTGATCGCTGCTGTATGGTGGTCACGGCGCAGATAGTAGCGGCCGATTTCCATTTCCTTGCCCGCAAGGTGGTCAAACGCCAGATCGAATTTCAGGATCGACGCACTCGCATATTCGCTATCGGGATACCGCTCGATCACTTGGCGCAGCGATTGTAGTGCCTGAAAGGTCAGGCCCTGATCGCGGCCAACATCGTCGATCTGGTCATAGTAACTGAGCGCAAGCAGATAGGCGGCGTAGGCGGCATCGTCATCATCGGGGTAGAAATCGATGAAACGCTGCGCAGCCGAACGGCTATTGGGGTAATCTGCGTCTTGGTGATAGGCAAAAGCTTGCATAATCAGCGCGCGTTTGGCCCATTCCGAATAAGGGTAAAGTCGTTCAATTTCAGCGAAATAGAAGGCCCCTTCGGCAGGGCGCTTGCGGTTCAACTCAAACTCGCCACGCTCGAAAATCTGTTCGGGCGTGTAGGTTTCAAGCGGGATTTCCTGCGGATTGAAGAAGTTGTTCGTGAACCGACCCGCGTCGCGCGACCCGCCACAAGCACTTAATGCCGCTACAGCCACCAGCGTGACGGAAAGACGTCTTGCAGACCTTCCAAAACCCATCCTTGGCTATCCTTATTCTCTTACCGCACATACATTTCAGGAGTTTGCCTCCTGTTTGGGTATGGTGTTAGCACACTATTTACCGGTGCAAAACGCCCATTTCCTACTTTGTAAAAAAGCCCGCAGACTGTGCTGCGGGCGGGGTCTTTCTATCAAGCTTAATCCGCAGCTCAGGCAACCGCTGGAATTTCATCCCAGACCAGACCATGACCAGGCAAACGCGCAGCCATCGCACCGTCACATTGCACCAGACGCACAGCACCGGGGGTAGCAAACAGTGCACGCAACAGGGTGTTTGTTAGCGAGTGCCCTGCCCGTACGCCTGTGTAATGGCCCAGCAAGGGCGCACCGGCCAACGCGAGATCACCCAATGCATCCAGCATCTTATGGCGCACAGGCTCGTCCGTGTGGCGCAGGCCACCGGGGCTGAGCACCGCGTCACCGTCAAAGACGACTGCATTCTCGCCTGCTTCACCACCCAAGGCCAAACCGTTGGCTTGCATCGCATCCACATCCGCCTGACGACAAAAGGTGCGGCTGTCACACAGCTCACGGGCGAAAGAGCCGTTGTTCATGACCAGCGACTTTTGCTGATGTCCGATAGCGGCGTCTGCGAAATCAATTTCAAAGTCGATACGCAGCGTGTCACAGGGCGCAATCGTGGCCGAGGCGTCGCCGTCACGCACGGTGACTTCTTTCAACACCTCGAACGCCATAACAGGAGCCGCCTGCATCTGCACACCCAGCGCCATGATACCGCGTACAAAAGGGGCTGCAGATCCATCAAGGATCGGTACTTCGGGGCCGTCAATCTCGACCAATGCGTTGTGAATCCCGCAGCCTGCAAGGGCGGCCATCAGATGCTCGACAGTCGAAACCTGCACACCAGCCGCATTCTCCAGCTTGGTGCACAATGGCGAACGGTTCACCGCATCCCAGCGCGCGGGGATCATGGGATCACCCAGCTGCACGTCAATACGTTTAAACCAGATACCAAAACCGGGGGCCGCAGGGCGCACTGTTGCTGTCGCAGGTTTACCTGAGTGCAGGCCTTTGCCTGCGAAGCTGATCGCTGTCTTTACGGTATTCTGCACGCTGCCGTCCTCGGGTTTTGATTCAAGTTTGCACTTGATTAACCCATAAATACGAAGTGGGTTGCGTGCTTACAAATCAATCATTGCAACCAACTGAAACATCCCTGTCACAATTCAGCGCAACGCCGCCGTGAACGCGGCAACACCTTGTAATTATAACGAAAAAGACCGCCCAAGGGCGGCCTTCTCTATCACGAAATCAGTGTGATTAGTTTGCTTGACGGCGCAAGAAAGCCGGGATTTCGATGCGTTCCTGCTCTGGATCGGCTTCCTGACGGGGCTGTGGTGCAGCCGCTGTCTGCTGGCTTTGCACAGGCGGTTGCTGGCGCGCGGGCTGTGCGGGGGCTGCTGCGCGTGGCT
Source organism: uncultured Sulfitobacter sp. (assembly GCF_947502895.1). Taxonomy (GTDB): domain Bacteria; phylum Pseudomonadota; class Alphaproteobacteria; order Rhodobacterales; family Rhodobacteraceae; genus Sulfitobacter. Next base: position 345,508 of record NZ_CANNBM010000003.1, read on the forward strand.
GTGCATCCCCTTCTTGCGTACCTGTCATCCGGTTGATCAGAGAGTTGATACCAAAACGTGGACGCTCCCCATGTGCTGTAGGCGCAGCCGCCTGTGGCTGCTGCTGCTGTTGCGGCGCTGGTGCCGCTGCACGGGGCTGCTGCTCGGCTGCGGGTGCGGCACGCTGGGCTGCAGCGCGCAGGCGGGCCATTGCTTCGGGTGACGGTGTGCCTGGCGTTGGAGCGCGGGGCGCAACAAAGCTTTCGGCCGGCGCTTCGATTTGCTCTGGCTGCGGCTCGTAGGATGCAGGCTCTGGCGTGTAGGCGGGGGGCGGCAGATCATCTGCTACGTCCCGCACCGGCTCATAGCGGCGGCCTTCAAACATGTCGCGCGTATTTTCAGTGCGCGCAGCCTGCTGGGGCGCCTCATCAAAGAAGCTTGGAGTTTGCGGCTCTTCTACCACCTCAGCAGTGGCAACGGCTGCTGCTGCAATCGGTGCGCGCGCAGGCTCTGGCGCAGGTGCCGGAGCGGGCTGCGTTGCCTCTTCCAGTACTTCATTGCTCAGCGGCCGTGACATGGAGCGGCGTGGCACTGGGATATCGGTATTCACGTCCAGCGCATCAATCCCTGTTGCAACAACGCTTACGCGCATCAGACCACCCATGCCGGTATCCAGCGTGGAGCCCACGATGATATTGGCCTCCGGATCGACTTCTTCACGGATGCGGTTGGCGGCTTCGTCCAGTTCGAACAGGGTGAGGTCTTCGCCACCTGTGATATTGATCAGAACGCCTTTGGCACCGCGCAGGCTGATTTCGTCCAGCAGCGGGTTGGCGATAGCGGCCTCTGCGGCTTTGATCGCACGATCTTCGCCATCGGATTCACCAGTGCCCATCATCGCCTTGCCCATCTCGTCCATTACGGCGCGAACATCGGCAAAGTCGAGGTTGATAAGGCCAGGACGGACCATAAGGTCGGTTACACCTTTGACACCCTGATACAGAACGTCGTCAGCCATACTGAAGGCTTCGGTGAATGTGGTTTTCTCATTGGCCAGACGGAACAGGTTCTGGTTGGGAATGATTATCAGGGTATCGACGACCTTTTGCAGAGCCTCGACGCCCTCTTCGGCCTGACGCATACGCTTTGCGCCCTCAAACTGGAACGGCTTGGTCACAACGCCGACTGTCAGTACGCCCAATTCGCGTGCGGCCTGTGCGATAATCGGTGCAGCGCCTGTTCCCGTGCCACCGCCCATACCGGCAGTGATAAAGCACATATGCGCGCCCGCCAGATGATCGACAATCTGTTCGATGCTTTCTTCGGCAGCGGCAGCCCCTACTGTGGCACGCGCCCCAGCGCCCAGACCCTCGGTGACCTTGATGCCCAGCTGAACGCGGTTTTCTGCCTTGGCCTGCTGCAACGCTTGAGCGTCGGTGTTGGCTACAACAAAATCAACACCATCGAGGTTCTTCTCGATCATGTTGTTCACGGCGTTACCGCCTGCCCCGCCCACACCAAAAACGGTAATGCGTGGCTTGAGGTCTTCTTGTCCCGGCATGGAGAGGTTCAAGGTCATAAAGGTTCCGCCTGTTCTTTTTTGCCCGCACCGCGCGGGTCGTTTGTCCCAAATTTTATTAACTTTAGACGCCACCGCGCCTGTCGTCACGTAAAAAAGGCCATTTTGGCGCTAAATATAGGCAATTTTTCGCCACTTTTTACCGTATCTCGTCAGCAACACCCGATATGGGGGTCACCAGTTGTCTTTAAACCATTTCACAGCACGCTTCAGCGAACGTGCGGGATAGCGATCTGCAGGGATGTCAAAGTCCCACCATTCATCCTGCGGATTGGCTGCAAACAGCGCAAGGCCCACCGCCGAGGAGAACCCCGGCCCTGTTGCCGCCTGAGGCAAACCATGGACCCGCAAAGGACGCCCGAGGCGGACCTGCTGGCCCAAAATCTTGCTCGCGAGACCATCAAGCCCTGGTATCTGGCTGCCACCGCCCGTCAGCACGATCTGCTGGCTGGGCAGATGGTCGAACCCTGCGGCATCCAGACGTGCGCGGACCTCTTCCAGAATCTCCTCTACGCGCGGCCGCATGATGCCGATCAACTCGGCGCGGCTGGCGGTGCGGCGGTCATGCTCGTAATCGCCCGTTTCGCCGCCGATCTCGATCATTTCACGGTCGTCCATGCCTGTGGCTTGTACGCCGCCATAGAATGTCTTTATCCGCTCTGCGTTGGCTGTAGGCACCTGCAGCCCCATTGAAATATCAGACGTTACGTGATCGCCGCCCATGCGGATGCTATCGGCGTAAATCATGTGTTTCTTGATAAAGATCGACACGCCCGTTGATCCACCGCCCAGATCGATACACGCCGAGCCCAGCTCCTGCTCGTCCTCGACAAGGCTGGAAATGCCCGAAACATAGGCAGAATTTGCAATCCCTGCGAGTTCAAGATCGCAGCGTTTGATGCAATAGGCCAAATGCTGGATCGCCGCGGCATCGACGGTGAGCATGTGTAAATCCACGCTCAGCTCATTGCCCAACTGGCCACGTGGATCAATCAGACCACTGCGGTGATCCAGAGCAAAGTTTACGGGCTGCGCGTGCAGCACTTCGCGCCCTTCCCCGTATTCGGGTACATCACAGCTGCTCAAAACGCGGGCCACGTCGTCTTCGGTGACGACTTGATGTTCCAGCGAAATCTGGGCATCCAGCCCATAGCTGCGCGGCTCTGCCCCGCTAAAGCAGGCAATAACGTGATCCACGCGAATGCCCGCCATCTTTTGTGCGGCCTGCAAAGCGGTGCGAATAGCGCGCTCTGTCTCGCCCATCGCCGCGATCTCGCCAAAGCGCACACCGCGCGAACGTGTGGTCGCAGCACCAATCACCCGAAAGCCCGATTGTCCAGCAAGTGATCCGATCTCGCCTTCGTCCTCAAGCCGCGCAGAGCCATCAAACCGCAGCACGAGGGCTGCAATTTTGGAGCTACCGACGTCGAGAATAGCAACCACGCCGCGCTGCATCGCGAGTTTGCGCATCTGCCGCATTGTGCGCTGGCTGTCGTATAAATCGTTCATTTGTTCTTTGCCCTAAACGCTGCCTGTTGGGCCATCCGTTCTTCGGCGGCCTCATTTGTCATTTGCACTGTTGGACGGCGTGCCAGCCGCATGTCTACCCGTGCCACATCGCGGGTCAGGATATCTTGTGCGCCTTCCAGCGCGATCACCCGCTCTAGCGCGCGCAGCGGCTCATCCGAGGGAAGCATGATGCGCTGGTCACGGTCCAGCACCACGTCCCAGCGGCGCGCGCCCATGCGCACCAGCCCGCGCAGCCGCTCTCCCAGCGGGCCAGCCGCCTCAATCAATTCCAGCGCTTCGCCCACATGGGCATCCGCCCCTTCGCCTGCGATCAACGGCAGATCAGGGCGCGCATGACGGCTGGTGGCCGAGGCCACGTAGATACCGTTTTCGTCCACAAGCGCCAAACCATCGTCATTGCGCCACAAAGCAACCGCTTTGCGCTGCACAACATCTACCTGCAACACGCCACCGGGGCGGATGCGCACGGATGCGGATTTGACAGCTGAAATCTCGGTCACAGTGGCACGCATCGTGTCCAGATCCAGATCAAAGCTGGAGATCGGGAAATCAAGCGGCAGACTTTCGCGGATATACGTAGCCAGCTCGTCTTTGGCACCATCCACAGCCATCAGGTTGACCATAAACTCGGGGCGCGTCTCGATGCTGGCGCGGGCTTCGGCCACCGCCTGCTGGATTGCGCCACGACGCGCGTCATTTGCCAGATAGATCGTGCCTGCGGTCAGGGTCAGGCAAAAGGGGATGCCTGCACGCAAGGCAAGGCGGATACCGGGCGTTAGCATCAGGCGCTGCATACGCCACGCCCAACGCGACGGCGCAGGATCAGCGCGACCCGCTGTAGGGGCTTTGCGTCTCAGCGCCCGCATGATGCGTCCTCCACCATCCAGTGGCATAGCTCGGGAAAGCTGATGCCCGTGGCCTGCGCCTGTTCGGGCGAGAGCGATGTCCCCGTCATTCCGGGCTGGGTGTTGGTCTCAAGCAAAACCAAGCCGTCAGCGCCGCGCGTCTCGTCCCAACGAAAGTCGGTACGGCTCACACCGCGACAGCCAAGAGCACTGTGCGCCCGCAGCGCATACTCAAGGCACAGATCAAAGATATCTTGCGGGACATCCGCTGGCACCACATGAGACGATCCGCCCTCTTTGTATTTGGCATCGTAATCATACCAGCCCGTGGTCAGGATATCCGTTACCGTCAACGCACGGTCGCCCAATACGGTAGTCGTCAGTTCACGACCCGGCGCAAAAGTTTCAACCATCACAGTGTCGGGCATGTCCGCATCCAGCTGTGGCGGGCCGTTGTTCTCGATGTCTACAAGGTAGACCCCCACGGAGGAACCTTCGTTGTTCGGCTTGACCACATAGGGAGGCTGCATCACGTGGCGGCTGCGCACTTCGTCTGCGGCGACAATTACGCTTTCGACGACAGGCAGGCCCGCGGCGCGAAAAATGTCCTTACTTAGCTGTTTGTCCATAGCGACAGCCGAGGCCAGCACACCTGAGTGGGTGTAAGGAATTTTCAACCACTCAAGGATACCCTGAACACAACCATCCTCACCCCAACGGCCATGCAGGCAGTTCAGCACTGCATCTGGCTTGAGCCGTGTCAAAACAGCACAAAGGTCGGGGCCAGCATCGACCTCGATCACGTTTGTATATCCATATTCCCGCAGTGCAGCCGCGCATGCGCGCCCCGTGTCCAGAGAAACCTCGCGCTCTGACGAGGGTCCGCCCATGAGTACCGCCACTGTCGGGTTTGTCCTGCTCGACATACCCTAGTGCCTCAATTGTCCCGAGCCATTTTGCTGGCTCTCATTATTATAGTGGTTGCCGCTTTTTGCGGCTTAGCCTCTGCAAATTGACGCTTACTTTTCGCCTACTCGCATAATTTCCCATACTAGCGTTATACCGCAGGAATCGTAAACCTTTTTTCTCACTTCTTCGCCTAATCCTTCAAGGTCTGCTGCTGTTGCACCCCCTGCATTGATGAGAAAATTGGCATGTTTCAGCGACATCTGCGCGCCACCGCGAATTGCCCCTTTCATTCCAGCGTCTTCAATCACCTTCCACGCCTTGAGATCATGCACATCATCCGCCTGCCCTGTTGAGCTGAAACCCGCCGGATTGCGGAATGTTGAGCCTGCACTGCGCTCTTTGGTGGGCTGAGTGGCATCGCGTTTGGCCAGTTGATCGGCCATGCGCGCGCGCAATTCCTCCGGGTCGCCCACTGGCGGTGCAAAGGTCGCGTTGATCAATACGCACCCATTGGGCAGGTCGCTTTGGCGGTATTGGAAATTCAGATCCGATGCGGTGAGGGTAATAACCTCCCCTGCCCGCGTGACGGCTTGGGCGCTGACGAAATGATCCGCCGCATAGGTCCCGTAGCAGCCCGCGTTCATGCGCACAGCGCCCCCGATGCTGCCTGGAATGGTACGCAAAAACGTCAGGTCCAATCCCGCATCCGCCGCTTTGCGCGCCACATGAGCGTCTAGGGCGGCCGCCCCCGCCGTCACAGTGCCATCCGCTATCTCGATCCCGTTAAATCCCCGCCCCAAACGGATCACTACGGCACGCAAGCCACCATCACGCACGATCAGGTTTGAGCCGACCCCCATCGGGAACACCTCAACCGATCGCGGCAGATCGCGTAGAAAGCTGCATAAATCGTCAAGATCAGCAGGCTGGAACAAATAATCCGCAGGCCCGCCCACGCGCAACCACGTCAGATCGGACAGATCGCGCTGTGGGGTCAGTCTACCACGCGGTGTGGGAAGCGCGCTCATGTGTCGTCAACGCCGCTGCTGCGGAACCCGCGCACTAGACGTCCCGCAAGCCACCCAAATCCAAGAGCCGATATTGCATACATGATCGCGGCAAGATGGGCGGTCATTGCAGGGGTAGAGAACGGACGGGCATCCAGCCCCACAACCATCCAGACTGTGTTGAGCGTCATGCCAACCACTGCAATCAGGAAAAACAGCAAAAAGCGTTTGTGATACCCTGCATAAGCACAACCGAACATCCAGAGTGCCAGACCCGCCACAATAAGAACCAACATATCGATTACTCCGCTGGGGTGTTGCGCCCGCCACGGCGCAGCCAGCGGCCCAGATAGATCACAGGCCAGCGCAATACCGAGCAGCCCCCCGCCAAGACCAAAAGCCCGATCCACGGGCCATGCTGCATGACCACATAGCCCACAATCGGAATACCGATCGCGACCAGAATATAGGCGTTTCGCCAATGGTGATCGCGGCTGGGCGTCATGGCCAACACATTGGCTATCAACGCCCAGAGACACGCAAGAGTAAGAGAAAGGCTCATTATTCGGGGATCTCCGGATTTTCGCCGCGCAGACGTGCTGCGATATAGCGCAAAGGGTTGCGGAACATGGACACAAAGGCGGCAAAGCCCAGAACAGAATAAACCCACCCGTACTGCATCCCTGCCATGATGATCAGGACGGGGGCCGCCAGCAGCAGCACAAGTGCGGGAAAATACTGCCGACGGATCGGTAGCATCGCCACGCCAGCCGAGGCGAAAACCCAGCCGATAGAAAGCCAGATCAGTGTCACGCAGCCGCCCCTTTGAGCGCGCGCAATGCATCCGGCAGCCCGTTGGCCCAGCCACTGATCGTGCCTGCGCCAAGACAGACAACCATATCACCCGGACGCGCCTGTTCTGCTACGAGACGGGCCAGATCATCGGGGCCATCCACGCGGCGTGCATGGCGGTGACCGTGCTGGATCAGGCCTGCAACCAGCGCGTCACGGTCGGCACCCTCAATCGGTTCCTCACCCGCTGAATAAACATCGGCAATGCCAACCACGTCACAATCATTAAAGCAGGCACAGAACTCATCGAAATGATGGCTCAGGCGGCTATAGCGGTGCGGTTGGTGAACGGCGATCACACGACCCTCTGTGGCTTGGCGCGCGGCCTTGAGCACGGCCGCGATCTCCACCGGATGGTGGCCATAGTCATCAATAATCGTCACACCGTCGACTTCGCCCACTTTCGTAAAGCGGCGGTTCACGCCACCAAACGCGGCAAGGGCCGCGCGAATTTCTTCACCTTTCATGCCCAGATGCCGCGCCACGGCCACCGCCGACAGCGCATTGGACACGTTATGATCGCCCGGCATGGGCAATTGGCAATCCTTGATTATGATATCCTCGTTTTGCAGATGCACATCGAAATGCGCAACGCCCCCCTTATAGTGAAGACCGACCACACGCACATCGGCCTGCGCGCTAAAGCCATAGGTAATCACACGGCGGTCTGTCAGCTTGCCCACAAGGCTCTGAACTTCGGGGTTATCAATGCAGCAGACTGCGACACCGTAGAACGGGATGTTTGATGTGAAATCAAGGAACCCTTGGCGCAGATTCTCGATCGTGCCCCAATGGTCCATATGCTCAGGGTCAATATTGGTTACAATCGCGATGGTCGCGGGAAGACGGTTGAAGGTGCCGTCGCTCTCGTCGGCCTCGACCACCATCCATTCGCCTTCGCCCTTCCGCGCGTTTGAGCCATAGGCGTGGATGATGCCACCGTTCACGACAGTCGGGTCAAACCCGCCGCCGTCCAGCAGGGCTGCAACCATCGTTGTAGTCGTGGTTTTGCCGTGAGTGCCTGCCACAGCGATGTTGGATTTCAGGCGCATCAGCTCGGCCAGCATTTCTGCACGGCGCACAATCGGCAGGCCCATCGCGCGGGCGGCGTCCAATTCGGGATTGCCCGGTTTGATAGCGGAGGAGATCACGACAACTTGCGCATTACTGATGTTCTCGGCGCGCTGGCCTTCGAATATCTTCGCCCCTAGCTCTGCCAAACGGTTCGTGATTGGCGTTGCCTTCAGGTCAGAACCTTGCACCGTATAGCCGTGGTTCAGCAATACTTCGGCAATGCCGGACATACCGATACCACCAATGCCGACGAAATGAATTGCGCCCACGTCTCCGGGCAGTTTGGTTGCGGCGTTCATGGGGCGGGCTCCTTATGTGCGATGTCCTGAACCATATCTGCCAGCGTTTGCGCGGCCTCCGGCTTGCCCAGCGCCAGCGCACTGTTGGCCATTTTGAGGGCCGCAGCGCCATCAGACAGGATCATATAGATGTATTCGGTAAGTGTTTCAGGGGTTGCTGCCGCCTCTGTAATCAAAACGGCGGCCTCGGCCTCTACCAGACCGTGGGCGTTGGCGACCTGATGGTCGCCCGCAGCGGCGGCAAAGGGGATCAAAATAGACGGACGGCCGATAACTGTCAGATCAGCGATAGAAGATGCTCCGGACCGGCTGATGACCAACTGTGCCTCGGACATACGACGCGGGACGTCGTGGAAAAAGGGCTGCACGTCAGCGTTAATGCCGTTATCTGCATAGTATTGCGCGACACGGGTGCCATCCTCGTCACGGGCTTGGTGGCTCACACGGATGTTGCGCAACATCTCCATCGGCAATGCGGCGATGGCAGGTGGGACAACATCGCTGAGGATGCGCGCGCCCTGCGAGCCGCCCATCACCAACAGCTCCATCGGATAATCACCCGGTGCGATGTAGCCTGCACCGGCCCGCTCCAGCACGCTGGCACGCACAGGGTTGCCAACATGCACGCCCTCGATCCCGTCCGGCAATGTAGTCGGCCACGTTCCGCAAGCGACGCGGTCAACACGCGAGGCGAATACCTCGTTTACGCGGCCAAGAACGCCGTTTTGTTCATGGATCATACGGGGCAAGCGCATCATCCATGCAGCCCCGAGCGCCGGAATAGAAGGGTAGCCGCCAAAGCCTACAACCGCATCAGGGCGATCGCGGAACATCGCAAATGCTGCGCCGAGGGTCCCCGCGGCAATGCGCAGCGGAACCATCGCTTTTGCAAACAATCCACCACGGGCAAAGGTGGCACTTGCCATCTGTTCGATCTCTACCGCGTCGGGAAAGCCGCTTGTATACCGCGCACCGCGCGCATCGGTGCTCAGCTTTACGCGCCAGCCGCGCTCCAGCATCACTTCGGCCAGCGCCTGCGCTGGGAACATATGCCCCCCAGTACCGCCCGCGGCGATCACCAAAAGAGGTGCGCGGCTCACGTCCTGCCCCGAGACAGCAGCGCGCTGATTTCGCCCTGTGGGCGCGAACGGGTGAAGGCCAGTAACATGCCCAGCGCAATGCCAGAGGCAATTACCGAAGAGCCACCGTAGCTGACAAAAGGCAGCGTCATGCCCTTGGCGGGCAGTAAGCGCACAGCAACACCCATATTGATCATCGCCTGCACACCGAACATGCAAGCAAGGCCAGTACCCGCAAGACGGATGAAAGGATCACGCTCGCGTACCAACCGCAGCAAGGAGCGTACAACAACGGAGGCATAGAGCGCGATGATACACAGCACCAAAACCAGCCCGTATTCCTCGGCAGCGACCGCGATGATGAAGTCCGTATGCGCATCAGGCAGCGACCATTTCACTTCGCCCTCGCCCACACCCACGCCAAACAATCCGCCCTCACGGATGGCATTGGTGGCATAACCCAACTGCGTTGTCGGATCGACATCAACGCTGAGAAACCCGTCGATGCGGCGGGCAAAATGTTCGGAGTTGGAATAGGCAATGCTGCCTGCCAGCACGACCATACCCGCCATGCCCACCAGCAACACCATCGGCGCACCAGCGACAAAATACATCACACCCCACCCAAAAAGCACCAGACAGGCCTGACCAAAATCGGGCTGCAATGCAAGCATAAGCACGATGGTGATACACAAGGCAAACGACCACGCCTTACCAGGGGGGCCGTTGATCTCGAGATTGGCTGCCATCATCCATGCCGCTACAACCACAAAACCGGGTTTAAGAAATTCGGAAGGCTGCACAGACGCAAAGCCGAGGCTGTACCAGCGCACTGCCCCTTTGCCAAAATCCGTGCCGAAGAAAGGTAAAAACATCAACGCAACGAAAGCTGTCAAAAACCCTACAACCGCCAGTCGCCGCACCACCGTGGGTGACATCATGGACGTCAGCATCATGGCAATCATTGCCAAACCACCAAAAAAGGCTTGCCGCTGCACATAGTGGAACGGCTCAAATCCGTTTTTCTCGGCCAGCGGTGGCGAGGCGGCAAGGCCAAGCAGCATGCCGACACCAAAGAGCATCAGAATGCAGGACAGAGCCCATTTATCGAGCGTCCGCCACCACTTAGGGAGGATTGGTTCGCCGTCCCGATGGGGGACTGCGCCATAGACCATTTCTGTCATGGGTACGTGCCTTACACTGCCTGTCATGCCGTCTTTTCGACGATCTAAGATTAGTGTAGCGCGAAATTGCGCGCGCCGCTAGGGCTTTTGCACCCTTTTGCCCCGCCTGTCAGCCTATGTGCGTGCCACGTATGGGATAGTCATTGGCGCGGATAAATTTGATACCGTTTGCGATGCTTTGCAGATCGGGCCGCGCAAAAGGCGCGTTAGAGACATCAACAATTTGAATAGCCCCTTCGGCATTAATCACAAACAGGCCCGGTTCGGGAAACGCGCGGTCGGTTTCCTGCGCGCTGCGCGGCTGGGAGATATAGAGCCCTAGTGCAGTCATCTGCGCCATGCTCAGGTCATACCCCAGAGCCAAGGTCAGCTCCTTTTCCGCGACCATTGCCTGCGCTTTTTCCTGCGGATCACCCGACACGGCCACAATATCCACGCCCAATGCGTTGAATTCAGGCTCAAGCTCTTGCAGTTTCGACAGGTAGGTTTTGCAGATCGGACAATGCAGTCCACGGTAGACAACCACCAGCTGCCAGTCATGTCCGCCGCGCGGCGCGCCTAGTGTTAGAGTGCCTCCTGAGACTCCAGCGACATCTGTTTTCGGAAAGAGGCTACCTGCGGGTAATGCTGTCATTGAATTGTCTCCTGATTTTAGCCGCAGACTACTCCCGCAGCGCCTGCCCACAACCCTGATCACAAAACCTTGACCATACCTGCGCGCAAAGGCCTGCTTGACCGCGCGCGGCGGCTAAGGCACCTGAGGGCATGGAATATGATACAGCGATTATTGGCGCAGGCGCCGCAGGGATGATGTGTGCCGCCCATCTGTCAGGGCGCACCCTGCTGGTGGATCACGCAAAAGCTGCGGGCGAGAAAATTCGCATCTCGGGCGGGGGGCGATGCAACTTCACCAATCTCTATACGGATCCTGATGCGTTCATCTGCACCAACCCGCATTTTCACAAATCTGCCTTGGCGCGCTATACCCAGTGGGATTTCATCGAGCTGGTGGATGCACATAAAATCGCTTGGCACGAGAAAACGCTGGGCCAGCTTTTCTGCGACAACAGCGCAAAAGATATTATCGCCATGCTGCACAGCCTGATGGCCGCACGCGGTGTGGAGCTGCGCCTGAAATCCTCAATCAGTGATCTGGCACAGGATGATGCCGGCTACAGCTTCACACTGGAAACACCCGACGGCGCCCACCAAATGCGGGCCAAACGCCTTGTGATTGCCACAGGTGGCAAATCCATACCAAAAATGGGCGCATCGGGCTTTGCCTATGACATCGCCGCGCAATTCGGCTTGCGGGTGACGAATACGCGCCCCGCGCTCGTCCCTTTCACTTTCCCCGATGGTCGTTTTGCAGAGATCTCGGGCGTGGCCACCCCTGCCCGCGTGCATGCGGATGGCCCCGTATTCGAAGAGGCGCTGCTGTTTACCCATCGCGGGCTGTCCGGCCCTGCTGTGCTACAGGCGTCGTCCTATTGGACCGAAGGCGCGCCTGTGTATCTGAATATCGCGCCGGATGGCATGTATGAGGCATTGCGCACCCAGCGACAGGCCGCGGGACGGCGCAATTTCACAACCGAGCTTTCGCGCCATTTACCCGCCCGTCTCGTCGATCATCTTGCAGGGTTGTTTGATCTGGGTGGTAATCTGGCCGACTGGTCTGACAAACGCCTTGGCGCATTGGTTGACGGCTTGCGCCAATGGGAGCTGACACCCGGCGGGACCGAAGGTTACCGCACTGCCGAAGTTACATTGGGCGGGATCAACACAGACGATCTGGATGCGCGCAGCATGGCCGCCAAAGCCCATCCCAGCCTGTATTTCATCGGCGAAGCGGTGGACGTCACAGGGTGGCTCGGCGGATATAACTTTCAATGGGCATGGTCATCGGGCATGGCAGCAGCCGAAGACCTGAATGCGGGTTAGTCTGGACGAAGAGCGCCCGAAGGGCAGCGATGAGCCTTAGGCCAGATGCGCCTGCACCAGCCGTACAAAATCATCACCGCGCTTCTCAAAACTGTCATATTGGTCAAAACTGGCCGCAGCAGGCGCAAGCAATACCACATCGCCCTCTTCGGCCTCTGTGATCGCGCGCGTGACAGCCAGCTCCATCGTGGTGCAAACTTCCGCCTCGACACTTAGTTGCATGGCAAAACCCGCAGCCTCGCGCCCGATCACATAGGCCTTGCGGACGGATGCACTGGCACCGGCCAACCCGTCCAACCCGCCCTCTTTCTCTAATCCGCCACAGATCCAGCGGATGTTTTTGAACGCCGATAGCGCCTTGGCGGCGGCATCAACATTTGTCGCTTTGCTGTCGTTCACAAACCGCACGCCGTTTTTCTCGCCGATGGTCTGGCTGCGGTGGGGCAAGCCACCAAAGCTATGAAAGGCGGCCTCGATCACACGCGGGGCCAACCCCAGTGCGCGACAGGCCGCATAGGCGCTACAGGCGTTTTGATGATTATGCGCACCGGGTAATCCGGCCACCGCGCGCAGATCAATAGAGGCCGCTTGTTTACCGCCACGGTATTCGCTCAGGAACCCTTTGCGCGCAAAGACCTGCCACCCCGGTCCGGTCAGCTTGCGCGCCACGCTCACGCGGATCACACGGTCATCCACAGCCCCTTCGCTCAATTGCCCGGCCAGAAAGGCCCCTTCCTGCTCGTCCACACCGATCACGGCGCGGTCTGGTCCGCCTTCGGCAAATAGGCGACGCTTGGCGGCAAAATATCCACCCATGCCCGCATGACGGTCCAGATGGTCAGGGCTGAGGTTTGTAAATACGGCCACATCCGGCGTGAGGTTGCGTGCCAGATCGGTCTGATAACTCGACAGTTCCAACACCACCACGCCGCCCGAGGGCGCAGGCTCGATATCCAGCACGCCGCGCCCGATATTGCCCGCAAGCTGGCTGTTGCGGCCCGCATGCTCCAATATGTGATGGATCAGGGCCGAGGTCGTGGATTTCCCGTTTGATCCTGTCACGGCGATAATCCGTGGGGCGATGTCAAACATGTTCCATTCGGAGGTGGCGAAGCTTTGGAAAAACAACCCGATGTCGTTGTCCACAGGCACACCTGCCTCAAGGGCTGCAGCGACGACAGGATTGGGCGCAGGATAGAGATGCGGAATACCGGGGCTGACGATCAGCCGCGCGATCCCGTCAAAGGCACCCTGTTTTGACAACTCCAGACACGTGAACCCCTCGGCGGTTGCCGCGTCCCGCGCGGCGGGATTGTCGTCCCAACACACAGGTTCCGCCCCGCCCGCCTGCAACGCGCGCGCCGCCGAGAGGCCAGAGCGCCCCAGCCCCAAAACCGCCACACGGCTTCCTTGCATGCCCTGAACTGGTATCATCCCGCGTCTCCCAATGCCGCCCGTTACGCTTCCTCCCTTGCCAGAGTTTCCGCGCCGCTTCAATGTGGAGGTTCGGGGTGGGCAAGATCAATCGAGCTGTTCCGCGCAGGCACCACGCGCCAGCGGCAGTCTCTAGGCCGCGCGGCCAGAAAAATCTCAAGATTTTTTGCAACCGTCACCGTACTCGGATGATCCGCCCCTAAAGCCGCCTCAAACACAGCAAAGGCCTCGCGGTAAAGCGGCTCGGCCTCTTCATACCGTTCGGTTGCCTCAAGCAATTTAGCCAGATTGTTGAGGCCAATCGCATAATCCGGATGAGCCTCACCCATTGTCTTGCGGGTAATCTCCAACGCCTTGCGGTAAAGGGGCTCTGCCTCTTTACACCGTCCGGTTCTGCGAAGCAAAAAAGCCAGATTGTTGATGTATACCGCATAGTCCGGATGCGCCTCACCCACTATCTTGCGGACAATCTCCAACGCCTCGCGGAAAAGCGGCTCGGCCTCTTCATACCGTCCGGTTGCCTCAAGCAACCCAGCCAGATTGCTGAGACGTACAGCATAACTCGGATGCGCCTCGCCAACTGCCTTGCGGGTAATCTCCAACGCCTCCCGGAAAAGCGGCTCGGCCTCTTCATACCGTCCGGTTACGCGAAGCAATTCAGCAAGATAGTTGAGGCGTATTGCATAAGACGGATGCACCTCGCCCACTGTCTTTCGGTCAATCTCCAACGCATCGCGGTAAAGCGGCTCGGCCTCTTCATACCGTCCGGTTGCGTCAAGCAATCCAGCCAGATTGTTGAGACCGTTTGCATAACTTTCCGACTCTTTGCCTTCCAATTCACCTGTAAGAGCTAGAACCTCCCGAAACAGCGGTTCCGCTGCTGGATAATTTCCGCTGTTTTGAAGTGCTGTTGCGGCGCGGTCCAAGGCGCTGGACAGTTCCAATTTATCTCCCTCGGCACGCGATTTGCGTTTCATCTCTTTGGCAAACCGCAAACCGGCGGCAAAATCACCCGCCTTCAACGCAAAATTGCTGGCGTTGTAGAGATGGTCATAGGTCGCGGAAAGGGAGGCGGCGCGGGCGTAGTGATTGGCGGCATCTGCCCACCGCACTTCGGCTTCGGCAACCTCGCCGCGCCCGAAGGCCGCGCGAGCAGAATTCTCGACAGCCATTTGTTCGCGGGCTTCAATCTCTGCAAACAACTCATCCGCGATGGAATAGTCGCCCTGCTCCAACGCCGCGCGCGCCTCGGCAATACGGTCGCCACCGATTTCATTGCCGGCACGTTCGAGGATTCCCTCAAGATCGCGAATGCGCTTTTGCGCTTCCTTGAGGGAGGCTTCGGGATTGGCGATTTGCGCCTTCAGCGCCGCAATCTCGCGATTGAGAAGATCGCCTTCTTCCACATGGGTGTACGAAGTTTTTCCTGCAATTGCGCTTCGCGTTTGTCCAAGATCATCAAATGCTGATCCATAGAAAGGACATCGCCCGTTGGCAGGGAGGCGGTAAACACTGGAGGTTCGGGCGGTTTCTTTTTGAAAATCGGTTTGACGATGAACCAGAATGCGCCGCCCAATAGACCAAGGATCGTCAGCAGCACGGCCAAAACAGCGGCTATGGCATTTGCACGGTTCTGGTTGTCCTCGACACCAAACCACGTCCAAACTTCGTTACCTAGCGCAACAAGGCTGTCCATACCGCTTTCCTCACCCTATCCCAATGTCCAGAATACACGGCAAAGGCGAAAAGCCCAGAGGTGCCAGCCCCTTACGCCTGTCCTGCCAGATCAACCAACAGCGCTACGGCGCGGGGGGCATCCTCGGCTGGCACAAAGGCGTGATCGTGGTGCAGGCCTGCGACCATGTTGCAAGCGATGCCTGCTTCGGCCAGCACGGAGGCCACGGCGGCAGTCAGGCCTACACCGTCCAGCGCGGAATGTACCGACAGGGTGATGCGCTGCATGGGCAGGTCGCTTTGCAGGCCGTGCGCGCTTGCCGTCTCGTCGCTCAGGATCAGGGACAGGCCTTCGTCCTCGCGGAAGGTGGCGATGGCGTGGGCGGCCAGTGCCTCGGGGCCGGTGCAAAAGTGGTAGAGGACCGGATCAAGCACAGGCGCCATGCCCGCGATCATAGCAGCCGTATCTTTGACGGGCGTGACCATCAGCGGACCTTAAGGGTGGCCAGACCGATCAGCGCGAGGATCAGCGAGATGATCCAGAAGCGGATCACGATCTGCGGCTCGGCCCAGCCCTTTTTCTCATAGTGGTGGTGGATCGGGGCCATCAGAAACACACGCTTGCCCGTCCGTTTAAAGTAAAGCACCTGAATAATCACGCTCAGCGCCTCGACAACGAACAGGCCACCTACGATGCCCAGCACCAGCTCGTGCTTGGTGGCGACCGCAATTGCCCCCAGCGCGCCGCCCAACGCAAGCGAGCCTGTATCCCCCATAAACACTGCCGCAGGGGGCGCATTGTACCACAAAAACCCAAGGCCGCCGCCAAAGATACCCGCCGTAAAGATCAGGATTTCACCCGTACCCGGCACGTAATGCACATCCAGATAATCGGTAAAATCAACGCGACCCACCGCATAGGCGATCACGCCAAGCGTGCCAGCTGCAATCATCACTGGCATAATCGCCAGACCGTCAAGACCATCGGTCAGATTGACCGCATTGGCTGCGCCCACAATCACAACCATTGCAAAAGGCACAAAAAGATAGCCCATATAAATAAGCGTATCCTTGAACACAGGCAGCGCCAGTTGGTGCTGTAGATGCTCGGGGTGGTATTGCGCGGCCCAAAAACCTGCGATGCCAGCGATCGCAAAGCCAAGCAGCAACCGCACTTTGGAGGATACACCCGCCACCGTTTGCTTACTGACCTTCGCATAGTCGTCTGCAAAACCGATGGCGGCAAAGCTCATCGTGACAAAAAGCACCATCCAGATGAACGGATTGTCCAACCGTGCCCACAACAGCGTGGACGTCAACAAAGCACCGACAATCAACAAGCCGCCCATGGTAGGCGTTCCAGCCTTGGCAAAATGCCCTTCGGGGCCATCATCGCGGATGGGCTGACCTTTGCCTTGGGTACGCCGCAGCATGTTGATCAGCGGTTTGCCAAAGATAAAGCCAAAGATAAGCGCAGTCAGAAAAGCGCCACCTGCACGAAAAGTGATGTATCTAAAAAGGTTAAAGAAATCGCCGCCATCCGACAACAGGGTCAACCAATACAGCATACATCGTCCTTACTTACTTGACCGGTGCACTACCCACATCTTGTAGGTCAGCCCAGCGTATCCCCCCCATAGGCGGTGTTACTCGTCAGTTACCCGATGGCCCATTTTACGGATGGCGTCAACGATCAGGCCCAATTTCATGCTCAAAGAGCCCTTAACAAGCACCACGTCCCCCGCATCCAGACGGTGGCGCAAACCTTCGCACATCTGCGCAGAGGTTTCATACCAGTCACCGCGCTGGTGCTCGGGCAGCAGATCATAGAGCGCGCGCATCAGCGGGCCGACACAATGCACCACATCCAGTGACTGTGTAGCCTCCAGATGCGCAAGCCCCGCATGCAGCGCTATCTCGTCTGTGCCAAGCTCTTTCATGTCACCCAGAAAGGCGATGCGGCGACCCTTGCCAATGCGGCCCACACCATCGGTAGTCTGCGCGCCGGCAAGCACTTCGAGAGCGGCCGAGACAGACGTGGGGTTGGCGTTATAGCTATCGTCGATCAAGGATAGGCGCTGGGAGGTTTCTACCGGATCAAGCTGTATGACTTCGCGCTGGCCGCGCCCTTTGTAGGGGGTCCAGCGGCCCAAGGCAGCCACCGCTTGGCCCAGATCGGCACCAATGGCCTGCACAATCGCCAGGGCACCCAGCCCGTTCATGGCAAAATGCCGCCCCGGTGTGGCCAGCTTGAACAAGATCGGCTTGTCGTCGAATTCAGCCTGCACAACGGTTGTATCACCCTGAATGCTCAGCTCCTTCAGCTTCCAGTCAAATCCGTGCTCGCCAAAGGCTATGCCGTGTAATCGTTTGTCATGGGTTTTCGCTGCCAGAATGGCAGAAGTTTCAACATCTGCGTTATATACCGCCGGAGCGCCGATGGGCAGGCTGTCAAAGATGCTCGCCTTTTCCAGCGCGATGCCGGTGATGTTCTCGAACGCTTCCAGATGGGCGGCGGCGACTGTTGTAACCATAGCCGCATGGGGGCGGGCCAACATGGTCAGAGGCAGAATTTCACCGGGATGGTTCATGCCCATCTCGATGATCGCGTATTCGGTATCGGCGGGCATTCGCGCCAGCGTCAGCGGCACGCCCCAATGGTTGTTGTAACTGTCCACGCTTGCATGCGTGCGCCCCTGCGGGGAAAGCATGGCCAGCAGCATTTCCTTGGTCGAGGTTTTGCCTACAGAGCCGGTAATGCCGATCACCTTGGCATCCGTGCGCGCACGCGCCGCAGCGCCAAGGCCTTCCAGCGCCTTCAGGACATCATCCACAACCAGCAAAGGCGCATCGGGTGCTACCCCTTCGGGGATACGCGAGACGAGTGCCGCCCCTGCCCCTTTTTCCAGCGCCATGGCGACAAAATCATGGCCGTCGCGCACATCCTTCAGCGCCACGAACAGATCACCTGCCTCAATCGTGCGGGTGTCGATAGAGACGCCATTTACAGCCCAGTCACCCTGCGCCTTGCCACCTGTCGCCGCAGCAGCCTGCGCGCTTGTCCACAAACTCATGTCAGCCTCCCGTCGAGCGCCGCCACAGCTACGCTGGCTTGTTCCACATCATCAAAGGGCAGCACATCATCGCCGATGGTCTGGCCTGTTTCATGCCCCTTGCCTGCAATCAGCAGCGCATCACCTGTTTCCAGCACATCTATACCCCGCAGGATTGCCTCGGCACGGTCGCCCACTTCGGTGGCATCCCTACAGCCTTCCATCACGGCAGCGCGGATGGTGGCAGGGTCTTCGGAGCGCGGGTTGTCGTCGGTCACAAAAACCAGATCGGCATTCTCCGCGGCAGCGGCCCCCATCAGCGGGCGCTTGGCCGTGTCGCGATCACCCCCTGCACCGACAATAGCCACCAGGCGGCCCATGACATGCGGGCGCATGGCCGCCAGCGCCGTGGCGATCGCATCAGGCGTATGGGCATAATCAACAAAAACCGCCGCACCGTTGTCACGCGTCGCGGCAAGTTGCATGCGGCCCCGCACAGTTGTCAGATGCGGGATGGTATCAAACACATGGGAAGGGTCGGCACCACAAGCGATAACCAAGGCGGCCGCCAGCAGTACGTTGTCTGCCTGAAAACCACCAATCAGGTTCAGGCGTTTTTGATATGCCTTGCCGCGCCATTCAAACCGAAGGTCTTGTCCCGTTGCATCAAAACGCTGGCCCGTCAGGTGCAAATCACCCCCATCGCGGCCGACGGTGATCACGTTGCACCCCCGCGCCGAGGCAATCGCGGCCATGTCAACGCCGCGCGGATCGTCAATATTGATTACGGCTGTGCCGGTCTCGGGCAGCACGCGGGCGAACAGGCCCGCTTTGGCGTCGAAATAGGCCTCGAACGTCTCGTGATAGTCCAGATGGTCTTGGGTAAAGTTGGTAAACCCCGCTGCTTGCAACGTCACACCGTCAAGGCGGCGCTGGTCCAACCCGTGCGAGGACGCCTCCATCGCCGCATGGGTGATACCATTGGCAGCCGCATCTGCCAGCGCGCGGTGCAGCGTGATCGGCTCTGGCGTGGTATGGGCCAGCGGTGCGGTCCATGCCCCCTCGACCCCCGTTGTGCCCAGATTTACGGCCGAAAGGCCCATCTCGATCCAGATCTGCCGCACGAACGTACTAACAGAAGTTTTTCCATTGGTCCCTGTCACTGCAATCATGGTCTTGGGCTGTGCGCCAAACCAAAGGGCGGCAGTGCGGGCCAATGCTTCGCGCGGCTGCTCGGAGATCACAAGTGCTGCCCCTGCAGCGCGCACCGCGTCACCCGCCAATTGGGCGCCCTGCGCATCCGTCAGGACCGCGACAGCCCCCGCCGCCAATGCTTTGTCCACAAAACCTGCCCCATGCACAACCGATCCGGGCATCGCGGCAAAAAGTGTGCCTTGACCCACCCGCCTGCTATCGACTTCGAGACTTGTCAGTGTCGGGTTCTCACCCCCTACGGCCATCAGCCCCAGAGAGTTTAGCCGAATGCCGGGATGCGTTGTCATGGGGGTGGGCCTGCGTAATTAGTTGCTGCTGGTCAGGGTTATATCAGCGACTTGCGCAGGTTCAATGGTGGGCCGCATCCCCAACAAAGGTGCAACACGGCGGATCATTTCAGCTGCTACTGGCACCGCCGTCCAACCTGCGGTGCGGCGCGGTTTGTCGCCCGAGGTCATCACAGGCTCGTCGAGCGTGACAATCAGTACATAGCGCGGGTTTTCGGCTGGAAACATCGAAGCGAAGGTGTTGATATTTTTGTTTTTGTAATACCCGCCACCCGCACGCAGCTTTTCCGAAGTGCCTGTTTTGCCAGCCACAAAATAGCCCGGGACTTCGCCAAAACTTGCTGTTCCGTTCTTGCCTACGACCACGTCGCGCAGCATCCGCCGTGCTGCAGCGGCGACTTCGGTTCGCATCACACGCTCGCCCAGCTGCGGACCTTTTTGCTTGAGCAGTGTCGGTTTAACCGCAAGCCCCCCATTCGCAATCGCCGCATAACCTGCCGCCAGATGCATTGCTGTTGTGGATATGCCGTGACCATAAGATATCGTGACCGCTGACAGGTCGGTATAGCGCGCAGGCATCAAGGGCCGCCCACCAGAAGCTTCGACGATCTCGAACGGGGTCCGCACGGACAGGCCAAGTTTCTCCAGAAATTTTTGCTGACGCTCTTTGCCGATCATTAGGGCCAGACGACCTGTGCCGCGGTTGGAGGATTTCTCGATGATCTGACTTACGCTCAGTGTGCCATAATTCTTGTTCTGGAACTCGCCAATCGTATGACCGCCAACTTTCATTGGTCCTGCGGTGTTAATCATTGTGTTGGCATTAACCAGCCCCAGCTCCATCGCTTGGGCAGCCGCGAAAATCTTGAAGGTCGAGCCAAGCTCATACACACCTTGAACCGAGCGGTTGAACAATGGGCTGTCAGACGGATCGCCCTCAATCGCGGGGCGCGGACGGTTGTTGGGATCAAAACTGGGCAATGATACGACGCTTACGACCTCGCCCGTATGCACGTCCATCAAGATCGAGGTGGCACCCTTGGCGTTCATCAGCTTCATGCCACCATCCAGAACACGCTCGGCTGCGGCCTGCACGGTCAGGTCAAGGCTCAATTCCAGCGGTTTGCCTGCATTTGCAGGATCGCGCAGGTAGTCGTCAAAATACTTCTCGGCACCGGCCACACCGATCACTTCGGCAGCACGCACACCTTCGCGGCCAAAGCTGGCACCGCCCATAATATGCGCGGCCAGTTTACCATTGGGATAAAGGCGCATATCGCGCGGAGCAAACAGCAGACCCGGATCACCAATATCATGTACGGCTTGCATCTGCTCGGGACTGATCTTCTTTTTCACCCACAAGAACTTGCGCTTACCGGTAAAGTCCTTGATGAGCCGCTCTTCTTTCAGGTCAGGGAAAATCTTGGCCAGCTGACGGGCGGCGCCTTCGGCGTCAATCATATGTGGCGGCTGGGCATAAAGCGCATGTGTGTCAAGATTAGTCGCGAGAATACGACCGTTGCGGTCCACGATATCTGCGCGGGTGTTGGCGATAATCGAGCCGGGTGCGTGGGCGCGCGGCTCTACCGGATCAGAGATGGCGAGCAAGCCCATACGCGCGCCAACTACAGCAAAGGCGCAGAAAAAGAACACACCGAGCACCAGCAGACGGCCCTCGGCACGGCTGCGGTCCTGATCGCGCATCTGCTCGTGCCGGATGCGGCGGTTCTGGTTTTCGATCGCGTCAGGGTTTTCACCTTTGGCACGGGCCTCAAGAATTCGGGCAAGCGGGCGCAGGGGGGTGCGGATCATAGCGGATCCTCCGCATTCATGGTCGAGACATCAATGGAGTTGGTGATCGGCAGCAGTTTCGGTGTCGGGTATTGCACCTCGTCTACCTGCCCGAACTGGTCAGGGTGCAACGGCAACAGCTGCAAACGCTCGAAATTCAGCTCGGCCAAATCACGCAGGCGGTCGGGGCGGTTCTGGAATGCCCATTCAGCGCGCAAAACTGCCAGACGGGCATGGGCATTGCGAATTTCGTACCGCAGCTCGTCCGTGTCGTTCAGAATAGCTTGGGTGGCATAGTTTTCGCGGTAGGCCCAAAAGGCCAGTCCGATCACACCAAGAGCGGTCAAAACGTAAATCACCGACTTCATCTCGTTTTCCCCTTCATCATCGGCATTCCTATGGCCCTCGCCTCGATACTGCCGGCTGGCGCGTCGGTGCGTGTGGCCACACGCAGCTTTGCACTTCGGCTGCGTGGGTTTTCGTCCAACTCTTGCGCATCGGCGATGATGGCCTTGCGCGACTTGACCTTGAACTGCGGCGCGTCCTGTACCAGTTCGGGCGCAAAGCGGTTGGCGTTGCCGCCCGCCCCTGCGCGCGCCGTCAGAAAGCGTTTGACCATGCGGTCTTCGACTGAGTGGAACGTCACCACCGCCAGCTTACCGCCAGGTTTGAGCGCCCGTTCGGCGGCCATAAGACCCTCCCAAAGTTCGCCATACTCATTATTCACCGCAATGCGCAGCGCCTGAAAGGTCCGCGTTGCGGGGTGGCTCTGGTTGGGCTTGGGGCGCGGCAGACAGCTTTCGACCAATTTGGCCAGCTCCAGCGTCCGCGTCAGCGGCGCCTCTTCGCGCGCCAACACAATTTTCTTGGCGATCCGGCGGCTTGCACGCTCTTCTCCATACAGAAAGATAATGTTGGCAAGCTCTTCCTCTGACGCCTCATTCACCAAATCAGCCGCCGAAGGGCCGTCTTGTGACATCCGCATATCCAGCGGGCCATCGCGCATGAACGAAAATCCGCGTTCGGCCAGATCAAGCTGCATCGAGGATACGCCGAGGTCGAGAACAACGCCGTCGAGGTCTTGGGCGTATTCATCCATTTTCGAAAAAACGCCGTGCTGCATTACCAGACGACCGCCATATTCGCTTGCCCAAGGGGCAGCCATCTCGAACGCCAGCGGGTCGCGGTCAACTGCGATAACACAGTCAGCGCCCGCGTCCAGAAAGCCACGCGTATAGCCGCCAGCACCAAAGGTCCCGTCCAGCCATGTGCCCTGCACAGGTGCCACGGCCTCAAGGATGGGGCGCAAGAGAACAGGAATGTGAGGGGATGTATTGGTGGCAGCCATAACGCTCTACGCTCCGGCTGGTCCATCCAGGAACTGCATCGGATCGAAATCCTCTGGCAGCTCGTCGAGCCATGCCTCCTGCTTGGCCCGCTCTTGGGTGTCATAGGTTTCGGGCTGCCAAATCTGGAATGTGTCGCCCATCCCGATAAAGAACGCCTCTTTATCCAGCGCGATTTTATTGCGCAGCTTGGCAGGAAGAACCAAACGCCCGGTTTCATCGACAGTCGTAGGAAACGACTGCCCGTGAAACAGGGCTTGCAGCATCTTGCGCTCCATCGAGCCGCGCGGCAGTGCGTCGATCTTGGCATCCACCTCTTCTATCGCGGCCATTGTGTAGCATTCGAGGAAACTGCGGCGATGGTCGCCATAGACGATAACCAGCTCGGGCGTCTCGCCGGACTTCCAGTTAGGGTCAGACGCTTCCAGCACACGCCGAAAAGAGGCGGGTATAGATACCCTCCCCTTCGTGTCGACCTTGTGCTGGCTTTCGCCTCTGAACCTTCGGCTCACTGTGTTTGTCCCTTGCGCTTTGCGCCTCGTCGTTTTGCGTTTGGCACCCGTCGGTGCGATGCGCGGGCCTTATCGACCCGTTAAATGTAAAAAGGGCGGATTGATCTGCTGCCACTGATCAACCCGCCGCTTTGTCCCGCTGTTGCGGGGAAGTCCGACTGCGCGCGCCACCTGGGGGGATGTCTGCTCGCCCGCGCGCCGGATCTCTTTGGTCTGAAGAAAGCGAGGTGCCTGTATGAAACCTGCTAGAGTTTATTGTTGCGTGGGGTCGTTTGGTGCCCCGTGTCTCGATCTCTTCCGATGCACTAGGGATGCCATGGGAAATCATGGGCGTCTACAATTAATTTCGAAATATCAGTGAAGATTACGCTAACTCAGCATGTATAAATCTAAATTTATACCAGAAAATTTAGAATTTTCGGAATATGTGCTGACAAACCGACCTATAACCACAACATATAGACAATTCTGGAAACGGGAATTTTTTCCCATGATTTCCCGATTTTTTTGACTGTGGGAAGACTTACCAATTCGTATTCCCCTTTTGTTCACAAGTAAACGACGACAAAGGATCCGAATCGCCCCCTATTCCCGTGAGAAACTGACCCTGCGCGCCCCGATCTCGCGAATTCAATCAAACCGCGCCCATCATTTCCCATGGCGCGTACCATCATTTCCCATACCGCCCCAGCTTCGATGCAATTGCGCGACTTCAAACAGTCTACACATGCGCGGGCAGCCATCGTTCTTGTGTAAACGGACACAAGCGGCCAATATGGCGTCAGGATCATTCATTCAGGTTTGCCCAGTGAACACTGCACTTGCACTTTTGCGCCACGCTCTGGGCCTTTTGACAGAAGCGCCGCTTAAAACGCTGGCTGTCGTCGCACCTGCGTTAGTGTTGATGTGTGGCGTGGGCGCCATCACAGCGCTGACCGCGCCCGAACTCCTGGCGCTGGACCCGACCAATCCTGATTTGCAAAGCATCAAGTCGGTACGTTTGTCTGCGATCCTGTTGGGCACATTCATACTCAGCTACGCGCTGATGGCTATCCTGTGGCATCGCCACACGCTGGGAAGCATCCGCAAACCGCAGCCGATGACAGCCCCTTTGATCGGCGGATATTTATGGCGGGTGGTCGCGCTTGCACTGATCCAGCTTGTCGCCGGCCTTGCCCTTGTGATCCCGCTACTGATCGCAAGCCAGTCCGGCACAGCAGGCGCGCGCCCTCCGGCGTTGCCTTCCATGATGCTTACGACATTCATCACCCAACTGCTTTTGCTCTGGCTGTCACTCAGGCTCAGTCTGATTTTACCGGCCGCGGCGCTGGGGCGCCCTATCTCTATGCGGGTCAGTTGGCAGCATACTCTGCCCCTGACACGACCTTTGTGGGGCGTGGCTGCGGTGCTTGCACTGGTCAATACGGCCCTTACAGGGCTAACGACCCTGTTTGACCTATCACGTCCCGTTCACGCGCTGGTGCTGGAGTTGCCTATCTATATCATCGAAGGGTTGCTGATCTTCAGCGTGCTCACAACACTTTATGCGCGCCAGATCCAGAAGACCGACAACGACAGCATTTAATCTTAGGCCATTCCGCCTTTAATCAGTCCCTCAGCGATGCGTGCATAGGCTTGGGCCATTGGCCCCTCGCCTGCAGCGACAGGTGTGCCACCGTCGCCCGCCAGACGCGTCTCCAGATCAATAGGAAGTGTTCCCAACAGCGGAGCACCCATTTTGGTCGCCTCTGCAGCAACACCGCCCTGCCCGAATATCTGATGCTCTGCCCCGCAGTCGGGACAAACGAACATCGACATGTTCTCAATCAACCCCAGCACAGGTGTTTTGAGCGTACCAAACATATCCAGCGCCTTGCGGGCATCAATCAGTGCCACATCCTGCGGTGTGCTGACCACAATCGCGCCCGTAAGCTCGGACTTTGTGCACAAGGTCAGCTGTACATCGCCCGTGCCAGGGGGCAGATCAACCAAAAGAACATCCAGCTCGCCCCACTCCACCTGCCCCAGCATTTGTTGCAATGCCCCCATCAACATGGGACCGCGCCAGATCGTGGCCTTGCCTTCTTCCATCATGAAGCCGATCGACATCAGCGTAACGCCATGCGCCTTTAGCGGGATGATGGTTTTGCCGTCGGGGCTGGCAGGGCGTTTGTTAACGCCCATCATGCGCGGAATGCTCGGTCCGTAGATGTCTGCATCCAGCAATCCTACTTTGCGCCCCTGCTTTGCCAACGCAACAGCCAGATTGGTACTGACGGTTGATTTACCAACCCCCCCTTTACCCGAGCCGATGGCCACGATGCGCTTCACACCGCTTGGCTTGGTGGGGCCTTCTTGCGGCTTGGGGTGGCCGCCGATTTTGAGGCTCGGCGGGGCGGCAGGTTTGGCCGCAGGACCATGGGCTGTCAGAGCAACAGTGGCCTTACTCACCCCTGCCAATTCGGAGACAACCTTTTCCGCCGCATCGCGTAGCGGACCCATAGCGCGCGCCACTTCGGCATCGGGTGCTTCTATCACAAAACGCACAACACCGTTCTCTACCGTCAACGCACGCAGCAAATCATGGGCAACCAAGCTGCGCCCGTCGGGCAAGTTGATGCGCTCCAGCGCGGCAAGGACATCGGATTTTGTGACTGACATAATAGTTCTCCCCTTTGCATCACCACATCGCATATTGCGCGAAATGCGCAAGGCCATGGTCCTGCGGCATGGCAGCAAAACACGGATGCACATAAATGAGGCAATTTCGCACATATGCAGATGCTGCATGGCAGCATTGCGGAATTTATTATTGTGCAAGCGCAGAAAGATTCGCTATACATGAGAAGTGAAAACAATCCTCCCGATGGTTTTCTTGATTATCGAAGAGGCCTTCATCCTCCTCCCGAGGGCCCTCTTCTTCTTAGGCGGCGACATCTCCTCCTCCCTGATGTCGTCGCCATTTTTTTGTCCATCGCTGCGCCTGCCGATCACGCCACCGTGATCTCGTGTGACATTTTGTCTAACTTAAACATTTAGTTAACCTAAGGTTGCGTATGCAGAAAATGCATAGCCGCATTGCAGCATTGGCGGTTGCACGCAGGGCAACAAACCTTACTTATGATCCACAACAAGACATACTGATGATGAGAAGAGAGCAACATGACATACTTCAACGACACCAACGTAGCCGTCTCCAGCCAGCCTAGCCGCATCGCAGCATTGTTTGATGCCATCGGATTGAAACTGCGCCAGCGCAAAGTCTACCGCCAGACATTCAATGAGCTGTGCACAATGACAGCACGTGATCTGGCCGATCTGGGCATGTCGCGCGGTGATTTCAATCGTCTGGCGCGCGAAGCTGCCGAAATGGTCAAGTAATCGAAATTCCTCGCTGCCCGGTCCTCCCACTGGGCAGCGGTGAAAAAGCAGCAAAGCAGAGTCTCTCCTCCCAGATGACCCTATGCTGCAAAAGATGCATCTTTCCCTCCTCCCATTCGGAAGGGTGCATTTGATAGAGCGGCGATCCACACCTCCCTGTGGGTCGCCGTTTTATTTTTTTGGCAACGCCTCCAGCAAATCGCCAGGCTGGCACTCTAGCACTTCACATATCCGGGCCAGCGTCTCGAAACGAACGCCTTTCACCCTACCCGATTTGAGCAAGCTGAGGTTCTGTTCGGTTATTCCGATTGCTTCGGCAAGCTCCCTGCCCTTCATCTTGCGGTGGGCCAGTACCATGTCCAGCCTGACGACAATCTCCATCAGATGAACTCCTCGTTCTCGCGGGCGATGCGAATGGCCTCGCGCATCACGATCCCCCAGAACAAGAACGCAAGCCCGCAAAATGCCAACCCGATTTCGCTACTGTTGTACCAAAACCGCAGGGGCAATGGCCCGTCTGCGTTGTGCCATGACCGTATCATCGGGCTTATCGCCCCGCCGAGCAGCGAGGACACAGAGGACGAAAAGACAAAAATGCCCAACAACCGCAACCGCCGCGCCACACGATAGTCAAAGACAATGCCCTGCCGCACCAAAACCAGCGTCATAAATGCAAGAAGATATGACAGCGACCCCAACACCACAGGTATCGTCCAGACGACAAAAAACACGACCCGCGTGGCTGTGGCGATCTGTGCATCAACATCAACCCAAACATCGTTGCGCGTCCACGCCCCTTGATCAAGGAAGGAGAGGTTCAGGTTCCAAACCATCGCCTGATACGGATAATAGAGCATCATCGGCAGCATCAGGATCATCGCAAATGTAGAGAGTGTGCGTATTTTTTGCATGAGCGCCTTCCAAAAATTATCGTTTCACAGTAAATATTCATTGCAAATTCGTCAATTCTCATTCTTTATAAGCAGATAAGAACCCTAGGAGGAGAATTATTTTGCGACCATTGATCTGGGCAGCTGCCCTTGCCATGCTGAGCGTCTCGCCCGTGCAGGCAGAGACAAAATTATTCGGCAACTCTGTGCGCCTCAGCACTGTTGAGGGAATAGAGCTGTCACGTGCGCAGCGCGATGTATTCAAGAAGTATCGCGCACAGCGGACCTATTTTGGCGCATTCTATGTACGACCCGGGACAGACTTCAGCGGCAACACACTGAACTTTCACAGCTTTGACACTGCCAAAGCAGGTGCGAAGGCGATGTGTGAGATGGCGTCACGCGGCAAGCCTTGCACGCTTTACGCCCTCACCTACCCCAAAGGCGTAAACCCCAACGCAAAAGGCGTAAAAGGCCTGAGCCAGCCTGCGCACAAAGACTTCATGAACCGCTACAAGCGTGACCAGAAACCGGGCAAATACGGCGCTTTTGCCATCGATGGCACACATACCTACGGCATTTCCTTCGGCTGGAACACCAAGTCAGAGGCCCGCGCCGCAGCACTGGAGTTCTGCAAAGCAGATTCGGCACGCGCACTAGCGCCAATGGGATCGCAGTGGCGCAAATGGGTGCGTGGACGCGGTTTGCAAAAATGCAGATTAGTTGACGTTCACAGCCCCAGTTAAGGGCTAGAACGGCACATCATCTGCTGCAGTCAGAAAGCGGGCGACAACCTTTTTGTCGCCCGCTTTTTCAAAGGCAACCTCCAGTTTATCCCCTTCAATTCCAATGATCGCACCGTAGCCGAACTTTTGGTGGAAGACCCGCTCGCCCATCACAAAGCTGCTGGTTGCGGTCATGTCGATCGTCATGTTTTTCGCCTCTGACGGTTGGCTGACCCCGCGATTGCCCGCGCGTGCCTGCAATCTCCGCCATCCGGGCGAGTTATAAACATTCGCCTCGGCAGCCGCCTCGTGCAGAGTGGATTTCGGCATAGCTGCCGCTCCGAATGCGCCACCGTAAAGACCGGGCGGCGTCAACACATCCACATGCGCTTCGGGCAACTCGTCGACAAACCGTGACGGCATGGCATTTTGCCACTGGCCGAATACAAAGCGGTTGGATGCAAAAGATATCGTGCAGATTTCTTCGGCCCGCGTAATACCCACATAGGCCAGCCTGCGCTCTTCTTCGAGGCCCTTCAGCCCGCTTTCATCCATTGACCGCTGCGAGGGGAACAATCCGTCCTCCCATCCGGGTAAGAACACCACAGGAAACTCAAGCCCCTTGGCCGCGTGCAGCGTCATAATGCTGACCTTCTCGCCCTCGCCTTCTTTCTCATTGTCCATGATCAGGCTGACATGCTCCAAGAACCCTTGCAGGTTCTCGAACTGATCCAGGGCTTTAACCAGCTCTTTGATGTTCTCAAGACGCCCGGGCGCTTCGGGTGTTTTGTCGTTCTGCCAAAAACCGGTGTAGCCGCTTTCGTCCAGAATCATTTCTGCCAGTTCAACATGGCTCATTTCTGGCGGGGCGAATTCCATTCGCACAGGTCCGCCATCGTCCAGCACACTGTCGTCATTCAGTTCGATCCGCTTGCCGCGCAGCTTTGAGGACCACCGCTCGATCCCGTCGACCAGCACGCGCAATTCTTTCGCCCCTTTGCCGCCCAATCCGTTCTGGTCCAGCAATATCCGTGCGCCCTCCACCAGATTGGTGCCATTCGCACGGGCAGCCATCTGGATTTTCTGCTGAGCCTTGTCGCCAAGACCGCGCTTTGGCGTGTTCACAATCCGCTCGAACGCCAGATCGTCGTCAGGGGACGTCACGACACGGAAATAGGCCATGGCGTCCCGAATCTCCATCCGCTCATAAAAGCGCGGGCCGCCGATGACGCGGTAAGGCAAGCCAATCGTCAGGAAACGATCCTCGAATGCACGCATCTGGTGGCTTGCGCGCACCAAAATCGCCATATGATCCAGCGAAAAAGGCCTCAGTCCGCGGGTGCCACGCTGCATCGATTCGATCTCGTCCCCGATCCATCGCGCCTCTTCCTCGCCGTCCCAATGGCCGATCAGCCGCAGCTTTTCGCCTTCGGTCGCCTCGGTCCACAGGGTCTTGCCCAAGCGCCCCTCGTTGCCCGCGATCACACCGGAAGCGGCTGCTAGGATATGTGGGGTCGAGCGATAGTTTTGCTCCAGCCGCACCACATGGCTACCAGGAAAGTCCTTCTCGAACCGCAGGATATTGCCGACTTCGGCACCGCGCCAACCATAGATCGACTGGTCGTCGTCGCCCACACAGCAGATGTTCTTATGCGCACTCGCCAGCAGGCGCAGCCAGAGGTATTGGGCCACGTTCGTATCCTGATACTCGTCCACCAAGATGTATTTGAACCAGCGCTGATACTGCGCAAGCACGTCCTCATGGGTCTGGAAGATTGTCACCATATGCAGCAGCAAGTCACCGAAATCACAGCAGTTCAGCTCGATCAGGCGCTTTTGGTAAGCCGCGTAGATCTCGCCTCCACGGTGGTTGTAGGCACCTGCATCGGCCGCGGGAATTTTATCGGGTGTCAGTGCCCGGTTCTTCCAGCCGTCAATGATGCCCGACAGCATCCGCGCGGGCCAGCGTTTGTCATCAATCCCTTCGGCCTGCACCAACTGCTTGAGCAGGCGCAACTGGTCATCCGTGTCCAGAATGGTAAAGTTTGACTTGAGCCCGACAAGCTCCGCATGGCGGCGCAGCAGTTTGACACAGATCGCGTGGAACGTACCCAGCCACGGCATCCCCTCTACCGGCTGGCCCAGCATCGCGCCCACGCGATTTTTCATCTCGCGGGCAGCTTTGTTGGTAAACGTCACAGCCAAAATCTCGTTCGGGCGGGCGCGGCCTGTGTTCATCAGATGCACGATGCGGGCGGTCAGCGCACGGGTCTTTCCTGTCCCCGCGCCTGCCAACATCAGCACGGGACCATCCATTTGCTCAACAGCGGCGCGCTGCGCGGGGTTCAACCCCTCCAGATAAGGCTGCGGGCGCGCGGCAACAGCACGCGCGGAAAGCGAAGCGCCCTCAAAGGCGGCATTTTCATCAAAACTGCTCATCCGTAAACCCTACCCAATTTCCATTCCAAGGAAAACCATGTTCTTGTGATGTTCCAATCTTCGTTTTACCTTTAACCTCCGGTAGCATGAAGGCTGGCCCTCGTTTGTGCGCCGGCAAAACGATCAGGCCGTAGACATTTACGAAACCACGCGCCCATATAGCGCCATGGACCTGCATTCAAAATACCCCGCCCTTGCCGATCTGCGCACCCGTGCGCAAAAACGCATCCCCAAGTTCGTATGGGAGTATCTGGACAGCGGCACAGGGGACGAAGCGACCAAGGCGCGCAACCGCGCAGCACTTGACCGGATCGGCATGATGCCCTCTGTCCTACACGGCGAGTTCGAGCCTGATTTGACGACCAAATTGCTGGGCGCGGACCTGCCGTTACCTTTCGGCATTGCCCCCATCGGCATGTCCGGCCTGATGTGGCCTGACGCAGAAGGTCATCTGGCGCGGGCCGCAGCGCGCAATGGCATACCCTACAGCATTTCGACAGTTGCCACTCAAAGCCCGGAAGACATTGCGCCCCACCTAGGGGAAAATGCATGGTTTCAGATGTACCCGCCGCGCGACCCCGAGATCAGAAGGGATATGTTGGCACGCGCAAAAGCAGCCGGATTTGATACGTTGATCCTGACCGTTGACGTACCAGTGGCGAGCCGCCGTGAGCGGCAGGTACGCTCTGGTCTCACGAACCCGCCGCGCCTAACACCGCGTCTCGCGCTGCAGGTCGCGATGCGCCCTGCCTGGGCTGCGGGCATGGCAAAACGCGGAATGCCCCACATGCGCGGGCTGGATAAATATGCCAACGCCGCCACCAATGGCCTCTCGCCCACAGCGCACGTAGGTTATCTGCTGCGCACCGCCCCTGATTGGGACTATGTCGGCTGGCTGCGCAATGAGTGGGAAGGCAAGCTGCTGGTCAAAGGCGTTATGCGCGCGGAGGATGCCAAGCGTCTGGAAGGGCTCGGCGTGGATGGTATCTGGGTATCCAACCACGCAGGACGCCAGTTTGACGGCGCACCCGCCGCGATTGAAGTACTACCCGAGATTGCAGCAGCCTCCGACCTGCCCATAATTTTTGACAGCGGTGTCGAAGGGGGCTTGGACATCTTGCGGGCGCTCGCGCTGGGAGCAGATTTTGTGATGCTCGGACGTGCTTTCCATTATGCCTTAGGCGCGCTGGGGCCCAAGGGTATTGATCACCTGATCGAGATTCTTGCCCAGGATCTTCGCGCTAATATGGGTCAGATCGGGGTGCAGCGCCTGTCGGATCTGCCTGCCCCGCTGCCTCTGACACCCCACTCAAATTACTGAGCGCGCAACTGCGCCTCGCCCGTGATGAACTGGAAACGTACATCGCCGGGTGGAAAGGTTTCACCGTTGGCGCCCTTGCTGCTCACGATATAGCCATCGCCCGCACGGAAGTAAGAGCCACACACGCTCCCGCCAAAGTCATTCACCAGTGAGCGTGTCGCCTGAAGCAAGAACGCCGACATCTGGTCCCGGCCAGTGACATTGATGTCACCTGCACGCACACAGGCCTGCCTGCCTCGCAGGGCGCTGCGTGTAACAACCTCAACGCGTTGGGTTTGGGTGCTGCCAGGTATTTTCACCGCAGCAATTTCCCTCGATATCATGGTATTACCTTGCACAGTTGATGTGATGATTGAAGCGCAGCTATTGCTGGCTGCACGATATTCGGTACAGGCCCGCTTGTTCGGATTGGCGGCCAGTATGTTGCGAATGTCCAACTGCTCGCCCCTTGGCAGCGATACCGTTGCATAGGGGTCAGGCGCATCGCATCCCGCCAACACCCCAATGGCTACCCCGACTGCCGCCGCCTTGCTTTTCCAACCCATCGCTCATGATCCTGTTTTATATTGTGCTTTTTCGTCAGGTTATCAAATACAGGTTATCTGACAAGCGTTTCTACAAGATACACGTATTTCGCCCCGCGCACGGCCATGCTGAATACCGCTTCATGCCAGAAGCATCGCGCCTACCCAAAGACACGCATTGCGGCATGCACCCCGTTTCGCCTACAAATTTGGTATATCTTCCTGCACAAGGCTATTTTCATGACCGAATTCCGCAAAATCCTGATTGCCAACCGTGGCGAAATCGCCATCCGCGTCATGCGCGCTGCCAATGAGATGGGTAAAACCACCGTTGCGGTTTTTGCCGAAGAGGACAAGTTGGGACTGCACAGGTTCAAAGCGGACGAAGCGTACCGCATCGGGAAAGACCTCGGACCTGTCGCGGCATATCTGAGCATCGACGAGATGATCCGAGTTGCGAAATCTTGCGGCGCGGATGCCATTCACCCCGGATATGGCCTGCTCTCCGAAAATCCCGATTTCGTGGATGCCTGCGCGCAAAACGGTATAACTTTTATTGGCCCCAAGGCCGAAACAATGCGCGCACTTGGCGACAAGGCCAGCGCACGTCGGGTCGCGGTTGAAGCAGGCGTACCAGTCATTCCAGCCACAGAAGTGCTGGGCGATGATATGGATGCCATCAAAAAAGAAGCGGCCGCAGTCGGTTATCCTCTAATGCTCAAGGCCTCATGGGGCGGTGGCGGGCGTGGCATGCGCCCGATCTACAATGAAGAAGAGCTGGAAGAAAAGGTCCGCGAAGGCCGCCGAGAGGCGGAAGCCGCCTTCGGCAATGGCGAAGGTTATCTGGAAAAGATGATCATGAAGGCCCGCCACGTCGAGGTGCAAATTCTGGGCGACAGCCACGGCGACATTTATCATCTTTATGAGCGTGACTGCTCGGTCCAGCGCCGGAACCAAAAGGTGGTCGAGCGCGCTCCAGCCCCGTATCTGAGCGAGGCGCAACGCGCCCATGTCTGCGAATTGGGCCGCAAGATCTGCGCCCATGTGAATTACGAGTGTGCCGGTACTGTCGAATTCCTGATGGATATGGAAACGGAAGAGTTCTACTTTATCGAAGTAAACCCGCGCGTGCAGGTCGAGCATACCGTGACCGAAGAAGTGACCGGTATCGACATCGTACAAGCGCAAATCATGATCGCCGAGGGCAAGACCATCGCGCAGGCCACCGGTAAAGCGCAGCAATCGGACATCCAGTTGCAGGGCCATGCCCTCCAAACCCGCATCACAACAGAGGACCCTCTGAATAATTTCATTCCTGACTATGGCCGTATTACCGCCTTCCGTGAAGCAACAGGTATGGGCATCCGTCTGGATGGCGGCACCGCCTATTCGGGCGGTGTAATCACGCGCTATTACGATTCCCTTCTGGTCAAGGTAACGGCCAAGGCGCAAACGCCCGAGCTGGCGATCGCGCGGATGGACCGTGCGCTGCGCGAGTTCCGGATCAGGGGCGTAAGCACCAACATCGCCTTTGTCGAAAACCTGCTGAAGCACCCGACATTCCTCGACAATACATACCATACCAAATTCATCGACGAGACGCCTGAACTGTTCCAGTTTGCCGCGCGTCTTGATCGTGGCACAAAAGTGCTGACCTATATCGCAGACATCAGCGTGAACGGTCACCCCGAGACAAAAGACAAGCCCCTGCCC
This sequence comes from uncultured Sulfitobacter sp., assembly GCF_947502895.1. Lineage (GTDB taxonomy): Bacteria > Pseudomonadota > Alphaproteobacteria > Rhodobacterales > Rhodobacteraceae > Sulfitobacter. The sequence goes on from NZ_CANNBM010000003.1 coordinate 380,091, forward strand.
GCAAAAGCGCACCGCGCGCCGCAGCCTCCCGTCAGCCGCGCAGAGCCGATGATGGGCACGCGCAACCTGCTGGAGCAAAAAGGCCCGCAAGCCGTGGCCGACTGGATGGGCCAGCAACGCCAGCTGCTGATCACCGACACCACCATGCGCGATGGCCACCAGAGCCTTTTGGCCACGCGGATGCGCAGCCATGACATGATAAAGGTTGCACCGTCTTACGCCGCCAATCTGCCCACGCTCTTTTCCGTTGAGTGTTGGGGCGGAGCGACCTTTGATGTGGCCTATCGTTTCTTGCAGGAATGTCCGTGGCAGCGCCTGCGCGATATCCGTGAGAAGATGCCCAACATCATGACCCAGATGTTGCTGCGCGCTTCTAACGGTGTGGGCTATACAAACTACCCCGACAACGTGGTGCAGCATTTTGTGGCGACAGCCGCCAGCAGCGGCGTTGACGTGTTCCGCGTGTTCGACAGCCTCAACTGGGTTGAAAACATGCGTATTGCAATGGACGCGGTCCAAGAAGCGGGCAAAGTCTGCGAAGGTACAATATGCTACACAGGCGATATCTTTGACCCTGACCGCGCGAAATACGACCTTAAATACTACGTCGCGATGGGCAAAGAGCTGAAAGCTGCGGGCGCACATGTGCTGGGGCTCAAGGATATGGCAGGTTTGCTCAAGCCGGCACAGGCCCGCCAGCTTGTGCGAGCGCTTAAATCCGAAGTCGGCCTGCCGATACACTTTCACACCCACGACACAGCAGGCATTGCCACTGCTACAATCCTCGCCGCCTCCGAGGCTGGTGTGGATGCGGTAGATTGTGCGATGGATGCGTTCTCGGGCAACACGTCCCAAGCGACCCTCGGCTCGGTCGTCGAAGCGTTGCGCCACACTGACCGCGACACGGGGCTGGACATGACAGCCGTGCGCGAAATTTCGGATTATTGGGAAGATGTGCGTCATCAATACGCGGCCTTCGAGACAGGCATGCAGGCCCCCTCCTCCGAGGTTTATCTGCACGAGATGCCTGGCGGCCAGTTCACCAACCTCAAAGCACAGGCGGCCAGCCTCGGGCTGGATGACCGCTGGCCCGAGGTGGCACGCACCTACCGCGATGTGAACCAGATGTTTGGCGACATTGTTAAAGTCACGCCAAGCTCGAAAGTCGTAGGCGATATGGCCCTGATGATGGTGTCACAAGGTTTGACCCGTGCGCAGGTTGAGGATGCGGGCACCGAAGTATCTTTCCCCGACAGCGTCATCGACATGATGCGAGGCAATCTGGGCCAACCCCCCGGTGGATTCCCTGCCGGAATCGTGGACAAAGTGCTCAAGGGTGAAAAGCCCAATACAGACCGTCCGGGTGCGCATCTCGCTCCTGTTGATCTTGAGGCGCTGCGTAAGGATCTGTCGGGCCAGATGGACGGCGCGCAGATCGACGATGAGGATCTCGCAGGTTATCTTATGTATCCCAAGGTCTATACCGATTACATGGCGCGCCATGCCACCTATGGCCCCGTGCGCACCCTGCCCACGCCAACATTCTTTTACGGCATGGAACCCGGTGAAGAGATCGCTGCCGAGATCGACCCCGGCAAAACGCTCGAAATCCGCCTGCAAGCTATTGGCGACACTAATGAAGACGGCGAAGTAAAAGTGTTTTTCGAGCTTAACGGTCAGCCCCGCGTCATCCGCGTACCAAACCGTCTGGTAAAAGCAACGACCCAGCAACGCCCCAAAGCCGAAGCAGGCAATGCCAACCACATCGGTGCCCCTATGCCCGGTGTTGTGGCCAGCGTGGGTGCTGTGGTGGGCCAGACTGTTAAAGCGGGCGATCTTCTGCTCACCATCGAAGCGATGAAGATGGAGACTGGCCTGCACGCAGAGCGTGATGCGGTTGTCAAAGCGGTCCACGTGACCGCTGGCGGCCAGATTGATGCCAAAGACCTGCTGGTTGAATTGGAGTGAGCAGTTTCAGCTTAGATATTACGGCTTTTTACGCGGGTCTGCTCACGCTCTTGCTCTTGGCGCTTACTGCGCGGGTGATCGTTTACCGGCGCACGAACAAGCTGTCGCTGGGCGATACTGGAGACAGCATTTTACTGCAACGGATGCGCGCGCAGGCCAACCTGACCGAATATGCCCCATTGGGGCTGATCCTGATGGCCCTTGCGGAACTGCAAGGCGCGCCTGCAGCAGCGTTGCATCTTATGGGGGCCGTCTTGCTGGCTGGACGGTTAATGCACGCGATCGGGTTCTCCCGAAGGCCGCAAATTATGCCTTTGCGCGTTGGTGGGATGGTCTTGACCCTGTCGATGCTGCTGGTCAGTGCGCTTGCCCTTATCGCACATTCGATTGCCCAATGATTTTTTTTACAAATCTTACAACATTAGCCCTTGCGGCCTACAGCGCAGAGAGCTAAATCACCCCCACCAACGGATGCGGGCGTAGCTCAGGGGTAGAGCATAACCTTGCCAAGGTTAGGGTCGGGCGTTCGAATCGCCTCGCCCGCTCCAAGTTGGGCCATGTAACCCACATGGCAAACGACCAAGGTCGCCTTCGGGCGGCCTTTGTTGTTTCTTACGCAGGTCACTGCACTGCCAGCATCATTCCTTCGCAATATCCTCACGTGACATTAGCCGCCGCTTTGATACACCTGACCCCATAGTCAGACAGGTGTACGGAAAAACATGCAGATATTGGTGGCAGGCGCGGGTATCGTTGGAATATCCACCGCAATCTGGCTGCAACGGGCGGGCCATCATGTAACGGTCGTTGACCGCCAGGGGCCTGCAAGTGGCACCAGCCACGGCAATGCGGGCGTCCTTGCAGCGGGCGGCGTTGTTCCTGTGACAACACCGGGCCTGCTGGGCAAAGCGCCCGCCATGCTGATGAACCGCGACTCGCCACTATTTTTGCGCTGGTCGTACCTGCCACGCCTTTTGCCTTTTCTGAAGCGGTACATGTCTTACGCAACGGACGCCCATGTTGATAAATACGGCACAGCAATGTCCGCCCTGCTGCACGACACCGTAGAGCAACATCAGGCACTGGCCGCCGACACCCCTGCGGCCCAATTCATCACCACCGATGATTACTGCTTTGGCTATGACACCAAAGCCGCCTTTGAAGCCGACAGTTACGGCTGGTCCAAGCGCGACGCACAGGGCGTGAAATATGAAGTTGTCGACGGCAAGACTTATGGTGCCTTTGATCCGATTTGGGGCGAAGCATTTGAAACAGTCGTACGGTGTAAAAATCACGGCCGCATCAGCGATCCGGGGGCCTATGTGCGCGCTTTGGCGGATCATTTTGTTGCGCAAGGCGGCACCTTGCATATCACCTCCATCACCGACATCGAAATGCGCGACGGCGCAGTTGCCGCGCTCATCACCGATGACGGCAAGCTAAGCGCGGACAGAATCGTTTTTGCCATGGGCCCGTGGTCGCGCGAGATAGCCCATAAACTCGGTGTCAAAGTCCCGTTCGAAAGCGAGCGGGGATACCACATCGAGCTGACAAACCCGTCCACCATGCCCCGCGCACCGATGATGGTTGCCTCTGGCAAGTTTGTGCTGACGCCGATGCAGGGCCGCTTGCGTGCTGCCGGTGTGATCGAATTCGGGGGGCTGCACGCACCTGCTTCGCGTGCTCCGCTTGATATGCTGCGGCGGCAGGTTAAAACACTATTGCCGGACATCACTTACGGCGAGGTGGTCGAATGGATGGGCCACCGCCCTGCCCCTGCAGACAGCCTTCCGCTGATCGGGGCAAATGATTCCGCTGGCCGCAGCTACAGCGCCTTTGGCCACCAGCATGTTGGATTGACAGGCGGGCCAAAAACGGGTCGGATGGTTGCGGAGTTAATTAATGGCCATAGTCCGAACATGGACCTGAGCGCCTTTGACCCAATCAAATACAAAAGGCCATAAGAGCCAAATTAATAGGGACGATACCATGAAAATGTTTACAAAACTGGGCCTCACTGCTGCGGCCACTGCACTGATCGCGGGCACTGCGATGGCCGATGGCCATGCGCAGAAATGGGACATGCCGATGGCCTATGCAGCCACCAACTATCACTCTGAACAAGGTGTGATCTTTGCGGACAAAGTGCGCGAATATACAAATGGTGCCATCGATATCACCGTGCACCCGGGCGGGTCGCTGTTCGGCGGCGGTGACATCAAACGTGCTGTGCAGACAGGTCAGGTCAACATCGGCGAGCGTTTCATGTCCGCTCACGCCAATGAGGCACCCCTGCTGGGCTGGGACAATCTGCCGTTTCTTGCAACCTCCTACGAAGACAACGCCAAGCTGTGGGATGTCGCGAAAGACACAGTCAACGCGCAGCTATCCGACCTGAACATGGTCGCCCTCTACACCTGCCCATGGCCCGGTCAGGGTTTCTACTTCGCCAAAGAGGTGAACTCTTCAGCTGACACTCAAGGCGTGAAATTTCGCTCCTACAACTCGGCCACTGCGACCTTCGCAGAAGAGCTGGGCATGATTCCAGTGCAGATCGAGGCGGCGGAGCTGTCCCAAGCACTGGCAACGGGTGTCGCATCCGCGTTCATCTCGTCCGGTTCGACCGGATATGACCGCAAGGTCTGGGAGCACCTGAGCCACTACTACAAAGTCAACGCATGGCTGCCGCGCAACTATGTGGTGGCGAACAAGCAGGCTTGGGAAGCGCTTGATGCGGACACCCAAGCAGGCGTGATGAAAGCCGCTGACGAAACCGCAGCATCCTGTGCAGCAAAGTCGGCAGAACTGTCGAACTTCTATTTCGACGAGCTGGCCAAAAACGGTATGACCGTTGCTGATGCGTCGCCAGAGTTCCTGGCAGAGTTGAAAGTGATCGGCGACAAGATGACAGCCGAATGGCTGGAAACAGCAGGTGCCGATGGTCAAGCCATTCTTGACGCATACAAAGCCGCCAACTAAAGCCTGATCGGCGCGCCTGACAGGCAGGCGCGCCATACCCTCCAAAGGAATTTCCCATGCGTGACTGGTCCCCAGTCCTTGGCCTGCCCCTTTGGGTCTGGCTGTTTGTTCTGCCGTCTGCTTTCGGACTGCTGTGCTTCTTTGCCCGTCCGGCGCTGGAGCGTGTTTTGCGTCCCGTCTGGCGCATCCTTGACGGCGTCTATTTCGCCTCGGGTGCGATTGCGGCATGCTTCATGATAACCATCCTGCTCTTGATTGTGGCGCAGATGGTCGCCCGCTGGACGAGCGTGGCCCTGCCGGGCACTACCGAATTTGCAGGCTATGCGATGGCCGCCACATCCTTTTTCGCGCTGTGTCATGCGCTCACGCGGGGCGCACACATCCGCGTTTCGATCATTCTGAACTGGAACCGCCACACATCCCGCTGGCTTGATCTGTTTGCTGTATTCGGGGCAGCCGTGATCGCCACCTATTTCGCGCGCTTTGCGGTAAAGACGAATATTTTCTCAGAAATGCTCAATGACCGCACCCAAGGTCAGGACCAGATCCCTGAATGGGTCGTGACTTTCCTGTCGCTGCCGGCGACGCCCATCGGCGAATGGGGCACAGCCATGGGCAGTGCCAGCTCTGATCTGGTCTATACCCCCGTCTGGATACCCCAGCTTGCCATGTCCGCAGGGGCCATCCTGCTGGCTATTGCCCTTTGGGATACGCTGTACCGCACAATTATCACGGGCAAGAACCCCATCGTTTCGGAGGGCGTGGAATGATCGAAGCCTATGCAACAGTCGTATTTCTCTTTGTTCTCTTTTCGCTGCTGGCGTCCTCCATCTGGATCGGCCTTGCATTGATGGGTGTCGCTTGGGTGGGCTTGGAACTGTTCACCACCCGCCCCGCGGGCGATGCGATGATCACCACCATCTGGACGTCGAGCAGTTCTTGGACCCTCACCGCCCTGCCCCTGTTCATCTGGATGGGCGAAATACTGTATCGCACGCGCTTGTCCCAAGACATGTTTCGCGGGCTGGCGCCGTGGATGCGCTGGCTGCCGGGTGGATTGCTGCATACAAATATCGCGGGCTGTACGATCTTTGCCGCTGTATCAGGCTCCTCCGCCGCGACGCTGACCACCGTGGGCAAGATGTCTATCCCCGAGCTGCGCAAGCGTGGCTATCCTGAATATATGATCATCGGCACATTGGCAGGTGCAGCCACACTAGGCCTGATGATCCCACCCTCTCTGACGCTCATTGTTTATGGCGTGTCGATCAATGAGAGCATCATAAAACTGTTCATGGCAGGCATCATACCGGGTTTGGTCCTTGCGGGCCTGTTCATGAGCTATATCGCTGTCTGGCACTTTGTCCGGCCCGATCAACGGCCGCCGCCAGAGCCTTCTATGCCTTTCAGCACCATGCTTGCCGAGAGCCGATTTCTGATCCCTGTGCTGATGCTGGTCTTCGCTGTGATCGGCTCCATGTATTTTGGCTGGGCCACGGCGACAGAGGCGGCGGCAGTTGGTGTTCTGGGCTCGCTTACGCTGGCACTGGCCCAAGGCTCGCTGAGCTTTAATACCTTTCTGGAGAGCCTGATGGGTGCCACGCGCACGTCAGCCATGATTGCGCTGATCCTGATGGGGGCCGCGTTTCTGTCGCTGTCTATGGGCTTTACCGGACTACCCCGCGCCTTGGCGGCATGGATTGACGAAATGAATCTTTCGCCCATCACGCTTATCGCAGCCCTCACAGTGTTCTATATCATCCTCGGCATGTTCCTTGACGGGATTTCTTCTGTCGTTCTGACTATGGCAATTGTCGAACCGATGATCCGTCAGGCAGGTATTGATGTGATATGGTTTGGCATCTTCATCGTTGTGGTTGTTGAAATGGCACAGGTCACACCGCCCATCGGCTTTAACCTCTTCGTGCTCCAAGGGATGACCAAACACGAGATTTCTTACATTTCCAAGGTCGCTCTGCCCATGGTCGGTCTGATGCTTTTGATGGTCATCATCCTCGTGATCTTCCCTGAACTTGCCACCTGGCTGCCAGACAAGATCAGCGCAAATCAGGCCAGTTAGTGCGGATATGACCCCGCGTGTCACAGTCTTGCAGCTTGATACAGATTTCCCCCGCATCGCGGGGGACGTCGCCAGCCCCGAGAGCTATTCGCGCGCGCCCCAAATCATACGTATTGCAGGTGCCTCCGTAGGCCGGATCGTCACCAACCGTCCGCAAGATATCGATATCGCACCATTCGAGGAGGCGCTAAGCGCGGCGAACGGCGATGTTATTGTCACGTCATGTGGTTTTCTATCCTATTGGCAAGGCCACCTGGCAGCTCTTACCGATCGCCCGTTTATCAGCTCGGCCCTTGTCGCACTTGACCGGCTGTCACAGAGATATTCGCCTGACGCCCTGCGCATCCTGACTTTCGATGCAAATAGCCTGAACGCCGCGCATCTCGGCGCACACAAAGCGTATACCGGCAGCATCATAGGTCTGAATGAACGCCAACATTTACGACAGGTTATCAGCGGCAATATGGCAAACCTCGACGCGGACAAGGCCGGTCTGCAAATCGCGGAACGCCTGATCACCAGCCAGACCCGCGCGCACGCACATATCCTGCTTGAATGTATAAACCTGCCGCCCTACCGCGCAGCGATCCAAGCCGCGACAAACCTGCCCGTGACAGACATTCTGACACAGATAGAGGCGACCTGCCCTGGCGCAGTTGCACCGCAGTTTCGCGCGTAGAATATCTAGTTGATCGGAAACCTCTTGAGACAGACAGGCGCATTGCGCTGGTAGTCCGCAAGGGTTGCATCAACATCGCGGCGGTCGCGCATGGCTTCCATAGCGCGCTTCTTCTCGGTCCAGTTCCCGCTGACGTGACGCTCAAGGATAAGAACCGAAATGCCGATCAGCACGTCTTTTTCAGGATCACCCATCAGCCCTGCCTGATTCAGCGTAACCCCTGTAAAGGCCATCATGTTGGCACAGCGCAGCGCCGCTGCCTCTTCGCCTTCGTAGACGCGCTGTGCTGCTGTGACCTGTGTCGCGGCTAACGCCAGCACGAGGGTAAGCGCGCGCATCAAAACACCTTGAATGTCATGGTGGTCAGCGAGCGTTCAATCCCTTCGATATCCAGCAGATGATCGTTGATATACACGCCCACATCCTCGCCCTTGGGAATATAGACCTTCATCAACAGATCGAAATCACCCGAGGTCGAATACAGCTCCGAATGGATTTCACGAAGCGAGATCGCCTCGGCCACCTTGTAGGTCGTACCGGGCTTGCACCGGATCTGGATGAAAACACATGTACTCATTAGGGGCGCTCCTGCTGTGGCTGCCTATAGGCTGGCATGAAGCACCCAGCGCCGCAATCCCCCATCGCCCCTTGGCCTGCGCCAATGCCCTGTTATAAGGACGCATGACACGCCAAGGGAGGCCCGACATGCGCACGGCTAGCATTACCCGCACCACCGCCGAGACGGACATACATGTAGAGATCAATCTCGATGGAACGGGTGTCTATGACAACCAGACCGGTGTGGGTTTTTTCGACCATATGCTGGACCAGCTGTCGCGCCACGCGCTGATCGACATGACAGTGCGCTGCACGGGTGATCTGCACATCGACGACCACCACACAGTAGAAGACGTAGGCATCGCACTTGGTCAGGCGCTGAGTGCAGCCATGGGCGACAAACGCGGCATGACCCGCTATGGATCATGCCTGCTGCCGATGGATGACGCGCAGGTGCGCTGTGCATTGGATCTGTCCGGTCGCCCCTTTTTGATCTGGAACATCAATCTGCCCACCGCCAAAATCGGGACCTTTGATACCGAACTCGTGCGCGAGTTTTTTCAAGCCTTCGCAACCCATGGCGGTATCACCCTACACGTGGATCAATTGCACGGCTTCAACAGCCACCACATCGCCGAGGCCGCGTTCAAATCGGTTGCCCGCGCGTTGCGCGATGCGCTCACTCTCGATCCGCGCAAATCCGATGCGATCCCCTCGACCAAAGGCATGCTTTGAATGCTGACCGCAATTATCGACTATGAAAGCGGCAATCTTCACTCGGCGCACAAGGCGTTCGAGCGGATGGCGCGTGAGGGCGATGCAGGCGAAGTGTTGGTCACTGCTGATGCCGATGTAATCGCACGCGCAGACCGTATCGTACTGCCCGGTGATGGTGCCTTTCCCGCTTGTATGGCAGCCCTCAAAGGCAAAAGCGGCATCTATGACGCGATGGTCGAAGCAGTTGAGCAAAAAGGCCGCCCGTTTTTGGGTATCTGCGTCGGCATGCAACTGATGGCAACATGGGGCCGCGAGTATGAAGACACCCGTGGCATTGATTGGGTCGCTGGCGAAGTCACCCGCATCACGCCCAAAGACCCCACATTGAAAGTACCCCATATGGGCTGGAACGATCTGGTGATCGACATGCCCCACGCTGTTTTCGACGGTGTCAAATCAGGCGATCACACCTATTTCGTGCACAGCTATCACATGGCTGTCAGTAACCCCGCCCAGCGCCTCGCCCACGTAGATTATGCAAGCGAGGTGACTGCCGTTATCGGGCGGGACAATATGGTTGGCATGCAATTCCACCCCGAGAAAAGCCAGACCACAGGCCTGCGCATGATCTCGAACTTTCTATCATGGACGCCCTAGAGCAGTGGTATAGGGGCGTCCTAGTTCAAACGGCTCCACTTTTGCTTTTTGCAAATCAAACCACCCGCCACACAGCCAGACAGCGTAAGGCTGTTGCCTGACACTGTCATCTTCCCGATGTAGACTTTGTCATTTGCAGGCCGCCATACCTTGCCCGCATATTTTCCGCCGCCCTCTGGCTTCATATCAATGACAAGCTTCTTCCCGAGGTTCGGGGATTTATAGTTTTCACCGTTCAGGAACGTCTTGACGATCGTGCCACACATAGCAGCCCCGCAGGACTGCATTTTCACATGGGCATAGCGGCTATCGTCCACTTCTGTCTTCCACGTGCCCGCAGCCGGATCAGCCGATGCAGCCCCCACCAAACCAAATGCAGCAACCGCTGCCGCCAAAATCATTCTCATAACTGTTCCTCCCTAGAACTGGGCCATAGCATGGGGCCGTCGCCCATTGTGACGCAAGCCTAACGTCAGGTCGCGTTGCACATCGCGCGTTTCCGTGCAAAACCGCGCCCAAGCAATTGTAAAGGACCTCTGCCATGATCCTCTATCCCGCCATTGATCTCAAAGACGGCCAGGCCGTGCGCCTTGTCCACGGCGATATGGAGCAATCCACCGTCTTCAACGATGATCCAGCCGCTCAGGCACAGGCTTTTGTCGATGCAGGCTGCACATGGCTGCATCTGGTTGATCTTAACGGGGCATTTGCAGGGGCGCCCGTGAACGCCGCCCCTGTCGAGGCGATCCTCAAGCGGTGCAAAGTGCCTGCCCAACTCGGCGGCGGAATCCGCGACATGGCCACCATTGAGGCGTGGCTGGACAAGGGCCTCGCCCGCGTGATCCTCGGCACTGTGGCCGTCGAAAACCCCGATCTGGTGCGCGAAGCCGCCCGCGCCTTTCCGAACCAAGTTGCCGTCGGCATCGACGCCCGCAATGGCCGCGTTGCCACAAAAGGCTGGGCCGAGGAGACGGACGTGATGGTCACCGACCTCGCCAAATCCTTCGAGGACGCAGGCGTGGCCGCGATCATTTACACCGACATCATGCGCGACGGTGCGATGGGTGGCCCCAACATCGAGGCGACTGCCGCGCTTGCTCGTGCCGTAAGCATCCCCGTCATCGCCTCAGGCGGCGTGTCCTCGCTGGCCGACCTCCAAGCGCTCAAGGCAACAGAAGTGATCAGCGGCGCAATCTCTGGCCGCGCGCTCTATGATGGCGCGATTGATCTAAAGACGGCTCTCAAAGAACTCGCCTGATGACAGCACTGCAGACCCTGCAAGCCATCGGTTTATCCTCTGGTCCGGTCATAGCGCTGTCGGGGCTTGGCCTGCTTTGGGCAAGAAAAAGCCAAGCACCACGCCTGGCTCGCATTCTCAGATCAAGCAGCATGTTCTGGATCGCAACCTTTGTGCTTTTGTGGATATGCGTGATCGTGGTGGACACAACATGCAGCGGTACTGCCGACAAAGGTTATCACAGCTGTTCAGTCGTGCCCGATATCATTGCCCGCAACAGCCTCAATCTGCTCGTTACAGCTTTTCTCGCCGCGATTCTCTACCTGCCCCTCCTGTTTCTTGCGGGGGCACTGATCGAGGTCAGAACACGCCGTTAAGCTCACTTCCCTCTGCCCTAAATTTCCCCTAAACCACTTCTATGCTCAAAACCCGCATCATTCCCTGTCTCGATGTCGCCGATGGCCGTGTGGTCAAAGGTGTCAATTTCGTCGGCCTGCACGATGCGGGCGATCCTGTGGATGCCGCCATCGCCTATGACGCTGCTGGCGCGGATGAGCTGTGCTTTCTCGACATTCACGCCACCCACGAGAACCGCGGCACCATGTTCGATATGGTCCGCCGCACCGCCGAACATTGCTATATCCCTCTCACCGTAGGCGGCGGCGTGCGCACGGTTGCAGATGTCCGCGCCCTGCTGCTCGCTGGCGCGGATAAAGTCAGCTTTAACTCAGCCGCCGTGGCCAACCCCGATGTGGTGGCGCAGGCCGCCGATCAATTCGGCAGCCAATGCATCGTCGCGGCGATTGACGCCAAAACCGTAAGCCCCGGAAAGTGGGAAATCTTCACCCATGGCGGGCGCAAACCAACAGGCATAGATGCGGTAGAATTCGCCATCACCATGATGGAAAAAGGCGCAGGAGAGATCCTCCTCACCTCCATGGACCGCGATGGCACCAAACAGGGCTTCAATCTCCCGCTGACCCGCGCGATCAGCGATGCAGTAACTATGCCAGTCATCGCCTCTGGCGGCGTTGGCAATCTCGACCACCTTGTTGACGGCGTGACCAAAGGCGGTGCATCAGCCGTACTCGCAGCCTCCATCTTCCACTTCGGCGAATACACAATCCAACAAGCCAAACAACACATGGCCGCCGCAGGTATCCCCATGAGGCTGACATGACCCTGAATGATCTCTACGCCACTATTCTGGCCCGCAAGTCTGCCGATCCGACCTCCAGCTGGACTGCCCAACTACTGGCCAAAGGCCCCGAAAAATGCGCCGAGAAATTTGGCGAAGAGGCAATCGAAGCAATCATAGAAGCGGTCAAAGACGACAAAGCTGCCCTCACGAACGAGGCCGCCGATGTGATCTACCATCTTCTCGTCATGCTGGCCGCCCGCGACGTGCCACTGGAAGACGTGATGCAGGTCCTCGCGGCCCGCCAATCCACATCCGGCATCGCCGAAAAAGCGTCCCGTTAAGGCCTTCTTTATTTTTCCCTTAAACTCATACCCGTCCTCGACACAGGCGCGTACGTCTGCGGATCACGCACGCGGTCATAACTTGCTTGAAATCACTCCAGTGGCAAATCCCCCCATGCGTAGCTCGCCAAACAGGCGCTGATACTCGATCTTGGGACAACGGTTTTGTACCACATCCACCCCGCGTGATTGCGCCATTGCGGCAGCATCTGCATGGGTCACACCAATCTGCATCCAGACCGTTTTCAACGCTGCAAATCGTGCCAGCGCCTCTTCAACAATCAGCGGAACAGCCTCAGAGCGGCGAAAAATATCAATCATATCCACATCACCGTCTATTTCGCCCAGTGAAGCGACCACGCGCGATCCGAACAGGGTTTGCCCGACCAGTTTCGGGTTTACCCCGACAACCTCGAAACCGCGCAGCGACAGATACCGCGCGACAAAATAACTGGCCCGCACAGGGTTGTCGGACACGCCCACGACCGCAATCCGTTTGGTGCGTGTCAGGATATCTTTGAGGTATCTATCGGTATATTCCATTCCCCGATCCTAACGCCGCGCGATTCAGAAAAAAACCTCCCGAACGATGTCGGGAGGTTGAAAAAGTGGGAACAGGGACAAATCAAGAGGCGGCTGCTCCAAACCGCCCCTTTTACTTTAGATAGGTATTCAATCAGCCCGATAAAGACCCATCACTGCACAAAAGATGCGCGCCTGTTCCGATGCGCCGATATCCGCCTAAGCGCGGCGCTCAATCAAAGATATCTTCCACCAGATCGAAGGCTTCTTCAGCAATTTTGCGCCAGAGCCCCTTGCGTTTCTTGTATTTCTTCTTCGGCTTTGCAGGTTGTGCAAACCAGGACTTCGCCGGTTTCGGCTGCTGGCGCGGTCTGGGTGGCACAGGCTGGTGGCTCACGGCGGGCTGGGATGTACTTGCCGCGACGGGCATCGCCTTCAACGCGCTCAGCGGCGCGCCGCACGCCCTACAGGTCAACGTATGATGCCCCCTTCCCAGCCGCAGCATGGCGCGCGTGCCACAATGGCAGCAGGTGGCAAATTTGGTTGGATGGGCGATGGCCCCTCTCCCTAGCTGTGATCCTTGGTGGCATATAGGGCGATTGCCGCCGCATTTGAGACATTGAGCGAACCAAAAGCACCGCCCGCGTCAATACGCACCAGCGCATCAACTGTTTCGCGGGTTTTCTCGCGCAGGCCCGGCCCTTCGGCCCCCAACACCAGTGCCACCGCACGATCACGCTTGCCTTCAACCGCTGCCTCGATGGTGATCTCGGCCTCGCCATCAAGACCCAGAACCAGATACCCCATATTTTGCAACTCCCTGATCCCGTCCGCCAGATTCCGGATGCGCAGGTAGGGTTGACGCTCCAATGCGCCTGACGCCGTTTTGGCCAGCGCACCCGTTTCGGGCGCGGAATGGTGCCGTGTCCCGATCACCGCCGAAGCGCCCAACACTTCGGCGGAGCGCAGGATCGCGCCCACGTTGTGCGGGTCGGTCACACGGTCCAGCATAATCACGCGCGGTGCCGCATCGCCGATGCACACATCCGCCATGCGCCCCCAGTCCAGCGGTTTGACCTCTAGCACGGCACCCTGATGGACCGATCCTGCATCGATTGGCGGGCGGAACTTGCGCGGGTCCATGACTTGCGGCTCAATTCCGCTGGCGCTGACAGCCTCTTCCAGCTTGGCCAACGCATTGGGCGTGACCATGAGGGTCAGCTTTTCACGTGCGGGGTTCATCAGCGCATCACGCACCGCATGCAAACCGAACAGCCAAAGCGTCTCGCGTGCTTCAGCCTTCTTGCCCTGCTCTTTCTCGACAACCCACTTTGGTTTTTTGATCATTTTGCGCGTCCCCTGTCACCGCTTGCCTCTCCCTCTATCGGTTTGCACAGCGCAGGCCAAGCCTGCCGCGCAGACATCGTTGCACCATCCTTAAATCCTGCCAAAGCCATTGCTGACATTTCATGCCAGATCGCCCGATTTAGTGGTTGACCCGTCGCCGACCCACAGGTAATCACCGCGCCAGTGGGCGACAGGCCGCAAGGTGTGGCAGGGGACTGTAACTCCCTCGCGGAGACGCACGCCTGGTTCGATTCCAGGGTCGCCCACCACTTACTTGTCAGATACTTACGAGGTTATGGCCAACCATTCGTTTTTGGGATTTACCCCTTGGTCCCAATGTCTGGTCCCAACTTCTGTTCCGTTCGCGTTCTATTCTCTTCTTTCCTGACCAGATTTCGAGAGCATTCTACGGTTTGCCTTCTTGCGATAGTAAGCGACCATCTCTGCGCTCTGACCAGTAACTGCCTGAATCTCTGCATCGCTTGCACCTGCTTCAGCCAGTCGAATAATGGACAGCTTTCGAAGGCCGTGAAGGCTGAACTTTTTGGCGTCGCGACCCAAAGAAAGTCGCCATGCGCTGAAGTCCTTTTCGATCGCATGATAGGTCATCGGTTCTGTCATATTTTTCGAAAGCAGGTGCTGACCTTCGACCGGGATGTCTTTGACAAACCATCGTAGCTCCCGAGGGCAGTAAACCTCAAGCTCCTGCTTGCCTTTCTCATCTCTGACAACCATCCATTCACCTCTAAACTGATCGCGCCTCATCGCTACAGCCGCCCCTGGCCTTTGCCCTGTTCCCAATATGAGATTTGCCAGTACCTTTACTCGAAATGGGGCTTCATTCAGCGCCTCAACCATCCATTCAGGCCATGGTTCAAACTCACGCTGCTTCCCAAAGTGCTTGATGCCCTTCGCTGGATTTTCACCCAGCGGCCAATCAAGTTCCAGAGCTGCGAAATTCCATAGAAGTGATACTGTCTGGAGCAGACGATCTGCCTTTTTGGGGGTGTCTGCGAGCGATTGATGTGCAGCACGAAGATCCTGCCGACTTGTGGACTTCAATGCCTTTCCACCATTCTTCAGTAGAATTGCCTCCATCGGTGGCCGATATGATTTTTTTGTACTCGAAGCCAGTTTCCCTTGAATTTGCTGATCCGCTCGCCACGCCTGGATACATTCGCGCCAAGTGTACTTGCTCGGAGTTTCTTGCCTGATATGTCGACCCGCTTCGCACGCCCAGTAGAGGTGATCTAGCTCTTGAAGATCACCCTTCCAATCAAGCTGAATGGCTTTTTCCTTGCGCTTCTTACCCTCAAGCCACGTTATTCTATGGAACGGACGCCAACCTCGGTCTTTTCCTTTCCATACCCACTTGAGATGGGGTTTCACAATTTTTGGTTTTGGCGGTTTTTTCATACGGTGAATGCCTGTTCTGGCCGAGCCGCATCGCCACTTAAGATTGCTTCCAAGTCAGAAACCAACCAACGCTTGTGATCCCCGATGATCTTGGGCCCGGGTAAAGCCCCACACCAAACCAGGTTCCAGAAGTCCTTCAAAGACATATCAAGCATCGCGGCCGCAGCTTTTTCCCCTACCGCCAAAGGCCGCAGCTCCGAGTTCATGCCCTTTCTCATCTGCAATCTCGCACTTTCACTTTCGCCTTATCCTTCAGCAATCGCATACCCTCTAGATCACGCTGTACAGCAGCGCTGCCCTTTTCATCTCAGATATCTCGTTACGAGACTTATATCATGATAATAGACATGATATACAATCATGAAACTATCACGAATAATGATATTGCTTTTTACTGTGGATAACATTGACCATCATGTATGATACTGAGATGATACCTCATGACTAATCTGAATAGCCCCCCCATTTCCGCTGACAAACTCCTCGGTGAGTTGACGGCTCCGACTGCAACCGACTGGCGCGTGGTAGGTCACGTGCTTACCTCTCTCGAAAAAATGGGGCGCACGGCCCACGATGGAGAACAGTGGGTACACAAAGTCCAGAAAAGGTTGACGGACGCAGGACATACAGTATCGGCTGGTCATCTACACAAAGTTCGCCGTGCCTATAACTTCCTCTCCTCCAGTATGGAGCTGGATAGAATTCCACAAAAATATGCGATCAATGCGAAAATTTCATCAATCGAAATCGCAGAGCGACTTTACCAGCTGGATGCAGGTGAAGGGTCAAAAGCGCTAGCGGCCTGCCTCGACCCGGATAGCCCCGCTACAGCCGCTGATATTAAGAAGCGTTATGATGCATTTGTAGAGCAACACCCCGAGAAGAAGAACGCTATGCATGCGGCCTGGGAGCAGAGGAAGAAAGGCAATGACGCAAAAACAGCGTCAGCGGAGAATGTAAAAGGTGGGGTGGGCAATATTCTGTCTGAACTTCAAAGCTACATTTCCTCGATGGAAAAAGAGGCCACGGTGAAAGACGCACGGATAAGTGAGCTTGAGGAAGAACTTGGCGAGACAAAAAGGCTTCTGGCTGAGGTAGAGTATGAGCTCAGTATCGTGAAAGACGATTTGAATGACTCACGTATGAAAAGTAATAAAATTTGATCCGAAAGGTGCAGCTTGAGCTTTCAATTAAGCGAAGCATCACATTGATAACTGAGTTCGCTTTTTGAAGCTATACAGCTCAGCGCCGAGGCGCAGCCTCCCAAAACGGAATTTGATCGATAGTGCCGTATTTTCACGCGCCACGGACTTGAGATTGCGAATACTATTGGTTTCGGTTCTATTGAAACACGAGTTTCTAATTGAATGGAAAGCTAACCGTGAGTCTCTTTGACCAGAAAATTGAGGGCGTTCCACAATTCGTAAGTTATTTCACGCCGGTTTTGGAGATCTTGCGAGATCTTGGAGGACAGGCAAAGCCGAAGGATGTGATGGACGAAATCGCACGGCGCTATGATATTCCCGAAGATTCACTTCATCAAACTAACAAAAATGGGCAACCGACGTTTAACAATCGGGTAGCTTGGGCGCGGTTCTATCTTGTGAAAGCAGGCTACATATACTCCCCCAAACGTGGCGTTTGGGCGTTGACCGACGAAGGTGCGTCAGCCAAACTTACTGACGCCGTGGCAGCCGAACTTTTTCGCAATGCCCAATCTGCTTTCCAAGCTGACGAGGATGAAGACCAAGCACCTGAAGGAGAGATCGTCCCCGATGGTATGAACTACTGGTTTGTAGGCGCGGCATGGAACGAAGGCGATCAGGCGGCGCGTTTCTTGGATGAGGGTATCTGGGAAAATGGATATGATGAAAAGTTCGGGCATCTCGTCAAACAGATGAAGCAGGGCGACCGGATCGCAATCAAAGCGACTTACACCCGTAAGCACGATGTGCCGTTCGAGAACCGGGGGCGGATGGTCAGCGCAATGCGTATCAAAGCAATTGGTACGATCACCGGCAATCAAGGTGATGGGAAAATAGTCAATGTCGCTTGGGAAGAGGTCGACCCTCCGCGCGAGTGGTTCTTCTACACCTATCGGAAAACCATTGCGCGCGCTCGGTTCGAGGATGACGATATGGCTCGCCAACTCGTCGCTTTCGCGTTTGACGGACAAGATCAGAATATTGATGGCTTCCTCGCACATCCATATTGGGCTGAAAAATTCGCAGACGATGTTGCGCCGCTCACTGCGATTGAAGACGAAGAGCAGTCGGATAGTGAGGCGGATGCGCCTCCTGTCGAGACTTATGGTATCGATGACATCGTCTCTGACGGTGGTTTCCTACCGCGCGGTTTGATATCCAATATGATCAACCGTCTCGAGATCAAAAAGAACCTCATTCTGCAGGGCGCACCGGGGACCGGCAAGACTTGGTTGGCCAAACGCCTTGGCAAAGCGTTAATCGGACGGCGAACCCCTAAACACGAGCAACTGCGCTCAGTCCAGTTTCACCCTTCGCTTTCCTATGAGGATTTTGTGCGAGGTTATCGGCCCAGTTCAAATGGCCTGACACTTACCGACGGTGTATTTTTGCAGGCCGTCGAAGCCGCTCGCGCACAACCAGACCTCGCACATGTGCTCATCATTGAAGAGATCAATCGTGGCAACCCTGCCCAGGTCTTTGGTGAGATGCTGACCTTGCTTGAGAACACCAAGCGCAGCCGGGCTGACGCCATAGAGCTGGCCTATCGAAAGCAGCCAGGTGAACGAGTGCATGTTCCCGATAACTTCTACGTCATCGGGACCATGAACGTTGCCGATCGTTCACTGGCCCTCGTTGACCTGGCACTTCGTCGTCGGTTCGCCTTCGTCTCGCTCGAGCCCGCATTCAACGATTCTTGGGCAGCTTGGTGTTTGGATCGCGGCTTTGACGAAGACATGGTGACACTGGTGCGGGCCCGCATGAGAGCTCTCAACGAGGAGATCTCAGCCGACAGAACGCTGGGTCCGCAATTTCGTGTGGGCCACTCCTACGTCACGCCGACCGAGCCGCTTGATGATCTGGTAGGCTGGTTTCGCGACGTGATAGACACGGAGATCGGGCCCCTGCTGGATGAGTATTGGTTCGACGCCCCCGAGCGGGCTGCAGAAGCAGCGGCGCGCTTACGCGACGGGCTTTGATGTCGACCAAGATCCCTCTGCGCAACATTTGGATATTGTTCCTTTATGCAGCCGATCTTGCGCAACTGCGTGACAAGTTCGAACGCGATGTTGAGAACGCGCGGGACCTGCCTGATCTGGTTGGTCGATTACTTGCGCATGTCGTAGAGGATCGTTTACGCCGCAACCTCAGCCGGGGTTATCGGACGCGCGCAGCAGTCCTGCCACGCGTGCGCGGCCGCATCGACATGCTGGCAACTGAGGCGGGGCAACTCATGGAGCGAGGACAAATCGCTTGCCGGTTTGAAGAGCACGTAATGGATACGCCCCGCAACCGACTGATCCGTGCCGCGCTGGAAAGGCAGGCTGGGCGCGTCTCATCCAAGGAAACGGCGCATCGGTGCCGCGGACTTGCCGCTGATTTCTCACGTTTAGGGGTCTCGGCGGGGCGGCCGTCGCGGGCTGAGCTTGGAGTTGACCAAATTGGTCGGAACGAAAGCGCTGACCGGATGATGGTCGCACTCGCGCGAATGATCTTTGACGGGACGATCCCCACAGAAGCGCAGGGGGCAGCACTTCAGCCTGGAGACGAAACGACAGAGCACTTGATCCGACGGCTGTTTGAGCGTGC
Source organism: uncultured Sulfitobacter sp. (assembly GCF_947502895.1). Lineage (GTDB taxonomy): Bacteria > Pseudomonadota > Alphaproteobacteria > Rhodobacterales > Rhodobacteraceae > Sulfitobacter. Next base: position 399,527 of record NZ_CANNBM010000003.1, read on the forward strand.
CGTTGGGAATGCACTCCGGATCAAGCTTCAACCATTGGGTTGGCATATCGCGCAAGGTCGAAGGATTGCCTGGCCCGTGACGATGGCGACCCCAAGTCTATCCGATATACTTCCAGGCATGCAGACAGACATTGAAATGAACCACGCTGTTTCGGGACGCCGTGTCGTCATTGATACGAAATTCACGAATATTTTGACGTCATCCAATTATCGACAGCAGATTTTGAAAAGCGGATACCTTTACCAGATGTACGCCTACCTAAGAACGCAGGAAGACATGTCCCAACCGTCGAGCATGACTGCCGAAGGTCTTTTCCTTCACCCTCAGGCTGGCGGGAGCGTGGATGAGACGATGGTCGTTCAAGGGCATACAGTCACGTTCAGAACAATCGACCTGACAGCGCCCGCAACTAAATTTGAAGAGCAACTTTTTTCCTCAACAATAATTCGGGCAAATTTTTCTCAGTAAGGTCGGCCCAAATGTATGTACCGGCTGCTGTTCGCAAATGATTTCTGGCGTGTTCTCGGAAGTCGCTCATATGTATCCGGCCTGTTGATCGACACGCGGGTCGTGGCCTTGTTGGGGTAAGGGTCAAGTCAGCATCGCATTTGCCAAAGCGGGATTTTCAAGCAGGAATGCTCCATAAAGCTCCTTAATCAGTTTTGATGCACCAGAGCGGTCCCTTTTGAAAACCTGTTTTTCTCCGATTATCTCGCTCTAAAGTAATTATGTCATTCCATCGAAGAGCGTTCTCCATACGCATTTTGGACGGAATTTCAGAAAATAAGAGGTCGTAGTATGGCAACAAATTCAGACACTTAGGGACCATTAGGCTATGGAGTACGGTATGCGCGATATCGATACCCAACGAATGTCCCCCTTTTTCATCCATGTTCCACGCTGAAGGCTGAAGCGGACACGCATGCTGTTCATTCGTAAGAACGAACGGAACCCCATTCCCACAGGTTATCGTGAAAACTGCCGAAATACATTGTGCCTCGATACGCCTTAGAAGCGCTATCAAGTCGATGTTTCCGTTATAACTCAGAAGCTTCTCTGGATAATAAAATATAGTCTTCCCAAAGCCTTGCTCTCGGATGCTTTCTGGAACTCTCCTGAAGAGATTGTCGGTCGAACCGCCGTAGAGGCGACCGTCTTCCCAAAGGACGTATATCCCGCCTACTTTCGGCAACAGATTTTTGTTCTCTTTGTCCAACCAAAACAGCGAGGTCTCATACGATATGCTACTGTCCTGATTTTTCACAACATCCCCCATTCGGCTGCAAGGCCTCTAACGATTTTAACATTCTGTACTCTTCTTCATACTTGATGGCTTCACTCCCCTACTCCCTCCCAGAGATCGACTATTTTCTGGTGATTGGTTCAAAGTGCTCTCTCTTACAGCAAATATCCGGACCTTAGCTTTACCAGCGCGTCCGCGAACATGCCCGACAGCCAGCTGCGGCCGGTACGCGGCGCCAATGTCGAGTGCGATGGTCCGATACCCCTCAATCCCGTCACAGGCCTCAAGATCTTCGGCACTGCTCAAATCCCGACGTAGCGCTGGCGTATGGCCGTGGACTATGACCGTCGGCCTACGGTCGCGACGATCGGGGTCTGGATCGCGGGTATCCCAGCCACCTTGATGCGACAGAAAAGGGTGCCTCATCGTGGCCCAGTGATCATCCACTCCAAGAAAGAAGCGATCCTGAGCCAGAAATTCTTCGAGATCACCATCTGGATGAACGCCAGCATGGACAAAAACCAAATCACCCAATCTCAAATGGCTCGGCCCCTCCCCGATCCATTTGAGATATTCGGGGAGGAAGGATTCGAGTAGCTTATCGGTGACCTCCGCCGGTGTGTGCGTCTGTTCAGACATGCCGACTTCAGCCAAGACCGTATTTCCTCCACCAGCGATCCAGAATGAAAGCACACTTCCCGAAGACAACCCAAAATACAGCCCCAGATCGTGATTGCCTGGTAAAACATGTAGGTGATCCGCTCCTGTGAAGTCCCCTGCCCTCATCGCCAGATCGACGGCTTCGATGGATGACGGACCGCGGTCAATCAGATCTCCGAGAAAAATGAGATGCCTGGTCCGCGCCTCGCGCGGCACATCCCTTATCTCCTTGAGGACCTGCGCCAGCAAATCAGCTTGCCCATGCACATCGCCGATCACGAATGCCTCGGTGTCATCTGGAAATTCGCCAGGCAGCTCGCGCCATGGCAGATGATATGACTTATAGGACGTTTGGTCAGTGGGCATCTTCAGTCGATCCAACAAAAATGAAAAACGATATGCGTATCGAAACAAGAAGTCATATCAGCGTGTCCCTGACCCATCAATTGTCTGCTTCAGGCCAGCTATCCATACCTTTGCCGTCCGACCACTGTCAGGCCCTGCCCGGTGCGGTGCCTTGGTACGGTCAAGACGCTCATAGACGTAATCCAGCGCATTTGACGGGAAGGCTCCCAGCGTTGTCACATCGAAATAGTGGATTGAGACATAGCCGGAGACCCCTGCAGCGCCGAACAGCTGATCGAGCCAATGCCGCTCGAACGTAACGGCGTCTGAAAGCGCGATACGCACTTTGAGAGCATGCAAAAACGCTCTTGCGAGCGTCACGACGTCAGGTGTTTTGTCCAGATCACGACGCGTGATGTTGTGTATCGCAGCACTCGCTGGGGACCATGCATCCTCGGGGCATTCTGGTGCGGGACGGATCAAACTGTCAAAAGTTTGAACTTCCAAATTTTGATCGACCCAGCTGAGGCCGATCTCACCCGGCCAGCTGTCTGTATCAAGACTGCTTACCTCAAAATTAAGAAACGCGAACTTGGCGTAGAGCTTGTTCGTCACAGTGCAGCTCCTCCATCCAGGTCAAATGTAAACCGTGCAAGATCATCAATCGGGTCATGCTGCCCAGGGTAGCCTACCGAGACGTTGGTCAACGACGTCTGGCCGATAGTGAATGTAATCCGACGATGTGTATGGCCGTACAGCCACCGTTCGGGCTGGTACTTGATGATCACCGCCTCGAGATCAGAGGCATAACACGGACCGATATCTGGTCTACCCTTCAGCGCCATTACATGCGGAGCATGGTGCGTAATGACCGTTGTCTCCCCGTCAAACGCGCTCGACAGTCGCTCTTCCAACCAGTGGCGATGATCCAGGTGAATTTGCGCAGTCTGAACTGGCAAGAGCTTTTTGTAACCCGTCCTGGCGATCCTGATGCACCTGTAGTCGTTCATATAGGTTGCAGCGTGTCGCAAATTGTCTGTTCGATCGCCGTAGATCTCGAAATCGGTCCACAGGGTGCAGCACAGAATACGGTGCCGACCTAAAACCAGCTCAGACTTCTGAATAAATGCCGCACCATGTGCAGCCGCTACATCGCGCAGCTTGTCTTCTTGATCAATGCAGCCGTCGTAATAGTCATGGTTTCCCGGCATCGCAAAGACTTGAGCCTCAGGCAGCCGAGCGGTGATCCACCGGAGACATTCTTTCCACTTCTTATGGCCTTTGTTGCTCACGTCACCGGCCAGTACACAGTGCGTGATGGCTCGAAGTTGCGCGTCTGAAATATTTTTGAACGGATCCACACCATCCGCGAAGTGCAGGTCGCAGTGGAGATCCGCAAGTACAAGTAACTTCATCATTGATCCCGAGAATCTAAAAAAATCTGGTCAGACATCTCGGACACCCGCATCAATCTGATCGCGCTCGACGAAGGCCTTCACCTCCCGAGCATCAAGCGTCAGATGCTCAAGCCCGCCGACCTGATGCCCGAGTCGCTCGACAAGATCCTCTGTCGTCACCTCTTCTTTCAGCCGGTACCAGCGTGAGGCTGTACGCGCCCATGATTGATCGGCTGCAATGCCGCAAAGCCGAGAACTGTTTATCAGCCGACATTTGAGTGTGGGGTGCCCTGATTGTATGCCCAGAAGGATGGCTCCACCACATTGCGGATCGCGGATTGCTGTCCAGGGATTTAAAAGCGGTGCAGCTTCCAGATCATGATCAGCAGGTCCCTCTACACCAAGTTGGAGAGACCGGTTCGTCAAACGCATGCCGAGCGTCGACATCAGCTGCCTTTTGGAAGCCATCCACTCACTTGCCAGCACACTCCAGACTTCGTCTACCAAAACGTATTTGACTGGCGAAGGCATGGCTTCTAACGCTTCCAAAGCTTCTGACGGGATAGTGTCTGCCACCGCATATAATACTCCGTCTGCCCCGGTGAACGCCATGGGGTCTGCTTGCCGCAGAGCATGCAGGACCCGCAAGTCATCTGCGTTCGGGTCCATTTCAGACATCCCACTCACACGCGTCGATGAGGCAGCGATATTCGGAACGATGCACTTTCGGCACATTCAGGATGTCGTAGATCAATGGGATACCTCGCTCACTTCAATAACAAAGCTGACTACCGAAATCGGAAGAGCCAACCCCATCAAGGCATTGATTTATTTGCGAAAAAAAAGGTTTTATTGGATTTTTAAGCATCGGAAAGGATGCGAAAAAACAGACTACGTTCTAACCAGGCCATAAAAATTTCGCAAAAACCAAAGCATACATGATTTAGGGAGTAAGATGCTCCCTGCATATGCCTGATAATCCCGCTTGCGAAAAAGGAAATTCGCCAGAGATCTTTGTCGCGACTATCGCTCCGCTAAGGGTAAAAAAACTACCTGCTGGCAAAGATTGCCCCGGAGAATACCTCATTGATCGCGAACGATTCCGGAGACTCTCTGTTACAGCAATCGGCGGAAACTACCTTCACTGGCAAAATTTTACCGATCGCCACCACAGAACGAGCACTCAGCACCAGGTTAAACCTGACGGTTTCGCCATTGCGAAAACCCGGTTTTGTAGAACACTGCCAAACAAATCATCACCGCTGTAACAAAAAAATCGACCCCGAATAAGTGCCTGAAGACGAAATAAATCATCGTTTTTATGTTTTCTTTCAATTGGTTAATTCATTTTCCTCAAACCGAATAAAGCCACGTGGACTTTGTTACAGCCTTGAAAAGCGTTACACATTAAGTAACAGCCATAAGTACCTGATATTATTATTAAATAAGTATATATATCTATCTGTTACAAGATTCATAAATATATATACATACACTCATACCCAGACATGCACGCATGCACCTATGTACACACACATAGAGACACTCATATGGGCGTAACAGCGTAACATTTTGCCAACCCGTTGTTTTTAAATACTTTTTCTGTTACAGGGCGTAACAAGCGCTACTGAATAGCAAATTTTATCCTTTAAAAACAATTCACTGACCTTGTTACAGAGCCAGTTTTTCGGTTTTTGAAGAAACTTCACCTCAAGTAATAAGGGGAGCACGATGGACGAGAGAAAATCGTACGAACTTTCGCTATCGCAAAGTAATGTTCACCCATACGCCGCCAGGCCCCTGATGAAAGACCATGATTATCCACACCTTTGTTCAGGTTAGAGATTCTATTTATGAAACGAATGCCCTACCTTACCGGGAACAGCGGATTGAATTCGGGAATTTCTGGAGAACTACCTTGAGCAAGAACACCAAAAAGAACGCTTCGGTAGACGCGAAGCCCTTCAAGGGGCAATTCGCATGTCCATCTACGCCCTGAGTATCGCAATCATGTCAGGTCATAGGACATTGTGCATCTTCTTACTGAGGACGGCGAAGCGTCACCAATGGAATGCGAGAGCGTGGTGCTTCCGCAACAACATTTTTAAGGACTTCGTATTGGCTCGTATATTGACCTGCACTTTGAGTGAGCCGGCCGATGTAGATCCGGAAGCCGACATTAATTGGTCTGAAAGCGTTACCCTAAAAATCGCAGCACATCCTGGGCTCTCTGAAAACCAACGGCGAGTCGTGGAGCTGGATTACGCCATGGTGCAAGGCGTAGCTGAAGGCATCGTCAAGACATGCATGCGGTTCCATATCTTAAAACGGCTCGGCCTGGATATCGCCCCTGATACGCGTCGTCCGCAAGATCAACATATTGCATTAATGAACCCTGCCGAAGTTCAGGGCTTTCTCGGGCAGGTAGCGCAATGACAACCGCCTCTGATCGCCCCTATCGTATGTCATTTACAACTGGCGGGCTTTTCCTGAACGAAAGTGTCGAAGTGGCTCGGCTGCACCGTGATGGTGAAACCTGGAGTGACACCGGAAAGCGCGCATTGGAACAAGGCACTACCACACTGCCAAAATCAGCATCGAACAGCAGGTCATTGCGCGAGATTACCAACCGTCTGCGAACTCTGACTGAGGAAGAACGTCGTTTTCTTTGTGAGCATGCCGACAGAACGGATCAACAGGCGCTTCTATGGCTGGCAGCCTGCCGTGCATATCGCTTCGTCGGGGAGTTCGCTCAAGACGTCGTGCGCGATCGATACCTATCCTATCAATTGGAACTTCCTTTATCGGCCTTTGATATAGCATTGGAAAACAAGGCGGAGTGGGATGATGGTATCGCCAGTCTCAGCAGATCCACTCGAAGCAAACTTCGGCAAATACTCTTTCGTATCATGCGTGAGGCGGGCATCTTATCCCAAGATAATCGCATTCAGGCCTCAATTCTGTCCACTCAACTGAAGCAAATAATCAATGACAACAATCCTGGTGAACTGGCGTATTTTCCCAGCACTTCGGTTGACGGAGCATAAATTTTGAAACTCGACTTTAGCCGCAAGGAACGTGCCGAGCACCTCTATCGCGTTATCACCAGCGAACGCTTTCTTACCAAGCAAGGTCTTGGAAACGAGGTCCCCTTCTTCATATGCCCGTTTCCGGCCGTTGAAGGTCTGTCCATGGTCGATGACCGGAAAGATCTGGTGTCTCGCGTGGGGCATTCGGGGGTCAGGGTTCTTGACCTCAACCTCTACGACATCGCGCTTGAAATCCTTGCAGAGCGCGACATTCTCGAACAGATATTGGAAATCGAGGCTGACAGCGAGAAACCCGAAATCAAGGACCTCTTGCAGGGCGTGCTTGCCCCTGAAACGCATTTGGTTCCCAAGATCGGCGCTGCCATCTCAGCAACCCCGCACGATGTGATCTTTCTATCGGGTGTAGGCGAGGTCTATCCCTTCATCCGCTCCCATAACGTCCTGAACAATTTACAAAGTACAGCGAAGGACGCACCTACAGTGCTGTTCTTCCCTGGGAATTACACTCATGCATTAGCGACCGGCGCGTCACTGGATCTATTTGGCATGCTCCATGACGATAAATACTACCGCGCCTTCAATATCCTGAATTACGAGGTCTGACCCCATGGCACAATTACTCAAAGACATTTTCGAGAAACCGGTCGACCGCGCGATTGATGGTGTTATCAAAGCCGACGATGAAGCAAGCCTGCGCATCGAGTTGGACGAGTATGTTATCACCAGCGAGATCGGTCAGAAACTCGGTCAGTTCCTGGAAGCCTACAACAACTATGAAACCTCCAATGGTGTCTGGATCTCAGGATTTTTCGGGTCAGGTAAATCCCACCTGTTGAAAATGCTTGCCCTTCTGCTCGAGAACCGTGACGTCGGCGGCGCATCTGCCCATGAGATTTTCGGAGCGAAGCTGAAAGATGATCCGTTCTTGAGAGGCGCGCTGGACAAAGCTGTCTCGATCCCGTCGAAATCTATTCTGTTCAACATCGACCAGAAAGCGGATGTCATCTCAAAAACGGATGTCGATGCGCTACTATCTGTGTTCCAGAAAGTATTTGATGAATCCTGCGGCTTCTATGGCAAGCAGCCGCATATCGCTCAGTTTGAACGAGATATGCATGGACGCGGGCAACTTGAGGCCTTCCGTACTGCATTCCAAGAGGCAGCAGGTAAGCCTTGGGAGCACGGTCGAGAACAGGCGCTCCTTGAGGCAAGGAACATCGCCACCGCATTCGCCGCGGCAACGGGCGGCGATGTAGCTGACGCCAAGGATATTCTGACACAATACCGCAAGGATACGCGCGTCTCGATCGATGACTTTGCAAGCACCGTCAAAGACTGGATCGACGAGCAACCAAAAGGATTCCGGCTAAATTTCTTTGTCGATGAGGTGGGCCAGTACATTGCCGACAACGTCAAGCTGATGACAAATCTGCAGACGGTTGCCGAGACCCTGAACACCCGTTGTAAGGGACAGGCGTGGATCATCGTGACCTCACAGCAGGACATGGAGGCCATCGTCGGCGACACCAAAGTTTTTCAGAGCCAAGATTTTTCGAAGATCATGGCGCGGTTCTCCATCCGGATGCCGCTCGACTCTCAAAATGTCGCCGAAGTCATTCAGAAGCGCCTGCTGTCGAAGACCCCCGAAGCAGAGGTGACACTGGGCAGCTTACATGACCGCGAACAAAACAATCTGAAGACCCTGTTCGATTTTACAGATGGCTCAATCAAGCTGAAAAATTACACCGACCGGGAAAACTTTATCGCCAGCTACCCCTTCCCACCTTACCAGTTCACCTTGTTCCAGATGGCAATCCGCTCGCTGTCCCAACATAACGCTTTTGAGGGCAAGCACAGTTCGGTTGGCGAACGCTCCATGCTTGGCGTTTTCCAAGAAGTCTCGAAAAAATTGATGAATGAGCCAGTCGGCGGACTGGGCACTTTTGATCTGATGTTCGAAGGCATTCGAACGGCTTTGAAATCGAATGTTCAGCAATCGATCCACCTGGCTGAACGGCAGATTCAGGATCTGGACGAATTCGCCGTCAGAGTTCTGAAAGCTCTCTTTCTTGTGAAATACGTTAAAGGTTTCAAACCGTCGGTCCGCAACATCTCAGTCCTTTTGCTCTCTGATCTTGCCGCAGACCAGACGGGACAACGCCGCAAGATTGAGGAAGCCCTTAGTCTGCTGGAGCGTAATACGCTCATTCAGCGTAATGGGGAGGTTTATGAGTTTCTGACCGACGAGGAGAAGGACGTCGAAGCTGAGATCAAGTCGCTCGACATCGACCCATCGGAGCTCTCCAAGGAACTCGAAACACTGGCTTTCGATACCATTCTAAAGCTCAGAAAGCTAAAGCACGCCGCGACGAATAGCGAATATGCATTTACGCGCAAATTGGATGATCATTCACTTGGCCGGGAACACGAGCTGGCCATCAATATCATCTCGCCCTTCAGCGAAGACGCCGACAGCCCCGAGGCTGTGCGGATGAGGACTATGTCCCGCGAAGAATTGGCCGTTACATTGAAAGCTGACACGAACTTTGTTCGTGATCTGATCCTCTTCAAACAAACAGACAAATTCATCCGTCAGTCTCGGACCGGATCACCTCAACCTGGTCGTGACCGTATCATTGCCGAAAAAGGCGAACAGAATGGCCGCCGCGCAAAGGATCTGGAACTCCGCCTACGCCGTCTTATGGGCGAGGCAAGGATGTTCGTGCGCGGAAACGAGCTCGAAATCGGAGGCGAGGACGCTCAGGATCGCATCACGAAGGCATTTCAGACGCTTGTCGACAAAGTCTACACCAACTTGCCTATGCTGCGCGGCGTCAGCTATTCCGAGGCAGATATCAATAAATCAGTGCAACCGGAAAGCAGCCTTTTCGGTTCAGGAGGAACCGGGCTCGGTGAAGCCGAACAAGATGTCCTTAGCTTCATCAACGGTCAGGCACGCAACGGGGTGAAAGTCTCGGTCAAGTATCTGGTCGAAAAGTTCACGACCAAGCCGTATGGCTGGCCGACAGTTGCAGTGCTTTGCCTTGCGGGGAGCCTTTCCGCCAAGGGTAAAGTTGAAGCCCGCGTAGACAGCACCTCGACCGAAGGGCCGGATCTGGCAAAGGCCCTGAACAACAGTCATGCCTTGGCGAACATTCTACTCACACCGCAACAGGAATTCTCTGCCGCTGATATCCGCAGATCGAAAGAGCTCTATCAAGAGCTGTTCTCTCGGCCTGCGTCTGGAAGTGATGCCCGTAGCCTTGGCGTAGAATGGCTTGAAAGCGTCACGGAGCTGGAGGCTGAGGTCGACGACCTGACCCGTCAGGCGCGCGACTACCCCTTCCTTGAAGCGCTGGTGCCATTCCGTGACCAGTTGCGCAGCATGAAGGCCAAGGTAGCCCCCTGGTTCATTACAGACGCGCCGCGGCACGAGGATGACTGGCTGAACCCAAAAGAGGACATCCTCGACAAGATGAAATCCTTCATGGGCGGTGCGCAGCGCGGTATCTATGATGAGGCGCGCAACACCATCACCCAGCAGCAGGCCAATATCGAATACGTTGATCCGCAAGCCGGTCAACAGATCCGCGATGTACTCGCCGATCCCGCGTGTCACCAAGGCAATGCCATTCAGGACCTCAAGTCCGCGCTCTACGATCTGAAGGAGAAGATCGACCTCAAGGTGCTCGAAGAGCGTAAGGGCGTTATTGCCGCGGTTGATGAGGTTGCTGCCAAAGTGACCCAGATGCCCGAGTTCCAAGGGCTCGAAGCTGACAAGCAGACTCGCATCACCGGACGCCTGGACCACCAAAAAGCCGGCATCGACACCATCACCATGATCGCAGTACTGCAGAACAAGGCAAACCATGCGCACAGCACTCTGCTCGGGGAACTGATCGCCGAGGTGGACCGTCTTGCACGCCCGCCGCAGGAGCCCTTCAAACCCGCACCCGGCGTGAACGATCCCCCTGCCCCCGCGCCGCAGGCTCCGACATACATCAACGCCGCGCAGATCAAGGTGCCGTTCACCAAGGCCTACCTGTCTGACGATGCGGACGTTGCCGACTACCTCGAAGAATTCAAAAAGACCCTGCTGGCCGAGATCCACGCGGGCAAGAAAGTGATCGTCTGACATGGACACCAACGCTCTCAAAAAATTCGCCCAAGGCGCTCGTAACCTTTTGATAGATCAGGTTACGGCCAAGCTTGACCTTGTGGTGGCCGAAGGGTCCCCTGTCCGCCGCGAAAATCCGCAAGCTGTGAAAGACCTTGAAAAAGCCATCAACCGCGACAGCCGCAAACAGGTCATCGAGGCCACCGCCTACACTTGGTTCAACCGGTTCACCGCCCTGCGCTTTATGGATGCCAACGGCTACACTCAGGTGCGGGTCGTGTCCCCTGCTGACGGTCAAACCCGGCCTGAGATCCTGTCAGAGGCGATGGCGGGCAACCTACCGGATGGCGCTCCTGCCACTATCGCGGCCCTGCTCGACGGGCGCACGCCCTCCAATGATCCGCAGGCAGAGGCGTACCGTGCGCTGCTGGTCCATACCTGCAACCAATGGCACGGGCCGATGCCGTTTCTGTTCGAACAGATCGACGACTACACCGAACTACTGATGCCCGAGGATCTGCTGTCGCAGACCTCCATCCTGTCTGAGTTGCGCAAGGTCATGACCGAGGACGCCTGTCAGGATGTCGAGATCATCGGTTGGCTCTACCAGTTCTATATCTCGGAGAAAAAGGATCAGGTCTTTGCGGGTCTGAAGAAGAACCAGAAGATCACGGCCGAGAACATCCCCGCCGCGACGCAGCTGTTCACCCCGCACTGGATCGTCCGCTATCTGGTCGAGAACTCGCTGGGGCGGCTCTGGCTGCTGAACCGGCCGCAAAGCCGTCTGGCCGAACGGATGGACTACTACATCGCGCCGGAAGAGCCCGAGACGGATTTCCTGCGCATCACCAAGCCGGAAGACATCCGCATCTGCGATCCCGCCGCCGGGTCGGGGCACATGCTGACCTATGCCTTTGACCTGCTCTACGCCATCTACGAGGAAGAGGGATATGACGCGACCGAGATCCCCGCGCTGATCCTGACGCACAACCTGACGGGGGTAGAGATTGACGACCGCGCGGGCGCGCTGGCCGCCTTTGCGCTGGCGATGAAGGCGGCGGCCAAGCTGGGGCGGCGGCGGTTTTTGCGGATGGAGGCAAAGCCCGACATCTGCGTGTTGCAAAACGTGACCTTTACAGAGGCCGAGATGCAGGACGTGGCCGCCGTGGTGGGCAAGGATCTGTTCACGGATGAGCTGCGTGAGACGCTGGGGCAGTTCGAGCATGCCAAGAACTTCGGCTCGCTGATCGTGCCGAAGCTACGCGATCCGGCAGAGGCGCTGCGGGTGGTGGAGGCACGGGACTTCGGCGGGGACCTGCTGCTGAAGGAGGTGCAAGAGCGCGTCGTCGCCGTGTTGCGCATGGCCGAGGCGCTGTCGCCGAAGTATCATGTGGTGGTGGCTAACCCGCCGTATATGGGCAGCGGGGGGATGAATGGGGCTTTAGCAAGTTGGGTCAAGAAGCATTATGCGGACAGCCGAACGGATCTATATTCCATGTTTATGGTTCGATGCTTAAATTTAACTACTACTTGCGGCTATGTAGGCATGATCAACCTACCTTCATGGCTATTTCTCTCTTCATTCGAGAAGCTTCGCTTCAAAATAACAGATAGTTGTTCGTTCGAATCTCTTCTCCATATGGGGCGGGGAATATTTGGCATTGATTGGGGATCAGTGGCATTCGTCTTGAACAAAGCAAACAGACCAGAGAAAAATGGGAGCTTCTTTAGGCTCCACAAAAGAAATTTTCAGCACCTACACCCAAGCGATATCAGCGCGATCTTCTTAAATGCAAAAAAAGATAGTTCATACAAGTATGACTTCGACGAATACAGAGATCGCGATGGAGTTACCGACATCTCAGATATCTCTAACGAAAATGGATCGAGAATTTCCTTCAGGTCAACAATCGCCAACATTAAGCGTATCCCAGGTCGCCCAATTGCTTTTTGGGCAAGTGAAGAGGTTCTGAACTCATTTGAAAATGACGCGCCACTTGCTTCGATCGCGGTCCCCAAAGTGGGGATGCAAACGGGTCGAAATGATGACTATATCCGCGAGTGGTTTGAGGTGGGTCATATGGCTATTGGATTTGGCTTCAAGTCGGCACAAGAAGCTGAGAGCAGCCAGCTGAGGTGGTTCCCCTGTAACAAAGGTGGCCCATTTCGACGCTGGTATGGAAACAATAGTGTTGTTGTTGACTGGCAATTCGATGGAACAAGAATAAAGTCTGAATCAGGCTCTGTAATCAGGAACCCGAATTACTACTTCAAGGAAGGAATGACTTGGTCTACGGTAAGTAGCACAAAGCTCTCTATGCGCTTTGCAGAGGCTGGAAGTATGTTCGAGACTAAAGGATCGATGTGCTTTCAGGTAGCAGATATTCCTATAAAATATCCTTTGGCGCTTATGAATTCGAAGGTTGTAGAGAACCTTTTGACTTTCGTTGCCCCGACAATCGACTTTCATGAGGGACCGGTGGGAAAAATACCGGTAAGAGAACTTTCGAATAAGGATGCTGTAGTCCAGAATAGTGAACAAGCTATCGGTTTGCATCGTTCCGACTGGGACGCCTACGAAACCTCATGGGATTTCACCACGCTCCCGCTGCTCCAACCCGATCATGGTGCCGAGACACTGGAGGGCACCTACACCACCCTCCGCACCCATTGGCAGGGCATGACAGACGAGATGCTTACGTTGGAGGAAGAGAACAACCGCATCTTCATCAACGCTTACGGCTTGCAAGACGAGCTGACCCCCGAGGTACCGCTGAACGAGATCACCCTCACCTGCAACCCCGCCTATCGCTATGGCATCAAGAACGACGCCGCAGCGAACGAGACCCGCCTGCGCGCCGATACAATGGCCGAGTTCCTCTCCTACGCCGTGGGCTGCATGTTCGGGCGCTACAGCCTCGACGCCCCCGGCCTGATCCTCGCCAATCAGGGCGAGACGCTGGACGACTACCTCGCCCGCGTCCCCGAGCCGACCTTCATGCCGGACGAAGACAACGTCATCCCCGTGCTCGACGCCGACTGGTTTCCCGACGACATTACCGACCGCTTCCGCCTGTTCCTGCGCACCACCTTCGGCGAGGCGCATTTCCGCGAGAACCTGCGCTATATCGAGGATGCGCTTGGTAAGGACATCCGCAAATACTTCACCAAGGATTTCTACGCCGACCACGTGAAGCGCTACAAAAAACGCCCGATCTACTGGATGTTCTCCAGCCCCAAGGGCACGTTCAACGCGCTGATCTACATGCACCGCTATCAAAGCGACACGGTGTCGGTTCTGCTCAACGAATACCTGCGCGAATTCATCAGCAAGCTGGAAGGTGAGCGCGCCCGCCTCGACAAGCTGTCGGATGACGCGACCGCCACCCAAGCGCAACGCACTAAGGCGATCAAGGACGCCAGCATAGTAGCCAAGCAGATCGACGAGCTGAACGAATGGGAACGCGAAGTGATCTTCCCCCTCGCCCAGCAGAAGATCGAGATCGACCTCGATGACGGAGTAAAGGTGAACTACCCGCTGTTCGGCACCGCGTTGAAAAAGATCGTGGGGCTTAGCTGATGTCGGACCGGATAACCGCCGGACTGGCGCGCCTGTTCGAAGAGCACCGCATCGTATTCTGGTACGACACCGCACACGACATGCGCGGTGCCTATGAAGCCATGGAACTGGACGGCGTCGAAAAACTCGAGATCGCCAACAACGAGTTTGGGCTGAAATACCGGATGCTGCGGCAAGAGCCTGCGCAGAAGTTCCTGGTGTTCAAGGACGGGCCGGAGCCAGAAATGACCGATAACTGGCTGCTGGATCTGCAGATTGCCACCGCGGTCTTCAGAGCCGATCAGGCGGCTATTTGGCTGGCAGAGCTTGGCCTACCCAGCAAATACGAGGCCGCAGTGCGCGACCACAAAGAGTTTTACGTATCCGGCAAGAGGATGGCGCGCCTGAAAGAGCTGGAAGCAGAGCGACCCTCGGATTCCGTCGCTGCCGTACAGCGCAAAATGCTGGCGGTTTGCGCCGATGCAGATGGCGCGCTGGACACGGTGATTGAGACGCTGCTCGGCCAACTCGCCGAGGGTCGAGACGACGCGCTACGCCTCATGGACCGCGCGGGCCTGAGTGAGTTCTTCTGGAAGCAAGTAGCGAATGCCTACGGCTACGTCACGGACGAGCCGGATTTCGAAGACTTCGCCATCACGCTGTTCCAGTCATGTTACTGTCGAGCCCTTGGGGAAGACGGCAAGCTGAACAGTGAAGCGTTGTTGGTTTATCGCCGCTGGAAGAACAACCGTCTGGGCGCGGAACCCTTCGAGACATTGAGCCAGAAATATCAAGATATCCTGCGCATCGCTGAGGATCTGCGCGAGCGCGACATCAAGGCCCTGCGCACCATCGACCACTTCGAAGAAATTGATAGGCAAATCATCCGGCTGCTGGTGGCCGAGATGTCCAGCCAGACCGTTACCTCTGCCGAGGTGCTGAAAACCGTCCGAGAACGGCGGCAGAGCCACTGGTACGCAATCTACCGCGACGTCTACGAGGCGATCGGCTACGCGACCGAGTTTCAGCAAGCTCTTTCCGAGGCGACGCTTGGGATGACGTCAGCAGCGGAGGGCGTGAAGCGATATGTTACGACATGGTTCAAGATCGATCAGCTCTATCGCAAGTTCATCTACCACATGCAGAAAAGTGGACAGGCTTCCTTGCTGGGAGCCCTTTTTGAAAGCGTAGAAAACCGTTACACTACAAACTTCCTCCAGACAGTGAACGATGCATGGCAGGATCAGATTGCCAAGATGACGGATTGGGCAGTGCCCGGCTACCCGAAGCAATCGGACTTCTACCTTGATCAAGCTGCCGAATTCCGTCGTCGTGATCAGAAGATTGTCGTCGTCATTTCGGACGCACTACGCTTTGAAGTGGCCGAGGAATGCCTGCGGGAGATCCGCAAACTTAACCGTTTTGACGCCGATCTGAAACCAATGCTCAGTTCTCTGCCGAGTTACACGCAGCTGGGAATGGCCGCTCTCCTGCCGAACAAAGACATGACCCTATCTGGCGACGGTGCGGTGTCTTCCTTCGGGGATCCGACACAAGGTACGAAGAACCGAGAAAAAATCCTGGGTAAAGGACGCGATGGTGATCGTGCAAAGGCCATGAAGGCTGACGAATTTATGGCGATGAAAGCTGATGAGGGTAAGGCCCTCTTCCGCGACAATGATATCCTCTATTTGTATCACGACCGGATCGATAAGGTTGGCCATGACCTCGCTTCAGAAACACGCGCGACTGAAGCAGCCGAAGATGCCATTCAAGACCTCACGAAGCTTGTCCGCAAGCTGACTACCGCAAATTTTTCGAACATACTGATCACGGCTGATCATGGATTTCTATACCAGCATCGATCCCTTGAAGAAACCGATTATTCTGTTGCCGATCCCATGGCTTCCGAAATTCTACACCGAGATCGACGTTTCTTACTCGGTCGAGGATTTAACGAAACACCCGGCATGAAGAAGTTCACTTCATCACAACTCAGTCTGGCTGGCGATCTGGATGTGTTGATCCCAAACTCAATCAACAGAATTCGCAAGAAAGGATCCGCCAGCCGTTTTGTCCACGGCGGAGCAACGCTTCAAGAAGTTGTTATTCCCGTGCTGCGCGTTGGAAAACGCCGCGAGGCAGATATTGGTAAAGTCGAAGTCCAGATCATTGCACCAAGCCGCAGCCTGATCTCCTCCGGCCAGACATCCGTTGCACTCTATCAGGCACAGTCGGTTTCAGAAAAGCAACAGCAGCGCGATCTGTTGGCCGGGATATACGCCCAGGATGGGACGTTGATTTCCGACGAACACCAGCTGACCTTTGACTTCATTTCGCAAAACCCGCGCGAACGGGAATTCCCCGTCACTTTCCTGCTCTCGCGTGAGGCTGACCGCTTCAATAATCAGGATGTCTTCCTCAAACTACGAGAACGCATCGGCAAAACCAGCCACTTTGAAGAGTATGCAAGCCACCCTTTTCAGCTGCGCCGCGGCATCTCAACCGATTTCGATTTTTAAGGAGCAGTCATGAGCTCACTCGATGACAAGACAAACGAACACTTTGCCGGCTACGTCGTACGCAAAGATCTGGTAAAGGCCGTAAAAGGCAACGCAATCGTCCCGACCTATGTCCTTGAATACCTGCTGGGGCAATACTGTGCGACTGACGATGAAGCATCCATCCAGAGCGGTATCGAGACGGTCAAAGACATCCTGCGCAAGCATTACGTGCACCGCAATGAGGCAGGGCTGATCCAGTCTACGATTAAGGAAAAAGGCCGCTATAAAGTCATCGACCAAATCAGCGTTTCGTTGAACGAAAAGACCGACAGCTATGAGGCGGTTTTTGACAATCTTGGAATTAAGAAGGTCGCTGTAGACAGTGGCACGGTCAAGGCCCACCCCAAACTCCTGGTGACAAGTGTCTGGTGCATCGCTGATGTCCAATACGAGTTTTCCGAGGATACGCGTACGTCCCCTTGGATGTTGGAAACGATTAAGCCGATCCAGATCGCTAAGGTAGACTACGAAGGTTACAAGACCGCCCGCGCTCAGTTCAGCAAAGACGAATGGATCGACCTGCTGATGCAATCCATTGGCTTTGATCCAGCAGCTTTCGGGCAGCGCAGTAAGCTGCTGCAGCTGATGCGTCTAATTCCCTTCGTTGAGCGTAACTACAACATGATTGAACTGGGCCCTAAGGGAACCGGGAAATCTCACATCTTTTCTGAGTTTTCACCTCACGGCCAATTGATTTCAGGCGGCGAAGTCTCGATCCCGAAGCTCTTCGTCAACAACTCAAATGGTCGTATCGGCTTGGTAGGCTACTGGGACGTAGTAGCATTTGACGAATTTGCGGGGCGTGAGAAAACCGCCAACAAAGCGCTCGTCGACATCATGAAGAACTACATGGCAAACAAGACTTTCTCGCGCGGGGTGAGCCCCATGGGTGCCGAGGCCAGCTTTGCCTTCGTTGGGAACACCGACCACAATGTGCCCTTCATGCTGAAGAATAGCGATCTGTTCGAAGCTCTCCCTCCGCAATTCCACGACTCCGCATTCATTGACCGTCTGCACGCCTACCTTCCTGGCTGGGAGATCGATGTGATCCGGGGAGAGATGTTCACCAGTGGATATGGGTTCATTGTTGATTATCTGGCTGAAGTTCTACGCCAATTGCGTCAGGAAGACTTTTCGAACCGTCCGGATCAGTATTTCCAGATCAGCGCGAAAATTTCGACCCGAGACCGCGATGCCGTCTACAAAACGATGTCAGGCCTCCTCAAGATCATCTTCCCTGCAGGCGGTGAGAGTGCTGAAGATGTTGAGGAACTGCTGCAACTCGCCTTGGAGAGCCGCAAGCGTGTGAAAGATCAGCTGTTCCGGATTGACGCAACATATCCAGAAGTCGATTTCTACTACACTGGCTCAGACGGCGAGAAACACAGCATCCAGACTGTAGAAGAACAGGAGTATCCCCAGTTTTATCACCGGAAACCTGGACAAGACACACAACCACCCTCCGACAATGTCGACGAGCTTAATGAGAACTTGATTGAAACCGACGCAAATGTAGCAAGTCCTACATTTATAGCGAAGCCATCCAAGCCGACACTCGAAGAAGGGCACCACACTTTTGCTGAGAACCGGAAAGGCGTAAGGTTCGATACACTCTTCGGCCCCTACACCGACGGCGCTTCGCGGATTATGGTGACTGATCCCTACATCCGCTATTATTATCAGATCAAGAACATGATGGAATTTGTTGAAATGATCATTCGGCGCAAAGCGCCCGAAGATCAGGTCTCAGTTCATCTTGTCACTGGTGCAAATGACGGTGAGGTCCAGAAGCAACGCGAACTTCTCGAGAGCATCTCCGAAGCTTGCACTGGATCAGGAGTTGATTTCACTTGGGCCTTCGACACTTCGGGAACAGCTCATGCTCGAGATATCGTAACTGACACTGGCTGGAAAATTGTATTGGATAGAGGCTTGGATATTTTCCAACCCCCATTGAGTCGAGCTGGCTTTAACCTTGGCGATCGCCTTCAAGAACATCGTATGGTTAAGGGGTTCTATTTGACATATGTACGTGGATAACGAGCAAATATTCTAAAAGAACCATTCATATCTACCGGCTCAACTATGAAGCCGTAGCAATTTTGCGATCTCACCTTTTAGAAGCTGTACGCTGGAAACATCTATGCAAGGACGCTCATCTCGGCATGTGACATCAGGTCTCCGTGCCCCTGTGCTTTCGCCTGCCAGACGGTCGAGAGCGCTTCGACTTTTTCTGCATAATTTTTGGTCCTATACCAAGGCGAATTTTCTCCGCATCTGCGGCAGCACTCAGCTTTCGAGACGCCACAATACCATTGCTGTTTGCGCTATAGGTGTCAGTGGTAGAACTGCGGCGATGGTTCAGGACCTCAGACGCAAGTCCGCGTTCAGCTGGGGATTCTGAAACAATAAAAGCGGCTATCACATTTCGGATCATGTGAGCCGAAACACGGCTACCAAACAACGCTTCCGTCATATCACCGATGCACTCACTTAAGTGACCCGGTGTGCAGGGCGCGCCTTTCCACCCTATAAATAGACGTGTTTCATCCTCAGGTGCGACGAGCGACCTATGATGACGAATGTAGGTTAAGATCACTGCCCTGAGACGCTCAGGGATCGCACGCTCGTCTCGATTTCGGTCCTTCGTCTCCAAAGGAGATAAATGCAGCCGTGTCATCTCCGGATCAAAGTGATGTTCTATATCAAGCGCGGCAAGCGATGAGATCCGGATCGGTGAATTTATCAACATCAGGATCGATAGCATCGTTCTGGCGAGCGTATGTGCTTGAAGTTTACCACGGTATCCTGAAGAAAACTCATGAGCTTCAAGAGCGGCCTCCATACCTTGCAGAGCCGCAATGTGCAGTTCCTCAATATTTACGTGACGCCCATTCGCACGGGTCGGATGATATTTAGCTAAACTTTTCATCTTCGCCAAGAATTTGGAGAGCCATCCCCAGTCACGTTCCGGGTAGACGTCTCTTCCAAGCGTCAGAAGGCGCCCAGCTTCAATCACCATCGTATATATAGAGAAATCACCGATAGCGAAACGTTTGCGTCGATGAGCTACCCATGAACGGAAGGGAACCCGATCGAGATCAACCGGCAGGTCGTTGGCACGACAAAAATCAAAATATTGCCCCGCCAACTCCATTGTAGACTTTATGGATGAGAATGCTCGTGCATCAATTATAGCACCGTCCGCGAGCCCTTCCGGACAGACGTATAACATCGGGACAGCTCGGTCATGCCAATCTGTAGGAAAACGCTGAAGATGCCGCTGAACCAAATCGGACAGCTTCTCCTTTTCACTGGATTGAATTTGCTTATCCGGCGAAACGAAGGTGCAAGGCACTTCAAACACCTCGAAGAGCGCTTGCTTCATTTTAGAGCGATGTGCCGGGATCAGACCTTCTGAACGCCGTGTGATAAGTGAGGGCGTCACCAAGTTCGGTGGCACTCCATCCTGTTCTGCGTCAAGTATCCATCGACCCATCATTTGCCTCAAACACGCGAGATGGGTTGCCTCTTTGTCACTGAAGACGTTGAGGAAGCGCTCTTGGATATCGGCCGGCCACTGAGCAATAGGAAGCGATTTTCTGATCTGCTTTGCCATGCTCTATGCCCCCAACTGTTTCTCGAACTCAACCCTGAAATCAATCTTCCCGAGTGCTCGCAAAGTAGCCTTATCAAGAAGTTGCAGGTATCTTTTCTGCGCTATCAACTTGCTGACTTCAGCATAGTACGCACGAGTTGTCTCGATACGTCTATGTTCAAGAATCTCCTGAACGAGCCCCATAGCGCTGGGGTCAATATCCAGAATGACCTTGGCTGCGATATGGCGGGCCACATGCATATCGACCTTCA
Source organism: uncultured Sulfitobacter sp. (assembly GCF_947502895.1). Taxonomy (GTDB): domain Bacteria; phylum Pseudomonadota; class Alphaproteobacteria; order Rhodobacterales; family Rhodobacteraceae; genus Sulfitobacter. The sequence goes on from NZ_CANNBM010000003.1 coordinate 420,333, forward strand.
ATGCACATTTTCTCATCATATGCTTCGAATACATGGCACTGAAAGCATTCGGCGAGTGGTAGCCATACCCGTCCGAGTATTCTGCATCAAAGCCGTGCTCTGGGCGTTTATTTGTAGCACCAGGGAAAAGGTGTTCATTACCGTCCGACACCCCTTCGCGCGCGATTGCAAACGGCCTGAATGTCTTTACGAACTCTCTGATCATGCGCACTGTATCAGCGTCGATGCGCACCTCAATTGCCCGAAGATTCTTCAACTCAACCGCTGGCAGGAGCAGGCGACCCTCCCCGTTCCCAACTGGGAGATGAATGTGAGGATTGGGTCCGGAGATTCGAAGCCGCGCAAGGTTATTGCGCCTTAGAGGGGAAACACGCTGCAGTATTTGCAGGATTAAAGCGGAACGCGCCAAGGCAGCGTCGTGTTCATTAAAACCGTTTTTACGGGATTTGCCCTTCAACGCGGCTGCCCAGAGCAGTTCCGGTGCCTTGAACCAACGCGCCAAAACACTGTCGTGGTTAAACGCTCTTAACATGTCAGCGTGTTTTGGACCGATCCTGGTTTCTTCGTAAATCAACTTTGTCGTGCCATCTGGCATTCTCTTTTTGCCGACGACAGCAGGGTCGATCTTGTTAATGAAGGCCCGAATCTTTTCAAGCTGACTATCCTCGACACCCAGAATTCGTCCAGCATTAACAAATGTTCTTAGTAGACCTGTTTCGTAAATCCCTTTCTTATTGGATTCCCAGTCTTCCCCCGCCTTATCGAGATTTTTTTTGCGACAGGTCCAAACCGCCGTGACAAAAGAGCGAGCATTCTGCACAGTAAACAGTGTTTCGAGGGTTTCCGGCGCTCCTTTTCCTCCCTCATCATGTGCAGCGGCATGCCATATGCGTTTTAGAGACCTGCGCCACAGCTCGGCAGTCGCCGGGTCTATTGTCAGATCGACGTTTTCTGCTTCGCCGTTAGTTTCTGCATCAGGGACTCCGAGGTCGTCATCGATTAGATCTTCCCAGACGCCGCCGCTTCGGTCAGCGATCGAAGCTCGTCCGAGCAACGCATCGAGTGGCTCGCGAATGGATAGAGGGACGGCACCCCATGGTACGTCGGGCAACCGTTCGGTCTGGCGGCTCCGAATGAAAGGCGTCGCATTGAGCGCGCCCTCATTGATTGCACCGTTCCATATTTTAATTGCCATCCCGAGCTTCCTTCCGAAAGGCTTTGCGTGCGTTTGACGCTCCTGATACAAGAAGCCTTCGAGGTCACCCTTGGTCAATTCGTCAGGGGTCATTCCCTCAAAATCAGACCTGGTTGCCAGACGGCGAAAAATCGCGGCGATAGAAGGTGAGTGCTTGGGGGCACGAGAGACAAGCATTTCAAGCGTTGTACTCCAAACTTCCGGAAGCCGTGTCGTGTCGCTGTGCATACGACCGAGGCAAACGGGATCGACAAGACGAAGGGCCGAACGAATGAGGGTCTTCTTGTTCTTCAGGGTTTGATCAGTGCCGACGGCGAGATCTTCCGGGGTCAGAGCAATTAATTTTGGACCGACAACCGCCTCAGTCGCAATGATTGCTTCAACTGGCTGGTTCAGATGTTTGGCGAACGCCCGCATGGCCATTTCAGCTCGTGTGGCGCGTTCAGGTGGAAAATTCAGGTGCGCAGCATCGATGGCATGTTCCAATGTCACCACTTTACCCCGCAGCTTAATAGCAAGTCTTTGAATGGGATATTCATCCCAAACTTTCAGGGCCCTCCGAGAATCAGAGAATACTTGGGATGCTTTATGTCCCAGATTATTACGTAACTTTGGATCGGGATATGCAACGATATGCCGAACATCTTCAACACTCAGGTCTCCATCATTTCCGGCTGTCTGGCGGAGTTTCCTCAGAGATTTGATAGTCGAACTGCGCGTTTGATAAGGCATCTCTTTTAAGCGAAGGGCAATCTCAAGATCTGAAATCATTGGAGGCGAATTTTTCTGGTCTAGCATCAGTTTATCTTTTCTTAATTCGGCCACCACTTTTTGCGGATGACGCCAATTGGCTTGGCTTCATCGTGATGGGCTTTATCTGTTAGAGTGACGGGTGGCGCCTTTAGGTGTCTCGTGGTGTCTTAAGGCGACATGGGACGACAGTGGGCGACTTCGGGTCAAAAGGGGTTGCGCGAAATCCGATGGATTTGGGCTAACCCCTCACGACCCGATCTACGTAAGCTGTTGAACTTTATAGATTTCAGCTGAAGGTCCGGATTCATCCAGCCCACGGCGCTCCCAGAGCAGCATCATGTCATCTGCAATTCCAAGATAACGCCACAGTGAGATGGCGGAGATTACCCACCGCCCATTCGGGCGCACTGCATTGAGCTTTCCGCTGGTGAGGAGACGCTGTATCTGGCGGCGGCTCCTACCGAGATACTCAGCAGCCTCCTGGCTCGTAAAAATTTCATCGGGTGCAGTAAGGTGCATGCGAAAACTCCTGTTTCTTGTTTCAAAACAAATGTGCGCGCAATGAACGAAAGGACGAAGTGCACCAGGAAGATGAATTGTGGAAAACTTGGCTTCAAATCTGGAAAACTTCCTCCCAGTACCCTTGCCAAATTTATTTAACAATTAAATCAAAAGCTTAACCATAACCTGTCTAATTGGAACTTAAAGTCGTCCACAGAGAAATTCTCAAAATAATAGTCCGAAAGCGATTTGATACCTTCTACTTACTATTCTATTTCGAATATTTAAGTTTTTTAGACCCGATACCTTGAGGTCATCTAACGGCCGCTTCCAGCCGAACACGACCACCGTATCGACGTGCTTGGTTGCGCGAAGCGGACCTTCGTGCTGATGGAGTCGGACAACCGAAGTGTGGACATTACTGCCGTTTGTCCGCTCCGAGGCAATGGCGGCTTTGGGGCCGATTGCGGAATGGCGGCATTTGTCGCGCCACATAACAAAGCGGACTATCGTTTCAGCCGCTGGAGTTTCAGAGACGCCTTTTCAGTGCTTTTTGCGCGAGGGTCCCGACTCTAATGACCGGGACAATGCTCGATCGCAAACCGTCGGCCCGGTAGCTTCAACGATTTGCGAACGCAACCATATCAGGCGTCCTTGCGAATAAAGGGATCACCGTAGAGCGACATGGCAAGAGCGCGCTTAGGGTCCCAGCTGGTTATGTCGGAGACGCAGCGGTTGGCCGCGTGACAAGCGTCCAGCACCATCATACCTTCCTGCCAAGCATTTAGGAAACCCTTCAGCCAAGGACGTGCGACAAAGAACGGAATCGGCCAAGCCGGTCCAATCACGGCGGCGCTGCCGCGCGCGAGGATTTGCTTCGCGAGACCAATCGCCATTCCGGTTTCCGGGTGCGGATCGATGCGGCCACCCGAGCACACGAACAGGATGGTCAGACGTGCCTTGCGGGTGACCTCGGCGATCTGTGCGATCTCGGTAACGCCGTGTCCGTCGTCGCTCATCGACCGAAAATAGCGGTTCACCTCGGTTAGACCGCCGTGAGCACCGATAATCGCGACATCGGCGTCGGCAAATCCTGGGGATGGCTGTTTGCCTCGCTCGAGGTCCACACCATGTTCGGCCAGGATTGGCGCCACCTCATCTGCCATCATGGCAAGGGGACCGGGTCCCTCGCCTGCAGAGGGAACCGGAATCCACATGCGCGCCGAGCCGTTCCCCTTCCGGTCGAGCTGCCGTGAAGCTGTCAACCATTCGAGCGAGGGCGTCACGCCGATTGCATGACTGAATCCGACAGACGCTCCATCAATAGTCAGAAGATTAGCGGGTAATCTCTGTAGTCTCCCATCTGCAACAATGATCGACCGCTTGGGCAACTTGGTCACACCCAAGGCCGCGACGCTTTCACGCATCTCGGCTTCGCTTACTGAATCCAGGGCATAGTCCTTGGGGAATCGCTCGCTCCAGCGATCGAGCGCTCCGACCGAAAAGGTGCCTTCTGGCTCGATCGTGATGTCCGAAATATCGCCGTTCTCGAATTCGACGGTGGCGAGTTGGTTGTCGAACAGAGCCATGCCGACGATCGCAGCATCTGATCGACTCAGCGCGATCGCCGCCTCATAGGGAGCATCTGCTCGCGTCAGCAGGCGCTCGACCTCGAAGAGCCTGCCGTCTGCGGCCCGAAGCTCGATGGCACGGTCCGCCGACGCTTCCACCACATAGGTCAGCGCATTGGGGTCGACATCGGCCAGAGCGTTTCCGACCAGCGTGCGCGTCATAACGCGCAAGTGCCTCAAGTCGTAGCCCGCATCGACAGCGTAGCGGGCGTTATCAAGGCCGCGTGCCACGTCGACAATGTCAGCGAGTGTCGGGAATCGACCCGACGCTTTAATCATGGGCCGCTGCTCAGGTGGCAGCGCGATAACAATCTTCTGTAGAAGCGCTTCAGCAGACGCGACCTGCTCGGGAATCCGCGTATTGCCGAAATGCACCAACGTGTTCAGGATCATCGCAATCGGCAGCATTTCGTCGCTTCGATCCATTACTTCTGCCGCGTTGGCGGCCGCAGCGTCGAACAATTCGATCAGGTCCGCATCAGACCCGCCATCGCGAGAAAAGACAGTGGTCTTGGCTTGTAGCGCCATGGTTTCGAGGCGAAATCCATCACGTTCCTTGATGCCGAGCTGGTCAAGGGCTTCCTGCGACCGGTACAGCAGCGGTATGGCAAGGTTTGCCATGCCAGCGTCGCGCAGGAGACGGAACAGCAGATTTGTCTCGAACCAGATTTCATCCCAAGTTGCCATTCCACGCGTTTCCAGCGCAGCCGCCATCGCAACCATCGCTTCAATTCTCATTCCGACGCGCGCATAGATGTCCGCAAAGCTGAACAAGGCTATTCGGTGCCGCTCCGGACGGTAGCCGCTGTTCGTGACGATGAACTCGGCGATGTCGCGGGCTGCCTGTCCCTTACCCGCAACAGCGAGCTTGCTTCCTACGGTTCGAGCGATATTCAGATCCTCGTCGGGTTGCTTGGCGAGCGGGGCAATAGCATTGGCGGCCGCCAGATACATGTTTAGCAGTTCAAGATCACCTGCCTCTGCGATGCGGTTCCCGGCATAATCCGCTTGCATGAGTATCGAGCCAATGAGCGCGTCCGCGGATACGTCGAGCAGCTCAGCCGGCAGGATTTCCTGTCCCACCAACCACATGCCCTGCCCCTGTTCGGCGAGCCATTTCCAGATACGTTCCAGTGGCGCTCGGGTCTGTTCGGCCGGAATGACAGGCGGACGATCGGCAATCTTGGGACGGGGATCGATTGGCGGCATCGCGACGGAACGCTTCATGAGGGCTGTGACCAACATTGCGGTGCCGCGCGTGCCGGTTTCTGTAGGTCCGAGCAGCTTGGCCAGCTGCGTTCGAACGCGTCCGTCACTTGGACTGGCCGCGAGAAACGCGATCGATCGGTCCATGATCTGCTCGATAATCGGATCGGTACTCAACAGTGTTTCTGCTTGAAGCGCAGTGCTGGCAAGCCGTATCAGAAGGAGCAGTTCCTGGCTGGAAACGTCGGCGCTGCGTCCAAGCAGGAACCCGAAGCTGTCATCTAACCGACCAGCGAGCTCAAGCTGCAGCGCAATCTTGACGCCGGCATCGCTAACCAGGTCAGGAAGTTCATCGGCGATCGTTGCATGCACGGTATAAGGGTTCCAGCCATCAACCCGCGTGCCGTCGGCGAGTAGGCGATAGAAGCGAGCTTCTTCATCGTAATCGCCGTCGGACATCGATGCCAAGATCGTAACGGCGCGATCGAAATCACCTTCGCGCGCTGCAGCGACCACGTCGAGTCGCTGCAACATTGGCGCGTTGGGATGATGCCTACGGAACGCGTCGAGCACTGCTGACTGCAAGCGTTGGCCGCGCAATCGCAGCGCGGTGTCGAGCGCTTGGGCGAAGTCCTCGCGGTCGCGTATATCTGGGAGCGCCTTCGTAATAAGCGTTTCCGCGAAATCGTCAATGTCAGCGGTCTCCGAAAGCCGCGCTATCGCCAGGGCCTGTTGGACGGGCAGCTCGACCAGCATATCCGGTTTGGTCTTAAGGAGATCGCGAAACGGGTCCGAAAGGCCCGCCTGAGAGAGAAACTCGAGTTTCAGGAAGAAGCGCTTCCGGTCGGAGAAGCTTTCATCGCCATCGATTTCCTTAATGACTCCGCCAATGCCGCCCGCGTCGACGGCATCGCTCCATCGCGAAACTTTGGCAGTAACTTCGACGGCATTGAGAGGCTCGGCGCCGACCATGGCGCCAGACACGAATCCGGCGTCACCCACCGACATGAGTAAGTCCAACGACTCCTGCCGCTGGGGCGGAAAAAAGCCGGAATCGAGCGTGACGTAGACGGCATTGGCGCGGCAAAGCGCGTCGATCTCCGTCAGAAGCTGATGGAGATGCGCTGCACGCACGGTTTCCTCGAGCGGGCTACCGTTTGGCATGTGCGTGGTGACCATACGATATCGGCCGGCCTCGACGACAATAATGGCGGTCTTCGCGGGCGCCGCCGAGAGCACGCGGACTAGCGCATCACCGTCATAGCTCTCCATGAAATGGGGGGACAGGAAACCAAACGCATCGTCGCGTTGCTCGGCGGTGGCTGTGCCCTCCGATATCTTGGCCAGAGTTGCATCAACACCGGCCCGTAACTGCTGTAGGGTGTTCGCCTGTCCTTTCGCGGCCACAGGCGGAAAAACGATCCAGATTTGGTCCGCCAGACGACCACCATTATTATCGCCCCGGATCGAAAAGTAGGTGGCGAGCTCGCCGAGCCGAGCGAGTTCCTTGTCGGATCCGACAGCGAGAAGATCTGAATGGCCCCATTGCATAGCTCCTTGCCCCATAAAGGTCATCCAAGTGTACTCTTCGCTGGCGGGCGAGACTGATTGTTCCGTCATTTCAAACTTCTATCCGATTGGCGCGGGGGATCGATCATGTATTAACCTGATCGATTGCGAGCTGCAAATCTACCCTTTGGTCTCAAAACTTGCAGCACGAAAAAGCGGTTACTTTCGGGACTGGACCATTACCCAGTGAAAGACCTCGAAAGGGCGTGGAGCTGATGTTCGAACTTGCCTAAGCGCTAGTCAGTTTTTGTCTCGGAGGCGCTGCGCCTGAAAGGCCGCCTTCGGGGTGTGAACTGAGTTCGGCAACACGTATGGTTGGAGCGTTCGTCATCCTGCCTCTACCTTCTGGTGGAAGGTGACGACAAACAGATTTTTCATATTGAGGTCACGCGGGCGAACAGACCTGTTTATGTGATTTTAGAAGATGAGGAGGAGCTCTTCGTTCACAAAGAAGGATCATCACAGCCTTTCGCGTGCGGTAGAGCATACTGGAACACGAGACGGTTCTGAGATCAAATCGAGAGCCTTGAACAATGCACAGCCCACGAAAGGAAACCCAACCTGGCGGGACCGTCACTCGGTGACATGATCGTCATCGCAACGTGGGAAGGCGACTATTTCGACGTTGGGGAATGTGCGGTATTGGAGTAACGCCCATGGAATGCCGCTAGCGACACCAAAACGAACCCCGATTTGCCTGTCCATGCTTAGAACATAAGTGGCAGGCAACAGTGGCAGGCAACAGTGGCAGGCAACAGTGGCAGGCAACAGTGGCAGGCAACAGTGGCAGGCAA
>NZ_CANNBM010000004.1 GCF_947502895.1 uncultured Sulfitobacter sp.
ACAGTGACCTTCACGCCAGCCGAGAACTTCACCGGCGAAGCGACGATCACCTATACCGTAACCGACCCGGACGGCGCGTCCGACACCGGCGAAGCCGTTGTCGATGTCACCCCTGTGAACGATGCACCCGACGCGGTGGACGATGCCGACACGACACCGTTTGCAACCCCTGTAACCGTTGATCTTCTGGCCAACGACACGGATGTGGACAACACGGCAGCAGAGCTGAGCGTTGTCTCGGCGACAGTCCCTGCGGAGCAGGGCACGCTGACGCCCAATGCCGACGGCACGTTCGAGTTCACGCCTGCAGACGGGTTCACCGGCGAGGCTGTGATCACCTACACGATCACCGATGGTGATCTGACGGATACGGCGATCCACACGGTGACTGTGGCCGAAGGCATCGGTCCCGAAGCGTTTGACGATGCGGCGACGACCCCCGAGGACACAGCTGTTGTGGTTGACCTGCGTGGCAATGACTTTGACGGCAATGATCCGCTGGAGGATCTGGTACTGTCGGACATCACGGTTCCTGCGGAGCAGGGCAGTGTTGTGGACAATGGCGACGGCACGGTGACCTTTACGCCAGCCGAGAACTTCAACGGCGAAGCGACGATCACCTACACGATCACGGATCCGACGGGTCTGAGCGACAGTGCCGAGGCGGTTGTGACCGTGACGCCCGAGATCGATCCGCCTGTTGCGGTCGATGACGCGGCGACGACGCTGGAAGACACGGCTGTTGTGGTTGATCTGCGCGGCAATGACACGGACCCTGACGATGCTGTCGAGGATCTGGTTCTGTCGGACATCACGGTTCCTGCGGAGCAGGGCACTGTTGTGGACAATGGCGACGGCACAGTGACCTTCACGCCAGCCGAGAACTTCACCGGCGAAGCGACGATCACCTATACCGTAACCGACCCGGACGGCGCGTTCGACACCGGCGAAGCCGTTGTCGATGTCACCCCTGTGAACGATGCACCCGACGCGGTGGACGATGCCGATACGACAGAAGAGAACACACCCGTAACGGTAAATGTTCTGGGCAATGACACCGATCCAGAGAATGATCCTTTGGAAGTAGTCGCCGCCACGAGCCCTGATGGGGAAGTAGACATCAACGACGATGGCACGCTGACCTTCACTCCAGCAGATGGTTTCACTGGCGAAGCTGTCGTGAACTATACCATTTCGGATGGTGACCTTACGGACTCTGCGATTTTGACGATCACGGTTGGCGAGAACTTTGCGCCTGTTGCGGTTGATGACGTTGCGGAGACGACGGAAGAGACGCCTGTTGTAATCGATGTTCTGGGCAATGACACGGATCCGGAAGATGATCCGCTGACCATCACCGAGGCAACCTCGGAGGACGGCGACGTCACCATCAACGATGATGGCACGCTGACCTTCACGCCAAACCCGGACTTCTTTGGCGAGGCTGTGATCGACTATACGATCACAGACGGCAATGGTGGCGAGGACGATGCGCGGGTCACGGTCACGGTTGAAAACGTGAATGATGCACCTGTTGCAGTGGACGACTGTGTCTCGACCCCCGAAGACACGCCGGTCACTATTCCGGTGCTGGCCAACGACACGGATGTGGACAACGATGCTCTGGACGTGATCGCGGCGACCAGCCCTGATGGCGACGTCACCATCAACGATGATGGCACGCTGACCTTCACGCCGAACCTGGACTTTACCGGCGACGCAGAGATCGCTTACACCATCTCCGATCCCGATGGCGAGACGTCCGACGCGATTGTCAAAATCTCGGTTGGTGAGGAAACCGATCCGCCCGTTGCGAACGATGACACGGCCGAGACGGATGAGGACACACCTGTCACCATCGACGTTCTGGGCAATGACACCGATCCTGACGGCGATCCGCTGGAAGTTGTCTCGGCGACCAGCCCAGACGGCGATGTCACCATCAACGACGACGGCACACTGGAGTTCACGCCGAACCCCGACTTCAACGGCCCGACCACGATCACCTACACCATCACCGATGGGAACGGTGGCGAGGACACGGCAACTGTTGATGTGACAGTGAACCCCGTCAACGATGGCCCGCTGGCCGAAGACGACAATGCGCAAACGCCTGAAGGTACGCCTGTCACGGTACCCGTATTGGTCAACGACAGCGACATCGAAGACGATCCGCTCACGATCATCTCGGCCTCCAGCCCCGATGGCGAAGTCACCATCAACGATGACGGCACACTGACGTTCACACCCGACGACGGTTTCATCGGCGAAGCACAGGTCAACTACACCATCTCCGATGGCGAACTGACCGACCCTGCCGTGCTGTTTGTCGATGTTGGTGAGGTTGATCCGGTTGCAGAGGATGATGTGGCCGAAACGCCAGAGGATACGCCGGTTACTATTCCGGTTCTGGCCAACGACACGGATCCACAGTCTGATCCGCTGACAGTGACCGAAGCGACCAGCCCCGATGGTGAGGTAACGATCAACGACGATGGGACCATTGTCTTTACGCCTGACGAAGACTTTAACGGGCCAACCACGATCACCTATACGGTCGCTGATCCAGACGGGAACGAGGACACGGCAACTGTCGATGTCAACGTGATCCCTGCCAACGATCCGCCTGTTACACAGGATGACGTTGCGGAGACCAATCAGGACGAGGCCGTTATCATCGACGTTCTGGCGAACGACAGTGACCCCGATGGCGACCCGTTGGTTGTACACTCGGCCAGTAGCCCGAATGGTGAAGTTGCAATCAACGACGATGGCACCATCACCTTCACGCCCGCACCAGGCTTTAACGGTCCTGCGGAAATCACCTATACCGTTTCTGACGGGCAGGGTGGCGAAACGCCGGGCACTGTTGATGTGATTGTCAGCGATGGTATCGTTACAGGCACGGACGGCGACGATCTCATTGACGGAGACTTTGACGAGGATCCCGAAGGTGACGTGGTTGACGGTGGCGATGGCTTCCTGCCAGGTGAAGGCCCGGAGGATGACATCATCAATGCAGGCGACGGTAATGACACTGTTATTGCTGGCGAAGGCGACGATGATGTGTCTGGTGGCACTGGCGACGACAGCATTGACGGCGGCACAGGCGACGACGAGCTTGACGGCGATGAGGGTAACGACACCCTGATCGGTGGCGAGGGCGACGATACGCTGAACGGCGGAGAGGGTGATGATACCCTTGAAGGCGGCCTTGGTGATGATGAGCTGAACGGCGATGAGGGTGATGACACACTGCATGGCGGCGAAGGCGACGACATCCTTGATGGCGGTGAGGGCGATGATAGCCTGAGCGGCGATGAGGGTGACGACACCATCGACGGTGGTGACGGCAATGATACGGTCAATGGTGGTGAAGGTGACGATGTCATCGACACCAGCGGCGGCACACCTTTGCCCGATCTTGGCTATGAGGGCGTGTTCCCTGCGGACCCTGACCCCGAAGATGACCGCGACAGTGTTGTGGGTGGCGATGGTAACGACACCATTACCACAGGCGACGACCGCGATACCATCGACGGTGGCGCAGGCGACGATGTCATCAACGCAGGCATCGACGACGATGATGTTGAAGGTGGCGAAGGCGATGATCGTATCGTAGGCGCCGAAGGCAACGACACCATCCTCGGTGGCGAAGGTAACGACACCATCTATGCCAACAACGACCCTGATCTGGGCCTTGATGCGCTGGAGATTGAAGACGACGGGTCCAACCCGCTCGGCCCCGATCTTGAGCCTGACAATGGCGACGATTTCGTCGATGGTGGTGCCGGTGATGATGTGATCTTTGGCGGTGACGACAATGATACATTGCTTGGCGGACAGGGTAACGACAGCCTTGACGGTGGCATCGACGATGACACGCTGCAAGGTGGTTCGGGCGACGATACGCTGATCGGTGGTCAGGGTGACGATAGCCTCGAAGGCGGCTCCGGTGACGACACTCTTGAAGGCAATATTGGCGACGACACACTGCGCGGCAATACGGGCGATGACTCGCTGCATGGCGGCGAAGGCGATGATCTTCTTGACGGTGGTCAGGACGATGACGACCTGAGCGGTGACGCGGGCGATGACACGCTGGAAGGCGCGCTGGGTGACGATACACTCAGAGGCGGCGACGGCGATGACAGCATCCTCGGCGGGTCGGGTGACGATCTGTTCCTTGGCGGTGATGGTGCTGACACCATGACTGGCGGCAATGATCGTGACATCTTCCGTGACGTGAATGCGGGCGATATCATCGACGGCTCCGAGGGTGGCGACGACTTTGACTGTCTTGAGCTTCCCGGTTCTGCGCCAGAAGGTGGTCGTTTCGAGGTCACGTATGATCCCGACAATGCCGAAAACGGTGTTGTTGACTACTTCAACGCCGACGGGTCCGATGCAGGCCAGCTGGTCTTCACGAATATCGAGAAGGTCGTTGTCTGCTTTACCCCCGGCACGCTGATCGCCACACCGAAAGGTGAGCGGAAAGTGGAAGAGCTGGCAGTGGGTGAGCGCATCATCACCCGTGACAACGGGATGCAGGAAATCCGCTGGATCGGGCATCGTCCGATGACAGGTGAGGAACTGGTTGCAAACGAACACTTGCGGCCGATCCTTATCCGTCAGGGTGCCTTGGGCAATGATCTGCCCGAGCGTGACATGATGGTATCGCCGCAGCACCGTGTGCTGGTGGCCAACGACAAAACGGCCCTCTACTTTGAGGAGCGTGAAGTATTGGTCGCGGCGAAACACCTGACGGATATGGAAGGGATCGACCAGGTAGATGTGTCGCAGACCACCTATATCCACATCATGTTCGACCAGCATGAGGTGATCCTGTCCGATGGTATCTGGACCGAAAGCTTCCAGCCTGGTGACAACTCACTGGCAGGTGTTGGCGATGCAGCCCGTGACGAAATTCTGGAACTCTTCCCGGAACTCGCCACACGCGAGGGTATCGATGCCTATGCGGCAGCCCGCAAGTCGCTGAAAAAGCACGAAGCCAAGCTGATCACCAAGAAAAGCTAGTACTTCCCAACAGAATTCCCCGAGGCGGGCCTGAAAAGGTCTGCCTCGGGGTCCACGTGTATGCAGCATCATTTGGGCGTAGTGACCCTGAGTGAGTGAGAGCGGAGTCGCAATGCGGCTCCGCTTTTCATGTATCTGTCGCGCTGTTTCCATATCGCGTGCAGTGATGTGATGGTTGGGTTAATTGTGTACAACACATTGAAAAATATGGTTAATATGTGGTAATTTGTTGTGTGGTCGCAGTGGGGAAGGTATGATCTGGCAGGTCTTGTCCAAGGAAACCTGATGACCCAGACACCGCTTCCATCGCATCCACGGTTGGTGATCGACCGTGATCCTCATGCGCCGCAAAATGGCGTTATGCGGTTTTTGGATGGTGCGGGCGTGCAGGTGGATGCAGTGCCTTTTGAGGGTGCCGATGCCGCATCGCCCTGCTTTACCCCCGGCACAATGATCGCCACGCCGCGGGGCGAAGTCGCGGTAGATCGGTTGGCCATCGGGGACCGCGTCATTACCCGCGACAACGGGTTACAGCATATCCGCTGGATCGGGCGCCGCGAGATGACACCGCGCGACTTCTATACAAACGAACATCTGGCTCCTGTGCGGATTGCAAAAGGGGCCTTGGGCAATGATTTGCCTGAACGTGATATGATGATCTCGCCCAATCACCGGATACTGGTTGCCAATGACAAAACGCCGCTGCATTTCGAAGACAGCGAGGTTCTGGTCGCAGCAAAGCACCTGACAGGGCTGAATGGTGTGGATGTGGTGCAGGATATGCCTACGACCTATCTGCATCTGATGTTTGACAACCATGAGGTGATCTTGTCGGACGGTACTTGGTCGGAGAGCTTTCAGCCAGATGTGCGCACATTGGTAGGGATCGGAAATGCCCAGCGGTTAGAGCTGTTGGAAGTATTTCCTGAGCTTGCGACACCTGAGGGATTGCGGGGCTATTCTGCGGCACGGCGTAGTGTCGCGCCCCGGGATCTGGAACCGGTTAAGTAGGTCTGCGCGCTGCGCGCCAGTTCTCCCAAGCCTCTGGCGTGTCAAGATCGGTGCGTGCATGATTGGCGGGCAGGGCGACAAGCTGTGTTTGCATGGCGTAGGTTTTGACCACATCACTGGCACCGCTATCCCCGCTGAGGGATTTCAAATCGTCAAATAGACTAGCGCGGAATACAACCGGATGGCCCATAGCGCCTCCACTGGTGGTGGCGCGCCAGATAAGGGTATCTGTTTTAACATCAACAGCTTGCAGGACGGTTTGCAGGTCATCCTGTGTTAGATCCGGCATATCTGCCAGCAGCAGCATAACCGCTTTTGTCTGTGCAGGAAGTGCCGCCAGCCCTGCGCGTAGGCTGGCGTTCATCCCTTCGGCTGCGTCAGCAACAGGCACCACAACTACATCCAGTCCCGCGAGCGCGTCATATCGCGGATGCGGCGCGCTTGGGAGTGCGACAAGCACCTCACATCCCAGTCCGAGTGCGCGCAGGGTCTGGCGACGCAAGAGTGGCGTGCCGTCGATCTCCTCCAGCAGTTTGTCGCGCCCCTGCATCCGGCGCGAGGCACCAGCAGCGAGGATGAGGACAGCGACATCGCTCATCCGCGCATCCGTGCGCCATCCGCATCAAACAACGGTGTGGTGATAAGGCGTGCGGGGCGCATCTGGCCCAGTATCTCGATCTCGACGGCCAGCCCGTCATTTGCCTGTGCCGTTGGCACAAACCCCTGTGCCACAGATTTTTGCGCGTAATGGGAGTAGCCACCAGAGGTACAGAACCCGATCACGGCACCGTCCAGCCAGATCGGCTCGTATCCTTGCACATCTGCATCTTCTGCATCCACTTCGAAGGCCACGAGTTTTCGTTCGGCGCCGCTTGCATGCTCGGCCTCGGCGGCAGCACGACCGACGAAATCGACGTTCTTTTTGAAGCTGATAAAGCGGTCCAATCCTGTTTCGGCGGCTGTGTAGTCGGGGCCGAATTCCAGCAACCAGCCGCCAAAGAACTTATCCAGACGCAAAGACATCATTGCGCGCATGCCGAACGGCGTCATGCCGTGGGGTTGCCCCGCCTCCCAAAGGGTGCGCCACAGCTGGCGTTGGGCCATTGCATCGCAGTAAATCTCATACCCCAGATCGCCTGTATAGCTGACCCGCTGCACCAGACAGTTGGTCATTCCGATGGTCATGGGGCGCACATCGAGAAACTTCATCTGTGATACGTCATCCAATGTGCAGGCTTGCAGCACTTCGCGTGCTTTTGGCCCTGCAATCTGGAACCCTGTGCGGCGGTCCGAGATATTCTCGACCGTGACGCCCTCCATCATATTTTGCGCGAACCAGCGGCTGTGATAGGCCTGTGCGCCATAAGACGCGGTCAGCTGGAACAGCTCATCCCCGAGGCAGGAGATTGTGAAGTCACCGATCAATCGCCCCTTGGGTGACAGCATCGGCGTGAGAGAAAGACGCCCTTGGGCAGGCACGCGCCCTGCCATAATCCGGTCCAGCCACGCGCGGGCATTCGGCCCCGAAACCAGATATTTACCAAAGTTCTGGACCTCATTGATACCGACCGCTTCGCGCACTGCGCGCACCTCGCGGCCTGTGGCGTCAAAAGCATCGGAGCGGCGGAAAGATGGCGTCTCGTACGCAGGCTCATCTGCTGTGGCAAAATAGTTAGGCACCTCCAGCCCGAACTGTTGGCCCCAGACCGCGCCCAGATCGCTAAAGATGTCGTACATCGGTGTGGTGTGATGGGGGCGGGCGGCTGGCAACTCTTCGTTCGGGTAGGCGACGGAAAAGCGTTTCTGATAGTTCTCGATTACCTTCGGCAAGGTGTAACCGGGGCTGATCCAGCTGCCGAAACGCGCCACATCCATCGCAAATACATCGCGCTCGGGCTCGCCCTCGATCATCCACTGGGCAAGGGTGAGGCCCACACCGCCGCCCTGGCTGAACCCTGCCATTACGCCGCAAGCGGACCAGTAGTTGCGCAATCCCGGCACAGGGCCGACCAGCGGGTTGCCATCAGGCGCAAATGTAAACGGGCCGTGGATCACGTTTTTAACGCCAGCGCGCTCCAGATCGGGGAAACGGCGGTACGCGAAGTTGATGCTTTCTTCGATCTTGTCGAAATCATCTGCCAACAGATCCTGACCAAAGCTCCACGGGGTGCCGCCCACAGCCCAAGGGCGGCAGGTTTGTTCATAAAATCCAATGCATAGCCCCATGCCTTCTTGGCGCAGATAGGATTCGCCCGCGGGGTCCATCACGTGAGGATGTTCGCGGCCCTCAGCCATCATCTCACGGATCATAGGTACTTCTTCTGTGACCAGATATTGGTGTTCCATCGGGTGCAGCGGTAAATAGACACCGGCCATTGCGCCCACTTCACGCGCCCAAAGGCCGCCTGCGTTCACCAGATGCTCTGCGTGGATTGTGCCTTTGTCGGTCACTACATCCCATGTCCCGTCTGCGCGCTGGTTTGTCTCTTGGACCATTGTGTGCGTTTCAATCGTCGCACCGCCCATCCGTGCAGCTTTTGCATAGGCGTGGGTGGTGCCAGAAGGGTCGAGATGCCCATCCAGCGGATCATAAAGCCCGCCAATGATACCATCCAGATTGGTCACAGGTGCTATCTTGGCGATCTCTTCTGGTCCGACAATTTCAGTCTCAAGGCCCATAAAGCGGTGCTTGGCACGTTCGGCCAGCAGCATATCAAAACGGTCCTGATTATCGGCCAGTGTCACACCGCCTACATGATGCAGCCCGCAGGACATGCCGGTGATCTCTTCCAGCTCTTTATACAGCTTGATCGTATAGCCCTGTAGGGCCGCCATGTTCGTATCGCCATTCAGCGTGTGAAACCCGCCCGCAGCGTGCCATGTCGAGCCTGAGGTCAGCTCGGAGCGTTCAAGGAGCATCACATCCGACCATCCGAGTTTGGTGAGATGGTACAGAACCGATGCGCCGACAACGCCGCCGCCAATGATCGCGACGCGGGTGGTTGTTTTCATGTGATGTCTCCCTTGGCTATTGCACCGCAGACAATGGTATCCGCGCGCGCAGGGCAAGTTGTTTCGCGACAGATTTTGTCGGTTCCGCGATGTGACTGCACAGACTGGCGCGTGGAAGTATCTGTGCTAGGTCTGGTTTATGGAGAATATGACTGCGTTGATCGCAACCGCCCTGAGAAAGACCCGCCTTTATGCACGTAAGCTATGGGTGCGTGTTGTGTTGCTGGGGCTGTTGGCCTTTGTGGCGACGGCCATTAGCCAATGGGTCGAAATCTATATTCCAACCGAACTGGCACAAAGCCTTGATGGTGGTGCTGCAGACAGGCTGTTGCAGTTGATCGCCTCGGCGATGCTGGCGGTCACGATCTTTTCGATCACGGTCATGGTATCGGTCTATCAATCCTCTTCTACCCAGTGGACGCCGCGGGTGCATCGCCTGATCATGCAAGACCGCACCACGCAGAATACGATGGCCGTATTCATCGGGGCCTATGTCTATGCGTTACTGGGTATCATCTTGAGGGAGTTGGGGATTTACGGCGATGATCGTGCCTTTGTACTGTTCTGGATGACGGTTTTTGTACTGGTCGTGATTGTCGTCTACCTGATCCGTTGGGTGTTGCATTTGCAGGGCTTTGGACAGCTGATGGATACCACCCGGCAGGTAGAAAATGTGACACGCGCGCAATTCAAAGACCGTCTTGCGCGGCCATGCCTTGGCGCGCGTCCGCTTACAGAGGACATACCCGAAGGCACCCGCGCCGTGCTGGCATGGGAGAGCGGGTACGTGAAACGCATATTCCCCGAGGCCCTGAACGCTGTCGCACAACAGCATGACGTGCGGATTTACGTGCCTACAAGCATCGGGCATTTTGTCTACGTGAACGCCCCGCTGCTGGAGGTCGAGAGTATTAGCGATGACCCTGACTGGGACACGCTATGCGCCGATATTCGTGAGACGGTACATCTGGGCGATTTGCGCGGATATGAGCAAGATCCCCGATTTGGTCTGATTGTGATGAGTGAAATAGGCTCCAAGGCGCTGTCGCCGGGCGTGAATGATCCAGGCACCGCAATTGACGTGATAACGCGGATCGGGCGAATACTGTCTGATTACAAGGACGAGGCTGCATGCACACCTGAAACCCTGTTGGCGCATCTTTACGTGGCGCCGCTTGATCCTGCTGATCTGTTGCGTGATGGGTTAGGGGCCGTGTCGCGTAACGGGGCAGGGACGCTGGAAGTGCAGCAAAGACTACAGCAGACCTATCGCGCGCTCATGCGCCACCCTGACGAAGGCTTGTCGCGCGCTGCTGCGGATATGGCCCGAACAGAACTTGCCCGTGCGTTGGAGGTGCTTACATTTGCGCCTGACCGCGAAGCCCTGATCGCTTCGGCTGACGAAGAAGTGCGGCCCGAATAGCCCCCTTGCAAAGCCGCGACATAATCTGTCGCAAAAGGCCTATCGGCCGCGCGGTTCGCACGCCACGTTGAGGGTGTAAATAACACTCAACAGGACCCATTCCATGCGCACCCATGCTCAGGCCGTCATCATCGGGGGTGGCGTTATCGGCTGCTCCATTCTGTACCATCTTACAAAACTCGGGTGGACAGATGTCGTACTGTTGGAGCGGGACGAGCTGACATCGGGGTCTACATGGCATGCTGCTGCCAATATCCACGGATTGCATGACAATAATAATATCACCCGCATCCAGAATTATACGATGGATCTATACAACGCGCTGGAGGCCGAGACCGGCCAGAGCTGCGGCGTCTTCCAACCTGGTAGTTTGTATCTGGCCCAGACAGAAGCGCGGGAGCACCAGTTGCGCTTGCAAGCGGCCAAAGCCAAATACTATGGGCTGAATTTCCATGAAGTAAGCCGTGGCGAGGCCGAGCGTCTGCATCCGTTGGTCGATTACGATGGCATCCGCTGCATCATGTACGAGCCCTCGGGCGGCAATGTCGACCCTTCTGGCGTCACCAATGCCTATGCGGCAGGGGCGCGGCAGAACGGGGCCGAGATTATCCGCTTTTGCCCCGTTACAGGGACTGAACAGCAAGCGGACGGTACATGGATCGTACGCACTGAAAAGGGGGATATTGCCACACAATGGGTGGTGAATGCAGCAGGACTGTGGGGGCGTGAGGTGGCAGCACTTGCCGGAATTACCCTGCCTTTGCAACCAACCGAACATCAGTATTTCGTGACCGAGACTATTGCGGAGATTGCAGGCCTAGATCGGCGTTTGCCCTCGGTCGCGGATCGCGATGGCGAGTATTATTTGCGTCAGGAGGGTAAGGGCCTGCTGGTGGGGGCCTATGAAAAAGATCTGGTGTTCTGGGCGGAAGATGGCACGCCACAGGGCTTTGGACATGAATTGTTTGCAGATGATCTGGAGCGGATCGAAGACAACATGATGCGCGCAATTTCGCGTGTGCCCGCTGTGGGCGAGGCGGGGATCAAACGGGTAATCAATGGCCCGATGATCTGGTCGCCGGACTCTAACGTGCTGTTTGGCCCTGTGCCCGAGTTGCGCAATTATTTTTGCTGTAACGGGATCATTCCGGGGTTCAGCCAGTCGGGTGGTATGGGCCTGCTGGCGGCTGACTGGATTGTCACAGGCGAGACACGCTATGACATGTTTGCATGGGATGTGGCGCGGTTCGGGGATTGGGCAGACAAGGCGTTTACCAAGGCGCGTGTCGGGGACCAATACGCCAACCGCTTCAAGATACACTTTCCCAACGAAGAACGCAGCGCAGGGCGTCCCGCCCGTATGCGCCCCATCCACGACACGCAGCGCGACATGGGGGCCGTGTTTGGTCTGAATTACGGGTGGGAACATCCGCTGTATTTTGGTGAAGAGGTCGGCGCGACAGACCAGACCCACGGGTTCACCCGCCAGCCGTGGTGGGATGTAGTGGGTGCCGAATGCAATATGCTGCGCGACAAGGCGGGCATCATCGACATCTCGAACTTCGCCAAATACCTTTGCAAGGGCGCGGGGGCCGAAGCCTGGCTCAACGCGCTTTTTGCCAACACCATGCCGCGCGAGGTCGGGCGATCGTGCCTGACGCCGCTGATTGGCAAGCGGGGCGGGATTGCGGGTGATTTCACAGTCACAAAGCTGGGTGAGGATGAATTCTGGATCATCGGCTCGGGCATGGCAGAGCGGTATCACCAGCGTTTCTTCAAAGAAGTGCCCTTGCCCGAGGGCACCACTTTCGAGAGCCGGACCGAAGCCATGTGCGGCTTTAACGTCGCAGGCCCCAAATCGCGCGAGATGTTGCAGCGTTTGACCAATACATCGCTTGCGACAGCTGATTTTCCCTTCATGCGCTCCAAATGGATCGAATTGGGCGGTGTGCGCTGTCTGGCGCTGCGGGTGTCATTCACGGGCGATCTGGGGTGGGAGCTACATTGTAGCGTGGACCATCAGGCGGCCCTTTATGCGGCATTGGTTGCCGCCGGCAAAGATGTTGGTGCAGGCCCTGTGGGCAGCCGTGCGTTGATGTCGCTGCGTGTTGAAAAGGGCTATGGATCATGGGGGCGTGAATATAGCCCCGAATACTGGCCTCAAGAGGTTGGACTGGCGCGTTTGTGTAAACTGGACAAAGCATTTCTGAACTGTGATGCGGTGACCGAGACAATGGCAAAGCCTGCTCGTGAAGAACTGGTTATACTGGCGCTTGACGCGCAAGAGACCGATGCGTCCAACGCAGATGCGACAGGGGGCGAGCCGATTTTCAAAGACGGTGTCGGGATCGGTCGCGTCACATCCGGCGCTTATGGCTATAGTGTCGGGATGTCGCTGGCGCTGGGATATGTCAAAGACGCTAGCGTGGGGGACATGGTAGAGGTGATGGTGCTGGGTGTTGCGCATAAAGCGACGGTTCTGGCGGAGCCGCCGTTTGACCCCAAGGGAATGCGCTTGCGCGCATAGGGGCGCTGCCCCGCCTTTGCCCATTCGGGCAAATACTCCCCGGAGGATTTACGGCCAAGAGAAATAGAGGTGCGGGACTAGAGCGGTCGCATTTTCAACTTGGTGATGCGGTTGCCTTCGCGTGCAAGTACCTCGAAACGGAAGCCGTGGAAGAGGAAGACCTGACCACGCGTGGGGATCATTTGCGCCTCATGGATCACAAGGCCTGCGACGGTGTTGGCCTCTTCATCAGGCAGGCTCCAATCATTCGCGCGATTCAGATCGCGGATGGTCATCGCGCCATCGACGAGGTACTGGCCGTCGCTGTCGGTTTTGACAGCGTGATCGGCCAATGGGTCAAATTCGTCTGTGATTTCGCCCACGATTTCTTCGAGGATATCTTCGAGGGTAATCAGCCCCTGAAGCGTTCCGTATTCATCCACCACCAGCGCAAAATGCGTGCGGCGGTGCAGGAATTGACGCATCTGCTCGTCCAGCGTCGAGGTTTCAGGTACAAAATAGGGCTCCATCGCCACATCTGCGATGTCGAATTTCTTGAGTGAGGCCGCATCGCCTTCAGGCCCGCCAATTAGTTTGTACATCGCGCGCAAAAGATCTTTGGCGTGGATGACGCCAATGATGTTTTCGGGCTCATTGCGGTAGACAGGAAGGCGAGTATGGTTGGATTGCAAACACTGCTCAAGGATATCGGCGGGGGCGTTGCTGGCGTCGATCATCTCGATGCCGGAACGGTGCAACATGATTTCCTCGACCACCCGTTCGCGTAGGTCGAGTGCGCCCAAGATACGGTCGCGGTCTTCCTTCTCGACCACACCTTCGGAATGGCCCAGTTGCAACGCGCCTGCGATCTCTTCGCGTACGGCAAGGATGTTGCTGTCCGGATCGACAGACACGCCCATCAGCCGCAACATGCCGCGTACCAACAGGCGCACCACGCTGACCACTGGTGCAAAGACCAGCACCACAATGCTTATGGGGCCAGAGACAAGGGCGGCCGCGCGTTCGGCGTTTGTGATGGCGTAGGTTTTCGGTAGTACTTCGGCAAAAATCAGGACCAGCAGCGTCATCACCAGCGTCGCAAGGGCAACCCCGCTTTCGCCGAAAAGGCGCGTGAACAGGGCCGTGGCCAGCGACGCGGCGAGGATGTTCACCAGATTGTTTCCCAACAGAACCGAGCCGATCAGCCGCTCGTTATCTTCGGTGATGCGCAAAGCACGTGCAGCACCGGCCGAGCCCTTGTCGGCCTGTGTGCGCAATTTGCCCCGCGAGGCGGCGGTCAGCGCAGTTTCGGAGCCTGAAAAGCAACCCGACAGTACGAGTAACAGCAAAATGATAGCAGTCGATATCCAGAACGCCGAGTCGACCGTTGCCTGTGGCATATCCATGTGGGAGACCTTTTTGATGATGGTGCTTCTGTTATGGGGGGGCTGATGGCTTCATTCAAGGAGGTGAGGGTGTGAAACACAGCGATTTAGGCGTGTTGAATGGCGATCTGCTGCTGTTTGGCGGCCCCTATAGCAATGCACAGGCAACCACAGCGTTGTTTGCGCAAGCAACGAAATTGGGCGTTGCTGCTGATCATCTGATTTGCACAGGCGACGTGGTGGCCTATTGCGCTGGCGCGGCTGCAACTGTCGATGCAGTTCGAGCGGCGGGCTGTGTGGTTGTGGCGGGTAATTGCGAGGTGCAACTGGCGCAAAATGCCGACGGTTGCGGCTGTGGTTTTGATGCAGGCAGCACATGCGATTTGCTGAGTGTCGCTTGGTATGCTTATGCGCGTGCGCAGCTGGACGATGTCGCACGGGACTGGATGGCGCGATTGCCCGATGTGGTAACATTCACCCATCATGGACGGCGCTACGGCGTGATCCACGGCGGGGCCACAGATGTGGCGCGCTTTATTTGGCAGACAGATGGATCTGCGGTCTTTGATGAAGAGTGGGACGCGCTGGAGCGGCTTGTCGGCCCTGTTGATTGTGTGGTGGCGGGGCATTCTGGCCTGCCATTCATGCGCCAGACAACGCGTGGTTTGTGGGTGAATACGGGGGTTATCGGGATGCCGCCGCACAATGGCGCGGCGCAGACACATTACGCGGTTCTCAGTGGTGGCAAGGTGGCGATCCACGATCTGACGTATGACGTTCCTGAGGCAATGGCGCATATGGAGGCGGCAGGTTTGCCATCAGAATACCGCTGCGCGTTAAATAGTGGCTACTGGCCGTCAGAAGATGTCTTGCCAGATGCTTTGCGAATGGCTGTCTCGGATAGGGGATGATGGTCGAGGACCAACTCTGACAAGCGGGCCTCCAGCACATGAGTGTAGATTTCGGTAGTGGCGACATCCGCATGGCCCAGCATGGTCTGGATCGCTCGCAGATCGGCGCCGCCCGCCAGCAGATGTGTGGCAAAGGCGTGGCGCAGTGTGTGCGGAGTGACTTTGCCTGGGTCCACGCCAGCAGCCACGGCGATTTCCTTGATTAGCAAATAAAAGCGATGGCGGGTCAGATGCCCGTCTTTGCCCCGCGAAGGAAACAGATAGCGCGAGGGTGGTAATTTTTTCAGCGCGCGAGCGGCTTCGGTCTCGTCGCGCAAGCGTATCCAAAGCGCCAGCGCGTCGCGGGCATCGGGCGACAGGGGCACCATGCGTTCTTTGCCGCCTTTACCAAGGATCAACAGCAAGCGGGGATCGCCGCGTGTTGCGCTGACGGGCAGACCGACCAATTCGCTGACGCGCATACCTGTCGCGTACAATAGCTCCATCAGGCAGGTGTTGCGCACGCGGTCAGTTGTATTGCGCCCTTGGCTGCGGGCCGCTGAAAGCAGGCGGTCCACTTCGTCAACGGACAGAATCTTGGGCAGGCGTTTGTCTTGGCCCGGGCCACTGATCTGAATCGCGGGATTATCGCTGCGCAGCCCTTCTTCGAATGCAAAGCGGTAGATTTGTTTGATTGCGGACAGGCGGCGTGCGCGGGTGGATTTTGCCAGCCCTTGTGCATCGCAATAGACCAGATAGTTTTCCACCTCGCTACGGGCGGCGGTCTCAAAGCTGTGGTTTTGGCGCGCGAGCCAGCTGTCAAAGTCTTTTAGATCACGGCCATAGGCCAGCAGGGTGTTCGTGGCAGCGCCCAGTTCGGCGGCTTGCGCTTCAAGAAACATGGATATCCATGACGAGGGTGCGCGGGCAGTCATAGCGAACGCTCCAGCAGCAGGATTTGCAGCGCGGTGCGACGGGCTGTGTCTTCGAGTCCCAAAGCGCGCAGCGTTCCCAACGCCTCGCGAAGTGCGCGGCTATCGCCGCGAATACCGTCGCGCAGGCTGTCCAATGTGGCTATCAGGGCCTCGCCCAAGCGGCCGTTCTTGGCCATCTCGATCCATTCATCGCGCGGCGCGGGGGCGGCGAAAGCGTCAAATATCGCACGGGGCAAGGCAGTGGTGGGGGCGTCTTTTGGCACGTCCCCTGTCGCTACGGCGCGGATAAGGTCTGTGTTCGGACCCAATGATAGCGTGTCGGGCAGATTGACTGCGACAGTTTCATAAGCGGGAGAGAGCAACCCTATGCGGGCTTGAACGCGTGCGGAGTTGCCTTTAAGTTCAAGGCCTTCCAGACGCGCTTGGAAGGCCGTTGCAAAGCTCACTTCAACGCCTGCGCGCTTCATCTCGCGCCAGACTGCGGGAAGGGTTTTGGCGACAGCATCGGCGCTGCTTGTCTCAAGGGCTGTGTCAAACCGCTGCACGGTGCGCACACGGTCCCATATCCCACCCGAAGCGGCAGGCTTTCTATCGGTATAAAGGCCCAACAACCGATTGTCGGGTAGCGCGCCTGCACGGGTCAAACGCTCGGCTGCTTCCAGCTGTGATTTCCAGCCGGCTATATCGCGTAGATCAGCCACCGCATAGGCGCGGGGCAAGGGGCCGGTGGGCAGCGCCTCTCCTATTGTTTCAAAAAGACGGAATATAAGCGGGTCTGGCTTGCGCGGAACGGGAAGGGGGGCTGCGTCCTCGAAGAAATCGGGGTTGAGGAACCTGTCCAGCACATCCAGCTTTTCCCGCGGCAGCAGCTTGAGCGCCTTGGCCGAGCCGAATGTGAGGGCAGCTGTATCCCAGTCGCCACCTCGTGCAGCACAGAAAATACGCAATCCCGCGTCTTGGGTAAGGTACGGGGCGCGTGACAATGCTCCACAGGCGGTGTCTTCGGTCCCCACCAACATGCTCAGCTGCGCCCAATCGTCGAAAAGGGTGCGGGATGTCGCGGCACCTGCCTGCTCGGCCAACGCGAGCGCCGGATCAACCGCGCCAAGGTCCATGAGTTTTTGCACACGCGCACGGGTCAGAATGTCTTGGGCCGCAGGATCACCGTTGGGTGCGGCCACTTCGGCCAGCAAAATCGTAAACAACAGCGCATTGGGGGCGGGCAATTCCAGCTCTGGCAGCGATTTGAGGCTGCGTGCAAGAGCGGCGGCATCACTGCGCGCCCATAAATCGGGCTTCATGCCTGTGATGGACGCGGGCACCAACCCTACGTTTCTTGGCGCGGCGGCATCAAGGGGAAGTGTGGTCACTGTTGGTGCTGTGGCGCTATCCGTGACTGCCGGCTCGTCTATGACTTTGGGTTTTTTGGAGGTCTGTTTTATCGGAGCGCGGGGCAGTTCGGCACGTGGGGACGGGCTATCAAGCCAATCAATAACCGATAAAGGGGCGTTTGTTTGTGCCACGGCGCTGCCTGCCACAGGCAAGAAAATGCCGATTGCCGCCGCGCGCCAGACAGACAAGGCTGAGCGGGCCATTGCGCTACTGGCCCTCCAGCGTAACGGGCATGCGTATTTCCTCGGTGGGCGGGGCAAAATCAATGCCCAGTTCCGGCCCGACATAGGCAAAGCCCACAAGCCCGATGAATCCGAGAATCGCAAGGATAAACAGAAGCTTGAATAGTTTGCCTAACATAAGTGCCTGCCTGATTTGCCATTATTTTCACAAACTATATATGGCCTTTTCGGTAAGATCACGTCATTCAGAGAGAAATGCGTGAAATTGATCCTCCCACGGCTGACATCCGCCGACAGACCCCGCCATACCGTTTGAAAAAAACGGTAGCTTTGGTGGGTATGATGGGTGCGGGCAAGACGGCTGTGGGCCGTGCCGTGGCCCTTAAACTGGGGGTGCCGTTTCTCGATAGTGATGCCGAGATAGAAGCAGCGGCGAACCAATCGGTCCCCGAGATATTCCAGCGCGACGGCGAGGTGTTTTTCCGCAAACGCGAGACCGAAGTGATACGGCGGTTGCTGGAAACCCAAAGTGGTATTCTCTCCACTGGCGGTGGTGCCTATCTGGCAGAAATAAACCGCGACAATATCCGCCAAAAAGGTGTGGCGCTGTGGCTGGATGCGGATCTGGACCTGTTGTGGAGCCGTGTGCGCCATAAAGACACCCGCCCGTTGCTGCGTACAGCCAACCCCCGCGCCACGCTTGGTGCGATATTTGACGCGCGGACCCCAATTTATAGGCTGGCCGAGCTGCGTGTGGCCTGTGGAGACAACCTGTCGATAGATGCAATGGCCGAGCGTGTGATCGAGACATTGCTGACACGTAATGATGTTTTGGAGCGTCTGGATGCTTGAGCGAGTGCATGTGCCCCTGCCTGGGCGCGCTTATGATGTGATGATCGGGCCAGGCCTGTTGGATGTTGCGGGCAAGCACATCGCGCCGCTATTACGTCGCCCGCGTGTGGCCGTGATCAGTGACGAAACGGTTGCAGGGCTGCATCTGGAGACGTTGCGCGCGGGATTGGCCGCAGACGGCATCGAAATGCAGGCGCTGATTTTGCCCGCTGGCGAGGCGACGAAATGCTGGGCCGAACTCACCCGTTGTGTAGAATGGCTTTTGGACCAACAGGTTGAGCGGGGCGATGTGGTCGTGGCCTTCGGCGGCGGCGTGATTGGGGATCTGGTGGGGTTTGCGGCTGCGGTGTTGCGCCGTGGGGTGCGGTTTGTCCAGATACCCACATCACTTCTGGCACAGGTCGACAGCTCGGTCGGGGGTAAGACGGGCATCAATACGCGGCACGGTAAGAACCTTGTGGGGGCGTTTCACCAGCCCTCGATGGTGCTGGCGGATACATCCGTTTTGGGTACGCTCAAGCCGCGCGACTTTTTGGCGGGGTATGGCGAGGTTGTGAAATACGGCCTGTTGGGTGATGCCGCGTTCTTTGACTGGCTAGAGGTGCAAGGCACTGCATTGGCGGCAGGCGATGGCCCTGCGCGTGTCGAGGCGGTGCGCCGCGCGGTGCAGATGAAGGCGGATATTGTTGTGCGCGACGAGACAGAGCAGGGCGAGCGCGCGCTGCTCAACCTTGGCCATACGTTTGGCCACGCTCTGGAAGCGGCGACAGGATACAGCAACCGCTTGCTGCATGGAGAAGGCGTTTCCATCGGCTGCGCGCTTGCGTTCGAGTTGTCATCGCGCATGGGCCTTTGTGCACAAGAAGCACCAAGCCGTCTGCGCGCGCACTTGCGTGAGATGGGAATGAAGGTCGATCTGGCCGACATTGAGGGTGATTTGCCTGATGCGGAGAGTTTACTGGCGCTTATGGGACAGGACAAAAAGGTAGTCGAAGGCCAGCTGCGGTTTATCCTTGCGCGCGGAATTGGCGAGGCCTTTGTGACAGGCGATGTGGTGCGCGACGATGTCTTGGCAGTGTTGTCCGATGCCTTGGCGCAACGGTAGCGCCATCACAGGCTAGAGTTCAGTCCATCGGCGGGTTGAGGTCGATGTTCCATTTTTTGCAGAACCATAGAAAAAACGGACCCTCAACCAATGCCGCGGCAAGGAGCGTGAACACCCACCATGGCACATCAAACAACAACAGCGAGAACACTGTGCCTGTGCCGTAGTAGACCCACCCGACGGCAAGCAGCAAAAGTGCCGACAAGATAACGTCCAGCATTACCATCTTGCCCAGTGTTTTTTCCGGCAAGCGGGGATAGAGAGCGGTGTAGGCAAAAGCAATCGCTGCTGCCGACACCAGAAAGACCTTGATCTCGGGCGTCATAGGGGTGCCCTAGAACGGGATTTCATCATCCAGATCACGGCCGCCACCGCCGCCGGCAGGCTGGCCGCCGCCGCCGCCCGAGCTTCCGCCATAGCCGCCACCCTGATCGTAACCGCCACCGCCTTGGTCGTAACCGCCGCCGCCTTGGTCATAGCCGCCGCCACCGCCCATGCCGCCGCCGCCGCCGCCATCGCGACCGTCAAGCATGGTCAGCGTGCCGCCATAGTTGCGCAAGACTACTTCTGTCGAGTAGCGATCCGCACCGGACTGGTCTTGCCATTTGCGCGTTTCCAGCTGGCCCTCGATATATACTTTTGAGCCTTTTTTGAGATACTGTTCGACGATCCGGACTAACCCCTCATTAAAAATCGCGACTGTGTGCCACTCGGTCTTTTCTTTACGCTCGCCAGTGTTGCGGTCTTTCCATGTTTCCGAGGTTGCAATGCGCAGGTTGCACACCTTGCCCCCATTCTGAAAGCTGCGCACTTCGGGGTCACGCCCCAGATTGCCGATAAGGATAACTTTGTTTACTGAGCCGGCCATGCTGCTCTCCCGCGTTGGTGTATATGTGTCAAATGCTGCGACCGTGCCGAATCCCGCAAGGCCGTTTCCGCCGTTCTTATAACGGGATCACGGGGCGGGGACACGTGGTTTATCGGGCCTGTGCCGACTGCGTCGATCAAGGTCTGGTCACGGCTGCATTGTCTGGTATAGTGCGTGAAAATCACGATCTTGCGGGCGGGGGCCAGTATGCGCATAGCAGTAGTAGCATTGGTTGCAGGAGCGATCGGTCTGGGCGCGCCTGTTTCAGCCGATATTTTCTCCTCCAAAAACCGCTCCAAGCTCTTTGCCTCGCAGAAGAAACTTCTCGATACCCGCGCCACAAAACAATATCACGGCTCTGCCCGCTTGCAGCCGCCCAAGGTCGTAACGCCGACCAAATGGGACGATGGAAGTGGTGAAAAGGTCAAGAAGTATAGAGGGCGTTACAAAGGGCCGTTTTTGGCGATGGCCCGCGCAGCAGCGGACAAACACGGAATTCCGCAAGATTTATTCCTGCGTCTTGTCCATCAGGAAAGCCGTTGGAACCACAAGGCTGTCAGCCATGCAGGCGCCATTGGTCTTGCCCAATTAATGCCTGGCACTGCGGCTTTGCTGCGCGTTGATCCGACCAAACCTGCCGAGAACCTTGAAGGGGGCGCACGATACCTGCGTCAACAATACGATACTTTTGGCACGTGGCGCCTGGCGCTAGCAGCATACAATGCAGGCCCCGGAGCCGTTAAGAAGTATGGCGGGATTCCACCATTTCGCGAGACTAAGAACTACGTTCGCATAATTACGGGCAGCTAATTTGCGTTAAATTTACCTTCCCTAAGGCTAACCTTGCGTCAACTTGGTGACCCGCCGCTGCGGATCGCCTATCCGTAACCATTTGAGAAGTATACATTTTATTCCATTGTGTTGAAAGTTGTATCGTTCCGCCAAATTCGTAGCCCTGTTTTGCCCAAATGTGGCCCCATTAACCGACAATACGTTAACCAGTAACGAGTTTGGACGAGAGTTAGTAACATGAGCCATGATATCTTTAACCAGCGCATTGCACGTATCAACAACCACGCTGGCTATGGCCGCGCCGAAATGGCGACAGGCGAAGGCACGGCAACCTCCATGTTTAGTTCTCCCTCAGTAGCAAGTCAGACCCCCACGGCGCGCCGAAACATCAAACCAATGTTGATGGGCGCCGTGTTGGGGATGATCGCAGGCACAATCGCCGCTGGTCTGGAAAACCCCGCTATGCCTTGGGGCCCGGGTTTTGAATACAACGAGATGATCATTATTCCGACCCTCATCGCCCTGTGCGCAGGTCCGGTCATGGCAATTGCGGGCGCAACGATGCGCAGTCGTTTCCCCTCATTCTTTTTCTTTGCCGCCGCATATTTCCCATGCGTGATCGCAATGGCACTGTTGGAGCTGCCATTGTTCTAAGACGTATCGTGTTTACAAAATAAAGAAGGGCGGTCCATTTCGGGGCCGCCCTTTGTTGTTTTGCACAAGCTGGTTACACTATTCCGCAGCAACGTCACCCATCTCGATGACAGGCTCCATGCCGTCGAATTCCTCTTGGGACAAGTGGCATTTGACCTGATGATCGCCCTCCAGCATCCGCACAGGCGGCACTTCTTTCTCGCAAAGATTGCCCGGTACTTTGCTTTTCCAGCGGCAGCGCGTCTGGAAGGGGCAGCCCGACGGCGGGTTCATCGCAGAAGGGATATCGCCCTCCAGCACGATGTGCTTTTTCTTTACACGTGTGTCCGCAATGGGAACGGCTGACAGCAGAGCTTCGGTATAGGGATGATACGGGGGGCTAAACACCTGATCAGTTGTACCAAGCTCGACCACATGGCCCAAATACATCACCATCACGCGATCAGACAGGTAACGGACAATTGACAGATCATGCGAGATAAACAGCAACGTGGTCTTTTGTTCGCGCTGGATTTCCATCAGCAGATCGGTCACGGCGGCCTGCACCGAAACGTCGAGCGCCGAGACAGGCTCATCCGCGACAACAATTCGTGCGTCCCCCGCAAAGGCCCGCGCAATTCCCACACGTTGCTTTTGCCCACCGGACAGCTGGCGTGGCATGCGCGTGGCAAACTCGCGCGGCAGCTTCACCAGATCAAGCAGTTCAAGCATTCGGTCCCACCGCTCTTTCTCGTTCTTGCCGATCTTGAAGATTTCCAGCGCGCGCACAATTTGTCTGCCCACGGTCATAGAGGGGTTGAGCGTATCAAACGGGTTTTGGAAGACCATTTGTATATCAGCCACGTTTTGTGTTGTCCGTTCCTCAATAGGGACGTCACCAATGCTCTGATTATCCAGCAAAATAGTCCCGTCAGTTGCGGTCTCCAGACCCATCAGCACTTTGGCAAAGGTGGATTTGCCACAGCCTGATTCCCCTACGATGGCCAATGTTTCGCTTTCACGCGCCTCAAAGCTCAGGGTTTCGTTGGCTTTCACAACCTTTGTATCGCCCCCGCCAAACATGGCATTAGCCGCGACCTGATAGTATTTCTTGAGGTTGTCCATTTTCAGGACAACATCCCCGATTTCACCCTTGGTCTTGACCTCGGCCAGCTCCAGTGGCGCATTCCAGTCGATCTCGTCAAATTTCACACAGCGGGTGGCATGGCGATTGTTGCCAGGCACGTCCTTCATCGTAATATCGCCCTGATCGCAGCGGCCTGCTTCGAAATAATCGCAGCGCGGCCCAAAGTTGCAGCCTTTTGGGCGCTCATGGGGCAGGGGGAAGTTTCCCGGAATGGCAATCAAGGGGCGCGCGTTCTTGTCTGCACCGGGCAGCGGGATGGAACGGAACAGCGCCTGCGTGTAAGGGTGCTGCATGGTGTCAAAGACATCTTCGATGCTGCCCCGCTCTACGGCTTCGCCCGAATACATCACGCAAATGCGGTCACAGGTCTCCAGTACAAGACCAAGATTGTGTGAGATAAACAGCATGGAGGTGCCGTATTTCTTGCCCAGGTCCTTGACCAATTCGACAACCGCCGCCTCGACTGTCACGTCCAGCGCGGTTGTCGGCTCATCCAGAATAAGCAACGAAGGCTCGCTCATCAAAGCCATGGCGATCACGATGCGCTGTTGTTGCCCGCCTGACAGCTGGTGCGGATAGGCTTCCAGAATACGCTTGGGATCGGGCAGCTTTACATCTGTTACCACTTGCAACGCACGCTCATAGGCCTCCTTTTCGGACATGCCTGCGTGGATCATGGGCACTTCAGCCAGTTGTTTGCCAATCTTCATGGCAGGGTTCAGCGAGGCCATAGGCTCCTGATAAATCATCGCAATCTCCGAGCCACGGATTTTGCGTAAATCGCCATCGCTCATCTCGCCCAGATCTTGCCCTTTAAACTTGATCGAGCCGCCAACGATGCGTCCGTTCTTGCCAAGGTCCTGCATCACGCCCAGCGCCACGGTTGATTTCCCGCATCCGCTCTCGCCCACAAGGCCTACTGCCTCACCAGGTTTGACCGAGACAGAGAAATCCATCACCGCAGGAATTTCGCGAAGTCGTGTGAAGAATGAAATCGACAGCTTGTCGATCTCCAGAATAGGACCATCATAATCGGTCTTTGGCATCTTGGTCTCCTTTGCCAGATCAACGCGCTATTGCGCATATTTTTCTTGGCCATAAATCCTCCGGGGTCCGGGGCAGAGCCCCGAACGCCCGCTCAAATCATATCAATCCCGCAGACTTTCTTCGCGCAGACCATCGGCCAGCAGGTTCAAGCCCAGTACAAGCGTCAGCAATGATACCGCAGGTGCAATCGCCGCGTGCGGATAGATAGACAGCAAGCGCCGCCCTGCATTGATCGTGGTTCCCCAGTCGGGGCTTTCCGAGGCTAGACCCAGTCCGAAGAAACCCAAAGTTCCCAAAAGGATGGTGGTATAGCCGATACGCAGACAGAAATCGACGATCAGCGGCCCGCGTGCGTTGGGCAGAATTTCCCACAACATGATGTACCAAGGCCCTTCACCGCGTGTCTGTGCAGCGGCGACGTAATCGCGGGTTTTGATATCCAGCGCGAGGCCGCGCACGATACGAAACACCGTAGGCGCGTTCACAAAGACAACGGACACGAAAACAACCAGCAGATTGGGATCAATGTCGAACCCGTCCAGTGCCGCAGGCAAGCCGGGTATCGTATAGGTCGGCGTTGCGACAACTGCACCATCCGTGCTGACCAGCGACAGATAAAGCCACGCACCAATTCCTAGCACGACGATAAGCAAGGGTGTGCGCAGGCTTGGTTGGGTGTAAAAGCGCGAGTTGAGCAAGATCGCCAGAAACACCAGCGGAAACACGAACAGAACCAGCGCCATATAATTGGGAATACCCGTAAGCACGATTTCGGGTGTGACCAGCAGATAGAACAGCAAGATAACCGGAAACGCGAGGATCAGGTTGGCCAGAAAGGACAGGACTGTATCCAGCCGCCCGCCGTAATAGCCCGCAGGCAGACCCAGTGTGATGCCCACCATGAACGCAAACAACGTCGCAAAGGGGGCAATCTTGACCACGACCCACGCACCGTCAAACAAGCGGCTGAAGACGTCACGGGCAAGGTTGTCCCCGCCCAACAAGAACCACATATACTCGCCGTCCTCGGCACCGCGCAGGGGCGTGCCGGGGTTTTTGTTTTTCATACCAGAATACTGGCTCAGGGTATCATGCGTGGTGATCATATCCAGCACCCCGCCAAAAAATCCTGCATAGACCCAGAACATCACAAGGCCAAAGCCGATCATGCCCACGGTACTGTCAAACAGCTTGCCGTATAGCCCGAGCTTGCGCTTGAAGGTAATCGACAAGGCATAAGTGACGGTAAGCGCGATCCAGACGGGCAACAGCTGTTGGGCCATCCCGCCAATGATGCCTGCATCTGTTCCCATAAAGATACCCGCCAGCACATACAGAAGAATAATGGCGATAGTCGCCAGCAGCCCGTACTGTACGATCATCCCGATAAAGCCAGAAACGCCCTTATCTGCAGACATTGTGCCATCGGCATAGACGGCACGGCCACCATCCGAGGGTGCAAAACTGACGAGGATCTGAGCGATGATTGAAATCACCAATACAGCCACGGCCAAAGCGAGGAAAAGATTAAGCGGCGAAAGCGCGCCTGTCCAAGTAAGTTGTTCCATATCTCTGCCCTCCCTTATGAAATGCGAATGCGTGGATTGAGGAAGACATAGCCGATGTCCGATATCAGCTGTGTCAGCAACACAACGACAACCGACACGACCGAGACAGCCAAGAGCAGCTCAATGTCGTTATTGCCTGCCGCCTGTACCAATACCCAGCCGAAGCCCTTGTAGTTGAACAGGGTTTCAACAATTACCACACCATTCAGCAGCCACGGGATCTGCAACATGATCACCGTAAAAGGAGCTATGAGCGCGTTGCGCAATGCGTGTTTCATCACGATGTTACCAAAGCTCACCCCTTTTAGGCGGGCAGTGCGGATATACTGGGCGGTCATCACCTCGGTCATGCTGGCCCGCGTCATCCGCGCGATATATCCCATCCCGTAAAGCGAGATGGTCAATACCGGCAGAAAGAAGTTCTCGAAATTGGCGTTTTCCATCGCCGAGGTGGCCGAGCCTTTGAACCACTTGAGCCCGAAGGCCGAAGAAGCAAAGACCGCAATAAAGATAACACCAGAGACGTATTCAGGCGTGGCCGTACTGACAATCGAGACAGTCGAGAGGGATCGGTCCACTTTGGAGCCTTCCTTCATCCCGGCAAGCACGCCGATTGTCAGGGCCATGGGCACCATCAGCACAAGCACCCAGAACATCAGCTTTCCTGTCAGGCCCAGCCGCGTGGCCACGATGCTGCCCACATCGTCCTTGAACACGGTTGATTGTCCCCAATCCCCTTGCAGGATGCCGCAAAAGCTGCGGCGCTCGTCTTGTGGGGTGTCCGAGCTGAAGCAGCGGCCAAAGGTCTCTCCACCCTCTTTTTCGGTCACCCAACCCGGTGCGACGCCCAGCCACTGCGCGAACTTGATCGGCAAAGGCTCAAGATAGCCGCGATCGCCCAGATAGGATGTCACGGCTTCGTCGCTCATGCGGAAGTTGCCTTGGGTTTTGGCAAGTTTTTCGAGGTTCGGATAAAGGTTCGTCAGCCAGAATACGATGAACGTCAGGCAAAGCGCCGTCAGCAGCATCACACCCAGACGTCTGAGAATGAATAGTCCCATGAATAGTAGCCCCTGTCGTTGGCTTAGAGCAGGTTGATCCCGCCCACGATGTTTCGGGCTTTTGCCCTTTTGATCAGGAAATTTGCGCGGCCAAAGCCGTCGTCCGTGCGCAGGCAGGTAAGCCCGCGTGCGATGTCATCTCCCCCTTGGGTCTGTTTGCCAGACCTTTTGATTTTTGAAGCGGTTCATACCAGCCCGCTTTCGGTCCCTATGAGGCACGAGTTAAGTTGGCACGTCAATGTCGCGGCGAGACAATTTGTCGTTAATTAGCGACAAGAAATGTCGCAAATGGCGGTTGCCTAGGCTGAAGCGCGTGATCGTGGGGTGTTGGTTCGCGGGTTTTGCGCGGCCTGCTGGCCTCCACGCGGTGCCTGGGCCCTCAGCTGACTGGGTGGTGCGCCTGCGTGTTGTTGCATAAAGCGTGTAAAATAGGCGGCGCTGCCAAACCCGAGATGTGCTGCGATGTTGCGGGCAGGGTGGGTCGTCTGCTCCAACAGACTGCGCGCGGCGTGCACTACCCGTTCGGTCAGCAGGTCCGCAGCGGTTTTACCTGTTGCTGCTTTTACTGCACGGCTCAGATGGGTGGGCGTGACGCCCAGCTCCGCCGCATAAAATGACACTGGCGCGCCAGAGGTGAAGTGTTTCGGGATCATTTGAACAAACCGGCGTGACAACCGCTCGCCCGCGCTGCGTGGACTGGGGATGTGTTCTTCCTCCATGATTTGGCGGCGCAGCCAGACTGACATGAGCGCCACATGCGCTTCTAGTGCGTCATGGGCGAGGGGACGTGTCTGTGACTGTTCCCTTTGGGCAGCTTCGATCAACGCGCCAAGCTCTGCCTGTACATGCACATCGCGCACCCGCAGATGGCGTGGCATATCAGGCAGACGCAGCGGTGTGCCAACAGGGATCGTAACGACCTGACCCAGTGTTTGGGGGCTGATGTCTATGGCAAAGAGTGTCTGTGCCGGTACAAATACGGCGTTATGCGTACCAAGGCCGCGTCTGCGTCCGTCCATCAGGATGCGGCCCTGCCCACGGGTGAACCACAGCAAAGTATGGTGCGCACGGTCATGGGCCAGCGCGAGACGCCAGCTTTGCCCGCCGCCGAATTGCGCAAGGGTCTGTATGCCAAGGTGCAGATCGCTCATCTCGCCTGTGGCTCCCGAACTAACATTGAAAGGAGTGTCACCTTACCGCGCCGCGCCGACATGAAAAACACCTTACGTAACACCTGCGGCGATAAAATGCCGCACTGCTCAATCAGCGATCATCCAAGATCATTCGGGCAGGTCCAATTTGTACCAATCGCCCATTTTGCTGCGTATCCAGGTGCGTTGACGTTTTGCGTAGCGCCGCGTGGCGATAACGGCGGCTTCGCGCGCGGCCTTCAGTGAAATATCGCCGCGTATATGCGCCATCAGTTCCGGCACACCGATGGCTTTGTGCGCGGGCAGCTGCGGGGTATAGCGGGGGGCGACAGCACGGACCTCATCCAGCGCGCCTTGGGCCAACATCGCGTCAAACCGTTGCTCTATGCGTGCGTTCAGCCAGTCCCGCTCGACCTGCAATGCGATGGGACAACAAGCATCAAGCGGCAACAAAGGCGGCGGTGTTTTGTCCTGCCACGCAGCCAGACCGCGCCCTGTAGCCTGCAAAACCTCCCATGCGCGCTGTACCCGCGCGCGATTGGACAGATCAAGCCCCGCCGCAGTTGCCGCATCCAACCCCGCGACCAAGCTGGCCAGAGTCATTTCATTGCCCGATGCCCGCACCTCGGCTGGTGTTTGTGGGATGTCAGCCAGACCTTCGGTGAGTGCGGTGAAGTTCAGCCCGGTTCCGCCCACAATGATCGGCCGTGCACCTGTTGCCAGCAAGTCTTTGACCTCGCGCAGCCAATGGCCCGTTGAATAAGGGGCATCGTCGGGCAAATGGCCGTATAGGTAATGTGGTGCCTGTGCCTCTTCCTCTGCGGAGGGGCGGGCAGAAATTACATGCCAACAGGCATAAACCTGACTGGCATCCGCGTTGATAATCACTCCACCGCGCGCTGCAATTTCCAGCGCTAGTGCGGATTTGCCCGAAGCGGTCGGTCCCGCGATCAGCACCGGACGCTCCGGCGGGATACTGTCCAGCAAGGCGGCGCGCTGCGATTGTGACATTTCTTTGCTCCTCTCGCCCTTGCTGCATTGAACCTGCCGCGTATTTGCGACATTTTGCATGCAATAGAAAGCCTCCCATCGCAACACCCCCCGAAAGGTCCTTCCCATGTCAGATACCCCGCAAACATCATTTAAACGGGTCATGCTCAAAATTTCGGGCGAGGCGCTGATGGGGGACAAGGGGTTCGGACTGAACCCGCCGACGGTTGAGCGGATCGCGAAAGAGGTCAAATCGGTCCATGATATGGGTGTCGAGATTTGCATGGTCATCGGTGGTGGTAATATTTTCCGCGGTTTGCAAGGCAGCGCGCAGGGCATGGAGCGGACCACGGCAGACTACATGGGAATGCTGGCCACTGTGATGAACGCGCTGGCAATGCAAAGCGCGCTGGAGGCCGAAGGCATCCATACCCGTGTGATCTCTGCCATTACCATGAACGAGGTGGCCGAGCCGTATATCCGCCGCCGCGCCGTTCGCCACCTTGAGAAAAAGCGCGTCTGCATCTTTGCCGCAGGCACGGGCAACCCTTATTTCACCACCGATACTGCTGCGACCCTGCGCGCCAACGAGATGTCCTGCGAGGCGATCTTCAAAGGCACCAAGGTGGATGGTGTCTATGACAAGGACCCCGAAAAGCACGACGATGCAAAACGCTATGACACGGTCAGCTATGACGACGTGCTGGCCAAACGTCTGGGTGTGATGGATGCAAGCGCCATTGCACTGGCGCGCGACAACAACCTGCCGATCATCGTCTTTTCTCTGGATGAGCCAGGCGGGTTCAAAGGCATCCTTGCAGGCGAGGGGACCTATACCCGCGTGCAGGGATAACGCCCTATTTCTGGCGTAATTGCGCAATATCAGCAGATTTTCTGAAAATGGAGGATCTGATGACACAAACCGATTTCAACAGCGCGCCCCAAGTCGAGGCATCCAGCAGCTTGGGTGCGCGGCTGGCTTTGCCCGTGGCTGTTTTTGCAGGTACGATTGCCATTAATCTGTTCGCCGCGACGGGTGCGGACGATATGTGCCGTGTTTGTCCGGTAACACCTGTGCAGGATGCTCTGCCATGGGCCGCTGGTGCGGCGCTGTTGGTCATCGTTTTACAGACACTCGGACGCGTGCGCGGCCAGCAGTGATACTGGCCGGGGTCTCGGCGGCGGCAAAGCGTACAGTAACGGCATCATGTCACTTAAAAGCGTGGTGCCGATAAACCTGCCTTTCCTTGTGCGGGCCAATGTTCTAAACCTCCGCGGTAACGATATTAACGACGAGGCACCCTATGTCTGAAGACTTCATGCTCGATACCGACGATCTTGAGCGGCGTATGACCGGGGCAATCGCCTCGCTGCGGACCGAATTTGCGTCTTTGCGCACGGGCCGCGGCTCGGCCTCTATGCTGGAACCGGTGATGGTTGACGCGTACGGGCAGATGACTCCGGTCAATCAGGTAGGCACGGTAAACGTGCCGGAACCACGGATGGTTACGATTAACGTCTGGGACAAGGGTCTGGTCGGCAAGGTCGAAAAGGCAATTCGTGAAAGTGGTCTGGGCATCAATCCGCAGTTGAATGGTACCATCATCATGCTGCCCATCCCCGAGCTGAACGAGGAGCGCCGCACACAACTAACCAAGGTTGCTGGTGGCTATGCCGAAAATGCGCGTGTCAGCATCCGCAACATCCGCCGTGACGGAATGGACCAGATCAAAAAGGCCAAGAACGATGGCGCGATGTCCGAGGACGACCAGAAAATCTGGGAAAGCGAAGTGCAGGACCTGACCAACAAGCAGATCAAGGCGATTGATGACCTGCTAGAGACGAAGCAAGCGGAAATCATGCAAGTTTAACAGGCTTTTGCCTTAATATGGGCGGATCACTGTCCTATCGGGAACACCCGAAGCAAATGACAGGCCCCCAACGATGCATAGACTAACATGATCAAACGCGCCAAAGCCCAGCCCGAACCATTGCCAGCCGCCACTCCCGGTGGGCCGCGCCATGTTGCAATCATTATGGACGGGAATGGTCGTTGGGCAACCCAGCGGGGACGCCCGCGACTGTTCGGTCACCATGCAGGGGCCAAGCGTGTGCGCGAAGTGGTTGAGGCCTGCCCTGATGTAGGGGTCGAGTATCTGACTATCTTTGCGTTTTCTACGGAGAACTGGAAGCGTACACAGGTTGAGGTTGCAGGCCTGATGAGTCTGTTTCGCCGCTATATTACCAAAGAAACCCGCGCCCTGAACGAGCGCGGTGTGCGCGTGCGCTTTATCGGGGATCGGGTGCGGCTGGACGACAAGCTGATCAAGCTCATGAACGATCTTGAAGAGATTACGTCGCAGAACACCAGCGTTAACCTGACCATTGCGATTAACTATGGTGGCCGTGACGAGGTGGCGCGCGCAACCAAGCGGTTGGCGCAAGATGTCTCCGAAGGGCGGCTTGATCCTGAGAATATAGATGAAGAAACGCTGCCAAAGTATTTGGATACTTATGTTTTGCCAGATCCTGACCTTGTAATCCGTACCAGCGGCGAGGCACGCATTTCCAACTTCCTGCTCTGGCAGTCGGCCTATGCGGAATATGAATTCATCGATACACTCTGGCCTGATTTCACGCGAATGGAGTTTGCGCGGCTCTGCGCCTCCTATGGCGGGCGGGACCGACGGTTTGGGGCGGTCAAAACCTGACGCAATCTGAGGTGGGGCATGGACGGTACGGAAAAATGGTCTGATTTAACGGTTCGCGTCGGCTCTGGCCTTGCGATGGTGCTGTTGGGTGCCTTCGGGATCTGGATGGGTGGGCATGTTTTCCATGTTCTGGTCGCTGTCATCTGCGGACTGATGGTTTGGGAGCTGGTAGGGATGCTGCGCCCCGACGGGGCTAATACGCAGCTCATGTTGGGCCTGCTCACGGGCGGGGCTGTGTTTTTGTCGGTGTACTTGCCCATTGGCTTTGCGTTGCCGTTGTTGCTTGCACCGGCGTTGGTGGGTTTTGGACAACTGACACGCAACCGCACGATCTATATGGCATTTACCGTGATGATCCTGATGTCAGGCTTTGGCATGATGCAGGTGCGCGACGACATGGGTCTGGGCTGGATGTTGTGGTTGGTCATTGTTGTCGTGGTAACCGATGTAGTGGGGTATTTTGCAGGCCGTACCTTTGGTGGCCCCAAGTTCTGGCCCGCTGTTAGTCCCAAAAAGACGTGGTCGGGCACTGGCGCCGGCTGGGTCGGTGCGGCACTGGTCGGGCTGGTGTTTTCGATAAACACTGGGGTTGGTTATCAGATAATTGGTATTTCGGTCGCAATATCAATGGCATCGCAGATGGGTGATATTGCAGAAAGTGGTATGAAGCGAAAAATGGGCGTCAAAGACAGCTCAAACCTGATCCCCGGTCACGGGGGCTTGATGGACCGGTTTGATGGTATGCTGGGGGCCTCCTTGTTTTTGCTTATCATAGGCCAGTTCATCGGCTTTCCGCCCGGATTGGGCTGAGCTGATGCGCAGGGTAAGTATATTCGGGGCGACCGGGTCTATCGGGCAAAATACGATTGATCTGATCAAGCGCGCACCGGATGAATATGACGTGGTGGCGCTGACAGGGGCCAGCAATATCGCGCAGCTTGCCGCAGATGCCCGCACGCTGAATGCCCAGATCGCCATTACCGCAGATGAGGCAAAGCTGCCCGTATTGCGTGCTGCACTTGATGGCTCGGGGATTGAGGCAGCAGCGGGGGCCGTGGCCATTGAAGAGGCAGCGCATCGCCCTGCGGACTGGATCATGTCTGCGATTGTGGGGGCAGCGGGCCTTGCACCTGGAATGGCTGCGCTGACGCAGGGGACAACGCTCGCTCTTGCCAATAAGGAATCACTGGTTTGTGCGGGTGAGTTGCTGCTTCAGACCGCGCGCAGTCATGGCGCCGAAATCCTGCCGGTGGACAGCGAACATTCTGCCGTTTTCCAAGCTCTTGTAGGAGAGCCGATGGAGGCAGTTGAGCGGATCATCATAACGGCCTCTGGCGGGGCGTTTCGCGACTGGCCGATCGGAGATCTGGCGGGGGCCACGCTGGATCAGGCATCCAGCCATCCGAATTGGGATATGGGCCAGCGGATCACTATTGATTCCGCATCCATGTTTAACAAAGCGATGGAAGTCATTGAAACACGGGAGTTCTTTGGCGTTGATCCTGACATGATCGAGGTTTTGATACACCCGCAAAGCATGATCCACGCGCTGGTCGGTTTCAATGACGGTGCTTTGATGGCCCATGTAGGGCCAGCCGATATGCGCCATGCCATCGGTTATGCGCTGCACCATCCCGCGCGGCGCACGCTGCCGGTCGAGCGGCTGGATCTGGCGGCCATTGGCACGTTCGAGTTTCGCGCCCCGGATGATATCCGCTGGCCCGCGCTGCGCATCGCGCGTGAGGTCATGGCGCGGGGCGGGCTGGCAGGCGCTGTGTTTAACGCAGCAAAAGAAACAGCGCTGGACGGGTTTATCGCAGGACACCTCAAATTTACCCAGATGTCAGATGTTGTCGCGAGCACATTGGAACACATGGATGCGTCGGGTGGTCATATTGATGCCACCATGACACTTGATAACGTGCTGCATACGGATCATTTGGCACGTCAGGCCGCATGGCAGGCAATCAAGACCTGTCAGGGCTAAATTCGGCAGCTATAGAAAAAGAGCAGGGTAGAGCATTGGATTTCACAACATTGGTTCCGCAGTTCGGCGGGTTTATCTGGACCATCGCCGCGTTTATCATCGCGCTGTCGGTGATCGTGGCGATCCATGAATACGGGCACTACATCGTTGGCCGCTGGTGCGGGATCAAAGCAGATGTCTTTTCGCTGGGATTTGGTCCTGTGCTGTACGCGCGGTATGACAAGCACGGCACCAGATGGCAGATCGCTGCCCTGCCTTTTGGCGGCTATGTGAAGTTTGCAGGCGATGCTAACGCCGCGTCGGGCAAGGACGAGGATGCAATAGCGCAAGTCGCTGATGACCCTGCGCGCCTGCGGGCCACCATGCATGGTGCGCCGCTTTGGGCGCGTGCGCTGACAGTTGCGGCGGGGCCTGCGTTTAACTTTGCAATGTCGATCATCATTTTTGGCGCCATCGCGATGAGCCTTGGCAGCGTGCGTGACCCTCTAACCGTCGAGGCGCTAAAGCCGATGCCAAATCAGGTTGTGGGGCTGGAGCAGGGCGATGTTATCCTGTCGATTGCCGGACGTGAAATGCCGTCCAACACCCAATCTCCCGAATATCGCAGCTATCTTGATGATCTCCCGCTGGAGCCCGTGCTAGAGTATACGGTGCTGCGCGACGGTACGTCTTTGACAGTTGATGGCCCTTATCCGCAGCCTGCGCTTGTCGGTTCAGTGGGGCCACAGACGGCAGCACTTGATGCAGGCTTGGCCAGCGGTGACGTCATTGTCGGCATTGACGGTGCGCCGACATTTGCGTTTCAGCAGCTTAAAGATGCAGTAGAGAGTTCCGAAGGGCGCCCCTTGCTGCTGGACGTCTGGCGCGATGGCGAGACGCTGCAGTTCACTCTTATTCCCAAATCCACGGATGAGCCGCAGCCTGATGGCAGCTTTATCAACGTGCTGCGCATCGGTATTTCCAGCGACAGTGCAATCACGCCGGCAACAGAAACACCTGGTCTGCTGGAAGCAGCAGAGCGCGGCGTGGCGGGGACTTGGCGCATTATTAAAGGATCGCTTTCAGGCCTGTGGCATATGGCGACAGGGGCAATCAGCAGCTGTAACATGTCCGGCCCTGTCGGCATCGCACAGGTATCGGGCGCGATGGCAAGCCAAGGCGCTATGAGCTTTATAAACTTTATCGCAGTGCTCAGCACGGCGGTCGGTTTGCTCAACCTATTCCCGATCCCTGCTTTGGACGGGGGGCATCTGACATTCTACGCCTATGAGGCGGTGCGCGGAAAACCACCCAGCGACAAGGCACTGCGCATTTTGATGAGTATCGGGATCACGATGGTTCTCGGGCTTATGCTGTTTGCGTTGTTTAACGATCTGTTTTGCCCGTAGGGTAAAAGCAGCGGGAGCATTAGAAAACAGGGAAAGCAGGGCAAATGCCTTGCTTTTGCCACATTTGCCCCCCGCGTTTGCCACAATTTGCTGTCATCCAGACCCTCTACAACGATGCACCTATGAGGGGAGCGAGACATGCAAACGATAACACGAGGCTACCGTGGCCTGAGCGTTCTTATGGATCTGAACTGGGATCGCGCGCTTTATCTCTGCACGATCATCTTTGCGCTTTGCGCGGGCGCATTCATCGGCACGCTCCAGTAAGAAGCTGCAAATAGGTAAAGTTTTTTCAGGTCTGCGCCTCGCGCAGGCCTTTTTGCGTCGAAAAAACGGGCACATGGTTTTGACAACACAGCGCCCTGAGGGTACTCAGGAATTAACGGTGTTTATAAAATTGGGTAATAACCATGAGCCTGGGGTCGACGTCGCGCACAAAAGGCGCGCTTGAGCAGTACAGCTATTTTCGGACAGGCCTCAAGGGGCTTGCATTTTCATTAATGCTTACAACAGCTTGGGTCGCACCCGCGCCTCAGGCTTTTGCTCAGCAGTACCAGTTTAATACGGTGCGGATCGACGGAAACCAGCGGATCGGCGACAGCGCAATCCTGTCACAGGCCGGAATCGCCCGTGGTCAGGCTGTCAGCGCAGGTGAGCTGAACGATGCTTTCCAGCGGCTGAACAACTCGGGTTTGTTCGAGAGTGTCTCGATCGAGCCTCAGGGCCGAACGCTCAAGATCACGGTAGTTGAACTGCCGACGATCAACCGCATTTCGTTTGAAGGCAACCGCCGCATCAAGGACGAGGCGCTGAGCTCGGTTATCAATTCGACCGCGCGCAGGGTGTTCAACCCCGCGCTCGCGGAGAAAGATGCCAACTCCATTGCGCAGGCGTATTCGAACGATGGGCGCCTGTCCGCACGGGTGCAACCGAAAGTAATCAAGCGCAGCCAGAACCGCGTGGATCTGGTGTTTGAAGTGTTCGAGGGCGACAATGTCGAGGTCGAGCGTTTGAGCTTTGTGGGCAACCGCAAATACTCTGACCGTCGTTTGCGCCGCGTTCTGGGCA
The DNA here is from genome assembly GCF_947502895.1 of uncultured Sulfitobacter sp. Taxonomy (GTDB): domain Bacteria; phylum Pseudomonadota; class Alphaproteobacteria; order Rhodobacterales; family Rhodobacteraceae; genus Sulfitobacter. The sequence continues at coordinate 36,142 of NZ_CANNBM010000004.1, forward strand.
CCAAGCAGGCTGGTATTTTCCGCCGTCTGGTACGCAGGGATACCTTTGTCGAGGACCGCATCGAGTTCGACAAGCAGGTTCTGCGCGATTTCTATTTCTCGCGTGGGTACGTGGATATGCGGGTGAATTCCGTGAATGCCCAACTGACCCAAGAGCGTGACGGATATTTTGTTGGCTTTAACGTTCAGGAAGGCCAGCAGTTCAAGTTTGGTCAAGTTAGCGTGACCTCGGAGCTGTCCAATGTTGATGGCGATGTCTATGCGTCTTTCATCAAAGTAAAGCCGGGCGTTGTTTATTCACCGACATTGGTTGAGGCCGATATCGCCCGTTTGGAACGGCAAGCCATCCGCGATGGTGTTGACTTTATGCGGGTAGAACCGCGTGTCACGCGCAACGAGCGTGACCTGACACTGGATGTCGAATTCGTCTTGTCGCGTGGCAACCGCATTTTTGTGGAGCGGATCGACATCGAGGGCAACACAACCACGCTTGACCGTGTTGTGCGTCGCCAGTTCGACAGCGTAGAGGGCGACCCGTTTAACCCGCGCGAAATCCGGCAATCTGCCGAGCGTATCCGCGCATTGGGATATTTCGAAACTGCCGAGGTGAACGCCCGTGAAGGATCATCCCCCGAGCAGGTGGTGATTGACGTTGACGTCGAAGAGAAACCGACAGGCTCACTTAACTTTGGCGGATCGTTTTCATCCTCCGATGGTTTGGGTGTTGCGATCAGCTTTGCAGAGGAAAACTTTGTCGGACGGGGGCAAAAACTGTTTCTCAACGTCTCGACAGCTTCGGACGCGCGCCGTTATGGCCTGCGCTTTGTAGAGCCGTCATTGCTGGGCCGCGATGTGAGCTTTGGTCTGGAGCTGGACTATTCCGAGACCAATTCGTCCTTCTCGACCTATGACAGCAAACGGTTGACCTTCCGTCCCAGCCTGACGTTCCCAATTTCAGAGAATGGTCGTTTGCAGCTGCGCTATACCGCAGAGCAGACGGAAACTACCGCCCGTGATCCGATTGAGCATGGCGGCATCATCCAGTCTGATATTGATGCAGGCTCGCTGCTTTCTTCCTCGTTCGGCTATGAATACAGCTATGATACACGGCGTACGGGTCTTGACCCTAACGCAGGCGTGCTTTTCCGCTTTAGTCAGGATTTCGCCGGTTTGGGCGGCGATCAGAAATACGTGCGTACAGTTGCAAAAGTGATCGGTGAGAAAAAATTCCTGAACGAAGAGCTTACCTTGCGGGCTACACTTGAAGGTGGTGCGCTGGCGTGGAGCGGCGGCACAAACCGTGCTGTAGACCGCTTTTTGCTCAGCCCGTCGCAGATGCGCGGTTTTGAGCCGGGTGGCATTGGCCCACGTGACGGCAGTGCCACGAACGGGGATGCGCTGGGGGGGAACCTGTATCTCGTCGGCCGTCTCGAGGCGGAATTCCCGCTGGGGCTGCCAGAAGAGTACGGCATCCGCGGCGGTGTCTTTTATGACGTAGGCAACCTTTGGGACCTGTCCGATGTCAACCTTAGTGGCGGCACGGCACAGGGTGAGAGCGGCGATTTCCGCCATGTGATCGGGGTGTCCATTTTCTGGGATACGCCTGTTGGCCCGCTTCAGTTCAACATCTCGGACGCGATCCGCAAGGAAGACTACGACCGCGAGCAAAAGTTCGAGATTACGCTCCAGACGCAATTCTAGGCGATGGTAGGTTTTCTCACGCGGCTCGGGCTGATTGTGGGGTTGGCTCTTGCGCAGCCGTTGGCCGCGCAAGAGGCTCGTTTGACCGCGCCTGTTGCGATCCTGACAATCGACAGCGACCGCTTGTTTCTGAGCAGTGATTTCGGGAAGCGCGTGGTGCGCGAAATCGAAGAACGCGGCAATGCGCTGGCTGCCGAAAACCGCCAGATCGAGGCGGAGCTTGCGCAAACCGAACAAGACCTGACTGACCGTCGCGCAAGCATGACACCCGAAGAGTTTCGCCCGCTGGCTGATGCGTTTGACACGCGGGTGCAAGAAACCCGTCAAGCGCAAGCAATCAAGTCCCGCGATCTCAATGCGCAGCTGGAAAAAGAGCGTGAAGTTTTTCTGACCGCTGCCGGTCCCGTATTTGAGGAATTGATGGCTGAAGTAGGTGCGACTGTCGTTTTGGAGCGGCGTACGACGTTTTTCAGCTCAAACAGCAGCGACATTACATCAGCAGCTATCGCGCGGCTGAATGCCTCACTCGGCGATGGCACATCCGCAGCGCCCGCACCCTCTGGTGAGTAAGCCATACACGTAACGACGCTTGCCCCGTTGCGGCGCAATTGTTAGCTGTTGGGCCAAGCAATACCGAAGGAACCACCATGACAAACGATCTCAAGCGCGCGGACATCCAGACCATTCAGCGCATCCTGCCGCACCGCTATCCTTTCCTTCTGGTCGACAAGGTAGAGGAGATCGACGGCACGGCATCTTCGGTTGGATACAAGAACGTAACCATGAACGAGCCGCATTTTCAGGGCCACTTTCCCGGAACGCCGATCATGCCCGGTGTCACGATCGTCGAGGCGATGGCGCAGACTGCTGGCGTGATGATTGGGGTAGCGCTGGACCAGTTGGACCGTGATATGCTGATCTATTTCATGTCCATTGATAACTGCAAGTTCCGCCGCAAGGTCGTACCGGGAGATGTTTTGCGAATGGACGTAAAGACGTTGCGCGGCAAGCCGGGTGGCAAAATCTGGAAGTTCTCGGGCGTGGCAACCGTTGACGGGGAAATGGCAGCCGAGGCAGAATTTATGGCGATGCTTGATTTGCCAAAGGCAGACGCATAATGGCCATCCATGCCAGCGCCGTAATCGAGGACGGCGCGCAGATTGATCCCAGCGCCACCGTCGGCCCGTTTTGCATGGTGGGCGCGCAGGTTGTGTTGGGCGCGGATGTCGTTTTGAAATCCCACGTGGTTGTCACGGGCCAGACGACGGTCGGCGAGGGGACGGTGATCTTTCCTTTCGCGGTGATTGGCGAAATCCCGCAGGATTTAAAGTTCAAGGGCGAGGCCACGCGGCTGGAGATTGGCAAACGCAACCGCATACGCGAGCATGTGACGATGAACTGTGGCACCGAAGGTGGCGGTGGTTTGACCCGTGTAGGTGATGACAATCTGTTCATGGCAGGCTGTCACATCGCGCATGATGCTGTTGTTGGGAATGATGTGGTGGTGGTGAACAACGCTGCTGTTGCAGGCCATTGTGTGATTGAGGATCAGGTGATCATCGGGGGACTTTCGGGCATCCACCAATGGGTGCGCGTCGGGCGCGGCGCTATTATTGGTGCAGTTACGATGGTGACGAATGACGTGATTCCTTATGGGTTGGTTCAGGCACCGCGCGGGCATCTGGACGGGCTGAATCTTGTAGGACTAAAACGCCGCGGTGTGACGCGCAGCGATATCACCGCATTGCGTGCGGCCTTCCAGATGCTGGCGCAAGGAGACGGCACATTCCATGACCGCGCCGAACGTCTCGGCGCCGAGACGGAAAGCGCTTATGTGAGTGAGATTGTGGACTTTGTTTTGGCTGACAGTGGCCGTAATTTCCTGACGCCCAAATGACGCTGGCGATTGTTGCAGGACGGGGTGATCTGCCCGCATCGGTCGCACGCGCTGCCGCCACGCCCCCGCTGGTGTGCGGGTATGAAGGGATAACCCTCAGCGGGATCGAGGCTGATCTTACGTTTCGTTTGGAAACACTCGGTAGCTTGTTGCTTGAATTGGGAACGCGTGGCGTGACGCAGGTGTGTTTTGCTGGCGGACTAGATCGCCCCGCGTTGGACCCTTCCAAGCTGGACGCGGAGACAGCGCCGCTGGTGCCGATGTTCATGCAGGCGCTGCAATCCGGTGATGATGGCGCGCTACGTGTTGTCGTGGACCTCTTTGAAAAGACGGGTTTTCAAGTTCTGGGTGCGCATGAGATTGCGCCTGATCTGTTGGCCAAAGGCGGGGTCTACGGCGAACATTGGCCTGATGCACAAATGCGAAGCGATGCAGATGTCGCTGCCGCGCATATTCTGGCGATGTCTCCACAAGATATCGGCCAAGCCTGTGTGGTGGGCGCAGAGCGTGTGCTGGGGATGGAAGATGCACGCGGCACTGATGACATGCTGGCGCGTTTGCCCTCGGGCGCATCCGCCAAACATGCGATATTGTTCAAAGGCCCAAAGCAGGGCCAGTCCCGTCAGATTGATCTGCCTACCGTTGGACCGGAAACACTGAACGCTGCACATGCTGCGGGACTTGCGGGTGTGGTCGTAGATGCGGGCGATGTTCTGGTACTGGATGCGGCGCGCTGTGCGGCGCTCGCGGATGAACATGGTCTTGTTTTTTGGGCGCGCACGGGGGAATGAACCCGCTGCGGGTCTTCATCCTTGCGGGGGAGCCGTCTGGCGACAAGCTGGGTGGTGCGCTGATGGCGGGGCTGAAAGCGTTGCATCCTGATGTGCAATTTGAAGGGATTGGCGGCGTGCAAATGCAGGCCGAAGGGTTGGTCAGCCGCTTTGATATGAGTGAATTGAGTGTGATGGGGTTGGCAGAGATTTTGCCGAAATACCGTCACCTTAAACGTCGTATTGCACAGACAGCACAAGCCGTCATCGACAGCCAGCCTGATGTTTTGATCACGATCGACAGCCCTGACTTTTCTCTGCGTGTTGCAAAGCTGGTCAAAGAAGGCAGCACTGTCCGCACGGTCCATTATGTGGCCCCCACAGTCTGGGCATGGCGGGCCGGGCGCGCGGCGAAAATGGCACGCCACATTGATCAAGTTCTGGCGCTTCTCCCGTTTGAACCGCCATATATGCAAGCTGCGGGCATGCGGTGTGATTTTGTGGGTCATCCCGTTGTGGCCGAGCCCGTGGCGACAGATGCCCAAGCGGATGAATTTCGAGCTACGATCGGGGTTAATGATGCGCCGTTGATGTTGGTACTACCGGGGTCTCGGACTTCGGAAGTATCGCGTCTGGGCGCGCGGTTTGGTGACGTTGTGCGCAGATTGCACAGCGAACATCCTGATTTACATTTTGTCGTACCCGCTGCCGCCCCTGTCGCTGACGCTGTTGCGGCGCTAACTACTGCTTGGCCCGCAACAACCGTTCTTGACCCGCGACAGGGCGCTTATACAGATGCGATGACCCAAAAGCGCGCTGCATTCAAAGCGGCGGATGTTGCACTTGCCGCGTCAGGGACCGTATCGCTGGAGCTTGCGGCGGCCAATACGCCCATGGTGATCGCCTATGACATGAGCCCGCTCAGCCGCTTTGTCATCAGCCGGATGGTCAAGATCGATACGGTAACGCTTGTTAATCTGGTATCAGACAGCCGTGTTGTGCCTGAATTCATCGGCAAGGCTTGCCAGCCACCGCAAATCGCGCGCGCTGTCAGTGAAGTGCTGGCCGAACCCGACGCGCAACGCGCGGCGATGGCTCTGACCATGCAGCGCTTGGGGCAGGGCGGAGAAGCACCTGGTGTGCGTGCCGCCCGCGCCGTTCTGGATGGATTGGCGCAGGGCTAGCCGCGATGAATCCAGCCACCGCCAAAGATGCGGCTGCTGTCGGGATCATAGAAAACACAGGCCTGACCTGGGCTGACGCCTTCTTCAGCTACCAGCAGTTCAACCTCTGCCGTTGTGTCGGACTTCGGGCGCAAGATCGCCTCGGTCGGGGGGCGGGTAGAGCGAACGCGCACCCCTACATGCCATTCTTCGCGTGAGGCAAAAGGCGCGTCACCCAACCAGTTCACTTCCTTTACGGGCACCGTGCGCGTGGCCAGCAAGTGTTTCGGTCCGACCACCACCTGTTTATTATCCGCATCCAGCCGCACGACGTAAAGCGGATCGGCCAATCCGCCGATGCCAAGCCCGCGCCGCTGACCGATGGTATAGTTGATCACCCCGTCATGACGCGCCAGCACGCGGCCATCGGTGTCTACAATATCGCCCGGATCCGCTGCCTCTGGCCGCAGTTTGCGAATGACAGAGGCGTAATCACCATTTGGAACAAAGCAGATATCCTGACTGTCGGGTTTATTTGCAACTTTTAGTCCGTATTTTTCAGCCAGCGCGCGCGTTGCTTCCTTGGAGGGCAGGTGGCCCAAAGGGAAACGCAAATAGTCCAGCTGCTCGGGCGTGGTCGAGAACAGGAAATAGCTCTGGTCTTTGGTGGGGTCAGCGGCTGCATGCAGTTCTGGTCCTTCGGTACCCATCAAGCGCTGAATGTAATGGCCGGTCGCCATACAATCAGCGTCAAGATCTTTGGCAGTTTCCAACAGATCCTTGAATTTCACCCGCTCGTTGCAGCGGATGCAAGGGACCGGTGTTGCGCCGCCCAGATAGCTTTCGGCGAATTCGTCAATCACTGCATCCTTGAACACATTTTCATAGTCCAAGACGTAATGAGGAAAACCCATGTCTTCTGCCACGCGGCGCGCATCATGGATATCGATACCCGCACAGCAGGCCCCTTTTTTCGCCAATGCCGCCCCGTGATCGTAGAGCTGTAGCGTGACGCCAATCACGTCATACCCTTCCTCGGCCAGCATCGCGGCAACAACCGAGCTGTCCACCCCGCCTGACATAGCAACCACAACCCGCGTGTCAGCGGGGGCCTTGGCAAAGCCCAGCGAATTGAGCGGTGGTTTTTGATCTAGCGGCATGGGGGCCTCGCGCGGATTTAGGGTGTTCAGGTGGAATATAGGAAAATGCGAACTACTCACAAGGGGGCGGTTCACCTGTCTTTAACAGCGATTGGCGCAATGCTGTTGGTGTAATGATGACGGTGGTTAGTGATGTATTTGAAAAAAGTCGATGGTCCGCGCGCTGTGACGCTAGGTGATGGCACTGTGATGACCCATGCGGACCTTCCGCCAGACAGCACGCGGCGTTGGGTCGCCTCGCGCAAGGCGGCTGTCGTGCGCGGCGTGGTTTATGGATTGATTAGTAAAGACGAAGCGCTCAAGCGGTATAATCTTAGTGATGACGAATTCATTGAGTGGGTGCGCGCAGTCTCTACCCATGGTGAGGCGGCGTTGAAAGCAACAATGGTGCAAAAATATAGACAACTTTAGGTTGTTATGACATTATCGTATCCAACATTTACGAGTAGTTAACTAATTTTGTTCACGATTAGGTCTATAGATTGACACAATTCCGGCGGAGATGAACAAAAATGCGCGTGCTGCTCGTTGAAGACGATCCTACGACGTCCAAAAGCATCGAACTGATGCTGACCCATGCCAACCTGAACGTCTATGCGACGGATCTGGGAGAAGAGGGGATAGATCTGGCAAAGCTGTATGATTATGACATCATCTTGCTCGATCTGGACCTGCCTGACATGAATGGTCACGAAGTGCTGCGCCAGTTGCGCCTAAGCCGGATCGAAACGCCGATTCTCATCCTGTCGGGTGCAGATGACACAGACAGCAAGATTCGCGGTTTCGGTTTTGGCGCAGATGACTATCTGACCAAACCGTTCCATCGCGAAGAGCTGGTGGCGCGGATCCATGCGATCATCCGACGCTCCAAAGGGCATTCGCAATCAGTCATTGATACGGGCCTTATCTCGGTCAATCTTGACGCCAAAACCGTCAGCGTAGAGAACAAGCCTGTGCATCTGACAGGCAAGGAATACCAGATGCTTGAATTGCTGAGCTTGCGTAAGGGGACAACTCTGACCAAAGAGATGTTCCTCAATCACCTCTACGGCGGGATGGATGAGCCTGAGTTAAAGATTATCGACGTATTTATCTGCAAACTGCGCAAGAAGCTGACAACAGCGACAGGCGGTGCAAGCCACATCGAAACGGTCTGGGGCCGTGGTTATGTGCTGCGTGATCCTGATCCTGCAGAGATGGAAATTGCTGTCAGCGCTTGAAAGGCGAAGGCACCGATATGAAAGATGCTAGACCTGCTCATGGTCGCGGCCTATCTACAGCAAGGTAGGCAGCAATCTGGGGCAGGTCTTGTGATTTCGGAAACACCAAATGCGGACCTTGAGGTCGATACGCTGACACCTGAGCAAGCTGAAGCAGAGCTTGCTCGATTGGCTGCGCAGCTTGCACGGGCGAATTCGGCCTATCACACGAACGATGCGCCAGAGATTTCCGATGCGGAGTATGATGCGCTTAAACAGCGCAATGCAGCAATCGAAGCGCGGTATCCTCAGCTAAAGCGGAGCGATAGCCCCAGCGACGTTGTTGGCGCAGCGCCTGCTGCGGGATTTGGCAAGATTGCACATAGCGTCGCCATGCTGTCGCTCTCCAATGCGTTTCAAGATGAAGATGTCGCCGAATTTGATACTTCCATTCGCAAATATCTCGGCTTGGCTCCTGATGTACCGCTTACCTATACGGCAGAGCCCAAGATTGACGGACTGTCTCTCTCGTTGAGGTATGAGGGCGGCAAATTGGTGCAAGCGGCCACGCGTGGTGATGGCAACATAGGGGAGAATGTTACATCCAATGCCCGCACAATAGCTGATATCCCGCACGAGATATCCGGCGCCCCAGAGATTCTGGAAGTGCGCGGCGAAGTCTACATGAGCCACGCTGATTTCGAGGCATTGAACATGCGGCAGGCTGACCGCGGCGGAAAGACATTTGCCAATCCGCGCAACGCAGCTGCGGGATCACTGCGGCAACTGGATGCCGAGATTACCCGTGCGCGGCCTTTGCGCTTTTTCGCCTACGCCTGGGGCAGCTTGTCAGAACCACTCTCCCAAACGCAGTGGGGCGCTATCAAGGCTTTGGAAAAGTTCGGGTTTTCGACTAATCCACTGACACAACGCTGTGATGGCCCGGATCAGATGATCGCGCATTATCGCAGGATTGAGGCACAGCGCGCCAGCTTGGGTTATGATATTGATGGGGTTGTCTACAAGGTTGATGACTTGGCGTTGCAAGACCGTCTCGGCTTTCGCTCGACCACGCCGCGATGGGCAACCGCGCATAAATTTCCCGCAGAACTGGCGTGGACTAGGCTTGAGGGGATCGACATTCAGGTAGGTCGCACAGGCGCGCTAAGCCCGGTAGCGCGGCTTTCGCCTGTCACGGTGGGCGGTGTTGTCGTGTCGAACGCCACGTTGCACAACGAGGATTACATCAAAGGTCTGGATAGCAAAGGCGTTGAGATCAGGGGCGGTAAGGACATTCGCGTCGGTGATCTGGTGCAGGTGTACCGCGCGGGGGATGTGATTCCCAAAGTTGCCGATGTGGATATTGCAAAACGTCCGCAAGAAGCCGAAGCTTTTGTATTTCCCACGCTTTGCCCCGAGTGCGGCAGCGATGCTGTGCGGGAGCCTGGTGATGCGGTCCGCCGCTGTACGGGTGGGCTCATCTGCCCTGCGCAAGCTGTTGAAAAGTTGAAGCACTTTGTCTCGCGCGGCGCGTTCGATATTGACGGGCTGGGGGCAAAACAGGTGGAACAATTCTATACCGATGGTTGGATTGCAGAACCTGCAGACATTTTTACCCTACAGGCGCGCTATGGCGCAGGCGTGCAGCAGCTCAAAAACCGCGAAGGTTGGGGAGAGAAATCCGCGAATGCGCTATTCGTAGCCATTGAGGACAAGCGCAAGATCCCGCTGGCCCGTCTGATCTTTGGTCTGGGGATTCGCCATGTGGGCGAAGCTGCCTCGAACATGATCGCGCTCCACTATGGCACTTGGGATGCACTGGCCCAAGGCATGCTGGATGCGCGCAGTTTGGAAGGCCCTGCATACGAAGACCTGATCGGGATTGATGGCATGGGCGCTGTGATGGCCGGATCTTTGATTGGCGCTTTCGCGCAAGAGGCGGAGCGGGCCTCGATCGAGCGTTTGGTCGCCGAGCTTGTGGTGCAAGAGGCCCAGCGTGCCGACACATCGGATTCACCGGTAGCTGGTAAAACTGTTGTGTTTACAGGCACCTTGGAAAAGATGACCCGTGCAGAAGCCAAAGCCCGCGCCGAACGTCTGGGTGCGAAAGTATCGGGATCGGTCAGTGCGAAAACAGACATATTAGTGGCTGGACCAGGCGCAGGGTCCAAAGCCAAAAAGGCTGTTGAGCTAGGGGTCGAGACGTTGGACGAAGATGGCTGGCTGGCCTTGATCGCCAATACATGAGTACGCGCCCCGAACCTCTGTTTCCGCTTTTTGCAGGGCTTGAGACCCTTGCGGGGGTGGGGCCGAAAACGGCGCAGCATTTCGCAGGGTTAGGGGTGCTGGCCCCGCGTGATTTGCTGTTTACGCTGCCGCAGTCAGGGATTGATCGCCGTTTGATCGACACTATTGAGGGCGCGCCTTTTCCAGCAACGCTTACGGTGGCCGTGACCATTGGAAAACACGCACCGCCGCGTAACAAAACGGGCGCTTATCGTATTCAGGTCAGCGATCGGAATACGGCGTTCCAGCTGGTGTTTTTTCATGCGCGTGGTGACTATTGGCAGCGCCAACTGCCAGAGGGCAGCCGCCGTATCGTTTCGGGCCGTGTGGAGGTATTTGATAACATTCCGCAAATGGTTCATCCCGATTTCATTGTGCCCGAGGCTGAGGCCGACAGTATTCCGCGGTTTGAGCCCGTTTATCCGTTAACCCACGGTGTCACACAAAAGTTGATGTATAAGGCCACCCGCGGGGCCGTTGCACTGATCCCCCAGATGGGAGAGTGGATTGACCCGAGCCAACTTGCCAAAGAGGCGTGGCCTGATTTTGCAAGTGCTGTTGCATCGGCCCATGATCCAGCCTCGCTAAGTGATATAAGCGCGGCTGCACCCGCGCGCATGCGGTTGGCATATGACGAACTATTGGCCCATCAGATCACCCTCGCACTTGCGCGGCAGGTTGAGCGGCGCAAAAAGGGTCGCGCGCTGCATCCGACAGGAGTGTTGCAGGATAAGGTGTTGAAAAGCCTTCCATACAAGCCGACGGGCGCACAGCGCCGTGCGATATCCGAGATCATAGCCGATATGGCCACTGATCAGCGCATGAACCGTCTGTTGCAAGGTGATGTGGGCGCGGGCAAGACGCTGGTTGCTTTCATGGCGCTTCTCGCTGCGGTCGAGGCGGGTGGGCAGGGTGTGCTGATGGCCCCAACGGAAATTTTGGCACGCCAGCATTTGCAAGGTCTTCAGCCATTGGCCGAGAGCGCGGGTGTGGTTTTGGAAATCCTCACAGGGCGCGACAAGGGGGGCGAGCGTGCGGCAAAGCTGCACGCGCTAGAGCGGGGCGATATCCACGTGCTTGTCGGAACCCATGCTGTATTTCAGGAAACTGTGGTTTTCCATGATCTGCGATTGGCCGTTGTAGATGAACAGCACCGTTTCGGTGTACGTCAAAGGCTAGAGCTGGGGCGCAAAGGCCGTCATGCGGACGTACTGGTGATGACAGCGACCCCCATTCCACGCAGCCTCGCCCTTGCGCAGTACGGGGATATGGATGTCAGTGTTCTTGATGAAAAGCCTCCGGGTCGAAAGCCGATCCAGACTGTCCTTATCAGCACAGACAGATACGAGGAAGTGACCGAGCGACTGCGTGCGGCAATGGCCGAGGGGCGGCAATGCTATTGGGTATGTCCGCTGGTCGAAGAAAGTGAGGTCAGTGACCTGACCGCAGCCGAGGAGCGTTTCAAGCGATTGCGCGCTGTCCTCGGCGAGGGGATGGTCGGGCTGGTTCACGGCCAGATGCCACCTGCAGACAAGGACGCCGCGATGGCGGCGTTTCAGCGGGGCGAGACCAAGCTATTGGTTGCGACTACGGTAATCGAGGTTGGGGTGGATGTCCCGAATGCTTCGATCATGGTGATCGAAAGGGCAGAGAGCTTTGGTCTCGCCCAGCTGCACCAGTTGCGTGGCCGCGTCGGTCGCGGCTCGGCCGCTTCTAGCTGTTTGTTAATGTATCAAAACCCGCTCACCGAAACAGGCCGTCAGCGGCTGGAAGTATTGCGCGAGACAGAGGACGGTTTTGTGATCGCCGAGACTGATCTGAAAATGCGCGGCACGGGTGATTTGATCGGAACAGCGCAATCGGGCGTGCCACGCTTTCGGGTGGCTGATCTAGAGAAACAGGCGGCGCTGATGGCCGTCGCCCAAAGCGATGCGCGCAAACTACTCAACGATGATCCAACGCTGGACAGTGCGCGGGGGCGCGCGGCGCGGTTGCTTTTGTGGCTCATGCGGCAGGATGAAGCAATTCGTTTGATTTCAGTCGGTTAACTTCGGGTGTTCCAAAAAGTTCACAAATGTTCTTAAAAAGTTCTTTACGATGCATTAATAATATGAGAACAAAGGAGCAACAAGAACGGAGAGACACATGAGCTTCTACCACACAGTCAAAGCCATTGCCGCACGGTCGCAAGACACGCTGGTACAGGACGCAGCAGGTGCTGCTGCATTGATCGTGATGCTGGTAGTTGGTCTACATCTCCCTGGCCTTGTCTGATTTTCTGCCTGCGCTCTCGTGCCAGGGCCGGTTTTCAGGCGCATCTGTCCCAAATTGATGCGTCTTACATGTTTCGTTCTGCCTGTCCGTGACATGTCGGGGTTGCCTGCCCCAAACCGGTTTCCTTGGGTCCCACATGGGGAACGCTTTTCCTTACGCCGCCATCCTGTCCCGGATGTGCGGCGTTTTTTTTGTTTTAGCGATAGGGCGGAATGGCCCGGTGTCAGGCTGTAGCGTAGGTGGTGGCCATCGCCTCGGCCAGCGCTTCGACCGTCAGGAGAATCGATGCGTGACGGTTTTTATATTCAACAGCGGGGGTAAGGACTTCAAATTCTTGAAACGGCGCTTCGGGCACGCCACCTTTGCCTTTCAGCATTGCCTTGAGTTGATCTCGCGCCAGCTCGACTTCTTTCAGTGTCGCACCTATTGCAGCCTGCGCTGTGATGGCTGCGGCCGCCTGACCGAGAGCGCAGGCTTTTACATCTAGGCCGAGATCGGCCAGTTGCCCGTTTGCTACCCGCACATCAACCGTCACACTAGACCCGCATAGCGGTGAGCGACGCGTGACACTGGCATCGGGTGCGTCCAGACGGCCCAAATGCGGAATATCCGCAGCAAGCGCGAGAATACGGGCCGAGTATAGCTTGATGAGGTCACTGTCGCTGGACATGGTATTTCCTTTTCCTGACCTCTACATAAGCTGATAAGTTGCGGATGCAAAAACTTTTGAACGAGGCGCGGCACCATGTCATTTGATCCATCGACCCTGACCTACAATGATGCGGGCCTGATCCCCGCAATTGCACAAGACCACGTGACAGGTGAAATTCTGATGATGGCGTGGATGAATGCGGAAAGCCTGATGCGTACGCTTGAAACGGGTCAGGTCACATACTGGAGCCGTTCGCGTCAGGAGTTCTGGGCCAAGGGGGCGACCTCGGGCCACGTGCAGACCCTGAAAGAGATGCGCGTGGACTGTGACCGCGATTGTCTGGTGATGCAGGTGTCACAGGTGGGGGCTGCCTGCCACACAGGGCGGCGCAGCTGTTTTTACACCAGTGTTACCGCGCAGGGTGAGCAGGACGTAGGCGCCGCAGTTCCTTAGATGCCTACCCGTGACCGAATGTCTTCGGGGCTTAGACCTTCGGCGCGAAACAGCGATATTGCCCTCGCGTCGTCACGTTTTGCAAGGCGCTTGCCTGCGTTATCGCGGATCAGTTTGTGATGATGATAAAGGGGGGTAGGCAGCCCTAATAGATGTTGCAGCAGGATATGAATGCGCGTTGCGTCAAACAGATCGGCACCGCGCACAACATGGGTGATGGACTGTGCCGCATCATCCAGTACGACGGACAAATGATACGACGTCCCCATATCGCGTCGCGCCAGAACAATATCTCCCACGCCCTCAATCAGGTCAGTTGCCGAGTATGCATGTCGGGTGTTTGTGCTGTCTTCGGTAAATTCGACAGACCTCGCAACGCACGCGCAGGCCTTTTCCATATCTAGCCTAAGGGCAGAACCGCGCGGTCGCGGGCCTGTTGGTGTACGATTGTGGCGACAGGTTCCGGGATAAATCAGACCGTCAGGCCCTAGCAGGGGCGCGCCCTCTTGCGGGGCGCTGGTGGCCGCGGCGATATCGGCACGGGTGCAGGTGCACGAATACAGCAATCCGCGGGCCCATAGTGCGTCAAGAGCAGCCTCGTAAACGTCCATACGGTCTGACTGTCGCATAACAGGCGTGGGCCAGTGCAGGCCCAACCATGCCAGATCGTCAAATATCTGCGCCTCCCATTCAGGCCTTGCGCGCGATTGGTCAATATCTTCGATCCGCAGCAAGAAATCTCCACCTGCCGCATGTGCCAGATCATATGCTAAAAGCGCAGAATAAGCATGGCCCAAATGGAGTGGACCAGTCGGTGATGGTGCAAATCTAGTGGTTAAGATCAAACTTTTCCAACTACATAGACAGTTGACTGGAGATCGTGGCCAGGCAGGTGATCACCATGTTCGCTAAACAACAGCCGTGCTGCCCCACAATCAAGCCATTCATTCAGCCGTGCTGTATTGCCAGGGTCGGTCAAGGCGTTGTCGTTCAGCGAAAAGACCAGCAATCCCTCGCTTGGCAGCGCATGCAACATGGTATCAAGCGCCGAGATCGGAGCAGCACCCGCACCGATCACACCGACGGCACACATCAGCAGATGGTCACCCTCCAGCGCCGCGTCTGGTTCGATCTGACTTAGGGTGCGGTACACGTTCTTGACTCTGGCATGGGCCAACATGTCAGCAGAGACATCAACGCCATCAATAACCTCGAAACCGGCCAGCCTCATGGCGAGACCGGACAGCCCTGTACCACAGCCAAAATCAAGCAATGGTGCGGATTTGTTTTTGGCGAATTCTGCAAGAGCTTGTGCGCACCGCGCGGGTGTGGCGTAGCCGTTTTGTGTGATTTCAACTTCGTAAGAAGCGGACCAACTGTCATAAAGCGCGCGGGTCGCATCAGCGTCGCGCGCCTCGTAGGCTTTGTCGAGAAAACTTGTAGTCATACTTCTATGATACGTTCGTTAACCTTCTTGTCCAGCGTTTAGCCAGTCCTGCCAGTCGTCTTTGGCGCGATCTGTATAGGCTTTGTAGCGGTCCTTGCGCCCACGGCGCCCGCTCTTGAGCCCTTCGACAGGGGGGAACAAGCCAAAATTGACGTTCATCGGCTGAAACGTCTTTGCATCGGCGCCGCCCGAAATATGGGTAATCAGCGCACCAGTTGCGGTAGTGGGCGGGGGCGTATCAAGGGAAGTGCCGTTGATCTGCGCTGCGGCCAAGCGGCCTGCCAACAGGCCCATTGCCGCGCTCTCGACATAGCCTTCTACACCAGTGATCTGGCCTGCAAAACGGATGTTCGGACGTGATTTCAGGCGCATTTGTCCGTCTAGCAAAGTCGGGGAATTAAGGAATGTATTGCGATGAATACCGCCAAGTCGTGCGAACTTCGCGTTCTCTAGCCCTGGAATACTTTTGAATACATCGGCTTGTGCGCCATACTTCATCTTGGTTTGGAAGCCTACGATATTGTAGAGCGTGCCCAGCTTGTTATCCCGGCGCAGCTGGACCACGGCAAAGGGTTTGACATCGGGCTGATGTGGGTTGGTCAGGCCAACGGGCTTCATCGGGCCAAACCGCAAAGTCTCGCGGCCACGTTCGGCCATGACCTCTATCGGCAGACAGCCGTCGAAATAGCCTGCTGTCTCGTTCTCGTGAAACTCGGTTTTCTCCGCCTCGGCAAGCGCGTCGATGAAGGCGTAATACTGTTCTTTGTCCATCGGACAGTTGAGATAGGCAGTCCGCTCTTCTTCTGTCTCGCCCTTGTCATAACGCGATTGCATCCACGCTTTGCTCATGTCGATGCTGTCGTGGTAAACGATTGGCGCAATCGCGTCGAAAAACGCGAGCGCCTCTGCGCCCGTTTCAGCGGCAATCGCTGCGCCCAGATCAGTAGATGTCAGCGGGCCTGTGGCAATGATCCAGTTGCCACTGTCGGGCAGGCTGGTGATTTCGCCATATTCAACGCTGATATTTGGATGCGCCATCAATGCGTCGGTCACAGATTGGGCGAAAGGATCACGGTCAACGGCCAAGGCACCACCTGCTGGCAAGCGGTGTTTTTCGGCTGTCTGCATAATCAGGCCGCCGGCCGCGCGCATTTCCCAATGCAGCAAGCCCACCGCGTTCTGCTCGCTATCGTCCGAGCGGAAGGAGTTGGAGCAGACCATTTCGCCCAGCAACCCTGTCTGGTGCGCAAAGGTGCCGACCTTTGGCCGCATCTCGTGGATAACCACGTTGACACCGAGGTTTGCAGCCTGCCATGCGGCCTCTGATCCGGCCATACCGCCGCCGATGATGTGTAATGTATTATCCATGCCCCGCAGATAAGCCAGCGCGCGAAAAGCTGCAACAGGGACCGATGCGGCAAATGGGGCAATGCCTGTCACGTATGCGCTGTGTCGCGTTCGCTATCTACTCTGGTGGGGGATTTTGGGGTCGCCGCTGCGGGAATAAGGAGGATCAGATGAGAGTCTGATCTGGAGGGACCTTCCGCCGGCGGCGACCCAAAATGGGGCAGCTTTCGTGCCATGTCGTAGTTGTGCCTTATTGCTGCCCGATTTGCTAGACGTAAGTCAGCAACACTGCGGTGCTGATCTGGCAACAGTCGTCTTGAGATGAAAAAAACCCCCGTGCGCAAAAGGCATCGGGGGTTAATTTTTGTTATATTTTAGGTGGTCTTAAGAAGGGGGCAGCTGCGTATCCAGCGGCAGACCAGACGGCACAGAGGCAGGTATGCCAAGACCGCGCTTGCCAGCACCCTCATCGGTGAGTGCACCAAGGAATGCCATAATCTTGCCAATTTCTGCCTCATCCAAGGATACATCGCTTATCTCTATGGCTTCCGCGATGCGCATAACCTCGTCAAAGTCGTCCATTGCGGCCCAGTCATCCGCGCTCAATTCGCCTGACAGTACCGCCTTGGAGCGGTCATAGCTTGCCAGACCTTCGACCGCATTCAGGTGGTGGCGCACGATATCTTCCAGATCGGCATAGGCGCCGTTGTGTCCGTAGGGGCCTGTTTGCGTGACGTTACGCAGGCTGGGCGTGCGAAAGCGGTACATATCCGCAGGCTCGCCCGTGACCATACCAAGACCCGTATCGCCGTAGGAGACATGTGTGTTTTTGCCCGGCCCCAGTTGCGGCAGACCAATGGCGTGGAAATTGTGATCGGTCTGGAACGACCCTGAATGACAGGTTGAACAGCGCGCTTTGCCGTAAAAGAGATCCATCCCTTGCAGCTGCGCTTCGGTCATCGCGTCTTCGCCGCGCAAGTATTTGTCAAAAGGGCTGTCGACTGCGCGAAACTCTGCGCCGATAAAGGCCGCAAGCGCGGTGCCGATATCGGTTATATGCATGTCCTCGCGGTCAAGTGCGGCAAAGCGGCGGCGGTATTCGGGGATGCTGATAACGCGGTCTGTGAGAATCTCCCACGCGCCACCTTCACCCATGATCCGCTCGGCGGCCACAGCATCTGCCACAGGATTTTCACCCGGATGGCCCGCCATTTCGTCGGGTGACAGAATCGGCAAGATGTTTTGTGCAGCAAGAGGGGACGGGACAGGCCGCTCAAGCGTGCGACCTTCGGGCATACGAATGCCAAACATCGCGTGGCGGTCCCGCGCTGTGCGTCCGTCATGGAACATGACCGAAAATTCGCGTGCGCCGAGGTTGAACAGGGCAGGCGCATTGCGGGGGATGCGGGCCTTGGGGGCATTGGCCGAATCTACGCGGCGGTCTGTTCCCAGCCCGACACCCCCTTCGCCAAAGGACAGTGACATTCCGTCAGCCGAGCCGAGGCTTGGATGGTGACAGGTCGCACAGGCAATATTCTGGTTACCCGACAGGATTGGATCGAAGAACAGATCACGGCCAAGCTCAACCATTTCAGGCGGGAACTGGTGGAAATCTGCGTCGCTTACAGGGGCGGGCAGCGGCCCTGCAAAAGCGGCAACGCCGCATAACAAACTAGCGCCGAGCGCTCCGAGCGTCTTCGTCAACATGGCATTCATCCTCACGGTTTCGTGATGTACCTACCGCAATTTTGCCGCATTTACGACAAAGTCATTGGAAAAACACCGTGCCTGATTAGGAAACAGTCATTGTTTCCAGTCAGGTGGCCGTTTTTCGATGAATGCCTGCATGCCTTCGCGTGTGTCATCAAGCGCGAGGTTTTCAACCATCACCGCACCTGTATGGGCGTAGGCCTCGGCGGTGTCCAAGGCCAGTTGTTCATAGAAGGCACGTTTGCCGATTTTTACAGCCGCCCCCAGCTTGGACGCGATCTGGTCGGCCAGTGCGGCAGTTTCATCTGCCAGTGCTTCGGGGGCTACGACACGATTGATCAGTCCCAACGCCTCGGCGCGCTCCGCTCCGATGAAATCACCAGTGGTCAGCATCTCGAACGCTTTCTTTGGTGCGATGTTGCGGCTGAGGGCGACCATGGGGGTTGAGCAGAACAACCCGATGTTGACGCCGTTGACGCCAAACCGCGTGCCAGTGCCAGCGATGGCCATATCACACGTAGCGACCAGCTGGCAGCCTGCTGCGGTGGCTATTCCGTGCACTTGTGCAATGACAGGTTGGGGCATGTTCTGGATACGCATCATCACATCGGTGCAGCGAGCGAACAAATCAGCAAACGCAGCGGCCCCTGCATCCGCGTTTTGGCGCATGGCTTGCATCTGGCGCAGATCGTGGCCCGCGCAAAACGCTTTGCCCGCGCCTGACAGGGTCACAACGCGGCAGTCGGGGTCGACAGCCAATTGGTCTAGCGTGTCTTGCAAGGCCGCCAGCATTTCATCACTCAGCGCATTCAGCCGTTCTGGGCTGTTCAGTGTCAGATGCGTTACCGCGTCCCGTTGCGTTACTTCCAGAATTGCCATCTTGCGTACCCTCCATGTTGCGGCAACTCTAGGTCAAACAGTTCGGAGGACACAAGCATGGCGGAACGGGGCGAAGTACAAATGGATGCGCCGCAATTGATGGCGTTTATGCGCGAGGTGTTCCAACAGGTCGCGGATGATTTCAATGTAGAAGAGGTCAAGCCGAACGAAGTGACCATGCGGCTGATCATTGCCGAAAAGCATTTGCGCCCCGGTGGGACTGTCTCTGGTCCCTCCATGTTCGCATTGGCGGATGTGGCTGCCTATATTGCGACGCTTGCCATGATCGGGCCGCAGGCTCTGGCAGTTACCACCAATTGCTCGCTTGATTTTATGCGCAAACCCAAAGCAGGTGTTGACCTTATCGCGACTGCAAAGTTGCTGAAGCTAGGGCGTCAGCTGTCGGTTAGTCATGTGCTGGTGTATTCGGAGGGGATGAGCGAGCCTGTCGCGCAGGCCACGATGACCTATGCTATTCCGCCCGCGCGGACGCCTTAGGGTACAATCCGTAATTTCAGATGAATTGTATCAAAAAAGGGCAGGGGTGAACCCTGCCCAAGTGAAGAGGTCTGGTTTGCGCCACGGGGATGTCACGCTTTCCAGAACACCTTTTGCGCCTCTCGGCGAGCCGCATCAGGTGTAAGTCCCACATCGCGCAACTGCCATGTTTCAAGCTGGTCGAGCGTCAGGCGCGTGCGCCGGCGGGTTACCCATTTTGTCACGCAGGCCGCGAACTTGACGCTTACCACTGCCAGCAGCGGAAGGCTGCGTGTGGAGTTGAGAACCGCAAGGGCGTCATTCGTCAGGATCGCTGCGTGTGTCATGGGAAAATCTCCTATATGAATTGTATTGACACAATTTGGCGTTGTTGCCATACAAAAGGGGTACAATATAAATTCACGCTGATCTATGGAAACATTGTAATGGATACAATTTGGGTGCCAGTGCTTGATCCTGCGACCAAGCCGAAATACCGCGCAGTCGTTAATGCCATCCGTGAGGCTGTGGCTGCTGGCGATTTGGAGGTCGGTGGCAAGTTGCCCCCTGTGCGTGAACTGGGCTGGAAGTTGGGCATGACGCCGGGAACTGTGGCACGTGCCTATACCGTCTTGACCGACGAGGGTGTCCTGACGGCCGAAGTGGGGCGCGGGACGTTTGTTGCCAGCCCCAAGGCCGAGCCGCCGCTGAACTTGATGGAAATGGACGTCATCGAGCATTTGACAGGCGGCGATAACTTCGACGTCAATCTGTTCTCGCCACATCTGCCGAACAGCGGGCAATCGCGCCTGATCCGCAGTTTGTTGTCCCAGATCGCGCAGGAGCCGCCCTCGGGTGTAATGCACTATCCTTCGCGCCGTGGCGCATTGCGCGCGCGCGAGGCGATGGTTCACTGGCTGCGCGAGACACCGTTAGGCCCGTTGAGCGAGGCGGATGTAGTGCTTTCCCATGGCGGCCAGAACGCGATCATGTTGATCTTTCAGACGATCCTGCGGGGCCGTCGCCCTGTCATTTTTGTGGAAGAGCTGTGCTATCCAGGGTTTCGACGTGCTGCTGATATGTTGCGCGCCGATGTTGTACCTGTGGCAATGGACGCTGACGGGTTGTGTCCCATTGCGCTTGCTGCGGCAGCCGAACGGTATCCAGACGGCCAGATTATCTGCACCTCTCCCGAGGTTCATAGCCCCACCTGTGGTTTCAGCCCGCTAGAGCGGCGCCGCGCGGTGGTCGAGGTGGCGAAGCGGTTTGATCTGCAAATCGTAGAGGATGATTGCTATCGCATTGGCGATGCGCAAGCGCCGTCCTACCGTCAGATCGCGCCTGACCGAAGCTGGTATATCTCGTCGCTTAGTAAATCAGTCACACCTGCCTTGCGCATTGGGTGCGCGATCGGGCCGCGCGACCAGTCTGCCGCATTGCACCGCGCAGCCGAGCACGGCTTTTTTGGTCTTGCGACACCAATAACCGATTTGGCGGCGCTGCTGATGCTCCACCCTGATCTGGATGAGGTGATGCGCAAGACCCGTGAGGGTGTCAGCGATTACGTCAAAGCAGCTGTAAACGCTTTGGGCGCATATGATCTGAAGTGGCGGGCCGATGTGCCCTTTGTCTGGCTGAACCTGCCCGAAGGCTGGCGTGCCAGTGCCTTTTGCCGCGCAGCAGAGACACGTGGCGTTCGTGTGCGCGCCGCCGAGGAGTTCGCCGCGCGCCAAGCGCAGAGCCCACATGCCGTACGCATGGCCATCAACGCTGGCGTCAGTCTGCGCAGTTTTGAGGCAGCGATGGGCCGCTTGCGCGATCTGCTGGACAACCCCACGGACGAGATTTCTGTCTAGGCCTAGAGCAGGCCTGCCGCGCCCCACATCAGCCCAAATACCAGCGCGGCTGCGGTGAGGGCGGACGAATATGCCAGCATTTTCAGCGTGGAAAAGGGCCGTTCGCCAAAGGTGCGTCCGTCAATGCCCGACACGACGACTTTGTACGCCTTGCCGCTGTATTGGTAGTGCAACATCCAGACAGGCAGCAGGATGCGCCGGTAGTGAATGCCTGTGGTATCTGTATTGTAGCGGATCGCGTGAACCCCACGCTTGTTGATCTTGCGCTTGATCTTATTGCGGATCAGTAGATTTTTGTCGGGCATGTTCGCGACCAGCCCTTGCGCAACGCTCTGATGGTGTCGTTCGGCGGCAAAGCCTGACAGATATCCCGCACGGTAAGGTTTCAGGTCATATGGATCAAACTCATGCAAAATACCGTCACGGATCAGTGGCGTGACATGGGGCGAGGCAGGCATCAGCATATCGTCAAAGGTGATGTTCATGCGCCCCGTGGTGCTGTGTGTGCGTCTGTTATCGCCGCTCCCTGTTGTGTATTTTGCCCAGTATTGAACGGCCTCTTGGCTATCGAAGGTCCAGAAAGGCGCATAAAGCCCCGCCAGATCAGCGCGCCCTACATGGGCAGACAGGTTGGTAGGGGCCGCCGTGCGCGATGCGACCCAAGCAGCAGCCTGCTTTTGCGCGTGTTTTTTGTCTATGCGAAAGGGGATCAGCGCCATGGTGGCGTATCCCGCGTCACCGCTGTGCAGGACCATAGGGCCGTTACAGTAGGGGCATGCCTCTGACAGGGCGGGGCCGGTAAAGATCACTTCGCCACCGCAATTGCGGCACTGGTGCGTGTCGCTGGTATTCAGGACCGGCGGGTCTGCTTGGGGCGCATCGGGATCGTGCGGAAACTCTTCTGCCGCGCGATTGTCGTCGGGTTGGCTGAGGTCGAATTTTTCGCCGCAACTGAGGCATTCCAGTGCATGGCGGGTCGGTGCATAGTGGCACTGCCCGCCGCAATTCGTACAATAAAGCGCAGATTGGTCGGGGTCGGGTGTGGAAGGGTTTGTGGTGCTCAATCCGAATCCCCCAAAGCGGCGGCGATTTCCAGCAAGATACGCAAACGCAGCCATGCACGATCCATCGCGCCGTCCAGATCACCTGTCGCCCCCCAATCGCCAATGATGGTTGCAAAAAACCACACCGCCATTAGCCAGAACGCAATGATGGCCCAGCCGCCCATGCGCGATATGCGGCTGGCAGAGCCGATGCGCAATTCGTGCTGCGCTTCACGCACCTCGATCAGTTTGCGCATGGGTAAGATACCAATCACAGCCGAGACGACAAAAAGAGCCAAGGCGGCAAGGGTAGGGGCATAGGGCAATAGCATTTGGGGACAATATCGTTCAAACTGCTGCGGTGATCTACGGGAATTTCGCTGAGCGCGGTAAAAAGCTGTCGATATATCCGATTTTTATGGGGTAAAATAATACCGTAATTGTAAGTCCATGTTTTGTATGTTTTTATTGCGGTTGGTCGCGCTTGACGTGGAGGGTGGCACGGGTATAACCCGCCCATCACAACGGGGCATCGCCCCTGTCACCTACTAGCGGGATTACCGTATATGAAAACCTTTTCTGCAACACCGGCAGACATTGACAAGAAATGGATCATCATCGACGCCGAAGGCATCGTGTTGGGCCGTCTTGCGTCGATCATCGCCATGCGTCTGCGGGGCAAGCACAAGCCCTCCTTCACACCTCACATGGATTGCGGCGACAACGTCATCGTGATCAACGCCGAGAAAATCCAGATGACCGGCAAGAAGCGTGAAGAAATGTTCTATTGGCACACCGGCCACCCCGGCGGGATCAAAGAACGCTCCAAGCAAGACATCCTTGATGGCAAGCACCCCGAGCGTATCGTGACACTGGCCGTCAAGCGTATGCTGCCCGGCAACCGTCTGAGCCGCCAGATCATGACCAACCTGCGCGTTTATGCGGGTGGTGAGCATCCTCATGAGGCCCAAGAGCCTGAAGTTCTGGATGTTGCATCCATGAACAAGAAAAACACACGGAGCGCATGAGCATGTCTGACGAAATCAACACACTCGAAGACCTCGCATCTGTAGCCGGCATTGAAGCCACTCCAGAAGTCGAGCTGACCCCCCGTGAGCCCATCCGCGACGAGCTGGGCCGTTCCTATGCAACTGGCAAGCGTAAAGATGCGGTCGCCCGCGTCTGGATCAAACCCGGTTCCGGCAAAGTAACCGTCAACGGCAAGCCGCAGAACGAGTATTTTGCACGCCCCGTGCTGCAGATGATCCTTCAGCAGCCTTTTGGCATCACAGGTACAGATGGCCAGTTTGACGTCTACGCGACAGTCAAAGGCGGCGGTCTATCTGGTCAGGCGGGCGCAGTAAAGCACGGTGTTTCCAAAGCACTGCAACTTTACGATCCCTCCCTGCGCGGCGCACTCAAAGCGGCAGGCTTCCTCACACGCGACAGCCGTGTTGTTGAGCGTAAGAAATACGGTAAGGCCAAAGCGCGTAAGAGCTTCCAGTTCTCCAAGCGTTAAGTTTTACGACACTTCTGGAAAAGGCCGCGCCACTGGGCGCGGCCTTTTTCGTTTGATCGATAGGGGCTTTTGCGCGTCTGTGATCGTACCTATGTTGGTGTTAACCAATGAGGGAAGCCCATGAAATACTCTGTTCTTGATTTATGTCCGGTGCCAGAGGGCAGCAGCACATCAGACGCCATGCGCAACAGCGTCGAACTGGCGCAGCATGTGGAGCAGTTGGGCTATCATCGCTATTGGATGGCAGAGCATCACAACATGCCGGGCATCGCTTCGGCGGCGACATCTGTTTTGCTGGGGCATATCGCGGGCAAGACAAACACCATCCGCGTGGGCGCAGGTGGCGTCATGCTGCCAAATCACGCGCCCCTCACCATCGCAGAGCAGTTTGGCACATTGGCAAGCCTTTATGGTGCGCGCATTGATCTAGGGCTTGGCCGCGCGCCGGGCGGGGATCACGCAGTATGGCAAGCATTGCGGCGTGGCCGCACTGGCGAAGATAACTTCCCCGCGGAAGTAGCTGAATTGATGGGATATCTTGGCGACGCTGATTCGCGTGCTGCGGTACAGGCCCATCCAGGGCAAGGGACGCATGTGCCACTATGGATTTTGGGGTCATCCCTGTACGGTGCGCAACTGGCCGCACATTTTGGTTTGCCCTATGCGTTTGCCTCGCATTTCGCGCCTGACGCGCTGGAGGACGCGGCCTATATCTACCGGCGTGATTTCAAACCGTCCGAGACATTGGACAAACCCAAATTCATGTTGGCGGTAAATGTTATCGCTGCCGAGACGGACGCCGATGCAACCTATTTGCGTACTTCTGTCCAGCAGGCTTTTGCGCGTTTGCGCAGCGGTACGCCGGGTAAATTACCGCGCCCTGTTGATGATATTGACGCCGAAATCGGATTGCCCATGCGACGTGCAGTGGATCAGGCCCTGCGGATCACTGCAGCCGGATCGCCCGAAACAGTTCGACGGCAGTTATCAGACATCTTGTCGAAGTATCAGCCTGATGAAGTTATCCTGACAGGGCAAATTCACGATCAGACAGCGCGCAAACGATCTTTCACGATAGCAGCGGAGGTAATGCGTGATCTGGCTCAGGAGCGGCAATTGGAAGGTGCGGCCAGCCTGTAGAAAGTGCGCCCATTTTCACGTTGGCGCTGCTCGACACATGTATCGGAGACAAACCATTGCGCAGCGGCAAGGCTGTTCGTGCTTACCGTAGTTGTGGTGCCATCTGGAAGGCGGACAACTGCGCGAAAGCTTAATTGGGTATCCGATGAGCTATCGAATGTGGAGATGACTTCAACAGCGAAGTAACCCACATGGCTGTGTCTGTCTGGCGTGGCAAGGATGAAGTAGGTGACTGCAGCAGCAATAAACACGCCGCCCGACAGGATCAGCGCGCCATATTCATGCGCTAAAAGCCGCCATTCCAATGGCAAAAGCTGCCAAAATCTATTCATCAGGTGCGATTAACCCCAATCCACGCAGGTAAATGCCTATTCCCGTCTCTAGCAAATCTTCTGGCGGGAAAGGGGATGCACGACCGGGTGAATTGCGGGCAAATAGTTCAACCACGCCGTGGCTCATCGCCCAGATATGGGCCGAGAACATGGAGGGGGGCGGGCGCTTGTCTGCGGGAATGTGCTGGCTGAGATCGGTCGCTGCCTGCTCCAGGACCATATTGGCGCGGTTGGCCACCGATGCCAACGCAGCGGAGCGGTTGATCTGGACGCCGCTTTCGAACATCGCAATATAGTGACCGGGATATTTACGCGCAAAGGCCAGATAGGCGCGGCCTGTCGCCTCGAAGGCGCGCAGGGCCGAGGGTTGGCCGCTCTCATACGCAAATTGCATCAAATCGCCAAAGATTTCATAGCCCTGAAGGGCGGCTTCAGCGATCAGGTCCTCGCGGCCCTCAAAGTGGCGGTAGACGGCGGCAGGGGTGACACCTGCCTGCTTGGCAGCTTCGGACAAGGTAAAGCCTGTCGGGCCGCGCAACTCGATCAGTTGCAGGGCGGCATCAACCAATGCCTGGCGCAGATTGCCGTGATGATAACCACGTTTAGGCATCCCAGATGTCTGGACCGCCGCAAATCTTGGGGTCGATCCGACCAATCGCATCTTTGTCTTTACGGGTGTAGTCAAAGGTATGCAGCACGGTTCTGATTGCATTCAGGCGCGCACGACGTTTGTCATCCGAGCGTACAATGGTCCAAGGTGCGATATCGGTGTGGCTGCGGCTGAGAGTGTCTTGTATGGCAGCCGAATATGCGTCCCACAGGTGCAGACCTTTTACATCGATCCCCGACAGCTTCCATTGTTTAAGTGGATCGGATTCGCGTTTGAGCATGCGGCGCAACTGCTCGGCGCGACCCACGTTGAGCCAGAATTTGAAAAGATGCACATTGTCATCCACAAGCATTTGTTCAAACGGTTGGACCTGGGAAAAGAAATGGGCGTTTTGCGCGGGGGTGCAAAAACCGAAAACCGGCTCCACTACACCGCGGTTATACCAAGAGCGGTCAAAGAAAACCATGTCACCTGCTGCGGGCAGGTGTTTGATATAGCGTTGAAAATACCATTGGCTCTGCTCGGTGTCCGACGGTTTGCTGAGTGCTACAACACGTGCTGCGCGCGGATTGAGGTTCATCCTGAAGCGTCCGATTGTGCCACCCTTGCCAGCGGCATCGCGGCCCTCGAAAACCATCGCGATGCGTGTGCCACTTTCGCGCACCCAAGACTGTAGCTTGACCAATTCGATCTGGAGAGCAGCCATCTGACGTTCATAGGACTTTCGACCCATCCGTTTACGGTGAGGATAGGTTTCAGACAGAATTTCACTCTTGTCGGCCGTTTGGATGGCTAGGCGAATGTCAGTCGGTGCATCATTCTCGTAGAAGGCACTGATGGCACCGTCAAAGGGCAGTTGCATGATGGGGTTCCTGCATTGAATTTGATGCACTATGCGACGTTAAAGGGACGGGCGCAAACCTGCGCGGGCAGCAGCACGGTCAATCGCATCTTCCACAGCGTCAGGTGCCGTATGCTGTGGCATGTGACCAATGCCTTCAAGGACGGTCAAAACAGCACCTTCTACCTGCTTTGACAAGGGTTCCGAGTGTACGGAGAGTGGAACAATCGTATCAGCGTCACCATGCACGATCTCTAGCGGAAGCTGCAAGCTACTGTAGCGCTTTGACATTTTTACGATGTGGGGCCGCAGGCTGTTAACCTGCTGGGCGTTGGCGCGCAGGCTTTCGCGGCGCAGAACGAGGCCCGCACCCACATGTTCGGCATAGCCTTGCGGTGCGGGCTGGGGGGCGAATATTGTCTCGATGCTTGTGTCGATAAAGCTGGACGGGACCAGTGCCGACAAGACAGGTACAACCAACGCGCCGCCCCATGTGCTGCCGTTTACAGTGTAGGTCCATCCAAGATCTCCTGGCCAGGGGTTGGACACCGCGCCCAACATAACCACCGCCGCCGTATCTTGCGGCGCGCCCAGAGCCCAAGCCATCGCAACAGCACCACCGTAGGAGTGGCCAACCACAATAGGGCGATCCATACCTATAATTTGTCCTGCCTTTTGCAGTAGCTCTGCCTGCTCCATCGGTGTCTCTGACTGGCCGTTCCATGCACCGGATTTGTCGGGCAGACGGCCTGTCCAGCCTAATCCCGGCCTGTCAAACATGATGACGCGGTACCGGTCCGAGACACGATCGGCAAAATCAAACGTCCAGTCGCGCACATTGCCGCTGGCACCGTGGATCAACACCAGATCAGGGCCCGAACCCGCGATCAGAACATGAACAGGGGTGCCTTCTACATCAATAACGCGGCCCTGCGGGGGGTACGCAGATGTTGCAGCTGCCTCGCGTGCAGCGGCGCGCCATTGCACCACAACTACAAAGGCTAAGATAAGTGCTGCAAACACCAGCATACTAAAGACCGATTTTTTCAATGTCATATGGCGTTGATTGATAAATTTCCTGAATCCAGTTGCCGTAAAGCAGATGCGCGTGGCTGCGCCAGCGGTTCACAGGCGGCAAACTCGGGTCATCATTGGTGTAATAGTTTACAGGTATGTTAATTGGCGTCCCTTCGGCAATATCACGGTCGTATTCTTGCTTGAGCGTGTCGCGGTCATATTCGAAATGATTGAAGATATAGACAGCGCGGTGGGCTGGATCCTCGACCAGTGCAGGGCCTACCGCGTCACTGCCAAGCAGGGTTTTCAGACCGTTTGCCGCATCGATTTCATCTTGCCTGATCTCGGTCCATCGCGACACAGGGATCACGCAATCGTCGGAAAAGCCGTTCAGATAAGGCGAGGCGGGCGCGCGGTTCACATGGCGGAAACAGCCGAAAGCCTTCGCCTCCAGCATGTGTTTCTTCACACCATGAAAATGGTTGATCATCGCCATGCCACCCCAGCAGACAGCCATGGTCGACTGTATGTTGGTTTGGGTCCAGTCCATCACACGCTGCAGCTCGGCCCAATAGTCCACATCCTCAAAGTCGAGATGTTCGATGGGCGCACCTGTGATAATTAAACCGTCGAACTTTTCGTTCCAAACCTCTGAGACAGGACGATAAAAGCTCTCCATATGCTCGGCGGCGGTGTTGCGTGTCTGGTGATCGGACATACGCAGCAACGTCAGTTCGATTTGCAAAGGCGTGGCGCCAATCAATCGGGCAAACTGGTTTTCAGTCTGGATCTTCTTTGGCATCAGGTTGAGCAGTGCGATCCGCAGTGGCCTGATATCCTGCCGTGCGGCCTGATCTTCGTCCATGACGCTGACACCCTCACGGGTGAGGACGTCATAGGCGGGCAAGGCGGCTGGAATTTTGATAGGCATGGGGCAGGCGATCTCTTTAAAGTGGTTCAGCGGACAGATAGAGGCGACGCCGCGTGTACTCAAGGGCGCGCACGAATGCGTGTTCAGAGTTTGGAGGCAATCAAGTCTTCAAACTCCTGCGAACATGTAACGGCATGAATGTCTTCGGCTGTGACAGTGACACCGTAGCGCGCCATAGCGGCATAGCGCGGCTGGCGGTGCGCCAGTGCCTGTGCATATGTCCAGCGGATGAAGGTGTCTGGATCAACATCGTTTTCCGTCATGTTGTTTTCGCTTAGATATTCATTCCATACGCGGTCTAGGAATTCTGGTTGATAAGCCATTGGTTTTGGCGCGCGGTCAAAGCGGCGGATCAGCTCTTGGGAATGCGCCTCGTCCCCTTTGATCCAGACCAGCAAGCATTGATCTGCCAGTTCCATGAGCAAGGGATCATCGTCAATTTCCGTGTCGATCCATTCACAAATGGAGCCGCCCGTGTCGCAGATGAAGTTTTGATACCCGTAGAGGGTCTGCGCACGGGTCTTGAAAGCGGCTGTATCGACCAGCGCCTTGATCTCGGCGCGGCGAAACTGGCGCTGCCGTCTGCTGTATTCCTTCATCGGCAGCCCCCCCGCAGCGGGATTGCCGGGTTTGCCAAGATAGGCAGCGACGGCGCTAAGATCGTGGTCATGTACGTTTGGTTCAATATACATGGCATCTGCGCGCAGCATCTGTGCCAGAAACGGCTCTCGCATGGCGTGGGCGATCAGATTATCCTTGATATGCTGATGCATGCCCGATGTGCCGATCCGGTAATCAATAGAATAATGGAACCAGTCGCCCTGCTGCACAAGCAACTTGGAGATATGGGTCTTTCCCAAGCCCGACATGCCGAAAAATAGCACGGATTTGCGGGGCGCGCTGCGCCAGCTGTTTGCATCGGGATAGAGCATGCGTGTCTCCGCCATTAGGGTCTGACTTCCCTAGCGCGCGCGCCGCAGACGGTCAATCACGCGTCCGTCAATGATCAGCAAACCAAGGGCAAGCAGGCCAAAGCCTTTGTACGCATTTGCCGCTAATTGCTCGCCCAGAACGACAGCACCCAGCACAATGGCGATTGGGGCGATCATTAGTGTGACCAACATCAAGTTGCCGCTGCCCGCCAGCGTCAGCACGCGGTAATAGAGAAGATAGGCCAGTGCCGTGGCCCCCAACGCGTAATAGGCGATAGCCAGCAGGGTGCGTGGTTGCAGGTCCAGCCTGATTGGCCCGTCGAAGTACCATGCAAGCGGCACCATAATCAGAGTTGAGGTGGTCAACATACCCGCGGCGGCCACTTGCGGGGCCAAACCGACCAGACGCTTGCGGGCCCAGACCCCTGCAAAGGCATAGGACAGCGTGCCCGCCAATACTGCCAGTTGTGCAAGTGACGTAATATCAAAATCGCGCAGCGAGTCAGACCCGATGGCGATCACGACACCGGCAAAGCCGACAGCTACTCCCAGCGCACGGCGCGGCGTCAAACGCTCGTCGCTGAGCAGCAAGGCCGCGACCAAGACACCAAAGATCGCCGCAGTAGCATTGAAAATAGAAGTGAGCCCCGACGGGATATATAGCTGCCCCCAAGCCATCAGGCTGAACGGAATCACATTGTTGAGAATTCCCATACACGCAAAGCCGACCCAAACGCTGCGTCCACGCGGCAAAGGCAAGCGGCGCAGCAAAACGTAGATCCACAATACAAGCGTCGCCCAGCCGACACGATGTGCGACAGAGGTAAGGGGAGGGATCTCGTCCAGTGCGATGCGGATGGAGAGAAATGCTGCCCCCCAAAGTCCCGCCAAGAGCATCAAAAGCCCCCAAGCCTGTGTTGATATCGTCCGGTGTGTCATGTGATGAAACTAGACCCCCTGCGCGGGGGCAAGCGATCCGAAAGCTGCGCAAAACCTCATGGCCGTTTGCGTGTTTCGTTCCAGATGTTGAGGTAGTTGGCTGAGAAAATGATCACACCGCCCACAAAGACCCAAATCTCGATCGGCTCGTCAAACAGGATCATCGCAACGATGGCGATTACAGGCAAGCGGGCGAAATCAAGCGGCACGACGACGGTGGCAGGCGCAATAGAAAGTGCATTCGTCAGACAGAAATGCGCCAACAACCCTGCACACCCGACCAGCACCAGAAAAGGCAGGCTTTGTGCGTTGGGCAATGCAATATCGCCATCATAGCCTGCGGTAATCAGGCCGAATACCAACTGGATCGTGGTAAGAAAAAACAGGATCGAAGTGATTGAATTGTCGCGGGTCAGTCGTTTTGTCAGCATGATCGTCAGGGCGAAAAAGATTGCAGCAGTTGCGGCTGCTGCCAGACCGATATCCAACGTTCCTACGTCGGGTCGCGCAACGATCAGGATGCCGACAAATCCCAATACAGCGGCCAATGCGCGGATCCGTGTCATCTGCTCGCCCAGTATGAGGGGTGCAAGGACGGCGACCCAGAGCGGGGAAGTGAACTCTAACGCAAAAACCTGTGCGAGAGGCACGACTGCGACCGCATAAAACCACAGGTTCTGACCAGTAAAGTGAAAGGCATTGCGCAAAAAGTGCTGACCGAACTGGTCAAACCGCAACTCGCGCCAGCGGTTGCCGTAAATCGTAACGACGACCACGATGATTACACCGACCAGACTGCGGTACAGCATTATCTCGAAGGTGTCATATTCGGCGGCCAAGCTCCGCCCGGCTACGGCCATAAACGAAAAAGACGCGATGGCCCCCGTCATCCAAAGGGCAGCTTTGAGGATGACGTTCATTCAAGGCCCGTGATGGTGTAATCGCGTGCGATACCTTTGGTTTCTTGCGCCCAATCGGAGGATGCCGCGCGGGTCTGATGGGCCTCGAATGCAGCAGCATCAGTGAAACG
The DNA here is from genome assembly GCF_947502895.1 of uncultured Sulfitobacter sp. Lineage (GTDB taxonomy): Bacteria > Pseudomonadota > Alphaproteobacteria > Rhodobacterales > Rhodobacteraceae > Sulfitobacter. The sequence continues at coordinate 67,746 of NZ_CANNBM010000004.1, forward strand.
CTCGGCCACGGACCACACCATTGGATCATCGGTTTGCGTCACTTCAAATGACAGACAGCCCTTTTCGGCACGGGTCAGCGCTATATGTGTGTCGAGGGCGGCGCGTACACGTGCGGCTTCCTCCTCCGACACGCAAGTGAGCGTTCCAGTCAGGGTGACTTCGTTATTCATTCCCATTCGATTGTTCCGGGAGGTTTGGAGGTGATGTCGTAGGTGACGCGGTTGATGCCCGGTACTTCGTTGATGATGCGCGTTGCTGTTTCGCCCAAAAACTCGTGACTGAACGGATAGTAGTCGGCAGTCATCCCGTCGACCGATGTTACTGCACGCAGCGCGCAGGCAAAGTCATATGTACGCCCATCACCCATCACACCAACGGTGCGCACAGGCAGAATGGCTACGAAGGCCTGCCAGATTTCATCGTATAGGCCATGGCGACGGATCTGATCGATATAGACGGCATCGGCCTCGCGCAGGATATCCAGTTTTTGACGTGTGATTTCACCGGGGCAGCGGATGGCAAGGCCCGGACCGGGGAAGGGGTGGCGCCCGATAAAACTGGGCGGCAGGCCCAGCTCGCGGCCCAAAACGCGGACTTCGTCTTTGAATAGTTCGCGCAGCGGCTCAACCAGTTTCAGACCCATCTTTTCGGGCAAGCCACCTACATTGTGGTGGCTTTTGATGGTGACAGAAGGACCGCCTGCAAAGGACACCGATTCGATCACATCGGGGTACAGCGTGCCTTGGGCCAGAAATTTGGCATCTTTGATTTCATTGGCGTATTTCTGGAACACGTCGATGAACAAACGACCAATGATCTTGCGCTTGGTTTCGGGGTCCGACTGGCCTTCAAGCTCACCCAGAAACAGGTCGCGTTCATCGGCGTAGATAACCTTGAGGTTCATGTTGTCACGGAACATTGTGACAACTTCTTCGGCCTCGTTTTTGCGCAGCAAGCCGTGATCGACAAAAACACAAGTCAGCTGGTCGCCGATCGCTTCATGCAGCAGGGCTGCTGCAACCGACGAATCGACGCCGCCCGACAGTCCACAAATTACATGCGCGTCACCCACTTGTGCGCGGATCTTTTCGATTGCTTCTTCGCGGTAAGCACCCATTGTCCAATCGCCGGTAAAGCCGGCGATACGGACGAAGTTTTCATACAATTTCAGGCCGTTGGGCGTGTGATGGACTTCCGGGTGAAATTGCACTGCGTAGAACTGCCGTTCGGTATCGGCGGTAATCGCGAATGGCGCATTGGGGGAGGTGCCATATACTTTGAACCCGGGGGCCAGACGGCTGACATGGTCGCCATGGCTCATCCAGACCTGCTCTCGCTCGGCGGTAAACCAGCCTTGCAGCAATTCCGTTTTCTCATCTGCGGGCGTCACAAAGGCGCGGCCAAATTCCGCCGTGCCGCCACCGCCCGAAATCTTGCCACCCTCAACCAGACCGCCCAGCATCTGCATCATAACCTGCTGGCCGTAGCAGATGCCCAGCACGGGTACACCAAGGTCAAACACCGATGCGGGCGGGCGGGGCGAATCCGCGTGTACCACGCTGGACGGGCCACCAGACAGAATGACTGCCTTTGCGCCAAAATCTTTCAGAAAGGCATCATCGACCACATTAAACGGGTGAATTTCGCAATAGACATTCAGCTCGCGCAAGCGGCGCGCGATCAGCTGGGTCACTTGGCTGCCGAAGTCGATGATAAGAAGGCGGTCATGGGTTTGATCTGTCATATGGTCTGATTAGGCAGGTGCGGGCAGGGAGGCAAGACAGATTTGGTGAACACGCCTTGTCAAAGCTTGTGGCAAATGGATTGCGCGAGGGTCCGTGCTGCGCAAATTTGACATTCCAAGTTTCTCGAATGTCGCTTTTCTACCTGCACCGCCGCAATTCGTGGACGCCGCGCAGGGGATTAGGAGTATTGCGAAGCCAACAGGTAAACAAAGGGGATATATCATGGCTGAAGCAGCACGGCGTGCACGTGGTGGAGGGGGAGCCGCGCGGCGCGCAGCCCGCACTGCGATCTCTTTCGAGACGGCAAAATATATTGAACGCAACATCCCTAATTTCGAAGTTCTCAGCGAAGAGGCTTTGGAAATCATTGAAACCAACGCCGAGACGATTCTGGAAGAGATTGGCGTAAATTTCCCTGAAAATCCCCGTGCGCTGGACCGCTGGCGCAATGCCGGTGCCGATGTTCAGGGCGAGCGGGTGCGCATTCCCAAAGGTTTGGCCCGCGAATTGATCAAAACCGCGCCTGCATCCTATACCCAGCATGCACGCAACCCAGAGCGGAATGTTGTCGTGGGTGGCAAAAACCTTGTGTTGGCCCCTGTATATGGTCCCCCGTTCGTGCGCGACGCAGCAAGCGGGCGACGCTATGCAACGATGGAAGATTTCCGTAAATTCGTAAAGCTGGGCTATATGTCCAAATGGTTGCACCATTCTGGTGGAACAGTATGCGAGCCTACGGACGTTCCGGTGAACAAGCGCCACCTTGATATGCTGCACGCCCATATGACGCTGAGTGACAAGCCCTTCATGGGGTCCGTCACCGAGCCCAGCCGCGCACAGGATTCGGTTGATATGTGCGGGGTCTTGTTCGGCGAGAAGTTCGTGCAGGAAAATACTGTGATGACATCACTCATCAACATCAATTCACCGATGACATTCGATGACGTGATGATGGGCGCGTTGGAGGTCTATGCAGAAAATAACCAAGCCTGCATTATCTCGCCCTTTATTGTGGGGGGTGCGATGGCGCCCGTATCGGTTGCGGGCACATTGACCCAAGTGCTGGCCGAAGCGCTGGCGGGCATTGCCTACAGCCAGCTTATCAAGCCAGGTGCGCCGGTGATCATGGGTGCGTTTGTAACGTCGATTGATATGAATTCCGGTGCGCCGACCTTTGGGACGCCCGAGGCTGCGCATATCACCTACGGCGCGGGGCAGTTGGCGCGACGCTTGAACCTTCCCTACCGCTCTGCGGGTTCGTTCTGTGGTTCAAAACTGCCTGATGCGCAGGCGGCGTATGAGACATCAAACAGCCTGAATATGGGGCTGTTGTCTGGTGTAAACTTCATGCTCCACGCCTGTGGTTGGCTGGAAGGCGGGCTTGTGTCCTCCTTCGAGAAATTCGTAATGGATGCCGATCAGCTGGGTACGCTGCACCATCTGGCGCGGGGCGTCGAGATTGACGAGAACGCCCAAGCGATGGATGCGATCCGCGAAGTGGGCCCTGGCGGGCATTATCTGGGCTGTGCGCACACACAGGCAAACTTCAAATCCGCCTTCTGGAAATCGGACCTGCTGGACTACAAACCATTTGAGACATGGGAAGATGAGGGCGCGCGCGACACACAGACTCTGGCAAGCCTGCGTGTTGCAAAAATGCTGGGCGATTATCAACAACCGCCGATGGATCCCGCAATCTCAGAGGCGCTGGATGCCTTTGTTGCGACCCGCAAAGAGGCAGAGCCTGACAGCTTTATGTAGTCATACTAGCTGCGGGCCCGATTGCGCGGCCCGCAGATCCCTTGCTTCGGCGACGATAGCAATCAGAACATCCACGTGGGTGACGACATTGTAAGCTGCGTCAGACTCGCTGCGTTGGTTGTTTAGATCATCCTCAATGTCCATCAGACGCATCAATGCTTCCCCGTGGCGCGGCAAAACGCCATACCCTAGCAAGGGCGGTAAGTGGGCTGTGCGGCGATAGTCTTGTGCGCCGATACGCGCGGCACGCATGAGTAAACGGGGGCGGTGCAGAGTGGCGAGTAGGCTGTGGATATCTTTCATTATTTTGCGCTCCTGAAGCTGGTCTTCCGATACAATGCTGATGTCCGGCATCCACAATAAACACTACTTATGCGGGTGTTGCGTGACTTGCTTAAACTGCGAACGGCTGCTTCAAGATTGTTTATCTTTTGTAAACAATGATGTCCCTCACGTTGAATCTTAACGAATAGGTAATCAATTCTCCCATAGGTTGCATTTACCTATTGTTAACGACACTGAGGAGGGACACTCAGAAATGGGACAAACGGCAAGAGAGATCGAGCACATAGAACATGCAACACAAAGCGGCGACGGCACAGTGCCCGGTTGGGTGCCGCGATCCGTTCAGAACTACCTCGACCATACCGAGATGGGCATCCCCATCCGCGCTTTGGCACGCGCACAAGGATGCCACGCATCGACGATACTGCGCCAGATCAGACGCGTGGAGACACTGCGTGATGATCCGTTAGTGGACGGGGTTCTGAAAACCCTCGGCGGTGCAGAGGGGGCTATGCATGTGCCAAATGCGCAGCCAAGCAAAGAAGATACCGTTGCGCCAACCAATACAGTGGCGCCTGCGTTGCCTGATACGGCTGCGTTGAGTGTGAATGCGCTGCGCGTTCTGCGACGTCTATGCGAAACGGGCGCAGTTTTGGCCGTAGCGGCAGACATGGAAAAAGGTGTCATCGTGCGCGACGGGCAAACAGGACAGAATACCCGAACAGGTGTTGTTGACCGCGCAATAGCCGAGGCGATGGCCTTAAAGGGATGGATCGCTGCCCCCGCAAACGGTCGGGTAACGCGCTATCAGATTACTGCGGCAGGGCGCAGTGCGCTAGCCGATATGATGGCGCGGGACGAAAATGCGCAGGTTATTGGTGCAGAGGCCGTTGATGCCGAAAACATGCGAGAGATCCCCCGCCGCATCCGCTATAGCCTCGCCGAAAGCCCATTGGCTGCACTGGCCCGCAGACGCGATCGCAGTGGCGCGCGTTTCTTGCAAGACGATCTTGTGCACGCAGGTGAACGCCTGCGCGAAGATTTCGAGCTTGCACAGATGGAGGCAGATGTTGCCGGAAACTGGGAGGGCTTTCTGGCGACCCTGCGCGGTGAGGCACGCCCCCCGCAGGCGGGCAGTGGGTTTACCATGAGACAGGCCCACGCGCGTGTTATTGCCGCCCTTCAGGACCTCGGTCCGGGGTTGTCGGACGTGACGTTGCGGTGTTGCTGTTTCCTTGAAGGGCTTGAAACAGCTGAGAAAAAGCTGGGCTGGTCCGCGCGTTCGGGTAAAATTGTGCTGCGTATCGCGCTCATGCAGTTGCGGCGTCACTATGCCAAAGAAGCAAACCTTGGCGGCGCGATGATTGGTTAGCGTAGTGCAGTCAGCCTCACCTGCGCGGTAAAAATCGCGCAGGTGCATAGCGGCAATGCGCCGCGACAGGGTTTTGTTTAACGTCTGATGTGTTAGGTAAGTGGCAGCCAACACATGAGGTTTCCATGCGTGATTTGAAAATCCCTGAGATGCGCCACCCTGAAAAGGCGCGCCGTCCCGATAACCCGCAGCCGAAAAAGCCTGACTGGATCCGCGTTCGCGCCCCCGGTGGCAAGGGCTATGAAACGACTGCAAAAATCATGCGTGAAAACAAGCTGGTGACAGTATGTGAAGAGGCCGGTTGCCCCAACGTCGGCGAGTGTTGGAGCCAAGGCCACGCAACCATGATGATTATGGGCGAGGTCTGTACCCGTGCCTGTACCTTTTGCAACATCGCAACGGGCAAGCCGCCAGAAGCGCTAGACGCATTTGAGCCGGGCCGTGTGGCCGACGCCGTGGCAAAGCTTGGTCTGAACCACGTCGTGATTACATCTGTTGACCGCGATGACGTAGAGGATGGCGGTGCCGAGCATTTTGCACAAACCATCCGCGCCATACGCCACCGTGCGCCCGCGACAACAATCGAGATTTTGACGCCGGACTTCATCAAGTGTGCGCCGGAAGCCCTTGAAAAGGTTGTCGAAGCGCGTCCCGACGTGTTCAATCACAACCTTGAGACTGTGCCGGGCCTGTATCCCGAGGTACGCCCCGGTGCGCGGTACTTCCATTCATTGCGCTTGTTGCAGCGGGTAAAAGAGCTTGATCCCGCGATGTTCACCAAATCGGGTATCATGGTCGGGCTGGGCGAAGACCGCCAATCGGTCATGCAGGTGATGGAAGATATGCGTGCCGCTGACATCGACTTTCTGACCATTGGCCAGTATTTGCAGCCGACGCCAAAGCACCACGCAGTCGATCGTTTTGTGCATCCTGATGAATTTGCCGCCTATGAGAAAGCGGCCTACGGCAAGGGTTTCTTGATGGTATCGGCTACCCCTCTGACACGCTCAAGCTATCATGCGGGCGATGACTTTGCCCGCCTGCGCGCCGCGCGTTTGAAAAAACTCGGGACTGGCTAGTCCCGAGCGATCACTGCGACGCTGGCAGCGCCAGCAAATACGCTGCTATCGCATCGCGATCGCTTTGCGGCAGCTTTGCCAAGTTCTCGACTACTGCCACCATAGACCCTCCCACGCTGTCATAGTCTGGCGTAAACCCTGACTTGAAATATTCTGCCAGATCAGCCGCTGACCAGCCTAGGGCAGAAGGGGTGATATCGGGAATTCGCCCTTTGCCAGACGGATTAGGCGCGCCTTGCAGCCATTTCGCACGGTTCAACCCGCCCAAGGCGTCACGTTCTGTATGACACTCGGCGCAATGGGCTAGCCCCTCAACCAGATAGCGCCCTCGATCTAGCGGGGCGCCCATATCACCGACCATCACGGGGGCGTCTGTCAGATATAGGCGTTTCCAGATGCCAATCCCGCGCCTGATGTTGAACGGAAAACTGACCTCGTGGTCAAGGCTAGGCGTTGGATCGGCGGGCAGGGTGCCCATATAGGCAAAAAGGTCAGCGACATCACCGTCCGTCATACGTGTGTATGCTGTATAGGGGAACGCGGGGTAATAGTGCCGCCCTTCTGGCGATACGCCAGCGCGCAAGGCATGTGCGAATTGAACAAGGGTCCAATCACCAATGCCTTCAGCGCCCCACGAGATATTGGGCGCATAAAATGTGCCAAATGCACTGTCGAACGCATACCCTCCTGCCAAGACTTCCTTGTCTTGAGACTGCGGGGCCGTATGGCACGAAGCGCAGCCAGAAGCGGCGAAGACCAACGCACCGTTTTCAGCATCAGCAGTATGGCTCTGCGCAACCTGCGCAGGCGGCCGTTCGGGTGCGGAGATAAGCCACCCGAGACCTGCACCAAACACGGCACAGGCCCCCAGCAACATGGCGATCTTTCCCACGGCTTAATTCTTGGGGCCGCGGTATGTCTCGTGGCAGCCTTTGCATGATCCGCCCAATGCGCCCATTCCGGCGCCAACGGCTGCAGCATCCGCAGCACCGACAAGGGCGCTTGCAGCCATCTTCATATCATTGAATTTTGCCTCGAAGCCCGCAGAATCGCTCCAGATTTCGGGCTTGGCGCGGGATCCTTCGACCGCTCCCTGTTCGGACCCTTCGACCCATAGTGTCGCATGCGACATAGAGGCAAGGGCAGCCAGATTATTGGCCGCTGCATCGACAACAGCGCTGTCATAGGGGGCTTCACCCTTTGCGATCCCGCCAAGAACACCGATATGATAGCTGACCATCTGCATCTGCGCATGTCGTGCTTTAACTGCATCCGCGGCAGCTTTATCCGCGTGGCTGGCCGCAAATGCAGTGCTCGCGACGATACCTGCGCCAAGCGTGACGACAAATAGGGTTTTCTCTAGTGTATTCATGTGGACCTCCTGTTTTGTGCATTATAACACAAAAAATGGCTCTGGTTTCCCTAAAGTCAACAATTCACACAGAGTTGAAATGGCCAGTGTATCAGAATCGACGGGGGATACGCGCGCTCTGGGCCCAGTCGGGCCAAAAACCAAGCCGCTCTAACCCGATCACCAAAAGGGCCAACGCGATTGCCGCGAACACCAGCTTGACCCGCTTCATTGAGGGCGGGTTTCGCGCCCAAAGGCGCATACGCATCAAATGGCGCGGGTCCAGCACGGCCTATTCGCCGTCCGTGAACCTGACCTTGCCGATAAACGGAAGGTTCCGGTTGCGTTGTGCAAAATCGATCCCGTAGCCCACGACAAATTCGTCCGGTATCTCGAACCCTGTGTGATCTGCGCGCAAATCGACTTCGCGGCGGCTGGGTTTGTCCAGCAATGCCACCGTTTTAAGGCGTGCAGGTTTACGGGCGCGCAACATACCGGTGACGTGGTGCAATGTGTGGCCTGTATCAACGATATCTTCGACCAGCAGCACATCACGTCCTTCAATGCCGCCGCGCAAGTCTTTGAGAATGCGTACTTCGCGCGTGCTTTCGGTCCCGTCGCCATAGCTGGATGCTTCCAGAAAATCGACCTCGATCGGCAGATCAAGCTCACGCACCAGATCAGCGATAAAGACAAAGCTGCCGCGCAGCAGTCCTACGACAACCAGTTTGTCTGTATCGGCAAATTCGCTCTGGATTTCGCGGCACAGCTCTTCGATCCGCGCCGCGATGGATTTGGCCGAGATCATCTGGTCTATGACATAAGGACGCGTTGGCATGGCCACCTCTTGATTGTGCGCCCCCGCGGGCTTTGATACAGCGCTAGCCAAACGAGACTAGGAAATCAATGCCCACCCATAGCGAGACCCGCGTGCTGCCCTACAGCGCCCAACAAATGTATGATCTGGTGGCCGATGTGGCCCGATACCCAGAATTTCTGCCGTGGACTGCCGCTGCGCGGATCAAATCGGTGACGGACAAGGGAGATCATAGCGTCATGGATGCTGATCTGGTCATCTCGTTCAAGGTGTTTCGAGAGCGGTTCACCTCACGCGTGGTCCTGTGGCCCGACGCCAAAAAGCTGGACACTGAATATCTTGATGGCCCTTTCAAGTATATGAAATCAAACTGGGCTTTTGCAGATGTCGATGGCGGCTGCGAGGTGAAGTTCTTTGTCGATTTCGAGTTCCGCAATGCAATCTTGCAGAAAATTATCGGTGTCGTCTTTAACGAGGCGATGCAGCGGGTCGTCAAAGCGTTTGAGAAGCGCGCGAACACACTTTATGGCTGATCCCGTCAGGGGAGGACGCCATGGGTATAACAGAACAACTGGTTAAATTCAGGACCACCGAGGTGCCTGAGGAGGCGGCCGCCATGATGCGGCTGTCACTGTTTGATTGGGCGGCCTGTGGTATCGCAGGTGCAGCCGAGGCCGAGTTCGCGCCGTTTCGCCGTGCGCAGATGGTCGAGGAAGGCCCAGCGCATATCTTTGGCGGGGATGCGGGTGGCGCGGCGGTTGCTGCTTTGGTCAATGGCACGCTCAGCCACGCGCTGGATTATGACGACACGCATTTCGCCCATATCGGGCATCCTTCGGTGGCAGTCTTGCCCGCAGTGGTCGCTGTGGCCGAGACGATGGACATTGCCCTGACTGACGCGATTGATGCAGCGACCGTAGGGGTAGAGGGATCTATTCTGACAGGCCTGTGGTTGGGCCGCGCACACTATCAGGTTGGTTATCACCAGACTGCAACAGCTGGCGCTTTTGGGGCCGCACTTGCCACGGCGCGATTGCTAGGGCTGGATAAGGGGCAAACGCGCCATGCGCTGGGGCTGTGTGCCAGCATGGCATCAGGGATCAAGGCGCAGTTTGGTACAATGGCCAAACCGCTGAACGCCGGCTTGGCCGCGCGAACAGGTGTTGAAACAGCTCTGTGGGCGCAGGCGGGCATGACAGCAGCACCAGACGGGCTGGCGGGGCCGCTTGGGTTCGGCGAGACGCACCACGGCGAGGGAGCAGAGGTGAAACTGCCGCGCAAGGACTGGCAGATCAGCAGCATCAGCCACAAGTTTCATGCCTGTTGCCACGGGCTTCACGCAATGCTCGAGGCCTTGGGCGATGCGGGCATCGAAGCCGAGCGGATCGAGGCTGTGAAAATCCGCACCCATCCGCGCTGGATGAGCGTGTGCAACATCGCTGAGCCCAAAACAGGGCTCGAGGTGAAATTCAGCTACCGTCATACTGCGGCAATGACATTGTCGGGTCATTCTACAGGGGCGATCAGCAGCTTCAGCGATGAAATCGCCCGCGATAAAGACGTTTGCGCGCTCCGAGAGAAAATCGATGTTGTTGAGGATGCCAATCTGAGCGAGACACAGTCGCTAGTCACCCTAACCCTCACATCGGGTGAGGTGCGCCGACTGCGCCACGATCTGCTTGCGCCTGTCAGCCTTGAGGTGCGCAGTGCCAAGCTACGCACCAAGGTACTGGAACTGCTGGGAGAGCCACGGGCCACGACACTGTGGAATGCAGCGATCGGCACTGATCTGGATGCTGTGACAGCCTGTTTCCAAGGCACCTGAGCTGGAACGCAAAAAGGGCGGCCATTTCTGGACCGCCCTTTGTCTGAAGGATCAAGCGGGATCAGCTTGAAATATCGTAGGCCCGTTCGCCGTGTACGGCGAGGTCCAGACCGTTGACTTCGGTTTCGGCATCCACGCGCAAGGGCGTGATCGCACGGCATACGATGATCAGCACTATTGTAACAGCAGTCGTATATATTCCGACAATCGCCAGAGAGCCCAATTGCGCCGCCCATGACCCCGCGCCGAAGGCGGCGATCATGATCGTGCCAAAGATGCCGCCAACACCGTGTACCGCCATGACATCCAGTGTGTCATCGATCTTGGCTTTGTTGCGGATCAACACCACCGCTTCCTGACACAGGATGCCTGCCACACCCCCAATCAACAGCGCCTCCCATGGGCCAACATAACCGGATGCAGGGGTAATCGAAGCTAGGCCCGCAATCGTACCTGTGACGATGCCCACCAACGATGATTTTCCGAATTTGATCCGCTCCCACAGTGCCCATGTCAGCGAGGCCGTCGCGGCCGAGATATGTGTCACTGTGATCGCCATGGCAGCGCCGCCATCAGCGGCTAGCTGCGAGCCACCGTTAAAGCCGAACCATCCCACCCAGAGCATCGCAGCGCCGATCATAACCAAACCGGGGTTGTGCGGTGGAGTTGCCTGATTCTTGCGCGCCCCGAGGAAAATCGCGAGGATGATCGCGGCGAGCCCTGCAGTCTCGTGCACAACGATCCCGCCCGCAAAGTCGCGCACGCCGACGTCTCCGAATATCCCGCCATCGGCCAGCATCCCGCCTCCCCAGACCCAATGCACTACAGGCGCGTAGCACAACAACATCCAGAGGCCCGAAAAAAGCATGACAAATCCAAAGCCCACCCGCTCAACATAAGCGCCGACAATCAGCGCGGGTGTGATAATGGCAAATGTCATCTGGAAGGCGAAAAAGGCGATCTCTGGCAAGGTGCCTGACAGGCTGTCCGCTGTCACACCGTTCAAACCGATCTTGCCCAGACCGCCCCAAAGACCTGTGCTGCCGTCGCCGAAGGCAATGGAATAACCAAAGAGAAACCAGAGAACGCTCATCAAACAGGCAATGGCATAGCAGTGCATGAACACACTGAGTACATTTCGGGCACGGACAAGACCGCCGTAAAACAGGGCAAGCCCCGGCAGCGTCATAAACAGCACCAGCGCTGTTGCGGTCATAATCCATGCGGTATCGGCGGCATTCATACTAGTAGTCTCCCCAAAGTTTGAGGGCGGTATGGCGTGCCGTGAATGATGCGAAAAGTTGCAACCGCTCAAAAGGCGCTATATTTTCGGGCGTTTGTAAGAGTGCCTAATTTTTTGGCGCGAATTTGATTGGCAGGGTTAGTTTTCGGGCATTTCGCAAAGTGCCTTGCGCAGCAGGTGCAGAGCATGGTCCCGCGCTGCGATGCGCACGGCATCCCGGCCCAGCGGGCCAAACTCCACCGTTTCGGTGCTAATGCCCATTGGCCCCGCGATGCCAAAACAGACCCGCCCCTCGGGCTTGTGTTCGGACCCGCCGGGCCCTGCAATTCCCGTGATTGAAACGACGAGTTGAGCGGCACTTTGGGCCAAGGCACCCTGCGCCATCTGCTCTGCCACCTGCTCGGAAACTGCGCCATGGGTGCGCAGCGCGGCTTCGGTAACGCCCAGCATGTCGCGCTTGGCCGCGTTGGAATAGGTGACAAACCCGCGCTCGAACACGGCGGATGACCCTGCCAGATCGGTGAGGGCGGCTGCGACCATGCCAGCAGTACAGCTCTCTGCGGTGGCAATCATGATGCCATGCTGTTTGGCCAGCGCCAGAATCTCAGATCGCATGGGCCACCCCCGCAAGGATCACAACGCCAATAGCCGCGAACAGGCCTGCAAACACATCATCCAGCATCACACCTAGCGGATCACCGCGGCGGTCCGCCCAGCCGATGATCCAAGGCTTCCAGATGTCGAACAGCCGAAACAGCACAAATGCCGCGATCCAGCCCGGCCACATGACGGTAATGTCGATCCCCATACGCCAGCTTGCAATTGACAGCGGCAGCAGGGCGATCCATTGCCCCACCAATTCGTCAACCACAATCTCGGAAGGGTCGTGATCATCACTGCCTTTGGTCATTGCGGAAGTGGCCCACCAGCCTTTGAAAAATGCGGCGATGATGCCGATAACCAATAACGGCAGGCCGCCTATCACGTGAAGCAGCCAAGCCCAGGGCAGTGCAACCAGCGAGCCCCAAGTGCCGGGCGCAGGTCGTAGATAACCAACCCCCATAACTGTTGCGATCATGCGTGCGATCATGATTTCACCAAGGTGGCAGTTGCGATGCAGGCGATGCCTTCGCCGCGTCCGGTAAAGCCCAAACGCTCTGAAGTGGTGGCCTTGACCGATACACGCGCCACGTCGATGCCGACCATTTCAGCGACGGCGGCACGCATTGCAGCGGCGTGGGGGCCTATTTTGGGAAATTCGCAAATCAGGGTGCAATCCACGTGGGTCAAAGTAAACCCCTGATCCCGTGTCATTTGTGCGGCGTGCCTCAGAAAAATATGACTTTCCGCGCCTTTCCACTGTGGGTCAGACGGTGGGAAGTGGGTGCCGATATCCCCCGCGACCAGCGCGCCGTAGATCGCATCGGTAACGGTATGCAGCCCCACATCAGCGTCGGAGTGGCCTACCAGCCCGTGTGTATGCGGAATGCGTACGCCGCACAGCATAACGTGATCGCCTGCGCCAAATGCATGTACGTCAAATCCGTTGCCTGTACGAATGTCCATCTACTTCTCCAATATCCGCGCCGCGCGGGTGAAATCTGCAGGCGTGGTGATTTTTATATTATCTGCGTCGCCTTGAGTGATTGCAACGTGCATACCCGCGGCGCGTGCAACCGCGACATCATCTGCGGCAATGCCGTTATAGGCTTCGTGCGCGGCAAGTATCGCATCGCGGTGAAACCCTTGGGGTGTCTGCGCTGCAAACAGGCCCTCGCGGTCCTGTGTGCCTGTCACCATTCCTGTATTCCCTGTCCAAAGAGCGTCGGTCACGGCAAGGCCGGGGGCGGCGGCGCTGTGCTGTGCCAGCGCGTCAATCACATCCGAGATCAACGTTGCACTGACACAAGCGCGCGCTGCGTCATGTATCAGCACAGCATCGCAGTCGGGCAGGGCGCGCAGGCCCTCAAGCACAGACAGGTTACGCTCGCTTCCGCCCGTGGTGACAACAATTCCTCGCGACTGGAAAGCAGGCGCTTCTGGCATATCGTCCGGATGCAGAACCAGCGTGATACCGTCTATCAGCGGGTGGTCTTCAAAAGCTGTGACAGTATGGTCGATCACGCGTTTGCCGCACAGCGGTTGCCACTGCTTGGGGCGTTGCCCACCCGCGCGTGTGCCACGTCCGGCAGCTACAATCAGAGCGAAGACACGCATCAGGTCCACTTTCGTATGTTCATTGCCCCGTCTTAGGAAATCCCTGCGCGCAGCGCAATGTGGCGGCACGGCACCGCCATCAGATCAGGTGCTTAATTTTTAAGCATTTGGGCAGGGTGATTATAGGTCATTGGACCGTCATTCATTGTGTAGCACCTTGCATTGACGTAACTTAGCAACGTTCGCCCAAGGATTAAGCACCACTTGTTATGACCTTCCCGCTCGATTTGACCCCTCCTGTTTTTCTGGCCCCGATGGCCGGCATTACCGATTTGCCCACGCGCAGTCTGGTGTCGCGCTTTGGCGCAGGGCTGGTCGTGTCCGAGATGATCGCGTCAGGTGAATGGCTGACCCACCGCCCTGGCACCCGTGAAAAGGCCGAACTGGGCTTGGGCATTGATGGTACATCCGTCCAGATTGCAGGTCGCGAAGCTGAACCTATGGCAGAGGCTGCGCGGATGATCGCAGGGCAGGGCGCGCGGATTATCGATATCAATATGGGATGTCCTGCCAAAAAGGTTACGCAGGGTGCATCAGGTTCTGCATTGATGAAAACACCCGACCATGCGCTGCGCTTGATCGAGGCGGTGGTGAATGCGGTTGATGTGCCTGTCACGCTAAAAACACGTCTCGGTTGGGACGACGATATGTTGAACGCGCCTGATATCGCGCGGCGTGCAGAAGCGGCGGGCATTACCTTGATCACAATCCATGGGCGCACACGCTGCCAATTCTACAAAGGCGCGGCAGATTGGGCGGCGATCCGCGGCGTTGTTGATGTGGTCGATATTCCCGTTATCGCCAATGGCGACATCACAGATACAGACAGTGCGCGTCAGGCGCTGGCGCAGTCCGGCGCGCAAGGGGTGATGATCGGGCGTGGCATGCAGGGGCGGCCTTGGCTGCTGGCGCAGATTGCCCATGATATCTACGGCACCCCTGCACCCGTCGTGCCGCAGGGGCAAGATTTTGTAGATATGGTGCTGGGGCACTATGATGATTTGCTTCGCTTTTACGGTACCAAGCTGGGCCTGCGCGTGGCACGCAAACATCTGGGTTGGTACATGGATCACGCGCAGACACCTGCACAGGCACGCCGTGATGTTCTGACCGCCGGAAGTGTTGAAGAAACGACAATCCTGCTTCCAGCAGCACTGGACCCCGCGCTGTGGGGGGCCGCGGCATGACGCGCCCCGCATCACCGCTTGGCACGTCAGAGCGTGCGCTTTGGGCCTCATTGCCGGTTCCTGCCGTTCTGGTAGGGCCTGATGATTTGATCGTTGATATTAATGCAGCTGCCGAAGGGTTCTTGAACGCGTCGGCCAAGGCTGTATGTGGCATGCCCGTTTGGGACGTTATTGCGGTAGATGCACCGTTGGAGGCAGCTTTTGCCCGTGCGCGGGCGTCGCAAACCACGCTTTTTGTGAATGATGTCGATGTCGGCAGCGGCCAACGCGCCCCGCTGCAATCCCAATTGCAAGTGGCGCCAATGTCAGAGGCAGAAGGAGTAATGATTCTGATGATCTCGCCACGCGAACTGGCGGGGCGCATGACACAGAACCAGTCGGTGAAATCCAGCGCAAAGTCCGCAATCGGTATGGCCGAGATGCTGGCCCATGAGATTAAAAATCCTCTGGCAGGTATCACAGGGGCCGCCCAACTGCTGAGTATGAATTTGCCCAAGGATGATCTGGAACTGACTGACCTAATTGTCGCCGAAAGCCGCCGCATTGTGAAGCTTTTGGAACAGGTAGAGCA
The DNA here is from genome assembly GCF_947502895.1 of uncultured Sulfitobacter sp. GTDB lineage: Bacteria > Pseudomonadota > Alphaproteobacteria > Rhodobacterales > Rhodobacteraceae > Sulfitobacter. Next base: position 83,200 of record NZ_CANNBM010000004.1, read on the forward strand.
GTTCGGAAACCTGACAGTGCCCGAGCGTGCAGCTGTTAATCTGCACGATGTTCTGGACCGCGCGCGCCGCTCGGCGCTGCTGGGGTTCGGAGCGCATATGCGTATTATTGAAGACTATGATCCCTCCTTGCCATTGGCATGGGGGGACAAGGACCAGTTGCTGCAAGTTGTCCTGAATTTGGTCAAGAATGCCTCCGAGGCGGCGGGTGACGCGGGCGGCACAATCCGTCTGCACAGCTATTATGAACACTCCTTCCGTTTGCGCCGTGCTGATGGTGATGGCGTGCTGCTGCCTTTGCAGATCGAAGTTATTGATGACGGGCCGGGTCTGCCGGAAAACATCGCAGGTGATGTCTTTGATCCTTTTGTGTCAGGGCGCGAAAACGGCACGGGGCTTGGCCTCGCACTCGTCAGCAAGATAGTGTCCGAGCATGACGGCTGGATTTCTGTATCCTCGACACCCGGTCATACGGTGTTTCGCATTTCGCTGCCGCGCGCTGATGCCGCCGAAGAACGCAACAAAAACGCTGCGATATTGCCGCAACAGGAGAGTTAATCCATGGATGGTACAGTTCTGGTGGCGGATGATGACCGCACCATTCGCACGGTTCTGACACAGGCCCTGACGCGGGCTGGGTGCAAGGTGCATGCAACCTCTAGCCTGACCACGCTGATGCGGTGGGTGGCCGAGGGCAAGGGTGATGTGGTTATTACGGATGTGGCAATGCCTGATGGCAACGGTCTGGAGATGTTGCCTAAAATTGCTGCCGACCGTCCCGATTTGCCCGTGATCGTGATCTCGGCCCAGAATACGATCATGACCGCTATCAAAGCGGCCGAGGCGCAGGCTTATGACTATCTGCCCAAACCGTTTGACCTGCCTGACCTGATGAAACGCACGGCGCGCGCGCTGGAACGGGTTGGGACACCGCGCCGCGCAGAAAATCCGACCACCGTAAGCGATGAAGACGATTTGCCGATGGTTGGTAAAACGGCTGTTATGCAATCGCTCTACCGTGTGATTGCACGGGTAATGAATGCGGATTTGCCTGTTCTTATCTGGGGGGAGAGCGGTACGGGAAAATCCCTGATTGCACGGGCCATCCATGATCTGTCCGACCGCCGCAGTCTGCCTTTTGTCACCGTTACCGAAGCAGAGCTGAGCGACATTGAAGGACCCGCGCGGGTAATGGCGCGGGTGCGGGGCGGTACGCTGTTGATTGACGAGATCGGTGATATCTCGGCCGAAGTACAGGCCCGCATTGCGCGCATGATGGACACAGAGACCGAAAACCAGCCCCGTTTCATCGCGACGTCACAGACCGATCTGGGGCAGGATACCAGCGATACCACCATGCGGCGCGATCTCTATTACCGTTTGTCCGGTGCAACGCTGCATGTGCCCGCTCTTCGCGACAGGGTCGAAGACATCCCACTGCTTGCCACCCATTTTCTGGAGCGTGCAGATGCAGGTGCAGGTGCGCCTCATGCGTTGTCAGAAGCGGCCGTGAAGGTTTTTGCAAACTACACTTGGCCGGGAAACGTACGCCAGCTTGAACACGCCATGCGTCAGTTGGCGTTGACCAGCCGCGCGGTTGAAATCACAGCAGCCGATGCCAGCCAGATTGTAGGCGGTCAGGCCGGCCCCGAGCCCACGCGGGCCACCGGAAACGGTGAAAAGTTGGGAGCCAGCGTCGAGCGCCATATCCGCCGGTACTTTGAGCTGCATGGAAATATGTTGCCACCGCCGGGATTATACCAGCGTATCCTGCGCGAGGTAGAGGCTCCATTAATCGAAGTTGCCCTTGCTGCAACTTCTGGAAATCAGGCGAAATGTGCGGAACTTTTGGGGATTAACCGAAATACGCTAAGAAAGAAGATCACAGACCTCGAAATAGAGGTTACACGCGGTCGAAAAATGATGTAAAACTGTCACATAAGCGTGGCCATCAAGGGACATCCTTGGTCAGGACCACATAATATGGCGGTACGGTGCGTTTGCACCACATCAGGTGAGGGTCCCTGCGTGGCTTCCCGAACACGGAATTTATGGATGGTTCGGCTGTCGCGTTTGCGGCGGCAGCGGCGTGTGCGCACGTTAACGACGCTCGGATTGGTTGTATTGGGCCCGTTACTGGCCTTGGCGACCTATTTGGCGTTGGGGCCGCTCGATCAAGGCAGTACCGACACGCTACGGCTGATTCTCCTGTTGGATCTGGTCTATATTCTGGCACTTGCGGCATTGGTCCTTGCGCAGGTTGCACGGCTTATTGCGGCGCGGCGCGCTAAATCCGCAGGTTCGCGCCTGCACCTGCGCCTGACGGGCGTTTTCGCGCTAATGGCGCTCATCCCGACAGTCTCGGTGGCGGTTTTTGCCGTTCTGACGATCAATGTGGGCATCGAGGGGTGGTTCTCCGAGCGGGTGCGCGTTGTGGTTGGCAACTCGCTTCTGGCAGCCGAGGCCTATGCACAAGAAGAGCGGGACGGTCTGCGCGATGATGCCATTGGCCTTGCGCGCAGCATTGACCGTGCGCGCCGGTCCGGCACCCGCCTTGGCGATAGCGAACTGCTGAGCGAGGGGCAAAGGCAGGTCCAGCGGGGCTTGCGCGAGGCCTATATGATAGACGGTACAGGTGAAATCCGCGCACGCGGCGACCGCTCGTATCTCTTTGACTATGACGTGCCGACTGCTGGCGAAATCGCCGCCGCGAACGAGGTGGACGTCCAGATCATCGAGGATTGGACCAACAACGAGTTTCGCGCGCTGGTGCGCCTGAACTCGTTCGTGGACCGTTTCCTATACATCAGTCGTGAAGTTGACGGCGAAATCCTGAGCCTTCTTGAAGAAACCCAAGAGACGATCCTGCTGTACCAGCAACTGGAGAGCGAACGCGGCAAGATGCTGTTTGATTTTGGTCTGCTCTACCTTGCTTTCGCGGTGATCATTATTCTGGCGGCGGTCTGGCTTGGCCTGTGGTTTGCAGAACGTCTGTCAGGCCCTGTGGGCAGGCTGACGGGGGCCGCGCAACAGGTAGGTGCGGGTGATCTGGACGTGCAGGTGCGCGAGGATGATGGCGATGACGAGATCGCCGAGCTGGGCCGCTACTTTAACCAGATGACCAAACAGCTCAAAGGGCAGCGCAACACTTTGCTGGACAATACCCGCCAGATTGAGCGCCGCCGCCGCCTGTTTGATTCCGTGCTCAGTTCGGTGACTTCTGGTGTTGTAGGGCTTGATCCCGAGGGTCGGGTGACCTTTGTGAACCGATCTGCCATGCGTCTGCTGGATTGGGAAGAAGACCAGCAATCACTTGCACTTACCGTTGCCGTGCCAGAGTTTGGACCTCTCTATGAGACGCTGACCACCACTGCGACCGAAGCCACCCAACAAGAAATAAAGGTGTCGCGCCAAGGGCGTATGGAGAACCTTCTTGTCCGAATGGCCACGCGGCGCACGGATGAGGGGCGGCTTGAGGGATACGTGGTGGCCTTTGATGACGTCACCGATCTGGTCAGCGCCCAGCGCATGGCCGCATGGGGCGACGTGGCCCGCCGTATTGCGCACGAGATCAAAAACCCGCTCACGCCAATCCAGCTGTCCGCAGAGCGGATCAAACGTAAATTTGGGCCCAAACTGGGTGAAGACAGCGACAGTCTGGAACAAATGACACGCGTTATCATCCGCCAGACAGGCGATCTACGCCGTATCGTAGACGAGTTCAGCAAATTCGCCCGTATGCCAGAGCCTGAGCGCAAGCCGCAGGACCTTACGCAGTTGGTCCGCGACGCCGTTTTGCTGCAAAAGACGGGCAGGCCGGATATCAAACTCATATCTGACGTGCCCAAGTCCGAGTTCCCCGCGCTGATTGATGGCACAATGATTACACAGGCGTTGACGAACCTAATCAAAAACGCAGGTGAGGCTATAGATACGCTTCGTGAAAAAGGCGCCCCTGATGATCTGGTGCCACAAGTGCAGGTCCAACTGTGCATCGCGGATGGCTCGGCGCATATTACCATCGCCGATAACGGCATCGGCTTGCCCGAAGACCGCGCCGCGTTGTTTGAGCCTTATGTAACCACCCGCAGCGAAGGCACGGGGCTGGGCCTGCCAATCGTCAAGAAAATTATCGAGGAACATGGCGGTAGCCTTGTTCTGTCTGATGCGCCTGTTTTCGATGGGCAATCACATTTTGGCGCTATGGCAGAGATAACCCTGCCCATGGGGCTGGACGGCATGCAGGGCACCACCCCTGATCTGAATAAAGACCTGAGCACAGGCATTGAGGAGCAAAAACCATGAGTGATATTCTGATTGTAGATGATGAACGAGATATTCGCGAACTGATCTCGGATATTCTGGAAGACGAGGGATTTGCAACGCGCCTTGCCGGAAATTCGGACGATGCAATGGCCGCGGTTAACAAAGAGCCACCTGCGTTGATGATTCTCGATATCTGGCTCAAGGATAGCAAGATGGACGGGATCGATATCCTCAAGTCCGTCAAACGCGACAATCCTGATGTACCTGTCGTCATCATTTCGGGCCACGGAAATGTGGAAATTGCAGTCGCTGCGATCAAACAGGGTGCCTATGATTTCATTGAAAAACCGTTCAACATTGACCAGTTGATGGTGGTGATCCGCCGCGCAATGGAGACATCGCGCCTGCGCCGGGAAAACCTCACGCTCAAACGCAAAGACAGCTCCAATACCGAGATGATAGGGAATTCGGGGGCTTTCCGGACATTGGTCAGCCAGTTGGACAAAGTGACGAAATCAAATGGCCGCGTGATGCTGACAGGCCCTGCTGGCGCGGGCAAAGAAGTGGCGGCACGCTATATCCATGCCAACTCAAACCGCGCATCTGCCCCGTTTGTGACAGTTAATTGCGCAGGCGTGGCCCCGGACCGTATGGAAGAAGTTCTGTTCGGTCGCGAAACGCCCGAGCGGGGCGTGGAGCCGGGGCTGCTTGAGCAGGGACATGGCGGTGTCGTCTATTTCGACGAAGTGGCGGATATGCCGCTGGGCACCCAATCCAAAATACTCCGCGTGCTGGTGGACCAACAATTCACCCGTGTCGGTGGCAACGACAAAGTCCGCGTTGATCTGCGCGTTATTTCCAGTACCAACAAAGACCTCAGTGCCGAAATCGCGGCCGAGACTTTCCGCGAGGAGCTGTATCACCGCCTCAACGTGGTTCCGATTGCTGTGCCGTCATTGGCCGAGCGGCGCGAGGATATTCCGTTGCTCGCCGCCCATTTCATCGCCGAATTCAACAGCACCCAAGGTTTGCCGCAGCGCGAGATCACCGACGATGCCCAAGCTCTGATGCAGACAATGGTCTGGCCTGGAAACGTGCGACAGCTGAAGAACATGGTCGAACGGGTATTGATCCTTGGCGAAGGTACAGCCCCTATCGAGGCGCGTGAATTGCCGGGCGAAGAGGACCACAGCGAGGAAGAAGGGCGCGTCGTGCTTTCGGGAGCTATGGCAAGCCTGCCCCTACGCGAAGCCCGCGAGGCGTTCGAGCGCGAATATCTGCTGACCCAGATCAATCGCTTTGGTGGAAACATCAGCCGCACCGCGAATTTCGTCGGAATGGAGCGGTCGGCTCTTCACCGCAAACTCAAAAGCCTTGGCGTAGTTACATCTGCGAAATCAGGTACCCGTGTGGCCCATGTAGACGAGGACTGAGCAACCAAGGGAAAACCGGCCCGGCGGCCTGTCGCTTTATTTTTCTTGGCCTTAAATCCTCCGGGGGTCCGCCCCCAAAGGGCGGATGGGGCAGAGCCCCTGCGCGCTCTCAATCCTCGGCAAGCTCGGCCAGCACATCCACCCCCTGCATTCTCAAAAAATGCAACATATCGATGAAGATCCAGTTCTCGGCGAGTTTGTCACCATCACGGCGATAGATATCAATGACGCGCATGTCGGCTGGTGTTTCGCTGGCGGGTAGTCCCATAAAGCCGCCCGCGCTGATCAGGCTCAGATTTGGCCAGCCAAAGAATCCGCCATAATTGCCTTCAGCCAGACGCGCGACATGGCCGTTGAAAGTCCGCGTGCCGATACCACGGCGAAAAGGGCCTTGGTGCTGTTCGATATAGCGGTCGATTGTGTAGGTCGCCCCGATCCCTTCAGGGCCCCACCACAGCATATCGTCATGCCAGTTTTCCAGCATTTCCTCGCGTGGCGTCCGCGCCTTCGGGTTTTCGTTGGCCGCATCAATGGCAAAGACCATCTTGTTGATCACATCTAGTGTTTTGTCGCCCTCGGCATCATCGCTTGCACCGTATAGTAACCCGTCATGCGTACGTGGTCCCGGTTGCACCAGATGGGCAGCTGTTTGATCTGGGAAGCGCGTGATGCCGGCCTGCCGCATCAAGTGCAGCAGATCGCAATACATTGCGGTTTCCACAATCCTGCCATCCGATACACGATTGAACTCGCAATAGCGCAACATGGCCAGCTTCGCTGTTGGGGGGATGTTAAGCATCGGGGCATCAAACAATCCCATGATATGCCCCATCGACACAACCCAGACGTCTTCACTGGGAGTGTTGTGGTTGTGGGCTGCAAAAAACACATCTTCGCGCCGTTGCGGCGCGGTAAATGCGCGCAGTAACGGCTGCCAGAACACTTCTGCCACAGCTTGAGGGCCGGTCTGGATATTCCACGGATGGAAGCCGCGCCAAAGACAGTCTGGCGACATCCGGTCTGCAAGAACCTGTGGCATGGTCTCGGCTGTGGCGGCCTCCATGGCTGCATAGTGGTCTTGGACCAGCAATTTTGCGGCGCTGACAAGGGCGGTGTTCTGGGGCATCTTGGTCCTGCTGTTTTTTGGTTACCGCTTCTGCGTAGCTTGCAAAAATCTCCCGTGCCAGCGGTATTTTGACAAAAGGTGTAACGCATCGCGCCTGTCCACAGCCCCGTTGCCCTGTGGGCAATCCAGCCACATTTGAATTGACCACACCCATCGCATCTGCCAACCATACCGCTATCAGGCAGGGGCGTGGTGGCAGCTGATGACAGCGCCCGCGCAGCAGGGGATTTCCACCATATGAAAGTCATCATTTGCGGCGCAGGGCAGGTCGGCTGGCAGATTGCACGTCACCTCTCGGGGGAGCGGAACGATGTTACTGTCGTCGACAGCAACGCCGATCTGGTGCGCCGCGCTACTGACACGCTGGATGTGCAGGGCGTGGCGGGGTTTGCCAGCTATCCCGATGTGCTCGATCGCGCTGGCGCGCGCGATGCAGATATGATCATCGCTGCTACCCATTCTGACGAAGTGAATATGGTGACCTGTCAGGTTGCCCACTCGGTCTTTGGCATTAACCGCAAGATTGCGCGGCTGCGCTCACAATCCTACCTCGATGCGATTTATTCCGATCTGTATCGCCGTGACCATCTCCCGATTGATGTGGTCATCAGCCCCGAGCGTGAAGTGGCCGCTGCCGCCCTGCAACGGCTTGCCGCGCCTGCTGCCTTTGATACCGAACTGTTTATGGACGGGCATGCGCAACTGATGGGCATCACGCTGGATGCGGATAGCCCTGTGCTCAACACGCCGCTTCGCCAATTGACCGATCTCTTCTCGACGTTGCGCGCCGTTGTCGTCGGCATCCGCCGTGACGGACGGCTGTTTGCGCCCGAACCCAAGGACCAGCTTTTTGCGGGCGATGATGCCTATATCTTTGTACACCGCGACGACATCTCCCGTGCGATGGAGATATTTGGCAAGAAATCTTCCAGTCAGGACCGTGTGGTGCTGGTGGGCGGTGGCAATGTCGGCCTGTCTGTCGCACTCACGCTGGAGCGGCGTGCAAAGAGGATCCGCGCCAAGGTGATCGAGAAGAACCGCCACTGCGCCGAGCGTGCAGCAGAGGCACTGGAACGGACGATTGTGCTGAACGGTGACGGTCTGGACGCCGCCCTGCTGGCTGAGGCAGGGATTGAGCGTGCAGATGCAATGCTGGCTGTCACAGATGACGACAAGACCAACATGCTGGCCTGTGTACGCGCCCGCGCCGAAGGATGCCCCTATGTGATCGCGCTGATCAATGATCCGACACTTGTGCCGCTGATGCAGCCACTGGGGATTGATGCCTATATCAATCCGCGTGCCACCACTGTCAGTTCGATCCTGCGTCACATCCGTCACGGGCGGGTGCGGGCCGTCTATTCCATCGGGGATGCAGAGGCCGAAGTGATCGAGGCCGAAGTCCTCTCGACCTCGCCTATGGCGGGTAAGAAAATCAACGAGATCGACTTTCCCGAAGGTGCGCTGGTGGGGGCCGTGCGCAAGGGTGACAAAATCATCCGCCCCATGGGCAACACCCGTATTGAAGAGGGCGATGTGATTGCTGTCTTTGTGCTGACCAAAGATGTCGCCCAGCTTGAACAGTTGATGCAAGTCTCTATCGACTTTTTCTGACAAGAAGGGACCGCTCGTGCGGCGAAACAGCAGCTTACGATCCGATCTTTTGCAGCTGCCGCTGTTTTTGCTGATGTTCGGCATCGGCATGATGTCGATGTTTGTGCCTGCGATCTATGCTTTGCTTGCCGATAACCACAGCGCCAGTCAGGCATTTTTCTATGCGGGTTTGCTGGGAACGGTGACGTTCTTGCTGATTGGGGTCGCACATGCGGGCCGCACCCCGCGTCAAGGCGCACTGGGACCGCTGTTGTCGCTGTTTGCTGCATTTGTCTTTTTGCCCGCGGCCTTTGCCATACCCTTTGTCGAGGCATTGCCGACGACGCGCTTTTATAATGCCTATTTCGAGATGCTGAGCGCGCTTACAACAACAGGTGCGACCCTGTTTGACGATCCTGCGCGTCTTAGTCCAACATTGCATTTGTGGCGCGCGCAGGTGGGCTGGATGGGCGGATTGCTGATGTGGGTGGCGGCGGTTGCTATCCTTGCGCCGCTGAACCTGGGCGGTTTTGAAGTAACGGCACAGGCAGAACCGGGCCGCCGTGAGACCGGGCTTTACAGCACCGCACCCCTTAGTCCGCGCCGTCGCATCGGGCGTGCGCTGCAGGGGCTTGCGCCGCTTTATGGCGGGCTGACCCTGTTGCTATGGGTGCTGCTGGTTTTCGCGGGGGAAGAGCCGCTGGCGGCCCTGTGTCACGCGATGTCCGTGATGGCCACATCAGGGATATCTGCCACAGGCGGCATGGTCGGGTCAGGGGGTATCGTCGCAGAGGTGTTTATGGCGTTTTTCATGCTCTTTGCCTTGTCACGCCTCATGTTTTCATCTGACACGGTCACAGCAACCCAAGGCGGGCTGCGTACTGACCCTGAATTCCGGATCGGTCTGGGCATTCTCGTTCTGGTGCCGACTGTCTTGTTTGCGCGGCATTTTCTGGGTGCTTTCGGGCTGAGCAGCGGTGATACGCTGTCAGGGGCGCTGATGGCACTGTGGGGATCGATATTTACAGTGCTGTCATTCCTGTCAACCACCGGCTTTGTCTCGGAATTCTGGAGCGAGACGCAAAGTTGGTCAGGGTTGCGTACGCCGGGTCTGATCCTTATGGGCCTTGCATTGGTTGGCGGCGGCGTTGCGACTACGGCTGGCGGTGTGAAACTGCTGCGCGTCTTTGCGCTTTACCGCAACGGCGTGCGCGAGATGGAGCAGCTCGTCCATCCTAACGCGGTATCGGGTGCGGGGGTTGCAGGCCGGCGGTTGCAATCGGGAGGCGCATTTATCGCATGGATTTTCTTTATGCTATTCGCGCTGTCGTTTGCAGCTGTGACCCTCGCTTTGACCTACGTCGGCGTTACTTTCGACGAAGCATTGGTGCTGGCGATTGCCATGTTATCAACTACAGGACCGCTGACCGAATGGGGCGGCGAGGCGCCAATTGTGCTACTGTCGCTTAGCGATCCGGCCAAGGCAATTCTGGCAGCGGCAATGGTTTTGGGGCGCCTTGAGACGCTTGCGATTATTGCACTGCTCACTCCTGACCTGTGGCGTAGCTGACACGCGCGGATGCGTGGCTGTGCAAATGCTTGATTTTGGGGGTGGAAACTTTACCTCACCCGCTTCATAGTCAGGTTCGGACAGGCCGTGAGCGGCGAAAGACAAGAAAAAACGAAAGAACAAACTATGGCGTCTGACAGACAGAACCTTCAGGATGCGTTCCTGAACCACGTACGCAAGACCAAAGTACCGGTCACTATTTTCCTGATCAACGGGGTCAAGCTGCAAGGCGTGATCACATGGTTTGACAATTTCTGCGTTCTGCTGCGCCGCGATGGTCAGTCGCAGCTTGTTTACAAGCACGCGATTTCGACAATCATGCCAAGCCAGCCGATCAGCCTGTATGAGGGCGAAGACGCTTCTTGAGCAAAGCGCAATTCCAGATTGACGAGACAGACGGCCCCGCGAAAACACGCGCATGGGTCCTGCACCCTGACATCCGCACCAATTCAGACCGCCGCAGCCCCGAGCCAGCACTGGCCGAGGCAGTAGCCCTTGCCGAAGCTCTTCCGGGGTTGGAGGTTGTGGGCGCGCATGTGGTGCAACTGCGCAGTGTGAGCGCCGGCCAGCTGTTTGGCAAAGGCAAGATCGAAGACACCCGCCAGTTGATCGAAGAAAACGAAGTCGAGCTGGTACTGGTTGATGGCCCGCTGACGCCTGTGCAGCAGCGTAATCTGGAGAAAATCTGGAATGTAAAAATTCTGGACCGGACAGGGCTTATCCTGGAGATTTTCAGTGACCGTGCCGCAACGCGAGAAGGCGTGTTACAGGTAGAGATGGCCGCGCTCAACTATCAGCGCACCCGTCTGGTCCGCGCGTGGACCCACCTTGAGCGCCAGCGCGGTGGTCTTGGGTTTGTCGGCGGACCGGGCGAGACGCAGATCGAGGCGGACCGTCGTGCCATTGACGAGCAATTGGTGCGCCTCGCGCGGCAGTTGGAAAAGGTCGTCAAAACCCGCGCGCTTCACCGCGCTGCACGGGCCAAAGTCCCTTATCCGATTGTGGCGCTTGTCGGCTATACCAACGCTGGAAAATCCACGCTGTTCAACCGCCTTACAGGGGCAGATGTCATGGCCAAGGACATGTTGTTTGCCACACTAGACCCGACGATGCGCAGTCTCGAACTGTTGGACGGTCCAGAGATTATTCTCAGCGATACGGTCGGATTTATTTCCGATTTGCCGACCGAGCTTGTTGCCGCGTTCCGTGCCACACTCGAAGAGGTTTTGGCAGCCGATATTGTGCTTCATGTGCGCGATATCAGCCATGCAGAAACCGAAGAGCAAGCGCGCGATGTACGCGATATTCTCACGTCACTCGGCGTTCCCAAAGACACACGTACCTTCGAAGTCTGGAATAAGCTGGATCTGCTGCCACAGGACGCGGCTGATGCAAAACGCGAGCGTGCGGCCCGTGACGATTCTGTCATGGCTATTTCTGCTGTGACAGGCGAGGGGCTAGAGGCATTGCAAACTGTTGTGGCCGAGGCGTTGCAAGGGGCGTTGCGGACCGCAGACCTTAGCTTGAGCTTTGCCGAGGGACGCAAACGTGCGTGGCTTTTTGATCAAGACGTTGTGGTGCAAGAAGAGCAGACCGAAGAAGGGTTTGATTTGACGGTGCGGTGGTCTGCTGATGTTGAAGCGGCATTCCAGCGTTTGTAAAATCAAACGCTGTCAGGCCTAGACGTAGCTGCTTTGCGCCCCATCTGAAGGGGGTAACAGCCACAAGGGGCCGCCTTATCATGTCTTACCTCATCGCGTATGTCGCCACCTTTGCAGTGTTCCTGATCGCGGATTTCATTGGTCTGAGTTATTTAATCAAACCCATATTCCAACGCACTATTGGTCATCTGATGCTTGAGAATTTTCGCGTGTTACCTGCGTTCTTATTCTATGCATTTTTGGTTCTGGTAATCATGTGGTTTGTTTCATGGCCTGCATTGAATGAAGGGCATTCCCTGATTTGGGTCTTTGGCTCTGCTGCGTTGCTGGGGGCAGCGGCTTATGGAACGTATGAATTTACAAATTATGCCTTGCTACGGGATTGGACATTGCAATTGGTTGTTGTCGATCTGACGTGGGGCACGCTTCTTACTGGCACATCGGCTATGGCCGGTGTTGCAATTACGCGGGCTGTCGTTGGCTAGGCGCACGCCCAGTGGCGCGGTTTTGAATGATCCAACGCCAAGAAAGAAGCATATTACGCGCCCGTTGACGCGGCATATCGCCAAGCGCCCGGACGAAGCTGGTTCAGATTCCAATCGCCGATCTGCACGCGGATCAGACGCAGCGTTGGGAGGCCTACATGGGCAGTCATACGACGGATTTGTCGGTTCCGTCCCTCTGATATCGTCAATTGTAGCCATGCATCTGGAACAGATTTGCGAAACCGAACCGGCGGATCACGCGGCCACAGATCATCAGGGGGGGAAGTAATTTGTGCCATTGCAGGGCGTGTCGTTCCGTCTTTGAGGGGGACGCCGTTGCGCAATGCTGTGAGGGCGGTGTCATCCGGTTCGCCTTCGACCTGCACCAGATATGTCTTTTTCAATTTGTATTTCGGGTTTGAAATACGTGCTTGCAGGGGGCCGTGATCGGTCAGCACCATCAACCCTTCGCTGTCACGGTCAAGGCGGCCTGCAGGATAAAAGCCGGGCGCGTCGATAAAGCCGGACAATGTGGGTCTGGTCGAGCCTTCTGTGCCCTTATCGGTGAATTGCGACAAAACCCCGAAAGGTTTGTTAAAGAGGATGACCTTGTTGCTCATGGGGTTTGCGGAACAAGCCGCGTCTCGCCGACAGCTGCGGCGCGGGCAAGGTCTTGGTCCAGAGACATGGGGATGTATTCGCCACGCCGCCACAGTTGCGCCAGATCGTCGTAGTGGCGCGACAGGAAATGCCCTGATTGACCTGTGGACGATACAAAGACAGAGCTGTCGGGGTCTGCAAAGTCATAGACACCGCGGTATCCTGCGCCGTGTACGTTGTGGAAGGGGTTCGGATCTGTGCCTTTTGTGCGCCCGCGCATCAGGGTGTGGTCACCGCCTGACGTGCTTTGACGGATGTTCACAAAGTAGCGCAGCACAGGAACGGTTCCCAAAACAGGGTGATCGTGTGTCGCCTGATGAGCATCACCCCAGCGCAGGGATTCGAGAGCGGTGCCATATTTCTGGGAAATGGTCAGCAGAGCATCATCGAGTGCGAGCCGCGCCATATCCGCGCAAGTTTCGGTTGGCGCGGACTGGAACACGTCGCACCACGCGGACGCGCCGTTCACATCACGAAAGACGCGCTCGATAAACAATGGCTCGACATGGTCGAATTCCGGCGCAAGGGGGCCAAGTTCGTCCCTGATCAGACGGTCTTGGAGTGCGCGCAGCCAAGTGGCGTAAATCAGCGGCTCGGGAAGGTGTTCGTTCATCTCGCCCGACCAGCCCGCCAGAAGTGCCAGCGCGTTTTGGCGCAGTGCCTCGGGTGTACCAGCGGGGGCGGCTTCGCCAGTGAACCAAAGCTCTGCACCGATGAGGGGCAGCAGGGAACGGGCCGTAAAGCTGACAGTATCAAGCTGTGCTTCGATAAAGCTGTCGCGGGTGTGGACCTGACGGCCCTGCATCAGGCGCTGCCAGCGTTGGATGCGTTGCGTATCGCCCCAGAGATACGAGACGTGGTTGGGAAACGGGCGGTCAACCATCTTGTTGTTGGTATTGCCAAGGATGCCACCTGCCGGTGCAACAAAGCCCGGATTGGCGGTGAAAGGCAGGGTTCCCTGCCAGCGATTGGCCGCAATCCAGCCCGGGCTGGGCAGGCGGCCTTGGCTTTGGTGGGCGGGGTCGCGTTTTGGCGCTGCGCCGATCGTTTTCATGGCGATGTTTTCGCGGTCCACCAGCGTCAGGTTTTGGGACGGTGCGATAAACCGCTCTGCCGCCGCAATACCTTCACCCACCGTTTTGGCACGCATAAGCTCCATCGCCGCTTGCAGGGTTGTATCGCGCTGGCTGAGAACGGTCCAGTTGACCGAGGCCACATGGCCGGGCGGGGTAATGCTGGCGAGGTTGTAATGGCTGCCTGGCAAAACGGGGCCGTTGTCGGTCCAGCGCAGTGTCAGAGTGACGGGATCTTGGTCTTTGACCGTAATGATCGACGCGCGGGTGCGAAACTTTTTGAACCCGTCTGGTGTGCGGTATTCCTCACGGTTGGCTGGATTCAGCTCTTCTATATAGACGTCTTGATCGTCGAGATAAGAGGAGGTGAGCCCCCAGCCGAGATCGGCAGAGCGTCCTGTCAGGATGACAGGAAGGCCGGGAATGGAGGCACCGATAACACCACCTGTTTGCAGCTCTAGCCGTGCCAGATACCAGATCGCCGGTGCGGTAAATCCGAGGTGTGGATCATTGGCCAGCAATGTGCCGCCCGATGCCGAACGGGAAGGTGCGGCTGCCCAAGCGTTGGATGCTCCGGCTAGGGCTGTCCGCTTGAACGGGGACAAAGGGTGCGATGTATAAGGTTCGGTCTGGGCAAAGCGGGGTGCTGTGGGAAAGAGCGATGCAAATTTGGGCAAGGCTGCGACACCGCTGCCGGGCGCGTCGGGCAGTATATCTTGCAGCCGTGCAGCATCGGGCAGAGCAAGAGAGACGCGCGCGCGAATGACTTCGGCGTCCAGATGGCCTGATAGCTGCAGGCCCATTAACTTTACGATTGCGATGCTATCGGCAGGCCGCCAAGGGGCCATAGGCGCGTTAAAGAGAAACATCTCGGGCGCGCCACGCCCTAATGCTTCGGTGTTGATCTGGTCAAGCCGCGCATTGACGCCCGCTGCATAGGCACGCAGAGCGGCTTGGGTTGTCGGGTCCAGTGCTTCCATCGAGGCGACGGAGAGGGCGTAGATATCAAAGCGCCGCAGCAGCTTGTCTATGTCCAGAGTCGTTGTGCCAAACACCTCAGACAACCGCCCTTGCGCCGTGCGGCGCATGGTTGTCATTTGCCACAAACGGTCTTGGGCATGGGCAAAACCGAGGCCAAAGAAGACATCAACATCCTCCTCACCGAAGATATGCGGGACATTGGCGTTGTCGCGCACAATCTCCACCGGTCGCTGTAGGTTGGGTACAATGACCTCGGCGTTGTAATCAGGTAAGGACCGCGAGGCCAACCAATAGACCATGCTAACGGCAAGCACACTCAGCACAAGCAGGCCAGCAGCCAGTCGTATGAGCCAGCGAAACACCAATGCCATATCAGATCCCTCTCTGAGAACGCCCAAGCCCGCGTTTGACCCTGCGGGCCACGGTGTTAGGTATGGCGCAGCAATAGCGCAACATCAAAGCAAGGAAAAGCACATGGCGAAGCTGGCGTTTTTAGGTCTGGGCGTAATGGGTGGCCCAATGGCAGGGCATCTGCAAAAAGCGGGCCACAGCGTGACGGTATACAACCGCACAACAGCCAAAGCGGAAAGCTGGGTCAGTACCTATGATGGTGCTTATGCGACCACGCCGCGCGAGGCGGCGCAGGGTGCTGACTTTGTGATTGCGTGCGTTGGTAATGATGATGATCTGCGCTCGGTCACCTTAGGTGACGATGGTGCCTTTGCCGGCATGTCCACGGATACAGTCTTTGTGGATCACACAACCGTATCTGCTGCGGTGACGCGAGAGCTTTATGCAGCCGCGCAGGCGGCGCAGATCAGCTTCGTTGATGCGCCTATTTCGGGCGGTCAGGCAGGGGCCGAAAACGGGCAGCTGTCGATCATGTGTGGCGGCGATCAAAGCGCGTTTGACCGTGCGTTGCCCGTGATGGAAGTGTATTCGAAAATTTGCCGCCGTATCGGCGATAGCGGCGCAGGCCAGATGACCAAAATGTGCAACCAGATCGCGATTGCAGGTGTGGTACAAGGATTATCGGAGGCACTGCATTTTGCCGAGAAGGCGGGCCTCGACGGGCGCGCAGTGGTCGAGGTCATTTCACAAGGTGCCGCTGGCAGCTGGCAGATGTCCAACCGCTATGAGACGATGCTGGATGATGAATTCGAGCATGGTTTTGCTGTAGACTGGATGCGCAAAGATCTCGGGATATGTCTGGACACCGCTGACGAGACAGGCGCGAGCTTGCCCCTCACCGCGTTGGTCGACCAATTTTACAAGGACGTGCAAAAGTTGGGCGGCGGGCGCTGGGATACCTCCAGCCTGATCCAGAGATTGCGCAAGATGGGCTAGTAAAAGCAGTATCTTAAGGCGCTACGCTTCGGTAGCGCCTTAAGTGTATCAGGGAATGATGCGGGTGTATTTGCTGCCTTCAAGCGTCGCACCTATGCGCAAACCTGCACGGCCAAACACGACAGCCAGCACAGGCGACAGAACGGTGGTTGTATCCGCGTTCACACTGTCACCGCGATCCGAGATCACATATTCAATGTTGGCACCCGCTGCCCAGCCGGGCGAGCGGCGGAAATTGCTTAGCGCATCATTGGTCATGAAGAACAAAACGTGGGCATATTGCTGTGCCCCGATCTGCAAACCGCCCGATGCTTTGGTGACCGAGTAGTAGTCGACCGAAATGTCGTTTACCCGCAGCGCACCGCGTCCGTATGCGCCGCCCAGCCCGAGACCTGCCTCGGTGACCAGTGGCATCACCAGCATTCCGTTGGATTTCTCGGCCAGTGTGCGGGTATTGGGAAAGGTGCGGTACATCTCCGATAGGGTGGCGTTCACGCGCGCGTCGATGCGCCCCGAACCGGTGGAGCCTACACCATTGCCGCACGCCGCCAGCACGGATGTGCCAGCCACCGCGCCAAGGCCAAATGCACGGCGCGTAATATTAGATTGGGTCATGTGATTTGCCTGTCATCGTTACACTGCTCAAAAATTGCCGGTATAGTCCGACTTGTCCCCACCTATAGGCGGTTTTTTGCAGGTTGTCATGGTGTTTGAGCACGGTGGCGAAAAGACGCTGTTACCGCCATTTCTCGGCTAGGGGGCGAGCTGCGTGCGCATTGCCTGATAGATCACTGCTGTGGCTACATTGGCAAGGTTGAGGGAACGCACTTTCGGGTTCAGCATCGGCAAGTGAAACATGCGGTCTTCGACACCGTTCAGAATGGACTGTGGCAGGCCGGCAGATTCGCATCCGAATACCAGATAGGCATCGTTTTGGAACACTGGCTCATAGATGCTTTGCGCTGCGTGTTCCTCAAAGAAGTAAAGGTGATCGCGCGCAGGCTGGCGTGCCGCAATAAAGTCTGCCCAGCTGTCGTATTCCGTCAGCGTGACATATTGCCAATAATCCGTACCAGCACGGCGCACGGATTTCTCATCCAGTGAGAATCCGTAAGGCTTGATCAGGATCAGCTCCATGTTAAGGGCCACGCATGTGCGCCCGATCGCACCAGTGTTGAATGGAATTTCGGGGGTGACAAGCACCGCTTTCATGCACGGGTCAGCCATGCGGGGTCTGTGCATTCAGCAAACGGGCGGCGGCAGGTGCGAAATATGTGAGGATACCGTCACAGCCTGCGCGTTTGAACGCCATGAGGCTTTCCATCATCGCGCGCTCTTCGTCGATCATGCCTGCTGCTGCTGCCGCTTTGATCATGCTGTATTCGCCAGACACCTGATAGGCAAAGGTCGGTGCGCCGTAGGCGTCTTTCACGCGGCGGCAGATATCGAGATAGGGCAGGCCGGGCTTGACCATGACCATGTCAGCACCTTCGGTCAGGTCGCGGGCAACAAGACGCAATGCCTCGTCGCTGTTGGCGGGGTCCATCTGGTAGGTTTTCTTGTCACCCGTCAGCGCGCCGGATGCGCCCACGGCATCGCGAAAGGGGCCATAAAATGCACTGGCGTATTTGGCCGCATAGCTCAGGATCATGACATTGCGGTGGCCGTCTGTCTCAAGCCCCGCGCGGATCGCGCCAATGCGACCATCCATCATATCCGAAGGGCCGATGATGTCAGCGCCAGCGCGGGCTTGCTCTATTGACATCTTCACGAGCGCTTCAACGGTTTCATCATTGATAATCTCGCCGTCTACCACAAACCCGTCATGGCCGTTGATATTGTAGGTATCCAGCGCCACGTCCGTCATAATCACCAGATCGGGCAACACGGCCTTGATCGCACGGATTGCTCGGTTCACGTGGTTCTCGGGGTCCCATGCGCCTGCACAGTCCTCTGTGCGTTCTTCCAGACCTGTATAGGGAAAGAGGCACAAAGCTCCGATACCAAGGTCCCACGCCTCTTGCGCTGCCTCGACGATCTTGTCCACCGAGCGGCGCATCACGCCTGGCATAGAAGGGATTTCTTCAACAATACCTTCACCACCGCGCACAAAAACCGGCCAGATGAAATCAGCCGGAGCGATGTAGTTTTCACGCACCAGACCGCGCACGCCCTCATTTTGGCGCACACGGCGCAGGCGGGTGGCGGGATAGGGGGCTTGAATGGGTTGCATGGTCTGGTCCTCAAATACTGTCACGCAAAGTTGACACGTATTTTTGCCACGCTCAAGAGGTCTCTAGGGGTAGGAATCGCAGGCTTGCCCCGCTATGACACGGGTGACGCGAATATCGAGTATTGATTTGGACTGGTACCAGACACTTTTTGAACTGATTGACATGCGCTCATTCTCGAACCTGTGGTTCTGGATTGTGCTTGCTGTCGTGTGGTCGACGACCAGCCATTATGGCCTCGGTGTTCCGTTTGACATGGTTCTGCGGGCCAAGCGCCACGGCGGGCAAAGCGAGACAGACCTCGAAGACCTTGTGCGGATCAACACCAACCGGTTGCTGTTCATCGCGCAGATGTCAGGGCTGTGGATTGCGGGGTTCGGCTGCTTTTTCCTGACGATGCTGGCGCTGTTGGGATTTGTCTATGGCAATGAATTTGCGCAAGCACTTTTGTTGCTGGGCTTTCCGCTGTCGCTGGTGGGACTGCTGAGCTTGTCTACAGCACGGCTGATTCAGGAAGAAGATGCGCGTGGAGAGCAGTTGCGCCGCCGTTTGATGCGTCACAGGCTCTATAGCCAGATTATCGGAATGATCGCGATTTTCGTGACGGCTCTCTGGGGCATGTTCCAAAACCTAAGTGTTGGCCCCTTTGGTTGACACAAGCAGCGCTTGCGCCACATCACACACCCTATGAAAGCTGACACACATATCACTCTGTCGGGCGCACCCGAGGGTTTTGACGCCAAGCTGTTGCTGGACGAGGTTGCCAAGTCCAGCGCGCCGCTGATCCATGTGGCGCGCGATGACAAGCGCATGGCCGCCATGCAAGAAGCGCTGCGCTTTTTTGCGCCAGATATGCCTGTTGTCGTCTTTCCGGGGTGGGACTGTCTGCCGTATGACCGTGTTTCACCGAATGCGGATATCTCTGCTACGCGGATGGCGACATTGGCGGGGTTGGTGCACGGAATGCCGGCACAATATATTCTGCTGACAACTTTGGGCGCCGCAACTCAACGCGTGCCTGCGCGCGAAGTGTTGCGTACCGCCGCATGGAGCGCGCAAGTCGGCGGGCGCGTGGATGAAAAGGGATTGCGCGAATTTCTGGTGCGCATGGGCTTTGTGCAAAGCCCCACAGTGATGGAGCCAGGCGATTACGCGGTGCGCGGCGGTATCATCGATATCTATCCCCCCGGTGATCTGGGGCCAGTCCGTCTTGATCTGTTTGGCGATGTGCTGGACGGTGCGCGCCGTTTCGACCCTGCCACACAACGAACCACGGAAAAACTGGAGCTGGTAGAGCTTGCTCCCGTTTCCGAAGTGATCCTTGACGAGGCCGCGATCACGCGGTTTCGCCAGAACTACCGGATCGAGTTTGGCGCGGCGGGGACGGATGACCCGCTCTATGAGGCGATTAGCGCGGGCCGCAAGCATCAGGGGGCAGAGCATTGGCTGGCGTTCTATTACGACCGGCTAGAGACGCTGTTTGATTATCTTCCCGAAGCGACAGTCACGCTGGACGATCAATTGACCGCGATGCGGCTTGCCCGTTGGGACAGTGTGGCCGATCAATATGAGACGCGCAAAATCGCTATGGCGAACCGCTCGCGTATGGACAGCGT
Organism: uncultured Sulfitobacter sp.; assembly: GCF_947502895.1. Taxonomy (GTDB): domain Bacteria; phylum Pseudomonadota; class Alphaproteobacteria; order Rhodobacterales; family Rhodobacteraceae; genus Sulfitobacter. Next base: position 103,240 of record NZ_CANNBM010000004.1, read on the forward strand.
TTACAAACCTGCTCCGGCCGAGGGGCTATATCTGGATGATGCCGCGTGGGAGGCTGCGATTGCCCAGCGCCGTGTTCTGCAACTGGCCCCGCTCCCACAGCCAACAGGCATGGGGGTGCTGGACACAGGCGGGCGCATCGGGCGCAATTTCGCGCCAGAGCGCCAACAGGAATCTATCAGTCTTTTTGGTGCTTTGGCGTCCCATGTGAAGGCAAGACTTGAGGATGGTCCTGTACTGATCGCAAGCTATTCCGAAGGTGCGCGCGAACGTCTGACAGGTCTGATCGAAGAGGAAGGGCTGGCCGAAGCGATCCCGATTACCGACGCCACCCGCATGGGCAAGCGCGGTCTGCATCTAGCCGTCTGGGCGCTGGAGCATGGGTTTGAAGCGCCTTGGAATAATGGCAGCAGTGGTACGGGCAAGCTGACGGTCATCTCCGAACAGGATGTGCTGGGCGACCGACTGATCCGCCGTCCCAAGCGCAAACGTCGCGCAGAGAACTTCCTGAGTGAGGTGCAGAGCCTGACGCCCGGCGATCTGGTCGTACATGTGGATCACGGCATTGGCCGTTATCTGGGGATGGAGGTTGTGACCGCAGCGGGCGCCGCGCATGAATGTCTGGTGCTGGAATACGCGGAGCGTTCCAAGCTGTACCTGCCCGTTGAGAACATCGAACTGCTGAGCAAATACGGCCATGACGAAGGCCTGTTAGACAAGCTTGGCGGTGGTGCGTGGCAGTCGAAAAAAGCGAAACTCAAAGAACGTATCCGCGAGATGGCGGACAAACTGATCCGCATCGCGGCCGAGCGTGCGCTGCGCCGCGCGCCCGTGCTGGAGCCGCCACCGGGTATGTGGGATGCCTTCAGCGCAAGGTTCCCCTATCAGGAAACCGACGATCAACTATCGGCCATTGGCGATGTGATCGACGATCTGACCAGCGGCAATCCGATGGACCGCCTCGTCGTGGGCGACGTAGGCTTTGGCAAGACGGAAGTGGCAATGCGTGCGGCATTCGTTGCGGCGATGTCTGGCGTTCAGGTGGCTGTGATTGCGCCCACAACCCTGCTGGCACGGCAGCACTATAAAAGCTTTGCGGAGCGTTTTCGCGGCTTTCCAATCGAAGTGCGCCAGCTAAGCAGGTTTGTCAGCGCAAAAGACGCGACACTGACCCGTGACGGGATTACCAAAGGTACCGTCGATATCGTTATCGGCACCCACGCCCTGTTGGCGAAATCTATCAAGTTCAAAAACCTTGGCCTGTTGGTGATCGACGAAGAGCAGCATTTTGGTGTGGGTCATAAAGAGCGGCTAAAGGCGATGCGCACGGACGTGCATGTGCTGACGCTTACCGCAACGCCCATCCCGCGTACTTTGCAGCTGTCCCTTACAGGTGTGCGCGATCTGAGCATTATCGGCACACCGCCCGTCGACCGCCTAAGCATCCGTACCTATGTTTCCGAGTTTGATGCCATCACCCTGCGCGAGGCGCTACTGCGCGAACATTACCGCGGCGGACAGTCCTTTTATGTTGTGCCACGTATCAGCGATCTGCCAGAGATCGAGGCGTTTTTGAAAGATCAGTTGCCAGAGCTGTCTTATGTCATCGCCCATGGCCAGATGGCAGCGGGTGAGTTGGATGACCGCATGAATGCCTTCTACGATGGCAGCTATGACATTCTGTTGGCCACCACGATTGTCGAGAGCGGGCTAGATATCCCGACCGCGAATACGATGATTGTGCACCGTGCCGACATGTTCGGTCTGGCGCAGCTCTATCAGATCAGGGGCCGCGTGGGACGTTCCAAGACCCGCGCATATGCCTACCTCACGACCAAGCCGCGCGCCAAGCTGACGGCGCTGGCAGAAAAACGTTTGCGGGTCCTAGGCTCGCTCGACACGCTGGGGGCAGGGTTCACGCTGGCGTCTCAGGATCTGGACATTCGCGGCGCGGGCAACTTGCTGGGCGAGGAGCAATCAGGCCAGATGCGCGACGTCGGGTTCGAGTTGTATCAGTCCATGCTTGAGGAAGCGATTGCCAAGATCCGCTCTGGTGAATTGGAAGGTGTAGTAGATGATGACGGCCAGTGGGCGCCTCAAATCAATCTTGGCGTGCCCGTCCTGATCCCCGAAGCCTATGTGCCCGACCTCGACGTCCGGCTGGGGCTCTATCGTCGCTTGTCCGAACTGACCAAGAAAGTGGAGCTGGAAGGCTTTGCAGCCGAGTTGATTGACCGTTTCGGCAGCTTGCCCAAGGAGGTGAACACGCTGATGCTGGTCGTGCGCATCAAGGCCATGTGCAAACGGGCAGGGATCGCAAAGCTCGATGGCGGACCAAAAGGCGCGACAATACAGTTCCATAACGACAAGTTCGCGTCACCCGAAGGGCTGGTGAAGTTCATTCAGGATCAGCGTGGCTTGGCGTCCGTTAAAGACAACAAGATCGTTGTGCGCCGTGACTGGAAAACCGACACTGATAAAATCAAAGGTGGTTTTGCAATCGCACGCGATCTGGCCGAACATGTGGTGGCAAAACAAAAGGCGGCAAAGAAGGCCAAGGCGGCCTCTTAGGCGGTCCCTGTCCGGCGCATCAAGCGGCCCATCCACATCATCGCGGCAAAGGCTGCGGCGGCCATGATAAATACCGAAACAACCAATAGCTTTTCGCTGCCGTTGAACATGGTGCCGATGGGGCCAGAAATCAAAACTGCGCCCACTGTCGAAAACGCCCCGATTACGGATGCAGCCATGCCTGCAATATGGCCCATAGGCTCCATCGCGATTGCGTTGAGGTTGCCGATGGTCAGGCCTGCCTGAAAGAAAATGAAGGTTTGCCAGAACACGAAAAAGTAGAACCCATAAGTGCCACCGCCGAGATCAAACAGCAAAAACGAGCCTGACAGAACGATCTGGAAGCCAAGGGCCAGTACGATCAACCTGTGCATGCCCAAACGGATCACAAGCAGCGCGTTGAGTAGACTGGCGCTGCCTGCCACAATGGCCACACCAAAGAACCAATAGGGAAATTCGTCACCACGCCCATAAACATGATCGTAGGTCTGATGCACCAGCATAAGCGTCAGAAACAGCATCGCCGAGACGAGCATTTGCACAAAGACAGACAGACGCACGATGCGGTGTGTTGCCATCTCACGCAGGGCAGACAGCAGCACAGGTATACGCAGGGGGCGGCGTTTTTCTGCGGGCAATGTCTCGGGCAAACGCAGCATCATCCAGATGCACAGCACCGAGATGAATGTGATGAACGCTACAAAGATGCCGCGCCAATCTGCGATGTGTAGAATGCCTGCTCCAATCAGGGGGGCAACCGCAGGAACCAAGGTGAAAATCATCATCACAACAGATGCAACCTGCGCCATCTGCCGCCCCGAATAACGATCACGCACAATCGCCAGCGATACAACGCGCGGCCCAGCGGCACCGAGGCCCTGCAATACCCGTGCGATCATTACCATCTCGATGGTTTGGCTGACCAAAACCAGCACGGCACCAGCGATATAGAGGGCGCTTGCGCCTAGGATCACCTGCTTGCGCCCGAATGCATCCGAAAGCGGTCCCATGAAGAATGTCCCCAAGCCCATCCCCAACAAAAACGTACTAAGGATAAGCGGCGCGCGTTCAGGTGCGTTGGGTGACAAATCAACGCCGATCTGGGGCAGGGCAGGTAGCATCGCATCGATTGAAAAAGCAACACACGCGAGCATCATCGCGATAAGGGCCACAAACTCTGTGCGGCTCATCCGAAAGGGGGCGTCTTGGGGGGGATCAATTGGGGTGGTCAAAGCCTGCTCCGCCGTTCGGAAAATTGAATTCCCTCAAGCAGGTAGAGACTGAGACAGCGTAACGCAATGTCAAAGGGCGGAGGGTCTGTGGCTCAGCCCGCTGCGGCCACACGTAAAGACGGCTGCGGCACAGCATGAAAAGGGCGGCGGGCACCAATAATCTCGCTGCGCGGGACATAGACCACTTGGGTGACATCCTCGAATTGGTCAAACTGCCCTGTCCACTCTTCGCCCATGGCAAAGACAGAGACATTGTAGTTGACGATATCGGTGTATTTTTGATCCCAGTCCTGTTCGGCAATGACGCGACTGACAAAACGGCAGCTTTCCAGCATCAAGCGGCGTTGCGCGTATGAGGTAACAGCAGGCACGCCCATCTTCTCGTTATATGCATCGGTTGAACACCCGACGATCAGTTCGCTTCCCAACATCGAGAGGCGTTGCAACAGCTGCGCATGTCCCTGGTGGAACATATCAAACGAGCCATAGGTTAGCACAACACGCGAAGACATCGGAGTAATCATAGACAAGCCTTTCTCAACATCACCAAACCCCGCGCAAACGCGCGAAAAGAGCGGTATGGCGGCGTTATCGCCGCTGAAAATTGGAAAGGGTGCGCCGGAAAACGGCGCTGTCCTGTTCACTGCCTGCACACCTGCTCAAAGGTATTTTTATTCTTGAGGCTTTTTGCCCCTTGGGACTAACCCTAGGCCAGCGCGCATAATTCGGCCAGCCTGTTGCGACAAGAGCCATCGCGATGCGACCCATTTGCAACAGAACGGCAGAAATTGTAGCAAGGATATCTTGTCAGGCGCTGCCCATCACTTCGGCAATCACTTTCGCCCAGAGTTCGGGCGGCTGTGCGCCCGGAACGGCGTGTTGGCCGCCGACAATGAACGTCGGGACAGAATTGATACCCATCTCACGGCTGTGTTGGTCACGATCTGCAATCTCTTTGAGGTCTGCATCGGTACCCAGCAGGCGCGTTACCATGGCGGCATCCATTTCGATGCTATCAGCGATGTCGGCCAGCACTTCGGTATCGCCAATGTCCCGTGTCTCAACAAAGTAGGCTTTGAAGAGGGCAGATATGGCTGCTGTCTGGCGCCCTTCAATTCCGGCCCAATGGATCAGACGGTGCGCGTTCATCGTGTTGGGCGTGCGCTTCATCCCCTCGAAATTGATATTGAGGCCTGCCTTTTCAGCATGCTCAACCACAGGAGCATAGGCCTTTACTGCCGCGTCCTTACCGCCGAATTTACCCTCCAGATACGCGCGTCTGTCCATGCCTTCTGGGGGCATGTCGGGGTTCAGCTGGAAAGGATGCCATTCAATCACAAACGGATGGTCGGGATGCGCCGCAAGGGCGCGGTCCAGATGCGCCTTGCCGATATAGCACCAAGGGCAGATCGGATCTGACATGATGTCGAGTTTTACGGGATCGGTCATCTGGTGGCCTCAAAATTCTCGCGCAACGCGCGGCGCAGGATCTTGCCGTTTGCGCCCATGGGCAGCTGTGGCAAATGGATATAGAGGCGCGGTTGCTTGTAGCGCGCCAGATTGGCTTGCGCATACCCGCGCAGGGCTGCTTCGTCCAGTGGAGCAGGGGCAGTGTAGAAGGCAGCGATTACACTGACGTCCTGCTTTATCATCACTTCTGCGGCACCCACAGCAGTGATGCCGGCAAAGCGGGCAAGGCATGCCTCTACCTCCACGGGTGAAACGCGAAAGCCGCCTGCGTTCATCATATCGTCATTGCGGCCCAGATAGGCAATCTGATGATCGGCGTTCATGCGGCCTTGATCGCCAGTCAAAAACCACTCGCCCTGCATTTTAGCGGCAGTTTCCTCCGGTGCGTTCAGATATTCCAACATCAGGCCGGGATCGCTGCGATGTACGGCAATCGTGCCTTCTTCGCCCAAGGGAACCGGCCCGTCAGGCCCGACCAGCGCAATGCGGCGTCCTATTTGCGGGCAGCCCAGCATATCGGCGGGGGCCGGACGGTCAGGGCTGGCGGAAATGAAGGTCGAGCATTCGGACATGCCATAGGCCTCATACACAGCAGTTCCTGTCGCCTGCTGCCATTTTGCTGCCGTGGCGGGAGGCAGTTTTTCCCCCGCACTCAGGCCGTGGCGCAAGTGGGGCATCGGCGGGACACGCTGGGCATTTAAAAGCTGTCGGTAAACACCCGGGGCTGCGGCGAAAATCGTTGCGCGGTGGGTCGCTATCAGTGCGGGCAAGTCTTGGGCTGCTGTTTCAGGCGCTGGGATGAGTGCAGTTGCACCCACTGTCCATGGATCCATCAGGCCAGTGCCCAATGTATAGGTCCAATTGAACGCGCCCGCGTGCAGCATCCTGTCGGTGTTGCGCAATCCGTACCAGTCGCGGTGCATCATCTGGCGCGCCCAGATGGCGCGGTGGGCATGCACTACTGCGCGGGGTTTGCCAGCAGTGCCAGAAGTATAAATGATATAGCCCGCACGCTCTGGGTCGCCCATGTGCCAATCGGCTGGCGGTAGGCTGCGCATGGCGCGCAATTTGTCGATCGGAATAATCCGTGGATTATCGGGGCAGGCCACATCGCCATCTCGCAGGATCAGTGCGGGGTTCAGCGTTGCGATCATGGGGGCCACTTCCCGCGCTGTGAGCGCTGCGGCAGTGGGCACAGGCACCAGCCCGGCAGCCAACGCGCCCAGATAGGCAATCGGAAAATCTATCGTATTGCCCAAACGCATCAAGATGCGTGCGCCAGGCTTGGCTCCAGCCTGCAATAATCCTGTTGCAGTGCCCAGCACAGCGGCCTTGAGCGCGGCATAAGTCCACTCTTCAACCCCCAGAATACTAAGAGCTATCTTATCTGGTGCCATATCGGCATGCCCAAGGACATGGGCAGCCATATTGAATGGCGCAGGGCAGGGTGGCGGTGGGCCGTGATCAAAAACGGAAAGCATTTCATTTCGGTACCTTGAGTGCAGGTGCGTTGCAAGGTCCGAGGTGGGCAGCTATATGTTGGCGTATGAATGACACCGCTGCAAAATCAATGATCCAGATCGCCCGCGAAGACGGCGCATCGCACCCCGCGCCGCCTGTTGATCTGGGCGCGAGGGTGCGCGAATTGCGCAAGGCGCGCGGCTGGACGCTGGAACAGGCCGCGTCGCAGGCGGGGCTTGCCCGCTCGACCCTTTCCAAGATCGAGAATGCGCAGATGTCGCCTACCTATGACGCGCTGAAAAAGCTGGCGGTCGGGCTCGAAATTTCGGTGCCGCAGCTGTTCACTCCGCCAGCGGGAGAGCAGATCAATGGTCGGATGGCGATCACAAAATCAGGTGAAGGAGCTGAGCAGGCAACCGCAACCTACGAGCATGAGTTGCTTGCCGATAGCCTGCGTAAAAAGAACATGCTGCCGTATCGCGCCCGCATCCGTGCGCGCCAGATGGAAGAATTTGACGGCTGGGTCCGCCATGACGGTGAGGAGTTTCTATATGTCCTCACAGGTGTGGTTCAGCTATTCACCGAGTTTTATGAGCCGATAGAACTGCGGCGCGGGGACAGTGCATATTACGATGCCGCGATGGGCCATAACGTGATCTCGACCAGTGATGATGATGCAACGATATTGTGGGTCACATCACTCCTCTAGGAGGGGTCGCAAAACCAGATGGCCGATGACTACGGCAGTGATCTGAACCGCGATGAAGGCGCCGATATGGCCGGGGTAGATGCCTGCAAATGTATCAGACCAACCGCGTGCAAATGTGACGGCAGGATTTGCAAAGCTGGTGGATGACGTAAACCAATAGGCCCCCGTGATATAGAGCGCGACCAAAACGGGAACCGCATCGGCCCGCGCCCGCAAACCCCCAAAAATCACAAACAGCAAGCCCAGCGTCGCCAGCCCTTCTGAGAACCATTGCGTAACGCCGGTGCGGTGCATCGTCTGGCTTACCTGCAAGACGGGCAGATCAAACATGAGATGCGCAGCCCAGACCCCGATCACAGCACCCGCAACTTGGGCGGTCACAAAACCAGCCAGCGCAAATGGTTTTAATTCGCCGCGCAAAAAGAAGGCAAGGCTGACCGCAGGATTGAAATGTGCCCCTGAAATATGGCCGAGCACCGTAATGATGACGAACAGCATACAGCCTGTGGCGATAGCGTTGGCCAGCAAGGTAACTGCATCGTTCCCTTGCGCAAGCGCACTTCCCATGATCCCCGATCCGATGACGGAGATGAGCAGCATTGCCGTCCCCAAGAATTCGGCAGCTAGTTTTCTATTCATTTTACTGCCCCACAAGTGTTTAGGTGAGACTGCAGTGCAGCGCGGTCCATACCTGATAGTCGGGCATCAACGAAGCGTTCGGCGCGGCGGTAGAGGATGTCATAAGCTGTCTCAAACGCCGTAGGCGCTTCGGCTTGCGGTGCATTTGCGGGGTCTTCTACGCCCCAATGCGCCCGCAGCGGTGTACCCGGCCAAAGGGGGCAAGCCTCGCCAGCGGCTGAGCCGCAAACCGTGATGACCACGTCCATTCGGGGTGCATCGGTTCCCGCAAATACGTCCCAGCTTTTGGAGGCGAGTTGGGATGTATCGTATCCTTTGGCTTTCAAGAGTGACAAGGACTGTGGATGCACCTTGCCCGCTGGTTTGCTGCCTGCAGAAAAGGCGGCAAATGTATCGCCGCCGAGGCGCGACAGGATACATTCGAGCAAGATTGATCGGGCGGAATTACCGGTGCAGAGGACAAGAATATTCATGTGAGCCTGCTTAGCGGAGCGTTATTGCAGATTTATGACAAGACGCTTGCATCACTGGCTTGGCTCCCACCACCATACCTCTGGCATCCATTGTGATCCGTCTCCGTAGATCGGCAGGGTCTGGGGGAATTTCATCTCTTGCCTGTGGGCGATGCGCCCCTCGGTATAGGACCAGAACGGGATGACGTAGCGGCCCGCGGTCAAAACACGGTCCAATGCGCGGGTGGCGGCGACGAAATCGGCGCTGTCGCGCGCGTTGAGCATTGCATCGATCATAGCGTCAATCGCAGGATTGCGCGCGCCCATCAGATTGCGCGAGCCTTCCTGATCGGCGGCCGCTACGCCCCAATAGAATTTCTGCTCATTGCCAGGGCTCAGCGATAGGGCACGGCGAAAGGGTGTCATGTCAAAATCAAACGCCGCAATTCGTGCGAAATACTGCGCGTCATCCACTGCGTCGATGGTGGCACCAATGCCCAACCGTTCAAGCGCGCGCAGGTACAGCTCGGCGATGGCGATGTCTTCTGTGCTGCCCTTTGCGATCAGGATTGTGAAAGTGACAGGCGTACCGTCACCGCGCCGCATGGTCCCTTCCTGAACGACGTAGCCTGCTGCATCAAGTTGCGCCATCGCCGCGCGTATTCCAGCGCGGTTGCGCGCAGAGCCATCCGAGACAGGCAGGTCATATCCCTCAATCGTGTCAACGGGCAGGGTATCTTGATAGGGCAGCAGCAGGTCGGCCACACGGCCTTGGGCGGGGCCATCCTCTTTTCCCAGAACGGAGTTCGAGAAATACGAGGTGATGCGCGGCTGTGCACCGCCTGTAAGCGTGTCATTGATGTATTCGAAATTGAACGCATGGATCAGCGCATCGCGCACGCGCCAGTCGTCAAAAGGTGCGCGGCGGGTGTTCATGACAAACCCGGTCATGCCAGAAGGTTTCTGGTGTGGGATCACAGATTTCACAATATCGCCGCGGGCAATGGCGGGAAAATCGTACTGGGTCTCCCAGCTTTCGGCATTGAATTCGCGCACCGCCGAGATTTCACCGGCCTTGAACCCCTCGAACAGTACTTTGGCGTCGCCGTAAAAGTCCAGCTTGATACCATCAAAGTTGTGGGTGCCTTGGCGCAGCGCAATGTCTGCCCCCCAATAGTCTGGGTTGCGGGTCAGCTGCACAAAGCGGCTCGGTTCATAGTCACTGACCAAATATGGCCCAGAGCCGAGAGGGATGTCCTGAATTGGCGCGTTGGCGAAGTCACGGCCCTCCCACTGCGCTTTTGATAGGATCGGGCGTAGACCTGCAAGCAGGGCGAGCTCGCGGTTTTCAGTGTTGAAGGTTATCCGCACAGTGCGCGGCGCGGTCTCGACAACACTTTCGATTTGATTGTAGAGACCCAAGTAGCGGGGATGGCCCTGTGTGCCCAAAAGCTCGAAGCTGAAAATCACGTCCTCGACGCCCAGCGGGCTGCCATCGGAGAATGTGGTGCCTTCACGCAGTTTGAATTCCACCCATGTGCGGTCTTCATCGGTTTCGATTGTCTCCGCCAATAGACCGTACAGCGTGAACGGCTCGTCCCACGAGCGGCCCATCAGCGTTTCGTGGGTGAAAAAGCGCAGCTGCCAAGGAACGGTGCCTTTGCGAACGAAAGGATTAAGGCTGTCAAAACCACCCGTATTGCCCAAAACGATGCTGCCGCCTGTAGGGGCGTTAGGGTTTGCATAGGGCAGATTTGCGAAATCCGCAGGCAGGGCAGGAGCGCCATACATAGCGATCGCATGTTGCGGTTCAGCATGCGCTGCGATTCCCCAGAGAATCAGTGAAGACAGGGCGACAACGCCCCGTAGCCTTGGGAAAATATCTAAAGCCATTTTCGAAACAATCCTGCGCTGCCCTTTTTTTTATTATCCAAACGTCTAACGGGGTATCACAGCAGGCGCAAACTTTATGCTTGGCGAAAGCGCGGTAATTCCTTATAAAGGTGTCACTGCTCGATAGGTTTCTTGCCTGTATGAAACCTGCCTCAATAACTTGACGCCCGCCTTGTGCGGGCGTTTTTTTTGTTTGTGCAGCCTAAAACTAGGGCACTGCTTGGTCCGTTGATGCGCCGTTTGGTTTTTCACCAGATTGTTGGAACGCCCACACCGCATTGTGCATTTTCATTCCAAGCCACGCACGCCATAAGCACGCGTAAACCTAACCGCAGGAGAACACCACAATGGCCCTTACGTATGATCTGTCCGGCAAGACTGCCGTTATCACTGGTTCTAACTCTGGCATCGGTTTGGGCATTGCACAGCAATTGGCACAGGCAGGCGCAAATGTTGTCTTGAATTCATTCACAGACCGCGACGAAGACCATGCATTGGCTGAAGAGATCGCCAATGTGACAGGTGTGACCGCACGCTACATCAAGGCCGATATGTCCAACGGCGATGCGTGCCGCAAACTGATTGAGGATGCGGGCAGTTGCGATATCCTGATCAACAACGCTGGTATCCAGCATGTTGCACCGATCCCCGATTTTCCGGCGGCTAAATGGGATGCGATCATTGCGATCAATCTAAGCTCGGCTTTTCACACCACGGCTGCGGCATTGCCGATGATGCGGCGCGCAGGCTGGGGGCGGGTGATTAACATTGCGTCGGCCCATGGCCTGACAGCATCACCCTTTAAATCGGCCTATATCGCTGCAAAACACGGGATTGTCGGTCTGACCAAGACGACTGCGCTGGAAACAGCACAAGAGCCGATTACCGCAAATGCAATCTGCCCCGGTTATGTGCTGACCCCGCTGGTCGAAAGCCAGATTCCCGATACGATGAAGGAATATGACATGAGCCGCGAGGACGTGATCAAGAATGTCATGCTCAAACGCCAACCCAGCAAGGAATTTGCCACAGTCGAGCAGATGGGCGGCACTGCGGCGTTTTTATGCTCTGCAGCGGCAGATCAGATTACAGGCACAACGATTAGCGTTGATGGTGGCTGGACTGCGCTCTAGGTCCTTACAAACTGATACGGCCGTTACGTAACCGAACCTTAAGGGCGATGATACCATGGCAATGACCAAAAAAATCAACCTCGCTCTGCAAGGTGGTGGTGCGCACGGCGCATTCACATGGGGTGTGTTGGACCGTTTGCTGCAAGAGGATGATCTGGAAGTCTGTGGTATATCAGGCACCTCGGCTGGTGCCCTGAATGGTGCCGCGTTGAAATCAGGTATGATTGCGGGAGGGCGACAGGGTGCGCGCGACAATCTGGAATGGTTGTGGATGCAGGTCGCAGGTGTGTCCGATCTGGGTATGTCGGATTGGATGGCGCCCTTTGGCCTGCAAATGCTGAGCAAACAGATCGAATACAGCCTGCCTTACGTGGTTGGCGGAGCCGTATCGCGGGTGGTATCGCCCTATGCCTCTGGTGCGTTTTATCAGAACCCGCTGCGCGATATTGTCGAGAAGTTCAACTATGACCGTGTCTGTGATAGCCACAAACCGTTGTTTTATGTGGGGGCAACGCGGGTGCGTAACGGCAAAATCCGCGTTTTTGAGGGGGACGAAATCGGACCAGATGCGCTAATGGCGTCCGCTTGTCTGCCGACTGTTTTCCAAGCGATTGAAATGTATGACAAGACGACCGACCGCATAGAGGCATTCTGGGATGGTGGGTTCACTGGTAACCCTGCGCTTTTTCCACTCTTTATCAAAGAGTTGCCGGACGATATTGTCATCATCAACATCAACCCGCTGGAGCGGGAAGATATTCCGACCACGCCACAAGACATTCAAAACCGCGTGAACGAGATCAGCTTTAACTCTAGCCTGCTGCGAGAGCTGCGGGCGATTGATTTTGTACAGCGTCTGATTGAGCAGGGCACCGTGCCTGACGGCGCAATGAGTCGCGTACGGATTCATATGATCGCTGATGATGCGTTGATGGCACAGCTGTCCGCCGCGACAAAAATTGTGCCAAACCCAACAGTTATCAATAGGTTAAAACAAGCGGGCCAAGCTGCCGCCGAGGCATTTTTGCGCGATAGTGTCGACAACATCGGGACCCGCAGCAGCGTCGATCTCCGCGAGATGTTTGCCTAGGGTTTTTCGCGCAGATCTGCGATCGGTGCAGCGCCTTCCTCCAACGCCTTGGCATTAGGATAAACGAGGCCTGCCGAGATCACCAGTTTAGCCGAATCTTCTACCGACATATCAAGCTCGATCACGTCACGTTTGGGCAAGAACAGCAAAAAACCTGATGTAGGGTTGGGCGTTGTCGGCAAAAATATCGACATTACATCGCCCGTATTGTCTGATCTGGCAGCAATCTCGCCTTTCGCCTCGGTTGAGATAAAGCCGATGGCCCAGATTCCCTTGCGCGGATACTCGATCAGACATGCTTTTTCAAAGCTGCGCTCGCTTTGCGCGAAAATCGTCTCCGAGATTTGTTTGATACCCGAGTAGATCGAACGCACAACGGGGGTACGCTCGACCAGACTCTCGGCAAAGCGAATGAAAGAGCGGCCAATCAGCCCCTTGGCCATCCAGCCCACCAGCATTGTGAACAGCAAAAAGATGATAACGCCAATGCCGCGCACGTTGATCTGAACATTGGGATCAAAGCCCAGCAAATCCTGAATCAAGCGGTCAGGGTGATAGTTCAAAGGCACCAGAGGTAGAACAAACCCGTCGATCCAGCCTACCACGCTCCAGATCAGCCAGATCGTGAGACCAACAGGGGCAATTACAACCAAACCTGTCAGAAAATTCCCGCGCGCACGGCCAATTATGCCGCGCTTTGGCGGAAGAATAGGATCGGGGTCAAACGGGGTGTTCATCGGTCAGGGTGCATCCGTGTATACTATAACTGTCCTATAGCTAAGCCGTGGGACGTGCAGTCACAATGGGCGAAGCGGCGCATTTCTACGCCGTTTTGCCTAATTCCAGAGCAATCTGGGCAGCAAGCTGTGCATTGTTGCGCACCAGTGCAATGTTGGCTGTCAGCGATCGCCCCTCGGTCAGTTCAAAGATACGCTGCAACAGATAGGGGGTGACACCCTTTCCCGAAATACCGGCGCGGTCTGCATCGGCTTGCGCAGTTGCGATAATCGGTAACATGATAGCGGCAGAAATCTCGGCCGCCTCTGGAATGGGGTTCGCCACCAGCTGCCCTCCTGGCAGGCCAAGTGCCGCGCGCATCTGGTGCGCCCGCGCGATCTGCTTTGCATCATCCATTCGTAGCGGCGCGCGCAGTTTTGATCCGCGCGACCAAAAGGCAGGAAAGGCATCCTGACCGTATGCAATGACTGGCACGCCTTGTGTCTCAAGCACTTCGAGAGTTTTGGCCACGTCAAGAATGGCCTTCGCGCCCGCGGCAACGACGGTCACGGCGGTTTGGGCCAGCTCCATCAGATCGGCAGAGATATCAAAGCTGTCTTCGGCACCTTTGTGAACGCCGCCAATACCGCCTGTGGCAAAAACTTGGATGCCAGCCAGCTGCGCAGCGATCATTGTGGCGGCGACTGTCGTCGCACCCGTGCCACCCGTGGCGATGCAGGCGGCCATATCTGCCCGGCTCAGTTTGGCGACACCTTTGCTTTGCGCCAGTTGTGACAGCTGGTCATCATCCAGTCCGATGTGCAGCGTGCCGTTCATCACCGCAATGGTTGCAGGAACGGCACCCGCGGCGCGGATATCTTCCTCTACCTGCCGTGCTACTTCAAGATTTTGAGGATAGGGCATGCCGTGGGTGATGATCGTGCTTTCCAGCGCGACCAGGGCGGCACCTGTACTGCGGGCTTTGGTCACTTCGGCGGAATAGGCGAGGGGAATCATATGGTTGTCTCTCCGGATACATAAAGGGCGGCGGCTGATAGGGCTTCGTCAAGCGCAGGCTGTGCTGTCTTGCCGCGTAATTCGGCGGCGATATGGGCGGCCATGAATGTGTCACCCGCTCCTGTCACACGGGTCACAGCAACGGCGGGCGGCATTTGGGAAATGACGCCGTCAGGACAGGCCAAACTCGCAGGATTACCGCCGTCTGTCACCACTGCACGGGCAGCGCCGCGGTTGCGCAAGGATTGTGCGGCATCCTGCGTGGTGGCGAATTGCATATTGCACAGCAATCCAGCCTCTTCGAGATTGACATAGAGCGTGCCACGGCCTGCTTGCAAAAACGGGCTGAGACGCAGTGCCTTACCAGGTGAGGCAGGCGCAACCCGCAGGTCAGCCTCCGCAAGAAGTGAGCTAACGGCCATCTCGGCCAGCAGATCAGGCGTCAGATTACCGTCCAAAGCGACGGCGCCGCCGTAGGGCAAGGGCAGCGCCTCAAGCGGGCTTAATATCTTGTCGCCAGCAGCTTCGAGCGAATGGGCATCTGCAATCGCGGCAATCAGGCCATTGCTTGCCTCGATCGCCATATATTGATCGGTAGGCAGGTCATCGGAGCGGTAGATCAGGTCGGTTTGTAATCCACGTTCTTCACATGCTGTGATAAGTGCTTCACCTTCTGCGTCGCGGCCAACCGCACTCAGCAAAGCGGGGCGCAGGCCAAAGCGGCGCAGCGCCATAGCGATATTCAGCGCCACACCGCCCGGGAGTCGCGTGATGCGACCGGGCATGTCAGCGCCTTGGCGCATCTGGGTATCCGCACGGCCAATCACGTCCCACAGCACGGAACCGATACAAAGGATGTCAGGCATTGATTTCATAAACGCGGTTTTGACGCCTCGACGCGAGGCGTGCAAGCGCTTAGGGGGCTGGAACCGAAAAAGTCAGCGAAGCCCAGAGTGTTTCCCAAACGGGATCACCTTCGGGGATCGGGCCGTCGGATGTGGGGCGCAGAACAACGGCGTCAACCATATAGTCAAACCCCGGCTTGACGGTTATTGTGGCCCGCCCTTGGGCATCTGTGCGCTGAATAGTAACTTCGACGGTCTTTTCGCTGTCTCGCTCATAAATTTCGATCTGCGCATCGGCGCGCGGTGCGCCCTGATAAAAAAGCGCGACGTCAAGAGTGCCGTTAAGTTCTGGCGAATAGGGATTATCGAGGGCCACAAACTCTGTAGCAAGACCGAGTGCGCGGTCGGATCCCTCACCACTCCCTACTGCTACTAACGATTTGGAATGGCGCGTGTATGTCTCGCGGAAGCCCTCCTTGGGCCATCCGCGCGCCTCATGGATGGTGACGGCCTGTTTGAAATCCTTATGCGCTACAAATTTCATGAATTTCGCCCACTCGTTATAGCTGAGGCTTGAGGGGGCGGCCTCATGTGCGATGATCATTAAGCCGTCCATATCGGGAGCATCTAGCTGGATCGCGGGGCGGTCGCCCATCCGCCCAGTGACAGCAATGGTCCGGTCACCGATCATAGCGTTGAAATAAGTGTTCCGATCCGCAAAAAAAGACTGTCGCGTTCCTTTGAATAACTGCCCGTTTTTAAGGTCCGCAACGACAGGCTTGTCTTTTTGCACTTGAAATTCAGTTGGTTCAATCCAAAACTCATGGGCAGACGCTCTCGGGGCCAACGCCAGAGTGGCGAAAAGAATGATAAATTGAAAGTTGAGTTTCATGAGACGTTTTTCCTTGCTGCTGCTGTGTAAGCTGACACTGGCTTTGCTATTGTCAACCACAGGCGTGCGCGCACACGAAGTTGTGCCCACGATCGCCGACATCACTGTAACACAGGGGAGTGCGGATTTGCGGCTGCGGATCAACCTCGAAGCATTTCTTGCGGGTGTTGATCTCGATACTTTTGAAGATACCAATGACGCCCCGCAAGCCGAGGACTATGACGTTTTGCGCGCGTTGTCGGATGAGGCGCTGGCTGCACGCGCAACCGAGCTGTTAAGTGGGTGGAACGCTTTGCCGCTGTTGTCGGTAGACGGGAACGCACTGACGCTGGAAAGCGTAGGAATTATTGTACCCACCGGAACAGATCCCGAATTGCCCCGCATAACCGAGTGGGATTTGCGCGCGCAGGCACCTGCCGGAGCCAGCCTGACCGTCTCTTGGCCCGATGGTGGTGGTGATCTGGTGCTGCGCCAACAGGGCGTCGAGGCGCCATACACCGGCCTGATCAGTGGCGGCACCAGTAGCCCTGCCATCGCTCTGAGCGGCGGAGATCAGCAGACCGGCTGGCAAACCTTCGTTGGCTACATCCCCGTAGGCTTTGACCATATTCTGCCCAAAGGACTGGATCACATTCTGTTTGTGCTGGGTCTCTTCTTTTTGTCGACGCATTTGCGTCCGTTGATCTGGCAAGTGTCGGCTTTCACACTGGCGCATACGGTGACGCTGGCATTGGGCGCTCTGGGGCTGGTGAATGTTCCAGGCTCTATTGTCGAGCCATTGATCGCGGCGTCGATTGTCTATGTTGCGATTGAGAATATCTTCGCCCGTGGTCTGAATACATGGCGTCCGGCGATCATTTTCGGATTTGGCTTGCTGCACGGACTGGGCTTTGCCTCGGTTCTGGGGGAGTTCGGCCTGCCGGATGATCAATTTGTACCCGCGCTGATTGGCTTTAACGTCGGTGTCGAGGTCGGTCAGTTGACGGTGATCGCTATGGCTTTTGTCCTGATCTGGCTGGGCGTTCTGGCGGCTCGCCGTGCGGGCCTTACAGGAGAAGAAGAGATGGTCACGGAATATCCTGTGATGTTCCGCGCACTTTCGATGACCGGATCATTGCTGATCGCGATCATCGGTATCTATTGGGTGATTGAGCGTACTTTGCTTTAACCCACAGCCGACCAAAGGGCGGTCAGGGCGGCGACAGGATCGTCCTGACCCCAAATCTCGTCTCCGATGCCGAAGAAATCTGTCATTGGGGCCAGCTTTTCGATCATGGCCTGATCCAGTTGGCCTTCGGCCACACAGGGCACTTCGATTACTTCGGACCACCATTTGAACAAGTCGGCCTCGGCTATTTCCCCATCATATAGGGCTGTTGCCTGTACGGGGCCGAACGCAGCGTAGTCTGCACCGGCTTCGCCCGCGCTCATTCCGTCGTGGCGCGAACCAGCGCAATAGCTGCCTACGATAGCATCCGCACCCAACACTTTGCGCGCATGGCGGACAGAGCGTGCGGCATCTGACAGATGCACACCGTCTAGGCCCAGCCGTTCTGCCAACAGGGTATGATCAGCGATTACCAGCGCCACATCACGCGCATCTGTGACGACACGCAAGGTATCGGCCGCGCGCGACAGCTTGTCTTCGTCGTGGGTGGACAGGGCGAGGCGAACGCAAGCTGTGGCATGGGCATCCAACACACGCGCCAGAGTATCCGCGAATGTAGCAGGCTCCAGCTCGGGTGGAGTGATGAGATAGAGTTGCGGCTGCTCGGGGGCGTCTTGCATGGGGTCTTGTCCTTTGGCTGGGTGGCTGTGTGACTAGCGCAAATGCGATGCGGATGGAAACTCTATTCCGCAGGGCTGCATCATATTGGCAAGGGCAAAGGCCCACTATATGAGAGCGACATGACAATAGAACTCCCAACTGCCCCCAGCTTTGTTCTGGTACGCCCACAGATGGGCGAAAACATTGGTGCAGCCGCACGCGCCATGCTGAATTTCGGCCTCGATCACATGCGTGTAGTTGCACCCCGCGATGGTTGGCCCAATCCTGCCGCTGTGGCAATGGCATCGGGCGCGGGAAGGGTGCTGGATGCAGCGCAATTGTCGCCGGATTTGCCCCATGCCTTGGGCGACGCGAATTTTGTTTTTGCAACCACGGCCCGCGACCGCGATATGACCAAGCCCGTCTATACACCCGAAGCAGCCATGCAGCTTGCGGCCGAAAAAATAGCCGCGGGCGCGCGTGTCTCCGTGTTGTTCGGGCCAGAACGGGCAGGGCTGGAAAACGATGACATCAGCCGCGCGAATGCGATTGTCTCGGTTCCGGTCAATCCCGAGTTTCCTTCCCTCAACCTCGCGCAGTGCGTGTTGCTGATGGGATATGAGTGGAGGCGCCAACAAGAGGCGCATACACCCGTTGTACATTCCATGGCGGGTACCGACTGGGCCGATCACTCCGAGATCGAGCATTTGGCCAAGCATTATGAAGACCGGATGGAAACGGCGGGCTTTTTCTTCCCCGAACACAAAGCCGCATCCATGAAGACAAATCTACGCAATATGTGGAGCCGTTTGCCTTTGACCCGTGCGGATGTGCAAATGTTGCATGGCACATTGCGGCAGATGGTCCGATGGAAGGAACGGGACTAGACGCTGGCTGCGCCACGACCTAGCTGAGTACCGACAATAAGACGGAGAATATCATGGCAACCAAACGCAAGCTGTTCGAAGAAGTAGGGGTGGACTCGGCTAAACCTGTAGCAACAACAGGCGTGATCGATGCAGGGCGCGGAGGGGCGCGTGCAGCTATTCGAATCTGGCTGATGGTTTTGTTCGGACTGGTATTTTTGATGATCCTTGTCGGTGGGGCAACGCGGCTGACCGATAGCGGCCTCAGCATCACTGAATGGCGTCCGCTGACCGGCGCATTGCCGCCGCTTAACGCGGAGGATTGGGCCTCGGAATTTGCCAAGTATCAAGAGATAGATGAGTTTCGCCTGCAAAACAGCTGGATGACACTGGGTGATTTCAAAGTGATCTATTGGTGGGAATGGGGCCACAGGCAATTGGGCCGCGTGATCGGACTTGTCTGGGGCCTTGGCTTTCTGTGGTTCTTGCTGCGTCGCCAGATCCCTACGGGCTGGACACCACGTTTGCTGTTGCTGGGCGGCCTTGGTGGGCTGCAAGGGGCGATTGGCTGGTGGATGGTCTCTTCGGGTGTCACATCGGGCACAGCGACCACCGATGTGCACTCGACCCGTCTGGCGACCCATCTGGGGCTTGCGTTTGTTATTATGGGGTTCATCACGTGGTACGCCCTTAGCCTTGCCCGCCCAGAGCGTGACCTGATGCAGGCGCGCCGTGCGAAAGAGGGTAAGCTATACGGCCTCAGCACGGGGCTATTGCATTTCACATTCCTGCAAATTCTCATTGGCGCGCTGGTGGCAGGCATTGATGCGGGCCGCACCTATACCGACTGGCCGCTGATGGCAGGCCAGTTCTTTCCGCCGCAAGCCTTTGTGATAGAGCCGTTCTGGAAGAACTTCATTGAAAATCCCGGGCTTGTGCAATTCATCCACCGCATGACGGGTTATGCCCTGTTCGCGTTCGCCATTGCTGTCTGGCTGCGCGGGCGCAAATCGGCACATCCCACCACACGCTTCGCGTTTAACGCCGTATTTGCCGCGATCACGTTGCAGGTGGTGCTGGGCGTCACAACTGTGCTTTATGCAGCTGTCCTACCTGTGGCGCTGGCCCACCAAGGGCTGGCTGTTCTGTGCTGGGTCTTGATCCTGCGCGCGCGCCACCTGTCGCTTTATCCAATTGCTACATCGCTCAGAGGAGCTACCGCATGACCGCTTATGATGATCTTATGGAATTCACCCGCGACACTCAGGCCTTGGGGCAGGTGGCAGGTAGGCTGGGTTGGGATCAGGAAACGATGATGCCGCGCGGTGCAGCCCCGCAGCGCGCCGAAGAAATGGCCGCAATGGAAAGCGTGCTGCACGCCCGCCGCATTGACAGCCGTGTCGGTGACTGGCTTGCCGCGATTGACGACAAAACACTGGATGCCGTTGGCCAAGCCAACATGCGCCACATCCGCCGCAGCTATGAGCGTACAAGCAAAGTACCTGCGGCCCTTGCTACGCGCATTGCCAAGCTGACCTCGGCTGCGCAGGGCATTTGGGCCGAAGCACGGGCCGCGGATGATTTCAAAGCCTTCGCTCCGACGCTGGCCGAAGTCATCATGCTCAAGCGCGAAGAAGGGCAGGCGTTGGCTGCGGGTGGTGATGTCTATGATGCGATGCTGGCAGACTATGAACCCGGCACAACGGGCGCCGATCTGGAAGCGATGTTCGGTGCTATGCGGCCTGTTCTGTCAGAGCTGCGTGCCACGGTTCGCGCCGCAGAGGGGCCAGCCAAGTTAAGCGGCAGCTTTGACGAAGGTGCCCAGATGAAACTGACGCGTCAGCTGGCCAAGGCGTTTGGCTACGATATGGCCCGGGGCCGTGTGGACAAGGCAGTGCATCCGTTCTCCAGCGGGTCTGGCCTTGATGTCCGGATCACCACGCGCACCAACGAATCTGATCCCTTCAATTGCTTCTATTCGACGATCCACGAGGTGGGTCATGCCGCCTATGAGCAGAACATTGATTCTGCCTATCTGTTGACCCCGCTGGGCAGCGGCGTCAGCATGGGCGTGCACGAGAGCCAAAGTCGTATTTACGAAAACCAGATCGGCCGCAGTCGCGCCTTTACCGGTTGGCTGTTCGGGCAGATGAAGGATGCCTTTGGTGACTTCGGGATCAAGGACGAAGACGCGTTCTATGGCACTGTGAACCGCGTGGGCGATGGCTATATCCGCACCGAAGCGGACGAGCTGCAATACAACCTGCACGTCCTGCTGCGCTTTGATCTTGAGCGGGCATTGATGACGGGTGATCTGCAAGTGAGCGATCTGGAGGCGGCATGGAATGACCGTTTCGAGGCTGACTTCGGCTATGCCGTCGACAAGCCCAGCAACGGCGTTTTGCAAGATGTGCACTGGTCTGTGGGTCTGTTCGGATATTTCCCGACGTACAGCCTCGGCAACGTCTATGCGGGGTGTCTGAACGAGGCGATGCGCAAAGCGCTGCCTGATCTGGACGCGAATTTGGCACAGGGCGACACATCCGCCGCTACTGCTTGGCTGGGTGAAAATGTACAAACCCACGGCGGTCTCTATGAGCCGCGTGAGGTGATTGAGCGTGCAGCAGGGCAGGCACCAAGCGAAGCGCCTCTGTTGGCGTATCTAAAAGAGAAGTTCAGAGGGATTTACGGGCTTTGAGTTCCAACACCTTTATGAACCGCCCGATTTCGGGCCGCTCGTTGGTATCAATGTCCTCGCTTTAACTTAAAGGTCCGCTTCGAGCCCATTATGCCAGATGTTTCAGGGCGCATGATTGGCTGCTTTCTAGTTTGTCGCCGAAATGTAGTTAATCGTTGCCCGCCTTAGCCGGCTTGAAATTTCATCAAAGTCACGCTCGCCCGCTGAAATCGCAGCATCGACCATACCATGACACATGGCGATAACGTCTTGCGTGACGGTCTCCGGATCCTCAATTGCGTGGCGCTGAAGCACCCCTAAAACGAGTTGAAACATGTTGGATTTAAGCGCTTGGGTTTCTGCGTCCATCGGCAACTGCGCTTCTGCTTGCTCCAGAGTAGCAGTCAATTCGGGGGCGCGCAGGTGATGCTTCAGACTTGCATCGATCATTGCACCGATAACGTCAGCAAGATCACCCGCATTTGATGCCTGCTGTGCTGCAATCAGATCCGCAAGCATGTCGCGGCGCATATCACGCACCAAGGCAGCAAGGATCGCCTCTTTGCCCGGAAAGAACTGGTAGAGTGAACCGACCGAGACACCCGCACGCTTAGCGACAACATTGGTATTGAAACCTTTAAGGCCGTTCCGCAACAATATCTGTTGAGACGCGGTCAGAATGGCTTCAACCGTGTCACGGCTTCGTCCTTGTTTTGGTCGACGTCTTGGCGTGAGTTTTTTGATATTTTCGGGCATTCTAAGGTGAGCAATTATTCGTGTTTGTTGTCCAACAGACTGCGGCAGGCGTCGATGGAAAACAACATAAACGTGAGCAATTACCATAAGAGGTCTGCGTCACTCATCGTAAGAAACTGAATTATAATGCTTTCTAACTCATCGCCCAACCAGCCAAAGGCGAGTAGCTTTTGGATGCCCTGAACTTATATTTTGATGCTCAACAGCACCATTTCAGGAAGAAACCAGATGACAACCAACGGGACAGAGCAAGACACCAAAGGCAGCAAGCGATTGTTTTGGACGGCCTCGGCATTCTACGCCCTGATCGCGTTTGAGTTCTTTTACATGGCCAGCCCCTTTGCGGCGTATTTTTATTCGATTTACGGACCAGGCATGGACTGGCTTCAAGCGCTTCCAGTCGCAGATTGGACGTTGTGGTTCATTCTTCCCCACCTTGTGGAAGACACCCGATCTTTAATGCTCAATTATGTCGAGCTGTTTGGCCTCATCCTGTTATTAAGCGGCCTTCTTTCGTTCGTTGCAGGCGTCTTTCAGGTCTACCGCGCCAAACTCACGAAAAGTGGGGCGGTGACGCGCGGCGTATACCGATACATCCGTCACCCGCAGTATGCATCATTGATCATCGCGAGTTTGGGCATGCTGTTGGTGTGGCCTAGATTTCTTGTGTTGTTCTCGACCTCATGTGTGATCCTCGCCTATGTGCTGCTGGCGCGCAGCGAGGAACGACAGTGTTTGCGGTCATTTCCCAGCTATGCCGATTACATGGAAACGACAGGCATGTTCTGGCCGCGTATGTCGCAACGCACAGGCACTGGGCTCACAAGTACCTTCGGTCTTCTTGCAGGTTTTGTGATGATGGTCGCACTGGTGACGGCGGGTGCATTCGGCCTGCGCTCTGCTGCCATAGGATCGCTTTATACTTTAAACACGGACGCGGGCGTCTTTCTGTCTGTGGCGCATATTGATGATGCTGACCTTGCATCTGTCGCCCAGATTGTCTTGGCAGATGTTGATGTTCAGGAAACGATTTCTGCGGCTGACGCGCATGGGCAAGTGTTGGCATATGTGCTTCCAACCGAGATGTACGTTTCAGAGATACCGATGCATCTGCCAGCTGGGGCGGCTTTCGGGCATTCCGTTCCTCGCAATGCAGACCCCACTCAGTGGAAAGTTATCCTCACTCAGGCTGAATTTGGCGCGGGCCACGATGGAGCAAATATCCTTCGAGAGGCCGTCAACAAATCACCGCTGTCGGAAGTGCATATCGACCTTTCAACGCAGCAAATCACGAACAGGTACGAGCCGCCACAAGATGCATTCTACAATGGTCGTCAGGTTCCGATCTTTTAATAAAGCCTCAAAACAGCTCAAAGAAAGAACTAACAAATGCAACGTGTATTACCGCCGCTTCTGCTTCTCTTGACCTTGGTCGTCATGATTGTCGCCGCCTATGCTTGGCCTGTCGGTGACATAATCCCCCAGCCCCTGCGATGGATTGGCGGGCTTGCGGCGGCGATAGGCCTTTTAATTGCGGCCAAGGGCGCGCGGCTGTTCAGACAGGTCGGCACCAACATTAAGACATTCGATGCGCCACAAAAACTTGTGACAACGGGGCTGTTCGCATTGAGCAGGAACCCCATGTATCTTGGCTTTGCGCTTTGTTCAGTTGGGTTTGCTGTAGCGCTCGGGGCGATGTCGCCGCTTCTTGTAGCCGCACTCTTTTGTGTGACTTTGGACCGCTGGTATGTTCGGTTCGAAGAGGCGGTTATGCAAGAAACCTTCGGTGCAGAATATGAAACATACCGCGCCCGTGTGCGTCGTTGGCTGTGAAACCGCGCAGGTCACGAACATCCCTTATTGTCTTGCTTTGCCTCGCGCTTCCGGCCGTATCGTGGTGTGTCACCCTTGCTCTGCAGGGCGGAGCCATCGCAGATGATGTCTTGAACCCGACCGGTGCTTTGTCGGCCATTCTGTTTATCCTTACACTGACGGGGACGCCTCTGCGCTACGTTTGGCCACGGGCGGGTTTTACTGTATGGCTGTTGCGCAACCGGCGCTATCTGGGCATCGCAAGTTTTGGCTACGCGCTGCTTCATACCTTGTTTTACCTTCTGGATGCGGGATCGTTGTCGAAGGTAGTTTCGCAATTGCCGATGCTAGAGATATGGACGGGTTGGCTTGCATTGCTGATCATGGTTCCGCTGGCCGTCACATCCAGTGATGCCGCTGTCCGAAAGCTAGGGCGTCAATGGAAACCGCTTCAACGGTGGGCTTACGCTGCTGCCCTTATTGGGTTGCTGCATGCCCTGAGCTTGAACAACTGGGACGATCCTTGGGAATCGATGATCGTGTCTGCGCCGTTGATTGTGCTGCAAGTTTTTCGGTTAAAACGGAAGATTACGACGCGACGCACCAGTGCTTAGATGAGCGCTGATCGTGCACTATCTTCCAAGCGAGTGCCTAAAGATTCGTGAGGCTCAGTGTTCCGTTTCACACAGGCCGTGATCGGCAAGCGTTTCTATGACCGCGCAGGTCGCCACATTGTCAGCGTCACACTTTGTGATGCGTTTCAACTCTCGCTCTAATCGCCGCAACTTTGTAATTCTGCCCTGAACTCCTAGAAGGTGCTGAGCTGCAATGCTGTGCGCATCGCTGCATGGTTTTTCTGGATGCTGGCTAAGGTCCAGAAGCCCCCTGATGTCCTCTATCGTAAACCCCAGATCACGAGAGTGACGGATAAAGGACAAGCGGGTTAGACCATCTTTTGTGTATCTACGTTGGTTGCCTTCGGAACGCTCAGGTTCATCGATCAAACCCATTTGTTCATAGTACCGAATGGTCGGTATCTTAACGCCCGTGCGCTTGGAAAGCTGGCCGATTGAAAACATCAAATTTACCTCTTGAAGCTCTAGTGGCTAGAGGAATTATAGTTGTGAAGAATCGAATATGGAAGCGTCTTCATGAACATACCCCCACTCGCGCAGCTGTCATTTTGCATGGTGATGGCAAGCTTGCTTGCTTCTTTCGCTCCACTGGCGGCGTTCCATGCACCTGTATGGCTTATTGCGTTCGAAGCAATCGCTGGCGTCGCGTTTCTGCTGCCCGCCTTCGTGAGCTTCGTGCGTCACAAAACGACAGTGAACCCGCAGTCACCAGAGGCTGCGACCACGCTCGTAACCAGCGGTATCTACAGCATAACGCGCAACCCTATGTACGTGGGAATGCTGATCCTCTTGATCGCTTTTGTCCTATGGCTCGGGGCTCTCAGCGCAGTCTTGGCTGTAATCGCGTTCTTTTTGATTATTGATCGATTTCAAATCAGGAGCGAAGAACGGGTCCTGATCCAATTATTCGACAACCCTTATCAAGATTATGCCGCGCGTATCCCGCGCTGGCTTTTCATTCGCTCAAAACTGGATTCATCAAATGACTGAGATAATCAGCGAAACCGAAGTCGTGTGCGGATGCTCTGGCAATCCAAAATTTGATGGTGTCGATCCCGCCTATAAGCGGGTTCTTTGGATCGTTATCTTCATAAACGCCGCCATGTTTTTCATTGAAATGTCGGCGGGCAAGCTTGCTGGATCACAAGCACTGCAAGCAGATGCCCTCGACTTTCTGGGGGATGCGTTGACCTATGGTCTCAGCCTCGCAGTGATCGGGATGAGCCTCAAGGTACGCTCGACCGCTGCGCTAATCAAAGGGCTTAGTTTGCTGTTCATGGGCCTTTGGGTCTTTGGCTCAACTGTGTATCAGATCCTTGTTCTGGGCGTTCCAAGCGCGCAGATCATGGGGTTGATAGGGTTGCTTGCGCTTGCCGCCAACTTGGCAAGTGTCTTGCTTTTGATGCGCTACAAGGACGGTGATGCAAACGTCCGCTCTGTCTGGTTGTGTTCGCGCAATGACGCCATCGGCAATGTCGCAGTCATGATTGCAAGCTTTGCAGTCTTTTTGACGGCTTCGGCGTGGCCTGATCTCATCGTTGCGATCATTATGGGAGGTCTGTTTCTGAGATCGGCTCAGCTTATTCTGGTTCAAGCTTGGCAGGAATTCCGTTCAGGCAAAGACGCCAGGGCGTTGGATAACCATGGACATAACCATGCTCAGTAACTTCGAAGTCCTTGCCATATCAGTCGGCGGGATCGCCGGATGTTACCTTCTTGTGGCCTTCGGGTGGTCCATCGCATTCCCAGAGCGGCGTATCTGGCCGCCAAAGGAGGCCACAACGGGCATCAAGCTTCGAGTCTGGCTTGCGACGATCTCGATATTTGCAGCGACCTTCGTGCTGGGCATCGCTGACTGGAACAGCTTTGACTGGCCAGCACCGGCCAGGTGGAGCATTGGTCTTGGCTTAATAATCGCAGGAAATGTAGTTGTCTGGATGGGTGTTAGAAAAATTGGCCTTGGTACGACCAGTGGCGAAGTCGCCGAGTTGAAGACTGATGGCCTCTATCGCTACTCTCGCAACCCACAATACGTTGCTGACATGGTTATCCTTATCGGCTGGGCCGTACTGTCTGCGTCAGGATGGGCGGCATGTGTCGCTGCGTTCGGCATCATCGTTCTGGCGGCCGCGCCATTTGCTGAAGAGCCTTGGTTAGAGAACGCCTATGGTGCTCGGTACAGCAGATACAAAACAAGCGTGCGACGATTTGTATAGTGAAACAGGATAGAGCTGGCATTAACCCTTCAGCTTGATTTCATGCATTGCCTCGCCTAATAGCGAGCTCCCGATAGAGTGCCGGAGCAGATACACCGATCTGGTCGGCCACATTGATCCATTCTCCTTTCGGCGGTTCGCCGTATAAATTAACCCAAGCGTCCAGCCGTTCAGCCACCCGCCGCAATCGCAGGATTTCAATTCGCGTCCGTTGCGCCTGCACTTCCTTGGCGTGTGTTTCAATTAAACTGAGGGCTGCATCTGAGTGTTTTTGAATGAAGGCCAGAAACTTGGCGCGGGGCAGACTGGCAATTGCGGAGTCTGTACGTGCAACTGCGTCACAGTGATAAGCATCAGCAAACAAGGATGCTTCGGCCAAAGCCATATTGGCAGTCGCGATATGCAGTGTCAGCGGGACGCCATCCGTCATCGGGCGCTCTAATGCTACCGCGCCGGAGCAAACCAGATACATGAACTGCACAGGGTCGCCCTGATGAAACAGGGTTGAACCTTTTGCAACCTTTCGGACAGGTACACCGTCGAAAATATCAAGCCATTCAGACATGATAAAGATCATATGGATCAAAGAGCGTCTCGGATAGTCTGTAATTGTAAATTGAAAGGCATGCGAACATGCGGACAAAGATAATTCTCACTGCAACGGTTTTGATTGGCGGCACAGCATTTGCAATCGCGCAGACCAGTCACACAGGGCACGGTGATGGTATGGATCATTCCGTGCATCAGCAGGAGCAGGCTGTGACTGGCGCTGTTCTGTCCGAGCCAGGTCAAGGGGCATTTGCGGCTCTTTCCGAAGTCGTGCGCGTGTTGGAAGCCGACCCGAAAACGAATTGGGCACAAGTTGATCTAGCCGGGCTGCGAGCTCATTTGGTCGATATGGACCGCTTGGTCATGGACGCCGTTGTCATGGAAGCTGACCTACCCGACGGGATCAGTGCAATCGCCACCGGTGATGCTGGCACTATCGCTACACTTCGGCGCATGGTTCCAGCCCACGCCGCTCAGCTTGCCCGCGATGGTGGCTGGACCGTTGCTGCTTCAGAAACCAGTGATGGGATCAAGCTGAGCGTGACCAGTGAAATTCCGGTAGTAGTAGCCAAGATCAAAGGCCTTGGGTTTTTTGGACTGATGGCAAGTCAGGATCATCACCGCGAGCATCACTTTATGATGGCTCGGGGGATTGATGCCCACGGTCACTGAACTGCCGAGACCGCCAGTAACGGACCTGCGACTTGCCAAATCGCATATACCCCGTATAGGTATATTGCATGCACTTGGTCCGTATCCTTCTTGTCATCCTATTGACGTTATCCACTTCGCTCTCCAATGCGATGGACGCAGGACATATGCCAGCGTCAGACCATGTACACGCGACTTTTGAAGGTTTGACTGATGCGCAACCTTCATGCTGTCAGGACAGCACCGAACGCGCCCCGACTTGCCACACTCTATTGGCTCTTCTTCCCACTTTGACTCTGAGTGGCACTGTGCCTGTTGCTGGCGAGGATGTGTTCTGCACATCCGGCGTGCTTTTGACTGGTTTTGAACCGTCTGGCCCTCTCGATCCGCCCCGCAAGGTGTAATGCATGCTGTGCCATTCCGTGGTGCGGCGCAGACTATTAGTCACATCAAAGCGGGCTTTGCCCGATGCCTAGATCCTTGGGCGCACCCTTTCGAGAGGAACATCTCATGAAACCGATCAAAACAATTCTGGCCTTTACACCCGCTGTCGCACTTGTACTTGGAATGGCGTCTTTCGGCTGGGCTGGCATGGCTCATGCAGACAACCATGGAGCCATGTCCCATCACGGCACCATGCACGTTACAAAAAGCCCGACCTGTGGCTGTTGCGGCGCATGGGTCGCACTAGCCCGCCAAGAAGGCTACGACGTCGAAGTGACTGACACAGCAGATGTGACGTCCGTGAAGCTGGATGCCGACATCCCTGGCAATATGTGGGCCTGTCATACCGCGACGGTGCACGGCTACGTGGTTGAAGGCCACGTTCCGTTTGAAGCTCTGGCAAAGCTTCTGGAAGAACGCCCCGACATCACCGGAATTGCGGTCCCCGGTATGCCCGCTGGCTCTCCTGGCATGGGGAATGATCCGACTGCGCGCTATGACGTGATCGCTTTTGGTGGCGATGCGGGTGATGGCGAGGTCTTCTATCAGGCCGGTCTGTGAAACGGAGCGCTTTGATAGCCGTTGGCGGAGCGGCCCTTTTGGGGGTCGCTCTCTACGCATTTAGCAATGTTTCAGCGGAAGCGGACCGCGTCATTTTGCGCGACAATGATCTCGCTATCGTCGCGCTCGGTATAAGTGTCTACGAGGCGAACTGTGCCTCTTGCCATGGTGCCGATCTGGAAGGTCAAGCCAACTGGCGGTCTCCGGGTGAGGATGGACGGCTTCCGGCACCCCCACATGATAAGACTGGACACACGTGGCACCATGACGGTGACACGCTGTTTCAGCTAACCAAATACGGCGTTGGTGCGTTGATCAATGATCCGGACTACGTCTCCAACATGCCGATTTACGAGGGTGTTCTGAGCGATGAAGAGATTATCGCTGTGCTAAGCTACATCAAATCAACTTGGCCAGAGGAAATTCGCGCCCGTCACAACGAAATGGAAAACAGACAATGAGACAGATGACCCTTGTGCTTCTCGCGTTGGCCGCAACCGCGACCGGAGTTTTGGCACACTCAAAGGCCGAAAAAACCACACCTGCTAATGAAGCGACAGTCGCAATGGTTGACGTGATTGAAATGCGCTTTGATGATCCCATGCGCGTGACCGCGATCACGCTAACCGGACCAGACGGTAACGTAGGCATCGAGCGGGAAACCGGCATGGACGCCGTGACGGAGTTCCGTGCGCTGCCACCTGCTGATTTGCCGGACGGGGCCTATACAGTTGATTGGCGCGGTCTGTCGTCGGACGGTCATCCAATGCAGGGCTCTTTCAGCTTTGAAGTAGCCGACTGATCCAAATGGAAGGTTTAGCACCAATCGACGGATGGGCCATAGCGGCGATCATTGCGAAGGCTGTGGGCTATGGCGCGGCACTTCTTGCCATGGGCGGGCCGATGTTTGTTCTGGTGTTTCCAGCCGCAAACGCTGATGCACGCCAACTGGCTCGGAACGTTGCTGTCATCGCCGCCTTGATTGGGTTGGCGGTGTTGGCTCTGCGCTTTGGTATTCGAGCTGCCCGTATATCCGGAATGGGTATATCGGGGTCTGTCGATCCGATGATGCTTGGTTTTGTCTGGGACAGTCCACTTGGGTCTGCGGCGATCTGGCGAGGCGCGGGCGAATTGCTGATTGTTGCAATGCTGATCAGAGGCGTCGTTGGCCTCTCGGCAGGATTGATCGGAGCGCTTTTGATTGCAATGTCCTACACGTTTGTGGGGCATTCTCTTGGCGAACCCCGCTGGCTGCTTGCATCGTTGTTGACCCTGCATTTGCTGGCAGCAGCGTTTTGGATCGGCGCGCTGTTCCCCCTACGGCACGCCGTCGGCCAGCCGGACGGAGCAAGGCTGCTTCATCATTTTGGAAGCATCGCCAGTTTTACGGTCGCATTGCTCATAGTCGTTGGTTTGATTTTTGCTT
The DNA here is from genome assembly GCF_947502895.1 of uncultured Sulfitobacter sp. Classification (GTDB taxonomy): domain Bacteria; phylum Pseudomonadota; class Alphaproteobacteria; order Rhodobacterales; family Rhodobacteraceae; genus Sulfitobacter. Next base: position 133,720 of record NZ_CANNBM010000004.1, read on the forward strand.
GGCTGATGACCGGATCACTCTCGAACCTGCTCTCATCCGCTTACGGCTGGACGCTTCTTGCCAAGCTCGGTGTTGTGACCGGGTTGATGATCTTGGCCGCCCTCAACAAATGGCGCTTCGTTCCGGCACTGACCTCTGGCGCACGCACAGCCGTTCCCCATCTGCGCCGCTCTATCCAGATCGAGGCTGTAGCCGTTTTGCTCATCTTGCTGGCAACAGCAACACTCACGTCGATCACCACACCTCCGGTTAACCTTTGAAGAGGAATTTTCATACCACAAAACAGATGGATCGCCGTTTAGCGCGGACAAATCCCGGAATGAAAAGTTACCTTGATGCCTTCTGCAAAAGCCCGATCAGCTCGTCAAACTTGGCTCTCTGTTCCTCTGGGTCGCCGCTTTCAATAGCCGTCTCGACACAATGTGCTGCATGGTTTTCGAGGATCAGTTTTTCAACACCAAGAATGGCGGACCGTATTGCCGCAGTCTGCGCCAGAATATCCATGCAGTAGCGGTCGGCCTCGACCATTCCTGCAATACCGCGCACTTGTCCTTCCAGCCGTGACAGCCGGTCCAGTGTCTTGTCCTTGTTGGCTTTCACGCGTGGCTCTCCTTCTTTTTGTATCCCTAGGGTGGCAATTGTTCATATACCCCATAGGGGTATATGAACAGCACCCCCAGTAGATAATTTGGCAACCATACACTGGCCTTAAGCAAAACGCATCAGGAGAGCTATCGTGCAAAGAGATACCCGTGACGTTACCGATGTAACGACCGACCCTGCGGCATCTGCGACTGGTAAAACAGCCGTTGTCTACCGAATGGACTTGCCAAACCATCTGTGCCCATCGGGACAAAAGGCACGATGGCTCTTGGACCGCCACGGCTATGAGGTCGATGATCGTTTGTTCCGTGAACGATCTGAAGTTGATGCGTTCAAGGAAGCGCATGATGTACCGACCACTCCGCAGATATGGATCGAAGGCGAGAGGGTAGGCGGCTACGACGCCCTGCGCGAAAAACTCACCAACTACGATCCGAGGGCTAAGACTTACAAACCGGTCCTTTACCTTTTTGCCGCGGCTGCTGCCACCGCGCTTGCGCTTTCCATTGGCTTCCTTGGGGCAATCACGTGGCAAACGCTGGGCTGGTTCGTTTCGGTTTCGATGATCCTGTTAGGGATGCAGAAGCTCCGCGACATCGAGAGTTTCACCACGATGTTTCTTAATTACGATTTGCTGGCGCGGAGATGGGTGCCGTATGCGTACTTCTATCCTTGGGTCGAGATTGCAGCAGGTATCCTAATGACCGGCATGTTGTTGACCTGGCTTGCGGCCCCTGCGGCGCTCTTTATCGCGACGGTCGGGGCAATTAGCGTTTTCAAAGCCGTTTACATCGACAAACGAGAATTGAAATGCGCCTGTGTGGGCGGTGGATCGAATGTGCCTCTTGGATTTGTCAGCCTGACAGAAAACCTGATGATGATGGGGATGGCTGTTGTGATGATCGCCTCGATTGCAAGCTGATGGCAAGAACAACTGACTGAAAGCTGCTGGCGTTACTGGCTGGCGGTGCCCTCGCAGTTATAGGGTGGGCGAAAGGCATACCGTATCTGGCATCGCTTGAACAGCCGGACTTCGCGCTTGAGGACATACCTCGTTTGTCACCCTTCCGACGATTGCAAGGGGAGGGTGCGTCCACAGCGGGCGCGGTAATTTTTTCAGGTCTCGATTCCGGTGAACCTGATGACGACGCTGATGACGAACCAGTGCATTGCCTTTTTTGATGAGGGGTCCAGCAACACTGTTCCAGTCGCGATGTTTTCTGACTTCGCCTGTCCGATCTGTCGCGTGAAGTATGATCGTCTGACACATCTTGCGGCGAATGACCCTAATACCTTTCACATCGTCCGTCATCAGCTCCCACTTCTTGGCTTGACGTCGGCGGTTGCCAGCCGTGCGGTGCTGGCAGCGGAGCTTCAGAGCCAGTATCGTGCAATGCGCGCGCGCCTGATCCGAACGCCCGCCGTCACCGATGAACGCTTCATCACGGCCATTGCCGAAAATCTTGACCTCGATGCAGACAGACTGCTGCCAGACATGCAGTCAAATGCCATCGACCGTCGCTTGCGCCTGACAGCGGCCTTTGCAGTTGTCTTTGGATTTATCGGCACACCCGCCTTTGCAGTCGGTCTTATGGTGCTCATGGGGTCAATTCAGATTGGCTCATTACGAAAGCTGATCGCGTAGATTTAGGACAAGGGCTGCGGTCCTTGGTTTTCGTTTTCCGATAGCAGACATTCGTGCGCGTGCAGCGAACTGGCGCTTTGTCCCGCGATGTGTGAGTTCACGTCTCCATGCAATTTTCAGTCGCAACGAAAGTCCGGTCTGACGGGCCGCGGCGCGGCGAGGGCGAGTACCGTTCAATGGCCAGTATAGGCCGTTCATGTCGATGCTATCTAGGCCGATCCCCAATGATGCCGCGAAGCGTAGAACGGCAGCTAAGAGCCTTTTTTACCGATTTTCTGTGGTGCAGCTAAAATCTGCTTTCGGGAAATTGTCAAATTCGCCGAAGAAGTCTCGGTCGATCGCTGCCATCGGGAGAACTTTTGAATGCTGCCCTGCGACAGCTCCAAGTGGGAAAGGCTCTAGCTCAGGCATTCATTGTTGCTCGATGACGGGTCTGTACAAACTTCGTAGCTAAGTTCGCCCGCCAACAAAACTACAGAAAAAGGGCGCTCCTAATTTGGAACGCCCTTCTTTCGATACCTGTAGATGGGTAAGCCTATTTCAACAACACATCCAGCGGCACAGGCTCACTAATTGTGAAGCTGCCGATCACGCCAGGCTTGCCATTTGTGATCTCAACGATCTGCATTTCAGCCGTGTTCTGGTGATGGATCTGATCAGAAAAGCTGCGTGGGCCAAAGGCTGTTGGCTCGCCGTCCATCTTCTCTAGCTCGGCAGTGACGGCTGATGCCTCAACTGTGCCTGCGCGCTCAACCGCCTTGGCCCAGAGGTCAATCAGCAAGTAACCGGGATAGGCGTATGTGCTGGATGGGCCAGCGCCTGTCGTTGCCTCGAACGCATCGCGGAATGCGTTCACGGCGGGACGTGTGTCATCGCCATAGATCGATCCCTGTACTGGCACGATGAAGTTTGACAGATCGGGTGCTGCGTCCAGCCAGTAGGAGCCATCAACCGCAGATCCATTCAAGATGGTTGAATTGATACCCGCTGCCCGGATTTGACGCACTGCAGAGGCCGCCCCCGGTATGTAGGAGCATAGCATGATAACGTCGGGCTCTTTATCCAAACCCTTGATCCGCGTGATCTGGCTGGCGATGGACGCATCGCCATTCAGGAATGTGTCGCGCCCCACAATCTCACCACCTGCCTTAGGGAACATCCAGTCATAACCGGTGCAGATGCCTTTGTTGTATTCGATTGTTGTGTCCAGAAGCACATAGCCGGTTTTGGCTGAGCGTTCTTTGACGGACCACTCTGCCATCGTGGCGCCTTGGACGGCAGCCAAGACAGAAGCTGAGAAACTATTGGGGCCAACGCCTTGGATGCCCGCTTTGATGTCTTCAGCACACAGGAAAAAGGAGTTCAGTCCAGCGCTTTCAGCCGCCAGCGCCGCAGGGGCACCAAAGTCATAGTCGCAAGACACGATCAACATGTCTGCGCCATCATCGACCATTTGCAGGCCCGCACTGGCGGATTGGGCTTGATCACTTTTGGTGTCCGCTTCGATCCATTTTAGTTGCTTGCCAAGCAGCCCACCAGCTGCATTGATTTCGTCAATGCGAATGCGGGCCGCAGCGACAGCTGGCGCGTCATAAGCTTCGACCCAGCCAGACTTTGCGATAGCAAATCCGATTGTGATGTCATCGGCCATAGCAGGTATGCCAAGGGCCATTGTGAGGGCTGTTGCAGTTAAGAAATGTTTCATTCGTCGTCTCCCTTTAGAATTCGATGTGATTGTTTTTCGGTCAGCGGCCACCGATCCGCAGCCGGAGTTCACGCCCGCCGGTCAACCCGGCTGGGCGTAGAATGAGGACCAGAATCATGATGATCCCAATGATGATTTCCTGAGCGCCCGTTGGCAGGGCATATGTCGCTTCACCAATCTCCATCCCGCGCTCCATGCGCACGAGCGCTTCGATGATGATGGATAGAACGAGCACGCCCGTGACTGCCCCCGTCAGGCTGCCGATCCCCCCCACCACAAGCATCGCAAGCGTTATGAAGGTGACACCAAGGTAAAAGCTATTCGGGTTTAGAACGCCTAGCGAATGACCAAACAATGCGCCCGCAACACCCGCAAAGAAGGCGGAAACCACGAGTGAGATCAGGCGATGGCGATACATGTTAATGCCACTGGCGTCGGCGGCGACTTCATCTTCGCGGCTGGCGCGCAGGGCGAGACCAGAGGCAGAATTAGCATACCATGCCGCCGCCAGTATGGTGACCGCTGCCCAGCCCAGAGCGACCCATTGGTCCGCATAGCGCGTCAGTCCCACAACAGACGATGTCGCCCCAGTGACGCCTTCCCAACTGGAATAGACGGTGTAGACAATCGCCAAAAATGCAAAGGTTGCGATGGAAGCGGCAATGCCGGACAGCCGCAAGATCGCCGCCCCTGAGATCAGCGCAACCAACGCCGCCAGCACACCAGAGGCCACAGCTGCGGGCAAAACATGCCACTCCGCCGTCGCCAGATAGGGCCACAGATCAGGCAAGAACATGCCCTTCATTTGCGGTCTAAGGGTCAACCAAGCCGAACAATAGGCCCCAATTGCCATATATCCTGCATGGCCAAAACTGACGACTCCTGAGTTGCCCACAAAAATCCAAAGCCCGACAACAAAGGTCACTCGGATGAGCGTTTGTGCTGCCATGCGCGCCAGAGATTTATCACCCAGAAGCGTGACCAGCAGCGTGAACACAACGAGAATGGCAATCAACAGGATTGGCGTGGACCACGCACTCAGGCGCTTTTGTTTATGTGTCTGAGCCATGCGCTACACCCTCGGCTTTGTGGAACGCGGTGCGAACAGCCCGTCGGGCCGCAGCAGCAAGCTGACGATGACCAGCGTGTACAGGAACGCATCGCGGAAGGGCCGCGCTTCAAGCGGCAGGAACCCTTGCAAGATGACCGAGGCCGCACCAATCAAAAAGCCCGCGGCAACCGCCCCCGGCAAGCTGCCCAAGCCGCCGATTACCGTGGCAATAAACGCCACCAACATGATCTGCCCACCCATGCGCACATCCGCAACGCCGGTTTGAGTAACCATAATCAACGCGACTGCTGCGGCCAAAGCGCCCGACAGTGCAAAAGCCCCGGTGATCACAACATTGGCGCGCACGCCCAACAGCCGGGCCATGGTGAAATTCTCAGCCGCAGCGCGCATTTCAAGGCCGATCCGGGTGCGTTTCAAAAGCAAAGCAAGTGTCACGACCACAAGCAACGTAGTGCAAATGACGATGATCTGTAACAGCGGGATTGAGGCACCCGCGATACTGACGGGCTGGTTCAACTCGGGCCACAGGCTGACTGCTTTGGGACGGCTGCTATAGATCAACAACAGTGTGTTTTGGATCACGAACCCCAAGGCAAAAGATGAGATCATCATCGCCACAGGCGTTGCATTGCGCATGTGCCTGAAGACGAAGAACTCCGAGGCGACAGCGATTGCAGCACCGATCAACAGCAGAGTAGGGATCAACAGGATCGCAGGCGCCTGGCCAAGGAACATCACCGCAACCGCATCCGTGGAAGGCACAATCAAGGCAAAGACGCAGAAGGCGATGTATTCACCATGGGCGAAGTTCACGAGCTTCATCACCCCAAAGATCAGCGCGATCCCAAGAGCGGCCATTGCGTAAATCCCCCCAAGGCTCAGCGCATCAAAGAGCAGTTGTGGAATGGCGTTCATGTCGCATCCTCCGACTGTTCTTGCCCAAAGTATGCTTCCTTGAGCAGGTCGCTTTCCGCGAATTTGGCCGCATCGCCGTCGCCTACGATTTTGCCTCCACGCAGCAGCACCATACGCCCGCCAACACGCGCGGCACGGGCTGAGCTTTGCTCGACAATGATCAAGGTGAGGCCGCGTTCTTTTTGAAGACTGACCAGCGTTGCATACACTTGGTCGACGATGTTGGGGGCAAGTCCCAGCGACGGTTCATCAACCAGCATCAGCTTGGGATTGGTCATCAAGCCGCGCCCGATGGCGAGCATCTGTTGCTGCCCACCAGACAATGCACCGGCGTTGGCATGTCGCCGCTCTCCCAGAATGGGGAAGCTTTCATAAACGCCGTCGATGTCCGTTTCTATCGCGGCCTTATCGCGGCGGATGCCTGTGCCCACACGCAGGTTTTCTTCAACCGTGAGGGTGCCGAAAATCTCACGCCCCTCTGGCACCATGGTCAATCCCAGACGCGCAATCGCCTCGGGGGAGCGGCCGTTCAAGACATCGCCATCGACTTCAATCCGCCCATTGGTTGTTGGTGCAGCCCCACAGATCGCTTTGAGCAGCGAGGATTTGCCCGCGCCGTTTGGTCCGGAGATGAACAGACGCTCGCCCTCCGCTACGGTGAAGGAAACGTCCGACAACGCAGGTACTTTGCCGTAGCGTACCGAGACATCATAAACGCCAAGTTTTGACATTACGCGTCCTCCTGATGTTCGGCACCAAGGTAGGCCTCGCGCACGGCCTGACTGCCAAGGATCGCGGCTTTGTCGCCTTGTTCGATAATTTTACCGGCGTCCAGCACATAGACGTGGCTTGCCAGCGACAGCACCAGCCCAACGTTGTGTTCAATCAACAGGACCCCGCATCCCAACTCATCCGCGATGCGTCTGATAATCTGGGCCAGATCGTCCGCTTCGGTTTCTGACATGCCTGCGGCGGGTTCATCCAGCAGCAGAAAGTCGGGCGCAAACATCAGCGCGCGGGCAATGCCAACGCGGCGTTCGTCAGTATAGGGCAATCCGGCGGCGGGCAGTTCGGCCAGATGTTCTGCCCCCATCCAGGTCAGCAGGCGCGTGGCCTCTTCCTCAGACGCGCGGCGGGAATGGCCAAGGCCGACACCCGTCACTGCAAGGTTGTCCAAAACATCCAAGCCCGTGAACAACCGCCCCGCCTGAAACGTGCGCGCAAGGCCGCGACGGCGGATATCAAAAGGAGCTTTAGTATTGATGTTCTGACCATCCAGCATGACGATGCCAGAAGTCGGGTCCTGAAAGCCGGTGATGATATTGACGCAGGTGGTTTTGCCCGCACCGTTTGGGCCGATCAGCCCAACAATCTGCGATTTCTCGAGCGCAATCGTCACGTCATCCAGCGCCTTGAAGCCGCCGAATGCAACACTGATTGAACTTAGCTCTAGTGACAAAATCTCACCCTTTTGATTTTTTGGCGCTGCGGCTGCCCCGAATTGAGGCAGCCGCAAGGTTGACGTTTGATCAGGACCAATGCGCAACGCTGCGCCGCTCAAAACTCTCACGGAACTGCGCGATGGTTTTGGGCAATGGATCGCCAGTTTCCCAATCGAGGATCACCGCATAACGCCGCACCGCGTCCATCGAGTTGATCTCACCCTTGCGATACATCTCGGCGACTTCCTCAGGGTCTGAGCGCGCCCAAGCAACGCGGTTTGCGCGGATGTGCGCCCTCAGCTTTTCGGTCTCAGCCTCATCGACCTCGTATTCGCAAAGATCCGCGTCGATCTCTTTGATCACCACGCCGTAATCCAGCGCGGCCCGCTCAACAGAAACATAATCGTCGACTACGTCCGTCAATACGGCTTCGGTTGTGCGATCCATCGGATCCCCAAAGCCGCCACCGCCCGCCGTGGGCCGCGCAAAGGTGTCGCCGGAATACATCGGGAAGTCCGAGAAGACCGAACCGAGCCATTCAGGCGTGTCAGACTCTGCCCGCTGGATGGTCAAACCATGCGGCATCGACGGCAACCCGCCATCTACGCCCCAAACTACTGCCCGTTCACGGTCACAGACATAGGACATGACCGACTTTTCACTCTCCAGCAGCAGTGAGGTTTTCTGCACCCCAGTGCCCCCACGCCAGCGGCCCGGTCCGGCGCTGTCTTGCTTGATCTGGAACTCCAGCGTGCGTGTGGGGTTTACCCGCTCGTTCCCTTCATTGGGCTGAGACATCAGACCAGTGCCGAAGCACGCCGTGGTGACGTCGCTGCCGTCCTTGCCGCGACGACCACCCCAGCCACCGGGCAGCCACTCATAGAACATGAACGTGGCGTCTTCTTCACGGCGTTTGTCCGTGCCACCTGCCAGCAGGTATTCAAGGTTGAACGCGCAGGCGATGGCGCGCTCTGGAATGATCTCAGACCACATCTCAAAAACGGAATTCATGATTTTTTCAAACGGCATCAAGAAACCCGTGACTGCGACGGGCCACTGCGCGCTGACCACCGAGTTTTCCGGTGCCTCAACAGAAATCATGCGGTAAAAGCCCGAATTCAACGGCAGGTCAGGAAAGAAGGTCTTCATCCCAGCAACCACAGCCGAGAATGTCGCGCCGGGGGCGGAGTTGTACATCGACCCAATCGTTGGGTGGCTGCCCTCAAAATCATAGTGAATTTGATCGCCTTTGATCGTCATCTTGATGTGGATCGGGATCATGCCTTCACCACCCGATGGATCGCGGTCGATATAATCGACAGATTCCCACGTCCCGTCCGGCAGCGCTGCAATGCGCTGGCGCACGGCGCGCTCGACGTAATCCTGTACTTCGTTCATGCCTTGAGTGACAGCCGCACGGCCATATTTGCGCACCAGACGCAGGATTTCGCGTTCGGCCACTTGAGTGGCTTGCGCTTGCGAATGAATGTCCCCGATGATCGACGCAGGATCACGGGTGTTGTTGGCGATCAGGTTCGCCACGTCGGAACAGAAATCCCCCGCGCGGAACAGCCGGACCGGGGTGATGCGCACCGCCTCGCGGAACATATCCTTGGCCGTCACATCAAACGAGCCGGGGACAGAGCCACCCAGATCAGACCAGTGGCCGTTGGATTGCGAAAATCCAATCAGCTCGTCTTCGTCAAAGATCGGGCGCACAAGGCGCACGTCGCTGAAGTGTGTCCCCCCTGCATAGGGGTCGTTGATGGCGTAGACATCGCCCGGCATCATGTCGCCCTTAAAGACGCGGATCACGTCCTTGCAGGTAAAGTGCAGCGTGCCAACGTGCACCGCGATGTCATCATTGCCTTGCGCGACGGAGTTGCCCTCGGCGTCATGCAACGCGTTAGAGAAATCGCGGTTGTAGATCACAAAGGAATAACAGGTACGCAGCATCTGTTCGGCCATTTGGTCCACAGATGTAATGAATGAGTTCTTGAGAACCTCAAAGGTGACGGGGTCTAGGGCTTTTGAATCACTCATTATCTTACTCCTGCACTCGGATGAGAATGTTCATGTATTGGTCGACCTCAGCGGTCGTGTTCGGCGGGATCACGGTGGTTGAGTCGAACTGCTCAACAATCGCGGGGCCGTCGAACGTGGCACCTGCGCTCAGGTTGTCACGCTCAAAGATCATCGCCGTATGGGCTTTGCCGTTGAACCAGACATCGCGTGTGACGTCGGTTGTTGGCGTGTTATTGACGACCTTCTGGGTTTGAAGCTCGGCCTTGGGGACCATGCCCGTGGCGGTGAGACCAACGCGGAAGATCGACACTGGCGCGTCATCGCGACGGTAGTTGAACTCGCGCTCATGCTCTTTGTGGAACCCGTCGACCAGCGTCTCGATATCCGTGACTTTGGCAGGGGCCGTGACGGCAAGTGAGCGCCACTGACCTTGGTACATCATTTCAACTGTGCGCTGCGTGACGATGTCTTTGGCGGCCACACCCTCATGCTTGAGACGCTCTGCGGCCATCGCCTCGAGACGGCCAAAGGCGGCTTCGATATCTGCAGGATTGGTATCCGATGCCGCAGCCATAAAGCTTTCAGAGAAATCGTGTTGGATATCCACCAGCAGACAGCCCAAAGCAGAGGTCACTCCTGGGTTCGGCGGAATGATCACCGTGGGGATGGACAGTTCCTTAGCAATTGCAGCGCCGTGCAATGCGCCCGCGCCGCCAAAGGCCACAAGTGCAAAGTCGCGGGGGTCATAACCGCGAGAGATCGAGAGCAAACGCACCGCATTTGCCATGTTGGCGTTTGCGACGGCAACGATGGCTTCGGCGGCCTCATGCAGCTCCATCCCAAAGGGCCCAGCAACGGAGTCCTTTACCGAGGCTTCGGCCAGCTTGGGATCAAGCGTGATCTTACCCCCCGCCAGCGACGTGCCCAACCGACCCAGAACAACGTTCGCGTCAGTGTTCGTCGCGACTTCATTGCCGTTTTTGTAACAGGCAGGCCCCGGGAACGCGCCCGCAGACTGCGGGCCATTGCGCAATGAGCCGCCTTCGTCTTTCCAGGCCAGCGACCCGCCGCCTGCACCGATTGTCAAAACCTCAATAGAAGGGAACCGGATCGGGTAGCCATATTCGATGTACCAGTCTTTGGTGACGCGCGATTTGCCTTCATAAACCAGTGACACATCCGTACTGGTGCCGCCCATGTCGAAACCGATGGAGTTTTCAAACCCACAGAGGTTGCCGATAAAGCGACTGGCAATCGCTCCCGCTGCAATGCCAGAGCCTGCCAGACGGGCAGCAAAGTCTTTTACACTGGCAGGTGTCATCACGCCGCCACCTGTATGCAACAGCAGCAGATCCCGTTCGTAGCCTCCGTCAGACAGCTTGCCTTCAAGCCGCTCGACATAGTCGACAACTGACGGTGACACGACGGCATTGGCCATCGTGGTAGAGAACCGCTCGTGCTCAAAAATCTCTGGCAAAACCTGCGAGGAAATGGACACAGGAATGTCGGGCATCACGCTGAGCAGAATTTCCCGCATCCGCGCCTCGTTAGCCCCATTGGTGTAGGAATTCATGAAACACACTGCCACCGAGGCCACATTGCGCTTTTTCAAAATATTGGCGACGCGCAGCGCGTCTTCTTCATTCAGTTTTTCCAACACGGCGCCATTCGCATCAACGCATTCGCGCACCGTCAGGCGGTCGCGGCGCGGGATGTAAGGCTTGGCCACGTCCTTATAGGTGTCCCAAAGGTCTTCTTTATTGGCGCGGCGAATTTCGACCACGTCACGGAACCCGTCGGTGCAGATCATCGCTGAGCGCGCCAAGTTCCGGGTAATCAAAGCGTTGGTAGCAACCGTCGTACCATGCGAAAACATCGAGACCGTGCTCAGGTCGATGTTGCCTTGATCGATCCCGTTCAGAATGGCAACCATCGGATCATCTGGTGTTGATGCAGTCTTCTCGATGCGGATCGCGCCTGAAGTTTCATCCATGATGACGACGTCTGTAAACGTCCCACCTACGTCCACGGCTACTCTGGTATTCTTCATGTCTGCATCCTTCAAAAGACAATAGGGTACTGGGCAGGCACCAGCGAAAGCCGGTCCAACTCAGGAATTTTCGTTTGTTAGGTATGGGTTAGGGCGGTGCCGCCTGCTGGTTATGCTGCGCGGCCTTGCGCGTTTCTGTCGGCGTACAGCCAAACTGGGCACGGTATGCCTTGTTGAACTGCGACTGGTCCGAGAACCCCCAACGGTGGGCGATCTCGGCGATGGTTATAGACCCTTCCACACAGAGATCTTCGCGGGCCCGTACCAAGCGTTTCTCGCGGATAAACCCGGAAACCGATTTGTCTGACCCTGAGAACAACTGCTGCAGATACCGCTGCGAGACATTGCAGGCTTCTGCCACAAGGCCGGAGGACAGATCCTCGTTGCTGAGGTTACTGCGAATAAATTGCTCTGCGCGATGCAGATGCGCGGCACGGATCGTAGAGGTTTCGCTATCAAGCACCCGATCATCTTTGCGGATTGCCAAGCACAACAGATCAAGGATGTGCATACCCGCCGCAGCACGTGCAGTCTCATCCAGGAAATCAACGTGCTGCGCTGTTGTCTTGACCGTATCGAGGAAATAATTTGCAACACCCTCTGTGCCATCAAAGCTTAGCGCCCCCAAACGGTCCGTTGGCCCGATCCGTGCGCGCACACTTTCTGAGGACACTTTCAGCACCAACAGCTCATTTGTTTGCTCGTGCCAGAACTCATAGGGCAGGTCGCCCCGTTCAACCAAAAACTCACCGGGCGAACAGGTCGCGTGGCGTGCGTTCTGATTAAAGCCAACATTCCCCAACCTAGGAATGGTGATCAGCAGGCTGCTTTCGACTTCGTCCAGAAAGTGCCGCTTGTGCCGCTTATAAAGAATGCCATCGCAACGCATTTGTGAAAGGCCAACAATGCCAAGGCTCCACGTGTTAAGATCCCCCGCAAAGGACTGGTCGTTGGTCATCGTTGTCTCAAGGGGAAAGAACGTGTCAGAGACAGCCGCCTGCCACTGAGTGGCAGTCATGCGCTTGTTCGCAGCTTGATCCTTCTGGCTCATCCAATATCCCCCAGACACAATTGACTTATGTGTTGCTGACAACCTAGCACCGTTCCAGCCAACCACTTTGGCAAAAAACGCACAAACTCTTGTGTCACTGGTCATATTGCGCGCATCATCGGGAATGTTCGTGTCTTCAAAGGTCAGAGAACACCGAGAAAATTAAAATTAAAACAATGTTTTATTGGTGCATTTGGTAGGTTCACAACCTGAAAATGTGACGTCAGTTTGTAAAAGGGAAGGTTGCCGAAATCTCAACCTGAGCGGGATTAAGCCTCTTTTCACCCCAAATCTGACCGCAGCTACACCACGAAAACATGGCCAGTTTGCACAGAATCACAAGATGGGACCAACCGTCAGCCAAGGCACTATTTCTGCTAGTCGCTCCAGGACGAAAACGCCTGTCTCACTCGCATGCGCTCTAGGCGCTGTGAGCAAAACTGCTTGCTAACTGAGAGAAAGGGGCGATAGCTTTTAGGAAATTGCGCGGCCCCTCGTGGTCTGCAAAACGCAAACTTTAAGAAAGTGATGCCTGCCATGGATATGCGACCAAACTCAGACGAAGCCCGTGATATTGCATACCATTTTCACGGCTATACTAATGCTCAGTCCCACGCAGAAACCGGCCCGCTGATCATTGAAGAGGGCGAGGGAATCTACGTCACGGACACACATGGCAACCGCTATATTGAGGGCATGTCCGGCCTGTGGAGCGTCGCTGTTGGCTTCAACGAACAGCGTCTGGTGGACGTCGCCAACCAGCAAATGCAGAAGCTGCCTTTCTATCACAACTTCTCGCATCGCTCTCACGGGCCTGCCATTGATTTGGCCGAAAAGTTGATTGAAATCGCGCCCGTCCCAATGAGCAAGGTTTTCTATACCAACTCCGGCTCTGAGGCGAATGACACGATTGTCAAAATGGTTTGGTATCGTTCAAACGCGCTCGGGAAGCCTGAGAAAAAGAAGATCATTTCCCGCCTGCGGGGCTATCACGGCGTGACAGTTGCCTCTGCATCAATGACGGGTCTGCCCTACAATCACAAATCTTTCGATTTGCCAATGGAAGGTATCCTACACACCACTTGCCCGCACTATTGGCGCGAAGGTCGAGATGGTGAAAACGAGGAGGCCTTTGCTACCCGTTGTGCCCAAGACCTTGAAGATATGATCCAAGCCGAAGGCCCTGACACAGTTGCCGCGTTCATCGCAGAACCTGTTATGGGCGCAGGCGGTGTTGTTGTGCCACCCGCCACCTACTGGCAGAAAATCCAGGCCGTTTTGGCCAAGTACGACATCCTGCTGATCGCAGACGAAGTGATCTGCGGTTTTGGGCGCACGGGGAACATGTTTGGCTCTACAACCTTTGACATCAAGCCTGACATCCTGACGATGTCCAAGCAGATCACCTCCAGCTATTTCCCGTTCTCGGCCTTCATGATCAACGATCGTGTGTATGATCCTATCGCCGAGGAAAGTGGCCGAATTGGTGTGCTGGGCCATGGCTATACGGGGGGCGGCCATCCTGTTGGGGCCGCAGTGGCACTGGAAAACATCAAGATCATCGAGGAACGTGATCTGGTCGCCAATGCCGCTGAGCGCGGCGTGGATTTGCAGGCAGGGCTGGCTGAACTTACGTCTCATCCCCTCGTCGGAGAGGCCCGCGGCATTGGCCTGATCGGGGCGCTTGAACTGGTCGCACCTGAGGGGAGGGCAGACGAATTTGTTCCAGGGAAACTAGGTGCTCGTATGAACGCAATCATGCTGCGCAACGGCTTGGTTTCGCGCAATATGATTGACGCGATGGCGTTTTGCCCGCCGTTGATCGTGGGCGCAAATGAACTGGATGAAATTATCCGGATTACAACAAAAAGCCTGAAAGAGCTGGCTGCTGAAATAGACGGGACAGCCTAGGTGTCGCCTCTTTCTGAAATTCCGTTCTTTTGGCACCCGCAGGTCTCGATTTATCACAGGCTGCGTAAACAAGGGAATGCCGTGCAGCAGATGATGTTCCTTTGCCAAGAAGGAGAGCATTTGGATCGGCTTGTTTTCAAAGGTTTACAGCGACGATTGCGGTTCAGAGCTGATCTAAAATGATCGAAATCAGATAAAATCTTGGCCGAGTGGAAGTTTGCTAATTGGTTTTTACGGCTGCGGTCCTGCAGACGCCGCGAAGATCTGATTTCTGCTCTGGTGCGTTTCACTGTAGATGCCGCATATGAAAAGCAGTGGTTGGCTGCGCGGACGGCAAGATCAGCTTTGTCCGCATAGCGGACATCTATCTTTGGGTTCCCAACATTCGTCTCCTTAGCTTCGTGAAACGGCTACCAAACCTGACGACCGCAAGCCGTTTCTCTAAGTGCCCGCAAAGGAAAATGAGCCGCTTCATTGATGAGCGGCTCATTCTATTTCTTGACTAAAGCTTATTCGGCTTCGGGCGGAGCCTCACCCTCATCCTCATCACCTTGATCGGCGATCCATGCGACAGAGACAACGACTTCGTTCTTGCCCGTATCAAACACTTTCACACCACCTGCGCTGCGCGAGCGGAAGGATATCCCCTCGACTGGCACGCGGATCGACTGGCCCTTGGACGTGGCAAGCATGATCTGGTCGTCCATCTCGACAGGGAAGCTGGCCACGATCTGGCCGCCGCGCATGGCTTTGTCCATCGCTGTGACCCCCATGCCGCCGCGTCCGCGCAGCGGGTAGTCGTGGCTGCTGCTCAGCTTGCCTGCACCGTTTTCGGTGATGGTCAGAATGAGGTTTTCTGCGGCCGACATCTCGGCGTAACGCTCTTGTGCCAGTGGCATATCGGCGTTGCCTTCTTCCTCGTCCAGCCCTTCGGCGTCGTCGGCAAGACCCGCCATTGCGCGGCGCATTTTGAGGTAGGCTGCGCGTTCATCGCTGCCCGCATCAAAGTGGCGGATGATGGACATGGACACAACCGTGTCATCATTGCCCAGCTTGATCCCGCGCACGCCGACCGAATTGCGGCTGTTGAACACCCGCACGTCCGTGGCACGGAAACGGATCGCACGGCCCGAGTTGGTGACCAGCATCACGTCATCATCATTGCTGGCGATGCGTGCGTTGATCAGGGTTGTCTGCGCGTGCTCGTCCTCGAATTTCATCGCGATCTTGCCATTGCGCATGACATTGGTGAAATCCGACAGCTTGTTGCGGCGCACTGTTCCTGCAGATGTGGCAAAGACCACTTGCAAGTCGTCCCATTCCTTCTCGTCGCGATCCACGGGCATGATTGCGGCGATGGAAACACCGGGCGGGATCGGCAGAATGTTGACAATCGCCTTGCCCTTGGATGTACGCCCCCCTTGCGGCAGGCGCCATGTTTTGAGCTTGTAGACCATACCATCGGTCGTAAAGAACAACAGCTGCGTATGGGTATTGGCCACAAAGAGAGTCGTGACGACATCTTCTTCTTTGGTCGCCATGCCCGATACACCCTTACCGCCGCGCCGCTGGCTGCGGAAATCGGCAAGCGGTGTGCGTTTGATATAGCCGCCCGACGTGACCGTTACGACCATGTCCTCACGCTCGATCAGGTCCTCGTCGTCCATATCACCTGACCAATCGACAATCTCGGTGCGGCGTGGCACGGCGAACAGATCGCGGGTCTCGGCCAATTCATCGTGAATAATCGCCATGATCCGATCACGCGAGCCGAGGATTTCGAGGTATTCCTTGATCTTGCCTGCAAGCTCTTCCAGCTCGTCGGTGACCTCTTTCACACCGATCTGGGTCAGGCGTTGCAAGCGCAGTTCCAGAATGGCGCGGGCCTGCGTTTCTGACAGGTTGTAAGTGCCATCGTCATTTGCCGTATGGGTCGGATCATCGATCAAAGCGATATATGGAAGAATATCTTCTGCGGGCCAGCGCCGCGTCATCAGCTTTGTACGCGCCTCGGCCGCATCAGCAGAGGATCGGATGGTGGCGACGATTTCGTCGATGTTGGTTACCGCGACGGCCAGACCACACAGGATATGGCTCCGCTCACGGGCCTTGCGCAGCAAATGGGCTGTGCGGCGCGCGACAACTTCCTCGCGGAAGTCGATAAAGCAGGTGAGAAAGCGGCGCAGGGTAAGCGTCTCGGGACGACCACCATTCAGCGCCAGCATGTTGCAGCCGAAATAGGTCTGCATGGGCGTAAAGCGGAAGAGCTGGTTCAGCACCACCTCTGCCGTCGCATCGCGCTTCAGTTCAACCACAACCCGTACGCCGTTGCGATCAGATTCGTCTTGTACGTGGGCGATGCCTTCGATCTTTTTGTCCCGCGCAGCCTCGGCGATCCGCTCGATCATAGTGGCTTTGTTCACCTGATAGGGGATTTCATCAATGACGATGGCCCAGCGGTCCTTGCGGATTTCCTCGATGCGGGTTTTCGAGCGGACAATCACCGACCCGCGCCCCTCAAGATAGGCTTTGCGCGCGCCAGAGCGGCCCAGCATGATGCCACCCGTGGGGAAGTCAGGACCGGGTACGTACTCGATCAGCTCTTCGGAGGTCAGATCGGCGTTCTCGATAAGCGCGAGACATGCATCGATAACTTCACCAAGGTTGTGGGGGGGAATGTTGGTGGCCATACCCACCGCGATGCCACCAGCACCATTCACCAGCATGTTCGGAAAGCGGGCGGGCAGGACTGTCGGCTCTCGGTCCTTGCCGTCATAGTTGTCTTGGAAATCAACGGTTTCTTTGTCGATGTCGGTGAGCAGATAGGCTGCAGGCTTGTCCATCCGGACTTCGGTATAGCGCATGGCCGCGGCGTTATCGCCGTCCATAGAGCCAAAATTACCCTGACCGTCCAACAGCGGCAACGACATCGAGAAATCCTGTGCCATCCGCACCAGTGCATCATAGATCGCGCTGTCGCCGTGCGGGTGGTATTTACCCATTACATCGCCGACAGCACGGGCGGATTTGCGGTAGGGTTTGTCGTGGCTGTTTCCAGCCTCGTGCATAGCATAAAGAATGCGACGGTGCACCGGTTTCAGGCCGTCACGCAGATCGGGAATAGCACGGCTGACGATGACCGACATGGCATAGTCGAGATAGCTTGTGCGCATCTCGTGCTCGATCGTGACAGAAGGCCCATCGTATACAGGCCGCTCTGGGCGGTTTTCGTCTTCGTTTTCAGGTGTTTCTGGCGTGTCGCTCAATGTCTGTCCCAGCTTTGCTGATGTCTTCTATATCTTGCGTCTATGTATAGCGCGAAGCCCATATAAGGTGCAATCCCAATGCAGACATCGGCTGCCCCATCATGCCGAAAAAGCGCAAGTTGGGCGGCGCTATGACGACTGACGCCACGTTATACTGCCCTAGTGCCATTGCGTGGATAAGATCACGGTGAACTTGGGAGGGAACATCGATGCAACGCCTATTGATAGATCAGAAGACCATTACCGAAACACGGCTGGAGGACATTCCGGCAGCCCCACTGGCAGCGGGGCAAGCGCGCCTTGTAATGGAGAGTTTTGCGCTCACCGCGAATAATGTAACCTATGCCGCCTCGGGATTTGCCATCGGGTATTGGCAGTTCTTTCCTACAGGGGTTAAGGGGCAGGGGCTGGTGCCTGTGTGGGGCACTGCGCGCGTGAGCGAGAGCAGCAGCGATACGCTTGCCGTTGGAACACGGCTCTATGGTTTTTATCCGTTGGCCGAACAGGTGGTGATCACACCCCAAACGGACGGGCATGGGGGGATCGTGGATGCAGCCGCGCACCGTGCTGACCTGCCAGCGGTTTACAACCGTTACACACCGCTGCGCAGCCATGACGAGAACGAAGATCATATGCGCGCTCTTTTGCAGCCTCTGCTCGCCACGTCATATCTGCTCTTTGATTGGCTGATGGACAATGATTGCTTTGGTGCAAGCCAGATTATCATTGGCAGTGCTTCGTCCAAGACGGGTCTGGGACTGTGTAAATATCTGGCCGAGCAAAAGGACCGTACCTATAAAATTATCGGTCTGACATCTGAGCGAAACCGCGCCTTTGTCGAAGGTTTGGGGGCCTGTGACACGGTCCTGAGCTATGACGAGATTGCGCAATTGCCCGCCGCGCCATCGGTTTATGTGGATATGTCGGGAAACGCACAGGTCAAAGCGCAAGTGCATGCGACACTGGGTGCAGACCTCAAACATTCATCGGCGGTTGGGATCAGCCACTGGGACCAGTTCAACCCGCAGACGCAGGTTGAAGGGGTGAAGCCGCAGTTCTTTTTCGCACCCGCCCAGATCGCCAAGCGGCGCGAGGAGTGGGGGCCCGGTGTGATGGAAAAGCAGATCACCCAAGCGTGGAAGCGCCTAGCAGCAGATGCCGGGAGCTGGCTGGACGTAAAGCTGCACGACGGAATAAGTCAGGCCGAAGAGGTGTATGCCGCCCTTGCCAATGGTACGGCCAACCCGCGTGAGGGCCACGTCATTAAAGTGTAGGCAGCGCGCCTAGGCAGAGCAACTTGCCCCGCCCAGCACACAGAATTTAGCGCAGTGAGGGTGGTTGAGCGCGACATCGCGCTCTGCCTCCTCCAGTGTCTCGCCCAACTCAAACTCGGGGGCATAGGGCAAGAGCGTGCAGGCAAGTACAGCAGGGCGGTCGGCACCGCGCCGTTTTACCACCATCCGCGAAGATGCGCACATGACTGCTTCAGGGGATTTGTCCAGAATATCCCAGCAGGCTGTGGTGATCTCGGGCACCTCCACGCTCTCGTCCATTTCAGGGAATAACACTGTCATTGCAGGGTTTTGTGCGTCGATGTTAAAGCCGTTCTGTGCATAGAATGCTGCATATCCCGCACGGCTGTCTGAATCGCTGTCGCCGAATACGGAACGTCCGGCAACGGCCATCGTGAACCCGTTTTCGGACAACCACTTCATTCCAGTGACTGTCTTTTCAAACGCACCTGCGCCCCGTTCTGCATCATGCAGATCCGGATTGTAGTGATCCACCGAAATTCGCATTGTTAGCTTGCCCGGATAGGCCTTGTTCAGCCGCAATAACCCTTCGCGCATCTTTTTGCGCATCATCGGCAACATTGCGTTTGTCAGGATCAAAACGTCATACCCACGGGCAAGCGAAGCCTCGGTGATATCGATCATCTGGGGGTTCATAAATGGCTCGCCCCCTGTGAAGGCGATTTCGCGTACCCCCCAATCGCGGGTCTCAAGCTGATCGAGGTAGTCGGATACCTCGGCCGTCGTAATATACACCAGCGCATCATTGGTAGGACTTGAGAGAATATAGCAGTTCGCACATTCGATATTGCACAGGGTCCCCGTATTAAACCAAAGCGTCTGCGGATCGCTCAGGGGTACTGTTGCGCGCGGCTCACCTTTGGCGGTGCGCGCGGGGTCCACGAATTTTCCTTGATTGGCCAGTGCGATATCTTTCACGACTGCGGCCTCCTGCTCATACTCTTTCATTCACTAGATGGGGTAGGCGATCCACAAAGGCAAGAAAAGACCATGTCTTGTGATGCACGCTCTTGTGAAGATCGAATATATTTGTATGTTTGCGCTAACATGTACTGCGTGCTGCATGTGGAAGACCTGCATTTGCTGTTAAACATCCTGCAGCACAGTGGCGGCACAAACATGCGCGGGCAGGGGTCTGCGGGCAATTTGAAAGGCAAAACAATGGTTTCACGCGTCATCCCCGTTGATCTGTTTGATCTGGTGATATTCGGCGGCACAGGTGATCTGGCGCGGCGTAAAATCCTGCCAGGCTTGTTTCGCCGGTTTTGTGCGGGGCAGATGCCGCCAGAGGCGCGGATTATTGGCGCCGCGCGCAGTGAATTGGACCGCGCAGGGTACCGTGCCTTGGTGCGTGAAGCGATTGGCGAGTTCGGAGGCGAGCAAGCCTGTGACGACACCCATCTGGAAGCATTCCTGAACCAGCTTGAATATGTGACGATTGACGCGCGCGGCGAACAGGGGTGGAAAGAACTTCAAACCATCATGGCAGGTACCGAGCGGATCGAGGCCTATTATTTCTCTGTGGCACCCGCCTTGTTCGGTGATATTGCCGAACGGTTGCAGAAATGGGGCATGGCTGATGCGCGCGCGCGTATTGTTGTGGAAAAGCCGTTTGGCCGTGATCTGGACACCGCACGCAGGCTGAATGCAACGCTGGCCACCTATTTTAACGAAGACCAGATCTACCGGATTGATCATTATCTCGGCAAAGAAACTGTGCAGAACCTGATGGCTGTCCGCTTTGGCAACATGCTGTTTGAGCCTTTGTGGAACAGCCAATATGTCGATCATATCCAGATCACCGTTGCGGAAACCGTCGGTGTGGGTGGTCGTGGCGAATATTATGACAAATCGGGTGCGATGCGCGATATGGTGCAGAACCACCTGATGCAGCTATTGTGCCTCATCGCGATGGAACCGCCTGCCCAGTTTTCGCCTGACGCTGTGCGGGATGAAAAGCTCAAGGTGATCCGTGCGCTTGATCCTGTACCATCCTATCAGATTGTGCGGGGCCAGTATCAGGCGGAGCCGTGTAACGAGGCCGAAAATCCGGGATACCGCACCGCAGTTGGCAATCCCCGTTCGCGCACGGAGAGCTTTATCGCACTGCGTACCCAGATCAGTAATTGGCGGTGGGCTGGGACACCCTTCTATTTGCGCACAGGCAAACGTATGGCGGCGCGGTCTTCTGAAATAACGGTGGTGTTCAAAGATACACCACACAGCATTTTTGGTGAAGATGCAGGCCGCCACCGCAATGTTCTGTCCATCCGGCTACAGCCCAACGAAGGTATCACACTGGGCGTGACCATCAAAGAACCGGGGCCGGGCGGTATGAGGCTCATTGATGTGCCGCTTGATATGTCGTTTGCCGAAGCACTGAAGGAAGACGATGTTGATCAAGTGGACGCCTACGAGCGGCTGATCATGGATGTCATTCGGGGCAATCAAACCCTGTTCATGCGCGGAGACGAAGTGGAGGCTGCGTGGGCATGGACCGACCCAATTATTGCCGGTTGGGAGGCGCGAAATGATGTACCAAAACCCTATGACCACGGAAGCACTGGCCCGACTGACGCGGTTGAAATGCTGCGCCGTGAAGGGCGCGAATGGCGCAAGGTGACAGAATGAATATCGTTGAATATCAAAGCCGTGACATACAGATGAAGTCCGTCGCGGCGGCATTGGCCGAAGATCTGCGAACAGCCCTTGCGCAAAAGGGCGTGGTGACGCTGGCTGTACCGGGGGGCACGACGCCAGGGCCCGTATTTGATGCGCTTGCAGCCACCGATCTGGACTGGTCCCGCGTTCGAGTGTTGTTGAGTGACGAGCGGTGGGTCCCTGAAAGTGATGCTCAGTCGAACGCGGCGCTCATCCGTGAACGGCTGATCACAGGTGCTGCATCTGTTGCGAGATTTACCCCGTATTACACCGACGGTATTGGCATTGATGACGCTGCGCAGGATTTGTCCGTGGCGTTGGCTGACATGTTGCCGATCGACGTTCTATTGCTCGGTATGGGTGCCGATATGCACACAGCATCGCTATTCCCCGATGGTGATGGCCTGTCAGAGGCCTTGGCAGAAACTGCACCAATGCTGTTACCGATGCGGATTGCGGGGCAAAGCGTGGCGCGGATAACGCTGACCGCGCCCGTGTTGCGCGCGGCGCTGTCAACACATCTGCTTATCACTGGGCAAGACAAGCGTGATGCACTTGTCGCCGCGCAGGATTTACCCGCAGCGCAAGCACCGGTGCAAACCGTCCTTTCCGTCGCTACAATACATTGGAGTGCACAATGACTCATTGGAAAACGCTTGCCGACCAGTACCAGCAAACGGCTGATCGCCCCATTGGCGCATTGTTCCAAACCTCCAATCGCGCCAGTGATTTTGCTGTGCAGGTTGGGGATATGTTTTTTGACTATTCCAAAACCAATATAGATGATGCCACGCGTGACGCGCTGCTTGCATTGGCCCGCGATGCGGGTGTCGAGGGCATGCGAGAGGCCATGTTCACTGGGGCGCCGATAAACAGCACCGAAAACCGCGCTGTTTTACATACCGCCCTACGCAATCTGGACGGCGGGCCAGTTGAAGTGGATGGCGAGGATGTCATGCCCGAAGTTCTTGGTACTTTGGCGGCGATGCGCACCTACGCACAGAAAATCCGAAGTGGCGGATACACGGATGTGATCAACATTGGCATCGGCGGATCTGACCTCGGGCCGGCCATGGCCGTTCGTGCGCTGGCACCCTATCACGATGGGCCACGCTGTCATTTCGTCTCGAACGTAGACGGGGCGGATATTGGTGATACGCTGCGTGGGCTGGATGCCAAAACGACACTGGTTATCGTCGCCTCCAAGACCTTTACCACCATTGAGACCATGACTAATGCCCGTACAGCGCGGGCGTGGATGAAGGATCATGGCGGCGATCCTGTTGTGCAATTTGCAGCCCTGAGTACATCGGCCGAGAAAACGGCAGAGTTCGGGATTGATCCTGATCATGTATTCGGTTTTGCCGACTGGGTTGGTGGGCGCTATTCGGTTTGGGGGCCGATCGGCCTGTCCCTGATGATCGCAATCGGGCCAAAAGCGTTTGATGCGTTTCTGCGCGGCGGACAGGCTATGGACACACATTTCCGCGCGGCTGACCTGCACGAGAACATGCCGGTCCTGCTGGCGCTGGTCGGCATTTGGCACAACCAGATTTGCGGCCATTCTACCCGTGCGGTACTACCCTATGATGAGCGTTTGGGGATGCTGCCCAGCTATTTGCAGCAGCTTGAGATGGAATCGAACGGCAAAGGCGTGCAGCGCGACGGCAGCGATAGCCCACGGCACACAGGGCCCGTGGTCTGGGGGGCTGCGGGGACCAATGGCCAGCATGCATTTTATCAGTTAATCCACCAAGGGACGCGTGTAATTCCATGTGAATTTCTGCTCGCCGCGCAGGGTCACGAGGACGAGCTGGCCCACCACCATCAATTGCTGGTGGCCAACTGTCTGGCGCAATCACAAGCGTTGATGCAGGGCCGTTCGCTGGATGAGGCACGCGAAATTGCCGCTGCCAAAGGCTTTTTGGGAGACGCGTTGGAGCGGCAGGCACGCCACCGCGTATTCAAGGGAAACCGCCCTTCAACAACGCTGCTGTATCCGCTGTTGGATCCGTTCACACTGGGCCAGATTATTGCGCTCTATGAGCATCGTGTGTTTGTTGAGGGGATTATTCTGGACATTGTATCGTTTGATCAATGGGGCGTTGAACTGGGCAAAGAGCTTGCCACCTCCTTGCAACCCGTTGTCGAAGGCCGCGAGGACACGTCCCAGCAGGATGCCTCTACTGCCCAGCTGGTTGACTTCATACATCGCCATCGCGACTGAGCTGCAAGCGACTGGCCTGCGCTACATCATATCTGGCGCACGGCCCAAGCGATTGGCAAGTCGCGCGACTGTCAGTCCTTGAACGATGATCGAAAAGATCACAACAACGTAGGTGCAGGTCAGGATCAACGGTTTCCATTCGCCTTCTGGCAAGGACAGTGCCAGCGCAACGGAGATACCTCCTTTTAGTCCGCCCCATGTCATTATGGGTACGACCCCTGCGTTAAAGCTGCGAAAGGGGCGCAGCATCGCGATGGGAACAGCAACAGCGACCAGTCGGGCCACCAGCGCAAGGCCGATCGCAGCAACAGCTGTCAGCAGCATGTTGCCCTCAAACGCGATAGCAAAGACCTCAAACCCGATCAGCAGAAACAGCACTGCATTCAGGATTTCGTCAATCAGCTCCCAAAATCCGGCGACATAAGTGCGGGTCTGGGCGGACATGCCTTCCGACGTTCCCACGTCTCCGATCAGCAAGCCCGCGCATACAGCCATAATCGGGGCTGACACATGCAGCCAGACCGCCAATTCATAGCCGCCAAATGCAAGGCCAAGGGTAAGCAAGACTTCGAGCGGATAGTCATCAATCCGCCGCATCACCCGAAAGGTGAGCCAGCCAAGCACAAGTCCCAACACCGCACCGCCCACGGCCTCCTGAAAAAACAAGATCGCAGCACCTGTGAGCGGATCGCCCGCTGGCCCGTGGGCATCGCCATGGGGGAAGGCGAGGCCGACCAACACAAGAAACACCACGTACCCCACGCCATCGTTAAACAGGCTTTCCCCTGCAATCTTTGTTTCAAGCGCCTTTGGCAGATCAGCCTCGCGCAAGACACCCAGCACGGCAACCGGATCAGTTGGTGAAATCAGCGCACCGAACACCAGCGCAATCAGCAGAGGCATCCCCGTCAACCAAGAGAAGCCGATCCCCACGATCAGCGTCGACAGGGCAATGCCCAGCGTGGCCATCAGAAAGACAACGCGCCACTGCGCGCGCAGATCGCCCAGCTTGACGTGCAACGCCCCTGCAAAAAGCAGCAGGCCCAGCATCCCTTCCAGCAACGCCTCGGAAAAGTCGATGCCAGTGACGATGCCGCGAACTGTGTCTGCAATGCCGAGGGTCGGCAGCACCAGATCAAGGCCCAGCAAGACAAAAGACGCCAGCAGCGACACCACGAGGATACCGATGGCGGAAGGGAGACGCAAAAACAGATGATTGATCGCGCCAAAGCCACCCGCAAGTACGATCAAGAGGGAGGTGATTTGTAGAAAATTCATATGGTGCGCTCCGGACTGGCCTGCCTCTGTCGTGTCACGTCAGCGGCTGGGGCGCAACGGCTGGGCTAACCTGATGCACCATCAATCTGTGTGAACCGCGTGCGCAGCCAGTCGGGCAGGCGGCGCCGTGTGGTGCCATCACGTTCCAGCGTGACAAGAATGCAATCAAAGGTGGCGCGCAGTGTGCCGCCCGCCCAGATCTGTTGTTGCAAGGTATACGAAGTGTTGCGAAAGGCGGTACATCCGCACGTCGCCACATAGTCCTCGTCCATACGGACTTCGGCGTGATACCTGATCTCGCCCGAGCGGATCACAATGCGCGGCGCATCTGCATCGCCGTCATAGCGCGATATGCCCCATTCCTGCGAATAGCGAATGCGCAACCGCTCGAACCACTCCAGATAGGCCACGTTGTTGACGTGATTAAGAACATCGAGTTCTGAGAACCGCACGCGATCGGCAATGGCCAGCGGCTGTGGCTGCGGGATGCCAAATGCGCGCTGTTGATCCGAGGATAGTGGTACGTGATAGGGCAGGGTCATCCGCACTGCCTATTCGGTTCGGAACTAACACCAGGTATTTTCATTATATAATCTCGTCTTCGTCAAATAGCGCAGCCTCTTCCAGCTGTGTCGCCAGACCGTCTACCGCAGCCTCTGCCAGATCGCCTGACTTGACGTCCGCAACGTGAAAAAGGGCATCGCCCTCATGCACAATCGGCATAACCGCACGGCCTACGATAATTCCAGCGTACCGCGTGGTTACTTCTATCTCTTCTTCTCCAAACGGGTCGGATATTGCGGCAACGATATCGCCTTCGCCGACGACATCGCCCTCGGCCTTGTAGATCCGCAACAAGCCGCCCGATGGTGCGCGCACCCAATGGCTGTCGGCACACAGCAGGGGGGCGACCTTGGCTTCGGCAATGCCGGCTTTGGGCAGCATTTCGATTTTCTTGAGAACCCGCAAAATGCCAGCAACCCCCGCACGCACCGACATCTCGTCAAACCGCATCCCTTCGCCGGCTTCATACAGCAGGACGTCAACGCCGATTTCCTTGGAGGCCTGACGCAGGCTGCCGTCACGCAATGCGGAGGTAAGAATAACAGGCGCGCCAAAGACCTTCGCGAGCCCTAGTGTTGCACGGTTATTGGCCGAAACCCGCACTTGAGGCAGGTTGATCCTGTTGATCGCTGCTGAATGCAGATCAATTCCAATACTGCACCGCGCCACTATCTCGGTCAGGAAAATATGCGCCAGCCGTGAGCCGAGCGAGCCATTGGGAGAGCCGGGAAAACAACGGTTCAGATCGCGACGGTCAGGCAAATAGCGCGAATGGTTCAGAAAACCGAACGTATTCACAATAGGCACAACGATCAGCGTACCACGCAGCGATTTGAGGTTTTTGGACCGCAATAGGCGGCGCACAATCTCTACCCCGATGACTTCGTCACCGTGAATGCCTGCGCTTACAAATACGCACGGTCCGTCTGTCTTGCCGTGGATAACATGGGCCGAAAGGGTCACAGGTGTGTGATCCGACAGCTTGCTCACGGGTATTTCAACCGTTTTGCGGCTGCCCGCGGGTACGGTTGTACCCGCGATCTCGAATGCGCTGCGTTTGCTCATCCTTTTCCCTTGGTCTTGGTCGCGTTGGGTTTTGCGTTTTTCTCGATGTATTCGATGATCTTGCCCGCAATATCGAGGCCGGTCGCTTTTTCAACCCCTTCCAAACCAGGTGAGGAGTTGACCTCCATCACAACAGGTCCGTGGTTGGAGCGCAGCATGTCCACACCGCAGACATTCAGGCCCATCGCCTTGGCTGAACGGATCGCCGTAGAGCGTTCTTCGGGCGATAGTTTGATCACTTGGGCACTGCCACCACGGTGCAGGTTTGAGCGGAAATCACCCTCCGCGCCCGAGCGTTTCATGGCTGCTACGACTTTACCACCAACCACAATCGCGCGGATGTCCGTACCAGCGGATTCCTTGATAAATTCTTGCAGCAAAATGTTCACACCGGCACCGCGAAATGCCTCGACCACAGATTTGGCGGATCGGTTGGTATCGGCCAAAACCACACCAATGCCCTGCGTACCTTCCAGCAGTTTGATCACCACAGGCGCGCCGCCAGCAAGCTCCAGCACTTCGTCGGTTTGCTTGGGATCGTGGGCAAAAGTGGTGACTGGCAGCCCGATCCCATCGCGCGCCAAAAGTTGCATCGAGCGCAACTTGTCGCGCGAACGGCCGATACCGACACTCTCATTGAGCGGATAGACGCCCTGCATTTCAAACTGTCGCAGCACCGCCGTGCCATAAAAGGTGATGGAGGCACCGATGCGCGGAATAACGGCGTCATAGCCCTCCAGTTTTTCACCGTTGTAATAGACTTCGGGACGGCGCGACGCGATGTTCATGTAGCACCGCAAGGTGTTGATGATGTCGAGCGTGTGGCCCCGCGTCTCGGCGGCCTCTTTAAGGCGTTTGTGTGAATAAAGGTTAGCATTGCGGGCGAGCATGGCGATTTTCATCATGGTCTCCTTTCCAAAATTGGTTTTTCACTGACCAGATATGACTTTGCGGGGTGGACAACGATGTTGCGGCCCCGCAGCGCGCGCCGCCCCAGTATCAACGGAAAGCGCATGTTTGCGCGATCGGTAAGCGAGACATCAATGCGCCAGCGCCGCCCCCCCAGCACCATAGGGGTGCGAATGACGATGCGGCGTTCAGGCGTGCCACCGGTGTTGGTGATGTCGCGTTTGGTAAGTACGGGTTGCTCGCATATCTGGATGGGGTTTTGTGCCGTGGCTTGGGTAGCAAAGCGCACCCATTTCTCCCCGTCACGCCAGAATACTTCGATATCTTCTGCATGTAATGCGGTCGTCTTTGCCCCCGTATCCACCTTGATTGAGAAATCTAGCAGGTTGAGATCAGGAAGGCTGATTGCTTCGTGCCAACCGATCACGGTTGGAGGGGCAGATGTGCCGGATTTGGCTTTTTGCATTGCTTGGATGCCTCTTGCGCGTGGTTATGTGCCAACATGACCCATCGCGTCGGGCGTTACCACCAGACACATGGCTCACGCGCAGAGTTTGGAGAAGTTTCTGCATCAGTCACCAGCGATTGTGAGGCAAATCGCTGGTGCAGACATCCTAAAATGGCGTGCTTTGTCAGATTATGAAATCATCTACGTCTTCAAGCGTCTCGTCCTCAGGAATTGCATCTTCATCCTGCATTGGCGTGAAGAGCATTGCCATCAATTCTTCGCCCGAAATCTCTGCTGGCGGTTCTTCTACCGCAGGAAGGTTCCATGTTGCATCAGATTCCGTGACGACAAGTTCCAGATCGGTTCGGATCGCTTCCGCGCCTTCATCGTCGGTACCGATCACGGTTATTTCATAGATATGATCGCGATCCATATCCCATACTTGATCAAACGAGGGCGTGAACCATGACTGAAAGGTCACAACGCCCGTATCTTCCTCAACTTCAAAGATATTCGCGTCCTCACCGGCAAGAGTGTAGAGCAAGCCTTCGGTTCCACCGCTGCCGTCGATGCTGTTCTCGGTTACGGGTTCTTGGTCAGCGTCCCCTTCGTCATCATTTGGCACCGCATCGCGCCATGTGGCATCGGTTTGGGTCACGACCAGCTCGAGATCAGAGCGGCTTACGTCTTGGCCTGTATCATCCTGACCGATAACTGAAACTTCATAAACGTGATCGCGGTCCATGTCCCAGACCTGATCGTATGAAGGGGTAAACCATTGCTGGTAGCTGACTGCGCCTGTTTCGGCATCAACCTGAAAAACCCCTGCATCTGCGCCTGCGAGTGTAAATTGCACTGCATCGCCACCTATGTCGTCACCAGTGTCGCCGTCCAGCGTATCGTCACCATTGCCGCCGTCCAGCGAGTCGTCACCATTGCCGCCGTCCAGCGTGTCGTCACCGGCGTCGCCGTCCAGCGTGTCGTCACCATTGCCGCCGTCCAGCGTATCGTCACCATTGCCGCCGTCCAGCGTATCGTCACCATTGCCGCCGTCCAGCGTATCGTCACCAGTGCCGCCGTCCAGCGTATCGTCACCGGCGTCGCCGTCCAGCGTGTCGTCACCATTGCCGCCGTCTAGCGTGTCGTCACCAGTGTCGCCGTCCAGCGTGTCGTCACCAGTGCCGCCATCGACGGTTTCGTCCCCGGCAGATGTCCGCCACTGCGCGCCTGTCGGTGTAACGACAAGTTCCAGATCACTGCGGCCAATTTCGGCGCCACCACCATCTTGTTCGATTACCGACACCTCGTAGACATGATCTCCGTTCACATCCCAAACCTGTGTGTAAGAGGGGGTGAACCAGTCCATGTTACTGATTGCGCCCGTGTCTGGGTCTACGACAAAATGGCCGGCATCGGGACCGTCCAGCACATAGCGATCGTTGGCGGCCGTCTCGCCGCCAGTGTCGTCACCAGTGCCGCCATCCAGTGTGTCGTCACCTGTACCACCATCAACAGTGTCCGCGATAACAGTGCCTTCCAGAACGCCGGTCAGGCCCAGATCCGCTGCGGTAAGCGGGCTATCCGACACGATTGTCACCACAAGGCGGCCGTCAGTGACATCCAGATCGAGTGTTGTGACACCACCTTGAATGGTCATCACGTCAGAAACAGCGGCGGCGTTCTCGTACCCTGGAATTTCCGACAAATCGATCAGGTCAGCGGCACCGTTGGCACCGAAATCAGTGATGCGCACACTACCCGACAGGTTTTGCAGGATGAACAAATCGTCACCATCGCCACCTGTCACGGTATCCGCATCGCCACCGCCACTGATGATATCGTTACCCTCGCCACCTTTGAGCAGATCGTTCCCCGCGCCACCCAGCAATGTGTCATTCCCGACGCCCGAATTGATAACATCGTTGCCATCACCACCATCCGCATAGAAAGACGACCCCGCCGAAGCACCGTCTACAAAATCATTGCCCGCATCCATGTAGATGCTGTCAGACCCTTCGTAGACACCAATAAAGGCGAGATCGTTTCCCGCGCCGCCGTGTATCTCGTCATTGCCTTGGCTGCCAGCAAGCGTGTCATTGCCTTCTCCGCCAAAAACTGTGTCGGTGCCGATACTGCCGATCAGATGGTCGTCGCCTTCGCGCCCATAGATCAGATCGTCTCCGTCACGGCCGAAAACATGGTCATTCCCCGCGCCTGTATCAATGACATCATCACCATAGAGGCCTTCGATCTCGTCGTCGCCATCACCGCCTTCCAGCGTATCGTTGCCATGGCCGCCGCGCAGGGTGTCGTTGCCGGCACCACCTACCAGAGAGTCGTCACCGCCTTCGCCAACAAGAGAGTCGTCGCCTCCAAGCCCGATCAGCGTGTCACCTGCACTATCTCCTGTCAGGAAATCGGCATTCTGTGTCCCTGTGATTGATCCATCTGGTTGTACTGGCATGTCGCGCGTCCTCAAATCAGCCCGCAGACAGCAACCTGCGGATGGCAGAGGCTAACACAAGGAAAGGGGGTGGTTTGATAATTCGTCGAATTGGTCCGAAATGTGGCAAATCAGCGGAAATGTGGCAATATTTGATACTCAATGCGGGTTTTACAGCCAAACTATCCGCGTTTGCGCGACAAGTGGTCCTTGCTTCGGCTTTGACACGGGAACGTCAGATACGATGATTCTCACGTCCCTCCGGATCATTTGCCCCGTGCCAAGTGTCAGAACGCTGTTTTTCCCACTTACTATTAATCAATCAGCGATGCCAGAAGCCACAGGTTTAGTCCCTCTCTGAATGTACCCCGATTGCGGAGGTAGTAGGGCTGCAAGACCTATAGAAGGCGCTCAATCAACTTGGTTTAGAAGACCTCATACTAAACGCGCAAATCGCGAAAGGAGCTTTAGAGAACGAGTCTAAATAAACAAAATGAGTGTTGGAGCGGGTAACGAGAATCGAACTCGTAACTAAAGCTTGGGAAGCTGCCGTGATACCTTTTCACCATACCCGCACGCCAATTTCTACGGGGTTAAGCTGCGACCACACATCCGTCAAGGAGATTTGCTGCCCCACAAGTGCGCTAGCGCATAATACGTAAGCCAAGCGCCTTGGCGACAGCCGCTGTATTTGAGGGTACGTTCAACTTTCGCCGCAAGCTCATGCAGCTTTTTGCGACCCAGTTGCGGGTCACATTTGTGGTTTGGGCGATCTCTGCCACATCCATGCCACCAAACAAAAGCTCCAGATGCTTGATCTCTGTCTCGGTGATTTTGAGGTTGCGCTCAGCTGCACGTCCGATGATCACGCTAATCTTGTGATAGGCCTCCATTGCGATGGCGATCGAAGCATAGATAGATGGTTTATCCAGTTTCTCGTTGTGGCGACCAGCAGAAAAGCCGCCACCGGTCACCGGATTATCCCGAAATTGTACGAGAAAATCATAACCCATTCCGTGCTTGATCGAGATGTCGATAAGCTCTTTGTATTTAGAATTCACAAAAATTGCAGGAGTTGCGTAGAAGGAAATGCTATAGGGCTGCGTGCTCATTGCGAGGTTTCGGATCAGCATTCCCAGATTGCGTCCATAGTAGAATTTGCACCATTCTTCGTTGACGTACATCAATTCGCACAGCGTCAGATCATCCTCATCCTGACCAGCGTAGATGATGCAAATCACGTAATGCGTCAGCCCCAGAGCGCGCCACCGTACTGATGCGGCCTCAAAGATTTCTGCAATTTCAGCTTCGTCTTGCGCGGTCAGGCCGATCTCAGTGGCGAATTTATGTGAGAATATATTGGGTTCTATCATTAATTGATTGAAACCAACCCAGCCGGATAGGTCAAGTATCGCGCGCGCGTGATGCGCCGCTGAATAGCTGTCCAGACCATTGGAATGGACTTCTTATTAAACGGGAATCGCGGAATATCCATCATTGGAACAGATAAAGAAGGAAGTTCACGATGTTTGATTGGGATGATGGCGGATATGGCGCGGACCAGTTTCAGTTTCAGAATGATCCGTTTGAGCCGGATCCTTGGACACAGGGTGATCCAAGCTCTCCGCATTATGATCCTTGGGGTTCAGGCACATTACCAAATGGAGCCCCAGCCTATGGTAGTCTTGGCGTGGGTGACGCAATCGGCGGTATTCTTGGCGGGATCGGTGATGCACTTGGCAATCTCGGGGGCAATATCTCAGGGTTTCTGAGCGGTGATCTGGGTGATCTGTTTGGTTGGGGCTTGGAGAACGGGTTTCTCGAAGGAATAATTGTGAGTGACGAGAACGGGTTCACAGCCACCATTCAAAGCCCCCTGAACGGTACTGCTATCACCGTCAATTCCAGTTCGGGCTCGATCACCTCGATCTATATTAGATGAGATAGCGCCGGTAGCATCTGAAACTAACGAAACAGGGCCCGAAGAACTTCTTGGGGCCCTGTTGTCCTTATCCGCGGCGTCTGCGTCGCCCGCCACCGCTGCTGTCACCGCCGCCAGTGTTGAAGGTAGCAGTGGGCAGTGTGACGATGGAGTTCAGGATCGGAAAAGGTTCTACCGCGTTTGGAATGGCGGAAGCATTCACGAAATGCTCTTGGAAGCGTGGTTCGATCGCTGTCTCGATCTTGTGGATTTGACGCACGGTCTCTTCGATCTCGCTGCGCGCTTCGCGGTTGAGTAGGGCGATACGTGCGCCGGTTCCAGCTGCGTTGCCTGCCGATGTGACCTTATCCAATGGTGCATCAGGGATCATCCCCAGCACCATGGCATGTTTTGTCGAGATATGCGCGCCGAAAGCACCTGCCAATACCACACGGTCCACATGATCCACACCGAACTTGTCCATCAGCAGGCGCGCGCCTGAATAGAGCGCGGCCTTGGCCATCTGAATTTCGCGGATATCGCGGTTAGTTACTGTGATTTTGGGTCCGCCATCGGCGCTGCCATCATAAACCATGTAGCTGTTTGTGCGCCCGTCGGCGAAAACGGCGGCTGAGCCTGTCTGCTCCGCGGTTCCGATCAAACCCGGTGCATCAACGATGCCATGGATACGCATCTCGGCGACCATCTCGATAATCCCCGAGCCGCAGATGCCAGTCACACCGGTCTGGCCGATTGCTTCATCGAATCCTTCCTCGTCCGACCACAGATCAGAGCCAATAACTTTGAAACGCGGCAGTTTCGATACAGGGTCAATCTCGACCCGCTCAATCGCACCGGGGGCGGCGCGCTGACCAGAGCTGATCTGGGCGCCTTCAAAGGCGGGCCCTGTGGGCGAAGAACATGCGAGCACCTTTTCTTTGTTGCCCAGTAGGATTTCGGCATTGGTGCCAACATCGACGATCAATACAAGGTCGTCAGACGTGTTGGGATGCTCGGACAAGGCAACTGCGGCCGCGTCAGCGCCCACGTGCCCCGCGATGCAGGGTAGCATATAGACACGCGCGCTTTCATGTATGTTGAGGTCCAGATCGCGGCCGCGCATCCGCATCGCGTTCGACGTGGCAAGCGCAAAGGGGGCTTGCCCCAACTCGAACGGATCAATGCCAAGCAACAGGTGGTGCATGACAGGGTTACAGACAAATACCGCGTCCACGATAAGTTGCTTGTCGATCTGCGCCTCTGAGGTCAGCTGGATAAATAATGCGTTCATGCCTTCGCGCACGGCCAGCGTCATTTCCTCGGCACCACGGGCGTTCATCATGGAATAGCTTACGCGGCTCATCAGATCTTCGCCAAAACGAATTTGCGGATTCATCACACCAGAAGAGGCGACGACCTCACCCGTCTGTAAATCGCACAGATGTGCGGCGATGGTGGTGGAGCCAAGATCAACCGCGACACCATAGATTGTGCCATCGTAAAATCCGGGCCAGATGTGCATGATCCGCGGCTTGTTTTCATTGTCGCCCAAGTGAATTGCTACAGTGACTTTCCACTGTCCCTTGCGCAAAATAGGCTGCATGACATGCAGGATATGGAGATCGGCCGTAACATCCTCGATCTCCCATTGCTCCAGCAGGGCCTTTTGTAGCCGCTCCAGATCACCGGACGGGTCGTGCATATCGGGCTCTTGCACTTCGACATAGTAGAGCTTGGTTGAGGGATTGAGCGTGATGTCGCGGACCTCGGCACGTTTGCGAACCACCTGTTTATGCACTTGGGATTCCGCTGGTACGTCGATCACCACGTCCTTCAGCACTGTTGCCTGACAGCCCAACCGCCGGCCTTGTTTCAGGCCGCGCTTGTCGTCATAGCGCGCTTCGACTTTGTTCCACTCGGATAGGGCATCAGGTTCTACCGTAACGCCGTGTTTGGAGAATTCGCCGTAACCCGGGGTGATCTGGCACTTGGAACAGATGCCGCGCCCGCCACAAACGGAATCGAGATCAACACCCAGTTGGCGTGCGGCGGTAAGCACCGGTGTGCCAACGGGAAAACGCCCGCGTTTGCCGGATGGTGTAAAAATTACAAGTGGATCATCGCTCATGTCAGCTGTTCCCGATCAGTGTTTGATGGCACCATAGTCATAGGCGCGGGCAGGGGAAGTCCACGCGCGGCAAAAATCGTCGCACATGCGTCATTTCCGTGGATAAGGGGGCCAGCCCCCTTGGCGCTGCGCGCCAATTCCCCCGGAGGATTTATGGCCAGAAAAAATAGGGTTCTAGCCCTGCCTGCGGGCATGAAAGATAAAGCCCAGAAAGTTAAGAAGGATTTGCGCAGCGAGGATTTGCGTGGAGCCTGTCGGGTCGTAATCAGGGGCAACTTCAACCAGATCCATGCCGACAACCTCATGGCGCTCAGCCACGGCTTGCAGCAATTCGAGCACTTCGTAGTATAGAAATCCCCCGTGGGACGGGGTGCCCGTGCCCGGTGCTATTGAGGGGCAAAATGCATCTATATCGAGGGTGACATAGATCCGTGCATCGATGGGAATATGGGACAATACACCGCTGGTGCCCATTTTGCGCGCTTGGCGCACACTGATGATATCACTGCCCATAGCGCGTGCGTCGGCATAGCCTTCTTTCGCTGTTGAACTGACATTACGTATGCCCACCTGTGTGAGACCGGTCACAAAATCATGCTCGGCCGCGCGGCGCATGGGGTTTCCGTGGCCATGGCGCACGCCATGACGCTCGTCCACAAAATCAAGATGCGCGTCGATCTGAAGGATATGGATATCTCCCTGACCTTCGAAAGCGCGGATGCAGGGGATGTTGATGGAGTGATCGCCGCCGATCACTACGGGCAGGGCGGCTGCATCGAGTGCTGCGCGCACGCCTGCTTCGATGTTTGCGTGGCTGGCCTCGGTATCGGTGTGAATGATATCGGCGTCGCCCATATCAACAATATTCACATCCCCCGGCAAATAGGTCGCATCATCCTCATGATCATAGGCCCCTGCGTGTCCGAAGCTGAACAAGGTAGATGCCTCTCGCACCCCGCGCGGGCCGAACCGTGCGCCGCTGCGATACTGTGTTCCTGCATCGAATGGCGCGCCAAGGATGGCGACATCAGCGTCGAGTTTGGCCCAGTCCGGCTCGTAGGGGCGCTTGCCGAATGTCGAAATCCCCACAAATGGCAGATCCAGCCTGCCACCCTCATACCCATGCCGCGTCATCGCACCCTCCTGATTTTTGCGCAGCTTTGGCCAAGGACGCGACGATTGCAAGAGATGAGGACAACAGGCCTTTTCAATCTGCGATATACGTGAAATAGCAAACCGCCAAATGATGCCATTACCTTCGGAGGTTATTATGGAGATTCGTGAGGCTCTTACGTTCGATGATGTGTTGCTGGTGCCCGCCGCATCCTCGGTCCTTCCCAGCACAGCAGATACCCGCACCCGTGTCACAAAATCTATTGCGCTGAACATCCCGTTGCTCAGCTCGGCGATGGATACTGTGACCGAAGGGCGTATGGCGATTGCCATGGCACAGGCTGGTGGCATGGGCGTGGTACACCGCAACCTGACAATCGAAGAGCAAGCCCGCGAAATACGCCGCGTCAAGCGCTTTGAAAGCGGGATCGTGTATAACCCGATCACTTTGCGTGCCAACCAGACGCTGGCAGACGCAAAAGCACTACAAGCCCGCTACAATGTCACCGGCTTTCCTGTGGTAGATGAGACAGGGCGCGTTGTGGGGATTGTGACCAATCGTGACATGCGGTTTGCCCATGATGATGATACGCCCGTCCACTTAATGATGAGCGCGGACAATCTGGCCATTCTCCATGAGCCGGCAGACCGTGATGAAGCCATCAGCTTGATGAAAGCGCGCCGTATCGAGAAGCTGTTGGTCACGGACGGGCAGGGTGTTCTGACGGGGCTTTTGACGCTTAAGGACACCGAACAGGCCGTACTGAACCCGACCGCCTGTAAGGACGAGTTGGGCCGTTTGCGTGTCGCTGCTGCGACAACCACGGGTGATGCGGGTTTCGAACGGTCACAAGCATTGGTCGACGCTGGTGTGGACATGATTGTTATCGACACGGCGCATGGTCACTCCGAAGGGGTTGCACTGGCGGTTGAACGTGCCAAAAAGCTCAGCAACGAGGTTCAGGTGGTTGCGGGCAACGTGGCAACGGGCGAGGCAGTGCGGGCGCTGATTGGTTCGGGTGCTGATGCAGTGAAAGTTGGCATCGGGCCAGGCTCCATCTGTACTACGCGCATGGTTGCGGGCGTAGGCGTGCCGCAATTGACTGCCATTATGGATTGCGCAAAAGCGGCGGGCGAAACGCCTGTGATTGCGGATGGCGGCATCAAATTTTCTGGAGATTTTGCCAAGGCGATTGCCGCGGGCGCGTCCTGCGCCATGGTCGGGTCCATGATCGCTGGTACTGATGAGTCACCAGGCGAGGTCATCTTGTACCAAGGTCGCAGCTTCAAGAGCTATCGCGGGATGGGCAGTCTGGGCGCGATGGCCAGCGGTTCTGCTGATCGTTATTTCCAGAAAGACGCAGCCAGTGACAAACTGGTTCCAGAAGGGATCGAGGGGCAGGTTGCCTATAAGGGCAGTGCCGCAGCGGTTGTCCATCAGATGGTGGGTGGTTTGCGTGCTGCGATGGGCTACACGGGCTGCGCCACTGTTGAAGAAATGCGCAAGAACTGTTCGTTCGTGAAAATTACAGGTGCAGGCCTGAAAGAAAGCCATGTGCATGATGTACAGATCACCCGCGAGTCGCCCAATTACAGGATTGGTTAAGCCATGACCCCAGCCGCAAGGGTGGCTGCGGCCATCGAAATCCTTGATATTATTGGCGATGGCGCGCCTGCCGAGCAAGTGCTGACACGTTGGGGCCGCGGCAATCGTTTTGCCGGATCAAAAGACCGCGCCGCGATCCGTGACTACGTTTTCGACGTATTGCGTCAAAAAAGGTCGGTTGCCTGGTTGGGGCGGGCCGCGACCGGGCGCGGCCTGATGATTGGATTGTTGCGTGCTCAAGGCGTTGATCCAGCAGATCTTTTTACAGGCGAAGGTCATGCGCCAGCGCCGCTGGCCGACTATGAAATTGAACCACCTGTAGGGCAGATGCCTGCAGAAGTCGCGATGAACCTGCCGGACTGGCTTGCCGACAGGTTTCAGGCCAGCCTTGGGGAACAGACAGCGTCAGCAGCCCTGATATTACAGTCGCGCGCGCCAGTTACACTGCGGTTAAATACCTCAAAAACAAATACCTCCGAGGTGATGTTGATGTTAGAGGGCGCGGGCGTTGAAGTAACGCCAAACCCTCTTGCCTCTACTGCTCTAACTGTGACGGAAGGTGCGCGTAAGATCCGGAACTCGACCGCCTACCAAGAGGGCTTTGTCGAACTTCAGGACGCCAGCAGCCAAGCCATTGTTGACGCGTTGCCAGATGGCGCGCGCGTATTGGATTACTGCGCGGGGGGCGGTGGAAAGACCTTGGCGCTGGCTGCGCGGGGTGCCGATGCAGTGTTTGCGCATGATGCAGATCCAGCCCGCATGCGTGATCTGCCCCTTAGGGCAGCACGGGCAGAGGCAGAGATCACACAGCTTGGTACCAGTGATCTGGCCCGCAATGGCCCCTATGATCTGGTGCTGGTGGATGCGCCTTGTTCGGGCAGCGGATCATGGCGGCGTGCGCCCGAAGCCAAATGGAACCTGACGCCCGCGCAGCTTGCGTCGACACTGGCATTGCAGGATCAAATTCTCGACGATGCACAAGCGCTCGTCGGCGTGGGTGGTACGCTTGCTTATGCAACCTGCTCGATACTCGACGAAGAAAACAAGATGCGCATCGAGGCATTTTTGGGCCGTCATTCAGGTTGGAAGTGCAACTGGAGCAAGACTTATCCCATCAGCGCAGAGGGCGACGGATTTTATACTGCGCACTTGACGCGAGACAAATAATTGCCAACCCTTCAACCAATGCGGGAAAACATGGCGGGTGATCTGCTTCGGTTAATCGGCGGTTAACCCTTCGCGTCAAAGGTGAACGCACGATTCGGATATTTTTTCGGGACGTTGCGGGAGGGCAGGAATGCAGCAAGCCATCGGTACCACGTTTGCCCAGCGAGTGATTGGCATCACGCCGCAAAAAGTACTGGTTCTCTCGGGGCTCGCCACTGTTCTGGGTGTGGCAGCGTTGCTAGGGTTGGAAGGTCATGCACGGCAGGCCGTTGGTGCTGCGGCGCTCAGTCTTTTGTGTGTAAGTATTACCGTCGTTTTGTTACGGGTGGGGCATGGTCTCGCTGCGGGGCAAAGCCATAGATCGGTCGCGCATTTCATCACCAATGATGCTGCCCCCAGCTTTGTCACGGCGGTTGACGGGCAAATCACCTCCGCTAATCCAGCCGCTGAGCGGACGTTTGGGCAAACCCAAAACAGCACGCTCGCAGCTGTCCTGTCAGAGCGGATCAGTAACCCAGGTGCTATTCTGTTTCGCTTGCAATCGCGTGCCGAAACCACGGGCGCGGCCCGCGAGGAAATTGTGACAAACAGCGGACAATTGCTTTTGTCAGTTCATGCCATTGGTGCGGGTAGTTTTGCATGGAGGGTAGAGCCACAGAACAGCCAGGCCGCAGGTAGCTTGCCCAGTGATAACCGGATTTTACCGATGATTATGGTCGGACGAAGCGGTGCGATTTTGTCGATGAACCACGCAGCGCGCCAGTTTTTAGGCGCGCGAGGCAAGTCGCTCGATAGCGTTTTCGCAGAACAGATCGTGGTACCCGGAACAGTAATGCAAGTCTCGACAGTTTCGGGAAACAAGCCTGCGTTGATTGCTCAAACAGATGCTGGCGCAGGGCGTCGGGCCCTTTATCTGCTACCGCCGCCAGCGAAGGGGGAGGTGGTACAAAACCCCGATTGGCAGGTCTTTCAGGACATGCCAATCCCGATGGTGAAAATAGCACCGGATGGTACAGTTCTAGCCTTTAACAAACGGGCCTCGAAACTGATTGGTGTGGTACTGGTCGAAGGCGCTGCTTTGTCAGCGTTAATGGAAGGGTTAGGGCGTTCCATATCTGATTGGCTCGAAGACACGCTTGCAGGACGTTTGGTGCAAAAATCGGAATTCCTGCGCCTTACCCGCGGGGATCGCGAAGCTTTTGTACAAGTCACGCTCAACCGGATCGAGGAAGAAGGCGCGCCAGCTCTTGTGGCTGTTTTACACGACGCGACAGAGTTGAAATCCCTCGAAGCACAATTTGTACAAAGCCAGAAAATGCAGGCCATCGGGCAGCTAGCAGGTGGTGTAGCCCATGACTTCAATAACCTGCTCACAGCCATTTCAGGCCATTGCGACCTTTTGTTGCTGCGTCACGACCACGGCGATAGTGATTACGGGGACTTGGTGCAGATCAACCAAAACGCAAATCGCGCGGCCGCTTTGGTTGGACAATTGCTTGCTTTCTCGCGCAAGCAAACTTTGCGGCCCGAAACGCTCGACATGCGCGATACACTGGCTGACCTTACCCATCTGCTGAACCGTTTGGTGGGCGAAAAGATAACACTCACCCTCAGTCATGACCCTTTATTACAGCCAATTCGCGCGGATAAGCGCCAACTTGAGCAAGTTTTGATGAACCTTGTGGTAAACGCGCGCGACGCGATGCCTTCGGGCGGTGAAATCCGGATAGAGACGGAATGTACCAAGCTAGATGAGCCACTGCTGCGTGATCAAGTGACCGTTCCGGCGGGCGAGTATGTCACAATCAAGGTAAGCGACGACGGGACAGGCATTTCGACAGACAAGCTCCAGAAAGTGTTCGAGCCGTTTTTTACGACAAAACGGACAGGCGAAGGGACTGGGCTGGGTCTCTCCACGGCCTATGGCATTATCAAACAGACAGGGGGATACATTTTTGTAGACAGCACAGAAGGCGTGGGGACCTGTTTCAGCCTCCATTTCCCCGTGCTAAACCAGACTGCACCGGTGACTGTTCCAAAGGCCACTGAACAAACCGGCGAGGTACACGCGGCGCCTGCCGGTGGTGTCATACTGCTTGTGGAGGACGAGGCGCCAGTTCGCGCATTTGCCAGCCGCGCGCTACGTTTGCGCGGATTTACCGTGCTTGAGGCTGAAAATGCTGAGGCGGCACTCGAGACGCTGGAAGATCCAAGTCTGAAGATTGACGTTTTTGTCACGGATGTGGTCATGCCGGGCATGGATGGTCCGAGTTGGGTCAAGGAGGCGATGAAAGTACGCCCCGATGTACGGGTCGTATTCGTTTCAGGCTATGCCGAAGACAGTTTGGGCGAGGCGCAAAAGAAGATCCCCAATTCGGTTTTTCTGCCCAAGCCGTTTTCTCTTAGTGAGTTGACCGAAACCGTAAACAAGCAGCTGCACTAGCTGCGCGGGATACTGTCGTACAGCGTAAAGTCATCCGAGAACTTCCGCCGGAACCTTTCTTCAACATCAGGCGATAGCCGCACCTCAATGGAAGGCGAGACGTTTTCCCGTTCCAGCGACAGCTTGACATCCAGCCGATCTTCCAAAAATTCTTGCAGGCGGGGCTGGTCTTCGTATGCAAATAGATGAGTGATGCCAGTACCGTTCGGTTGCCGCTCCAGAAACTTAAGCTGGTTTCCGACCTCTGCAAAACCCGGACGCTTTCCCTTCATGTAAGCCAGAACAAATTCATCGAAGGTGATTCCATAGGTGTTGTTCGGTTTGTCCTTCATAAAAGGTCGTTGTCGGTAGCGATACCAGCTACTTAACCAGCTGATCGGATCGCGCATAACGGCCATTAGTTCCATCTCGGCATCACAAACGTTCAAAAACATGGGCCGGATGAACCGGTTATACCGATAGACCGGTGCATGCTTCAAAAGGGGGGGATCGGTAATAACAAGATCCGCACGTGTTGCCAGCGCAGTCTCATAGGCCGTTGTGCCAGTTTTCGGCACCGATAAAAACGCCAGGCGTTCTTTAAAGAAAACAAGCATTTAGTCTCTCCAGTTGGGACAAGCATACAAACAATGGCTGCCTTAAACAACTTGTTAACCAATCAGGTCCAAAGATTAGACAAGAAAAATTTGATTGAAATGTTCCGCGTTTGTACCCATAAGAACATTAACAGAACACAACATCATTGCGACGGTGGCGATTGCCGCTACCTCAGCACTGTGACAGTAAGGGAAGAACCCAAATGGCAACGGCAGATCTTTTGAACATGGATAAGAAATCGGCAGACAAGCAAAAGGCGCTCGACAGTGCGCTTGCACAAATCGAGCGTCAGTTCGGCAAAGGCTCTATCATGAAGCTAGGTGCCGAAGGGGCGATACAAGATATCAGCTCTTCCTCGACCGGATCACTGGGGCTGGACATTGCCTTGGGAATTGGCGGTTTGCCAATGGGGCGGATCATTGAAATCTACGGCCCTGAATCTTCCGGCAAAACAACTTTAACACTACATTGTGTTGCGGAGCAGCAAAAAGCAGGCGGCGTCTGCGCGTTTGTAGATGCCGAACACGCACTGGACCCCCAGTATGCCAAAAAACTTGGCGTAGACATTGACGAGCTGCTGATTTCGCAGCCGGACACGGGTGAGCAGGCGTTGGAGATAACGGACACTTTGGTGCGTTCCGGCGCTGTCAATATGGTGATCGTGGATTCGGTCGCGGCACTTACGCCCAAATCCGAACTCGAGGGCGAAATGGGCGACAGCTCTGTTGGTGTTCAGGCGCGTTTGATGAGCAAGGCGATGCGCAAGCTGACTGGTTCAATCTCGCGTTCGAACTGTATGGTTATTTTCATCAACCAGATCAGAATGAAAATCGGTGTTATGTTCGGCTCACCCGAAACGACCACGGGCGGTAACGCACTGAAGTTCTATTCCTCTGTTCGTCTAGATATTCGTCGTATCGGCTCTCTCAAGGACCGTGATGAAGTCGTGGGCAACCAGACCCGCGTGAAGGTCGTGAAGAACAAAGTTGCGGCACCTTTCAAGCAGGTTGAGTTTGACATCATGTACGGCGAAGGCATCTCCAAAATGGGTGAGCTTTTGGACATGGGTGTAAAGGCTGGCATTGTCGATAAATCGGGCAGCTGGTTCTCCTATGGGGACGAGCGGATCGGGCAGGGGCGTGAAAACGCCAAAACCTATCTGCGCGAACATGAAGATATGGCTATCGATATTGAGGATAAGATCCGTGCGGCGCATGGACTGGATTTCGACGGCTCTGAAAACATGGACGATCCCGATATTCTGGACGGGTAACAACCGCAGACTATAAAATGTTTAGAAGAAAGGGTGCGCGCCAGCAGGCGGGCGCCCTTTTTTACATGCCCCACTGTGGACAGACCCTATTGCCAGCGTTATCTCAACAGAACTAATTCGCGTGCCCAAAGGATGGACATCATGCAAACGCTTAACGAAATCCGCTCGACCTTCCTCAATTATTTCGGAGACAACGGGCATGCGGTTGTACCGTCCAGCCCCTTGGTTCCACGCAATGATCCAACGCTGATGTTCACAGCTGCGGGTATGGTGCAATTCAAGAACCTGTTCACAGGTGTTGAAACCCGCGATTATTCGCGTGCG
The DNA here is from genome assembly GCF_947502895.1 of uncultured Sulfitobacter sp. Taxonomy (GTDB): domain Bacteria; phylum Pseudomonadota; class Alphaproteobacteria; order Rhodobacterales; family Rhodobacteraceae; genus Sulfitobacter. The sequence goes on from NZ_CANNBM010000004.1 coordinate 176,885, forward strand.
ACGACCGCGCAGAAATGTGTGCGCGCAGGTGGCAAGCACAACGACCTAGACAATGTGGGCTATACAGCGCGCCATCATACATTCTTCGAGATGTTGGGCAATTTCAGCTTTGGTGACTATTTCAAAGAAGATGCCATTCCGCTGGCATGGGATCTACTGACAAAAGTCTTCGGTATCGATGCGTCCCGTCTGCTGGTCACGGTATACCATACTGACGACGAAGCTGTCGAAATCTGGAAAAAACACGCGGGGCTAAGTGATGATCGCATCATTCGCATCGCAACTGATGACAATTTCTGGTCTGCAGGGCCTACAGGTCCCTGTGGTCCATGTACCGAGATTTTCTATGATCACGGTGAGCACATCTGGGGTGGGCCTCCCGGCTCCCCCGACGAAGACGGAGATCGTTTTGTCGAAATCTGGAACCTTGTTTTCATGCAGTACGAGCAGTTCGAGGACGGGACGCGTCGGGACTTGCCGAACAAATCCATTGATACGGGCATGGGGATAGAGCGCGTCGCCGCTTTGCTCCAAGGCACCAATGACAACTACGCAACTGATCTGATGCGCAGCTTGATTGAAGCCTCGGCGCATGCGACCAACAGCGACCCTGACGGGGCTGGCAAAACACATCACCGCGTGATCGCTGACCATCTGCGTTCAACATCTTTTCTCATGGCAGACGGTGTGATGCCCAGTAATGACGGACGTGGCTATGTATTGCGCCGTATCATGCGGCGGGCCATGCGTCACGCCCATCTGTTAGGGGCAAAAGACCCGCTTATGCACCGCCTTGTGCCTGCTCTTGTCGGCCAAATGGGACAGGCCTATCCCGAGTTGGGTCAAGCGCAGTCCATGATCGAGCAGACCTTGCTGCAAGAAGAGACGCGTTTCCGTCAGACGCTGGACCGTGGATTGAAACTGTTGGACGATGCGTTGGTTGCCCTTCCCGAAGGTGCTGATTTGCCTGGGGATGCCGCGTTCAAGCTATATGACACCTTTGGGTTTCCATTGGACCTCACGCAGGATGCCTTGCGGGAAAAGGGTCGGGCGGTAGATACCGATGGGTTTGACGCTGCGATGGCAGAGCAGAAAGCAAAGGCGCGCGCAGCTTGGTCAGGCTCGGGCGAGGCGGCAGATGCAGCGATCTGGTTCGATGTGGCGGATAAATCCGGCGTGACCGAGTTTCTGGGCTACGACACGGAAACAGCCGAGGGCAAGATCGCGGCTTTGGTTCAGGATGGCAAAGCAGTCGAGGTCGTGCAGATGGGTCAACAGGTCCAAATTGCGCTTAACCAGACTCCGTTCTATGCCGAAAGTGGCGGCCAGATTGGTGACACGGGGGCAATTCGGACGGATACGGGTGTTGCCCGGATCACCGATACCCGTAAGGCAGCAGGTGTGTTTATTCATTTTGCCGAAGTGGAAAAAGGAAGCATTTCCAATGAACAATCATCGGTTCTTGAAGTAGATATTGCTCGGCGTAGTGCGATCCGTGCAAACCACTCCGCAACCCATCTGCTGCATGAAGCCTTGCGTCATGCGCTTGGCGATCACGTGGCACAGCGCGGCTCGCTCAACGCAGCTGATCGTCTGCGCTTTGATTTTAGCCATAACGAGGCTGTAAGTGCAGATCAGATCGTCGCCATTGAGCGCGAGGTGAACAGCTATATCCGTCAGAACACGAGCGTTGAAACGCGTATTATGACACCGGATGATGCTCGTGCACTGGGCGCCCAAGCGTTGTTCGGGGAAAAATACGGCGATGAAGTGCGCGTCGTCTCGATGGGCGTACAGGATGGGTCGGGCAAAGGGTCCGACGGTAATACCTACTCGCTTGAGCTTTGCGGCGGCACGCATGTGCGTCAAACAGGTGATATTGGTGCGTTTGTTCTTTTGGGCGACAGTGCCAGCAGCGCCGGTGTGCGCCGGATTGAAGCGCTGACAGGTGCAGATGCCATCAACTATCTACGCAAACAGGACCAAACGCTGGCATTAGCTGCACAGGAGCTCAAGGCACCTGCGGCAGATGTTCCTGCGCGTATCAGTGCGCTCATGGATGAGCGCCGCAGTTTGGCTAACGAAGTAGCACAGCTGCGGCGTGAGTTGGCGATGTCCGGCGGTGCGAGCGCGCCAGAGGCACAAACAGTCAACGGTGTCGCATTTCATGCACAAGTGTTGCAAGGAGTGACAGGAAAGGATCTGCCCGCCTTGGTGGATGAACATAAGTCGCGCATCGGGTCGGGAGCGGTTTTGTTGATTGCCGACACAGGCGGAAAAGCGGCTGTCGCCGCTGGAGTCACAGATGATCTGAAAGGAACTCTGTCTGCTGTGGATATTCTGCGTGCCGCCGTTGCGGAGTTAGGTGGCAAAGGCGGTGGCGGTCGGCCTGACATGGCGCAGGGTGGCGGTGCCTCCGCGGATAATGCACAGGCAGCGATCGAGGCCGCAAAAATCGTATTGAAAGGATAACCAATGCCAGCACTTTGGATTGCGCACGTTACTGTCACAGACGAAGAGGCGTATAAGAAATATGCAGCGGGCGCCACTGTTGCCATCGCCGATCATGGCGGCCAGTTTATTGCGCGTGGCGGGCGTTTTGTGCAGCTAGAGGGGAAAGAACGGCCGCGCAATGTCGTGGCACGCTTCCCCGATGTTGAAGCTGCCGAAAAATGCTATCACTCGGCCGCCTACCAGGAAGCACTGGAACACGCCAAAGGTGCGTCAGAACGCGAGTTGATGATCGTTGAAACGACCGAGTAAACCAGCTTCTTTATTTTTCCAATAAACTCACGCGGCGCAGCCGCACTGCGACAGAAGACAACAAAAAAAGGCGCTCCGGATTGGGGCGCCTTTCTTTTGATATCAAACTGATTTCGACATCCGCTTGCGCTCATGCGGGTCCAGATAGCGTTTGCGCAGACGGATCGCATTTGGTGTCACTTCTACCAATTCATCGTCGTCGATATAGGCGATTGCCTCTTCAAGGCTGTGCGTGATGGGGGTTGTCAGGCGCACGGCCTCGTCTGTACCGGATGCACGTACGTTGGTCAGCTGCTTGCCTTTCAACGGGTTCACTTCCAGATCATTCTCGCGGCTGTGCTCGCCAATGATCATGCCTTGATAGACATCAGTTTGCGCACCAATAAAGAAACGACCACGGTCTTCCAGTTTCCAAAGCGCGTAGGAAACAGCGACGCCATTCTCCATAGAGATCAAAACACCTGCGCGGCGGCCGGGAATCACACCTTTGTGCGGTGCCCATGCATGGAACACACGGTTCAGAACACCAGTGCCGCGCGTATCGGTCAGGAACTCACCGTGATAGCCAATCAGCCCGCGCGAAGGCACGTGTGCCACGATGCGCGTTTTACCTGCACCCGCAGGTTTCATCTCAACCAGTTCGCCTTTGCGAACGCCGGTGAGTTTTTCGATGACTGCACCGGAGTATTCGTCATCAACGTCGATTGTAGCTTCTTCGATTGGCTCGTGGCGCACGCCGTCAATCTCTTGAAACAAGACCTGCGGGCGCGAGATGCTCAACTCAAAGCCTTCACGCCGCATGTTTTCAATCAGAACGCCCATCTGCAATTCGCCGCGGCCTGCAACCTCAAAGGCCTCGCCGCCGGGTGTGTCCGAGATTTTGATGGCAACGTTGGATTCCGCTTCCTTGTGCAGCCGTTCGCGGATGACGCGAGACTGTACTTTTTTACCATCACGACCTGCCAGCGGGCTGTCGTTGATGCCAAAGGTCACGGTAATCGTCGGCGGGTCAATGGGCTGTGCAGGGATCGCATCAACGACTGACTGTTCGGCCAAGGTGTCGGCAACAGTTGCTTTGGTCATGCCCGCGATGGAAACGATATCACCTGCTTCGGCCAATTCAATCGCGGTTTGGTCCAAGCCGCGATAGGCAAGAATCTTGGTGCAGCGGAAGTTTTCGATCAGTGTGCCATCCCGAGACATGGCTTTGATTGTCTGGCCCGCTTTCAGTGTGCCACTCTCCACGCGGCCGGTCAGCAGACGGCCCAGGAACGGATCACCGCCCAGTGTGGTGGCAAGCATAGTGAACGGCTTGTCCGCATCGGCGATCTGTGCGGGGGCTGGAACATGCTCAAGGATCAGCTCGAACAGCGCGCTCAGGTCCTTGCGTGGGCCATCCAGTTCCATATCAGCCCAACCTGCGCGGCCAGAGGCGTACATGGTGGGAAAGTCCAACTGCTCGTCGGTGGCGTCTAGATTTGCGAACAGATCAAAACACTCATCCAAAGCGCGATCAGGTTCACCGTCAGCTTTGTCGACCTTGTTGATCACAACGATTGGGCGCAGGCCCAGCTTCAGTGCCTTTGAGGTCACGAATTTCGTCTGGGGCATCGGGCCTTCTGCGGCATCAACCAGCAGCACAACACCGTCTACCATCGACAAGATACGCTCGACCTCGCCACCAAAATCGGCGTGGCCCGGGGTATCGACGATGTTAATGCGTGTGCCTTTCCACTCAACCGATGTAGGCTTGGCAAAGATTGTGATACCGCGCTCGCGCTCCAGATCATTGCTGTCCATGGCGCGCTCGGTGGTGGCCTGGTTTTCACGGTAGGTGCCGGATTGTTTCAGTAGTTCGTCCACCAGCGTTGTCTTGCCGTGGTCAACGTGTGCGATGATTGCGATGTTGCGCAGGTCCATTTGGATTACCTTATCTCAGGGGGTTGAGCGGCCTCTACCGTGCATCCGCAGCAAAGGCCAGCAAAAACCCCGTCTTGGTTGCCATCGGCGGCTAAACGGTGATCAATGCGTGACAGAATTGGAGAACAAGTTGATTACAGCGATCCCGCCGATAATCATGGCCAAGCCTGCAATCGCTGCCAAATCCAGTTTTTGACCAAAAATCGTCCAGCCGATTGTGGCGATCATGATGATGCCCAGACCGCTCCACAGTGCGTAGACAACGCCGACAGACATAGTGCGCAGCGTGATTGACAGAAGATAAAAAGAGGCGGCATAGGCCAGAACAACAACAATAGACGGCCCTAGCTTCGTAAACTGCACACTCATTTTGAGCGCGGTTGTGCCGATGGTCTCGAACAGAACGGCAAAGGCAAGGATCAGATATACGGGCATTGGCGTGCGCTTTCACAAGGGGAGGGCGGTCGTTTCCTTTATTTCTTCCATTACAAAGCTGGCAGAGACATCCGACAATTCGACACGGGCAATCAGCATTTGATACAGGCGGTCGTACCCTGCCATATCCGCAACCCGCGCGCGGATCAAATAGTCCAGATCGCCGCTCATCCTGTAGACACCTTGGATTTCCGGCAATGCCTTTGTCGCAGTGGAGAATTTGCGCAGCCAGTCGGGTGCATGTGCGTTCGTGCGTATTTGCATAAAGACGGTCAAACCCAGACCGACCTTTGCCGCATCCACCAATGCGACCCGCCCCTTAATAATACCAGCGGTTTCCAACGCGCGGATGCGCCGCCAACAGGCATTGCGGGACAGCCCGATCTCTACGCTCAGATCGTCCATCGATCGGGTCGCATCGCGTTGCAAAGCGGCGAGTATTTTGTGGTCGAAGGTGTCAATATTCTGCATATAGCCATCATCTTGAGATAGGATCCCAAGATCAAGCCCTAATGCCACGCACTTTGGGATCAATGTGTCAGTGTGGGTGGATAGATTGAAGGTCAAAGCAGAATTCAGGAGTTGCTATGATTAACCGTATTTTTCTCGATCATCCCGCAAAAGTAGACGAGACGTTTTTCCAGCATATGGCCTTTGCCAGCAAATTCGCCGGCAAGCTTTTTCTTGCTGCTGGTGCGGCACTTGTTCACGCGATCATTCCTTGCTTGTTCGAGAAGACAGCCAGTACGATCATCGCAGATCTTTATCATAAGACCCATAATCGCGGGTAAGGCCCGCGTCGCACTGACACCCACCAGACAAATAAAAAAAGGGCCGCAACATCTGCGGCCCTTCGGTATTCTAGAGAGTGACGGATCAGCCTTTGAGGGCTGCGTTAAGGTTCTCGTCTACTTTCTCGAGGAAGCCCATCGTGGTCAGCCATTTTTGATCGGGACCTACCAGCAAGGCGAGGTCTTTAGTCATATCGCCAGCTTCAACTGTGTCCACTACAACTTTTTCCAGTGTTTCGGCAAAGTTGGTCAAAGCCGTGTTGCCGTCCAGCTTGCCACGGTGCTTGAGACCACCGGTCCACGCGTAGATGGACGCGATAGAGTTCGTGGACGTCTCTTCGCCCTTCTGGTGCTGGCGGTAGTGGCGCGTAACGGTGCCGTGCGCGGCCTCAGCTTCAACAGTTTGCCCATCGGGCGTCATCAAAACGGATGTCATCAGACCAAGCGAGCCAAAGCCCTGCGCAACAGTGTCGGACTGAACGTCACCGTCATAGTTCTTACAGGCCCAGACATAGCCGCCGTTCCATTTCATTGCACAAGCAACCATATCGTCGATCAGGCGATGCTCATAAGTGATGCCTGCCGCTTTGAACTTGTCTTCGAATTCGGTCTCATAGACGTGCTGGAACAGCTCAAGGAAGCGACCATCATATTGCTTGAGGATCGTGTTCTTTGTGCTCAGGTACACTGGCCAGCCCATGTTCAGGCCATAGTTCATGGAGGCGCGGGCAAAGTCGATGATCGACTTGTCGAGGTTATACATCGCCATGACCACGCCGGAATCGGGCGCATCAAAAACTTCATGCTCGATCTCGGTGCCGTCCTCGCCGACGAATTTGATCGTCAGTTTGCCTGCACCTGGGAATTTGAAATCTGTCGCGCGGTATTGGTCCCCAAACGCATGGCGGCCCACAACGATTGGCTTTGTCCAGCCCGGCACAAGGCGCGGCACGTTCGAGCAGATGATTGGCTGGCGGAAGATAACGCCGCCCAGAATGTTGCGGATCGTCCCGTTGGGAGAGCGCCACATTTTCTTGAGGCCAAATTCCTCTACACGCGCCTCATCAGGTGTGATGGTAGCACATTTTACGCCAACGCCGTATTTCTTGATAGCATGGGCGGAATCGATTGTGATCTGGTCATCTGTCTCATCACGGGCCTGAATGCCCAGATCGTAATACTTCAGATCAACGTCGAGGTAGGGCAGGATCAGCTTTTTCTTGATGAAATCCCAGATGATGCGGGTCATTTCATCGCCGTCGAGTTCGACGATGGGGTTCTCTACCTTGATTTTGGTCATGCGTTTTCCTTTGGCTAGAGGCGAATTTAGACGCCGTTTAGCCTATATTTCCACAAAGGGAAAGACGGTATACGATGGTATGCCGTTTGAATTTTAGTCTTTTGCTTGTGTCGAAAAGAAGGTGGCGATCTTTTCACGTGCAAAGGCCCAAAGACCCGGTGCGCCAATAGCGATTTTCGAGCCCACGCGCGCGGCGACCATTTCTTCGCTGACATTATAATCGGTCCAACTGCCGCCGCCTGATTGCAGGTTTTGCATCGGCGGCTGGAAACGGTCGAGGGATTTGGCGAATTTTGCGTCAGGGCTCTGCGCTGCTTCAAATTCTTCCCAAGTGGCGCGCAAATCATCGCGCAGATCGTTTGGCAACAGGCCGAATATCCGGTCGGCTGCGATCTGCTCGGCCTTTTCCATCGCGTCCGCGTCATAGCTGCCGAATATGGGATTATCGCCAGCATCAATCTCGACCAGATCATGCAGGATCAGCATTTTGATTACGCGGCTAATATCAACATGCGCACCCGCCTGATCCGCTAGCACCAACGCATAAAGCGTCAGGTGCCAGCTATGCTCGGCCGAGTTCTCGGCGCGCGATGCATCACAAAGGGTGGTGCCGCGTAGGATGTGCTTGAGTTTGTCTGCTTCGTTGAGAAAAGCGATCTGCTGCTCAAGCCGTTCGGTCATTATTGTGAGGCCTCACGGTAGCGTTTCAGTTTGCCCGCCAGAAATGCACGACCTTTCTGTTCGGCCATGCGTGTTCTGACCGCGGTCAGGAACGCCTCTTCCAGAGTTTGTGAGGACGCGCCCAGCACATCGCCCACCTCCATGAACAAGCGATCCTCGCCGGTCTCTTTCTGAACGGCGAGACATTCTTCGGCCAACTGGTTGGCCATTTTGATGACACTGTCGTCAGCCATTAGCGTGTGTTCTCCGTCAGGCGACGGCGGACGTATTCGGTGGTGGAATCTATCAGCGTGTCCATATGCGGCTCTTCAAAGAAGTGGCCTGCGCCTTCTACCTCTTGGTGGGTGATGGTGATGCCCTTTTGCTCGTGCAATTTGTTCACCAGATTAACGGTATCAGCGGGTGGTGCTACACGGTCGCCCGTGCCGTTGATCACCAGACCCGACGCAGGGCAGGGTGCAAGAAAGCTGAAATCATACATATTGGCAGGCGGCGCGACCGAGATGAAGCCTGTGATCTCGGGGCGGCGCATCAGCAATTGCATGCCGATCCATGCGCCAAAGGAAAACCCGGCGACCCAGCAGTGTTTGGAATTGTTATTCATCGACTGCAGGTAATCAAGCGCGGAGGCGGCATCCGACAACTCGCCAATGCCCTGATCATATTCGCCCTGGCTGCGGCCCACGCCGCGGAAGTTGAACCGCAAAACAGTGAAACCCATTTTGTAGAAAGCATAGTGCAGGTTGTAGACAACCTTGTGGTTCATCGTGCCGCCAAACTGCGGATGCGGATGCAGGACGATCGCAATTGGCGCGTCGCGTTCTTTTTGCGGGTGATAGCGGCCCTCAAGGCGACCTTCGGGTCCGGGAAAAATTACCTCGGGCATGGGTGTACTCTCTTACAGGTTCTGATGGGCCACGTTATTCTTGACGAATTAGGTCGGCCATCTTAGAACGGTTCTAATATCAGGCACCCAAAGTGCTGGGGTGCGTCTGAGGGATGTAGGCATTATGTGCGCTTGCGTCAAACAAAAGCCTGATCTGGTAAGGACGTTGCGATGAAACTTTCGACAAAAGGGCGCTATGCGATGGTCGCTTTGGCCGATATTGCGCTGCAACCGGGGGACAAGTTGGTCTCGCTCGGCGATATTGCCCTGCGCCAGCAGGTGTCGCTGCCGTATCTGGAGCAGTTGTTTGTGAAGCTGCGCCGCGAAGGGTTGGTTACATCTGTGCGTGGGCCAGGAGGCGGATACCGTTTGGCACGGCCTGCTTCGGATATTCGCGTGGTCGACATTCTGGGCGCGGTAGATGAGTCGGTCGACGCAATGCACAAAGGGGCTGGCGCTTCGGGCGGCGCATCAGGCAGCCGCGCGCAATCATTGACCAATCGTTTGTGGCAGGGGCTATCGGCGCATGTTTATGTCTTTCTGCATCAGACACGGCTGTCGGATGTGATCGAGAACCAGATGACACCGTGTCCAGCCGTACCCGAAATATTTGCCGTTGTGGACGAGTGACCGGGTGGTCTTGAGTATTTGTGGCCAGAAAAAATAGGGTGGTGGACGTGGGCAGGGTGTACCTTGATCATAATGCGACGACCCCTCTGAGGGTTGAAGCGCGTCACGCGATGGGCGGCGCGATGGATGTAGTGGGCAACCCGTCCTCGGTCCATGCAGAAGGGCGCGCGGCCAAGATGCTGGTTGAGCGGGCGCGGGCGCAAGTGGCGCAGCTGGTCGGGTGCAATGTCCAGCAGGTTGTTTTTACGTCTAGTGCGACCGAAGCGGCAGCCTTGGCTGTGGCGCAAAAGGCGCGGCACGGCGGGGTTTTTGCGGCACTGCCGACAGAGCATGATTGCCTTGAGATCTGGAGCGAGGCGGAACTTGATAGCTTCACAAATTCTCAAGGGAAAATGTCTGTTGAGGGAGCGGCGCGTTTTCTGGACTGGCTTTGTGAAATTGGCCCCTCGGAGGAAGCATCGGCGCTTGTAGCGATGTCTGCTGCAAATAGCGAAACAGGTGTACTGGCAAATGGCGGTAAGGTTGTGGGTAGTGGCAAGGTGCATGGCCTCAGGCGTGGTACACGGCGTTACTCCACGATTTGTGACATCACACAGCTCGCAGGCAAGATGCCTGTAATCTATGATGAGGTCACACCTTCTTATGCAATACTGTCCGCGCATAAACTGGGCGGACCGAAAGGCGTGGGTGCCCTGATCAATTTCACGGCTGATGATCCAGAGCCGATATTGCGGGGCGGCGGGCAGGAAATGAACCGTCGCTCGGGCACCGAGAATATCATCGGTATTGCAGGTTTTGGGGCTGCTGCGGAGGCCGCGGGGCGTGACGTTGCGGCAGGCAGGTGGGACGAAGTGGCCCAACTTAGAAGTATTCTAGAAAAGGCTATTGCGTCCGCGTCAGATCAGACTATTTTTGTCGGGAATGAAGCGGAACGGTTGCCGAATACATCATGCATGCTGACCCCCGGCTGGAAGGGGGAGACGCAGGTAATGCAGATGGATTTAGCGGGTTTTGCGATCTCGGCGGGGTCGGCATGCTCCAGCGGGAAGGTCAAGGCGAGCAAGGTATTGCTTGCCATGGGATACAACGAAACCGAGGCGGCAAGTGCGGTGCGCGTGTCACTGGGTCTCGAGACGACAAAAGACGAGGTGTTGCGCTTTGCCGATGCGTGGTGCCGCACATACCGGAAACATCAGACGCGGGCCGCGTAAGCCCGATCTTGAGAGGAAGTTGAGCATGGACACGATAGTAGACAGTGGCGTCAAAGACGGTGTTGATCAGGAAACGGTCGACGCGGTTCGCGAAGTAGGCGGTGCATACAAGCACGGCTGGTCCACAGACATCGAAATGGATTATGCCCCGCTGGGTCTGGATGAAGATATCGTCAAGCTGATCTCCTCCAAGAATGAAGAGCCGCAGTGGATGACGGATTGGCGCCTTGGCGCCTATGCCCGCTGGCAGCAGATGCGGGAGCCCGATTGGGCCATGGTCGACTATCCGACAATCGACTTCCAGAACCAGTATTATTATGCCCGACCGACCAGCATGGCCGTCAAACCCAAGTCGCTGGATGATGTAGACCCGAAATTGCTGGAAACCTATAAAAAGCTGGGTATTCCGCTCAAAGAGCAGGCTATTCTCGCAGGCGTAGAAGGCGCTGAGGAGATGTCCGACGCGCCGCGCAAAGTAGCTGTTGATGCGGTCTTTGATTCTGTCTCTGTCGGTACGACCTTTCAGGATGAGTTGATGAAAGCGGGCGTCATTTTTTGCTCGATTTCCGAAGCGATCAAAGAGCATCCAGAACTGGTCAAAAAGTATCTTGGTTCCGTCGTGCCTGTGCAGGACAATTTTTATGCCACGTTGAATTCGGCAGTCTTTTCCGACGGTTCTTTTGTCTATGTACCGCCCGGTGTGCGCTGCCCGATGGAGCTGTCGACCTATTTCCGTATCAATGCGGAAAACACAGGCCAGTTCGAGCGGACGCTGATCATTGCCGACAAAGGCTCCTATGTGTCCTATCTTGAGGGCTGCACCGCGCCACAACGTGATGAGAGCCAGCTGCACGCAGCTGTCGTCGAGATCATCATCGAGGAAGATGCAGAGGTGAAGTATTCGACCGTGCAAAACTGGTATCCGGGCGACGAGAATGGCAAGGGCGGCATCTATAACTTTGTGACCAAACGCGCCGATTGCCGTGGCGACCGTGCCAAGGTAATGTGGACACAGGTCGAAACAGGCTCGGCCGTCACATGGAAGTATCCAAGCTGCATCCTGCGAGGGGACGACAGCCAAGGCGAGTTTTACTCAATCGCGATTGCCAACAACATGCAGCAGGCAGACACGGGCACCAAGATGGTGCATTTGGGCAAAAACACCAAATCGCGGATCGTCTCCAAGGGGATATCGGCGGGCAAGGCGCAAAACACCTATCGCGGGTTGGTGTCGATGCACCCCAAGGCGAAGAACTCACGCAACTACACGCAGTGTGACAGCCTGCTTATCGGCGACAAATGCGGGGCGCACACGGTACCCTATATCGAGGTCAAAAATAACTCGAGCCGTGTGGAGCATGAGGCGACAACCTCCAAAGTAGACGACGAGCAACTGTTCTATTGCCGCTCGCGCGGTATGGACGAGGAAGAGGCGGTGGCACTGGTGGTCAACGGTTTCTGCAAAGATGTTTTGCAGGCATTACCGATGGAATTCGCCATGGAGGCACAGGCACTTGTGGCAATCTCGCTGGAAGGGTCCGTTGGCTGATGCAAAAACTCTTCAAGGAAACAGGCATCGCTGCCATCATCTATTTCGCGCTGAGCTTCGGGCTGGGATTTGGATTGGATGAGGGCGAAGGTTGGCGCGAGGCTCTTATGTCTTCGGTGATCTTTGCGGTGTTCTATTTCGTTGTCGGGCTTGGTATCCGCTGGTTCAAAGGGCGCGGCAAAGACGCGTAAAGCGGAAATTCTGCCCCGTTTGAAATGCACAAGTGAAAGTACGATTTTATGACAGCCAGTACAAAGACAGCAGAGCCCATCAGGCTTCATTGGTGGCGCGGTGTGCCGAATTTTGGCGACGCGATAAATCCGTTGATCGTTGGTCATGTGTCTGGCGCCGAGGTTGAATTTGCGGGGCCGCAGAAGGCGAACCTGTTCGCCATCGGTTCCATGTTGCAGGTGGTCAAGCGTACCCGCAAAGACGTCGCAGAAGATCAGCCGCCCGTGAATGTCTGGGGGACCGGTATATTAAACCCCGTCTTTGGCCATGACTTTCTGGAAAAAGTCGATGTGCATCTGGTGCGTGGCCCGATCACGGCGGCCTTGCTCAAGCAAAAGCTGCGCCGCTTTGGTGATCCAGGGTTGTTGATAGACAGCGCGTTGCCATTCGACGGCACGCGCAATGACCGTGTCGGGATTGTACCGCATCACGGGCAGATGGATGACCCGGAAATGCTTGCTTTTGCGGCGTCTGATCCTGCCTTTATGCTGATTGATCCGCGGGATGATGCGAAGCAGGTTTGCCATCAAATCGCGTCTTGCGCGCGGGTAATGTCGTCATCGCTGCACGGGCTGATTATGGCTGACGCTTATGGTGTGCCAAATCGCTGGATTGCGCCTGGCAAACAGGGCTGGCTCAAGTATCACGACTATGCTGCATCTATCGGCCGGTCGGATATGTCTACGCCCCTTACGATTGATGATGCGCCCAAGGCTGCCTTTGGCGAGATTGGCTATCAAGACGGCATTGACGCCGCGCGCGAGGCTTTGCTGGACAGCTTTCCCGATCATTTGAAATCAGGTGCGTAGCACCCGAAGAATCTCGCGCTTTATGCGCATACCTACATTGAACACGCTGCGCCCTGCGCAGATCACCAGACAGAACAAAGGAACACAGCCATGCTGAGCATCAAAAACCTTCAGGTCAAACTGGAAGACGAAGACAAGCAGATCCTCAAAGGCGTCGATCTCGAAGTTGAGGGCGGTAAAGTGCACGCCATCATGGGCCCGAACGGGTCGGGAAAATCGACCCTCTCATATGTTTTGTCTGGCAAGGGCGGTTATGAAGTGACCGGCGGCACTGCAACGCTCGAAGACGTTGACCTGTTGGATATGGAGCCTGAAGAGCGTGCAGCCGCAGGCCTTTTTCTGGCGTTCCAGTACCCGGTTGAGATCCCAGGCGTTGGCAATATGACATTCCTGCGCACTGCGGTGAACGCACAGCGCAAGGCGCGCGGTGAAGAAGAAATGTCGGCAGCGGAATTCTTGAAAGTCGTGCGCGCCAAGGCCAAAGATCTGAAGATCGACGCGGACATGCTCAAGCGGCCTGTGAACATGGGCTTTTCGGGTGGTGAGAAAAAGCGCAATGAAATCTTGCAGATGGCGATGCTTGAGCCAAAAATGTGCATTCTTGACGAGACGGACTCTGGGCTGGACGTGGATGCCATGAAGCTGGTCGCAGAAGGTGTTAATGCGTTGCGCTCGGAAGGGCGTGGATTTCTGGTGATCACGCACTACCAGCGCCTGTTGGACCACATCAAGCCCGACGTCGTACACATCATGGCGAACGGCCGTATCGTAAAGACAGGCGGGCCAGAGCTGGCTCTGGAAGTCGAGAACAACGGCTACGCTGATATCCTCTCCGAGGTGGCATAATGGCTGACGCAGCAGTTAAAACAGACGCGACGGAAGCGATGATCGCCTCGCTCGACCTGCCGCAAGGTACGTGGGATGCGCCTGCGCGTGCAGATGCTTTGAGCCGCCTGCGCAGTATGGGGTTGCCCCAGCGCCGTGACGAGTACTGGAAGTATACGCGCCCCGATACACTGACACAGACCGAAGCGCCCAAAGCAGCAGTTTTGGTAACTGATGAGGCGCCCTTGTTTGACGGCGTCGATCGTCTACACATCGTTTTTGTCGATGGTGTTTTTGATCCCGAAGCCTCGGATGATCTAAGCCTTGAAGGCATTACAATTGAGCGTTTGGCCGCTGCGGATAGTGATCTTCACTGGGCTAAGAACCTTTATGGCGTTCTGGAAAGCCGCGGCCAGAACCCTGTGCAGCGTCCGCTTGCCACGCTCAATACCGCTTTTGCGACAGACGGTGTGTTGATCCATGTAACTGGCAAGCCAAGCAAGCCGGTAAACCTCTTTTATCGCCATAATTCAGAGAGTTCTGATGCGATCCTTCATCACTGCGTTAAGTTGGATGCAGGCGCGGAAATCACGCTTTTGGAGAATGGCCCAGCTGCCGCGCGGTTCAACAAGGTGATGGAAGTCGAAATCGCCGATGGCGCATCGTTTCATCACATCCGCGCTCAAGGCCGCGATCATGAGCGGCGTGCTGCCACCCATATCTTCACCCGTCTGGGAGAGGAATCGCAGTTTCGGTCGTTCACAATGACAGTAAACGGTCAGCTAACACGCAATGATTGTGTGATCGAGTTGACAGGTGACAACGCAATCGCGAACGTCGGCGGCGCCTGTGTGGGCGACGGTGATTTCCACCACGATGATACGATCTTTATCACCCACGACGCGGTCAACTGTCAGAGCCGTCAAGTCTTTAAGAAAGTCCTCCGCAATGGCGCGACAGGCGTTTTTCAGGGCAAAATCCTTGTAAAAGCGGGCGCGCAAAAAACGGATGGCTATCAGATCAGCCAATCTCTGTTGCTGGATGGGGACAGTCAGTTTCTCGCCAAACCCGAGCTTGAGATTTACGCCGATGACGTAGCCTGTAGCCACGGTTCGACGTCGGGTGCAATTGATGAGGATGCAATGTTCTATCTGCGTTCGCGCGGCGTGCCAGAAGCAGAAGCGACAAACCTGCTGACCTTGGCGTTTTTGGCCGAAGCCGTCGACGAGATTGAAGACGAGACCCTGCGCGAGGACATGACTGCACGTTTGGCCGCCTGGCTCACAAGACACGGGAGCTGATGTGGCGCTGACGCAAGATATTGTTGCCACCTATCGGGGGCCGTCGCGGGTTATCAGGCGCTTTCTGGCGCAGGGGCGAAACGAAGTGCGCGCCCTTTTGTTCGTGTTGATTGCAGGGGTGCTTATGTTCATCGCTGCAGCACCTTACCAAGCGCGAGAAGCCCAACTGGACCCCGATATCCCGTTTCAGGCAAGGCTGTACTGGAGCGCGTTTTTCTTCATTCTGATCTTTCCGATCCTGGTCTACCTGTTTGCCTTTTGTATTCAGGCGCTGTCCTGGATCGCGAGGCGCAAAGTGACGGGCTATGCGATACGGTTCACGTTGATTTGGGCCTTGCTCGCCTCGACACCTGTGATCCTGCTACTGGGGCTTACGGCTGGCTTCATCGGGCCAAGCATACAGTTGCAACTGGTTGGTTTCATATGGCTGGCTGTCTTCGGTTGGTTTTGGGCTACAGGACTGCTTTGTGCAGATGGATCGGTTGAATGATGAACACTGATGCCCTGAAATCGCTAGCATTCGAGACCATTCAAAGCCCGCGAACAGCAGCCCAGAAAGTTATGAACCTGAACCTGAGCCGTGATGTTTTATGGAGCAGTCTGGGCCTTGTAGCTGTGATCAACGCGATCATTTATAGCTTTTCTCTGCTGTTTGGGGACACATCACAGTTGCCTGCCTTGTTTCGCAACCCCATCCTGTTTTTCGTGATCATCACGGGCGTGTTGGTCGTTACGATCCACGCGTTTCACTGGACTGGCCGCGCGCTTGGTGGTGAGGGTGATCTGGGCGATCTGTTGGCGCTTTTTGTCTGGCTGCAAGCGTTGCGTGCGGTCGCACAAGCTGTGATGTTCTTTTTGATACTGCTATCGCCCGTATTGGCCCAGCTTTTCTCTTTTGCTGTCGGCATATTGGGGCTGTGGATCACGATTAACTTTATATCCGAGGCACAGGGCAAACCGGGTCTTGGTCACGGCATCGGTGTTTTGGTTTTGTCAGCCGTAGGAATTGTTTTTGGATTGATGTTGCTCGTAGGGCTAATCGGCCTTGGCAGCATGGGAGTACCCGCAAATGTATGATGTCGCTGCGATCCGCCGTGATTTTCCGATCCTCGCGCGCGAGGTGAATGGAAAGCCGCTTGTCTATCTCGACAACGGCGCCTCCGCGCAAAAGCCGCAGGTGGTGATTGACGCAATAAGCACTGCCTACAGCCATGAATATGCAAATGTACATCGTGGCCTGCATTACTTGTCGAACCTTGCAACGGACAAATATGAAGCAGTGCGGGGCAAGGTCGCGCAATTTATCAATGCTGCCACCGAGGACGAGATCATCTTTAACTCGGGTACCACAGAAGCAATCAATATGGTTGCCTACAGCTGGGCTATGCCACGTATGGAGGCGGGGGACGAGATCATCCTCAGTATCATGGAACATCATGCCAATATCGTGCCATGGCATTTCCTGCGTGAACGCATGGGAGTTGTGATCAAGTGGGTAGATGTCGACGCCACAGGTGCGCTTGACCCTCAAGCGGTGATCGACGCGATCACGCCGCGCACAAAACTAATTGCAATAACCCATATGTCCAATGTGTTAGGGACGGTTGTTGATGTAAAATCCATCACGTCAGCAGCCCATGAAAAAGGTGTTGCGGTGCTTGTGGATGGCTCCCAAGCCGCTGTCCATATGCCTGTCGACGTACAGGACATCGGCTGTGATTTCTACTGTTTGACAGGGCACAAGCTGTATGGCCCATCGGGGTCCGGTGCGGTCTATGTAAAATCCAGCCGGATGGATGAGATGCGCCCATTCATTGGCGGTGGCGATATGATCCGAGAAGTCACCAAAGTCGGTGTCATCTACAATGATGCACCCATGAAGTTTGAAGCTGGCACGCCGGGTATTGTCCAGACGATCGGCCTTGGTGTGGCGCTTGACTATATGACGGGCGTCGGTTTGGCTGAAATTGCAGCGCATGAAGCGTCATTGCGTGATTACACGGTGCAGAAGCTGGCTGGGCTTAACTGGATTCAGGTACAGGGAACGACGCCTGACAAGGGCGCAATCTTTAGCTTTACAATGGAAGGGGCCGCGCATGCCCACGACATCTCCACCATTCTCGACAAGAAAGGTGTGGCGGTGCGCGCGGGTCAACACTGTTGTGGTCCGCTGATGGAACATATGGAGCTTAACGCGACCTGTCGTGCGTCATTTGGTATGTACAACACCACAGACGAGATCGATACGTTTATTGACGCTCTTGAATTGGCGCATGATCTGTTCGGATAACAGTGTGCGGGCGTAGATCGGTTTTGCACCCCGTCCGCTTCTTTTTGAATTGCAGGGGCAGGGTGGTCAGACTATACCGCTGCTTGTGGACCATTAGCTCAGCTGGATAGAGCGCTGCCCTCCGAAGGCAGAGGCCAGAGGTTCGAATCCTCTATGGTCCGCCACAATTCTTGATTTTCACTGCGTAAATAACTGGAAAAAATAGATAATTCTATTTTGCCCTGAAGAGCTCACTTGCAGGCCGGCGATACACTTGATGCGGCGGCAAGCTCTGCATCTTACGTTCCTTCTCATATTAAGGAGTTGGGTAACTCCGCTTCTTTGACCTTGTAAAGAATTCGACATCCGGCTGAGCAGCGCAGGCTGGACTCATGATCGTTTTTGGCAAATGCGCACGTATGATAATGGTCAGACAAGTGACGCAATCAAAGCTAGCGACCATAAATTGCTTTCGGCGTTAAAACCCGCAAGGGCAAATGTGTTTTTCACGGTTATCTAATCGCCGAAACCCTTGTCTGACCGCAACGCACATAGATTTCCGTCAGGATCGCAAAACTCGGCAGTTGTCCCCCATGAGTGCTCAAGGACTTGAACATTGATGCCCTTGTCTTTGAGAAGACTGCATGTTTCGAACACGTCTGGGACGTTAAAACGCAATTTTGCGGGATTTTGCGCGATTGTCTTTGCAGTGTCGGACGAGACACCACCGGACTCCACCATCAGATATGTATCACCCAACAGAAAGGCGGTCAGTCTTTCGTTTGGACGGTCAATCTTGTGCAGAATCTTCAGTTCTAGTGCAGTGCCGTAGAACTCAACACATTCCTCGTAGTTCTCCGTGAAGAGAATGATACCTGCCATTGTAAATTTCATGGACTCTCACTTTCTGGTTTTGAACCGAAGTTTCTCGGACAAGTGGAATCCGAAAAGATCAAGTAAGGTTTAGCTCAAGTGTAAAAATGCTTAATGCCAATCCGTGCTTCGCTCGAAAATACAGATGTTTTTGGGTTTTCAGGCATAAGTAGTTTTCGCTCTGAACGTCTTGTTATGATGCTCCCACACTGACCCCATCAACAGGCGCGCTGTGCTGACCACACATTAAATCCCGCCACAGGCACCTTCGGGGTGGCACAAACCCTTGCGCGGGTTTGTGCGGAGCGTTTTTCAGATCGCGCCAAAATGCTCAGCCAATTGTACTGCCAAGCCAAAGCGTGATGGCCGGAAAAGCGACCAGTAAGGCAAGGCGCACAACATCAATCGCAACAAACGGCACGAGGCCTTTGAAGATGCGCACAACTGGCACGTCAGGCAGCACCGCCTTCAAAACAAAGACATTCATACCGACAGGCGGCGTGATCAGCGCGATTTCGGTCACCACGATCACGATGATACCAAACCAGACCAGATCATAGCCTTGGGCGACCACAATAGGTGCGAACAAAGGCACGAAGATTAGGATGATTGCCATGGAATCCATCACGCAGCCCAACACAAGGAAGACCAGCATGATCACCATGATCAGCGCGAGACCCTCAAGGCCCGTGGACTGCACCAGACCCAGAACACCGCCAGCCAGACCAGACAGCGTAAGGAGCTTGGAAAGCATAAGCGCGCCAAACAAAACGGTATAGAGCGAGATCGAGGTATAGGCCGTGTCAATTATGATCTTACGCAACATCGAAAAGCCGAGGCGGCCATGCAATGTCGCGATGATGATCGCAAGACCGACACCCATTCCCGCAGCTTCGGTGGGAGTGAAAATCTTGCCGTAGAGGCCGCCGATAATCAGACCAAACAGCAGAATGAACGGCCAAACACCTGACAAAGCGCGTAATTTTTCGGGCCACGGGGTATATTCGCCTTTGGGTGCCTGATCTGGATCGCGGGCCGCAACAAGGCGGATCACTACCATGTACATCAGCAAGCCCAGCAGACAGGGAATGACGCCTGCGATAAACAGATGTCCGATGTTGGTCTGGGTCAGGATACCATAGATCACCATGATAATCGACGGCGGGATCAGAATGCCCAGCGTCCCCCCCGCGGCAATGGTCCCCGCGGCAAGTTCATCCGAGTACTTGTATTTCTTCATGCTCGGATAAGCGACTTTTGCCATTGTAGCTGCGGTCGCATAGCTCGACCCGCACACGGCAGAAAACCCCGAACAGGCCACCATAGTCGAGAGGGCAAGCCCCCCGCGCACGTTCCCGACAAAGGCGTAGGCGGCGCGGAACAGATCATGCGCGATACCGGTTTTCGAGATGACGTTGCCCATCAGAATGAACATTGGAACGACGGCGAGGTCGTAGGACAGCACCGCTTCGGAAATGGTCAGGGGCAGCAGCAAAAAGGCAATTTTCCAGTTCACCGCAAGGCCGATGCCGACCACAGAAACCGCAAGCAAGGAAAACGCGAGTGGCACGCGCAGGAAGGCCAGCACAATGGCCGCCAACATCGAGAGTGAGCCGACGATCATAGTGCTTCCTCTTCGTGGGTATCATTGGGGTCCACCATTGGTCCGGTGATGCCAATGACAAGGGCAGCCAACGCGGACAAGGCACAGCTGAAGGCCATGTAGAAGTAGAGCGGCCCTCGTGGAATGCGCAACGCCTGACTCATCTCGGAAATTTTCGAGGCGTTGAGGCCGTGTTTCACAAACAACCAAGCAATTGTTGCAAGAACCACAGCGATCAGCACCGTGGTCAGCGCCCGCAACCATGCCATGGCCGGACTTTTGAGAAGTTTATCAAACAAATCAATTGTCAGATGCGCACCGGCAAGCGTGACCAGCGGCAGGCCCGCAAAAACCACCAACGCCATCAGGTGTTCGGTGATATCGTTTGACCCGTAGATCGGTTTGTTAAACAGGCGGCGTCCGATGACATCAAAGAATGTCAGTGCCACCATGGACATCAGAAAGAAAGCCATCAGACTTTCAACGGCCCAGCGGATTTTCCACGCGATTGCCCGCATTTCCCGTCTCCTCACATGTGAAAAAGGGGCGGAAGATCCGCCCCTATAGACTGCTTATGGCGAGGGATTACTCGCCTGCCAGTTCTTTATAGGTGTCATTGTAGAACTTCAGCATCGCTTCAGGGTCGTCCACACTGGCACCTTTTGCCGCCACGATCCAATCGGCAACCATGGCGTCATAGATGGTATCCACGGCTGCGACCAACTCGGGCGACGCCTCAACGATTGTGTTGCCAGCAGCGGTCAGCTTTTCAACAGCGGCAGGGTTCTGCGCGTCAAAGTTGCGGCCCCAGTTGGCGGACATGACTTCACCAGAGATAGAGTCAATCGCCGCTTTGTCCTCATCGCTCAGGCTGTCCCATTTGGCACCGTTCATGATGAAGAAGAAAGACGCATCATACAGACCGTTCGGGAAGACAGTGTGGTGCTTCAGGCTCTCGTCTACGCGGAAGTTCACAACAGATTCCATCGGGTGCAAGGAGCCGTCGATGACACCGCTCTCCAGCATCTCATAGGCCTTCGGGCCAGGTGCGGCGACAGGGATTGCGCCCAGACCTTCAAGCGGTTGCTTCTGGATCGGGCCGCCCATGCGGAACTTTTCGTTCTTCATATCCTCGGGGGTCTGGATAGTCTTTTTACCATGGTGCAGCTGACCGCCGCCCAACAAACCGACGCCCAGAACTTTTACACCTGCAAAAGCGGCGTTGTCTTTCAGGAACTTCTCATAGGTGCGCCAGAGGGCGGTGGACTGTGCCACGCCGTTCGTGCCCGCGTTGGGAAATTCCGAGGACCACATGGTCACAAAGCGCTCGGGCTCGTAGGTGAAATTGCCCCATGTGATGTCTGCAACCCCTGTGCGCGCCAGTTCCCAGGGCTGGGGAGGCGAGCCAAGCGGCGCGGGCAGGATCGTAACGGTAACGCGGTCGTCTGTGACTTCACCGATTTTGTCAGCATAAGGCTTGAGAAAATCCGTGTGGCCAAAGTGCGTGGGCGGCAACCACGAGGACATGGTGAGGTTTTGAGCACTTGCCATGTGGGCCGATGCCGCGAGCAAAGCTGCGGCTGCAACTGCACCCTTGAGCATTTTGGATGTGAGGTGGAACATTGGTGGTCTCCCTTGATGGTTTTTCGTTTTTAGTTGGGTTTCGAGTTGAGCGTCGTGCTGGTGCGCGTTTTTGCCAGATCGGCAAAAATTTCCGCGCCAACGGGGATGATTTCGGGATCAAAGATGAACTCGGGGTGATGCGGTGTGGCACTATCATGGCCGACAAAAAAGAACGCACCCGGCACACGGGCAGACAGCTCGGAGAAGTCTTCGGACGCCATGATGCCCCGCGCGTTCTCTTGCACTTTGTCTGCGCCGATCGTGCGCGTGGCAGAGGCCGTGATTGCGGCAACGGCCATGGGGTGGTTCATTGTAACAGGGGCGACTTTGCAGACGTCGATCTCGATCTGGACCCCGAATGTCAATTCGGTGGCGCGGGCTGCATCGTGCAAAAGCTGTGCCAGACGGTCGCGCACTTCAACGGCGGTTGTTCTCATTGTTCCTTCAATGCGAATGGATTCCGGCAAGACATTGCGAACAGTACCACCCTGAAACAGACCAAAAGAGATAACGCCCGCATCGCGCGAATCCACAAGCCGTGTGGCCGCCTGTTGAACGGTAGTGATGAAACTCGCACCCGCAACAATCGCGTCGGTCCCTGTGTGCGGCATTGATCCATGCGCGCCAACTGCGCGAACGGTGATTTTGATATCATCTGCCGATGACAGCGCCGCACTTGCATGCGTGGCGCTATGCTCACGGGCGCAATAAGCCAACATCTACCATACTGTCTCGGCTGATCCCAAAATCGCAAACAATCTGCCGTCTGCTCAATCGTTCTGAAGATTGATGCGATGTACCCTCATATACATTTGCATCCTGCATTTCCTCACGCTGTCCCATCGATAGACAGGGCAAAAGCGGCCTAATTTCACGCTCCCCGCGAAAACATGATGCCGCCGCAACCTTGTCGAATTATTACTCTGTCGAGTGCAAGCAATCGCAATCCAATAAGACCGAACGAATGTAATGTAACAAAGGGCAGCAAACTCAAGAGGTTGGATGCACACTGATCTGGCGCATTGTCCCATGTCGGCTTTTCTACGGGAACAATAGGAAAAAACAATTCCCGCTATGCGGGATTATGTAAAGTAATGCTTATTGGAAGCGACAAATTATGCTAGGGGTAGGGGAATGGCCTATCACTATTTCTACACGCATTTCTTCATTTTCGAATTTTCGATCCGCCGATCCATCAGCTTTGGCGCGCTCTCATTATGTCTGGAAAACCATGTCTAACTCTGTCCAAGCGGCCTCTTATCGCGGCCTCGTTGCAATTGACGCGTCTGTATCGGAGCATATGCTGCTTTCCAGCAATCTTGAGAGTGATCTGAGCGCGACATTTCTGTCGACCGACCAGCACCCCCTGGAAAACATCGCAAAGGCGCTTGAACAGTTGAGCGTGCGGCCAAGCGAGCTGCATATTGTGGGCCACGCCCAAGCAGGGCGTCTGCGATTGGGCGATATTACACTGGATATCGAGACACTTCCCCGCCATGCGGCACTGCTTGCACGGATCGGTAACGCGATGGCGGCGACGGGTGTCATTGCAATTACAGCTTGTGAAATTGCCGCGACCGATGTGGGGGCCGCTTTTGTGCAGGCGTTGTCGCTGGCGACAGGGGTGAATGTTGTTGGTACGCTTCAGCGGGTTGGCGGATATGATGCCGACAGCTTCCAGCTGTCTGGCAGCATCGGTTCTCCTTTTTCCCGCGAGCAGCGCGAAAGCTATGGTGCGACAATGGCGGACGCAATGGTGACCACCAATGTCCAGAATGTCGAAAACGGCGGCGCAATTGATTTGCTTGGTGCCGACACAATGCTGACCGTGCAGGTGGGTGCCGAGACTTATATCATCGCTCTTGGATTGTATGAAAACAACATCTCTATTTTCTCCGCCGCCGCAGACGGCACATTGACGCTAAGCACCAGCATCTCGGACGGCTTTACAGACACAGCACCTTTTCTTCGCTCTCCATATGACGCGACCGTGGTAGAGGTGAACGGCGTTGCACATGTATATGTAACAGGCTCTGAAGGGATATCTGGGTTTTCTATTGCAGCAGGTGGTGTCGTTTCAAACATCTTCAATCTGTTTGACGACGGGCGCCCAAGTTCAAACTTCTCGGATCTCGCGGTGACATCAGCACAGATCGGCGGCAGCACCTATTTGGTAACATCCGGCGGGAACAGCGACGAGCCGGGACAGCCCCGCGATTATCAGGGATTGACCGTTTATAACATCAACACGTCGGGGCAGCTGACGCGCGTTGCAACAGTGGCGGATGATGCCACGCTCAACCTTGCCACGTTGATAGGACTGGATCTGAAGCGCGCGGCACTAACCACCGCCGAAATTGACGGCACAACCTATCTGTTTGGCGCGGGCAACGGCGACAATGGCATATCCGTCTTTTCGATGGATGCGGGCGGGGTGCCAACACTGGTCAGCAACTTTGACGATACGGCGTTGACCGCATTGCGCGGTATCCAGTCAATGATGACAGAAGTGATCGGCGGCACCACATATTTGTTTGCATCGGGCTTTGACGATGGCGGTATCACCTCTTTTGAAGTATCGGCCAGCGGGCAATTGACGATCGCAGATGCTATTGTGGACGATGCGCTGTTGAACCTGCGCGGCGCGTACAAGCTCACCTCTACAACCATTGACGGAACGGTCTATCTGATCGTTACGGGACAAGACGATGACGGCGTGTCTGTGTTTGCTGTCAACGACTTGGGCCAGATGACGAATGTGGCCAATATCAGTGATACAAACGGTATCTCGTTAGGGGGGTTGCAACTTGAAGGAGCAAGCGGCGTTACGACGGCCACGATCGGCGAGGCTACCCATATCTATGTAGCCAGCCTGCTCGACGATGGCATCAGTGTCTTCACTGTAAACTCTACGAGCCCAGTTGACGCCGGACCGCCGCGGTTACCCGCCGCCGATACGTCCTCCTTGTTCCCGCTTCAGATAATGAACACCGACAACGTCGAGAATGGCGGCGTGATTGATCTGTTTCGCAGCTATGCTGTCGAGACCACCGAGATTGGCGGCGCAACATATGTCATTGTTCTGTCACGCGGAGATTTGAACATGTCGGTATTCTCGGCCGCAGCCGATGGCACACTGACCCTTGTAGATACGGTCCGCGACGGCTTTACCACCAATCCACCCTTTCTCGACGAGGCATTGCATGCCGAAGTCATTGAAATCGGGGGCGTTACCTATGTCTACACCGCCGCATCCTCGTCGGATGGGATTTCAGCTTTTTCCATCGCACCGGACGGCATGATCACCAATACCTTCAATCTGGCCGATAGCCTGCAACCAGATACGGACTATACCCACAGGTATATGACCTCAGCACAGGTTGACGGGAACACGTTTCTTATCACTTCGGGGGGCAATCGCGATACGGCAGATGGTTTTGTCGTATATTTCGGCCTTTCAGTTTATTCCGCAGACAGCACAGGCCAGCTGACGAACGTAGGTAATCGCGACAATCTCGGCCTCCTCAACATCACCGATCCAAGGGGAATGACGACTGCCGAAGTGGACGGCACAACCTACCTGTTTATCACAGGTGTGCGAGACGCAGGCAACGGCGCTATATCGCAAGGGCTGAGCGTTCTGTCGGTAGATGCCGCAGGCCAGCTTACAGCAGTTGCTAATTTCAACGATACAAACATCACCGCACTCGCTGGTCCGCAATCGCTGACCACAGCCGAGATCGGCGGCCTGACCTATCTGTTTGCAACAGGTTTCAACGAAAGCGGTGTGACATCATTTGTTGTTTCGGGTGACGGCAGCCTAACGCTTGCCGATGCTGTGATTGATGATGCGGCACTTGAAATTGGAGGTGCTATTCGACTGGACACAGCCGAAATTGACGGAACAACCTATCTGTTCGTAACCGGATTTCTGGACGATGGCGTGTCGATCTTTGCGGTGAATGATCTGGGCCAGATGAGCAATGTAGCCAACATCAGCGATACAAACGGGATTGGCCTTGGTGGGTTGCAACTGTCTGAGGCCGTCGGCATCGCCACTGCCGAAATTGACGGCAAAACGCATTTCTATGTTGCAGGTCAGAGCGATAGCGGTGTCAGTGCCTTTTCAGTAGGGTCGCCATTGTCATTAGAAGGTGGCGACAGCTCAAACACAACGCCCGATCCGACCCCGACCATTAATGTCACCGCAGCAGCAGGTGCAGCGCTGAGCGTGGATTGGGGCGACGGGCGCGGCTTTGTCGCGTTTGGCAACGCCACTGGTTCCGAACAGCCTCTGACACTGGATGCGGCATATGTCTCTAGCGGGTCGCGTGACATTCAAATTCGGGCAACGGACGCAGATGGCAATACCTCTATCCAGACGCTGAGCGTGACAATCGAACTTGTCGTCACTGAAGGTGATGACATCGCTGCGGGAAGCGACCTGTCTGATCTCATTGATGCACTTGGCGGCGATGATACTGTGACCGGTCTGGCAGGCGATGACACGCTTTTGGGTAACAGTGGTGATGACTCGCTGGAGGGCGGTACAGGAGACGACTCTATCGATGGTGGAACAGGCGCCGATACGCTGTTCGGCGGTGAAGGCAAAGACACCATGGCGGGTGGAGACGGCACGGATTCTCTTGAAGGTGGTGCAGGCGATGACCGCATGAATGGCGGTGCTGACTTTGATCATGTGCACGGAGGCGCGGGCAATGACTTTATCGACGGTGGGGCAGGTGCCGACCACATGTTGGGTGGGGCAGGCAATGACCGGTTCTTTGTGGATGACACCAACGACATAGCGCTTGAGAGCGCGGGCGCGGGCGATGACGAAGTTCGCGCGTCTGTGGATTACACGATTTCTGCCAATATCGAGCGGTTGATCCTAACAGGCACAGACGACATTGACGGCACAGGAAATGCTGCAGCAAACCGGATCGATGGCAACACGGGTGATAACGTACTTGCGGGGGCAGGCGGCGATGACACAATCGCAGGGGGCGCAGGTGATGACAGAGTGGTGGTCGGCGTGGCTAGCGACGATGCCAGCGTCAGCTTTGACTTTTCCGACCGCAATGTCACAATCCTGACCACCAGCGAAGGTGTGTTGCGCCTGACTTCTGTGGAAGAGGTGCAATTCACCGACAGACGAATTGAGTTGGATACAATCCGGCCCATTCGCGAAGATCCCGTCGTGGTCAGTGCGGGCGATTTCTTTATCGGGCAGGCAATTGATCTGTCACGAGAAGGCGGCGGCACATCGTTTCTGGTTGGTGGAACAGCCAATCAAGGCTCAAACAGCGGTAATGAATTTAGATATGAGACGGAAGATGGCGGTTTGGGTCGTTTTCGTGGGTCGGGGTTTAACAGCACCGATGTCGAGACTGCAATCGTAGACGCCGTTCGGATTGACCCGACGGGATCAACCAATGACCGTTTCGGCATACAGGGCTTTTTCCAGACGCTGGAAGACATGCAAACAGCCGACTGGGCATTCTACCAGACCAATATCTTCAACGGCAACGACACTATGACCGGCTCTTATCAGAGCGACCATTTGGTTGGGTATGATGGTGACGATATCCTCATAGGCGGCAACGGCGACAAGGAAGGCTATCTCGTCAGCGGCTCGAAACCCAGCTTCACCCCTTCGGTTCTACGTGCGCCCGGCGCACAGGCGGACGAGGCGTTTTGGCTCAATGACGGTGACGATACGCTGGATGGTGAGGCGGGCAATGATACAATAGACGGCAGCACCGGCGATGACATGCTGATCGGCGGCTTGGGTGATGATATGGTGTTCGGGGGGGCTGGTGACGACACTGCCGTGATCGCCGCGTCCAGTCTCCAGATCACAGGCAATGACTTCAACGGCAGCCTTGAGGTGTCCAGCGTAGATGGCACAGACATCATCCATGATGATGTTGAGTTCATACAATTTGATGACACACTGCTGGCCTATGATAGCCTTGCTTTCATTCTCGAGAACCCGAATGCGGCACCAACGGCCCTTGATCTGACGTCCGTGACCACGGACATCGATGAGAAAACAGACACCACAACGCGGATCAAAATCGCGGATATCGCTGTCACAGACGATGGAAACGGCAGCAATGAACTCGGCTTGTCTGGATCAGACGCCAACCTGTTCGAAATTGACGGGGCCGAGCTGTTCTTGCGCGCTGGTACATCACTGGATCACGCGGTCAAAACGCAGCTGGATGTCACGGTCACTGTTGAAGATCCTTCAGTGGGATCCTCACCTGATATTGAATCCGAACTGACGATCACGGTGAATAATATCAACGATGCGCCAACGGGTAATATCACCATTACGGGTACGCCGACCCAAGGCGGACAACTCACCGCAGTGTCCACACTTGAGGATGCAGACGGTTTGACCGCGCTTTCCTATCAGTGGACGCGAGGGGGCACAGCCATTGATGGTGCGACTGCCGCCAGCTACATGCTCAGCCAAGCTGATGTAGGCACACAGATCGCTGTGGAGGTCGCTTACACAGATGGTGGCGGCTTTGCAGAAAACGTGGGCAGCGCATCCACAGTAGCAATCAGCGATATAAACGATGC
Source organism: uncultured Sulfitobacter sp. (assembly GCF_947502895.1). Taxonomy (GTDB): domain Bacteria; phylum Pseudomonadota; class Alphaproteobacteria; order Rhodobacterales; family Rhodobacteraceae; genus Sulfitobacter. The sequence goes on from NZ_CANNBM010000004.1 coordinate 205,179, forward strand.
GCCAACCGGCGGTGTGAGCGTTACGGGAACACCTGTCGAAGACGGCCAGCTGTCCGCTGTCTCCACGCTGGCCGATGCGGATGGTCTGGGCGCAATCTCATATCAGTGGGTGCGCAACGGTGTCGACATCGATGGTGCGACTGATGCGAGCTATACGTTGGGCCAGACTGACGTGGGCGGGCAAATCTCGGTTGTGGCACGCTATACCGATCAAGGCGGTTTCGGCGAGACCGCGAGCAGCGCACAGACTGTGCCTGTTGAAAACGTCAATGACGCCCCGTCGGGTCGCGTGATCATCAACGGCTTCGCCGCCGCGGGTTCAGTCTTGTCTGTGTCCAATACGCTAGAGGATGAAGACGGGTTGGGCTCTCTCAGCTATCAATGGTTGCGCGATGGCGTCGCAGTGAGCGGCGCAACAGCTGCAACCTTTACGCTGTCGGCAATAGATGTCGGCACTCAGATGACGGCGCAGGTGTCCTATACCGACGCGCAGGGCACGAATGAGGCGGTTATTTCATCGCCCTCCAGTGCCATTGTCGGAAGAACTGGTGCAGCAGGTACAGCCGGCAATGATCGGCTTTCAGGTACAGCTTTGCCCGAAGTTATCAGCGGCCTTGCGGGCGCAGACACGATAAATGGCGGCGGTGGGCCGGATGTTCTGCTCGGCGGATTTGGCAACGACTACCTCTTTGGGGATGAATTCGAGTTGCGCTATGCCTTGGACGAAGCCAATCTGGTATTCCGTCTCTATCAGGCGACATTTGACCGTGTACCAGATGAAGGTGGGCACAAAGGGTGGACAGAACAGTTGTTTACAGGTGTTCAGAGCTTGACCCCCGTGACCGAAGGGTTCGTGAATTCGCAAGAGTTTGCCAACACCTACAATGGTCTGAATCAAGCCGACTTTGTCAAAGCCTTGTACCGCAATGTTCTGAACCGCGATTTCGATGCCAATCAGGTGAGCGATGCCGAAATCAAGGGGTGGACCGACCAGCTGGATGCAGGACAATCGCTTGCGCAGGTTGTGAACGGATTTTCCGAGAGCAGGGAGTTCAAGATTGCGACCCTTGATGCTGCAAATGCAGTCGCTGTAAATGCCAACCCTGCGGAATGGTCGGATGATGTTTACCGTCTATACCGTGCAACCCTCGACCGTGATCCCGACATCGGAGGCTTTTTGGCGTGGACCGAGCAACTGTCAAACGGGCGCGCCTATGATGAGGTGATCGCGGGATTTGCCAATTCATTCGAGTTCCAAAACACCTATGGCGATCTGTCCGGTTCTACGGCCTTCATAACCCAGCTCTATCAAAACGTGCTTGACCGTGCGCCTGATGCAGGCGGTTTGCAGGGCTGGTTGGACAGTCTTGAAGCAGGCGGAACGCGCGAAGCGGTCGTACGAGGATTGGCGCAAAGCGCCGAGTTCCGCGCAAATACAGCATCCGATCTGAAAGACTGGATTCGTAACGCAGGTGTGGACGATCAGATCAATGGCGGCGGCGGCACTAACGCGCTGGCTGGTGGGCAGATGGCGGATGTTTTTGTCTTTGACCAGTCCAACCTCTCGACCAACACTGTCCTTGATCTGGAGGCGTGGGACTACATCGATCTGAACGGATTTGGCTTTACTTCAGCTGATGATGTGCGGGCTGTAATGACACAAACCGGTAACAATCTGGTGCTTAATGATCTGGGCACCTCTATTGTGTTCCAGAACACTGCATTGGCCGACATTACAGATGATATGCTCCTACTCTGAGCAATTTAAACAGCACGAGATCATGTACCAACACTGCGCGCGGCCCTTTTCTGAGGGTCGCGCGTTTTTGGTCCGAGACGCTGCCGAAACTATCCCCACCACGCGGGTGTTGACGATGGCGCACTGACACGGGCTGGTCTTTGGTCCTGAGTGGGATAAACCTATGCCATGCGGTATCCCCGCGCATCGGAGAGGCATTATGTCAGATTTCACCACCAGACCCGAGATCAAGGGCACTTTCGGCGTCGTAGCTTCAACCCACTGGATCGCATCTGCTGTGGGGATGGCAATGCTGGAAAAGGGTGGAAATGCGTTTGATGCGGCGGTCGCGACTGCACTTGTGTTACAAATTGTTGAGCCACACCTGAATGGTCCGGCAGGGGACATGCCTGCGATATTCCACTCCGTGGATACAGGGGAGACACAGGTGGTTTGTGCGCAGGGTACGGCACCAGCCGGCGCCACGATCGCGCATTACCGCGCACAAGGGCTTACGCTTGTTCCGGGTTCCGGGCTGCTTTCCACTGTTGTACCGGGTGCGTTCGACGGCTGGATGCTAATGCTGCGTGACCACGGCACTATGGAACTGAAAGAGGTGATGGAACCTGCCATTCAGTATGCGCGTAACGGGCATCCGGTTCTGCCTCGCGTAGCCCATACAATTGCAGGTCTGGTCCCTTATTTCAAAGCACACTGGCCAAGCTCGGCTACCGTGTGGGCGCCAGACGGCAAGGCGCCTGAACCGCATGCGCTTTTTAAGAACCCTGATCTGGCAGACACCTACGAAAGACTGTCGCAAAGTAGCGGTGACACCCGCAACGCGCGGATAGACGCCGCTCGCGCCGCTTGGTCCGCTGGCTTTGTTGCAGAGGCGGTTTTTGACTATCTGGCAGATGCAAAGGTCATGGATGTCTCGGGCAAAGCACATCGCGCTGTCATGGCGCCCTCCGATATGGCTGACTGGTCCGCGCAATACGAACCAACACTCAGCTATACCTATCACGGATGGACCGTTCATAAGACCCAAAGCTGGGGGCAGGGCCCAGTAATGTTGCAGACGCTTGCGCTGCTGAAAGGGTTTGATATGGCTGCTATGGACCCGTTGGGTGCTGAATTTACCCATATTGTAATCGAAGCGATGAAGTTGGCCTATGCGGATCGCGAGGCATACTACGGTGATCCTGCGCAGAGCGATATCCCGATGGATTACCTACTGAGTGATGAATACAACGATGCGCGACGACAGCAGATCGGTGCAACCGCGTCACACGATCAACTACCAGGTCGTGTGCCGGGGTTTGAGCATTTGGCCGACCGCTATATAGAACGTGCCGCGCGCGATTTCGGTGTGGGTGTGGTGGAAGCACAAGAGCCGACCATGTCACACCTTACCGAAAAACGCGGGGATACTGTGCATCTGGATGTCGTTGACCGCTGGGGAAACATGGTAAGTGCAACCCCTTCCGGCGGGTGGCTGCAAAGCAATCCCGTAATCCCCGGTCTTGGCTTTCCACTCAACTCACGCGCACAGATGTTCTGGCTGGAGGAGGGACTGCCCACATCGCTGGCCCCGCATCGGCGTCCTCGTACTACCCTAACCCCTAGTCTGGCTGAAAAAGATGGCACGCGGCTGGTGTTTGGCACACCGGGCGGTGATCAACAGGACCAGTGGCAGCTGATCTGGTTCTTGCGCTTTGTGCATCACGGATTTGGGTTGCAAGAAGGGATGGATGCACCGCTGTTCCACACCATGCACTTCCAAGGGTCGTTTTTTCCGCGTGAGGTAAAAGCAGGAGAGATGATGATCGAACCTGACGTAGGCGCAGATGTCATCGCGGATCTGCGCGCGAAGGGCCATATCGTAACAGTAGCCGAGCCTTGGACGGTAGGACGACTAACAGCCGCCATGCGCACCGTTGACGGGATGCTGCACGCGGCTGCAACGCCGCGACTGATGCAGGCCTATGCGATTGGCCGATAATAGGCATCATTTAACCTAAAAAAGGCGGCCCCATAGCCGCCCTTGATGCGAGTTACCCACTGGACTTAGCCGCGGCGGCGTCCGCCTACACGGCCCGCGCGGCCCCGACCTTCTTGGCCTGCTTTGGGCGCAACTTTGTTGAATTTAATCCAGTCCCCACCGTGGGGGTCGCGATCAAACAAGAAGTTTGCAGCGCGGATCGCTTCCATTTCCTTGCCAGGCTTGGGCAGCGTGGACCCCATGCCGAAAAGTTGTACAAACACCTCGTCGTCCATCCCTTCGGGCAGGACCACACCGAGGGCCGCCAGCTCTTCTTTCTTGGCGGCGATCTTAGCTGCGTTGATGGGCAGAGCGACAGGATTCATAATCGCAGACGTCATGCCCGCACCCATCGCCATTGGCAAAAACGCATTGTTGATGCCGTGACGGTTGGGCAGGCCAAAGCTGATGTTTGATGCACCACAGGTCGTGTTCACGCCGAGTTCTTCACGCAGACGGCGCACCAGGGTAAACACCTGATGGCCTGCTGTAGCCATAGCACCAATTGGCATAACCAGCGGATCAACAACGATATCATGGGCAGGAATGCCGAAATCAGCGGCACGCTCGACGATCTTCTTGGCGACAGCAAAGCGCACGTCGGGGTCCTCTGAAATGCCTGTGTCATCATTGCTGATCGCAACCACAGGCACATTATATTTTTTGACCAGAGGCAGCACCAGTTCCAGCCGCTCTTCTTCACCTGTGACCGAATTGAGCAGCGGGCGGCCCTCGCAAGCTTCCAACCCATTTTCCAGAGCTCCCGGCACGGAGCTGTCGATGCAGATCGGGCAGTCGGTGACAGCCTGAACGCGCGCGATCATTTCGGGCATCAACATCGGCTCGACAAAGTTGTTGTCGGCATAACGCGGATCTTCGGCCATTTTGTTGGAGAAGACCGCACCAGAGTTCACGTCGAGGATGTTTGCACCAGCGGCAACCTGCGCAATCGCATCAGCCTCGACACGGCTGAAATCACCGCGCTCGAGCTCTTCAGCAAGAATTTTACGGCCTGTTGGATTGATCCGCTCACCAATCACAGAAAACGGCTGGTCAAAGCCGATGATGGCAGTTTTGGTTTTGGATTCGACGATTGTTCTTGTCATGCTTGTCTCTTTCAGGCGGTTGCAGGCACGGCAGCGCTGCCGCCATTGTTTTGCGCCCATGTGGCATTGGTTTTGATTCCGCCCAGCGGGAAGAAATGCACGTGGGTGATGTTAAAGTCGGGATTAGCGGCCTTGTGCGCTGCCAACTCGGCTAGCACGTCCGTTGGCTCGTAGGGGAGCAGCAGCTTGGTCACATCCATCGCACGCTTTTGCAGCACTTTGAGCGAGGGACCCACACCGCAAGCAATTGCAAATTTGATCAGAGTTTGCAGCTTTGCAGGACCCGCAATGCCGATATGGACGGGCAGGGTGATCCCTTCTGCAGCGATGGTATCGGCCCATTTGATGATCGGCTTGGCGTCAAAAGCGAACTGTGTGGCAATTGCCAGATTAGCATCTGTGCGGGTCTGGAAATCATTCTTCCAGCGCAAGGCCGCATCGACATTTGCTGTGCCTGATGCGTCGATATCGCGGTTGCCCTCCGGATGGCCTGCCACATGCAAGTTGGTAAAGCCTGCCTTGTCGAATAACCCCGTTTCCATCAGCTGCATGCTGTCGCTGAAATCACCATGCGGCTTGGTCACACCACCCGCAAGAAGCAGCGCCTGCTTTACATCCGCCTCACCCTGATAGCGGGCTATCCAGTCGCCCAACACGGCGTCATCTTTGATAATCCGCGCAGGAAAATGCGGCATAACCTGAAAACCGTCTGCGTTCAGCCGCTTTGCAGTCGCAACCATTTCCTCGATCGGGGTGCCCTCGATGTGTGCGATGTAGACGCGGGTGCCTTCAGGCAAGAGCGCGCGGAAATCTTCCACTTTCTCAGCCGTGCGCGGCATGACTTCGATAGAGAAGTCTTGCAAGAATGCCTCAACCTGCGGGTTCACCTCGTCGGGTGCTGTTTCTTTTTTCCGGAAATTCAGCAGTGCCATTTTTTGGCTCCTTCCTGTGATCAATAGTGTGCGGGTCAGGCCCAGCCATCATTTGCAATCAGTGCCTTGATGCGCTCACGGTCATATTCGGCGTCCAGCTTGGCGGCTTGCGCGTCTGCGACCTCGGCATCATCGCCTTCAACTGTGAACGGAGCAGCTTTGCGCCACTCGGCAAGGTAGGCATCGGTGTCTTCCGCACCGACTTTCATCGCGGCCCGGTCGATTGCCTGTTCGAAACGCTCGGGCAAAATACGCTTTTGGCCGCGGCGGCCCTTGCCCACGATGACCTGCGCGGGAATATCCCGCCAGTACACAATCACGACCTCTGCCATATGCGATTCCTCTCCTGCCTCATGGGCGTTTTTCCCTCTCTATCCGAAGGGCATGGATGTGCGACTGTCGTTTTCGACAATACCGGTTCCATCAGCGACCTTTGTCTACACCATCGTGATGCAAGCTGCACCTGCAAGGCCGGATCATTCCCCGCATGAACATCTTGAGCTTGATTAAAAAGAGCGGTCCTTCGCGCATGGTGGTGCTTGCGCGGGGCAGCGCCAAGACGTATCATTGCACCAACACGTAATGAAAGGCGCAACCTATGGCGCCAAAGCGCTCCAAAGGTGCGGGCGCGCTCGAACGTAGCAAATCGACGGCTCTGAGCCCCGCGCCAGTTTCGTCCGGATCGAACGACCTCTATGCGGCCCTAGATCTGGGCACAAATAGCTGTCGCATGTTGATCGCCCAGCCGAAAGGCGGGGGGTTTCATGTGGTGGATAGTTTTTCAAAGTCTGTGCAATTGGGCGCAGGGTTGGAGAAAACCGGGCGATTGTCGCGCGGTTCAATGGCGCGCACCATTCAGGCATTGCGTATCTGTCAGCAAAAATTGCGCCGCAACAAAGTAAAGCGGATGCGTCTTGTCGCCACCGAGGCGTGCCGCCGTGCGTTGAACGGGGATGAATTCATGCGTCGGGTGACGCGTGAGACGGGACTAAAGCTGGATATCATAGCACCTGAGCAAGAGGCGCAGCTGGCCGTTATCTCATGTGCGCCGTTGGTCAGTCCGAAAACAGAGAACCTGCTGGTCGTCGATATCGGCGGCGGCTCGACCGAGTTGGTGTGGATCGACATCAGTGGTGTGCCGAAACGCGACCGTGCGCAATCCATCATGCGGTTGCACAACGGGTTTGTGCAGGCACCGACGGATATACCCGCCGCGCGGGTCGTTGACTGGATCAGTGTGCCTTTGGGTGTGGCAACACTTCGTGACCAGTTCTCGGACGTCGAAGATGATGCCGCGCGCTTTGCCTTGATGAGCTGGTTTTTCGAAGAGAACCTCACCGATTTCACACCTTATCAATCCGCTCAATCCCAAGAGCGTTTCCAGATCGTAGGGACCTCGGGTACCGTGACCACAGTTGCAGCAAGCCATCTGGGATTGCGCCGCTATGACCGCACCAAAGTGGACGGCCTGCGCATGTCCAGCCAGCAGATCGATACGGTTATCCATCATTATCTGGCCATGGGGCCAGAGGGCAGGCGGGTTGACCCCTGCATCGGGCATGACCGCGCAGCGCTGATTATGTCGGGGGCCGCTATTTTGCAGGCATTGATGCGCTGCTGGCCCACAGACCGCCTTAGTGTGGCGGATCGCGGTTTGCGCGAAGGTCTGCTATACGCACAGATGAGCGCGGATGGCGTGCTCGAAGAAGGAACGTTCTAATGGGCAAAACGCCAACAGGTAAGAATACATCGGGCCGCGGGCAGCGTGACCTGAAGGTGAAGGTAAAGTCCGCCCGTGGCCGCAAGCTTAGCTCGACCCGTTGGCTGCAGCGCCAGTTGAACGATCCGTATGTGAAACGCGCCAAGGCCGAAGGCTATCGCGGCCGCGCGGCATTCAAGATTATGGAGCTGGACGACAAGTTCCGCTTTTTGGTGCCAGGCGCGCGCATTGTTGATCTGGGCGCCGCACCTGGGGGCTGGTGCCAAGTGGCGGTCAAACGCTCGAACATTCTGGGCGAGAAAAGCGGCAAGGCCATGGGCACAATCCTTGCGATTGACTTGCAAGAGATGGAACCAATTGCGGGCTGTGAGATTCACCAACTGGATTTCATGGAAGACGATGCAGACCTGAAGGTAAAGGAATGGCTGGGTGGTCGCGCGGATGTTGTGATGTCCGACATGGCCGCGTCCTCGTCAGGGCACAAGCAAACCGACCACTTGCGCATTATCGCGTTGTGCGAAGCCGCGGCGTATTTCGCGTTCGACGTTCTGGAGGAGGATGGCACGTTCATTGCCAAGACCCTCGCTGGCGGAGCCGAAGGCGAATTGCAAAAACTGCTCAAGCAACGGTTTCGCAAGGTATACAACATCAAACCCCCCTCCAGCCGTCAGGACAGTTCGGAAAAATTCGTTGTAGCGACCGGGTTTCGCGCCGATGTTTCCGCGGACGAGGAAGAGTAAACTAGAGCATCCCAACCTGCAAAACACGCGATTGCCGCATTAACCTTTGAACACCTGTTTTGCGGGCGAAAACCCGAGCTGTTGAATGAAAACCGTGGTGTTGATCTGTCGCATCGGGGGACAGTTCAGGGAAAAGGTCCGTCACTTCTTTCAATTGCGCGTGGCCGATCATTTTCAAAGCCATCTTCCCTGGAAAGAAGCTCTCGCTAGGGACGTTTTCAGCGAAAATGATTTGGTGGGCATCAAAAAGAATGTGGATATAGGTGATCTCGCGCTTGCCATGAGCGGTGCGGATTCCTGCGCTGTTTTCGGCCAGATGTCTGGCCCGTGCCAGATGCGATCCGTGCTGACCGATAAGTACCCCGTGCTGGGGGGAGACAAGTAAATCACGCTCCGCCCCCAAGATGCCACGCTGGATCAAGATCGGGCGCAGGGCAGGGCGGGCGGCAAGAAAACCTGCGCCTAGGTGGCGCTGCCCGATCCACCTGATAGGCTGCGGCCCGTTGTCCAGTGTGCAGACCATATCCCCGACACGCATCTCTTCTATCAAGACGTCACCGTGTGGTGTTCTAATCGCGGTGCCCGCTGTAAAGCACACAACGCCCGTGTTTTCTTGGGTGAAACTGCTGCTATCCGCCGATGCCCCGTCAAAGCGCATCGTATTTGCGCCAAAGCTGTCATTGTCACTGTAGTCTACCGCGTTCCCGCGGCTGTCCTCGGTGTTGGACTGGTTGAGGATGCCATCATCCTCCTGATCCTTGTACAGTTCTGATATATGGTCGTAGTAGCCTGACAGATCGACGAAATCATTATTGGTGCTGTCACCATCATCCAGTGTGCCGGTATTGCCTGTATTGAAATCAGTGATGGTTTGCGTACCTTCGCCCGCAACGAACGTATCGTTACCCGCGCCACCTGTCAGCGTGTTGGCGCCCGCGCCCCCTGAAAGACTGTCATCACCGGCACCGCCCGTGAGACTGTCGTTGTCTGCGCCCCCCGCCAGAACGTCATCACCTGTGCCGCCGTCGATTTCATCGTCACCGGTCCCACCATCAATCGTATCATTGCCGCTGCCACCGGACAGGCTGTCATCACCGCCTTGGGTCTGGATCAAATCATCGCCCGCATCGCCGCTAATTGTATCGTCAGAGCGGTCATCGGTTTCAACGGAGATGATGGTGTCGTTCCCATCGCCGCCGCTGATGCTGTCATCATCTCCGATACCGTCTTCTTCGCCGGCGAAAATCAGATCGTTACCAGCGCCGCCCAGAATGATATCGCCCTGGTCGCCCCCATCAATTGTATCGTCACCGTCCCCCCCAATGATCGTATCCGCACCCCAAAAGCCCTCGATACTGTCATTGCCTGCACCGCCATCGATAGAATCTGCGGCCGTGTTGTTGCTGTTGCCACCAAGCACGGTGTCGTCCCCGTCACCTGCATCAATGGTGACGCCGTCCGTCGTAAACGCATCGACGGAATCTGCTTGATCGGTCAGAATGATGCGTTCAATTTCGCTGAACGAAACGGTAACGTTGCCATCGCTGATCGTCCCGTCTTCGGTGTCGGAGTACACAACGGTTAAAGGGCCGGAAAGGTCCGACAGGTCAATCACATCTTCGTCTGATCCTGTGCTGCCACCATTAATTGTCTGATTGCCAAAGCCGTCCTCGAGCGTGATGGTATCCGAACCTTCACCGCCGTCGATGAAATCATCACCCGTCCCGCCACTAAGCGAGTCGTCACCAGTGCCGCCGTAAACGCTGTCATTGCCCGCATCGCCACTGATTTCGTCGTTGCCAGCGCCTCCATAGACTTCGTCATCGCCGTCGCCGCCGCCCATTCCATCGTCACCTGCGCCGCCAAAGATCGTGTCGTTGCCCGCTTCGCCGCCAATGCCATCATTCCCGGCGCCGCCATCAATCAGATCGTTGCCTGCGCCTCCGCCGATCCCGTCGTTTCCGGCCCCGCCATAAATGGTATCATTGCCTGCATCCCCGCCGATACCATCGTTGCCAGCGCCGCCATCAATCAGATCGTCACCGTCACCACCGCCGATCCCGTCTGTGCCGCCGCCGCCATAAATCGTATCGTTGCCGCCTTCACCGCCCAGATTGTCGCTGCCAGACCCGCCCACATAAATGTCATCCCCACCCGACATTCCTGCATTGTCTGTTCCGTCGCCAGATATGACAAAATCTGGCAGGCCGCCATTGTCTCCGATATTGTCGTTACCATCACTGCCGATCCGAAGATCCCATAGGCCGTCTGCAAATTCGATCTGTTCAAATCCGCCGATGGTATCCGACCCACCATTTACAGTGTCCGTTACAACGACCTGACCTGTGGGAAGGATGTCAAATGTGTAGTCGCTATGCGCTCCGTCAAAGACGACGCGATCAGATGTACCGCCACCGCCATCCAGCAAGTCCGAGCCGCTGCCACCACTGACCGTATCGACACCTCCGCCACCCGACACGGTATCATCGCCCTGTCCACCGCTGAGGCTGTCATTGCCAGTATCCCCGAAAACACTGTCATCGCCCGCGCCACCGTCAATTGTATCGCTGCGGATACCACCATCAAGTGTGTCGTTATACGCGCCGCCCTCTATGGCGTTTGTATCATCGGGATCGAATGCCGGGGTATGGATGTCGCTGTAATTCGGAGCGTTTGAGCTGTCTACCTCTCCGAATGTAGCCAATTCGTATTCAACGCCAGGAACAATTTCGTCATCTGCCCAATACCCAGAGACCGCGCCGCCCGATCCTTCGATGGCATAGAGCGTGATGGTATTTCCGGCCCCGTCATCCAGAATGTAAAACATCTCCGCATAAATTTGACCATCGTTGAGGTAATTGCCGTTGGCGTCATATTTGGTGGCGTATTGTGTTGTGTCATCGCCAACTTCGTTGTTGACGGTGTCGCCTTCGAGAGTGGCGTCTGCATCATCAATATCCCAACGTAAGATGTCGGCGGAGGCGTCGAAATCCGGATCAAGTGCCACGGTGTTGCCCGTTGGCATATAGAAGGCGTTACTGCTGTATCCGTATATAACCTGATCTGGCATCCTGACCGCTCCCCATGCTTGCGCTGTGGCCATGCGATACCAAGGTTTGATGAATCTGCAGTTGCGTAAAAACAGACAAGTTTTCGCAATGTGTTTCGACCTAAAAGGCGTGCCCTGAGGGTCCATTTACCCAGCTGTTCTGACGCATTTGTGAGCGGGCGTTGACCAAGGGTGACTTGCCAACACAATTGCAAGGCGTCACATCAATTGTATGGAATTTGCTTTCTCATATCTCGCGGGTTTGCTCACGCTCATCAATCCTTGTGTGCTGCCTGTCTTGCCCATTGTTCTGGTCAGCGCACTCAATGCGAACCGCTATGGTCCGGCGGCGCTTGCGGCGGGGATGAGCGTGTCATTCGTGACGTTTGGACTATTTGTGACAGCCTTTGGTGCCTCCATCGGATTGACGCAGGATGGTCTTGCCCAGATCGGCGCTGTCTTGATGATATTCTTCGGGGTCGTTTTGATCGTACCCGCTTTCGCGCACCAGTTCGAGACCGCCACGGCAGGCATGGCAGCACGGGCGGACAACCGGATCAATCAAATGGATGGGTCTGGTCTGCGCGGGCAATTCTTGGGGGGGTTGTTGCTGGGTGCTGTCTGGTCTCCCTGCATCGGCCCGACATTAGGCGGTGCAATTGCCCTTGCTTCGCAGGGCGGAAACCTCTGGTACGCAGGTACAATCATGCTGTTCTTCGCGCTGGGTGTGTCGACCTTGATTGTCGTGCTCGGATTTGGCGCCCGTGAGGCAATACGCACCCGTGCCCAGACTTTGCGCGGGCTTGCATCCCGCTCCAAACCCATCCTTGGGGCTACGTTTATCGCTGTGGGCCTCATGCTGTTTTTCAAAATCAACCACATCATCGAAGCAATCGCGCTGGATATCATGCCAATCTGGCTACAGGACTTGTCTGTCGCATTCTAACCAACGGAGAATTACCATGAACCGCCGTCATTTCATCACTGCCGCAGTTGCACTGGCCGCTTTGCCCCACGCCGCATTCGCAGCTGAGTTCGTAACCTATTCCCCTGGTGTTATTGAAAAGGCACTGGGTGAGGGCAAGACCGTATTCGTCGACTATTCTGCGTCGTGGTGCGGCACGTGCAAACGTCAGGGTCGCGTGATCAACGCGCTGCGTAAAAGCAATCCGAACTATGACGCGGCGATGGTATTTGTGAAAGTGGACTGGGATGATTTCGGCAAGCATAGCGTCACCAAATCGCGCAATATTCCCCGCCGCTCAACTTTGCTGGTCTTGCGCGGCGACAAAGAGCTGGGCCGCATTGTTGCCGGCACCGGCGAAAGCGAGATCAAGGCGCTGATGGATACCGGACTGTAACTGTCACTGCTGGCTGTTACGCTTTTACTCAAGTGCCATCGTGATACAGCCGCGCGGCGCGCAACAAGCCGCCATGTAAAACAGCAAACACCAGATATCTGCGCGGCGGCGAAGCCATATTCGCCGCCGCAATTTATTACAATTCCCGTAAATCGAATATCACAATTGCCATTGGCTTTGAAATTCTGCACGATCAGACACAATCGACCCTTTAGTGTTGTCTGACCTACCCTTAGCCAAGCCCGTTTCAAGTGGGCCGCGCGGGGTCGGGGCAGGTGTTAATGAATTCTGCTATTTCAATCCATTGCTTTCGTTCAAATCCGGGAACTTGCCTTTATGCCTATACTCTCTCTCCAGCGCGCTGTGTCACAAGAAGCGGACAACGCGTTTCTCAGTTTTGAAGTGAACCTCTCCGAAGCCGCCCTTGATCCGGTTACGTTCAGCTATCGGGCGTTTGAAGGGACGGCCAACAGCAATGATCTGGATTGGGGGTTCGACAGTTCAGGTCGGACTTATGGCACCGTCACTCTTGCACCAGGTGTAACAAGCGAGACGATCTTCATCGAAGCAAATACAGATTCGTTTGACGAACGGGATGAAAGCATCACCCTGCAACTGAGCAATCTCAGCGAAAACGCCGATTTTGAAGGCGGCGAATCCGTTTTACGCGCCTCTGGGGTAATCCTCGACAATGACGGCACCGGATCGAACCTCGCGCTGTTGGTTTCTGATCCTGTGCTGGTCGAAGGCGATGTCGGAACCAAAGAAGCGGTGTTTGAAATACGGCTTTCACAGCCCGCAAGCGAGGCGTTTTCCGTCACTTATGGAACCCGCGATATCTCGGCCACAAGCGGCACCGACTATATCTCGAGTTTCGGGACATTGAACTTCGCACAGGGCGAGGAAGTCAAAGAGGTGCGCGTTCAGGTTCTCGGGGATACGGTGACCGAACCGAGCGAGAGTTTTGCACTGGTGCTGGATGCGCCAAGCGGGCATACTGTGGGAACAAAAGGACTGGTTGGCGAGGCTGTCATCCGTGATGATGACGCTTCCGGTTTCCCGGTTGTGTCAATCTCCAACGCTGTAGCCCGTGAGGCGGACAACAACTATCTCAGCTTTGAGGTCACACTGTCCGAGGCTGCGCTGGATACTGTCGTGCTGACCTACCGCGCACTGGAAGGGACAGCCAGCAGCAATGATCTGGATTGGGGGTTTGATGTATCGGACCGAACAGTAGGCCAGATCGAGTTTGCACCGGGTGTGACCAGCAGAGTGATTTATATCGAGGCCAATAGCGACTCTGCTGACGGGCTGGATGAAAGCGTTATCCTGCAGCTGACCAATCTAAGCGAGAACGCGCGCTTTGCGGGCGGTGAAGATCATATTCGCGCGACGGGCGTGATACTCGATAATGATGGCGAAGGGTCCAACCTTGCGCTGTTTGTTTCCGATCCTGTGTTGGTCGAGGGAGACGCTGGCAGCAAGCAGGCTGTGTTCGAAGTGCGGCTGTCCCAACCTGCCACCACTGATTTCACTGTAACGTATTCCACACGCGACATCAGCGCGGTAGCTGGCGAAGACTATGTCGCGCGCAGCGGAACCCTAAACTTTGCCGCGGGCGAGGAAGTGAAATCCGTCAGCGTGGATGTGTTGGGTGATGCTCTGGCCGAACGATCAGAGCAGTTTGCGCTGGTAATCGATGCGCCCAGCGACCCGAGCGTCGGCATACGTGGTTTGGTAGGTGAGGCGACAATACGCGACGATGATACAGGCTCTGGGCCTGTTGTGTCGGTTGCTGATGCCGTGGCGCTGGAAGGCGACAACCAATACCTCAGCTTTGAAGTGAGCCTGTCCGAGGCGGCATTGGACACCGTGACAATGCGCTACCGCGCTCATGAAGGTACCGCGAGCAGCAATGATCTGGACTGGGGATTTGATGTGTCGGACCGATCGGTCGGCTTTGTCACTTTTGCCCCGGGTCAGACCAGCCGCATTATCTACATCGAAGCAAACACCGACTCCTTCGATGAGCGAGACGAAAGCGTTTACCTCGATCTTGCAAATCTAAGCGAAAACGCGCGGTTTGCAGGTGGTGAGACCTCGTTGCGCGCAACAGGCATCATCACCGATAATGATGGAACAGGTTCGAATGTGGCGCTGCTTGTGTCAGATCCTGTATTGGTTGAGGGGGACATTGGCGTAAAGCAAGCTGTGTTCGAAGTGCGCCTGTCGTCGGCTGTCGCCGATACGGTAAACGTGAACTATCAAACCCGTGACATCACAGCCACCGCGGGCAGCGACTATACCGCAGCGCTTGGCACTCTGACATTTGCGCCCGGAGAAACGGTAAAAACCGTAGCGGTCGATATTCTGGGGGATGCGGATGCAGAGGTGACAGAGCGATTTGCACTGGTTGTCGCAGCGCCAGACAATATCAGCCTGAACGAAGAGGGATTGGCTGGTGAGGCAACAATTCAGGATGATGATACCACACCACAGCCCGTGATCTCCATTGCTGACGCCGTAAGCCGCGAGGCTGACAACAACTATCTTACCTTCGAGATTAACCTGTCAGAAGCCTCTAACAGCCCTGTCACAATTGACTACCGCGCCCGCGAGGGTACAGCAATCAGCACTGATCTGGACTGGGGGTTTGATGTGACAAACCGCACTGTCGGCACGGTTACATTCAACCCCGGCGAAACCAGCAGGCTTTTGTACATCGAGGCCAATACAGACAGTCTGGATGAGCGTGACGAGACAATCATAATGGAGCTGTCCAACGCCACTGGTGCCAGCTTTGCTGGCGGGACCAGCACGGCGCTGGCCCATGGGTGGATTTTTGACGATGACGGTCTTGGCCCGAACCGCGCGATATCTGTAGCCCCAGCCATAACACGCGAACAGGGCGTCGATGTTGCTGAATATGAGATCCCGATCTACATGTCGCGCACAGCTTCTGTGGCTCTCAGCTTTGATGTGGCGGCGGTGGATCAATCTGCCGAACTGGGCCTTGATTACCGCTTGCTTGACAGCAGCATTACCTTCTTGCCCGGCGAGATGAGTGCGGCCGTGCAGGTGCAAATCCTTGGGGACGGTCTGGACGAGATCACCGAAACTTTTGCGCTGTCCGTGACGCCACAGGACGGCGTTCCATTTGTTGGCACCATCCCTGCGGGTATCGTCTCAATCCAGAACGGCCCGCGCGTTCCCACCAATGGGGACGACGTACTGGACGGCACAACCAGCCCTGATGTGATAAACCTGCTGGCAGGTAACGACCGTTATGACGGGCTGGCTGGCGATGATCTGGTGCGCGCAGGAAACGGCAATGACACTGTGATCGGCGGTACTGGTGCAGATACGCTGATGGGTCAGGCAGGGAATGACTTCCTGATCGGCGGTGCAGATACGGCTGCGGATGGTATCGAGGGCGGGCAGGTGTTTCGCATTTACCGCGCGACGCTGGACCGCGCCCCAGATACCGGCGGCTTCGAAGGCTGGGTAGATAATCTGGCTTCGGGGGCAGGCACGATCCTTGATGTGGTATCGGGTTTCGTCGCTTCACGCGAATTCCAGAACGTATACGGCAGCCTTGATGACAGCGGGTTTGTCTCGCTGCTGTATAACAACGTGCTAAACCGCGATGCGGATGCAGGCGGGTTGGCGGGCTGGTTGGGCCAGTTGGAGAACGGCACCAGCCGCGAACAGGTTGTCATAGGCTTTTCCGAAAGTGCCGAGTTCAAAAGCGTCACCGCCACCGAAGCCAACGCGTATTCAACTGCATTGTTCGAGCGGGGGCAGGCCAGCTATCTAGACGATGTTTTCCGCCTCTACCGTGCCACGCTGGACCGTGATCCGGACCAAGGAGGTCTCGAAAGCTGGAGCACCCAATTGGAAAACGGGCAGGAATATACTTCAATCGCGGCGGGCTTCACCAATTCGACCGAGTTCCGCAACACCTATGGTGCATTGGATGACACCAACTTTGTAACGCTGCTTTATCAAAACGTGCTTGATCGTGCGCCGGATACCGCAGGGCTGGACGCGTGGTTGCTCAACATGTCCGAAGGTCTGAGCCGTGAAGACGTGGTGCGCGGCTTTGCGCAAAGCAGAGAATTCATCAATAAAACGGCAAACGATTTCACCTCCTATATGAAAGCTGCCGGCGGTGATGTTTTGGATGCCGGTGCCGGTAACGATACGCTTGCAGGTAATTACTCTGCCGACACGTTTATCTTTGATGCCGCCGAGGACGGTACAAATGCAGTGCTGCAACTTAATGATTGGGACACATTGCAGCTTGAGGGCTTTGGGTATGCAACTGCCGCTGATGCGCTTTCACATATGTCGGTGACAGGTGCAGATGTGCGGCTGGTAGACGAAGGCGTTACCGTTATTTTCGCGGGCAGCGATCTGGCCACGTTGCAGAATGTCGACTATATTTTCGTCTGAATAATCTGCGCTTTCATGCTGAGTTCCTTCAGTGTGAAAGCGCATCCAGACTGCCCTGCACAACCATTCTCAGCGTGAATTGACCGTGAAAACGCAGCTTTTTGCGACAAAAACGCTTGCTTAAACCTAAGATGTCCAGTTCTACTTGTTTCTAGTTTTGCAGATTTTGATTTTTAAGGTCCATATTTTTAAGGATAGTCAATATGACACAAGTGCTTGCACCCGTCGGGGGGGGCTCCAACAATGGCGAAGTGATTACTTTGGCGGACGGCGGCTTTATGGCCGTCTGGACCCATCTGGTATTTAGTCTTTTTCCAATACCAAATGTCACCGATGAAAGCAGCACAGCGATATTGGGGCGTGTTTTCAATGCTGACGGCACGCCGCGCGGCGAGGTCTTTCAGGTCAATGAAACCACAGCAGACGGGCAGGGCCAGCCTGATCTTACCCTGCTGACCAATGGCAATGTTGCCGTTGCGTGGATTGACGGTCCGAACTTGACCGATTTCGATGTGGATGCACATGTGCGGATCATCGGGCCTGATGGAACACCGGTTACAGCCGAAATGGATGTCTCGACCTTCACCGAAGGGGAGCAGCGGATCGCGCAGGTCGCCCCCACAAGCAATGGTGGCTTTGTCGTTTCTTGGGAAGATGGTGCGCTTTTTGATCGCGATGAGACATGGATGTACCAGCAATATGACGCCGCTGGTGTCGCAGTGGGCGAGCGGGTGGCAGGCCGCAGAAACGTCACCGATGAAACAAGCGAACTGCTGGCGCTCGGGGACGACACCTTCACAATTGTAGGCCAGCGGAGCAATACCTTTGTGCTGGGCCAGACCTACCGCACCAGTGAGGGCCATTTGCAGATGGCCTCCCCCGGCAGTGGGGGCGAGGGAAACTTCAACCCTTTCCGCTTTGACGATGATTATGCCGCGGATGGGCAGGGCAATGCTGTCGCGGTGATCGCCAGCGGCAGCCGGATTTTCACAACCTTCTGGCAAAAGGGCTTTATCCAGAATTTCCAGAGCAGTCCGTATCCGGACGGAACACCACCATTCGAGAGTATTGCAAGCCTGCTCGTCAGCGAAGATGCGGTCACCCGCTCAACTGTTGAGCTGGGGACCGATCTACCGAGCCTTGATTTCACGCCTGCACAAGACAGTGCCGCTGCCGCGACCTATCTACCCGACGGCAGCATCGCTGTTGTCTGGACAGGTGTGTCCGGCGGCACCCGTGACCTGCCAGAGTTTTCGGTCTACGCGCAGCTTGTTGCCCAAGAGGGGTTTGTGCTGTCCGATACGGTGGTGATTGCAGATGATGCAGTGCAAGGGTCACGCATCGCGCCACCCTTTGTAAGCGCAGGGGCGGATGGCCAGCTGTTTATCGGCTGGACCGGCGCCACCGACCGCAACGGTGCTGGCACGAATGAATTGATCGGCGGCACCTTCACCATCCCGCGCAAGGATTTCGCGCTCCAGACGGATGGCGATGATGTCATCCATGGTACGCCGCAAGATGACGTGATTGAGTTCGGAGCGGGTGCAGACACTGTTTATTTGCGCGACGGGGATGATGTCTGGATTGGCGGTGCGCCTGACGAATCCAACCCGCAACGTGAAGTGTTCGGCATGGCGGGCGATGATGTATTTGCGCTGAAAACCGAATTTGACAACACCATCGCCAAAAACGGCGGCAGCGGGATCGATACACTCGATTTCAGTCTGTTTACCGCTGGCACCAACCTCAGTGCAGCAAGCCAGATCAGTTTTGAGCGGATCATAGGTACCGAATTCGATGATACAGGAGCGGCTCGGTTTTCCACAGTGGCGGACGGCTATCTGCTGCACACTGGCGGTGGCGATGATACAGTAAGGCTTGGCAATTCATGGGGCGGCACATGGGATGGCGGCACGGGCATTGATACCGCTACAAGCTTTGGCAACCGCGCCGACTATGTGATCACCAAAGAAGACGGCTATTACACATTTGGCTATCTTTATCTGCCCTATCAAAGCACAGAGCCTCCATTTGTTCAGGAGCAATACATAGGCACTCTGCGAGGGGTCGAGCGGATCCAGTTTGCTGATGAATTGGTTATTCTCGATCCAACACCTTCACTGGACAGCGGATCCTTCGCGACCAGTTTTGTGCCTCCTTTCAATCCGACGGGTACCGATGGACATGATAACCTGACAGGGGATGCCACGGACAATGTAATCAGTGGATTGGGAGGTAACGACACGCTTACCGGGGCAGGCGGCTCTGATGATCTGCGCGGTGGCACCTTCAGCGATTACCTCTATGGCGATAGCTTGGAAGTTGGCAACACCGGCAACGCGGCCAATCAGGTATATCGTCTATATCAAGCCACGCTAGACCGTGAACCAGACGCAGGCGGGCATTTGGGATGGGCCAAAATCCTGTCTGAAGCAACCCAGTCGATCACCCAGATTGCCAGTGGTTTCGTCAATAGTGCCGAGTTCCGAAATGTGTATGACGGGTTGGATGATGCAGGTTTTGTCGGGCTGATGTATCAAAACGTGCTAGGTCGTACACCGGACACCGCAGGGCTGAATGGCTGGCTGGATGTGCTGGGCAACGGTGGCAGCCGTGCTGACGTGGTCGTTGGCTTTTCCAACAGTGCCGAATTTTCGCGCGATACAGCAGCACAGGCGACCAATTTCGCCAACGCTGCGACCCAGGCCAACTGGTCTGACGATGTGTACCGTCTGTATAAGGCGACACTGGACCGCGCACCGGATAAAGCGGGATTTGAGGGCTGGACCAGCGCATTGGCCAGCGGAACGGATTTCACTACGGCGACCAATGGTTTTGTAAACAGCCGCGAATTTCAAAACACCTATGGTTTGCTTGACGATGCCGCCTTTGTCGAACTGCTCTATCAAAATGTACTGGGGCGGGCCGCGGATGCGGGCGGGCTGGCAGGATGGCTTGACCAGTTGGCAAACGGTGCCAGCCGCGCAAGCGTCGTTGGCGGCTTTTCCCAAAGCGGTGAATTTGTCCAAGCCACCGCCGCAGACCTTACGGCATGGATGAAGGGCCTCGGGGTGGATGACACGCTGGACGGGGGCGCGGATAGCAACATTTTGGTCGGCGGCCTGTTCGCTGACGTTTTTGTATTCAATGTGGAAGATAGGGGCACGCATCGCGTGCGTGATTTAGAGCAATGGGACGCGCTGAGCTTGCGCGGGTACGGATACTCATCTGCCGCAGATGTACGCACACAGATGGTCCAGCGCGATGCAGATGTATACTTTTCAGGTGCTGGCACAGAGATATGGCTTGAGAATACTCAACTCACGTCACTGACAGATGACATGCTGGGTTTCTAGGCAAAGACAAAGCTAATGGCACTCGCGCCTGTCCCCGTGAAAAATGTGGATCGCCGTTAGAGGTGCACACGTTAAGGGTGTGTCTGATGCTATAATACCCCATGCAGATCGAGATATTTCTATAGGTTATTGATAATTCTTAACTGGTTTCCGAATTTTTTATCCAACAGATTCAATGGTACTTTGAGTATCAAAAGTTAATTTTATTGACTCAGCAAAAGCCTGCCTAGACGCTGCTGGCCACAGCGCGTTTTTTTGCGATGCTGATGCCTATTTAAGAATATTTATCGAGACTAATTATGACGCGGACAACACTCTCCTTCAAAACAGAAAACCAATCCGTCTGGGGCGCCGACGTTCCCGTCGACCGTCTATCAACCGAAGACCGCTTTATTCAGGACATTTCGGTGAACAGGGACATCGGATTTGATATCGGTATTTTACGGCTTGACGGGGATTTGGTGTTTGAGGGGCGCGTAGGGTTAGAGGCCTATGTCAATCTTGCGACTGCTGGGACCTTTGATGCGGCTGCTGAATTGATGGTCGACCTTGATTATACAAGAGCGGTCTACACGGGCGACGGTGGCCCCATTTCACTGACATTTGATTTCAGTGACTATAGCTACGGCAGAACCAGCATAAATCACTTGGGCTTTGGTCTGGGGGAAGACGGCGAGGCCACCCCGACTGTCGGGGTTGATTTGATCCTTGAGCTGGATGCGGGGCTGAGAGACTTTTCTTTCTGGGCAGGGTTGCCCGCGATTGACCTCGACTTTCTCGGTGAAACCCCAGAAATCACGATTTATGAGGCCGATGTAGGCGATTTTGATTTTCCCAAGATTGATGAACGCATCCCGTTGTTTGATCTGGGCGCGGGCGACACACTCTTTGAGTACGAGAGCAAAAATGGTGTTTTTTCCGCAACTCTGAACATCCCTGCGGGCGCAAAGATTGATGAAATCGCAAACGGACTGTCAAAAGTTGAAGGCGAAGGTGTCTCTCCTGTCAAATTCATCGAGGCAGAGATCGACATCGACAAGCTGTTTACCGAAGGTCTCAAATCGCTCAGAGTAACATCAGTGATCGGTAAGCGTCTTGAGCAGACGATTTTCCGTGAAGAAACCTATGACATTAACGACTATCTCAGCTTTATTCCTGAAGGCGAACTCTCCCTTGGGATAACCGCGCTTGATCTGGGCGCGGTACTGGATGTCTCGGTGAAAGAGCGTGCTTCGCTGGATCTTACAAACAACGGCGCTGACGCGGATGTTGCTGTCTCATTGGTCTTCGACCCGACGCCACTGGATACTAGTGACAATCACCTCAACACGTCCACCACCACCAAACTGGGGCAGGTCCATACCTTTGATCTTAACACCGCCAGCGCAGGAGCTATCAGCACGGGAATTGGCAGCGCACAAGTAACGGCGCGCTATTCCCTCAAGGCTGAATATGAGCTGGGCATGGGGCTTGATGTGCGTGGTGCGCTCACTGTGACAGCCCTAAAGGCCGAATTCAGCGGCACATTGTTCGACGATGAAGCCAAGTTCGAGATCTCGGCACTGGATGCACGTTTCCCCGAAGACGGTGTCGGGTTTGATTTCATCATACCGGGCATTTCGGAATATACGGTCAGTGATTTCAATACAGTCACCGAAGTGTACGATGTCGCCTATTCCGACTTTGCCCCCAGTGGCTATGACCCCGATGCGCCGGATGCAGACGATGAACTGCTGCGCCTTATCAATGATGTGAAGAACTCTTCGCTGTTTTCGCTGACAGAACTGCTAGGCGGAGAGACTGGAGATTTCGTCGATGCCACAAACCGGGGCAGCTTTGATGCGGTGCAGGCCGCGTCAGAGGCAAGCCCGACCGGCGCGGCCTCTGTCGTGAACACGTTTTACTTCCGTGGCGGCTATACCACGCTGACATCATGGGATAATTCTGATTGGTTGTTGTGGGAAATCCCGACTGACAGCACCTCATGGGACGATGATATTACATCGCTCAACAGTGGTATCGGAGCAGGTGTCAGGTCGAGTTTCGAAAGAAAACTGCAACTGCTGCACACCTATGATCCGGACGCGGGCCTTGGATCAGGCTCTTCAGGATATCAAAGTGGCAGTGGTCTTGATAGCAACCAGCTGTTGTGGCGTGAGGACCTTATAGGCAGAACACCCGGCGTCAACGTCATCAGTGGCAGCGGTGATGATCTGATTACGTACAACAGTACGTTTTACAGTCAGTATTTTGATGGCGGGGATGGCCATGACATTTTCGTCGCAGATCTGAGCGCGGAGACCAGAGGCCGCGATGTTGTGATTAATGCGCTCGATTGGGGGGCTGGCTCCACAATCCCAACCTTTTATCCCCATGAAACCCTGCACGTTGATAATTTTGAAGGCTTCTTCATCAAGTTGGGGACAGGCAACGACAAGGTCGTCATTCCCTTGTTTAGTACCGGGTTTAGCAATTTCACCACCGAGATGGGCCAGAGTTTTGTTGATACGGGCGGCGGGAATGACTTTGTGTCAAATGACTTCACCACCCGAATACTCTCCGCTCAGGACCATAACGGCGACATCAGCAAGGACGTTATCTTGTTGGGCGCGGGCGATGATCTGGCACATGCCTATGGCACGAACGCCAACAACATCAGCGACTTCTACGCAGGTGGTGACGGGCTGGACCAAGTCAACCTGATCGGCGGCCGCGCTATTGGCAACACCCAGTTCAACAGCAGTGACCGCGCCATCGGCATCAACATTCAGGCGGCTGACGGAACCTTGGCATTTTCGGGTCAGGGGATCACGGGAAATGATAGTTTTTCAGACATCGGGCGCCTACTGAGCGCCTATTCCGACAATATTGTCGACGCACCTGGGGACCTCGCGCGTTTTGCGCTGACAGACGGCAGTTATATTGAAAGCAGCGAAGTCGCAGCCGTGCATTACACCCACGGTCGTGACAACGATTTTGGTTCGACCGTGATTTTTGCAGATGTTGAGGCGATCGGTGCGCGGGTGAATTCCGGCGTCAGCAACATCGCCCTGTTTACGGGCGCCACGGGTTCAGATGCGTATGTTGGCTCGGCGTTTAACGATGTCAGGAACCCGATTGATCTTTTTGTTGCAGATTTTGCGGCGACAAAGACATTGGATAAGGGCGAGATTGACGGCGGTGGCAAAATCGCGCGTCTGACCGATATCGAGAACGTGTCGCTGGATATTTCTTCAGCCTCCAACCTCAATTTCGTAAACAGTTCGGGCATCAGCGGTTTTGACCGGCTCTACGTGCGTGGTACGGACGGCAATGACCGCTTTATCGGGTCAGGCGAGATAAGTCGCGCAGATTATATCAATGGCGGCGCGGGTAATGATTTTATCGACGGCGGGGATGACCGCAGCGCCGATCTGCTGATTGGTGAAGCCGGCTCGGACATATTTATGTGGTCCAATGACGGGCTGGATACTGTCCGCGGCGGTGAGGCGCTTGGAAACGAGTCTATTGCAGAGATTGACTGGCTCATCATCGGAGACCGCGACGATACAAGTGTTACGGCGGGCCTGAACTATCGCTACACGGCCAATGTATTTAACCTCTTCATCAACAACGCGCCTGTACGCAACGCCGAGAGCAACTTTGGCGATCTTTGGGGGCTTCTCAACTCTGATCCCTACAACGCGTTGTCTGTGTTCAACATCGGTTACGGAACGGGTCTTGGGGTTGAATTCATCTCTGTCGAGAAAACCAACGTATTAGGCTCTGCCGCATATGACGATCTGGTCGTGTACCAGCAAGGCACCTATTACGATATGGGCGAGCGGGACGGAGATGCGGATGTTTTTGTTGGTAAATTCACCAATTCCGAGGTCGGCATCACTTTCACCATCACGGACAATGAAACAACAGGTCAGACGCTAGAGAACGGCACAGAAGTGATTGGTGCAGACCGTGCCATGCTGCTTGGCTCTGCCAACCGCGACAATTTCACAGGCGGTGCACTGCAAGATTTCCTGCACGGCGGTGATGGGGACGATACGCTAGATGGCGGCGCGGGCGATGACCTGATCCGTGGTGGTAACGGCGACGATGTGATCCGCTGGCGTGGTGAGGGCAATGCCACGGTTGAGGGTGGAAACGGCCATGACAATCTGATCATCGGCAATGCCGACGAACAACTGAGCAGTGCAATAGAATGGCAGTTCTATGACGCAAGCGGGGCCGCCGAAACAGGTATTCTTGGCGGCACATCGGGTATGTTTGAACTGTTCGGCCCGACATTCGAGCAAACAGTGGACGAACGCGCAGATATTATCATCGGCGGTAACAAGGTGAATGTGCTGGGGGTTGAGGGGATTTCAATCATCGGCTCCGACCTGCACAGCGATTTGTTTATCCATGACGAAGGCATATTGTATTTTGGCGGGCGTGGCACTGCCACCGATACTTTTGCCGCAATACTCTCTGATGTAACAGATGATCTGCTGCTGCGGGCAGACGGACGAGATGCTTACAACAATGTAGCAGCCGAACCAGTATACTGGTCTATCGGGGACGGCAGCGAGATCGCCGAGATGGAGCGTTTCATTCTGTTGTCAGGGCAGGGTAACGACCGCATTGTGGGCGGTGCATCTGACTACGGTGATCTGATCTCGGGCAACGCGGGCAATGACACGCTCGAAACAGGTGGCGGCCTGCTGGACCGGCTGGAAGGAAACACTGGCGATGACTTGCTTATTGCCACGAAAGGCACCTCAGGGGCCGACTTCTTTGGCCAAGAGGGCATTGATACCTTCGTGGGAGAGGCCGAGGGTGAAATCTCGCTTAGGGTACTGACAGATGTATTCACTCATTCGGGCGAAATGGTCACGGCCGCAGGGTTTGATCTTGCAACAGCCCAAAGCCTTATGGCCCGCCTCAGCGATACAACAGGTATCAATTATTTCAGCGACGCACTCTCATTGTTCAAGCTGCTAACGATTGAGAAATATCACCTGACCGCAGGTGCCGGGGACGATGTTTTGTTAGCCGCCGAGGGTAATTCGGTTCTCTTTGGTGGCGCAGGGGATGATGTGCTGCTCTCGCGCGCTGGGGATGATGTGCTGATAGGCGAAGCGGGCTTGGACACCTATGTTTTCGACGCGGATTTTGGCGACGATGTAATCGCAGCAGAAGACATTGGTGGCGGCCGCTTGATGTTCACAGACCATGCCCGTGCTGATCTGGCTTTCACGGCACAGGGCAATGACCTGATCGTTACGGCATCAGGCGGTACAATTCGGGTCCGTGACTATTTCCAGACAGGCGGAAATGGTGCGAATTTTGAAATCGTCACCACCGATGCGACGTTCAACCCTGACCTGAGCAACCTTGGCGGTGCAGTCACGGCCGCACTGGCCCGGGCTGAACGGGCGCAAGGCGACGAAACATCAAACCTTGGGGCAGGGTTTCTGGAAACAAGCACAGGCGGGTCCGATGCCGCAATGCGCAAGGCACTGGGCGTAGTTCAGGGGCAAGATGGCGACGACCAGATTGTAGCCTTTGAAGGTGCCAATGTGATTGACGGCGGCGAAGGCAATGATGCGGTCTATTACAGTGAATCATCCGCGGGCGTGCGTGTTGATCTCACTACGGGCTTGGGTAGCGCAGGCGCAGCCGAGGGCGATCTGTACCTCGGGGTAGAGAATGTGATCGGCTCTGAACACGCCGATACATTGACCGGCAATGGCGAAAGCAATTTCCTGAACGGTGACAAAGGTCGCGACCTTCTGAGCGGCAATGCGGGCGCAGATGAAGTATTCGGTGGAGGAGGCGAAGACACGGTCGACGGCGGAAGCGGTGATGATGCACTGTCAGGCGGTCTGGGCGCCGATAGCGTTTTGGGCGGTTCGGGAAATGATCTGGTATCCGGCCAGCAAGGCGATGACACACTCATGGGCGGCGAAGGCGATGATGCCATCTTTGGCGGTAATGGTAATGATGCTCTGAAGGGCGACGCAGGCAACGACACTCTTTATGGTGACGCAGGCAGCGATACATTGGATGGCGGTGCAGGACTGGGAGACCGCGCCGATTATACAACCTCTTCGGCAGCTGTTCAGATCGATCTCAACCGGATGGCCCAGACAGGTGGTCATGCAAATGGCGATATCCTCATGAACATCGAAGATGCCGTGGGCAGTGCAATGCATGATATACTGAGAGGTACCGACGCCGTTAATATGCTGGGTGGGCAAGCAGGCGATGACCTGATGTATGGCCGCGGTGGCAGTGATTTTCTTGCAGGTGGCGATGGCGATGACAGTCTCAACGGTGGTGAAGGCGCAGACGTTTTGTGGTCCGGTGCGCAAGATGATGTTGTTTATGGCGACGACTTCCAGATCAGCTATGCGCTAGAGCAGGCAAACCAGATTTTCCGCCTTTATCAGGCCACGTTCAACCGGACGCCGGACGCAGCGGGTCACATGCTTTGGACTTCTGTGCTTTCGACGGGTGCCCAGACACTGGCGCAAGTGCGTGACAGGTTTGTGAATTCCCAAGAGTTCCGCAACAAATATGAAGGGTTCAGCGACGGTGATTTCGTAAAAGAAATGTATATCAACGTGTTGGACCGCGACTTTGATCAAGGCGAAGTGACCCAAGCGGAAGTTGACAGCTGGACGAGCCAGCTTAATGCGACATTTACGCGGGCTGATCTGGTGAATGGCTTCGCCGAAAGCCGCCAGTTGATCAACAAAACCCTCGAAGCCGCAAACGCATTGGCGATAAACAGCGAAGTCACCAGCTGGAGCGATGACGTCTACCGCCTGTACCGTGCGACACTGGATCGCGATCCCGATCAGGGTGGATTTACGGGCTGGGCAGAGCAGTTGTCCCAAGGCGCCGATCTCACCCGTATTATCGCGGGGTTCACAAATTCTGCCGAGTTTGCAAATGTCTATGGTGCTTTGGAAAATCCTACCGACTTTGTAACGCTGCTTTACAATAACGTCCTAGACCGCGCGCCCGATGCCGCTGGCCTTACCGGTTGGCTTGAGCAGATGGCAGACGGCCTATCGCGGGAGGAAGTCGTGCAAGGCTTCTCGCAAAGCGCCGAGTTTAGAGCGGAAACCGCACCCGAGCTAAAGCAGTGGGTCCGCGATCTGGAGGCAGGTGACGATATTGATGGTGGCGCAGGCGAGAACCTTCTTGCCGGCGGCTTGATGGCCGACCATTTCAACTTTGCCCAAGAGGATGAAGGCGCCCACACGATTATTGATCTGGAAGCATGGGATTTCCTGAGCTTTGAAGGGTTCGGCTATACCGACGTCGCCGATGTGCGCGCGCAATTCACCCAAACCGGCAGCTCCGTCGTATTCGATGATCAAGGGACCACAGTTACCCTGCGCCAAACAGCAATTAACGATGTGACCGACGATATGATCCTGATCTGATGCGCCAACAAATCAAAGGCCTGCTTTGCCGAACTGCATGTCTAGCAGTCAGGCAAAGCAGTGGTCAAAAAAACATTGGTCAACACAGGCCGTGGAATAAACGCTTGCGGAAATAGGATCAGCGGTTACCCGCGAAAATTCGCAATCCAGCCTAGGGTGCTGATAGCAAAGGTTTTACTAAACGCGTCACTACGTATTTTGCCTGCTTTCAGACGTGCAGAACATTTATGATCCATCTTATTGTGACGCGAAACAGCACGCAACTTTTTGACGTGGAATGAGACAAACTGTTAGGATGAGTGAGGGTTTATTTCAGACAATCCGGCGTTTTTCCCTACGAGGCCCTGATGTAGAAATGTGGCGGAGAGACAGGGATTCGAACCCTGGGAAGGCTTGCACCCTCAACGGTTTTCGAAACCGTCCCGTTCGACCACTCCGGCACCTCTCCGCGCTTGGGGTCTTGTGGCGCTCGTTTAGGCGGGATTTGAGGCTGGGGCAAGAGCGTCTTTGCAGTTCTTTGCGCACCAAGCAAAGCTGTTCTGGGTTTTCCATTGCAGAGCTTTGCAGAAAGACTAGTTTATGGCCGAAACGTAGAAAAGGACAGCGCATGCAGATGATCCGCCACTTCCTGATACTTCCCCTTGTTGCACTTACCCTGATGCTGGGCAGCATGGCCGCACAAGCCGAAGCACCGCCGCGTGAAAAACTGGAAGCGTTTCTGGAGGTCACAGGGTTTGATGTAGCTCTTGAGAGCATCACATTGTCCGCTGATGCGGCTCCGCAGATGCTGGGCCTTCAGGCCGAGGATTTTGGTTCAGAATGGAAGCGTCTGGTTGCAGAGGTGTTCCAGACAGAGCTTATGCACAACATGGCCATCGACATATTGGAAAAGACGCTATCGGACACGCTGTTGGCGCACGCAGCCGGCTTTTACGCGTCCGATCTGGGGCAGCGTTTGGTGGTGGTTGAGAACAACTCCCATATGATCGAGGAAGACGGTCTGAAATCCGAAAGCGGCGGGCAGATCATCGAAGGGTTGCGCAGCATCGGCTCCCCCCGCGTTGCGATACTCGAGCGGCTCAATGGCGCCAGCGGCAGCGAGGAAAATGCGTTGCGCTCTATTCAGGAAGTGCAGATCAGATTTCTGTTGGCCGCCGCAGGGGCAGGGGTGATCGAACTGCAGATGGACGAACCTGATCTGCGGGAGGCAATGCGATCGCAAGAATCCGAACTGCGAACCAGTCTGCGAAAAAGTGCGCTGGAAGGAGCCGCCTACACCTATCAGGCATTCTCGGATGACGAGATGATCGCCTATGCCGAGGCACTGGAGCATCCCGACATGAAAGAAGTCTACGCACTGATGAATGCAGTCCAATACGAAATCATGGCAAACCGCTTCGAAGCTGTGGCCGACCGTTTGCGTGTGATGCAACCCAGTCAGGATTTGTAAGTGCTGCTGCGGTCCTATGCCCAGCAGATGAGCCGGTTTCGGGCGGTGCTGGCCGTGTGCTGTGCGGTGCTTGTGGCGATGCCGCTCTGGGCCGGTGCGCGACATACGGTGCTGATGGATGTGCTGCAGGTGCGCGAACTAGGCCAAATCCTGCATATCGAAGGGTTAGAATTCGGCGCGACGCTGGACCGCGACTGGCTTGAGGGGCAGGGCGGCCCCGCGTGGACACAGCAGGTTGTCCGCATTTATGATCCGGAACGCATTATAGAAGGTATCCGTGCGGGATTGGAGCCTGCATTGGAAGGTGACGTACTTGAAGACGCAATCGCGTTTTTCGCCTCCGATCTGGGATCACGGATCATAACGCTTGAGAATTCTGCAAGACGGGCCTTGGCGGAGCCTGCGGTCGAGGAAGAGGCACGCGCGAGATTTGCCGCACTTCAAGGCAGTAGTGATCCGCGCATTTCCCAGATCAATCGCATGATTGATGCTGGCGATCTCATCAACCGAAACGTCACTTCTGCGCTTAATTCCAACTATAACTTTCTGCGCGCACTGGTTGACGGCAATGTTTATGTCATGACAGACGATGAAATTCTGTCAGATGTTCTGTCCGAGCGGGACGAGATTACAGCAGATACACTCAATTGGCTCGGTGCGTTCATGCTGCTGGCCTATAGCCCGTTGAGCGAAGATGAGCTGAACGTCTATGCAGAATTCTCCGAAACCCCAGCGGGTAAGGCCCTGAACGCAGGACTGTTCGCAGGGTTTGACCCGCTCTATGAGGATATCTCTTACGCGATCGGTCGGGCGATGGCGCTGAATATGGCAGCGGAAGAGCTGTAGACGGTGGTGGCCTTGCTATGCGGGCCCAACATCACACTGCAATTGTCGCTCAATTCCCGCCTAGGCGCTTGACTTACACCCGTAATCGCCTGATAAGCCGCCATCCCGACAGGCGTTCTGCGTGTTCGGGCCTATTTTAATGACGCCCCAAGGGCGCGCTGTCCGAGGTGGATCAAGGCTTTGACCTGATCCGTGAACACCCGATACGGGGACC
Organism: uncultured Sulfitobacter sp.; assembly: GCF_947502895.1. Classification (GTDB taxonomy): domain Bacteria; phylum Pseudomonadota; class Alphaproteobacteria; order Rhodobacterales; family Rhodobacteraceae; genus Sulfitobacter. The sequence goes on from NZ_CANNBM010000004.1 coordinate 235,623, forward strand.
ACAAGACGCGGAAAATGTGAAGGAAGACCTATGTTTGCGGTCCTGAAAACAGGCGGTAAGCAATATAAAGTTCAGTCGGGCGATATGCTGCGCGTTGAACGTATTGCGGCCTCTGCCGGTGAAACCGTGCAGTTTAACGAAGTGTTGATGCTGGGTGGTGACAACCCCCAAGTCGGCGCACCTATGATCGAAGACGCAGGCGTACAAGCCGAAGTCGTTGACCAGATCAAAGGCGAGAAAGTTATCCACTTCGTCAAGCGCCGCCGGAAGCACTCCTCCAAGCGCACGAAAGGCCACCGTCAAAAGCTGACGCTGGTGAAGATTACAGACATCCTCGCATCTGGCGCAGGCAAATCCGGTGTTGCAGCAGCAATCGGTACAGGTTCTGTTTCCGCAGCAGCTGTCGCGGCGATTACAGGTAAATCTGTAGATGCAGCCCCCGCCAAGAAAGCCAAAGCGGCCAAGCCTGCAAAAGCAGCGAAGCCCGCCAAAGAAGCCGAAGCACCGAAAGCAGAAAAGCCCGCAGCGAAGCCTGCCAAGGCGAAAAAAGCTGCCGCCACAGATGGTGACGATCTGTCGACCATTTCTGGCGTAGGTCCTGTCATCGTAGGCAAGCTGCACGCAGAAGGTATTACTACTTTCGCTCAGATCGCAGCATGGACAGATGCGGATGTGGAAGCTATTGAAGAGAAACTGTCGTTCAAAGGGCGTGTTGGTCGCGAAGAGTGGATCAAACAAGCTAAAGAACTGGCAAAAGGCTAAGGAGAGACCTAATGGCACACAAAAAAGCAGGCGGCTCATCCCGTAACGGGCGCGACTCAGCTGGTCGTCGCCTTGGCGTAAAGAAATATGGCGGCGAAGTTGTCGTTCCTGGTAACATCATCGTGCGTCAGCGCGGCACGAAGTTCTGGCCTGGCCAGAACGTCGGGATGGGTAAGGATCACACGATTTTTGCAACTGTTGACGGCAACGTTCAGTTCCACAAGGGCCTGAAAAACCGCACGTTCATTTCCATCGTACCGGCAGCGGAAGCTGCTGAATAAGCCGTACCCGTACGATGAGACACATTCAGGGATCGGCGGAAACGCCGGTCCCTTTTTTATATTGTAACGCAAGCATAATCCCAGATCGAAAGGAGAGATCTTATGACTGATACACAGACACGTCCCACTCTCACCGATGGGAACCTGTGCCTGCGCGTACCGAGAGCTGATGATGTGCACGCACGGGTTGCCGCAGGTAATCACGCAGAAATACAGCACATGTATGGCGCGAAGAAGGGCAGTGTTGAGCCCATCACGCATGACAAGGCCGAAAAATGGGTAGAGTACCATCAGGCTAATCCAAACTCGTGGTTCATCGATGTTGACGGGCGCCTGAGCGGTGTAATTTTTCTGCATGGGGTCAACAAGATAGACAAGCGGGCCATCCTTGCCATGGGCCTGCTGCACCCCAAGGACTTTGGAAAAGGCTATGGCACACGGGCGTTGCACCTGTTGCTGGCCGAGGCATTTAACGCATTAGGTTTGCACCGGCTGTCGTTGCGTGTGCTGTCGTACAATGATCGTGCCATTGCGACGTATAAAAAGGTAGGCTTTGTGCTGGAAGGCTGCGAACGGGAATCTGCGTTGGTGGGCGACAAGTGGTACGATGATCTGTTAATGGGACTGCTGGAGACTGAATACAAAGGGGTGGTCGGGTGAAACATCTGCCCCCTTCCATCCAGACACGACGTTTGATCCTGCGCCCGTTCGGGCCCAGCGACGCGCCTGCTATCGCAGCTGCACTGAATGATCCACAAATGAGCCGTGGTCTGCTTATGGTGCCTTTTCCCTATCTTCAGGCAGATGCAGAATGGTTTATTGCCGAAGGAGCGCAGGATGCGCTTGCCGTTTGTCTGAAAGATGGTCCGCTTGTTGGTGCGATGGGTCTGGGAAACACATTGGGCTATTGGATCGCGAAAGAGCACTGGGGAATGGGGTATGCAACAGAGGCGGCTAAACCGCTGTTGACCCAGCACTTTTCCAGCTTCGATACCCCTGTCAAGTCAAGCTACATCGATGACAACCACGGCTCCGCCCGCGTTCTGGAAAAGCTCGGCTTTGAGATCGTGGGCAATACCTTGCTGCAGATCAAATCACGCAACGCGGAAATCGCTGGAAAGTCGGTCGTGCTGACCAAACAACGCTGGGAGCAGTTAACATGAGCATCGCACTCTTGCCTTTCGCAGTTTTTGCGGCCTCCCAGATCGGCACGCCTGGTCCGGCCAATATGGCGCTTATGGCGACCGGTGCGCGCTTTGGCTTTCGGGCAGCACTACCTTTTGTGTTTGGCGTGGCGCTTGGCAAACAATTGATTATCTGGCCTATCGGCTATGGCCTGATGGAGCTGGCTGAGGCGGCGCCAGCAGTTTTTAGCGCGCTCAAGTATATTTCGGCGGCATATATCATATGGCTGGCGTGGAAGGTAGCAAACCTGCGTCTGGGGCAGGGCGACGGGGCACAGACAGCACCTGGTTTTCTTGCGGGCCTCATTGTGCATCCACTCAATCCTAAAGCATGGGCAATGATTGTCGGCAGCTTTACCGCCTTTGTTGGACCGGACATTCCAACATTCACCGCAACTGCAACCGTTGCAGCGGTGTTGCTAAGCTGTCAGTTGGTGATGCACCCGCTGTGGACGTTGGGCGGCAGCGCGATTGCGCGCACAGTTTCCGGTACAGCGGCGGAGCCGTACTTGATGTGGACCCTTGCGGGCCTCACCGTCGCATCGGTGTTGTTTGTTCTATTTGGCGGAGCGTTGTGATCATGGATACCCTAACAAACCAACCCACCCTGACCACCGCACGGTTCGTCCTGCGGCCTGTACGCATGTCCGACCTTACGCGGATCGAGCACTACGCAGCGGACAGCCGTCTGGCCATGCACACACCCCGCTTGCCGCACCCGCTGCCACCGGGCTTGATTGCCGGTTTCATCGAGCGTGCAATGGCGCCGATCCGTGAGGAGGATGTATGGGTAATGGACGGCGGTACCGATAACGGTGACGAGGTGATGGGTGTTATTAGCCTGACGCGCCTTGATCGCAATCAGTCTGAAATCGGCTATTGGGTCGCACCGCCGTTCTGGAATACCCACATTGCCTCGGACGCGGTGCAAGCGATCGTGACAGGCAATCCTCTTGGCAACGATGCAATGTTTGCATCGGTCTTCCATGACAACCCTGCCTCTGCCAAAGTACTGACAAACACGGGTTTTGCCTATTTGGGTGATGCCGAAACATTCTGTCTGGCTCGAAACGCCACCGTACCCACATGGACCTACAGCAAGAAACTGCTGTAAACCCTTAGGATAAAACATGAAGTTCCTCGATCTTGCCAAAGTCTATATTCGCTCAGGTGCCGGTGGCGGCGGTTGTGTGTCGTTTCGGCGCGAAAAATACATTGAATATGGCGGTCCTGACGGGGGTGACGGCGGCGGTGGTGGTACCGTCTGGGCCGAAGCGGTGGACGGGCTGAATACGCTGATCGACTTTCGGTATCAGCAGCACTTTTTCGCAAAAAACGGCCAGCCTGGCATGGGCAAGCAACGCACCGGCAAAGATGGCGACGACATCGTGCTGCGGGTTCCCGTTGGCACGGAAATTCTGGACGAAGATCAGGAAACCGTCATTGCCGACATGACAGAGCTAGGCCAGCGGGTGCAATTGGCGCGTGGTGGCAATGGCGGCTGGGGTAACCTGCATTTCAAATCGGCGACCAATCAAGCGCCCCGCCGCTCGAACCCGGGTCAAGACGGGGTGGAGCGCACGCTTTGGTTGCGCCTGAAATTAATCGCCGATGTAGGTTTGCTGGGTCTTCCGAATGCTGGCAAATCCACTTTTCTGGCAGCTACATCGAATGCACGGCCCAAGATTGCAGACTATCCGTTTACCACACTCCACCCAAATCTGGGCGTGGTCGGTGTGGACAACACGGAATTCGTCGTCGCGGATATTCCTGGGCTGATTGAGGGTGCGCATGATGGCAAAGGGCTGGGTCACCGGTTTTTGGGTCATGTGGAACGCTGTGCGGTTTTGCTTCATCTGGTGGATGGTACGTCACCCACGCTGGTTGAGGATTACGAGACGATCATTGGTGAACTAGAAGCTTATGGCGGCGAATTGGCTGACAGGCCTCGGATTACAGTCCTGAACAAGATTGATGCTCTGGATGAGGAAGAGCAGGCAAGCGCCATGAAACAATTGAAAAAAGCATGCAATGGCGTTGTGATGCCGATGTCAGGTGTTGCACAAACCAACACGGTCGAGGTCTTGCGTGCTTTGCGCGGCGAGATTGACGATGACCGTTTGCGCCAGAAACCTGCCGAGGAGGAAGCTCCTTGGCAGCCTTGACTGACGCAAAACGTATCGTAATCAAAATCGGCTCGGCACTACTGGTTGACCGTACCACAGGCACATTGCGGGCGGATTGGCTGGCAGGGCTGGCGCAAGACGTGGTCTGGCTCAAGCAGTCGGGCGCAGATGTTGTTCTTGTCTCGTCAGGGTCCATCGCCTTGGGGCGCGGGGTGCTGGGGTTAGGCGATGGCTCGCTTGCGCTTGAGCAATCGCAGGCAGCAGCGGCTGTAGGGCAAATTCGCCTTGCCCGTGCATATGAAGAAGTTTTGGCTCCGCACGGGATTACCACTGCACAGGTTCTGGTGACGCTGGAGGACAGCGCAAACCGTCGCCGCTACCTCAATAGCCGCGCGACGTTAGAGACGCTGTTGGCTTTGGGTGCGGTGCCTATCGTGAACGAAAACGATACTGTCGCCACGGATGAAATCCGTTTTGGCGACAATGACCGGCTTGCAGCACAGATCGCAGTGACTGTAGGTGCGGACCAGCTGATCCTGTTGTCCGACGTGGACGGGTTCTATAGCGCCAATCCCAGTCAGGATTCCACCGCAAAACGCTATGACACGATAGACAAGATTACTCCCGAAATCGAAGCAATGGCGGGCGATGCGGGCTCCGGGCTTAGCAAAGGTGGTATGAAAACCAAGTTGATGGCCGCCAAAACTGCTGTGTCGGCTGGATGCGCGATGGCAATTACAGATGGCTTTGCCTTGCGCCCGCTTTCTGCGCTGGCAGCGGGGGCGAATGCCACATGGTTTACCGCGCACACCGATCCCCAAGCAGCGCGCAAGGGCTGGATCGCTGCAATGAAACCGCTAGGCACGCTCACGCTGGATGCGGGTGCAGTCGCTGCATTGGCGCGGGGGACCAGCCTGTTGCCAGCAGGCATTACAGCGATCTCTGGCGCGTTTGAGCGTGGCGATGCCGTGGCCCTGTTGCGTGCTGATGGCACGCGTATCGGATCCGGGCTTGCGCGCTATTCCGCAGTTGAGGCCGAACAGATCAAAGGACATCAGAGCGCGGAGATCGAAGCGTTGTTGGGCTATCCAGGCCGTGCTGCCCTGATCCACCGTGACGACATGGCATTGTAAGGATACGAAATGACCCAAGACATCACCGCCTTGATGGCAGACATCGGCGCCCGCGCAAAAGCCGCCGCAACCGTGCTGGCCACTGCTACCGCCGAACGCAAACATGCAGCCCTCATTTCTGCCGCCGATGCCGTGTGGCGGATGCGTGAGGAAATCTACGAAGCTAATGTAAAAGACATGGCTTATGGCGCTGAAAAAGGCCTCAGCCCTGCGATGCTGGACCGTCTCAAGCTGGACGAGGACCGCTTGCGTGGCATTATAGACGGGTTGCGCGCCATAGCCGAGCAACGCGATCCTGTGGGTGAGGTGCTGGCAGAATGGGATCAGCCCAATGGTTTGAATATCCGTCGCGTGCGCACGCCGCTTGGGGTCATTGGTGTGATTTATGAATCGCGCCCCAACGTGACTACTGATGCAGGCGCGCTGTGCCTCAAGGCGGGCAATGCCGTTATCCTGAGGGGCGGTTCAGAGAGTTTTCACAGTAGCCAGGTTTTGCACAGCTGCCTGCAACAAGGTCTACGCCATGCTGACTTACCAGCAGACGCAATACAGCTTGTTCCCACCCGTGATCGCGGAGCGGTGCAAGAAATGCTGACCATGACTGATACGATTGACGTGATTGTGCCGCGTGGCGGTAAAGGGCTTGTTGGTCTGGTCCAGCGCGAGGCCCGTGTGCCTGTCTTTGCCCATCTTGAGGGCATCGTTCATATCTATATCGATGCCGAGGCGGATGCGGAAAAAGCGTTGAAGATTGTGCTGAATGCGAAAACGCGGCGTACAGGGATCTGCGGCTCGGCCGAGTGTTTGTTGATCCACAAGGACATAAGTGCCTCCATAGGTGCAGGGCTTGTCCGTGCGCTTCTCGACGCGGGTGTAGAAGTACGCGCAGACAGCGCATTTACACGCATTGCTGGCGTGACACCCGCAACAGAAAGTGACTGGGGGCAGGAATTTCTGGATATGATTATTGCTGCGCGCGAAGTCGGCAGCATTGACGAAGCGATTGCGCATATCAGGCGATATGGCTCCAACCACACCGATTGCATCGTGACCGAGGACGCAACTGCGGCTGGGACGTTTATGAACACTCTTGATAGTGCGATTGTCATGCACAATGCCTCGACCCAATTCGCGGACGGCGGAGAGTTCGGGATGGGAGCAGAGATCGGGATCGCGACAGGCAAGATGCACGCGCGCGGCCCTGTAGGAGCCGAGCAGCTGACCAGCTTTAAATATCTGGTTGTTGGTGAAGGTACAGTGCGCGCCTAGAAACGCATGGTGATCCGCGTATCAGTGAGTGTGACACGCAGGTTGCGGGCCTCGTCGTGCGCAATGACGGGCAGCAGGCCAAATTGAACATGGGCAGGGCGCAATCCTTCGGATGTCGGTGCTCCTGTCGTGAGCATCTCCCATAAGCTTGCGTCAATATTGAGTTTGTCGCCATGGCCCGTCAACTCGAGATCTTCGCCGTCTTGCGCGATCTCGATCCGCCCGCCAAATGGCATACCTGTTTCCAGACACATCAGCGCCAGAAACGCGAGCCGCACCATCCGCCGTGGCTGGCCATCAAGTGGTCCCCATGCCACTGTCAGGCGCCCGCCTGCATATACATCTTTGAGGATAGAGGTCACTTCCGGTCGCCCGACGATCTGACCCGCCGCTGCACCAAACGCAATGCGGAAAAACCGGATGCGCGCACTGGCGTTGTTCACACTTTCCGAGATAAGTGCCATTTCAGGACCGCTTGACGGTTTGCTCATTTCAAGCAACTCGATGCCGTTGTTGATAGCACCGATAGGCGATATCAGGTCATGGCAAATCCTGCTGCCAATCAGCGTGGCAAAATTAGAATCTTGGCCCATATGGACAGTCTCCTGACGAAAGAGGAAATACGGATGGATGATCTCAACGCAATTTTGACGCCGGGAATGTTGGTGCGGCATCCGATGATGCCGGATTGGGGTGTTGGGCAGGTTCAGAGTAACATCGGCGGCAAACTTACGGTGAATTTCAGAGAAGCGGGGAAGATCGTGATAGACAGCAGCAGGGTCGCGTTAATGCCTGTGTTTGATGGTTAACGTTACAGAAAAGGGTTAACACTTCGTAACGAGTCAATTTGCGCAAAGTGTGTCAACTTTAGGTTGTATTCATGTATCTCTAATGTGGTATCCAGATCAGACCAGAGAGCAACACACTGCGCCCCTAACTGCGCGAGGCACGTCATGACCCGTCAGGGCAGGGCAGAATTCACCGTCAAACTGGCCGAAACCGAAAGCGAGCTGCAAGCCGCCCAGCGGTTGCGGTATGAGGTGTTTGTACGTGAACTGGGGGCCGCTGGCCCATTGGTTGATCACGACCAGCAGCTAGAGCGCGACAGGTATGATCCCTATTTCGACCACATGATCCTCATGCCGAAAGGAAGTACCGACGTCATTGGCGTTTACCGCCTGCTGCGCGAACCTCAGGCGAAAGAAGCGGGCGGGTTCTATTCCGAAAGCGAATACGATCTCACCCTGCTCAAATCCTCGGGGCGGCGCATACTGGAGCTGGGGCGTTCGTGTCTGCACCACGAATATCGCGGCGGCATGGCACTGCATTGCCTTTGGGCAGGGTTGGCTGACTATGTGGCCCAGCACTCTATTGATGTTCTTTTTGGTGTAGCGAGCTTTCACGGGACCGACATCAATGCACTGGCGGCTCCGCTGTCTTTGTTGCACGACCGCCATCTGGCCCCGCGCGAATTGCGGGTCAGAGCGCATGACACCGCATTTCAGCGGATGGACCTCATCAAGCCGGAAACGCTTGACCGTCGCGCTGCGATGGTACAGATGCCCAGCCTGATCAAAGCGTATTTGCGATTGGGTGGATGTGTGGGCGAGGGGGCATTTGTGGATCACAGCTTCAATACAACCGATGTCTGTTTGCTGATGGACACAGCCCAGCTTAACGCGCGGCAGGCCAAAATCTATGGTGGGCGTACATCATGAGCCCGACATGGGATAAAGGCACGCACCCCGACATGCCAAAAACTGATCTGGCGGGCTGGTTGCGTGTGTTCCTGCGGGGCGCAGTCCTGATTGTTTTGGTCTTTGGTGGATTGATTTGCCTGCTTGCCCTGCGTCTAGTTGAATGGCCGCTATACGGTCAGCATCGGCCCATCACGCCATACATCACCCAATTTGTGTGCCGCAGTGCGTTTCGCATTCTGGGGATGGGGTTTGCGATCAGTGGCACGCCCATGACGCACCGCGGCGCGGTGGTTGCGAACCACTCCAGCTGGCTCGATATTTTTGCGCTGAACGCGGCCAAACGCATCTATTTTGTCTCCAAGGCAGAAGTCGCCAAATGGCCCGGAATAGGATGGCTGGCACGGGCAACCGGCACAGTGTTTATCGAGCGCAACCCAGCACGTGCACGCGCCCAGACGCAGATGTTCGAGCAACGCCTGTTGGCTGGGCATAAGCTGTTGTTCTTCCCTGAAGGGACCAGCACGGACGGTTTGCAAGTTCTGCCCTTCAAAACCACGCTGTTTCAAGCATTCCTCGCACCTAATCTGCGCGAAGAAATCTATGTGCAGCCTGTTGCCGTTGTTTACCGCGCACCATACGGAACCGACCAACGGTTCTACGGCTGGTGGGGAAGTATGGAGTTTGGGGCGCATCTGCTGGCCACTCTTGCACCTGCACGGCCCGGGTCAGTCAGTGTTACATATTGCACGCCTTTGAAAGTTGCTGAATTTCCCGATCGCAAGGCACTGGCAGCAGCCTGCGAGGCATCCGTGAGATCGGCCCATACCAAAGCCTTGGCCGCGCAGTAGGCGCACAGGTGCTTTTGCACTTGCACACTGTGCCACTCTGCGCTAAGCGCGCCCTACTTAATCCCGCAGTCGGGGATGGGACACGTGGGGAGAAATCCCGCAGGTTCCGCCGGTTGGTGCGCATCCGCGTATCATTCCCCCGATGAGGCTAAACCGGAAAGGTATAACGACATGGCTCTTCCTGAGTTCTCCATGCGTCAGCTGCTCGAAGCAGGCGTACACTTTGGCCACCAGACGCAGCGCTGGAACCCACGTATGGGTCCGTACATCTACGGCGCGCGCAACGGCATCCACATCATGGATCTGACACAGACCGTCCCAATGCTGGACGATGCGCTGAAAATCATCCGTGATACAGTCGCCAAAGGCGGCAGCATCCTTTTTGTTGGCACCAAGCGTCAGGCTGCACAGCCGATTGCCGAAGCCGCAGAGAAATGCGCACAGTATTACATGAACCACCGCTGGCTCGGTGGCACGCTGACCAACTGGCAGACTGTGTCCAAATCCATTCAGCGTCTCAAGCACATCGACGAGCAATCCGAAATCGGTTTCGCTGGCCTGACGAAAAAAGAGCGTCTGGGCATGGAACGTGACCAGGGCAAACTGCAGGCATCGCTGGGCGGTATTCGCGAAATGGGCGGTCGTCCCGACCTGATCTTCGTTATCGACGTGCGCAAAGAGCAGCTGGCGATTGCCGAAGCCAACAAGCTGGGCATTCCAGTTGTGGCCGTGGTTGACACCAACTGTTCGCCTGATGGCATCGACTACATCATTCCGGGCAACGATGACGCGGCACGCGCTATCGCGCTTTACACCGATCTGGCGGCACGTGCCGCTTTGGACGGTATGTCCGCACAGCTGGGCGCTGCTGGCGTCGATCTGGGGGCGATGGAAGAAGCACCTGTCGAAGAAGCGGTCGCTGAAGAAGCACCTGCCGCCGAGACACCCGCAGCCAGCTAAGCGCTGCGCCGATACTGTTGATACTTGGGGCGGGGCAACCCGCCTCATTCATTCACACCAAGATAGGAGACCCATAGAGATGGCAATTACAGCATCCATGGTCAAAGAACTCCGCGACTCCACCGGCGCGGGCATGATGGACGCCAAAAAGGCACTTACCGAAACAGCAGGCGATATGGAGGCAGCGGTTGATTGGCTGCGCACCAAGGGTCTGGCGAAAGCAGCAAAGAAATCGGGCCGCACCGCGGCGGAGGGTCTTGTGGCTGTTAAGGTTGAAGGCGGGCGCGGTGTCGCGGTCGAAGTCAACTCCGAGACCGATTTTGTAGGCAAAAACGCTGATTTCCAGAAAATGGTTGCAGGCATTGCCGATGTGGCCACAGGCGCATCCGACATCGACAGCCTGAAAGCGGCTGACATGAACGGTAAATCTGTCGAGCAAACAGTGACAGACGCGGTCGCCGTGATCGGCGAGAACATGTCCGTGCGCCGTATGGCCGCGATCGAGGGCGATCTGGTTGTGTCTTATGTACACAATGCAGCGGCGCCCGGCATGGGTAAAATCGGCGTTCTCGTTGCGATGAGCGGTGGCGACGATGCGTTCGGCAAACAGGTTGCCATGCACATCGCAGCTGTGAACCCGGCCTCTTTGTCCGAAGACGATCTCGACCCTTCCGTCGTCGAGAAGGAAAAACAGGTTCAGATCGATATCGCCCGCGAGAGCGGCAAACCTGAAGCGGTGATCGAAAAGATGATCGTTGGCCGCATGAAAAAGTACATGTCCGAAGTGACACTTTTGAACCAGCAGTTCGTAATCAATCCTGATTTGACTGTGGCTGATGCCGCTAAAGAAGCAGGTGCAACAATCACTGGTTTCGTGCGTCTGGAAGTTGGCGAAGGCATTGAAGTGATCAAAGAAGACTTTGCTGCAGAAGTTGCAAAGGCGGTAAAGGGCTAAACCCTTTCCGATCTCAAGAATACAAAAAGGCGGGGAGCAATCCTCGCCTTTTTCTGTTTGCACAGATGCCTGTGTAAAGAACTTGATGCCCAGTGTCATTCAGGCCCAGAAACAGCCAACGCGGCGGCCCTCGGGCAGGGACACCGCGTTAACCTGAAGCCCCCAACGATTGACAACTCTGGGGAGAGTAGGGGCCTCAACATTGCTCCGGCCAGCGGGGTATGAAATAAACCCACTGGAGCCGGCGACCCGACAGAGCTTTGTAATTACAAAGAGTTCCGAGTCGTCTGCCAAACCAGCTAAGCTTTATCGATCTGACAAGGTGAATGTGGCCTGAAAATTCCCCTAGGGAAAGTAAGGTATACCTTACCAAAGGTTAATGCAGAGATTCAAACGTCCAAAATGAACATCTGATTTGCAAAAGCAGCCTTCATAACCGCTTGTGCAGTTGTCTCAACCGCCAGCGCCTCACGCGCTAGGCGTAGATGCTTTTCCACGGTAGCTGCTGTCAGCCCCATCAACATGGCGATGTCTTGCGTTGTCTTGCCATCACCAACCCATTCCAGTGCTTCACGCTGGCGCGATGTCAGCGAACGGTTGGGCGCTGTATAGGGCAGGGTGAGGATCTTGAGGTGAACGATATTGTTCATCAAAGTGATGTCAGCGCCATGCTGTGTCCATACCTCATCAATCTGTGATTGCTCCATCCCCGCCTTGGCCGTCAGGGCAATTGCACCCTTTGATCGTGCCGAAATAGCCTTGAAGCTGATCGAATAGCCCGCAGTCACCCCCATGTCGCGGTTGAACTCCAGAACACGCCGCTCGGGTGCGCTGAGCGTTTTTGTGCGCTCCATCTCTGCAAGCAGCTTCCAGCTTTTGGCACCTTCGTTTTCCAGCGCCCAATGGACCATGGGTGCATGAAAATAGTGGCCTTCATCCAGAAAGACGTCGGTATACGCGCGGCTGTGGTTGGTAAGAATGATAAAGTCACTCGGATCACCCAACGACGTCGAAGTCCGGTAGCGCGTGAAACCATACAAAAGCCGGTCAAAACCGTATTCGGCCATTTTCTCGACATGTGCTTCCCAGAGCGTCTCGATGCTCTGGCTGTTGGCAACCCCAAGAAGATACTTACGCAGGCTCATGATGTTGCCAGACGCGCTGCCAAAGCATCAAGCGCCATCAGATAGCCTTGCGGCCCGAACCCACAGATTTGTCCGATCGCCACTTTGGACAAGTATGAGACATGACGGAACGGTTCGCGCGCATGGATATTGCTCAGATGTACTTCGACTGTTGGCAGCTCCACCGAAGCTACAGCGTCCATTAATGCGATCGAGGTATGGGTATAGGCACCGGCATTAATTATCAGACCGCCATGGACGCCTTTTGCAGCATGGATCGCATCCAGCAGCACGCCCTCATGATTGCTCTGCAAAAACGCAACATCCAAGTCTACGGCATGCGCAGTACAGGCGGCTTCGATATCTGCCAGCGTGGTGCTGCCATATACTTCTGGTTGACGCTGACCCAACAGGTTGAGGTTAGGACCGTTCAGAACAAGGACCGAGGGCATATAGTATCCGATTTTCAGTTGCTCAAAAAACCTGCCAGCCTTGATGCTCTCTGTCTAGCCTCAGCCATCAAACAGGACGCGCGACGCGGCGAAAATGTATCACGTTGTGCGCAGGTCTTTGTTATCTTGGCAGGCGGCAAAATTTGGCGCGATTATAACCGCTTTTGCTACTGCGTTTGCTCTCTTAACTGTCAATCAATATATTACATAATATAGATTACAAGTAAACGCAAAGCATGTAGTTCCATACCGCCTTTCCTACAATCGTCCAAATCCCCATTGACCTCTCTGCACCAGATATGAAACTTGCAAATAGCGTTTAATCACTGGAGCCTGACATGGATCGCGCCGCTATCGTTCACCAGAACTTCTTGCGCAGACTTGGCGAAAACGATCTGCCTGATGGCGCCGCGCCTGATCCAACCCTTGCACCTGGAAAGCTGGTCGAGATTTTCCGCAGTCAGGTTCTGAGCCGCCAGCTCGACCGTACCAGCCGCGCGATGCAGGCTGCGGGAAAAGGTTTCTACACGATCGGTTCATCCGGTCACGAAGGTATGGCAGCCGTTGCCGAGGCGCTGCGGCCTACGGACATGGCGTTCCTGCACTACCGTGATGCGGCGTTTCAGATACAGCGCGCCGCGCAAGTCCCTGGTCAGACACCGGTTTGGGACATGCTTCTTAGTTTTCGTGCGGCCATGGCCGACCCGATTTCGGGCGGACGCCATAAGGTGCTGGGCTCAAAAATACTGAATATTCCACCGCAAACGTCTACCATCGCCAGCCATTTGCCCAAAGCTGTTGGTGCTGCATATTCTATCGGCCTCTCACGCCGCACAGCACCTGAACACTGCCAGCTGCCCGATGACAGCATTGTTATGTGTAGTTTTGGGGATGCGTCATCCAACCATTCCACGGCCCAAGGTGCTATCAACACTGCTTGCTGGACCAGCTATCAATCTGTCCCTCTACCTCTTCTATTTGTGTGCGAAGACAACGGCATAGGCATCTCTGTTCCCACGCCACGCGGCTGGATTGCGGCGAATTTTGCAAACCGTCCCGGGCTGCGGTATTTCACGTGCAACGGGCTGGATATGGCGCAAACTCTGCGTGTGTCCCAAGCAGCTGCCGCCTATGTACGCCAAACACGGAAACCCGCGTTTTTGCACATCACAACGGTCCGTCTTTATGGCCATGCAGGATCCGATGTCGAAATGACGTACCGCGACAAGGCAGATATCGAGGCGTCTGAGGCGAATGATCCACTGCTCCATTCTGTGCGGATCTTGCGGGATCTTGACATTAGGACACCTCAACAATCAATTGATATATATAATGAAATAGACAGAACCTGTATACGTGTGTCAGATGAGGTGATGCAACAAGAAACCCTCACCACCGCGCCACAGGTTATGCAGAGCATCATTCCCCCGCCCCGCAAGTGCAGCCCAACAAATGGCCCATCGCCCCAAGCACGTTCCGCTGTTTTCGGCAATGATCTGAAACTCATGGCAGAGCCACAACCGATGAGCCGTCTGATAAGTTGGGCGTTGGCCGATCTTATGCTCCAGCATGGCGAAATTGTTCTTGCTGGCGAGGATGTTGGCCGCAAAGGCGGTGTCTATGGCGTCACGCAAAAACTCCAAAACCGGTTTGGCCCAGACCGCGTGATTGACACACTGCTGGACGAGCAATCCATTCTTGGTCTTGCCATCGGCATGGCGCAAAACGGGTTTGTACCCATCCCCGAAATCCAGTTTTTGGCCTACCTGCATAACGCCGAGGATCAGTTGCGGGGCGAAGCGGCTACGCTGAGTTTTTTCTCGGACGGCCAATACACCAATCCCATGGTGCTCAGGATTGCAGGGCTTGGGTATCAAAAGGGTTTTGGAGGGCATTTTCACAACGACAATTCACTCGCTGTGCTGCGTGACATTCCGGGCCTGATTATCGCCTGCCCTTCGAACGGTGCGGATGCAGCGATGATGCTGCGCGAGGCAGTTCGCTTGGCACGTGAAGAGCAGCGAGTTGTGGTTTTTGTCGAACCCATCGCACTCTATCCCATGCGTGATCTGCATGATTCAGGTGATAACGGATGGCTTACCACCTATCCTGCGCCAGACCAGAAGATTGGTATTGGTGAAATCGGTGTGCAGGGAGACGGCGAAACACTGGCTATTGTTAGTTATGCAAACGGCCACTACCTCTCAACACAGGCTGCCAAGGCATTGGAAAAAGACGGTATTGCTTGTCGGGTGATTGATATGCGCTGGCTTGCTCCCCTTCCTCAAGACGCGCTGTTGGAGGCAACGAAAGCTTGTAAAAATATCCTGATCGTCGATGAATGCCGCCGGACAGGAAGCCAGTCCGAGGGATTGATGGCGCTATTTGCAGAGGCAGGCAGAACGCGGCTGTACAGGGTAACTGCCCAAGACAGTTTTATCGCGACAGGACCCGCCTATGCAGTCACCCTGCCCTCAACCGCTGAGATTACGAGCGCGGCAAAAGCACTGGTGGCATCATGACCCGTAAAACAGCCGTCCTCATTTGTCCCGGACGCGGCACCTACAATAAATCAGAGCTGGGCACCTTGGCGCGCACCCATGCAGATCACCCAAGCATTGCTGAATGGGATGAAATGCGTCGCGAAATGGGTCAGGAAACGCTGACCTCACTGGACGGCGCCGCGCGGTTCAGTGCCGCGCAGCACACCACCGGAGACAACGCCTCCGCCTTGATATATGCGTGCAGCCTTCTTGACGCACAGCTTGCTATTAGTAGTCATGACATTGTCGCCGTGACCGGCAATTCGCTGGGTTGGTACATCGCGCTTGCTGTAGGCGGTGCTGCGGATGCGCGCGCAGGGATGCACATTGTCAACACAATGGGAACCTTGATGCACCAGCACGGCCCCGGCGGCCAAATCCTGCTGCCATTCGTGGATGATAACTGGCAACCGATACCGGGAGAAGAGCAGCACCTGTTAGGCCTGATTGCACAGATTAACAGCAAACCAAATCACACGCTTTCCCTGTCCATCCATTTGGGGGGGATGTTGGTCGTTGCAGGTAACGATGCCGGATTGAACACCTTTGAAACGACCGTGTCAGATCGTTCGAGCCGCAAGCCATTGCGCCTTCCAAACCATGCGGCCTTCCATACTGAGATGATGCAGCAAGTCGCGGCCATAGGCCGTGACAGCTTGCCAAATGCGCTTCTCAACACGCCAAAAATTGCATTGATCGATGGTCGCGGCACAGTATGGCATCCCCATGCCAGCGATACCGTCGCTCTTTACGACTATACCTTTGACCATCAGATTACCCGAACCTACGATTTCACCAAAGCGATCCAATCAGCCGCACGCAACTTTGCGCCCGACCGTTTTGTCATCACAGGCCCCGGTGCGACCCTCGGCGGCGCAGTGGCACAAGCCCTCATCGCGATCAAATGGCAAGGTATCGACAGCAAAGAAGCATTTCTTGCGCGTCAGACATCCGATCCAATCCTGATCAGCATGGGCCGCGAGGATCAGCGGGCGCTGGCGCTCTGAACACAGGCCAAATGGCTTCTTTATTTTTCCCTTAAACTCAATCCCGCACCTTCAACCCACGCAAACAGTTAACCCAGCGAATATCCGGTGCCACGCACTGTTCGGATCGGATCACTCAATCCCTGACCCTTCAGTGCCTTTCGCAGACGCGCGACATGGACATCGACTGTGCGCGTGTCGACAAAGATATCGCGCCCCCAAACCATGTCCAGCAGCTGATCGCGGCTCAGCACCCGTCCGGGCTTTTCCATGAGTGTAACCAAAAGCCTGTATTCGGTAGGCCCCAGTTTGATCTCTGCATCACCACGCATTACGCGGTGCGTCTCCGCATTAAGGGTGATATCCTCAAAACGCAGCGTATCACCCGAAACCGCAGGCCGTACACGGCGCAACTGGGTGCGCACACGGGCCATCAACTCGCGCAGGTTATAGGGTTTCACGACATAGTCATCCGCCCCTGTATCAAGACCGCGCACGGTGTCCACTTCCTCAGAACGCGCGCTTAGCATGATAACAGGGATGGCACGGGTTTCTGGACGGGTTTTCACACGGCGACACACCTCTATTCCAGAAAGCAGCGGCATCATCCAGTCGAGTATGATCAGGTCAGGGGCAATCTCATCAATCAAGAGCATCGCCTCTTCGCCGTTCTCGGCGCGGCGCACTGTGAAACCCTCCGCCTCCAGATTATAGGCCAAGACTTCGCGCTGTGCGGGTTCGTCCTCGACCAGAAGGATCTGTATTTGATCCATGGGCATCCGCTATCCTCGCGGGTTGAGAGATGTCTGGTCAGCTTTGGGTCGCGCCTCGTCAGGGTGCGCGCCAGTCACGAGGTATGTCACCTGCTCGGCCATAGAAGTGCAATGATCACCCATCCGTTCGACGTTTTTGGCGATGAAATGCAGGTGCATACAAGCAGTGATGTTGCGCGGGTCTTCCATCATAAAGGTCAGGAATTCGCGGAACAGTGCATTGTACATCTGGTCCAGTTCTTCATCGCGCGCAATAACATCAGCTGCCAGATCAGCATCGCGGCGAATATACGCATCCAGCGCATCTTTGAGCATTTCTTCCGCCAGACGGGCCATGCGTCGTATCGCACCCGTGCTGTCATTTACGGGTGGCATTTGCGACAGAACGCTGGTGCGCTTGGCCATGTTCTTGGCATAGTCGCCAATCCGCTCAAGATTTCCCGAGATTTTCATCACGCTCAGGATCATGCGCAGATCAACTGCTGTAGGCGCACGTAACGCGATGATCCGCGCAGCTTTCTCGTTGATCTCTGCCTCCAGCACATCAATTGCAGTGTCAGCAGCGCGTACCTGTTCGGCCAGCGGCTCGTCGCGTGTCTCGAGGCTTTTGGCGGCAAGGCGAATGGCGTCTTCAACCAGCCCACCCATTTTCATGATCTGCGCCTGTACCGCTTCCAGATCACGGTCAAAGGCAGAGGCGATGTGGTTTTGTTCTTCCATGATCTTAACCGATCCTTCCGGTAATATAGCTCTCAGTGCGGGGATCTTCAGGAGTAGTGAATATCTTGTCCGTATCACCGAACTCCACCAGATTTCCGAGGTGGAAAAACGCGGTGCGCTGGCTGACCCGTGCGGCCTGCTGCATGGAGTGGGTGACAATCACCACAGAATAGTTTTGCCGCAGCTCGTCGATCAATTCTTCAACCTGTGCCGTCGCGATAGGGTCCAGCGCGCTACAAGGCTCGTCCATCAGCAAAACCTCTGGCTCTGTTGCGACGGCACGTGCAATGCACAGCCGTTGTTGCTGGCCGCCCGACAGTCCCGTACCGGGCGCTTGCAGCCGGTCCTTCACCTCGTCCCAGATGGCACCACGGCGCAAGGCACGCTCAACGATCTCGTCCAGTTCGGCTTTGTTGCGCGCCAGACCATGGATGCGCGGGCCGTAAGCCACGTTGTCATAGATGGATTTCGGAAACGGATTTGGCTTTTGAAACACCATGCCCACTTTGGCACGCAGCTGAACAGGATCGACAGCGGGGTCATAGATGTCTTCTCCGTCGATCAGGATATTCCCTTCAACACGGCAGATATCAATCGTATCATTCATCCGGTTAATGCAACGCAGAAAAGTGGATTTGCCACAGCCAGAGGGCCCGATAAATGCAGTGACAGTCTTGTCTTCGATCTCGACGTTCACGTCCTTGATGGCGTGATTGTCCGCGTAATAGACCTGAACGCCCTTGGCGGAAATTTTGGATGTATTGGCCACATGAGCCTCCGGTGTTTGAGTATTGTCTCGCATGTTGTCTGCCGCCCTACCAGCGCCGCTCGAACCGGCGGCGCAGTATCACGGCAACGGCGTTCATAGTGATAAGGAACACCAGCAGAATGATGATGCCTCCCCATGCACGTTCATAGAATGCGGGGTCGGCCCGTTTGGCCCACTCATAAATCTGCGCAGGCATGGCAGAGTTGGGGTTCAGCAATGCCTCGTTAATGTTCTCGGGCCCGTTGGAAGCGATGAAGCCAACCATGCCGATCAGCAGCAGCGGCGCCGTTTCACCCAAGGCCTGTGCCAAACCGATGATTGTGCCCGTAAGAATACCCGGTGCGGCCAACGGCAAAACATGATGGAACACCGATTGCATCTTGGACGCCCCCACCCCCAGCGCCGCGTCGCGGATGCTGGGCGGCACTGATTTAAGCGAGGCACGGGTCGAAATAATGATCGTCGGTAGTGTCATCAGCGTTAGCACAAGCCCCCCCACCAGAGGGGCAGAATTGGGCAAGTGCATATAGTTGATGAACACCGCCAGACCCAGAATACCAAAGACAATCGACGGCACCGCCGCAAGGTTGGATATATTCACCTCGATCACATCCGTGATCCAGTTTTTAGGTGCGAACTCTTCCAGATAGATGCTGGCTGCGACACCTATCGGCAGGGCCAAGGCCAGAACCACCAACATCATTGTCAAAGAGCCGACCATCGACACGCCAAATCCCGCCGCCTCTGGCCGCGCATCCGAGCTGTCGGCACCGGTGATGAACGCCAGATTGAATTTCTTTTCCAGCAATCCTGCATCGCGCATTTGGTCCACCAGATCCAACTGTTCGGGACTGATCCGTTTGTCGTTTGCGATGCTATCGCGCGTTACACGGTCTTTTAGGTATCCGTCCACACGACCGGAAGCCAGAAAATCAAAGCGCACCGTCTGGCCGATCAGATCAAGATCATTCAGTACGGCATCGCGCATCTGTGCCTCGGCTCCTTTCGACAAAAGCCCTGCCATTTCTTTCGGCTTCAGATCCGAGCGGACCACACCGCTGGCGATAAGCTGCCCGAACGCGTCCGACAGAAGCGGCTTGTACCCAAAGGTCGAGACCTTTTTCACATCGGCAATATCGCGGTTGCCCTTCTTGTCCAGCTTGGCCGCATCGAGAGTTACCTCAAGGCTGAGGTAGGTCTGTTGAAATGCGCCCGTCCCCCGCCCGATAATCGTGGTGAGCAAGATCATCAACATCAACACCCCGATGCCAATGGCGATCAGACCATAGGATTTGAACCGCCGCTCGGCACGGTTGCGTCGCGCGGTACGGGCATCTTGCACCAGCAAGGATTTGTGTGTTGCATCGGTCATTCGTATTGCTCCCGATATCTGCGGACAATGAACAGGGCTACCACATTCAGGCCAAGGGTCAGCACAAACAGGGTCAGACCCAATGCAAAG
The DNA here is from genome assembly GCF_947502895.1 of uncultured Sulfitobacter sp. Lineage (GTDB taxonomy): Bacteria > Pseudomonadota > Alphaproteobacteria > Rhodobacterales > Rhodobacteraceae > Sulfitobacter. The sequence continues at coordinate 255,670 of NZ_CANNBM010000004.1, forward strand.
GCGACCAGTGTTTCAGGGCTGGCGAAGTCTGTATCACCCGTCAGTTGGCTAACGATGCGGGTTGTGATGGTGGTCATAGCCTCGAAAGGATTACCGGAGATGCGGGCGATGGCCCCTGCCCCAAGAACCACGATCATCGTTTCACCAATCGCACGGGAGGCCGCCAGCAGGATCGCCCCTACAATCCCTGGCAGGGCCGCAGGCAGAACCACTTGGCGGATCGTCTCGGACGGGGTCGCGCCCAGCCCGTATGATCCGTCGCGCAGCGATTGTGGGACGGCGTTAATGATATCGTCACTCAGCGAGGAAACGAACGGGATCAGCATGATGCCCATGACCAGACCCGCCGTTATGACCGCCGTAGCGCCGGACATCAGCGGATCGCCATCCCGCAGCCCTTCTGCGCTAAGCACACCATTCGCGCCAAAGACATCCACCAGAAACGGCCCAACCGTCAGCAGCGCAAACAGCCCGTAGACGATGGTAGGAATACCAGCGAGGATTTCCAGCAAAGGCTTTGCAATCGCGCGCAGTTTCGGCCCCGCATATTCGCTAAGGTAAATCGCGGCAAACAAGCCGATTGGAACGGCCACAAACAGAGCAATCACCGAGATATACAGCGTTCCCCAGAGGAGCGGCAGGATCGAAAGCTCGCTGTTGCCGCGAAAGTTGGGAGCCCATGATCCGCCAAGGAAAAAATCCTGCCAAGGATGGAGCGAGAAGAAATTCACCGTCTCGAAAACCATCGACAAGACTATGCCAACAGTTGTGAGGATCGCGAGAGACGCGGCAACAATCAGCAACCCCAGCACACCACGTTCGACCACATTTCGGGCGCGAAACGCAGGATTGGCTGCGCGCACTGCTATACCCAACCCGGCGAGAGCTAGGACAATCACAACGATCGCGCGAACACTGTCCCACCGAGCATCCAGCGCGCGTGCGCTCTGTGCTGCGGCCAGCACAAAAGGTTGCACCTCCGAGCCAAGGGCAACACCCACTCCGGCAAGTGTGGCACGCAAGGTAGACGGATCATCGCGTAGCGCAGTAATGGCCGCATTGCTCAGCACGCCTTGCGCCTGAGCGACTTCCAGCCCTTCGGCCACGCGGTTCACATCGCTAAGCACCAACGATAGCTCGCCAGCTGTCTGGGTTGCGGCATCGGGCAACATGGGCAGGATGGAATTCTGGATCATCATCGGTTGCGCCAGCAGCCAGATTACCAAAACGCCCAACGCCGGTACCGCAGCAAACATTGCTGCCGTCATACCGTAATAGTTTGGCAGCGAATGCAGACGTCGCGCATCACCGCCTGCACGCGCCATTGCACGGTTGCGCGCTGCGACATAGCCGATCACTGCGATTACCAGCACGATCACCAGTAGCGTCAGGGGATTGCCGAGAAAAGAAAGTGGCATAAATACTCCGCCAAGTGGCGTTAAAGACAAGAGGCCGCAGGTCTGGCGGCCTCTCTTTTATTAATCCATCAGCGCCTGTTTCAGGAGCCGTTATCCATCGCTTGTTCGTTTGCGATGATCTCTTGGGTCGCGGCAAGCTCGGGATCAGAGACCAAGCCGTATTCCGCCAGTGGTCCGTCCGGCCCTGCGATCTCGTCTGCTACAAAGAACTCGGCGAATTCCTTAAGGCCCGGGATCACGCCGATATGCGCTTTTTTGATGTAGAAAAACAAGGGGCGGGAGACGGGATATTCGCCTGTTGAAATGCTCTCGATGCTCGGTACCACATCCGCCATTGTCGCGACTTGCAACCGGTCTGTGTTGTTCTCGTAAAAGGCCAGTCCAAAAACGCCGATGCCATCTTTGTTACTGTCGATACGGGCCAGCGTTTCGGTGTAGTCACCGTCAATGTCTACGGATTTACCATCTGTGCGGACCGCCATGCACTTACCCTCGGCAGTGTCTTCATCGACGCCGGCGTCGAGCATCGCCTGCAAAAATCCACCATCTTCACACCCTGCAAGCAGCACTTTTTCCTCGAATACTTCACGGGTGCCATGCTTGGTGCCAGGGATGAAGGCCATGATGGGCTGGGCGGGGAAATCCGGATTGACCTGATCCCAAGAGGTCAGCGTATTGGGGGTCAACGCGCCATCAACGAAATGCTCGGCGGCCAATGCCTTGTACCAGTCTTCGGCAGTGAATGCGAAGCTGTTGCCATTGATGTCCGAGGCAAAAACAATCCCGTCATAGCCTACACGCACCTCGATCAGCTCGCTCACCCCATTGGCCACACACACCGCAATCTCGTTCTCGCGGATCTGGCGGGAGGCATTGGCGATATCGATCGTATTTTCGCCGACACCCTCACAAAACCGCTTGAGACCTGCGGAGGAGCCGCCTGATTCAACAACTGGCGTAGGATAGTCAAAATTCTCGCCGAAGGCTTCGGCAACGATGGAAGCATAGGGCAGCACTGTAGAGGACCCTGCGATCTGTACCTGATCGCGCGCAGCAGCAGCAGTGGCAGAAAGGCCCGCAATGGCCAGAGCGGAAGTAGTGAGCTTTACGAAAGACATGGAAGTCTCCTGTCATAGAATTTTCAGCCACCCCCAGTGGTGACTAGGGCAACGCCTAGGGCCTGCGTGCTGTGCTTTTGCGACAGTAGCGTTACAGTTTTATGACAATCGCTCGAATGGAGGCGCGTGACGTGTTGGATAACACAGATCACCGCAGCGGTAAAAATACCTTAAATTCAGCGCCCTGCCCCACAATCGAAGCTACTTTAAGCCGACCGCGATGACGGTTCAGGATGTGTTTAACAATCGCGAGGCCCAAACCGGTCCCGCCCATTTCACGGCTGCGATGATCGTCAGCACGGTAGAATCGCTCGGTAAGGCGCGGGAGGTGTCGTGCTTCGATGCCTGGCCCTTCGTCGCGCACAGCAATTACAATGCCCGCACCGCGCAGAACCGCGACAGTGTCATGCACCGCCAGCGTGACAAACACGCGTTTGCCCCCGCCCCCGTATTTTATCGCATTTTCGATGAGGTTGGTAAAAACCTGCTGAAGTTGGTCCGCATCCGCATTAGCGGTCACAGGCTCTTGCGGCAAATCAGGTACAAACGTCACATCCGCCTCACGTGCAAGACTGGCTAGATTGCGCAATGTACTTTCCAGAACCGCCCGCACATCAACTTGGTCTGTCGGGCGCACGCGTTGGTCTGCCTCGACACGGCTTAGCGATAGCAGATCACCAACCAAGCGGTTCATCCGCTCTGTCTCGTTTTGCATGATGGCCAAAAACCGTGACCGCGCTTTCGCATCGTCTTTGGCAGGGCCACGCAGAGTTTCGATAAAGCCCATAAGCGCCGTTAGGGGGGTGCGCAATTCATGGCTGACATTGGCCACAAAATCGCGGCGCATCTGCCCCGCGGCCGTTACAAATGTGATGTCCTGAAAGGTCAACATGGCGATCCCGGTCTCGCCCACCAGACGTACCGTGACGGCGTATGTGGTATCATTGCCGTTCTCGCGACCAAGATACTCCGCGCTGGTTTGCCCACCGGATGCACGACACTTCTCGACAGCTTCAACCACCGACGGCTGCCGCAGGACGGTCACGAAATGTCTTCCTTCGGCAGGCATCCCCAACAGCTTTTGGGCTGCGGTATTCAACCCGATAATCTGCTCGTTAGGCGCAATCGCAAGTGCTGGCATAGAAAGCGCTGCAATCAGCTGTCCAACGGGCAGTGGCCTGTCCATCGCATTACACAGGTTTGAGGTCAGCAGCAAAGCGGGCGGCGTTTTGCTGGTAATGCATAGCACTCATTCTCAGCCCCTCTATCGCTTTGTCATCCAGAGTACGCACCACTTTCCCTGGTGCGCCCATCACAAGGCTGCCGTCGGGAATGACCTTGTTTTCCGTTATCAACGCCCCTGCCCCGATCAAACAGTTCTTGCCGATCTTGGCACCGTTCAGAACCGTCGCCCCCATGCCAATAAGGGAATTGTCACCAATCGTGCAGCCATGCAACATCACTTTGTGGCCGATGGTGCAATTCTCACCGATGGTGAGCGGACAGCCCGGATCAGTGTGAAATACGCTGTTTTCCTGCACATTCGATCCTGCACCAACCGATATAAGCTCGTTGTCGCCGCGCAGAGTGCACCCGAACCAAACCGAGGAATTCTGGGCAAGCGTCACATTTCCGATGACATTCGCATCGGGGGCGACCCACGCTGTCGGATCGATTTGCGGGGTAATGTCGGCAAGGGCGTAAATTGTCATTCCAGATCCTCGAATTCAGATTGTAGGCGGCGCGCGATGGTGCTCAGATGCGGCTGTTGCGTGCGTTTCAGCCGCTCTGCCGCGATGATCGTTTTCAGTTTGTCTTCTGTTGTGTCCAGATCGTCGTTCACGATCACATAGTCATAGCCATCCCAGTGGCTGATCTCGTCCCAGCTTTTCTGCATCCGCTTGCTGATGGTAGCCGCATCATCCTGCCCTCGGTTGACCAGTCGGCGATGCAATTCAGCAATAGAAGGCGGCAATATAAAGATCGACAGCGTATACAAACCAAGAGGAGAGTTACGAATTTGCTGCGCACCCTGCCAGTCGATGTCAAACAGCACGTCATTGCCGGCGTTGATCCCCCGCTCGACCGGACCTTTGGGAGAGCCGTAAAAATTGCCAAAGACATGGGCATGCTCCAGCATCTCGCCCTCTGATACCCACTTGCGAAAATCCTCTTCGCTCACGAAAAGATAGTCTTTGCCGTCCACTTCTCCTTCACGGGGCGCGCGGGTTGTGGCCGAGACCGAAAAGCTCAACGTTTCGTCCCAGCGCATCAACCGTTTGGCCAATGTGGACTTTCCCGCTCCGGACGGCGAGGACAGAATGATCAAAAGGCCGCGACGGTCCATCATGGTTTACTCCACATTTTGTACTTGCTCGCGCAATTGATCGATCACGGCCTTCAGCGCAAGCCCTACGCGTGTCAGATCACTGCTCTGGGCTTTGGCGCAAAGCGTGTTCGCCTCACGATTGAACTCCTGCATCAGAAAGTCCAGCTTGCGGCCTACAGGGCCATCAACAGCCAATAAGGTCCGCGCAGCATCTACGTGCGCACGCAAACGATCAATTTCTTCGGTAATGTCGGATTTAACGGCGATCAACGCGAGCTCTGCTGCAATACGCTCGGGCTCGATCCCGTCGACACCGTCCATTACCCGTGCGAGATTGCGTTTGAGCGTTTCTGCGGCCTGCGCGCTGCGTGCCTGCGCCAGTTCGGCCGCTTCGGCCACCAGAACAGTGATCTCGTCGAGCTGGCTTTGCATCACACGCACAAGTGCGGCACCTTCAACGGCGCGCATCGCGTTAAAGTCGCGCAATACACTGTCGAACTGCGTCACAAGCGCGGCGGCAAGTGCTGCATTATCATCCTCTGGCACCGATTGCTCCAGCACGCCGCGCATCGTTACGATGTCCGTCGCCTTAGACGGCGCGAGCGACACACCTGCATCCATCGCCGCCGTTTCGATCTGGCCGAGCGCGTCAAGGACGGTAGTCAACTGTGCGGTGTTAACGCTCAAACCGCCCCCAGCTTCTTCGCGGATGACCCGCAGACCGAGGGTCACGTTCCCCCGCGCGATCCCTGTGGCCAGTGCTTTTCGAAGCTCTACTTCAAGGCTTGGTATCCAGTCAGGGACACGTACGCGCAGGTCCAGACCTTTTCCATTGACCGCGCGCAGCTCCCAGCTCCAGCTATGTGGCCCCAATGCGCCCGCTAATGTGGCAAAACCTGTCATTGAGTGGGTCATGGGGGCAGTCCTTTTGCGTTCCGTCACGGGGAGGCATAGGGGTTTTTCCCCCTTATCTGCAAGCCCCCCCAACCCGATATGCACCATAGAGACGCAATAGCAGCGTTAACCTTTATGACTGAAATATGACCAACTTGAGGCAGCAATAGGTATAGATAGGCAAGCAACCAAAAACGCCAGAACGGCTCATTCAAGCGAAACAATGCCTGAATCCAAGCCTGCGGTGCAAATATTCGCCGCTTTTCCCGCATTCCTGATTTCCTAACGAGAGCTTCAATGGACAATTCTATTAAAACACAGCAAAATGTAGTGACCATGTCTGACTATCAGCCTCATAGCGGATACGCGCCCCTGTCTCTTGTAGAGGCCTATTGGGATGCGCTGCGGGCGGGTCGCGAAATGCCCAAACGCGCAGAGATTGATCCGCGTGGTATCGAGAGCGCGCTAGAATACGCTTTTATTCTAGAGCGGGTCGCGCCCGGTGTGGCGCGTATGCGGATTGCGGGCAGTCATTTGCATGACATCATGGGGATGGAAGCACGTGGAATGCCGCTTACCGCATTTTTCGAGCAAGATGCGCGCACCCGCGTTGCCGGATTGCTGGAAGAAGTGTTTCAGACCCCTGGCACTGCTGAAATTATGATGCATTCAACTGGCAGCCTCGGGCAGCCAGCACTGGACGCGCGCATGATCCTGCTGCCATTGAAAAGCGATCTAGGTGACGTAAGCCGCATATTGGGCTGTCTGGTAAGCGTCGGCGAATTGGGCGCAGCACCGCGTCGCTTTGATATTCGCGACACACAGTTGCGCCGCCTCGGCTCGGCACCCGAGCCTAGTGTCGCGCCACCTGCGCCTAAAGCGGCCCAAGTATTCGAAGAACCAAAGACGCCCTTCACGCCTGCCCCCACACCCCCGATGCCAGCGGTACAAGATACAACCAAGCCGGACGCTAAAAAACGCCCGCCTTACCTTCGGTTGGTCAAAACAGACGAAGAACGGTGAAACTGCCAGTCAGACAGGTATGCCCCGTCTGACTGATTGTGTTTAGCCTGCTGCTTGCGCTTCGGATTTTGTGCGTCGCGCCGACAGCTCTTCTGCAACGAGGAATGCAAGCTCAAGCGACTGGCTGGCGTTCAGGCGCGGATCACAGGCAGTGTGGTAGCGGTCTGAGAGATCTTCGTCAGATACAGCACGCACGCCGCCTGTACATTCGGTCACATCCTGTCCTGTCATCTCGAAATGCACGCCACCCGGCACGGTACCTTCGGCGGCATGAACCCCGAAGAATTCACGCACTTCGCGCAGGACACTTTCAAAGGGGCGGGTTTTGTACCCCGACGCCGATTTAATGGTGTTGCCGTGCATCGCATCGCAGGTCCAAACGACATTCGCGCCTTCTTCTCGCACTGCTTTGACCAAACGCGGCAGATGATCGCCGACAGACCCTGCACCAAAGCGCGCGATCAGGGTCAGACGCCCCTCCTCATTGTCGGGGTTGAGTTTGACCATCAGCTTTTTGAGATCATCCACTTCCATGCTGGGGCCGCATTTCAACCCGATCGGGTTTTGCACGCCCGAGGCGAACTCCACATGCGCGCCGTCAGGCTGGCGCGTACGGTCACCGATCCAGATCATATGGCCCGAACCTGCCAGCCACTTTCCTGTTTCGGCCTCTTGGCGGCACAGCGCCTCTTCGTATTCGAGCAACAGGGATTCGTGGCTGGTATAAAATTCAACTGATTGCAGCGTATGCGCGTTTTCGGGCGACACACCGGCGGCGGTCATGAAATCCAGCGTATCGGAAATGCGCGCAGCCAAGTCGCGGTACTTCGCAGCCTTTTCTGTATCGGTAAAGCCAAGGGTCCAGCCGTGTACTTTCTGCACATCCGCATACCCGCCCGTTGAAAACGCCCGCAGCAGGTTTAGCGTCGCGGCTGACTGCGTATAGGCGCGCATCATGTTTTCGGGGTTGGGTATCCGCGCATCGGGCGTAAAGGCCAGATCGTTAATGATGTCACCGCGGTAGCTGGGCAGCTCGATCCCGTCGATTGTCTCGGTGTTGGCTGATCGCGGTTTGGCGAATTGTCCCGCCATACGGCCGACTTTGATCACCGGCACTTTGGCACCATATGTAAGCACAACCGCCATCTGCAGCATGACCTTGAAGGTGTCACGGATCATGTCGCTGCTGAACTGCTCAAAGCTTTCTGCGCAATCGCCGCCTTGCAACAAAAACGCTTCGCCACGGCCAGCGGCAGCAAGATGCTTGCGCAAGCGCCGCGCCTCGCCAGCAAAGACCAAAAGTGGATAGCGCGACAACTGTTCTTCGACCGCGTTCAGCGCCGCTTGGTCAGGGTAATCAGGCATCTGAATCCGCGGCTTTGTGCGCCAGCTTGATTTGCTCCAGTTCGTCATGTCATCGCTCCGGTCTATGGCGAATGCGCGGGTTCTGTTGGCGCAAACGCAGGGTCAGATAAACCCTATACAAAACCCAAAGGAGCAAGGCCATAACCCATTTGAACGCTTGACCTTGCATTTATCCTAATGTCCTAGTCTTGCACCTATAGTTTTGTTCACCTGTTTACCCGTGGATTCGCCCGATGGCCCAAACACCTCATGCCCAACGCATTCCGCAAAACCCTGACAAACCACGCCATTTTGTTTTTGTGTTGTTGGACAACTTTAGTCTGCTGTGCTTTTCCACGGCGCTGGAAAGTCTGCGCATCGCCAACCGAATGGCGGGCCGGACTATCTATACATGGACAATTATTGGTGAGGGTGGGCAACAAGCGGAGTGTTCGGCGGGCACTGTTTTTCAGCTGGACAACGATCTGGTTGAAATGAATCGCGACGATACAATCATGGTGTGTTCAGGCATTGATGTACAATCTGCTACCACCAAAAAGGTGCTGGCATGGCTACGCCGCGAAGCCCGCAAGGGGCTGATAATCGGTGGTTTGTGCACGGGGGCTTATTGCCTTGCCAAAGCGGGACTGCTCGATGGCAAGCGCGCGACTATCCACTGGGAAAATCAAGACAGCTTTGGCGAGGAATTCGAAGAGGTTACTTTAACAAAATCTGTATTTGTCGTGGACAACAACCGTATGACAACGGCCGGTGGCACGTCCTCCATTGATCTGATGCTCAAGATTATCGCAGATGATCAAGACGAAAATCTGGCAAATGCGGTAGCCGACCAATTGATCTATAGCTCGATCCGTACCGATCAGGACACGCAACGCTTGTCTGTGCCAACGCGCATTGGGGTCCGTCACCCCAAACTGAGTCAGGTGATCCAGATTATGGAAATCAACATAGAAGAGCCGATCAGCCCGTCGATCCTTGCCAGCGACGTCGGCATGTCAACCCGCCAGCTTGAACGGTTGTTCCGCCGCTATCTCAACCGCAGCCCAAAGCGTTACTACATGGAGTTACGCCTGCAAAAAGCGCGCAATCTGTTGATGCAGACGGATATGAGCGTAATTAACGTGGCGCTGGCCTGTGGCTTTGCCTCGCCTTCGCATTTCTCGAAATGCTACCGCGCACACTATGACACAACACCCTACCGCGAACGGGGCAGCCACGCCGCGCGCTTGTCCATTTGAGGGCAGCCGCACGCATTCTGCTGCTGACTATTGCTGCCTGTGCAGGGCTTGCTCTGGCTGCGATTGTACTTTTTTCGGGACCAACCCTCTACGGCTTGCGCCCCCATGCGGTGCGCGATGGCCTTGATGTCTATGACACTGACGCGCTTTTGGCCCTGGCCGAGAACGGCCCGAGCACGGGTGTTCTGACCTATGACAGCTGGTACGAGGGTCGTGACGGCAAGACGGGGTGGTTTTTGCTGGCGCGCGGTGCTGGTCTTTCTCCTGAGTTTGCAGTCCGTGGCGTGCTGGACCCGTCGATTGCCAAAATCTTTGGAAGCAATCCGCGCCGTTGCGCAGGCACGCCGTTCCCGATCAAAATGATCCGCGTGATAGAACCCGAGCGCGACAGGTCTGGGTTTCTGGGCCGTTCGACCTGCAAGCGCGCAGATATGGACCTAGCTGATGTAATTGCTGCAAGCCGCCCCGCCCTGCGCCAAAAAGAGACGATGACCCACGCAGAGTTGCTGGCTTTTGACACCGCATCCGATCCACTGCGTTTGCGCGACGACGTTCGCTATTGGCCTACGCCCTATGCCTACCACCGCACGCTGGCATTGCCCTTGGTCTGGCAAACCTATCCGAACGACGAAGCTGACAAGCTTTACGCACTCACCCAAGCCGCGCAGGAATGGGCGAGGAACCTGCATAGCGAAGGGGTTGTCGGAATTCAGGTGCGCAGCGAGGAATGGCGCCCGCGGACCCTGGAGAACTTCGAGACAGATCAAATGGCGATCCGCATGGACCAGGAAACACTGCTGATCAGCGGGATAAAAGTGCGGCGCATCGCCTTTGTCGTTCTTTGCGCGCCACTTCACCGTGAAGCATGCGATGCAATTGATCCTGCACCGCTTTTGACGGACGTTGCCGCCTTGCGCGACCCTGCGGTTCTTGCACGCGCGCTGGCCACACAACAGCCTATGCCCAATGATCTGATTTGGGGCCGTGACATTCTGCGCCACGCGGCGTTCGCGCGCAGCACTATAACTGCCCCAACGGCAAGTGAGCGGCAGTTTTCTGTGACGTGGTACACCGCCAGCGATCCACAATAGTGCATCGCAGGACAGTCGGGATGTGAAACCTCTCTGATTCAGACTATCGGCCTTTAGAACAACGTCAAATAGGGGCGATTGACTGAAAAAATCCGCTTCTCTTTTCTTCAACCGCCGCTTAGTCTGTGCGGCGAACATTACGTTCCAACATGGGAGAGACACATGAAAAAGATGCTTATGGCCACAACGGCTGCAGCACTTGTCGCGACCGGCGCTTTCGCCGACGGACACGCAAAAGAAGTTAAAATCGGTATTCACTTCGGCTTTACCGGCCCGATTGAATCGCTGACAGGCCACATGGCCGATGGTGCCGAACTGGCAATCAACGAAGTATCCGAAAGCGGCATGTTGCTGGACGGCATGAAAGCCACAGCAATGCGCGTTGACTCAGGCTGCATCGACAACGGTCTGGCTGTGTCCAACGCCGAGCGTCTGATCGCTGATGGCGTTGCGGGCATCGTAGGCTCCGACTGCTCGGGTGTGACAGGTGCTGTTTTGCAGAACGTCGCCATTCCCAACGGTATGGTCATGATTTCGCCCTCCGCTACATCGCCCGGTCTGACAACGATGGAAGACAACGGTCTGTTTTTCCGCACATCCCCATCGGATGCACGTGAAGGTCAGGTCATGGCAGAAATCCTGCAAGAGCGTGGCGTGAAATCCATCGCCCTGACCTATACCAACAATGACTATGGTAAGGGTCTTGCAGACGCGATTGAATCTTCGTTCAAAGCAATCGGCGGCGAAGTCACTATCGTTGCAGCGCACGAAGACGGCAAAGCCGACTACTCGGCTGAAGTAGGCGCACTTGCATCTGCTGGTGGTGATATACTTGTTGTTGCAGGCTACCTCGACCAAGGTGGTGCTGGCATTATCAAAGCAGCACTGGATGCTGGCGCTTGGGAGCAGTTTGGTCTGCCCGGCGGCATGATCGGCGAAGCACTGCCTGCAAACATCGGTCCGGACCTCAACGGCTCTTACGGCCAGATTGCCGGCTCGCAGGGTACAGGCATCGAGACATTCGAGAAAATGGCAGAAGAGGCCGGCTTCTTGGGTGCATCACCTTACACACCTGAAAGCTATGACGCGGCAGCACTGCTGTTGTTGGCAATGCAAGCAGCAGGGTCCACCGACCCAGCGGTATACAAAGACCACATCTTGCATGTGTCAAACGCACCGGGCGAGCAAATCTTCCCAGGTGAACTTGCAAAGGCGCTTGAGCTGATCAAAGCAGGGACTGACATCGACTATGTCGGCGCATCGGCTGTTGAGCTGATCGGGCCTGGCGAATCCGCCGGTTCCTACCGCATGATCGAAGTAAAAGACGGCAAAAACGAAACAGTCGGCTTTAAATAAGACTGCCCCCGCAAGGGGTTACAGTATGGAACAGCCCGAGGGATACCTCGGGCTGTTTTCACAAGGGACAGGCCTGCATGCAACGACATGCTTATCAACATGGGCCATAGGACGGGGATAAAACATATGATCGTCGTAGACGATTTGCACAAACATTTCGGCGGATTTCATGCCGTAGATGGTGCGAGCCTGACTATCGAAGAAGGCTCTATCACCGGATTGATCGGGCCGAACGGCGCCGGAAAAACGACACTTTTCAATGTGATCGCGGGCGTTCTTCAGCCCACTTCCGGCACTGTCACCATGGCAGGCGAAGATATCACAGGATTACCGCCCCACACGCTGTTCCATAAGGGTTTGTTGCGCACCTTCCAGATCGCCCATGAGTTTCATTCCATGTCCTGCCGAGAGAACCTGATGATGGTTCCCGGTGGTCAGTCGGGCGAGACATTGTGGAACACATGGTTTGGCCGCAAACGCATCGCCGACGAGGAGCGCGCCCTGCGCGCGAAAGCGGACGAAGTGCTGGAATTTCTCACCGTCGAACACCTGGCGGACCAAAAGGCTGGACAGATTTCTGGCGGGCAGAAAAAGCTGCTGGAGCTGGGCCGCACCATGATGGTGGATGCCAAAATCGTATTTCTCGACGAAGTCGGTGCTGGCGTAAACCGGACGCTGCTCAACACGATCGGCGATGCGATCCTGCGCTTGAACAAAGAGCGCGGCTATACCTTTGTCGTCATTGAGCATGATATGGATTTTATCGGCCGCTTGTGTGATCCGGTAATCTGCATGGCCGAAGGCCGCGTGCTGGCCACCGGCACCCTGCCCGAGATCAAAGCGAACGAGCAGGTCATCGAGGCCTACCTAGGCACGGGTCTCAAAAACAAAGAGCAGGTGGGGGCGTGATGTCGCAGCATGAATGCACACGGTTCTGCTCGGGGCAGCTGTCTTGGGGCTTTGCCCCAAACCCCAGAGTTTATAGGAAAAATAAAGAAGACCTTTTGCATACGGGAGCGCTGCGATGAGCGACGGATATAGCGACCGCGGGAACAAGGATTTGTCGGTTGGAAATCCGAAGGGGCAAGGTTCGGTAATGCCAAAGGCAAGCGGGAAGAGCCATGCTTCGCCTGGAGGACCGTTTCTGATCGGGGACACAATGACGGGCGGTTATGGAAAAGGGCCCGATATTTTGCATGACTGCACAATTGCTGTGGATAAGGGCGAAATCGCTGTGATTGTCGGTCCGAATGGCGCTGGTAAATCGACGGCTATGAAAGCCGTCTTCGGAATGCTCGATGTGCGCTCAGGCTCGGTCAAATTGGACGGAGAGGATATTACAGGGCTCAGCCCACAAGCGCGGGTGAGCAAGGGCATGGGATTTGTGCCGCAGACCTCAAATATCTTCACCTCTATGACGGTTGAGGAAAATCTGGAGATGGGTGCGTTTATCCGCCGTGATGATTACCGCGAGACGATTGCGCAAATCTATGATCTTTTTCCAATCCTCAAGGACAAGCGCAACCAAGCCGCAGGCGAGCTGTCTGGCGGGCAACGCCAGCAAGTGGCGGTGGGCCGCGCGCTGATGACCCAGCCTAAGGTTTTGATGCTGGACGAGCCAACCGCAGGGGTTTCTCCCATTGTCATGGACGAGCTGTTTGACCGGATTATCGAGGTGGCGCGGACGGGTATTCCGATCCTGATGGTTGAGCAGAACGCGCGCCAAGCGCTTGAGATTGCGGACAAAGGCTATGTTTTGGTGCAGGGCGCGAATGCGTTTACGGGGACGGGCAAGGAATTGCTGGCTGATCCCGAAGTTCGCAAGAGCTTTTTGGGGGGCTGATGATGGTAGCTTTGACAATAAAAAAAGCCGACCCAACCCAGCCTGATACGCGTGCTCTGCTGCAAGCCAGTCATGATCTGATGCGCACGCTGTTTCCCTCGGAAGCAAATCATTTTCTTTCTATAGAAGGCCTTTGCCAACCCGATGTCAGCTTCTTCAGTGCCAAAGACGGTGGGAGTACGTTAGGCTGTGCCGCCTTGGCCAATCGGGGTGACTATGGTGAGCTGAAATCGATATTTTTCGATCCTGATGCGCGCGGCCGCGGCATCGCTGAAGCGCTGTTACAACAGATCAAGACGGAAGCAGTACGGCAGAACTTGCCTGTACTACGGCTGGAGACAGGAACAGGTCTGGATGCAGCGCACCGTCTGTATGAACGACATGGGTTTCGCGATTGCGGTGCGTTTGGCACATATGAGGCCAACGCGCCTTTTAGCAGGTATATGGAGCTTACACTCTGATGGATTTTCTTAATGCAATTGTTGCCCTGTGCAACTTTGTCCTGATCCCCGGCATCGCTTATGGCAGCCAGTTGGCCATTGGTGCGCTCGGGGTGACGCTGGTGTACGGTATCCTGCGGTTCTCGAACTTTGCACATGGGGATACTATGGCGTTCGGGACCATGGTGACCATTCTGGTGACATGGTGGATGCAGTCGGTTGGGATCAGCCTTGGGCCACTTCCCACTGCATTGCTGGCCCTGCCCTTTGGTATTTTGGGCTGCATCGTGCTGGTTCTTATCACCGACCGCGCGGTGTATAAGTTCTACCGCGTGCAAAAGGCAAAGCCTGTGATCCTCGTGATCGTCTCGATGGGTGTGATGTTTGTGATGAACGGCGTTGTGCGGTTTATCATCGGGCCCGATGACCAGAGCTTTTCCGACGGGCCGCGGTTCATTATTTCGGCACGAGATTTCAAGACGTTGACTGGCCTTGATGAAGGTATGTCGATCAAGACAACACAGGTGATAACTGTCATTACCGCAGTGATAGTTGTGGCATTGCTGTTCTGGTTCCTGAACAAGACACGCGCGGGAAAATCCATGCGCGCCTATTCCGATAACGAGGATCTTGCGCTGCTGTCGGGCATCAACCCCGAGCGGGTTGTCATGCTGACATGGATCATCGTTGCAGCGCTGGCTACCATTGCGGGCACGCTTTACGGATTGGACAAGTCGTTCAAGCCATTCACCTATTTCCAATTGCTGCTGCCCATCTTTGCGGCGGCAGTTGTTGGTGGCATCGGCTCCCCGCTCGGGGCGATTGCGGGCGGCTTTGTGATCGCCTTTTCAGAGGTGACAATCACCTACGCATGGAAGAAAATCCTTGTGTATTTGATGCCGGAAAGCCTTGAGCCTTCGGGCCTCGTGCAGCTTTTGTCTACCGATTATAAATTTGCCGTAAGCTTTGTGATCTTGCTGATCGTGCTTTTGTTCAAGCCTACGGGCCTCTTTAAAGGGCAGTCCACAACATGACCGATACTGTGAAAAATTTGCTGCTCTTTGCGCTGGTGTTCACGTTGATCATCATCTCGGGCTTTTTTCAGGGATGGAACAACGCAATGTTCATCCTGAACATGGGGTTGATCTCGGCGATTATGGCCTTGGGTGTGAACCTTCAATGGGGGTTTGCCGGACTGTTTAATGTCGGTGTCATGGGTTTTGTTGCTCTGGGTGGCCTCGCTGCTGTGTTGATCGGTATGCCTGCAACACCTGGTGCGTTCAACGCTGGCGGACCCGGCGTTATTCTGGCGCTGGTTCTGGGTGCGGGAACGATTGTTGCAGCAGTATTTGCCTACAAACGTATGGCAGCCGGGCGGAACCGCAGCCTTGCGATAACGGCAATTCTTATCTTTGGCTTTTTTGTATTTCGCGGCTTTCTCGACCCTTCTGTCGGTTTGATCGAAGACGTGAACCCGGCGGCAACCGGCTATTTGGGCGGGTTGAACCCGGGCACAGCGGACACTTACCGTGACAACGGGTGGATCATGCTGATCGCATGGCCCGTGGGTGGATTGTTTGCCGCAGGTGCTGCATGGCTGATCGGCAAAGCGGCGCTAGGCCTGCGATCGGATTACCTCGCGATTGCGACGCTTGGCATTGCCGAGATCATCATCGCTGTCATGAAAAACGAAGACTGGCTGACACGCGGTGTGAAGAACGTGGTCGGTGTGCCGCGCCCTGTTCCCTACGAGCTTGATCTTCAGAACTCTGCCGCCTTTGTCGAACGTGCGGCCTCGATGGGCTTTGACCCTGTCGAAGGTTCGACGATTTTTGTAAAGCTGCTCTATGCAGCCCTATTTGCGATCGTACTGGGGATCATTTTCTGGCTTACGCAGCGTGCGCTGAATTCGCCTTGGGGGCGGATGCTGCGCGCGATCCGCGATAACGAAGTTGCGGCCGAAGCGATGGGCAAAGACGTGACAGCACGCCATTTGCAGGTGTTCATTCTGGGCTCTGCAATTTGTGGTATTGCCGGTGCGATGATGACAACGCTTGACGGACAGCTGACCCCCGGCACCTATCAGCCGTTGCGATTTACCTTCCTTATATGGGTCATGGTTATCGTTGGCGGATCAGGCAGCAATCTGGGTGCAATCCTTGGCGGCTTCCTGATCTGGTTCTTATGGGTGCAGGTGGAGCCTATTGGCCTGTTCATCATGGATATCATCACATCTGGTATGGCCGAGGACAATTGGCTGCGCGCCCATCTGATCGACAGTGCCGCACAAATGCGCCTGATGACCATGGGGGTGATAATGATCCTTGTACTGCGATTTAGCCCGCGCGGGCTGATACCGGAGAAATAAAGGCTGACAGGATCACGTGGGTTTCCTGCAGGATTGAGTTTAAAGGAAAAATAAAGAAGACGGAGGGCGCGCTTTGACAAGATGTCGGCGCGCCCTCTTTGGTTCGGGTCAACGGCCTTTGAACAATCCGCCGAGAATGCCGCGAACAATGCGGCGCCCTGTTGTGCCCTTTAACTCTTTGATGACCACATTGGCGATCGCACCGCCAATCCCCTCGCCTGCCGGGACGCGGCGGCTGCTTGTACGACGTGGTGGCGCTTCGGTTGTTTTGCCTGCGTAGCGCCGCGCCTTCTTGAACTCGCGCAGCGATGGGGTTTGTGCAGCTGCTGTTTTGGCCGCTTTTGCATCTGCTTCTGCCTTTTCGACAGCCGCCTCGGCAGCCTCTGCCTCGGCGGCTGCTTTTTCGGCGCGGCCCCGCAGAATTTCAAAGGCGCTTTCGCGGTCCAAAGGAGTATCGTATTTGCCTGCCATAGCCGAAGACGCCATGAACGCACGGCGCTGCGCATCCGATATTGGTCCCAATTGGGAAGACGGCGGCCGGATCAATGTACGCTCGACCACCCCTGGCACGCCCTTTGGTTGAAGCATGGATGTGACTGCCTCGCCAACCCCAACTTCGCGGATTGCTTCCTCGGTGCTGAAGGCCGGATTGTCACGATAGGTCTGGGCCGCAAGCCGCAGCTCTTTTTGGTCTTTGGCGGTAAAGGCGCGCAGGGCGTGTTGGACGCGGTTGCCCAGTTGCCCGAGGATATCTTCGGGCACGTCAGCAGGGTTTTGCGTAATGAAATAGACACCAACACCCTTTGAGCGGATCAGCCTTGCTACCTGTTCTACCTTGTCGACCAATGCTTTGGGGGCGTCGTCAAACAGCAGATGAGCCTCGTCAAAAAAGAAGACGAGTTTGGGTTTATCCGCATCACCTACTTCGGGCAGTTCCTCAAACAGCTCGGAGAGCAGCCACAGCAGAAACGTCGCATAGAGTTTTGGCGCGCCCATCAGTTGGTCAGAAGCAAGAATATTGATCATCCCGCGCCCGTCTGCATCCGTGCGCATCAGATCCAATAGGGCCAAGGCCGGCTCCCCGAACAATTTAGCTCCACCTTGATTTTCCAGTACCAGAAGGCGACGCTGGATGGCCCCGATGGATGAGGTCGAGACATTCCCGTAGCGCAGCGAGAGTTCTTTGGCGTTCTCTCCAATCCAGACCAGCAATGCCTGCAGGTCTTTGAGATCCAGCAGCGCCATGCCATCTTCGTCTGCGACGCGGAAAGCGATGTTCAGAATGCCCTCTTGCGCCTCTGTCAGCCCGAGCAACTGCGCCAGCAAAAGCGGTCCCATCTCAGATACAGTTGTGCGGACAGGGTGTCCCTGCTCCCCGAACAAGTCCCAAAAGGTGACTGGAAAAGCATCATATTTGAAATCGGTAAATCCGATTTTTTCTGCCCGCTCGGTAAAGGGCCCGTGCAGTTTGTGCGCGGGATCGCCTGCCACCGCCAAACCGCTCAGATCGCCTTTCACATCCGATAGAAAGACAGGCACGCCAGCATCCGCAAAACCCTCTGCCATGATCTGGAGTGTGACCGTCTTGCCCGTACCTGTCGCCCCTGCAACCAGCCCGTGGCGGTTCGCGTATTTGAGAGATAAAAACTGCTGCGTGCCATAGTCTGGCCCGCCGCCCCCGATGAAAAGATCAGAACTCACGATCAAACGCTCCTGTTACCAAATTCCGCCGCTCTGGCCTGTGCAAAGCGCCCCGCGAGAGCATACTTACTTAACCTTTGTACGCCATAGTGAATTTGTCGGACGGACAAATGTCCTTGACCGTTCGACACTTCCTCCCTGTCAGACTGGCCGTACCTTCGGGTACGGCACTTTTTTCATCTTATTTTTGACCAAATGGTTGAATTTCAATGGCAAAAGTTTCTTCCTTTTCCTGTTGACCACGTAGCGCCGCTTGCATATCGTTACCTCAATAAGTCGGCACAGTCCGGCAGGGAGTATGAAAATACCGAAAGAAGAGGGCCGCTAGCGTCCTCTTTTTTTGTGTCTGGGCATTTGGCACATTTCAATTGTTACAGGCGGCAGCACTCTAAGCAGAAAAATGCCAAAGGGTACGCAAACGGCGCCGCAATCCCCCTGACATCCCCTGTTCGGAGTGGTATGCGAAGGTAACAGAAATGAAACGACGGATTTCCCATGAACAGATTTTTGACAGCTCTGCCAATTTGTGCGGCTCTTGCATTTTTTGCACCTGTTTCGGCTTTTGCACAGACTGTAACGGTAACAACGGACGAAAACGCGCCTGCCTCCACTTCGGTAGAGGATCAGCTCAGCTTTGCAGATGACGAGAACAAAGAGGCTGAAATCGGCCAGCCTTACACGCGTGAGACAATCGGCGCATGGGAAATGCGGTGCATCAAGGTGGAAGAAGGCGAAGAGCCCTGCCAGATGTACCAACTCATGAAAGACGACCAAGACGCGCCAGTTGCCGAGGTATCTCTGTTCCGCTTGCCCTCTGGCGGCAAAGCAGTTTCCGGCGCGACCATTATCGTACCGCTTGAAACCGCACTGCCCCAGCAGCTGACCATCTCAATCGACGGTGGCAAGGCGCGGCGTTATCCATATGCGTTCTGTAACCCTGTTGGCTGTTACGTACGTCTGGGCCTGACTGCAGAGGACGTGTCTGCGTTCAAACGTGGTAACGAAGCCAAGATGACGATTGTGCCCGCGTTGGCCCCCGACCAGAAAGTCATCCTGACCATGTCACTCGAAGGGTTCACAGCATCCTATGACAAAGTATCGGTTCTGAACCAGTAACCGTTTCCGCGACCAAGTTAGAAAGCCGCCCCAGTGTTCGGGCGGCTTTTTTTATGGATTACGAGAACTGGATTAGATCCCATTTGGTCCCGTAGAGATCTTCGAAAACCGCGACCTTGCCATAGGGCTGAACCGTTGGCGGGCGGACGAAGCGCACACCGCGGTCTCGGTAACTCTGATAGTCACGGTCAAAATTATCGGTTTGCAGAAACATCATTACGCGTCCGCCCGCTTGATTGCCGATAAATTCGGCCTGATCATTCGTGCTTGCCCGCGCCAAAAGCAGCGAAGTGCCACCCCCTGATGGGCGCACCACGACCCAGCGTTTATCCTGCTCGGGCTGGTATTCGTCTGCGACTAATTCAAACCCTAATACGTCGCGATACCATGCAATTGCTTCGTCGTAATCGCGCACTACAAGGGCGATATGGGCAATGGTCTGGCTCATGTCAGATGCGGCGCAAGGCGACAACCGCGTTCATCCCACCGAATGCAAACGCATTGCTCAGCGCCACATCCACCTGCGCCTCGCGGGCGGTGTTCGGTACAACATCCAGCGCACATTCAGGATCGGGTTCTTCATAGCCAATTGTAGGGGCGATGACACCGTCCCGCAGCGCCATTATGCAGGCCAGCAGTTCAACAGCCCCTGTACCGCCGATCAGGTGTCCGTGCATGGATTTGGTTGATGAGATCATCAGGCGGTCGGCATGCTGGCCAAAAACATCAGCGACAGCGGCACATTCGGTTTTGTCATTGGCTGCCGTACCTGTGCCATGTGCGTTGATATACCCGACCTCGGAGGCGTCAATGCGCCCGTCCGCCAATGCACCTGCCATCGCGCGCGCAGCACCGTTCTTGGAAGGCATAACGATATCCGAAGCATCCGAGGACATGGCAAAACCAGCCAACTCGCATAAAATATCGGCCCCTCTTGCACGGGCATGCTCATACTCTTCGAAAACGAAAATACCTGCACCTTCACCCTGTACCATGCCATTACGGTTCGCCGAAAACGGGCGGCAGGCATCGCGCGACATCACGCGCAACCCTTCCCATGCTTTGACACCGCCAAAGCACAGCATGGATTCCGATCCACCAGTCACCATGGCCGGTGCCATGCCAGAACGCACCATCGCAAACGCCTGCGCCATAGCGTGGTTTGAGGAAGCGCATGCCGTTGATACTGTGAAAGACGGCCCCTTGAGGTTCCATTCCATGCTGACGTGGCTGGCGGCAGCGTTGTTCATCAATTTTGGCACCACAAAAGGATGCACGCGGTTTTTGCCCTCTTCATAGACGGCGCGATAGTTGTCGTCCCATGTGCTTACGCCACCACCCGCGGTTCCCAGAACCACTCCCGAGCGGGCGGCCAGATCGCCTGTGAACACAAGGCCCGATTGCTCAATCGCTTCACGTGCCGCTGCGAGCGTGAACTGGGTAAAGCGATCATAGAGCGATATCTGCTGGCGGTTATATCTACCTTCGGCCTCGAAACCTTTGACCTGCCCGCCAATGCGTATTTGTAACCGCTCTACATCGCGAAAATCCAGCGGGCCTATCCCGCAGATACCTTCGCGCATAGCGGCATAGGTATCGGGCACATTGTGACCCAGAGCGTTGATTGTACCCGCGCCCGTGATGACGACGCGCTTCATGCGCTGGACTGCTCGGCCCGTAGCCGCTCTATCCCTGCGATGATGGTTGCAACCGATGTGATATCAAAATCAGACTCGGACGGTTTGTTGGCATTGAAAGGCACTGTGATATCAAACGCTTCTTCAATCGCGAAGATGCTTTCGACCACACCCATACTGTCTATTCCGAGGCTCTCAAGCGTACTGTCCAGTGTTACGTCCTCAGGCTCCAGCACGGCCTGTTCGGCGATGATGGCAATGACCTGATCTTGTACGTTCATGGCTGGGATTCCTTTCCGCATGTGCGGATTGCATTTAGGTATCTGTCGAGGATTTGAAAACCATCTTTTTCAGTTCCGCAACGTCGCGCATCAGACGCGGCAAACGGCGCAGTGCTTTGTAGCCTTCGACCTGCTTGTCCATCTGCGTGGCGGGATAGCCCAACATGGTTCGGCCTGCCGGTACATTCGACATCAGCTTTGTGCCACCGCCCGCGATCACGCCGTCGCCGACAAAGATATTGTCGTTCACACCGCATTGGCCCGCCAGTACGACATTATCACCGATGGTGGCTGAGCCCGCGATTCCGACCTGACCGCAAATCAAACTATTGCGCCCGATCACTACGTTATGGCCCATGTGCACTTGGTTATCCAGCTTGGTGCCATCGCCGATCATCGTGTCGCGGATGGTGCCACAATCAATCGTGGCCCCCATACCGATCTCCACATCATCCCCGATACGGACAGATCCCAGTGAATGGATCCGCGTCCAGTCTTGGGCTTTTGCATCGCCCTGATCGCCCAGTGTTTTACGCACACTTTCAACACTGGATGGCTCTGCAGTCACAAACGAAAACCCGTCGCCGCCGATACGCGCACCCGGCTGGGCAATAAACCGTACGCCGATGGTGACACGGGCGCCAATGCTGACCGCTTCCCGTAGATAGGCGCCTTCACCCAGTGTCGCATTCCAGCCGATGAAACACTGTGGCCCGATGACACTGCCCGCACCGATCCGTGCACCTGCGGAGATGACGGCAAGCGGCCCGACGCTAACACCATCACCCAGAACAGCTTGTGGATCAACAAAGGCAGTCGGATGAACCCCCTGCACAAACCCCTGCCCCGCATCCAGCATCCGAGTAAGGCCAGCCATAGCGTAGCGCGGGCGCGGAGCGATTATTGCGGCTTCCAGCCCGAGTGCCTGCCAATCGGCCCCCTCCCAAAGCATTGCAGCGCGCGCTTCCCCTTCGCCAAGGCTTTCGGCGTACTTCGGGTTCATGGCGAGGGCGAGATCATCGGGGCCCGCACTTGCAGGTTCAGCTGCGCGGCGCACCAAAATATCAGTGGCGCCAAAGGCCTCTGCCCCCAGCGCCACTGCAATGTCTTTTACGGTATGGGTCATGTCGCGCGTCCCCTCTCAAGGTTGCGCGCAGATTTACCCCTGAACGCGGTTAAGTTCCACCCCTGCCTTTTGCAGCGCATCCCAAATACGTGCATCGCGGCCGTAAACATCACGGCGGAAGTTCAGGTTCCCACGTGCGTCTGTATAGGCAGTTCGGTAGATCAGATGCACCGGAACAGGCTCGTCCAGATTCACCCGCGACTCGCGACCAGTGCGCAGGTGCGACTGGAAGAATGCCTTTGGGTCGTCCTCTTGCACGGCCAGCAACGCATAGCCGAAATCAAACGGATCATTCAGGCGTACACATCCATGGCTGTAGGCCCGCACTTCGCGGCTAAACAGATTTTTTGCAGGCGTATCATGCAGATAGATGTTGTATTTGTTTGGGAACATGAATTTCACCAGCCCCAGCGCGTTCGAGCGGCTGGGAGGCTGGCGCATGGAGTAAGGAAAATTGCGCGCAGTATATTTGGCAAAGTTCGCTGCCGAGCGGTTCACCACCCGCCCACGGCGGTCTGTGATTTCGATGTGGCGCACTGCATTCGGGTTGCGGCGCAGCGCGGGCAGATACTCTCCCACAATAATCGAGCGTGGCACATACCAGCTGGGATTGATCACCATGTGATCCATCACATCCGAAAACTCTGGTGTTGGGCGGTCAGATTTGTTTGCCCCAACAACCGAACGCGTCTCGAATGTGACACGGCCGTTGTCGACGATCTTGGCTGTGAAATCTGGGATATTAACAAGAATATGACGGTTGCCCCGTTTTTTGCTCAACCAACGCTCCCGCTCCATGGCGACAAGGACTGATTTCAGGCGCGTATTGATATCGATATTAACCTGTTTGATCGTGCCGCTGCCCGCGACACCATCAGCATTCAGGCCATGCGCTTTTTGAAACTTGTCGACGGCCTCGGTCATCGCGGCGTCATAGGTTTTGGCATTGGAACGCTCAAGAAAACCCATGACCATCAAACGGTTACGCAATGCAATTACGGCAGCCCCTGATGCGCCCGGTTTGAGCGAGCTGGCGTTGACGGTAGGACCCCATCCGCCCCGCTGGGATTGTTCCTCAAGCAGCATGCGTTGCTTCATCAGAGCAGCATACTCCATCGTGCGGGGCGCCAGACCACGCAGATAAGCTGCTGGGCTAGAAGATAAAAAACCCGAGATCAATTCCGCGCGGTCTGTGTAAGTGACCTCCCGCTTGATCGCGCTCACTACCTTTTGAGGAACCAAAGCGCCGCTTTGGATGTCGCGGGCGTACTGCAGAAAGACGCGCGTCAGCTCAACCTCTACAATGCCCAGATCGCGGGCGGAGCGCGCGGAGGCCATTTTCCGTTCAAGTGCCTCAACACCGTAGCGCGCGACAGGCAAACCATGGTCGCCCGCACGGCGCAACGCATCCATCAATGCTGCGCGGCGGGCCTCATGTATTGGATCGGTTCCCGTCCAGACACCTTCAAAGTTCTGGGCGCGGTAAAATTTCGCAATATCATCATCGCGCGAACCAGTCTCGGCGACAGCCTGTTTGAATGCAGTGACTTGCGCATCTGCCGGCTGTGGACCTGCGACAAATAGTACCCCCAAAGCCAGCGCAAGAGCGACTGACCGTGGAGCGGTGAAGATATCAAACTTTGGCAGCATAAATTTCTTCCTGAAAATGTAAGTTCCCTTGGGACAAGTTTTCGTGAATGCAGCACGCTAAGTCCATTCACAAAAAAGAGATTATTCGGAATTCTGCTGTTATTGTCGCCTAAAGGTCACCTGCCCTCGCTGCGATGCCGCAACATCAACTACAAATGCGCAAGAAATTGCCGAAAATTCCCGACAATCTCATCAGAACTGATTCACCTCTTGGTTCCAATTTTTCTCTATGCAATAGAGATAAGGCATCTGGGGAGATGAAAATAAGGTCCGTGTAACATCATGGGCACATTGGCAGGATCCACAGGCACGCCTCACTTGGGCAAGAAACGGGACAGATAGTATGACAGCAAGCAACATTTCGGGCATGACCCGACGCGGCCTTCTTGGCGCGTTCGCGGCGACAGTAGTAACAGCAGCCCCGACGTATTCGAATGCAGCAGGCTTTCTGCGCGGCGGTGGCGATATCCGCCGCATCAAGATGTACTCTGGTCGCACCGGTGAACGGATTGACATGATCTACTGGATCGAAGGCAAGTACATCCGCGATGCCGTGAAAGAAGTGAACTACTTCATGCGGGATTGGCGCACCAATGACGTAAAGAAAATGGACCTGCGCACTGTCGACATTATGGCCGCAGCCCATAACCTTATGGACGCTGACGAGCCTTACATGCTGTTGTCTGGTTATCGCAGCCCCAAAACCAATGCGATGCTACGGTCCCGCTCACGCGGGGTTGCCAAGAACTCTCTTCACATGCGTGGTCAGGCCGCTGACCTGCGTTTGAATTCCCGCTCGGTACGCCAGATCGCCAAAGCGGCTGCTGTTTGCCGCGGCGGTGGTGTTGGCAGCTACTCCGGGTCGAACTTTGTGCATATGGATTGCGGTACCGTCCGTACCTGGGGTCGCTAAGCCTCGGCAGGAACGATCAACCAGACAGAAGCGCCCTAGGGCGCTTTTTTCGTGGGTGAGACAGTCCCAAATTGTAGGTAGATGTATATACCCTTCATCGCGTAAATTGCGTGCAGGTATCATGGGATTTAGAAATCGGGTCCAGTGTCCTGATCCCTGCGATACCGGAGCAAATAGGCGCGGTTGATCGAAGCCCGCGCAAGAGTTCATTTCTGCGCTTTGAGTTCTTTTTTATTCCAGTTCCGGATCCCGTTGGCGCTTGGGATGTCACACGGCCTGCAGACGTGAACGAAGGCGTCGAAGCTGCCCTCTCGGACTTTGGTCACACATCAGTGGCCGACGACCAACTGTACGCGCCGATCGACGTCGCTATCGTCAGTGCTGGACCACCACCGCGCACAGGCAACGGGATCAAGCTGTTTCGTGAGGGCTTCTTGGGGTTACGTGTAGTGACGGCTGGTGTTCGCAATAGTGCGCATGCGGCGAATGGGTTGTGAACACCGCCAGCGGTACGGGCAGTACCAAAAAAGTGGCGCACTGACTTGTTTCTGCCATGCACCAGCAAACATATTTACCAACAGAAATAACTTTGCACGGTAGAATGCTAGTTAAAACAAAAGGGGTAGTGGCGGATCGACAGGGATTCGAACCCTGGAGACGGTCTCCCGCCTACACACTTTCCAGGCGTGCGCCTTCGACCACTCGGCCACCGATCCATTGGGGGGTCTTTAACAAGGGACTGTGCGTAAGCGCAAGCACGAAATGAAGCCAAAGACGTGCAAACATTCAACTGTCGAGATGCAGGTAAATCCGGCGGTTCATCCGGCCCTTCTTTTCAATCTTTCCTAGCCGCAACGCGCCAATCTCGCCTGTTCTTGCGACGTGGGTGCCGCCACAGGGTTGAAGGTCTACCCAGTCGCTCTCTTCACCGATACGAACCAGGCGGATATCGCCTGCACCGCGCGGTGGCTTGACGGCCATGGTCTTGACCAGCTCAGGCGCGGCTTCCA
Organism: uncultured Sulfitobacter sp.; assembly: GCF_947502895.1. Taxonomy (GTDB): domain Bacteria; phylum Pseudomonadota; class Alphaproteobacteria; order Rhodobacterales; family Rhodobacteraceae; genus Sulfitobacter. Next base: position 281,587 of record NZ_CANNBM010000004.1, read on the forward strand.
ACTCTTCTTCGGTTATCCATCCGTCGCTCACCCGCGCGTCTTGCTCGACAAAGGCGTTCAGACGGTCCTCCAATGCGGCGCGGTCGTCAGGAGCATCGGGCATGTCGAAATCAAGCCGCCCATGCGTCGCCGAAATAGAGCCTCCTGTAACCCCGAAAGGAACAGCTACCGACAGCAGATGGAGTGCCGTATGCACGCGCATATGCCTGTGCCTGCGATCCCAATCAAGCTGTTGCACCACATGTGCCCCCACGGGCGGCAGGGCCAATGGCTCTGACGGGACAAGAACGATATGGCCGCCCTCGCCCTTTACTGCTGTTGCTATAGAAAGCCGCTGACCGTCCCATTCCAGCCAACCGCTATCGCCTGGTTGGCCGCCACCTTTGGGATAAAAAACAGTGGCGTCCAGAACGATACCGCCCTCAACAGTATGCGCAATCACCCGAGCAGGCGCATCGCGCAAGTAAGGATCATCCCGAAAGAGCATATGTGTCATCGGTCGCCTTCTCCTTTTGCGGCATCCAGCGTTGTTTCATCTGCGTTCTGAACGGATTCTGGTTGTGGCGCTGTCCGGCTTTCCGGAGCATTCGTGTTTGGTTGCGCGCCCAGTGCCTCCGGATTGCGCACCCAAATGTCCTGCTGTGCAAAGGGTATCTCGATGCCCTCTTCCATGAACCGTTTAGCGATTGCATGGTTCACATCATTTTTGACGACCATCATCCAGTTGACGTCCCGCAAAAACATACGAATTTCAAAATCCATCGACGAAGCGCCAAAATTTACGAACAGCACAGTCGGCGCCGGATTTGCCAACGCCATAGGCTGGTCATTTGCAATCTCTTGCAAAATCGCCTCGACCCGTTTCGTATCAGTCCCATAAGCCACACCAATCGGGATAATCACACGGCCCAGCGTATTGCCGCGGGTGTAGTTCGTAACCGTCCCACTCACCAGATCAGCATTCGGTACGATCACATCCGTGCGGTCAAACGTCTCGATGCGGGTCGAGCGCACAGAGATATCGCGCACATAGCCCATCTGCCCACCGCTCACTTCGATCCAGTCGCCCTCTGAAATCGGACGCTCGATCAATAGAATGATCCCCGACACGAAGTTGGATACAATGTTCTGAAGGCCGAACCCAATGCCAACGGACAGGGCTCCCGCCACGATCGCAAGCGAGCTGAGATCAATCCCCGCGCCCGTGATCGCCAAAAGCGCGGCCGTGAAAATACCGACATAGCCAAGGCCTGAAACAATCGCGTTCTGCCCGCCTTTATCGATCTTGGTTTTAGGGAGAACGTTGGTTTTCAGCGCCCCTTGGGCCAAACGGGTCGCCAAATAACCTACCGTAAAAATCAAAGTGAAAGTCAAAAAATCTGTAGGAGATATACGAGAGTCGCCAAGAGCAAAGCCGCGGCGGAACGTGTCCCAAATCTCGGTCAGGTCAGCAACACGCGCCCCCCAGACAAGGGCGAGTACAGGCATTGCACACAGCAAAAGAATAAGCCCGATGAAGATAGGCAACAGCGCCTCGCGGGCCTGTTGACCCTGCCCCGTGATGGCACCGTATACCGTGGCCCCAAACCGTTGCAGTGCCAGCACCAGCCCAAGAATAACCAATGAAAGAACTGTAGGACGGACCAGAAACGTCGCCGCGTTATAATACCCAGCGGCCTGCAGCAAAGGCGCGGCGATCGCTACAGTGATCGCTGCTGTTCCCAGACTGCGCACAAGATGTGCCAACGTACTGGCACGGGTGGTTTCCTCATCCTCATTCTCTACGACTTCGGTGCCGTAGCGACGCAGCAGTCGCCCAATCCGGTAGACGGAATAGCAAATCATCAGCGTGAAGGGAAAGCTCACCACAGTTTTGGTGGCCGTATCGCTTTGATCCAGTTCCAGAATACTCAACAAAAGGAGGTCAAAAATCATGAACAGCGTAATGCCACTCACCCAGAACCGCGCTTCGGTACGGTCTTTTTCATCCAGAACCAGCAGTGCTTCGTCTTCTTCGCGTGCAAAAACCTGCTCTGCAACCCAGCGAAAGCCAAGCATGACCCCGCCCAGTATCGGTATCAGCACAACGAGTTGCTCACCCCGTTCGCCCAGATATCCGGTCCGGTGGGCAGCAAATGTTAGCAGCGCCAGTCCCGCTAGGGGCAACAAAATGCGCAGCAACGACAGAACAAACCGCCAAATTCCGATGCCGCGTGCGCCATTCTTACGCAGGCGCCCGACAATCAGCTTTGACCAGCGCCGCCCACGAAGGATCAAAACCAGACCCGCAAGTGACGACAGAAGGATCAAAGGGATATTGCGGCGCAGCTCTGCGCGGCGGGCGACAACTTCACGCGCTGCACTCGGCACCCAAAGCTGAGACACGGCACCTTGCAAGGTTTGCACTGCACTCGGCCATAATACGGGATTGAGCGGTGTCTCGATCACTTCGAACAAAGCTTCGGTCTGCCGCTCGCGCAAGATTGCATCAATCTCGCCCACCAACCCGTCAGCACGGGCAAAAGCGCTATCGGCAACCTGTGCGGGTGCTGTCAATGTCGCCAGCTGCTCTTCGAGTTCCGCACGTTTTTGCGCGATTTCGGCAGCCTCTGGTGCGGCCTCTCCGTCCGTAGGGGCCGGTGCCAAAAGGGCCAATTGATCCCGCAAGCTCGCGATGCGCGTCGCATTTATTCCGCGTGAGGTTGCAAATGCTTCGCGGTAGGTCACAATTTGCGCACGTAACGCCTCTAACGCCTCGTTGGCGGTATCAGGATCGTCAACTGCTGCTTCTGAGCGTGTAGCAATGACGTTCCAATTCGCCAAATCTACTTCTGTTAGGTCTTGCGCGCCAGACACCGACGCGCAGAGCAACATTACCGCGATCAGCGCAGGCCGGATCGCCCTTTGCAGGGCTCGGATCATACGTCCTCGAAAACCGATGGTACATCAGTCGGCGCACGGTCCAGCCATGCAGGAACAGGCAGGTTCTTTTCACGCAAGAATGCAGGATTGAACAGTTTGGACTGATAGCGCGTGCCATAGTCGCACAAGATCGTCACGATCGTATGACCTGGCCCCATTTCGCGCGCCATGCGGATGGCACCTGCGATATTCACCCCCGAGGATGCACCAAGGCACAATCCCTCATGCTCCAGCATATCAAACACGATAGGCAGTGCTTCCGTATCGGGAATATTATAGGCAAAATCAGGCGTAAACCCTTCAAGATTGCGCGTGATGCGGACCTGACCGATGCCTTCTGCGATTGACCCGCCTTCTGTCGCCAGCTCTCCTTTGGTGTAATAGCTATACAGGGCTGCACCATCAGGATCAGCAAGACCGATCTTTACGCCCTTTGGCTGCAACGCCATCGCCGTCCCTGCCAGCGTACCACCCGAACCGACGGCACAGATAAACCCGTCGACCTTGCCGTCCGTCTGCGCCCATATTTCGGGACCCGTGGTTTCGATGTGGGACTGTCTGTTGGCGGTATTGTCGAACTGGTTTGCCCAAATCACACCCTCATTGCTGGAGCGCGCCAACGCCTTGGCCAGCCGTTCGGAGTACCGGATAAAGTTGTTCACGTTGCGATACGGTGCGGCGGGCACTTCCACCAGCTCCGCCCCTGCAAGGCGCAGCATGGTTTTCTTTTCTTCCGATTGGGTCTCGGGAATGACAATAACAGATTTGAACCCCATCGAGGCCCCTACCAACGCCAATCCAATGCCCGTATTTCCAGCCGTACCTTCTACAATTGTGCCACCCGGCTTTAGATCGCCGCGCGCGATGGCATCGCGAATGATAAACAACGCCGCACGGTCTTTCACCGATTGTCCGGGATTCATGAACTCGGCCTTGCCGTAAATCTCGCATCCTGTCAGCGCACTGGCCGCACGCAATTTGATCAGGGGCGTATTGCCTACTGCTTGTTCCAGATCGCGCGCTACATGCATCTCAGGACCTCTCTTTGTGTCTGTGCAACATCTAGCTGCCTAGATCGCGGACCTCAACCTGCTTCGATGATGTGCCAGCCAATAGGCCAACAGTGTCAGCGGTGTGTTGGCAAGCGCCTGACGCTCTGCCATTGCGATAAATTCCTCAAATGAAAACAAACGCGAACGAATGTTTTCATCTTCTGACACGAGGCCTGCGGTTCCTGCAATGCTGTCGGGCAATTCTGTTACACCCACAAAAATATGATAGAATCCTGTTGAATCACCGGGACTGGAGTAACCACGCGCGACCGTCTCAAGCGAGTCCAGTGTCAGGCCCGCCTCTTCCATGGCCTCGCGCAATGCTGCCTGTTCACCCGTTTCGCCCGGATCAATGCGCCCCGCGATAGGTTCCAGATGCCAGATCTCGGCGTCGCCGCGTCCCAGAGGGCCCATGCGCATCTGCTCGACCACCAAAACACAGTCACGCTGCGGATCATAAGGCAGTACCAATGCAGCATCGCCCGCAACAAAATACGACCGGTCCAACACATCTGATTGGCCACCATCGAACAACGTGTGCCGCAGCCGCACCTCATCTACAGCAAAATAGCCTGTGTAAGCACGAGTTTTCCGAATAATTTCAACATCGCCTCGAAACACACCTTGGCTCGGTGCGCTCCGCTCGGCGAGGACTTTAGACCACGCGCGGCCACGAATTTGTCCAAAAATTTCGGCCACTTCTTTGCGGTCCAGAACACCATAGTGCCCCATTACCTCGCGCGCAGCATGACATGACAGTGATGCCCAATCAGCTGTCCAAGCGTCAAAATCCCATGCGCCAGCCGTGGCCCACCGATCCGGCGCACAAATGTACATTTGTGCCTGCGCACCATTAACAAGCGTGACATCTATGAGATCATAGTCAAATCCGCCCTCATAAAAGTCGAGCCGCCTGACATCCTCGTCCGTAAGCCCGCTGACCAATACACCTTTGGCCGATGCACCCGACGACCGTTGTATCGTCGGAAACGGCTCTTCCGCGACGGCATAGACGGCGTAGCCATCCAGCTGGGTGGCGTCTATTTGGATAGTGTCCGACGGTCTGCCCAAAACAACTTCAAGTAGCGGCAAATGTCGCAACGTGCCGTAGAAAAACAATGCATTTGTCACAGCTTAGCGCCAGCGCTTTGCCGCAAAATCCGCTGCCGGCCCGATGATTAACGCGCCTGCAACTGCTGTACCCAGCACCGCAGGGGTTGCGATTAGCAGTCCGAACTCGGAGGCGATCAAGAAAATCGCGGTGATCGCTTCCATTGGGCCATCATACCGGTTGCGCATGGCAAGGCGGAACATTTCGTAGCACGAGTGTATCGCCAGACACCAAATAAACAGAACAGCCACACCCGTGAGACCGTTGTTGATGCCTTGCACAAATCCGCGCCCTGCCCGACTGCCCATAACGACCCAACCGATGCATAGACCTGTGAAGGCGTTCACATAGTTGAACCAACCAAAGTCGGTTCCTTCGGGCATCAACGGCCGTACAAGATCGGACAGGATATACCCTAGAATAGAGAGCAGGATCGCAGCGACAAGGCGTGCAGCTGTAGGCATCGTGATCTTCCTTCGGTAGCGCGCACCGGATCAACCCGGCTTGCGCACCGTAATCTGCGTTACATCACAATTTCCACTGTCAAATGTCGCAGCGCAAGAAGTGAGGTAAAAATTCCACATCCTTTTAAACCGCTCGTCAAAACCCATTGCCGCGATCTGGTCCCACTTCTCGTTGAATGTCTCATGCCAGCGACGCAGTGTAATGTCGTAACTTTTGCCAAACTCGATAGACTTTTCTACGGCCAGACCTGCCTTTTCGATCTGGGTCCGCAATGCGGTCGGGCTGGGCAACATTCCCCCCGGAAAAATGTATTTCTGGATGAAATCAACGCCGCGCTTGTATACTTTCCAGCGACGGTCAGCGACAGTGATGATCTGGAACGTGGCCGTTTTTCCGGGTTTCAGGCGCTCCCGAACGGTCTCGAAGTACACAGGCCAATATTGTTCTCCAACGGCTTCGAACATTTCGATACTTGCAATGCCGTCATACTGGCCTGTCTCGTCGCGATAGTCTTGCAACTTGAACGTCACCTTGTCGGATAATCCAGCCTTTTCAATACGATCCACGGCATACTTAAACTGCTCTTCACTGATGGTTAGGCAGGTCACATGCAGACCCCGTTCGGCGGCGGCGTATTCGGCAAAGCCACCCCAACCACAGCCGATTTCAAGAACGTGATCGCCGGGCATGACGCCCATTTCATCCACCATGGATTTGTATTTTTCGATCTGTGCCGCTTCCATGCTTTGCTGCGGGTCGCGAAAAATCGCACTTGAATAGCTCATCGTCTCATCCAGCCAGAGACTGTAGAAGTCATTGCCCAGATCGTAGTGATACGAGATGTTCTTGCGCGCCTGCGCCTTTGAATTGCGTTGCAGCCAAAAGCGCAACTGCTCAAACCGCCGGACAAGGCCCATGCCGGGAAACCCGTCATAGATCGCTTCGTTGTCGGCGTGCAAGAAATCCATGAAGGCCTGCAGGTCAGGTGTGCTCCACCAATCGTCCAGATAAGCATCGCAAAACCCCAGATCACCCTCACGCACCAAACGGGCGAACAGATCGTCGTTCAGAACATGAAGCTCGGCAACGGGACCGGGGTTTTGCCCCTCAGCACGGAAATGGCGGCCATCAGGCAGGATGAAATCGATGCGTCCATGGCGCAATGAAGGCGCCATCGCCATCACACGCGCAAAATAACGCGGCAAATTCTTTTGCCCTTCGGTTGTCGTCAATATCATCGGGTGTCCCTATTCGTCGTACCAGACGTTACATTACTGTCAGAGTTTACAATTCGAAACACCTAAAATCCTCTGTTTTCATAGGCATGAAGGGCACGTTTGCGCCCGTCAGCCACATCAACCACCGGTTGCGGATAAGCATCGTCAGGGGCAATATTCCAACTGCGCGGGATTGCCTCAAAATACGCAAGGGCATCCTTGTGCGGTTGGGCATGCCCCTCGGCAATCCAGCGGCCAGAATAGTTGCGATTTTTGTCAAATTTATCCAGCTGGGTCACAGGGTTGAATACCCTGAAATATGGCGTGGCGTCAGGGCCAGAGCCTGCGGACCATTGCCACCCCATCGCGTTGGACGCAGGATCCCAGTCAATGAGACATTCCTCGAACCATTTTTGACCAATGCGCCAGTGGCACAGCAGGTGTTTTGTCAGATAGCTGGCCACGATCATACGGCCACGGTTGTGCATGCGACCTGTCACGTACATCTCGCGCATGGCGGCGTCGACAAACGGCACACCCGTGCGCCCTTGCTTCCACGCGATTACTTCCGCGCGACGCTCGTCTTCGTTCCAGTCAAAACCTTCCCACTCCTCACGCCAGTTGGATGTCAGGATGCGCGGTGTGTGGTGCATCAGATGATAGGCAAACTCGCGCCATACAAGCTCTTTCAGAAAGGTCTCGGCTCCTGATTTGCCCTCTTGCAGCGCGCGCTGCCCTGCGTGCCAGCACTGGTGCGGACTGATCTCGCCAAGCGCGAGGTTCTCGCTCAGGTTCGATGTGCCATCAACACCGGGCAAATCGCGTGTCGTATTATAATCTGCGACTTTGTGCGCAAGGAATGCACCAAGCCTCGATTGCGCAGCCTTTTCGCCCAACTGTACGAAGGGCCGCAGCACGTGCGCGCCACGGTTCATTGCACCGTTCATGTTCCATTCGCCCAGATCATCAGAGGCGGGCCAGCTGTCAGGCGCTGGAATATCCGCAGGTGCTGCAAGCGGCACTGCAACATCGCGATCTTTGACCATTTTCCAAAACGGCGTGTAGACCTTATAGAAACCGCCGGTCTTGGTCTCTACCGTCCAAGGTTCAAACATCAGATGCCCTTGGAACGATTTCGCTTCGACGCCTTGTTCTTTCAACGCGGATTTGACTTCGGTATCGCGGCGCACCGCGTCGGGGTCATACTGACGCGACCAGTACACGGCCCCTGCCCCCGTTTCCTCTATTAACGCCTTCAAAGCGTCTAACGCGCTGGGATTGCGGCGCAGCACAAGGCGGCTGCCTTTTTCATGCAAAGTCTGCGCAAAATGCTCAAGCCCAAGTCCCAAACGGTACAGCGGCGCTGCGGCCAGCGCGGCGTATTGGGCATCCAGAATATATACGGGGATCACGGGCCGACCTGTGGCACAGGCCGCGTGAAATGCGGGATGATCGCTAAGCCGCAGATCGCGGCGAAGCCAGATTAGAATGGGAGTATTATCGCTCAACTGCTGCAGCCTTTTTGGGGTCTTGTTATTAAGGATTTAGACCAGACGCAGAGGGGTCAAGGCAGATACATCATAAAACATCGTCCAAAGCGTTCAAAAGGTGATCAATCTCGGATTGCGAGGTGTAATGCGTAAAGCTCAGGCGCAAAACGCCCTTTGCCGTATCAACACCCATCGCTTCCAATGCGCGCAGGGCATAAAAATCACCGCCACCCGCCATGATCCCTTTGTCAGCTAGATCGCGGGCAACCTCTTCGCCTGCACGGTTAAGCGCAAGCGCCACTGTGGGTGCACGCCCGTCTGCCTCGCCTGACCCGATCAGCCGGACCGAATTGCGCGACGCCACCGCATCCAAGAGCTGTTGTAGCAGCCCCGTCTCATAGTCGCGCATCAGATTGTGCACAGCCACACCGCGCGCGGTTGCATCCGCATCCCCACCGATGTGATGGCCGTATAGGGTGTCGACATAGTCAGCCATTCCCGCACAGGCCGCCACTTGCGCATGATCAGGACCCGCAGGTGTAAACCGTTTGTAAAGCGTACCTGCGTTGAAATAATGCCCCTGATTTGGCAGTAATTGCCCCAACGCGCGGCGGATCACCATCAACCCCTGATGTGGCCCGAAGGTTTTATAGGCCGAGAACAGATAGATATCCGGCCCCAAGGCCCCCACATCTACAAATCCGTGCGGCGCATAAGAAACACCGTCGACACAGACGAAGGCACCTGCCGCATGGGCCAGTGCCGTAATCTCGGTTACGGGATTCACCTCGCCTACAACGTTGGAGCAATGGGGAAAGCAGACAAGCCGCACTTTTTCATCCAGCAGAGGTTCGAGGGCCGCAGGATCCAAATGGCCAGTGTCAGGATCAATGCACCATTCGCGCACCTCGATCCCACGCTCTGCCAGTCTGCGCCACGGGCCTGTGTTTGCCTCGTGATCCTGATTGGTGACGACAATCGCCTCACCCTCTTGCAACAGCTGACCAAAGGCCTGCGCCAGTACATATGTGTTTTGTGTGGTGGACGGCCCGAACGAAAGCTCGTCGTCCTCTACTCCGAGGATGGCAGACATACGCGTGCGCGCTTCGTCCATTTCTTCGCCGCCCAGTGTGCTGGCGGCATATGGCGCATAGGGTTGCACCTTTCGTTGTGTGTAGAACCGCGTAAGTCGGTCAACAACCGCGCCGCACGTGTAAGAGCCGCCCGCGTTCTCGAAGAACGCCTGACCTTGCAACACAGGTTCCGCAAACGCGGGAAACTGGCTGCGCACAAATTCATTATCTAGTTTCATACCACCACGATGTTGGAAGCAACGGCGAGCGTCAAATGCAAAAAGCCCCTGCGCATCACACGCAGGGGCTTTCCGTTGAGTAACCTAGTGCGTCTTATTCAGCAGGCGTTGCCGCCGGTTCTGCCAGCGTTGGAATACCAGCGGCCTCGCGGCGACCATCGTTCCAGATCGCTTTGATAAGAGCCACACACATCAGCACCATAACAACACTAAACGGCAGCGCGCCGATCACCATCGCGGTCTGGATGGCACCAGTACCACCCGAGATCAGCAAACCGCCAACCACCAGCGCAAGCGCCGCACCCCAGAACAGGATGTGTGGACGCGCTTTGGGGCCTTCATCGCCTGCCGCGTTGATCGTGTTCACGATCAAAACAGCCGAGTCAGCCGAAGTGACGAGAAAAGTCATCAACAAGACAACGATCATAACCGCCATCGCCCAAGACAAGAATTGGCTGATAGGCTCTAGCATAAAGGCGGTCATGGCAAAGATTTTATCACCGTTAGCCGCATCCAGAATGACGCCATTGGCATCGCCGTTGAGCTCCAGATCAATCGCAGTGCCGCCGGCCCAAGCAAACCAGACAAAGCACATCAGCGACGGCACGATCATCGCACCCAAGACAAACTCCCGAATGGTGCGTCCGCGCGAGATGCGTGCAAGGAACAGGCCCACGAAAGGTGCAAAAGCAATCCACCATGCCCAGTAGAACACGGGCCACCAGCCCTGCCACTGCGCCAGTTTGAACGCTTCGGACCCCTCAACACCATCAGAGGCATAGACATTAACGCTGAGCCAAGGCAGCGCGACCAGATAGTCCCAGATTCCAATGAAGAAGGCGGATGCACCAAAGAAAGTCGCGCCGAAGAGGATGAAGAAGCCCAGCAAGACGATCGACAACACCATGTTGATGTTGGACAGCCATTTGATGCCTTTGCCCACACCCGAAAGTGCTGAGAGTGTGGATGCGCCCATGATAACCAATAAGGCAACAACGATGCCGGTGGTTGTGGCAGAGCCATCCTCAAGTGCGAGCCCGCCGATGCCGATCCGTGTGAGGCCAGCGACGAATTGTTCGACACCAAAGCCCAGCGTTTGCGCCACACCCAGAATCGTGGCGACAACAGCGACGATATCGATGATATGCCCCAAAGTGCCGGACAGTGCTTTGCCAAACAGTGGCGTCAATGACGACCGGATCGTTAGCGGCAAGCCGCGACGATAGCTAAAGAAAGCAAGCGCCAGTCCTGCAATTGCGTAGCAGGCCCATGCACCCAGACCCCAGTGCAGATAGGACCACGTGTAGGCCGTGCGCACGTTATCTTGCTCCAACGCAGTGGTGAGGCCCTGAATGACAGACGGGTTGTTTTTGAAATGCGCAACCGGCTCGGCAACGGCCCATGTCAGCATGCCAACGCCGATACCGGCGCCAAACATCATCGAAAACCATGAGAAATTGCTGAACTCGGGTCCCTCGCCGTCTTTACCAAGATTAAGACGGCCTGCAGTGGGCCAAAGCGCCAAACCGATGCAGACAACAACAAACAAGGTCACGGTCCAGATGTACCACGCGGCAAAGTTACGCAGAATGACTTGGTTCCATCCTCCTAAAACCTCCCCCGACCAATCAGGCCAGACGATTGCCCAGACAACCAATATGCTGATGATGATTTTGCTGATGACTGTCACATTTACACTAAAGCCACGGTAGAAACCCGTGTCAGACGTGTGAATAGGCAGTTCTGTGAGCGGTGGCTTCAGTGCCATTTTTGTACCCTCCCTAGCGGTATGCCTTCATGCTAACGGCGTGATGGCTGCATAGGCTACTTAAAAGTGTAACCATTTCGTTTATGCCGAGTTTACAGATGCTTAATTTGGAGGCGTGCCACTGACAGACCGAAGTTATGCGCATTTGAACAAAACGATCGCATAGAGGTGATTCTAGGGCGATTCGCATGCGAGCCTTCGCACTGCGCCCCGCAGCAACATTCTGGAATAAAAGCGATGTGCGGGAAGGGTCATCCGCACCCAGAATGGCATGGTCTCAGCTGGTAAGACAACTGCAGATCCAAAAGACAGCAGCGTCGCGTGCGAGGACAAATGCCGAACACAAAACCACGACCGCGTCGCCGCGGAGACATCACTCAGCAAAAGCTGATCAGGGCTGCTGGCCTCGATGGTCCATGCTGCAAACTGGTCTATGTGCCCCGCCAGAAACGGCGCAATTTCACGGTCCGAAATTGAACGACGTAAGGCCAGTCTCAAAACCGCCCGTTCAAGCCGAAAAAGACGAGATGTATAGAAAGCGGTGATAAAACGCTCCAGAGTAACACTCTGGGGCACCTCAACAGAAAAACAGTCGGTATATGTGCTCCCCCGCCCCACGTAGCGCTGCAACAGCGCATTCTGCGGGACGGGAGAAGCTGTTAGCTTCACGCGTTAACGTCAACCACAACGCGGCCTTTAACCTGACCGTTCAGAATATCTGCTGTCAGTTTTGGCAGGTCAGACAGTTTGGCCGGCACAACCATCGCTTCCAGCTTGTCCATTGGCAGGTCCTTGGCAACCCGTTCCCAAGCGCGCAGACGGTTGTCATAGGGCTGCATCACAGAATCGATCCCCAGCAGGTTCACACCGCGCAACAGGAACGGGATCACAGTTGCAGGCAGGCCAGCACCGCCAGCAAGACCGACCGAAGCAACCGATGCGCCATATTGCATCTGACCCAGAACACGCGCCAGCATGGCACCGCCTACCGCATCAACACAGCCACCCCAAGTCTCCCCTTCGAGGGGGCGCTTGACGGTTTCGTTGATCTCTTCGCGTGCAACAATCTGTGTAGCGCCCAATGACGTCAGATACTCCGCTGTCTCGGGGCGACCCGTGACGCCCGCAACCTCGTGACCGAGGTTTGCAAGGATCGCAACAGCAACCGATCCAACCCCGCCCGCAGCACCCGTCACAAGAACAGGACCGGACTTAATCCCGTGATCTTCCAATGCCATTACCGACAGCATCGATGTAAAGCCGGCTGTACCAACCGCCATGGCCTGGCGCGCATCCAGACCCGCAGGCAGCGGGACAAGCCAGTCCGCCTTCACACGTGCCTTTTGTGCATACCCGCCCCAGTGCGCCTCGCCCACACGCCAACCGGTCAGTACAACCTTGTCACCGGGCTTGTAGCGGTCATCCGAAGACGCCTCTACAGTGCCCGAAAAATCAATTCCTGGCACATGTGGATAATTGCGCACCAATCCCCCGCCACCAGGGCTCATGCACAGACCGTCTTTGTAGTTGACCGTTGTGTATTCAACCGCCACCAGCACCTCTCCTTCGGGCAGCTGGTCTTCGGATATCTGCGTAATAGCCGCTGATGTCTTGCCTTCGTCGTCCTTGTTCACAATCAATGCGTTAAACATTTTTCTCTCTTCCCGGGGCGCCGGCCCCTGTTGTTTGTCTATCTCTCTTGGCCGCAAATCCTCCGGGGTCCGGGGCAGAGCCCCGGGTCGAAGGCATCACAAAAGGCCTAAGCCCAGAAATTCTCGTGCACTACCGCATCGCGCAATCCTTCGGGCGTTTCAACCTGAAGGGTCGTGCCCTCGTCCCAGTGGGTCATCCGCACCATACCAATAGCGACGTTGGTGTTGAAGTCAGGCGACCACGCAGCAGAGGTGACTTGCCCCAGACGTTTTGTACCGGAAACAAGCGGCCAGACGCGATCGCAGCTTGGTACCCTTTCGCCTGCGATGGAAATCGCGCGGATTTGCTGAACAGGACCTTCCTTGGCCACGCGCAGCAACGCATCGCGGCCGATACAACCGATGGCGGTCTGCGTGTCACAAAACTTGCCCAGCCCACACTCATGGGGTGTATTGTCGTCTGTCATGTCGTTGCCATAACTCAGCAACCCGCCTTCGATACGCTCTATCCCGTTGGGGCAGCCCGCACGCACGTCCAGATCCCTGCCCGCTTCCATCAGCGCGTGCCAAAGGGGCATTCCCAGATCAGCACCGTCGAGATAAATCTCAAACCCGCCCTGCTTGGAATAGCCCGAGCGCGCAACCACCATCGAGCGGCCCATGAAGTCAAACATGCCAAAGCGGAAAAAACGGATGTCACGCACCGCATCACCAAACACCCGAGCCAACAGATCATCGCTGCGTGGTCCCTGAACCGCCAGCGGGCTGATATCTGGCTCGTCTACCAGAACGTCCAGCCGGTATCCATTCGCAATGCCCTTGACCCAAAGCAGCAGGTCGCTGTCTGCAATAGAAATCCACCAACGGTCCTCGGCCAGCTTCAGGCAAACAGGGTCATTCAACATGCCACCCGTTTCATCCACAATCGGCACATAGAAACACCGCCCGGGCATCATTCCACGCAAATCACGCGGGGTCAGCATCTGCATCAGACGCGCAGCATCAGGGCCGCGCAGCTCTACCTGCCGCTCAACCGCCACATCCCAGATTTGCACTGCGTTCTTGAGATGGTGGTAGTCGGCCTCGGGACTCTCGAAAACCGTGGGCAACAACATACGGTTATAGACGGTATAGGCTTTGACCCCTGCGGCCTCCACACCGTCCGAAAACGGCGTGCGGCGCAAACGCCGCGTTTGTGAAATGAGTGGCATTATGCATCCTCTGGCATAAAGATTAAGTCTGATACAGGTGTCGTAACACCTATCACTTTCAACATCTGGCTGATCTGTCCGCGGTGATGGGTCTGGTGGTTAAACATATGTGCAATGCAAACCGACCTTGGCCGCGTTAAATGTTGGTTGGTCGCTCCAGAAAACCAGCTTTCTTCGCCCTGCAAATCCATATTCGACAGAGTTTGCGCCCAAATGAGAATACGACCATCCAGACGGAAACGCTCTGCGTCCCAGACACCATAAGTCGGCGTACAATCAGTGCTCTGGTCACCCGAGAGCTTGGGCGGTGCCACATCGCTGCACAAGCGGCTCATCCATATGGTATCGCCCCACAATATATGGTTCAAAGTCCCGAAAATTGATCCAAAGAAGGCACCGCGATCCAATTCGAGTTCGGCCTGATCCAAATGTTTCAGAACGTCGCGCAACTGGTTGTTTTGCCACGCATTATAGCGCGCCATCTGCACGACATAGTCCTTCTGGATCACGCAGCACCCTTCCAGTCGATCGGGCAGATTTCCGCAGATTTTCCACCAAAGTCCCATACACGGCCATAGTCGCGCACTTTGGACTTCACACCGACGGCAGCGATGATATCCGGCCCCATCCAGTATTTGGAATTTGAGATCATGACAGGATGATCAGGCTGCGCGCCGTCAATCATCTCGATCTCGCCAGAAATCTTGCGGCCAATCTTGATCGCACGTTTCTTGCCGTCGCGGATAATCTCCACGGGCGCGCGTTCGGCCCCGATGATCTCGGACACCAGCATGGTGAACAGACCCGTTGTCCCACCCGCTGCACCGGAGAAAATTTGCAACAAGCCATTGTATGCCGCGTCCGAGGCACGCTCGTCCACATAGGCACCAACGCGCCAGTTGCCCTCGCCCATACGCCCTGGAATATCTACCAGAAGGCCCACGTTCAAACCGCTGAGGTCTTCGCCTTCAAAGCTCCCCTCATCAATTGCGATTGCCATCCATGCGTGGCAGTGCCCCTCTGTGGGGGGGTGCGCACCAAGGCTCACCACGCAGGGACAGAACAACTCGCATGAGCAGTTCAGAAACAGCTCTCCCTTGATCGCCCAGTTGGCAGGCGTCATCTCTCTGTTACCCATCTTATCCTCCCGATAAGTTACGTTAAATAGGGCCAACCCGCCACGACACCCGCGCCGAGGATCAGGGCAAAACCCATTGGTTTAGTAATATAGTGGCCAATCTGCGGTAGCTTTTCCAGCACCATAAAAAACGTGGCAAGGCCCATCCACGCAAGGTTCATCACTCCGCCGGCAAAGCCAAGCGCCATAAAGCCCCAGCAGCAGCCCACACAAAATGCACCAAGCCCCAGCCCCATGCGCAAACCGCCGCCAAATCCTGTCTTCCAATGGCCCAGAAAATACATCGACGGGCTGTGACACACGCCATGGCAAATCTCCTTGGCGCGGGTGAACTGGAACAAACCAACAGCCAGCAGCAATCCAGCTGCAAACCAACGCGACTTCGCGATGCCCAGCATATCAATCACGCCACCAAACAACAGCGCCAGCTGCAACCCTGCCAGTAGCAGGGCAAAGCCCACCCAGACAGCAAAATAGCCAGCAATCACACCCAGCCACCCTGCCCGCGTTCCATTCGCGCTGACCATCAGGTCTTCATAAGCGCGCAACGTAGGCACCAGCGTAGGAAGCATCATCGCCGCCATCATTGCCGCCCACATGGTTGCCAGCGGCCAGAATTCTGCCATCGGCATCTTCATGTCCATGCGCGGATCCATACGGCGCATTGCCTCGCCCATCGCGTCAGGGCGGCCCAGCACATCAAGACCCATCGAGGTGCTCATGCTGACCATCATCCACCATGACACAAGGATCAGGCCAAAAAAGCCCAGCCAGAGTGTGGAGCGCAAAAGATGGGGCATAAACCAGACCTCATGTACAATCGTTGTAAATTTAATGTCAGACATTTATAGTTTTGCCAAACAGTAAATGTAAGACATATGAAAATTGATCCAGAAAACCCTGCTGATCTGTCTGCACAGATCGCAACTGCCATTCGCGATGAAATTGTCAGCGGGCGTTTGATCGTAGATCAACGCCTGCCGTCAGAGGCAGAGATGTCTGACCATTTCGATGTATCCCGCCCAACCGTTCGCGAAGCCCTCAAACGCCTTGCTGCGCAATCCCTCATACGCACCCAGCGCGGCGCGTCCGGTGGCGCATTCGTAAACAGGCTCAGCTTTCAAGAGGCGTATGCGCAGCAAATCACTACCTCCACACTCTTGCTTTCGATGAATGCTGTCAGTTTCGAGACCGCATGCGAGGCACGCTTCGCGCTTGAGCGGTCTTGTGCCGCCCTGTCGGCGCAGCGGCGCAGTGCGGATCAACTGGCCGATATGCGTGCCGAAATCCACCGTCAGTCCCAGCCCGGTCTTACGGACGAGGCATTTTGCGCCTCTGATGTATCGTTCCACCGTGCGTTGGTGGATGGCGCTCATAACCCTGTCTTGTCCTATCAACTGGCAGGTGCCGTTGAGGCGATGCAGCCCTTGATGAACATGATTACCTTTTCAGCCCGCGACCGCGCGCGCATTGTGGCGCTGCATCAGGCAATCGCAGACGCAGCAGAAGCACGTGATGGTATCGCTGTGGCGCAAGGCCTCACGGCGCTCGAGGAAGAAACGCAGACGCTGGCAACAGGCGTTTTTGCTGCGCGGCCTCTAAAATCAAAATCGGATTGATAGAACAGGTATCGCGGAGCATCCAATACATGCACCGCGATGTTTTCTTCGTAACTAAATTTGTATCGCGCTAGTTCTGCACGATCACCTTCATATTACGCAAGCCAACCTGCTGGGTCATCGTAAACAGCTTTTTCGCATTTGCCGTGTGCAAACGGATGCAGCCCGCCGAGGCAGGACGTCCCAGACGACTGGTTTGGTTGGTGCCGTGAATTGCAAAGTTTCCACGGTAGAAAATCGAATAGGGCATCGGTGCATTGTTATAGAGGCTGGATTTGTGGTTTTTGGACAGCCATTTCGCGCGCCATTGGCCGCGCGGTGTAACCTTACCCTTGCGCGCGGTAGACACGCGCCACGTGTGAATCCGCTTGCCGTCTTTATAAACGCGCATCGTTTGCTCGGAGATGTCGACTTTGGCAATAAGACGCCCCGCTTCGACCGCGGCAGGTGCTGTGAAAAGGAAGGAAAGACACAGCGCAGTGGTTGCGATAAATTTCATTTTAATTCGTCCCGCATTATATTTTTCATTAGGCGGATGTTCGCCGAACTCATTGCGTTGTGTCAAAGATTATGTCGCCTAACACGCGAAAAACTATGGTTTTCCATACCTATTGTGGCCCCCAATCCCCAACCCGCCATACGGGAACGTATACACGCAATTGTGAGGTGACAGCGTTTCGGCAAAATAGCGCATGTAGATTCGCGGCTCATGGTCCATGTGCTGTGCGCAGCGCATGTTATTTGTTCCGACCCGTACCCGAGTTTGCATCCTCGCTCTTGATATCCAAGCCTACCGTCGCTACTTGTTAGTTGTCCTTCGGGACTATGGATATAAACGCGCTCGTAATAAGCGGTTCGGACCCGGGGGCGGTACCCGGCGACTCCACCAATCATCCGTCATTTGCGGATCATGGGGTCGAAACAGGATCGACGAACGTCTAAAGGGGTTATGCTTTATCTCGGCTGGCTGCCACCGTATCGGCGCAAACTGTACAATTGCAAATGACAATCGTGCTCCAATGGCGATGGCCGCGTAAGCGACCGGAACTATTGAAACCTAAGTCCTTACGTTTAGCGACCTAAGGCGGGGTTCGCAGGTACCTGGCAACAGAAACCTGCACTTTCCCTCCCCCCCCGCCGAATTGCTACTTCACAACCGTGCGTCTTGACCACGGTACGTCAACCTGTCACCCATAAGAAATGGGGATGATCTGCGAACGCCCCGTGAGGCGTCAGCCAGAGGTTCGCATGTTTCCAACCGTAAAAGGATGCATGCAATGGCTGCCCCGAATGAAATTACTGTGACACAACTCCTCCGTCTGATCGGCCTGCCCGATGCGCCCGTGATCGTGGATATCTCGATTGACCCTGATTTTGAGGATGATCCTTTTCTGATCCCCGGTGCCTTTCGGCATCCGCACTCCGATATCGAAGGCCTCAAAACCCGCCTTGCAGGCCGCGGGTGCGTGGCAACATGCCAGCAAGGGATCAAACTAAGCCAAGGTTTGGTTGCACGGCTGCGCGCGGACGGGCTGACGGCAGAGTATTTGCAGGGTGGTAATTATGCTTGGCGCGATCACGCCGGCGCACCGCGTGTGCCCGCGGCTGCGATTCCGCCAATGATTGATGGCGCGACCCTATGGGTCACGCGCCACCGCCCCAAGATTGACCGCATTGCCTGTCCTTGGCTGATCCGCCGCTTCGTCGATACCCATGCAAGGTTCTTGTTCGTATCACCCGCCGAAGTGATGGGGGTTGCAGAACGGTATGGCGCAATCCCGTTTGACGTAACAGACGTCTTCTGGACGCACCGTGGGGATGGCTGTACCTTTGACACCATGTGCGCCGAATTCGGCCTCACAACGCCAGCGCTGGCACGTTTGGCCGATGTTGTGCGCGCCGCCGATACCAATACCCATCACCTCGCGCCACAAGCCGCCGGTCTGTTGGCTATGTCTGTTGGACTGTCGCGCCAATACCGCGATGATCAGGCCCAGCTGGAGGCTGGCATGGCAATCTACGATGCACTTTATCGCTGGGCACGCGATGGTCAGAATGAAGGTCATGACTGGCCTGCGGAGCGCAAGCAATGAGCGTGCAAAGCTGGCGCGAAATGGTGCAGGTCTTTGGCCGCATCGGGATGTTGTCGTTTGGTGGCCCTGCGGCACAAATCGCCCTGATGCACCGTGAATTGGTCGAACAACGCAACTGGCTGAGTGAGCAAACCTATCTGCGCGCCCTTAGCCTGTGCATGCTGTTGCCAGGCCCCGAAGCAATGCAGCTGGCGACCTATGCAGGTTGGCGGATACGCGGAACGGCAGGCGGTCTGTTGGCCGGCCTGCTGTTCGTCATACCAGGTGCAATAGTGATCGCAGTTTTGGCCCTTCTGTATGCGGCTTATGGTCAATTGCCATTGGTTCAGGCCGCCTTTTTGGGCATCAAAGCCGCTGTGATCGTCGTGGTGTTCCAAGCGCTGCGCAAAGTGGCGGCCAAGGCGCTGGTGGGGACGCAGGGATGGGCCATTGCCGGACTGTCATTTCTGGGATTGTTTGTTATCGGCCTGCCCTTTCCCTTGATTGTAATCGCTGCGGGTCTTTGGGGCGCGTGGCGGGCAGAGGGTGCGCAGGACGTGCGACAGGCAGTACCAATTGTCGCACGGCCTTTTCGTGTGATCGGGACTTGGGGATTGCTTTGGGCCAGTCCGCTCCTCATCGTTTGGGCCATGGGAAATGATTTCCTGTTGGAACTTGGACTGTTTTTCTCAAAACTGGCAATCGTGACCTTTGGCGGCGCTTACGCTGTGCTGGGGTATATGACCCAAACGGTTGTCACCGATCTGGGCTGGATCACAACGCAACAAATGATCGACGCTTTGGGCCTCGCAGAGACAACCCCCGGGCCGCTGATATTGGTCACGCAGTTCGTGGCATTGCTGGCAGGGTTCGCGCAATCGGGGCCTGCTGGTGCGATCGCTGCGGGTTTACTGGCCCTATGGGTTACTTTCACCCCATGTTTTTTATGGATATTTCTTGCGGGCCCCTATCTGGACCGCCTCAGCACGCAACCACGCCTTTCGGCTGCACTGCGCGCCATAACGGCTGCTGCTGTAGGGGTGATTGCCAATCTCACCCTTTGGTTCGCACTTCATGTTCTATTCACCACCATACCAGCTCCACAAATCCTCGCCCTGCCCCTGCCCGATTGGTCCACCTTTAGCCCGACCGCAGCAGCACTCACCATCACGGCAAGCGTTCTGATGCTGGGGCTTGGCATGGGGTTTGTACGCTGCATGGTCGCAATGGCCGCAATTGCCCTCGCGCTTAACCTTCTGTTGGCAGGCATCTAGAAGCTGCCCCCTTTCATCCCGCCCGGAATCACCTATGATGATTTGAAACGTCACACCTGAGGGATATGACATGAGCCGCACCATCGACTATGGAAACCTCATGCACGATGCCATGCGCAGCCTGATCCGTAATGTCCTGCTGGACGTTGCGGACAACGGTTTGCCCGGCGCGCACCATTTTTTCATTACCTTCGATACATCGCATCCTGATGCCGAATTGGCCGATTGGCTGTCCGATCGCTATCCTGGCGAGATGACTGTCGTGATGCAGCATTGGTATGACAATCTGGAAGTGACCAAAGACGGCTTTTCCATCACGCTCAATTTCGGTGACGCCCCAGAGCCGCTGTATATCCCGTATGATGCAATCCGCACTTTTGTTGACCCTTCCGTAGAATTCGGACTGCGGTTCGAGCAGCAGGAAGATGACGACAAGAAAGTCGTAGCCGTAAAGGCGGAACCAGATCTCAATCAAATCGAAGAGTCTGAGCTGGAAGTCGAGGAGGCACCTGTAAAGGCCGCAGAAATCGTATCTCTCGACAGTTTTCGCAAAACATGAACTAGCAAGCGGCAGCATCAGCCGCTAAACAGCGCCTGATCCAATGTCTAATCAGGAGCGCCCCAATGGCCGATACCCGCACAGAAACCGACAGCTTTGGCCCACTGGAAGTCCCGTCAGACAAGTACTGGGGCGCACAGACACAACGCTCGATCATGAATTTCCCCATCGGTTGGGAAAAGCAGCCCATTGCAATCGTGCGTGCGTTGGGTGTCATCAAACAAGCCTGCGCCGAGGCCAACATGGCCCAAGGCACGCTGGACGAGGCGCGCGGCAATGCCATCGTGCAGGCCGCCTCCGAAGTGGTCGCAGGCAAATTCGACGACAACTTCCCGCTGGTGGTTTGGCAGACAGGCTCTGGCACGCAATCCAATATGAACGCGAACGAAGTCATCGCCAACCGCGCGATCGAGATAATGGGCGGGGTCATCGGCTCCAAGGACCCCGTGCACCCAAATGATCACTGCAACATGGGGCAATCGTCCAACGACACTTTCCCGACTGCCATGCACATCGCAACCGCGCGCACGGCCCATGACGTACTGCTGCCCGGTCTGCGAAAACTGCACGCAGCTTTGCAGTCAAAAGTGGAAGAGTTCGAAGGCATCATCAAGATCGGCCGTACCCATACCCAGGATGCAACGCCGCTGACACTGTCACAGGAGTTTTCGGGCTACACCCATCAGGTGGCTATGAGCATCCGCCGCGTAGAAGACGGGCTTGCGCGGATTTATGAGCTGGCCCAAGGCGGTACAGCCGTCGGGACAGGCCTGAACACCAAAAAAGGTTGGGCCGAAACAGTTGCTGCCAACATGGCGCGCATTTCTGACCTGCCGTTTGTAACCGCACCCAACAAATTCGAGGCGTTGGCTGCCCATGACGCGATGGTTGAAATCTCGGGCCACCTGAAAACAGTTGCCGCCAGCTTGTTCAAGATCGCCAATGACATCCGCCTTCTCGGCTCTGGCCCCCGCTGCGGATTGGGCGAATTGATCCTGCCCGAGAACGAGCCGGGATCGTCCATCATGCCTGGTAAAGTGAACCCCACACAGTGCGAAGCACTCACTCAGGTTTGTGCCCATGTCTTTGGAAACGATGCTGCCGTCGGGTTTGCAGGTTCACAGGGGCATTTCGAACTGAACGTCTACAAACCTATGATGGCCTATAACGTTCTGCAATCTATGCAGCTTTTGGGTGATGCAGCGTCTACCTTTACTGACAATCTAATTGTCGACCTGAAAGCAGACGCCGACCGCATTGAAAAGCTCATGCGCGAATCTTTGATGCTTGTTACGGCTCTGGCACCTGAAATCGGGTACGACAATGCGACGAAAGTCGCAAAAACTGCTCATAAGAACGGCACGACACTCAAGGAAGAGGCAATTGCGCTGGGGTTTGTCGATGCAGAGACATTTGACCGCGTTGTGCGCCCCGAAAACATGATCGGACCAAAATGAACACGCCCCTAAATCTCAACAAAATCCGTAAAGAGCGCGGGCGCACTTCGCGCCGCGCCCGAGCGGACGAGAATGCTGTACAATTCGGCCAGACCAAGGCGCAAAAGGAAGCACTAAAGGCCCGCGCCGAGCTGATATCGCGCAAGCTGGATGGCCACAAGAAGGAAACATGAGCGCGCGGCCCGTCAAACACTCTGTAACGTTGCACGGGCACCGCACCTCTATTTCGCTCGAAGCCCCGTTCTGGGCCGAACTCCGTGCAATTGCACAGGAGCAATCAAAGCCGATCAATGCTTTGGTCGCTGAAATTGATGCGGCGCGTGGTATGGACAGCGGACTGGCGTCAGCAATCCGTGTTTATGTGCTTGAAGCAGTAAGGAGCCGTTTACCTTAATTAGAGAAGGCTACCGGAGGACGATACCAGCGCCACTCTCCCCCGAGGCGTGGATCACACGTCTGCCCACCCCAAAGCGGCGCGGTTCTCATGGTGTAGAGAACGCGCGCCAATTCATCATACTCTGTAAGCAAGAGCCGATCCGCGTGATCCTTTGCCCGACTATTCGAAAAATCGGACCGGAATTTTCATAAGTTGCGCGTGTCAGGCCACTGAAGCGTCATAAATCTGGCCGATGTTCCGGCTAAGCCTTGTGTTGAACTCCGCGTCCGTCATTTTTACGTTTAGCCCTTCTGCCAAGGCACGGCTAAAACTTGCGATCATCTTGTGGTTCTGGCTAAGCAAGTCACAGGCGGTATCGGTAGAATACCCACCGGATAGCGCAACGACCCGCAACACACGCGAATGGTCAGCCGCCGCATCATACAGCCCCGCTTTTGTCGGGATGGTCAGCTTCAGGATTACATTAACATCTTCTGGCAATCCGTTAAGGTGCTTCATCATTTCAGCCTCAAGCATATCTTCTGCCTCAGCCTTTGTGTCACTATCGATATGAACCTCCGGCTCAACAATCGGCACCAATCCAGCTGCCGCAACTTGCTTTGCGATATCGAACTGCTGGGCAACAACATCAGAGATGCCTTGCGCGTTTGCCATATGGATCAAGGAGCGCTCTTTTGTTCCGAAAATGCCGTTTGCGTTGGCTTTTTCCAGCAGCGCATCAAGCTCGGGCATCGGCTTGAGCATTTGCACGCCATTAGCCTCATCAGCCAGACCTTTGTCGATTTTCAGGAAGGGCACGACGCCGCGATCTTCCCACAGAACCTGTGCTGTGGGTTTGCCGTTGATCTGGCTGTCCATTGTCCGCTCGAACAAAATCGCGCCGAGGATTTTGTCAGACGTGAAATCATCGGCCAGAATGATCCGGCTACGCATTGCATGAACGGCCGCGTACATTTCCACATCACCCGAATAATCCTCAGGCTCTACACCATATTGGGCCAGTGCCTTGGGCGTCGACCCGCCCGACTGATCCAAAGCCGCGATAAATCCATCGGCAGTTGCGATACGGGTACGTTGTGCGTCTTTGGGGGACATGAATGATGCCTTTGCTATGTGAAACAATCATCGGCCTTCTAGAGGTTTCAAACGCCATGCGCCAGATGCTTTGCCGCTGTTAACGCTCACGGCGCGTGATTGTCAGATGAATACCGTTTTTCGCCCGCACCGTGAGATGGGCCACAGGCACAGGCACGGGCCCTGCTTCAACGTGGAAATCACGCAATATTCGCGACAAGATCAGCGGCCCTTCGATCATGGCAAAACCCGCCCCCGGACAAACCCGCGAACCTGCACTGAACGGTATATATGCATCGCGCTGGCACGTTTTGCCGTTCTCTGTTTTCCATCTGGCGGGGTCGAACCCGTCGGGATTATCCCACAACCGCGTATGTCGGTGTAAATGCCACGGACTTATCACCAGTTGAGAGCGTGTTTTGACAGCCCTCTCGCGCATTTCTTCTGTGCAGCTGTTTTCCCGCACCATCATCGGAACAGGCGGGTACAAGCGCAATGTCTCGCGAAATACGTCACGGCTAAGGGGCAATTTGCGCATTACGGCGAAATCGCAGGCATCCAGTACCTGTGCCTCTTCCGCCAAAAGCTCCTGCCATTCAGGATAGAGCGCCATCAGATACAGCGCCCAAGCCAGTGTTGATGCACTTGTCTCATGACCTGCCAGAAAAAAGATCGCAACTTGGTCAACCATTTCCTCTGTGCTGAAACATGCGCCTGTCTCGGGATCAGGCGTTGTCATAATTTTGGTAGCCAGATCATCGGGTGCCGTCCCAGCCGCTATTTCCTCAGCCCGCGTTTGCGTCAGTTGCGTGATAAGCGAACGAATACGGGCGGCACTGCGCGTGGTATCGCGCCGGAACAATCGAGGCATCCAGCGCGGCAAAGGGATAAGAGCGGCAAGGTTCAAGATTGGCTGGCTACGCTGGTAGGCGCGAAATTCCTCAAATACGTCCCGCGCAAGGTGATGCTCGATCGGGAGGGAAAACAGCGTTCGAAAGATAACGTCAGCCGCTGCATGGCTCATCTCTTCCTCAATCTCCACCTGTTGACCTGCAAGCGGCGCAAGACGCGACGCCGCTGCCTCTGACGCGTCCCACATGGCTGCAAATGTCTCGCGCAGGCGCCCGCCTTCAAATGCGGGGTCAATGATCCGTCGTTGCCGTTTCCACGTCTCACCGTTGGTCACAAATACGGAATTTCCTAGCAATGGCCGCAGGCCTTCGTTCACGCGGGTAGACTTGGGAAAGTCATCAGGCCGATCTTTGAGCACGCGGCGGACCAGTTCAGGCTGGTTTATCAGATAGCTGCGGAAAAACGGCGTTCGAAATTCGGCCATCCATGCACGGTATAAACGCGCAGGCTGCGCAGATAGGATGTCTTGACGAAACAGCTGCGCATAGCGCCAGAGCGAGACCTTGTCAGGCCTGCTGGGAGGTTTGGGCGGCTGGATCACGGGGCCACACTGGTGAATTTGTTAACAGCAGCCTCAACGCGGGATCTGGACGCGGGGCGGTCGCGGTATCGCTCTGCCAGCGTCAGCGGACCAGCTGTGATGCGGAAATAGTCATAATCGCGGGGCTGGTCGAAAGCGCACATATACTGGAAGTGAAGCCGGAAAAACCGCCAACGCAATGCTTTCCACCGTGCGGGGCTGAGGGATTTCGTAAATGCCGCAGAAAAGACAAGCGGCCACCGCTTGCCCACGGGGGCCACACCGCTTACGGCTACCGGATCGCACAGCGCAAATGCGCACCCGTCGCCGGGCGCAGTCACGTCAACCCAAGTCAGTGCATCCTGAACGCTCAAATACGCCAGATCGGCCCGCAACCTCTGCGCGTCAGGCAGGAATGATACCATCGGCACCACCTGACCCAATGTGAGAAACCCCAAGGCTGGCCCGTCAGAACGGACGTGGCCCGAGCGGATCAAATCAGCGAGGACCGACACCCCCAGATGCGCGCCGGATGAATGCCCCACGACCAGCACCTCGTCTACCCCATCGATCAATGCTTCTGCGATCGCTGCGCCAAATTCACTCAATCGCGCCTCAAGTTCTGGGGTATTCGCACCACGGGTTGCAGCGCCGTAGGCATAGTCATGCATGAGGTAGTAAGCAAAGAATTTGCTGTCTTTTGCTTTGAACCACCGCAACAGCCAGACAAACACTGCCACGCCTACGCCTGTAGCCAGCACCTGCCCCAGCACACCCACAACAGGCGATGCGAGCGCCGAAATACCCCAGAATGCAAATGCCGCAGCCAGATAGGCGATGACAAGCTGCCCCAACAGCATCGCCACAGGGTACAGCGCAGCAATCACCGGCCCCTTGCGCAAGCGCATCAAACGCCACAACGCTCCACTGCCGATATAGACCCATACCGTGCGCGCAAGCTGGGCGTAAGTCGCAGCGATTGAGGTATCCATGCTCCCGCGCACAATATCGGACCAGACAAGCACATCCACGGATGTATCCACTTGCGCGCCGTCCATTAGACCTTTGACATCCCATCCATATCGCGCACCACCCTGCCTCGCGGACAGAGTTATCCCATAGCCTGAAATTTCGGCCTGCGCTGCCGATTCAGTGCGGTATAGCTCGCGGTAGCGGCGCGGATGTATCGGGTCGTAGCCGGGGATGTAGAACACCCGCCGTCTGGCGACTGGGATTTGCGGGGCAGCCATGGGTCTGCGCGGGCCTCATCTTGTTTGGGCTATGCTAGCGCGGCTTGTGGGCCAAAGTAAGGCTTTTGCCCTAGCCAAGACTTCCCAGAGCGGGAAAAGTCTCAAGCAGCCAAAAGCTGAAGGTCGAGAAAGCGCCCGTCAGCATCGCAATTCCGACGATCAGCAGCAAAACACCCATCGCCCGCTCAATCGCTTTCATATGCCGCTTGAGGCGGTTCATAACGCCGACGGCACGGGTCATGAACATCGCAGCCAAAAGAAACGGAATACCCAGCCCCAGCGCATAAATTCCCAATAGCAGCGTACCACGCGTCACAGATGCCTCGGAGGCGGCGAGGGAGAGGATCGCGCCCAATTGCGGCCCGATGCAGGGCGTCCAGCCAAACGCAAAGGCCAACCCGAGAACGTAAGCGCCAAAGGACGAGCCCCCCTTGTCACCCGCATCCATCCGCGCCTCACGGTCAAGGAATGGTATTCGAAAAATACCCAGAAAATGAATCCCGAAGATGATGACAACAACACCTGATATCTGACTGAAAAGTATCTGGTTTTGCAGGAAAAATGCGCCGAACGCCGAGGCGGTAAAGCCGAGGATCAAAAAGACCGTGCTCAGCCCCATAACAAAGAAAAGCGCAGCAACGATGGCCCGCCGGCGCGCGGCCGATTCCGAACTCATGTCGTTCAGGCTCACCCCGCTCATATACGCCAGATAAGGCGGCACAATTGGCAGGACACAGGGCGACAAAAAGCTGATGATGCCCGCGAACAGGGCAATCGTCATGGCAGGCAAGAGACTTGCGTCTATGATCTCGATTCCAAACATGGGGCATAGCTATACACTCTGCCCTGCCCCGTCACGTGTCGTGATGTCACAAGGCTGTGGACAGGCTGTAACATGCGGCCTACATCGGGCTTATGATACATGATCTTGATGCCACAGGGCTTTTGTGCCCGCTGCCCGTCCTCAAAGCACGCAAACGTCTGGCTGCCCTAAAATCGGGAGAGCAGTTGCGCATGCGGGCTGATGATCCTGCTGCTGTAATCGACGTACCTCACTTTTGCGCAGAGTCCGGTCATATCTTAATTGAAAGCACGCAACACGGCGATGTTCAGATCTACCTGATCGAAAAGAAAGCCTAACCAGTAGTCGAAACAAAAAAGGCAGGCCTTTAAGCCTGCCTTTCTGCATTTCGCTGATTAGGACTGCCTAGCCACGCCCAAGCGACCACCAGCCTTTGCGTCTTGGCTTGGCAGGTTCTTCGGGGACTTGTTCCGCTGCAGGCTCAACCGCCACAGTTTCAGGCTCGGCAGCGACAGGTTCCGGAGCTACTTCTGGCTCTGGTACATCTGCGACTACGGGTGCCTCTGCCGGTGCTGTTTCAACAGTTTCCGGCGCTTCTACAACAGGCGCATCTACCGCCTTTTTAGAAGTCGTACGGCGTTTGCGCGGCGCTTTTGGCTTTGGTTCAGCCTCTGCATCGCCTGCCGTATCGCTTTCGGTTGTTGCTTCGACCTCGACGGGTGCGACCTTGGGTTTGCGCGGCGCGCGTGTCCGCTTGGGCTTTGGCGCTTCTTCTGCCGCTGGCGCCTCTTCTGCGGCAGGCACCTTTTCTGCTGGTTCAGACACTTCGGGTGTCACAGCCTGCGCCGCTTCTTCTGCCGCTGGCTCTTTAGGCTTTCTGCTGCGCGAGCGGCTGCGTGGCTTGGGCTTGTCCTCGGTCGAAGCATCTGGCTCTGCCGGCTGCTCGGACACTGTTTCTACCGCATCCCTGTCACCGCTTTTAGATGCGTCATCAGACTGGTTATCGTCATTCTGCTGGTCATCCCCACCAGAGCGACCACCACGGCTACGACGCCGCCGACGGCGCTTGCGCTTGGGCTTGCCTTCACCGTCTTCGGCGTTCTGTGGCTGGGTCTGTTCGGACGCAGTCGCCTCTTGAGCCTGATCCGCTTGCTCGGCTGCCTCAGCCTCGGCGGCATCTGCTTCGTCGATCTGGTCCATCAAGGAGGTATCGACAGAAACAACATGCGCAGACTGCTGCACAACACGGGTTGCTGTCTTGAACTTCTCCATCGAGAAATCCGGGCTAACCAGATGCGGGTCACCTTCGATTCGGACGCTCAGGCCATAACGCGCCTCGATCTGCGCGATATGCTCACGCTTTTGGTTCATCAGGAAGTTCGCGATGCCCACGGGCGCTTTGATCAACACTTCCCGCGAACGGCGGCGCGTGCCTTCTTCTTCGATTGTGCGCAGGATCGACAGTGCGAGGTTGTCATCCGAACGGATGAGGCCTGTGCCGTGACATGCCGTACAAGGCTGTGTTGTCGCCTCGATCATACCGGGGCGCAGACGCTGGCGCGACATTTCCATCAGACCAAAGCCCGAAATGCGGCCCACCTGAATGCGCGCACGGTCCGTTTTCAGCTTATCTTTCATCATCTTCTCGACGGCGGCGTTATTCTTCCGCTCGTCCATGTCGATGAAATCAATCACAATCAGTCCAGCAAGGTCACGCAAACGCAGCTGACGGGCCACCTCGGCAGCAGCCTCAAGGTTGGTCTTGGTCGCGGTCTGCTCGATGCTGCCTTCTTTGGTCGCACGGCCCGAGTTTACGTCAACCGCCACCAGCGCCTCGGTCACACCGATCACGATGTAGCCACCCGAAGGCAACTGAACCGTGGGGTTGAACATGCCCGCCAGATAACCTTCGACCTGATAGCGCGCAAAGAGCGGCAGGTTTTCTTCGTACCGTTTCACATTCTTGGCATGGGACGGCATGATCATCTTCATGAAGTCCTTGGCGATGCGGTAGCCACGCTCACCCTCGACAAATACTTCGTCTATCTCGCGGTTATAGAGGTCGCGGATCGAACGCTTGATCAGATCGCCTTCCTCATAGATCTTGGCAGGCGCGATGGATTTCAGCGTCAGCTCGCGGATCTGCTCCCACAAGCGCTGGAGGTACTCATAGTCGCGCTTGATCTCGGCCTTGGTGCGTTTGGCACCCGCCGTGCGCACAATCAGACCCGCGCCCTGCGGCACTTCGATTTCTTGCGCGATTTCCTTGAGCTTTTTGCGGTCGGCGGCGTTCGTGATTTTGCGGCTGATGCCACCGCCACGCGCGGTGTTGGGCATCAAGACGCAATAGCGGCCCGCCAGCGACAGGTAGGTCGTCAGGGCAGCGCCCTTGTTGCCGCGTTCTTCCTTTACGACCTGCACCAGCAGAATCTGACGGACCTTGATAACTTCCTGAATCTTGTAGCGGCGTGCGCGGGGCTTGCGCACGGGGCGGATGTCTTCGCTATCGTCTTCGTCAGCGACAGATTCGATGCTGTCGTCCTTGTCAGAGGCATCTGTCTTGCCCTCAGCTTCGTCGTCATCATCGCTGCTGTCATCCGCATCATCGGGTGTCTCGACAGGAGTTTCCTTGACCCGCTCCATCGGAGAAGAAGCCTCATCGTCGCTCACTTCGACTTCGTCGAGGTCAACAGTCTCCATGCCTTCGATCTCGGTGGATGTCTTGGCATCCTCCGTTACCGTATCTTCGGCCTTTGGTTTGCGCGACCGCGAGCGCGAGCGGCGCTTTGGCTTTGGCTCTTCATCGTCTTTCGCAGCTTGGGCTTCCGCATAGGCACGCTCCTCGGCCAGCAGCGCCTCACGGTCTGCGACGGGGATCTGGTAGTAATCAGGATGAATTTCCGAGAAGGCTAGAAAGCCGTGGCGGTTTCCACCGTAATCGACGAAAGCCGCCTGTAAAGATGGTTCTACCCGCGTTACTTTTGCGAGGTAAATGTTCCCAGCAAGCTGGCGTCTGTTCTCAGATTCGAAATCGAATTCTTCGACTTTGTTTCCGTCCACCACAACAACGCGGGTCTCTTCCGCGTGGGTGGCATCGATAAGCATTTTCTTTGGCATATTACTCTTTTGCACGGGCGCAGACGCGCACGCCCCCCAGGGGGAGCAGCACGGTGGGCCAAGTGTCTTGTCAGGGCGACATTGGACGGCGCAGCGGTGCGGCCCAAAAGGCCACTCCCGAAACTGTATTCAGCGTTTGCGCGCGTCATCGCGGTTCTTCTCCGATACGGGGTGCGATCATCTGCTGTGCAGAGCGCGCCGCGCATCCATTAAAAACTGTGTAACCTCGGGCCTTTAGCCTTTGATTTCCATCAGCGTCTCTTTGCCGTTTCCGGCAACATCGGTCTGTTGCGTATCAATGATATGAAGCCACAACAGCGAAACTCTTCATGGGGCACGTTGTCCTGCAGACATGTGCAGCGGCCCCATCCCCCTAGATAAGAGTAGGCGACAGGCAAACACAATGGGCAATTGCGCCTAAACCTCTCAAATTTCGAACGAAGCCAAGAGCCACACGCGAATTCATGCTTGCGCCTTGCCGTGCGACATGTTGCCGTCCGCGAGGTTTAACAGTAATGTATGCGTCAACAATCAGGGTGCATTGCCACCCATTGCGTCACTCTAGGAGACAATATGCGAAGATTTACGCGCCCTGCCCTTTTTGCTTGCATGGCTACACTTGCCCTCGCCGCCTGCGATCCCGCCGAATTCGACCCTGATCCGGATGTGCGCCGAGATGCGCGCGCCAACCGCACATGCACCAAGGCTGTAACCGAACAAGCCAGCGCGAAAGCGCAGCTCAATACCACGCTGCCGATCGTCGAAGTGAACCAATACATCATGGACGTGCCTGAAAAGCAGGAACGCTGGATGTGCCGTACCGATGATGAAGGCAATGCAACCCAGTTGTACAAGATGGGCACAGGCTAAACCGACTATTGGTCAATTATTAGAAAGGGGCGCATCATTTGCGCCCCTTTTTTATTCCTTAGATCGAATTTCACAAAAGCACATGCGCCCGCAGCGAAACTTAGAGATAGTCTGAGCGCTGCAATTGATACTTCGCCATCTTCTCGTTCAGCGTTCGGCGCGGCAGACACAGCTCTTCCATTACACTCGCAATCGAGCCCTTGTGACGCCGCATTGTATTGTCGATCAGCATCCGCTCGAACGCTTCGACGTATTCTTTCAGAGGCTTGCCTTCGGTGGTCATCACAGGCTGCATCTCGTCATGATCGCTCATCAGCAAGGAAGCGATGGTGCCGGAACCACGCCGCGATTGCAGGACTGCGCGCTCTGCCACATTGATGAGTTGACGCACGTTGCCCGGCCAAGGCGCTTGCAAAAGCTGTGCCGCTTCTTGCGCGGTAACCTGTGGCGCATCGCACCCGTACTCATCCGCGAACTGATCGCTCAGGCGCGTGAAAAGCGTCAAAATGTCTTCACCACGCTGGCGTAATGGCGGCACCGTTATGCGCAATGCAGCAAGACGGTAAAACAGATCAGACCGCAGCACGTCTTCGGAGGTGCGCCCCGCCTCTTGCAGGTTGGAGATTGCTACGATCCGTGTTTCAGCCGGCGTGCCCTGCTCATTGATTACTGAGAGCAGCCTTGCCTGCAACGTCTCGCTCAACGCCTCGACATCCTCCAGCACCAACGTACCGCCACGGGCTTCCTCTATCGCGGGCAATTGAGCGTCTTCGGGCTGCATTGGTCCGAACAGGCGCTTGCTCAGCGCGGCCTCTTCATAGGCAGAAGCACTGACCAACACAAATTTTTTGCCTGCACGGCTGCCAACGGCATGGAGCGCGTGCGCAACCAGCGTTTTGCCCGTGCCCGTCTCGCCATCTATAAGGACGTGACCGTCAGCTTGCCCCAAATCCAGAATATCCTCGCGCAGCCGCTCCATGACGGGGCTTTGACCGATCAGCTTCTTCATAAGCTGTCCGCCATCGCTCAGCTCGCGGCGCAGCAAACGGTTATCCATGACCAGCCGCCGCGTGGCGGTCGCCTTTTTGGCCAGTTCGCTCATCCGGTCCGGATTGAACGGCTTTTCCAGAAAATCAAACGCGCCAACGCGCATCGCCTCCACGGCCATGGGTACATCACCATGGCCTGTAATCATAATCACGGGCAACGCACTGTCGCTGCCCATCAGCTTTTTAAGAAACTGCATCCCGTCCATGCCAGGCATCTTGATGTCCGAAATAACAATACCAGGATACTCAGGCCCCAGCACTTTCAGCGCGTCCTCGGCACTGGGGAACGTTTCTGTGTCATAACCCGAAAGGGCCAGCCACTGGCTGATCGACTGACGCATGTCCTGCTCGTCATCGACAATCGCAATCTTCATCGCCTGTGCCATATCTTACTCCGCCGCCTGTGTTTTCACTGTGCCATCCTCAAGACCATTCTCGAGGATAGGCAATTGCATCTCGAAGACCGCACCGCCCGCTTGTCCGTTGCGTGCCGTCAATCTCCCCCCCATATCGCTCACGATTCCGGACGAAATAGCAAGCCCGAGCCCAACCCCATCACCGGGCTGCTTGGTCGTGTAGAACGGCTCGAACAGAGCATCGAGGTCTTCGATCCCTGGTCCGTTGTCCCGCACCGTTAGGGTCACCGTTTCGCCCGCACTCAGGATAATCTCGACCGAAGGGTGTCTTTCAGATTTGGTGGCATCAAGGGCATTGCGCAAGAGGTTGACCAAAACCTGTTCGATCCTCATCCGATCCCCGAGAGTATAAACGGCATCTTCTGGCAGTATACGCGCGATCTGCACCTGACGCTGCCGCAGTTGCGGCTCCATCATGCTGAGGCTCGAAGCCAACGCATCCGCCATATTTACAGGGGAAAAAGCCTCTTGCCCCTTGCGCGCGTAGGATTTCAGCTGCCGGGTAATTGCGCCCATCCGCTCGATCAAATCATCAATGCGCCCAAAGCTGCTGAGCGCCTCCTCAGGCCGGTTGCGGCGCAGCAACAGCCGCGCCCCCGCCAGATACGTTTTCATTGCAGCAAGCGGCTGGTTCAGCTCATGGCTTACCGCTGCTGACATCTCGCCCAAGGCGGCCAGCTTACTGGATTGCTCCAAGGTCTGTTCGGCCACGGCAAGCGTTTCCTGAACGCGCTTACGCTCGGCGATTTCACGCTGTAGGGCGGCGTTCAATGCGCGGAGCTCTGCCGACTCGCGTTGGAAAATCGCAGCGCGGCCCGCCGTACGGCGGCTGAGAAAGTAGAATGTCAGCGCCAGCAGAATCGCAAAGCCCATAACTTCGAGCGCCAGCACGCCGTTCACCCGCTCCCGAACACTCGCATAGGTTGTATAGCTTACCATGCGCCAGCCGCGAAAGTTCACCCGCGCGTCCAGCCGCATCACCGCCTCGCCTTGCAAATATGCATCGGGCGGCAGGGCAGTCCAATCTGCTGTCGCCTGAATTGCACGCTCAATCGCACCTTGAGGTGTCTGATTGGCCAAGGCCTCTTCTTCGGTCTTGCCCCGCCAGCGCGGCTCGGTGGCTAACAAAATCTCGCCGTTGCTGTTTGTGACAATCACTGCGTCCGATATGCCTGCCCAAGCGCGCTCGAACTTCTTGAGATCCACCTCAACCGCGATCACACCAACGGTTGTCCCCCCGTTCTGGATGCGACGCGAATAAAAGAAACGATATCCGGCCGTGTCATTCTCGATGACACTGAATATCGTTGCATTAGACCTGATCGCATCTACGAAATAGGGGTCCGAGCGGTGCGAAGCACCGATACGATTACGATCCGTCGCAGCCACCGTGCGCCCGTCTGTATCCAGCAACATCAGCGACGCTGCACCAATCTCTTCGACAAATGAAATCAGGCGCTGCGTTGATAGAGAGTAATCTGCGCTTTCCAGTGCCGAGATCAGCGTGGGGTCGCGCCCTAACAGCTGTGGTACAATCGCGTTCTGACGCAATTCGGCCAGCAGGTTGCCGCCATAAAGCGCGATGCGAAGTTCTGCACGGTTGCGGGTTGTTTCTGTAAATCTGTCGGTTAACAGACGATTTGTGACCGAGATAACAAGAATGGCGAGGATCAACATTCCCGCCAGCGCAATACGCACCCGCCAACTAATCGCAGCGGGCTGCCAGACTGTCTTTGCTAAGCGACCATCATCATTCATCGGCTCACAGTACCACAGTGCGGCACATGCTCAAGTCAGGCGCTGGTCAGCGCCCCCGCCAATGCGCGGAAGAGCGCCACACCATCTGTACCACCATGGCCTGCGTCCGCTGCACGTTCGGGGTGTGGCATCATACCCAGCACACGACGATTTTCGGACAATATGCCAGCAATATCCGCCTGCGCACCGTTTGGGTTGTCAGTATAGGTAAACGCGATACGGTCCTCGCCCTTGAGGGCTGCAATTGTCTCGGCATCCGCAAAGTAGTTGCCATCGTGGTGTGCAATCGGAATGTCTATCACATCGCCAGCGTTATAGCCCGCTGTGAATTCCGATGCCGATGTCTCGACTTTCAGCCCGACTGTTTTGCAGATGTATTTCAGACCCGCATTGCGCAGCAGCGCCCCTGGCAAAAGACCGGTTTCGGTCAAAACCTGAAACCCGTTGCAAATGCCCAGCACATACCCACCGCGCGCCGCATGGGCGGCGACAGATTTACAAACAGGCGACTGGGCTGCAATCGCACCGCAGCGCAGGTAGTCCCCATAAGAAAATCCGCCTGGAATACCGACGATATCAATACCCTCGGGCAGCGCGCTGTCTTTGTGCCAGACCATCGTGACATCTGCGCCTGCCTGCTCGAATGCGACAGCAAGATCACGGTCACAGTTGGAACCGGGGAAAACTACTACTGCGGCGCGCATCAGCCCAACTCCACCGAGTAGCTCTCGATTACCGTGTTGGCCAACAGCTTTTCACACATCTGCTCGACGTCCGCCTTGGTTGCACCTTCGGCCAGATCCAGTTCGATCACTTTGCCTTGGCGCACGCCCTGCACACCATCAAAACCCATCGCCCCCAGTGCGTGGCGCACGGCCTCGCCCTGCGGGTCCAGAACACCGTTCTTCAACATCACATGCACCCGTGCTTTCATGGCGCGTCCCTCTTCTTTATTTTTCCTGTAAACTCAATCCGACACGTGCGTCAGTTGATCAACGTAGGCTTGGTTATCGGTGTCTTGGGCATCACGCCAAGACGCTGTGCAACTTCCGTATATGCATCCGTGAGCGATCCGAGATCGCGGCGGAACACATCCTTGTCAAGCTTTTGCCCCGTCTCCATGTCCCACAAACGACAGCTGTCGGGGGAAATCTCGTCCGCCACGATCAGGCGCTGGAAATCACCATCATAGACACGGCCAATTTCGATCTTGAAATCCACCAGCTTGATGCCGACGCCGTACATCACGCCGGACATGAAGTCATTGACCCGAAGCGCAAGGCTCAGGATGTCGTCCATGTCTTGTTGGCTGGCCCATCCAAAGGCGGCGATATGTTCTTCGCTGACCAGCGGATCACCCAAAGAATCGTCCTTGTAGCAATATTCAACAATCGGGCGCGGCAACTGCGTGCCCTCATCGATACCAAGACGCTTGGACATGGTCCCTGCCGCATAGTTCCGCACAATTACTTCCAGCGGAATAATCTCGACCTGACGCACCAGCTGTTCGCGCATGTTGAGGCTTTTGATAAAATGCGTTGGCACGCCGATCTGGTTCAGGCCCGTCATAAAATATTCGGAAAGGCGGTTGTTCAAAACGCCCTTGCCATCGATCACATCTTTTTTCTCGGCGTTGAATGCAGTCGCATCATCTTTGAAATACTGCACGATCGTTCCAGGCTCGGGGCCTTCATAGAGGATCTTTGCTTTGCCTTCGTAGATTTTTTTGCGGCGGGCCATGGGCGTCCCCTGTCGTTTTCGGGCGCGGGGGAGTCCCGCTGCCCTGTTGCGCCTCTCTTAGTGGAGAGTTGACGCTGCCGCAAGCATCCACGCGGCCAAGTCCCATTTCGGAGCGGTGTTGCACAGACTTCATAATCAAGATGAAGATTATGAATGTTGCTACACTATACCCCCCATGACAAAACCGCGCTGAGCCTGAACTGGAGCGAAACGCGATGTCAAATCTGTTTACTGAAATGCTTGCGGAAAAAGATGTGCTTCTGGCCGATGGGGCCACAGGCACAAACCTGTTCAATATGGGGCTGATGTCGGGTGACGCACCCGAAATGTGGAACACTGATGAACCCGCAAAGATACTTACCCTCTACCGAGGCGCTGTAAACGCGGGCTCTGATCTGTTTCTCACCAATAGCTTTGGCGCAAACGCTTCAAGGCTTAAACTGCACAATGCCCAGAACCGTGCCCATGAGTTGAGCCGTGTCGCCGCAGAGCTGGGCCGCGAAGTGGCCGATACCGCAGGCCGCAAGGTGATCGTTGCAGGCTCGGTCGGGCCAACAGGCGAGATCATGGAGCCTGTCGGCACCCTGTCCCACGCCACAGCAGTCGAGATGTTTCACGAAACCGCCGATGGCCTGAAGGCAGGCGGTGCTGACATTGGCTGGCTCGAAACGATTTCCGCACCGGAAGAATACCGCGCTGCTGCCGAGGGGTTTGCACTGGCAGGGCTACCATGGGTCGGCACGATGAGCTTTGACACCGCAGGCCGCACGATGATGGGCCTCACCTCCGCTGGCATGGTCGAAATGGTAGATGAGTTGGACAACGCGCCACTGGCCTATGGCGCGAACTGCGGCACAGGTGCATCAGACCTGCTGCGCACAGTTCTCGGGTTTGCAGCCGCAGGTGGACAGCGGCCCATAGTTGCGAAAGGCAACGCAGGCATCCCAAAATATCAAGACGGCCACATCCACTATGACGGCACGCCCGAGCTGATGGCGACCTACGCCAAAATGGCGCGCAACTGTGGCGCACAGATCATAGGCGGATGCTGCGGCACCATGCCCGAACATCTGGAACGAATGCGTGATGCTCTCGACAGCACTCCCAAAAATGCGCCCCCCGATCTGGCAGAGATTGCGGCCGCGTTAGGCGCGTTCTCTTCTGACAGCGACGGTACAGATGGTGCAGGCCCCACACGCGCGCCGCGCCGTGGCCGTAGACGCGGCTCATAAATCCGGCCCCGCCAAACCAACGATAATTTTACCATACAACAGTATGCTAGGTCGCGGCTTGCGCCTGTGTTGTCGCAAATGCTTCAGTAATTCTGCACCCGTCTGCCAAAGATAAAGCAGAAAACCCATCCAGCCCGCCAAGATAAAGGGAAGCCCATGTCTGACGAAGACGAAATCATCCTGTCGGAACTCGACGATGAAGAACTTGTCCAGCAAATGTTCGACGACCTCTATGATGGTCTCAAAGAAGAGATCGAAGAAGGGGTCAACATCCTGATCGCGCGCGGTTGGGCACCTTATGACGTGCTAACCAAAGCACTGGTCGGTGGTATGACGATCGTTGGCGCCGACTTCCGCGATGGTATCCTGTTTGTACCCGAAGTGTTGCTGGCCGCCAATGCAATGAAGGGTGGCATGTTTATCCTGAAACCGCTGCTCGCCGAGACAGGCGCACCGCGTGTTGGCAAAATGGTCATCGGCACCGTCAAAGGCGATATTCACGACATCGGCAAAAACCTCGTCTCAATGATGATGGAAGGTGCGGGTTTCGAAGTGGTTGACCTGGGCATCAACAACCCTGTCGAGGCATATCTGGAAGCACTTGAAAAAGAAGGCCCTGACATCCTCGGCATGTCCGCCCTTCTGACCACCACCATGCCCTACATGAAGGTCGTCATCGACACCATGGTCGAGCAGGGCATCCGCGATGACTATATCGTGCTGGTGGGCGGCGCACCGCTCAACGAAGAATTTGGCAAAGCAATCGGCGCTGATGCCTATTGCCGTGACGCAGCCGTAGCGGTCGAAACCGCGAAAGAATGGGTCGGACGCAAACACAACAGCGTCAACGCCTGATTGGCCAAATACCAGCATCTTCAAGGCCCTGCATCTGCGGGGCCTTTTTTCTTGCCTCCACAACCCTTATCTTGATTTCAAGAAGTAGGAGAAACACCTTGCCCGCACTTACATTCGTTATCCTGATCCTTTCAGTCATCGTCGCGGGTGGGGTAACCGTTTGGCTAGTCTCCAATGGCGGCGCTGCGGTTATGGTCGCCGCCCTGCCCGCCTTTATGATTGCTGCAGTAGCGCTTAAGGTGCTGCGCAAGTGAGCGTTGATGACGTCCAGCTCACCAAAGAAGGACTGCCGTTGGCAGTTACGCGCGGCAAAGTCCTGATCATAGCCTGTGGTGCATTGGCACGCGAAATTCTCGATCTCAAAGCCGCAAACGACTGGACCCATCTCGATCTGACCTGTTTGCCCGCCAACTATCACCTCTACCCCGAAAAAATTACAGATGCAGTGCGCGAAACGGTCGCCAAACATCGCAGCTCTTACCAGACAGTCTTTGTCGCGTACGCCGACTGCGGTACTGGTGGATTGCTACAGGCAGCCTGTGCCGAACTGGGCGTCGAGATGATCGCAGGTCCACATTGTTATAGCTTCTTCGAGGGCAATGACCGCTTCGCCAAAACCAGCGAGGACGAAATCACAACCTTTTACCTTACTGATTTTCTGGTGCGCCAGTTTGATGCGTTTATCATCAAACCTATGGGCCTCGACCGCCACCCAGAACTGCGCGATATGTATTTTGGAAACTACGAAAAGCTGGTGTACCAAGCACAGACAGACGATGCTGCGCTCACCGAAAAAGCCCGCGCCTGCGCAGACCGACTAGGCCTCGCGTTCGAACGGCGCTTGACGGGCTACGGCGATTTGAAAAACGCATTGTCCGTGCTCTAATCAACCGCCCGTGACACCTATTTTTCTTGGCCCCAAATCCTCCGGGGGAATTGGCCTATGGCCAAGGGGGCAGCGCCCCTCAACCATTTCAGCCTGCACGCGCGGCCGTTTCGCGCACCCGCTCGATCATGGCACGCAATCCGTTAGACCGCTGTGCAGACAAGTGATCGTTCAGCCCCAAACGGCCCAGCTGTGCAGCAGCATCCACCGATAGCGCCTCTTGCGGTGTCAGACCGTTGTATAAGGTGCGCAGCACTGCAATCAGACCCGATACAATCATCGCATCCGACGCGCCATCAAAATGCAATTTGCCGTTTTGCATTTCGGCATGCAACCATACCTGGCTCGCGCACCCGTCCACCTTTGTCGCAGGTACGCGCAGCGCTTCATCCAATGCGTCCATCGCTTTGCCCTGATCAATCACATGACGATACCGATCTTCCCAATCATCCAGAAATTCGAAATCCTCGACCAGTTCATCAAATTGCGCCGTAGCCATTGCACGCTCCTGCATGTTGTTCTCGTCTTGAGGTAGGACGAAGTGTGGCAAACGTCCAGCCCTCGCCCCCGCATAGACTGCGCCCCTTCCCAAGCGCGCGGGTATGGGTTAGGTCATATCAAACGGCAGTATCACTCGGCAGGTCCCATGCGCATTACTCTTTCCGCTCTCTTGATCGCGTCCCTCGCAGTTGGCGCTTGCGGCATCGTCCGCGATAGTGCGCTAAACCCGACAAACTGGTTTGGCCGCAGCACCTCAGAACCGATCGAAACGGTCGATGCCAAACCCGTAAACCCGCTGATCCCCAAGGAAGGCGGCTTGTTCGCCCGCCGCGATAAAACGACCGACGACTACGCAGGTCAGCCCTTTGACGAGATCATTGATCTTAAGGTCGAGCGTATCCCCGGTGGCGCGATTATCCGCGCAACCGGACGCGCTGCGCGTCAGGGCATTTATGCGGTTCAGCTTACCCCTGTCGTGGAAGATGAAACACCTGTGAACGGTGTGCTGACCTACCGTCTCGAAGGCGTTACCCCTGCCCGCAACACCGCTGTCGGGACCGCACCCACGCGCGAAGTAACCGCTGCGCGCAAACTGACAGTGCAAGAGTTGCGCGGCGTCCGTAGCATCCGCGTCGAAGGGCAACGAAATGCGCGCGTTGCCCGCCGCTAGCCTCTAAGTCTAGCTAAACAGGCATTGCGCCGTGCTGACCTAAACACGCACAACCTTCACATCATTGCCCACAGCCGTCAGGGCGATTTTGCCCTCACACAGCGCCATCGCATCATTACCGAAGACTTCCAAACGCCAACCGCGCATGGCCTGCACATCACGCACTCCGGCTGCGATAGCATCCAGATCAGCAGCGTTGGCGATCAACTTGGCCGCCACACCAGCGCTTTCTGTTTTGGCCTTCAGCAAGACCCGCAGCAAATCGGCGAGCGCAGGGTTTACCTGTAACTTTTCACGCGTACGGTCTGGGGCTGGCAAATCATCATTGGCGCAGGCCAGACCCGCCGCCACTGCTTTTAGAATACCGTCCGCAATGTCTCCCTTGCGCGCATCGCGCAACAGCAGGCGCGCACGGCCCAATTCCTCGTGGTTTTTGGGCTTGTTCGACGCCAGCTCAACCATGGCATCATCTTTGTAGACCCGGTTGCGCGGAATGTTACGCTCTTGCGCATAAGATTCGCGGAAGGCTGCCAGTTCCCGCACGATCGCCAAAAAACGGGCCGAATTGGTGCGCGTCTTTACCCGCCGCCATGCCTCGCGCGGTGCGGTAATATAGGTATCGGGGTTGGTCAGGACTTTCAATTCTTCCTCAACCCATTTGTGCCGCCCCGACTCTTCCAGCTTGGCGGCCAGAAATTCATAGATTTGGCGCAGATGCGTAACGTCTGCCAAGGCATAGGTCTTTTGCGCATCGCTCAGCGGGCGGCGCGACCAGTCAGTAAAGCGGGACGTTTTATCCACGCCTTCTTTCGCAATCTTGCGCACCAGTGTCTCATAGCCGACCTGCTCACCAAAGCCGCACACCATAGCGGCCACCTGAGTGTCGAACAGCGGCTCGGGAAAAACCTGCGCGTCAACGTAAAAAATCTCCAGATCCTGACGCGCCGCGTGGAATACTTTGACCACCGAGGTGTCGCGAAACAGCTCATACAGCGGCTCCATCGACATACCAGCGGCCAACGGATCCACCAGAACCGCACCGCTGTCATCCGTGCCGGGCATCGCCAGCTGAACAAGGCACAGCTTTGAATAGTAGGTCCGCTCGCGCAGGAATTCGGTATCAACAGTAACAAAGGGATGTGTAGCGGCCTCTGCGCAATAGGTTGCCAGCTCGTCCGTGGTGGAGATCGTACGCATAGATGCAAATTCCTCAGGCTTTGACTAGCGGTACAGCCTCTGCGAGGATTTGACCAGTCAGCTTTGCAAAATCAACGGTGTCCGGTCGCCAGAGGCAAAGCGGCGCAGCACTGCGGGGTATAGCCGATGTTCCTGTACCAACACCCGCGCCGCAAGAGTTTCCGGAGTGTCATCGGGCCGCACATCTATCTGCGCCTGCCCCAATATCGGACCATCATCAAGCGCCGCGGTAACCTCATGTACAGTGCAGCCATGCAGCACATCGCCAGCTTCCAATGCACGGGCATGCGTGTGCAAGCCCTTGTATTTTGGCAGCAAGGATGGATGGATATTTATCATGCTTCCTGCCCAGTTCTCCATAAATCCGGCGGTCAGAATACGCATGAACCCTGCGAGGCAGATCATATCCGGCGCAAAGGGCTTCAATGCAGCCTCGATGGCGCTCTCAAACCCTGCGCGGTCCGCACCATAAGGACGGTGATCAACGACCACGGTAGGCACGCCTCGCTCTGCCGCATGAACCAACCCTCCTGCGTCGGCCCTGTTGGCCAATACAACCGCAGGCACGGCAGCATGCCCTTCGCGCGCCATATCATCCAACAGC
Organism: uncultured Sulfitobacter sp.; assembly: GCF_947502895.1. Classification (GTDB taxonomy): domain Bacteria; phylum Pseudomonadota; class Alphaproteobacteria; order Rhodobacterales; family Rhodobacteraceae; genus Sulfitobacter. The sequence goes on from NZ_CANNBM010000004.1 coordinate 323,756, forward strand.
GCCACCATGTTAGAGCCGCCTCCGGAAATAAAGACCGCCACTCGCATCATCAGACGAGGCTGCCCTCGTAGTGCACACCACTCTCGTCCGATACAGTGCCAAGAGTATAGACAGTCTCTCCCATATCAGAGAGCAGCTTTGTCGCCGCTTCTGCCTGATCCGCAGGAACGACAACAATCATACCGATGCCCGCATTGAAGGTTTTCAGCAATTCAGGTTCTTCCATCCCGCCGTGGGCTGTCAGCCAACGAAACACTGGCGGCAATTCCCACGCATTCAAGTCAATGCGCGCACCCAGACCTTCAGGTAAAACCCGCGGCAGGTTTTCTGTAAGTCCACCACCGGTGATATGAGCCAGCGCATGCACCATCCCTGCCTGCGCCGCAGCCAAGGCTGACTTTACGTACAACCGCGTTGGCGTCAGCAATGCCTCCCCCAAAGTACCAGCATCCCATGGACATGGATCATCCCACCGCAGTCCCGATTGCTCGACAATTACGCGGACAAGGCTGTACCCGTTCGAGTGGACACCGTCGCTGCCCAAACCCAGCAACACATCCCCAACTGCCACATCACGGGGTAAGGTGCCGCCCCGCTCCATCGCGCCAACGCTAAAGCCAGCCAGATCAAAATCACCCTCGGGATACATGCCCGGCATTTCTGCAGTCTCACCACCGATCAGCGCACAGCCCGACAGCTCGCAGCCCTTGGCAATGCCTTCAATAATGCGCGCAGCAACATCGAGTTCAAGTTTCCCAGTGGCAAAGTAGTCAAGGAAAAACAGCGGCTCCGCGCCCTGACAGACCAGATCATTGACACACATCGCCACCAGATCAATGCCAACACCGTCTACGTTTCCCGTATCAATTGCGATCCGCAGCTTCGTACCAACGCCATCTGTCGCAGCAACCAACACAGGGTCATCGTAGCCTGCCGCCTTAAGATCGAACAACGCGCCAAAGCCACCCAGCCCGGACATCACGCCGGGGCGCACCGTCCGCTTGGCCGCAGGCTTGATGCGCTCAACCAAGGCATTGCCCGCATCGATATCCACGCCCGCATCGGCGTAAGTGATCCCGTTTTGTCGCTCGCTCATTTCCAAACGCCTCTGTATGCAAAAAACTATTGCTTGCGACCTAAATCATATCGTCAAAAGTCGCAACGCAAACCCTTGACGAAACCGCTGCCGCACAATACCCACAGCGTCGGCGGGCCTGTAGCTCAACTGGTTAGAGCAGAGCGCTCATAACGCTTTGGTTGCGGGTTCAAGTCCTGCCGGGCCTACCAAATACCGCCATATACAGTTGAGAGGTGACTGCCGTCGCAGGTTTGCTTCTTTATTTTTCCCTTAAACTCAATCCCGTCCGCGCAATCAGGTCAGGCAGTGGTTTGTGAAACTCAAGATCTGAAAAGATTCGCAGATATGGCCCCCGCAACCAAAAGAAACGGGAGCGCCTGAACGCTCCCTTTTTGGCATTTCATTCGAACTCTACACCTGTTCAATCCATGATCAGCTGGAAATCCACGCGGCTTTTCGGCAGCCCAGGCTGGTTAGGCACAGTCACGGAATAAGACGGTGCGCCGATCAGTATCGTTTCACTCTCAAAGCCTGCTGATACGAGTGATCCCATCAACACAAGCGCACGAAGTCGGCCAGTCTCGACGCTCTCGCGTGTGCCCAAATCGTCAGAGTGTTGACCAACAAGGCGCAGACGTGCGCCCTCACATTGCGCTGCCGCACTCGCCAATTCAAACACAACGTCCAACTCACTCGGCGAAACGGTGATAGCACGCGGCGCATAGATCAGACGGCTTTGCTCGACTTTTCGCTCAAGCGCGCGCACGCAGTCAGACGGCTCTGTGCGCCAAGCGGCGGGCGCAAAGGTCGACGAAGCACTGGCCGTCTTCACCGCTTTAACAATGGCGAACTCCACGCGCCGGTCATAGTAGGCTGCGCCCTTAGGCCCCTCTATGCCTGATGGTTGTGCATCGCCGCGACCGACTGCTATGAAGTTACTTGTGTCGATCCCGCCGGATGCCAAGCGGTTTATGACTGCCTGCGCGCGCTGCTTGCTAAGCCTCAGGTTTACGTCACTGTTCCCCGAAGGATCTGAATGGCCCTCGACCTGCACCGTGTATTCTTTGCAGTTATGGGCCAACTGACCGATCACCCGAGCTTTGATCAGGCCATTGGCCTCGGCAGTCAAACCGCCAGCAGGAAAATAGATGCGGGTGCCAGCAGCCAATGCGCGCAGGTCTTCACCACAGGAATCATCCGATGCCAGATTGGCCTGCGCATTGGCAAAAAACTCTGCCGCTGAGCCGGAACTGACTGGTGTCGGCGCGGTAACCGGCTCGGCCAACGGCGTAATGGGTTCGGGAGCCTCAAGCAGCGGCAGCGGCGCGTTTCGTGTGACAGCCACGAGATTCTCTGCGATCTCTTGCGCGGCAGTTTCCGAGACATCCGGCACAGCGGCCGTGCTGGTCAATTCACCTTGCGTGGCTGCGCCTACCAAAGCGTTCAGATCATCCCAACGGCGCTGTTCCGCAATTTGCGCTTGTGCCACATCTTCGGCGGATGGCACGTTGTTTTTCGCTTCTTTGTTTATCAACCACGTCGTCCCTAAAAAGGACGCGGACAAAACGATCGCTGCCGTGGGCGCCAACCACGGTAAATTCTTTATCAGTGCCTGCATTGCTCGACTAATCCCCACCAAGTCTTGTTATACTCTTCACCCAATCGGCAGGATTTAGCCGACTAAGGCCTATATAGGCGAGTTCACCTCTTAGACGTCAACCTGTGGTGGTGTGGATTTTTTAATCGCTAAAACTATCGTTTTTAAAAGTTGAATAGTTTCAGCCTCTAGACTGGCAAAGCTGTCATACATGACCTAGCGTCAATCAGGTGTTTTTCGCAACAATTAGCTGCGTGTCGGGCTGACGTACCAATTAACCATCATTTCCACGACGGTTTCGTCCACCGAATCCCTGATATCAATTGCGACCTCAAAGGCGACTTTGCCCTCTGCCTCAATCTCTGCCATCAGTTCAGGACCACTGCGCGAGGTTCTGGCCGTTGCGGTCAGCGTGCCTTGCGCAAATTTGCGGTAGGTAATCTCGGCCATGGCCGCGACAGGGCGCATCTGCAGAATCACAGGTGCGAGCGCACCTGCTACCGCAGCGCCCGATGCCGTCTCTCCCAGTGTGAACATGGCCCCTGCGTGCTGCCCCTTGATGTGGTTTTCAGTTTCGCTTCGCTGGTCAAGCCGCGCAGTAGCGATCCCGTCTCCGACCTCAATCAGTTCAACACCTGTGTGGGTAGCATAGGGCACCGATTGACCCAGATGCGCTTTGATCATTTCATACGGATCCACGGCCAACTCTCCCACAGTGCGCGTTGCGGATAGATTTGCATTTTTGCAGGGGGCAAATCAATCTTGCCCCAAGGTCAACGCGCGATCACGATATCAGCCCGCAAACCGCCCAAACGCTCTGATTCTCCAAGACGCAAAACCCCGCCATGGCTGCGGGCCACATCAACAGCAATCGCCAACCCCAGACCGACCCCGCCTCCTTTGTCCTGATTGCGTGAAGGGTCCAGCCGCGTGAAAGGTTTGGTAGCCTGTTCACGCTTGTCTTGGGGTATCCCGGGACCGTCGTCTTCAACCCTGATGCGCAGGGTTTTCTCGCTCATCATCACCGAAACCTCTGCGCGCGCACCATACCGCACGCCGTTCGAGATCAGATTGTCGATAGCGCGGCGCATGGCCCCCTCTCGAAGCAGCACCGTGCCCTGCCCCTCACCCTCGCGCAGCATAAGTGTCACGTCCCGCCCCGCACGCTGTGCATCTTCTATAATATCCGTCACCATAGCAAAGGGATCGACGGGTTCAGGCTCTCCTTCGGCGGCACCTTTGGCAAAATCAAGAAATTCGTCCAGCATCCCCTGCATATCGGCCACATCCCGCAAGAGCGGCTCTGCCTCATCCTCGTCCAGCATCGCCAACCCCAAGCGTAGCCGCGTGAGCGGTGTGCGCAAATCATGGCTCACGCCGGACAGCATCAGAGTGCGTTGCTCGATATGCCGCTCGATCCGGTGACGCATGTCGACAAAGGCACTGCCCGCAGCGCGCAGCTCAACCGCACCTGCGGGGGTGTACGGGATGTGGCGCCCACGGCCAAAGGCTTCGGCGGCACGGGCCAGACGCTTGATTGGTCGCAGCTGGTTTCGCAGATAGATAATGGCGATCAACGTCATCAGAAAACCGAAAGCGATCGTGTAGACAAACATCTGATGCGGATTCGACGCTGAAATCCGCTTGCGATCAAATTCAATCTGCACCAGTCCATGCCGTGTCTGCACAAATACCAGAACTTCGCCCCCCGTCACCAGATCAACAGCAACAAAACCTGTCATCCGCTCGGACATACGTTGGGTCAGAACGCGGCCTGAATAGTCGTACCAGCGCCGCAGATTCCGCGCCTGCTCGGGCGCCGCTTTTCTTACATCAATGGCCAGTGGCTGCAGTTCCTGCGCCACTGCCGCGCGGCCTTGCGCAAGGTCCGGCGCTTTGTCGACGGTCTGCACGACCAAGGCCAGCTCGCGCAGCATTGTATCGGTCATCTGATGCGTTACGCCCTCGAAATGGCGCTGAGCAAAAATAACGGTCACGACCAATTGCAAAAACACCACCGGCAGCAACAAGATAAGTGCGGCGCGGCCATAAATTCCGCGTGGCATATAGTGTTTGAGCAAATTCCATGACATCCCTGAAGCCTAGAGCGTCCCCCCGCCAAGCGAAAGGTCAAACGATGCAAGCTCCTGACGACTTCGACCCGCCTATCGGCATACCGCAGCTTCTGGAACCCGCGGTGCGGCGTATCACAGCGCCCAATCCGTCACCCATGACCTATCGCGGGACAAATACCTATATTGTTGGCGAAACGGCGTTGGCTGTTATTGACCCCGGCCCCGACAGCCCCGAGCATCTAGAGGCCATCATGGCGGCTGTACAACCAGGCCAGCATGTCAGCCATATCATCGTCACACATACACACCTTGACCACTCGCCACTCGCGCGGGCCTTGGGGCTGCGCACAGGCGCGCCAATTCTGGCTTTTGGCGATGCGCTTGCAGGCCGGTCAGCGGCGATGCATCTGCTTGCGGCTGGTGGGACGATTGGCGGCGGTGAAGGCATCGATATCGCGTTCAAACCAGACGTGATTTTGCGTGATGGAGACGCGATCAAAGGTGACGGGTGGCAGTTGGACGTGATCCATACCCCCGGTCATCTCGGCAATCACATCTGTCTGGCGCTAGGAAATGCGTGTTTTACAGCCGATCATGTCATGGGCTGGGCATCCTCGCTTGTGTCGCCACCCGATGGCGATCTGAGCGACTTTATGGCCTCCTGCGCGCGTCTCCAACAGCGCGAATGGCGGGTTTTCTATCCGGGTCATGGCGGCGCAATTGATGCGCCCGCAGCACGTCTTGACTGGCTGGTCACACATCGCCGCGCCCGCGAAACCTCTATTCTCGAGCTGTTGGGCCGAGGCCCGTCAGACGCAGCCACGCTTGCCGCTGAAATCTACGTCGACACTCCTCCCGCACTGTTGGGTGCTGCAACGCGCAATGTCCTCGCCCACCTGATCGACCTGCAGGGCCGTGGCCTGGCAACATACGACACCCCCCTCACGGAAACGACGGTTTTCAAGCCTGTATAGGGCATCGAAAATTTTTCCTGAATTCGCATCAAAACCCCCTAGACGCGCTGAATCACCGCCGCTATACGATGCAAACCGTTCCGGCGTAGCTCAGCGGTAGAGCAGTTGACTGTTAATCAATTGGTCGTAGGTTCGATCCCTACCGCCGGAGCCATTTTACCCAAGATGTAGAATGGCATGCACACTTTTGACGGGGTGTGACCTTACAAGCTTTTTGATCGCTGTTTGATCCCTTACGCAATTGTTTTGTTCAGCGCATGTATTGATCTGTTTTTCATTCGCATTTGCCCGAAAGAAAGCAATGGCAGGTCGCGTGATGTAGATCTGTCTTGCGGTTTGATGGCCTAGCACAGGCAAAGGCTCTTTCGATCAAATAGCTGGCGCGTTATTCAAGAGCCGACCTCCTTTACCCACCAGAACCGCTCAAACCCGAAAACCAAGACCCAAATCAGTTGGGACGTTGCCACACGACAACGCAATACTTGCGCGTGATGGCTGTTTTGATGTTCCATGGGGCAGTGACGTGTAAGGATTTCCCATGAGGCCCGCGCCCTATCTTGAGCCGACCAATCTGCGCGGGCGCATAAACCGCCCGCAGCCAAAAGGTCTGCCTGTAATAAATGTGGGTTTCAACGAACTACCCTATCCGCCATTGGAAAGTGTTCTTCAGGCAATAGAAACAGCCGCAAAACAGGGCCAGTCCTATGGCAGCCCCCACTGCGACGCGTTGCGCGATGCACTTGCGTCGCGAAATGGCATTGACGCAGAGCAGATCGTTTGCGGAAACGGCTCGGAAGAGCTTTTGGACGTCGTTGCGCGGTGTTTTGCCCGAACAGGGGATGAAATCCTCATTTCCCAATACGGCTATATTCAATTTGAACTCACGACAAAGCGTGTGGGTGCCACGCTGGTCAAAGCGCCAGAGGTGGCGTTTACGTCCAGCGTAGATGCGCTGCTGGCTGCCGTCACACCAAAGACGCGGGTTGTATTTCTGGCCAACCCCAACAACCCCACAGGCACGCTGATCCCTGTACCCGAACTGCACCGCCTGGCCGATGGCCTGCCGCGCCATGTCATTCTTGTACTGGATCTGGCTTATGGCGAATTTGCTGTCGAGGGGTACTGCGCGGACGTTCACCGGCTGGTGGACGCGCATGAAAATGTGATCATCACACGCACCTTTTCCAAAGCATATGGCCTTGCTGGATTGCGCGCAGGCTGGTGCCACGCATCCGCTTGGATGATCCCGATCCTGTATGCCGCGCGGGGGATGGGAACAGTAAATGCACTGGCTCAGGCCGCCGCAAACGCCGTTCTAGCAGAGCAGGAGCAGGTGGACGCCCGTGTTGCAACGATCATATCCGAACGCACGCGCATCGCAGGTGCCTTGGGGCAATTGGGGCTAGAGGTCGTACCAAGCCATGCGAACTTCCTCATGGCACGCATACGGGATGCATCGCCCCAGACGACAGAGAAACTGGTCGAGCATCTGTTTGATCAAGAAGGTTTTATCGTCAACCGCACCCGTGAGCAGGGTCTGGAGCCGTTTTTCCGGTTTTCGCTGCACTTGCCCGAAAACAACGACCGTCTCGTTGATTGCATTCGCAGCTTTCAGGATGCCCGGCAGGTAGACCCGTAAGGCGTTAACCCTTAACAGGCATCTTGTCCAAATGGCGCAACATTGCGGCAAACGCGCCAATACGCTCTTTTTGATAGGCTGCCACGTCCATACCCTCATACGTCATAAACCCTTCGCCATCACGCAGGCCGTTTCGGTTATTCGCCATGTTTTGTTGCACAATCTTCGGCGCTTCAAAGCGGTCTTGGCCCGTGGCATCCGACATATAGCGGCTGGCATAGAACAGGATATCGCCTCCGCCCCAATCAATAAACTCTAGCAGGCCAAGGACAGCGAACCGAAAGCCGAACCCGTATTTGGTTGCCTTATCAATATCTTCCGCACTGGCGACCCCTTCTTCGACCAGACGCGCTGCCTCGTTCATTGCCAGCGCTTGTATGCGCGGCACGATATAGCCGGGGCTGGCAGCACAAACGACAGGCACTTTCCCGATCCGCTCCAGCAGCGCCTTGAGTGTCCGGGTTGTCTGCGGCGCAGTCTGCTCCGCAGGCGAGACCTCGACCAGCGGAACAAGATAGGCGGGGTTGAGCCAATGGGCGTTCAGGAAACGCTTGGGATGGGTAACAAACCCCTGCAAATCATTGGACAGGATTGTCGAGGTCGTCGAGGCGATGATCGCCTCCTCATCCGCGTAGCGACATATAGTGGCAAAGGCTTCGCGTTTGGCTTCCAATGTCTCGGGCACCCCCTCGAAGATGACGGGTACCCCATCAAGGGCAGATTCCATCCGGATCAATGGATAGCACTGCACACGGGCCGCCACGCCTTCAATTTCATGTTCTTCCAACAGACCAAAGCCCGCCAGCAGCCCCAGTGCCGATCTGATCTCGCTCAGTGCAGCCGTTTGCAGGGTCTCAAACTCGGCGGCACTGCGCGGCTTGGCATCCACAAGCCGTACGTGATGGCCAGAATATGCAAAAGCAATAGCCATACCGCGCCCCATGCGCCCCGCCCCGACGGCTGCAATAATCTCTTTATCGCTCATGTTATGCACCGTCCCGCAACACTGTTTGCAGCTGTCCTACACCCATATCGGCAAGTCCCAGCGTCTCTAGCGTGCGGCCTGACTGGCGAAAATCATCGTCACAAATGGCCGACCCTAGCGCAAGAAGCCCTGTTGCAGTCGGAGCGGCAACCCCCACCCAATCGGCAACCGACACCAGAAAAGCAAGGCCGACGGCGATATCCTCCCGCATGTAGCGATGCTCGGTCAGGACCAGATTTTCACGCCAGTCACCGCTATCGGTCAGTTTTTCATGGGCGGCATTGCCATACATCCATTCGTCAGCCGCGTTGTCGTAATGGTCGGCCAGCGGGAAATGCGGCCCGCCATAGCCCAAGGCCTCGCGCAGGGCCATCCGCTCGGAATCCAGCCGCGTTGTTACGCGGCGAATAGCAGGCTGGGTGCCCTCGTTGTGGATATCCCAATGATCGAAATGCTCGATCGGGCCTGCATTCATGATAATCAGCGGCGGGTGAATGATCGGACCTGCGTTCATCAGCGCGCCTGACAGGGCATCGCCCGCAGGCTCTACCGATGGGTAAGCCTGCGCCAGCACGCTGTGCGCATGATCTGCGTTGCGCATCGGATAAACACCTGTAGGCAGGCGTGTGGCACGGGTGGTAATTGCGATCGTTCCCGCGCCGTGCAAGCGCGTCAGATAGGGCAAAGTGCCTGCCTCGGCCCATGACACATCCGCACCGTTCCCAGACCTGCGCACAATATCCGCCATCATCCAGCTGCCGAAACTACCAGGCGGCAGGAATACCACCTGTCCGTCTGTCAGGTAAGGTGCCATCGCCTGCGCAATATCGGCCTGCGCGGTCGCGGGGGTCGGGCATACGATCAGCTCTGCACCTTTGACGGCCTCTTCTATCTCGCTGGTCACAACGGCAATCTGCACAGCCCGCGTGCCTGCAAAATCCTTGAGCGCGATTGTATTGTTTGCCTGCTGCAAGGCCGTTTGCGCCTGTAGGTTTCGCCGCCAGAATCGAACACGGTGGCCGTTTTCCGTCAGATCGACGGCCGCTGCTGTCGAACCATTACCGCCACCCAGTACTGCAATTTCCATAGCTTAAGCCTTCCGGTTCGACCATTGATTGTGCGTTTGCACGTATTTCCAATGTTTTTGTTGCAAATACCGCTGCGTCAAGCCTCTATATGTAAATGCATGTAAGTCGGCCTCCGCTGGCTTGCGCGTCAACAAATGATGCAGGTGCGCAAAGCATCGCACAGATGACACCGTGAACAGGGAGTATTCACATGACTTATTTCACCCGTTTTTCAAAGAAGGCGACGCTGGCGGCGGCTGGTCTGGCACTTGCTATCGCGCCCACACTGGCACATGCCGAAGATCGCGTAAGCGCCGTTCACGCATTTCCCGATTTTCTCGTCTATACAAAAACCTTCCTTGCGATGGTCGATGACATCAATGAAAGAGGCAAAGGCATTGTTCAGATCGACGTGCGCGGCGGCCCCGAAGCGATAGGCATGTTCCAGCAGCCTGCCGCTGTGCGGGACGGCGTTGTGGATATGGTCCACACTCCGGGCAGCTTTTACGGCGCCAATGTGCCCGAGATCGACGCCATGGTCGCCTCGCGCGTAACACCAATGGAGGCCCGCGCAAACGGGGGTGCTGCGCTGATGGATCAGGCGCATCAGGACCGTTTTGGCGTCAAACACATGATGTGGATTGATGGCGGCGTGAAGTTCCACATCTACATGAACTCCGAGCCGAAGTTCGACGAAAACGGCGTTCTAGACCTCACAGGAGTAAAACTGCGCGATAACCCGATCTATCACGCCTTCTTTGAAGCGATGAACGCAACCACCTCCTCCATGCCCTCCACCGAAGTGTATGCTGCGCTGGAAAAAGGTGTCGTTGACGCCGCCGCATGGACCGAGATCGGCATTCCGCAGCTGAAATGGAACGAGTTCCTGAAATACCGTGTCGATCCTACGTTCTACAGCACCGACATCGGTGTGATTTTCAATCTAGATGCGTGGAACGATCTCTCGCCAGAATCTCAGGCGCTTCTTCAGGAAGTCATGATCGAGTGGGAAGCGAAGTCCTATAATGATCGCCGTGCCGAAGTTGAGGCCGATGCAAAAGTCCTCGCAGACGGCGGCATGACATTTGTCAGCCATTCCGAAGAAGCAGGTGCCGCCTATCAAACCATGGCGGACGATGCCGCATGGGCCCGCATGTATGAGCGTATTGACGGCGGTGGCGCAGGTGCCGAAACCTACAACGCGCTGCGCAAGCACTACTTGGGCGAATAAGCTCTCCTGCACTATGGCACCACTGCACAATCCTTTGCGGTGGTGCCAACTGAAGGTATTTCTAACATGATGAGAGTTGTTGACCGGTTGTGTAATCTGCTGGCGATCTTTGCGGGCGTTTATCTGATGGCGATCATGTTTGGCATTGTGATCAGTGCATTGGCGCGCACCTTTAACCTCGCTGGCGCATGGTCGAGCCACGTTTTCACTTTTGCCGAATTCGGGCTTTTATACATTGTCATGGCCGCCTCGCCGTGGCTGGTGCGCGAACGCGGTCATGTATTCATCGAGTTGATAACCGCTGCCCTGCCACGCAGCATTCAGCGCCCTTTCAGCCGCTGTGTTTCGGCCTTGTGCGTACTGATCTGCGCGGTCTTGGTCTGGTACACATTCGGCGCAACGATGCGCGCCTACCAGTTCGGCGATGCTGAAATGCGCAGTCTGGACATGCCCAAATATCTTTTGCTGGGCGCGATGCCCATCGGCTTTGGCTTGATGGGGCTGCAGTTCTCTCGGTTTGTCTACGGCCCTGTCCTGCTTCACACAGGCGAAGCGGGCGTACATGAATAACTCTCAAACCGACGAAGGCGATGCGTGATGGAATGGTATGAGGCGCTCTTTTTCCTGCTGGGGATGATCCTGTTTTTCATGTCTCTTGGCGTACCTGTGGCTTTGGCGTTTCTGGCCGCAAATTGCATCGGTGCGGCCTATTTCATGGGTGGCCGCGGTGATATCTTTGACCAGATGTCGCGCGGCATCGGCCAGTTGGCCAATAACGCCATCCCTACGATCACCAGTTTTAATCTTATGCCTGTGCCGATGTTCCTGCTGATGGGCGAAATCTTCTTTTTCACTGGCCTTGCCAATCGCATGTTCGGTGCGGTGGACCGTCTGATGGGCAAATTACCTGCGCGCTTGTCGTTTGTGACCGTGGCAGGTGGTACCGCCTTTGCCACTTTATCAGGATCCTCGATGGGCTCTACCGCGCTTCTAGGCTCGCTCATGGTGCCAGAGATGGAGAAACGCGGATACAAAAAGCACATGGCCATTGGTCCGATCCTCGGCACAGGCGGTCTGGCCATGCTCATCCCGCCCTCCGCGCTGGCGGTGCTGCTGGCTACGCTGGCAGAGCTGGACATCGGCGCCCTGCTGATCGCGGGCATCATGCCCGGTCTGATGCTGTCGATCTTTTATGTGATCCTGATCCTTGGCATGGCACTGTATGACCCCTCCGCCGCGCCGATGTATGATCTGGACCCGACCAGCGGAATGGAAAAGCTAAGGCTGTTCTTTGTCGATATCCTGCCCATGGTATCGGTTGTCATCGGCGTGATCCTTGTGATCATGTTTGGCATCGCCACTCCGTCCGAAAGCGCCGCTTTCGGGTGTCTGGGTGTGCTACTGCTCGCCGCCCTATACCGCTCACTTACATGGGACGGTATTGTGAAATCCGTCACAGGCGCGCTCAAAGTCACAACCATGGCTTTGCTGATTATCTTTGGCTCGGCCACATTCTCGGCGCTGCTGGCCTTTTCCGGGGCTTCCTCGGGGTTAATCAACTGGGCTACAGGATTTGATCTGTCACCTCTCACCATGCTGCTGATTATGTTTGCTATATTGCTGGTTCTGGGCATGTTCATGGATCAACTCTCCATGATGCTTCTGACAGTGCCGATCTTCTTCCCGCTGGCGCAAACACTGGGGTTTGATCTGATCTGGTTCGGTGTGATCGTCCTGCTCGCGCTTGAGATAAGTTTTACAACGCCGCCATTCGGCCTTTTGCTGTTTGTGATGAAGGGTGTCTCCTCCCCCGGGACCACGATGCGAGACATCTACATCGCGGCGCTGCCGTTCATCGGATGTTCCATGCTGCTGGTCGCATTGCTGATTATCTTTCCAGGCATTGCCTTGTGGCTGCCCAGCCTTGGCCAATAGCAGATAACACAGGCATTAGGACCATATTATGCGGATATACTGGCAGAGCTTTGTAGACGCCAACACAGCAGGTGCATATCTGGAAACCCTGCAATCCTACCTCAACGGGATTGCCGCAGCCGGAACGCAGGTCGAGGTGTTCGGCATGGCCCCGCCAGACCGTGATTTCGGGAGGTTGAGCGAGCTGCGCTGCGGCATTCAAGCCATAGATGCCGGAATTGGGGCTGAGGAGGCAGGCTATGACTGCTTTGTCATGGGGCATTTTCAAGACCCTTGCCTGTATGATCTGCGTGCCACTCTTTCTATGCCAGTGGTCGGCGCAGGAGAGGCAACGCTGCTTGCTGCCTCACAGCTGGGCCGCCGTATCGGGCTGGTGACGCTGGACCCTGCATTTGAGGTGATCCACCGCGAACAGGCTGATCTTTACGGCTTGGGCAGCCGTATCTCGCACGTTACAGGGCTGGGCCTGACCCCTGCGGATTTCAACGCCTGTTTTGCAGGCGATGACAGCAAGCGCGCAAACCTTTTGCAAGGGTTCTCGGAGTGCGCGATGCCCATGGTGCAAGGCGGAGCCGATGTGATTGTCCCCGCTGGCATCTTGCCCGGATTGCTGATCGGAGGGGAGCCTGGGTATAAAGTCGGTGCAGCACCTGTTGTGAACTGTGCCGCAGTCGCCCTTAAATCTGCCGAGATGTGGGTGCAGCTGCGCGCGCTCAGCGATCTGGAGCCAAACCGCGGCACAAGCTTTGTGAAGGCCAACGAACGGGCCAAGCGCGACTTTCGCACGCTTATCGCACACGGTCAGTCCGCACTCGGATCGAAGTAGCCTGTTTGCTTTGCACTATCGCATAGACCTCGGATCAACCCACCATTAAACCGCTATGAAATATACATTACACCAACTCACGCGGAGGGAGGTCGGAATGCGCATCCCCGACGGCCAAGCCCAGCAACAACCTGATACAACACCACAAGCCGGCGAAGGCTTGTCTCGCTTTGCCCCGTATCTGATCAACCGGATTGCACGGCGCTATAACCAAAGCGTACAAGAAAGTGTGACCAGCATGGGGCTGACAATCCCAAAAATGCGTGTGCTGGCCGCCCTTGCCACTATGGGCAAGCTGACCGTGAACGAGCTAACCGTGGTCGCCGTGGCCGAGCAATCGACGATGAGCCGCACCCTCGACCAGATGGAGCGAGATGCGCTGATCCAACGCCTTGTAAGCGAGAATGACAGCCGTGTACGTGTGGTGGTGATCACCCCCGCAGGGCTGACTGCGTATCACAAAGTATGGCCCCAGATGACCGCCGCTGAAGATGCGCTGTTTGTCGGCCTAAGCCCCCAGCAGCGCGAAGATTTTCTCTCCACTCTTTTGCAAATCCTCCAAAATATCCGCCAGAACGACGTCTGAATTTACCCTTTTCCCTGAACATCCTTTGCTATACCTATCTATGCAAATGCATATATCAGCCTAAAGGGAAAAAGCCGTGGCAGAGCGTTCGTTTGCAAAAGAAGTCCAACACCTGAAAATCGGTGCAGGGGAGACATTCCGCGGTGAAGGCATCTTGGCGATTACCAAAGCATTGCTGGAAAATGGCGTGGGATATGTAGCGGGCTACCAAGGCTCGCCGATCTCGCACCTTATGGACGTGCTGGCCGATGCGCAGGACATTCTTGCCGATATGGGTGTGCATTTCGAGGCCAGCGCGTCAGAGGCAACAGCGGCCGCGACACTGGCCGCGTCGGTACATTACCCCATTCGCGGCGCAGTGACGTTCAAATCAACTGTAGGCACCAATGTAGCCTCGGACGCGCTGGCCAATCTGGCCTCGGGTGGCGTGACAGGTGGCGCACTGGTGATTGTCGGCGAGGATTATGGCGAAGGCTCCTCTATCATGCAGGAACGCAGCCATGCTTTCGCGATGAAAAGCCAGATCTGGCTACTTGATCCGCGCCCTGATCTGCCCTCGATGGTCAAGGCCGTGGGCGACGGGTTTGCCCTCTCCGAGGCCTCCAACAGCCCGGTAATGCTGCAACTGCGGATCAAATCATGCCACCTGTTGGGAGAGTTTGAGGCCCATGACAACGTCATCCCACCAACGACAGTCAAAGACGCACTTGAAAACCCCAAGCGCGATCTTTCGCGGGTCGTACTGCCGCCCGCATCCTTTCTGCACGAGCAGGAAAAAGTGACAAAACGACTGCCCGCTGCCATCGACTATATCCGCACCCACAAGCTGAACGAGCATTTTGGCCCCACACAAGGCCGCGTCGGTATCATCTGTCAGGGTGGCCATTACAACGGGGTGATCCGTGCCCTGCAACGCCTGGGGCTGGCCAACATTTATGGCGATTGCGACATCCCGCTGCATATTCTCAACGTCACCTATCCGCTGGTCGATGACGAAATCCTCGCCTTTGCTGACGGCAAAGACAGTATTCTGGTGATAGAGGAAGGCCACCCTGCCTATATCGAGCAAAACATCCGCGCCATCCTGCACAAAGCAGGCGCGGGCTGCGCGCTGGAAGGCAAAGGCCCCTTCCCCGAAGCCGGTGAACTCACTGGTCCTGTCCTGCTTGACGGGGTCTCGGCCTATCTGCGTGATGCCGCTCCTGATCTGATGCCTTCGGCTGCGCGTGCGCCCAACGCGCCGCCCGTCCTCAAAATGCCGGAACTGTCGGCAACTGTTCCCGCACGCCCGCCCAGTTTTTGTATCGGTTGCCCCGAACGCCCGATTTTTGCCGCCACCAAGATGATCGAGGAGAAACTGGGGCCACACCACATTGCCAGTGATATCGGCTGTCACCTGTTCTCGATCAACGCTCCTTTCGACATTGGCGCGACAACCATGGGCTACGGGCTTGGCCCTGCTTCCGCATCCGCGTTTAATGACAAGACAGCTGGACGGCGCTCAATCTCGTTTCTGGGCGATGGCGGGTTCTGGCACAACGGCCTGACGTCCTCTATCGGAAACGCGGTGTTCAACGACAATGACGGCGTGATCATCATCGTTGATAACTACTATTCGGCTGCCACAGGCGGCCAAGACATCCTCTCGTCGCGCGCGGATAACAAATCAAAGTCCACCAAACACCCCATAAAAAAGGCGGTCGAAGGTATGGGCGTGAAATGGGTCCGCCAGATTGACCGCACCTATGACGTAGGCCTGATGGAACGCACGTTGAAAGAGGCGCTTGAGACCCCCGAAACAGGCCCCAAAGTCATCATCGCCTCGTCCGAATGTATGCTCAACAAACAGCGCCGCGAAAAGCCGCAGCGCAAAAAGGCCGTTGCCGAGGGCAAGCGGATGACGCGCACGCGCTTTGGTGTCGACGAGGATGTTTGTACAGGCGATCATGCGTGCATGCGCTTGTCTGGCTGCCCGTCATTGTCATTGAAAACCCTAGACGACCCGCTGCGTGATGATCCCGTTGCCAGCATTGATCAAAACTGTGTCGGCTGCGGAAATTGTGGGGAAGTCGCGGATGCTGCCGTGCTCTGCCCTTCGTTCTATCAGGCCGATCTGATCGAAAACCCCTCCCGTTTCGACCGGTTGCTCAGCAGCTGGCGCCAAAAACTTATCAGCCGTTTGCAACGCCGCCGTGACGCAAAACGGCTCGTATTCTCGGAGGACGCAGGATGAATATACACGCAGCCCCGCAAGTTCCCTCAACCGAGATCATCAAGCTGGCTGTACTGGCTGTCGGAGGTCAGGGCGGCGGCGTTCTGACCAACTGGATCGCCGATCTGGCCACGCGCGGCGGCTATGCCGTCCAGATGACCTCTGTGGCCGGTGTGGCGCAACGCACAGGCGCCACGATATACTACGTGGAAATGGCACCGCTGGGCGATCGCAAACCCGTGTTCGCGCTCAGCCCTTCGCCCGGTGATCTGGATGTTTTGATTGCGGCAGAACTGATGGAGGCGGGCCGCGCGGTCTTGCGCGGGTTTGTCACCCCTGACCGCACAACGCTGATCGCCTCGACCCATCGTATCCTCGCCATTTCCGAAAAAGAAACCCCTGGTGATGGCCGCGCCGAAGGCGCGCTGGTCCAAGAGGAAATCACCAAATCCGCTTTGAGCAGCGTCTGCTTTGATATGGAAACTTTGGCGGCAGATGCGGGCACAATGATCTCGGCCAGCCTGTTTGGCGGGCTTGCACGCAGTGGCGCGCTGCCGTTTGACACCGCAGTTTTCGAAGAAGTGATCACAGCATCGGGACGCGGCGTCGCGCAGAGCCTTGCCGCGTTCAATGCTGCACTGACCTATTGCCCTGATGCAGCAAGTCCACCGCCGACAACCAGCGCTGTACAGGTCACAGGACCAAAGAGCCTATTGGCTGGCTGGGATGATCTGAGGGCGCAGATCGCGAACTTTCCCACCTCGGCACAGCCGATGATCGACGCTGGCCTGACCAAAGTTGTTGACTACCAAGACCTCGCCTATGGGCAAACCTATCTGGAACATCTTGGCGCCTTTGATCCGTCAAACGCAGAATTGGTGAATGCTGCTGCAAAATACATCGCAAACGCAATGTGTTACGATGACATCTTGAGGGTTGCCGATCTAAAAACACGCGCTTCGCGACAAAACCGCCTGCGCGGCGAGCAAGAGATACCCGAAGGCGGAATTGTGCATGTCACAGAATATTTCCACCCCCGCGCCCAAGAAGTCTGCGGCACAATGCCTGCCACCATCGGCGCATGGATTGAAGCACGACCGCGCGCATTCGCGCTGCTGGACCGCATTGTGAATAAGGGGCGGCGCATTCGTACTGACGGGCTAACAGGATTTGGCCTGCTCTGGCTGGTCAGCACCTTGAAGCCGCACCGCCGCAAATTTCTGCGCCACAGATACGAGACAGCTCATCTCGAGCGGCTTTTGTCAGCGGCCACACATGCCGCGCCTGCCGATGTTGCCCTTGCCATCGAAATCCTTACCTGCCAGCGGTTGATCAAGGGCTATTCCGACACGCATATCCGCGGCCATTCAAAATTCGACAAAGTTATCGGCGCACTCGGAATTCTAACAGGCCGTGCGGATGCCGCAGATTGGATCAAACGGCTAAGGCAGGCGGCACTGGCAGATGAAAAGGGCGAGGCATTGGAGGGCGCTTTGGCAACTGTGCGATCATTTACCTAGCCGCTACAGCGACAAAGCCCCAACACTTCCGCCGCCACAAACATAGAGCGTCTGCCCCGTGACAAACCCGTTCTCGGGATCGCAAAAGAACAAAAATGCATTCGAGATGTCGCGCACGGTTCCCAAACGCCCAACCGGTATACGCTTGGCCAGTTCCGCCTCGCGGTCGCTGCCTTTGGGAATAATGTCCCAGAAGTTATCCGTCTGGACCGGACCAGGTGAGACGACATTGACCGTTACGCCATGCGGTGCCAGCTCCAACGCCCAAGTGCGCGCCATGCCAATGATGCCCGCCTTGGTCGCAGAATATGCGGTACGTGTAGGCACCCCCAAGGCTGCGCGGGAGCCGTTAAACATCACCCGTCCGAACTGTCGTGTCTTCATTGCGGGTAAACATGCCTGCAACAGAATAAGTGGCGCACCTAGGTGCAGTTGCGTCAGCCCCGCCAGATCGGCGGAGGTCGCCTCCTCCAGCAGATTGGGCCAGATCATGCCCGCGTTGTGGACAAGATGTGTGACCTCATGTCGGGCCGCAATTTGTGCGGCAGCCTGTGCAGTGGCTTCGGCGTCCAAAAGATCTACTTCGACATGGGTAAGGCGCGGATCAGACCACTCTGGCGCACCGCGCGAAAGCGAGACGACGTCATAGCCTTTTGCCACCAGTCGCTGCCCCAGATCAGCGCCAATGCCCTTGCTACCGCCAGTAATCACGGCTGTATATTGTGTCATGTCATCACCATCGCCAGCACACGCAGCGGACTTCCTGTGCCGCCCTTGATCTTGAGCGGTGGCGCGATGAGCAGCGCACCCGTAGGCGGCAACTGATCGAGATTGCACAGGCATTGCAGCCCGAATTTCCCTGCGCCGTGCAACAGATAATGTGCGGGATAGGGCGGCACATAGTGCATGCCCTGCCCAGCATCTGTGCCCACGGTCTCGGTCCCGAAACCGCGAATATTACGCTTTAATAGCAGCTCTACCGCCGCGGGTGTGGGACCAGGCGAATGGGGGCCGTCCTCGGCCATGTTGAGATATTCGGCGCCACTCCGTTTGGACCAATCGGTGCGCATCAATACCCATGTATCCGCAGGGATCATGCCATGCGTTGCCTCCCACGCCTCGATCACTTCTGGCGTCAGTTCGAAATCATCATCCTGTGCTGCACCCTGCGCACAATCAATCACCACAACAGGGCCGACAAAGACGCTCGGCGCAATTTCGTCCACATTGCCGTTGGGCACATCGCGCCCCGACACCCAATGGCTGGGCGCATCAAAATGCGTGCCGGTATGTTCGTTCAGCGTTAGGTTATGCCACTTCCACGCGGGACCGCGATGGTCATAGGCGCTCACCTCCTCCATACGAAACCGCGCGCATTGCCCGAACTCCGGCGGCAGGATGATCACCGGAAAATCAGGGTCCAGTGTATGGGTGAGATCAATAATACGTGCAGTGCCAGCAGCCAGCGCCTCCGCCACATTCCCGATCAGATTGCTCATGATCCACCCTCCGTCATTTCACG
Organism: uncultured Sulfitobacter sp.; assembly: GCF_947502895.1. Lineage (GTDB taxonomy): Bacteria > Pseudomonadota > Alphaproteobacteria > Rhodobacterales > Rhodobacteraceae > Sulfitobacter. The sequence goes on from NZ_CANNBM010000004.1 coordinate 343,003, forward strand.
CTCCAGCAACAGCGCGTCTGCTTGCCATCGTGCATACACATCGCGTGCGATATCGCCACAAGCCGCTTCTTCCAACCCGTCGATCAGCGCGCCGATCACCGTGCGTGCAATGGCTTTGGGCGTGACTTTTGGCGGCGGCAGCGGCTGGAACCACGGATCGCCTTCGACAGGACCTATGTAGACATTGACCATACGCAGCCCACTGGCACGAAACTCTGCCCGTAGGGTTTGCGACAGTGAGCGCGCGGCAGCCTGCGACGCGCCAAACGCGCCATAAGCGGCATCAGGCGACAAGGCACGCACCGACAGGATATTGACGAAAGCCGTGGCAGAGTTGGTCCCGTCCTGCACCCGCGCTGCCATACCCGGCCCGAAACCTTGCGCCAATCGCATCAAACCGATGGTGTTGACCTCAAAACTGCGGGTGGCAAAGTTCGTATCATGGCCCAGTACCCCACCGGGGCGCACATAGGTGGCTGTATTAATCAAGATATCAACCTTGCCACCAATCTCGGCCGCGAGCTTTGCCACGGATGATACATCCGTCACATCAAGCGGCAGGATCGAGACGTTTTCCATCCCCTCGAACACCGTCCGTTCAGGCCAGTGCAACCACGCCTCAGGCTCCCCTACAAAAACATGTGCCGCCCCCGCATCCAGTAGTGCGATTGTCAGCGCCAACGCTATAGGGGACCGCGCATCCGTGATCAGAACGCGACGGTGTTTAGGATCACACGACATGGCGCGCAGCACCGGATCATCTTGCATAGATACACTTCCTTTCAGCGGCAACGCGATCAACACACCCTGCCCTGCTTTGTCGAGCTTCACAGCCATGCGCACAGCGTCGCCACGCCCGACTTCGCCATGCAGGTGACAGTTAACCGTAGGCCCTGCTGCCAGATGCACAGCCCCCATTCGCCACGGCATCCGTTCACGGAAATAAGGCTCGGGTGAGACACGGATCGTGGTTTCGGCCATGACAGTGCCAGCAGGATCAATATCACACCACGGCAGATCGGATGACAGGCACTGGCGGCAGGCATCGCGCGGTGGGTATTGAACGGTTTGACACTCCGCGCAGACTTGCAGCCCAAAGCGGCCTTGCGCCGCCATCACTCCCAGCCCCAATGCGGCGCGGCTGCGCGCCATAGGGGGCAAGACAGGAACGACTGTGCGCTTTTGCGGATCTTTCTTGGGTGGCGGCATCAGCGGAGTCGTCATGGCCCCTCCCCTTCGATCACAGCGGCGGCAGAGCACAACCCGCGGTCATAATTGATCACGCCAAAGCCAGAGACAGCGGCGCGGCGCGCGCCCTCTACCTGTGTCGGCCCTGCAGTGCCAGTCACCTGCCGGATCGCCTCGACCAACCCCAGATAGCCGCCCGCAGCACCTGCTTGGCCCACAGATAATTGCCCGCCGGAAGTGTTATGCGGAAAATTCCCACCGATCGTCAGGTCGTGGCGGCGGACAAATTCCGGCCCCTCGCCCTTGGCACAAAAGCCCAGATCCTCGAATTGCATCATGCAGATTACCGGATAGTCGTCATAGGTCTGCAGCACGTCGATGTCGCGTGGCCCATGCCCTGCCATCGCCCACAGCTCGTCCACATCTACCGCCCATCCGCCGCGCAACTGCATGGGATCATCGGGGAAGGCATTGGTCCGCTCAATCGTGGCAGTGATGCGCGCAAAAGGAAGACCCTTGGCCCGCGCCATATCTTCGCGCATGAGTACAAAAGCCTCGGACCCCGCGCAGGGCATGACACAGTCAAACAGGCTGATCGGGTCAGAGATCATGCGCCCGTCCATATAGCCCTCAAGGCTGAGCGGCTTTTTCATGATCGCTTGGGGGTTGCACAGCGCATTGGCCCGTTGTGCCACGGCGATGCGGCCGAAATCCTCCCGCTTTGCACCATAGGCTTGGGTGTAAGCATCCTGTAGCAGCGCAAAACTCGCGTTCGGGCCGCCGAACCCATAGGGAAAGGTCGCGTCCATGGAAAACCGCGAGAAAGCCGAGAGAAGGTTGCGAAAGCTGTCGATGCGGTTGGTGTCACCTGCAACGCAAGCCACCACATCCACGTCGCCGCATTGCACGGCACGTGCCGCACGGCGCATTGCCGCCACACCGGACGCGCCGCCCATCGGCACGGTATCCAGCCAACGGGGCGAGATGCCCAGATGCTGGGTCAGCCCGACCGGAGTATCAGGTGCAAGCGTGAAGCTGGAGACGGACAGTCCATCAAGTTCCTGTGGTGCCATACCGATAATCGCCAACGCCTCGCGCAGCGCGCGCGCAATCCACCAATGCGCCGTCTCATTGGTGTAGCGCACGTAAGGCACCGAGACAGGCGCCACAAGCACAACACCGTCATACGGCAAGCGCGTCACGCGGCAGCCCGCTTTTTCAGATGCCGTGTGTCGATGGTCGCGGGATCATCCAGCAGCTTTGCGGCCAGTGTTTTCAGCGTAGCACGTTGCAGTTTTTGGGTAGAGGTCACTGGCAAGCTTTCGACAAAGGCGATGTAGCCTGGTGCCTTGTAGTAGGCCAGTTGCGTCAGACACCATGTGGTAATGGCTTGTGCCGTCTGCGCATCAGCGGGGCCCTCGGGTACGATGCAGGCAAAGACTTCGTCGCCGCGCATCTCATCCGGCACGGCTGCCACAGCCACGCGCGCAATCGCCGGATGACGCGCAAGAGCAGATTCAACCTCGACCGCTGCGATATTCTCGCCCGAGCGGCGGATCACATTCTTTTTGCGGTCTACGAAATACATTGTCCCGTCGGACGCGCGGCGCACAATGTCGCCAGTGTGGAACCAGCCGTCCTGCCAAACTTCGTCTGTTGCCGCTTCATTCTTGAAATAGCCCGCAAAGAACCCTTTGCGCGGATCGGGGCCCGCGTGACGGACCAGCAACTCGCCGTGATCACCGTCTTGACCTGCCTCGTCCACCAGCCGCACCTCGACGCTGTCGTCGGGCCAGCCGATGCAGGAGGTGCCTACATGGCGCGGGTCACGGTTGGCGCAGATCACTGCCCCCGCGCCCGTCTCTGTCATGGCCCAAGCCTCGGTCAGCGCAAAGCCAAAGCGTTCTTCGAAGGCGCTATGCAATTCAGGGTCTATCCCTGCGCCAAAGCCAAAGCGAACACTATGATTGCGGTCGTCCTGTGTGGCAGGCATGCCCATCAACATCGAGGGCATGACGCCCAGATAATGCAAACAAGTCGCCCCGCTGTCGCGCACACTGGCCCACCAGCTACGTGGATGAAAGCGGTCAAGTGCGGTAAGGCATCCGCCCACTGTCACCATCGCCATGAAGGAATAGGCCATGGCGTTCATATGGAAAATCGGCAGCGGGGTGATCATCCGCTCGCCGTCGGTATTCAGCGCGCAGACCCCTTCGGCGCGCGCATACCACTGACCTGCTTGAATAAAATAATCATTGGTCAGGATACAGCCCTTGGGCTGACCAGTGGTGCCGGATGTATAAAGCAGTGCCGCCTCTGCATCGCCCGCACGCGCCGCAATGGCCGCTTGCGTAACAGCGGTTGGCAAAGGTGTGCCGAAGGGAATGACAGGCATCTCCACCCCCGCCTCGTGCGCGGCGGCGCGCATCTCATCCACCCGCGCGGTCACACTGATTGCCACTACAGGCTCTGCGTGGCCGATCATATAGGCCATCTCTGCCAAACGCAGATCGGGGTTCACAGGGACGACAGAGAGACCTTGCGCATTGAACGCGAGCCACCAGAGGAAATAGTCGGGGCGGTTTTCCAGTAGCAGCATAGCACGTTGGCCTTTGACGTAGCCTGCCACCTTGATCTGTTGGGCATAGCTTTGCACACGCCCCAACGCCTGCGCATAAGTAATCTCACCGGCGTCTATGCCGTAAACCTCTGCTGTCTCTGGCAGGACATTCAGAAACGCGCGATCAGGCCAGCGGCCCGCACTAGCTGCGAAAGTTTGATAAACGCTCGGATCGCTCATGGCAGCAACTGGATGTTGCGGAACGCCGCGTCGCAATTGAGGATATCTACCCGCTTGCCCGCGATGCGAAGTGCGCCATCCACCAGCGCCAGATCATGCCGCGCGGTGAGTGCGAGCAACTGCTGCTCGTCCAGCCGCGTCTCGACGTAGTGCATGTTGGTCGTGGTGACAAAACGGTCCTCTCCCACCTCGTCCACAAAAGGCCGCTGGATCACATGATGACAACGGCTCTTGGGCTTTTGGCTGAAAGTGCGTGCACCGTTCAAACGCTCTACCCGCAATTTCAGCATGAACAAGTCTTCATAGAGCAGCGATGTCTCGTTGATCGGATCACTCTGTTTATAGTCCAGCGGCATCCAGTACATTGCATCGGGCAGCCAGAGCGCCAGCCACTCGTCATAGCGGCCTTCATCAAGCAGGCGAACCTCGTCATAGATGAAATCAATCAGCTGATCGCGTGAGACGCTCATTCCGCTGCCTCCTGCGATTGCGCATCATAGCTCATGAACTTCACCCAAGCGTTGAACTGGTTACGCATCTGTCGCTCGGTGGTGCCGTTATGGGTGGCTTCAGCGCCAAAGTCCTCGTCCTCCTCCAGCAGCCTCTGGATGTTCACCCATTCCATCCCCTGCGCATGCAGGCCCTCTTGCGCGCGCTCGTACATCTCCAGATCATCGTGACCGACGATAGAGGTCGGCGCGTTGATCATCCGGTTGTACATGGCCGTTCGCGCCGTAAGCTCATCCGGTGCGCCAACAAGGCGGTAGATATAGCTCTCTACAATCGTTTTGTCGGCTGCCAGCGGAATGAAATTACGTAACTGCTGGATTGGCCCTTTGACCATAATGTTGGGAAAATAGACGGTGTTATGGCGGTTTTCGTCGAGGATTTCCTTAGCGCGGTCTTCGCCATAGGCCTCCGTCATCGCCTCGAAATAACCCTCAATGGCCGTGTAGTCGGAATGGATCGAATGGTTCACACCCGTATGTCCATGGCCATTGGGCCACGTGCGGATGCCCATACCTTCAAAGAACTCGTAGGGCGACATGAAGGGTGCGATAATTTCCATCGCGGGTGGTCTGGGCGCGCCTTCGGGTAGGTCCAGCTCTTCAAAAAGCCTTACGGCAGTGCCTGCACTGCTTTCATGAGCCACCATCGGGTGACAGGTGTCTGTCTGGTTTTCGACCAGCATCTTCCAGTTACAATGGTGCAGATAGCGTAGTGGTGGACCAACAACTTCCAACCGCCCCTCGGGCGAACGGTCAACCATATTGTCGATAGAGCTAAGACTGTCGCCAAAAAACTCTTCAAAGCTGATGCCGTCCTCGGCCAGCCGCGCAAAGATAAAGCCGCGATAGTTGTGCACGGCACCTACGGCTTTCATGCCCTTGCCGCTGGCGGTATTCTCCAGACCCGTCCCCTCATAGCCCTTTTTCAAAGGGATCGCGAGCAGACAGCCATCGGTCTTGAACGACCAAGCATGATAGGGGCAGCGAAAGAACTTGCCCGTGTTTCCCTGACGGTCGATGACGATTTTGGTGCCTTTGTGTGGGCAGCGGTTGTAGAGAACGTGAACCTCGTCCGCTTTGTGACGCACCTGAATAACGGGCTGGTCGCCGATTTGCGTGGCGAAATAATCGCCCTTTGTGGGGGTCTGGCTTTCGTGCCCGACAAAGACCCAAGCGTTTGTAAAAACATGCCGCATCTCAAGGGTATATACGTCTTGGTTAATGTAGACGTCGCGGTGCACCTGATGTGGCTCAACCAAGGCTGCGGCCTCATCAATACCTGAATAACGCTGCATCCTTCTACCTCCTTAGATATCCAACACAAGACGCGCGGATTTTGCACGGCTCACGCAGATCTGCATCACATCGCCTGCGGCGCGCTCACCCTCGCTCAGCACGACATCACGGTGGTCTGGCACCCCTTCGATCACGTCGCACTGACAGATGCCGCAATCCCCCCGCTGGCAATCATACATGACATCGACATCATTTTCTTCCAATACGTCAATGATGCTTTTGCCAACGGGAACAGTGAACACGGAGCCATCGTTGATCTCGACTTCGAAAGCGGTATCACCCTCTTGCGCACTTACGGCATCGAATACCTCATAATGCACATTGGCTGGCGCAATGCCTGCAGCCTCAGCTTTGGCGCGCGCAACATCCAGCAAGCCGCGCGGCCCGCAAATGTACAAATGCGCCTGCCCGACCGACGCGATCAGCGCGTCCAGATCAAGCGGTATCGCGTCATCAAAGTGCAGATGAACTGCATCTCCCCAACGCGCTTCAATCGCAGCGCGGTAGGCCATTACGTCCGCACTGCGTCCGGCATAATGGAACTCAAACGCTTGGCCGGATGCCTCCAGCGCAGCAGCCATCGAAATCAGCGGCGTTACACCAATCCCTCCCGCCAGCAAAACCGCAGGCGCACCACGGGCAACCGCAAAGCTGTTTTTTGGCGGCGTGAACTGAACAGAATCGCCAACACTCAACCCATGCATCGCGATTGATCCGCCCTGCCCACCGTCTTCACGCTGCACTGCGACGTTATAAGATGCCGGCGCATCTGACGGCGCATCGAAAGACACCAGAGAATAGGCACGCGTACCTTCTGCCACATCGAATTCTATATGGGCACCTGCCTCCCACTTGGGCAGCGCCGCACCATCGGTTGCAGCGACCCGCAAGCTGCTGATACGGTCGGTCAGCGGCGTTACTTCTGCCACGACACCGGAAATTTTGTTCATGGGAACCTCCTTTGTGAAAGAATATGAAATTTCATATAGTTTAGGTCAAGTTGTTTCTGCCCCGCTTTCCCTCCCGATCAGCGCCGCGTAATGACAGACCTACAGCCCACCGAAGACGAGCCCGAGTTTGTAGCAGACTACCTGCTCTACCTGCTGGCTGCTGCCAGCGACGGAGCCAGCGCGCAATTCCACGCGCAGGTGCGCTCTCTCGGGCTCAGAGTGCCTGAATGGCGCGTCCTCGCTTGCCTGCATGACCGCGACGGGGCGATGATTACCCAGTTGGCGCGCATTGCATTGGTCGAACAATCGCGCCTCACCCGTATCATTGCGCAGATGGAACAGCGCGGAATGCTGATACGTCAAAGCGATCCAACGGACGGCAGACGCGTCAGGGTTTTTCTCACCCCGCAAGGTCGCGCACTGACCAATACGCTGGTGCCCCAAGCGCAAGCCCATGAAACCAAGCTGCTTTCACAGCTTTCCGGTGAAGGCGGGCAGAACCTGAAACCCCTCTTGCGCGCCCTTTTGGATACGCTGGATGAGGGCGCATCAAAGAAGCCCTGAACAAAAAACTGTTTTCAGTCAGGGAAAATTCAGATTACATGAAATCTCATATAGTTTGCGGAGGTCGGTAGTGTCAGGCAACCAAGGCCGCGGCTAATCAAGATAAAACAGATGCGCACCGCGCGGCGGAACAAGCGCATTTATCACCATTAGGGAGAGAATATGGGACGTCGTTTAGTATTTGGGGGTAGTTTACTTGGGGCTGCTTTTGCGTTTGTTTTGGGTGGGACTGCTTCAT
>NZ_CANNBM010000005.1 GCF_947502895.1 uncultured Sulfitobacter sp.
GCGCGGATCGCCAGATCCTCACGCGGTCGCCAGACCGCGGCCAGACGGCCCGTCGCTTTGCCCCCGAAATCGGAGTTATCATCGTACCGCAGGGCCGCGGACAGATCGACGTTATTTTCCAGACTTGCCAGCAGCTCGGCTTTGATACTGGTTGTATCCTCGGACGCGACAGTGGTATTGCTATCGAGGTTTTCATCGGTGCGGTCGACACCAAAGTTCAAAGTCATACCGTTGCCCAGATCAGCAGATCCCAGATAGGCAACTTCACGGCGCGATCCTTCGATCGTGGTAAGCGCGCCGCCCCCTGTCTGACGGTCAATATCGAATTGGGTGTAGCTGAAGGTGTGTGTTACCGCCCCTGTCTCAAGCGTGGTGTAGACCCTCGCGCCACGTTCCTGCGTGCGGTTGATTTCGAACAGATTGCTAAAGCTGTCAAATTCCAGAAAGCGGTCGCGGTAAAAGATCGACGCGCCCACTGTCGCTGTATCGGTCGCTTCAAACTCACCACTCAGGGTGACTGTCGTCTGGCGGAAGCCGTCCTTTTCATCGTTCGAGGCTTGCGCACTGATGCCATCTGTCTTGATGCGGCTATAGGTTAATGCAATCTCGCCCCGTTCAGATTTCTGCCCAATCCCAAAGCTGGCTGACTGCGTGTCAAAGCTGCCTGCTTCGACATTGTACTGGCCCGAAAAGCCCATTTCGGTAGGGCGGAAGGTAGAGATATTTACAACCCCGCCAATCGCCTCGGAACCATAGAGCGCGGACTGCGAGCCTTTAAGGACTTCGATCCGGTCAACGCCTGCACCGATCAACCCGCCGAAGTTGAACGAGGTCTGTGTGGTGGACGGATCGGTGACATCAATCCCGTTGATCCGGACACCAACATAGCGCGATGACAGGCCGCGAATAGCGATGTTTGCCTGTGCGCCCAATCCCCCATTGGCGGTAGACGAGATGCCTGGAAGACGGGTCAAACGTGTAATCACGGAACTGTCTTGCGTGCCTGCATCGACGCCCTCAAGCACTTCTACAGTGGCACCCGTGCGCCCCTGCTCCACAGGTGACAAATTGGAGGAAAAAACGATTGTGCCCAGATCAAAGGTATCTTGGGCCAGTGCGGGCGAAAGCAAAAACGGCGTGACTGCCGCAGAAGCGAATAAAGAAAAGCGAAGCATAGTGTAACCCTCGGGTCAGGTCCGGATCGGACCAATCAGATGAACGTGTCATTTGAGGGAAGCCCCCCGCAGACGGTGAAAACACCACGCGCGGAAAAACCGCAGTTCTGACGCCCCACGCGCCCGAACAGGGTGAACACCTCGGCAGGTCTCCTGACTCGCGGGTCAATGCTCGGCCGGACCTTCCCATTCCGCAATGCGGGACAGTGGCATTTACCGGCTTCGCTCTCCGCCTACAGTTGCGGGGGCAGTCGTGGATTTGGCGAATGCGCCGTACCACGTTCCCTTTTAAACAGACGGCTGACCGTCCGCACCGAAGTGTGCGCAATTTCGCTTACCCGGCATAGAGACGCAAGAACTATCTAGCGACCTGAACACGCATCAGCACGTTTGCAGTCCTAAATGTGCAAGCGGTGTCAAAAAGCGAAGGTTCTGTAACACGCACCGACACGGTCAAAACAAAAAATGGAGAGCTGGCGGCGGAAACATCCCTGCCCCGCGCGCCAAACGATTCTGTAGGGACTAGAACTTGGCAATGAAGTTCACAAAGACGCCTTCATCATCATATGTCAGGTCGGTCAGATCATCCGAGAAGCGGCCTGTGTTATACCCGATCCCCAGCTTTACGTTGTTGCCGATATGACGGTAGGCCGCACCCAAAACGCCAAACTCGGAAATGCCCGCATCGGAAGCATCCAGATAGCGCCCCTCGATCAACAGATCCCATTTATGCGTCAGGTGATAGCGTGCATTCAGCACGGCCAGATAGGCATCATTATCTGCCAGCGGGATCGTATCGTCAGGTGCCGATTGCCCCCAACGCCCGCCCAGCTTTGCACCCAGGGTCCACTGCTGGTTTAGATCATAATCGGCATCCAGCGAAAGAACATGGCTTGTTTGACGCGGCCCGCGTTCGGTTGAACTGTCGATGTCCTGCCCAACGGTGTCTTTCAAATAGCGGTATTTGAACAGCAGGTTCAGACGGTCGTTATCCACAGGCCGGAATGCATAGCCGACCTGCGCATCCACATATTCGCCCGACTGGATCGAGCTGTTGTCAGTATCCGTATCGGCATAATCCAGCGAGAACAGCAAACGCTGGCTCTCATCGATCTTGTAGCGAGCCGAGCTTACAAACAAGAAAGCATCACTATCGCGGTTGCTGCCCGACGTCTCGCCACGGTCACGGCGGAACTCGGCGCGAGCGCGCCAAGATAGGCCACCTTCATTTTCGTACCGCGCGCCCAGCGACAGCGCCTTGCGGTCAAAATCACCGTTAAATGTGTCGCGCACTTGCCCGTATTCATAGCTGCCCGACAGGGTCAACTGTTCGGTTGTGCGGTATTCAACACCGTAAACGCTGGTCAGCGACTTGTGGCGGCCAAACATATCATATGTGTTCTCGCCATACACATCCACATCCGCGCTCAACGCGCGACGGCCGCCCGCCACGTATTGTCCACGGTCCCGACCAACAAGATCAGTACCCGAAAATTCACGACCCGGGTCAAGGCGATACCCGAAATAGACATTGTCCGTCTCGTTGCGCTGATAGGTCAATAATGCCGATCCGGCAGCACCCAGAGATCCGTCCGAAATCTCGCCGTCAAACGTCCACTGCTGGGCAAAGCGGTAGCGCACCCCTGCGCCTACACGATTGTTTTTTTCCAGACCACCTGCACGGTCTACCGTGCCTTGGCCGTAGACATACCACGCAAAATCTTCGCTTTGCGTAATGGTTGCCCGCAAGGCCACATCGGTACGGCGGCCATTCTCGTCCGTGTCCCCCGCCGGTGTCCACCGTTCAAGATGCTCCGCGCCGAATTCCAGCTTAACGCGCTCGGATAGCAAATAGGCCAGCTCTGCCCCGCCTTCGCGTTTGATTTGCCCGTCAGCATCCTCGAAGCTATCGAAATAAAAGCGGTACGCCATGCGCTCGGAAGCCTGAACATCAACCGAAACGCCCCACAGTTCTTCGTCCACGCGGGTCTCGTAATCCAACGTCGAAAAACCTGCATCACGGGTCTCGTAGTAGGCCGAGAAAGTGCCGGGCAGGCGAAGACCCACGTCTTCAAAGTCAATCTGCGCGCGCGCGGCGAATGCCTCTCCGGTGCCATCGGTAACTCCGGCGGTGGGATCGCTTTGCACAATCAGGCCACCATCCGTCGAGAAGGTTGAACCAAAGCCCGGCCCTTCTGTTTCGGCGTACTCAAGCTCCAGATAACTCCGCTCGGACAACTCCCACAACAAATCGACCGATTGCGCCCGCTGATCGGCTACGTCTGTCTGCTCGACAATGCCCGTATAGCCGAGGCGGACGTTATCACCGACCCAAGCCTCGGCACGGCCACCATAGCTGTAGCCATCCACATCACCCGCAACGGGAGTGTATTCATAGTTGGCCACCAGCAGCACATCAAAATCACCACCCGCTTGGGTAACAACTGTGCCTGCATTTGCAGACGAGGTTAGAGGCTCTGCCAGCAGGATCGTACCTTGCACATAGTTGATCCGGTAATCCCGTCCCGCAGTGAGTGTGCGTGTTTCGACAACGCGACCTGTGTCGCGGTCACGGATTTCTATCCGCAGTGTTTCGGAATCGACCGAGATATCCTGACGCTGCAAGAAATAAACCGATCCACCTGTGCCAAGGAAACTCTCACGGCCTGGCAGGTTGTCAGGGTTGGCTGCGTATAGTTCCAGCGCAACGCGCGACTGGCCGCGCGACGTGGTCTCGGGGCTGCGGTAGACACCTTGCAAGCCATACAGCTGGCGTTCGTTGCGCAGGTAATAACCGCCCTGCACAGTCGCCTTGTAGTTCCCCCACATGATGTGGCTGCCATTGCGTTCGGCGCGCAGGTAAAATTTGCCGTCCGTCGGCGCACCTTCCTCATATGTGCTGTCATCACCGTATGTGGGATAAGCGTTTTCGCGCTGTAACCGCAGCAGCACATCGCGCGGATCTTTCTCATCCAGCTTGCGGAAAATGTCTGACAGCTCTTCCTCGCCCGTATCGACGGAGCCTGTCAGCACCCAACCGTTCTGCGTTTTGCCCTTGGCATACCCGGCAATACGGCCATAGCTGAAAGTCTTGTCATACTCAGCCCCTGCCGCATCAACACCACCCTCAAGCCGCGCGCCATACGTCAGATCAACAATCGCGGTGTAGAACCATTCAGAGCGCGGAATCAGGATGTCACGCTCGATATATGTATCCTCACCTGCGCCGGTGACACGCACTGCAACGGCCTGATCACCCGCAGGCAGAATACGTTGCAAAACAAAGGCACCAGATGCATCGGGGCGGATCTTCTCGCCCAGCGTATTGACTACGGCACCGGGGCGCACGTCTGTACCGCTGATTGTCACTGCGCCACCGTATACCGGGATACGGCGGATACCCCCTGCATCTACACCCAGCTCGGGCGGGGTATCGAAATCGCTTTCCTCTCTGCCGCTTTGCGGACGCAACGGCATCGGGTTCGTCTCGTCAAAACGACCGTTCGCATCATAGACGCGGTAAGTCATAATCAGGTTTTCACCTTCAGGCACGCGCAGACTGGCCGACCCATTTGCTGCAATCGGAACTGTCTTCACCACACGCGGGCCGCCGCGCGCTGCTGTGTCGATCACGCGGATTTCGCCGCGCGTGACGTAGGCCGGATAGTTCATCTGGCTTTGCACATCCATCACTTCACCCGCACGCGGAGTGCGGGCATTGGTGATCAGTGCCGTCAGGCGTGGCTCTACTTCAAGACCGTCGAATTGCACGCGCAGTTTGGCACGTTCCAACACACGGTCTTGCCGTGCCTTGGTCGTGGACAAGCGCGGATCGCCCGACACAGTCTTGCCGTCAATCGCAATGCTAAAGCCGGAGCCTTCCTGCGCTTGGGACATCACGCTCATCGCGAATAGGGACACACCCGTCAGGATCGCGAAGCGGGGAAGTTTGAACCGTTTAATCATCACTTTTCCCTCACTTCGTTTTCGTCACTGTTTTTTCGATCACAAGCTTGTATCTGCCTTTGCCTCGCCAACGCTGGCGGATCAGTTTCTCCATTCCGCGCAGGCGCGCGCGGCCCAGATCGGGCGCTTCGCCATTGCCCAGAACATAAGTGAGGTGCAGGACCGATGGTGTCGTCGCAATCTGGCCAATTAGCCCATCCACCGCGCCCGACAGGGTCGGCTTGGGCGCTGTACCACCGCTGACAAATGCAGCAGCTGTCAGATCAATATCCACCACATTGCCCAGACGCGCGCCAAAGTTCATCTTGGCAAACTTACCCGCTGTCAGGCGCACCACACGGGGATTTTCCGTAGTCACGCTATAGCCTGTAGGTAGGGTTCGCGTATCCAGCTTGAGCATGAAATTACTGCCGATGTTGCGCGGCAATGCTGCACAGGGCAGTGAATAGCGGCCATGCTCATCTGTCGTGATCTTGATCCCGTCTGGTGTCACCAGACGCACACCCGGCAGGCCCGGCTCGGACTGGTCTTCGCGCTGGGGGATGCGATCAAGCTTGCCGAACTTGCCGCCGCCAACATAGCTGTCCTCGATGATCGGCTCGGGCAATGTGCCGGGTCCGTCCTGATAGCCATTGCCGTTGCGGTCATCAAAGACACGGCCGATTACATCCGAACAGTCAAAGACATGCTCTGGCTCAATCCGAACAATCGCTTCAGCTGTGTTAGACAAGGCCCTGCCAAAACGATCCTCAAGGAAGGTGCGGTTGGTGCGCTTGCCAAACTCACCTGTGCGCGCAACCCGCGCAGACAGCGTGACAACGGTGGTTGCACCTGCGCCCAGATCGCTACGCCATTCCAAACGGCGGCCCGCTACAGTCGGGTCAACCGCCACGCCATCCACGCGCCCCGAACCCGGGGTATAGAGCATACCCGATGGCAACATATCGACGATACGTGCGTTGGGGATCGCGACAGTCGTGTTGTTGGTAAAGCTAAGCGTGTAATTTACCGTCTCGCCAAATACGGCGCTGCGGCGGTCTACACTCTTGGTGGCGACAACATCAGTCAGCCCTTCACAGGTACGGATCGGAATGTTGTTACCGATCAGGATCGGATCACCCTCAGCAATGGTAAAGCTGGTGAAGAACGGATTGGCGCTTGCCGAGAAATCGGTCAACAGACGCGTTTCACCCGCAGGAGAGGCACCGATCACACCCACAGACGCAGGTGCATATCGCGTTGCATCCAGATTGCCACCGCTCTGACGTGCGGTCGAGGCTTGGGTACCGTCAGGATAGGTCAGCCCTAGCGAATAAGTACCCGCCGCCGTTACAAAGAACTGATAGGTCCCGTCATTGCCGCTGCGCACGATAGTGATCGGGCCAGAACTGCCGACACCTGTTTGCGTGAACCCACCACCGGACACAGTAACCATCCCACCCGTCAACAAGCGGCCATCATCCTCGCAATAGAATGCACCTGTGGGATCATAGTCGAACCTGTCGGGCGTACCGTCGCCATCACGGTCGCTGGTCGGGCTTTCTAGATAGTCGGGGATGCCATCGCCGTCCTGATCGGTTGTCTGCACAATTGCATCGTCTTCTGTCGGAATGGCCAATTGGGACGATATCACGCTTGCCGTGTTCGGCGCTGCAGGTTGCCCTGCAGCCGCTGCATAAACCAGCGTCAGGGTTATGGTCCCTGTCTCGTTCGGCGCAAGGGTTGCGTCACCACTCAACAATGCAGTCTGCGAAGTGCCGTTATACGCCGCATTTGCACTGCCGTCCGTAAAGCCTTCGATGCGCACCTCTGGTGGATAGGCTTCTGCCAACAGTGTCGCCGGAGCCACGAAAGCTGCCAGATCGTCGCTTACCTGAATACCCGACTGGGTGATATTGCCCGTGTTGGTAACCGAAATAGTGAATGTCGCACGCTCAACCGTGGGAAAGATCAGCGTATTGGTGCCCGCATCCTTGCTGATGTCAAAGCTGGGCGCGGGAGCGACCATCACCACAGTCGGATCGTCCAAACCCACACCATCGTCATCCGAAATCTCCAGCAATGCCGCACCTGTTGGCGTCAATGCCCGAGCAGTAACAGTATTGATCAAACCACCGATATCCACGTCAGACTGCGTCAGCGGCACATCAACACGGTAGGTTGCTGTTTCACCCGGAGCGAGCGAACCCGCGGGTGACGCAGGCGCGCCATCTGCACTGACGAAAACCACACTTGGGGCTCGGGCACTCTCGCCCTGCAGATCGGTCGTGCTATCGGTCAGGTTTATGCCATTCAGCGTTACATTGCCTGTGTTGCGCGCTGTGATCAGATATTCGACCACTTCGCCTGCCCCACCACCAACGACTGGCGCTGTTTTGATGACTTCCAGACCAGGGGCCAGATCAATCATCACAACAGTCGGATCGTCCGTGAGGTTTCCATCCGTATCAATACCGTTGTTCGACAACCCAGTGACAGCGTTACCCGCCAAGTCAGTGCTGGTAATCAATGCGCTGTTTGCAAGGCCGCCTGCATCGATATCGTCCTGCGTCAGCACATGGATCACACGCCAAACTGCAGTCTGACCCGGTGACAAGAGATCAGGCACATTTACTGCAGTCACATCCGCAGGCACAGATGTACCATCAATGCGGGTCATGCTATCATCCGCGCGCAGGTCCGAAAGATCCTGATTACCTGTGTTGAGCGCATCAATCTGGAAAGTAACGGTTTCACCCACCTGATTGCCTGCGCTGACAACTGTTTTAACAACGCTCAGCTCCGGTGCGGCTGCCACAGTGAATTCCGTCACATCGCTTGTGGTATCCCCGTCACTGTCTATGCCGTCATCAGACAAATCGCTCAGGGCTTGCCCTTCTGGATCGCGTGCCGTGACACTCACCTGATTGCGCAGTCCACCGGAATTCAGATCGCTTTGGCGCAAGGTTCGTGTGGCAGTGTAAATCCATGCTTCACCCACATCCAGAATGCCATTCGCATTTGCATCACTGGTCCCACGCAAAGCAAATGGCGCGTCCAGCGTGATAGTCGCCCCTGCAAACGTGCTCATCGTGTCGATTATCGCAACGTCGGTCAGGCTGACATTGCCTGTATTCTCGACCTGCAAGGTAAACGTAACAGAAGCACCCGCAACAGAAGCTGCAGCGCCAACTGTTTTCGTCGCTTCTAGGCTACCTACACGCGTTGGTCCGTCAGTAACGATTGTCACTGTATCGCTAGCGTCCAAACCACCAGGAGCGTCCCCTGTCACCGTGGCCGTGTTCTCAATTGTGCCTGCATCAACATCGGACTGCTCGACCACCCGCATCATGGTGCATCCATTGTTGACCGCATTCGGGGTCAATACCGGAATTGTACACTGATAATCCGCATCCATGACGTCGGTGACAACAAGATTGGTCAGAGTCACGTTGCCCGTATTCTCGACCTCGAACAGATAGGTGAGCGTGCTTCCTACTGCCCCAAATGGTGCCGGTGTTGCAGTTTTGGTCAGGCGCACCGAAGGTGCGGCGGCAGGCATATCAACAACCAGCGTTTGCTGTGCCTCCACAGCATTACCTTGTGGTGTGATACCACGCGCATCGGCAACATTTGTCAGGCTCCCAGCATCTACATCTGTTTGCCGCACAACATACGAGCCGGAACACACGAGGGTTTCACCGCGTAAAAGCGTGTCCTGCGCACAGGTGAAATCGTTGAGCATGGGGTCAAGGACCGAGACCCCGCGCAACGTCTGGTTGCCGCTATTCGTTGCGGTCAGCGTATAGGTCAGCGTCTGGCCCGCTTGCGTCACCGGCAGTGTGGCCACTGTTTTCGCAAGTGACAGCGCAGGAGCGATATCAGCCTGCACTATAACTGCACTGGGCGGTGAGGTGACAGGCGTGTCATCTGCGCCAAACAGGGTCTGAGCGAAGGCTTCGTTCACCACAAATCCTCGGTCCAGATCGGCTTGCGTCACGGCATAAGTGCCGCCGCATGTCACGGTCTCACCCGCTGCCAGATCAGGATCGGGGGCGGACGGATCAAAGCAAACCACTTCGCCGAACAAACTGTCAGTTACCGTCACCTGCGAGGCAAAAGTACGCGTGCCCGAATTCGTGACAGCAAAGCTATAGCTCAACACATCGCCAACATCAGAGAATGTCGCATCCTTTTGCGCGGTTTTAACAACGCTGAGTGCGGGGATACCCTGATCGGGGATCGTTTCGGATGTCAGCGGGGATTGGGTCGTACCGTCTGTCGCACTTGCCAAATTGGTAACACTACCCAGATCCACATCTGTTGCCGTGACGGAATAGTCCGCGCGGCACACATATTCAGCACCAGGTGCAAGCCCATCTGCTGGGAAGGCGTCACAGGTAATGTCGCTTGCAGCAATGATATTATCCGTCACAATGACGGTTTCCGAGATTGTCACATTGCCCGTGTTGGTCGTTGTGTAAGTGTAGCTCACGACAGCTCCGGTCACGAAATCAATCGAAGAGATCGGGCTGGCCACCTTGTCGAGTGCCAGCGATGGCATCTGCTGTGCAAGGATGGTTGATGTCGCGGGTTCGGAAATTACGCCATCGCTGGCAGCTGTAGCAGAATTGTCGATCTGGCCTGCATCAATATCCGCCTGCGTTACTGCATAGCTACCAGTACAGGTCAGCATTTCTTCGGGTAACAAACCACCTTCAGGCACCAAAGCACAAACAATCGCGCCACCAGCTTCAGTAATAAGCGGATCATCAATGCTGATCGGCCCAGCAAGGCTGATGTTGCCTGTATTGGTAACTTCGAAGACGTAATCAAGCGTCTGCCCTACAGTGTCATAGCTGGCCGGCGCGTCATCATCCAAACGCTTGAGCAAGCCAAGCGCAGGCGCGGGCGGAACAGTCAGAACGGTTGGGTCACTCTCTGAATTTCCATCGCCATCGTCGCCATTATCAGTGACATCCGTCAGCGGTGAGCCGACAGGCGGCGTCCCTATTACGCGTGCAGTATTTACAATACCACCTGCATCAATATCGGCCTGAACCAGCGTATAGAACGCGCGGTAAGTCGCTACTTCTTCTGGCAACAACAGCCCAACAGAAGACCCTGCGGAGGCACCGACAAATACCGGCTCGCTGTCCAGCAAAAGTGTTTCGCCATCTGCACGCGTAAGTGTATCACTGGCCACACCAACATCTGTCAGGCTTACGTTGCCAATGTTACGGATTGCGATCTCGAACCCGATAACACTACCAACCTCTGGCGCACCGGATGCGATGGTTTTGACACCTTCGATCGCAGGCATGCTGGGGATAGAGGTGGTGGTTGGGTTGGTCTCACCATTGGCTGTGATCCCATCATCTGATGCATCCAGCACAAGTGCATTATCAGGGGCGACACCGCGTGCAGTAACCTGATTGCTGATACCACCCGCGTTCACGTCTTCTTGGGCCAGTGTATACTGCACAGCGTATGTCCAGATTTCACCAACTTCCATTATGCCGTCAGCGTCCGCATCACCGCTGACAAATACAGGGCGCGGTGCGGGCGTTACCGTTGCCCCATCCAAACGGCGCAACGTGTCGATCAGAGTGATGTTGCGCAGGGTCTGATTGCCCGTGTTGGCCACAGTGATTGTATAATCCAGCACGTCACCCGCCAAGGGCGGTGTAGAAAGTGCGCCCTCGTCTACTGTCTTGATAACAGTCAGCGCAGGGGCGCTCATTTGCGGCGTTACCTCAAGCGTGTCGGTGAAAAGCGGTGTGCTGCCATCGGGTCCGGTAGCTGTGACCAGCGCCGTGTTGCGCAACACGGTTTGGGTGTCTACGTCTTGTTGTGTAACTGTATATTGGGCGGTGAAACGAACCACATCATCTGGCGCCAAACTGCTCCAACGACCGTTATCCGCCACAGCATCGGTACTATCACCGGTAGGTACAATATCATCAGCAAGGCGATCGCCCGTTACAGCCAGTGCAACTGTCCCCGCAGCAGAGGTGTGCATGTCGCTCACGATGACGTCGGTGAGCGTCAGGTTGCCAGTATTGGTTACCGTATAGGTATAGGTGACCACATCACCCGCGCCGGCACCTGTTACCATATCGGCTGTCTTTTCGATAACAATCTGTGGGTCTGCGATGGCAGGAACAGTCACTGTGGCTGTCTCCGACCCGATGTTCGCAGGCAAGGGTGCCTCGTCTGAAAAGGCACGCGCAATATTGGTGATCTCGCCCGCATTCATATCCGCTTGGGTCACCACATAGGGGGCTTCACAGCGCAGTACTTCACCGGGGGCAAGCCCTGCTGCGGGGATCGGAGCACAGGTGACATTCGCAATACGGTCATCCGTCACCTGCGGCTGTGATGTCACAGTAATGTTGCCGCTGTTTGTCACCAGATAGAGGTAATTGATCGTCTCGCCCGCCGCAGTCACCTGCAACACGTCAGCCGATTTGGTCAGGCTGAATGCCGGCACATGATCCGGACCACGCACAAACAGCTCGCCGCTGCCTGTAACGGCAGGTGCATCGGGTGTCGCCGCGACAGCAGTGCCGTTAGCAACATTAAGGAAACCACCAAACGGTTGTACGTTGCCATTGACTGCGTTCACGTCTTCCTGCGTTGTCAGGTAGCTTACGAGGCAGCTGCCGTTTTCCTGAGAAGGCGCAAGCGTGCCAATATCGCAGCTGGTAGGCGTTGTGATACGCGCATCACTCAGCTCTACGTTGTTCAGCGTCACATTGCCTGTGTTCCGCGCAGTCAGGCGGAACTGGATTGTCTGGCCAGCTGCCGTAAATGCCGGCTGACCATCAGCAGGCGCAGGGACAAGCGTTTTGACAATCGTCAATTCAGGCGCAGGCGTCACAACCGGTGCTGCTATCTCATCGCTTGCTACGACAGGAACACCTTGCGGTGATTGACCTGCGACACTGGCCAGATTGATCAGCGATTGCGCGTCGACATCGGCTTGGGTCACACGGTAGATGCCTTCGCAAACCAGCGCCTGTTCCGGAGCCAGCACAGTGTTTGCAGGAGCTGCCAAACCATCCACAGTACAGGTAAGCTGGGTGAGCATCGCGTCACTAATCACCACACCATTGATCGTCTGGTTTCCAGTATTCATCGCTGTCAGACGATAGGTGATGTCTTGACCAACAGACACAACGCCAACGGGTGCTGCGATCTCTTTTGCGAGTGATACCGCAGGCGCTACATCGCCTTGTACGGTCTTGGTAACCGCAGGAGACAGCACAGTGACCTCATTCGGTGTACCGGGTGCAAATATTGTCTGGGCAAATGCCTCGTTCGTGACAAAGCCGGCGTCAAGGTCCGCTTGCGTAACCGCATAGCTGGCCTCGCACGTCGCGGTTCGGCCAACGCCAAACACCCCGTCAGCAGCGGCATCATGGCACACAATCGGAGTTGGGATACGGTCATCCATTACCGTAACATCTTCCGTCAGACCTGTGTTGGCGCTGTTGGTGACGCTGTAGGTATAATTGATGATATCGCCAACGGTAGCGAACGTGATGTCGCTTGGCACGCTGTCTTTTGTGACACTCAGCGCAGGGGCTGCATCAACAGGATAGATCGCACTGTCGCTTGGAGATACGACAGGCACACCGTCAAAAATACCCGACGCCGTAGCCGTATTGTTGGTAGAGCCCAGCTGAAGGTCGGAAACCCGCAACGCATAGCTGCCTGTACATGTGAGACTTGCCTGTGGTGGCAGCTTGCCGTTGGGCAAAGCGGGGCAAGTAGCATCAGCGGCCAAAACATCATTGATTGTAATCGGACCATCGATGGTGACGTTACCCGTATTTGTCACGGCGAACTGATAGGACAGAACACTGCCAACATCGAATAGATCAGGAGCAGCACTGAGCAGTGTCTTTTCCATTGCCAGTGATTTGGTCTGCACTGCAGGTACAGTGGCCGTCACAGCAGGTGATTGGACGGGGGTGTTGTTGAACACTGCCTGCGACGTCGCCGTGTTTGTGACTTCGCCAAGGTCAAGATCTTCCTGCTGGGCGGTCCAGATATGAGAACAAGAAACGCTGGCCTGCGGCGCAACTGGGCCCGCTGCACATGCAAGGCCAGTACCAATCTGATCATCATCAACAGTAACCGGACCTGCCAGTGTCACGTTGCCCGTATTGGTCACGGTAAAGGTATACGTGATCTGGTCGCCCACCGCCGAGAAGCTGCCAGGCGATGTAGGCGCGATGCCTTTCGCCGTTATCAACGCAGGTGACTGCGTAGCAGGAGACGTGATTTCGGACGGATCGGTAGTAACCGTTGTGCTGATTGGATCACCCGGCGCGACTGGCAACAGTGGCTGCGTCACCGTTGCCGTGGCGCTGTTTACCAATGTGCCTTCATCAAGATCGGCCTGACCAACACGGTAGCTGCCTGTGCAGGTCATGCTGGCCCCTGGCGCAAGCGGTGGCGCAGGACAAGTCACCCCGCCCAAAAGCTGTGCATCAATGATCGGATCATTAATCGTAACCGGCGCTGTCAACGTAATGTTGCCCGTGTTGGTCACAATAAACTCGAACGGAATGATCTGGTCTAGCGCGTCGAACGGCACTGGCGCGCCAGATGCAAGACGTTTGACCATAGCGATATCAGGCGACCCTTGCAGGTTTACCTCCACCGGATCGTCAGAGGTATTCCCATCACTGTCATCGCCATCATCAGCGCGGTCACTCACCGGCGTGCCATCGGGCGCAGTTGTCTCGACCAGTGCAGCGTTGCGCACACCGCCTGCATCAAGGTCTTGCTGGGTCAGCGCATATTGCGCGCGATATTCCCACGCCTCGCCCACATCGATGCTGCCCAATGTACCATTATCTCCGCTCCGCAAAGTCGGTATGAGGGAAAGTGTCGTGCCATCACGGCGCGTGAATGTATCGGTCAACTGCACATTGCCCAAGGTTACATTGCCCGTATTGCGCGCAGTAATAGTGAACTCAATAATGTCACCCAGGCCCACCGGAGTCTGGATGCCGCTTGTATCGGCAGTTTTCGTCACTTCCAGTGCTGGCTCGTTCGGGATGATCGTGACGGTCGGATCACTTTCTCCTACGCCCGGCGTTGTATCATCAGACGCGTCGCTAATCGTGCCACCGCCTGGCAGATCACCACTGGCAAGCGCCTCGTTGCTAATCTGGCCTGCATCAATGTCGATCTGGGTCAACGCGTAGGTGGCGGTATAGACCATCACCCCGTCACCAACAGGCAGATCAAGCGCTGCACCGCCACCGAGGGGCGCACCACCGCTTTGTAAAACCGGGACAGGCGCGGTGCCCGATCCACCAAAGGCTGTTTCGGTGATTACAGGATCAAGGACCGAAACATTACCCGCATTGCTCAGCGAGTACGTATAGGTGACAACATCGCCAACCGAAGCAACGCCATCACTACCAAGATCAAGTTGCGATGTTTTGACCAAGCCGATTGCAGCGGCTGCGGGCAGATCCGTAACAGTCGGGTCGTCATCCGCAGGAGTGCCAGCACCATCATCAGACACATCGCTTACGGAGGTATTTGCCGGATCAACAGCAGCACCGATTGCCGTGTTGGCCACACCGCCTGCATCAATCGCAGATTGGTTCAGTACAAATTGTGCCAGATAGGCCCATGTCTCGCCCACATCCACGCGGCCGTCACCATCCAGATCGCCCCCGTCGAATGTAGGGCCGCTTGTCAGCGTCAGTGTATTCCCGTCAGCATCAACCAGCGTATCGGTGACCGTCGGATCGCTCAGCGTGACATTGCCCGTATTGATGAGCGAGATCGTGTAATTGATCACATCTCCAACCTGTACAGGGGTACTCAGGTTCGGCGATGCCGTCTTAACCGTTTGAACTGCAGGAGCGCGCACAATCGGAGTTTCTGTCGGAGCGTCACCATCAAGATCGGCGGGATCGGACAGATCGCTCAGGTCGTTCCCTGACGGGTCAGTCGCACTTGCCGTGGCCTGATTCACTACAGCGCCTGCGTCAATGTCCTCTTGGGTCAGTGAATACGTCGCGGTGAAAATGATCGTATCACTGCCGACTGGTAAATCCAGCACTGCCCCATCGCCGCCGAGGGCCACACCGCCGTTTGCATAAACAGGAACCGGTGCGGTGCCCGTACCAGCAAATCCCGTTTCGGTCACAATCACATCAAACAGGGTTTGGTTCCCTGTGTTCGTCACGGTGAATGTATAGGTGATGGTATCACCTGCATCCGCACGGCCATCGCTGCCAGTGTTGACGACACCTGTTTTCAGCACATCGAGATCAGGATCAGTCCCAAAGGTCGCAACTGTAGGATCGTTGGACGGATCGCTGTCGCCATCCGCGCCATCGGTTGCACCCGCATCGTCGTCAGATGTGTCTGATACATCGTTGCCATCAGGGTCTTTGGCTACGGCAAGTACCGAGTTGCTAAGCCCGCCCGCGTCGATCGCCTGTTGGTCCAGCGCAAAGCTAGCGGTGTATTCCCAGACTTCATCAACGTCGAGCGCACCATTCGCGTTTGTATCCGTGCTGGGATCAAGCGTTGGTCCTGCTGTCAGTGTCAGCGTCTCGTTGTTGGAATCCAGCAGCGTATCCGCAAGCAGCGGGTCGGTCAGCGTCTGGTTACCCGTATTTTCCAGTGTGATCGTAAAGTTTACGATATCGCCCACCTCAGCAGGCACATTCAGCGCCGAGGTGTCTGCACGCTTTTCTACAACCAGCATCGGGTCAGCGGTCAGCGGCACCATGGTAGGGTCATTGGACGGATCATTGTCCCCGTCTGCGTCTGTAGCAGCGGCATCATCATCAGATACATCAGTAATCGGCGCCCCGTCTGGATCAGTCGCTGTTGCGGTAACGGTATTCGATATTCCACCCGCATCCAGCGCCTGCTGGTCCAGATCGTAAGAGGCAAGGAAAACCCAGGTTTCGCCCACATCGAAGTCGCCGTCTGTATCGGCATCGCCGCTATCATACGCTGGCAAAACCGTGAGCGTCAGCGCCTCGCCATCTGCATCGGTCAATGTATCGGCCAAAACAGGAGCACTCAGAGTCTGGTTGCCTGTATTTGTCACTTCGATGGTAAAGCCAACCTGCTCACCCGCGCGCGGCGGATCGCTGAGCGCAGATGCATCGCTACGTTTCTCGACAACCAAGGCAGGCGCAGTCGTGAGCGCAAATGGTGTGGGGTCATTCGCGGGATCACCATCACCATTGGCATCTGTAGTGCCGCCATCATCATCCGAGACATCAGTTACGGCATTTCCGTCAGGATCGTTTGCGGTGGCTTCTACCGTATTCGCAATTCCGCCAGCATCCAACGCAGGTTGGGTCAGGTCATAGCTTGCCGCATAAGTCCATGTTTCCCCCACTTCCAGAATATTATCCGCGTTACCATCACTACTTACGAAGGTAGGCGCGACTGTCATGGTCAGCGGACCACCATCCGCATCGGTCAGCGTATCAACAAGCACAGGTGCCGTCAGGGACTGGTTGCCATCGTTGAATACAGTAATGATGAAATTGACAGTGTCGCCCACAGCTGGCGGTGTCGACAGATCGGTCACGCCGATCCGTTTTTCAACTATCAGCGCGCCTTCTCGGCCCAATTGCGTTACGGTTGCATCCTCTGCCCCGTCGCCAGTGCTGTCATCATCAGAGACATCAATCGCTGGGACGCCAGCTGCACTGACGCCTGATGCCGTAGCCTGGTTACTGATTTCACCCGCATCCAGATCAATCTGGGTCAACGCATAGGTAGCGGTAAAGGTCATTGTGCCAGAACCGACAGGCAAGTCACGAATACCAGCAACCCCACCGAGGTCAGCGCCACCGCTTGCATAGATTGGCGTAGGATCGGTGCCAGAACCGCCGAAGGCTGTTTCGATTACAGCTACATCCAACACATCCAGAAGGCCGGTGTTGGTGATCGTGTAAGTATAGGTGATCGTATCATCAACATCCAAAACACCGTCGCCGCCATCATCCGTCACAGCCGTTTTCACGACCGCAATCTTGGGAATGCCATTGAGGATAATATCAGGCGTGACCGCGTCATCGCCGACAGGGTCGCCCTGCGGATCATCTGCAGTCACCGAAACCGCATTACGGATTCCACCTGCGTCGATTGCAGGTTGGGTTACGTCATACCGCGCTTCATAAACCCAGGTTTCACCTACATCCAAACGGTTGTTATTATTGGTATCACCATTATCAGACGTTGCCAGTGCGGGCGTAACTGTCATTCGTACAGTATTACCGTCAAGATCAGTCAACGTGTCAGTCAAAGCAGGCGGATCAAGCGTCTGGTTGCCAGTATTGGCAACCGTGATGCGAAACGGCACCTGTTGTCCAACAACCGCGGGCGTTGTGATATTCGAGATATCGGCGGTTTTGTTCACTTCGATCGACGGCGCTTTGGGTGCGGTCGTAACCGATGCACTATCCTGATCTGTTGGCGGCTGTGTGCCTGTCGGACCATTGGCCCGCACCGTTGCAATATTGCTCAGCGTGAACTGCGCATCAATGTCCGCTTGGGTCACGCGGTAAGTCGCTGTAAAGGTGACGACATCGTCGGGACCAAGCGTGCTCCATATCCCAGCCGCGGCGCTGTCAACAGATGTTCCGATTTCCTGCACATCCGTCGTGAGCGTATCACCACCAACCGCCAGCGTTGACACTCCGTTCGCGGCGGTGTGCTGGTCGTCTACGGTCACATCAGTAAGCGTGACGTTGCCCGTATTTGTGACAACATAGGTATAGGTAATGTCCTCGCCCACGGCCAAAGCGGTGGCAGGCGCAGGTGTTTTCACAATCGAGACACCCGGTGTCTGTGTCGCATCGATGGTAAGAGTTGCTGTATCATCAGGTGTGGGGACAACCTGCGTGCTCGTTATCGTCGCAGTGTTGGTAACGCCACCCGTATCCAGATCAGCTTGGCTCACTGGATAGGTCGCGGTGCAGGTGTAATCTGTCAGCGGTGCTAACCCACCACTGGGGAAAGGCGCACAGTCAAATACGCCGATCTTGTCATCATTGATTTTCGGCACTTCTGTCAGGGTTACATTGCCAGTATTCGCCACCAGATAGCTATAAGTCACCACTTGGCCAAAGGTATCAATCAGCGCGGTGTCAGCTGTTTTAAGCAGAGTGAAATCAGGCTCACGATTAGGACCGCGCACAAACACGTCGCCGCTGCCGGTGATTGGATCAAGTGAAAGGTTATTGGGTGTAGCAACGACATTTGCGGTATTGGTAAATCCACCAAAGACACCGTTACCGTCCGTGTTTATATTATCAATGTCACCCTGCGTAATCGTATAGACAAACTCACAGCTGTTATCGGTGTCGCCTGGCGCAATTGGACCGACTGTACAACTCGTTGGCACAACCAGACGATCATCTGTGATCGTCGCTGTTTGTAAAGTGATGTTGCCGGTGTTCTGCACCGATACACTGAACGAAACCTGCTCGCCCACTGCGTTAAAATCAGAGCTGGAGTTGCCAACACGGTTGATGGTTTTGGCGACCACCATCGTGACCAAAGGATCTACAAGCGTCAGTTCGTGATCATCCGTGTCGCCAACAGTCACACCTTGGGGGTCGGTTGCCGTGGCTGTGGCGGTGTTCACAAGCACCTGCGCATCCACATTTGTCTGGGACACTTGATAGACACCTGTACACTCCAGCGCGCCACCGGGGGCAAGGTTTACGTTAACGGGTGCAACTGTAGAGCCGGGGTTAACGAAACAGGTCAGATCAGGGACTAAAGGATCGCTAAGCGTCACCCCGAACAGTGTCTGGTTGCCTTCATTCGTAGCTGTCAAACGGTACGTCAGGTTTTGATCAAACACAGCCCCATTAGGGATCGGCGTTATCATCTCTTTAAGAACTGTCAGCCGAGGCATTTCGTCAATCACCACAGTTGCATCCGCATTGGGCGATACAACTCTGGTTGGTGTCGGGCTGAGAGGGGCGAACACAGTCTGCGCAGTGGCATTGTTGGTGACAGAACCAAGATCAAGATCGTCCTGCTTCAAAACATAGGTAAATTCACAGCTGACCGAGCTTGCGGGCAACGGGTTTGTCGGATCAGGACTACTGGGAAGATTAATGCTGGCGGGCTTACATTCAAGCGGGCCAGTGATCGTGTCGTCCTCGATCAGGATCTGTCCATTCAGGCCCACATTGCCTGTGTTGGTCACAGTATACCGATAGGTCACAACATCGGTGGTGCTATCATAAGCGACCGTGCCGTCAGCAGGTGTAGTTGTAACGGGCAGCGCCACTTTCGTAAGCGTCAAAGCAGGTTCTGCATCGACAGGGAAAATCGCATCATCGCTTGGGGATGTGACAGGCTGGCCACTGAACTGGCCTGTGACTGTTACCACATTGGTCGCAGCGCCCAGATCAAGGTCATTCTGGGTTACATTATGCACGGAAGTACATTCGAGCGTTTCACCTGGAAGCAGCTCGTTGTTCGTCAGTGGATCACAGGTGAAACCCGCAGGAAACGGCACAAGACTATCGTCGAAGGTGATCGGCCCGTCGATTGTCACGTTACCGTTGTTGGTAACTACAACATCATAATTCAGCTGCTGCCCGAGATTGAAGCTGGCGTTTGCCGGACCGCTAAACGTCTTTTCCACAACCAGTGACACCGTCTGGATCGCATTTACAGTGACGCTATCTGGTGCTGACGCAACGGCGATGGATACGCCAGTCTTGTCGATAAAGGTTGTATCGGCTGTTGCGACGTTCGTTACCGATCCGTCATCCAGAGCGCCCTGATCTGCTGTATAAATTTGCTCGCATGTCACAGACTGGGTCGGGGCAAGAGGCGGTGTGCCGCAATTCAGCGTGCCCGATATTTTGTCATCACTGACCGTCAACTGGTTAAGCAAAGTAACATTGCCGATGTTTGTGATGACATATTCAAACGTGATCTCGTCATCAACAGCATCATAGCTGGCGGCGGAGCCTGTCTTGACGCGCTTGTCGATCCGCAAGCGCGGTGTCTGTGTACCCTCAATGCGTACAGTATCAGGCGCAGAAGTGACCGTGACAGCTGTAGGACCATTTAAGGTTTGCGAGATAACGGGCTGTGTGACGGATGCTGTGGCAATATTGCTGATGAACCCTGCATCCAGCATCGGCTGTGTGACGGTCGCACTGGCAGTACACAGAATGGAATCGTTGATCGCAAGGCCCGCAGACGGCAACTCTGGGCAGCTTACCGATGCAATCTGATCATCTTCGACGGTAATTGGGCCCGTTAGCGTAATGTTACCGCGGTTAAACACGCGGTAGGTGTAATCGAGGGTCTGGCCAAGGGTGTCGAACGTACCGACAAAGGTCGTGTCTTTGTCGATCGCCAACGCAGGAACCTGCGGCGGGCCAGAAACTGTAACAGTATCTTCTGCACGGACGGGTGTGCCCTGCCCCAATGACGCGCCAGTCACCTCGGCAGTATTGGTGTAGCTGCCAAGATCGACATCGGTCTGGTCGAACGATTTGGTCGCCGTCAGGTTCGCACCACCCGATCCAACCGAACAGGTTGTGGTCGTGGCACCTGGCAACAGATCATCTAGGGGGCAGGAAAAATTCAGGTCGGGGTCATTCAGCACCAAACCTGTGAGCGTGACATTCCCTGTGTTGCTTACCAAAAAGGTATAGTCTTCACTGTCGGTCGCCGTTGTATATTCACCGTCAGTGCTCAACTTGGTGATGCTGATACCGGCAATCTCGGCAGGTCCGGCCAGCACAGCGGTGGAGGTCTGATCCGCAGGATCCCCCACACCCGCGGGTGCGTCTACCGTGATGCTCGCCGTGTTCGAAATCTCGCCCACGTTAACGTCAGGTTGGGTGGTGACATAGCTGGCAGTACAGCTGCGATCGGTCGCACCGGGAGCGAGCGTTGGAATGGTACAGCTGACAGGCGAACCAAAGAACGGGTCGCTGATTTCCAGATTGCTCAGCGTGACATTGCCCGTGTTGACAACAGTGAACAGAAAATCGACCGTCTGACCTGCAGCGGTAAAGGCCGCAGGGGCTGTTTTCTCAAACGTGTAGGATGCAGCACGCACCGGCCCGTCAATATCAGAAGTGTCAGTTACCGTGGCAATCTCGCTAGAACTGAGCGTGGCAGTGTTGATCACCTCGCCCGCATCGATATCAGCTTGCACAATTGTGTGTTGATAGCGGCACGTCCGGTCAGTCGAGCTGGGCGCAAGCGTGGCAATGATACAGCTATAATTTGCATCAAGGCTGTCACTGACAAGCAGATTGGTGAGCGTTTGTGTGCCTGTATTCTCAACCTCGAAAGTATAATTGATTTGCTCGCCAACGGCGGCAAAGCTGTTGATATCTGCCTGCTTTTCGATGGTAGCCGTTTTTACCCCAGCGCCCGCCTGCAATGTAGCAGTGCTGCTATCTGTTGCTGTCTGCTGTGGGCCTTGTACGGGTTGGGCGGTGACACTGGCCGTGTTGGTAAATGTTTCAAGGTCGATATTGCTCTGACTGACCGCGTAGGTGCCGGTACAGCTGTCGCTGCTATTGGGCGCAATATCCGAGAGTGTACAGTTTAGTTCAGGGATCAACGGGTCGGTCACGGTGGCTGTGCGCAGCGTGACATTGCCTGGATTGGATACAATAAAAGTATAGGTGAGACTTTGAGTTACTGTGTCGTAGGTCGCTGGGCCTTGCTTGGCCAGAACGACCTGCGGGTTGGCGATAACCGGCACAGTCGCACGTGCTGCGTCCGATGTGATCGTGCTGGTGATCCCGTTGTTCAAAAACGGGAAGCTGGCGGTCGCCGTATTAACAACTTCGCCTGCATCAAGCTCGGGCTGAGTGACGCCGTTGCGCGTACCGCTACAGGTAAAGCTGGCACCGATCGCCAGCGTTGTCGGCTGGGTACAAACAGCAGGCGCTGACAAAAGCGTATCATTAATTGTGACAAGCTCTTCTGGGTTGCGCAACACACGGTCGCCAGTGTTGGTCACAGTGAAGGTGTAGTTGATGCTATCTGTCAGCAAACCAACCGACGGAGTTGTTGCCACTTTGGCCAAGGATACTTCGGGGTTGAAGTTCGGCGATATCTGCGCGCTTACCTGATTGGAAGTTGTGGATCCTGCGAATGCAGTTGCGGTGTTCACGACAACACCCGCAGCGACATCATTTGCTGTCAGCACATAGTCCGCCGTGCAACTTTGCGTCTCACCCCGCGCCAGCGGTGCAGCAAAGCATGTGAAGCTGCCGATCTTGTCATCGGTAACTGTGATCTCAGACACGCCAATGCTGCCTGTCGAGATACGGACATTCCCCGTGTTCTGAACATCAAATGTGTACGTCACGGTATTTCCGGCCGCAAAATCTGCTGCCGCGACTGTTGGTGCCGTTTTGGTCAGCTCTATCGCAGGCAACTGTACCGCAGGCACAGTGACATTGTCAGAATTTGAGGTGACTGTCCCACCATCGGGACCGGCAATAGTTGCAGAAGCTGTTGCCGTATTTGTAACACCGCCTCTGTTCAGATCACCTTGGAGCGTCGCATAAACAGCTGACTGACACGTGATAGATGTACCCGGCGCAATCAATGTCGCCGGACAGGTCACACCAACGCGATCATCACTCACAACAGGGCTCAGTAGATCGACATTGCCAGTGTTTGTCAGAATATAGTCATACTCAAGCCCGGTACCGACAGCGTCGAACTGGCTGGGGGACGATGCATCAAGCTGCTTGTCCAGCGTCAGGCCGGTGGTTCGCACAGCAGGTACAGTTGCCGTGGAGGTATCGCTGTCGCTCATGCCAGCAATGGTAATTTGCGCGGTTGCAGTGTTTTCAAATTCACCAGCGTTGATATCAGCCTGCATCACGCTGTAGCTGGCCGTACATGTCACACTATTGCCCGGAAGGACGCGGCCCGCAGGGCAAGTAACTGCACCAGCACTCGGGTCCGTAACCACAGGCGCCGCGGGAAACGAGACATTGCCCGTATTGCGGACAACCAACTGATAGCTGATCACATCGCCCACCGCATCGTAATCACTGGTCAACGCCGTCTTGGTCAACTCCAGCGATACGTCAGCAGCAGGACCAGGCAAATCGACTGTATCGGTTTGCGTGATCCGCCCGTCCAGCGGCGTGTCAGCAGAAACAGTGATTGTATTGCTTAGCTCATCCGCCGGATTGGCGACAAAGTCATCCACGTCCGATTGCAAAACCGTATAGCTACCAACACATGTGAAATCCTCGGTCGGGGCAAGGTCGGGCACATTACAGGTCAGCGAGGGGATCAAACTGTCGCTCACGGTAAAATTGCGCAACGTGACATCACCATCATTGCGGATCAAAAAGCTATAGGGTACCGAAGTACCCGCATTGCCAAAGCTGTTCAGGGTCGTGGACTTTTCCACAAACAAGACGGGGTTCGCTGCTGGTCCCGTCACTGTCACCGTATCAGTCAAAGAACCGAGGTTGCCAAAATCTGGCACACCAGTCGCACTGGCGATGTTTGTGATTTCCTGATTATCGTAGTCTTCCTGCGTGATCTCGTAGCTTGCCGTACAAACTGCAAAATCAGCCACACCACCGGGATTTGTATCCTGAATGATTGACTTGTTACACGACACTGATGAGATCCTGTCGTCCTGCACTGCCAGTTGACGGATCGGCACAGAGCCGATGTTGGTGACAGTGTAGGTGTAATTTACTGTCTCACCCACCGCAGAGAACGTTGTGCGGTCTGCTGACTTATCCAGCGTGTATCCTGGTGCGACAGTGACAATGTCAGTGTTGCCAAGGGTTGGACCACGGGTAAAATCCCAGTAATTGTCGTTCGGGGATTGGTCAAATACCTGTGTTGATGTTTGACCAGTCGTCAGAATATTCGCCATCAGAGCGGAATTAGTGCTGCTGAACCAGCCTGTGTTAAAAGTTCTATTGCCAAATCCGTCGACCTGCCCAAAGCCGGTGGTGCCACTGGTATTGGTGATCTCGGTGCGCACATCAGACCAGTTGCCAACTGTAAAGCCATTCAGGCGAAGCGTGATTTCGTCTTCGTCAAAACCACCGACCTGTGTATCACCATCATAGGCCGAAAAGCGTATATAGACATTGGAGAGCGCGCCGCCGAAATAATCCGAACAGCTGGAAAAGCCACAATCAAGCTGGATAGGGTCATTAATTGTAAAGGGGTTACCCCGAAACGCACGCGGGCTACCGTTGTTCTGATACCCCACAAAAGCGCCAGTGGGATCGGAAAACTGGTAATAGACGTTGCCGTTCACCCCAACCAATACAAAGGCGACACCGCCCGCCTCGGGGTATTCGCTTGGCAACGACAGAGACGTGCCCGGCACCGTGGAAGTAAAGTTTGTCGCGTCCGCTGTACGCGCAGCTGTCAACGCAAATAGAACCACAAGCAGCAAACCTGCTGCCTTACACCAATTAAATCGCTTCATCTTATAGCCGCTACGCAGAAGACACTTCAGCTATAACGTGCCACATCACGGGCAAATTCTAGCCTTATATCAGCCGCGCACCTTCCCCAGTAACGCCCCAGCTTTCAGCGGGTATGCAGATCTGATGCTGTTTGGGGCAAGGGGAATAATTAACCTTTTAAACACCCTAATCACTTTTCCGAAATCTGTTGCAACAATTCCCCTCAAGCGAGAACCTACATGCACTTTCCTGCAAAGGCAGATTGTTGCCCGTACCCCATATCGGGTATGCTTTTCATCTGATGCGATCCGCACCCTATCTTTCAGGCAAAGCACCCTCTATGACCCAGCACCTTGCACCAAATGACCCCAAAACCAAAAGCGAACTGATCGAGAGCATTTATCGGATCGCATTAGAGCCACAGACATACGACAGCTTTATGGGCCATTGGGACGAGTTCATTCTGGAGCAGATATCCAAACTAAACACACTGCAAGCCAGCACAGCTGCCGTTAATACAGCACTGAGCGAAACCGAGATAACAAACCACTTTGCCATTGCCATGCAGTTGCTGGAACAAGCAGGTCGACCCGAAATAGCGAACAAGCCAGAAACAACCCGAAGCAGTGTTCCGCAGCTGGTCTTCAGCAGCTCTGGCATGCTGGTCTGGCACAACAATGCCGCCCGTACGGCATTCGGCATAGGGCACGGCGCAACGCTGGATGATTTCACTCTGTCAGATACCCACCGCACACAAGTACGCGAACTCTTGTCAGGGCAGTTCACCGCGCGGACGGTACTTGTCCGCGTAATGCCCGCCGATGGTGAAAAACCTCTGCCTATGGCGTTCCAGCTTTCCACCACCTCGGCGCAAGAGCGTCTTTTTATGGCAACTCAGGTTAGACAGAGCTGGCCGGAAACAACAGGCCCATTGCTGGCCAGTGGATTCGGCCTCAGCGCATCCGAGATCGACATCTGCGCACTCTTGATTGAAGGGCAGAACCCCGCAGAAATTGCCCAAACCCGCAAAAGCGCTTTGGGAACTGTGCGCACGCAAATCAAAAAAATCCTGCAAAAAACGGACTCTTCGGGGCAAGTTGAATTGGTCAGCCTGCTGCATTCAACCATGCGACTGGCAGAAGACGACACGCCCGATCAAATCCCCGAGGCGAAAATTCCCGACCGTGTCTTGAATGTGCAGCTTGCGAACCGCGTCATGCCTGTCGAAACTTTTGGTGATCCGAACGGCACGCCAATCATTTTCTTCCATGGCATGTTGGACGGAAACACTATGACGGATCGCTTGCGACGGCTCCTCCATGAACATGGCTTTCACCTGATTTGTCCGGTCCGCCCCTCTTTTGGCAACGCCACACCCGATGATACCGGACCGATTTCAACCGCCCCCCAAAGACTTGCCCGTGATGTCGAAGTGCTGCTGGATACAACGGGCGCAAAACGTCCTATCCTGCTGGGGCATATGGCCGGATCGGTTTATGCGTTTGCGACAGCCGCCCATTTGGGCGATCGCGTGCGTGCGGTACTGAACGTCTCGGGCGGCGTGCCAATCGTGTCGCCTTCCCAATTTGCCTCGATGTCTGTCCGGCAACGAGTGGTAGCACTCACGGCACGCTATACCCCACGCGTGCTACCGTTCGTCGTGCGGGCAGGTATCAACCAGCTTGATAATGCAGGAGAGCGGCAATTCCTCCATTCGCTTTATCAGAACAGCCCGTGTGACATGCGCACTGTTGCAGATCTGGAAATCCGCGATATCGTCGTTGCCGGTTTTTATTTTACCATCACGCAGGGCCATAGTGCGTTTGAGATCGACAGTTACCATGTGGTGCGTAATTGGAGCGCCACAGTCGCAGACACAGATATTCCGATAGAGCTGTTGCACGGCGTGCATGATCCTGTTGTCAGCATCGACTCTGTGCGCGACTTCCAAGCACGTCACAGCAACCGCGCCCGCCTGACCGAGCTGGAAAATACGGGCCAGCTGGTTTTATACGAGCAACCCGATGCGCTGATCGAAGCGCTGGAGCGCCTGCGCAATTCCTAACCACGCGCTGCCATTCTTGCGCCTTTGGTGTCGCCCGACTAGAACGAAGCATCAAACCCGTCAGGACGCTCATGACCACAGCCCCCCTACCCGACCACGAGATTACCTACCGCAAGGCGCGCGATCTGATCCTGTTTGGAGAACTCGCCCCCGGCGAAGCGGTGACCATTCAGGGGATCGTCGACCGTTTGGGCACAGGCATCACGCCGGCCCGCGAGGCAATACGCCGCCTCACCGCCGAAGGCGCGCTACGCTCCAGCGACAACCGCCGCCTCATGGTGCCTGAGTTGACGATGGAGCAGTTACAAGAGCTGACCTATGCGCGCACAGGCATCGAGCCGCAGATCGCTCGGCTTGCTGCCGTGGGCATTACATCTGCTGAAATCGACGCGTTAGAGAAGATTGACGCCCAAGTAAATGCCGCCCTTTCGGCTGGCAACATCCATGACTATCTACGCTACAATCATGTATTCCACTGGACGCTTTATGCCCATTCGGAAGCTGAAATTCTAATGGCAACAGCAGCCGCGCACTGGCTGCGGGTGGGCCCCTCGTTGCGTGGAATGGTCAAACGCAACGAAACTACCCCACTACCGGACATGCACGAAGTCGCCATAGCAGCATTGCGCGATGGTGATTACGAAGCCGTAGGCGAAGCTATCCACAACGATATTCTTCAGGGTCATGCAAACATCGCCCAAGGTCTCGAAGCAGCAGAATAGAGCCTGTTATTTGTGGTACCCTTCAATCACCGCAACTTCGTCGCGTGATCCAAGAATAACCGAAACACGCTGGTGATGTCCCGTTGGCGCGACTTCCAAAATGCGCCCTGTCCCGGTTGAGGATGCCCCCCCGGCCTGTTCAACCAACATTCCCATGGGGTTTGCCTCATACATCAGGCGCAACTTACCACCCTGCCCCGCGTTGCCAGTATCTTTGGGGTACAAAAACACCCCACCCCGCGTGAGTATACGGTGCACATCCGCCACCATTGACGCGCACCACCGCATATTGAACTTTTTGGCGCGCGGTCCATTTTCGCCGCGCAAACAATCATCGATGTACTGGCGCACAGGCGCTTCCCACAAATCATATCGCGAAGCGTTGATCGCAAACTCCTGCGTTTGTGGTGGTATGGTCATTTCTGCCTGGGTCAGCAAAAACTCTCCAGATCCGGGGTGATGGGAAAAACCGTCGACCCCCTGCCCCGTTGTCACCACCAACCCTGTAGATGGGCCATAAATCGCATAGCCTGCTGCTATCTGCTCGGTCCCTTTTATCTGGACTGCTTCTGCCGACGGCTCAACCGCGTCACCAAGGCGCACGATGGAAAAAATCGTACCTACAGACAGGTTCACATCCAGATTGGATGAACCATCAAGCGGATCATAGTAAACTACAAAATCACCCGCTTGCGGGTTCGTCTTGCACCAGTTCACTTCATCAACTTCTTCTGACACCAACGCCGCTAGCGCCGGATTACCACCAACGATCTGCTGAAATATTTCGTCCGAGATAACATCGAGTTCTTTTTGGGTCTCGCCTTGGATATTTTCGGTTTCAGCAGCGCCCAACACTCCTGCAAAAGCACCATGGCGCACACGGTCTGAGATCATGCGGCATGCGGTTGCGATGTCCTCCATCAGGATCATCAGATCGGTTTCAATGCTTTGGCTTGTTAAATGTTGGCGCAAGGTAGTTTGTGTCATGGGAAATCCTGTCTGGGCTGCGCCCTTCTTAGTGTGTTGTCTGCTTGGAAACCAGATCAGCGACGGCCTGCGCCAACCAGTCTGGATCAACCGACGCCCCTTTCAGGGTAAGCGACAAAGCCCCGTTCGCCGCAGCCTTTACGGAGACCTGAACAGCGCCGTTACTGGCTTTCGATGGCTTTGAAGGTGCCGTTGGTTTGGGTTTGTCTGGAGCACCGCCTCGCAGCCGCGGGATGATCTCCCGAAAGGCACGCTTGGGTGTATTGACGATATCAACCTCGGCTACAATTCTGTCATGCAATTCGACACATGCACGGCCAAGAGATACGTCATTCTGACTGACCGAAAGGCGCTGTGCAATTTCCTGTTGGCTGAGATCACCAAGAGCGTCTGCGATCAAACCGATAGACAGCAATTCCTCAAAGCCACTGAGGTTCTTGCGCATTGTATTCTCGTGAAACCGCTCTTCCAAATCAGCTAGCGCCGCTTCACCTTCAACAGTCGCAATGACCGCAATGACCTTGCGGTTAAGGATCTGACACGCAGCCAATCTCCGGCGGCCGGACTGGATGATGAAACGATCACCTGTCTCAAGCGGATTATCGCGGTCTGGCTGCCATGCGGGGTCAACTGGCCGCACGCGAATTGCCTGTGTCTGCCCGCGGCGTGCGATGTTGTCGATCAGCGCCTGAAATTCGGGTTCGTCACGCCACCCTTCCTGTCGGTCACTCCCCGTGGGGTCATCAACCTGATCAGGCTGCAACTCGATCGCGACAGTCCCGTTCAGAATACCATCAGCAAATGTTGCGCGGGTATCGTCAAGTCGCTGGCGCAGCATATTCATGGCTGTGCCGCCCCACATACCTCCCATTCCGGGCTTCCCTGTTTCTCCCGTATCTTCTTCTAACGGAATCGTTGTCGCATCGAGTTTGCGCTTGCGTGCCATCAACCCCACCTTTCTTTAATAAACTGTTCAGCAAATCCGCGCACCGGCAAGTGCGGCAGCACCCGCGCCACAAGGCTGTCGTTCACGGCATTCGCATTGGTCATAAATGCCTTGGCTGACGTGCGTCGTGTACGCGGCGGAAGATATTCATAGATGCTTTTGTATTCCTCAGCGGCATTGGCAATCGCGTCAGAGCGGTTGTACCAAACCTGACTAATCTCGCGCGGAGAGCGGCGGTAGAGATCAAGTATCTGGTCGGTATCTTGGTTGTTCTGTTCCTGCACAATCGTCGGCAAAACAACATGAGCACCGTTCCCGATCTCAAGATCAGCTTCAAATCCCATGATGAATTCCAGATATTCACCAATGTTACCGATGTAGGTCGCGAGCGTGGCCAGATCAAAACCCTTCATCGTCTGCGGGATCACAACGCTATCTGCCGCGATCAACCCGTTCAACTGCATCAGGGTCAAGGATGGCTGCTGATCGATAACAATCACATCGAGCGTTTCATTCAATGCCGCCTCAAATCGGGCAGGGTCAAAGGCACCTTCACCATCCCGAAGATCTGCCGTGGAGGTCTTTGGCGGATAGGCAGCGCTCCATCCAGTTATGGCATCCCGCAAGACGCGGTACACAGGCACGCCCCCACGCTGGGACAAGAAGAACAAACTGATGTCACCGTTCTGGATATTTGCACCACCAGGGATAAGCCGCACCCCGGGCCACGGCGTTGCGCGCCAAATCTCATTCAACTCTTCGGGAGTGCGCTTGGACAATTCTGATGCGCCCGGGTCATCCACCCCCATAAATTCGGCTAGGGTGGGGGTATCCGGCGCGAACAATGGGAGGTCTGCATCTGCGAAGTAGAGGCTGGCTGTGGCTTGCGGATCGGCGTCGATGATACCAACACGCAGACCGTAGAACAGCGACAGATACTGAGCAAAGTGCGCAGCGGTGAGCGATTTTCCTGTGCCGCCTTTCTGCGCACCAAACGTAATCACCTTCACAGGATCGCCGGCTTGACGCCAGTATAGGTGGTCGCGACGCGCACCAGGTCGGCTGGCAAGAATGCCGCGTATTGTGATGATCTCAGAGGGCGAAAAACTCCGCTCACGCCCAGTCCGCTCACCTTCCGGATAGTGCGGCTCATCCTTGGCGATGCGTGTGAGGTAGGTCGTATCAACCCCGAGGAACTCGGCGACCTCAGTTTGAGAGAACCTGCGCGCTACGCGGCTTCGCATCGTGAGGTCGCGCTGGAGCTTGGTGTTCACCTGCGCCATGACCCGCCCCATATTGCGGATGAATTGTTCGAATTGCCCGTATGCCATTATCTTTATATCCGCGGATATTGCTATGCTGCGACTTTGGAGCTTATCGCCAGTGAGGGCAAGCTCCGCTGGTAGAGTTTCCACCGCCGCAGATAGGATTTCAGAAGTTTGTATTTGGTGCTTTCGCCATCATAGCGAGGCAGATCTTTGATGATCCGCAATATCTGATACACATTCGGCGGCTTTCGCCAGTACGTTTGCCATTGTTCGTTTAGTGCTTTCATCAGTGCATCAAGCATCTCCATTGATGTTAGGTGTTGCTCTACGGCTGCTATAACTTCGGTGGAGGGTTGCTCTATTTGGTGGTGGGCCGCAAACATCGAAAGCGCTTTTGCAATATCCGCGGATATAATGGGTGGTTGGTCGGGTTCTTTTGTAAGCGCAGTACCTGTGCGGGCTACCAGTTCATCGCTTGGCCATGCAGCAAAGCCAGGGTAGGGCGCTTGGCCTGCAAGTGATTTCCATTGTGAAACGAGATCATCAAAGGACCCTAACTGTTGTTTTTTATAGATATGATTTTTAGTTTCTAACGGGCGTTCATCTGGCTGAACTCTGCGTTCATGTTTCTTGGCAGGCACAGTCGTCGCGCGAGCTTTGTCTTTGCTAAGGTCTGCCCGCCATTCTTTCCAGAAAGTCACGGTATAGCGAAGGCGGTAATTATAGCCGTTAGCCATCTTTTGCTCTTCGGTTGTTAACACACCCGCTGTGCGCAGCTCGGCGATGTAGCCGGAGACAGCCGCGCGGGATCGCCCAAGGCGGCGACCAAGTTGGGCAAGAGAGGGCCAGCACTGACCGGATGCATTCGCCATTCTGCAAAGTTCTGCAAGTGTGCGAAACGCACCTGGAGTGAGGTCGAGGTCAAACAGGGCGACAGGAAAGGCGACAAAGCCTTTGTTAGGGTCGCAATCAAGAATTTCAGACATAAAAGCTCCATGCGCTGCAAGCAGGGCTTGCGGCGATTCGGGCGCAATGATACTGTCAGGAACAAGCAAACGGACAGTGTCATTGCTGACATTGACGGATAGGCTCGGATGGCTGCAACCATTCGAGCCTTTTGTTTTATGGGATCTGCTGGATGTTCTGCCCCTCCATGATCGGTTTCACCTATGCGCCGCTGCCCACGATTTTTCGTGGTTTCTGAACGGCACGCTGCCTCTCGGAGGGTGTATTGCCTCCTAGTCCCTGTATTAGGTCAGGTTTGGCGTTAAATGCAATGACTAATCGCAGCAAGGCCGATTTGGGGCGTTGGGGGTCACCGGATACGGGCTTCGGTTTTGGCATCGAACAACATGACATGTGCTGTTTCAAAGTCTAATTTGAGGCCGGCATTTTCCGGTGCGGATGTGTCGCCTCGGTTTTCGACAATCACCCGTTCGCGTGTCGGGGTGGTGAGATAGTCATAGGATACGCCGCCCAGATGCTCGCGGATGTCGAGGGTGATGGGGCTGTCGGGTTGGGGTGCCACATGCAGATGCTGCGGACGCAATCCGATAAATACCTCGGTTCCATCAGCAGGTAAGGTTACAGGCGCATCAATCAGCTTCCCGCCCAAGGCGGGTACAGAAACCTTGTCGCCTTTTACCATGCCGCGCAGAAAATTCATGGCAGGCGAGCCGATAAAGCCCGCCACGAACTTGTTATCTGGATCATCATAAAGGGCGATGGGGGAGCCTACCTGCTCAATGCGCCCCGCGCGCAGCACGACTATTTTGTCGGCCAATGTCATTGCCTCAACCTGATCATGTGTGACGTAGATCATCGTTGCGCCGATTTCATTGTGCAGGCGGGCAATTTCCACGCGCATGTCCACGCGCAGTTCGGCGTCGAGGTTCGAAAGCGGCTCGTCAAACAAGAATACCTCTGGTCCACGCACAATGGCGCGCCCAATCGCCACCCGTTGTCGCTGACCACCTGACAGTGC
This sequence comes from uncultured Sulfitobacter sp., assembly GCF_947502895.1. Taxonomy (GTDB): domain Bacteria; phylum Pseudomonadota; class Alphaproteobacteria; order Rhodobacterales; family Rhodobacteraceae; genus Sulfitobacter. Next base: position 32,565 of record NZ_CANNBM010000005.1, read on the forward strand.
TTTGGGCTTGCGTGCCAGATAATCATCCAGCTGTAGAATAGAGGACGCCTCGGCTACTTTTTTGGAAATCTCGGTCTTTGGCACGCCGTTCATCTTGAGGCCGAAGCCCATGTTTTCGGCGACCGTCATATGTGGGTAGAGAGCATAGGTCTGGAAGACCATCGCGACACCGCGATCTGCTGGCTCGGCGTGGGTGACATCGCGGGCGCCGATATGGATCTCGCCAGCGCTTGTCGCCTCCAGCCCCGCGACCATGCGCAAAAGCGTGGATTTACCGCAGCCGGACGGGCCAACGAAAACGCAGAACTCTCCATGTGCAATTTCGAGGTCGATGCCATGGATCACTTGGGTTTCGCCGTAGCGTTTGATCGCGTTTTTCAGGGTCACGCCAGACATGGGTCGTCTCCTCTCAGGGATGTGCGGGAAATTGCCAATCTTGTGCGGCTGCGCCGATTTGCGCACATGCAGTGAGCAGGGCAGGGCGCAGGGCACTCAGATTTGACAGGCTGTTGCGGTTTGTGGAGCTTGCGATAGAGAGCGCGCCAATCACACTTCCCGCCCGCCCGTGTATGGGTGCGGCAATGGAGATAACGCCTTGTTCGTGCTCTTCACGGTCAAAGGCTACTCCATCGGCGGCAATTTCACGTAGCTCTGGCAGAAGGGTTTCAACGCTGGTGTGCGTATTGGGCGTATAACTTAAGAATGCCTGTTGGCGCAGCGCACGCGTGCGACGATCTTCTGACAGAAATGCGAGGATGGCTTTGCCGACACCCGTGCAAAACGCAGGTGCGACACGGCCAGGCTGGGCCAGCGTTTCAAACAGCGGGTCAGACCGGCGCTTGTCTATAAATATTACCTGTCCGTTGTCGATCTGCGCCAGATGCACTGTCTCGCCCGTCTGTGCGGCGAGCGCCTCCATCGTAGGCGCGGCCAGAGGGGCGAGCGAGCTTTGCCCCCAAGCCGTATGTGCCAGCTGCACCAGTCGCAAGCCGAGGTGATAGGTTTGGGTTTCAGGCGCATAGGTCAGTAGGCGTTGATGGGTCAGAGTTTGCAAAAAACGATAGAGCGTTGCCTTGGGGTGCGTGCTCTTGGCCAAAAGTTCAGAGAAGCGAACAGGGCGGCCAAAGGCTGCGACGGAATCAAGAACATCCATCGCTTTTCCAACTGTGCCATCACTTTTCACATGTTCGTTCATTGCTCTCTCAGACTGATACTCCGTGTCTCGATAAGGCACGAAATCGTTGACAGGCTATGCGTGCTACCGCATATTTTCAATAGTTGAGATCAGGTTTCATTATTTGGAACCTCGCGGCAGGGTGACGGAGGAGCGTGCCGTGTCGGTGTCTCGTATGAAAACCACTAGGGAGGACATCATGTTCCAACGTACCAAAACGCTGCTGGCGGGGCTTGCAGCCAGCACGATGCTGACAGCCGCAGCATTCGCGGGTGAGCTGATTATCAATACCGACACTTCCGACCCCGCGCCAAAGAAAGCGTTTGAGGAAGTCATTGCAGGGTTTGAAGCCGAAAACCCTGATATCAAGGTGACATGGAACCTGTTCGATCACGAAGGGTACAAAACGTCGATCCGCAATTTTCTTACGGCGGATGCGCCTGATCTGGCCAACTGGTACGCGGGCAACCGGATGTTGCCATATGTGAATGCAGGCCTGTTCGAGGCTGTGGATGATGTTTGGGAAGAGAACGGACTGAACGAATCCCTCGCTTCTGCAAAAGGGTCGATGACGATTGACGGAAAAATCTGGGGTGTGCCGTACACCTATTATCAGTGGGGCGTCTATTATCGCAAAGACCTGTTCGAGGCGAACAACATCGCGGTGCCAAAAAACTGGGACGAGTTTAAGGCCGCTGGTGAAACGCTGAAAGCGGCGGGCATCACGCCGATCACCATCGGCACCAAGTATCTGTGGACCGCTGGCGGTGTGTTTGACTACCTCAACCTTCGCACCAACGGGTACGAGTTCCATATGGCACTGACACGCGGCGAAATTGCGTGGACTGACGACCGTGTGCGCGCCACCATGGCCAACTGGAAAGAGCTTCTGGACGCAGGCTTCTTCCTTGAAAACCACGCCGCGTTTAGCTGGCAGGAAGCACTGGCACCAATGGTGCAGGGTGAAGCAGCAATGTATGTAATGGGTAACTTCGCGGTGGCACCACTGCGCGAGGCTGGCCTGACGGATGATCAGCTTGGCTTTTTCCAGTTCCCGATGATCAACTCTGACGTGCCGATGGCCGAAGAAGCCCCGACAGATACGATCCACCTGACAGCCAACGGCAAGAACAAGGAGAATGGCAAGAAATTCCTCGCCTATCTCGCACGCGCGGATGTTCAGACCCAGATCAACGAAACGATGGGCCAGTTGCCGATCAACAAGAACTCGTCTGTCGGTGACGACAAATTCTTGCAAGCCGGTTACGAAATGCTGAGCAATACCGATGGCGGCATCGCACAGTTCTTTGACCGTGACGCACCTGCCGAAATGGCAAAGGCTGGTATGGAAGGTTTTCAGGAGTTCATGGTCAAGCCCGAACGTCTGGATAAAATCCTTGAGCGTCTTGAGAAAGTGCGGATGCGCATCAACAAATAAGACCAAAAGCACCTCCGCAAATGCGGGGGTGCTTTTCTAGGGTAGGGGGCAACATGCAAAGCTATTGGAAGCGTAACCAGCAGCGACTGGCGCCATGGATATTCCTCGCACCGGGCATGTTCATGTTTGCCGTCTATGTAATTTTTCCAATCTTCCAGTCCGTCAGTCTGTCTTTCTATGAGTGGGACGGTCTGGGTAAAGCGACATATGTTGGGACCGACAACTATGTCGAATTAATGGACGACGAGGATTTCTATACCTCGCTCAAGAACAACGTGATCTGGCTGGTGCTGTATATGCTGGCAATCCCGGCAGGGTTGTTTGTGGCGCTGTTTCTCAACCAGACAGTACGCGGTATCCGCATCTACAAATCGTTGTTCTTCTTTCCCTTTGTCATTTCCCAAGTTGTTGTTGGGTTGGTGTTTTCGTGGTTCTACGATCCGAGCAATGGTTTGCTGAACATTTTTCTGGGGGTATTCGGTGTTGATCCCATCGCTGTTTTGGCAGACGAGCGTTACGTGACCTACGGTATCATCGCCGCAGGGCTGTGGCCCCAGACGGCTTATTGCATGATCCTTTATCTCACAGGTTTGAACGCCGTAGACCCCGAACAGATCGAGGCTGCGCGGCTAGACAACGCAAAAGGTCTCAAGCTGTTGTGGTACGTGGTTTTGCCGCAGCTAAAGCCAGCCACATTCATTGCTGTGGTTGTCACGATCATCGGCGCGCTGCGCTCGTTCGATCTCATCTCGATCATGACAGACGGTGGGCCTTATGGCTCGTCTCGGGTGCTCGCGTTTTATATGTATGAGCAGGCCTTTTCGGAGTACGGCTTTCGCATGGGGTATGGCGCAGCTATCGCAGTGGTGTTGTTCGCTATCATGATGATCTACATCGCGTTCTTCTTGTGGAAAATGTACCGCGACGAAAAAGGGGCGCACTGATGTTTCCGACCCCGATTGAAAAGACATCATCGCGCGCGCAATTCGCGTACAAAGTGGCGCTACCCGTCGTGCTGATCTTGTGGTTGTTGCCGCTGATCGCGGTTGCGATGACCTCCGTTCGCTCAGCAGGGGATATCACGGCTGGCAATTATTGGGGTTGGCCCACATCGTTTAACATGCTGGCCAACTACACCGCGATTTTTGAAAACACGCCAATAGGCAAATACATCCTAAACAGTTTCAAGGTTACGATCCCCACGGTGATCGGCGCAGTGGCGCTGTCGTGCATGACGGGCTTTGCTCTCGGGGTGTACCGCTTCAAGGGTAATTTGCTGATCTTCTTCATGTTTGTGGCCGGTAACTTCATTCCTTTCCAGATCCTGATGGTGCCCGTGCGCGACCTGACGCTGGATTTGGGAATGTACAACACAACGGCTGGTCTTGCGTTGTTTCACATCGCCTTCCAGACAGGGTTTTGTACGCTGTTTATGCGCAATTTCATCCGCGCCCTCCCGCAAGAACTGATCGAGGCGGCGCGGGTTGAGGGCGTGTCGGAGTTTCAGATTTTCTGGTATGTGGTCCTGCCTTTGATGAAGCCAGCGATCGCGGCGCTCAGTGTGCTGATCTTTACCTTCATCTGGAATGACTATTTCTGGGCCACAGTTCTGACCCAGGGGGCGGATGTGCAGCCAGTTACAGCGGGGCTCTATTCTCTCAACGGGCAGTGGGTGGCGCAGTGGCATTTGGTCTCTGCGGGGTCCATCGTGGCTGCGATGCCGCCTGTGCTGATGTTCTTTGCGATGCAGCGGCACTTTATTGCGGGCCTTACGTTGGGTGCGGTCAAATGATCCAGACGTGGCGGTTGGACTGCCCAGATCAGACACTGGTGTTGGCTGTGCGCGATAGCGCTTTGGCTGCGATTGTGTACTGGGGTGCGTCCTTGCCTGATGGCGAGAATCTGCAAACAATCGCCCGCGCGGGCGAGTTGGACGTGACGGGCGGGATGTTGGATGTGAACCCCGCCTTGTCGGTTTGCCCTCAGGCCAGTGACAGTTTTCCGGGCCAGCCCGGTATGACAATCCGTGGCGAAGATGGTGCGCCATTGATGCCCAAATTCTCGTTCGAACGGGCTGACGAAGGGCAGGGGGCTCTGGCTCTGCATTTTAGGGATGTAGATTTAGGCCTGCGCTATGTTGCGCATTTCGCAATTGATGCGGAGACGCGCATGATCAGCACCCGCGCGGAGCTAGAGTCTGACGTGGTGATACGTCTTGATTGGCTGGCAGCCCCCGTAATGCCCGCGCCACAACTGAGCGACACGATGCTGGATTTTTCGGGCCGCTGGGTGGGGGAGTTTCAAAGTAACATCACGCCTTGGTCTGCGGGCATCCGCATGCGCGAAAGCCGTGTCGGACGTAGTGACCATGCCCACTTCCCCGCACTGATTGTGCCGTGCCGCGGAGCCAGCAACACCCAAGGGCAGGCATATGCGTTTCACTACGGTTGGTCTGGTGGACACCGTATGATTGCCGAAGAATTGCCTGATGGTCGCCGTCAGGTGCAGTTCGGCCATGCCAGCGGCACACAGATCACGCCTGCGAACCGTTTTGAAACAGGAACACTTTATGCTGTTTATTCAAATACGGGTCTGAACGGATGTGCCGTAGGTTTCCAGCGCCACTTGCGTGACCGTATTGTAGAATGGCCTGATCGGGATCGTTCGCGCCCTGTGCATTACAACTGCTGGGAGGCAGTCTATTTTGATCATGACGTCACCGTTCTAAAAGACCTCGCCACGCGCGCTGCTGCTCTGGGGGCGGAGCGGTTTGTGCTGGACGACGGCTGGTTTGGTGTGCGCGATGACGACACGACATCGCTTGGCGATTGGCTGCTTGATGCGCGAAAATACCCAGATGGGTTGACCCCTTTGATTGACCACGTTCAGGGGTTGGGCATGCGGTTCGGAATTTGGTTTGAACCTGAAATGGTCAACCCGCACTCCGACCTCTACAAGGCGCATCCCGATTGGATATTGGGCGGGTCAGACCAGATACTTGGACGTCAGCAGATGGTGCTGGATATGGCGCAGCCACAGGTGTGCGACTATCTGTTTGCGCGGATTGATACGGTGCTGCGTAACTACCAGATCGACTATATCAAATGGGATCATAACCGTGTCCTGCCCTATCCCGATGCAGTGCAGACCGAGGGGACATATGCGTTGATCGACCGTTTACGTGCGGCGCACCCGATGACCGAGATTGAAAGCTGTGCCTCGGGCGGCGGGCGGGTTGACTTTGGCATTCTTGAGCGGACCCAACGCGTGTGGCTGTCGGATAGTAACGACGCGCGCGAGCGATTGCGCATCCAGCACAATGCGGCGTTGTTTCTGCCGATGGTCGTGACAGGCAGTCATGTAGGCCCGCGCACCTGTCACACCTCTGGACGGGTGTTTGATATTCGCTTTCGTGCTTGGGTTGCTGCCGCTAGGCACATGGGGTTCGAAATGGACCCGAGGGAGCTTACCTCGGAGGAAGCAGAGGTTTTGCGTGAGGTAACATCGTGGTGGAAAGCAAACCGTGACTGGCGACAAGACGCTGATATCTTGCGACTGGACAGTGCGGACCCTTCAGTGATTGCAGAACAGCAGCAGGCAGCAGATGGCGGACGGTTTGTCGTTTTTGCCGGTCTTGCTGATACTTCGGCCCAAATCGCGCCGCGTCCGTTGAGGCTGACACAGCTGGACGGGGCGCAAATGTATCGGATTACTGTGCTGAACCGCGCCGACGCGCCTACACTGTCGCGGGGAAGTCCCCTGCTCAAGCAGGGCAGCATGGAGGTGAGTGGTGCGTATCTGATGCAAAACGGAATTACGCTGCCGTGGTCGTTTCCAGATACAATGTGGGTGATCGAAGGGGTTGCGATATGAAGATGGCAAATTTCTATCCGAACATGAGGGCCATGCAATGAATACTGAATTTCACGATCTAAAAGGTAAAAGTGTTTTCATAACTGGCGGTGCTTCTGGGATAGGGGCGACCCTCACAGACGGGTTTATGGCACAGGGCGCAAGGGTTGCTTTCGTTGATATCGCAAATGTCGAAGAAGCAACTGATGCGCTACAGGCAAAGCACGGTACGCGTCCGTTGGGAATGCACTGTGATGTCTCTGATGTCGATGCCTTGCAATCTGCGATTTCACGGGCGGATACGGCGCATGGGCCTGTGCAAATTCTCGTCAATAACGCAGCTGATGACGTGCGTCATGCAACCGATGCGGTATCGCCCCAAATGTGGGACGAAAATACGGGCATTAATCTAAAGCCATATTTTTTTGCCTGTCAGGCTGTCTTAAAAGGGATGCAGGCGCAGGGTGGTGGGACGATCATCAACTTTTCTTCAGTGAGCTACATCATGGGGAATGCGGGCTATCCGCTATATGTCATGGCGAATGGTGGCATTACCGCCATGACCCGCTCATTGGCGCGTGAATTCGGGCCAGATGGCATTCGCGTGAATGCACTGGCACCGGGCTGGGTAAAGACCCCAAAGCAATTGAGCGCGCACGGTCTTGGTGATCCTGCAATACGCCAAGAGCATCTTGATAAACAGTGTCTAAAGCGCGTTATCGAACCAGAAGATATCTTGGGTCCGGTTCTGTTCCTTGCCTCTGATTGTAGCAAGATGATGACGGGACAGCTGATGGCAGTGGATGGTGGTGTGGTGGTCACTGGATGAGTTGGATTGCAGTAGATTGGGGGACAAGCCGTCTGCGGGTTTGGATCCATGATGATGCACAGGTGATTGCATTGAGCAGCGATGATGGCATGGGCACGCTTGCCCCTGCCGAATTTGAACGCGCACTTTTGTCTTTGATAGAGCCGCATTTGCGTCGGGATGTCGTCACGCCTGTGATCTGTTGCGGTATGGTTGGTGCGCGCCAAGGCTGGTCAGAAGCGCCCTATCGAAGCGTTCCTGCTGCCCCGCCTGATGCGACGGGAGCTAAGCGCGTGACCGGAACTGATCCGCGCATGGATGTGCGGATATTGTCGGGCATGTCACAACTGCAACCCGCTGATGTCATGCGCGGTGAAGAAACTCAGATCGCAGGATTTATTGCAACGCAGCCAGAGTGGGACGGCGTGTTGTGTCTGCCTGGAACACATTCGAAATGGGTGCATATCAGTGCAGGTGAAATCGTCAGCTTTCGGACATTCATGACGGGTGAGATGTTTGCGCTGCTGGCAAAACAGTCTGTTTTGCGCCATTCGGTTGATGCGCAAGACTTGGATGCTGAGGCATTCAAGACCGCTGTCGGCGATACCATGTCGCGTCCAGAAAGTATGGCGGGTGCGCTTTTCTCGCTACGGGCCGAGACGTTGCTAGACGGACTGGACCCCGCCACGGCGCGCGCGCGTTTGTCGGGTATGCTGATCGGGATGGAGCTTGCTGCGGCGCGGCCCTATTGGTTGGGGCAGAATATTGCATTGATCGGTGACGGGACACTTGCCAGTCTTTATGCTGCGGCATTGCAGGCGCAAGGTGTTCCAACGCAAACGGTAGATGCGGATGCGATGACGTTGCGCGGATTGTACAGTGCATATACCGCCATGAAGGGGACCTGAGACATGAGCCGACCGCTGATTGCGATCCTGCGGGGTGTCACCCCTGACGAAGTCGTCCCGATTGGCGCGGCATTGGTGGAGGCGGGGATCACCCGCATCGAAGTGCCATTGAACTCGCCTGATCCCCTCACTTCCATCTCGCGGCTGGTCGAAACGGTAGGTGAGGGTGTGTTGATTGGTGCAGGCACAGTGCTTAGTACAGATCAGGTTGATAGCGTGGCAGGAGTCGGGGGCAAGCTAATCGTCTCCCCCGACTGTAACCCTTCGGTGATCAAGGCGACCAAAGCCGCTGGCATGCAGAGCTTTCCTGGGGTGATGACACCAACCGAGGCATTTTCCGCGCTGCGCCACGGTGCCGATGGGCTTAAGTTCTTTCCTGGCAATCTGATCGGGCCATCGGGGCTAAAAGCGCTGCGTGCAGTGCTGCCTGCCAACGTCTCATGCTATGCTGTTGGTGGGGCTGCGCCAGACAATTTCGCGCTTTGGCTAGAGGCAGGTGCAGATGGTTTTGGCATCGGAAGCGGTCTCTTTCAGCCGGGGTTTGATCTGGCCCAAGTGACGCGCCGCGCTCAGGCAATTGTATCGGCGTATGACGCATTGGTGACATCGTGAAAGTCTTTGATGCGACCCAATGTGCGCTGGGGGAGGGGCCGTTGTGGCACCCCGAGCGGCACTCGTTGTTCTGGTTCGATATCCTTGAAATGCGGCTCTATGGTGAAGGATCTGTCCGTCAGTTTGATGAACACGTCTCGGCTGCCGGTTGGGTTGACCATGATACGCTACTGATCGCTTCGGAAACGCAGCTGTTTAGTTATAATCTAGAAACAGGTGCGCAAACTCACATCGCTCCGTTGGAAGCAGACAATGCTGTGACCCGCTCGAACGATGGACGCGCCGACCCGTTCGGTGGGTTCTGGATCGGATCAATGGGAAAGCAGGCTGAAAAATATGCAGGCACGATCCATCGCTATTATCGTGGTGCCGTCGAAGTCTTGTTTGAAGGGATCACCGTATCCAATGCGATCTGTTTTACTCCTGACAGAAAATTCGCCCTCTACACCGATACGCACAGCCGTCGGGTGATGCGTGTCGCGCTGGATGCAGAGGGCTGGCCCAAAGACGCACCAGAGGTTTTTATCGATACGCGGACCGAAGGGTTGAATCCGGATGGGGCAGTGATTGATGCACAAGGATGTTTATGGGTGGCGCAATGGGGCGCATCACGTGTGGCAAGGTACGGTCCTGATGGTGTCTTCATGGGGGCGGTAAGCATTGCCGCGAAACAGGCGAGTTGTCCCGCCTTTGGTGGCCCTGATCTGAGCACACTTTACATTACCTCAGCGGCTGTCGGGCTGGACGGACCCGATGAGGGAAAGACCTATTTTATTGAAACGCAGGCGCAGGGCCAGCGAGAACATCGGGTAATCTTGTGAGCACGCTAAAGCGGACATTGGGTGTTTGCTATTACCCCGAGCAATGGCCGCGTGAAATATGGAAGCAAGATGCACAGCGCATGGTCGAGGCAGGGTTGACCTGGGTGCGCATCGGTGAATTCGCGTGGCAATCGCTAGAGCCTGCGGCGGGCGACTACCGTTTGGAGTGGCTGGATGATGCGATAGACGTATTGGGGCGTGCGGGCCTGAAGGTGGTGCTGGGCACGCCGACAGCAACGCCTCCGCGTTGGGTACTTGCAAAGCATCCCGATATGCTGGCCTATGACGATCAGGGCCGCCCGCGCGGTTTTGGATCGCGGCGGCACTACTGCTTTAGCCATGATGGTTTTCGTAAGGAAGCCGCGCAGATCGTGACACAACTCGCGCAACGCTATGGGGCCAATCCTTATGTTGCGGCATGGCAGACAGACAATGAATACGGGTGCCACGATACAACGATCTCCTATTCCCCTGCCGCGCGCACAGCGTTTCAGCAGTGGCTGCGGGTGCGATATGAAGGCGATATCCACGCGCTAAACACCGCATGGGGCAACGTATTCTGGTCTATGACATATGATGATTTTGATCAGATTGACCTACCCAACTTGACCGTAACAGAGCCTAATCCAGCCCACAGTTTGGCCTTTCGTCGATTCAGCTCGGATCAGGTGGTGTCGTTCAATCGCGCACAGGTCGATATCATTCGCGCCCATTCGGATGCGCCTGTTACCCACAATTACATGGGTCGGATCACAGATTTCGACCATTTTGCTGTGGGGTCCGATCTGGATTTTGCCAGTTGGGACAGCTACCCGCTCGGCTTTCTTGAAGATCGCAGTGGTATGGATGCTGCCCACCAAAAACACTTTGCAAGACAGGGCGATCCTGACTTTCAGGCGTTTCATCATGATCTGTACCGATCAGTTGGTGGCGGGCGCTGGTGGGTAATGGAGCAGCAACCTGGTCCCGTGAATTGGGCGCCACATAACCCTGCACCGCTGGACGGCATGGTCCGCCTTTGGACTTGGGAAGCATTCGCCCATGGTGCGGAGGCTGTGTGTTATTTCCGTTGGCGCCAAGCGCCCTTTGCCCAAGAACAGATGCATGCAGGACTGCTGCGCCCTGATAGTGTTGCGGCTGCTGGATTGTCCGAGGCCTGCGAGGTTGCGCGTGAACTGTCGGACACGCCTGATGTTGTACCTGCACAAGCGCGGGTCGCTTTGATGTTTGACTACGATGCTGATTTTGCTTGGGCAGTGCAGCCGCATGGTGCGGGGCTAAGCTATTTTGGGCTCGTATTTGAAACCTATCGCGCTTTGCGCAGTCTTGGCTTGTCAGTGGATATCGTTCCACCGTCCAAACGGGACTTTGCGGGTTATACCCTGATCCTTTTGCCAGGGATGCTGTATGTGCCGGATGCGCTAAAGAGAGCGCTGCATCTTTGTGAAGGGCAGGTCGTCTTGGGGCCGCGCACAGGGGCCCGAAATAGCGAGATGGCAATTCCGGTGCCCTTGCCACCCGATTGGGCGGGGCTGGACGTGACTGTCGCCGCTGTTGAGAGCTTGCGAAGTGACACACCCGTTGCATTGCGTGGTGGCGGATATTTTACGGGCTACCGAGAGCAGATCGAGACGAACGCGGAAGTGTTGGAGTATTGCGCTGATGGTCAGCCTGCGTTTGTGCGGCAGGGCAATTTCTACTACCTGGCCGGGTGGGGCGATCAGCCCGCGCTGCGGCGATTGTTCGACACGCTTTGCAATAATGCCGGTTTAGAGACTATTTCACTGCCCGATGGCGTGCGGTGCCGCGATACGGGTGCTGAGCGGTTCTGGTTCAACTTTGATACAACTGCCCATAGCGTAGCGGGACTGGATCTGCCTGCGATTTCAGTCACACGCAGTGCATTCTAGACCGTAACGCCGAGCCTGACCTGTAAGCGCGACAGTGTGTGGGTATCCACGTTGATATGATCCAAATACCCCATAACAGAGCCGTATTTCTCGTCGATATGGCTCAGCATACCTGCCATTGCGCTGGCAGGGCTTTCTAGCAGTGTCGCGTAGCTTTCCACGTCTGCCCCGTTAGCGCGTGCCCTGCTCAAGAACTCACTCACCAGTTCCGGGATGAACTCCTGGGTTAGGGCATAGTCGCCAATAATGTCTGTATGCGAAACGCCTGCAAGACCCAGCAGCATCGCTGCGATTACGCTAGTGCGGTCTTTGCCTGCGGTACAGTTGAACAGTATGGCCCCCTCGCGAATTTCGGCCATGCGGCGCAAGATCGTGCAGATCGCTTCGCCGCGCGTTTCAACGGCGGTGACATACATGGCAAGCAGCGGGTGGCCATCGGGTACTTCGACTTCGGCTAGCGCATCAGGGGAGAGTGCGTCAAATAACGGCAGGTTCACCCATTCAACACCACGTTGTCGGGCAAGACGGCTGGGCGCATCGCGGACCTCTCGGGCAGTGCGCAGGTCGATCACCATGCGCAGTCCCTCGAAATGCAGCCGCTCCGGCTCTCCTTCGTCGAGACGGTGCAAACAGTCGCCGCGTAGAAAGCGCCGCCATGGTACAGATGTGCCTTGGGCATTTATGTAGCCGCCAAGATCGCGGAGGTTATAGGCACCGCGCATAACGATATGTCGGGAAGGGGGGCGTTGGGTCATTCTGCTGACCTAGTGCGGATGGGCACGTCCTGCAAGAAGGCTGTGATTGTTCATGCCGCGTTGCAGGGCGTTGGATAGGTGCGTAGGTTTGAACCGAGCACGAATGGAGTGGATTGGAAAGATGCAGAGAATTGCTGTTGTAACAGGGGCTGCTGGTGGCATGGGCCGCGCAATTGTGGACCGTCTGATTGCCGATGATATGGTTGTTATCGGGCTGGACATTGATGCAGACGCGCTGGCGCGAATGCACGGGATATCGGGTTTCACAGGAATAGAAACGGATCTGACAGATGCGTCGATCATTGCCGAGACTTTCGCCCATATTGGTAGAGCTTTCGGCGGCGTAGATGCCTTGGTGAACAACGCAGGCACGTGTTTTATGTCGGAGTTTCCGCACATTCCTGTGGAAGAGTTCGAAAAGCAGATGGCGCTGAATTTTTCGGGCGCGTTTCATTGTTGTCAGGCGGCTATTCAGTTGATGGAAGGGCGCGAAGGCGTGCGCAAGATCGTCAATATCTCTAGCAATGGAGCATATAACTTCGATGCTTTTGATCCGCCGCATTACCGCGCCTCCAAAGCTGCATTGGATACGCTAACCAAAGACCTCGCGCGGCGCTATGCAACTGACAAAATTGCGGTTAATTCCATCGCGCCCGCCATGACAGAGACACCGCTATTTGGTGTGGTGAGCAAAGAAGTCTTGGACAAAGCAATCGCGCAAATGCCCCATGGTCGTGCGATGAAACCATCCGAGATCGCCGCATGGGTTGGCTTTCTGGTCTCAAGCGCGGGCGATATTTCGAGCGGTAATGTGATCATTCTCAACCAAGGCCGTGACGTTCGTTAGGGTGTCGAGCCATACAAGTTCCCGATTGTTTTCGTCCTCGGGCCGCCATTAAACGAACCAGTCAGGCGCTTTTTTCAACGTCGGCCACTGTTCGGGCGAATGGCCAAAAATCACAGTGGCATCTTGCGCATCGGCCATCTTCATAAGGCGTGCGCCGTGCTGAATAGCCAACGGCACGTCCCATGATCCGGCGAATTTCTCGTCAATCTCGGCGGCGCGGCTAATAGCGTCAGAAGTGAGTAACACTGAACCTGTATTTGGCAGATCGATCATAAATGCCAGCTGTCCCGGCGCATGGCCGGGGCACAGCAGAACTGTGAACCCGCCGGTCAGGTCAAAATCTTCGTCAACCAGATGATATTGGGCATCGGGCCATTCCATTGGCTGTTTGCCAGACCAGTACATGGGGCGGGGCAGGGCACGTTCAGCAGCGGCGATCAGAATAGGCGCATCGGGAAAAGCATGCATATGGCCCACATGATCGATATGGGTATGGCTTTGTATCATCAGCGTGACGTCCTCGGGTCTGATCCCCAATTTGGCAAGTTGTGCTTGCGGCATATTTTCGGGTGTCACGGACAGCACGGAGCCAAAGCTACCAAGATCGTCTTCGGCGGTGGCAGCCTCTGCATCCGTCGCGTATTTCGAGGGGAAGCCAGTGTCGATCAAAACGGTCTCGTTTGCGTCTGTCTGGATGACATAGCCGCAAATTCCGATGATCCGCCCATTGGCGTGGACCTGAAACAGGCCATAATCCAGCACAGCCAAACGAATGGGTTTGCCCTTGAGGCGCAGTTGGTTTCTCATACGCAAGACCAAAAGGGGGCCGTGCATGAAAGTCAAGATTCACACGTTGTTCGAATATCTATTAGAGACGACCCAGAGCGCCCCCGAGGCGATTGTGGGTTTTTCACTATCGCAATCACCGCGCCTGCGGGATTTTATGGATGATCTCGATCCTGATCTACCGCTCGACTGGAACAATCGTGATTTTAGCGGCTTGCCCGAGTTGAAAGACCATGTGTTGAGGCAAGCGGGGCTGAGTGACATTTGTACGCCTTCGGATGTCCTTATCACTGCTGGAGCAGCCGAGGCGAACTATCTGGCGATCATGCAGCTGTTGCAGACTGATGACGAGATAGTGGTCGAGACGCCCGGCTGGCCGCAGGCGGAGGTTCTTGCGAAAGCGATTGGCGCAAAGGTTGTTACTGTTGAGCGGCAGGAAGCCGAAGGCTGGCGCCTGCCACTGGACCGATTGGCCGATGCGATTACGTCGCGTACGCGTATGATATTTTTGACCAACCCCAACAACCCGACGGGTGAGGTAATGGATGCGGATACAATGGCACAAGTTGTCACTATGGCTGACCGCGTGGGCGCGTGGTTGTTGGTGGATGAGGTTTATGCAGGATTGGAGTGGGATGGCCCACGCGCGCCCAGTGTTGCGGGAATGTATGCGCGGGGCATTACAACAGGTTCGGTGAGCAAAGCATTGGGCCTGCAAGGGCTGCGCACGGGTTGGATCATTTGCCCTTATGCCGCGCTGATCCGCGATGCAGTAATTCTGCGGGAGAATTCGTCAGAGATAATGAACATCATGGGCGAAGTGATTGCCGAGATCGCTTTGCGTCCTGATCGGTATGCCACGGCTATGGAAAAGGCCCGTTCCGAGGGCCGCGCGAACCTTGCTCATATGAACGCGTGGTTGGCCGATCAGGAAGGTCTGAGCTGGGTCAGTCCGCGGGCAGGATTGATAGGTTTGGGGCGTCTGCCAGACGGGATTAAGAGCGATACGTTCACGCGGTTTTTGCTCGCTGATCCGTACCGGACATTTCTGCTCCCGGGCAGTGCATACGGGCAAAACGGTCACATCAGGCTGGGTGTGGGTGGCGGTGCGGCGGCGAATTTGGATGAGGGTTTGCAACGGCTCTCCCAAGGTCTGCGCGATTATCGCGGACTGTAAATGCTGCCTCAGTTGCGGTTATGTGGATCCAGCAGTGCCAGCAGATCCAGCAGTTGTTCGTATTGCGCTAGACCGAGTGTGGTCTTGAAGCCTTCAACGATGCGGCCCGCCTGCTCGATATTGTCGTCGATGATTTTTTGCCCTTGAGGCGTGATGGCGACAATCTGGCGACGGCGGTCATTTTCGTCGCGGGTTTGGGTGATCAGCCCCTTGTTCCGCATGGTCGTTGCAATGCGTGTGAGGCTTGGGAACAGCAGGCTTGCGCGGTCGGCCAATGTGCTTGTGTCTAGCTCACCATGTTCGGCCAGCACCCGCAGGACGCGCCATTGCTGTTCGGTAATGCCGGTTTCCGAAAGCATCTCACGGATAGGGGCCATCACGCCTTCGCGGGCGCGGATCAATGCGATAGGCAAAGACCGCGCGGTATCGGGAAGCGGCTTTTTCATGATAATGTTGGCCTTTTGATTGCAGGATGGTGCTGCCAATTAACGTGATCCAATGCAAGCACAAGTTGTTTGTCGTGGCTTTGCCAAAGCCGCGCATATCGAAAGTATCGACGGGGTTATTTTTGTATGGATTCCAGATATTCCAGCAGGTCGGCAAAGTCGGCTTCAAGAACTTCACCGTCAGCGCCACCTTTTGGATAAACATGCGCCAATCCCACCTTGGCAAATTCCGGCATCGCGGCATCCGGGTTGGTTTTGTCAATCAGCCCCAGAACAAAGCGGCGCACAAACTCGCGTGGGAACACGCCGTCATTACGCTCGGACAGGCGGGTCAGATCAGGGGGTGTCTCGCCCAGCCCGAGTGATGCTTCGCCGCCGCCTGCGCCTGTCGGTCCATGACATTGCGCGCACTCTTTAACGTATATGCCCTGACCGCGCTTGATTGCTTCGCGCTGATCGTTGGATAGGGTGGCGCAGCCCGCAAAAAGGGCGATGCAGGTCGTGGTAAGAGCGAGGCTTCGTATAAGCATGATTTGGCTTTCCTGAGCGAGTGTAATCGTTGATCGCATCGCCAGCATAGGACAGTCAGGTGGCAGGTGCCACTTGGTACGGCAAACAATCGCCCACTGTTGCTGGCGGAATTAACGCCCTGCCAGTTGTGACGCAGCCTTCGCGAGCGCGGTAATTTCATCCCATGCGCCTGCTTGGATCAAGCTGTCAGGTGCAACCCAGCTTCCACCCGCACAGAGCACGTTATCAAGGCTTAGATAGTCGGACGCATTTGTGGGGCTGACACCGCCTGTGGGGCAAAACGTAATCTGTGGCAGGGGGGCGCCAATGGCTTTTAGCGCGGGTGCCCCCCCTGATGCCTCTGCGGGAAAGAACTTGAGCATGTTGTATCCGCGCTCTAACAGCCGCATCGCTTCGCTTGCTGTTGCTGCACCGGGCAACAGGGGCAGCCCCTCGCGTTCGCACGCCTCCAACAACGCATCTGTTGCACCAGGGGAGACCCCGAAACTCGCGCCGGCCTCTTTGGCGGCAATGACGTCTTCGGGCGTTACAAGAGTGCCTGCGCCTACGTACCCGTTAGGCACTTTGGCCATTTCGCGGATTGCATCAAGGGCTGCTGGAGTGCGCAGCGTTACCTCCAGCGCAGGCAGGCCACCCGCAATCAACGCAGTTGCCAAATCGCGGGCGTGCGCGGCGTCATTCACGACCAGAACAGGAACAATCGGAGCAAGATTGCAAATTTCGCGGGTGCGTCGGCTTGCGTCAGCAGGGGTAATGGCCATGGGTTAGTCTCCGAATATTGTGGCGCCTGTGTCGGCGGCACCGACCTTTTGGCGGAAGTTTGCAAATAGTTCGCGGCCTGTACCAAAATGGTTCGGCGCAAGGTCTGTAGTGGCGATAGGGCGATCGGTTACACCCTTCGTGATAATCTCTAGCACGCCTGTTTCAGCATCAACACGCAGAATGTCGCCGTCTTGCAGTTGGGCAATTGGGCCACCGTCAACGGCCTCCGGACAAACATGGATCGCTGCGGGTACTTTGCCGGATGCGCCAGACATTCTACCGTCGGTCACAAGAGCTACTTTTTGGCCGCGACCTTGGAGAATGGCCAGCAAGGGCGTGAGGCTGTGCAGTTCTGGCATGCCGTTTGCTTTCGGTCCCTGAAAGCGGACAACAACAATTACATCGCCTGTAAGTTCGCCCGCTTTGAATGCCGCTTTTACGTCGTCTTGGGTGCTGAACACTCGCACGGGTGCCTCAACGGTGCGGTGTTCAGGTGCGACTGCCGAGATTTTCATAACTGCGGTACCCAGCGACCCCGTCAGCCGCGATAGGCCACCAGTCGGCTGAAATGGATCATTTGCAGGACGCAGGATCTTTGTATTGAGACTTTGGCCTGCGCCTTCTTTCCAGATCAGTGTGCCATCTATCAACTGGGGTTCTTGGGTGTAGTGGTGCAGACCTTGACCAGCAACAGTCTGGGTGTCTGGATGGAGCAGACCCACCTCAAGCAATTGGCCGATCATATAGCCCAGCCCGCCCGCAGCGTGGAAATGGTTCACATCTGCCAGACCATTTGGATAGACGCGGGCCAGTAAGGGTGTGACTTCTGACAGTTCTGCAAAATCATGCCAGTCGAGAAGAATTCCGCCCGCCCGCGCCATTGCAATCAGGTGGATAAGCAGATTGGTGGAGCCACCCGTAGCATTCAGCCCTACGATCCCGTTTACAAAGGCGCGCTCATCCAGAATGTCGCAGACAGGAGTATAGCTCTCTCCCAGAGCGCTCAGCGAAAGTGCGCGTTGCGCCCCTTCTCGCGTCAGGGCTGCGCGCATATCTGTATTCGGAGTGACAAAACTGGCAGCGGGCAGGTGCAGGCCCATAAACTCCATTAACATCTGGTTGGTGTTGGCGGTGCCATAAAAGGTACATGTGCCTGGCCCGTGATAGGCCGCCATCTCGGCCGCCATAAGGGCCGCGCGATCTACTTCGCCTGTGGCGAACTGCTGGCGAACCTTTGCTTTTTCATCATTGGACAGGCCGCTGGTCATGGGCCCAGCCGGCAAGAAGACAGATGGAAGATGCCCGAATGTTTGCGCTGCAATAACAAGGCCGGGAACAATCTTGTCACACACACCCAGATAAACGGCTGCGTCAAATGTGTTGTGGCTGAGTGCGACTGATGCAGCAAGGGCTATGACATCGCGAGAAAACAGGCTCAGCTCCATCCCCGCTTCGCCTTGTGTCACGCCATCACACATAGCGGGCACACCGCCTGCAACTTGCGCTGTGCCTCCAATCTGGCGGACAGCATCACGGATGATGTCGGGATAGGTCTCAAAGGGTTGATGAGCTGACAACATATCATTGTAGGCGGTTATGATACCTAGATTGCCTGCATTGGTTGTTGCCAGACTATCCTTATCAGCGCCAGAAGCGGCATAGGCATGAGCTTGGCCACTACAAGACAAATGCGCACGTGCGGGGCCTTTGGATGTGGCGGCGGCCATGCGCTCCAGATACGGTCCGCGCGTGGCAGCGCTACGCGCGATAATGCGTTTTGTGACCTGTTCGACGATGGGGTTCAGTGACATGTCGTGTTCTCCGGCGATGATAGCGCTAACAGTTTTCCTACCCTCTAGCACCGTTTTTGTAGGTTGTCTTGTGTTTTCGGGTGCAGCTTTGCGCAAGAAATACGCCGTGCCGTGCAATACACCTGCATAATCCAGCTCTGGGAGTATGCCGCTGAGCGCAATGCAAACGGTGGGCTAATTCAGATCTTGGTTGGTCCTTTGTGTTAGGTTTAGGTGTCATATTTCAGTCGAGTGGTACCAACTACAACTTGACAATATCTCTTCGAAAAATTAACTACGCAATAATTAACATGTTAATAGAAGCGACATGACTTGCGCCCGTACAGCTGATGCGGAATGTTGAGGCAAGCCACTTCTGAAAATACTGAATTTTTCGCGACCCTTCGGGCTGCGACCATCTGGAGGACACCGCATGAGCGCGCTCAACGATAATCTGGTCAAGCTGACCGGCCATTTGGAACGCTTTCGCGAAATGGGGATACAAAACCGCATCGCGGGTGTTGATGTCGCGGGCAGCGGTGGCGTCTTTCAGACGACCTCACCCGTTGACAAATCCGTGATTTGCGATGTGGCGCATGGTACGGCTGATGACATTGATCAGGCGGCAAATGCGGCCCATGCAGCGTTTGCGGATTGGCGCGATATGCCGGCGCTTGAGCGTAAGAAAATTCTGATCAAAGTCGCCGAGGGGATTGAGGCGCGTGCGGAAGAGATCGCGCTGTGCGAGTGTTGGGACACGGGCCAAGCGTTGAAATTCATGTCCAAGGCAGCCCTGCGCGGCGCAGAGAATTTCCGCTATTTTGCGGATCAGGTTGTGCAGGCGCGTGATGGTCAGCATTTGCAGTCTCCGACGCTGATGAATGTGACATCACGCAAGCCGATTGGCCCTGTAGGCGTTATCACGCCTTGGAATACGCCGTTCATGCTGTCGACGTGGAAAATAGCGCCTGCGTTGGCAGCGGGTTGTACGGTTGTACATAAACCTGCTGAGGCATCGCCACTGACGGCGCGCCTTTTGGTTGAAATTGCCGAAGAAGCGGGCCTACCGCCCGGCGTGCTGAACACCGTGAACGGTTTTGGTGAAGGGGCAGGCAAAGCCCTTTGTGAACATCCCGCGATCAAGGCGATTGCCTTTGTTGGCGAAAGCCGCACAGGCAGTCTGATCACCAAACAGGGCGCAGACACGCTCAAGCGTAACCACCTTGAGCTTGGAGGCAAAAACCCGGTGATCGTCTTTGATGACGCCGATCTTGATCGTGCGCTCGACGCAGTGATTTTTATGATTTATTCCATCAATGGAGAACGGTGCACGTCTTCGTCGCGCCTATTGATCCAGGACACAATTCGTGAGGAGTTCGAGGCAAAGCTGGTCGCCCGTGTAAACAACATCAAGGTAGGGCATCCGCTTGATCCCAAAACCGAGATAGGGCCGCTGGTTAGCAGCGAGCATTTCGACAAGGTGACCAGCTATTTCGATATCGCCCGCTCTGATGGTGCTACCATCGCGGCAGGTGGCGAAACGGTCGGTGACGAGGGCTATTTCATTCGCCCCACGCTGTTCACAAACGCCACCAACCAGATGCGGATTGCGCAAGAGGAAATCTTTGGCCCCGTCCTGACATCCATTCCGTTCAAGACCGAGGCTGAAGCACTGCAAATGGCCAATGACACGGCTTACGGCCTGACCGGATATGTCTGGACAAATGATCTGACCCGCGCGTTGCGTTTTACCGATGCGCTTGAGGCGGGGATGATCTGGGTCAATTCCGAGAATGTGCGCCACCTGCCAACACCTTTTGGCGGGGTCAAGGCAAGCGGGATTGGCCGCGATGGCGGTGACTGGTCGTTCGAGTTTTATATGGAGCAAAAGCACGTAGGCTTTGCCACTGGCCAGCACAAGATCACCCGCCTCGGCGCACTTTGACGGAGAGAGAATATGCCTGTACCAGCCCCAAACCTTTATCCTGATTTCAACACGATCCGCCTCAGCCATGTATGCCTGAACGTGGCAAACCTTGCTGCGTCCACGACCTTCTACACCGAAATCGTCGGCCTTCAGGTCACCGACGAGAGCGATAGTCACGTCTATCTGCGCGCCATGGAGGAGCGGGGACACCACTGTATCATCCTGCAAAAATCCGACCAGCCAGGTACTGTAGAGGTGATGGGCTTCAAAACATTCGACGAGGGTGATTTGGACCGTGCGGAGGTATACTTCAAAGCGAAAGGCCGCCCGACATCATGGGTGGAACGCCCGTATCAGGGTCGCACGTTGCTAACTTCTGACAACATGGGCATCCCGCTTGAGTTCTATCACAGAATGGATCGGCTTGATCCCATTCATCAGAAATATGCGCTGTATCGCGGGGTGAAACCGCTGCGGATCGACCACTTCAACTGTTTTAGCAACGATGTTGATGCTTCTGTGGCGTTTTATAGCGACTTTGGTTTCCGCGTGACTGAATATACCGAAGATGACGAGAGCAAAAAGCTTTGGGCGGCATGGATGCACCGCAAAGGCGGCGTGCATGATATGGCGTTTACAAATGGTACAGGGCCGCGCATGCATCACGTGGCGTTTTGGGTGCCGACACCGCTTAACATCATTGATCTGCTCGATTTGATGGCGACGACTGGCTACGTGGACAACATCGAACGCGGACCGGGGCGGCACGGGATTTCCAATGCGTTCTTCCTCTATATCCTCGACCCTGACGGCCACAGGATCGAGATCTACTGCTCGGACTATCAAACTGTCGATCCTGATCTGGAACCGATCAAATGGGACCTGCAAGACCCACAGCGCCAGACCCTTTGGGGGGCTGCAGCACCCGAGAGCTGGTTCAAGCACGGCACTAAATTTGTCGGGGTAGAGACGCAGGAATCCCAAATCAAAGCCAGCCCGATTATCGCACCATGACACTCTGGCAAGATTGCGCGATCAGTACACTACAGGGAAGTCATAACGCAGGGAGTGACAGATGAATTGGGATGAATTCGCCCATTGGGGCAAGCATATTTCAGACTGGTCAGCGGAGTATCATAAAACACTGCGCGACCGTCCTGTGCGCGCGCAAACTGCTGTGGGCGAAACTGCTGCACAATTGCCTACCGCCCCACCCGAAGGGGCTGAGGCGATGGATGCGATCATGTCAGATTTCGAACGGATCGTGATGCCAGGGATCACCCACTGGCAGCACCCGCGCTTCTTTGCTTATTTCCCTGCGAATGCCGCTCCGCCGTCTATGTTGGCCGAACAGTTGGTAAATACAGTCGCTTCGCAATGCATGCTCTGGCAAACATCCCCTGCTGCGACAGAGGTGGAAGGCGTGATGGTGGATTGGTTGCGTCAGGCACTTGGGCTGGCGGAAGGGTTCACAGGCGTCATTCAGGATAGCGCATCGTCAGCGACACTCTCGGCTGTTCTGACCATGCGTGAGCGTGCGACAGGATATACGGGCAACCGTGACGGTCTGTCAGGCAAGGGGCACTTGCGCATCTATTGTTCGACCGAGGTCCATTCCTCGATTGATCGCGCCTGTTGGGTTGCAGGGATCGGGCAGGCCAATCTGGTCAAGATACCGACCACAGGGCCGATGTACGGAATGGATGCTGTGGCATTGCAAGCTGCGATCCGCGCTGACATTGCTTTGGGGCACACGCCCGCGGGCATCATCGCAATTACGGGCGGTACGGGTATTGGCGGCTCGGACAGTTTGGGCCCGATCCTCGAGGTGGCGCGGGCGCATGATCTCTATACCCACCTTGATGCCGCATGGGCCGGTTCGGCCATGATCTGCCCTGAATACCGTGATGAATTCTGGGCGGATGTGGATGGCTTTGATAGTATAGTATTCAATCCGCACAAATGGCTGGGTGCTCAGTTTGACTGTTCGGTCCAGTTCCTGCGGGATGCGGCGCCACAATTGAACACTCTCAAAATCGAGCCAGAGTACCTCAAGACGACGGGCGATGCCGTTACGAACTATTCCGAATGGACGATCCCTTTGGGCCGCCGTTTCCGTGCATTGAAGATCTGGTTTCTCATCCGGTCTTATGGGTTGGAAGGGTTGCGCCTGCGCATCCGTAATCATGTGAAATGGGCGCAAGAGCTGTGTGAGGAAATCCGCACTCTCGACGGTTTCGAGATTGTGACAGAGCCGATTCTAAGCTTGTTTTCCTTTCGGTGTGCAGGAGACGACGAGATGCAGCAGCGGCTGGTGGATGCGTTAAACGATGATGGACGTATCTATTTGACGCAGGGCGCGTTCGAGGGTCAGAAAATCATCCGCTTTCAGGTGGGGCAGTTCGATGCGACACGGGATGATGTCATGATGGCGCATAAGGTGATCAAAGAAGTTTGGGAGCAGATTAAATGAACTTTGCAACGTATTCGGCAGAGGGTGAAATGCACTATGGCGCAGTGACCGACGAAGGCATGATTGCGCTGGGGGCTGATTTTCCGCAGTGGCCCACGTTGTTTGACGCAGTGCAGGCGAACGGGTTGCCGGCACTTGGTGCTGCTGCGCAGGGCAGGGCGGTCACGCATACAGATGTGACCTATGAGATGGTATTGCCCAATGCGCGCCGCATCCTGTGTGTGGGCGTGAATTTCCCTGACCGTAACGCCGAATACAAGGATGGCAGTGAGCAGCCGAAATATATGTCGTTGTTTCCGCGTTTTGCCAGTGGATTTACAGGCCATAACCGCTCGCTGATCCGCCCGCCTGAAAACCACACGCTGGATTATGAAGGCGAGGTTGCAATCGTGATTGGCAAAGGGGGACGCCGCATTGCGCAGGCTGATGCCTATGATCACATTGCCGCACTGACTTTATGCAATGAAGGCACAATCCGCGATTGGGTTCGCCATGCTAAATTTAACGTGACCCAAGGAAAAAACTGGGACAATTCAGGTGCCATTGGCCCGTGGCTGGTGCCGTTCACAGATACCGCACAGTTGGATAACGCACGTATCATTACACGGGTAAACGGCGAGGTGCGTCAAGACGATGTGCTGAGTCGTATGATGCATCCGATCCGGCGCGAGATTGAGTATATTTCTACCTTTATGACACTTGAGCCGGGCGACATCATTGTCACAGGCACGCCGACAGGATCAGGTGCGCGTCTTGATCCGCCGCAATATCTGAAACCTGGTGACGTGGTTGAGGTCGAAGTGAATGGCATCGGCATCCTGCGCAACACGGTCGAGGATGAAATGGTATGACGCCCGAACAACACGCCCAAGCCGCTGCTGATTTGTTGAACGCCGAAAAGACAGGTAGGCAGATTGGCCTGCTCACAAAAGCCTATCCGGAAATGGAGATGGATGACGCCTATGCCATCCAGAATGCTATTTATCGTGCCAAGCTGGCTGAGGGGCGGAGTGTTGTTGGTTGGAAGATCGGACTGACCTCTAAGGCGATGCAATATGCGCTGAACATTGATATTCCCGATAGTGGAATTCTGTTCGATGATATGGTTTTTGCCCATGGCAGTATGGTACCGAAGGGGCGTTTCATCCAACCTCGTATCGAGGCTGAAATTGCCTTTGTCATGAAATCGTCAGTTGGTGGCGCGGATGTCACGCGTAACGATGTGCTGGCGGCAACCGACTATGTCGCGCCCTCAATCGAGATTTTGGATACGCGCATTTCGCGCATGGATCCAGAGACTGGCAGGACCCGCACTGTCTTCGACACCATCAGCGATAATGCCGCCAACGCAGGTATGGTGCTTGGCCAACAAAAGCACTGCGTTGATGATTTTGATTTGCGTTGGGTGGGTGCAATCACCTCGCGCAACGGTGAAGTTGAGGAAACTGGTCTGGGTGCCGGGGTACTGAACGATCCTGTTGAAAGTGTCGTATGGCTTGCCCGCCGCATGGCACAGTATGGCCAAAGCATCGAGCCGGGGCAGATCATCCTGTCGGGCAGTTTCATTCGTCCTGTAGAATGTCCTGCAGGGGCAAAGATCACTGCTGACTTTGGCGACTTTGGAAGTGTTGATATCTCTTTTGAGTAAGATGCAGTGATGAACTACAACAGGCAATGCACTTATACACTGTGTTGCTAAGCATAAGGTGCGGCTTGATTGTATGAACGCCAATACCTGCGCCACCTGCGACGCGCGGCACCTTCCTGCGCAAAGGCGCTTGAGGCGTTTCGGACTTGCTGTCACAGTCTTTCCAAGCCAGAACATCACGCAGATTCCGGCGATGGTTTGCCAATGAAAGTTTCTAAGGGAGGAACACATATGACGATCACTAAATCCATAAAGCGTTTGCTGGGCGGCGTAGCCACTGCTGCGGTGCTGGCAACCGGCGCGCATGCGCAGGAAGTGACATTGAAATTGCACCAGTTTTTGCCCGCACAAGCGAATGTGCCAAAGCTGGTACTGGACGTTTGGGCAGACCGTATCGAGGGCGCCTCTGAGGGGCGTATCAAGATCGACCGCTTTCCGTCGATGCAACTTGGTGGCAAGCCTCCCGGCCTGATGGATCAGGCGATTGATGGCGTTGCTGATGTGGTCTGGACAGTTGTGGGTTACACACCGGGCCGTTTCCCTTCAACCGAAGTCTTCGAGCTGCCCTTTATGGTGGACGATGCGCGGGCCGCGTCTTGTGCCTATTGGAAGATGTTCGAAGAGCATATGAAAGAAGACGAATTCAAGAGCGTCAAAATTCTTGGTACATGGGTACATGGTCCTGGTGTGATCCATACTGCTGATCCGGTTGAGACACCGGCCGATCTGCAAGGCATGAAAATCCGCGGCGGCTCACGGTTGGTGAACGAATTGCTGAGCCTTTCGGGTGCGACACCGGTAGGCATGCCTGTTCCTGCCATTTCCGAAGGTCTGTCCAAGGGTGTTATTGATGGCACCACGATCCCTTGGGAAGTAACAGGTGCGCTCAAAGTGCCGGAGCTGGTTGAGAACCACACAGAATTTGAAGGCCCTGCGCTTTATACGCTCACCTTCGTTCTGGCGATGAACAAGGGTGTTTATGACGGCCTTTCCGATGATCTGAAAAAGGTTGTGGATGAAAACTCGGGTCTCGATTTTTCGATCTTTGCAGGCGGTGTTATGTCTGACACGGATGGCCCGTCACGTGATCTGGCAGTAGATGCGGGAAATAATATTATCACCGTATCGGACACTACCGAATGGCAGAACCTTACCAGCCCGATCTATGATACTTGGGTCGCTGATATGCAGAGCAAAAACATTGACGGACAAGGCTTGATTGATCAGGCAAAATCCTTGATGGGCGGCGAATGCAAAGGCGCAAAATCCGAGATGTAAATGGGGTCTGCCGCAGTCTGTTAAGGGCTGCGGCGGCTTTCTTTGGGAAGGGCAGTAAATGCATAGCTTTATAGAAAAGCTGTCGCGGCTGTTTGCCGTACTGGGGGGTATTGTTCTCTCGGTTCTAATCCTACTGGTCTGCTTGTCGGTCTTGGGACGCGCGGTAAATTCGGTTTTGAACGGCGACTTTATGCAATCAACCCTACCTGGTGTCGCAAGTGCGTTGCTGGCGACAGGCGTCGGCCCGATAAACGGGGATTTTGAGTTGGTGGAGGCGGGGATGGCCTTTGCTATTTTCGCATTTTTGCCGTTGTGCCATATCAATGGTGCACATGCCTCTGTTGATATTTTTACGGCCAAGCTGCCCCGCCGTGCCAATCAAATGCTGCGCACGATCATCGAAGTTGTCTTTGCGGGCGTTCTTGTCATCATTGCGTATCAGCTTTTTCTGGGGATGCTGAGTAAACAATCGTCTGGGCAGACGACGTTTTTGCTGCAGTTTCCAATCTGGTGGGCCTACGCGCTGAGCGTTCTGGGCGCGATTGTAGCAGCCTTGGTTGCTGTTTACGTGGCTGCAGCGCGGGTGACTGAAGTGCTGACACGCACTGTGATCCTACCCGACGAGATGGGAGCAGACCATTGAGCGATATCGCGATCGGGCTTTGGTCATTTCCCGCGCTTCTTACCCTGATCTTTTTGCGCGTGCCCATCGGGTTGGCGATGTTCTTGGCGGGTATGGTTGGCCTTATGATAATCACTGGCGATGCAAGCCTTCCGCTGGCACGCCTTAAGGCGGAAACATATTCGACCTTTTCGAATTATTCTTTGTCGATTGTACCCATGTTTCTGCTGATGGGCCATTTCGCCACTTTGGGCGGGATGAGCCAGTCGTTGTTTAATGCGGCGTCCAGCTTTCTTGGACATCGAAAGGGCGGCGTTGCGATGGCCTCTGTGGGGGCCTGTGCGGGCTTCGGGGCAATTTGTGGTTCATCACTTGCCACTGCTGCCACGATGAGCCGCGTCGCGCTGCCAGAATTGAAGCGTTATGGATATGCAGGTGGGTTTTCGACGGCCACGCTGGCTGCGGGTGGTACGCTTGGAATTCTAATTCCACCGTCTGTTGTGTTGGTTATCTATGCAATCCTGACAGAGCAGAACATCGCTAAGCTGTTTCTTGCAGCGTTCATTCCCGGCATCCTTGCTGCGGCAGGATATATGATAGCGATATCTGTCTATGTGCGCATGAACCCCGGTTCTGCGGGGACACGCCCGCGTGCCCCGTATGCGGAGCGTTTCAGGGCGCTGTTTGCCGTCTGGCCCGTGCTGCTGGTGTTTCTTTCCGTCGTTGGTGGCATCTATGCGGGTATTTTCACCCCGACCGAAGGGGCCGCCGTGGGCGCATTTGGTACGGGATTTATTGCATGGCTTGCAGGTGGCCTTACCCGCACCACGCTTGCGGAGAGCTTTTACGTCACCGCGCGCGCCACTGCGATGATCTTTTTCATTGTCTTGGGGGCCGCTTTTTACAACGGCTTCCTCGCTCTCACGCAGCTGCCACAAGAGGCGGCGGCGTGGGTTGGTGGAAGCGGCTTTAACCCATGGGTCATTTTGGTCGTGATCCTTGTGTTCTATCTGTTGCTTGGCTGCCTGATGGACAGCCTTTCGATGATCTTGCTGACGATTCCGATCTTCTGGCCAGTAGTGCAAGAACTTGATTTCGCATTGGTAAGCATGGTTGATCTGCAATCTGCCCGCCTGTCTGATCTGGTGGCAAGCGGTGCTGATCTACCCGCCGCCCTATTGGCCGAGGCGCAAACGATACTCGCAAGCGGTCAGGAACTCACGCGCGAGGTCACGCGCGAGCTGGGACTGCGTGGCGTCTCTGAAGGTGTTTTGAACCGTATCAACATCGAGCGGACAGCGATCTGGTTCGGCATTCTTGTTTTGATCGTGGTCGAGGTTGGCCTGATCACACCGCCCGTGGGTATGAATCTTTTTGTTATAAATGCCATGGACCGTGAAACGCCGATGGTCGAGACCTACAAAGCGATCTTGTATTTCGTTCTTTCCGATCTGGTGCGGGTAGTGATCCTCGTGGCGTTTCCAGTGATCACGCTGATGCTGATCCCATGGTAAGCATGGCTCAGGTCGCGAGGTAGCGTGTAGCCAAATTGCGGGTTCTGGTGATGAACCTTTCGCTACGCGCGCCTGCGCCTTCCTCACCCATGCGGGACATTATCCATCCGACATAAGTTGCTGATCTGATCGCTAGGAAAAGGTCCAGTAGCGTGGGGTCAATAGCTCTCACTGATCCATATCCCGTCAGCAACGCTGTGCGCAGCTTTGGATAATCGGGCGCGCTGATATGTTTGAGCAGGGCGGTTGAAATCTCGAAAAGGCGGTAACCAAAACCGCCATCATCAAAGTCGATGAGTTGGATATTCTCTGCGTCCAGCATCACGTTCTCACCCACTAGATCGGCATGGATCAGACCATAGTCCAGATGCTTTGACTGTTTCGAAA
Source organism: uncultured Sulfitobacter sp. (assembly GCF_947502895.1). Taxonomy (GTDB): domain Bacteria; phylum Pseudomonadota; class Alphaproteobacteria; order Rhodobacterales; family Rhodobacteraceae; genus Sulfitobacter. The sequence goes on from NZ_CANNBM010000005.1 coordinate 61,031, forward strand.
GCGCCGCACTTGCCTTGTCTCGGAAGCGTCTAAAGAGCTGCTGGTCGTCGCGGGCAAGCTGGGGGTTCTCCCAAAAGCGGCCCCATAGGGGCGCGTCACCCAGCAGACCATCGAGATCCCAAGCGCGCCGCTCAAATGTCTCGGGTCTGTTCCAAGCATCTGACGTTTCGTGCAAACGCGCCATTGTTGCGCCGAGGTTTTCGAACAGCTTGATCCTGTCAAACGGCAATTGTCGTATTTCACTCATCATCTGGCCAGACAGCCAACTGAGGACATCTACCTGCACGCCGTCAATGATGTGGAGTACTTTTCCCGATACACTTGGGATGGGTACGGGAACGGTTATCCCGCCGTTTGCCACGACTTCCATCCATTTAAGCTCTGACCAAAGCTCTGAATTTGTGCGGTATCCTTGTCTGTGCAACCGCAGGGCCACCTGCCGGCCTTTATGATTTATCCGGAAGACAGCATTTTCACGCGCAGCAACGAGAGCATATGTCGCCCCGTCAAGCTGCCAGAAAGGCAACGCCTGTTCCACAATATCGTTCACGTGCTGAGTGGTACTGTTCCCAGTACCTCATCGAGAGTGTCGAATAATAGATCGGCATGTTCATAGCTAAAAACCATTGGCGGCCGTATTTTAAGCGTGTTCTTGTGACGCCCAAGCTTGGAGAGAATAATCCCGCGTTGGCGCATTACGTTAATCACGCGATCAGTAAACGCACTGGCAGGAGTTTTCAGATCACGGTCCAGAACCATCTCAGCACCAAAAATCAGGCCTGAACCACGCACATCCCCGATACATGCGTGTTTCGTTTTGAGCAGCTCCAGTCTTTCGCGGGCATAGTCCCCAACCGACTTTGCATGTGTGACAAGGTCACGTTCCTGTATTTCTTGTAGAACGGCCATTGCTGCAGCACTCGAGACGGGGTTGCCGCCGAAAGTGTTGAAATAGCGATAGCCTTCGCGGAAAGCGGTGACAATTTCCATCCGTGTTACGAGGCCCCCAACAGGATGCCCGTTTGCCATCGGTTTGCCCAACGTCACGATATCAGGGATCACGCCCATTTTCTCATATGCCCATAGGTGCGACCCTGTGCGACCAAATCCTGATTGAACTTCGTCACAAATGAGCAATCCACCAGCCGCGCGGACAACATCCGCGGCGGGTTTCAGCCATCCATCTGGATTGTCGGGAAAGCCCTCGTTCAGGAAATAGGGGCAGACCACAAGTGCAGCAAAACCTGTCTCAGAGGCCTCAAGTGCGGCAATCTGTGCTTTTACATTCTGTGCGAACTTAGTGCCGTCCGGATCGGGATTACGGTAGCTGTCCGGCGCGTCAACGAACCGAAAGTAGTCGCCTAATCCAAAACCTACAGTGGGTATGTTGGATCGGCTAAGTTGGCTGACCAATGAAGTATTGCCGTGATAGGTCGCGTCGGTTGCGATGATGCCGCGCTTTTTGGTTATCGCTTCGGCCATCCGTAAGGCGATGTCATTTGCCTCTGATCCTGTGCACGTCATGATTGCGGTACTCAGCGTGGCGTCCATCGTCGCGGTCAGCGCTTCGATATAATCAAGAATACCATCGTGTAGATATCGCGTGTGGGTGTTCAGTGTGCTCGCTTGATGACAGATCGCTTGAACCACGCGTGGATTGCAATGGCCAACATGTGGAACATTATTGTAGCAATCTAGATACTTGCGGCCTTCGGCATCCCATAGCCAGACATCTTCACCCCGCACAAAATGTACAGGGTCATCGTAAAACGTAGCAACATTGGGGCCCATTAACCTCGCGCGGTCCTGAATGAGGTCTGAGGTGCTGCGCGGCATGACTTTATGTTCCTAATGAGAAATTTTTGAAACCAGTGCGAAGTTCGCTTCTTGTCAGAAGCGGCAAGTGGGAAAAGGTGTGGCACACAGAAATTACCAACGCAAATTGTTAGGTGTGCTGAGCTACTTCACATTTTGTTGGACAGGATCTTGCGTAATTTGAGCTATTCTTTGGACTAACTGATCGGGGTCGGCTGGCTCAATTTTTCTGTCAGTAGACCACAGCGGGTGGCTTGCCGCCAAGGGCAGGATGCGGACGCTTGTGGTTGCGGAACGTAGTCCACTTCCTGACGCCTTCTTTTAGCTTCTGCTCATCGACTTCCAGTGCATTCCGGCTGCCTCGCATGAACACACCGGATGCGCCCTCAGGCCATGCACGTTTTCCATTGATGGATCATCGCCGCCGTTCGTGGTTGTACATATGCAGAGACTACAGGTTGCTTGGGTTTCTGGAGTAAATGCACAAGCCGGTTGCCTGATGCAATTTGGCACGGTGCACGATCACGGTCACGCATCGCTTTGGTATAGATTTTTAGAATAACTATATCTGTTCGATATACTGGGATTTCGTATCCGGATCACAGAAGTTCAGACGTGTAAGCCACCCTTTCGGTGAAGTGCTCTTGGCAAATTAGCTAGAAATCAACGACGCATCCAAGCGTTTCTCCCACGCCAAGCAGCCGATGCCCCGCGATGGCACTAAAAACGAAGGCCGAATGGCACGCGATAAAATCTGATTGAATCCAACGGAGGAATGAAATGAAATTTACGTCATTGATGAAGGTGACCGCGACCGCGATCACGTTTGCCATACCTAGTGCAGCATTTGCAGAATGGGCACCAAGCGGCCCGATCACATTGCAAATTGGTTTTGGCGCAGGTGGTTCGACGGATACTCTTGGTCGTGCGATTGCAGCAGCCGTTGAGGACAGCACATGTTGGGACGTAATTGTTGAAAACAAACCTGGTGGCGGCGGGGTTGCCATGTTGTCGACCTTGGTGAATGCCAAGCCTGATGGCTTGAAAATCGGCATGGGCGTTACGGTCGCAACGATCATGAACCTCGCGATGCGAGGCGACAAGCTGCCGTTCAAAATCGACAGCTTTGATCACCTCGCTACTGTCGTTTTGGCCCCTGTTTCAATTGTTGCCCCTGCGAACGCGCCGTATGACACGTTTGCCGAATTCATCGCGTTCAGCAAAGAGCAGTGGGGGCTCTTTGATGGGCTTTGATGGCGGCCCACAACGTCTGATCATGCAATCCATCAACAACACAGTTGGTAGTCAGGTTGAGCTTGTCTCAAACCAGAGTGGCGCCGAAATCATTAAGGGTCTTTTGGGCGGACAGTTGGACGCTGGATTTAGCGCAGGGGCGCATATCCAGTATCTGGAATCTGGTGACCTAAAGATGCTGGGTGTCGCCACTCAGGCACGCCATTCCTATTCCCCAGACACCCAAACACTGGTCGAGCAGGGATATCCCTTTTCTGTTGAGCCTTACTTTTACCTTGCGGCGCCTGCTGGTTTGGATGCCGAGGCCAAGACTGCACTTGCTAAAGCAATTGATGATGCCATCAATTCCGACGCTTTGGATCAGCTGATCGAGAACGTCATGCAAACCAAAGCAAGCAATCTGGGGCCGGAAGGCACGGAGGCTAAATTGAACAACAGTTTGGCAGATGCCTTCAACTTGATCGAGGCGGCGAAATAAAAAAGTACACTTGGCCGAGCTCTTTGGCTCGGTCATTTTTTGATATGGGGAGCCAAAATGACAGTAGAGCGCGTCTTTACTACAGTTCTTGTTTTGCTTGGTCTGGGTTTTCTGTTCTTCGTTTTACCGCAACAAGTGGAGACTGTTGAGTACGGACGCATTGTCCCATCAACTGTTCCATCCATCGCTCTTTGGATCATCGTCATCGCGGGTATTGTACAATTATTCAACAGCACTGAATGTATTGACCTGCATTTGCGCAACAGCCTTAGGGTAAGCGCATTTATGGCAATGTTTATTGCGGCGGTCTGGCTGATGGAGAAATTCGGCTTTGAATATTTCGCTCCCATTTTTGCACTGTCCATCATGTTGTTTATGGGAGAGCGCCGCTGGTACTGGCTCTTGTTCGCGGCCCTTGCGATGCCGCTGAGCATTTGGCTGCTTGTTGAAAACGTCCTTAACCGCGTCTTGCCCTAGAGAGGCCATAAATGGACTTTGCAACGATCATCGCGGGACTGACAGATGCCCTGACACCAGTAAATCTTATGTTTGTTTTTGCGGGAGTGTTCATAGGCCAGTTTGTAGGTGCAATGCCAGGGATCGGGCCGGTCATGGTTATGGCAATTGCGATCCCGTTCACCTTCGCACTCAGCCCCTTGCCAGCCATCGGATTTCTAGTTGGTGTTAACAAAGGCGGTTTGATTGGCGGGGCGATCCCCGCGATCCTGCTTAACACACCCGGCACGCCTGATGCGGGAGCAACTGCGCTGGACGGTTATCCACTTACCAAAAAGGGCAAGCCGCTCAAAGCGATGAAAATGGCGCTCTATTCGTCGGTGACTGGCGACACCTTCAGTGACATCGTTCTGATAACGCTGGCGGCACCTTTGGCGATCCTTGCATTGCAGCTGGGTCCGGTCGAGATTTTTGCGCTTATGATTTTTGCGTTCTCGCTGATTTCTGGCCTCATTGGCGCATCAATCACGAGAGGGATCATCGCCACGGCGTTTGGTTTGTTGGTCGCAACTGTCGGCCTTGATCCTGAACACTCGACGCCACGATTTTTGTTCGGCATGTTCCAGCTGTATGACGGTTTTCCAATAGCATCGGTAGCGATCGGGTCGCTTGCGGTGTCCGAAATCACCCTACGCATTGCCCGCATGCGCGGGGCTGTCTTGCCCGCTGTTGTCTTTCCCAAAGATGCAACCAAAGACCAGACCTCAGTCAGCTTTGCCGAATATTGGGCTTGCCGTTTTGTTCTGCTCAGAGGGTCTGTCATCGGCACGTTCATTGGTGCGGTTCCTGGCATGGGGTCCACAGCGGCGGCGTTTATGAGCTATGCGTCAACCAAACAATCTGCCAAGAACCCGTCGAAATTTGGCAAAGGGGACTTGCGCGGTATCGCTGCCACAGAATCCGCCAACAGTTCGGTTGCGGGGGCAGATTTCATGCCGTTGCTCACGCTGGGCCTGCCTGGCAGTGCGTCTGCCGCTATCATGATCAGTGCGTTTCTGATCCAAGGGCTTCAACCTGGCCCCCTGTTGTTCGAGCAGCAGGGGCAGCTGGTGTATGGCATCTTTGGTGCGATGATTATGGCAAATGCCTGTAATCTGGTGTGCGGTTTGTTCGGCCTGCGCCTGTGGAGCAAACTAATCACGGCCCCTGAATCTGTCGTTTTTGCGGTGGCGCTCGTGCTTTGTGTGACCGGAGTTTACCTTGCTACGGGTGGGGCGTTTGGTGTCTTTGTAATGATCCTATTCGCGGTGCTTGGCGTGATTATGACGGTGCTGCGCTATCCACTGGTTGTCTTTATCATTGCCTTCTTCCTTGGCCCAAGATTCGAGCTTTCACTAGGGCAAACCGCAACAATCCTGCGGGGGGATATCACAAACCTTGTTAATCATCCGGTTGCTGTCATCTTGTTGGCAATGTCGGTTTTTTCGATCTACTGGCTGGGCGTCAAAAAGCGGCAGAGCACCGTTTGAAAACAGGATCGGGCGCAGGGAAATTAAGGAGCTGTCATGCCAAAGAAAATACTGTTCATCATGTGCGACCAACTGCGTTTCGACTATCTTGGCTGCACAGGTCATCCCAGCATCAAAACGCCAAATATTGATGCCTTGGCGGCGCGTGGGGTGCGGTTTGACAAGACTTATGTGCAGTCGCCAATCTGTGGACCCAGCCGGATGAGCTTTTACACAGGACGCTACGTGCGCAGTCATGGATCAACATGGAACAGCTACCCCTTAAGAGTGGGGGAGATGACACTAGGCGACCACTTGCGGCCCTTGGGCGTGCGTACAGTGCTATGCGGCAAGACCCATATGCGTGCCGACCTTGAGGGTATGGAGCGTCTGGGTATTGATATGTCCAGCGACATTGGTGCGCTGGTGGCGGAATGTGGTTTTGAGGTCTGGGATCGCAGTGATGGCGTTGTGCCGGAGGGTGCTGCCGCGAACCCGTCGAAGTACAAGGAACACCTGAAGGCCAAGGGTTATGAGGGACACAATCCCTGGCACTCTGCTGCCAACTCGGGGAAGACCGACGACGGTGATATTCTGTCCGGCTGGCTGCTAAAGCACAGCACCGAGCCTGCGGCAGTGGCCGAAGAGGATTCCGAGACGCCTTATACCACGACCCGCGCCATCGAGTTTATGGAGCAGGCAAAGGACGACAGCTGGTGTCTGCATCTAAGCTATATCAAACCACACTGGCCCTACATCGTGCCTGCGCCCTATCACGACATGTATGGTGAGGCGGACGTGCTACCCGTCAAACGCTCCGAAGTTGAGCTGGAGGATCCCCATCCTTTGATGGAGGCCTACTATGGCTATCGGTATTCGCAGGCGTTCAGCCGTGACGAGGTACGCAAGGCCGTGATCCCCGCCTATATGGGTCTGATTACCCAGATTGACGACCAAATCGGACGGCTTATGACCTACCTTAAAGATAGTGGTCAGTTGGACGAGACGCTGATCGTCTTTACGTCTGATCATGGCGATTACCTCGGTGATCACTGGATGGGGGAGAAGGATCTGTTCCACGATCAGTCTGCCCGCATCCCGATGATTATCGTGGACCCCAGCGAACAGGCCGACACCACGCGGGGGCAGGTCGTAAGCGATCTGACCGAAGCGATCGATCTGGCCCCGACATTTGTCGAGTATTTTGGCGGCAAAGCGCGCGATCATATCCTGGAGGGGCACTCACTGCTGCCTGCGCTCCACGGTGGCGCTACGACCCCGCGTGAATATGCCATCTCAGAGTATGATTATTCCACGCGCATTCATCTGCGCCATCTCAGTCCGAATGCAAAATCGTGTCTTCTGACAATGGTGTTTGACGGACGTTGGAAGATGGTCTGGGTCGAAGGGCATCGCCCGATGCTCTTTGATTTGGAAACTGATTCTGACGAATTTATCGACCTCGGCGCGGACGAGGCTTATGCCCCCCAGATTGCACGCCTGTCTGCGGCTATGTTTGACTGGGCGCGCAGACAGCACAACCGCGTCACGCTATCAGACGAAAAAATCGATAACGATATGTGTCATGATGATGCTGTCGAGGGTGTGTATCTTGGGTTCTGGGACGAAGACGAGCTTGCCGCTTGGAAGGCAAAAAATAATACAGAACCTAAATAAATCGATAGCTCCCGATGTGCATCAAACGCATCGGGAGCCATCTGCCGAATTAGGTTACGGCACGTTTTTCTTTGAACTTCTGTTGGTCCCACTCGCCAGATTCCATCACTTCGCGGATATGAGCGACAGAGTCCCAGATATCGACGTAGCGCACATAGGGCGCCGCAAATCCAAAGCGCAGAATGTCCGGTGCGCGGAAATCGCCGACAACGCCGCGCGCGATGACAGCCTGCATGATTGCATAGCCTTCTTCATGGGTCATGGATACTTGCGAACCGCGGCGCTCTGCCTCCCTTGGGCTGGCAAGGGTGAAACCCATATCGCCAAGCTCTTGCTCGACCAGCGAGATGAAGAGATCACCCAAAGCCATATTTTTTTGGCGCAGGACATTCATATCAACGTCTTTGAACACCTCCAAAGCCGCCTCTAGGGCCAGTGTTGCAAGCTGGGACGCCGTGCCTGTGAGCATCTGGTCGATTGTGGGGTGGGGTTTGTATTCTTGCGTAAATGCGAAAGGTTCGGCATGGCCATGCCAACCAACAAGCGGCTGGTTCATGGTCTCGAAATGGCGGCGTGCCACAAAGACGAACGCGGGTGCGCCCGGACCACCATTGAGATATTTATACCCACAGCCCACCGCGAAATCCGCGTTACAGCCGTTGAGCTGGACAGGGTATGTGCCTGCGGAATGGGCCAGATCCCAGATCACCAAGGCGCCCAGATCCTGTGTCCGTTTGGTGATGCCTGCCATGTCATAGACGCGGCCTGACTTATAATGGATGTGGGTCAGCTGTACGAGGGCGAGGTTATCGCCTGCCTCGTCAATCGCCTGCTCGACCTCTTCGGGCATCACGCAGCGCAGCTCACAACCCATCATCTTGGCGACTTCGGCGTTGATGTAGACATCTGTTGGGAAGTTGCCGATTTCCGAGACGATGATCTTGCGATCGGGGCGCATGCGCAGCGCGCCAACCAGCAGCTTATAGAGATTCACGGAAATGGAATCGCAGACGATCACCTCGTCCTTGTCAGCACCGATCAGCCGCGAAATCGCAGCGCCAGCACGTTGGGGGGCAGGATACCAATCGGCATCATTCCAGCTGCGGATGAGGCCATGGGCCCATTCCTCTTTGACGGCCACCTCCAGCCGCTCCATCACGCCGTGCGGGAGCGCGCCAAGAGAGTTCCCGTCGAGATAGATATCACCCTCGGGAAGGATAAAGCGGTCCCGCAGATGGGCGATGGGATCATTCCCGTCCATCTTCTCGGTATCGGCGCGGGTGATTTTGTCTGATGGTGCGTTCACTGTTTTCATTCCTGATGCAGGTTCAATTTTAGGCAGGCTTATACGATCTTTGCCGAATGCCACACATTCTTGATGGTCATGTAGTTGTCCAACCCCTCAGAGCCACCCTCGCGGCCATAGCCGCTGGATTTAACACCGCCAAATGGTGTTTCGGGCATGGAGGCTTCTAGCGTATTGACTGAAAAATTACCAACTTCGACCTCATCGATCATGCGGTCAATATAATCGGCGCGGTTGGTAAAGGCATAGCCTGCCAAACCGTAAGGGACTGAGTTTGCCCGCGCGATGGCATCATCGAGCGAGGACACAGGGTTGATTACTGCAATTGGACCGAAGGGTTCTACCTGCATGATGTCTGCATCATCAGGCACATTGACCAGCACGGTCGGTTCGAAAAAATAGCCGGTGTCGCCGTGACGTGCGCCACCTGTGGCGACAGTGGCCCCTTTGGCGCGGGCATCTTCCACAAGAGCGGCTAGGGCAGGGACGCGGCGGTCATTGGCCAGCGGTCCCATCTCCACGCCCGCATCCATGCCATTGCCGACAACGGTTTGTTTGGCGCGGGCAACAAATGCTTCAACAAACTCCTCAAAGATTGCCTCGTTCACAAAAAACCGTGTGGGCGAGGTGCAGACCTGTCCCGCGTTTCGCATTTTGCGGACGGCCCCGGAAACGGCAGCGGCCTGCACATCGGTATCTTCACAGACGATGACTGGCGCATGGCCGCCCAGCTCCATCAAGACAGAGGTCATATTTTCGGAAGCCAGCGTGGTCAGATGACGGCCTACGGGGGTCGAGCCAGTGAAGGCGACCAGTCGCACGGCGTCTTGCTTGATCAGGTGGCTGGAGATCTCAGCAGGGTCGCCGAACACGAGGTTAAGCACGCCAGCAGGCAAGCCTGCATCTTCAAACGCACGGGCGATGTGGATGGCTCCTGCTGGGGTTTCTTCCGCAGCCTTGAGGATGATCGAGCAGCCGGAAGCCAAAGCGCCTGCAATCTTGCGCGCAGGTTGGCTCATCGGGAAATTCCAAGGAGAAAATGCGGCAACAACGCCGATGGGTTGATGATGGACAGAGAACTTGTGGCCTTTTGCGGCGGGGATCACGCGGCCATAGGTCCGCATTGCTTCGCCTGCGTCCCATTCAAAGAACTCGGCGCCACGGATCACTTCCATCCGGGCTTGTGCAATTGGCTTGCCGTGCTCCAGCGTGATCGACTCCGCGATATCTTCCTGCCGCTCGCGCATAAGGGCTGCGGCGCGCAGGATCGTATCACCGCGCTCGCGTGGCGAGGTCGCAGACCAGATGCGAAAGCCCTCTTCAGCGGCTTTCAATGCGTCATCAAGATCGCTTATATCGGCACAAGGCAAACGCCCAAGCTCTTGCTCGGTCGCGGGGTTTACAACGGCCATATCGCGACGTGTTGTGCGCCAGCCGCCTGCAATAAACAACTTCAGCTCAGGATACATTGATCTCGCACTCCTTAATTTCTCCCATCCAAATCAGTCAATGTTGGATGCCTATTCAAGTGAATTGAGCGGATACTGATATCAGTTTCAAGAATATCAGGGATCACCTCTCTTTTGCTGCCAGATGCAGCGCGTCTTTGAAGGCGTGCCCAGCAGGGGACAGGCTGTTGTCGCTGCGGTATGTCAGGCCAATCGGGCTTTGACCGAATGGCACGTCCCAATCGAGCGCAGTGAGATAGCCGTTCTCGACGTCTTGCTGCACGACTTCGGAAGGCATTAACCCGATCCAATCCCGAGACTGCAGCAATGCTCTATTGGCTAGATAAGATACGGATTCGATTGCGAAGGGAGGCGCGTACTGGTTCTGGCCAATGAAGAACTGGTCAATCTGGCGGCGCAGGGTTGTTTCTGGCGGCGGTAATATCCAGCCGAAAGGTTTGATCTGGTCGAAGGGTAGCGATTTGATTTTCGCCAGCGGATGGTCATTGCCAACAACTGCTGTGACCCGATCATCAAACAGTTTTTCCTGTTTCAACTTGTCGCGATGCCGGTGCGAGGGCAAGCGCCCAACAACAAGGTCGATTTCACCCGACAGCAGCGCAGGCATCAGAACTTCGTTAGTGCCTTCGTTTATCTTTATTGCGATTTTCGCACGGTTCTGCAGTACCGTCGCAATCGCTGCTGGCAGTAGTTTTGTGGAGGCTGCAAGCAGCGTACCCACGACCACGCGCCCGCTATTGCCTTCGTTCAGATCATCCAACTCCTGTGCGGCATTGGACACCTGCGCAAAAATAAGCTTGCCATGCCGGATCAGTGTGTCGCCAAAGACAGTAGGGACAACACCACGGTTGGTGCGTGTAAACAAAGTCACCTCGAAATCAATCTCGAGGTCCTGAATCATCTTGGTGGCCGCAGGTTGGGAGATGCCTAGTTCCCGCGCGGCGTTCTGGATACTGCCGTGGCTACCCACAGCAACCAGCAAACGCAGTTGTCGCAATTTGAGCCGTGTCAAAGCGCGATCCACAATCCGTGAATGTTTCGCGATCATAGTGAGATCACTCCGCTGAGGCTATCCAGTCTGCTGATCACACTCATTGCGGCAAGAGCCGAGCTGCGCGGATTGTCGGGTAGGGACTTTCCGTTGATCTGGAAAGTGAAGCTACCAAAGTCGCCGCTTGCCTGAATTTCGTGGATATTGGCGCTGACATCCGCGTCCGCGATCAAGCGCACGCTCGTCTTGTCGAAACCGACACCGGCTAGCGCCACTGCTGCGGCAACATTGGCATTCTTGGGATAGGCGAGGGCGGCTTCGCGTGCGGTCCCTTCAAAATGTGTCTGGGCGCCTGTCCTGAGGGCCTCAAGGTTTATTACTTTTTCGGCAGGTGAGCCAAGCCATCCGGCGGGTGGTTTGCGGCCAACATATGTGACTTGCTCCAACTGGCCAACGCGTGCGGCCTGAAGGCAATCCAGCGCCCCGATTGCACCGCTTGCAAGGTGGAGTTTTGCATTCCCCGCGTGCGCTGCCGCCTCTAGGCTTTGAAGAACATTTTGGTCTGCAAGCGCACCAAGCGAGACAGTCACCAGATCGATGCCCCGCTGCAATATCGCTGGGCCATGTTCTGCGAGGGCAGCGTGGCCTGCGCAATCAATCACAAGGTCCAGATCATCGGGAAAGCCCTGAACCGAATCTACATAAGTTCCGGGATTATCCGCAACGCGTGTCTGCCGTACTAGAACCGCTGCAATGCTGTGTGGTCTTTGCGCCAGTGCAGTCTGCACATAGCTAGCGATTGCGCCATTCCCGATCAAACCAATTTTCATGCCAATATCCTCTTGTTGTACTACGTCTAAACGAAATTGACTAAGTACGGATATAGATATTTGTGATACCTGATTTTGGCATTTTACCTTGGCAAACTGGCTCGAATGCGGCCCTCTGAACTGAACAAAACTTGGTTTCTCAGAACAGGTCTGCCACATGAAATACACAAAACATGACGCGAAAGCCTATGCGCGCGAGCACATGAGCGGGATTTGGGCCGCAGCTCTTAATCCGTTTAATGACGACCTGACGTTGAATGAGGCTGGGTTGCGCGCAAACATCCGTCACTGGATCGACGATCTGAAGATTCAGGGATTGTTCGTGGCTGGTAAGCAGGGCGAATTTTTCTCGATGAGCGTTGCCGAGCGTAAGCGCAATATCGAAATTGCGGTGGACGAATGTGCAGGCAAGGCTGGCGTGATCGTTTCGGTTTCTGACCAAAACATGGACACGGCGCTGGAACTTGCCCATTTCGCACAAAACGCAGGCGCGGATTTCATTGTGGTTCATGCGCCAGTCCTTAGTTTTGTGCATGACCGCGGCGAGGTGCTGTATCAATACTATAAAACATTCTGCGACCAGCTCGACATCGGGATTGCCATGTGGAGCCACCTTGACAGTGGCTATCTGATGCAGCCCGAGGAATGTGCGCGCATTGCGGAATTGCCCAACATCGTAGCGATCAAATACTCGGTACCGCGCGAGATGTATGTGAAGCTGCATCACATGATTGGTGATATAATTCAGGTCTCAACGTCGCTCGAGGATGATTGGCTTGATAATATCGAAGAGCTCGGGTGGCGGTTGTACCTCTGCTCGTCGCCACCTTATCAATTGCAGACAGCGAATGATTTGCGGATGCACGAATACACCCAGCTTGCTTTTGCAGGAAAGTTCGAAGAGGCCCGCAAGGTGCGCGATAGCCTTGAACCTGTGAGAAAAGCTATGAAGGCGTCAAAGCCGAGCGACAAGCCCACCGCCTTTGGGAAATACTGGCAAGAGCTGTTGGGTCAGACCGGTGGCCGTGTGCGTCAGCCTATGCTGGAATTGACCGATGCGGAGAAAGATGCTGTGCGTGCCGCCTTTGAAGGCTGCGGGCTAAAGCTGTAATTGCAGAGCCGGAATAAGTTACGGTAACGGGAGAAAACCATGTCCAGACTAAAAGCCTTCAATTTTCAAGCATGGATTGATGAACATCGCCACCTTTTGAAACCGCCTGTTGGAAATCAGCAGATCTGGGAAGATGCTGATCTTATGGTGACAGTCGTTGGTGGCCCGAACAAGCGCACGGACTATCATGATGATCCGGTTGAGGAGTTCTTCTATCAGCTGGAAGGTAACATGGTTCTCAAGATTTATGACGGCGAAGAGTTTTATGATGTGCCTATCCGTGAAGGCGAGATCTTTTTGCTGCCGCCGCATGTCCGTCACTCCCCCCAGCGTCCCGAGGAAGGGTCCATCGGCCTTGTTGTCGAACCCAAACGCCAAACTGGAGAACTGGACGCAATCGAGTGGTACTGTTTTGAATGCGGCACGCTTGTGCATCGCGCAGAAATGCAGCTGACTTCGATCGTGAAGGATTTACCACCCGTCTATAACAAGTTTTACGCCTCGGAAGAGGACAGAACCTGCCCCAATTGTAAGGCTCTTCACCCTGGTAAAGAGCCACCAGAGGGTTGGGTGAAAATCTAGTATTCCAAGCATATTGTATGGTGTGAGAGTTGAAGATCGCCAGTTGCCCGTGTTGCAAAAAGCAATGAAAATGTTCAGCGCGTTTTGCAACAGCTGGCGATCTTATCTGGTCAGCGTTGGCGATTGTACCAGTTCGCTTTTTCCAGTTCGCATCCCGAAACGGGCCTGCTTTTGAAAGTAGAGGCGAGATCGGCTGACAGACCCGAAAAACGCCAAACAACTGATGGCGGCACACAATGCTCTGGTAAGGGTGTTCAAAACTCTGGATGATGCGGTTGCAAATATGAGGCGCTAAATTCCAATAGCGTTATCTCAAGATCAGAAAGTGACCAAATGACCAAACAGACTGTCCTCATCACGTCCGCAACAGGCCGCATTGGCAAAGAGCTTGTGGCGCGTCTCGGTGCTGTTGGGAAGTTTAACGTGCGCGCCTGCTATTTCAGTGACGATAAAGCGCAGAGCCTGCTTTCCCTTGGCGCGCATGAGGTTGTCAAATTTGATCTGTCCGATCCTGCCACATGGGATCAAGCGCTTGATAGTGTCAGCGCTGTCTACTCCGCCTCTCTTGATCCTATGCTCAAGGGCCATCTTGCCTTCTGCAAGGAGTTGGGGCACCGCTCTGATCAGATCAAGCACGTTGTACGGGTAAGCTGCATGGGGGCCGACACAAACACCGCGGCTTATATTGCTGATCAACATGCCTCTCGCGCTGGCGCGGGGATTCCGCTGATGTTGCAACACTACTGGTGGGGCGAGAAGGCGCTGATTGACGAGGGTTTGAACGTCACAGCATTGCGGAACAACTTCTTTATGAACCACTTGCTGAAGACGGATTGCGAGACGATTGATCGTGAGGGCTGGTTTTCAAACCCGCTGGGCTATGTCCGAAACTCTTTCGTTGCGACGCGCGATATTGCAGAAGCTGCCGCAGTTGTTCTGATTGAAGGGCCAGAACGACACGCCAACAAGTTCTATGACCTCACCGGACCTGTCCCGCAATCAATGTCTGAAATCGCAGAAGATCTTGGTCGTGCGATGGGCAAAACTATTGAGTACCGCGCCCAATCCATGGTCGATTTTGAGGCAGACTTCGGTGCGACCCGTGCTGAATTTTTTGAATATTTGACCAACGGCTTTTACACTCGGTGTAGCCCTGATTTTTACAATCTGACGGGCCGTGCACCGACATCTTATTATGAGTACCTCACTACCAAGGGGGCCAGCGGTGAAACCGGACTAGAGGAATTGTGGCAGGGTAATCTTTGGAAAAAGGGTGAGGATGCGATGAAGGATGCGGCGAAAGCCTAGAGCCTTTATGGTAGGGTAGGGAGGTTGCAAGACATGCATTTGGCGGGAATTGCCCGATATCCGATCAAAGGGTTGAACGGTGAAGAGCTATACAGTGTCACGTTGGAATGCGGGCGCGGTGTGCGCGGTGATCGCCGTTTTGCGTTTGGCATCGATGCTTCGAAAGATGATGGAACGTGGTACACCTCGCGCAGCTATTTGATTAATTCCCGCAAGGATAACCTGCTAAAATTCTCACAACGCAGTGATCAGATCGCGTGGGAAATTACATCACCTTCCGGGCAGGTTTTACGGTTTAATGCGGATGACGCGGATAGTTTGAAGCGTGTAAATACCCAGCTTGGGCCGTTCTTTAGCTGCATTGAGAACGATGGTAAAACACCCTGTCTGATTGACCGAAATCCAGATGAAGGGCCGTCAGGACATTGGGACTTTCCTGACTCAGAACTGCTGATTGTAAACCTCGCAACTGTTCATGAACTGGAAAGCCACTGGGGCGTCGAGATTGATCCAAGGCGCTTTCGGGCGAATTTGCTTATTGAGGGTCTTCCACCGTGGGCAGAGTTTGGTCTCTATGGTGCCGAATTTTTGGTTGGTGACGCCAAGATATCTATCCTGAGACCCGCACGTCGCTGCCCCGCGATTTCCGTCGATCCAACTACTGGAGACCGAGATTCAGAGCTGCAAAATGACCTTGTGAATGACTACGGTCATGGGTTTTTGGGCGTCTACGCGCGGGTTTCACAGTCGGGTCATGCGGCGGTTGGTGATGAAATAGGGCATACAAATGCAGAGGCTTTGGCCCCGAGCGAAATGACGTGCGATCTTGCACCTGACATAAACCTATGGCCCAAAGCGGCTTACGCCGTGGCCACTGATACACGGGATGTTTTCAAGTTCTCGCCTCTTTGTTCGTTGGCATTGGCAGAAGATGGTGCAGTTGGCCGCATGAAAGTTCATTCGGGTCCAAGGGCTGTTTTGAACGGGCAGGTTATTCGTTCGTCTCGGGACGAATTGATCATGCGCGTCGAACAGTATGCCGACGAGATTGAAAGGCGCAGTTTGTCGGGCGAACTGGTCCTCTTGTCGGGCCCTTTTGCCAATCGGTAGCACGATAGTCGTCTTTGACTTATCTATGGACCGCAACTGCGATATCTGCGGCAAGGCGTGCATTGTTTTTGGCCAGCGAAATGTTTGCTCTCAGGCTTTCACAATTGGACTGTTCAAAACGCATAGCAGCAAGGAGGGCGTGACCTGTTTCTCGCTCAATTCTTGTGCTGTCATCGCCGCCTGCGCTGTCGAGATATCGTCATTCATGATGTCGGCAGGAATTTCGTCACGAACAGGAATTGGATTTGCGACCAATAGCCCGACCCAGCTCCAACCCATCGCGCATTTTTTGAAATGCTGCGATATCCTCATCACCAATGTAGACGTCCAATCCAGACCAAGATTTCACAAATCCCGTCCGAGTAGAACTGATCGGGCGCGGGAGTTACGGCTAACGGAATATTGCTGATCCTTCCGTGTTGGCATTAAAAAATGCTTGCCAGAAATCCGAAGTTGCTAGATTACGCACATTAGGTCGGCGATGGCGTCGCCAGCATTTTTTGCGAGACCTATTTCATCTTCCTGAACGCCGGGATCTTGCTTTGCCGTTTGTCCGGCGAGGGAGGCTTCTTGTCCTTCACGCAGGCCTTCGGCTCGCGCTTTTGAAGGAGCCTATGATGGACCGTCCACAGAATTATCGCTTTCACCAAGGGGATCGTATCCTCCCTTTCGCATCCTCTGAATATGATGCGCGTCTGACAAAGCTGCGCGCTGATATGGCGGCGGTCGGCGTTGATGCTTGTGTGTTCACCTCAATGCACAATGTCGCGTATTATTCCGGTTTCTTGTATTGTGCATTCGGGCGGCCCTACGCCCTCGTTGTTACTCCAAGCGAGAGCGTCACGATCAGTGCGGGCATCGATGCAGCACAGCCTTGGCGCCGCAGCCATGGTGATAACATCACCTATACAGACTGGCAGCGTAACAACTATTGGCGCACGATTGAATCTGTAACAGGCACCGGCAAAACGATCGGTTTTGAGGGCGATCACATCAGCGTTGTGCAAAAAGCGCTTTTGGAAGAGTTCCTATCGCCAAAATCTGCCCGCGATGTGGCTCCCGCAACGATGCTTCAGCGCATGCACAAATCAGCCGCTGAACTGGACCTTATCCGAGCGGGCGCAAATGTGGCTGATGTCGGCGGCTATGCGATCAAGGAAGCCGTCAAAATCGGCGCGCGCGAGATCGATGTTGCCATGGCGGGCCGTGACGCGATGGAGCAGGAAATCGCAAAACGCTTTCCTGACTCCGAAATACGCGACAGCTGGGTTTGGTTCCAGTCCGGCATCAACACTGATGGCGCGCATAACCCGGTGACAACCCGCAAACTCGAGCGCGGTGATATCCTCAGCCTTAACACTTTTCCGATGATCTCGGGCTACTACACGGCACTGGAGCGGACCATGTTCGTGGGTGAAGTGGATGATGCAAGCCGCAAAATCTGGGAGGCCAATGTGGCGGCCCATGAATACGGCATGAGCTTGCTTGTGCCCGGTGCCAAGTGCTCAGAGATCACACATAAGATCAACGATTTCTTCGCAGAGCGCGATCTGCTGCAATACCGGACCTTTGGATATGGCCACTCCTTCGGGGTGCTGTCGCACTATTATGGCCGCGAGGCAGGGTTGGAACTGCGGGAGGATATCGACACGGTGCTTGAACCCGGAATGGTGATCTCGATGGAACCGATGCTGACGATTGCGGATGGTGAGCCAGGTGCAGGCGGTTACCGTGAGCATGATATCCTGATCATCAACGATGACGGCAACGAGAACATTACGGGCTATCCATACGGCCCCGATTTCAACGTCGTTGGTTAAGTCATACACTTGATCGCCGTTTGGTGAATGGCGGTCCATGTATGGCTTCGGTGGTTATGCGGCTATGACGCGTAGCACTGATCGTCAGGCCGCTTGATAGTGTCTCCCTTGCAAAGGTGAAAACCGTTGCAAGGGGGGTTCGACGTCAGCGAGCACGCCATAGCCCTTGGAATATTGCGTGGATGGTGTTGCCATATTGGTGTGGCAGGCCGTTTGTTTAGGGGATGGTGGCATGGGTATTGCTACGGTCAATTACATCCCTGATGGGATCCTCCGGCAAGCCAATCAAGACTGCGGTCTGCCTGTGCTCTTTGCTACTTACGAACTACCTTCAGCAAACCCAAGCAGCTTGGCTGGCGCAATCTGCGATTTAGGTGGGGCTTCACGTAGGTTTAACCTTGATCCTGTTGCGGTGACCGTAGGGGGATTCGCCGTAGCGTGTTTTGAAATGGCGTGAAAACACGTTGTCAGAGTTGAAACCCGCGGCCATGGAAACTTCCATCACACTCATGTTCGTCTCCATAAGCAGCGTTCTTGCCCGATCCAACCGGATGTTGCGATAGGTTTGCGCAGGGGCCTCATTCAGTAGGTGTTTGAACTGACGCTCTATCTGGCGGCGCGAAATTCCCGCGTGTTCGGCCAGTTCATTAAGAGTGAGAGGCGTCTCGATGTTGTCATACATCGCACGCAACACAGCTAGAACGCGCGGGTTTCGAGAGCTGATAGCCTTTGCAATGGATGACCTCTGTTCACTGCGCACCGTGATGTCAGGCCCATTCAGACACATATCCGAGACAGCGATCGCAAAGTCTTCGCCGTAGTCCGCAGCAATCAGCGAGATCATCATTTCGGTAGCTGCAGCGCCACCTCCACAGGTCAAAAGGTCACCGTCCCGTTCAAATCGCTGCGGGGTCGGGGCCAGATCAGGAAAGGCTTCGTTGAAGCCAGGCTGGTTTTCCCAATGCAGGGTAAACTTTTTACCAGTCAAAAGCCCCGCACGGGCAAGCGTCGCAGCACCCGTACAGATGCCACCAAATCTGCCACCAAATCGCGCGTGGTGGCGCACATTGCCGAGAACTGTATCGGATGCTGCGTTCGTGCCGTTGTTACCCGAACATACAAAAAGATATGTGTCCGAGTTCAGATCACCAAGGCCCGCATGTACTCCGACATCGACGCCCGAAGACGATGATACCGGTGCTCCGTCATCTGAATAGACCAACCAGCCATAGAGTGGCTTTTGGGCTAACTGGTTCGCAATGCGCAGTGGATCAAGAGCGGCACTAAAGGCAAGTAAGGTGAACTGTGGCAGTAGTAAAAAGCCAAACCATCTGGTTTCTTTAGAATTCTTGACGGGATAACTAAATGCACCCGCAGGTACGAGGTCAGGCCTTGCAGATGATTTACCGGCGGCGGTATTCAAGTTTCACCCCTTAGCCTGTGCTATCCAACAACATCGGGAACCAATCTGTGCGCAAGCGCTGGCCAGCGGTCATGTCGTGGCCTGGGAAGGGCGGCGAAGTGGGGCCAGGGCGTTCGACATAGCGGGCATCATCACCCAAAAGCCGCAGCGAAAAAGCACGGCGCCGCGTGCCGGCTTCATTCCCGCGTGCGCCGTGCAGTGTTTTGTAGTTGAAAGCCACCGCATCGCCCGGTTCCATCTCGTATTCGCGGATGTCCATCTCCATCGCGTCAGGGTCGGGAACCTGCATATAGTCGTCATCGTTTGGATAAAAGCTGGTCTCGGCCAACCAACGCGTTGGCAAAACAGGCTTTTCCCAGCGGTGTGATCCTGCGACACAACGCAACGACGCATTGCGCACGGGGTCAAGTGGAGACCAAAAGCTGACTGTCTGCTCTCCTTCAACGAAGTAATATGGGCTGTCTTGATGCCACGGAGTCGGCTTGGATGTTCCTGGCTCTTTGACGAGCACATGATCGTGGAACATCTGCACGGTATTGGATTGCATCAGGTCTGCGGCAACCGCCGCGGCAGGTGAGGCTTTGATTGCCGCCTCAAATTCGGGAATGCGCGTCCAGTTGCAGTAGTCATCGAAAAATCGCCCGCCTTCGCCTTCTTTGAGGTTTTCAGCCGCATAAGGGCCTGGCTCGGCCATGTTGCGCTCCACGCCTGCGCGCAGCAGCTCGACCTGATCTTTGAACAGACCTTTTATCAAAACAACGCCATCGCGGGTGTAGGCATCGATGTGATCTTGGGTCAGGAGAGGGTGTGTCATTTTAAAAGCCTTTTGCGTGGATTGTCTTGGTTGATCTAGCCTATTCGGCCATCTGTTGATCGACCTGTTGTTCTTCGTTGATCATCGCTTGGAGCTGCCGGCGGAACCGAAGTTGGCCTCCATCAATCGGCAGATCAATATGGGGAGAAGACTTGTTTGCCATGCCCTTCTGCACCTCGTTCAGAACATCACGGTCCTCTTCAAAGGCATGCTGAACGTCTTCTGACATCATTTGGGACATGGCCTCATCATTGGGACGGATATTGCGCAACTGGAACCAGTAATAGCGGGTTTGCCCTTCGTTCGTGGGCGTCATAAAGTTATAGCTGTCCATGATGAATGTCTTCTCGTGAAGTGGTCCATCAGGCCCGCCCGTGCCAGCAGGTGTAAACACGGCTTTAATCAATGCATGGGATGGAAAGCGGACTTCGTAGTGTTGCAGGCGGTCGCAATTACCTTCGAATTCGACGACCTTTTTGTAGAACGGGGCAGGTTCGTGATCCATCATCCAGCGGTGCACAATCACACCATCATCGGTCTTTTTGATCCGTAGTGGTGTGTCTTTGGTGGCGGCAGCGGCAAAGCTGCTTTGATGCACCCATGCGACATGGGTCGGGTCCAGCAGATTGTCGCACATGAGCAAATAGTTGCAGTCCAGCTCCATTGCGGCACCGCGGTTGATACCCCATGCAGGGTTATCGTAATTCTCGATCTCGAAGATGTCAGAGGGGTCAGCCAGCGCAGGATTGCCCATCCAGATCCAGACCAACCCGTATTTTTCGTGCAACGGATAGGCGTGAACTTTGGCATTGGATGGGATGCCGCCCGAACCAGGGGCCCAGACACACTGGCCGACACAGTTGAATGTCAGACCATGATAGCCACATTCGACAGTGTCGCCTTTAATGCGGCCCTTGGACAAGGGCAGCTTGCGATGCGGGCACGCATCCTCCAGTGCCACCAGATCGCCGCTTTCTGTGCGATAGACACAGACCTTTTCTCCCAAAACAATAATCTGTTGCAGGTCACGGGTAATCTCGTGGTCCCATGCGGCCACATACCAAGCGTTCTTCAAAAACATATGCGTCTTCCTTTGGTCTAGCGGCCCAAGATGCCAGGCAAATTCAAGCCTTTTTCGCGCGCGCAGTCCAGGGCTTCCTCATATCCTGCATCTGCGTGCCGCATGACACCAGTTGCGGGATCATTCCACAGGACATTCTTGATCCGTCGATCTGCATCCTCAGTTCCATCGCAACAAATGACCATGCCCGAATGCTGGGAAAATCCCATGCCGACGCCGCCGCCGTGGTGCAGCGACACCCAAGTTGCACCACCAGCCACGTTCAGCATGGCGTTTAGCAATGGCCAGTCGGACACAGCGTCAGAGCCGTCTTTCATGCTTTCGGTCTCGCGGTTGGGGGAGGCCACGGAGCCGCTGTCGAGATGGTCACGCCCGATCACAACAGGAGCGGAAAGCTCACCCGTGCGGACCATTTCGTTGAAGGCAAGCCCCAGCTTGTCACGCAGGCCAAGACCGACCCAGCAAATGCGGGCGGGTAGGCCCTGAAATTCGATCCGCTCACGCGCCATGTCCAGCCAGTTGTGCAGATGCGGGTCGTCGATCAGTTCTTTGACCTTCGCATCCGTTTTGTAGATGTCTTCGGGATCGCCGGACAAAGCACACCAGCGGAACGGGCCAACGCCACGGCAAAACAGCGGACGAATGTAGGCAGGCACAAAACCAGGGAAATCAAAGGCGTTCTCAAGGCCTTCTTCCTGCGCCACTTGGCGGATGTTGTTGCCGTAATCGAGGGTCGGTACACCATCGTTCCAGAAATCAACCATTGCTTTGACTTGTACCTTCATCGACGCGCGGGCGGCTTTTTCCACCGCTTTAGGGTCTGATTCTTGCTTGGCGCGCCATTCGGCCACGGTCCAACCTTGGGGCAGATAGCCATGGATGGGATCATGTGCAGACGTCTGGTCGGTGACCATATCGGGCTTCACGCCGCGCTTGACCAACTCGGGGAAGACATCCGCCGCATTCCCGATCAGAGCAACTGATTTTGCTTCACCCGCTTTCGTCCATTTATCTATCATGGCCAAAGCATCGTCGAGCGAATGGGTTTTCTCGTCAACATAACGGGTGCGCAGCCGGAAATCGGCGCGTGTTTCGTCGCATTCGACAGCCAAACAACAGGCTCCGGCCATTACCGCCGCAAGCGGCTGCGCGCCGCCCATGCCACCCAGACCGCCTGTCAGGATCCAGCGGCCCTTGAGGTTGCCTTCGTAATGCTGGCGGCCTGCTTCCATGAAGGTCTCATAAGTGCCTTGAACGATGCCTTGCGTGCCAATGTAAATCCACGATCCCGCGGTCATCTGGCCGTACATCGCAAGGCCTTTTTTATCGAGCTCGTTGAAGTGATCCCAATTGGCCCAATGCGGCACGAGATTCGAGTTTGCGATCAAAACGCGGGGCGCGTCTTTGTGGGTGTTGAATACGCCCACAGGCTTGCCCGATTGCACCAGCAGCGTTTGCGTGTCCTCAAGGTCCTTGAGCGCGGCAACAATGGCGTCAAAGTCTTCCCATGTGCGTGCTGCACGGCCGATGCCGCCATACACGACCAGTTCATGCGGGTTCTCGGCCACATCGGGGTGCAGGTTGTTCATCAGCATGCGCATCGGCGCCTCGGTGAGCCAGCTTTTGGCTGTGATCTCACTCCCTGTCGGAGGGTAGATGTCGCGGAGGTTGTGGCGGGAGTTGGTCATGTAAGATCTCCATTCAGGGCGATATGTGCAAGTTTGCCAAGCAGTCGTGATAAGGGGCGGCGCAAGCGGGTGGCTTTTATGTCGTCGTATGTCCAAGGCTGGCTTTCGGACGTGAGGTAGGTGGATTGTGCCAGTTCCATCTGGATGGCGTGGATACCTGTATCGGGCTTGCCATAATGGCGCGTGGTCCAGCCGCCTTTGAAGCGACCATTCAGGACCGTGGTATAACTCTCTTCTGCGCGGCACAGCCCATAGGTCGCGGTTTCAATGGCACGGTCGCATGTTGAACCAAGGTTTGTACCAATATTAAAATCCGGCAGGGTGCCTTCGAACAGATATGGGATTTTGCTTCGGATCGAGTGGCAATCATACAAGATTGCGATGCCGTGGATCGCTTTTACCCGCGTCAGCTCGTCTCGGAGAGCGGCATGATAGGATGCGTGGAATTTGCGCCGACGGTCTTCAATCTCGGCGTCGGTTGGCGGCGTCTCCCAGATATCGACGCCATCAAAATCCGTCAGCGGCACCAGCGTTGTGGTGTTCTGGCCAGGATACAGGCTGCCGCCCTGCGGGTCACGATTGGCGTCGATTACATAGCGATGAAAATTGGCAGTCACTGTGGTCGCTTCAGCCAGCACCCCGTTATAGAGTTTATCAATGTGCCAGTCGGTATCAGCCAGCTTGCGACCATTTTCGTTTAGCTTGTCGGCGATTTCCTCTGGCACGTAGGTTCCAGTGTGAGGGAGCCCAAACACGATAGGGCCAGTGCCTTGTACTACGCTGACCGGCGTCATTCTGCATGGCCTTTGACAAATGCGGGCAGGTCGGCGGAGGCGGCGAGCGCACCTGTTTCGACCAAAGAAGCAGCGGCTTCGATAGAAGGTGCCATATAGCGGTCCTCAACAATTGTTGGCACCTTCGCGCGCAGAATGGCCATAGCAGTTTTCAAAGCATCACTGGTTTGCATTGGCCTGCGAAACTCAATGCCTTGAACTGCGCACATTGCCTCGACGCCCAGTATCACATTGAGGTTCGCGTTCATTCGCAATAGCCGCCGCGCGGCATGTGCTGCCATGCTGACATGGTCTTCTTGATTGGCTGATGTTGGCGTGCTGTCGGTCGTGCAGGGATTGGCGAGATGCTTGTTCTCGCTCATCAACGCTGCGGTCGTGACTTCGGCAATCATCAGGCCGGAGTTCAGACCAGGATCAGGTGTCAGGAAAGGCGGCAGATCGAAGCTGAGCGTCGGGTCCACCATCAACGCCACGCGGCGCTGCGCAATAGCCCCCAGCTCGGAGACTGCAACCGCAATCTGGTCGGCGGCAAAGCCCACAGGCTCGGCGTGAAAGTTGCCACCTGACACGATCAGATTATCGTCGACCAGAACGAGTGGGTTGTCGGTCACGGCGTTGGCTTCGATCTCAAGTGTGCGGCCTGCAAAATGCAGTAGGTCCATCGCGGCACCTGTCACTTGGGGTTGGCAGCGGATGCAGTAGGGGTCTTGGACGCGGGTGTCGCCATCCACATGGCTTTCGCGGATTTCGGACCCTTGCATAAGGGCGCGTTGTGCGCGGGCTACGGCAATCTGGCCAGCGTGACCACGCAGTGTATGGATCGCGTCCTGCAATGGGGCTGTGGAGCCCATGATTGCATCCGTGGATAACGCACAAGTCAGCACGCAAGTGGCGGCATTGCGCCAAGCACCCCATAGCCCAACCAGCGCGCAGGCAGTCGAAAACTGTGTCCCGTTGATCAATGCAAGGCCTTCTTTTGCACCCAGAACAATCGGCGTAATGCCCGCTTTGCCCAATGCCTCGCCCGCTGGCATGCGAACGCCCTCAAATGTAGCCTCGCCTTCGCCTATCATTGCGGCGGCCATATGCGCGAGCGGGGCCAGATCGCCAGACGCCCCGACGGAACCCTGGCTTGGGATCACGGGGGTTACGCCCTTTGCGAGCATGTCTTGGAGTATTTCGACTGTGGTCATGGCAACGCCAGAAGCGCCGCGCCCCAGTGACAAGAGTTTGAGAACCATCATTAACCGAGTGGTAGGCGCGTCTAACGGCTCCCCGACACCGCAGCAATGCGACAGTATCAGGTTGCGCTGAAGCGTTGCTACATCCTTGGCTTCGATCTTGACGCTGGCAAGTTTGCCAAAGCCGGTGTTGACGCCGTAGACAGCCGTGTCGCCAGCAGCAGCCTTTGCCACAAGCGCTTGGGCGGCTTTGATGCCATCATGAGAAGAGGGATGCAGCACAACAGCGTAGCTGTTCGCCCAGATATCTTGTAGCTGAGCCAGCGTCGCAGCACCTGGTGTGAGTGTGATTGTCATAGCGACCCCTTGAAGATGCGTTTGTGAAGTGGATTGAACCCGATGCGGTAAGCCAGCTCGGCTGGGTGTGTCACATCCCAGATGCACAGATCGGCACGGGCATTCGGAATAATCCGGCCGCGATCCAAAGAACCCAATGCTGATGCGGCGTGAGCGGTGAATCCCAAGAGAGCTTCTAGCGGGGTCATTCTGAACAATGTGCAAGCCATGTTCATAGCAAGCAAAGGCGACGATAGAGGTGAGGAACCGGGGTTGCAGTCGGTCGCAAGAGCCATCGGCACGTTGTTTTTGCGAAACGCCTCGATCGGGGGCGCTTGGGTTTCGCGCAATGTATAGAAGGCACCCGGTAGGACAACGGCCACTGTGCCAGACTTCGCAAGAGCGCGGGCGTCCAGCTCGGTGGCATATTCAACATGATCAGCGCTGAGTGCATTATACTTTGCAGCCAACTGGGTGCCACCTGTGTTCGATAATTGCTCCGCATGGAGCTTTACTGGCAGGCCAAGTTCACCCGCGACATCAAACACGCGTGAAATCTGCGTGGTATCAAACGCAATCCCCTCACAAAATCCATCGACAACATCGACCAGTCCTTCGGCATGTGCCGCCCGAAGGGTGGGAATACAGACCTCATCAATATAGGCGTCGGGCCTGCCGCTGAATTCTGGCGGTGTTGCATGCGCGCCCAGAAAGCTGGTGTGAACGTCAATATCTCGAACCTGCCCGATCTGGCGGGCAACCCGTAGCATTTTCAACTCGGTCTCAAGATCCAGACCATAGCCGCTTTTGATCTCGATAAGCGTGACACCTTCGGCAATCATTGCATCGACGCGGGGCAGCGTGTTTTCAAGCAACACTTCGATTGATGCCTCGCGTGTGGCGCGAACAGTTGAGTTGATGCCGCCGCCGGACCGAGAAACCTCTTCATAGCTTGCGCCGTTAAGACGCTGTTCAAACTCTGCAGCGCGGTTGCCGCCAAAAACAACATGCGTATGACAGTCTATTAATGCCGGGGTTACCAACCTGTCGTTCAAATCATGGACTGGACCTGAGAGGTAGATATCAGGAACGCAATCAGCAGACCCTACCCAGACAATCTTCTCGCCCTCTATCGCGACAGCTCCTTGGGCGATCAAACCAAAGTTCTTGTCGTCTGCAAGGGTAACGACCTGCGCATTTGTAAGAAGCATGATTTGCCTGACTTGTTTATATTCACTCTTAATGCTTTTATGTATGCACATAAAATTTTGTCAAGTGGAGTGAACAATGCAAACGATTTGGGCTGCGACTGCGCTGCTGCCATCTGGATGGGCGTCAAATGTTCGGATTGATGTCGATGCACAGGGATATATTTGCGATGTTCAGGCAGAAGCGCCTGCGCATGGCTGCCGTGTTCCGACGCTGCTTCCTGCGCCAGTAAATGTGCATAGCCATGCGTTTCAGCGTGCGATGGCGGGCCTGACAGAGCGGCGCGGCCCCGACCCGAGCGACAGTTTCTGGACATGGCGTCAGCTGATGTTCCGCTTTCTTGACCGTCTGACACCCGAGCATATTCAGGCGATCACAGCCTTTGTGCAGATGGAAATGCTGGAGGCTGGCTATAGCGCGTCAGTTGAGTTTCATTATCTGCACCACCAGCAAGGGGGGGTGCCTTATGAAAACATCGCCGAAACATCTGACCGTGTGCTGGCTGCGGCGGATCAGACAGGAATGGGCCTGTGCCTGTTGCCTGTTCATTATCAATACGGTGGGTGTGACCAACGTGATTTGACGGCAGGACAGATTCGCTTTGGTAATACTTTTCAACAGTTCCAAACGCTTTACGATGCAGCGTCTACAAGCCTCAAGGACGCGCCAGCCGATAGCGCGATTGGCGTAGCTCCTCACTCCCTGCGTGCCGTCGGCATTCAAGACCTTAAGGCTTATAATACCGCATTTCCCAGCGGGCCGATCCACATGCATTTGGCAGAGCAGCGCGCCGAGGTCGCTGAGGTCGAGGCGCATTGGGGCGCGCGGCCTGTGACTTGGGCGCTCGCAAACATGGAACTGGATTCGCGGTGGTGCTTGATTCACTGTACCCAAATGACGCCGGAAGAAACCGCTGCTTTGGCGCGTTCTGGCGCGGTTGCAGGTCTTTGCCCAATTACGGAAAGCAGTCTTGGAGACGGGATTTTTGACGCGGTGCGCTGGTTGGATAATGACGGCAAATTTGCCATCGGGTCTGACAGCAACATTCGTATTTCGCTGAGTGAAGAGTTACGCACGCTGGACTATTCCCAACGCTTGCGGGACGGGACGCGTGCGGCGCTTGCATCCCCTGACAAATCGACAGGTCGTCGGATGTACGATGGTATTTTGCAAGGTGGCGCGCGCGCGTCTGGACGTCAAACCGGCCGCATCGAAGTCGGTTGCTGGGCTGACCTGCTCTCGCTTGACACAAGCTCTGAGCATATGTGGGGCAGGGAGGGGGATACCGCCCTTGATGCATGGATTTTCGCGGGAGACGATCGCCTTGTAACAGATGTTTGGTCTGCGGGTCGGCATATGGTAAAGGGCGGCAGGCATGAAAATCGAACCGCTATCGTTGCGGCCTATAAGCGAGTAATTGATAAATTGAGAGACGCGTTGTGAACGCCCCTACTTTTAGAAGCTGGCAAAGCGTACAGGACGAAGTCCTGCGCCGGATTCATGCCCGCGAATGGTCACCGGGAGAGCTGATCCCGAATGAGGCTGATCTGGCTGTTGAATTCGGCTGCGCCCGTTCCACGGTGAACCGTGCGCTGCGGTCCTTGGCCGAGAATGGTCTGTTGGACCGCAAGCGCAAGGCAGGTACCCGTGTTGCAGCACAACCTGTCGCCAAGGCTACGCTGGACATTGCGGTACTTCGGCACGAGGTCGAAGAGCATGGAGGCAAATACGGCTATCAGTTGATCGCACGCGATGTCGTCGTGCCGCCCCTCAGCGTCAGCGGTGCGATGAAGACGATGGCGGATGAAAAACTGTTGCATGTGCGGGCGCTGCACCTCGCGGATGATGAGGCTTATGCAATCGAGGATCGGTGGATTAATACGCGGATTGTCCCTGCCGTTTCAGCCGAGACTTTCCAATCTGTCAGTGCAAATGAATGGCTGATGAAACACGCGCCTTACACACACGGTGAGATCGCGTTTTCTGCGGTTCAAGCATCTGTTGATGACGCTGAAATTATGGGTGTTGCTGAGAACAGTGCACTGTTCGCAATAGACCGACTGACTTGGGACAGTGAAGTGTCGGTGACCAAAGTTAAGCTATTATTCAGCCCCGGATACCAGTTACGCACCGGGCTTTGATAACAAAGCAGGACTGGTTCGACCGCGCCCTTGATCTGGGCGCGGCCCTGAGGCTAGCGATCACTTCTTGGCAGTGATCATTCCCAGCGAGAATTGAACGGCGTGGTCGATATGAACGATACCTTTGTAGATGGTTTCAGACATGATCATTGCGACTGACGCTGTAGGAGTAGGGAACTGGCCGTTCATGAGGATACTCTCCGAAATCTAGGGTTGCTGTTTTCTCCTTCCCGATAGCCCTGAATGGGTCGCCTCGACAAACTGCGTTTTCTTACCCTATAAATAAGAAAACCTAATTCATGTTTTGGGTGACACAAAGTATGCGTAAGTTACCGCCACTTAAATCCTTGCAAGCTTTTGAAGCCGCCGCCCGATGGTTGAGCTTTTCTAAGGCAGCGGATGAGTTGCATGTCACGCCTGCTGCGATCAGCCAGCAGATCAAACAGCTTGAGGCCTTTCTGGGTGAGCCGTTGTTTCATCGCATGACGCGTTCGGTCACCTTGACCGACGCGGCAAAGACTGTGCTGCCTCTTATGACCGAGGGATTTGATAATCTGGCAGAAGCAGTTGACCGCCTTAAGGTCGAGGAAAAATCAGGTTTACTTACCGTCAGCACGGTTCCTACTTTTGCAATCAAATGGCTGGTGCATCATCTTACAGATTTCTCCGATAAATATCCCGACATTGATGTTCGGTTGGACGCTTCGTTGGACATGCGTGATTTCACGCAAGACGGGATTGACGTCAGCATTCGGCTTGGCATCGGTGATTATCCAAGCCTTTACGTCGGTAAGGTGTTTGACGAAGAGGTTGGCCCTGTTTGTAGTCCCAAGTTATTGGAGGGTCCGGACGCGCTGACCTGTTTGGAAGACCTCAAGCAACATAGGCTTTTGCACGTTGATTGGGGGTCATTGACCAACCAATCGCCTGATTGGAAGATGTGGGCACAAGCAGCGGGGGTTGATGATTTGCCCGTTGAGCGTGGTCCACGCTTCACGGTTGAAAATATGGCGATTGAAGCGGCTATTAATGGTGAAGGTGTTGCTTTGGTTAGCCATTCTGCGGTTGTCGAAGACCTGAAGGCGAGGCGTCTTGTCAGACCTTTCGATCTGACTGTTCATAGCGATTTTGCTTATTGGTTGGTTTGCCCCCATGCGCATTTGCGCAAGGCCAAGGTGAGCGCATTTTGCAATTGGCTGATGGCCAAAGTGCATCAAAGCCCCGCCTGAACAGCCGATACAGGTGCTGGCTAATTGACAGGTAGGTCCTCGGGTATCATCACGACAAAGCGCAATAACCAGCGGACAGGTGGATCATGACGAAAAAAGTAGACGGGATTCAACACTGGCAAACCGCGCTTGAGGAAAATTGGGGTATCGTTGCAGAGTTGAGCCAGCTGGACGGCGAATATGACCTGAATTTCCTTGCCAAAGGGCATGATGGAAATGGCTATGTGCTGAAGGTGATGCGCGCGGGATGCGAGACGTGGCTGGTTGATATGCAGGTGAAAGCATTCGAGCATATCACTGCAAAACAGCCAGACCTTCCATGTCCGCTTGTTGTTCGGACAAAGCATGACGCGTCGCTCTTGACCTTGGAGGACGAGACTGGCGAGGCGCGTTTGGTGTGGCTTTTGGGGCAGTTGCCTGGTCAGTGTTACGCCCACGCAGCCCCGAAAACCGATGCTTTGATTCATGAAATCGGGCAGGTTCTGGGCGGTACGGCTTTGGCCTTGGCTGACTTTAGCCATGCTGGACTAAAGCGGGATTTCAAATGGGATTTGATGCGTGCCGATTGGATCAAAGACGAGATCGCGTGTATTGCAGAGCCTGATCGCCGCGCGGTTCTCGAAGAGATTCATGCGCAATTTGCAAGGCTCAAAACCGCTTTGGCAGCACTTCCGCATCAGGCTATTCACAACGATGCCAATGATTACAATATCATGGTTTCAGGTACGTTGAATACACCTCGCCATGTGTCCGGTCTCATCGACCTTGGTGATATGTGTTCGGCACCGCGCATTTGTGATTTGGCGATTGCCGCAGCATATATTGTGTTGGATCATGCCAAGCCCGAAGCGGCGCTGGCTGCCCTTGTGGCTGGATATCATCACGCCAATCCGCTGACGGCTGCTGAGGTCGATATGATCTGGCCGCTGCTGCGCACACGCCTCGCTGTGAGTGTTGTGAATTCCACTTTAATGGCAGCTGATAACCCTGATGATCCCTATGTGACCATTTCTCAGGCACCTGCGTGGCGGTTTCTGGAGGAGATCTGTATTCATGGCGGCTTGCTTACAGCGCGTTTGCGGGCCGCTTGCGGTTTGCCTGTGGTTGACGGCGCGGACCGTGTTCGGGAGTGGCTGGAGCAAGAACGCGGAAATTTTGCGCCGCTGATGGGCTGCGATATTGCTGATGCGCCGTTGGGCTCACTCTCGGTTGAAAATTCAGCATGGCCACAGAACCCGTTTCACATGCCGCTGTCCGAGGCCGCCCGCGTCGGCGAAGAGTATGAAGATGGGGGCCGTATCTGGCTGGGCTATTATCATGAGCCGCGCTTGATCTATGCAGAGCCGGCGTTTCGTAATGGGCCTTGGAAAGCCAGTGATCGTCGGACCGTGCATTTGGCTGTAGACGTATTCACAACGGCGGGCGCCCCCATGTTTGCGCCTTTGAGGGGTGAGGTTTTTGTCGCCGAGTACCGTTCAGGGCACCTCGACTATGGCGGTGTAATCATCCTGCGTCACGAGACACCGCAGGGCGATACATTTTTCACACTGTACGGACATCTGGACCCCGAGTTTTTGGACCGCCTGCGCGTTGGCCAGACCATCGAGAAGGGCGAGGAATTTTGCCGCCTTGGTGATCCCTCTATGAATGGCGGTTGGGCGCCACATGTGCATTTCCAACTGGCCCTGACCAACGAAGGCATTGAGGCCGATTGGCCAGGTGTAGGCGACCCTGACGAGATGTATCTGTGGCGCGCTGTTTGTCCCAACCCAGCAGCACTGCTGAACCTGCCAGATGGAAAAGTGCATTACACCCCCACCGAAAAGGCGATGGTGCATCGCGGTCGCCAAGCGCATTTTGGCGGCAATCTGAGCCTGACTTATGATGACCCCGTCATGTTGGTACGCGGCTGGAAACACCACCTGTTTGACGAATGGGGTCGCCCGTATCTGGACGCCTACAACAATGTGCCTCATGTGGGCCACGCCCATCCACGCATTCAGGCTGTGGCTGCTGACCAGCTGAAACGGATCAATTCCAATACACGCTACTTACATCCGGCACAAACTAGGTTTGCTGAAAAGATACTGTCGAAAATGCCGGATCACTTGCAGGTCTGTTACTTTGTGAATTCGGGCTCGGAGGCGAATGAGCTGGCCTTGCGCATTGCCCGTGCCCACACGGGGGCGAAAGGAATTGTCACTCCGGATCACGGGTATCATGGCAACACGACGGGGGCGGTCGACATCTCCGCCTATAAATTCAACAAGCCTAACGGGGTAGGGCAAGCGGACTGGGTCGAACTGGTTGAAGTCGCAGATGACTACCGCGGGACGTATAGGCGCGACGATCCTGATCGCGCTCAGAAATTTGCCGACTGTGTTGACCCTGCCATTGCCGCGTTGAAAGCCAAAGGGCAGGGGGTCGCAGGATTTATTGCTGAGACTTTTCCCTCCGTCGGAGGACAGATCATCCCGCCCAAAGGATATTTGGCTGCTGTCTATGCGAAAATCCGAAAATCCGGTGGCATATGCATTGCAGACGAAGTGCAGACGGGATTGGGGCGGCTGGGGGAACACTATTTTGGCTTCGAGTATCAGGAAGTTCTGCCTGATATTGTTGTGTTGGGTAAACCCATCGGCAACGGTCACCCTTTGGGCGTTTTGGTCACTACAAAAGAGATAGCGAAGAGCTTTGACAACGGGATCGAGTTCTTCTCGACCTTCGGTGGCTCGACCCTGTCGTGTCGTGTTGGTCGCGAAGTTTTGGATATCGTTGACGATGAGGGTCTGCAAGAAAACGCAAGGTTGATCGGCAATGAACTGATGACGGGGTTGAAAACGCTTGAAACCAAATATGCCTGCGTAGGTGATGTGCGCGGCATGGGGCTGTTTCTAGGAGTAGAACTTATCCACCCAGACGGATCCGAGGCCACCGAGATTTGCTCGTACATTAAAAACCGTATGCGTGATCATCGAATTTTGATTGGGAGCGAGGGGCCCAAAGACAACATCCTAAAAATACGGCCCCCTCTCACCATTGAGGCGGCAGATGTTGCGATGATTATCGCGGTCATGGATCAAATTCTGGGTGAGTTAACCTGACGCCGGCTTAGGTCTCGCTTGCGAGAATTGCCTTTAGTGGGCGGGTGCACATGCGCACCA
Organism: uncultured Sulfitobacter sp.; assembly: GCF_947502895.1. Classification (GTDB taxonomy): domain Bacteria; phylum Pseudomonadota; class Alphaproteobacteria; order Rhodobacterales; family Rhodobacteraceae; genus Sulfitobacter. The sequence goes on from NZ_CANNBM010000005.1 coordinate 93,806, forward strand.
GCCAAAAATTCATTCAGGCAATCATACACGGTTCGCTTATGATCCCTTAAACACAGGCGGTCTGCGCTCCAAAAGTGCTGCAACCGCCTCTTGCTGATCTTTGGTGTTCTGCACAATGGCCTGAAAACTGCCAGCCAGATCAAGGGCTGTCTCAAGCGGCACCTCAGCGGATTGGCGGATGAGCCGCTTGTTGAGGCGGATGCTCTTGGGCGGGAATGCAGTGATCTGCTCGGCCAGCTCCCACGCTTTCTCCAGCAGGGCCTCAGGCTCGACCACATGGGTAACAAGCCCCCAATCCTGCGCCTGTTGTGCGTTCAACACACAACAGGTGAGCGCCATTTCCATCGCCTTTGCCTTACCCACCACGCGGGGCAGATACCACGCGCCGCCGTCGCCCGAAATCAGGCCCACGCGCAGGAAACTTTCGGAGAAGGTCGCCGCAGTTGACGCAACACGAATATCGCAGAAGGTGGCCAGATCCATACCCGCGCCAACCGCATGGCCGTTCACAGCGGCAATGGCGGGCACGTCGAGTTGGTGGAACATGCGCGGCAGTTGTTGGATGGTATTGCGGTAGCCTTCCTGCATCTCGATAGGGGTGCCTGAGAACATCGGGTGCGTGCCGTCGCGCATTTCCTTGACATTACCGCCAGAGCTGAAGGATTTGCCATTCGCAGTCAGGATAATGCACCCCAGCGAGGCATCAGCGTTGGCACCCGCCAGAAAGCTCAACAGCCCGTCGATCACATCGGCAGACAGCGCATTGCGGCTGTCGGGGCGGTTCAGGGTGACCAATGCGATTGGTCCTTTGCGTTCGATCAAGACTGCGTCGCTCATGCGGGTTCCTTACCTGTCTCAGTTATATATGTCCAAAGCCCGTCAGGGGCGGCGCAAGCAGTGTCGCCGATGGCGCGTTCACATGCCACCTGTCGGCCCCAACTATCGCGCCTTGCCACAGGAATTTTGTGAAGTGATGCAATTCGTGATCCACGGTAAAGCCTACGGCCCCCATGACCTGATGCGCCGTTGCAGCGACGATAGAGGCGGCGGTGCCAGCCTGCGCTTTTGCCGAGCGCCAGAGCAGCGTGGTGCAAAGGCCAGCATCATGGGCGTCCAGTGCATTGGCAAGGGCCGCTTCGGTCACGCTCAGCTCGCTTTGGGCTTCGGCCAGCTGGTGTTGGATGGCTTGGAACTTGCTTAGGGGGCGGCCGAACTGGGTGCGGGTGGTGGCGTGGTCGGACACCATATCAAGTATCCGCGCCATCGCACCTGTCATGGCCGCACTGGTCAACAGCGCGCCCATCGCATCCGTGACCGGATCATGATCCGCGCTTGTCTTGTCGAGCTGTACCCACGCCGCGCCCGAGATATGGTGGAAGGTTCTGGCAAGGTTTTACTGGGGGTTCCGATTGCATTCTTTTGCTGATTAGGAGGCAGCATGAAGAACATGGATGGGATGCTTCTCAAATGCTGCAAGACTAATATGCGGCGTTCAGGAAAGACCTGCTTTGTACCCCAAGCAAACAATGCCATCAGCCATATGATCAGCGGCATCACTGACATCCCACCGGTTTCCCACAACCTGTATCAGCATTTTTTGACCAGAAGGAGCAGTGGCAAAACCTTTTGCCCTGACCAGGCCGCGCGCGTCACTCGCTAACTCTTGTGCGAGCTTTTCAACATCAACGGGATTGTCGGGTGTCAGAACGGTCATCTCCAGATTTTCTGTGTGATGGTGCGGTCCTGACGTCGCTGGCTGTGCCGCAAACCTGTCCAGCACAGCGGCCATCGGTACGGCACCTTGCACAGCCTTAAGGACACTTACATCAGGATTTTGCGTTTCTAGCCAATCAAGCGTGGCAGCCAGAGCTTTGCCTGTGACTAGATCGGTTTTGTTCAGAACAATAATGTTTGCGTCAGACAACTGACGTAAGACTGTGTCGCTCATGTATTTTGATTGGGCATTTGCTTCTATCGTTTCAGCATCTGCCACGATGACAATTCCGTCTGTACGAAAGCCATCCAAGAGAGAAACAGAACCGACAATCGCGCTCGGTATAGCCACGCCCGAACTTTCAATCACCAAATGATCGGGCGGTGGATCAAGCTGCGCCATCTCCATGAGTGCGCCTGACAGATCACTTCCAAAAGAGCAGCAGACACAACCGCCAGCGATGGAAATAATGTCATCGTCCTCTGCTTCAATCAGATCCTCGTCGATGGCCAACTCACCAAATTCGTTAACCAGAACCGCCAGCCGCACACCGTCTGCGTGGCGCAGCAGATGGTTCACCATCGTGGTTTTGCCAGAGCCGAGGTAACCGCCAAGGACAGTGACAGGAATCTGTGAGGTCATAGGTCGGCTGCCGCAAAAATGCGTCCGCCTTGAACGGTCCCCCAAACACGCACGTCCTTGAGGTTTTCGCCACCGATCTCGGTTGGGTCGTCTTCAAGCACTGCAAAGTCAGCCTTCTTGCCAACCTCGATAGAACCCACTTCATCATCCATGTGCAACGTATAAGCGGCACCAATTGTAACCGCATAGAGTGCTTCAGATACGGTGATCTTTTCATGCTCCCCTTGTGTGCGACCAGAGGCAGTCAGGCGGTTTACAGCACACCACGCGGTAAACAACGGCCCAAGCGGCGTGATGGGAGCATCCGAATGGACCGACATAGGAACACCTGTGTCGAGAGCCGTGCGGCAAGCATTCATGCGCAAAGCACGCTCAGGACCAACTGTCAGACGGTAGTGTTCATCCCCCCAGTAGAAGTGGTGGTTGGCGAACAGATTCACACACATTCCAAGCTTGTTCATGCGCCGAAACTGCGCTGCATCAGCCAGCTGGCAATGCTGTAAGGTAAAGCGGTGATCGCGGCTTGGGACTTCCATCAGCGCAGGTTCGAGTGTGTCGAGGACCATCTCGGTCGCCTCATCGCCATTGGTGTGGGTATGGACCTGAACCCCCGCCGCCAAGGCGAGACGGTAAAGCTCGGCCAGCTGTTCGGGTGCCGTGTACCAAAGACCGTTTGGCGCACCATTGTGATATCCAGGCCAACGCATACGGGCAGAGAACCCTTGGATCGAGCCATCGGCCACAGCTTTGATGCGACCAAGCCGAAGGCGATCCGTTGCGCGTTTCTTAAGACCGACCACCTTTTCGACAGTCTCTTTTGCGGTGGCACCCATGAAAAACTGTAACGGCACAATACGGGCAGGGTAGTTTGGCTCGCCCGTAACGCGTAACATGGCATCAACGCCGTCGGGGCCAAGACGGGCTGCCAGATCGGTGATGGTCGTCACACCTGTGCGCACACAAAGTTTGCCAAAATTGCGCAACCCCTTTTCGTCGCTGTCGGTAAGGGAGCGGTCAAAGCCTACATGCACAGCCACAGGTGTCATCGCCTCGGGGCTGAACAGCTCTCCTGTTGGCAGCCCGTCAGATCCCAGCGGAATGCCCGGGTGGTTCATGCCTTTTTTCAGATAACCACCCAGCTCAAGCGCTTTTGTGTTCACGTTCATCACGTGGCCCGAAGCGTGCAGAACACCGATGGGGCGGCTGGTGGATACCTTGTCCAGATCAGCGCGCGTCACGCGGACATTGTCCATATAGATCGGATCAAGAGACCAACCTGACAACGGTGCGTCGGGGTCTTCCATTTTGACCTCGGCCTCTTTCAATCGCTCGAGAACCGTGTCGATTGTGGTGGAGCCAGCCCATACTTTGCCATCAGGATCGGCGCGATCAAAGTACCCGCAATAGACGTTACTCCACAACGTGCCTTCCATCGCATGGGCATGACCCTCTACCAAACCGGGCATCAGCACCTTATCGGCAAAGCGTTCATCCAGCGTGTAATCGCCCCATGTCGCCAACTCGGCTAGATCGCCAGCACCCAGAATACGGTCACCTTGCACCGCCACGTGGCTCGCGACGGGGCGGTTTGGATTCATTGTGATAATCTTACGCGCAGAATAAATCGTTGTTTTGGTCATGGGAACATCCCTTCCTAAGGCTGGCCGCTTTCCACGGTTTCCCCACGCTATGCCGCTTTTATTGATGTGCAAAATAGTTTTAAATGTTCTTTATTGGTTATTTTATGCAGGAAGCAGTGATCCGTGAACTTTACCCTCAAGCAGCTGCGCTATGTCGAAGCGACGGGACGGCTTGGCTCGATTGCCAACGCGGCGATTGAGCTGAACATCTCGCAGTCCTCAATTACCGCAGCAATCGGCGCATTGGAAAACCAGATCGGCTTTGATCTTTTTGTGAGAACACCAGCCAAGGGGATCAGCGTGACGCCTGCGGGGCAAGAAACACTCAATTTAATCCGTAGCTTCATCACGCAAAGCCGACAGTTCGAGGCCGAAGTTTCGGCAATCGGGGGCGACTCTACGGGGTCGGTAAGGATTGCATGCTATGCAACAGCGGCTCCTTCCTTCCTCCCTCCTATCCTCAAAAATTTCAAATCCCACTACCCCAATACGTCGATCAAGTTCCTAGAAGGAAATATGGAAACGATCATGGCGTTTCTGAATAGCGGCGAGGCCGATCTTGCCTTTACCTATGAAGAGACCCTGGAGGAGCGGCAACTGTTCACACCACTGTTCACTGCACCGCCCTATGCATTGATCCCGCTTGATGATCCTTTGGCCCAACAGACCTCGGTCAGCTTGGTTGAACTCGCGGACAGACCTATGATTATGCTCGATCTGCCGCGGACGAAAGAGTATTTCAACGCGATGTTCGAGCAGAGTGGTTTGAAGCCCAATATCGTTCACTCCACCAGATCAACCGAGATTGTGCGTGCATTGGTTTTGGGGGGGCATGGCTATTCGCTGCTCAATATTTGCCCGCCTGATTACGGAACAGGCAATACGCCCTTTCGCGTTGTTCCCCTGCGCAACCCCGTTAAATCTCCTGTTTTCGGCATCATCACCCGCTCTGACACGCGCCAGCCTGCAATCGTAAAAGCATTTATAAATCAGTGTATTGAGTTAAAGGGCGCAGGTGTTTTTGAAGAAATAACCGCGAAATACAAGACCCCCTAAAGCTATAAAATGATGCAATGAACATTATTTAAACTGTTTTGTACTGTAAAAGCCTTCGGCTAGGCTTTGATAATAAAAATAAAAATGAATGTCTGAAAGGGAGTTATAACTATGAAAAGACTAATGAAAAGTCTGGTAATGGCGACGGCATTGACCGCATCGTTCACCGGCTTCAGCCAAGCGGAAGAGCCGAAGGCTGGCGGTACGCTGGTTACAGTACTTGGTTCAAACCCGCGTAATCTGAACTCTTCGGTCCAGTCTGGTATCGTAACTGGATTTCCGGGCGCACAACTGTTCGCGTCGCCTTTGCGCTATGACAATGACTGGACGCCGCAGCCATATCTGGCGGAATCATGGGACGTCTCCGAGGACGGGTTGACCGTTACTTTGAATCTTGTGAAGAACGCAAAATTCCATGACGGCACGCCGATCACTTCTGAAGATATTGCTTTTTCCGTTGACGTGATCAAAGCAAACCACCCCTTTAAATCTATGTTTGCCCCCGTTGAAAGCGTCGATACACCTGATGCACACACGGCAGTTTTGAACCTGTCCAAGCCGCACCCAGCGATTTTGCTGGCCATGTCTGGTCAGTTGATGTCGATCATCCCCAAGCACATTTACGGCGACGGTGAGATCACAGACGTCAAAGCGCATCCGCGCAACAATGAGAACGTCGTTGGTTCTGGTCCGTTCAAGCTGACCGAATTCAAAAACGGCGAGCATGTGATCCTTGAGCGTTTTGATGATTTCTTTATCGAGGGCCGTCCTTACCTCGACAAAGTTGTTATGCGGATCATCACTGATCCTGCCGCGCGCGCAATTGCCTATGAAAATGGTGAGCTGCACATGGGCGCGTTTGAGTCGCTTCCCCGCATTATCAACCGTCTCAAAAAGGTTGACAGCCTTACAGTCACGCCAAACGGCTACGGCGCGATTGGACCAATCAGCTGGCTTGCCATGAACACAGCCGATGGACCGCTGTCTGACGTGCGTGTGCGCAAGGCGATTGCCTATGCCGTGGACAAGGACTTTATCCACAAAGCACTGATGCAAGGCACCGCTGCGGACAGTACCACTGGCATCCACCCCGACAGCCCGTTCTATGCGGCACAAGAGGGCTATGCTCTTGATCTGGAGAAATCCGCGGCCCTTCTGGACGAGGCAGGCTTCCCTGTCAAAGACGGCTCGCGCATGTCGCTGACCATCGACTTTGGCTGGCCCGGTGTGAAAGCCGAGGTTGAATACGTAAAGGCAGCTTTGAAAAAGGTCGACATCGACGTTGAAGTGCGCGCCTCTGCCGACTTCCCCACATGGGCCAAAAAGATGGGCTCGGGCGACTTTGACATGTCATGGGATACAGTGTTCAACTGGGGTGACCCTGTGATCGGTGTGCACCGCACATACGACAGCACAAATATCCTCAAAGGTGTTTGGTCAAACACACAAAGCTATTCCAATGCACGTGTAGACGAGTTGATGGCGATGGCAGCGGTTGAGGCTGATCCGGCAAAACGCACAGCGCTTTACGCCGAGTTCCAGCAGATCATCGCAGACGAGGTACCTGTATATCACGTCAATACGGTGCCGTATCACACGATCTACAATACGGCAAAAATCGGTAATCCACCGATTGGGATCTGGGGCACATCGACCCCTATCGACCAGCTGTACCTGAAATAGTGAAACTTACGCGCGCGGCGGATTTGTTCCGCCGCGCACCCCTCTTATCCAAGAGAAGATACACCCCGTGAATTCTTTGCAAAAAATTCTGATGCGTTTGTTCTACGCAGTCATTTTGCTGATCGCCGTTCTGGTCCTGAACTTCTCCATGATGCATCTGGCTCCCGGTGATGTGGCCGATACAATCAGCCAGTCCATGGGCGGTGCCGACGAAGAGCTGTTGACTCAAATCCGTGCAGATTACGGATTGGACAGGCCGTTCATTGTGCAGCTTGGGACATATATCGGGAATGTCCTGCGGTTCGATCTCGGCTATTCATTCTTCTACAACAAACCAGTGACGGCGCTTATTCTCGAGCGGCTGCCTGCGACTTTGCTCTTGGTGTTCGTAGCACAAATTCTGGCCCTGTTTATCGGCGTCATTCTGGGCGTGATCTCCGCGCGCAAACCCAACGGCATCGCAAGTCATTTTGTGACCATGCTGGCCTTGTTCGGCTACTCCGCTCCCGTCTTCTGGACAGGCATCCTGCTTCTGATTGCCTTCTCGCTCAAGGTGCCGATTTTCCCTGTTGCAGGGATGCGCGACATTACGATTGATGGCAGCTTTTGGGTGCATTTCGTGGATGTTGCACGCCACATGGTACTCCCTGTAATCACACTCGGCTCCATCTTTTTGGCCCTTTATTCGCGCTTGTCGCGTGCGACCATGATGGAGGTGCTCGGCTCTGACTATGTGCGCACAGCAAAGGCGAAAGGTCTGTCAGAGCGTGAGGTCGTCTATAAGCACGCGCTGAAAAACTCGCTCTCGCCTGTAATCACGCTGGCTGGTTTACAGTTCTCCGCTGTAATCTCGGGCGCTGTACTGGTTGAGGCCGTGTTCAGCTGGCCCGGCCTCGGTACGCTGGCGTTCCAATCCATTATCGCACGCGACACACCAACCATTCTGGGCATCCTCTTCTTTTCCGCCCTCGTTGTGATTGTGGGCAATATTCTTACCGATCTGGCCCTCCGGCTGGTTGATCCACGCATGAGGGGCAAAGGATGACTGACTTGAAAATCAATCCGGAGGAGGCTGCCCCCGTTGCCCGCCACCCCGCCGCTGAAGCATGGGAAATGTTTCGCGGAAATCATGCGGCAATGGTCGCGTTGGTCGTCCTTAGCCTTATCATTCTTGTGGCCATTTTCGGTCCGTATATCTATCCGACCGATCCATTTGATATGGTCTGGGCGCCCTTCTCCCCTCCTGGTGTAGACGGGTTTATCCTCGGCACGGATTATCTGGGGCGCGACCTTCTGGCCGCGATCATCCATGGTGCGCGTGTGTCGATTCTGATTGGTCTTGCGGCAGCGTTGATGTCCGTGTTCATCGGTGTAACCGTTGGCGCCCTTGCAGGTTTCTACCGCGGCTGGGTCGAAGAAGTGCTCATGCGTATCACCGAGTTCTTTCAGGTTCTGCCAACACTGCTCTTTGCGATGGTCATCGTTGCACTCTTTGGTGCGTCGCTGCCTATGATCACGCTTGCGATCGGTATCGTAAGCTGGACTGCCGTAGCACGTATTACCCGCTCCGAATTTCTGCGTATCCGCGAGCTTGAATATGTCACCGCGTCGCGTGCGTCTGGCGCGAAAAACGCCAAGCTGATGTTCCGTATCATTCTACCGAACGCGCTACCGCCGATCATCGTGCAGGCGGCGTTGATGGTGGGCTCGGCGATCTTGTTCGAGGCGGGGCTGTCCTTTCTGGGACTGACCGACCCCAATGTTGTTTCATGGGGTCAGGTGATCGGCTCAAACCGCCAGTATATCCTTGATGCAGGTTATACCGTGACCATTCCAGGTATGGCTATTTTCATTACAGTGTTGGCCATCTCACTCGTCGGCGATGGTCTGAATGATGCTCTAAACCCAAAGTTGAGGCAGCGATGACAGGCCCCCTTTTAAAAGTAGAAAACCTGCGCATTGAATTAACCACGCGCGCCGGTGTTGCTCCCGTTATCGATGATCTATCATTCGAGCTGGGCGCAGGCGAAAGCATCAGCTTTGTTGGTGAATCCGGCTGCGGCAAATCCATGACGGCCCTCGGGATCATGGGCCTTTTGCCCGAAAAGATCGGGCGGGTGGCATCAGGATCGATCAGCTTCAACGGTGAAGAGCTGAGCACGGCGAGCGAAAAGCGCATGCGCGAAATTCGTGGCAATGATATCTCGATGATTTTCCAAGAGCCGATGACATCGCTGAACCCCGTCTATACCGTGGGCGAACAGATTGCAGAGGTGCTGCGCGCCCACCAGAACCTGAGCAAGGCAGCCGCATGGAGCAAAGCAACCGAACTGCTGGACGCGGTGCGTATTCCTAACGCAAAGCGGCGCGTAAACGACTATCCGTTCCAGATGTCGGGCGGCCAACGTCAGCGTGTGATGATTGCGATTGCTTTGGCGTGTGAGCCGAAAATCCTTATCGCGGATGAGCCAACAACCGCGCTTGATGTGACCGTACAGGCGCAGATCTTTGATCTGCTTAACGACCTGAAACGTCAAACGGGCACAGCTATTATTATGATCACCCACGATATGGGCGCAGTTGCCGAAATGGCCGAGCGGATGATTGTGATGTACGCTGGCCGCAATGCAGAACAGGGACCAGTGGAGCAGATTATCGAGCACCCGCGCCACCCCTATAGCCGTGGTTTGATTTCCTGTGTGCCGCATATCATGGCAACTCTCACTGAAGAGCGGCTGCCTCTGACCGAAGTGCCAGGCATCGTGCCCTCGTTGCGTGAATTTGGCAAAAACCAGTGCTTGTTCGCCTCGCGCTGCAACATGGTGACCCAGAAATGCCTCGATCAGCGCCCTGCTGAAATAGCGTTTGATGATGGCCAGATGTCGGCCTGCTGGCATGCGGAGGCTGTGTGATGAAAGACGAAGTTCAACGGGAAGTGTTGCTGGACGTAAAAGATCTTACGGTGCGTTTTGCCGTTGGGGGAGGGGGCTTCTTCAATGAGCCGCGATACCTCTATGCCGTTGATAATATTTCCTTCGAAATCAAACGCGGCGAGACACTGGCGATTGTAGGGGAAAGCGGTTCGGGCAAGACAACTGCTGCACTGGCCGTAGCGCGATTGGTCAATGCCTACAAAGGCAGCGTTGATCTGGCGGGAACCGATTTCCTGACGCTGAAAGATGAAGAGTTGCGTCAGGCCCGTGCCAAGATGCAGTTTATTTTTCAAGATCCATATTCAAGCCTCAATCCCCGCGTGCGCGCAGAAAAGATCGTGCGCGAACCGCTTGATAATCTGGACGCGGTGCCTGAAGGGGAACGTCAGGCGATTGTCGACAAACTGTTTGAAGCTGTTGGCTTGCATCCCGAGCAGCAACGCCTTTTCCCGCATCAGTTTTCTGGCGGACAGCGCCAGCGTATCGGCATTGCCCGTGCCCTTGCCACCCAGCCCGATCTTATCATCTGTGACGAGCCGGTCTCGGCTTTAGATGTGGCCGTGCAGGCACAAATTCTCAATCTGCTGCGGAAGTTGCAGGCGGACTTTGGCCTCACGTTCTTGTTCATCAGCCATGATCTAGGCGTCGTCCAGCATATGTGTGACAGCATCGCAGTGATGTATATGGGTAAGGTTGTGGAATATGCAGATCGCATGTCGTTGTTCAACAATCCGTTGCATCCCTATACGGTTGCGTTGCTCTCAGCGGTGCCGTCTGTAGACAAAAAACGCCGCGAGGCAACGAAGCGTATCCTGATCCCGGGTGATCCGCCTGACCCGCTGGCATTGCCCAAAGGCTGCCGATTTGCAAATCGCTGTCCAGTCGCGCAAGACATATGCAAAACGCAAGAACCGCCTTTGAACGAAGTAGCGAGCGGCCATAAAGTTGCATGCCATCTCGTTGATGAGAAAGCAGTTTCCCCACTATAGCACGACCAGCGCCTAAAGTCGTTTGTCCAACCTTCAGCCAATGACTTGGCAAAGCGCGGCGCGCTTTTGCATTGGTGGATTGCGCACATTTACTTCACGCTAAGTAAAAATATATTCCTGAAAAGATATGTTCTTGCTGCCAATAGCATGCGAACAATCAATCGACTCAACTACTCTTTTGTCCCGGGGTAAATTTCTGAACGGGGAACAAATGCAAGATAAAGCAGCACTAGAAACGCAGGTCACGGGGGAGCAGGATGCACTGCGCCCAGTCACAAGCAATGAGAAAACATGGGGATGGTTCGGCATTTTCAACGTATGGGCAAACGATGTGCAGTCCCTTTTCGGGTACTCCTTGGTTGCGTCTCTTTTCATCTCTTTTGGCGTAAGCGGCTGGACCGCATTCACAGCATTGGTCCTGTCCGGCCTGTTCGTGGTGTATATGGTCAACCTTTCCGGTGCTGCGGGTGAAAAATACGGTATTCCTTACCCCGTTTTTGCACGTGCCAGCATGGGCACCGCAGGCTCGAAACTCCCCGCAATTCTCCGCGCGATTGTTGCGGTGTTCTGGTATGGCGTCCAAGTCTACTTTGCCTCCACTGCGCTGGCGCTGCTGATCCACGCTGTGACCGGCACATCGGGCGGAACCGAGATTATGGGCCTTACAGCAATTGGCTGGCTGTCGTTTCTGATTGTTTGGGCAATCCACATTTATGTCTTCTGGCAAGGGATGGGCTGGGTTGAGAAGTTCCTCAACTTTGCAGGACCCTTCGTATACGCCGTAATGATCGCACTGGTTGTTGTGCTTTGGGTCAAATCAGACGGACAGCTTTTGTCGTCTGCACAAACTATCTTTGCCAACCCTGAAGGGACATGGGGCACTGAATTTACAGGCTTCGTAGCAATCTTTGGCACGATGGTGGCGTATTTTGCCGCGGTTATGATCAACTTCAGCGACTTTTCGCGCTATGCCAAAGACAAGTCAGCGATGACCAGAGGCAACTTCTGGGGTCTGCCGTTTAACATGATCCTGTTTTCGGCACTGGCGCTTTTGACCACTGCGGGTGCGGCGGTTGTATATGGTGAGGCAATCATCAACCCGACCGAGATCGTCGAGAAAGCCGATAGTGTTGTGCTTAGCGTTATTGCTGCGATCACCTTCCTTGCGGCGACCATGGGCATCAACCTTGTGGCAAACTTCATCCCTGCGGTGAACGGCATCTCCAACCTGTCCCCAAACAAGATCAGCTTCCGCAAAGCGGGCCTTATCACCTCGGCCTTCGCGTTGATCATTGGCGGCTTCTGGGTCTCAATCATCAGCCAAATCGGGATCAGCGGCTTTGTAAACACCCTTGGTGCGATGATGGCACCGCTGTTTGGTATTCTGGTTGTGGATTACTACATCGTGCGCAAACAACAGCTGAACGTAGCGGACCTCTACAACACCGAGGGCGGCGAATACCACTATGGCAACGGCTGGCATGACAATGCGCTGATCGCCTTCGGTATTGCTGCGATCTTCTCTGTTGCGACTGTTTGGGTGCCATTCCTGAGCGAGCTTGCAGGCTATGCATGGATCATTGGTGCAGGTCTTGGTGGTCTGATCTACCACTTCCGCTGCAAGTAAGTTCCAGTCGGGCATTACATAAAAAAGGGGTAGCCAGACACAATCTGGCTACCCCTAATTTTTGCCTCGGTCCTGAGAGGGTCAGGAAGCAGGTGCTAGAACAAAGTCATGTATCACTTCAAAGAACGGACCCTTGGCGCCTTCTGTTTTGATACGCTGCGGATCTTCAATCAAATCAAACTTGGCAAGCAAGCTCTCTTTGACGCCGAACACAGCATCGGAATGAATGTATTCGTCATCAGGATCAAAGATGTGCGTCACAAGCGTCTCATAGCCCTCCGCCTCTAGGATGTAATGCAGGTGCGCAGGGCGGTAGGGATGGCGACCAAGATCGCCCAACATTTTGCCCACCGGCCCATCATCAGGGATCGGATAAAACCGCGGCTTGGCCCCCCAGAACGTATAGGTGCCATCCGCGCCAGTGCGGAATACACCGCGCAGATTAAAATCGGGCTGAATACCCTTTTGCTGCACGTCATAGAAACCATCATCGTTGGTCTGCCACACATCAATCTTTGCGCCAGCAATCGGCGCGCCATCCGTGTTCAGGATACGCCCCTTGATCAACATCGGCTCGCCCTTACCATCAAGGCAGATGTTCGCCCCCATCGGCAGCTCCGGCACTTCCGGCACATGGAACGGCCCCAGCACTGTAGATTCAGACGCACCAGTTGGTTTGCGATTGTTGATCGCATCCACCAGCATCGACACACCCAACACATCGCTGAGCAGGATATACTCCTGCCGCCAGTCGTCGCATTTCTGACCTGTCGCTGTCAGGAACTTGATCGCCTCCAGCCACTCCTCTTGGGTGGGCTCAATCTCCTTCACAGCGGCGTGAAGGTGCCGGATGATTGCTGACATCACTTCGGCAAGGCGCGGGTCCGTGTCTGCGCCGATCTTGCTGATCACAACATCAGCCGAGTTTTCCTCGGTGAAGTAGCCTTTTTCTTCAGTGCTCATAACGCGCTCCTACTTCGACAAAATGGCTGACATAACGCGGGTCAGCTCTGCAACGGGATCATCGGCGGCCCCATCCGTGCGCCAGCAGACATGCTGGTCAGGGCGGGTAATGACACATCCTGCATCACTGATCTCGTTTGCACGCGCCCAGTCGCCTGTGTGGTCGACATATTGCTGGCGTGGTCCGATGACATGCGCATGCAATTTGATGCCCATTTTCTCCGCAACCTTTTGCGCGGCCTCTGCCCATGCTTTGCCGCCCAACCCCGTGAACAGCGTGAAGGCACTACCGCCTGCCAGATCAAGGGTTGAGTGTTTTCCGCCCTCCGCATCAAACAGCCATGCATGCGGAATACGCGCACCGGGCCATGTGGTTGGCTGGTAATGCAGTGTCGCATCAAGGGCAAAGTCAGGCTCAATCTGGCCATCAGTCACAGCCGCAGTTGAGCTATAGCGTTGGTTCATTTCGATGCCGTGTGCGTCAAACTCGTACTTCTTGAACGCAATCGCCGCGTTGAGCGCTTCACGCTGCGCCTCAGCCTCGGCCGTTGAATCGCACCGCGCGTCCATGTTGGCTTTGATCGCCTCAATGTCGCTGCCGCCTGTCATGCCGAGCGCTTCAAAGATGGGGCCAAATTCACCGATCGACTGGTTGGCGCGGGTCACGATCTGCTTGGCGATTGGCGCACGCTCCTCTGAATAAGTGTCGAGCAATGCTTCGCCTGCTTCCCCCTTGATCACAGCGGCCATTTTCCACGCGAGGTTAAAGGCATCTTGAATGGAGGTGTTCGAGCCCAGCCCGTTGGACGGCGGATGGCGGTGCGCGGCGTCACCCATGATGAACACGCGGCCCTTGGACATCTGGGTCGCATAAGTGTCGTTCACAGTCCAAGTGTTGGCGTTGATCAGCTCAATCTCAAGCTCTGGATCACCGATCAGCTGACGGGCAACATCTGTTGCCATGGCCTCATCCACCACGGGGGCAGGCTCGTTTATGTCATAGCCCCATACGATCAGCCATTCGTTCCACGGGCGGATCATCCGCACCAAACCCATGCCGATGCCGCCGACATTGGCACCCGGCTGCATCACCCAATACAGGACCGAGGGACGATGAGCGACGTATTTGCTCAGGTCCGCACGGAAGTAGATGTTCATCGACCCGCCGACGCCCATCTTGCCCTCAAACGGTAAATTTTCATTCTCGGCCACGAGGGAATTACCGCCATCGGCACCTATCAGGTATTTCGAGCGGATAGTGATTTCCTGACCTGTCATGCGGTCAAGGCAGGTGGTGGTTACGCCGTCCGCATCCTGCACATGGCTCTTGTATTCCGTGCTCATGCGGGCGCGGGTCCCGCGTTTGCAGGCCGTCTTGAACAGGATCGGCTCCATAAACGTCTGCGGCAGATCGTTCATAAATGACGGCGAGGACAGCAGGTGCTCTGCTTTGGACAGCGGATGCGTGCCCCATGATTTCATCCGCCCGATCTCTTCACCTGCAAGGCTCTCGCAGAAGACGTTTTCGCCCATCAGGTCCTGCTCGGTCGCGTTGAGGTAAACTTCGTACTCAACCTCACGGCCCAGATCGCGCAGCACCTCCATAGTGCGTTGGTTTGTGATATGCGCACGCGGTGTGTTGGCCAGCCAGTGATAGCGGTTGATCACAATGTTCTCGATCCCGTAGGTCGACAGCAGCGCGCCGCTGGCAGAACCAGCCGGACCCGTCCCGATGATGAGAACTTCTGTTGTAATATCAGCCATATCTATTCCTCCGAAGATGATGAAAGTTTGCCGCCCTTAAGCGTGCGGCGAATTGGGAAAAGGTGAATGCCGGTGCGTTCCGAGAACAGACCCCAAAGGCCGCGGGGAGCGACCAGCATGATGATGATCGCAAGCACGCCAAGCGTCATGAGATACCAGCTGCCGAAATCGGCGAGGATGGATTGCAGCGCAAAAAAGATCAGCACGCCAAGGATCGGTCCCTCAATCGTGCCAATACCACCAATCACGACGATAAAGATAACGTAAGCGGTCCAATCGGTGACGCTGAACGCCGCATCAGGACTGATCCGCGCCTTTTGCATGTAGATGAGGCCGCCCGCGACGCCCGTGCCAAAGGCGGAAGTGAGGAAGACGATCCATTTCATCCGCGCGGCATCAACGCCCACGGATTTCGCCGCCTCCATATTGTCGCGCACAGCGGCCAGCGCCAGACCGCGCCGCGTGCGCAACAGCCAATAGATGCCGCCGATGGTGGCCAGTGCAAGGACCAGCGCCAACCAATAGGCCAGAATATCGCGCGCAGCAGCGGAACGAACGCCGAGCGTGTTCTCGATCAGCTCGGCAAACCACATATCCTTGGTCGCCGCGCGGGGCAGGGAGGTGCCTGTGCCACCGCCAAGGGTTTTCCACTGCGCCACGAGCAGACGGACAACTTCGGCAATGACCCAAGTTCCAATGGCGAAGTAGGCGCCATTCAGGCGAAAGGCAAAGAATGCAGTGGGCACCGCAATGATCAACGCCGCAACACCTGCCAGCAGGATCGACGGCACAGGATCAAGCCCCAAAAGGATCACCGCACCAAACAACGCATAGGCCCCCATCCCGACAAACGCCTGTTGCCCGATGCTGACCAAACCACCGTAGCCTGCAAGCAGGTTCCAGAACTGCGCCAGCACCAGCATGGTCAGGATAAAGAACATGTCTTGTATCGTGCCACGCCCCGCAAAGAAGGGCAGCGCAAAGAGCACAACTACCAGTATCAGACCGGCAATGGCCGCAACTCGTGACGCGGGGGTTTGGGTTGTAACGCTATATGCCATCAGTCATGCGCCCTTGGGAAAAGACCACGCGGGCGGACAAGCAGCACCAGCAAAAACGCAATATGGCCTGACAGGATTTGCCATTCAGGATTGACCGCAGCCCCAACAGTTTGCGCCACACCAATAATGATCCCGCCTAACAATGTGCCCCAAAGCGAGCCCAGACCGCCAATGATTACTGCTTCAAAGGCATAGATGAGGCGTGCAGGCCCGATGTTAGGGTCGAAATTCGAGCGCAGCCCGAGATAAAGCGCTGCAATCGTCACGATGATCATCGCGATCCCTGTTGCAACGGCAAAGATATTCGCAGGCTTGATCCCCATCAAACTGGCCGTGACGGGATCATCAGATGTGGCGCGAAAAGCGCGGCCAAGCTCGGTCCGGTAGAAAAGCTGGTTCAAGGCGACAATCACGAGCACCGCAGAGGCAAAGGTCAGCAGCGGCATGAGGCCAAGCGAGATTGGCCCCGCTTGAATGGAAGCAGTTGTCAGCGCACTGGTCGGCAAACGCTGGCTGTCGGCCGAAAACGTCTCTAACAAAGCGTTTTGCAGGGCAATCGACAGACCGAACGTAACCAATAGGGGCGGTAGAATGTCATCGCCCAAGGTGCGGTTGAGCAAAAACTTTTGCAGCGCCCAGCCAAGGCAAAACATCACAGGCATCGCCACCGCAGCCGCAAGAAACGGCGGCAATCCCAGCAGCGTGACCAGCAACAGGATCAAATACGCCCCCATCACAATCAGATCGCCATGCGCAAGGTTCACCAATCGCATGATCCCGAAAACCAGGCTCAGCCCCGCCGCGAACAATGCATAAAGCCCCCCCAGCAGGATGCCTTGAATGATTGTATCAACCCAGATCAATGGCCCGCTCCAAAATATGCGTTGTGGATGTCGTCGCGGCTCAAGGTGTCGGGCTTGCCAGACAGGGTCACGCGCCCCTCCATCATGCAATAGACACGGTCGGCCACGGCCATGGCCTGCGCGATATCCTGCTCCACCACGATCAGCGATGCACCCGCCGCTTTGATCGCTGGCACGGCTTTGTAAATGTCTTTGATCACCACAGGCGCGAGGCCAAGGCTTATCTCGTCACACAAAAGCACCCGCGGATTGCTCATCAGGGCACGGCCGATTGCGACCATCTGTTGCTGCCCACCGGACAATGCGGTGCCGGGAGAGGCGCGGCGCTCGCGCAGGATCGGGAACAGGTCGTACACGGTCTCTAACGTCCAATGCCCCTTGGTCTTGCGCCCGTATGTGCCGATCAGCAGGTTTTCTTCAACACTGAGAGAGGGGAACAGTTTGCGCCCTTCGGGCACCATAGCGATGCCTTGGGCCATGATCTCATCCGCAGGGTTTGTACCAATGGAGTTTCCGTCGAATGTGACCATTTTCGCGGCGTTGCTCAGCACCCCTGCGATGGAACGCATCAGCGTCGTCTTGCCCGCGCCGTTTGCTCCAATGATTGCAATCGTTTCCGCCTCGGCCAGTTCAATATCAACACCGAACAACGCTTGGAAATCACCGTAATGGGCAGTCAGGTTATGGGTCTGCAAAAGCGCCATCAGACGTCGATCCCCAGATAAATTTCGCGCACTTCGCGGCTGGCCATAATCTCGTCAGGCTCCCCGATGCCAATGACTTTGCCAAAATCCAGCACCAGCAAACGCTCCACCACCGACGTGAGCGCGTGCAAGACGTGTTCAATCCAGATGATCGTGACCCCTTGGGCGTGGATGTCCTTGATGGTGCCGATCAACGCACGGCATTCGCCTTCGGTCAGCCCGCCAGCAATTTCGTCGAGCAGCAGCAGCTTGGGCTGGGTGGCCATCGCACGGGCCAGCTCCAACCGTTTGCGTTCCAGCAGCGAGAGCTGCCCCGCAGGCGTGTTGGCCCGCATGATCAGCTCAGTCCGCTCCAGCACATCGGCACAATCATCGCGCACGGCGGCCTCCGACATATTGCGGCCATGCGTGGCGGCAACCAGCAGGTTCTCGTAGACGGTCAGCTTTTCAAATGGCTGGGGGATTTGGAACGAGCGGCCAATCCCGCCCAAGCATCGCTCCATCGCGGAGACGCGCGTGACATCACGGCCCTCGAACTGCACTGAGCCCTGATCCGCTTCCAGATTGCCGGTGATCAAATTGAACAGCGTGGATTTGCCCGCGCCATTCGGCCCGATGATCCCCAAGGCCTGCCCCTGTGGCACGTCAAAGCTGACGTCATCGGTCACGGTCAGCGCGCCAAAGCTTTTTGACACTGAATTGAGGGAGAGGATGGGCATGAGGATTTAAGTCTCTATCAAAAAGGGTTGATGCGCGAGGATCGCCCCCCGCGCATCTGTCGGGTTCAGGAAATTTCTTCCATCTTTCCGCCAGTCGGAATGTTCGGATGGTCGCTGTTCTCCACGATCACCAAATCATATCCGCCACCGTCCTTGAGGCGCCATTGCCCCCCAACCAGCGGCGTCTTTGCCACGTTTTGCGCAGCGAATGGCGGCAGACCTGCGCCATCAAATGCGATGCGGCCCACCATCGAGGACAGTTGTGTCGCGGCAATGGCAGAGGTGACCTGATCCACATCACGGCTGTCTTCCACACGGCCCATCACATCGGCGGCCATCTCGAACAGCGCGTGGACAAAGCCGATGGGCTGGGTCCACTGCTTGTTCGTGGCTGCGGTGTAGGCGGCGGCAAGTTCACCTGCCGACTGGCCATTGAGGGATGACGCGAAGGGGTGCGACGGTGACCACCACACTTCAGAGCTGAGGTTATGCCCCTGATCGCCAAGGACTTTGACAGCCTGCGGGAACAGGATCGCTTTGCCAATGCTGGCGGCTTTCGGGTTGAAACCTTGCTGCTTGGCTTGGGTCCAGAAAGTGGTGAAATCAGGCGGGATTGGCACGCCTGTCACGATCTCGCAATTAGCGGATTTGAACGCGTTGATCTGGGCGCTGAAATCATCGGTCAGGTTCTGGTAGCGGCCCGTATCGGTGAGGGTATACCCTTGGGCATCTAGCACGGGTGGGAAGCCCACATTCGGGTCACCCCATGCGTTGCCGTCCCCGTCATTGGGGAAAATCGCACCGACGGATTTGTTCGTCTCAAGCTGGTTCCACATCGAAGTGAAGGTGGATATCACATCTTCCAGCCCCCAGAAGAAATGGAAGCTAAAATCAAACGGGCGCCAGCTTCCTGGATCGCCGGGGTTACCCTGTTGCCCGATGAAATAAGGTTGCCACGGCGCGACGGTTGAAATCACGGGGATTTCTTCGGCCTCACAGGTTGTTGCAACGGGGTTCGTTGTCTCGGGCGTCGAGGCCACCAGCATCATGTCGATCTCGTCGTCGATAATCAGCTCTTTGGCGACCTCTGCGGCGCGGTTCGGGTTCGATTGGCTGTCTTTGACGATCACTTCGAAATTGGCACCTGCATCGGAGTTCAGGAAGCCATCAATGATGAACTTGTCCGCATCAGAAAAGGCGGCAAGTGGGCCAGATTGCGGGCTGACATAGCCCAGCCGGATTTTGGCACCCTGCGCGATAGCGGGCGCGGCAAGGCCCCCAGCGGCGAGCGTGAGACCCGTGGCGGCGGTCGACTTGAGTAACTTGCGGCGTGTAAACATGATGTCCTCCCTGACGTCATTTATTCAGATGATTGGTGTATCTCCGGCCCATGCGGCCTGTAGCAATGCGCGAATGTCCTCGCGTGTGACGGGGCGCGGGTTCGGATATGGCTTGGTGGTTGCCAGATCAGCGGCACGGTCCAGATCGCGCTCATCCAAGCCCAGATCGCGCAGGGCAAGAGGCGCATTCATCTGCTTGGCAAATCCGTGCAGCGCAAGGCCCGCGTTATCCCCGCCCAACAGATCGCAAACTGGTTGTAGCTCGGCACTTGCTGCGCGGGCATTATAGGCGATGGCATGGGGCAACAGGATCGCGTGGGTTTCCGCATGCGGCAGGTCGAATGATCCGCCGAGCGTGTGACAAAGCTTGTGATGCAGAGCCATGCCGACTTTGCCCAGTACCGTGCCACAGGCCCAAGCACCGCGCTGGGTGGCTTCGCGAGCAGCGAGGTCACTTGGCTCGGCAATCACTTTTGGCAAACCCTCAACAAATGCGGTGAGGCCTTCAACAGCCATCTTATCTGTTTCATCGGTCCTGTTGGTCGCATAAAGCGCCTCGGCGGCATGAGCCATGGCATTGAGCGCAGAAGTAACTGTCATCTCTACAGGCAAGGTTTTGACCAATTCCGGATCATACAGGATCACTTCGGGCAGTACGCTTGGGTCATTTAGCGTCGTCTTCACACCGTCTTCGGTTTGCCCAAGGATCGGGGTTGCTTCGCTACCTGCGTAGGTGGTGGGGATGACGATCTGGGGCAGGTCGGTGCGGTAGGCAATCGCTTTACCCAAGCCAATCGTCGAGCCGCCCCCAATCGCAATCACGCAATCTGCCTGCGTCTCAGCCACATGGGCCATCGCGGCATTCGTCACATGCACAGGCGTGTGCATCTCCGCTTGGCAAAATACACCTGACGCGAGGGGGCCGAGCAGTTCTGCAATCTCCAACGCCGCATCGCATTGGTGTGGGGTAGAAAGGACCAGCGCGCGAGATGCGCCAAGCAACCGCGCCTCTTGTGCAATCGTTTTGCGTATATCCGCGCCGAAACAGACGCGAACAGCCTGCGTCAATGTTGGTTCAGATAATGGCATCGGATTCCCCCCCCAAAGTGGTGTTGCTAATCATTAACCTCCCACAAATGATCAGTTGATCCAAAATGATGCAGTTAATATAACTCTATGATATGAAAATTGATCCCAACCACCTCCATATCCTGTCAGCAATCATCGACGCAGGCGGGTTGAGCGAGGGCGCGAGTGCTGTGAACAAATCCCAGCCCAGCGTATCGCGCACGATTGCGATGCTTGAGGCACGGCTTGGGGCGCGGTTGTTCGAGAAGGGCAGGCGGCCCCTGCGGCCAACCGAGCTGTGTCTGACCTTAGCAGAGCAAGGGCGCATCATTGCGCAAGCCAGCGAGAACGCAGGTCAGGCGGCCGCGCATTATTCAGGGGGCAAGTCCGGCACTGCCCGTATCGCAGGAACGCCTATCTTTATGGACGGCGTGATCTCGAACATGATGGCCTCGTTTCAGGGCGCGTTTCCTGATGTCACTATTCATCAAAGCTACGGCTATCTGCCAGACCTCGCAGAGCAATTGAATGCAGGGAACATAGACCTCGCTATTTGTCCTGTGCGTAGTGCAGATGTGCCTGCAGGATTTGCGTTCAAGCCGATTTTGCGGGGGCGCAATGTGATTGCCTGCGCACCCTCGCATCCTCTTGCAAGAATGTCGTCAGTCAAACTGACTGACATCGCATCCTATCCGTGGATCGCGCCGCCAGCAGGCAGTCCGCTGTATGCCGATTTGCGCGGCGCGCTGGCCAGCATCGGGATCACGGATTTCAGGGTCAGCTTCACGGGCGGCTCACTCGCCTCGATCATGAGCGTGATGGCAGGGTCAGAGTCGCTCACCGTGTTGCCCTATTCCGTTGTGTTCATGCAAAGCCATTCAAAGCTGGTGACAGCACTGCCTGTCAAACTCACCCATCCCGACCGCGAGTTGGTTTTTTTGTGGCGTGAGGATCGCCCTGTGCGCCCCGCTGTTCAACGCTTTCGCAAATACCTCGAGGGCGAGTTTTTCGGGCTGGCCAATCATATCGAGCAGAAAGGGCGTACTGCCGTCTGGCGCGGTTGATTGCACGCCTTGCCAGACTGATAACCGCTGCATAGAAATTGAGCAGAGTAATTCATTTTAGGCATACCCAATGCAACTCCATCAGATTGAAGCCGTCGTGGCCATCACCGAGGCGGGCAGCTTTCGCAAAGCCGCTGAAATTTTGGGACGCACCCAGCCAACGCTGACTAAAAGTATCAAGGCGCTGGAGGAATCTGTGAACCTTGTGATTTTTGACCGCACGCCGCGCGGGGTGAAGCTGACTGAAGGAGGCGAACGTCTTTATAAACGGGCCTGCACAATCATGGCGGATGTGCGCGCCATGGAAGATGAAGTACAGCAAATGGCGGGATTGGACGGCGGACGCGTGCGCATTGGCGTCTCACCCGTCGCAGGCGCAGTGATCATGCCGCGCGCGCTCAGCCAGTTTCGCAAAAAATGGTCGAGGGTAGAGATTGATTTGATCAATGTTCTCTACCCTGATTCTGTGAGCAAGCTGCGCGAAGCCGCGATTGATATGGTTTTGGGGCCCGTGCCTGCACTGGATGCCTACGGAAATGTGCAGGTAGAGCGGCTGTTCGATATTGATATGGTCATCACAAGCCATGCCTCAAATCCCAAATGCCATGCCTCACGGCTAACTGATCTGTCCGATGCACAATGGATCGTTCATGGATCAAAAGACGGGCCAAGTGGGCTATTCTCGGGAGCGTTTACAGGCCAGGAATGGCCGATGCCTTCGGCATTTACAAACTGTCATTCGCTGACAACGGTTATCGCCCTTATGCAAGAAACATCCGCATTTTGTGTCTTGTCGCAACAGCTATTTAACACAATCGCGCCAAGCCATGAGATCGTGATTGTGCCCGTTCAAGACGCGCTGCCGAAGTTTCCGTTGTGCCTCGTCACGCAAAAAACCCGACCCTTGACGCCCGCCGCGGCAGAGCTTGCCCAACATATCCGCAGGCGCGCTACGATGTTGGTGAAATCAGGCTACTCCAGTGATAGCCATATTGAATAGCTATGCGTTAAATTGACTTGAATTGTAATCACCTCTCCCTGTTTGATCGCATCGGGGGGACTGTATGAACGTATTGTGGATCATGTGTGACCAGTTGCGATGGGACTATTTGTCATGCGCGGGTCATAAGACATTGGAAACCCCCCATATCGATGCGCTCGCCGCCCGCGGAGTGCGGTTTGACCGCGCTTATGTACAATCGCCCTTCTGCGGCCCGTCGCGCATGTCGAGTTATACAGGACGCTATTGCCGCTCGCATGGATCGACGTGGAATGGTTTTCCTTTGCGCGTGGGTGAGCCTACTTTGGGGGATCACCTGCGGAAGATCGGCGTGCGCCCTGCCTTGGTCGGCAAGACCCATATGGTCCCTGACAAAGCGGGCATGGAATGGCTGGGCATCGACCCGCAAGGCCCCATTGGGGCGACCCTTGCGGAGTGCGGGTTCGAGCCTTGGGAGCGGGACGACGGCTTGCACCCCTACGGACCCTACAATACCAATCCTGACTACAACGGCTATCTGCGCGATCAGGGGTTCGAGGGTGAAAACCCGTGGGAAGATTGGGCCAATTCAGGTGAAGATGATGCAGGCACTCTGCTGAATGGTTGGTTGTTGCAGCACTCCGACAAGGCCGCGCGCATCCCCGAGGAACATTCCGAAACGCCCTACATGACCAACCGCGCGATGGAGTTTATGGAACATGCGGGTGATCAGCCGTGGCTGTGCCACCTGAGCTTTATCAAGCCCCATTGGCCCTATATCGTGCCCGAACCCTATGCCAGCATGTATGGCCCTGATGATGTGCCAGAGGCGATCCGCACCGAGGCGGAACGTGAGAACGCGCATCCCGTGTTCAAAGCCTACATGGACAGCAAAATTTGCAAAACCGTCAGTCAGGAAAAGGTGCGCAACGCGATCATCCCAGCCTACATGGGCCTAATCAAACAGATTGACGATCACATGGGCCGCCTCTTTGTGTGGATGGAAGAAAAGGGGCTGATGGACAACACGATGATCGTGTTCACCTCCGATCACGGCGACTATCTGGGCGATCACTGGATGGGCGAAAAGGATTTGTTCCACGACCAATCCGTGCGCGTGCCGCTGATCGTCTACGATCCCCGCGCTGAAGCCGATGCTACCCGTGGGACTGTATCAGATGCGCTGGTCGAAGGGATCGACATGGCGCCGACTTTCCTTGATTTCTTTGGCGGGCCAAAGCTGCCGCATATCCTTGAGGGGCGCGATCTGACGCCGCTGTTGCATGGCACGCCTGTCAAATGGCGTGAGTACGCAATCAGCGAATATGACTATGCCACCCGTGAGGCCCGCATGATCATCGGCAACCCGCAAGAGGACGCCCGCCTGATCATGATTTGCGATGCGCGGTGGAAATACGTGCATTGCGAAGGCTTCCGCCCGATGCTGTTTGATCTGGAAACCGACCCGCAAGAATTGGTCGATCTGGGCGCATCCCCTGACCATGCAGCCGTGCGCCAACGCATGCATGACGCGATATTCGAATGGTCGCGCAAACACCACAGCCGCATCACCCTGACCCCCGAGCGGATCGAGCAGATGACAGGCCGCGAACCCCCAGGCATTCTCATCGGCATTTGGGATGAAGACCAGTTTGAAGGCCAATTCGGCAAGCCCTTTGAGGAGAGACCGTAAGATATGCCCGCCAAGAATATCCTCTTCATCATGTGCGACCAGCTGCGCTGGGATTACCTGAGCTGCTATGGCCACAAACGTCTACACACGCCCAATATCGATGCGCTGGCGGCACGCGGCGTGCGCTATGACCGTGCCTATGTGCAGTCACCGGTATGCGGTGCCTCGCGCATGTCGACCTACACAGGGCGTTATGTGCATGCGCACGGTGCCAGCTGGAATTTTGTCCCGATAAAAGCGGGCGAAATGACAATTGGCGACTACCTGCGCCCCATGGGTGTACGCTCCGTCCTGATTGGCAAGACCCACATGCGCGCCGATGCAATGGGCATGTCGCGACTGGGCATTGACCCCAAAAGCCAGATTGGCGTGCGCATTTCGGAATGCGGGTTTGATCCTTTCGAAAGGGACGACGGAATCCATCCCTATTCGGGGCATGAGCCAAATCCGCGCTACAATGACCATGCGCGCGAGAACGGTTTGGATGCTGAGAACCCGTGGGAAGAATACGCCAACGCGGCAGAGAGTGAGGAGGGCGATCTGCTGTCAGGCTGGTTTTTGAAATACGCCGACCGCCCTGCGCGTGTGCCTGACCCGCTGTCGGAGACGCCTTATATCACAATTCGCGCGATGGATTTCATCGACGACGCGCTTGAGAACAACCCCCACCAGCCGTGGGTCGCACACGTTAGCTATATCAAGCCGCACTGGCCCTACATCGTGCCAGAACCCTACGCGAGCATGTATGGTCCTGACGATGTCCCACCTGCCAACCGCAGTGACGCAGAGCGCGAGAATGCACATCCCATTTTTGAAGAGTTCATGAACCGCCGTGTGAGCCAGAATTTCTGCCGCGACGAAGTGCGTGCCAAAGTCATCCCTGCCTATATGGGCCTGATCAAACAGATTGACGACCAGATGGGTCGCTTGTTCAAGCACCTTGAGGATCGTGGGATTGCAGACGAGACGATGATCGTCTTCACCTCTGATCACGGCGATTATCTGGGCGATCACTGGCTTGGTGAGAAAGACCTTTTCCACGAGGAAGCGTTGCGTGTTCCGCTGATCATTCACGATCCCTCACCAGAGGCAGACGCAACGCGTGGCACGCTCAACACCGATTTGGTGGAGGCGATTGATCTCGCGCCAACCTTCCTCGAAATGTACGGTGGTGCCGCTGTACCCCATATCATGGACGGGCACTCGCTGAAGGGGACGCTGGACGGCACCCGTAAGGAAGATCCGCGCCAATATGTGATTGCGGAATATGACTATTCCTTCCTCGAAGTGCGTGCCGCGCTGGATATGCCCTCACGCGAATGTTGGCTACGCCTGATCTTTGACGGGCGGTTCAAATATATCCATGGCGAACGCTTCCGCCCTATGCTGTTTGATTTGCAAACTGATCCTAACGAGCTCACCGATCTGGGCGCTGATCCTGTCCATGCTGACATACGTGCAGAGCTTCACGAGGCGTTGTTTGAATGGGCGCGCAAGCCGCGTCAGCGCAGTACCGTGCCGGATGGCGCAATTGAGGGCACCGAAATTCAGGACCGCATCGGCGAAAACGGCATTTTGATCGGCTACTGGGACGAGGAAGAGCTGGAAGACGCCATTAAAAACAAATGGGGCAAGCGGCTGGCCAATGCCAACCCGCTGCTGGCGCCCACATTGAACAAACTGTTGCGCCGCAAGCAACCGGAGGAAGAGGCATGAGCTTACAAGCAGGTATCCAGCGCCGCGGGGAAGGCATCGACGGCGTGCATTGGAACATCATGGGGCAAGTCTATACGCCCAAATCAGTTACTGAAGAGTGTTTCAGCTGGCATGCTCTCTTGCCGCCCGAAACTTTTGTGCCGCCGCATATTCACCCGACACAGGATGAATATATCCATGTTCTGTCAGGCGAGCTTGACCTCGTTCTGGGCGGCAAGGCCGTACATGCTAACACCGGCGATCTGGTCTGTATGCCGCGTGGTATCCCGCACGGGATTTTTAACAACACCGGCCACGACGTAACGTGCATGTTTTCAGTTACACCTACCGGTAGGCTGGTCGAGCTTTTTCGCAAACTGCATAACATGTCACTGCCCTCTGAAGTTGTGGCAGTATCGCCCGCATACGAGGTCAACTTTCTGCCGCCCCAGCGTGCGGCTGATATCATGGGCCTGAAATAGGGCCACAACCAGAGTTCTCGGGAGGAACCAAAATGAAACTGAAACTGACCGCAGGTGCTGCCGCACTTGCATTATCAACCGCTTTCGCGGCACCGGCATATGCCGCTGAACGCGTGATCTTTAACTGCTTCTTTCCTGCCAAACATTATGTTTGCACGGTCATGCTGCCAGAGCTGAAGAACCGCATCGAGACTGCGACCGAAGGTCGGGTAAAGGTAAATGTGCCGCCAAAATCATTATCAGCTCCGCCCGACCAGTATGACGGTGTTGTAGGCGGTGTTATGGACGGGGCATTACAGTTCAATGCCTTTATCGCAAACAAAGTACCAGGCATTCAGTTTTCCATGATGCCTTTCGTAAATGGCACCCGTGCCGAAGTGGCGGGCCCAGCACTTTGGGATACATACTAAGAGCATTTTGCCGACAAAAACGAGTACGGCGACGCGGTGCTGATTTCGGTCTATGCTTCCAGCGGCAACGAGTTCTATTCCATGAACGACACGCCGATCCAGACGCTTGAGGATATTGGTAGCCGTAAAATGTGGGGCCTGCCCGGCGTTGTGGCAAACACGCTCAAAGGCACCGGCAGCTCTGTGGTTGCGGGTCCGGCGGTCCAGATGCTCGAAATCATCTCTAAAGGTGTCGTTGACGGATATGCAGGTGTGCCTTGGGGCTCCGTTGCTGCATTCAAAATCGGTGACTATACCAAATCGGCGACCGAACTTGAGAACAAGCTGTTTCAGCCGACGTTCTCTTTCCTGATTTCTCGCGCCAAATGGGACAAGTTCTCGGCTGAAGACCAGACGGCCATCATGGACGTGATGGGCGCTGATTTTGCTGCATTTGCTGGCAAAGTTCAGGATGGAGCGAACGACAAAGCGCGTGCCGCAATGATCGACGCAGGTATTGAAATTGTTGAGGGTTCGGAAGAGCTGGAGACAGACCTGCGCAAATTGGGTCAGCCGGTTACCGACAAATGGGTCGCACAGATGGCCGAGGCTGGCATCGACGGTCAGGCTGTTATCGACTCCTACCTTGCACGCATCGCCGAGCGCGAAGCAGCTGCGTCTAACTAAACAAAAAAGGTAGCGCCTGATGGAACGAATTTTCAAAATCATCGAGCGGGTGTTGGCAGTCCTTGCTGGCATTGCGCTGTTCATCATGATGGTTTTGACCTTCGTCGATGTCATTGGGCGCTACGGCTTCAACAAATCGATTTTCGGCAGTTCCGAGATGATCGAAGTATTGATGGTTGTGGTGATTTTTGCGGGCGTCGCATTTGTCACTGCCAGCGACAAGCATATCAAAGTTGATATCTTTGCACCGATCATCGAGCGTCATGCGCCAAACTTGCAACGCTGGATCGTCCATATTTTTTCTTTAGTTATCTATGCCGGCCTCACCTACGAGCTGGGCCGCCATATGCTGGACAGCCTTCTGAGCGGCAAGCGCACGGCCGTGTTGGATTTTCCGCAGTGGGTCATGCCGGGTGCGGCTGTCTTCTTTTCACTGATTGGTGTGCTGCTCTTTGCAGCCGCAATCCTTGCCACCAAAGGGCGGTTGGAAAAGATTGATCATGCCGCGTCCGGTGACACCCACGGACCGGAGCTTTAATCCATGGAACTTGCCCTTTACGGTTTTGCGATCCTGTTATTCCTTAGCTTTTGTGGCTTCCCGCTCGGCTTCACCACCTTGTTTGTCGGGTTCATAGGCTTTGCCTATACCCGCGAATGGAACTGGGAAGGGGCCATGACCATGGTCGGCCAGCAGGTGATGGAAACAGGGGCGAACTATGGCCTCTCGGTCATTCCGCTGTTCATTCTGATGGGCAGTTTCATCCACCGCTCCAATATATCCGAAGACTTGTTCCGCGCGGCCTACGCCTTTATCGGCTACCGAAAAGGCGGCTTGGCCCAAGCCACAGTTCTGGCCAGTGCTGGGTTCTCTGCCGTTTCAGGATCATCCCTTGCAACTGCGGCCACCATGACCAAAGTGGCGATGCCTCACATGCGCAAATACGGTTACGCAGATAGCCTGTCCTCTGGCGTAGTCGCCGCTGGTGGTACGCTTGGCATTATGATCCCGCCTTCCGTGCCGCTGATCATCTACGGTCTTGTCGCCGAGGAAGACATCGGCAAGCTATTCATCGCGGGCACCATTCCCGGGATTCTTTTGGTATTTCTCTTTTTGGGTGCGGTGCGCTTCTCGGTTTGGCGCAATCCATCTTTGGGGCGCGCGGGCGAGAAAATGCCCCGCGCAGAACGCTTCGCCGCCTATGCTAGGGTCTGGCCTGTCATCTTCCTGTTTTTACTGGTGCTTGGCGGCATCTATGTGGGGGCCTTCACCCCGACAGAAGCATCGGGCATCGGAGCCTTTGGCGCCGCAGCCTTTGCCTTTTTCAAAGGTCATGTCCGCAGCTGGACTGCTTTGCTCGATATTCTGATCGACAGCACCAAGACATCGGCAATCCTTTTCTCTGTGATCTTCGGCGCATTGGTCTTTTCCAATTTCATCAACCTGTCCGGCCTTCCTTATGACTTGCTGGACTTGATGGATGCGATGAACATGGGGCCGTTTGGTGTAATCGTATTTGTCTGCGTGATCTGCATTATTCTTGGCATGATCTTCGAAGCTGTCGGCTTGCTGCTGTTAATCGTGCCCGTGTTCCTGCCGACGCTCCAACTGATGGGTGTCGATATGATCTGGTTCGGGATTATCATGGTCGTTGTCGTTGAGATGGGCCTTATCACGCCGCCGATCGGGATGAATGTCTTTACCGTCCGTGCTGTCATGCCCGACATCAAGCTGGGCCATATTTTCAGGGGCGTGATCCCCTTTGTCTTTGCTGATGTCATCGCACTCATTTTAATCCTGCTGTTCCCCGTGATTGCGATCGGGCTGGTTGAACTGCTGCGTTAGGATACACCATGTTAAAGCCAATCAGAGACTGGGATGACGCATTCGCGAATATGGCGCATGTCGCAGGTTCCGAGAAATTGCCACAGCTATGGACAGAGCGTGCCGCCGCATTCCGCGCAAGCGATGTCAGGTTAGAGCAAGACATTCCTTATGGCAGTCGCCTCCGTGAGAAATTTGATTTAGTCTGGCCTGACGATACGCCCAAAGGGCTAGTTGTCTTCATCCACGGTGGTTTCTGGATGCGGTTGGACAAATCCTTTTGGACTAATTTTGCAGAGGGAGCCCGGGCACAAGGCTGGGCAGTTTGCATCCCCAGCTACACTTTAGCGCCAGAGGCGCGCATCGGTCACATAACCACACAGATTGCAGCCGCAATCGAAGCGGCCGCTTTGCGCGTAGAAGGCCCGATCAGAATTGCGGGCCATTCTGCGGGCGGTCACCTCGCGACGCGCATGATCTGCGAAGACACCGCTTTGACTGCGAACACCCTTGCACGGATCAAAGCTATCCAATCCATCAGCGGGTTGCACGACTTGCGGCCTCTTATGCAAACCAAAATGAACGAGGTCCTTCATCTCGACGAAGAAGAGGCAAAGCTCGAAAGTGCTGTTTTGCACAGACCAGCCCGTGCGATACCCTACACGTGTTGGGTCGGCGGAGGAGAGCGCCCCGAGTTCATCCGACAGTCCGAACTCATGGTACACATGTGGCAAGGCTTGGACACGCCAAGTCGTTGCGTGATAGATGATCAGCACAATCACTTTACCGTGCTTGAAGGACTTTGCGAAAGCGACAGCGCAATAACGAAAAACCTATTAGAATAACTGAATAGAGGAAAAGTTTCATGCATTATGACCCCAGATCAGATGTTTGCCCGCTGCCCTATGCGCCATTCAAATCCTGTACTGTCCCGCGTCCGATCGGATGGCTCAGCACGGTCAGCCGCGACGGTGTTGCTAACCTCGCCCCTTACTCGCAATGGCAAAACCTGACGTTTGACCCGCCAATGGTAATGTTTGCGGCCAATCAGCTGTCGGATGGAAGCCGCAAACATACGGTCCTCAACGCCGAGGAAACCGGCTGGTTTGTCTGGAACATGGCGACCTATGATTTGCGCGAAGCCGTCAACCTATCTGCGATGGAAGTCGAGGCGGACGTAGACGAATTCATCCATGCAGGTGTAACAGCCGCGCCTTGCATAGATGCGCCTGGCCCCCGCGTTGCCGAAAGCCCCGCCCAGTTCGAATGCAAGTATCTCAGCACACATCGTTTGCGGGGCAGTTCAAACCACGGTTGGGTAGACGTTGTGTACGGTGAAGTTGTGCGCATCCATGTGAAAGATGAAGTGATAACACCGGATGGCAAACTGGACATCCCACGCATCCGCCCTCTGGCTCGGCTTGGTTATTATGACTACACGTCAATCACCGAGACGTTTGAGATGAAGATCCCTGGTACCAACAACATGACGAATGTGGGGCTTGAAGGAAAGCAATAGGCCCAGCATAAACAGACACTTTAGAAAGACGATGCTTTGAATATCAAAGATACCTCAACCGGTTGGAAGATGGACGTAAAAACGATTGCAGGCGCATTTTTGGCCTCAGCCACCAACGCGCCCGATGCGATCTATTGTAAAACGGCGCATGGCGCGCTGACCTACGGGCAAGCTGCCGGCGCCGTGCAAACTCTGGCAAATGAGCTGGGTGAGCAAGTGCGGGGCAGGGCTGTCGCCTTGATCCTGCCAAACTCATCCGCGTTTTTGATCGCATACTTCGCTACCCTCTTTGCAGGCGGCAAACCCGCGTTGATCAACCACGGGCATCCTGATGCCACGATTACCAAACTGCTCGCTGATCTGGATGCAGCAGTCATTTTGTCTGATCGGGGCCATGACGCATCCAAGACACGTATCCTGAATGACGATCTGCTGGGCGACCTGATTGCGCCTGTCGATATCCAGACGCTGACCGATCCTGGTACGCCGAATGATATTGCAGCAATCATGTATTCGGGCGGTACGACAGGCCTGCCAAAACAGGTTCCCCACACAAACGCTGCCATCGTGGCGACGATGGAGCGCGGCGATTGGGGATGGCGCACCGGAACAGGCGAAATCTGGCTTCCTGTCGCACCGTTCACGCATATCTATGGCTTCCTCATGGGCCTTACCAACCCGATTATCCACGCAGGTGCGATTGTGATCCCCGAACGGTTCCAGCCGGATCTGATTGTAGACATGCTGATGGATGAGGGTGTTACGATTTTTGGCGGTGGCCCGCCTGCCATCTACCAAGCGGTGATGTCTTCGCCAAAATTCGCCAAAGCAAGCTTTCCCAAATTGCGCATCTGCCCCGGTGGCGGCGCTCCTTTCCCGATGGACGTGCATAGACGGTGGGAGGCGGCGACGGGCCTGAAGATCTACGAAGGATATGGCATGACGGAAATTGCGCCTATCTCGATCAATACCGAGGAACACGGCGTCTTGCCCGGTTCCGCAGGAAAAGCCGTGCCAGACACAATTATCGAAATTGTCGATCTTGAAACCGGCGAAAAAGTGCTGGCGACTGGTGAGGCAGGTGAAATCCGTGTTAAGGGTCCGCATATGATGACGGGTTACACCGGCAACACTGAAGAGACGCAAATCGCGCTGCGGCACGGCTTTGTCTACACGGGTGACATTGGCACGTTAGATGCCGAAGGGTTCCTGACCATCACAGACCGGAAGAAAAACGTTATCTTTGTCAGTGGCTTTAACGTCTTCCCCCGTGAGGTTGAAGAATTGCTGCTGACCCATCCGGCCATATCGGGTTCTTGTGTGGTCGCCCGCACGCACGAGCGGTCAGGTGAGACGCCTGTGGCGTTCGTAACGCTGCGTTCAAAGGCGACCAAAGATGACATCTTGGCCTTTTGCCGCGATACTCTGATTGCTTATAAAATACCCACTGAGGTGATTGTTGTCTCCGATATGCCTTTGACACCTGCAGGCAAGGTTGATCGTACCACGCTGCAAAACTCCCTGCGCGCTGACGCATGACGACAATAACGAAAGCCTACACATGAGCACCCGCATAGACACCCTAAAGTCCAGAATGATACTGCCCGCGATCGCGGCACCGATGTTCCTCGTCTCAAACCCAGCAACGGTGATTGCTGCATGCAAGTCAGGTGTCATGGGCTCCTTTCCTGGCCCGAATGCCCGCACCGCGGACGACCTGCGCGATTGGTTGTTGCAGATCACGACCGGCCTCGGGCCTGATGACGCACCTTGGGCGATGAATATGATCACACACTCCAGCTATGGCCGGTTTGACGAAGAGTTGGCTCTGATCGAGGAATTCAAACCTGATCTGGTCATCACGGCGCTGGGTGGTCCTCACCGTGTTACCAGCCAAGTGCATGGCTACGGCGGTCTTGTGTTTGCTGATGTGACGTCGCCCAAATTTGCCCGCAAGGCATTGGATAAAGGCGCGGACGGTCTTGTGTTGGTCTGTGCTGGCGCAGGCGGCCACACGGGTGAATATGCAATGCTTCCCTTTATCGAAGAGGTGCGCAGCTTCTTTGACGGTCCACTGATTGTTGGTGGCGGCATTGGAACAGGTCGCGCCATTCGCGCGGTTGAAAATCTGGGTGTTGATTTCGCTTATCTTGGCACCCGCTTTCTGGCCGCCGCCGAAACAATGATCCCCGATGCCTACCGCGAGATGGTATGGCAGAGCACGATGGAAGATCTGATCGCCTCTCGTGCCATCACAGGTGCTTTGGGCAACTGGATGCGGGCCAGTGTCGAGGCGGCAGGCATCTCGGTTGATGATATGAAACAAGCGGCCACTCTTGATTTTTCAGGGGATATGCACGCGGGATCAAAAGCATGGAAACACGTCTGGAGCGCGGGGCAGGGTGTCGGCGGCATTACCGAACCTGAAAGCACCGCAGATGTTGTCGCCGTCCTTGTTGAGGAATACAATCAAGCCGTTGCAGCGCAAAGCCAAGGCAGCCGCTATGGCGCGGCATCAAAATCCAACGATGGAGAGTAAGATCATGGACCCAAGCACCGAAGAGATCCGGATCATCAAAGATATCTTGCAGCATACCGAAGACGGCACGACCGATATGCAGCCCGAGCTGATGCGCAATCCTGTATCGACCTACACCGATCCGGATGTGCTGGCACGCGAAGTCGAGACACTCTTCCGCAAATTTCCAATCATTATGGGTCATTCCGAGCAGCTTCCCGAACCCGCGTCATATTTCACGAATGACGAACTTGGCGTGCCACTGCTTATTACGCGAAACAATGACGGGGTAGTCAAAGCGTTCATGAACGTATGCCGCCACCGTGGTGCGCGCCTGACGGATGGCGATTGCGGTAAGGCCAAGACGTTTTCGTGCCCTTATCATAAGTGGACTTATGATCTGAATGGCAATCTGCGCGGCCTGCCCCACGCCGCGGGTTTTGGTGACATCGACAAAAAAGCACTTGGGCTAATCGAATTGCCCGCCTTCGAACGCTTTGGTCTGATCTGGGTACGGCCTTCGGCGGGGGACGATGATCTGGACATTGATGCATGGCTGGCCCCTATGGCAGAACAGTTGAACGGCCTCAATCTGGATACCCACACGGTTTTCAAGTCATGGTCGCTTGATCGCCATATGAACTGGCATCTGGCCCTTGAGGGCTTTCAGGAGTCTTATCACTTCTGCGGCGCGCATGAGCACACAGCATGTTCGGGGTATCTCGACAATCAAAGCTCCTGGTTGGACAAGTACCCGCATGTTCGCCACTCTGTACCATTGCCTACAATTGTGGAGCTGAAAGGCAAAGCGACCGAAGACTGGCAACACCGTCCGTACTTTATGACGCAGAACTACATCTTTCCGTGCAACTATGTGCAGGTAATGACGGATCACGTTTATATCCACACGATCATTCCAACAGGCGTAGATACCTGTATCTTCAAGTGCATGATGCTGATTGCCGAAGCCCCTGCAACCGAGAAAGCAGAGCGGTATTGGGAAAAGAACTATGAGGTGATCCGCACCGTTTTCGGTGAAGACTTCGAGATCGGTGAGAATATCCAGAAAGGACTGAATACGGGGGCGAACACCGAATTCCTTTTTGGCCGCTATGAAATCGGTCTGCAATTGGGGACCAAAGCAATTCACGATGCATTGGAAGGGCGGCTAAGGGCTTAACCCGGCCGCTTGTGCCTACTCGGCGATATCTTCGGCCCACAGATCAGGCTTTTCGGTGATGAAACGCTGCATCAGCGCAATACAATCTGCATCATCGGCGACGATTACCTCAACTCCATTGGAGCGGAGGAACTCTTCGTTGCCACCAAAGTTCTTGTTCTCACCGATCACTACTCGCGGGATCCCGAACTGTATGATTGTGCCTGTACACATCATGCACGGGCTTAAAGAAGTATAAAGAGTGGTATCGCGGTAGGTCTTTTGTCGCCCTGCTTTTCGAAGGGCGTCCATCTCGCCATGTGCGATCGGGTCGCCCTTTTGCACACGTTGATTGCGGCCTTGGGCCACGACTTCACCACCCCGCGCAAGGACGGAGCCGATGGGGCAGCCGCCTTCGTCAAAACCGGCTTTCGCTTCGTCATATGCGATGCGCAGCAAACGTGTATCCTCAGCGTTCATATTTTTTAATCCTTCAAGATGGGGCCGTCGTAGTAGGGCAGGTGATCCACGCTAGGCGCCCATGTTCCCGCCTTTTGCAAAGCGTCCATATGATCGGCGATTTCGTCCAGCGTAGCAAACCACACATCTTTCGTCTCACGCGTTTTGGCAATCCATGCCTCGACCTGTTTCCACCGCGCTAACCGGCCAGTAAGGAACGGATGAATAATCAGCATAAAGAACCCGCCCGCATCGTACTGTGCTTCAAACTCCTCCCAAAAACCGCTTAATCCATGGGACGGCCCAGCGACCGGCATCATATAGCCAATCTCGTCATAATGCGCGAAAGGGGGCCAGTCATCGGTCCCCCAATGGACAGGCATCTCATAGAGCGACCCTTGGGTCGTTTTCAACTGGTAGGGGATATCATCCCCCATCATCGAACTGTCATACCGCATGCCATGTTCGACCATCAGATCGACCACTTCCTGAGTAATATTGTAGACGGGTGCGCGATAGCCGCGTGGTTGCCGGCCGCAAATCCGTTGATGCGCAGCAAGCGTGCGTTCGAACCACTCGCGCTGATCGCCGCGTGTCTTGATAGGATCTTCGTGCAGGTAGCCATGATGCCCGATCTCATGACCGTCTTTCAAAATTGCTTCGGCAACGTCTGGATAAGTTTCCAAACACCAGCCCGGAATGAAAAATGACTGCTTTAATTCCAGTCGCCGGTAGGTATCCAAAATACGGGGCAGGGCGACCATCGGGCCATAACGACCCATTGAAATTGGATAGAGACGGTCATGGCTGTCTTCGGGCTTGGCGATATGGATCAGACTGTCGGCATCCATGTCAAAGGTGATGGCAACCGCACATTTCGCGCCATTAGGCCAAGGGATAGGGTTGCGGATCATTTCTCAAAATTCATTTAAAATATGCGCACTGGATGCATCCCAAGAAAGCCAAATCTCGTCACCGCCATGAAGGTCAAATTTTGAAAGCTCGCGCTCCTGCATCTGCACTTTGAACTCAACACCGTGCGCGTCTTCGAGAAACAAGGTAACAATGGAGCCAACAAATTCCTCGGAGATCAGTTTACACTGAGCTGCATTGTCACTGTCAGGTTTGGCCAGTGATATATGGACAAGATCCGCAGAGATGACAAAACTGGCGTTATGGCCCTCGGTCAGATGCACGTCGTTTGTCGGAACCGTAAATACGCCAGACGGGGTTGTGATGCGTGCGCTGTCTGCTCCAAGGGTGGTGACTTTCCCACTCAGAATATTGTTACGGCCCACAAACTCCGCAACAAATTGATTGGCGGGCGCACGGTAGATATCCTTCGGAGAGCCGATCTGTGCAATCTCTCCTTTGCCCATAATGATGACGCGGTCAGCCATTGCAAATGCTTCGGATTGTGAATGGGTGACATAGACAAATGTGATACCCAACTCGCGCTGCAAATCAGTCAGCACGGCCTGCATGCGGATCACCAGGTGAGCATCAAGCGCGGACAAAGGCTCATCCAGCAATAGAATTTGCGGCTCCATCACCAGCGATCTTGCAAGTGCCACCCGTTGCTTTTGCCCGCCGGACAAAGTGGTGATATCGCGATCTGCAAATTCCAGAATGCCCATTTTATCAAGCCACTTGAGCGCACGTTCTTTGCGTTCTGCCTTTTCTACGCCACGCATCTTAAGGCCAAATTCGACGTTCTCCCGTGCCGTCAAAAACGGGAACAATGCCAACGATTGCCAGACAAGTGGCGTATCCCGCTCGTGCGGGGCAACATCGTTCATCACGCGGCCGTTCAGGCGAATTTCACCTACGCTGGGCGCCTCAAGGCCTGCCAACATACGCAATGTCGTCGTCTTACCGCAGCCCGATGGCCCCATGATCGCCAGAAACTCGCCTTCACGAATTTCAAAATCCAGCTGTTTCACAGCAACGAAAGAGCCGAAGTGTTTCTCGACCTTGTCGAAAGTCACGAGTGGTTTTGTCATGGTCGGATGCTCTTTAATTGGCGGCTGGCAAAGAAAACTTGGGCCAGCACGACGAGGGTCATGGAAATAAGGAAGACAAAAGTGCCGATGGCGTTGACCTGTGGGTCGATGTTGCCTTGTACGATTTCAAGGACAACAACCGGCAGCGTCTTGTTCAGCCCTGAGACAAACCAAGACACGGCGAATTCGTCGAACGATACAGCAGCCGTCAGGAAAAGCGCTGAGGCAATGGCGGGTTTGCAAAAGGGAATAATCACATTGCGCATCGTCTGCCATTCAGAACCACCAAGATTCCACGCTGCCGCCTCGAGGTCGGGGTCCATCTGGTTGAGGCGCAACCGGATCACGGCCATCGCAAAGGGCGCGGTCAACACCGAATGTGCAATGATGATAGAGTAAAGCTGACCAGACATTCCGATCTTGGAGAACCACGCGAGCATTGCCAGTGCCATGATGATCAACGGAATTGTGGGCGGCAACAAGATCAAGGCGAGGTAAGGTGCCTTGAAGCGGAAATCATACCGAAAATCCGAGTAGGCCGTGCAAAACCCAAGGAACGTCGCAATGAGTGCGGAGCTGGTAGATACGATCAGGCTATTGCGTGCTGCTTCCCAGACGTCTGGATCAGCGAGGATTTTCGCGTACCATTCAGTCGTAAATTCGCCCAGAGGGATCGTCGGGAACCGTTGCGAATTGAACGAAAAGATCATGCTGAAAATGATCGGCGCAAAGACGAAGGCAAAAATTAGTACTACATAGATGCCGAGGATGACATTGAGAGTGCGATTGGCGTTCATTTCTGGCCCTTCCGCTTGCGGTAGGCCAATGCAATTCCCGTAAAGGCAATGGCGAACAAAGTACCCATCATCATTATGGCGACCACGGCTGCACGCGGCCATTGCTGGCCTGACTTGGTGGTATCAAGGATCAGGATTGGCAGTGTCGTTTCCTGAGAGCCGCCCAGATAGAAGGGGGCCACAAAATCCCCAAAGGACAGGATGAAACAAAAGATCGCTGCGATTATCAAACCCGTTTTGGATAACGGAATGATCACCTGCCAAATTGTGCGCAGGGCTGAACAGCCCAGATTGCGCGCCGCCTCAATCAGGTTTTTGTCAATGTTGGCCATCGTCACGGTTTGCAGGATCACGACGAGCGGTAGCGTAAGTGTCATATACCCGACCAATGTACCGAAATTGGTGTTAAGCATGGTATAAGGCCCAAGGCCGATCGACCCTAATATGCCGTTAACCACGCCGTTTTCAGAAAGGATGACGAACCATGAAAATGTACGCACCAGATAGCTGGTGAAGAATGGAATGATCAGAAGAAATATCGCCCAGCGTCGTGTTGCCTCTGAAGCTCTGAATGCCAGTGCATAAGCGGCAGGAAAAGCGATGGTCATCGCACATATGGTAGCCACCGCAGCTATGAAAACAGTGTACCAATAGCTGTCCCAAAAATACCCTCGCGACAGCATCTTGGACCAGTTCACAAATTCGAATGCCTCGGTCATGCGATAGTTTTTCACAAGGAAAAACGACATCGCGACCATAAACAACACTGGCCCGACAAAGAAGACGAACTGCCAGATGATGATCGGCAATCGCCATGTCAGCGCATAGAGGTTGATCTTTAGATGGGGCTTGGTGGACATTTTGTGTGCTTGATCCTTGGGAAAAAGGGGCGGCCCTACAAGCCGCCCGTTTCAGATGTTCAGCTAAATGGATCAGGCGTTTTTATATTCTGACCAGAAGTCGTTCCAATCTTCGAGCGACTGCTGCTGTGGAATATCGCGATAGTGGATCCGCCCCTCATTGATCAACGTGATCGGATCTTGTGGGTCACCGTCGATTTGGTGGGAGCGTGTCGCCTCGGCCAGATCCGCTTCGATCAGTGCAGCACGGCCTGATTTAGTCACACAGAATCCGGGATAGGCCGCCATCTGTGCGGATTTCACCTGCCCCGCAGGAGACATCATGTGCTGGATAAATTTCTTCACTTCGTCGGCTTTTTCGCTGCCTTTGCCAATGGAATAGCTCTCAGTGAACTGAATACCACCTTCCTTGGGGATAACGGATCCAACGGGCGCGCCGTCTTTTTCAAGAACGCCAGTAATCCAGTCACCGATGCCTACCATCGCCTGCATGTCACCGTTTTTCAGGCCATTAAACGTGCCGCCATAGTCAAAGAAACCGCCAACCTGTTTGCGAAGGCTGAGGGTGGTTTCTTGAACAGCATCCCACTTGGCGTCGTCAAGGTTCCATAGGTCTGCGCCGTTGCCCTTATAAAGGCTCATCATACCAAGCGTTGGCAAATGCCAGTCAAAGTGGCCAACTTTGCCTTCCAGTTCCGGCTTCCAGAAGCAAGAATAGCTTTCCGCCTCGGCAGCAGTTACGGCGTTTTTGTTGTAGGATACACCCAAGTGGCCACCGCGCAGCATCATGGAGTACATCTTGCCATCGGCCCAGTGGCCTGGGAACTGTTTGAAGTCTTCGTGCAGCATATCATCCAGTGGATAATCAGCAGGGTTCATCTCGTCGATGTAGCCTGCAAGGTTCAGCTGCTGAACAAATTCACCGTCCGACAGGATCAGGTCATATGTGCCGGGGGGGGATTGCGCGATCAGGGCGAGCATGTTGTCACCGCCCGCATAGTACTTGGGCACAAATTTCACGTTATTGGCCGCTTCATAGTCGGCAACCATGTCCGGCTCTCCGTGGCCATACCACGCCAGCATGTTGATTTCTGTGGTGGCGGCCCATGCACGGCTGACAAAAGGCGTTGTCAGTACGGCAGCACCGCCTGCCTTGAGCAGTTGGCGGCGGCTAGGGGCGCTCATGATTGAATTGAGTACTTTCTCGGTCATCTTCATCTCCCAGTTGAGTGCCCTTAAGCGGAAAAAGAGCAGGTCGTTACTATTCTAGAGCAACATATTCAGTTCTATTTTTCTTTGATGCTAGACCATGAAGATATTTTAGGGAAATTTATCGTTTATATGACAGCATAATGAGTGCTTATTAGGCACAACACATCAGGAGTGCTGTTCAAGGACCTGTACGATGGCATCTATCGCCGCATAACCACCAGCACCCAGCTGGGTTTGGCGCGCGAACAGTCCAATATGTAAAGGTGTCAGTGCAGGTAGGCCGTCCTTTTCCGAAAACCTGCGCATGCCCTTCAACACAGTTGAGGTCGTCAGGCAGGACAGACCCAGACCATCATGTACAGCACGCTGGACGCCACCAATGCCAGGACTGGAGTAGGCAATCCGCCAATTCTGCCCTGCCAATTTCAAGGCGGTTGCCATGCGATCGCGATACACACAGCCATAGGGATGAACGACAAGTGGGATTTCACGATGCGCTTTTATATCAAAATCTTCGGCACCTACCCAAATGGGCTGCTCTTTCCAGTTGCGGAACAGAAACTGTTGATCATCCCCGTCGAACAGGGCGACCGCGATGTCGATTTCGTCGCTCCGCAAAGCTGAGAGGAGGTGCTTTGATAGATCACATCGTATCTCGATCTGGATTTCAGAGTATTTCCGCACGACCTCCGTCAGGCACGACTGAAGTGTATTGACCGCATAGTCCACCGGCAGTCCGACCCGCAGCTTGGGCGATCGCTCCTGTTTTTCAAATCTGGCCATTGCAAGATCATTCAGCCGCAGAATTTGACGCGCATGCACGGCCAAGTCCTCGCCCCGTTCGGTCAAGGAGATTACTTTTCCTTGGCGCTCGAGGAGGTCATACCCGACGGTCTCCTCCAGCCGTTTTATTTGCAAGCTGATTGCTGGCTGCGTCCGGCCCAAAATCTCCGCAGCGCGGGTGAAACTTGCCACCTCGATTACAGTCACGAAAGTGCGCAGAAGCTCTGTTGAGAGATTTACGATTGGCATGCCATGAACATTAGCGAAGGAAATGCAGGACAAGCAACCATAAAGCGCACGAATGGAAGTTTCGTTGAAAGGCTTTATTCAAACAGAACGCTGACAGACTCTCCGTTCGCGATACGCGTGATGGCTTTTGCAAACATCGGGGCAATTGATATGGCGCGGATCCGTGACGAAGCGGTGACAGCCTCAGTGGCACCTATGGTATCGGTGATCACCAATGAAGACAGGTCTGAGCCGTTGATCCGCTCAACAGCTTTTCCTGACAATACACCATGCGTGATATAAGCCGAGACTTCTGCCGCGCCGCTTTCAAGCAGAGCTGTCG
The DNA here is from genome assembly GCF_947502895.1 of uncultured Sulfitobacter sp. Classification (GTDB taxonomy): domain Bacteria; phylum Pseudomonadota; class Alphaproteobacteria; order Rhodobacterales; family Rhodobacteraceae; genus Sulfitobacter. Next base: position 135,264 of record NZ_CANNBM010000005.1, read on the forward strand.
CAGCGTTGCATAGTGTGCCGCCGGAATCGATGATGTCATCCACAAGCACACATGACTTGCCCGTCACGTCGCCGATGATGTTCATAACTTCCGAAGAGCCTGGTTTGTCACGCCGTTTATCGACAATCGCGAGACCGCTGGAAATTCTCTTGGCCAGCGCCCGCGCCCGCACAACGCCACCCACATCAGGGGAGACGACCATGACATTTTCCCGACTGATTTTCTGTTCAATGTCTCGGACGATCTCGGGCACTGCGTACAGGTTATCAGTAGGAATATCGAAGAACCCCTGAATTTGAGCCGCATGTAAATCCATAGTCAGGACCCTGTCAGCACCCGCATTGGTAATCAGGTTCGCTACCAGTTTTGCTGAAATGGGTGTGCGCGGTGCCGATTTGCGATCCTGCCGCGCGTAACCGAAATACGGGATTACAGCTGTGATCCGCCCAGCAGATGCGCGTCGCAGCGCATCAATCAGCACCAGCAGCTCCATGAGATTGTCGTTGGCCGGATATGATGTCGATTGGATGACATAGACGTCATCCCCCCGCACGTTCTCGTGAATCTCGACAAAGACCTCTTCATCTGCGAACCGGCGCACATTGCACTCTGCAAGCGGCACTTTCATATATGCCGCAATCGCTTCGGCAAGCGGCCGATTACTGTTTCCACAGATCAATTTCATCTGTCGAACCCCTTTTTGAGTGAGTGTTTCTAAATGTGCGCCGCGCGTTGTTCTTAAACCGGAAACGCCATCTCGGGCTTGTAGGTTTTAAAGCTTTCAAGATACTGCGCGTTAGCCTGACGTTGCCATTCCGTGCCCGGCTGGATCGCTGTCACGCATTTGTATTTCTTGCGATACTCAGCGGTATTCTCATTGTCTTCCATGACGATGGCCACCATGCCAGCAACCTGTCCTTGCTGCTGTTCAACCAGCTGAACGGCACCATGCATCGTGCCGCCTGTTTCAACCCATTGGTCCACCAACAGAACCCGTGTCTTGGGCGCGAACGCTGGCAACCGCATTTCCATTGACTGCGTCTGCCCCGAATAGTTGGTCATCGAGGCGCTATCCGTGTCAACACACAGCTTGCCAGGTTTACGGATCGGTAGAAATCCACGCCCGATCCTTGCTGCGATACCAGCAGCCAAGACAAAGCCCATTGCGTCCAGTCCCGCCACAACATCAATTTCGTCAGCATCCAAATCTGCGCAAAGATCATCAAGAAGGTCGTGATAGGCTTTGCCATTGATGTAGATGGACGTCGGGTCCAGCCATGCAAATTTGTCGCCCTTTGTGTTAGGCGCCATGAGTGAAAAGTACCAACGGTCGTCTCTCGGCCCTTTGTCGTGTGTCATTTGATATTCTCCCTTATTTTTGTGTGAGGTCCATGAGATGCTTCAGGCGACTGGGGTCGATGTTATAAAAATCCCCCTCGAAGTTGATGCCTGTTGCGACCATGAAAAGGTCCACCGCATCTGTATATTGCGCGGCGTTTTCGGGCGTTATGCCAGACGCCAGCCCCAGTGCTGTGTCTCCGCAATGCTCTCTGAAGGTGTCAATTTTCCCAACGTCCGCAGCATGGCCAGTTGCCACGCCAGATGTCACAACAACATCCATATATCTTGTCGCGATGCGTGCGCTTTTTGCATAGTCTTGGGCATTGACCTGGCGTTGCTTTTTGAACGCTGTTCCGCCGATATAGATGCCGTCCCAGCCGCTTTGTTTGCGAATTTCGGCAATCTCATCTGCCTCTGGCTGATCATCTTCTGATCTGCGCTCATCCATGCGGGCATCATCGGCCCAATACCCGTCAACCTGTGTGCCTTCGGCCTGCAAATCACCCAGAATAGGAAACGCATATTTGCCTGTCACAGCCAGAAAATTCACGCCGAGCCAACAGTCTGGAAACGCACGCCGCATTTCCTTGATGATAGGGACCAGCTTTTCCTTCTCAAAGTCGTGATTGATTAGAAAGACGCCTTTGCATCCTCCGTCGATAGCAGTCTGGATGTTCCTCAGGGCCTGCTCAGCGTCAAGAACATGAATGACGGGGAGGACGACAGGCCCAGTTGCGCCGAAGCTCTGTTGAAAATCGTTTCGGTCCATGTTTCGCCTCAAGGTTCCAGGTTTCCATTAAGGCTAGCATCGAAATCTGAATTTCAAAAATTTATAGTACTAATCCGTATATAACCGTTACTCATGCCCTCTAACGTCTGGGCCGATACGCAGGCATACAGTCATAGCCTAACCGTACACGTCCATTTATTTAACATAAGATTGATTACAGATATTTTTTCGCCGATCATAAATACAAGAAATTGATGATTAGCTCTATCTGATTGTATCAATGCCCTGTCCCAACCAGACTGGCAGATCTCAGTTTCGCATCAATTCTCTTGACGGTCTTCATACTTGGAAATCCAGTCTGCACCGCCAAAAGTGATGGCAAGTACAAAGACTGTTGTTGTATTTTCGTCAACCTCGAAGACCACAATGCCTTTACGCCCGGCTGGAATTGCCCTCACTGCGACGCCCAGCTCACTTCTGATAGTACCTTTCTTTGGGGTATCAGCGAGACTGAACACAGCACTTTGGATTTCGGTTAGCTTATTTTTTGCGACGGAAAGACCTGAATAATCGGCGACAATTTCGGCTATGATTTGGAGGTCGTCAGCAACTTCAGGGTGAAACCTTATCTTATACTTCACTCAGTCTGATCCGAACCCAACCGCTGTAATGCGCTACTGAACATTCCATCGCCTGAAACAAATTCAGACTTCGGCGTTTCCATTCTTTTGGCAATCACAGAAGAGATAGCCTCAAGAGCATTTATTCTATGCACTTCGTCTTCGATGAGCTGTTCGATTGCCATAGCCACAGCCGCGCTTGGTGTAGCGAAAACCCCCTGCTCAACCTTGGACTTAAGAAAATCATGGTGGCGATCTGTGAAGCTGAGCGTGGTTTTTACAGTCATTATGTGACTCCCAAAGGTATGAATAAGTCATACCAAAGCTTGAAAAATCCGTCAACGCCTCGGAAATACGCAGTCTATGCCTATATTTATGACCGTTTAGTGCTGAAGCCTTCGGGCAATGAGTCTCTCAAGAACCGCGGCGCTTACTGGACGGAGTGCCAAATTGGTTAGATGAGCTACCCCCGAAGTTCTACCACTGACGTAAGCTGCGATTTGTCCTTTTCTGGTCTTCCACACGAATGAGATCAAGAATGTCAAAACGGAAGCAACATGTCCTCAAATTCGATGCAAGAAAGGCGTCAGAAATTGGATTAAGTTCCACAACCACAAGCGTCCGCATTCTGCCCTTTGCGGCAAACCACTCGCTGTGGTCTACTGGCAGTAGAATTGACCCAACCAACCCCGATCAATAAGTGCAAAGAATAGCTTGAATTGCGCAAGATCCTGTCCAACAAAATGGGGAGTAGCGCATCCTCTTGATCTGGCATCAGTTGGACCTGACCCGCGCCTCCGGTGAACCGATGCCTTCGGCCTTGCCCTGCTTGTTGAAGACCTTCCTGTCAGGTTCTGGTCCGATGATTGCTTCCAAAATATGCCGAAACACTAAACCACATTCAAAAGAATAATTTGACGGCGTCTGTAGCTAGAAACATTGATTACATCTCGATGTGCTTTCCCAACCTTGCGTTTGCTCAATGCTAGACCTGTCGCGCTTTTGTGCCGCTCAAAGCGCACTTGGCAGAACTGCTGTTGGCTAGGCTTCGTTGCTAACCGCATTCGCCCGACACCGCATTGTGCAGAGCCCGATTTGCCAGTCTTATGCGTTGAGACACTAATGAAGACAGCGTTTACCCCAATTGCTTCGCTTGTGGGGGGGTGTGATGATCGGACTAAGGGCAGTTGCGCTGATGTTGGTATGTGGGCGTATCATGGGCGCGAGCGGTATTTTGGCGCGGACGCTCTGGCCGGTCAGTCGCATGGATATGACGTGGCGAGTATGGCTTTCGATCCTTGGGTCTATTTTGGCAATACGGGGCAACTGCCGACAATCAGCGTGCCTTCATCGAGGCCATTGTTGATCTTTGGTGCGCTTCGTCTTGGGATTGGCGTGACCTTTGGCAGCGGATGTACTTCGGGCCATGGGGTTTGTGGCATGGCCCGCATATCGCGACGTTCGCTCGTGGCCACGCTTGTCACTATGATTACCACTGCGTTGACAATCTATGTCATGCGCCACGTTTGGGAGGCATAACTGATGTGTCACCTTTTGACCTGTCTTGTTGGAACACTGTTCAAAACCGGGATTTCCCTGTCGGGCATGGCCAATCCAACGACAGTGATGAACTTCTTCGACACTGCTGGCAGCTAGGATCCTAGCCTTGCGTTTGTGATGGGGGGGCGTTGATCGTTGCCTTCATTGGTTACCGAATAGTGGTGCGCAGAAGCGCAGCACTATTAGAGCCGTCTTTTCAGGTCTCACTGAATAACCAGCTTGATGGCAAGCTCTTGGGCGGGGCCGCCATCTTTGGTGTAGGGTGGGATATTGCTGGCTTTTGCCTAGCCGGTGCGCTGCCTGCCTTGGGCGCTTTGAACACTGATGTTATTCAATTTGTTGCAGCATTGGTTGGGGGGATGTTCATAGCGCGGCAGCTCAGCGGCTTTATGGCGGCCCGTTCCACAGATTGACCTTGCACAACGGGTACCACCCGTGATGAGTCGAGCGCACCATGACAACGATGATTTCCCTGCTGCTATCTTTGAATGGTTTCAAGATAATCCAACAGGTCTTCGAAATCAGCCTCCAGCACTTCCGCACCAACCCCGCCATCGGGATAAACATGCCCCAAACCAACGGTTGAAAACTCTGGCATCGCAGCATTCGGATCATTTTTTTCCAATTGGCCCAAGACAAACCTTCGCACAAATTCACGGGGGAAAACGCCATCATTGCGCTGTGCAAGCTCTGTTATATTGGGGGGAGCAATACCTAGACTTTGTTCGGTTGCTCCCACTCCGTCTCCGCGGGTGCCGTGGCATTGTGAACATTCCTTCGCATATATCGTTTGCCCGCGTGCGACCGCACTTGTAGTGCCAAAGGGTACTTGCGTGCAGGCAGACAGGATCGTCATGCCAAGGCCAAGTGCGGAAAAAGTCCCTAGGTTCATAGTATGTCCGATCACTGTTGATGTCTTCTGGAACTCTGTTCTGACCCTAACGGCTGCGCTGTTCCTGCCTTAGTCTCGCACAGAATGATCTCCAGTAGGTTGATATGTATCAACCGAGGCAAATTGAGTTTGTTCATGACCTTAGATCGTCAAGGGATTTTCCGTCGCCATGGCATTGGTCGGCTGGGTATACGGCTATGGCGCCTCAAGCACCCCGTTTGGCAGCTGTTCTTGAGGTTTTTAGCACATTGCCTTCATCATCGCAGGTAAAGCGGACCCGTTTATCATTGTGCCAGAAGGTCAGACGGTGCGTGCCAGCGTCCTCGTCGATCCCGCTTTCAAAGCGGCTGGTAATTGCGCCGTCACGCATCAATCCGATCACATCCGAAGCCCGCACATCCAACAGTTTTGCCAGATCACTGGCGTCGATCATTGGGTTGGATTGTGTCAGATCAATCTTCAAAACAGTATCCAATTTTTAGAAGGCGAAACTCACATCAAGATTAGAGCATATGGTGCTGGTGCGCGGGCCTCAATGGTTTTGTAGCATAGGGATACAGCTCAGAGAACAGCTTGAATAAGTTACCTGTATTTCAAAATATACTGACAAAATCAAAATTCTTAGGTCTGCAATTATTGCGCGACGCAGGACAGTCTTGGTCACATAGTTCCCTAAGCTGCCTCTGTGCTTGATCTTCAACACTCTTTTTTACTTCAACGCCTCATCATTGGACCCAATAGGTAAAATTACACTCCCATCTTCCCCAAAAGACAGGATACTATCGGTTGCAGGCAATCCTGCCTTCAGGACGATTTGAAAGCAGCGTCATAGGGAGCATAACGATGAATTTGAATGATTGGGCCGGCCAAACGGCAATTGTAACGGGCGGTGCATCAGGCTTGGGGGCCGCAACCGCAAAAGCATTGGCCGCTGCTGGCATGAAAGTTGCAATATTTGACCTGAACGAAGATCAAGGCAACGCCCTTGCAGGACAACTGGGTGGCCAGTTTTGCAAAGTCGATGTTGCCGATCCGACAAGCGTTAGCGCGGGAATGGAAAGCGTCGTCAGCATGCTTGGTGCTCCGCGGGTTCTGGTGAACTGCGCAGGGGTAGGTCCAGCAGCAAAAACAGTCAGCCGAGGGGCTGCGCATCCTTTCGAGGTTTTTGAGAAAACGATCCGTATCAATTTGTTAGGTTCTTTCAGCTGCGCATCCCAAGCAGCGGCGCTTATGGTTGCAAGCGATCCGATGGAGCCAGATGGTGCGCGCGGTGTGATTATCAATACAGCTTCAGTTGCCGCCTATGAGGGTCAGGTCGGCCAAGTTGCTTATGCAGCTTCCAAAGGTGGGATTGTGGGAATGACCCTGCCAATGGCGCGGGATTTGGCGGACAAAGGTGTGCGCGTTTGCTCGATTGCGCCAGGCCTGTTTTTGACCCCGCTACTAGAGAGCCTGCCCGAAGACGTGCAGTCATCTTTGGGGGCGCAGGTCCCCTTCCCTTCGCGTTTGGGGAACCCTGCCGAATTTGCCAAGATGGTATGCAGCATCATCGATAATCCCATGCTTAATGGTGAAGTGATCCGACTTGATGGCGCTATCCGCATGGCGCCGAGGTAAGCGATGCCCGAAACACATGTTCTGATCGCAGGTGGTGGTGTTGCTGGCCTATCTTTGGGCCTGACACTACACCAGATAGGTGTTCCCTTCACAGTTCTTGAAGCAGTGGGAGAGCTGAAACCGTTGGGCGTTGGGATCAACATTCAGCCCAATGCGGTGCGCGAGCTGATGGATCTTGGGATCACGGCTGAACAGTTGGACAGCGTTGGCGTGCCAGTTCAGGAATGGGCATTGGTTGGCCAGAAGGGCCAACAGATCTATGCTGAACCGCGTGGTACTTTTGCGGGTTATCATTGGCCACAATACGCGATGCACCGCGGTAAATTTCAGATGCTTCTGGCTGAAATTCTCCAAGAGCGTGCGGGTAAGGACGCCATTCAGCTGGACGCGCGTGTGACGAGCTACCGCCAAACAGACGAGGGAGTTGTTGCAACACTAACTTCGCACAGTGGCGCCACGCGAGAAGTTGCAGGCACCGTATTGATCGGGGCAGACGGCATCCACTCAAATATCCGTGCCCAGATGCATCCGACTCAACCCGCGATCCATTGGGGCGGGGCGGTGATGTGGCGTGGCACAACACGCGCCAAGCCGGCGCGCACGCATTCGTCGTTCATCGGCTTGGGGACACATCGCCAACGTATGGTGATCTATCCGATCTCGGATGTTGGCGCTGACGGGCTGTGCGAGGTAAACTGGATCGCCGAGACCACCGTTGACGATCCCGAGGCACGTAAAGATATCGCATGGTTTGGCAAAGTCTCGGTGAGCGATTTTGCCCATCACTTTGCGGATTGGCGCTATGATTGGCTTGATGTCCCTGCCCTGCTGGCAGGCGCTGATGTAGCCTATGAAAACCTGATGATTGATCGCGATCCGGTAGACACCTGGGTCGATGGCGCTGTCTTGCTGATGGGTGACGCGGCTCATGCAATGTACCCGACCGGATCAAACGGGGCCAGTCAGGCGATCATGGATGCCCGTCATATTGGCCATTCGATGCTAGAGCATGGCGTGACGTCGCAAGCCCTGATGGCTTTTGATGAAAAGTTCTGTGACGCCGTTTCTGCACTGGTTTTGCGCAACCGCGGTGCCGGGCCTTTTGGCTTGTTAAATTTGGTGAATGACCGGTGTGGTGGCGATTTCGAAGATATCAATGCAGTGGTTTCGCAAGATGAGCGTGACGAGTTTATGCGGAAATACAAATCAGCTGCGGGTTTTGACATGGAGGCGCTGAATGCGCGTGGGCCAACAATTGCAGCGGAGGCCAAAGTGCCGCTTTAGCGACTACTCTTCGCGCAGTGCTTGAACCAGCTGGTCAGACAGCGGTTTCGTCAAATAGCTGAGGATAGTCCGCTGCGTTGTGGTCAGATAGGCCTCAACAGGCATGCCCGGCAGCAACTCCAGATCGCCAAGGCGGGCAAGTTCTTCATCGGGCAATGTTATTTCGACGCGGTAAAAGCTGAGACCCGAAACGTCGTCCACAGATGTAGTTGCCGAGACATCTTTGACGCGACCAGTGAGTTCTGGTGTGGTGCGCTGGTTGAACGCTGAAAACCGAACCTTTGCAGGCTGACCAACATAGACTTGGTCAATCGCCGCTGGGTCAACCTGTGTCTGGAACGAGAATCCCTCGTCTCGCGGAACGATCTGCAAAATAGTACCACCCGGAGGCACAACACCGCCCAAAGTTGTGAACTGCATTTCGTGTATGCGCCCCGTGCTGGGCGCACGGATACCTACCCGTTCCAGTTGTGCGGATGTGGACAGTATTTGCTGGCGGAGTTCTTCGATCTGGGTAACCGTTTCGCGCAATTGTGTCACAACTTCTTCGGTAATTTCCCGCCTGCCTTGCAGTAATTCGATTTCAGTATCGCGGATAGAATTCTGGATGCGGGCAAGTTCTGATTGGTGTTCTGCGATCTGGCCCAGCAACTCCGCCTCGGATCGCTGAAGCCCGCGTAACTGGCTCGCACGTGCCAGCCCCTTATCGGTAAGGTCCTGAACGGCCGCAATTTCCTCGCCAATATATACCATTTGTTGTTTTTTCGCTTCGATCAGCGCATCCACACCTGCAATCTGATTTTGATATTGGTCTGCTTTTTCGGCCAACCTTTCTTTTCGGCCGGCCTCCAAGGCTTTGCGAGCTTCAAAAATTTCAGTCTGGCCTGCACGGTGCAAACTGGCAAAGTCTGGATCGACCAGCGGATCGAGTGGGGCAAAGGTAATAGCTGCTGCGTCCGTTTGTTCCGCGATGAGGCGGTCACGCATCGCCATCGCTTCGGACAGGCGTGATTTGTAGATACGCACGTTTGCTTTCAGGGTGGTGTCATCTAGCTGCACAAGCGTGTCGCCTTCGTTCACCGCATCACCTTCGGCCACATACAGGGCGGATATGATACCGCCATCAAGGTGTTGAACAGATTTGGGCCGACCCATGACTTCAATTGCACCGACAGCGATAACAGCGCCTGATATCTCGGTCTGTGCCGCCCACCATGTTCCGCCGCCCAGCAGCAATACCGCAGCCAAGGCTCCTGTCATGCCTGACCAGCGAATTGATGTTTTTAGTTCGGGGTTCTGCTTCATGCGGTAGGCTCTGGCTGAGGTGCGGGACGCGGGCGCACCGTTTTCTTCAGAACCGTATCGCGGTCCCCGAATTCGGCAACGCGGCCGCTATGAAGCACCATCACCTTGTTGACAGAAGCAATCGCACTGGGTCTGTGTGCCATGACGACAACAGTGCTGCCCGCTTCGCGCAAGACCATAATCGCTTGGGACAATGCGTCGTCACCTGCGGCATCAAGGTTCGAGTTCGGTTCGTCCAATACGACGTAACGTGGCGTGCCATAGACCGCCCGCGCAAGGCCTATCCGCTGCAATTGCCCCCCCGACAGCGGAGCGCTGTCATGTACCAGCTCGGTGGCATAGCCGTCGGGCAGCATCAAAATCATTTCGTGAACACCGGCGATCTTGGCGGCTTTGATAACTTCTTCGTCCGAGGCGTCAGGATCAAAACGGGCGATGTTGTCACGCACTGTACCAGTAAGTAGTTCCAGTTTTTGCGGCAGATATCCGATCTGGCTGCCCAATGCGGTTTCGCTCCATTGATCCAGCGTAGCACCATCCAATCGCACACCGCCTTCATCGGCAAGGGTCGCATTGACCAACACCCGCGCAAGCGTGCTTTTGCCCGAAGCACTTGGTCCAATCACACCCAACGCATCACCTGGCTCTAGCTGGAAACTAACAGCATCAAGGATCGGTGGACGCTCATGGCTTCGATCTCCCGGTACAAACTTTGTTACACCTTCAACGGTCAAATAACCTTTGGCTGGGGGCAGATCGACAACCGGGCGTTTCAAAGGCTGTGCGGCAAACGTGGCTTTTAGCCTGCGGTTTGCTTCACGTGCGCGCACGAGTGATGCCCATTGCCCGATAACCTGATCTACAGGCGCAAGCGCACGGCCCGCAATAATTGAAGCCGCAACGATCATACCTGCTGTGATCTGCTGTTGTAGGGCCAAATATCCACCCAACCCCAACAGAGTAGATTGTAGCAACAAACGAAATGCCTTGGACGTGGCAGTAAAGCTCTGGCTGCGGTCTGCGCCTATCTGGCCAACGGCCAACCCGTCACGGTGCATGGCAGACCAACGCGCAGCCACCCCAGGGCGCATCCCCATAGGCAGCACGGCCTCTGCTGTGCGACGGCTTTGTTCGATAAAGAAGGATTCAGAAGAATCCATTTGCATCGCCTTGGCGTGGTAGGCGCGGCTGGAGAACTGGTTGAGCAGGGCCAGCACCAAGACAACGCACAGACCTGCAACTGTCGTCCACCCCAGCAACGGATGTACAATAAATGTCACGGCAAGATAGAGCGGTATCCACGGCAGATCAAAAAGCCCCAACATAGCGGGGCTAGACAGAAACCCGCGCACAATCGATAAATCCCCTAAAGGTCTGCCAAGCGTTGGCTGATCCGTCAAAGCCGAGCGCATCCAGATGCTGTAGGCCTCATCCCCGACAGCCTGATCCAGCCGGTACGCCGCCCGCGACATGACCCGAGCACGCAAAAAATCGTAAACGCCCATAAATACAAACAGAAAAACAACAATGATATAGAGCGCCTGCAAAGTCGGCACCGACCCGCTAGAGAGGACACGGTCATAGACTTGCAGCATGAACATTGGGCCTGTGAGCATTAGAATGTTCACAGCAGCACTAAACAGGCCCACCGCCATGAACGATCCGCGCAGGCGCTTTAATGCGTCTGAGTATACCGTTTTACGGAGAGGCGTACCGTTGCTCATGCGGGCGGTTCCTGTGCGAGGTTACGGATCAATAGAAGGTAAACTGATCCTCGTCCAGCGATGCAAGACGTGTACCCGAAAGGAACATTTCGTTCCCACCGCCAAAGTCAAAGAGCACACCACCCGTGGTCTGGGACGCAGCATCCATCAACGCGCTGTAATCGTCGATCCCGTCTACACCAATCTCCATTCTATCGCCGGCAATCTCGCCTCGGCGTGTGGTCCGGTTTGGTGCAAAGTTATAGATCACATCCGATCCGTCACCGTCGCCAAAGCGGAACGTATCCTGACCGTTGCCACCAAAGAGCCGGTCGTTACCAGCCCCGCCGTTCAGTACGTCTTTGCCGCTGCCTGCATGCAGCCAGTCGTTGCCGTCGCCACCCAGCAGGGTATCGTTTGCCAGACCGCCGAACAGTTGGTCATTACCTGCACCACCCGACAACAGATCACTGCCGCGTCCGCCGAACAGGTTGTCACGCCCTTCACCACCGTAAAGCGCATCCATACCGCGCCCGCCAAACAGATTATCCTGTCCGCTGCCACCGGCCAGAAGGTCACGACCGGTGCCGCCAAAGAGGGCATCGGAACTATCGCTGCCTTCTTCAACGTCGTAGCGGTTCTTTACAGTGACAGATACCGTTGCTTCGGCTGTCGTGTTGCCATCAGTCACGGTGTAGGTGAACTGGTCCAAACCGCTGTGATCGAAATCTGCAATGTAGGTCACTACACCGTTCTCTAGCGTTGCGGTACCATTTGCAGCGTCACCTACACCGGTGATTTCCAATGTCGTGCCCTCATCAGAGGTATCGTTGGTGGTCAGGGCAGCCTGATTGATTTCCAGAGTTTCGGTCACTTTGATTTCAAAGCTATCGTCACCTGCGACTACGGCTGCTTGATCCCCACGTTCGAACACGAGTGCGAATGTTTCGGTTACGGATGAAGTGCCATCTGTCGCTGTAAGTTCGATATTGAAAGTGCCAAATGTTTCAAGCGGCGCTTTGCCTGTGAAGCTGCTGCCGCTAAAGGCCAGCCAGCTTGGCAACGCGCTCCCATCCGCAAGCGTCGCGCTTACGCTGAGGGCATCACCGTCAGGATCATCGAATACCCCTTCAGGCAGCGACGCGGAGAAGACTGCATTGCTGACCAATGGTGCGCCCAAATCATCAATCGTGATCTGGTCAACAGGGTTGGCCACAACGGGAGCATCAGGCGTACCTTGGACCACAAGCGCGAAGTCGTCAGAAATCTCGGATGCACCATCTGATACGACCAACCGCAATTGGGTGCTACCAAAGTAGTTAGCAGGCGGCGTACCAAAAATAGTGAGCGTTGCAGGATCAAAGCCAATCCAGTCGGGCAAAGCACTTCCGTCCGCTTGGGTCAGGGCAAAGCCAAGAGTGTCGCCATCGACATCTTCATAGATGCCTTGCTGTAGCATGATGCTAAACGCCTCATCCTCGACTGCGCTGCGATCGGACAGCGGTGCCTGCAACACAGGGATATCATTGACCGGATCAATGACCAGATCAAAGCTGCGGACAGTCTCATGTACACCGTCCGATGCAGTGATCTCCAGTTCGATCCGCCCGTTGAAGTCCTGAGGTGGCAGGCCTGTGAGTGCCAAAGTTTCGGCGTCAAAAGACAACCAGTCAGGCAAGGCAATTCCACCTGTACGCGTGACCGTAAGTGTCAATGGATCGTCATCAGGATCGCTGACAAGAGTAGGATCAATGCTGAGGTTGAAGGCGGTATCCTCGGTGCCAACAAGTGGATCGATTTCGTCAATCTGTGGGGCATCATTCGGGGCCACCATATCCAGATGCAATTCGGCTGTTGCCGTCTCAGATCCGTCGCTCACTGTAAGGGTAAGCGTAATGCGGCCCTCGAGATCAGCATCCCGCGTAATCACGATATTGCCGCTTTCATCCACCGACGCTGTAACGCCTTCTGCGCTGGTCACGTCAATGACACTGATTGGATCGTTCTCAACATCTGTGTCATTTTCGAGCAGAAGTGCGAGCGGTACAGTAAAGCTGAGTGCATCGCCTGCATCGAACACATCATCACCTGCTACAGGCGCGTCATTTACCGCATCCAGTGATAGTGTCACCTGACGCGCTGTCTGCTCAATGCCGTCCGATGCCACAACCTCCAGAGTCATATCGCCACTGTAGTTCAGCGGTGGCGTGCCTGACAGCTCAAGCGTTTGCGGATCAAACATCAGCCATTCAGGCAGTGGATCGCCACTGGCCAAGCGCACCGAGATTGTCAGCGTATCATCATCCACATCAGTGAAGGCGGTTGCATCAAGCTGGGCTGACAGGGCGGTGTCTTCGGTCCCTTGAATGGCTGCAATTGGCGCGATCACAGGCGCATCATTCACTGCAGCAAAGCTGAGTGTAATGGGGCTGACCGTTTCGGAGTTGGTATCGCGAACAACTATTTCCAGAACAACATCACCATTAAACTCTGCGGGTGGCTGACCTGCAAAAGTCAGTGTGAGCGGATTGAATGTTAGCCAGTCAGGCAGTGCACCACCGTCAACTGCGCGCACATCGATCGTAACGATATCGCCATCAGGATCCGGGAAGTCATCTATATCAAGTGTTGCATTGAACACGCCATCCTCGAGACCCTGCAAGAAGATTTCGGGGATGAATGGCGTATCATTGATCGGCTCGAAATCAATTTCCACACGGGCGGTCCCAAAGGCACCACCCCCGTTTTCGACAGTATATTCGAAAGAGCCAATCCCGTTGAAGTTTTCATTCGGAGTGATGGTCAGCGTACCAGCACCATCGTTCCCAACAGTCAAACCTGTCTCGCCCGAGATGCTTACAAAAGCCATTCCGCTGTAATCCGGATCGTAGCCATTGCGTAGCAAGTCGGAAATCAAGATTGAGAGCGGCTCATCTTCGACACCATCAATGCTATCATCGTTCGGACGTGGATCATCTGGTGTGTTCAAAACCTCGATGCGCAGGCTGCCTGTTACAGGCACGCCAACCCCGTCCGAGATTTGATAATCAAGCCAAGCAATACCGAACGCATCTGCGCGCGGGGTAAACAGATAGTTGCCGTTCTCGGCTTGCTCCAATACGTCCCCGCGTCCGTCAAAGACACCCAAAACAGTCAAAGCATCGCCGTCATTATCGACATCATTGGCCAACAGCACCGCTGGATCGATCTCAAGCGTCGTGTCTTCATCCATGGTGAAGCCCAGGTCGTCGACAGCAAAAGGCAGATCGTTTTCAGGGTTAAGCGTTATCGCAACAAAGCCTTCGGAAGAGGCGCCGCGTTCGTCGGTGACGGTATAGTAAAAGCCAGCATTCCCGAAGTAATCGGCACGTGGAGTAAACGTGGCGACTGTGCCGTCCAGTGTAACTGTACCGTTCACTTCATCACCCAGCGAAGTCAGACTAAAGGCATCGCCTTCGACATCTACATCGTTGAGCAGGAACTCCGCCATATCGATAACGATCTCGTCATCCTCGACCGAAACAATTGTGGCATCCGCGTTGAGCAATGGACCGTCGTTAATCGGCGCCACTTCAAACGTAATCGTACCGGTTGTGCTAAGCCGCCCGTCGGTGATGCGGTACGTCGCTGTGGCATCGCCATAGAAGTTTTCGTCAGGGACGAATTGGTACATGTTGTCGGGCAACGTGAACAGGCGGCCGCCCGTTACAGCCGTATCCAGACGCACGAAGGTGAATGGATCACCATCAGGATCACTGTCATTGGCAATCAACGTGTCGATGTTGAAGGTGACTGGCTGATCCTCATCTGTCTGGAACACATCCGTCACCGCCAGCGGTGCAAGGTTGGTAGAAATAACGCTTACGTTCACGCGACCTACGTCTACACCGTCTGTTCCATCACTGACGACGTAGGTGAACGAGGCCGAGCCAGAGAAATTCGGCGTTGGGGTGAACCGGATTTCGCCATCAACCAATTCGACGGTGCCATTTTCCGCATCGCCAACAGAGACAAGCGTGAGCGGGTCGTCATCTACGTCCGTATCATTTGCCAGCAGGTCTGCTGGCGTCAAAATCAGCGTTGAATCCTCATAGGCATCGACGTTGTCCGTGACCGCTTTCGGCGGGTCGTTAACAGCTTCGATCTCAACGATCAGTTGCGCGGTACCAAGACCTTGAGCATCATCGGTGATGATATAGTCGAACGTCATCGTGCCGTTACGCCCTTCGGACGGTGTGATGATGATATTTGCGCCTTCGTTCCCGTCTGCCTCAATCGCGATGGTCTGGCTATGGGTTTCTGTAGCGTTCGCAACGGTGACATCGATCGACAATTGCGTTTTCACGTTGAAAGGCACTTCGCCAATGAATTCGCCTGTGTCACGGTCTATCCGCAGCCAGAATGGCAGATCGGTGCCATCTGACAACTGCGCAGTATAGATTGCGTCAGCCAATTGCGGCAATTCATCCGCGTAGACGCCCGATGGCGCATCTGGTGCGGGAGTAGCCGGAGTTGTGTCTGGTGCCAGAACACCAGGCAAGACTTCGTCTACCAAGCTGCGCCAGCTCAACGTGCGGTCAAGGAAGCCCAAGAAGTCAACGGTATCGGACACCCAGTCAACAGCATCACCAATGACCTGCAGGCCACCTTCAAACAGCTCGAATGTATAGTCGGCCATAGCGCCATCGAACAGCACCAGATCGGTGTCGATGCCACCAATGTAGGTATCGGCACCTTCGCTGTCATAGAATGTGTCCTGACCCGCATTGCCGATCAGAATGTTATCAGCGGCATTGCCAAAGAACACTTCGTGACCGCCGCCGCCCGTGGCGTTTTCGATTACAGTGCCCACCGCCATCGTCAGGTTGCCATAGCGCCCCCCGATATTGGAGAAAGATGGCGCCAGGGCTGATGGATCGGAAGCCCGCAAATCAATGCGCCCGCTGTTGTCATATCCTGAAAGATCAAGCGTATCGATGCCGCCACCATCCACCAGAGTTGAGGCAGTTTGATCGGCATAGTCAGACCAGTTCGCCCAAATGTCGCTCACGTCGGAGGTAACTGTGGTGTTAAAGCCCCAAGTTGTGTCTTCGGTGAAGGCCCCTGAGACGCCAAAGCCTTGAGAGCCATAGATCGCATCCAGCGCCATCCAGTCGACAACCATCGGTGTCTGGAGCAGCGCAAAGTCTGCCGCGACTTGGAAGTTCTCTGCTTGGCTGAAATACGACATCATTGTCGTCTGCCAACTGTCGTTCTGGAAGGCTTCGCTGCTTCCGAATGTGGCTGTGCCATTGTAAGGGCCTTGGTGACCAAGGCCAAGCGTGTGTCCAATCTCGTGCAAAATGGTCTGGAGGGTGTAGGTCTGATAGCCAGACGCCCCGCCCTGCCAATCCTCGGCAACATTAATGAATGAATGGCGGATTTCACCACCAAAGCCCACAACCGAACTCGCGTAAGCGCCGCTTTCATTGTCTCCGAATACAATATCGGCAACAGCCGTATCGGGGTTGGTGGTTTCTTCGAATACAATGCCCAGTGTTGCTTCGTAGAGCTTGAAGGCTTCGCGGACCAGTTCGGCGCGCTCTGCTGTCAGGCCGTCTTCGTCTCCCTCAAAACCGCTGACATTATACGTGATAACGCCTTCCTTCGGCTCATATCCGCCTTCGGTGACGTTGTAGAAACGATCGTTGCTGCGCCAGTATTCTGTGTCGATGAACACGGCCAAGCCATCAAGATCCTCAAACGTGCCCGCACCTTGAAGTTCGCCTGATTCAAGCGCGTTTTGCAGCTCTTCAACCTGTCGCGCGCAATCGGTGCAAGGACAGCAGACGTTGGTGTCATGAGTTGTAAACCCTTGGCTGAGGCTAAAGCCATAACCGTCTTCACCATCTCCACCCAAAGGCACGTAAGCCCAACCGCTTTGCGCCCCAGTCGGAGCCCCTGTATCGGTCCCGCCCATATCGGCCACAGTGTCAACGCCGGCGTCAGTATCCGTATCGCTGTCTACCGCATCAATCAGACGGATTGCGCCACGGCCCATTTCAATCACCAGACCTGTGCGCATCCCGATAAGGCGGATTGCATCGCCATCTGTATCAAAATCATTTGCCAGCAAATCAGCGATCGGGATGATCAGCTGACCATCTTCGATCATGTTGTAAGTATCATCCACAGCTTCGGGTGCTTCAGGCATGTCGCGCACTTCGACAACAACCAGTGCATCTTGCTCTGAAACTTTCCCTTTTTCATCTTCTGCGGTGTAGCGGACGAGGACATGACCGAAGAAATCTTCGGGCGTGCGCAGTTCAAACCTGTCATCACCATTGCTGACAGAGAAATCACCGGCGTCTTCGAATGTCACAATTTCGTCGATCTGCAATTCGGTGATCAGATCGAACTCAACCGCGCCGCCTGTGGCTTCGATCCGCACTGGCGGCGTGCCAACAAACACCTCGGGGGGCGTACCGGCAAAGGTCATCGTTTCGGCATCGAAGCTGAGCCACTCTGGCAGATCAGCACCACTTTCCTTGCTGGCTGCCAGTGTCGTATCGGCTGCGATGGGCAAGGCGTATAGCCCCTGTTCAGCAAAGAACGCGTCATTAGCGAACAAATCATTTACCGCTGCCAGATCGGGTGCTTGTGGATCAATCCAGACTTCGATTGTGAAGCCATCGCGCCCAAAGTGGCGTTGGTCTTCGCCCAAAAGGCTCTCGATAGGATCAAAGCGCAACTCAAGCTTGATTGGATCAATATCAATGATCGGCGCAGGCTCTGACTGCGTAAGGGTGAGTGTTTCAGGGTCAAATTCGAGCCACAGTGGCAAACGTCGCCCGTTACCTGACGCCATGGTGAAGGCACCGTTGGTGATGTCAAAGACAGCCATTTCCGGCGCGACCGAGATACCCGCTGTTAGATCGGCAGAACCGTCAATCGTAACGTCATGTACGTAGCTTGCGGTGTCCGAGGCAAACGTAACAGACAACGCGATATCAGAAGTATCACCATCTGTACGTGTCCCCTGCAGGCTGAGCGTGCTGACATCAAAGACCAGACCATCAGGCAAGGGATCACCCGATGAAAGAGCCGCTGTAACAGTCACATCCGCACCAAAGGCATTTGCCTTCACACCATAATCGGCTTCGAACGGAGCACGGTTTGTCAGTTGGTTTGTGACCACGCCGAGTACTTCGACACTGTCAAGGAACAGAACGTCGCCTTCGGGGTCAAGATCGTTGCCGAAAATCTCACCCGGAATGACCGTGATGACCTCATCCTCATTACCGAAGGCCAGATCGTCACGAATAATCGGCGCTTTGTTTGAGGGCAGGATCGAAACAGAAACATACGCCGTATCGTACCCACCGTTGCCATCCGTGATCTGATACTGGAACCCTGCATCACCGTTGTAGTCGGTGCGTGGGGTGAAGGCGATCATGCCGTCTTCGTCAAAACGCACGCGGCCATTTTCGGCAAACAAATCCAAACCGGAGATGCTGATGATATCATCAAGCGGGTCGGTATTGTCTGTATCATTGGCCAGCAGCGTTGCCGGATCAAGGATCAGCACTTCGTTTTCGTTTGTCTCGAACGGACCATCGTTGCGCGCAACAGGCGCGTCGTTGATCGGGATCACAGACAGTTCGACTGTAATGGTGGATTCCGCACCGAATTCATCGCGCAAACCATAGGTGAAACCCGCAGCACCAAGCGCATCTGGCGTGAACTGGATGATGCCCGTATCGGCGTCAAACTCCATTGTACCATTCAGCGCTTCTCCCAGACCGTTGAAGGAGAAGTCGTCGCCCTCAATATCGTAGTCATTGCTCATCAGATCGGCGATGTTCAAAGACTCAGTCAGACCAAGACGGATTGTTTCTTCGTCGGTCCCACTGCGCGGAGCATCATTCACAGCTGTCACATCAAGCAAGACCTGTCCGGTAGAGGTCAATCCGTCTGGGTCTGCCAAGACATAGGTAAAGCCAGCAGGCCCGTTGTGATCAGGACGAAGATCAAGCTGAATAAAGAAACCACCCGGTTCGGAGAAGACCGAGATACCATCACTGAGCCAAGCCCGCGCGTTAGAGGCATCAAGCTCATATGGGAGCGAGAAAAGGCTCCCCTCATAGAGATCAATCGGTTCCCCTTCCGTATCGAACAGCGGCAGCACATCGACAATCGACAGATTATCGCCATCAACATCGATGTCATTCGCCAACAGATCGCTCAGGCCAATGCGCCAAGGTGTGTCTTCGATGGCTGTGAACGGGCCATCATCTACACCCTCGGGGGCATCGTTTACAGGAAGGACGTTTACCTCAACCCGTGCGCTGGATTCGCGGCCAAAGGCATCGCGGACAGTATAGTCAAAGAAGGCATCGCCGTTGAAATTGGCGTCACCGATAAAGCTGATCAGACCGTCCTCATTGATCTCGACAGTTCCGTCGATCGCATTATCCACATCGATCAATTCAATGCCATCCGCCGAGAGTTCGACGTCATTTTCAATCAGATCGGCAGGGTTGATAAGTGCCTCGATGTCTTCGATTGCAAGTCGGTAGATATCATCAGCTGCGTTAAATCGGCCCAGACGTTGTAGGGCATCAATCTGATCGCGATCCCAGACTGTACCGTCAGCAAAGACGACTTCTTCGATCCCCGAAGCAGCATCCAAGAAATGGTCAACGATCCGCAGCGTATCGATCAGGAAGCCCTCGTCACGCTCAAGCTCCAGCAACAAATCGTCGCCCTCGCGGATCACAGAAAGGTCTTTGGGGAAGATATCTGCATCCAGCAGCACGCGGTCGGTCTCGGTGCCGTCACCGCTCTCGATTACAACATCGGTGCCACTGTCATATCCAAAGCGGTATGCGTCAGAGCCACCACCACCCGTCATGCTGTCGTCACCCCAGTTACCATCAAAGGTCTCTGCGCCGTCAGTACCGATGATAGTGTCATTGTAGAGAGAGCCGCGCACTTCTTCGATGTTGGACAACTGATCGCCCAATGCATCCCCCGCACCACCAAAGCCGGTTGTCAGGTTCAGCGCGATCCCTTCTTCGGCATCGCTATAGTCGGCGATATCATAGCCCCCACGCCCATCCAGAACATCACCGCCCAGACCACCGCGCAGGATGTTGTCTTGATCATCACCAAGGATGGTATCTGCGTGGAACGAGCCTTGAATGATTTCGATGCTCTCGAAGACATCGCCCGTCGCCTCGCCACCGCTTGCGGACGTATCGGCCATATCGATGACCACACCTTCGCTGGACAGCGTATAGGAAGCAATATCAATGCCGTCTCCACCACGCATTGTGTCTGCACCACGGCCGCCAATCAGCGTGTCGTTACCCGCCAAACCGTCCAACAGATCATCACCGCGGCGACCCGACAGCAAATTGCCCGTGTTATCGCCAGTCAAATCATCTGCATGATCAGAGCCTGACAGGTTTTCAACCGCAACCAACGTGTCACCAGCCGCGTCACCACCGCTGGCTGTAGCGTCTGTCAACGAGATTGTGACACCTTCGTCTGACAAGAAGTAGTCCGCCGTATCGCTGCCCGTCCCGCCATCAATCAGATCGCCGCCTGCACCGCCGGTCAGGATGTCATCGCCCGCATCCCCCTCCAGCGTGTCAGCGCCGCCGCGCCCGTCGATGCCATCACGGCCAGCACCACCTTGCAGCAGGTCTGCGGCATCAGACCCAAACAGTGTATCGCCCCAGTCAGAGCCGATAATCGCTTCGACGTTGTCGATAACATCACCTTCTGCGTCACCGCCCTGTGTCAAACGACTGATTAAATCAACGCGGACCCCTGTGTTGCTTTGCTCAAAACTGACTGTGTCGTTGCCGGCACCGCCATCAATAGCGTCTGCACCGCTGCTGCCGTAAATCAGATCATCGCCACCACGCGCTTCGATGGTGTCCTTGCCCTCGAATGAGGTAAAGGTTTCGCCCAGATCGTTGCCGATCAACAGATCAGGCAGCGATGTACCGTTCAGGATCAGACCATAGGCACTATTGATAAAGCCCGACACTTCTGCGGGATCTTCCAAGCCATCGGCGTCGCGGACGCGGTATTCGATTGTGATGGGGCCAGTGTATCCGTCAGGCACCTCTACAACGATAAACTCGCCCCGTATGCTGGCGGTGCCCACGCTTGTTTCGCCCAAGCCAGCAAACAGAACAGGCTCTTCGTCCACATCAAAATCGTTGATCAGCAAATCAGAGATGCGCACAACCAATGGCACATCCAGCGGGCTGGAGAAACCAGAGTCGTCCACTGCAGTGGGTTGGTCATTCACAGGAATGATGTTGATATCAACAAAGGCTTCGTCGCTGCCCAGAATACCGTCTGTTACTGTGTAGTAAAAGCCGGACTCTTCAGTCTCATTCAGTGCAGGCGTGTAATGGAAATCACCCGTGACATCGTCACGCTCTAGTGTGCCGGTAAACTCACCAAGAACGAATTGCTCAAGCGTGTTGGGGAACCGAGCGCTGATGATGCTTAGCTCATCACGGTCGATATCGGTGTCATTGCCCAGCAGAACTTCTTGCGGGATAATGATGACTGTATCTTCATAGACGTCGATAACATCATTGTTGCCCACTGGAGGGGCATCATCCACGTTCTCGAAATAGAGCCATGCGCGCGCATCGGCAACAGCCCCTTCGGGATCAGAGATAAGGTAGTTAAAGGAGGTCAGACCCCAGAAATCCTGTTTTGGGGTGTAGCGGATGCTGCCATTTTCCAGAAGTTCGACGGTGCCATCGTCAGATTCCGAGACATTTTCAAACTTGATTGCCAGACCTTCGACGTCATAGTCGTTTTGCAGCAGCGTAATCGGAGAGATCAACATGACCGTATCTTCTGTCCCCAAGAGGGCCAGATTGGTCAGGTAATTATCATTGTTTGCGACAGGGGCGTCATTGACCGCTTCCATCTGCACTGTGACGTTTGCAGATGTCCGGCTGCCTTGTCCGTCTTCGACAATATAGCTGAAGCCCGTAGTGCCATCGAAATTCTCACGCGGGGTGTAGAGGATCGTGTCATTATCCAGCAATTCAAAGCGTGCGTAATAACTATTACCCAATGGGCGTATATCGACGACCGTAAGCGGATCGCCATCCGGATCAAAGTCATTCTCCAGAAGCGTATCCACGTTAATGATAAGTGGCATGTCCTCGGTCTGGGTGACCGCATCGTTCTCCAGCACAGGTGCGTTATTTACAGGCTCGACATAGACGAATGCAGTTGACGTGCTGGTCGCACCATCAGGGTCTGCAATGGTATAGCTAAACGAAGCACTGCCATAGAAATAGGTCGTTGGCGTAACCTGCACATACCCGTCATCGGTGAGAGATACCGCAAGATCGGCGGAACCTTCTACCGAGATCAGCTCAATCTGATCGCCATCAATATCAAAATCGTTGCGCAACAACGACGCTGTCGTGATCAGGAAGGGCTGGTTTTCAAGCGTGCCATAACCAGAATCCGTACGTGCGGTTGGTGCATCGTTCACGGGCCGGACTGTCAGCGAAACCTGTGCTTCGGCAATCCCGCCTTCGGGGGTATTGGCAACATAGATAAATCGCGCAGGCCCTGTATAATTGTCCAGTGGCGTAAAGGTCACTTCCCCAGCACTGCTTAGGTTCACGGTGCCGTTCTCAGGGCTATGCACCTGCGCCACGATCATGCGATCACCGTCGACGTCATTAGACAGCAAACGCGCTACGGGGATCGTCAGGAACGTATCCTCGTCCAACTCAAGACCTGTATCGTCCAATGCCTCGGCCTGCGGTCTGATCCGCAGATCAACTGCGGCCGTAGCCTGTCCGTTCCGACCATCCGACAGCGTATATTGCATCTGGGCAGGGCCATAATAGCCCGCCGTAGGGGTAAATACGACATTGCCTTGCGCATCAATTTCGGCAAAACCATTCGGCCCGCCGTCGACTGCGATAATCGAAAGCGTGTCATTGTCTGCGTCAAAGTCGTTGTTGAGAAGAGTAGCTGCATTCAGCACCAAAGGCTCACCTTCGGTCACAGTGAAATAGCCATCTGATTGCGCAACAGGCACATTGTTGTCCAACAGATCAATCATGGTTTGAACTGTCCAGACGACATTGTCCGAGAACACCAACTCTTCGACACCTGCGCCGCCACCAGCCAGCGCATTAAGAATTATCACGCTGTCATCAGGTGACGATGCAAACGTCAGGCGCAAGCTGTCGCTGCCCTTGAATACACGCTCCACCGAAACTTCACTGGAAACAAAATCAGGGAACTCGATGCGGTCGGTGTGGATATTCGCATCCGGCGCTTCGATTATACGATCCGCACCATGTCCCCGAGACACGATATAGGTGTCCGAACCCAGCAGGCCTTCTAGAGTATCCGCGCCTTCGCTACCGGTAAAGATATCTTCGGTATCAAAACCCAATAGCGCTTCGCCATTCACCGTCTGCGCATTCTCAAGCACTTGAACGCGCATTTCCGTGCGGTCCCACTCGGTCCCGTCGTCAAAGACGATGCGGTCGACGCCATCAGGTCCACCCAAGTAGGCATATTCCGGCTCTGGAGCGAGCGCCCCTTCGAGAATGATACGATCACGACCTTCGGTAAATACCAACGCCAAATCGTTGCTGTCGGCACCTGCACGCAAGGCAAAGGCCAGATCAGCTACATTCAGGCCAACCAGTTGCAGTATATCGTCGTCGTCACCTCCGGTGTCGACAATCCGGTCATCGCCGTCACCTTGGGTAAAGACATAAAGATCGTTGCCCTCAAGACCAGACAGCAGATCAGTGCCTGCTCCGCCCTGAATTGTATCAGCAGCGGTTGTACCAATGATTACATCAGCGCCATCAGTCGCCTGACCAGCCACAAGTGCCGCGCGAATTTGCGCAATGTCGAAAACAGTACCATCATCGGTCAGCGTCACTGTCGAGAGCGCGGTAACACCCTCGCCCAGTGCATCGGTCACAATGATCTGGTCGCCCACATCAGCCAGCCTGATAATCAGATCCGGCCCTTCTACGCCACGACGATCAAAGCGCAGATCAGCGATGGTGTAACCTGAGATTTCAATCGTGTTGGCCACGTCCTCATCATCGACAATGATGTCAGAGCCGTCACCACGGGTGTAAACGTATAGATCCGACCCATCATTGCCCAGCAGACGGTCATCGCCTTCCAGACCTTCAATGGTATCCGCGTTGAGCGTTCCGGTCAGGCGATCGTCGCCATAGCTCGCCTGCGTACCCGCAGTAGCAGCGATGTTCACAAACTCCGACCGTTCCCAAGTCGCGCCATTGTCAAATTCGATCCGCTGCAAACCGTCATAGCTATAGCTGCTGGGGTTCAGCGTGCGTAGCGCCGAAATCCGTCCACCGTCACCTGCGCCATCTGCGCTGTCGGCAATGACAATTTCGAGGCTGAACTCGAAGCCGGGCTTGAGGGTAACATCTGCTGGATCAACTCCTTGCAAACGTAGCACGTTCATTTCGGAAGAGCCGCCAGAATCGTCTTGAATGATGTCGTTCCCGTCACCACGCGCCCAAAGATAAAGGTCAGATCCTTCGCCACCCGACAACACATCGTCGCCGCCGCCGCCAATCATAGTATCGGCGCCATCACTGCCATTCAGCAGATCATCTCCGCTGGTGATCTGTGCCGCAAGAATGCGCGCTTTGATTGCTACTTCATCCAGCACAACGCTGTCGCCTATCAGAACCTCGTCTACGCCTGCAGGGGTGCTGGCGGCGTAACTACCATCACGCCCTGTAAACATGCCCGCAACAACAATGCGGCCTCCATCTCCGGCGCCTTCAACGCTTTCGGCTATCGTAATAACCAAGCCTTCGACGCTCAGACCGAATGTAACTTGTTCATTTGTCACGCCAACCAGATGCAGCCTGTCACCCGCAGGTGCCTGACCCGTATAGGGAGTGCCTGAATTCAGCAGATCGACGTTGTCCACATTGCCAGGGAAATCGCCGCCCCCGCCTCCGCCATCAAGGATTGGCGCGCTTGCACCGTTATCCATGATGAAGTCGTCGCCATCCCCGTGCTGCCAAACGTATAGATCAACACTATTGCTGCCGATTACCGTATCGTTACCGGCACCGCCTTCCAGTGTATCGCTAAGCGGTGTGCCAATTACACGGTCATCGCCCGCTGTCTGCGTCGCATCTACAGCCGCAGCAAGCATCTGCTCCAAGCTGCGTTCGCTATCGTCAGCAAATACAAAACGCTCGATCGTGTTGTTGCCATAATAAGAAGTCGTCAGCCCGTTCACGATGCGAATACTGCCTTCAATCGCACCACTTACAGGGTTTTCGTCGATCATCAGGAAGACATCATTTCCTTCAACCACAAGACGCACGTCATCCACATTCAGATCGGCGAACTCCAACACATCGCCCGCACCATCCTGACCGCTTTCTACGATCACATCATGGCCGTCACCATTGTTATAGATATAGGTGTCTTCATGGCCCGAAGTGATGATGACGTCATCACCTTCCAGCATCTCGTAAACACCAGCGGTACTTGGGTCTTCAATGACATCATTGCCCGATGTTGCCCCTGCAATTCCGAAGAACGGGGCAAGCTCCGCACTGCCCCAGACGGTTGAATCGTCAAAAGTGATCGACGCAAGTCGCGGCCCTGTGGTGCCGCCAAAATCAGTGGCCCCCATCCCGTCAAGGAAGCGGATCGTGCCGCCGTCGCCCGCATCAACCATACTCGGTGCAATGCGGATCAGAATATCACTGTCTTGTACCGAAACAGTAACTGCGTCAGGGGTAACACCCTCCAGCGCGATAGTGGCAAGCGCAATGTCATCATTGGAAAGCGGTGCGGTGATCAAATCGTCACCATCGCCACGCGTGTAGATGAACGTCGTATCTGCACTTTGGGACAGCAGGGTATCGTTCCCTTCCAACCCTTCCATCGTAATCGGTTCGTCAAAGCCAAAGCCGCGCTCAACGACATCATCGCCTGCGGTCGCCGCTGTAAATGGCAGCAGACTGAGCAGCATACCACCTGTCAGGACGGTGCCACTATCAGCGAGCGTGAGTTCGGCACCGCCAACCTCGTCAATAGATCCAAGCCATATCTGCGCTGCATCAGAGCCATCAGGCTCCCGCGCGGCGATCTCCAAAACAACATGCTCGTTGCGCATGAATGCACTTAGTTCAGACTGCACAACACCTGTCAGGGTCAGCTGCGCACTTAGCACCTGCGACCCTATGGGGCTATCATCGTCACCAAATGGATCATCTCCAATCGGGCGATCATCACCTGGTCCGTCAAGGAATGGACCGTCAGGACCATCCAGAATCGGACCACCCGGACCGTCGGGTCCACCAGGGTCGCCGCCGTCGACAACATAATCAGGATCAGAATCCACCACATAGCGGCCCGATTCCACACCACGTTCAAAATCAAAACTCGCAATGAAGCTGCGTTGATCGGCAGTTTCGGATGCAACAGCCTGCGCGACCATATCATTCAGGGACAGCGTGGCGCCGCCATCAAATTCAAACCCGTCAATCTGGGTCTGGCTTGGATCACTGGCAGCGTAGAGAATGGCAAGGCTTGCATCGGGATCACCCCATTCCAGCACCAGCATCTTTTCGTCATCACCAAAGGAAGACACATCGGTCAACAACCATGGTGTAACATCCGCCAGATCCACACCAGTCAGGACGATATCCATGGTGCCCTGATGGCTATAACCTGGCTCATCATACATATCGATAACGTCATGGCCTGCATTTGTTGCAGGCACTTCAAGACGTATCGCCTGCGTCCCAGGCGTGTTGGAGCCGCTAAAGACAACCCACTGGTCGCCATCGGGTAGCACGACAGTTTCGGCATCATCCGCAATTTCGAGAAATGAAGGTTCTGTGGTGGACCATTCAAACGGAATGGTCGCGTCACGCACATCGGAATCGTACCAATACGATCCATCCTCAAACTGAATGGAGTAGATCCGGTTTTCGCCTTGTTTGATCCAAATGCGATCGTCGGTGCCAATCACCTCAATCGCAATATCGCCTGTATAACGCGATACGGGGCTTTGAACGATGCGAATATCTTCGGCCGCCAGATCAGGCAGCTGTATCTCAAGCGTGCTGTCAGGATAGAACAGATCACCCATCGAGATAAGATCCTGCCCGTCGCCACGGCGGAAGATCACTGTCTCGCTGTCACCATCACCATAGTTCTGGTCGGGCACGATAACATCATCGCCCTCACCGCCCTCGAACGTATCGGCCCACCCCTGCCCCAGCAGCGTGTCGTTGCCGGCAGTTGGCGCATTGCCCGCCGCAGTTGTCTGGGTAGAGACAGCGCGCGCGTCCAGATCAGAACGGGTCCACACTGTACCTGCGCCGTCGTCAAACACGACTTCGAATACATCAGCCCGACCTGTCCGGCCATCACCGCGCATTTCGATCCGGTCGTCAGTACCGTCAAACGTAAGAATGAAACCCTGCTGCGAATAAACATCGCGGGTCACAGTCACTTCGTCCGGCGTATAGCCGCTTAGCTCAAGCGTCGCGGAGCTGTAGCTTTCATTTTGCAAAATCACATCTTGCCCGTCACCGCGGGCAAATATGATTGTATCGTCATCCAGATCGCCACCAATGGTATCGTCACCCAGACCGGCATTAATCGTCTCGGTGGCCCCAGAAGCGCGGATCAAATCGTCACCCGCAGTCTGCTGTGCGCCCAACATTTGTGCGACAACCTCAGTGATGCTGATGGTTGTATCTTCGAATTCGAACCGCTGAACAGGCTGGCCGTAGCGCCCGGGGTTGAAGCTGGAGGTGTAGAACGCGTTTTCGATCCAGACACGGTCATCGGTGCCAGGGAACGTAATCAGAAGGTCTTCGGCCTCCAGATCTGAAATATTGAACTGCGCATCAGCAAGGTCGCGCCCTTCAAAACGGATCGCATTTGTCTCATAGTTTTTGCGGTCCTCGATACGATCCTGACCACCACCAATTGCAATGACATAAACGTCAGAGCCATCACCGCCTTCTAGGAATTCCGACGCCGAGGTAGTTGCAATTTCCTCACTGCTGGAAGTGCCTGTTACCAATACAGGGTCCGCAACTGTGTAGCCTTCGTTCAAGCGGCTCTCGAGGTGACGGCGTTCCCAGACTGTGCCATCGGCAAACTGGATGAAGTTCACTCTCGCTGTTGAGTAGAACCCGTCATGCAATCCGTCTTCCAACACAACTTGCTGGCCGCCGCCCAGATCAAGAATAACATCATTGCTCGCAAGGAAGGCAGGTTTGATAACGCGCACTTCGTCCGGCACGTGATCGGGCAGAACCAAGCGGTTATTGTCATACGTAAAGCCGCTTTCGTCGATAACATCACGGCCTTCTCCGCGGCGGATGATGTAGATATCTGTGCCGCCGTCTCCTTGCAGGGTGTCGTCGCCCTGACCACCGTAGATCGTCTCATCCGCATCCGTGCCAAGGATTTCGTCGTCAAAGGGTGTGCCCTGCCCCAAGGCTTGCGCCAACATCGTGTCACGGTTGAGTACTGTGCCATCGCCAAATACAACGGAATCCACCCCGTGCAGTTGGGAGTCATAGCGTAGAACAATCTCGTCATCCGTGCCGATAAAGGTCAGGACCAGCTCGGTCCGCGCATCGGCATCCCACGTGCGGGTGCTACCACTGGACACAGGCAGGCTCACCACCATTTCGGACGGCAGATAACCTTTGATCCTGAGCGTATCAGTGCCGTCTGTGTCGGCAATTACATCGCGGCCATCGCCGCGCTGGAAGACGAATGTGTCATCACCATCGCCACCAAAGATATCGTCGTTGCCACGCCCGCCTGTTATCACGTCATCCAGAACGGTTCCAAAAACGACATCATCTCCATCGGTCTGCTGGGTTTCGATCAATGCCGCCAGAATATCAGCACGTTCCCAGACGACTTCGTCGCTAAAGCGCAGAACAGGCAGAATGTCGGCAGTGCGACCACCCGTAATGATGATCTGATCACCGCTTTCGGGGAAGCCGATTGTCAGGTCAGTGCCATCAACGCTGGTCACACGTACTTCGGCTTCCGACGAAGCCAAATCTCCAAAGACGATCTCGGCCTCACCTACCTCATCAGGCGGAGTGATACGATCGATGCCGTCCCCTTGGTTGAACACCATGCGGGTGTCTTTGCCCATAATGACAGCGTCAAAGCCAGGGCCGGGCAAAAAGGTGTAGGCCGCAGCCACGTCGGTTCCATCCAGCACGTCCATACCGATGTTTGTCTGCGCTTGCAGCACAAGGCTGCGCGCCTCAAACAGGCTCAGAACATCGCCGTTTTCGAATTCGAAACTCTCGATCCAATCATTCTCGTCCGACGAGGCACCTTGCAGTACCACCAAGGTCTCCCCTGTCAGATTCAGCGTGACAATCAGATCGTCCACCAGACGGCTGAACGTCACATCACCCAGGCCAATGCCCGCGCCAAAGACAATCTTGTCTATCCCGCCAGTATCACGGGCGCTATCCGCACCGTCGCCATAGCCAAAGCGGTAGGTATCATCCCCTGTCCGCCCTTCCATCGCGTCAGAGCCTTCGCCACCAGACAGATCATCCGCACGGTTCTCGAAGCCGATCAGCTGGTCGTCAGCCTCTGTGCCGATCAACATACGGTCGCGTAGTTCTTCCAGTGTCCACTCGATATTGCCGGCAAACTGGAACAACTCGACGGACGTATTCCCAAGCCCGTTCACGATGGTCAGCACGTCAGTGCCATCACCAAGGTCGATGATCAGATCATCACCCGAGCGGCGCAGGATCAACGCTTCCGGGTCAACTGTTGCACCGAAAACGATACGGTCCAACACAGCAGGATCATCCAAACGTTCCTGAATACGGTCGAGATCGTATTCCACGCCAAAAGAGTAACTGTCGGCCCTGATGCCGCCAATCAGCTCGTCATCGCCCTGACGACCGTCCAGCACATTTTCCTGATCGTAGATGCCCTGAATGATGTTGTCGCCGCGGTTGCCACCCTCAATCTGCAAAATTTGTTCAACTTCACGGATGGTTAGCGTGCTCTGGTCGTAGAACTTGAACCGCTCGACACCTGATTTGGTATTAGCGAATTGATCGCGGATCCGAAGTGTATCGCTGCGCCCTGCAATCGTGATGACCAAGTCATCGCCCGACTTGGTAAATTCAATGTTGTCGCGGGTGATGTCGCCGCCAAACTCGACTGTGTCCTCAATTGTTTGGGGTACATGACGGTTGTCTTGCCAATGCGCGGCCTCGCGCACGTCGATGATCACATCATTCCCATAGCCCGCATCAAACACATAAGTGTCGCCACCATCGCGGCCAACCAACGTATCATCACCCGCGCGACCATCCAGTTTTTCCGAGAAGTTGGAGCCATCAATCTGCTCGCTTGCCGATGTGCCAACAAGATCGATATCTTCAGGGTTAAGATCGGTAAACACCATTACCCGATCAGCAAAGACGAACTCTTCAACAGCAAAGGCCTGACGACCCTCGCGCACATACTGGTTTTCCAGGAAAAGGGTTTCGCCAGTGCTGTCCAGCGTAATGATCAGATCAAGTGCCGTGCGCCCGAAAGTGACATCCTCGACCGAGATATTGCGCAGCTCGACACGGTCATAACCGCCAGTGTCATAGATCGTATCGGACCCGTTGAGCGGTTCGAATACATAAAGGTCTCCACCGCCCTGACCCACCAGCGTGTCATTACCAGCACCACCATCAATACTATCGGCAATGTTGAAACCGTAGATAACATCGTCACCATCTGTTTTTGCCGTGGTGACATAGTGCTGGAGAAGTTTGTACCAGCTCCAGACCGTCCCATCGGCAAATTCAAATTCTTCGATCCGGTTAACATATCCTACCAGCGGTATCGCGCGCAGAAAGTCACTCATCACGATACCGTCTTCGGTACCACTGATGTTCATCCGGATTGTGTCTGTTGAGCCATCACGGACGTAGTCAAAGTCATTCCAGCGCAGATCATCGCGGAACAGCACACGGTCAGTACTCGCGGGGGCAAACAACTCCAGCTTAATGCTGGTATCATCGTCGCGGATCAGGTCTTCACCATAACCTCGGCCGAATACATACGTATCAGACCCTTCAAGCCCTGAAAGGTAATCATCACCCGCACCACCATCGATGCGGTTGTCATTGATGAAGCCATAGATAACATCATCATCGGCCGTACGTGCGTCCCGTAGAACCAGCGACATTACCTGTTCAATGTCCAATGACGCGCCATTTTCGAACACAAAGCGTTCGATCATGAAGGGCGAGACAAACTCGAACTCCAGTGAGGCGTCAAACTCCCCCAAGAAACCGGGGATCGGATTCCGGATGCCAAAGAAGAGGTCTTGGATCTCTACGCTATCGCCCGTCAGCTGGTCATCGACGTCCAATATCTGAATCAGCAGGTCGTCGGATGCCCCTTCGCGCACAAAGCGCATGTTGCCAACATCGATGCCCTTTTTGAAGAACAAGAAATCAAGACCGCCTGTCAGGGGACCAATCGCGGCCTGTGCGGCTGTGTTCTCAAAATCGGTTGCTTCCCCGATGACATCCTGACCATCACCAAGGCCAAAGAAGTAATAGTCGCCGCCTGCCCCGCCGCGCATGACATCATTGCCCTTGCCGCCGCGCAGCACATCGCCCGACCCTGAGCCAATGATAACATCATTGCTGTCCAGTTCCTGACTAACTTCCATGGCAATCTTGAAACGGTCAAACACCGTGCCATCCCCGAAAGCGATCATATGTATG
The DNA here is from genome assembly GCF_947502895.1 of uncultured Sulfitobacter sp. Classification (GTDB taxonomy): domain Bacteria; phylum Pseudomonadota; class Alphaproteobacteria; order Rhodobacterales; family Rhodobacteraceae; genus Sulfitobacter. The sequence goes on from NZ_CANNBM010000005.1 coordinate 167,141, forward strand.
CCGCTATCGCGACGGCCACTTTTCAGCAGCGGATTCAACTCACCAAGGAAGTGATCCACAACGCGCAATTCGTCATCGGGGCGATCATTGAAATGGATCACCAAATCTTCGCCGTCACGTGACAGTGTTACATCATCGGGGGTAAGACCTGTCAGGCGCAGATCATCCTTATCACCATCATCATAGTCGATGATCGAGTCTATACCCGTCTGGCCGCCCGCAAAATAATGATCGGTACCATCACCACCCACATACAGCTGATCGCCTGCGGTCATGTACATGTAGTCTGATTGTGAACTGCCATAGACTTCGGTGGCTGTCTCGTCATGATCGCGCAGGCGGTCTTCTTCCAGCTGCAAAGCATAGAGTGCGCTGCGAAGATCAAGCGGCCCGGGGTTCGCTTCGATCGCGGGAATGAGGTTTTGCACCATGAACGCTTTGTCAACGCGGATACCCACGCCACCGTCATTACCACTCCCGTCAGGCTGATAGTCCGGTACAACCTGCGCCAGAATCTCGCTCCAGCTATAAAGATAGTCTATGGCTGCATCGTATTCGGTTGGCATCGTATTGAGGACTGCCTCAAAAAACGGTGTCAGTTCACGGTCAGTCGCAGGGCGGAAAATATCGCCTTCGGTGTCATATTCCAGCGAAGCACCATATTCCGACAGACCACCCTGAAACGCCATACGCACGGCAAACGCATTGGCCGAAATAATGTACTGCGGTACGATCTCGTCCAGCAGATCAATCACGCGGTTAATACCAGAAGTATAGCCGTCGCTCAGATCGGCATCGGGCAGCTCGTCAGGGCTAACGGCGTAGGTGATCACACCTGTGGCGCTATCAATCCCTGCACTGAGCATGATGGGCTGGAATTCAAAGCCAGAAAACAACATAGCAAAGTTGAACTGGCCTGGTGTCAAAATCTCGACACGGTTCTCACTGTCATCGGTCGAATTAACCTCGTCCAGGGTCTCAAAATCGACTTCGTAGTTTCGCAGGTTAAACTCTTGGGCAGTGCCGTATTTTGCCTGTAACTCAAGCGCGCGATCAAGGTTGCGCGCCCAAACGTAAAAGCTGCCATCCTCATCCGTCATTTCAACGGTGTAATCGACAACAACGCCGTCAACACTTCTCACGCCAATCTCGGCGACAGGCAGATCGGACAACGGGTTATGGCCCAATGACTCCTGACGCCATACCTGACCTGCAGGCAGATCGCTGGCAAACAAATCCTCTAGTGTCGGCTGTACAATGGCCGCACCTTCTGCGTCCAAAACGGGATTGCCACTGGCCAATATCCATGAACCATCGGGCGCCTGTTCAGCATAGTCCAGAACCGTGGCGCGGCCATCGGCGATTTGTACGAGATAAGGCAGCTCTGCGCGCGCCTCCAACGGCGCTGCGCGGCTGGCGGGCGAGAATGTCTGCGCCAGTTGCCAGTCATCCCCCTGCGCAAGAATGTCGGCCATCACCGGCCGTTCGATTTCCACGCCGTTGCCGTCCAGCACAGGATCACCGCTGTTCAGTGTCCAATAGCCGCCAAGCGCGTCTTCGACCCATGTTGCGCGGTCCAGAACTGTGCCCTCACCTGTCGCTTCGCTCAGGCGGATCGGGGTCAACTCGTACGTATCGCTTTGCACAAAAGACCACTGGCCCAGTGTTTCGCCAGCTTGGGCGCGCAGGCTTCGCATGTCCGGCACGGTCATCGCCTGCGAGGCTGCCTCGGCAAGGTCGGCCAGTTCAAGGTCGTTGGCCATCGCAACCTGAAGGTTCACCAGATTACCGTATCCACGGCTTTCGATCTGTGGGGCTTCAACCACACCGATTTCGCCACGAAACGATGTGAATGTCTGACTTACGTCAAATATAGCATCATAGACTTTCTCGATGCGCCCATCGTCATATTCGAAAGACCCTTCGCGCAGCAACCGCGTGCCCGTAGGCATGACGAAATCGCCCATGTCCTCGCCCGAAACATCAATAGAGGTGATGCCCAACTCATCGAGACTGAACAACTCTCCCTCATCGGTGATGCCATCACTGTTGATATCTCGCCAAACCTGAAGCTCTGCAAAGATCGCATCAGCCGCGGTGATAACCCCGTCACCGTTTTCATCAAACTCGGCCAGTTCCGCAAAGCCAGAGGCACCCACGCCACCAAACATTTCGGAGACATCAAAGATTTTACCGTCCCCATCGCGGTCATGCACGAGGAAGCCATCATCACCGCCCAGCCAACCTGTCCGCTCGGCGAAGTAGTCGCCGTCAAAATCGAACGAGACGTTCACCTCACCCATCAGCAGGGTTTCAAGACCATCACCGTCAAGGTCCAGCACAAGCGGGTCAAGCCCTTCGTCCCAGCCCAGACGCTTGATATAGATAACGGTCGCACCCAACAGCGTGTTGATTTTTTCCTTGAGCGGCAGAATACGGTTCCGCCCTCCGGGAAATCCCGGAATCCAGGCGTAGATATCCAACAGCGGGTTGGATGATTTGAACTTCATCCCCATGTCACCATCGGTATCGGGCACGAAATCTTCCAGCACGCCAAGCACCAGCTTGATCGCATTGGTCGCGTTTTTAATCGCGGTTTTACCGTCTTTACGGAAACCCGCACTCCACCTTACGGTGTCAAAATCAAAGTTGAGAAACCGCATCGAGCCGATGGTCGAAGGGGCCTGATCGCCCCATGACGCACCGTTGTCGCGGCCATAAAAAGTGACAAACTGGTTGGTCACATAGAATTCGTCGCCCATCCGTTGGTAATCAATAAACGGCAGGAAGTAGTCATGGTACACAGGTGACGTAAATGTTGCCAAACCAGAGACCGGCACAACAGCATCCAACAAGAAATGCAAAGGACCAAACGGCATGTCCTGCGCGCCGCCGACCAACGGCAGACCCCAGTAATTGAGGATGTCGTTATCACCCGGATCGAACACCGTGACATTAGGCGAGAACCAGATGTTATCTGCGTTTTCGCGACCCGCAAGGCCCGCACTGTTGCCGCTGCCGTTATAGGTGTCACCGTAGATTTTGCCGTCAATGCTGTTGTTGTAGATCCAGTCACGGCCCTTGCCGCCCACAGTGATCGCTTCTTCACCGTACCATGCCTGCACGGTATCATCACCGTCCCCACCGTTAAGGACACGCTCCTTTGCGCTGTTCCCGAAGGACAGGCCAACAACAACATCATCGCCATCGCCGCCAAAGGCTTCGACCTCGTGACCGTAAACAACGATCACATCGTCGCCATCACCGCCCTGCGCAGTTGATCCTTCGCCTCCATCTTGGGAAATCTGACCTTGGGTCCGCGTGTCACCCAACATCAAAACATCGTCGCCGTCTTTACCCAGCAGTTTACGCGCGCTTTCACCTACTGACCAAAACACCTCATCCGCATCCGAGCCTGTGATGCTGGCTTCGATATTTTTGAGATGAACAAACGGTTTGCCTTCGGCAGATGAAATCTCTTCCTCGGCGCCGCTTGGTTTCGGCAATTCGCTGGCAAAGCGGTAGGCCAGTGCGAGGGTTTCCGCCGCATAAATCCCGTTGAAGTCAGACCGTTTCGGCGCATCATCAAAAAGCGTTTCCGTCAGATATCCGTTGGTGCCATCAGTGCTGATCGCGCGAACACCATCAGAGCCTTCCACCTTGATCTCGACAGGTTTGCGGTCCTGATTGCCACCCGATGTGGCGGCGGCGTCACCCGGCAAATGCGGCGCATCCGACATTTCGCGCCCGTCAAGCGCCCAAAGAGTCGTCAAAAACTGCTTGGATTCATCCTTTAGCTTAATCTCGTTTTCGTTGTCCGAAAGGATGATAGTCTCAATCCCCGACATCCGGTCGGTTGAAACATTACCGGCACCTATCGCCTTTTCAGCCCGAATGTGCTGAGTGGCAGAACCAAGCGTCAGCGTGAGCCGCTCAAGCTCTGTGCCCTGCTCATTGCCGTCTTCGTCAATGTATTGAATGTCGCTAAGCAGATAAGAGACAACATCACCCGCATCCGAGCTATCATGCGCGCCACCGATCATAAAATCAGCACCCGGGCTGACAAACATCAGGTCATTGCCTGCGTTACCAACCAGCGCGTCATCATCGTAACCGCCCTGCAATACATCTTCGTTCGCCGTGCCAAACACAGCAAAGTCACCACCTAATGGAGCAAAGCCGTCTTGTTCGTTGCCCGTAAACTCTTCGCGGACTTCCTGAACACCTTTGAGGTATTCCAGAACCCGCAGGCTGACACCGTCACTGGTATCCAAATCCGCTGGAACAAACATTACACCATCAAAAGTGGTGTCAGACTTCAGGATTTGTTCTGGCGTCTGGCCTACGGATTCAGACAGTTCTTTGATTTTGTCAACGACAGGCTCTAGACCTTCTGCGAGGTCGAAAAAGTTGCGCACCGATAGCGTATCATTGTCAGTGTCATCTTCTGACTGGGTCTCGACCTCCAGCATTTCGTCGCCAAACCACTTGGCCCATTTACCAGCACGGACCAGCAGATCGTCAACTTCCGCAACCACCGGCGATCCACTGGCGGAGCCGTCATAGGCGTACCAAGCCAACTCAACGGCGGAGCGTACGAAATCGATACTACCGACGATCTCGAACATCGTCGCAGCATAGGTTTCGCTTGGGTTAACCAGTTTGATCAGAACATCTGCTAGGCCACCCGCATCTGTAATTGCGTCCGTCGCTGCCGCTTCCAAATCGCTGAGAGAGAGATTACCAGCCTGATCCTGAATAGAAGCATCCAGCAAAGCGCGAACAGCGCCTTCAGACAAGCCTGCTTCAGAGCCCACAACATCCATTGCAACCTGCAGCGCAGACACAAACGCAAGCCCCGAAGCCGCAAGATATGTTGGCCCATTCTGGCCCTGAACCTGCTCGGAGAAATCTTTCGCCGCTTCGCGCAACTGGCGCAGCGAGAACGAGGCTAGCACCAGCTTTCCGTCACCCGTACCGCCCGAAATATTGGTCATTTCAACATGTTCAGGCGTAAAGTAGTTGCCCTTCATGTTCACATTACCGGCGATATCATCTTCACTGGGCTCAACTGACTGCGCATAATAGGCACGGATCGCAGCACGCTCGGCATCTGTTACATTATGTAGCGGGTCAAGCAGCGCATCGCGGTCAAAATCTTCACTGTCAACCGGCACGTTGTCGTAAACAAACGCTTCACGCAGCGCCATATCATTTGCGTTCAGAAACAGATGCCCGTCACGAGACAGGTCTGTCGTCAGAAATGCTTCAGTTGTCTTTTTGACCTTCGACTCGATCAATGTGTACAGGGCATCGCCGGCACTTTTCTGGAGTTTTTCTTCCAGCGCACTGATGTTTTCCATTTCGCTTTGGGCAATGCGCCCGCCGTTCCCTGCACCGGTACGCCAGAGCGCATCAAACGCTGCATATTCATCACCGATCCGCGTCATCAAATCGACGAAGAACCTGTTATATTCGGCGTGCACGCCATCATAACCACGGTGCATCGCCATGCCCAGATTGGCCGCGGTCAATTGGTCGGAGGACAGGAAAATACCATTTGTTGAATCATCAACATCAAAGCTCTTGTCGTTTGCGCCATATCCTTCGGTTATCGCCGAACGAATACTTGCAACGCCTACAGCCTCCACCGGGATTTTGTGATGTGCCTGAAACCCGGTTTGTGGTCCGCCCAACTGTGACGTCAACGCGCCACTATTCCGGTCAAAATTAAACGACATCACAGATCCCCCCCGCCGTTCTGGCGGTCTTCTCAAAATCACATCCGGCTATCGGGCCGGCAGTATTCAACACCGTCTGCGGACCAGCAGCACAACGGATGTTCTCACGCAGCAGCAGCATCAAACCACCTCCATCAGATCAAGACGCATCAGCTCTGATCCTGTTTCTCTGGTGATGGCAAAACGCTCCTCGTCGGTTGCTCCGAGCGTTTGACCATCCTCAAGAACTGTCCCATTGGCGAACAGATATTCAACAGTTCCCACCAATCGCGCAGCAACAGATGCAGCAGGCCATGCGGTTGGGGACAACAAGAGTTCGTAGCCCGTAAAATGCTTCAACCCCAGAGTAGTAGCCCCTGCCGTGTCTGCGTCCTGCGCAAGATCTGCTGAAACCCAGTATCTGGTCGGAAAATCAACAGGGCCAACCGCATCATAGGCTGCGGGCAAGGCCTCTGCGTATTGGGTAAACTCGGCCCAAGGCGCCAACCGCTGGCTTGCTACCCAAAATCCAGCCGTAGCGGTTGCCGACGCACCGAGGCGCGCAGCCAAAAGATGCACACCCGCTGCCGCCATTACAGCATCGCCCATGTCACCTTGGTCTAGCTTGCAGAACACAACCAGATGCGCCCGATGCGCCCTCACCAGCAAAGACAATGCGTCACGGTCGCTACCACCGAGCGCTTTTGCAAAACTTCCTTCTGGAATGGGATCTGCCATTGCCTGAATTCCGAACTGTTGCGCACCAATTCGGATGGCAAACCGCCCCTGCTCCGCCTCGTGTTTTCCCAAAACCGCGTCTGCCGCAGCGGGGAAAGACCCGACTACGGCAGCGACCTGATCAAAGCTGAGTGTCAAAGGCTCCGGTAAAAGGACCATCGCCATAAAGGTAGAAGTCATGAAGTGCGCTGCATCTTTTCAAGCATATCCTTGTCAACCAGACGGGTGACAATCGGGTGGATCCGCAGCTCACCCGATTTAACCACCTGCCGGAAATTAGCGATCACAGCACCTGTTGTTTTCTGATCTGATGCAATCACATCCAGCAGCCAATTGATCTCGCCAGAGTTCCAGTCATCCGGTGTGAGGCGGATTGGAAAAACGCCTGCACCAATTTGTTCACGGATTTTCTTGTCCACATCCTCCGAAACACTTGCCCAGATAGCGATACCAGTCATATCGCCTGTCGGCGCTTCGGCCTCTTTCGGATATGCCATTGCAATGCGGTCGCGAATAAGCGGTTCCAGCACCAGCGGTGACAAGTCCGCAATTGTCTGGTGGCGGTAACGCGGCTGCGCCATCATCGCCATGACAACTTTACCAAAGCTCTCGCGCACCTGTGCCCGCAGCGTTGCAAGCTTTGCTGTGATTTCAGGATCGCCCTGAACAGCCGCCGCATCTTGCTCTTTCGCAGCGGTATCTGCGCCGTTTTTGGTCTTTGACATGTCTTCGTCCAGTTCGATAAATTTCATTCAAATTATCGTTATATCGGCGGATTTTCACAACCCTAAACCTTGGGTTGAACCTGTTTTTTAACCTTTATTAACGGATATTTGGCATTTTCGCATGCCGATCTCGAGGTTTTTGAAAGATCGAACGCCTGTGCCGTAGGCGATTCGCCGCTTAGCCAAACAGACCCAAGAAACGCTATCGGCCTTTAATATTGACCGAGAATTTGCGCTGCGCACCAGACGGAGGGCGTGGGAACGGCGCAGCTTTGCGAACCATCGCAACCGCCGCACGGTCTAGCGCTGCGGAGCCTGAGCTGCGCGCAACAGATACATGCGATAGTCCACCACCTGACGAAATTGAAAACGCGATCACAGCTGTCCCTTTTGCGCGAACACGCGGTCTGCTCTGCCGTGACAAGCGACGCATCACTTTACCCGGATAGCTACTGGCCGAGCCGCTTCCCGCCCGTGCCGCTGGTTTTTTTGTCTTGCCCGCAGTCTTGGCTTTGGCCTTTCTGCTATTTCCCTGAGCCACGCCCTTTTTTGAATTGCGCGTCGCATTGCCCTTGGCAGTTTGCGTTTTACGCGGGGCGGCTTTGGCACGTTCCTGCGCTAACTTTTCGGCTTTTTGCTCTGCTGCCGCTGCAAGTTGCGGGTTCTTGCCCAGCGGACGCTTTGACACCGTTGGGGCATCACTCGGCGCAGCAGTTGCAACAACCGCCTCTGTGGCAGGTGCCAAAAGTGCAGCCGGAACAGGCGCTGTCACTGGTGAAGACGCAACAACATCCGCGCTGGAGGCTGCAGTAGCTGGTTTGGGTAGCGTGGGCGCTGGTTGCGCGGCCTCGGGCACACTTGCCGAGACAGCAGGTGTCGATCGGACACTCGACACAACCTTTTGCGTCGTCAGTTTGGTTGCCTGTGCAGTAACCGGTTGAGCGGTCAGCGTTCCAGCAACCAGATCCTCAAAGTCTGAACCAATTTGCGTCTGCATCTGCGGTCCGCCACCGCGGATCTGGACACTCTGGATCGGTGCGGCAAGCTGGGCAGCCCCCGCAACAGCACCGATAGCGATCAACAGCGATACCAGTTTAGCAGTGAATGAGCGCCCCATCATTCCAGCGCGCTCTGCGTCACGAGCATAACACGGTCCGCCCCTGCAATTCGCAACGCGCGCGTAAGTGCAACCAAATCGGCAGCAGGGAGCGATCTATCTGGTACGATACGGATAACCTCACGAGCCTCCACATCCAGTCCCGCCAGAAACGTAGCCGCATCGGTCTGGGTCTGCCCCTCATAGCTTAGGCTGCCATCGGGAAAAACGACCAAGGCATCTGGCGGCGCGCGTCCCTCCAGCTTGCGGGTTTCGACAAGTTGCAGCAAATGATCAAGCGGACGCGCTAGCGTGCCGGCCACCATGAAGAAGACCAACATCAGAAATACGATGTTGATCAGGGCGATCGTCGGCTCCCTTTGTGGTTTGGCTTTGGCAAGGCGACGCATGGCTATCCCCCCAAGACGGTGACGCGCAAGGCAGGGAAACTGCGCAAAGCCACCAGCAAGTCTGTCAGACGCTGGGCATCTACGCCCGACCCAAGCGAGACCAAAACGGATGTACCTGCCTCGGCTTGGGCCAGGGCGGACGTGCCAAGGCCCGCAAAATCAAGCGCGTCACCGTTCAGGCGGAGGGCTGATACTTCAAGGTTGAGAAATAATGGTTTGGAATCCGATTTAATCGGTGTCCCAGACCCAGCAGCAGCGATTTCTACTTCTGCGAATTTAGAAAATGTGGACGTAAGCATAAAAAACAACAGCAACAAAAAGATCACGTCGATGAGCGATGTCATCGACAACCGTCGTCGCCGTAAGCGCGCCCTAGCCATGGGCGGATACCATATCTGATGTGTCCACCGTCTTGGCACCAGTCGGGTGCAGTACTGTCAGGATCGCTCTGTCCGCAATCACGCGCTCCGCCTCCATCCGCTGCTCGAACCAGCTGAGCACCAAGGCGGTTGGCATTGCAACAACCAGCCCGACCGCGGTCGTCAGCAAGGCAACCCATATACCCCCTGCAAGTAGTGCAGGATCAACTTGTGCACCCGCAGCCTGCATGGACTGGAAAGCTTCGATCATCCCGAGAACGGTGCCAAACAAGCCCAACAGGGGGGCCAGCTGCGCTACCGAATCCAGAAACCTGAAACCGGATTCAAGCTGGGCAAACCGCGCCTCTGCCTCTGCTTGCAGACGTGCGCTACCCTCTTTCGCGGATGACATTGCCATGCCGACAACAGGTGCAAGATAGCTGCGCGAACGATCAAGCGCTTTGTGTGCCTCGGTTTGATTGCCGCAATCCCATGCCTCGACCGCTTCTAACAACGCCGTGTGCCGCCCGACTGCGGCCATCCAGAACTGCCAAACTTTGTACAAGCTAACGGCAAGGGTCAGCACAGCAACACACATCAAAACCACAACAACAGGACCGCCCGTTTCTGCGATTTGTTGAAGGGGTGCAAGCAAGCCGCCCATCAACCCAATACCTCGATCCCAGTGCGCGAAGAAGGCAACAAACCCGTTTCGCACAGCGCGGGGTCGACCCCACGACAAGTGTTGGCGCCATTGAACAAAATGCGGCTTAAACCCTCACACTCAGCTTGCGGTAAAACGAACTGGCGCACCCGAGGGCGCGCAGGCGGCAGCGCGCCGAAATCGAAGAGTGTCAGGCGGTCAACCTGACCGTTTGCATCAAACAAGACGGCCTCAAAGACGACTTGTTCAATCGGTTTCTCAAACCCGTTGGTGATCAAAAAAGACAAGGTGCACGCTCCATCCAAAGTCTGCGCTGCATTCAATTCTACCGACAAACGACCCGCAATATCAGTTTCCTGAGCGGCAGCGAATTGTCCCCACGTGAGACAAAGCGATGTCATTAAAATAAAGGTTAGGCGTTTCACATACGCTCCTAAAGGCAGTTGGAGGACAGTCCGTGATTTGACGGGGTGAATTTTACGTTCCTGCATATCCTGCTTTCCCTATAAATTGCGGATGCACGTCCGCTTTCCACTGTTGCGCACCTTCGAATGTTGCACGGTAGACAGCAGCACCCGCAGCTTCGCCCACTTCAGTATGCAACCCAGCATAGTCGGTTTTACCCGGCGGTGCAGCGACGGCGATACAATCCGTTCCGGTCCCCGTCGCTACGCCTGTAGATAGCTCAAATGCAGCGTCTATTACCGCTGTTGTACGCGCTTGGGTGGCGATGCTCATGGTCTCAATCAGGCCCGTCTGGGACAAAGGCGTATCAAGTTTGAGCGCCACATTGATCGTTCCCCAATCCATCCCGCTACGGTCCATCCGGTGACCCACCCGTTCAGCGTTTGACAGACCTACAGTTGCCAGACACTGGGCTGTTGTTTGCCCGACAGTCACAATAGACCGACTATAGAATGTCACATCGCGTGATGTAAGGAAGGCTACTGATCCTGCGTCCCCCCGCTCTGCCAATTGCTGTGTGAACCACTCTACCACATCCAGATCACGCGGCAGATCAGCGTTGCGCACCTCGCGCCAGACGATACGATCTGACATCACGAAACCGGGACGATTAACAGCCCAGCTCAGTACCTGCATCTGCGCGCCCAGATCAAACGTCAGCCAAGGGCGCGCTAGGGTTACGTTGCTCATCCGACGACATCCATGGGTTGAAACACGACGCCATTATCCGTCTGCTGCAAGAAAGCAGTAATGCCAAAAGTGTCGCGCAGCAGTTCTGCGCTCAGGACGTCCAACGGGGGGCCATCAGCGGCAACCCCACCCTTGTCGATCACGACGAGGCGCGTGCAGTGACGTGCGGCCAGACCTAAATCATGCAAAGATACCAGTACGCACCGCCCCTCGTCCGCCAGACTGCGAAAGGCGCGCATTGTTGCGATCTGATGGGCTGGATCTAGACCTGCAGTCGGTTCATCCGCCATCAACAGCGGCGTTTCCTGCGCCAGCGCACGGGCGATCAACGCGCGCGCCTGCTCACCGCCTGACAGCCGCGTGGCGTCACGTGTGCGAAACCCATCAAGATCCATGCGCTGGATCGCCCGCTCGACCGCTGCGTGATCGTCGGCTGTAGCCCGCTGACCTGTTCCCAGATGTGGCGTGCGGCCCAACATGACCAGCCTATGCACATCAACAGGCCAAGCGATCTCACGCGCTTGAGGCATCCATGTAGCGAATTGCGCCCGTGCCTGCGGGGTCATGTCGAGTAACGAGCATGCGCCAACGCTATCAATCAGACCCAATGCGCCCCGCATCAGGCTTGTTTTGCCAGCACCATTCGGTCCAATGACCCCTACAAGTTCTCCCGCCGTAACGGACAGGTTCACGCCACGCAAGATTTCGCATACGCCACGCTTTACGCCAAAGCCAGTGAGGGTCAGGATGCTCATAAGCTGTTCAGCCGTGTTCGGTATATCAGGTGCAGGAACAAAGGCGCCCCAACCAAGGCCGTCACAACACCCAGCTTCAGATCACCTGCAGGCAGGATTAGCCGGACTGCAATATCAGCCGTCAGCACCATAGCCGCCCCCCCCAACGTAGACGCCCAAAGCAACCGACCTGGTTGGGCGCCAACAAGGGGGCGCAACAAATGGGGCACCACGAGGCCGACAAACCCGATTGCCCCCGCAACAGCCGTGGACGCCCCGATTACAGCTGCTGTCCCGAACACCAAACGCAAACGCAGCCCCCGCATGCCAATTCCCATCGCCTGTGCTGCATCCTCACCCAATGTCAGTGCATCCAGCCCTCGCGCTAGCGTGGCCAACAGCGCGATACCCATCACTATAAACGGCAGCGCAATCCAGACGTGCACCATAGAGCGATCGGCAAGCGATCCCATCATCCAAAACACGATTTCGTTTGCCGCAAAGGGGTTGGGCGAGAGGTTCAGCACCAGCGAGGTTAAGGCTGCGGCCAAGGCTGAAATTGCTATGCCCGCAAGGATGAGCGTAAGCGAAGAGCCATTCGGCCCAGCCAGCAGCATAACCGCAAAAACACCAATGAGCGCGCCGGCTAAAGCGGCCAGCGGCAAACCGAAGAGAAACGCACCTGCAACCCCAGTCTGGATCGCCAACACCGCCCCCAAAGCCGCCGTTCCAGACACACCAATCAGGCCCGGCTCTGCCAGAGGATTACGCAAATAGCCTTGCATCGCAGCACCTGCCATACCCAACCCGCCACCAATCATCAGGGCGAGCAGTGCACGTGGCAGACGGATTTCGTGCATCACCATTGCCAAAGGCCCCTCACCGCCGAAAACGAGTGCACGCAGACTCGGCACCAATGCAGTATCTGCAGGACCCACCACAAGTGAGGTCAGAAAAAGCACCGCTACCAAGCTGCAAAGAAAAATAGAAAGCCGCATCACGGCTCTGCCTTATGTATCTCGTTGCGCAAGGCGACCATATCGCCGACCGCCCGCAACACAAACGGCGTGCCGCAGACCCAATCGTGATCCGTCAAACTGCCTTCGAGACGGGTGCGCTTGAGCTGTGCGACAACCGGATGGTCCATCACGTCTTCGGCACGCGAACCACCCGCATAGGGAAGACTGGTAATCACGGTATCAGGTTGCGCCAGTGCAAGTACCTCAAGCGGGAGCATACCGCCGCTTTCCAAGCCATGCTCTGCAGCAATATTGTCCAAACCTGCGCGCATCAAAATCTGGCCCGCGAGGGTCTTGTCGCCCGACGTATAGCCGTTTGCATAATACAGCGCCGCGCGAGGCTGCGCCTCAGCATCTTTTTGAAAAGCGGAGAGATCTGCTTCATATTTCGAAACAAGAGCCGCAGCGCGCGCAGATTGACCCAGAACGTCCCCCATACGCCTCAGCTGCGTTGACACATCTGCCAGATCATAAGTCAGGTCAAACTTCACAGTCTCGATACCCAGCCGCTCCAACATTGCAATCGTGCTGGAGGAGGTATACTGCCCTGCAACCACCAGATCGGGGCGCATCAAATAGATCTCTTCTGCAAGGCCGCTATTGGTACGGTAAGCGGCGGCTTGTGCCACCATCGCAGAACTGCGCGGATCAGACGCGATCCGCGAGACTGATATCAACTGATCAGGAGCAGCAACCAGCATCGCGAGTTGATCTGTACACAGATTGATCGACACCACCCGCGCAGGCTTTGCTATGGTATGTGCGGGCGCACAAAACAGTGCACCCGCAAAGCACAAGGCCCGTATCACATCAGAACTTTGCACTGATGCCAAAGAAGGCCGAACGGCCAGGCTGGTTGAAGCCGCCTGCGGTTTCATAGTCCTCATCGAATACGTTCTCGACGCGCAAATACAGGTCAGCCGTGTCGCTGACGCTATAAGTAGCACCGACTCCTACCAGCGTATAATCACCCACTTTGTTATCAGCAGGCGCAAAGGCACTTGGTACAACATCGGCCACATGACGGATATCAGCGTAGGCGCTGAAACGGTCGGTGATTGCAGCCTGAACCCCGACCACTGCGTCATGGCGCGGGGTACGTGTCAGGCGGACACCGTCCGTTTTCGCGTCCGTGTAGGTATAGCTCCCGAAAACCGTTACGCGATCACTCACATCATATTCGCCCGATAGCTCAAGCCCTTGAGAAGTCGTTGTACCCGCAACTTGGTTATAGCAGCCAAATCCACTGCCGCAGACATCAGATCCACTGTCAAAATCAATCAGATCCTCAATCTCGGTACGGAAAAGGGTCGCTTTTACAAAGCCGCGATCATAGGTTTTCTCGACACCCAACTCAAAGCTGAGGCTGGTTTCGGGCTGCAATCCTGCATCGCCAAAATCGCTGAAGCGTTCAAACAGTGAGGGTGTCCGAAAGCCAGTACCCAAAACAGCGCGGATCGCCAGATCCTCACGCGGTCGCCAGACCGCGGCCAGACGGCCCGTCGCTTTGCCCCCGAAATCGGAGTT
>NZ_CANNBM010000006.1 GCF_947502895.1 uncultured Sulfitobacter sp.
GTCGGCAAAGACAAAGGTATCGGCGTCGTCCAGACCGGTCAGCAGATCGTCGCCTTCCCCGCCTGTCAGCGTGTCATTGCCCGCGCCACCTTCCAGCGTATCAGTGCCGATCCCGCCATCCAGACTGTCTGCACCGGTGTTGCCACCCAGCAGATCGTCGCCGTCTCCGCCATCGAGGTGGTCCGACCCGTTGCCGCCATCCAGCGTATCGTTGTCGCCCCCCCCTAAGAGAGTGTCGTCCAGATTGCCACCGGACAGCAGATCATTGCCAGCATCGCCATGGATCTCGTCCGCGCCGTTCAGACCCGCAAGGATGTCATTGCCCGCGCCGCCAAAGAGGTCATCACTACCATCCCCGCCGTTCAGGTCGTCATCCCCTTCTCCACCATCCAGCGTATCGTTGCCGAGGTTGCCTTGCAGCGTATCGTTGCCGTTGCCGCCGCTGATCACGTCGGTGTTGCCTCCACCTGTCAGGAAGTCATTGCCATTGAGGCCGATAATTTCGTCCTTGCCGGTGCCGCCACGGATGGTGTCGTCACCACCGCCGCCATTCAGGTAGTCGGCCTGCGCATTGCCCAGCAAGAGATCATTACCCAAATTTCCCGATAGGCTGTCCGCCCCGTCACCACCGCTCAGGGTGTCCGCGCCGCTCCCGCCGTTCAGGGTATCCGCACCAGCGCTACCTTCCAACAAATCGTCTCCGCCAAGGCCGTTGATCTCGTCGTTACCGCCGAGGCCATCAATCGTGTCAGCCTGCGCAGAGCCGTCCAGTACGTCATCGCCTTCGGTCGGTGTCCGCGATATCAACACATCTGCCGCGGTAAAGGTGCCGTTGATGAATTCGAGCAGCTCAACCGAGGTCAGCTGATCAACATCTCCGTTTGCGCCGGTCACAGTCAGAACACCGGAATTTGTCGCAAATGCGTAGGTTTCAAAGGCCTCCGAGAAGCGTGCGGTGTCGCTACCATCCCCGCCAAACAGCGCGTTGTCACCCGTGCCACCGATCAGCAGATCGTCACCATCGCCACCTTCTAGGGTATCGGAACCTTCCGCACCATCAAGCCTGTCGTCACCATCGCCACCGCTCAGGACGTTTTCCTTTACGTTGCCAACAATCCGGTCATTGAGGGCCGTGCCAACGACGTTTTCAATGGACACCAGCGTGTCACCTTGGGCAAATCCACCGCTGCCAACTCCCGCGACTGTGGCGGAGGTATCAAGCTGGACTTCGACGCTTGCGGCGGATGCGGAGTAATCCACTGTGTCGGTGCCGCTGCCGCCGTTGATCTGGTCAGCGCCTGCGCCCGCGATGATAAGGTCGTTGCCGCTGCCGCCATCGACCTCGTCGTCGCCATCGCCACCGGTCAGGGTATCTTGACCACTGCCACCGCTAAGCGTGTCGGCACCTGCGCCGCCATTCAAGAGGTCATTGCTGTCCCCACCAGAAAGACTGTCGTTGCCCGCGTCGCCGTTGACTGTGTCGTTACCAGATTCGCCATCGACAGTATCATCCCCGTCGCCACCGAAAAGCAGGTCATCGTCGTCTTCGCCATTAAGATCATCGTTCCCTTCGCCGCCCGACAGAATATCCGCACCATCGCCGCCATCGATCGCGTCAGTTCCAACGCCGCCATCAAGCGTATCATTGCCTGATCCGCCATCGAGATCATCATCACCTGCGTCGCCGGAAAGCATGTCGTTGTCGTCGCCGCCGTTGAGCCTATCGTTCCCTTCGCCGCCTGACAAAATGTCATCACCATCCTCGCCTGAAAGGCTGTCATTTCCTGCGCCACCGTCAAGCGTATCATTGCCCGTACCGCCGCGCAGGATGTCAAAGCCATCATTGCCAAACAGGGCGTCATCGTCCTCCTCGCCGTTGAGAGTGTCTGCGCCCAGACCGCCGATCAGGCTGTCGTTGTCCAATCCACCAAAGATGGAGTCATCTCCGTCACCGCCATCGATGGTGTCGGCCCCACTATCACTAGATTCGATCGAACCCCCTTCAGTGTCGATGCCACTATCGCCATCGATAAGGTCATTGCCCGCGCCGCCCTCAATGAGGTCATCGCCTTCGCCGCCAAAGATGGTATCGTTACCCGCGTCACCGAACAGCTGGTCCTCACCGTTGCCGCCGAAGATGTTGTCATTGCCCTCGCCGCCTTCGATGGTGTCGTCATTGTCGAGGTGGACGCTGAATTCATCGCCATCATCGCCGATCAGGGTGTCATTGCCCTCGCCGCCCTCGATGGAGTCGTTGCCCTCATCCCCATTGATTGTGTCGCCGCCGCCTTCGCCAAGTATGCTGTCGTTGCCAGTGCCACCGTTGCTTGTGTCAGAGGTGTCAGACCCCGTGATGGTGTCATTGCCCGCATCGCCGTTTAGAATGTTATCTGTGTGACCCGTATCAACGACCCCGTCTGCCGTCGCAAAAATCAGATCATCGCCATCGCCACCGTTGATGGTATCTGTGCCAAAACCGCCGCTCAGGACGTCATCACCCTCACCCCCATCGATGGAGTCGTCATCTTCCCCACCGTTGACTGTGTCGTTTCCTGTGCCGCCCAAAATGTTGTCGTTCCCGTCGCCACCTTCCAGCGTGTCATCGCCATCGCGACCGTTGATAAAGTCGTCGCCGTCGTTGCCGTGGAAACTGTTCGCAACTGCATCGCCGAGAATTTCATCATCTTCGGTAGACCCGATGATGTTTTCAATGCCGTCGATTGTGCCGCCGTTAAGCGAAGCGAACGTACCCAGCAAACCAGATTCCAAATCTATGCGAAGGGAATCTCCGATGATGCTTGTACCTACTGTGGTGAAATCAGCCGTGTCGATCCCATCGCCGCCGTCCAATGCTACGGATTCTCCGTTTGACTCACTTAGAAAATCACCATCCAGATCGACAACAAGCGTATCGTCGCCCACGCCGCCAGTAAGGGTAGCGTTGCTTGACGTGGTGGTCAGCACATCATCGCCGATACCGCCGACTGCTTCCTGATCGTTACCAACGGTCAATGTGTCGTTGAAATCCGAACCAATGGCGACTTCGAAATTGCTGTACACGTCGCCAGTAGCCTCGCCAGCCGTTCCAACACCTGCATCAAGGTCGGCATTCACAGCTTCCAGCACGTCTTCAAACAAAATCGTGTCACGCCCTGCGCCACCGTTCAAGGTGTCGGCACCCGCACCGCCGATGATGACATCATCACCCGCGCCTGCATTAATATTGTCGTCGCCGCCCGCAGCATCAATCGTGTCATTCTCGGATGTGGCGGTGATCGTCTCATCCGCGTCCGTCAGCACAATATCCAGCGCTTGTGTTGCGACAATGGCGAGTTGGATCGCCCCATCTTTGACATAGGATATGGCGACCAAACCGTCATCAAGCAATGTGGCCACGGGGCTTGTAGCACTATCGCCGACATCCAAGGTCAGGGCTACGGAAAATGAACCAGGGTTGTTTGGATCGACGGCCGTAGGTTCGCCGTCCGCGTCAAAACGACGGACGATCATGCGGCCACTATCGTTGTCACGGTCAAACATGACAAGGAAACCGCCGTCTTCCAACGGAACGAGTTCGGGATCGTTGTGTTGGTCAGCGCCGTTGTTAAAAGCACCAAGCGTTACGGAATTGACTGGCGTGCCATCCGCCTCAAAGACCTGATATTCCAGATCATTGTCGGCATCATCCGTCCGCATCGCAACGACAAAGCGGCCCCCGACCAATGCTGTAATCTGGGGTTGCGCGACTGTGTCGTTAACACCCGAGTTTGTCAGGACTGTGGCAACTTCGGTGCCATCCGGCGCCATGATGTGAATTGTAAGCTCAGTATCGGGAGATGTCCCTTGACCATCTGTATCAAGAACAACGACACGGTTGCCGTTTTCCAACAAGGTCGCTTCTTGCAAAGCGCTACCTGCAAAATTTGTGGAAATCTGATTGAACTGGGGTGTTGCTGTGTCCAGCGCGGTAAAAGTCACAAGTTCGCGCACGCCACCCGGACCACCGGTCAAAGTTGCATGAACAGCAACATCGGCGAGTGAGGACCCACTGAGCGCGAGCCCGCGGTTACCACTCTCCAGATCGGGAGCGGTCAAATCATGAAAGATGTCTGTGGTCGTTGCCCCGACACCATTGATGATGGAATAGGATTGTACCTGAATGCCTGCTGATGCCGTGCGGTAGGCGAGGACCAGTTGGTTGTTTTCCACGGCCAGAATTTCTACCCCCGGAGCCGCTCCGATATTGGGCGTGACCAGCGTTCCCTCGGTCCCGATGGTGTTGCCGAACTGGTCATATTGCTGGAAATGCACCACGCCTGACACCTGATACACAATCACAAACGTGCCGTCCGACAGAGTCTGGATCACTTGGTTGTTGTTGTCGATGCCTGTGGATGTGTTGACTTGTTGTGGGGCGTTGAAAATCTGTGGGACTTCGATGGTCATGATGGTTCTCCGTGTTGGGTTTTTGACTCTGCATTTTTGCGTCTTCACGGATTGGTCGGTTGGTTTTGACCAAAAGTTCAAAAAAACTTTACGATCTGTTCATGTTTTTTCATTGCGCATCTTTGAGATGCAAAAGACCAAGCGCCTATGCGACAGCTGATCTTTACATAATATCATGAATTCAGTGGTTTATTCTGGCGTGATGCTGCCTTTCACCCTTGGTTGGAATGCGCAGACATACGCGGCTTCTGCCGAATTTATAAACATCGCTTCGGTCCGCTTGCCCTCTTTCGGATTTGCGGTGTCACATGGTTGGTTTGTCACAGTAGCCCTATGTATCGCGCCGTCTGTACTGATCAAAATGAGTGTGTCTCCGGCATTGCCCTTTCGTTATGAGGGCGAGAATTTGAGGTTTTTAATCGACACATTGCGCGCAGTGGCGTGCCTGTCAGCGGCAACTCCTCCTGCCAGCGCAGGAACAGCGCGTGCTGTAAGCGAAAGACGTAGCGTCTCGCTTCCTCAGGTCCTTGCTGCATGCGGGGCGGATATGACCAATAGGGGAACCCGCCCGCAAGATTATCTCTCTTGCCGACGTGAACGACAGACCCCGACCTGTTTCCAGTGAGCGGGCCAGCCGATGAAAAAGGCCGTTCTAACGAATGACAGATTAAGGCGGTCTTGCAAAAAAATCGGGCAGGGCTTGCTGCGAAGAAGTCGTGCCACTAGGGCGGCGTCCCGAGTGAACGATCAAGGTACAGTGGAATGAATATATACATAGGCCGGAAAACCAATGGTGAAGTCCGGTGCGGGATGTAGAGCTTTGGGCTGAGCGATGAATAAGACGCGACACAAGCACAGGCGTGCGCCGAAAGGTTCAGAGGCCAGTAAGCTATGGGTGTGATTGAAAGCGCGCTCATCCTAACGGGGGCGCATAGTCTATCGGCGGCTGCATAGCCTCTTGAGGCGTGAGGTTTGGCGCAGAGGTGCAGGAAACTGTTCTTGATTTAAGTCATGCGGTGTCTGACACGGCTGTTACGCGTAATCTTGGCCAGTCTGTGAAGCAGCTAAAAGCGCAGAGTGACAGACGCTGTGCCTTTTGCGACTTCCGCAAGGTTGTGCATATATTCCCTTCACTACCCTCGACGCGATCCTACGGATTGGCGGATTATGAAAGCTCTGACTTTATGGTCATTTAGCTTTCCTGTGCGATCAGTTGCGCCACTCCAATTGCCGCATCTGTATATCGGGCCTTTTTGATTTCGAGACCTAATACGCGTGTGCGAATGGCCGTCCAGACGTCGTTGGATGCACCTCCACCAGCCGTTACGAGAAGCGTTGGTTGCTGCGCCCCGCGGGCAGCAATCTCTGCATAGCAGCGGGCCTCAATTCTTGCGATGCTTTCGAGCAGGCCATGGAGGAATTCTGCATCATCTTCAGGCCTTGGTTTCATGCAAGGCGCAAGCATCGGGTCGTTGATTGGAAATCTCTCACCCGCAGAAAGAAGTGGATAATAATGCAAAGGAGATGGTTTTGCGGGATCAATCCGCATTGAGAGCTGGGAAAGCTGCTCAACAGTGAACAGAGACGCCAAAACACCGCCACCTGTATTTGAAGCTCCTCCAACGAGCCATCCATCCCCCAAGCGATGTGAGTAGAGGCCGATCTCTGGCGCATCAATGCGCGTCTCGCTGAGCATTTTAACTGCGAGCGTTGTTCCAAGTGAAGAAACGGCAGCCCCAATCATAAGCGGCGCGGCTGCGAGGAAAGCAGCAATGCTGTCGGTCGTCCCAACGTGAATTATTGTATCAAGCGATAGGCCAATCGCTTTGGCTACTGATGGATCAATCTGCTGGACTGCGGTACCTGCTGGCAAGACTTCTGGCAGGATGCGCTTCGGCAGGCCAACGGCATCGAACCACTCGGGCCAATCGCCTAGTTCGGGATCAAAACCGGTCTTGAGCGTGTTGTTGTAATCTGAAAACGCGCCCCGCCCGATAAGCTTGGCGGCGATAAAATCAGCCTGATGCAGTAGATGCTTGGCGGCCTTTTCACGATCTTCACTCACTAATCTCAAAGCACGGGCCGCGGCAGAGTTGCTTCCGCGTGTGATGTGCGGATCTGGCGCGTAGCGGTCTATTGCTGCGGCTTCGGCCAGAAAGCCGTCGGAGTTATACATCAATGCGCGCGTGACGGGGCGCAGCATCGCATCGGTCAAAACCATGCTGCCTGAGGTCCCATCAATACCGATACGCCCAATTTCGTGGGGATCAATATTTTTCGCTTTGAGTGCGTCGATCTGGGCCTGCAAGCAGTCTGTCGCGCCGACCCACCACGCGTTGGCATCAATACGGTCCGGATCAATTGCAGGGTAAGCGCCGTGTGCAACCGACAAAACCTCTCCGCTGCCGTCCAGAACAGCCGATCTGATGCCGGACGTCCCCAGATCAATCCCTAAAGAAAGCGCGCCTGTCATGTTTT
The DNA here is from genome assembly GCF_947502895.1 of uncultured Sulfitobacter sp. Classification (GTDB taxonomy): domain Bacteria; phylum Pseudomonadota; class Alphaproteobacteria; order Rhodobacterales; family Rhodobacteraceae; genus Sulfitobacter. The sequence continues at coordinate 6,925 of NZ_CANNBM010000006.1, forward strand.
TGCAGCCAATGCCTGACGATATTTTTCAGCGTCCCAGTTGAGGAGTTCGGCCTCTGCAGCATGGCCAATTGCTTGGATATCCCATCCCTCAGGCAGGCGTGACAGAACGTCGGACAGACATGTAAGCATAGCAGTCTGGGCTGGTGTGGCGCCTTTACGCAACGCCACGCCAACACCATCGACCAGAATGGCAGGCGGCGCGTCTTCATTGTCCGTGTTTGGTAGGGCAGGGCCAAGGAACACCACGTGGTCAGGATAGTATGACCCCGACAATGCCTGTTCAGCCGCGTCTTTATCTTGGGCAATCCAACTATGTGCGGTCCAAGCAAAGCCGCGCGGTGGAGGTTGTGTCGGCTGTACGCTTGATCCACGCAGCAACGGCATCTGCAAACGCTGCTCCACAGTTTCAATCAGCATCGCGACCTGCGCCACGGTGTCGGCGCAGCAGATCAGTCCATGGTTTTCGAGCACGATAATCTGCGTTTCATCGGTGATGCGCGCCAGAATTTCGCGAGTAAGCGGCAGACCGGGTTTGGCGTAAGGTACAAAGACGTAAGGTAGCCCTTCGAGCTTTTCCCGAGCTGCCACGCACCCTTGTGGGCTGATGCAATGGGTGAGGGTCGCAATCGAGTGCGTATGTGCAACAACGGCCCAATCAAGTGCGGCATGGAATGTCGTTTCAATGGAGGGTCGCAGGGTGCTGGAAGGATCAAGGACAGTAGTTTTGCAACTGCCATCGCCACTGCCGTGAGCTTCGGCACGGGCGGCATCGCGGTCTACAGCGACAAAGATATCTGTGCATTCTGCATCTGCCAGTTCTGTGCCTGATGCTTTTATCCACATCGTCGCATCTTCTTTTATGGACGTATTGCCGCCCGCGCCCTGTACGCGCAATGGATCGGATCCAAGAGCGGCTGACAAGGCCCGAAAGGCTTTCATATCTGCGGGGTAAGGCATTGATTTATTCCAAATAGGCGAGGGTAAATGTAGGCAGAGGGGCTGCATCGTGGCGGGCGAGATCAGATATTGCCTGCGCGATACCGGTTTCTTGCATAAACGCATGCGCATGCAGACCACCGCGAATGAACGCTGTTGACCACCCTGCCGCCGCACCGCCCGCAATGTCATGTTCTAAGCTGTCGCCCACCATCAATAACCGGTCAGGTGCCACACCCAGCGCAGTCTCGATCGCACGAAAAACAGGTAGATGCGGCTTGCCGTAAAACCGAACGTCGCCACCCGAAACCAGATGATCATGGGCCAGTGCTCCGGGTGACACAACAATTGCCCCGCCTGCACGTGGCGACGCACGATCGGGGTTGGTACACAGCACGGGAATATTGCGTTTCTTCGCATGTGCGAGTGTTCTTTGGTACGCGTCCGTTGGTGCGCTGTCGGGCAGTCCCATCAGCAAAATGGCATCTGCCGCTTCTACATCATCTGTCAGTGTTAACCCGAGACCATCTGACCAGTTTTCCGCATCGCCGGTATCGCGTGTGATCGGGCAGATTGTTCTGTAGGGCAGTTGGCCTTGCGCAATATCGCGGTACAAGGCCTCGCCTGAAGTCATAACTTGTTCAAAAAGATATGTCGGGAAGCCCATGGCTGCAATTCTTGCTGCATTCGGATCGCTGCGTTTGCCGGAATTTGATAACACCGCCAGCCTGATGCCTTTGGCGTGCAGTGTTTCTAGCGTGTTGATTGCATGGGGGTAGGGGCGTGTCCCATCATGCAACACGCCCCATTGATCCAATACAATCGCATCAAACCGATCAGCAATTTCGATCAGGTTTTGAATGATCTGCAAGTGTCAGTCCTCGGCCATATCCAACGGATCACGCAGGCTTGCCAAATAGGCGGGCACATCAGCTTTGGCCATGGCAGGCGCCGCTTTCTCTACGGCTCCCGCGGGCATATCTCCGAAATAAAACTGGAAACCAGGGATGACCTGCCGGCGCTTGCGCAGGGGCATGCCTTCATAAGGAAACACGTCGGAGCGTGCATTTGCTCCTTCATCATGGCAAGGCAGGATATAGTCAGCGCGTTTGTCGAGCTCTTCAACCGATTTCCAGCCTTCGTAGCTGCTGACAAAACGTGCAGGCACCCAATAGCGCCACCCTTCGGCTTCGCAGGGCTCAAGATTTCGCTCCTGAAAGATTGCATCACCTGCGATTACGATATCACCCGCCGAAGTCGCAACAGTAACTGCCATGTGACCGACGGAATGCCCCGGTGTGTGGAACATCGTGATGCCGGGAAGGACCTCGGTTTCATCCTCAACCGCTTCGAAGACACACCCAGCATAGGCAGGTTCAATGCCCAGAAATCCAGATTCGTAAGTCCGGTAGTACAAAGGCAACGGATTGTAGGCCATTTCGATCTCGGCCTTCGGCGCAATGTAGCGGGCGTTTTTGAACTTTTTCATGTTCTGCACGTGATCCCAGTGCAGATGGGTAAAGACAATCGCATCAATTTCGTCGGGGTGGACGCCGAGTTTCTGTTCAAGATGCTCATGCACCTCAAGACAGCCCCGTTTTTCACATTTGTGATGGTACTTTGTTGCGCGTTCTTCGTCACACAGTCCTGTGTCGATCAGAATTTTATGGGTGCCGGTATCAACGTAATGGCAATAACAAGGGTTCCAAAATTTGCGCCCGGCAGGACCTTTCCAGAACGTATACGTTCCGAGGTCAGCCTGAAGCCAGCCCGTGTTAATCGGATAAATTTTTGTTTCCTGTACGCCCATTAGTCTCTCCATTCGCAGTTAGTCAAACTTTGTATACAAATGAACATTCTCATATGCAAAGGCAACCCAAAATGCGAAGGCAGCGTCAGTTTGCAGCCAGTGTTTGACGAAAGCTCGCCGCCATGTGCGCGCGCATGCCATTGGACGCCTCGGTCGAATCTTCTGAAAAAATGGATGCAATCAGCTCTTCATGGCTCTTCGCAGAGGCGATCAAATCAGCCTTCTGCGCGAATTTCTTTGCGCGAAATGGCCCTGTACGGCGGCGAAATTCGCCTGCAAGTTCTGCCATGTATGGGTTTCCCGTGGCGCGATAAATCGCTTCATGCAGGTTCTCGTTAGCGCGTTGGTAGGCCTCACGCTCGCCTGTTTCGGCGGCGGCAACACAAGCTGCTTGGGCCATTTCGATTTCGACTCGTGCCAATAATGTAAGGCGTTGTGAGGCGATCCTTGCGCAGGCGGCTTCAATTTCATGCATAGTTTCAAATATTTGTGCAAGTTGTTCGCGGGTGTATTCCGCAACGCGCACGCCGCGTTTTTCGCCGGGAATTAAAACGCCTTGAGCGACCAGTCGCGACAATGCTTCGCGTACCGGAGTGCGTGATACACCGAAGCGTTCTGTCAGTGTTACCTCGTCAAGTCGCTCGCCCGGAGCCAGAGTGCCGGCGGCGATGTCGTTCATCAACTCGGTCTCGATTTTTTTGACGGTGCTGCCCCGCGGGGTGCTCGTAGATTTCACGCTGGTTTGTTTCGGCATAGGATATTGCGCCCTTGCTGCATGTACATTGAGCAATAGCAATATCGAAGATAGTCACAAAAAGCAATTTTGGATATTTACATTTATTTTTGTATACACAATGTTACCTTTCAAGTGAATGTGAGGAATCTAATGCCGACAATACGACTTGAACGGCTGGTAAAGCGGTATGGCACGGTTGAGGTCCTGCACGGGATTGATCTGGATATGGCTGAACATGAGTTCACCGTTCTGGTTGGCCCGTCTGGTTGCGGCAAATCGACGACCCTGCGGATGATCGCGGGTCTTGAGGATGTGTCGGACGGCGAAGTCTATATGGATGACAAGCCGATCAGCGCGCTTGATCCGAAAGACCGCGATATCGCCATGGTTTTTCAGGACTACGCACTCTATCCGCACATGAATGTTGCGAAAAACATGTCGTTCTCCCTGCGGCTGCAAAAGCGGCCCAAGGCGGAGATCGAAAAGAAGGTTCTCGAAGTCGCCAAGATGATCGGCCTTGACCAGTTCCTTGATCGCAAGCCTGGAGAGCTGTCGGGTGGCCAGCGCCAGCGCGTTGCTATGGGGCGTGCGCTGTGTCGTGATGCCAGCACGTTTCTTTTCGATGAGCCGCTGTCGAATTTGGATGCAAAGCTGCGGGGGCAAATGCGTGCAGAGCTTGCGCTGATGCGCCAGACTGTCAAAAAGAATATGATATACGTGACCCACGATCAGATCGAAGCGATGACGCTGGCCGACCGCATTGTTGTGATGAATGGCGGATATATCCAGCAGCAGGGCACCCCGTCCGAGTTGTTTAAAAACCCTGTAAACAAATTTGTAGCCGGATTTCTCGGATCACCACCTATGAACTTTCTTGAGGCTGATCTGGTCGATGAGGCTGGTGTGCTTCATGCCAAAGGCGACGGGTTCAATGTCAGGCTGCCAGAAGAGTTGGCCAACCGTGCGCGCCAGCTGTCGCTGACGTCTGCAATACTGGGGATGCGTCCGTCCGATCTGGAATACGATGCGGATGCGCCGACTGACACTTCATTTGATCTGAATGTGGTGATTTCCGAATACGTTGGAGCACAGTCGGTGCTGATCTGTTCATGCGGCGACGCCAAGATCACCGTTGAAATCAAATCTGAAACACCAATTGCGCTGGGGGAAACCCTCCGCTTTGCAGTGCGGCCAGACGGGCTTCATCTGTTCGATCCAAAAACCGAGGCGGCGCTCTAGCGCGCCTGTAAACGAAGCATCTGGGAGGATAAAATGCTGAAGTTACTTACATCAACCACCTTTATCGCGGGGACGGCGCTGTGTAGCGTCGCATTCGCGGATGGGCATTCCGATGGGCCGTATGCGCCCTATAAAGGCACGACTCTGGTCGTGAATTTTCCGTCCCATCCACACTATAATGCAGTGCTGGAGGTTATTCCGGAATTCACTGCACAAACTGGCATCGAAGTCGAAGTTGACATGTTGCCATACCTTGACATGCGCGAACGCCAAACGCTTGAATTATCGCTTGATGAAGGCGCCTATGACATGATCGCATATGTGGTCTTTTCCAAGGCTGACTATGTCTATGCGGACCAGATCTACAACCTCGCGCCATTCTTTATGAACCCGCGTTTGGCTGATCCAAACTATGATGCTGCTGACCTGATTGACGGCTACGTCCAGAATATCGGTGTGGCAGGCGGTGAAAAAGGCTATCTTCCAGGTGCTACAGGGTCTCTGTACGGATTACCGTTCGGGTCAGAGACGTCTGTAATGTATTACCGCACAGACGTATTTGAAGAACTGGGTCTGGAACCAGCGACCGATTATACAACCTTGTTAGAGCAGGCCTGCGCTATTCCGGCGGCGAAACCCGGGATGGGCGGTGTTGCCTCACGCGCAGCGTCGGGTCATCAGGCTTCGCACGCATTCTTGTTGCACCTTGCCCCTCTGGGCGGACGTATCTTTGATGCAACTTGGAACCCGACGATAAATTCCGCTGAAGGGGTCGCAGCGGCCCAAGCCCTCAAAACCATTGTTGATTGCGGGCCTGAGGGGTCCAGCGCATTTGGTCCAAGCGAGGCCGCAAATGCATTCGCACAGGGCCAGGCCGCGATGTTCATTGATTCAATCGCTTTCGCAGCAGGGTTTGAGGATGAAAGCCGTTCGAAAGTTGCGGGTAATGTCGGTTGGGCCGCACACCCAGCAGGCGTACGCGCGGCATCCCAGACTGGTGGTTTCGGTATCGCCATTCCGCGGAATGCAGAAAATCCGGAGGCAGCATTTCTGTTTGCACAGTGGTTGACCTCGAAAGAAGGCGATCTGGCGGTGGCAATGGCTGGTGGTAATCCATCGCGGTTCTCTACCTACCAGAATGCTGAACTAAACGCGAAATACCCATGGTCCGCCACCTTTGGTCAGGCCTTGGAAAATGCTGACCCGGACTGGCGTCCGATCATCCCACCGTGGGGCCGTATCAATGCAGATATCGGTACAACGATGTCCCAAGTTCTGACCGAAGACCTTGATATTCAGGAGGCTCTTGATGGCGTGGCAGAGCGTACGCGGACATTGATGGAACAAGAAGGCTACTACGTCTGGCAAAAATAAGTTTGTCGTGAGGCCCGCAGCATAGCGCGGTGGGCCTCATCTCTTTCCTTCAGGCGCTCTGTATCGCGTCTGGAGGTTTGGTTTAACGTGACCCAGCAATTCCGAAAGCACCCCTATGGCACAGCGTTCATCCCTTAACCGCATCACGCCCTACATGTTCGTGGCCCCTGCGGCGTTGGTGATGCTCCTCGCGTTGTTTTATCCCATCAGTTACATGATATGGGGTAGTTTTCGCGATTGGGATCCCAGCCAGTCTTTGTCCGAGACCGAATTCGTCGGTTTGGCGAATTATGCCAAACTGCTGGTCGATCCGGCATTTCATGCATCCTTCTGGGTGACCATCGTATTCGCCTTCACCGTTGTGACGGTTGAGATGGTGCTAGGTGTGGGCCTTGCGCTGCTGCTTGATCGCAATATCCGCGGCATGTCTGTCTTACGTACTTTGTTCATTCTGCCGATGATGATCGCACCCGTCGTGGTAGGCCTTGTCTGGCGGTATATGTATCATCAGACTTACGGCACATTTAACAGATTTCTGGAATCTATCGGTCTCGAAGGGATCAACTGGCTGGGGCAGAACCCGTTGCTGTCGGTTATATTAGCCGACATTTGGCAGTGGACCCCGTTTATCTTCATCCTGTCGCTTGCCGCGCTGCAATCGCTGCCCAAATCGGCGCTTGAGGCGGCGCGCATTGATGGCGCGACAGGGTGGCAGCAGATCATCCATATCAAAATTCCGCTGATGCTGCCCGTCCTGATTGTCACGATGCTGTTGCGGCTGATTGATGCCTTCAAGGTTCTCGAAGTGATCCTTGTACTTACCGGAGGTGGTCCGGGTTTGAGCACTGAAATACTTGCTCTGCGGATTGCCCGCACTGCGCGGGAATTCAGGGAGCTGGGAGAAGCAGCCGCGATGTCAAATTATCTGTTGATGCTGCTAATGGTGTTAACCTTGGGCATGTTCGCCTTCACCCGCTGGCAAGAAGCGCGTGCGCGTAAGCTGAAATTCGCAGCGCAGTCAGAGGAGGTTTAAGCTATGGCCGACACCAATTACCAACGCCAGAATCCTGCATATTACGCTTTGATCGCCTTGCTGATCTTCATGTCTGTTGGGCCTGTGATCTTACTGCTGGTAAATTCCTTCAAGCTGGATGTTGATATCACATCAGGCGCAGCGGGTCTGTTTTTCATGCCCACAATCCGCAACTACGAGACGGCGCTGTGCGACATCCTTTGGTATGAGCCTGAACACTTGCGGTTTTGTACTATCCGCTTTGGCGGTGCATTTGTGAATTCGTTGATTATCGCGCTGGTGAGCACAGTTTTGACATTGGTTTTTGGGTGTATGGCCGCCTACGCATTGGTGCGTTTCAGGTTTATGGGCCGCGATTCCCTGTCATTATCCACGCTAGCAGTGCGTATGATCCCACCTGCAGTCCTGTTGGTCCCTGTCTTTGGCCTTTGGAACAACGCCTTTTGTCTCGATAACGACTACGGTCTCGGGATGTGGATACGCGAAATGTTTGGGGGCCGCGGGGATGTCTGTCTTGCAGGCACACATAGCGGCATTATCCTGATCTATGTGGCCATGAACCTGCCGTTTGTGATCTGGATTTTGCAGAGCTTTATTGTCCAAGTGCCCCCCTCTTTGGAGGAAGCCGCGCGGGTCGACGGGGCGGGGCCATTTCAGGTGTTCTTCCTTGTGGTCCTGCCGCTGATCAAACCAGGCCTCGCGGCGGCGTCGATTTTTACATTCCGTATCGCGTGGAACGAATACCTGTTGGCTTCGGCCTTGGCAGACCGAGACACGATGACGGTGCCGATCCTGATCGTAAACAATTCCAGCGAGTTTGACGGGCTGGGTACCATCATGGCGACAGGCATGCTCCTCGCTATCCCGCCGATCTTGTTTACGCTGTTTGCATCCAAGCAAATCATCACAGGCATGACTGCTGGGGCCGTGAAGGGCTAGCAATGGCACGCGTTCTCCTGATCGGTACATTCGAGACCAAACGACAAGAACTGTCCTATCTTGCTGCAGCATTACGCGCGCACAATCTTGAGGTTGAGCTATTAGATGTGTCGCTGGACTCAAAGGGTGCCATCTGGTCCGGAGCTGAGAAGCTGGCACAGATGGCCGCCCGAGCAGAGGCCGCTGCCATGAAGATAGAGGAGCGTCACGTCGATTGTCAGGTAGCAATTGGCGTTGGCGGTGGTACAGGCGGAGAGATTGTTTTGGCCGCAATCAAAGGACTTCCCCAGACCTATCCAAAGATCCTCATTACAACGCTGGCGTTTGATCCACGCCCTGCGCTGGCGGATAGTTCGATCACCATCATTCCTACGCTTTGCGATATCGAAGGACTAAATACTCAACTCCGCCAAGCCTTTGAAAACGCGGCGGCAGGGGTGGCAGGCCTCGTTAAAGCGCGCCGCGTCGATCGTACGGACAAGCAAACCATCGCACTGACGACCCTTGGCGCAACGGGACCAGCGGGGTCACAGATTGCGCGGGGCCTTTCGGACGCTGGATACGAAACTACTGTTTTTCATGCCAACGGCTATGGAGGGGCTGCATTTGCGCGGTTCGTTCGTGAGGGCCACGCGGATGGAATTATCGATTTGAACGTTCATGAGTTGGGCCGCATCCATCTGGCGGGCGCGCATGTAGACATGCCCGAACGGTTCACGGCCGGGGCAAGTCTTCCCCGTGTCGTCCTGCCCGGAGCCCTGAACTTTCTGGGCCTCGGCGCGCTCGAAACCATTTCGCCATCCTACCTCGATCGTCCGCACTATCGCCATACAAACCAGTTTACCCATATCAAACTGACCCATGATGAAATGGTCGCGCAGGCGACAAGACTAGCGGCGATACTGAACAAATTAGACGATTGCCATGTGATCCTGCCAATGGGGGGCTTCAGCCATGAAGACCGCGCTGGCGGCGCTATTGAAGATGAAGCCCTGCGCAATATTGCAGCTGGTGTGCTGGAGAATGCGGCACGTTCCTATACCATCCAGCGCCTGACCTACCATATCAACGCACCCGAGACCGCGCATGCCGCCGTTGGTCTTTTGCATTCAGCCCTCACACAAAGGAATAATAATGTCTGATCTTACCCGCTTTGCCGATCTGCACCAAAAGATGGACGACCTTATCTCCATCGCTAAACGCTGTTTTGCAGGTGGATTACAAACCAATGCGGGTGGCAACCTGTCGGTACGGCTTGATGCACGTGATGCTATTGTTATCAAACCCTCAGGCGTAGGGTTTTTTGAGTGTAGCCGTGACAACCTACAAGTGGTGCTGCTCGACGGTACGATACTGTCATCTGCCGAGGGACTGAAGCCGTCAAAAGATCTGGACTTTCACCTCGATCTGTATCGCATCCGTGAAGACATCAATGCCATTGTACATTGCCACAGCCCATGGGCTACGGGCTATGCGAGTGCTGGCATCGAAATTCCATGCTTGACCGTCCAAACGATAGAGAAAATCGGGCGGATGCCATTGATCCCTCTGTCGGCTGCTGGTGGGCCACAAACCGAAGTCGAGATTAGCCCGTTTTTCAAAGATCCGACCGTTCGCGCGGCTGTGCTTGCCAATCATGGCACAATCGGCGCTGCCGGAACCTTGCTGGCCGCCCAGTACCTCGCCGAGATCATCGAGGAGACAGCCCAGATTGCCTATGTGCGTGACACACTTATGGCGGCACATGGCAAAACAACCGCCGACTTGCCAGAATACGGTACTGCTGATGATGCGCGCGCGGGACGTCGCGATGACCACTGAATTAGAGGCTTGAGGCGTACTCATGCCAAGAAGCTTCTTCTAATCTGAAACAGCGTGGAGAGGTTTGGTGTGGCGGAATCTGTTGAAGCGTTGTCGTACTGTTGATTGACAGGATTTATCTGCTCACGCCATGTGGTCAGCGACTGCTTCACATGACCGGATACACTCAAATGTCTCAAAAAACCAATCGTGGCGATCACCGATTTATTGATGGTGTTACCGTGAAAAAGCGTATCCTTGCGGAGGTGCGCGGCTATGTAGCAAGCGTGGCGGCGCTGCCGCGCCTTGTGTCGATCCTAATCGGGGATGTGCCAGAGGCAGCCGTCTATGTCCGCAATCAGGTGCGCGGGGCGGAACAGGCAGGCATACCTTTCGAACAGCTCAACTGGCCCTCCGACATCACCCAAGAAGAATGTAAGGCACGGCTGATCGCTATGAATGATGATCCGTCGGTATTGGGAATTATTCTGCAGCGTCCGGTACCCGCGCATATCAACGTCCGCTCGCTGCAATCTGCTATCCATCCGCTCAAGGATGTAGAGGGCATGAACCCGGCCTCTATCGGCAACATTGTCTATTCCGATGTGGCACTGGCCCCTTGTACGGCTGCGGCAAGTGTAGAGCTGATCAAGGAAACAGGTCTTGCGCTAAAAGGCCTTGAAGTTGTGATGATCGGTCATTCAGAGATTGTCGGTAAACCAGCGGCGATGATGCTGATGGCCGAAGGATGTACTGTGACTGTGTGCCATCACATGACGCGCTCTGTTGCGATGCATTCGCGGCGCGCCGATGTTGTGGTGGTGGCCGTGGGCAAGGCGCATCTGGTTGGCCCTGATATGATCAAACCGGGGGCTGTCGTGATTGATATTGGCATCAACCAGATTGATACGGAAGACGGTGTTAAGATTGTTGGCGATGTTGATACTAACGCTGTATTGGAAGTGGCTGGCTGGATAACACCAGTGCCAGGTGGTGTGGGGCCTGTGACGGTGGCTATTTTGATGCGCAACGCTATGGTCGCTCATCAGCGTCAGATTGCGGCAGGCTGGCTATAACGCCAGATACCCGACCCCGCAAAATGCAACGATACAACCACCCCATTGGGTCGCTGACATACGCTCTTTGAGCAAGAGCCATGCCAGCAGGATTGTAAGCAGTCCGAACATCGACGATGTTACAGCAGCGTATTGGGGGTCTGGAAGACGGCCTGCGGAAAGTACACAGAGCAAGGCAATTCCATCTGCGACCCCCATTGCGATCAGAAGCGGCAGCGCGCGTTTGCCCGGCCAGAAGGGCAGTCTGAATACCAAGAGGATCAGAACCGTCAGCCCCACTGCGAGAAGGCGGGTGACCAGTGTGCTGGGCATCTCGCTGCTTAGATCGGCTGCGTGTTGGCCCAATGCAAAAGTCCCCGCAAACCCGACAGCAGCGATGAGGGAGAAGAGGACGGTTGGCCCCTTTGGGGGCGCGCCATCCGTACTGGTGTCCGATAGGGCGGCCACGATTGCAACGCCAAACACAATTCCAAGAACAGCGGCCCATTGCAAAGGGGTGATGAAAGTTCCGCTTGCTGCGGCAAGTCCAACAGAGAGTATGGGATAAGCGGCAATCAAGGGTGCGACCAGCCTGACGGGGCCGCGCTCGAATGCGAAATATAGACCAAATGTAGCCACAACAAAAAACACACCCGCACCAAGCGACAGCCACAAGGCCTCACCCTCAACTGGAGCAAAGCCACCCGTGGCGCCCATCAGCCCGAGGTGAAAGATCAACCCTGTGAGCAAAACGGTGAAGATGCACGCGCTCAGCGGTGTTTTCTGGCTTAGAAAGCGCACGCAGATATCATGGAACCCCCAACACAAGGCCGCGATCATGCCGAGGACAAGAGTGTTCACTTACTGCGCCTGAAGAAAGGAATCATGAACACCAAACAGGCGAGCAAAAAGAATACCGATCCGAACATTGCCCAGAAGTTGCCTATGGATGCGATGCAAAACCCGATTGCAGAGATTACAAACAGGATCCAGCCTATAAAATTTATACGATGATCGGTCATTTGGTTCGATTTTGTTTGATGTGACGCTTTGCGTATGTATTCTCACTGTTAAATATTTATTCCGCTCATGCAACAGCGGGTGGTTGGAGGAATTTGATGTTAGACGACTACCCCAGAGTACAGCCGGGGCCACCAAAGCCCAGTAAAATCATTCAACCGAATGTGTTTTCGCTGCCGCGCGGAACAGAGCGTTATGTTGTTGAGGGGCAGGGCGCAGTGCTCATTCCGCTTGAGACGGGCGATCAGATCACGGTGATAAACGATGAAGGCGGTCAGCAATGCGAGATCGTTGTTGTTGATGCATCAGGGCGCAATGATGCGGGCGTAATCGGCGCCACATCGCAAGGGGATGCGGGCGGCCTGAAGGCGCTATTGTCTGGCGATGATCAGTCCTTGCGCGGTCTGCGCATGGGACTTGATGCGCGCAAGATTGATGTGGGCGCAATGCAAGCTGTGCATTTGTTCGAGGCGACCAGCCCGCCCAAGGCCGAGGCCAGCTTCACTGCCTCGCGCGATGGGACAGTCATCATTGCCGCACCCGGTGACAAGATGGATTTCGAGCGTCAGAACACTGCAACGCCGCTCACGGTGATGATCAAACGTGCGACGATCAAGATGCACACGCAGTTCAAGCTGCCTGATCCGCTGGCCGATCCGATTGCCGACATCCGCGTCCATACCCAAACGGCGGAATCGTTCTTTGTGAAAGCGGGGGACTATATCCAGATTATTGATGTGGACGGACGCCAGTGTTCTGACTTTGAGTGTTTTTCCGCGCGCAAGTTGGACAAAGGGATCGAACATGCGCTTGATGTGACCACAACCCGCACGTTGATGGGCCACGCCTATCCGATGCCGGGGTTACACGCGAAATACTATGATCAGGAGATGCTGCCGCTTGTTGAAGTGGTGCAGGATACCTGTGGCCGTCACGATGCTTTTGCTATGGCCTGTACCGAGAAATACTACAACGACACCGGCTATCCGGGTCATGTTAATTGCTCGACGAATTTCAATCACGCTCTCAAAGACTACGGTGTTGCGCCGCGCCGTGGCTGGATGGCGATTAACTTTTTCTTCAACACTTCGCTGGACGAACATGGCGTGATGTACGCGGATGAGCCGTGGTCACGTCCTGGTGATTATGTGTTGCTGCGCGCATTGACCGATATTGTCTGCGTAAGCTCCGCCTGTCCTGACGATACAACAGCCGCAAACGGTTGGAATCCCACAGATATTCATGTCCGCACCTATAGCGGCAAAGAGACATTCCAGCGGGCGATTGCGACCCGTGTGACCCCAGATTCGGAGCCGAAGATGACTAAACAAACAGGTTTCCACGAGAAATTCGCCGAGCATACGCGCAATTTTGTGGAGTATAACGGCTATTGGCTGGCCAGCTGCTATGCTGATGCCGGACCCATTGAGGAATACCACGCCTGCCGTCAGAAATGCGTGATGATGGATCTGTCGCCCTTGCGCAAGTTCGAGATTATGGGACCAGACGCCGAGGCGCTGTGCCAATACGCCTTTACCCGCAATATGAAAACGCTGCCTGTGGGTGGTGTGGTTTATACCGCCATGTGCTTTGAGCATGGGGGCATGGTCGATGATGGTACTGTCTTCCGACTGGACAAGGACAACTTCCGCTGGATCGGCGGGAATGATTACGGTGGTGAATGGCTGCGCGAGCTGGCAGAAAGGCTGGAGCTGAAAGTGCAGGTGCGTTCTTCCACCGACCAGTTGCACAATGTCGCTGTGCAAGGGCCCGAGAGCCGTGATTTGTTGCGTAAGATCGTCTGGACTGCGCCGCACAACCCCGAGTTTGATCAGCTGGGCTGGTTCCGCTTCACGCCTGCGCGTCTGAATAACGAGAGCGGCACTGCATTTGTCCTCAGCCGTACAGGGTATACGGGTGAGCTTGGCTATGAGGTCATGTGCCACCCCAAGGATTGCGCCGAGATTTTTGATGCGATCTGGGAAGCAGGACAAGAGCACGGAATCAAGCCTATGGGCCTTGATGCGCTGGATATGGTGCGGATTGAAGCGGGGCTTATCTTTGCGGGTTATGATTTCAGTGACCAGACAGACCCTTTTGAGGCGGGCATCGGATTTACTGTGCCGCTCAAATCCAAGACGGATGATTTTATGGGCCGCGATGCGCTGATCCGCCGTAAGGAAAACCCCATGCGCAAGATGGTCGGCATCGAGATCGACAGCAATGTTGATGTGGCTCACGGCGATTGTATCCATATTGGACGCGCACAGATTGGGGAGGTCACATCGGCCGTCCGTTCACCTCTGCTGGGTAAGAACGTTGCGATGGCGCGGATTGATGTGGCGCATGCGGCAGCTGGTACGGCGATCGAAATCGGCAAGCTGGACGGACATCAAAAGCGTATTCCAGCAGTTGTTGCCGAGAACCTTGCGGCGTTTGACCCGACCAAGTCGCGCCCGCGCTCATGATGCGCTTTGCCTGCATCTGCGCGCTGGTTCTCAGCGCGGGTGCAGTGCATGCGCAGTCGGTCAAACTGGCCGCGCATGAGATCACTGTCCTGCTGTCGGGTAATACGGCAGTGGGGGAGTGGGACGGCACGCGCTATCGCCAGTATTTTGATCCAGATGGGTCAACCATCTATGCGCAGGAGGGCACCCGCTCTGCGCGGGGTCAGTGGCGTGTGGAAGGCGACGAATACCAAAGCATCTGGCCCAATGACACGGAGTGGGAGGGATGGTTTGTGATGGAATATGCAGGCGATTGGTATTGGGTGAGCAAGACAACGCCCCCAACCCCCTTCAAGATTGTTGTAGGTGAACAGCTTATTACGGAGTAGTTATGTCAGTACTGGACGACATCGGTGGCGAAGACCGCCTGCGTTTGTTGGTTGAGCATTTCTACGACCTTATCGAAACATTGCCAGAGGGGTCGAACTTGCGCCGTCTTCATGGACGCGGGCACGGTGTGGACCATGCCCGCACCGAGCAGTTTAATTTCCTGTCCGGTTTCATGGGCGGGAGGCCCTATTACAAAGAAAAATACGGGCATATGGATGTGAAGCTGATGCACGCACATGTCCCGATCCGGCACGAAGATGCGGATAACTGGATGACCTGTATGAACAAGGCGCTGGACGACGAAGGGCACGAGGGCCCGCATGTGGACAAGCTGCGCGCTGTTTTTCAGCGGGTTGCGACCGTTCTGATCAACGATGTGGCGGACTGGGAAGACACATGAGGGCTCTGCGGACCTTGGGCCGCACCCTCGTTTGTGGCGGGACCATTGGGTTGGCCGGGGTCGCACAGGCCGACACGTTTTGCGACGCTATCAAGGATGCGGCGGGGCAGGTGGCAACTGCCTCAATCACGCTGCCACAGATCAAAGCGCCAGCGACTTGCACCGAGTTTATAACCCTTGGCGAGGGCCCATCGCGCCGATGCACGTGGGCGTTTGAGTACCGCGATCCCGCTGCGCAAATAGCATTTGATATGTTGGGTACAGCCGTTGCAGAGTGCTTTGGCCCCGAGGTTCAGATGACCGAAGACAAAGACGTGAACCATCCCGATTTTTATGCGCTTCAGAGTTTTCGAGCGGAGGGGCATATGGCGGCTGTGTCGCTCAAGGACAAAGCGGCACTGTCCGAGACATTCGTATTTTTGCGCATCAAAAGCGCCAAGTAGAGGGCGGGGCAGGCAAACCGCCGCCGCCCTCTTTCATCAGTTTTGCAAGTAGACTTCCAGGCTATCGTCGAGCGCATCTTTCCACGGTGTGTGGTGCTTGGGTGCCATTGTGCCTGTGATCACGGATTTATAGCCGTTGTCGCGGAAAGTCATGATGCCCGCCTTCTTATGGCCTTTCCATTCTTTGAACGCCTGACAGGCCCCTTCGACGTCGAAAGTGGGGTAATCCGTCTCGGTGATCAGCTCTTTGATGTAGTCGCCCTGATACCAGATCGCGTCATAGTCATCCTCGCCTGCGTCTTCGCGTGCAATCCGGTCGGCAACGTCTGCCTTCATCGCGTCGGCATCGGGCAGGGCGATCCGGTCCATGATAACATCGCGGATGTACCATGCTTGGGCGTCGAACATGTTGAAGGTGAACCATTGGTCCTGCATCCCGATGTAGAAAAGGTCGGGCTCATGGATATACGCGACCCCTTTGTAGAGGTCCGAGGTGGCCAGACGGTTTGCAGTCTTGAGGCGCAAGCTGTCGGGCAGGAAGGAGAAGTGGTGTTTGTAGCCTGTGCACAGGATGATCGCATCCACATCGCGGCTTGTACCATCTTTGAAATGGGCGGTGTTGCCATCAACATGCGTCAACAATGGCACTTCGGCCCAGTTGTCGGGCCAATCAAAACCCATGGCGGCGGTCCGGTGGCTGACGGTGATGGTTTTCGCGCCGTATTTCCAGCACTGGCTGCCAATGTCCTCGGCGGAGTAGCTGGTGCCGACGATCAGGATATCCTTGTCCTTGAACTCCATTGCGTCGCGGAAGTCATGGGCGTGCAGAACGCGGCCCTTAAAGCTCTCGAAGCCGTCAAACTGGGGGACGTTTGGTGTGCTGAAGTGGCCCGAGCAGACGATGACATGATCAAATTCTTCGGTGTAGGTGTTGTCGTTGGGCAGGTCACAGACGGTGACGTTGAACCTGTCGCCTTCCTTCTCGACCCAGCGCACGGCGGTCTCGAATCTGATCCAATCGCGCACGCCTGCTTTTTTCACGCGGCCCTCGATATAGTCGAAAAGCACGGCGCGCGGGGGGTAGGATGCGATCTGCTTGCCAAAATGTTCTTCAAAAGAATAGTCGGCGAATTCCAGCCCCTCTTTGGGTCCGTTAGACCAAAGATAACGGTACATCGAACCATGCACAGGCTCGCCATATTGATCCAGACCTGTGCGCCATGTGTAGTTCCAAAGCCCACCCCAATTCGATTGTTTTTCAAAACAAACGATTTCGGGGATTTCGGAACCCTGAGATGCTGCAGATTGAAATGCACGCATCTGCGCAAGCCCTGAGGGTCCAGCTCCAATAATTGCAATTCTCTTTGTCATGATCTGCGCTCCTCTGCGTAAAATTGTTCACCTCGATAGTACATGCATAGGGGACCTTGAGTAAACTTATTTTCCTTTTGGGAAATTTTTCTGCATAAAGAAACGGCACACTTCAAGTCCGGTAAATGTGGCAAGGATGAACGGCATGACCCAGAGAAAACCACATATTACGTTTTGGATTGCCGCTGGTCTGGGGCTTGTTTGGTATCTGGCAGGCTGCATGAATTACATCGCCCAGACGAACCCTGCTTCTGTGGCGCAAATGCATGAAAGCTACCAGTTGATCATCAAGGCACGGCCGGCGTGGGCAACGGCTGGTTTTGCCATCGGTGTGTTTGGCGGAGCGGTGGGCTGCATCCTGATGCTGTTGCGCCGCAAGGTTGCCGTTGCCGTGCTTGTTCTTTCGCTAATGGGTACTTTGCTGACAGGCGTTTTTATAACGCTGTTGGTAGGGCTGGCACCGCCCGTGGTTTTGTCCACATTGATCGCGGCGGCGCTGCTTTGGTACGCGACGATTGCGCGTCGGTCTGGTTGGCTGGCTTAGGCTCCGCCCCCTCGCGATCGAGAGGGCGGCCGCCATCAGATATCCATTGTGTTCGCTTTTTCCCAAGATGAGAAGTGGTTACAGAAATCATTCCATTCTTGCATCTTCATCTTTAGATAGGCCGCAGAGAATTCCTCGCCCATGGCAGCTTTGAGCCCTCCGTCCGCATCATAAGCACGCAGCGCATCCAGCATGTTAAGCGGCAATTTTGGAGCATCTGTGATTGTATGACCCTCGGCATACATATCGATGTCATGACGTTTGCCTGGGTCAGCCTTGGAACGGATGCCCGACAGGCCTGCCGCGATGATGATCGCCTGAAGCAGATAAGGATTTACAGCACCATCAGGCAAGCGCAATTCGAACCGTCCGGGACCGGGTACGCGGACCATGTGCGTGCGGTTGTTGCCTGTCCACGTGACCGTGTTTGGCGCCCATGTAGCCCCTGACATAGTGCGCGGCGCGTTGATCCGTTTATAGCTGTTCACGGTCGGGTTAGTGATCGCGGCAAGCGCGCTTGCGTGCTTCATAATCCCGCCAAGGAAGTGCTTGCCACGCTCGGACAGGCCGACTTCGCCTGTTTGGCCTTCGCCTTCGCCCGCAAAGACATTGACCTTTGATTCTGAACCGGGAGCATCCCAGACAGAAACGTGGGCATGGCAGCCGTTGCCTGTCAGCCCCTCGATTGGTTTTGGCATAAAGGTGACGCGATACCCGTGTTTTTCAGCCACGCATTTGGCCATAAATTTGAAAAAGCTGTGCTTGTCCGCGGTTTTGAGCGCGTCATCAAAGTCCCAGTTCATCTCCCACTGGCCATTCGCATCTTCGTGGTCGTTCTGGTACGGGTTCCAGCCCAACTCAAGCATGTGGTCGCTGATCTCGCGGATCACATCAAGGCGGCGCATGAAGGCTTGCTGGTCGTAACACGGCTTGGTCGCGGTATCATATTCATCGCTGATCTGGTCGCCAGCGGGGGTCAGCAAGAAGAACTCGGCTTCGATGCCGGTCTTGACATGCATGCCTTCCTCGGCGGCCTCGGCGATCAGTTTGCGCAACACGTTGCGGGGGGCTTGCGCCACGTCCTCGCCCTCCATCACACAGTTTCCCGGAACCCATGCAATCTCTTTGTTCCAAGGCAGGATAATCACTGCTTCAGGGTCTGGCACGGCCAGCATGTCGGGGTGTGCGGGGGTCAGGTCAAGCCACGTGGCAAACCCAGCGAAACCTGCACCGTCTTCTTGCATGTCCGCTATGGCGCGGGCGGGGACCAGCTTGGCCCGTTGTCCGCCAAACAAATCGGTAAATGAAATCATGAAATATTTGACGCCGTTTTCTTCGGCGAATTTTGCGAGGTCAGTTGCCATGCGATGTGTTCCCTGTTGTGGAAAAAATGGGGCGCGGTCTGAAATCAGCCGCGCCCTCGTTCTGGATTAGTAAGATGTATTGGGTTTGCCAGGATACCAGTTGGTGCCTGCCAGCGGAATTTGGGCCATTGCGGCCGCTTCCATTGTCAGTGCCACGAGGTCTTCTGGCTCAAGGTTGTGCAGGTGGTTTTTGCCACAGGCGCGCGCGATGGTCTGCGCTTCGAGCGTCATCACCTTGAGGTAGTTCTTGAGGCGGCGGCCCCCTTCGATGGGGTCGAAACGCGCCATCAATTCCGGGTCTTGGGTCGTGATACCGGCAGGGTCGCGCCCTTCGTGCCAATCATCATACGCACCCGCCGTGGTGCCAAGGGCGTTATACTCCGCCTCGTACTTGGGGTCGTTGTCGCCAAGAGCAATCAATGCGGCCGAGCCAATGGCGACAGCATCGGCACCCAGCGCCATTGCCTTGGCCACATCCGCGCCAGAGCGGATGCCGCCCGACAAAATAAGCTGTACCTTGCGGTGCATGCCAAGGTCCTGGAGGGCTTGCACTGCGGGGCGGATGATCGCAAGCGTAGGCTGGCCCACGTGTTCGATAAATACGTCCTGCGTGGCGGCAGTCCCCCCTTGCATCCCGTCCAATACGATTGCATCTGCGCCCGCTTTCACCGCGAGAGTGACATCATAGTAAGGGCGCGCACCGGCGACTTTTACGTAGATCGGCACTTTCCAGCCCGTGATCTCACGTAGCTCGAGGATCTTGATTTCGAGATCGTCCGGGCCTGTCCAGTCGGGGTGACGACACGCAGAGCGTTGGTCGATTCCCTTGGGGAGGTTACGCATTTCGGCCACGCGGTCCGAAATCTTCTGACCCAGCAGCATGCCGCCACCGCCTGGCTTGGCGCCTTGGCCAACCACGATCTCGATCGCATCAGCGCGGCGCAGGTCATCTGGGTTCATGCCATAGCGCGAAGGCAGGTATTGATAGACCAATTTGTTAGAGTGGCCGCGTTCTTCTGGTGTCATGCCGCCATCGCCAGTGGTTGTCGACGTACCGGCAGCCGAGGCGCCGCGACCCAATGCTTCTTTCGCGGGACCTGAAAGCGCGCCAAATGACATGCCTGCGATCGTGATCGGGATGTCGAGGTGGAGCGGGTTTTCGGCGTGCAGTCCGCCGATAGTGACAGAAGTTTCACATTTCTCGCGGTAGCCTTCGAGCGGGTAGCGCGAAATGGAAGCACCCATGAACAGCAGATCGTCGAAACTGGGCAACTTGCGCTTGGCCCCGCCGCCGCGAATGTCGTAGATGCCCGTCGCTGCCGCGCGGCGGATGTCCGAATTTACATCGGGTGTAAATGTCGCGGACAGGCGGGGCGTGGTTGCCGGGATACGCTTTGGGTCTTGGTCATTCATCTGATGTATCCTTAATACGCCGCAGCGTTATCAACGTCGAAGTTGTAGAGGTTTCGGGCGGAGCCATAGCGTGTGAACTCGGAGGGGTCGGCATCAATGCCTGCTTCGTCGAGCAACGCTTTCAGAATTTCGATATGCTCTGGACGCATCTCTTTTTGCTCGCAATCGGCCCCCAGTGATTTGACAGTGCCGCGCACAAAGAAACGTGCTTCATAACAGCTGTCGCCCAGTGCATCGCCCGCATCGCCGCACACAACAAGGTTGCCTGACTGGCCCATGAAGGCGGACATGTGGCCGATGTTCCCTTGAACGACGATGTTGACGCCTTTCATGGAAATCCCGCAGCGAGAAGATGCGTTACCCTTCACGACGATCAGGCCGCCATGGCCTGTTGCACCGAGGTATTGGCTCGCGTCGCCTTCGATGACGATTTTGCCAGACATTATGTTCTCGCCGGTTCCAGGACCGGCGGAGCCATGAATGTTCACGGTCGCTTGCTGGTTCATGCCAGCGCAATAGTAACCTGTGGACCCTTTCACCGTCACTTCGATGGGCGCATCCAAACCACACGCGATTGCGTGGGCTCCTTTTGCATTTTCAATGGTCCAAGCCGTTTGGTTTGTCTCGGCTGACTGGGCATGCAGCGTTTTGTTGACTTCGCGCAGGCCAATTTCTTGTAGGTCGAGTGTTTGCATATCAGGCGGCCTTTTCAGAGGTGGTGGGGGCCGCATCATGGCTCCAGAAATAGACGGTTGCCGGCTCTGGCTCCCAGACGCGTGCGTTTTCGATCCCTGGCAGATCAACGAGCGCACGGTACTCCGAGCCAAAAGCCACATATTGATCGGTTTCGGCCATTACCGCAGGCTTGCAAGCGATCGGGTCACGTACCACGCCAAAGCCGTCTTTGGTCCCGACGACAAAGGTGAAAAAACCGTCCAGATCATCGAGTGAACTTTCCAGTGCTTGCCCCAGCGTTGCGCCGTTTTGCATTTGCCATGTGAGGTAGGCTGCACCGACTTCGGTATCATTCTCGGTTTCGATATGGATGCCGTCGCGGCGCAGTTTGCGGCGCAGCGAATTGTGGTTGGACAGCGATCCGTTGTGGACCAAGCACTGGTCATCACCTGTATTGAACGGGTGAGCGCCCATTGTCGTCACTGCTGATTCGGTGGCCATGCGCGTATGCCCGATTCCGTGGGTTCCAGACATCTTTGACAGGTCAAACTGTTCAGCAACGTCCTTGGGAAGCCCAACTTCCTTGTAAATTTCGAGGCTATCTCCACGGCTCATTACCCGGATAGCGGGGTCGATTTCGTGCAAAACGGTACGGGCTTTTGCCGTTGTACCAGCTGGAAGGTCCAAAATCGCATGGGTGCTTTTGACTGACATCTTTACTGTGCCGTCCAACGCTTTCGACAGCCTTCCATCAAGCCCGGCAAAGGAGGTGTCAGGTGTATCGGACTGCACGGTCATTTTGGTGCGACCCGTTGTTCCTCCACCATAAATTGCAATCCCCGCACTGTCAGGGCCCCGATCTGTCATCGTGATCAACATCGATGTCAGCATCTCACCCAGATGTGGCTCCAGCGACTTGTCCTTCAGGAACAGTCCAACGATTCCGCACATATTCTCTTCCCCGACTCACAACGCGACCCAGATGTCGCACTTCAGCTGAACGCTATCACCAATTTAAAAGAACTCAACCATCAGGAAACAATTTTTCACTTTAGGCAAAAAATTCTAGGCTGATTTAAAAGATCGTGTTTAACATGCCGCAGCAGCCACAACAAAAAAAACAGAGCTGCGGCCAACAGAATTCCAATGTGGGGACTAAACGATGGAAGAACAAATTGCCGAACTTGCCGCTAAACTGGCAGAACTCGAGGCAGCAAGTGGAGGGGCGGTTGTCACCAACACGATGTTTGCGGAAATGTTCTATTATATCACCATTCCGTTAATGATTATCATTCATGCGGGTTTCCTCGCATACGAGATGGGATCGTCGCGGCTCAAAAATGTGTTGTCGTCAGGTGTGAAGAACATCCTCGCGTTCGCGTTTATGATCCCAACCTTCTACTTCTTTGGCTGGTATCTGTACTGGGCGCTGCCAACAGGCTTCACCGGATCGGCAGGACCTGCTGGTATCTCTGGTGGCGCATATGCGGCCTCCATCGCGCTTGGATGGGGTGACGGCGCCCAATACATGGGGCCGAACATTGCGGATAATGCCTCGGGTGTATTCTTTGGTGCCTTCGCCATGTTCGCTGCAACAACGGCGTCGATCATGTCGGGTGCTGTGATTGAACGCATCCAGACAATCGGCTTTATCATCCTTGCTGTTGTGCTTGGCTCATTCGCATGGGTAGTTGCCGCCGCTTGGGGTTGGCACGCTGATGGCTGGTTGGTCACACAGTGGGGCGTCCATGACTTTGGTGCTGCGGGCCTTGTGCACGCTGTTGCTGGCTTCTTTGCTTTGGGTGTTCTCATCAACCTTGGGCCGCGCATCGGCAAGTTCAACGCCGATGGTTCTGCCAACCACATTCCAGGCCACAATATGCCGCTGACCGTTGTCGGTCTGATGCTTATTATTGTGGGGTTCTGGGGCTTCTTGATGGCCTGTGTGATCGTTCCGGGCGAAGCATGGTCGTGGTACGGTGACAAGATGGCGACGATCTATGGCACGCCAATCACTTTGTCTGCGCTGTCGTTTAACATCCTGATGGCAATAGCCGGCGGCATCATCGGTTCGTGGTTGTTCACGCGTGATCCGTTCTGGATGATGTCTGGCGCACTCGCGGGTATCATCTCTACCGCTTCTGGTCTGGACATCTACTTTCCCGCGATGGCCTTTATCATCGCATTCTCGGCTGGTTTGATCCTCAAGCCTTGTGCGGACTGGCTGGAGAATCGCGGAATTGATGATGCGGTTGGCGCCGTGACTGTTCACGGTACGATCGGTTTGTACGGTGTGATCATGCTGGGTATCTGGGGTGCCGGTTATCCCTCGCTGCAAGGTGCTGCAGGCGAAGTGCCGACGATCAACCTACTGGGTCAGATCATTGGTGCGGGTGTCTTCTTCCTGCTTGGGTTTGTGCCGGGTTATGCCTGCTCGTGGATCCTCAACAAGCTCGGGATGCTGCGGGTGCGTGAGGGGGCTGAACTTGCTGGTATGGACCTCGTGAAAGTGCCTGCTGAAGGCTATCCTGAATGGGGTGGCGAAGCCCCCATCACACCAGCTCACCCTGCAGAATGATTACAATCAAAGGAGAAACTCATGTTTCCATATGAAGAAGCGTCTTGGAGTGCCGTTGACGGTGCAATGTTCATGGGTTGGGGCAGCGCGATGCCCGGGATAACCACGTTCATCGCCGCAGTCATCTGTGTGGTCGTGTTGGTAATTGGCCAACGGTCCGAGACAGCCAAGGCCAAAACATTCGACCGCTAGGGCCGAACACATGATACAAGAGGAAGGGCTGCCAGCATTGGCGGCCCTTTCGTGCTTTTTGCCTATCAGGAAAAAAAGTTGCTTCTTATTCTTGCTTTTTGAACGGGGCTGGGGCTGAATACCGCACAACAGAAAAGAGTCGTTAACAGGGGACACACACATGGCCATTCTATGGAGACATTCCGCACTTGCACACCGTCACGCAGCCATTGGCGGTGAGTTGGAGGACTGGAACGGCATGGGGACTGCGTGGTTCTATGACCACACGCCCGAACGCGCGAAAGCAGACTATGAGGCCATCCGCACCAAGGCGGGGCTGATGGATGTGTCGGGCCTTAAGAAAGCGCATGTGGTCGGTGCCGATGCGGCTTATGTGATTGACCGTGTGACAACCCGCAATGTGGAAAAGATCGCACCTGGGCGTTCAACCTATGCGTCTATTCTGAACGCGGATGGCAAGTTTGTAGATGACTGCATCATCTATCACCTCGCGGTGAATTCATGGATGGTCGTACTGGGTACTGGCATCGGGCTAGAGCAATTGGGCACTGTTGCTGCCAACAAGAACGTGAGCGTTCTGTTTGATGACGATTTGCATGACCTATCGTTGCAGGGGCCTCTGTCGGTTGACTTGCTGGCCGAGGAAATTCCGGCGATCCGCGATCTGGCCTATTTCGGCATCATGCAGACGCGTTTGTTTGGCCGTGATGTTATGATTAGCCGCACAGGCTATACGGGCGAGCGTGGTTACGAAATTTTCTGCCGTGCGAAGGATGCTGTGCATCTGTGGGACAATATTCTGGACGCGGGCAAGGATATGGGTGTGCGCCCGTGCCAGTTCTCGACCCTCGATATGCTGCGCATTGAAAGCTATCTGTTGTTCTATCCCGGTGATAACTCCGAAACCTTCCCTTTTGCGGATGAGCCATGTGGCGACACGCTGTGGGAGCTGGGTCTGGAGTTCACAGTCTCGCCTGGCAAAGAAGGCTTTATCGGTGCCGAAAACCACTATGCTTCCGAAGGCAAAGAGCGGTTCAAAATCTATGGTGTTCAACTCAGCGACAGCATGGACCAGATGGAAATGCATGCACGCGTGCTGCGCGACGGCAAAGACATCGGTGTTATAACCTATGGTCTCTCTTCGGAGCTGAACGGATACAGTGTAGCGATTGCGCGCATTGATCCGGATGCAGCCAAGCCAGGCACCAAGCTGACGGTCGTGCAGCCTGACGGGACCGAGCTTGCTGCGACAGCGGAAGAGATGCCGTTCTATGATAAAGACAAATCAGTGCGCACCGCCAAGGGGTGATCTGATCGGGGCGCGGGAGAATATCCTGCGCCCTTCTACCATTTGAAGTGTACTCCAAGGGTTTTAGATGTCTAAGTTCACATTCCCCCAAAGCATTATAAGCCGTCCTGTCTACGGCAAACTCGAGCCGCGTGCGGGGTCGGCGCATTTGTTCATTGCGGATGCAGAAGGGGCCGAGGCGATCCTTGATCTGGCGACCCCTGATTTGATGAAGTCTAGCCATATCATCTACATCGCTAAAGGCACGGATTTTGAGGGCGCGTTACGCGCATTGAACCCTGCGATGTTCTATGCGGGCCCAAGCTATGGCGCGGCAGAGCAGCGTATTCACAAGGCGTTCACGGATGCGACGATGGGCCTTCAGGTCTATTTGTCGGGCACCGAAAGCCTGATGGGCCAAGCACAATACGCCGCCATGCAGGCGGGTATTCCACATACGGCCATCCAGACAGAGCATCGCGGCAGCGTGGCGCGGCGGATGCAGTGCGTGCACTGCAAAGGTATCACCGAAGACGTGGAAACAGACCCATTTGTGTGCAGTCACTGCGGGCTGAACCTGTTCGTGCGCGATCACTATTCGCGCAGGCTTGCCGCCTATCAAGGCGTATGCATTGATGCAGAAGATCCGGGCAACGTGCCCGCACCAAAGGGGATCTACGAATGAGCGGGGCACAGACAATTGATGTACAGGTGACCGAAATCGTTCCGCTGAACGATCTGGTAACCCGGTTCAAGTTCGAGCGCGTCGATGGCGGTCTGCTGCCCACGTTTTCGGGGGGGGCGCATACGGTGGTCGAGATGCGCGACGGGGATATCACACGTCTCAACCCATATTCGCTTATGTCTGACCCGATGGACCAGAGCGCCTATACAATTTCGGTACGTCGTGATGATGAAGGGCGCGGCGGATCGCTGTTTCTGCACACTAAAGTTGCAGTGGGCGACAAGATGCGGATTTCCTATCCCGTCAACCTCTTCTCGCTGGATCTGAGGGCGCGTAAGCACTTGTTTATTGCAGGCGGCATCGGCATCACGCCCTTTCTGTCCCAGATCAAGCAACTGGAGCGGTTAGGGGGCGCGTGGGAGCTGCATTACGCGTGTCGCAGCGAGGCGCTCGGTTCTTATGTGGATGAGCTGACCAGCCACCATCCGAACGAGACGCATGTCTATTATGACGATCAAAAGCAGGCGATTGATCTGGCCAATTTGCTGAATGGGCAGCCTTTGGGCACGCATGTCTATGTGTGTGGTCCAAAAGGGATGATCGACTGGGTCCGAAAGGTGGCTGCCGATGCGGGATGGCCCCGCGAGGCGATCCACTATGAGGAGTTCCTCGCACCACAGCCTGGCAAGCCGTTTGAGGTGAAGCTGGCCGTTTCGAATAAGGTGATTGAGGTTGGCGAAAATGAAAGCCTGCTGGAAGCGATGGAGCGCGAAGGGGTGGATGCGCCGTATCTGTGTCGTGGCGGTGCGTGTGGCCAATGCGAGACAGCGGTCATCGACTACAACGGCACATTCGTTCATCGCGATCATTGGCTTGAGGAAGTCGAACACAATAGCGGCAAAGTCATCATGCCTTGCGTATCCCGCTTTGAGGGCAAGACACTGGTATTAGATCGCTAAGGCGACGGGAGATAGACATGACAATTCAATTCAACGACGAAACCTTCCGCGACGACTATTCGTTCTATAATTCGGAGCGTGCGATAAAACGCTTTCCGTTCCCGTTTCATGAAGACAGCTACATGTATTCCGTGAACATGGAGCAACACCGCGGCGGGCCTAAAGACTCGATCTATGAAAAGCGGTTCGATGTGGATGAGCACTATATCTCAGAGATGCGTGACCGCGCTATGGTGCTGCGCGATGATCCGCTGCGCTGCCAGTCGTTGCCGCATATGACGCTGGCAGGCTGGGACCTGCTTGAACTGATCATGGTGAGCAAATCCGAAGACTATCCCGACCTTTTCGAGTTGCACCGTGACGGCGATAAATGGCGGTGGATCAATAAACCGCTAGGGATCGACGACACGTTTACATTCCTTGATGAGACAACCCTGCCTTATGGCCCGATGGAATATATCACCCGTCAGGCGCAGGGTGACTTTGCAGTGCTGGACCAGCGTGATGACAACCTGTGGATGGATGCAGGAATGATCACGACCCAAGCTGACTGGTCACTGGATTTCGATCTGGGAATGAATTTTTTTGAATGGCACGCCCCTGTTCCGCTGGCGCACGAGAAGGGCATCTTTGTGCGTGCATTGAAGTTTTTGCTCAATATCCAGCAAGGTGCGCCCGCGCGGCGGCTGAACTGGACCATGACGGTAAACCCGTTGCTCGATACCTCGCCCGAGAACTATCACAAATGGGGTATTCAGAAAACCACGCTGACGCCCGAGAACATCGGTGCCAAACAGCATTTGCGGGTCGAGTTGCAGACGTTTTTCCGGTTGCCGCGCTCGAACGCGCTGGTCTTTCCCATCCGCTGCTATTTGTGCAGCTTTCAGGATCTGATGACCGCACCCAAATGGGGCCGTAGATTGCACCGTGTGATCCGTGATCTTCCCGAAGAATTGGCGACCTACAAAGGCTTTATAGATAACCGTCCAATGATGTTGGACTACCTGTCAAAGTTTGACGACGGGCTGCCCACATCACCGGGCATCTGGCCTGAATTCGATACTGAGCCTGCATTGCAAAAGTAGCGGTTAGCCGTTCTGCGGATAGCTGATGACGGCAAGATAGCGCGCAGGAAGTTTGACCAGCACTTCGGGACCATGCGGTGCGTCCGCATCAAAGAATAGAGTATCGCCGGGTTTGAGAGGGTAGACCTCATCGCCATGGCGATAGTCAACCTCGCCTTCGAGCATATAGATCGTCTCGATCCCTGCGTGCTGGAAAGTGGGGAAGACGTCCGCTTTGTCAGATAGGGTGATCATGTAAGGCTCCACGATCACACCGCTTGCGTTTGCCCCGATGTGGCCCAAAAGGTTGTATTGGTGGTTGGCGCGGGTGCCTTCACGCTCCAGCTCCACTCCTTCACCACCCTTTGTGTGCACCGCCATGCGCGCTTCTTCAAATCCGCGAAAGAACGAGGTGAGCGGGACAGACAATGCGTTGGCCAGTGTCTGTAGTGTCGTCAACGAAGGAGAAGTATTGCCGTTTTCAATCTTGGAAAGCATGCCGATAGACAGTCCCGTCGTTGCTGAAAGCTCGGCTACGGTGATCTCCTGCTTTTTGCGAAAGGCCCGCACTTCGCGCCCGATCGCTACTTCGAGAACCTTTTCGCGGCTTGTTCCGAGGCTGTGTGGGTCTTGTACTAGGGAAAGCGGTGTCATGTGTCGGTCCATTGGCTGATTATCATCCGAGATATCCTTTAGGCTATGGGTGGCAACCCTCACGCAGATTTTTTCCGAATATTCAGGCTAGCCTAGCATAAAATATTCCTGTTAGGATAATTTATGACCCGTGATGAAATTACTCAGCTTAGTTTTCTGATTTTCCCCGGATTTCCAATGGCGTGCCTCACGTCCATGATTGAGCCGCTGCGAGCTGCAAACGAAATCGCAGGCAAGACCGCATTTGGATGGAAGCTCGTCTCCGAGGACGGAAAGCGCGTGGAAGCAAGTGCGGAAGTCTGGTTCGAGCCGGACATGGCGTTAGCAGAGTGTGAAGACATTGATCATTTGATTTTGCTCAGTGGTCCTTCTTCGAAATTTACCCAGCCCCAACCGTCCGAGGGAAAACTGCGCAAGTTAGCGCGTCATGGTGCAGTGATTGGCGCTGTGAGCGGTGGTGTGTTTCCTCTTGCGCGCTCAGGCTTGCTGGAAGGTCATGCTGCTTCTGTTCACTGGTGCTATGAAGCTGCTTTTGCCGCCGAATTTCCGGAAATTGAGGCAACTGAAGATGTGATTGCCATCGGTGGCCGTCGCATGACCGCGTCAGGAGCGGCAGCGGCTTTTGACTTGGCCTTGCATCTGGTGGAAGCGTCACTTGGCGCAGGCGTCGCAACAGAGGTAGCGTGCTGGTTCCAGCACCCTTTGGTGCGGGGGCAAGGGGTGATACAGCTTAAACCGACTGTCGAAGCCGAGAGCACCAGCGACATGCTTCCTGACATGGTCCGTCAGGCTGTCGAACTATTTTCGGAAAATATCGAAGATCCCATAAATATTGCGGATGTCGCCAATATCGTTGGGGTCTCCGCGCGTCAGCTTGAGCGGTTGTTTTTCAAGGCTACGGGCAAGACGCCTTTCCAGTACTATCGTTTTCTGAGAATGCACAAGGCACGTCAGCTTTTACACTACAGCAAGGAAACCCTGCCCCAGATTGCCCTCGCTGTGGGATGCTCAACACCTTCTTCGATGAGCCGCTCGTATACGGAAGTGTTTGGCATCAGCCCAGCGGAAGACCGGAAAAAGGTGAACATGTTTCGGGTGCGCGATAACTCAATCGCTCCTCCTGCCTAAATTAACAGCCTTTTGGTGTGGGTTTGGGTAAGTTTCTGGTAACATGGACAATATTTGCAAACTGCAGCACCCTCGGCGTTTGGGAATTGTCACCAATAAGAAAAAAACTTGATTGTGAGGAAAATCGTGCCAAGGTGCGTGTGGATAGACTGTAGCGACGAACAGAATCGCTGAAACAACAATCCAAGCAGCCGATACTTTTTGGCCGCATCAGGCACCGCCAACAGGTGCAGTCTAATAGGGAGAATAAACATGAGAAAAATGACAACAGCTTTGACCGCTGGCGTGCTGGCGCTGACGCCGTTGATGGCGTTTGCAGCAGACAGTGACGATCCAATCGTTATTCCAATCCACAACTGGTCGAGCCAGATCGTGATGTCCAACGTTATGGGCCAAATTCTGGAAGCCAACGGTAACAACGTCGAATATGTGACCACAGACAGCCAAGCGGTGTATGAATCCGTACGTCTAGGCGATGTGACGCTGGAGATGGAAGTTTGGGAGGGCGCGTTCGGTGCCTCTTTCCGTGCGGCACAGGAAAAAGGCGGCATCGTAGATGTGGGTGATCACGCAGCAGTCACACGCGAAGACTGGTGGTACCCGATGTGGACCAAAGAGGCATGCCCGGGCCTGCCATCATGGGAAGCTTTGAATGATTGCGCTGCTATCTTTGCCACGGCAGAGACGGGCGACAAAGGCCGCTATCTTGATGGGCCTGTTGACTGGCTCAAGCACGGTCAAGAGCGTGTTGCGGCGCTGGACATGGACTTTGTTGTTGTAAACGCGGGTTCCGCAGCAGCACTTTGGGCTGAAATCGGCGCAGCCGAAGCAGATAAGAAGCCTGTTGTGGTCTTCAACTGGACACCAAACTTTGCCGAGGCTGTTTGGCCAGGTGAGTTTGTCGAGTTCCCCGAGTGGGTAGACGGCTGTGACAAAGATCCGTCCGTAGGTCCAAACCCTGATGCGCTTTATGACTGCGGCAACCCTGCCAAAGGCTACATGAAGAAAGCTGCGTGGGAAGGCATGGAAGCAAAATGGCCATCTGCCTACGCAGTGCTTGAGCAAGTGAGCTTTACCAACCCGCAGATCGCCGAGATGGCCAAAATGGTCGACATCGACGAGATGGAGCCTGATGAGGCAGCCGAAGCATGGTTGGAAGCAAACAAAGATGTCTGGGAAGGTTGGGTAAAGTAAACCCGAACTATTTCAATCGTCATACCCCCGTCCGATCTTTTCGGGCGGGGACATTTTCTACAAGGATTCCCATGTCAGCCGAAGCCCCCGTCATTTCCTGCAAAAACGTATGGAAAGTATTTGGTCGTAACCCGCAAGAATTCCTCAAGAACATGACCCCCGGGATGAGCTTTGATGACATGCGCGATGCGGGATACATTGCTGGCGTCAGAGATGTTTCGCTGGATGTTCACAAAGGTGAGATGCTGGTGATTATGGGGCTGTCGGGCTCTGGTAAATCCACGCTGGTACGCTGCTTTTCGCGCCTTCACGAAATTACGGGCGGCACGATTGAGGTTGAAGGGCAGGACATCATGTCTCTGGCCGAAAAAGACCTTATTGAACTGCGCCGCTCCAAAATGGGAATGGTGTTCCAGTCCTTTGGTTTGTTGCCGCACCGCACTGTTCTGGACAATGTCGCCTTTCCTCTGGAAATGCGTGGCCAAGACAAACACACCCGGCGTGAACGCGCGCTCGAAGTCGTGAAACTGGTGGGACTTGAGGGGCGCGAAGACTATTTCCCGCGCGAACTCTCTGGTGGCCAGCAGCAGCGCGTGGGCATCGCCCGCAGTCTCGCGATTGAACCGGATATCTGGTTTCTGGACGAGCCGTTCAGCGCGCTCGATCCGCTCATTCGTAAGGAAATGCAGGATGAGTTCCTGCGCCTGCAACAGCTTTTGAACAAGACTATCGTTTTTATCACTCACGACTTTGATGAGGCCCTGCGCCTTGCCGACCGTATCGCCATCATGAAGGATGGCGCGGTAGAGCAATGCGATACGCCCGATCAGATCGTTTTGCATCCTGCCACCGAATACGTCCGCAAATTTACCGAAGACATCGACAAAGCCCGTGTGGTCCATGCTGGTGTCTTGGCCACGGCGGATACAACAGGTGAGGGGGAGCCGGTGGACGCGAGCCTGACAATCAAACAACTTGCCAAACAGATCGTGCATGACACCCGTGCGGTTATTCCTGTGGCGCGCGACGGCAAAGTCATTGGAGGCATGAACCGTGATGATGCTCTAACGATATTGTTGGAGAATGACTAAATGGCCGATATCGCAGTTCACAGCCATGCAAGGACGCCGCTGACACGAGGCCAGTGGTCGCTTGTTTTTGTAGGGGTCGCCGTTTTGGTTTCAGCCTTGCAATGGATGAATGTGCTGCCTGCGTGGCTGCACCGCCTTCCCGAAGCGATGATCCCGAATTTTGCGCTCTGGCTCGATGCCATATTTAGCTTTGTGAAAGACGACCTTGGCCTGCTCAAGCTCACTCGTTTTCTCACAGGTGGGTTAGAGTGGATGCTGGACGCATCGGGTAACATCTTTTTTGGCAAGCGGCGCTGGCCCAACATCGGACCGATCCCGTGGACCGCAATGGCCGCAGTCGCGGCGGTCATTGGTTACTATCTCGGCGGCTGGCGTTTGGCGCTTCTTGCGGGTGGCACGCTTGTTTGGACCGCCCTGATCGGTCAATGGAAAATCGCGATGCAGACAATGTCGGTGCTGGCGATTGCCGCCCCGCTTGCGTTCGTGATCGGTCTATCGCTGGGGATCGCTGCGTGGAAATACAAATGGTTTGATAACCTTATCAAACCTGTTTTGTCTGTTCTGCAAACGCTACCCTTCTTTACCTATCTTTTGCCTGCGGTCATCTTTTTCAAGGTGGGGCCAACGGCTGGTGCTGTTGCCACCACAATCTATGCAATTCCGCCGATGATCCTGATGACATCGCTCGGCCTGCAAAAAGTTTCTCCTGAAGTGGTTGAAGCAGGCAAGATGAGCGGCTGCTCAAAGTATCAGATGTTGCGCCATGTCTACCTGCCATCTGCCCGTACCGAGATTTTGGTCGGCGTGAACCAAGTTATCATGCTGTGTCTGGCGATGGTTGTTCTAACGGCCTTCATCGGCATGCCGGGATTGGGCGCAAAACTGCTGGCAATGATGGGCAGCTTCAAGCTGGGCCGTTCGTTCGAGATCGGCGTCACCATCGTTTTACTGGCCGTGATGCTGGACCGTCTGTCCAAAGCATGGGTCGTCAAACAGCCAGAGCATTTCGAACGCGGCACACCTTACTGGAAGCGCCATCAGATGCTGTTGCTGGGGATCGCGCTTTTTATCGGTTTTACCTTGCTGTCGATGGTACTGCCAATCGCGTCCGTAATCGGGCGGGGGCAGGATTTCAGCCAAGGCAGGGAGCTTGATAACCTCATCAAAGGGTTTCTCGCCATTGATGGGGTCCAGGCTGTCACGGGTTTCTTGCGCGCCTTCATCAATGTCAAAGTACTGATCCCGTTCCGAAACTTCATGCTGTCCATTCCGACACCTGCATTGATCTTACTTGTAACAGCCTTTGCATTGGCTCTGGCTGGACGCAAACAGGCGCTCTATGCGGCGATCTTCTTTTCGCTGGTGGCTTTGTCAGGATGGTGGGATCGGGCGATCATCACACTTTATTCGGTTATCTCTGCGGTATCTTTGGCGGCACTTCTTGGTCTTCCAATTGCTATCATCGCCGCGCGTTCAGAAAGTTGGTCGAGGCGTGTTTTGCTGATATGCGACACCGCACAGACCTTCCCGAGCTTCGTTTATCTGATCCCCGCGATTATGTTGTTCGGGATTACAGACATAGCCGTGATCTTTTCGATCCTCATTTTCGCCATGGTGCCGCTTATGCGCTACACGATCGAGGGCTTGCGCACAGTGCCGCCCGAAATGACCGAGGCGGCTGACATGGCCGGGGCTACCCGTCTGCAAAAACTATGGAACGTACAGTTGCCGCTTGCGCTGCCGACAATGGCAATCGGGTTCAATCAAGCGATTATGTTCGCTTTCTTCATGGTGATCATTGCCGCATTCATCGGGACACAAGACCTTGGCCAAGAGCTGCAACGCACTCTGGCTGGAACTGATCTGGGCAAGAATTTTGTACTGGGTATCTGTGTGTCGTTAATGGCGCTTACGTTTGATCTGACAATCATGAAATGGGCCGCCGACAAGAAGCAAGCGCTCGGGTTGCCGTAACACTCGATTTCAGCTCTGGATATTTGCGGACAGATGATTGAAGCGGTCACAATCACCCGCAAAATATGAGAAACGCAGTGCAGTCTGGTTTTTCATAGCGACGCTTTGCAGAATGGCCCGTCAGGTGAAGGGCCATTCAGTTTCATTCCAGTCTGTCGTCAGCAAATAGCTGCTGTCTGCAACGTCGATCGACTGTCGTTCATAAAACACAAAGCCGCTATTGCAATAAAGTGGTCCACCTGTACCGAGAGAGAACTCTGTCGGGATGCCGCTTGTTGAAACGCTGCAAAATAGTCGTAGAATTTCAACTGAAGGTCCGCGTCGGTTTCTACTTTTGCTGTGGCTTTCGTCAGCACTTTTTAGGCAAAGCCGCCATCCCCATTGACATCAAGATCTGCAATCGACCCCGCAGTGTTCGTGTCACCGAATTAGAAGTCCACCTCATTTCCGTCTTCCAGGATGTGTCTGCCGGAAAGGTGTTCTGGGGTCAGCCTGTTGGATTGCATGTAGCTGAGATCGGCGCACAGAACCCGAGGCACCGCCACCGGCGGAGACATGGGACGTCACACCGACGCCCAGTGCTCCTGCGTCTACTTGAAAAAGTGTCTCGCTGAACCCTTCGTCAAATCTGGCGGTATTGCCAAGGTCATAGCTGAACGTGTGACGACCTGAGTCTTCCGGTGCCTAGATACAGGCATCGTTGAATGTGACCGTATTCGCCACCGTACCGTCAATATGGGATGCCCCTATCTGCTTCGTTACGCTGCTAAAGCCTGTGCCAAGAGCCGTACTCGCTTCGCCAACGACTGACAGCTCACCGTCGATGAACGCGTCGATATACCTCGTTGGTACAGTGTAGAGATCGTCTTCGTTGGTATGGTCGGTAACTTTGATGATGAATTGATCAAAACGATCAGTCGCGGTGATTTCTACAGACACATCGGATCGTCGATGATCGGAGTGACAAAGATATCGATTTCACTCGAGTCAAACAAAAGCCCAGTATCGTCAATAGGGCGTGCTTCGACTGTCTGTGTGGACAAATCATCCGGGAATCTCGGGGCATATTCGACGCCGTCTATTCGACCGTGATGAGCGCACTTTCTTGTGCGCCCGCTTTGTCAGTGGCCATGAGTACAAATTTCTCAGTTGTATCAAAGCCAAATACGCGACTGACTGGAACCTCGGGCGGGTCATTGACAGTGGCAATTGTCACTTCGATCTTGCCACGGCCTCTGGCCCTGATGTCGTCTACACTGTTGTAATTCAGGGTCGTCTGACCGTGATATTCGGGGTTTGGGGTGAGTGTCTCGGATTGGCCGTATGGCGCAACCGTTACAGTGGTCGTATCAACCGGATCAACAGCATGGATGCGCCGAACAAGACCGCCGTAGGGGTCTGTATCATTGCCCAGCGGCGTGATGACAAGCGGCGTATCCTCTACCCCTGCAGCGACATCATCGCCAGCAATCGGTTTGTCTTCTACACTAACGATTTTGAGTTCGAAGACACCAAAGCCGTGCTGGAGCGCTTCATCAGTGACCGAGTGATGCATCGTCTGGGTGACGGTTTCGCTGCACGCAGATGGTCGAATTGCCCAGAAGGAAAGAACTACATGTACCCTGAAATGACGATCCCCGCATACCCGCCGAACTCATCCATATCTCGGCAGAAGCGGTAGCTTAACTGATCGTCCTCATTCAAATCCTGAAATTGTGTCTCTACCGCCAAGCTCGGTATACCGCACACCATCAATTCCGGTACGCAAATCCACCTGTCTGGCCAGCATCGAATCCGCATAGGAGATTGTGTCAAAGCCTTCGTCGGCTTAAAAAACATCAGTTGCCGCACCTCCGGAAATCAGCTCGTCTTCAGAGCCGCCTTGAATGGTCAAATCACTCCAAGACCCATCTGCGTCGGCAAATGTGCCATAGCCATTGTTGCCCGATGCCCAAGTAACCTACATGAAATCTGTCACGCCCAGATAGCCGTCTACCAGATCAATTGTGCCTGTGGCGTGTAACTGCGCGGCTGCATCCGCGGACACTGTTGCTGTGGTGCCGCCCGCGACGACATCAAGACCGCGCATACCGACGAACGACTGCCTGCCATCGTCCATCTGCACATGCCGATAGATCAAAACGCCGTTGTCTGCATAGAAGGCGCTGGTAACTTTGTCCCAAGCGCGTGGTCCAGCGCTATCGAAGGTTCGAACGTTGGTGTCCCAGCCAGATGCATCCATTGTGTCTTTGGCGATACGCCTTTTGCTTACGCCGTTTGCATATGTGCTTTCAATCCTGTGGGCATCGCTCGCATCAACCCGGTCATTGCGCACTCTCAGGCTTGCAAAATAGCCTGTCGTCAAGACAGTGGCGTCATCATTTGTGCGAACTTGCCGCGTACTGTCTCCAGTGAGATCATAGGTTTTGACAGTGCTCGCCCATCCGAACGCATCTGAGCTGTCGAGCCGTGTTGAGGTGGTGTCCGATAGCCCTGCTGGCAGCGTTTTGATCTGGCTAGGGCCATCATCATAGTCATAGGTTTTACTGTGCCAGCTGACCACATTGTTTTCGGCACTGTCTACACGCTCGGTTCTGATCCCTGCTACATATGACGTACTGATGGTGCGCCCGCTATCATAGCTAAGGTTATAGGACGCGACGCGCACCAAGCTATCGAATGTTCTGGAAATGCGCGACCAGCCACATACGTCTGAAAAATCCGTTGTCGTATTGGATGCTAGGACGCCGTTCACGTATGCGGAGACGATCTATCTTACGTCATCCAAGGTAGTGGCCTGCTGGGTTCTAAAGCTGACTGTCCTATAAAACTCGCGTGCGAAAATAACTACTAAAGTTAGTCTACAAATGCTGTCCGCTGGTGGACGCTCAACGCGTCGATACTAAGACAGTGATTGAAGGCGGTGTTGTTAGAGTATCACGCAAGCCGCTGGTTGCAGGGGCTGCGGCGTGTGCTGGGCCGTCAAAAAACACACGGCGTGGCGCACAGCTGATGGCGGTCAAACCCCGAGGGTGTTCAGCGATGTATAGTTCCTTGTTTGGTGCCATATGCGGACAATCTGGGCTGGGTGCATCTAGAAGGCGTTCGCCTGATAGAGTAATTTTTGTCAGAATTCATTTGACTGATCGGTCAGTCAGTTGTTCATATGCTGTATGCAATCCGCGAAAATCAAACAAAAAGACGACATAGCCACGGTGCTGCACGGTATCCTCGCCGCAGCGGAGGTCGAGTTTGCGGAGGCTGGCTTTGAAGGCGCGGGTATGAAGGCTATCGCCACCCGCGCGCAGGTCAGTCAGGCGTTGCTGCACTACCATTTCGGCAACAAGGACCGTTTGTACAGTGAGGTGATCCGCCACCGCTCGCGATTGATCAATGAAGCGCGCATTGCGTTGCTGGATGATGTTGATCTTGGGGCTTCTGATGCGCTGGAACGGGTTGTGGATGCGCTGTTCAGGCCCACTCTGGGGCCAGAGGGCGGCGGAAAGGCCTATGCGCGTATTTTTGCGGGCCTCATCGTAGGGCGCGCGCGGGATCAAGAGTTGGTGCGCGAGTGTTATGACCCGACAGCTCAAGTATTTCTCAAAGCGATGGAACAGACCGGCCTGAACCGTGTGAACGCGGGCATGACCTATCAATTCGCCCTCGGCGTGCTGGCATCGGTGATCTCGCGGGACGGACGGATGGAGCGTCTGATGGGCCAGACAGGCACAACCGACAATGAAGAGCTGATTGCTGCGCTGGTTGGGTTTGTAATCGGTGGGACAAAGACATTGCAAGAAACAGGAAAGTCGAAATCTAACTGGGAGGAATGAAAATGAAATGGACACAAATAACAGCAGCGGCAACGCTGGTCTGCATGGCAGGTGCTGCATCTGCCGAGAATTACAACGCAACGGTCGTTGCAGGACATCCGGGCGTTTTCCGCTGGGTGAAAATGATCGACGAGGCCTTTGTGCCGCAGGTACAGGCCGCACTTGAAGGCACGGGCCACACGATGAGCTTTGATGGCCAGTATGGCGGCGCTATCGCCAAAGTCGGCGACGAGTTGGAGACAGTCGAGGCGGGCTTGGCCGAGATAGGTATTTGCCAGTCCTTATTTGATCCGGCCAAACTGGCTGTGCAGAACGTCACCTACTACACCCCTTTCGTGAGCGATGATCCGAGACAGGTGTCAGAGTTGATGGACAAGCTGCACCGTGAAGATGACCGCATGACAGCGTCTTATGCTGACAATGGTGTTGTTTATCTGGGCGCGCCTGTGGGCATTGATGACTATCTGATGATGACGAATTTTCCTGTGGCCGGATTGGCCGATTTGGAAGGGCGCAAGATTGCCGCTCCTGGTGCTGCGCTGAACTGGCTGAAGGGGACGGGCGCTGTTGGCGTATCGGGCAACCTGACCACCTATTACAACGAGTTGAAAACAGGGGTGTATGACGGTGTGATTGTCTTTGCTTCTGCGGCCTTGCCGGGCAAGCTGTATGAGGTCGCGCCCTACGTGACCCGCGCTGGTCTGGGCGCGCAGTTTGCCGGTGGTTTGTGCGCAAATGCTGACTGGCACGCCAGCCTGCCGGATGAGGCCAAGGATGCGCTGAGTGCAGGCGCGGATGCTGCGCGGGAGTGGTATCTTGCGTCTTTGGAAGACGGCGTTGCCACCTCGATCAAAGTGATGGGCGAGAACGGCGCGACGATCACAGATGCATCCGACGAGATGCGCCGCGCTTGGGCCGCAGGTATGGATAACGCAGCCAAAGAATGGGCGGCGGGGCTGGACGCCCAAGGCAAACCGGGCACGGACATCCTGAGCCTGTACATGCAGTCTATGCGTGATGCGGGTGCAACCCCGCTGCGTGATTGGGACAAAGAGTGATGCGAAACCGGCTGCTGGCGACACTCGACCATGTGACGCTGGCGGCCAATGTGGTGGGGTCGCTCTTGATCCTTTCGCTGGTGGTTTTGATCACGGCTGATGTGGCGGGGCGCAACCTGTTGGGTGCGCCCCTGTCTGGCGTGCCCGAGCTGGTATCGTTGTCGATTGTGGCGATTGTATTCTTACAAGCGCCGCAAGCACTCAAAGCAGGCCGAATGACCCGTAGCGATGGGGTGATCGACGTCCTTCACGCGCGGTTTCCAAATCTGGCCCGCTGGCTTGAAACGGTCTTTGATCTGGTTGGCATCGCTGTTTTGTCAGCAATTCTATACGCACATTGGCCGATGATGACCCGTGCATGGACACGCGGAGATTTCGTGGGCGCTGTGGGTGATTTCACCGCTCCCACTTGGCCTGTCAAAGCCATGCTGGCGCTGGGCTGCATCCTGCTTGCGCTACAATTTGGCGCGCGGATCGTGCGGAGGTTCGTGCGATGACACCCTTTGATATCGGCCTGATTGCTCTGGCCGTCATGGCGCTGTTGGTGCTGTTTGGGATGTATGTGCCGATTGCACTGATTGCCTGTTCCTTTGTAGGTGTCTGGGCGATCAAAGGCTCGCCCCTTCTGGCGTCCAAAATGTTGGGCCTGTCGGCGAATGATGCGATATCGTCCTACTTCTTTGGCGTGGTCCCGCTTTTTGTTCTGATGGGTTTTGTGGTGAGCGAGAGCGGCATGGGCCGCGATGCCTTTGATGTGGCTAACGCCGCGTTTCGGCGGATCAAAGGGGGCTTGGGCATCGGGACCATTGCCGCCAATACGATCTTTGCTGCCATCACGGGCATCTCTATCGCCTCCGCCGCTGTCTTCACCAAAATCGCTGTGCCAGAATTGCGCCGTCACGGCTACACCGCACGTTTCTCTGTGGGGCTGGTCGCGGGGTCCTCCGTGCTGGGCATGCTGATTCCACCCAGTCTGCTGCTGATCCTTTACGGTCTGCTGACCGAGCAGAGTATTGGTGATCTGTTTGTTGCAGGCGTCGGGCCAGGACTGCTGCTGGCGCTGCTTTTCGGCATCGGCACGATCCTGATGGCCATCTTCGCCCCTCGTTTCGTCGGTGAAAACCTCAGCCAGAATGAAGATGCGCTGACCAGCTTTGAACTGCTTGCCAAAGGGCTGCCCATCACCGCACTGATCACGCTCGTTTTGGGGGGTATCTATGGCGGGTTGTTCACACCTGTCGAGGCGGGGGCCATAGGCACCGTGGGCGCTTTGCTGATCGGATTTGCCAAACGCACGCTGTCGGCTGCTGGGTTGTGGCGGATACTGGTCGAGACGGGGATGGTCACCGCTTCGGTCTGTTTCCTGATTATCGCAGCCCAGATGTATAGCCGCATGTTGGCCTTTTCCGGTTTGCCGGGCAGTTTTGGTACGCTTGTTACGGATGCAGAATTGGGGCTGATCGCGCTAATCAGCCTCTATTGTCTGGTGGTCATTCTGTTCGGGATGATCCTCGATTCATCGTCGATCATGCTGATCCTCGTGCCGCTTATGCTGCCTGTGTTGCAGCCAATGGGAGTCGATCTGATCTGGTTCGGGATTGTGACAGTGATCGCCATCGAAATCGGTTTGCTTACGCCGCCCTTTGGCATTTCGGTCTACGTCATAAAATCCACGCTGGACGACACCTCGATCACCTTGTCGGACATTTTTATCGGGGCGGCACCCTTTGCCGCGATGATGCTGGTGTGTCTGGCTATCGTGATCGCATTTCCTGCTCTTACGACTTTCCTGCTTTGAAAGGACCTAACCTATGCCAAGACGTTTTGTCGATTTATCCGTCGCGCTTGAGGCGGATATCCAATCTGATCCCGACATCATGCTGCCGCAGATCGAATATTTCTCCCATGACCAGACAGCAGGGCAGGTGGCAGGCTTTTTCGAAGGGCTGAGCCACGATGAATTGCCCGGTGGCGAGGGCTGGGCCATAGAGCGGTTGCAGATTGCCACGCACAACGGCACCCATCTGGACGCGCCGTACCATCACCATTCAACCATGAACAACGGCGAACGGGCGATCACCATCGATGAGGTCCCGTTGGAATGGTGTTTCGGGAATGGGGTGAAGCTGGATTTTCGCCATTTCGACGATGGCTATATCGTGCAGCCCGATGATGTAGAGGCCGAGTTGAAGCGGATCGGCCACAATCTTGAGCCGCTGGACATTGTGCTGGTCAACACCTCGGCGGGTGCGCGGTACGGGCACCCGGACTACCTCGGGCGGGGCTGCGGCATGGGGCGCGATGCCACCATGTATCTGCTGGAGCGTGGCGTGCGTCTGACAGGTACTGACGCATGGAGCTGGGATGCGCCGTTTAACATCACAGCCGAGCGGTACGCGCGCGACAAAGATGCTTCGATCATCTGGGAAGGGCATCGCGCCAGCATGGAGATCGGCTATTGCCACATCGAAAAACTTGCACAACTCGACCAACTGCCGGGGGATGGTTTTCTGGTCTCGTGCTTTCCTTTCAAGATCAAGGCGGCCTCGGCGGGATTCACCCGCGCTGTCGCGATATTCGAGGAGTAGGACATGGGTAAAACAATCATCACCTGCGCCATTACGGGCGCTGTGCATACGCCCACGATGTCAGAGGCGCTTCCTGTTAACGCGGATATGATTGCCGAGCAGGCGATTGCCGCCGCCAAGGCTGGCGCTGCGATACTACATTTGCACGCGCGCCACCCTGATACTGGCGCGCCGACAGTCGCGCCTGAGCATTTCGCGGAGTTTTTACCGCGCATCAAGGCAGAGACGGATGCGGTGATCAATATCTCCACAGGCGGCAACCCCGTCATGACCGTGGAGGAGCGTATCCCTGCGGCGCGCCAGTTCAGCCCGGAAATGTGCAGCCTGAACATGGGGTCGATGAATTTTGCGCTGCATCCGATGGCCGATAAGTACGACACATGGAAGAACGACTGGGAAGAAGGTTATATCAAAGGGTCCGAAAACAACATCTTTCGCAATACCTTTCAGGATATTCGCATGGTGGCCGATGCGCTGGGCGGGCCTGAACATCGCGTGAAGTTCGAGCATGAGTGCTATGACGTGGGCCACCTCTATAACCTCAAATTCTGTTTGGACCGCGGCATGTTCAAAGCCCCGATATTCTTGCAATTTGTCTTGGGCATCCTTGGCGGGATCGCCGCAGATATCGACAATCTGGTGTTCATGAAACGCACGGCGGACAAGCTGTTTGGCGATGACTATCAATGGTCTGTTATCGGCGCAGGCGCGCAGCAGATGAAACTGGCGGCTGTTGGCGCGCAGATGGGCGGACACGTGCGTGTGGGACTTGAGGATTCGCTGTTCATCGCGCGGGGGGAGCTCGCTACGTCAAATGCGCAACAGGTCGAAAAGGTGAAAGGTATACTCGCGGCACAGGGCAACCAGATTGCCACACCGCAAGAAGCGCGCGCGATGCTGGGATTGAAAGGCGCAGACGCGGTGAATTTCTGATGAGCATTGAGCAACCAAAAGAGCCGCTGACCGTCACCTTCACATGCGAGGGCCGCGCAGTGGGCAAGATGCGCAACGAGCTGGACGTGGCCATGACCGAACCCATGGTCGAGCGGTTTACAATGGCCACGGACGAGGGGCCGTTTCATGGTGGTGATGCGACCGCGCCCCCGCCGCTTGCGCATTTTATCGCGGGTTTGACAGGCTGCATCA
Source organism: uncultured Sulfitobacter sp. (assembly GCF_947502895.1). Lineage (GTDB taxonomy): Bacteria > Pseudomonadota > Alphaproteobacteria > Rhodobacterales > Rhodobacteraceae > Sulfitobacter. The sequence continues at coordinate 49,346 of NZ_CANNBM010000006.1, forward strand.
TGACCCAGCTGCGGGCATTTGCCAAACGAATGGACGTGGTGATTGATGATCTCAGCGTGAACGCCGAGGTCAAATGGCAATGGACCCCAAAGGGCCGGATATACGAGACAGCGCCAAAGTCGTTTCATATCGACGTATTGCTAGAAAGCTCGTCATCGCTAGAGGATCAAATCGCATTGGTGCAAGCCGCCAAGAAGGGCTGTTTCGTGGAGCAAACGCTGGGGCAGGCAAATACTGTTACACACCGGATCAAATCCGGTGACGGGTTTGTTGCGATCGACTAGGTCGTCCAGAAGCCCTAGCGCACCATCCCGTGCAACACCGTTCGCGCAAGCGTACGTGCGATCTGGTCTCGGTCGGCATCGGTTTGATCGGGGCGCACGCGGTACCAATCGACCAGACCGTTCAGCGCACCCATCATAACGCGACCCGCAATCTCGATACTTGGCACATCCAGTGTACCATCGGCCAATCCTGATCTCAGGACGTCACGGTACAGATCTTCATAGTCGTTACGCTGTTTGATCAGCTCGGACAGCACGGCGCGCTCTGCCTCGGTGGTGGAGCCGCGCAGGTATATCTCAACCCCCAGTCGGATGCTGCGCTGGTAGGGCAGGGTGTCCATCATGACGCGGGCATGGGCTGTTGCCATCGCCTCCAGCTTTTCATGGCAGGGGATCGGGAGAAGGAGCAATGGTTCAATCGCGTCAAAACAGAACTGCATCGCCTGACGGTGGACTGCAAAATAAATCGCGTTTTTGGAACGGAAATGGTGATAAACCCGCCCTTTGGTCGCGCCTAAAACATCGGCAATGTCGTCAATCGTCGCCTTTTCCAGCCCTTTGAGCATAAAGCATTGTGCAGCAGCCTCGATGATCTGCTGTCTGCTATCGCCTTTGGCGTTCGCAATCTGTGCGGTCTGGGCTTGCATATCTGTCCCTCAAACGGTGTGCCCTGTCGTCATCGGGCGGTCTCATTTTTCGCGCGCTGACGCTGCCAAAGTGTACGGCGCGGCCTAACTTGTTACTGGCGTAATGTCAGATCACAAAATCAGTCTCAGCGCAAAGGCGCAACGCTACGTCTCTCGGTACTGTGTCGTTTCACTATTGACAGTTGCCCGTCCAGTCCCATTTTTAAACATACTACCGAGAATGTTGTCGCGGCAAGGCGCCGCGCTCAACGATCAGGTCGATATGCCATCGGGAATGGATGGCACAGCACCAAAACAGCGAATCCGGATCGGCCTCGTGCCGTCATCTCGGGCTAAGTGAAATAACATGGGAGGACATAATATGACTTACAAAACCAGCCTGACATTGGCCGCCACAGTCGTTGCCGCCGCCATCGCAGGCCAAGCGGCCGCGAAAGAGCGGTTGAACTTTGCGTACGGTTACCCAAACACATCTGCCATCGGACAAGCTGTTGATGATTACGCGGCTGCCGTTGCCGAGCGTTCCAATGGCGAGATTGACGTGACAGGCTTTGCCATGTCGCTGCTGAGCCTGCCAGAGACATCACCCGGCGTGCGCGACGGTCTGGCTGACGTAGGCTTTGTACTGCCACCGTATTATCCCGCAGAATACCCGACCAACCTGTATTTGCACGAGATGAACCTGCTGATTAATCTGGTAGAAAACCCGACCGGCAAAGAGCCGTTGGCGTTTGCCGGTGCGATGCTGGAGTACACTTTCAACAACTGCCCAGAGTGTATGGCAGAAAATGTCGCGCAAAATCAGGTCTATACGGGCGGCGGGGTGACTCCGCTGTACAACCTGCTGTGCAAAGACGTGTCTGTCACCAGCATCGAAGACCTGAAAGGTCTGCGCTTGCGTGCTGGCGGGGCAGGCTTTGTCCGTTTTGCCGAAGCATTCGGCGCTCAGGGCGTTCGCTTGCCCGTTTCCGAGGCCTATGAGGGTTTGGATCAGGGTATTATTGACTGCGCCATGCTGTCGGCACCCGAACTTACAAACTACAACCTGCACGAAGTCGTCACCGACATAACGCTTGCCGTACCAGGTGGTGCATTCGCGGGCGTTTCCTCGGCCAACATCAATGCCGACCGCTGGAAAGCGATGGATGACGCGGGCCGCGAGGCGCTTTTGTGGGGCGGTAGCCATATGACAGCAGACGTCACGTGGAACTTTTACACAGATGACAGCGCCGCGATCGAGCATGCCCGCGGGAAAGGTATCAAGTTCCATCAGGCTGATGCCGAACTGCTGGCAGCCGTAAAAGACTTTGCGAAGGCCGATCTGGAAACAGTTGCTGGCTTGTTCAAAGAAACCTACGGCGTTGAGCGTGCGAGCGAAATTTCGGCAGATTTTGCACCGCTGTTGGAAAAGTGGAACGGTCTTGTAACCGATGTCGACAGCAGCGATGCCTTGCAGCAGCTGTTCTGGAACGAGGTAGTCTCGAAGGTTGATCCAGCCACATACGGCCAGTAACCCGATGATTGCCTAACCAAAAGGGGCGCGATTAGCATAGTTTGCCGCGCCCCGAATTTCCTTTTCCAGAATGGACTTTCCCATGAAACCCGTCGCATCCGTGATCTCATGGCTTATCTCCGGAACATCAACCATTGCCGGCATAATGGTGCTGCTGCTCATCGCCCATGTATCGTTGGATGTGGCAATGCGGTTTGTGTTCGAGACACCTTTGAATTCTACCATCCTATACGTTTCTGCATTTTATATGGTCTCAATCGCCTTTCTCCCGCTAGCCGCGGTCGAGCAGCGCGACAGCCATATCGCGGTTGAGTTGTTGGTTGAGAAGTTTCCAACCAAAATACAGAGCTTTCTTGCAGGGGTTGCCCTGCTTCTTACGTTCATCGTTACAGCCGTTGTTGCCTTGCGCACGGGCGACGAGGCATTGGCCAAATACTTGGGCGGTTCCTTCTCCATCGAGGCGGGTGGCAAGGTCATCACGTGGCCTACCTATCTGGCGCTGCCACTGGGCTTTGGTCTGATGGCGATCGTTGCCGGTTGGAAGCTGATCTGTCTGGTAATGGGTCGCCCGCACGGGCTTGAAGCGCTCAAAGTCGAAGACCCTTACCTTTCTGGCGGAGATGCCCGATGACCGAGCTTCAGATCGCGGGCATATTCATTGCCGTTTTGCTCGTCATGATCCTGATGCGGATTCCCATCGGGATTTCACTGATCGCTGTGTCCTTTGTCGGCCTTTGGCAGATGTTCAACTGGAACATCGCGTGGGGCAGTCTGGGGATTGTACCTTATAACTTTGCAAATTCATGGGTGCTCAGCTCGATCCCCGCGTTTTTGTTTATGGGGTTCATCTGTTATCATACACGCTTGACACAGGGGTTGTTTAACGCCGCTCAGGTCTGGCTGTCCGGGCTGCCTGGCGGCCTGGCAATCGCGTCTGTGTTTGGGTGTGCGGGCTTTGCCGCTGTCACGGGGTCGTCTGTGGCGTGTTCGGCTGCGATGGGCAAGATCGCCGTGCCTGAAATGGTGCGCAACCGCTACAGTGCGGAGCTGGCGACAGGTACGGTTGCCGCCGCTGGCACCATTGGCGCGCTGATCCCGCCGTCCATCCTGATGATCTTGTACGGGATCATCTCGCGTCAATCTGTCAGCTCTTTGTTTCTTGGTGGTTTGGTGATTGGTGTTATCACGCTCTTTGCGTATATTGCGGTGATCCTTATCCGCGTAAAGCTGAACCCCGATCTGGCACCCCCCGTCAAGATCGAGGCAACGCGGGCCGAAAAGTTCAAGGCGCTGGGTCAGACATGGCCTGTGCTGTTGATCGTGATCGGCGTGTTTGCGGGTTTGTTCGGCGGCGCCTTTACGCCCACAGAGGCGGGGGCGATTGGCGCAATGCTGTCGATGCTGGTGGCGCTGCTCTATCGTACGCTGACGTTCAAGGCCTTGCGCATGGCCATAACCGAAACGCTGACAACCACGGCCGCTCTGCTGATCATCGCAGTCGGTGCCAGTTTGCTCACCCGCTTCTTGGCGCTGTCAGGGATCGGCGATGCGCTGTCCGATACTATTCTGGGCTTTGGCGTGTCGCCCCTGATGATCATGCTCGGGATCGTGGTGATCTATCTTGTTCTTGGCATGATGCTGGAGCCTGTTGGTGCCATGCTGCTAACCCTTCCGATTGTTTTGCCGATTGTCGATGAGACGGGTTACAGCCTGCTTTGGTTCGGGGTGTTGCTGGTCAAGCTGTTGGAAATCGGAATGATCACACCGCCGATGGGAATGAACGTCTTTGTTATCAAGGGAGTCGTTGGCAATATAGCAACCCTGTCGCAGGTCTTTCGGGGGGTGTTTTGGTTTGTTGTTGTTGATCTGGTAATTGTCGCTTTCATGATCGCCTTTCCCAATCTGGTTCTGTTCTTACCGAACCTTGTGAACTAACGCTGGCAAGCGGACAGGATGCACCTGACAGAGAGCCGAACGCCACGTCTTGGAGATGTGGCGTTTGTCTTTTCAGTGTATCCAGAACGATAGAGTGATCCGGTGCTGGTCACGGGCTTTACAGATGCTAGTGTTGGGGCAGAAATTCGGTAAAAACAACGGCACCGGCGGGCTTTGCGCCTGTTGCATAGGGCCGCAAAATGACAATCAACCTGATGGAGGACGCAATGGATTATCCCGTAGACATGACCATCACGCCGGAGGTATCGGCCCATTTCGATGACGCTACAAACACGATTACCTATGTCGTCAAAGACCCCAGCAGCAAACATTGCGCGATCATCGATAGTGTAATGGACATCGATTATGCCGCTGGCCGTATCACTTACGACCATGCGGATGCGTTGATTGACGAGATCGAAAAGCAGGAATTGATGCTCGACTGGATCATCGAAACCCACGTGCATGCAGATCACCTAAGCGCCGCCCCTTATCTTCAGCAAAAGCTAGGGGGTAAGATTGGCGTTGGTGAGAGGATCATCGACATTCAGGAAACCTTTGGAAAAGTATTCAACGAGGGAACGGAGTTCCAGCGGGACGGGTCACAATTCGACGGGCTGTTCAAGGACGGGGATACCTACCAGATCGGGAACATGCAGGCCTTCGCGATGTACACGCCGGGCCATACCCCAGCCTGTATGGTCCATGTGATCGGCAATGCGGCCTTTGCAGGGGATACACTATTCATGCCTGACGGCGGCTCGGCACGCTGCGACTTTCCGGGTGGCGATGCGGGGATGCTTTTTGACAGTATTCAAAAAGTGCTTTCACTGCCTGATGATATGCGGTTGTTCATGTGCCATGACTACGGTCCCAATGGCCGTGCGATCCAGTGGGAAACCACCGTTGCCGCGCAAAAAGCAGACAATATTCATGTTGGTGGTGGTAAAACCCGCGAGGATTTTATCAAATTTCGCACTGAACGGGATGCACAACTCGCTATGCCCAAGCTCATTATCCCCTCGCTACAAGTCAACATGCGCGCGGGCAACGTTCCTAAAGACAGCGACGGTAATGCCGTGCTCAAAGTACCGGTAAACGGGATCTAGGGTACGTCAGACCGTTTTTGCAATCTGCGTGACATAGGCCGAAATCGCCAGCATCGTCACAGAATGGGAAGCGCTTTTGGTCTGGGCCAACTCATAACCTGCCGACTCCAGCAGCTTGGCGGCCAGAACCAATTGGCTTTGCGCTATCATCCGCGGCTCCGAACAGGCATCTTTCATCGCGTCCGCACTGATCAGCTTTTCCAGGTCACGTATCGCCTGAGGTGTGTCCGAGTCTGGCATCGCGCCCTCCGCTTATTGATCTTCGCAGAATAACAGCTTTTTGCTTTGTCGCGAACTACGTAGTTGCGTGTCTAAGCGTCTATCAAAACCAAACCGCTACCGATGCCGCGAATTGCCGCACTTGTACGGTCATTTACGTTTAACTTGGCGTAGATGCGGCGGATGTGGGCATCGACCGTGTGGGGCGACAGTGTCAGAATATCGGCGATAACGGAATTGCTTTTGCCCCGTGCGACCCAGCGCAGTATTTCCAGCTCGCGGCGGGAAAGCTCGACCATCGGCTTCTCTTGTGCCCTCAGCACACAGGCGCGCAGATGGCCTGCTTGGGCCACACATTGGATCGCCCATATCATTTGGGGTGACAGGTCAATTTCCTGTTCGCCAAAACCCAAACCGACATAGGCGTTTTGCATCGCGGGGCCAAATACGTACAGGGCCAGACCGTCACCAACATGCGCTTGCGCCATCAGTTCCAGATAGCGTTTGCTGTCTTGCGTCGTCGGGGCAAGGTTTGCAGCGTCATGCCAATAAAAGGGTTTCGCCATGCGTGCGGCCAGTTCGGGGATAGGGTCAATCTGGACGAGGTTCTCTTCGATATACTTGCACAGCCATGCTTCGGGAAACCCCTGCGCCTTGATACTAGAGGGCGTCCCGTCTGCGTTGGTTGCATGATAGCTGGCCATGCGGACCCCGATGCTTGTGAAATACTTTGACAGTACTTTCCACAGGTCTTCTTTGGTTTCCGCTTGATGAATGTTGAACATAACGGTGTCTAGGTGATGCATCACAGTAGCCCTATGTTGGCGCGGCACGTCGTGATGGCGTTTTAAACCATCGTATTGGTACCCTAACAGAAATTCCGCCAGATACCTATGCGCGGTTGTCGCGTTGGACCGTGCGCACAAGGAAATTGACAGGGTCGCAGTCCCGAACCCTGTGTAGGGCTTGGGTTCTTTGGTATCTGGCGGCCCGTTTGAGGGCAGAGGATCACGGCTCGTGCCAGTACAATTGCAATGGTTTCAGAGTGGTTTTGAGAAAGTCGGCCTTGTTTGGATGCGGATGGGCAACCTCGCACGCCTATCAGCCGCGCTGCGGCCTAGTTGTTGGACCAATCCCGTCTATTGAGGTGTGCCAAACGGCATGGCGGTCCAATCCACTGCCATACTGACCTGCGCATTGACGTGGGCCAATCGCGCTTTCGCTGGCAATCGCCAGTCACGATCGGCGTAGGACGACGGGTTGATCGCCAGATGGCTGAATAATCGTGGCTGAAATATGCTGACGAAAGCCCTTGAAATGCGCCGATTCTTGGCGCGTCCTCTTGACTTCGTTGCCTGTGCGCGGTGTAGCTGCGCGCGATATATCCGTTACGCGCAGGCCCATCCGCTGCGCCACAATTGCCCAAGATCCAAGAGGGACCGCCATGCACGCCTACAGAAGCCAGACCTGCGCCGAACTGAATGCCTCAAACGTCGGTGACAAAATCCGCCTGTCGGGCTGGGTCCACCGCGTGCGCGACCACGGTGGCGTCTTGTTCATCGACCTGCGCGACCATTACGGCATGACGCAGCTGATCTGCGATCCCGACTCTGCTGCATTTACCGAGGTGGAAAAGGTCCGCTCCGAATGGTGTATCCGCATTGATGGTGAGGTAAAGGCGCGCGATGCTGATCTGGTGAATTCCAAAATCCCCACAGGCGAGATCGAAGTTTTCATCCGCGAGATCGAAGTGCTGGGCCGTGTGAACGGTGATCTTCCCTTGCAGGTATTTGGCGAGCAGGAATATCCCGAAGAAACGCGCTTGCGCTACCGATATCTTGATCTGCGCCGTGAAAAGATGCAGCGCAATATGGTCCTGCGCTCGGATGTTGTGAGCTCGATCCGCAAACGGATGTGGGATCAGTCTTTCAAAGAATTCCAGACGCCAATCATCACGGCGTCCAGCCCCGAAGGTGCGCGTGACTTTTTGGTGCCGTCGCGCCTGCACCCGGGCAAGTTTTATGCCCTGCCGCAAGCCCCCCAGCAGTTCAAACAGCTTTTGATGGTCTCGGGCTTTGATAAGTATTTCCAGATCGCGCCCTGTTTCCGCGATGAAGACCCACGCGCCGACCGCTCGCCAACAGATTTCTACCAGCTTGACCTAGAGATGTCCTTTGTCGAGCAGCAGGATGTGTTCGACACTATTCAGCCCGTACTGACCGGTATTTTTGAAGAGTTTGGCGGCGGCAAACCCGTCGATCAGGAATGGCCGCAGATTTCGTATAAAGATGCGGCACTTTGGTATGGCTCTGACAAGCCCGACCTGCGTAATCCCATCAAGATGCAGGTCGTATCCGAGCATTTCGCAGGTTCGGGCTTTGCCATTTTTGCCAAACTGCTTGAGCAGGAAGGCACGCAGATCCGTGCGATCCCTGCCCCCAAAGGCGGCAGCCGCAAATTCTGTGATCGCATGAACGCTTTCGCGCAAAAAGAAGGTCTGCCCGGCATGGGCTATATCTTCTGGCGCGATCAGGGCGAGGGGATGGAGGCCGCAGGGCCACTTGCCAAGAACATCGGACCAGAGCGGACAGAGGCCATCCGCCAGCAGCTGGGTCTGGGTGTGGGTGATGCAGCGTTCTTCCTCGGCGGCAAGCCCAAAGCTTTTGAAAGTGTTGCAGGCCGTGCGCGCAATGTCATCGGTGAAGAGCTGGGGCTGACGGATATGAACCGCTTTGCCTTTGCGTGGATCGTCGATTTCCCGATCTATGAAAAAGACGAAGAGACTGGCAAAGTTGATTTTGAGCATAACCCTTTCTCTATGCCTCAGGGCGGTATGGAGGCGCTGAACGGCGACCCGTTGGAGGTATTGGGATATCAGTATGATTTGGCCTGCAACGGGTACGAATTGGTGTCAGGCGCGATCCGGAACCACCGCCCCGAGATCATGTTCAAAGCCTTCGAGATTGCGGGCTATGGTGAAGAAGAAGTGCGCAAGCGGTTCGGCGGTATGGTCAACGCGTTCCAATATGGTGCCCCGCCCCACGGCGGCTGTGCCGCAGGTATTGACCGCATCGTGATGCTGCTGGCCGAGGAAAGCAACATCCGCGAAGTGATCTTGTTCCCGATGAACCAGCGCGCCGAAGACCTGATGATGAATGCGCCGAACGATCCAATGCCCGATCAATTGATGGAGCTTGGTCTGCGCGTTATTCCGCAAGACTGATTGCCTCTCCAGAAACAACAAAAGCGCCGCAAGACCCTGCGGCGCTTTTGTCATTTCAGTCTTCCAGGCTGTCGGCTTTCTTCTTTTCGATCAACGCACGCTCTTCTTTTTTGCGCGCCTCGAACCGCATGCCAAAACCGTTGTTCTGCTCTTCGCCGATCACTTTTTTTGCACGCTCGAACACTTCTTGTTCTTCTTCGTCCATGTGATGCTCATAATCATGCTTGAGGGTTTTGAAGCGGGTCAACCATGCGGGTGATGACATGTCGGTCTCGTTCAGTTCTTCCATCAGATCGTCGAGCTGCTGATGTTCGTGCACAGAATGTCGTGCAGCATCTTGCCCCCAAGTCTCGGAAATCAGTTTCGAATAAAACGTCTCTTCCTCTGCGGCCGCGTGGGATTTAACATCGTTGTAAAACGTCTGCCATGCTTGGCGACGCGTGTCGCTGTCGCCGCTGGTGTCAGCTAGTTTGGCGAGCAGATCGCGGTGGGTATTGTGGTCGGTTTTGATGGCGTCATAGATGGATGGCATGACTATCTCCTTTTGATGACTTGCCAACCAAACACGCGCATACCCCCTCAGGTTCCCGAACTGCGCCTATTCATTCTGAATGAAAGGCCGTTCGGTTGATAGAAACTCGCCCAGATTACCGCCGATTTCAGTGGTCCCGTTGGCGATGTTCACAGCGGCCATTAGCCCCAGACCTACAACTGCCGCCGTTAGAACAACCCAGTCAACGGTGACAGCGCCTTGGGTATCGCGCATAAAGTGGTGGAGAAAACTCTGCATGGCTGCATCCTGTTGTTGCTTCCCGTCTTGGATTAGGGGCCAAATGTGGCGGGACTGCGAGATGCGACCATGACAAATGCAGCGCATTTTAGCGATATAGTATGCTGTATTCTGTGCTTGGCGCGCGGAGCGATGCGGCCTATCACAGTGATATGAACAGATTTACCACTTCCCAAGCGCCACTTGGCGCACCCGTCGAAAACTGGGCGCCGCCGCCCGCGCCCGATTGGACCCGTCTCGACGGCAAGTATGTGCGTCTTGAATTGCTGAACGCAGAGGCGCATGCAGCGCTGCTGCACCGTGCCTATGCGGGGCATGATGAGGTCTGGGACTATCTGCCCTATGGTCCGTTTTCCTCGGCGTCACAGTACCATCGTTGGGTCCGCGATAACGCAGGGCAAGATGATCCGCGTTTCTATGCGATCAAGAATCTTGAGAGCGGCGATTGGGAAGGAGTGGCGAGCTATCTGCGTGTGTCCCCCGACGCAGGTTCGATCGAGGTGGGACACATCAACTATAGCCCTGCGTTGCAGCGAACCCGTGCAGCAACCGAGGCCATGTATCTAATGATGTCTTGGGCGTTCGAGGCTGGATACCGCCGCTACGAATGGAAATGCAATGCCTTGAACTTTGGTTCGCGCAGGGCGGCGCAGCGATTGGGCTTTAGTTTTGAAGGGGTGTTCCGTCAGGCTGCCGTAGTAAAGGGACGTAACCGTGATACGGCTTGGTTTGCTGCGATAGATGCAGACTGGCTCTCGTTGAAAGAAGCATACGCGGCGTGGCTGTCGCCAGCCAATTTCGATGATCAGGGACAGCAACGCGAGCGTCTGGGTGATATGACCCGTCTTGTTCGCGTGGCCGAAGACCCTGCATTGCTACCGCGCTAGATTGCGATCTTGGTTGCAAGCCGCTGCTGGATCAGTCCTGCGATGTGCGCCGTCTCAGACGTGGCAGTTTCGCCCGCCGCGCGTCTGAGCGCAAGCGCGCGGGCCGCATTCTCCATCCTGTCGTCCGCGACTGAACGGGCAACCCCCTCAAGAAATTGTGCGATATAGTCTAGCGCGTGATCATTCGGCGCATTGTCCAGCAGCTCTGCGGCATAGTTGATATCGTCGTGATAGGCGATCTCGTCGGGTGAGACTTGCTCATCCTCGATCACGCGCAGGCCAGCGGGTTGCCGGTTTACAGGTAGGGCGGCCAGCACCATCTGCTGAAACACCGCCAGTGACGTGATCGGTTTGCCCAGAAAACCCTGTGCACCTGCGGCCATTGCCTCGGCCTCCAGCGCGTCATCGCCTGATGTGCCCAAAACAATGCTCCTTTCCGTCTCAACTTGTGCCAGTTCAGCAATCAAATCTGCGCCATTGCCGTCGGGCAGTCCCATGTCAACCACCACAACGGACGGGCGGTACACCTGCAAATGCCGCCGCGCGGAGCGTATGCAATCAGCCCGTCTGATGCGCGCGCCTGACCGCAAGCACAACAGGCGCATTGCCTCGCAGGCATATCTGCTATCCTCGACCACCAGAACGGTGAGACCCAACAAGGGGCGTGTGGCGGTAGGGGCCGGATAATTGGCTGCGAACGGGTCGGTCGTATCCATAATGCTCTCCGATTCCATGGCTATGACCCATCGTTACGCAGTCATACCTAAGAGAGCGTTAACGCGCCGCATTGCACGCGCTGCTTTTGCAGACCATAACCGCTCAAACCCTATAAGATGAGGAGAATACAATGATTGGACGTCTTAACCATGTGGCTATTGCCGTGCCGGACCTTGAGGCCGCAGCGGACCAGTACCGCAATGCGCTGGGCGCAAATGTCGGCCCCGCACAGGACGAGCCTGACCATGGCGTGACTGTTATCTTCATCGAGTTGCCCAACACCAAGATCGAACTTCTGTACCCGCTGGGCGATGATTCCCCGATTCAGGGGTTTCTGGACAAGAACCCGGCAGGCGGCATCCATCACATCTGCTATGAGGTTGATGACATTATCGCTGCACGTGACCACCTGAAATCGACAGGCGCGCGGGTGCTGGGCAACGGCGAGCCAAAGATCGGCGCGCATGGCAAACCGGTGATCTTCCTGCATCCCAAAGACTTTAACGGCGCGCTCGTCGAGCTGGAGCAGGTGTAAAAGATGGGGCCCGTTTCCGCCGCCGTCCTTTATGCCGTGGTCTGGTTCATGTTGTTCCTGATCATCCTTCCCATCCGTGTCCAGACGCAGGGTGATTTGAAAGACGTCGTACCAGGCACCCACGCAGGCGCGCCAGAACACCACCATTTGGGCAAAAAAGCCCTGTGGTGCACAGGCCTGTCATTCCTTATTTGGGGGGCCTTTGTGGCCATCATCCTGTCAGGCGTGATCAGCGTGGATAATCTGGAGGATTGGGTGGGCCGCGGCGCCCCTGCGGCAGCATCTGAAACAAGTGAGTAAACGTCGCCGCCCCTAAAATGGGAATCACGAGGTTCAGCAGCGGGATCGAAAGGGGCATCGCCATCAAGATACCCGCAGCCCAGATTGTGAGGAAGTGCTTGCGCCGCAGCTCCCGCGCACGCTTGCGGCCAACGCGGCGCATGGCGGCGAGGGTGTAATACTCTCGCCCCAACAAAAAGCCGTTGATTGCCCAGAAGATGAAAATCGCGATGGGCGCAAAGACCACGTAGAGGATCAGCGCCAGCAGATTCACCCCTATAATCACACCCAGAAACCCGACTGTGTCTCGCAGCCCTTCCATGAAAGGCGTGCGGGGCTGTTGGGGGATATGCGGATAATGCACCGCTTCTACAGCGTCTGCTACATCATCAAGAAATAGCGACGTGATGGCCGAGGCTACTGGCACCATCAGAAACACCGACAGCACCATCATCACAAGAACTGCACCCCAGCTGAACACATCGTCCAGCCATTGCACTTCTCCCAGCAATGGCAGGGTCACACCATCGCCGATCAGCCAGCCCGCGACCGACGACAACAGGTAGGCAAAACCGATCAGCAGGGCCAGTGCACCGCCCACACCTGTGAGAAACACCCGTCTGAAGCGCGGGTCCCCCAACTGGCCGAGGGCCATGCCGAAGGCAGAGAAGATCATGCTCAGAGCCATGTAATAAGGTTCTCCAGCTGCGGGCGTGGGCGTTCGGGCGGTGCGCTTGTTTCCGTCCCGATGTGGATGATACCTGCAATCCGTTCATGCGGGGCCAGATCGAAACCCTGCTGCATGAACGTCCGGTCATGGCTGGCCCATCCGCTGAGCCAGTTGGCCCCCCAGCCAGCAGCCAGTGCGGCGTTCACCAGCGCGACGCAAACGGCGCCCGCTGAATACGTCTGTTCCAGCACAGGGATTTTTGCCGATGGTTTCTGCACCTCGATCACGGCAACAGCCAGATGGCCTTGATCAAACTGCGCGCGGCCTTTTGCGACCTGTTCGGGGTCCAACGCCAAAGCTTCGCCGCGTTGTTGGGCGAGGGTGGCAAGAGGCGGCATGGCGGCAGCGTTGATAATAATAAACCGCCACGGCTCAAGCTTGCCATGATCAGGGGTGCGCGCGGCGGCAGTGAGCAGCTGCATCAGTGTCGCATGATCGGGCACTGGCGTTGTCAGTGTCTTTGCGGGCCGCGAGCGGCGTGTCAGCAGGAAATCAAGGGCGGCAGGGTTGGGCGTGGGCATGGTGTTTACAGTCCTAGTTCTTTGGCCAAGTCGTCTATTACCTCTTTGTGGAAGGCTGTGACGCGGGGGTTGGGCTGGCGTATTGTAAGGGTCTCGTGCAGCGGATCCGGTGCGCGGATGTCCGAGCCGCTCAGCGCCTCCATCACAGCATGACCGCAGAAGGGGACGTAGACTTCGGAATAGCCGCCCTCATGCACCACGACCATTTTGCCGTTACAAAGGCGGACGGCAGTCTGTTTGATGCGGGCGGTCATATCGCCGAAGGTCTGCGCCATCGCCAGCATGGAGCCAAGCGGATCGGGTGCTGCGCAATCATAACCGCAGGCGACGATGATGACATCGGGGGCAAACGCCTCTATCTGCGGGATCACGACCGTGTCGAGGGCGTGCAGATAGCTCTCGTGCCCTGTGCCGGGGGGGAGTGGCAGATTGAGGTTGAACCCTACGCCAGCGCCAGTGCCACGATCATGCAGTGCGCCTTTCGTCGGGGGATAGTTGCCCTCTTGGTGCAGGGATATGGTCAGCACATCGTCGCGGCCGTAAAAGGCGGCTTCGGTACCGTTGCCGTGATGCACATCCCAGTCCAGCACAACCGCGCGCTTTATGGTGCCTTCGGCCAAAGCGGCCTCGACCGCGATGGCAATATTAGCCAACAGGCAGAACCCCATCGGCGTGTCAGGTTCACAGTGATGGCCGGGCGGGCGCGAGAGGGAATAGGCGTTTTCCAGATCACCCGTAGCGACAGCGCGGACAGCTGCGGTGGCCAGCCCTGCCGAGAGGGCCGCTATCTCGTATCCGTCTTTGGCAAAGGGGGCGTGGTGACCCAATTCACCGCCACCTGCATCCGAAGCGGCCTTGAACCGATCAAGGTAGCTGGCAGGGTGAACCCGCAGCAATTCGTCTCGCGTGGCGGCGGGTGCGCTGCGCATATCCAGTTCGGCAGACAGACCTGTGACATCCATCAGGTTCTTGAAACGTCGTTTTGTTTCAGCACTTTCCGGTAGGCCACCTGCTGCCAGAGGCTGCACCAGACCACCCAGCGGCAGAGTAGAGGCATAGTTGCCGCCTGCGTGCCAGAATGTGCGTTCATCCCAGAAAAAACCTGTGGTCATATTTGCCTCCTCGTGCTGTGGCTGAGGGTGGCAAAGGGCGTGGAGAATGTCCACGGCTATGCGGCCTCGTTTGTGGGTGCCTGTACGCCTTGCGTCATACATGGTCAGGCCGCCCGCTGCATCATGGGGCTATTTGGGGGGCGGTTTCTAGTTCAGGACGCGCACAAGAGATGTGCGGAACGTGTTATCTGGTGTTTGGCCCTCGTTTCAGGGCTTCAGAGCGCTTGCATGGCTGCAATAGCTTGGGCGCGTGTTACGCGTGCGCCAGTTTGCAGGTATTCCATGGCCTTCAACGCAGCCTCGTGCGCGTCTAGCGAGGAGCCTGCAACGCAGTCTTCTAGCACGCGGCAGAAATAGTCGTGTTGGTGTCCATCAACGAAAGTATAATGCACACACACATCGGTGAGCCCACCTGTCAGCAGCAGAGTATCAACCTTCAACCCTTTGAGAAGTATTTCAAAATCAGTGCCGAAGAAAGCGGAATAGCGGCGTTTCCGGATCAGATAATCATTCGGCAGAAAGCCCATTTCCTCTACGGCGATGTCAGTTTTCGGGTTGTCCTCAAGACAGTGGATGTCCTCATCCCCGTCAAGCTCGCGACCGAAATCTACCAGATCGGGACGGTGGACCTCTTGGATGAAGATCACCGGAATATCCGCGGCACGGGCGGCATCAATGGCCCCGCGTGTGGCCAACATTCTGTCGCGGTATCCAGCCATGTTATCGATCGAGCGGACGGCGCTGTCGTCGATGAATGTGCTGGCCTGAATGTCGATCACAATCAGCGCGGCGCGTCCTTCGATCAGTGCGCGTGAGGGGCGGTTCTGGTTTGCCATTGAGGGGCTCCATGATCTGCAAAAAGGTGTGTCACCCTGCGTACACCCCCAGTGCACCCCCTGTACACCGTCTGGTGCAAAAGATGCGGCCCCGCCTAGATGATTTCTATTGCGTCGAGGACGCCTTGTGCATCGTCCAGAAACACGATGGACAAACGCTGGTCGGTGTTTGTCACGGTGTCGGTATAGCTGATCGAAAGCAGCCCTGCCGAGACCTCGGCGGAGGCCGCATCAAAGACAGCGTTGCCGGTGTTGTAAAACCGCAGGCTGTCGCCTTCGCCTGTATTAAAGTCGTCGATGGTTGCATCGGTGGCGCTGCGGGTAAATTCAAACACATCCGCGCCTGCACCGCCTGATATCATATCGAGACCCGCGCCGCCGAAGATCGTATCATCACCACCGCCGCCATGGATTACTTCGTTCGCGTCCGAGCCCCAGACAAGATCATCGCCTTCGCCCGCTTCGATTTCTATCTGAAGGCCTGCAAGGCTGTAATCGGGGCTGGTAAGATCGATAATGTCGTCGCCGTCAAAAGCCTCGATGCGCTCAACCCCTGCAAAACGTGCAGTGCTTGCCTTGCCCGTACTGTCGGTCAGCAGCCTCGCGCTTGCGTTGAAGTCGGAGAACGCATCGTGGAGAAAGAAGGCCTCGTTGCCGCTGCCCAACTGGATGGTATCAATGCCAGCACCTGCATGGCTGACCGCTTCGAGCTTTGTATAGCCTTCGATGCTGACGCGCATCTGGGTGCCTGTTTGTGTGCTGCTGCTGACGTTAAAGGCCATGTAGCCCGCCGCATGCTGTGTTTGACCACTGAGGATCATCACATCGTCACCGAGATCTGCGCCGATCAGATCGGCACCGCCACCGCTGTCCAATGTATCGTTGCCTGCGGCCCCGATCAGGACGTCGTCACCCTCCCAACCATAGAGGTGATCGGCTGCGGCTGTGCCGCGCAGAATGTCGTCTTGTGGCCCGCCGAGGGGTTCTGTGGAGCTGAGAATGCGGCCTGCGGGTGTCGGGGTGTCGGCATCATTGCCCCAGGCAATGGCAAGGGAGCCACCTGAGAGGACGGCCACTTCTGGCGCGTTGGCCCCAGGTGTATCGCCATAATCTATGCGAAAGACGTTTCCATCGCGGGTGCCGTCCGCGTTGAACCGCTGGCCAAGTACCTGGTAGTTCGCGCTGTCGCCGATGGTATCCCAGACGGGACGTGCATCAACCACAGCGATAAACCCGCCCGAAGGCAGCGCGGCCAGACTGCCGCCTGAAATGCTGCCTGTCTCAAACGTGTCGGATACATCGGCGCGCAACGTACCATCGGCGTTGAAAATCTTGATCCCTTGGGTGCTGGACGCAGCAAAGCCGCCATTGGCCAGACTGACAATATCAGCCGAGGCCGTTTCGCCGGGCTGAAAGGTGAAAAGATCGCGCTCGGAAGTGACAGCGCTGAAGCTGGCATCGACGATTATGCTGGTGATTTTACCACCCTCGCCGATTGGGCTGCTTTCCCAAGCCACGACCATGTTACCACCGCTCAGCGCGGCAATGGTGGGGAAGTTTTGGTCGTTGATGGTTGTTGTATTGATCTGGGTACGGGCGCTGCCGATGGTGCCATCTGCGGCGACGCGCTGGCCGAAGATACCTGCACCGTCGCCGTCATCATAGGGCGCCCACCGCTCGTGCGCCCACCATGCTACGCTATAGCTCCCGTTGGCGAGGGCGGCGACAACGGGTTCACGGCCATAGCCGTGGAAGGTTTCGGATAGCACCGCCCCCTGTGGGGTAATAACGGCAGTAACTGCGCCGTAAGCATCGAACTTGTTGGGCAAACGGCCATCATAGGTCGCGTGCCATCCCACCGCGACATTGCCATTCGACAGCAGGGTCGCATCATTGAATATCTGGCGGCCCAGTGTGTCGGGGCTAATCTCGAAAAACGGGACGCGGGTGGTGCCATCGGCGTTGAGGATGGTGGCTGCTGCGGCAAATGTGTTGCCTGACTGCATCGTGCTGGCGACGAAAAATCCGCCGTCCTGCAGCGCCGTAATGCGCGGATGGTCTACACCTGTTTCATCAGTGTCGAGGTTGGAGAGGTCAAAATCAAAGAAAACGGGCGTTTGCATGATAGTCCATTGGCTGAGCGTTTAGCCTACCCTGCCTTATCGATCACCATAGCGATAGGGGAATTACCCGACCATCCCCACGATTTCATAGGTCTTTTTCAGGATCGGCTCGGTAATCTCGCGGGCTTGTAGTGCGCCTTTGGCCAGCAGGCGGTCGATCTCGGCGGTGTCGTCCATCAGGCGGGCCATTTCGCCCGATATGGGGGCGAGTTTGTCTACTGCCAATTCGACCAGCGCGGGTTTGAAGGTGCCGAATTGCTGGCCACCTACATCTGCGAGCACCTGCTCGACGGTTAGGCCGCTGAGGCCTGCGTAGATATTGACCAGATTGCGCGCCTCAGGGCGGTCTTTGAGGCCTTCGACCTCTGAGGGCAGGGCATCCGGGTCGGTTTTGGCCTTGCGAATTTTCTTGGCGATCGTGTCGGCATCATCGGTCATGTTGATGCGGCTGGCGTCGGACGGATCGGATTTGGACATCTTTTTGGAGCCGTCGCGCAGGGACATCACGCGGGTAGCGGCACCTTCGATCACAGGCTCGACCAGCGGAAAGAAATCAACGCCGTAGTCGTGGTTGAATTTGGCGGCGATATCGCGGGTCAGCTCGAGGTGCTGCTTTTGGTCCTCGCCTACGGGGACGTGGGTGGCGTGGTAGACCATGATATCGGCAGCCATCAGCGCAGGATAGCCGAACAGGCCAAGCGATGCGGCCTCGGCGTTTTTGCCGGATTTGTCTTTCCACTGGGTCATGCGGCCCATCCAGCCCATGCGCGCCACGCAGTTAAAGATCCAGCCCAACTGCGCATGCTCGGGCACTTGGGACTGGTTGATGAGGATGGATTTCTCGGGCGAGATACCGGACGCGATGAAACCTGCCGCCAGCTCGCGGGTGTTGTGGCGCAGGGTGGCGGGGTCCAGCAGCTTGGCGGTGATGGCGTGAAGATCGACCATGCAATAGACGGTCTGGAAGTCGCCTTGGTTTTGCATGTCCACGAACCGCTTGATCGCACCGAGATAATTCCCCAGCGTGAGGCCGCCCGAGGGCTGGATGCCAGAGAAAACGCGGGGGGTGAATGTGGTTTCGGTCATGGAATGCTCCGCTTGGGGCTGGATATGCTGTCGCGATGGGCTTACCCATGGCGCCACGTCCCGTCAACCGAACCCATGAGAGCATCTGCATGTCTGATCAGACCGAGCCTGAATTTGAATCGCCTTTTAACGCCATTCCCTTTGTCGTTATTGCCTTGTTTGTCATCATGGCGGGCATCGAGCTGGTGTTGACGGCTGGCGAGGCGGGGCTGATTGGCGGGCCGCAGGCTATTGGCTGGCGGCTGGGGCTGGTGCGCGACTGGGGCTTTGCAGGCAATTATGTGGATGCGATGCTGGCGCAGGGGTATTTCCCGCCCGAACATATGGCGCGGTTCCTCACTTATCCTTTTATCCATCTGAGCTTCACCCACGCGCTGATCGCGATCGTGCTGATGCTGGCGCTGGGCAAAATGGCGGCCGAGGTGATGGGCCAGTTTGCCATGCTGGCGCTGTTTGTGCTGTCGGGCATCGGCGGGGCGCTGGTCTATGCGCTGCTGCTGGATGATCGGGTGTGGCTGGTGGGGGCTTACCCTTCGGTCTACGGATTGATCGGCGGATACAGCTTTTTGATGTGGCGCAGGCTGGCGGCCACAGGTGGCCAGCAGATGCAGGCCTTTACCCTGATCGGGATGCTGATGGGTCTACAGCTGATCTGGAGCCTTTTTGCCTCGGTGGGCTATGGTTGGGTGGCGGAGCTGTCCGGCTTTTTCTGCGGCTTTTTGCTGTGTTTTATCTGTGCACCCGGCGAATGGGCGCGGATATTACAAAAGCTGCGGCAGCGGTAGTTAGCTGCCACCGCGCCGCAAGGCTGATTTGAACTCGGACAATTTGAACGCGCCCAATGCTTGACCCGCGCCGAAATAGGCCACTGCCCCAATGCCCAGCAGGATCGTAAGACCCAGCGCGCGCCACCATGGCACAGCCATCAGCGTGCTGAGCTGGATATTGAAGAACCACAGCGCCACACCCATCACGAGGCTGGCCGCGATAATGCGCCAGATGCGGCGGCGAAAGCGTGCATCGACCTTTGCCGCATCTCCAAAACCCCGCGCCCCGAGCGCCAGCAGGGCATACATGGCCCAGCCTGCCACCGTGGCGGCAATCGCAGGGGCAAGCCAGCCTACATAGGGCGACAGCCCCACGGCAAGTGCGGCATTTACCACCATCGCAACAAGCGCAAAGTAGAACGGACGCCGCGTGTCTTCGCGTGCAAAATAGAGCGGCTGGATGATCTTTTGCAGCACAAAAGCGGGCAGGCCGAGGCCATAGATCATGACGGCGGTGGCGATAGCGGCACTGTCGTCTGTGCCGGATGCGCCACGCTCGAACAATACCGATACCAGCGTTAGCGGGATCACGATCAGCGCCACAGCAGAGGGGATGGTGAGCGCGAGCGATATTTCGGCGGCGCGGCTGAGGGCAGTTTGCGCGCCTGCATCATCGCCTGCGCGCAGACGGCGTGACAGATCGGGCAGCAGTACGATGCCCACGGCAATACCCACCACGCCCAGCGGCAGCTGGTACAAACGGTCCGCCGCGAACAGCCAGCTAACTGCATTTTCATATTGCGAGGCGACGAGCTGACCCACCACCAGATTGATCTGCATCACCCCCGAAGCAAGGGCCGCTGGCAGGGCAATGACGACCAGATCGCGCATGTCGCGGTTCCAGCGGGGGCGTTTGGGACGCAAGGAAAACCCTGCCTGCGCCGCCGCGCGCCATGTGAGTGTCAGTTGTGCCACCCCTGCCAGCGGGATCGCCCAGATCAGCCAGTTGATCGCATCGCCGTCCGTTAATGCGCCAAGCGTCAATGCGCCGATAACGAAGATGTTGAGCAGGACAGGCGCGGCGGCGGCCACGGCAAAGCGGCCTGTGGCGTTCAGGATGCCCGAGAATAGCGCCGAAAGGGACATAAACAGGATATAGGGAAAGACGATGCGGCCAAAGCCGACCGTCAGGTCAAAGCGGCCATCCTCGGAGAAACCCTCGGCGGTGGCCCAGACCAAGGCAGGCATGAACACCATACCAAGCCCGGTGAGCAGGGTGACGATAAAGAACAGGCCCGAAAAAGCGTTTTGGGCAAAGGCGGCTGCATCTTCGCCGCCCTCAAGGCGTTTTGCAAACATTGGCACGAAGGCTGCGTTGAACGCGCCTTCGGCAAAAAAGCGACGGAACATGTTGGGCAGGCGAAACGCGGCCACAAAGGCATCCATCAGCGGCCCTGGCCCGATGAGTGACAGGATCATGACCTCGCGTATGAACCCCAGAACGCGGCTGAGCAGGGTCCAGACCCCTACGGTGAAAAAGCTGGACATCAGGCGGATGGGTTTCATGGGGCGGGCCTTTGGCGTTGCGCGTCTGTTATGGCCTAGCGATTGGGCGGCGGTGTTGCAATTGCCTTTTGTGGTGCTTGCGCGGGGTCGTGATATTGCCCACTGTGCGCCGGATATGATCAGCAAACGCATTTTTCTTACAGGGGCCACAGGGACGGCAGGCCGCGCCACGCTGGCCGCGCTGCAGGAGGCGGGCCATGATGTGGTGTGTTTTGCGCGCAGTGCCGTTGATCTGGGCGGCGAGGTGCGGGTGGGTGACATCGGCGATGCAGCCTCGCTGGTGCGGGACGGCTTTCGCGGGGAGGCGTTTGACGCCGTGATCTCGTGCATTGCCTCGCGCAGCGGCACGCCGCGGGACGCGTGGGCGGTGGACCATGACGCCAATCTGTCGTTACTGCGCGCCGCGCGGGAGGCAAGCGTGGGACAGTTTGTGTTGTTGTCCGCGATCTGTGTGCAAAAGCCGCTGCTGGAATTCCAGCGTGCCAAGCTGGCGTTCGAGGCGGAATTGATCGCCTCGGGGCTGACCTATTCCATCGTGCGGCCCACGGCGTTTTTCAAATCCCTGTCGGGGCAATTGGACCGTGTGCGGGCGGGCAAGCCGTTTTTGGTATTCGGGGACGGAACGCTGACCGCCTGCAAACCGATCAGTGACCGTGATCTGGGCCGCTATATCGCGGGATGTCTGGAGGATGCTGCGCGGCATAACGCTGTGTTGCCCATCGGTGGACCCGGCCCTGCGATCACGCCGCTGGATCAGGTGGCCGCACTAGAGGCGATTTTGGGCCATGAAGTGCGGGTCAAGCGGGTGCCTGTGGCAATGATCAGCGCGATACGCGGCGGGCTGCGCATCGCCGGACGGTTCAGCGGTAAGCTGGCCGAAAAGGCGGAACTGGCGGGTATCGGGCGCTACTATGCGACGGAATCAATGCTGGTCTGGGACGGGGCGCGCTATGATGCGGAGGCCACGCCCGAGACGGGCGCCGACACACTGTTTGAATTCTATGCGCAGGTGATAGGTGAAGGCCGCAGCGTGGCGCTGGGGGATCATTCGGTTTTCTGAGGCGGTGCAATAGCGATGTGCCGCGCCGTCAGCGCAAGCAGCGCAAGGCAGGCGATCCCGCCGATTGTGTACCAGCCAAGGATACGTTGCAGATCAGCGGCGGGCAGCAGCCCTGCGTCTTGGGCCGAGGTGGCGGCCAGCAGCAGGGTCACGGCAAAGAAAACCTTTCCCCCAAGGCTTTTGAGCGAGAGATATGTGGCGCGGGTGCTGCTTTCCAACAAGGGCTGGATGCGGGCGAGGATGAAGGGATAGGCCAGCGAATCCGGTACGATCCGCAGCAAGAGGACGCCGATCACCAGCACGGAGGTGCTGGCAGCGAGGGCGGCAACAAGCGCGATTTGCAGACCAAAGGCGCAGAGCAACAGCAGCGGCAGGCCCAGTGCCGCGCGCAGGCGTACCGCAACCAGAGAGGCCAAACCGGAGATCAGCATCATTGCAGAAGTCACGGCACCACTGACCAACGGTGCTTCGGCGGCAAGGCCCAGTTCGTCAAGTGCTGTGAGGATAAAGGGCTGGCCAAAGACAAATGGTAGATGGCTGTAGGCATACATCAGCACCGTCAGCACAAAGAGCCATGCCAGCACGGGATGGACAAGTGCCGCGCGCAGCTCACCCGCCTGGCTGCGCAGGGTGGGGGCGGTCTGCGTTTTGCGCGGCGGTTCGGCCATGCGCAGCACAAGCAGGGTGGCGATCCCGTAAGACAGGGCGGTAGCGTAGAAGGGGAGCGTTGCAGAATAGAGGCTCATTGCGCCGCCGATCACAGCCGAAAGGGCAAAGCCTGCGAGGGTAAAGCGCCACGCGCGCAGCTCTTGCGCTTCGACCTCGTCTGCGCGGCCTGATGCCTCTAGTGCCTCGTAAAGCAGCGAGGAATCAGTGCCGGATTTGAACGCGGCACCTGCGCCGATCAGACATTGCCCCAGCGCGAAGGCCGCAAAGCTGCCCCCCATTGCCAGCGCGAGGCAACCCATCACATAGCATACTGTGGACAACAGCAGGGTCGCCCGCCGCCCGATGCGGTCGGAGAAATAGCCCGACGGCACCTCCAGCACGGTGGTGGCAATGTCGTAGACGGAATAGAGGATGATCGCCTCTGCGCCCGAAAGCTCGGCCTGAAAATACAAAAACCACACTGCCTGCCAGAACAGCAGGCTGTTGAAGAGCTGATACCAAGGGATCAAGGCGATGGTCTGGCTGAGGCGCAATGGGCGGGCCTTTGGCTGGAGTTCGGTGCAGCTTAGGCGCATATGCACGCAGCGAACAGACGCAATAGACGCAGCGATGCTGTTTGGGGCGGGTTTGCGGTTGTCGAGCGGCGCCTAGGTATCCGCGCGGGCGACGCCGTCTGTGATGGCTTCGCGCAGGCGTTTTTCCAGCGTGCGCTGTTTGCTTTCGCTATAGTATTTAAGACCGAACATATCCTTGACGTAGAAGGTATCGACCACCTGTTCGCCATAGGTGGCGATGACGGCATTGGCGATATACACATTCAGCCCCGCCAGCGTACGCGCCAGATCATAGAGCAGGCCGGGGCGGTCGCGGGTATCGACCTCGATGATGGTATAGATTTCGGAGCCGTCATTATCGAAGGTGATATGTGTCGGCACGCGGAAGGCTTTTTCACGCTTTTTGACCTTGTCGCGGGATTTGAGCGCGTCGCGGGTGATGACCTCGCCGCGCAGGGTTTTTTCGATCATCTGGCGCAGGCGGGGCAGTTTGGAGGCCTCATAGGCGTTGCCTTCGCTGTCCTGAATCCAGAACGCATCGGTGACATAGCCATCTTTGGTAGTATAGCTGCGGGCATCAACAACATTGGCCCCCACAAGTGCCAAGGCTCCCGTGAGCCGTGAGAAAATGCCGTGATGGTCGGGCATGACAAAGCATGCGCGGGTGGCATCACGGTCCTCGTCGGGGTGCAGATCAATGTTGATCGCCTCTTCGTCCAGATCGCGGAAGAGTTTTGCAAAGGCCACATGGGCTGTCACGTGCAGACCCTGCCAGTAGGGATCATAGTGGCGCGCCGTTTCGACCTGAAGCGCCTTTTTAGGCCAATCGGGCAAGGCTGCGCGCAGGGTCTTCTTGGCCTCGGCGCCGCGGTTCTGGCGGTTGAGATCTTCCAGCCCCGTCTCGAGCGCGCGTTCTGTCTGGCGGTAAAGGGCGCGGATCAGCACGGCCTTCCAGTTGTTCCATGTATCAGGGCCTACGCCGCGAATATCACAAACCGTCAGGACGCAAAGCAGATCAAGGCGTTTGACTGTTTGCACCGCTTTGGCAAAGTCGCGCACGGTGCGCGGATCGGCGATATCGCGTTTCTGGGCCATATCGGACATCAGCAGGTGATAGCGCACCAGCCATTCGACTGTCTCGACTTCGTCTTGTTTCAGCCCCAGTCGCGGGGCGACTTTGCGCACGATTGCGGCACCGAGGATCGAATGATCCTCTGGACGGCCCTTGCCGATGTCATGCAGCAGGAGAGCGATATAGAGAACCTTGCGGTTGACCCCGCGTTTGAGGATGGAGGACGCAACGGGCAGCTCTTCCTCAAGCTCGTTCTTTTCGATCATCGCAAGGTTGGCGATGGTCTGGATCGTGTGTTCGTCCACGGTATAGCTATGGTACATGTTGAATTGCATCATCGCCACGATCGGCTCGAATTCAGGGATGAAGGCGGCCAGCATCCCCAGCTCGTTCATGCGGCGCAACGCGCGCTCGGGGTTGCCGTGTTTAAGCAGCAGATCGAGGAAAATGCGCTGGGCCTCGGGATCATTGCGCACGCTGTCGTCGATCAGGTGCAGGTTGGCTTTGACCGTGCGCATGGCGTCGGGGTGGATCAGCATACCTGTGCGCAACGCCTCTTCAAACAAGCGCAGCAGGTTAAGCGGGTTGGCCAGAAATGCCGCTTCGTCCTTCAGGGCGATGCGGTTGTGGACCACGACGTAGCCCTCTTTGATGCGGGGACGGCGGCGGAAAAGCCGCTCCAGCAGGGGTTCGGATTTGACGTGCATGTCTTCGAGTTTGGTCAGGAAGATGCGGGTCAGATCGCCCACGGCGGTGGCATGGCGGAAATAGGCCTGCATGAAGACTTCGACTGCGCGGCGGCCTGCGCTGTCTTGGTATTGCATCGCCTCGGCCACGCTGACCTGCATGTCGAATGTCAGCTGTTCGGTGGCGCGCTTTGTGAGCAGGTGTAGATGGCCGCGCACGGCCCAGAGGAAATTCTCGGCCTCTTTGAAAGTCTCGTATTCATCGGCGCGGAACACGCCCTTGTTCACCAGATCGGCGGAATGTTCGACGCCGTGGATGAATTTGGCGATCCAGAACAGTGATTGCAGGTCGCGCAGGCCGCCTTTGCCTTCTTTCACGTTCGGCTCGACCACGTATCGCTGGCCTTGTTTGAGGTGGCGGCTGTCCCGCTCGGCCAGTTTGGCCTCGATGAAATCGCGGCCCGAGCCCGAGAAAAGCTCACGCTTGAGTGTCGCGTCCAGCTCTTCGGCAAGGGCCGTGTCGCCGCCTACATAGCGATGCTCCAGCAGTGCGGTCTGGATCGTGTAGTCTTCGCCCGCCAGTTGCACGCAGTCGCGGATGGTGCGGCTGGAATGACCGACCTTTAGTTTCAGGTCCCACAGGATATAGAGCATCGCTTCGATCACGCTGCTGGCCCATGGCGTAATTTTAGCAGGCAGAAGGAATAGCAGGTCCACGTCCGAGTAGGGGGCCATTTCGCCGCGGCCGTAGCCGCCCACGCCGATCACGCTGAGCGGGTCCGCGTCTGGCGGGGCGGGGTGCAGACTGTGGGTGGCCACATGCAGGACGGATTTAACCATACCGTCCGTGAGGTAGGTATAGGAAGTCGTCATCGCAGCTGCATCAAAAGGAGCCTCGGCAAAGGCGCGCGCGATGGCTTCGCGTCCTTGTGTCTGTGCTGCGCGCAAGATGCGGACTGTTTCGGCGCGCAGGGCAGCGGGGCTGCTATCGGCTTTTGCTGCGGCTGCAAGCTCGGCGTTGATTGCGGTGCTGTCGTAAATATCTTTGGGGTCGGCCCCCAGACGCGGCGCTTGGGCCACGTCTAAGGTCCAATTTTCAGGGTCGTTCATGCGCTTGCTCAGAAGCCCGCGCCGCCAAATGCTTTGGGCGCGTTCTCGAGAAGGACAACTTGATTGCCGCGCACAGTTGCTACGGCCAGCCCGCGCTGGTTGGTGCCGTCCGCGCGCAGGCGGAAGATGCCGTTGGCCCCTTTAAAGCCAGCACCTTGGGTTAGCGCCGCGCCTGTCAGCGCGTTTTTCTTGCCGCTGCTGACGAGGGA
Organism: uncultured Sulfitobacter sp.; assembly: GCF_947502895.1. Classification (GTDB taxonomy): domain Bacteria; phylum Pseudomonadota; class Alphaproteobacteria; order Rhodobacterales; family Rhodobacteraceae; genus Sulfitobacter. Next base: position 75,585 of record NZ_CANNBM010000006.1, read on the forward strand.
GCCGATAGCCGCGACCCCGTCAAACGCAAGGCCGGCAATATCCAGCGGGCGCTCGCCATAGGCGCTGTTATAGCGCGCGGCGAAGGCGGCACTGGCACCCGGATCGGGCAGGGCAAACCAGCCGCCCTGTACTCCCGGCAGTGCGAGGGTCTGTGCGGGGATGTCCCAGCGCGTCAGCCCGATGAACTGCGATGTGGAATTGGTCACACCTGAGGATGGCAACAGATCCGCCAGCAATGGCAGGGCGGTAGAGGAATTGGCGGTCATGAACAGTGCATTTGCACCCGAGCTTTGGATGGTGGCCTTTACCTGTGGCACGGCGGCCCGCACGGCTTCTTGGCTGAGCGCATATTCGACGGTGCCGGACAGGGTCGCGCCATTGGCTGAGATCGCTTTTTGAATGGCGTTGCGGCCGAGCTGCCCGCCGATGTCATTGGCGTGCAGGATCACGATCTTTTCTTTGCCCGCGCGTTTTGCGTAGCTGACCAGCCGCTGTGCGGTATTGTCGAATGTGGGCCCAAGCACAAAGACGTTGCCGCCTGCGATGGTGGTGTTGTTGGAGAAGGAAAGCACATTCACGCCAGCCTCGGCTACAGCCACGCCTGCGGCATTTGCAGCTTCACCATAAACCGGACCAAGGATGATCTTTGCACCATCGGCGACCGCTTGGGCTGCGGCGGTTGCGGCGGTGCCTGCCTTGCCTGCGGTGCCATAAACCCGCAGGTCGATCTTTACACCGTCCAGATCGCGAATCGCCAGACGGGCGGCGTTTTCAAGATTTTTCGCCAGCAGATTGTCCGAGGCTGTGCCCCCGCGCGGCACCAGCAGGGCGACAGGCACAGGAGCGTTGGGGTCGATGTTGGGCCCGCCTGCGCGGCTCAGGCCGCCCAATGCGGAAGGATCACAAGCTGACAGCGCCAAAGCGACGAGCGGCAATAACAGCAGCCGAATGGGCTTTCGGATGGTGCGTAGAATGGCAAACATGGTAACGGTACTCCCCAGTAATGGCGCGAACTTTGGTCCGTGCTGTCGTTGCCGCAATCATATCGTGTCCAAGGGGCGGGTCCAGCGTTGAATATCCATAAGCAGAAGTTAGCACCCGGAATTACATTTGTGGGTGTCCCTATAGGCACAGCGCGCGATATTACGTTGCGCGCGCTGGATGTGCTGGCGAGCGCCGATCTGTTGGCTGCGGAGGACACGCGCAGCTTGTTGCGGTTGATGGATATCCACGGCATCGCACTGGACGGGCGGCGGATCACCGCGCTGCATGATCATTCGGGCGAGGGGGCTATGATGCGGCTGGTCAAGGCTGCGCAGGAGGGGAAATCGGTGGCCTATGCCTCGGAGGCGGGGATGCCGCTGATTGCCGATCCAGGGTTCGAGCTGTCGCGCGCGGCGGCGCTGGCAGGGGTGCCCGTGACCTGCGCGCCGGGCCCGTCGGCGGTGCTGACGGCGCTGGCACTGGGCGGGCTGCCTACAGACGCGTTCTATTTTGCCGGGTTTTTGCCAAATGCAAAAGCTGCGCGGCTGGCTGCGATCGAAGGGCTGCGAGATATTCGCGCCACGCTCGTATTTTACGAATCGCCCAAGCGCGTGGGGGCAATGCTGCGCGATGCGCAGACAGCGCTGGGGGCTACTCGTACTGCGGCTGTGTGTCGTGAGTTGACCAAGAAATTCGAAGAAGTCCGCCGCGGCACGCTGGAGGAACTGGCGGATTTCTACGCCACCACCACGCCCAAGGGTGAGATTGTCGTGCTGGTGGACCGTGGTGATTTAGAGAAAATTAACTCTGGTGATTTAGATTCGGAATTGAGGGAGGCGCTTGGGGATTTGTCCATGCGCGATGCAGTGGATCTTGTTGCGAAGGCACATGGTTTGCCCCGCAGGCAGGTGTATCAGGCTGCACTTGAGCTGAGTAAGCAAAAAGGATGACGGATTTGACCATGCCAAACACGCGAAACCACCGTGGTGCAATGTCGTTTCATGCAGGGCTGGCCGCAGAGGGGCGGATCGCGCAAGATTATGAACGGCGCGGGTTTTCGGTGGCGCGACAGCGTTGGCGCGGAAAAAGCGGCGAGATTGATTTGATCGTGCGGGACGGCGATGGTCTGATCTTTATCGAAGTGAAGCAAAGCCGTAGTTTTGAGCGGGCAGCACAGCGCGTAAGTGCGAGCCAGATGCGGCGTATATACTCCTGCGCGGAAGAATTTCTTGGCACACAGCCGCGCGGCAGTCTGACAGATGTGCGGTTTGACGTTGCACTGGTCAATGGTCACGGCGAGACACAAATCATCGAAAACGCCTTCGGACACTGCTGAGGGCATTGCGCCTTGCGTCTTGCTTTGTCATCAAGATGACAACAGTAAGGACAGCTCATGAAAATAGCCTTTCAGATGGACCCGATCGGGGACGTGAACATTGACGCAGACAGCAGTTTCCGCCTTGCCGAAGAAGCGCAGGCGAGGGGCCATACGCTTTTCTTCTATACGCCTGACCATTTGGCCTATCAGGAGGGGAGGATCACGGCGCGCGGACATGATATGACCGTCCAGCGGGTTGCAGATGCGCCTGCAGTGCTGGGCGACATGCGCGAGGTTGATCTGGCTGATTTTGATGTGGTCTGGCTGCGTCAGGACCCGCCGTTTGACATGCATTACATCACGTCCACCCATTTATTGGACCGGATTGCCGAGACGACACTGGTTGTGAACAATCCGTTCTGGGTGCGCAACTATCCTGAAAAGCTGCTGGTGCTCGATTTTCCCGACCTGACGCCGCCGACGACCATTGCCCGCGATCTGGATACGATCAAAGCGTTCAAAGAAAAGCATGGTGATGTGATTTTGAAGCCGCTTTACGGGAATGGTGGGGCAGGTGTTTTCAAGCTGACCCGCGATGACCGAAACCTCAGCTCGCTGCACGAGTTGTTTACCGGTTTCTCGCGTGAGCCTTTGATTGTTCAAAAGTTTCTGCCTGATGTCTCCAAAGGGGACAAGCGCGTTATTCTTGTGGATGGCGCACCTGTGGGGGCGATCAACCGTGTGCCGGCGGCGGGGGAGACGCGCTCGAACATGCATGTGGGGGGGCGGCCAGAGAAGGTGGGCCTGACCGAGCGGGATCTTGAGATTTGCGAGCGCATTGGCGGATTGTTGAAGGAGAAGGGTCAGGTGTTTGTCGGGATCGATGTGATTGGTGACTATCTGACCGAGATCAACGTGACGTCTCCCACCGGTATTCAGGAGCTTGAGCGGTTTGATGGTGTGAATATCGCAGCAAAAATCTGGGATGCAATTGAGGCCAAGCGCGCATGAGTATTATGCAGCGCATTCTGAACCCTTGGTTGCGCGCGGTGGAAAAGCGCCGCATGAAAACTGGCACGCCTGCGCAGCTGCGCCGTGCGCTGGCCGGGCAATCACGTATGTTTTTTCACGCGCCGCGCGGGACCGTTTATGCGCAAGAGACATATGACGACGTGCCGTGTCTGGCGGTGATGCCGCGCGGCGCGTCCGAGGAGCGCGTTTTGTTCTATATCCACGGTGGCGCGTTTGTGTTCGGCAGCCCCTCTACCCACAGCGCGATGGTCGCCAGTCTGGCGCAGCGGATTGGTGCGCGCGGCGTGATGCCGAAATACCGGCTGGCACCTGAGGCGCCTTTTCCAGCTGCCCCCGATGATGTGCGCGCTGCTTGGGAAGGGCTGCTGCGCAGCGGGGTGACACCGGAGAGTATCGTTGTTGGCGGTGATAGTGCGGGCGGTGCGCTGGCCTTTGGGCTGGTTGCGTCACTGCGGGCCGAAGGTGCGCCGATGCCTGGTGCTGTGTTCGGATTTTCGCCTCTGACAGACCTGACGCATAGCGGTGAGAGCTTTCGTACCAATGCCGAGGCAGATGTGGTTTTGCCCGCAGAGAGTGCGGACAAGTTGGGAGCGTTGTTCTTGCGCGGTGCGTCCCCAGAAACGCCAAGCGTGAGCCCGCTGTTCGGGGATTTCGAAGGCGCGCCGCCTGCGTGGATCACTGTGGGCGATACCGAAGTTTTACTGGATGACGGGCGCAGGTTGGCCGAAAAGCTAAGATCGCAAGGCGTGGATACAACGCTGCAGGTGGAGCGTGATCTGCCCCATGTCTGGCCGATCTTTCATAACGTGTTGCCCGAGGGGCGCCAGACATTGGATGCCTTGGCGCAATGGATCAGGCAACGGCAAAACTGGGTAGTCTGAAGCTGACCGCCTCGGCGATGTGGGGTTTTCGTACCTCTGCGGAACCGTCCAGATCGGCGATCGTGCGCGCCACCCGCAAGACACGGTGATAGCCGCGCGCAGAGAGGCTGAAGCGTTCTGCGGCGCGCAGCAGCAGCTCACGGCCTTCGGCGTCGGGGGCGGCCATCTGTTCCAGCATCTCTCCCTGTGCATCGGCGTTGAATGTCATTGAAGGCTCATCCGCAAAGCGTGCATGTTGAAGATCGCGGGCGGCGGCCACGCGGGCTGCCACGGTGGCCGAGCTTTCGCCCGCAGCAGGCAGATCGAGGTCGGTATAAGCCACGGGCGGGACATCGACACGCAGATCGAAACGGTCCATCAGGGGCCCCGAAATGCGGCCGAGATAGTCGTCTCCACATTGCGGAACGCGGGCGCAGGCGCGTGCGGGATCTGGCAGGTAGCCGCATTTGCAGGGGTTTGCAGCGGCGACGAGCATGAATTTGCACGGATACTTCACGTGGGCATTGGCGCGGCTTATCATGACTTCGCCTGTCTCAACGGGTTGACGGAGGGATTCCAGCACGTTGCGGGCGAACTCGGGGAATTCATCCATGAACAGAACGCCATTGTGGGCCAGGCTGACCTCGCCGGGTTTGGCGTTGCGCCCGCCGCCGATGATCGCGGCCATCGAGGCAGTGTGGTGCGGCTCTCTGAAGGGGCGATTGCGGTTGATGCCGCCCTCGTCCAGCAACCCTGCGAGTGAATGGATCATGGAGGTGCCGAGCGCCTCGGAAGCCGATAGCGGCGGCAGAATACCCGGAAGGCGCGCAGCCAGCATGGATTTGCCCGACCCCGGTGTGCCGACCATCATAAGGTGATGACGCCCCGCTGCCGCAACTTCGAGCGCGCGTTTGGCACGTTCCTGTCCTTTTACCTCGCGCAGATCGCGGCTGTGATCCAGCGGCGCGACCTCGCCCGGTTCGGCGGGAGGGAGGGGGACCTGACCCGTGTAGTGGCGCACCACATCCCCCAGCGACGGTGCGGCGATGACTTGGCAGGCGTTTACCCACGCCGCCTCGGCACCTGAGCCTTTGGGGCAGAGCAGGCTGCGGTCATGTTCGGCGGCGGCCATCGCCGCAGGCAATGCGCCGACCACGGGCACCAGAGAGCCGTCGAGCGACAGCTCGCCCAAGGCGACAACGGTTTCAATCACGTCCTTTGGCAAGATATCGAGGGCTGCCAGCAGGGCCAGCGCGATGGGCAGGTCAAAATGGCTGCCCTCTTTGGGCAGGTCGGCGGGCGACAGGTTGATGGTGATGCGTTTGGACGGCAGCGCGATTGCCATGGAGGTGAGAGCGGTGCGAACGCGGTCCCGCGCCTCGGACACGGCCTTGTCCGGCAGGCCGACCACTGAAAATGCGGGCAAACCAGGCGTGACGGCGCATTGCACCTCAACGATGCGCGCCTCAACCCCCTGAAATGCAACGCTATACGCGCGTGCGACCATGCCACAACCCCATCCTTACCAACGGGTTAACGGTACGGGGGGAGAGTTTAAGAAAGGTTAACGGATGCGCTGTCAGGGAGTGGAAAATTCAGACGGGCCAAGGCTCTGTTCGGCCTTTGGGTGGGTAGGGGAAGGGATCGTAAGTGGTGCGCAGTCCTTCGGCGCGCCACTGCTGAAAGGCGGGATCGCCCAGAGTGGTTGCGCAGTATGCCGCTGCGGTCTCGGATACGGGTAGGGCGTAACCTGTGATGCGGGCGCACACGGGGGCATAGAACGCGTCGGCCAGTGAATAGGCACCAAACAGCCACGGCCCTTCGGTGGCTTTTTCACGAGCATAGGCCCACAGTGTTTCTATGCGCGCAAGGTCTGCCAGAACGGCATCGGAAGGCGAGAAATCAGCGTCTATATGGGCCAGTTGCATCGGGCAATCGCCGCGCAACGCCCCAAAGCTGGTGGTCATTTCCGCACAGAGCCAGCGCGCGCGGATGCGGGCAGCCGGATCTGCGGGCCAGAGCGTGGATTGGGGGTGCCGCTCGGCCAGTGTCTCGGCAATGGCGAGGCTTTCGCCGACCACGTCCCCTTCGGGTGTGCGCAGGGCAGGGACCAGACGGGCGGGGGCCAGCGGGGCCATATCCTGCGCCATTGTTCCGCCATAGAGGCCGATCATATGGGTGCGGAAAGGCAGGTTGAATTTATGCAGCATAAGCCAGCCGCGCAAAGACCAGCTTGAAAACGTGCGGTCACCGATAAAGAGATCATATTCCATGGGTTTGGACATTAGGGGCATCAACGCAGGCGTGCAAATTCCATTCTGTGTGTAGCCCCATCACGGGAGGTGATTGATCGCATGCGCTTCCCATGCATCGTTGCCTTTGTGGTGCAGGGTTGTGACCGAGATATTGTCGATCTTGTGGGCCATGGCCTGATAGGGGGACACGCCAAGGGCGCGCTGCACTTGGGTCAGGATCACACCAAAATGTGCCACGGCGATGATATGGCCGCCTGAATGCGTCTCGTTCAAACGGTCCACTACGGCGTCAACGCGGGCGCGGGTCTGATTCCAGCTTTCGCCATCAGGGGCCTGAACGTCACCCGGCTTTTCCCAGAACGCGCGGCTGAGGTCGGGGTCGCGTGCGGCGACAGCCTCAAAGTGCATACCGTCCCAGACGCCGAAGTCCATCTCGCGTAGATCGACCTCATGGGGGAGGCGGGTATGGCCTGCGGTGTGCAGCACGTCTGCCGTATGGACCGAGCGGATGAGATCGGAAGATACCAGTACCGCGTCTTCGGGCAGGTGCGCGCGGACGCGGTTGATCAGTGCTGTATCCGAAAGGTCGGCAGGCACATCGCGCCAGCCTACAAAGGTCTTTTCATGGGTTGGTCCGTGGCGGACCCAATGCCAAGTGGTCATGGGAGTGTTCCTTTCAGGACTTGGGGCAGGCCAGCGACGATCATCACGGCCAGATCGGCCTCGCGGGCCAATGCGATGTTGAGCCTGCCCTGTGCCTCGCGGAATTTACGTGCCAGTGCGTTTTCAGGGACGATGCCATGGCCGACCTCGTTGCTGACGATCACCCAAGGGGCGGTACAGCCGCGCAGGGCGGCCAGCAGTGTTTCGGTGGCACGATCCAGATCGGCCTCTGCCATCATCTGGTTGCTGAGCCACATGGTGGCGCAGTCGATCAATGCGGGGGTGTCCGCGCTCAGGCTGGCAAGCGGGGCGGTGAGATCCAACGGCTCCTCTATCGTTGACCAGCGTGCGTCGCGGCGCGATTTATGCACTTTAACCCGCAAAATAGTTTCATCATCCAATGCACGACCTGTGGCGAGGTAGGTGCAATTCAAGCCGCTGGATAATATAAGATTTTCGGCCCACTCGGATTTGCCTGAAGCGGCGCCGCCTAGAATGAATGTCCCTTTGGGCAACATTTTTCGTAACCTTTTGTGAACCGATATGCACTTTCATGCGTATCTATAACAAAGCGTCACCACAAGGTGACCATTTCACCCAGGGAGACGGAACAGATGGCGATTGGAACTGCGCAGGACTTTTCACTCACACGCACTGCGATGAAAGCGGAGCTGCTGGATGCTGAAACAGAATTGAGACTGGCCTACGCATGGCGGGATGACCGGTGCGAAGAATCTTTGCACCGCTTGATCACCGCATACATGCGTTTGGCGATTTCTATGGCGTCAAAGTTCAAGCGGTACGGAGCGCCGATGAATGATCTCATTCAGGAAGCGGGTCTGGGGCTGATGAAGGCTGCGGACAAGTTCGATCCTGACCGTGGGGTGCGTTTCTCGACCTATGCGGTCTGGTGGATCAAAGCCTCTATTCAGGACCATGTCATGCGCAACTGGTCGATGGTGCGCACGGGTTCAACCTCTTCCCAGAAATCACTGTTTTTCAACATGCGCCGCGTTCAGGCGCGTCTGGAGCGTGAGGCTGCATCCGCAGGAGAGACGCTGGACAAGCACCAGCTGTTGCAGATGATAAGCACCGAGATCGGTGTGCCGTTGCATGATGTGGAGATGATGGAGGGGCGTCTGTCCGGCTCGGATTATTCGCTGAATGCTACGCAGTCGTCAGAGGACGAGGGGCGGGAGTGGATTGATGCGCTGGAAGATGACAGCGCGCAGGCCGCCGAACAGGTGGAGCATAGCCATGATACCCAGCAGTTGCGTGAGTGGCTGTTGTCGGCGATGTCGGCCCTGAACGAGCGGGAGCAGTTCATTGTGCGCGAGCGCAAACTGCGCGATGCGCCCCGCACGCTGGAAAGCCTTGGCCAAGAGTTGAGCCTGAGCAAGGAGCGTGTGCGTCAGCTGGAAGCCGCCGCATTTCAGAAAATGCGGAAATCCCTTGAAATGCAATCGCAGGAAGTGTTTCATTTTCTCACATGATACCAGTACCCTCCAATGTAGTGAGTGCAGGCGCGGCCCTATGGGTCGCGCTTTTTGCGTCAGGAGCGGCGGCTGAGATACCGCAGGCCGCGTTTGACGCGCAGATCGTTGTTTTGGGAGAGCAGCACGACAACCCTGATCACCATGCGCGTCAGGCGGCGTGGGTGGCCGCACTTGAGCCTAAGGCGTTGGTGTTCGAGATGCTGACAGAACGGCAGGCGGTGGCGGCAAATGGCCCTTGGGAAACGCAGGATGGACTGGATGCCGCGACAGGGTGGAGCGAGACATCGTGGCCGGCGTTCGCGATGTACTTTCCCATATTTGACGCAGCGCGTGATGCGGTGATCTATGGCGCTGGCGTGCCGCGCCCTGCGTTGCGGGCGCAGTTGGAGACGCCGCTTGCCACGCATCCGCTGGCTGCCAAATTCGGGCTGGACCAGCCCGCGGACCCTGAGGAGCAATTGGCGCGGGAGGAGTTGCAAGCACAAGCACATTGCGACGCCTTGCCCGAAGAGATGTTGCCGGTGATGGTGAATGCGCAGCGTATCCGTGATGCGGCCTTGGCAGACGCGGCCCTGCGTGCATTGGACCATACAGGCGGGCCCGTGGTTGTGATCACTGGTAACGGACATGCGCGGGCCGATTGGGGCATGCCTGCGCTTTTGGCCCATGCCGCGCCTGATGTGCCTGTCTTTGCGCTGGCGCAGGGCGAAGACGGTGGCGCGGTGGGGGGTGCGTTCTCGCTTACGTTGGATGCGCCCGCGCCTGTGCGCGGCGATCCTTGTGCGGCCTTTACCCAGTAGGGTCTGGCGCTGGGCAGACCTGCCGCCTATGTTGAGGGCCGAAGTGGCGGACCAAGGGGCGCAATATGCTAGGTGGCAAACATATCCTGCTGATTATCGGTGGTGGCATTGCGGCGTTTAAATCGCTGGACCTGATGCGCCGCCTGCGCGAGCGCGGCGCGGTAGTGACCCCTGTTTTGACCCGCGCGGGTGAGGAATTTGTCACCCCTTTGTCTGTCTCGGCGCTGGCGGGGCGCAAGGTGCACCGCGATCTGTTTGATCTGGATGACGAGGCAGAGATGGGTCATATTCAGCTGAGCCGTGTGGCCGATTTGGTGGTTGTCGCCCCTGCCACCGCTGATCTGATGGCCAAGATGGCGGGCGGGTTGGCCAATGATCTCGCCTCGACCCTGCTGTTGGCCACGGATACGCCCGTGATGATCGTGCCTGCGATGAATGTGCGTATGTGGGAACATGCCGCGACCCAGCGCAATCTGGCAACGCTGCGCAGTGACGGTATCGCGGTGGTTGGCCCGAACAATGGCGATATGGCCTGCGGCGAGCATGGTCCGGGCCGAATGGCGGAGCCGCTGGAGATTGTCGCCGCCGTCGAGGCCGCCCTGACCGACGGGCCGTTGAAAGGCCGCCGTATCCTTGTCACCTCTGGCCCTACACATGAGCCGATTGACCCTGTACGCTATATCGCCAACCGGTCGTCAGGGGCGCAAGGCACGGCGCTGGCGCGTGCGTTGACGGCATTGGGTGCGCATGTGGTATTTGTAACGGGGCCAGCCGATGTCGCGCCCCCTGACGGTGTCGAAGTTATTGCCGTGCAGACAGCGCAGCAGATGAAGGCAGCGGTAGAGGCGGCCTTGCCCGCAGATGCAGCGGTGTTTGCGGCGGCTGTTGCCGACTGGCGCGTCAGTTCTGCCTCTGACCGCAAATTGAAAAAGACCAAGGACGGGTTGCCCGTGCTGGAGTTTGCCGAAAATCCAGACATTCTGCGCGGGGTCAGTGCAATGGCCGAGGGACGGCCTGCACTGGTTGTGGGATTCGCCGCCGAGACAAATGATGTGATCGAGAACGCCACGGCCAAGCGGCTGCGAAAGGGCTGCGACTGGATCGTGGCCAACGATGTTTCACCCGAAACGGGGATCATGGGAGGCATCGAGAACGCGGTGACGCTGATCAGTGATGCGGGGGCCGAAGAATGGCCGCGCATGTCCAAAGACGCTGTGGCGCAGCAGCTGGCCGCACGGATCGCGGATGCGATCACCACATGAGCGGCGTTGACATTCGGATGATGTGGGAGGCGGAGGCCGATAGCACGCTGGGCCTGCCGCGATACGAGACAGCGGGCGCAGCGGGGGCTGATCTGCGGGCGAATTTCGCTGACCGTGTGGCCGTGACCTTGGCGGTGGGCGCGCGTGCGTTGATCCCGACGGGTCTGCGGCTCGCCATTCCCGAAGGATTCGAGGTGCAGATCAGGCCGCGTTCGGGGCTGGCGCTTAAACACGGGATAACGCTGCCCAACAGTCCCGGCACGATTGATGCGGACTATCGCGGCCCGCTGGGCGTGATTGTGATGAATGCTGGCGGTGCGCCTTTTGTGATCGAGCACGGGATGCGGATCGCGCAAATGGTGGTCGCGCCCGTTGTGCAAGCTAGGTTCCACAGCGTGGACGCATTGGAAAGCACGGCGCGCGGCGCTGGCGGCTTTGGCTCCACCGGAACGGAGTGAATTTGTGCTTGTTGTAATTCTTGCAGGCCTCATATGGGGCCTAGGCGCTGTGATGCGCACGCCGCGTTCGGCGCGGTGGACCATGATCGGCCTTCTGCTGGTGTTGGCGATTGGTGTGCAGTTGGTTCTGGTTGACGGCCATCCGTTGCGGCAGGCGACGGGGGGCAGTGCCGCGCTCTGGCTGATTGTGGCGGGTGTGGGCGCCGTGATTGCAGCCTATTCACGTGTCATTGGTCGGCTGCGTGCACAGACAGGCGTTGACGATGAAAAACCGGCCCAAGCGCCAGCACGCCAAGGCAAATTTTCGGACGTTGAGCTGAACCGCTATGCGCGCCATATCGCGCTGCGCGAAGTGGGTGGTGCGGGGCAGAAAGCGTTGCGGGATGCCAAGGTACTGGTGATCGGCGCGGGCGGGCTGGGCGCGCCTGTGCTTCAATATCTGGCTGCAACAGGCGTTGGCACCATTGGTGTGATCGACGATGATGTGGTCGAGAACACAAACCTTCAACGGCAGATCATTCATAAAGACGCCTCAATCGGGATGCCCAAGGTGTTCTCGGCCCAGATGGAGATGAGCGCGCAAAACCCGTTTGTTCAGGTGCGTCCCTATAACCGTCGGCTGGACGATAGCATCGCGCCCGAATTGATTGCGGAATATGATCTGGTGCTGGACGGCACAGATAATTTTGACACGCGCTATCTGGTCAATGCAACCTGTGTCGCGGCTGCTGTGCCGCTGGTGAGTGGCGCGTTGAGCCAGTGGGAAGGGCAGCTGAGTGTCTTTGACCCTGCGCATGGCGCGCCTTGCTATCAGTGTATTTTCCCTGCCGCCCCTGCACCCCATCTGGCGCCCAGTTGTGCCGAGGCGGGGGTTATTGGCCCCTTACCCGGTGTGGTGGGGGCGATGATGGCAATGGAAGCGGTCAAGATCATCACCGGCGCAGGCACTGTGCTGCGCGGCCAGATGGTGATTTATGACGGTCTTTATGGTGAGAGCCGTAGCATCAAAGTAACCCCGCGCGCGGATTGCCCTGTTTGTGCTGCTGCGCGCCCCTGAGAATTGTATCCCTGCCACCGCGCGCCTAGTCTGAAGCGCAAAGGAGAAGACGCTATGAACCCGCTGCTGCAAGACTGGAAGACCCCCTTTGGTATCGCGCCCTTTGACGCGATTACCGATGATGATTTTGCCCCCGCGCTGGAGGAGGCTTTGGCCGCGCATAAGGTCGAGATGGAGGCGATTGCCAACAATCCCGAGCCTGCGACCTTTGCCAATACTATCGAGGCGGCAGCGAAAACGGGACAGTGGCTGGATCAGGTCTTGGGCGTGTTCTTTACCGTGGCCGGGGCAGACAGCAACCCTGCGCGCGAGGCGTTGCAGCGCGATTTTTCGCCCATGCTGTCGGCGCATTTTGCCGAGATATCATCAAACAAGGCGCTTTATGCGCGCTATGATGCAGTTTGGAACGCACGGGATACGCTGGACCTGACGCCCGAGCAAGAGCGCGTGCTGATGCTGGAGCATCGCGGGTTTGTGCGCGCAGGTGTGGCGCTGACAGGCGACGCCGAAGTGCGGATGAAAGAGATCAAAAGCCGTTTGGCTGTGCTGGGAACGCAGTTCACGCAAAACCTGCTGGCGGATGAGCGCAGCTGGTTCATGAAGCTGGACGAGGGCGATCTGGACGGATTGCCCGATTTTGTGATGGATGCGGCGCGCGCTGCAGGCGAGGAGAAAGAGGCAGGCGGCCCTGTTGTGACGCTGTCACGCTCGCTTATCACCCCATTCCTGCAATTCAGCCCGCGCCGTGACCTGCGCGAGATTGCCTTCAAGGCGTGGGAAGCGCGGGGCGCAAACGGGGGCGAGACGGACAACCGTGCAATTGCTGCCGAAACGCTGGCGCTGCGCAAAGAGCGCGCCGCGCTGTTGGGCTATGACAGCTTTGCCGATTATAAGCTTGAGACTGAGATGGCCAAAGAGCCAGCCGCCGTGCGCGACCTGCTGATGCAGGTGTGGGAGCCTGCAAAGGCGCAAGCCAATGCGGATGCAGAAGTGCTGACAAAAATGATGCACGCCGATGGTGTGAACGGTGATCTGGCCCCGTGGGACTGGCGCTATTACGCGGAAAAGCGTCGCGCGGTTGAGCATGATCTGGATGAGGCCGCGCTAAAGCCGTATTTCCAGTTGGACCGTATGATCGAGGCGTCATTCTCTTGCGCGACACGCCTGTTCGGGCTGGAGTTCAAACCGCTGGACGTGCCGCTGTACCATCCCGATTGCCGCGCATGGGAAGTGACGCGGGACGGCCAGCATGTGGCGGTGTTTATCGGTGATTATTTCGCGCGGGGGTCCAAACGCTCGGGCGCGTGGTGTTCGGCCATGCGGGGGCAGGCAAAATTCCCCAAGGTGCAATCGCCTGTGGTGATAAATGTGTGCAATTTCGCCAAGGGTGATCCGGCGCTGCTGTCATATGATGATGCACGCACCTTGTTTCATGAGTTTGGCCATGCGCTGCACCAGATGCTGTCGGATGTGACCTATGAGAGTATTTCGGGCACCTCTGTGGCGCGCGATTTTGTCGAGCTGCCAAGCCAGCTGTACGAACATTGGCTGGACGTGCCGGAGGTATTGGGAGAGTTTGCGACCCACGCCACCACAGGCGAGCCGATGCCGCGCGAGATGCTGGACAAAGTGCTGGGGGCCGCGACCTTTGATATGGGGTTTGCCACGGTGGAATATGTCGCCTCGGCGCTGGTAGATCTGGCGTTTCACGAGGGCACGCCGCCAGCGGATGTGATGGCAAAACAGGCCGAGGTTTTGGAAAGCATCGGGATGCCGCAGGCGATCACCATGCGCCACGCCACGCCGCAGTTCGCCCATGTCTTTGCGGGTGACGGATATTCCAGCGGCTACTACAGCTATATGTGGTCCGAGGTGATGGACGCAGACGCGTTTGAAGCCTTTGAGGAGGCAGGCGGCGCGTTTGACCCCGAGCGTGCGCGCGCGTTGGAGGAGAACATCCTGTCTACGGGCGGCAGCCGCGATGCAGCAGAGCTGTACATCGCCTTTCGCGGGCGTTTGCCCGGAGTTGAGGCGTTGCTTAAGGGGCGCGGCCTAGTAGCCTAATTCGCGGTCTACCAGATTGATGAACGGCTCGCCCGCCTCACCGCGGCGGATGTTTTCCGCTATCGTTTCGCTTGCGGTTTTGGCGCGGGTCTCTGCGGCGATATGGGGGGTGACGGTCACGGAGGGGTGCGCCCAATAGGGATCATCCTTGGGCAGCGGCTCGGTCCGGAAGACATCCAGCGTGGCGTGGGCAATCTGGCCGCGGTCGAGTGCCGCGAGAAGGGCGGCATCGTCGATCAGCGGGCCACGGCCAGGGTTGATGAGGAACGCGCCGCGGGGCATCTGGGCCAGCGTTTGCGCGTTAATAAGATTGGTTGTGGCGGCGGTGTCGGGCAGCAGGGTGACGGCGATTTCCGCCTGTGCCAGCGCACGGCGCAGCCCGTTCTCACCATGCAGGCAAGTGACACCCGCTACTTCTTTGGGGCTGCGAGACCAGCCTGTGACGGAAAAGCCGAGTTTGAGCAGCATTTGTGAGCAAGCTGTGCCAAGCGCGCCGAGGCCGAGGATCACGACAGTGCGCTCGGCCGCGAGGGGGGGCGTGTGGGGCTTCCAAACATGATTGGGGTTCACGATATGGCGGTCCATACCGAGGTGATAACGCATCACATGCCCTGTGACCCATTCCACCATGCCCGTTGTCAAACCCGGGTCGACCATACGGGCAAGCGGGATTTTCAGCGTCTTATTACCTGTGATCTGCTCGACCCCTGCCCAGAGGTTCAGCACGGCCTTGGCACGGGAGTAGGGGGTGAAATTCTGTAGGTCGCTGTTGGGAGCATAGACGATATAATCAACATCAGCGGGCGCGATATCCTGCGCCAGATTGGCGGGAATACCTGCGCGGATCAGGGCATCGCGCAGGGGCTTTTCGTAGATGTCCCAGCGCGATGGATGGGCGGCAAAAAGGACGTTGATCATGTCGCAAAGGCTCCTGCCATGTCGGCAAGGCCTTTGACCTCGACGGGATTGCCCGAAGGGTCGGTAAAGAACATCGTCGATTGCTCGCCCGGTTCGCCTTTGAAACGGGTCTGGGGGGCGAGGATGAAATCAACGC
Source organism: uncultured Sulfitobacter sp. (assembly GCF_947502895.1). GTDB lineage: Bacteria > Pseudomonadota > Alphaproteobacteria > Rhodobacterales > Rhodobacteraceae > Sulfitobacter. Next base: position 90,889 of record NZ_CANNBM010000006.1, read on the forward strand.
CTTGCGCTGTCAGGTGATCGGCCAGCGTGCGCCATTGGTCGAAGGGAAGCACGATGCCGAAGTGGGGCATAGGCACTTTGTGATCGCCGACCAGACCTGTCGCGGCCACGGCCATGGGTGTGCCCAGATGGCATGACAACTGGTGGCCGAAAAAGTCGAAATCGACCCATGTGTCGGTGCTGCGCCCTTCGGTGCAGCCCAGTAGCCCGCCATAGAATGCGCGGGTTGCATCAAGGTCGGTTACGTTGAAGGCAAAGTGGAATATGGACATGGGGCGCGGCCTTGGATCATGGAATATGCCTCAGGCATAGCGCAGGGTCGAGCGCAGTGCAAAGCCCCCCTAGCGGGGCCGATGCACATGGGCTGATTGGACAAGCCCGAACGCGAGCATGAGCACCAGCATCGCCGAGCCTCCGTAGCTGACCAGCGGCAGCGGGACGCCCACCACAGGGGCTAACCCCATGACCATCGACATGTTGACGGCAAAGAACAAAAAGAAGTTCAGCGCAATACCGAGGGTGAGCAGGGAGGCGAAGCGGTCTTTGTTGAGGATGGCCGAGACGACGCAGAAAATGATGATCAGCGCATAGAGTGCCAGCAGGGAGATACCGCCAATAAAGCCGAACTCTTCGGCCAGAGTGGTGAAGATGAAGTCGGTATGTTTTTCAGGCAGAAAGTTCAGCCGTGACTGGGTGCCTTGCATAAAGCCGCGCCCTGTCCAGCCGCCGGACCCCAGCGCAATTTTGGACTGGGTAATGTGATAGCCCGCGCCCAGCGGATCGGAGCTGGGGTCCAGAAAGGTATCAATGCGGCGGAACTGATAGTCTTTTAGCATTTGCCAACCCGTGCCGCGCGACTGGAACACGGCTGTGACAAGCCCGATTGCCGCTGCGATAACGGTGGCGAAATAGGCCCAATGCACCCCTGCCAAAAACATCAGGCCGCCCCCTGCGGCCATCAGCAGGATTGCTGTGCCAAGGTCGGGCTGGCGCAGCACCAGCGCGGTCGGCACGATGATAATGAGGACAGGCAGTAGCACCCAGAGCGGATGGGAGGTTTTCTTGGTTGGCAGCCAGTCGTAATAGGCTGCAAGGAACATCACGAGGGTGATCTTGGTCAGCTCGGAGGGTTGCAGGCGCACGAAGCCCAGATCAATCCACCGCTGCGCACCCATCCCGACAGAGCCGAAGAACTCAACCCCGATGAGGAGCATGACAGAAATGCCGTAGGCCAGCCCCGCAAGGTTGCGCCACATCCAGATGGGCACCATGCCGACTGCCACCATGAGGGCGAGCCCGAGGGCGAAACGCTCCATCTGCGGTGCGGCCCACGGGTTGTACCCACCGCCTGCGACGGAATAGAGCATGAGAAACCCCGTGCCAGCGACAGCGCAGAGCAGCAGCAGCAGGGGCCAGTTCAGAAACAGTATCTTGCGCAGACCGGTCGGGACCGATTTGACGGTATATTCAAGATAGCTCATGCCTGATCCTTGCCCTTTTTGATCCGCGCCTCGGGCTGTACATCGCGCAGCTTGCGCTGTTGGGTCTTGATGCGGCCACGGTCGGCGGTTGGATAGGCCTCTAGTGGTGGTTCGCCTTCATAGAGTGCCTGTAGCATGACATCGCGTGCGATGGGGGCCGCAGCGGTAGAGCCGCCGCCGCCATGTTCCACCAGTACTGCGCAGGCATAGCGCGGATTGTCATAGGGGGCATAGGCGACGAACAGAGCATGGTCGCGCTGCTCCCACGGGACTTCGCTGTTGTTGACCACGGCGGAGCGTACCTGACTGGTGCCTGTTTTGCCCGCCATGCGCATCCCGTCGGCGATGATGCGGCTGCGGTAGGCGGTGCCGCGCCTGTCGTTGACGACCGAATACATGGATTTGCGCATTTTGCGCAGGTTGTTTTCCTTCATCTCCAGCGGGGTGTTGCCCTTGATCGGTTCTTCGATCCCGTTGATGGATTTGACAAGGCGCGGTGTGACCTCGCGCCCTGTGGCAAGGCGCGCTGTCATCACAGCCAGTTGCATGGGCGAGGCCAGCATAAAACCCTGACCGATAGAGGCGTTTACGGTATCACCGATCACCCATTCCTCGCCGCGCTGGCGCAGCTTCCAGTCTTTAGTCGGTGTCAGCCCCGAATTGACAGAGCTGAGCGAGAGATCATGTTTGATACCGAGGCCAAAACGGTTGGACATCGCGGTGATCTTTTCGATCCCGACTTTGAGCGCCAGATCGTAGTAATAAACATCGCAAGACCGTTTGAGCGATGTTTCCAGATCGACCCAGCCATGGCCCGAGCGTTTCCAGCAGTGAAAGCGCCGCCCGCCGACCTCTAGGTGGCCGGGGCAATAGACGGTCTCGTCCGGGCCGATGATGCCTGCCTCGATCGCGGCCATGGCTGTCATCATTTTGAAGGTGGAGCCGGGAGGATAGGCACCCTGTACTGTTTTGTTGACCAACGGGCGGTATTTATCCGTCAGCAGCGGGTCGTAATCCTTGGACGAGATACCGCCGATAAAGAGGTTCGGATCATAAGAGGGTGCAGAAGAGTTAGCGAGGATATCGCCCTTTTCGCAATCAATGATCACCACGGCGGCACTTTCGCCCTGCAGACGCGCTTGCACGTAGTTTTGCAGTTTTGCGTCGATGGTTAGTTGTAGATCGGCGCCTGACTGGCCTTCGCGGCGGTCCAGCTCGCGCATGACGCGGCCTGTGGCGTTGACCTCGACCTGTTTGGTTCCTGCAACCCCGCGCAGGGCGTTCTCCTCGCGGGCCTCGACGTTGATCTTGCCGATCTGGAAGCGCGGGATGCGCAGCACGGCATCGGGATCTTCCAGTGCATCAAGGTCTTTTTGGCTGACGCGGCCTACGCGACCGACCACATGCGCAAAATCCGAACCGCGTGGATAGACGCGTGTGCTGCCGACCTCGGGCGAGACACCGGGGAGTGCGGGCGCGTTTACCGATACAGCGCTCACGGCGTCCCAGCTTACATCCTCGGCGATGGTAACGGGGAGAAAAGGGGCAGAGCGTTTCAGTTCACGCAGGGCGTTTTCGGTTTCTTCCGGTGTCAGATTGATGAGAGTTGCAAGACGGTTGAGCACGTCCTCCATATTGCCGGCATCTTCACGGACCATCACAATGCGGTAGCTGGGTACGTTCTGGGCCAGCTGTATGCCGTTGCGGTCGAAAATCTCGCCGCGTTTCGGAGGAATCAGGCGGATGTTGATGCGGTTTTCTTCGGCCAGCAGGCGAAATTGATCGGCCTGATCGACCTGCAAATACCGCATACGTGCAGCCAGACCGCCCATAAACAATAGCTGCGCACCGCCCAATAGGGCAGCGCGGCGGCTAAGTTTCATGTGGCTTGCATCTGTTTCGGCGCGCGAACGTCTCATGCTATCTGCCTCAATATCTTGGTCATGACCGCCCACCAAGGCTGTCGAGTTCCCCGGGTGCTGCGCGGCGCACGCCCATCAGCGAACGGGTGACAAGCACCACGGCGGGGTAGATCAGTATCGTAACCCCCAGTTCAAGCAGGCTGAGCCTGAGTTGTGGGGGCGGTATCAGCAAAAGAGATAGCACAATCCTGTTGGTCAGCAAAATACCTGTCAGCAATACCGCCACAGCGACCCATTCGGCCCCGAAGGTAGCGTCGCGCAGGGTGCGGCTGCGGCCTTTGAGATTTTCACAGGCCAGCAGGGCCAGCAGCGCCCACAGACCGGGAGGGCGTTGCAGCAAAAGGTCAGCCAGCAGAAATATAAGCGCCAGCAGCAGTGTCGGCACATATTCGGGACGCCGCAGGGACCACGCAAAGGCAAAAGCGATCAGCAGGTCGGGTCCGATCAAAATGCGCTGGGTGCCTTGATCCAGCAAGGCGCGCAGACGCGCCTCGGCGGGATCAATGTTGGCCAGCGGGGGGGAGAGTTCGGGCGCGAACAGGCTGACGGGCTGGGTATCAATCGGGAGCAGGTGAAAGAATACGATCAGCAGGGCAAGGGCGGTGAACAGTGCACGCATGAGCCACAGTCGGGCTGGAGAAAGCTCGTCCATCGCCGGTTACTCGGACGCAGCGGCAGGACCCGCCGCTGCAACAGGATTGGCCGATGCTGCGGGTTCTCCTGTGGTAATGACAGAAGGGCGATCAACCAGCGCGGTAGTGCCGTGATGGCGCAGCACACGCAGGAACTCCAGCCGCTCGAAATCGGCGGCCAGACGCACGCGCAAGCGGCCGCCAGGATCGGCGGCGATCTGCCCGATCAGCAGGCCGGCGGGAAACACACCACCATCGCCCGAGCTGATGACACGATCACCGGGGCGGACAAGATCGGGGTTTTCGAGAAAATCAATCGGCGGCGCGGCAGAGTTATCGCCAGCGACAATGGCGCGTTGGCCTGACGGCTGGATCACAGAAGGAATACGGCTGCTGGCATCGGTGAGAAGGATCACGCGGGCCGTATTTTCGCCGACACCCGAGATGCGACCCACAAGGCCGATGCCGTCCATGGTGGCCCAGCCTTCAACCAAACCGTCGCGTGCGCCGACATTCAGCAACACCGACTGGCGGAAGGGCGAACCGCTGTCGGCCATCACGACACCCGTCACATAGGTAAGGCGTGGATCAAGGCGCACCTTGTTGAGGTCGAGCAGGCGGGCGTTTTCCTGCTCTAGCTGCAGGGCGGCCTCTTTCCATGTTTGCATGCGGCGCAGTTCGCTGCGCAGTTCTGCGTTTTGTTCGGACAGGCGCTGGTAGCTCTGGAAATCGCGCAGCAGGTTGACCGCCCCTGTTACGGGTGCCATCGCCCAATCAAGGTTTGGCACAAGACTGTCTGTGACTTGGGCGCGGAAACGCTCAACCCGCGGGCTGTCGATGCGCCAGAGGATAAAGACTGCGGCGAGAATAAGCACCAGAACAGCGGTAAGCAGCCGCCGCAGCGGGCCTGTATAGTCGTTCGAGTTGTACTTGTCTCTGGCCATGCCGGCGTGAGGCCTTCCTAGCAGAGCGCCCCTGTGGCGCGGTTAGCTGTCGTAGTCGATAGCGTGACGCAACTGCTTTTCATACTCAAGGGCTTTGCCAGTTCCGAGGGCCACACAATTGAGCGGCTCATCCGCAACCGAGATCGCAAGACCCGTCTGTTCACGCAGCGCCAGATCAAGATCGCCCAGCAGCGCACCACCGCCCGTCAGCATCACGCCACGGTCTACGATATCGGCGGCAAGATCTGGTGGCGTTGTTTCCAGCGCGGTCATCACGGCCTCACAGATTTGCTGTACAGGCTCGGCAAGGGCTTCGGCAATTTGCGCTTGGGTCACTTCGATCTCTTTCGGAACGCCGTTCAGCAGATCGCGTCCACGAATTTGCATTGAGGTGCCGCGCCCGTCGTCGGGCATACGCGCGGTGCCGATAGAAGTCTTGATGCGCTCCGCCGTAGTTTCACCCACCAGCAGGTTTTGCTGGCGGCGCAGGTAGCTGATGATCGCCTCGTCCATACGGTCACCACCGACACGGACCGAACGCGCGTAGACGATATCGCCGAGCGACAGCACAGCGACTTCCGTGGTACCGCCGCCGATGTCTACAACCATGTTGCCTGTGGGGTCGGTGATGGGCATGCCCGCACCGATGGCCGCTGCGATAGGCTCCGCGATTAGGCCAGCGCGGCGTGCGCCCGCACTCAGCACCGACTGGCGGATTGCGCGTTTTTCAACGGGGGTCGCACCGTGGGGCACACAAACGATGATCTTGGGTTTGGAAAAGGTCGAGCGTTTGTGGACCTTGCGGATGAAGTGTTTGATCATCTCTTCGGCGGTGTCAAAGTCGGCAATGACACCTTCGCGCATGGGGCGGATCGCTTCGATGCTGCCCGGTGTGCGGCCCAGCATCAGCTTGGCATCCTCGCCCACGGCCAGCACTTTTTTCACGCCGTCCTTGACGTGATAGGCCACGACCGAAGGCTCGCTCAGGATGATGCCTTTGCCTTTGACGTAGACCAGCGTGTTGGCGGTGCCCAGATCGATCGCCATATCTGACGAGAACAGGCCGCGGAGGTTACCAAAGATGTTCATGTGGGGCAGCACCTTGCAAAATACGTCTATGCCCGCGACTCTGGCAAGTGCAAGCTGCGCCCTTATAGGGGGGTGTGGCGTTGGATTAAAGGGCCGTTCACGCACATTCGGCATGATTGCGCCGCAGCATTCGGGGCGCTGGCAGGGTAATTGGTACCGCTAATAGGAAGAGGTTGGAAAATGAAGAAGATACAAACACTTGGTGTGCATCATATCACGATGATGGGTGCGGACCGCCAGACCAGCATTGATTTCTGGGAAGGGGTGCTGGGTATGCCTTTTCTGTTTGACCAGCCCAATCTGGATGATCCTGACGAGGGGCATCTGTATTTCGATCCCGGTGACGGGCGCTTGATTACGATTTTCACAAACGAGGCGCGCAAGCGTGTGCATAGCCGCACGCCCATGGACGCAGGCTGTGTGCATCATGTGGCGTTCGAGGTGGACCGTGCGATGTTTGACCAAGTGCTGGCACGGCTGGAAGCGCGGGGCATCGGAAATTCGGGTGTCAAAGATCGCGGCTTTATGCACTCGATCTATTTCAAAGACCCGTTGGGCCTGTTGATCGAACTGGCGTGCTATACGTTCATCCCGCCGCGCGGCAGCAGCCATGCCGAAGTGATGCTGGAGGCGCATAAGCTGCGCGTGGCGCGCGGGGACAAAGCGATTGAGCGGGAGCATCTGGCGGATGCATCCGTTATGATTGTCGAGCGGTCGCAGGGGTCGTTGAGTGAGGACCGCGGGCCGAAGAACCCCTATGGCTAGGGGCTGCACCGCAGCATCGGGCCGCTTTGGTGTTGCTAGAACGTCTTGCTCCGCCTTTTGTATGGTGGCCGCAGTGATGAGGGAGGCCCGACATGACTGACCGAAAGCTGTACCTTGGTCCGCTAACGGACAACAGGCGATGGGACATGGTGAACATCCGCCGTGACGATGTGATTGTGGTCACACCACCAAAGTGTGGAACCACATGGATGCAAACCATCGTTGCGCTGCTGTTGTCGGGTGATCCTGACGTCGAGACGGAACTGTCGGTTCGTATGCCGTGGGTCGATATCCGCTTTCGCGAGATGTCCGAGGTCGCGGAGCGGCTGGAGGCGATGACGCATCGGCGCAGTATGAAAAGCCACACACCAATGGACGGGCTGCCCCTGGCGGATCGCGGGCAGTATATCTGCGTGTTTCGCCACCCTCTTGATGCGCATTTTTCGTACCGCAGCCATATCCGGAATATTCCGATCACGTTTTTTGATGGCTGGTATCCCGAGGATGACACAGATGGCATCACATTTCGCCGGTTTCTGGATGGCGGGCCAGAGGGGTTTGATGGCGATGCCATGCCGTTGGCGCATATCGTGCGGCATTACAAAGCGGCCAGTGCTGTCGCGGACCGCCCAAATGTATCGCTGTTTCATTACGCCGATATGACCCGCGATCTGGCAGGCACTTTTGCGCGGGTTGCAGCCTTGTTGGGTGTGGACCATCCGCCGCACGTAATGGCGCAACTGGTGCAGGCGGCGACATTCGACAACATGCGCGCCAATGCCACACGGTTTGCACCTTCGGGCGGCAAGGGGTTCATGCGCTCGGACACCGATTTTTTCCAAAGCGGAAGCAGCGGAAAATGGATCGGCACCCTGAGCGAGGAAGACCTCAGCGCCTATGACTACCTGATGGAGGGGTATCTGTCCGACGAAGAGCGTGCCTGGCTGGAGTATGGCGATGCAGGTTAGGGCGCGCGCGGGCCTTGCCTGCATCAGCCGTGGCGGTCCTTGCTGTCTGTTGGTGCTTGCGCGCGGTCGAACATGCCGTAATCGCGGATCACATGGGCGATGCGCAGGTGGTAGTCGGTGAAGATACCTGCGCGTCCAGCAGATTGGGCGCTGCGGTGTTTGGTGAGGCGGCGCCAGTTGGCCACCGCCTCTTCATCGCGGAAAAAGGAAAGGGAGAGGAGTTTGTCGGGGTTGGTCAAGCTCTGGAAACGCTCGACGGAGATGAAACCGTCTACCTCATCGACCAAGGGGCGCATGAGGGCGGCCATGTCCAGATAATCGGATTTACGGTCGGGGTCGGGCAGCACTTCGAAGATAACGGCAATCATGCGGGCGCTCCGTGGGGGGCGGAGGCGAGGGTGAGGAAGGTACGATCCTCGCGCAAGAGAAACCTTTCGGATTGAGCGAACTCATAGTTCTCGCGGCCCAGCGGATCAGCAGCAAGACGCGCGCGATAGGATTCGTATTCTGCCAGCGAGGGGATGTTGTAGATGCCGTAGGCCAGGGTGGAGGAGCCTTCGTGGGGTGCGTAATAGCCCACCAGATCAGCGCCACAGCGCGGGATGGCTTGGCCCCAGTTGCGCGCATATTGCTGGAACTGGGCCTTTTTGGTGGGGTCGATCTGATAGCGGATGATACAGGTAAGCATGGCGTTTCCTTTTGTGTGATGCCCTTTTGTAGTCCGTTGCGCGGTGGCAATGCTTCGGCTACGGTCGAACTATGAAAGAAGGTCCAGATATCGCCCGCATTGCGGCCCTGATCGGCGATCCGGCGCGCGCAAATATCCTGAGCGCGCTGATGAGCGGCAAGGCATTGACCGCGACAGAGTTGGCCCATGAGGCAGGTGTGACGGTGCAAACCGCCAGCGCGCATCTGGCCAAGCTGGAAGCAGGCGGGCTGACGCAGATGCGCAAATCTGGGCGGCACAAATATGTTTCGCTGGCGGGGCCGGAAGTGGCGGATGTGCTGGAAGCGCTGATGGGCCTTGCGGCAGGTACGGGGCATCTGCGCACGCGCACAGGGCCAGCTGACGGCGCGCTGCGCGAGGCGCGGGTGTGCTATAACCATCTGGCGGGCGCGCGGGGTATTGCGATGTTTGATGCCATGGTCGCACGCGGGCATTTGCTGCAGGCGGATGATGACGTGACGTTGAGCGATGCAGGCGCTGCCTTTGTCACGAACTTTGGTATTGATCTTGCGGCGTTGTCAAAGGCGCGCGCGCCTGTCTGCCGCGGCTGTCTGGACTGGAGTGCACGGCGCATCCATCTGGCAGGCGGTCTGGGCCGCGCGATGCTGACACAAATCGAGCAGCGCGGCTGGGCGCGGCGGCAAGCGGGCAGCCGCGTGGTGGCTTTTACCCCCAAGGGCCGTGCGGAATTCGACGCAGCGTTTGCGTTAAGGGACTAGCATTGGTCCCGCTTTGACAAGGCGGAGTGCAGCACAGCAGCGGCGGTATCAGCCGTCTGACGGGGCCTCTTGTGGTTCGGCGACAGGCGTGGCCAAAGCACCATCTTCCCAGTCGCCAGAGGCTTCTTCGCCCGTGGCATAGCGCATTGTGCCAGCGCCTTGGCGTTTGCCATCCTTGAACATGCCAACATAGATGTCGCCGTTGGCGTATGTCGCGGTTCCCTGGCCTTCGATCTCGCCGCCCGCCCATTCGCCTGCATAGACAAAGCCGCTGGCCATGGTGATGGTGCCTGTGCCTTCGCGGCGACCATCCTTGAATTCACCCACATACACGGTGCCGTCGGGATAGGTTGCTGTGCCAGTACCGTGGCGCAGGCCTGCTTTCCATTCGCCTACATAGGTGCGCCCGTCACCGTAGGTGAGCGTCCCTACGCCTTCGTTGCGGGCATCTACGAAGCCGCCTTCATAGATCATGCCATTGGGATATGTAGCGATGCCCTGTCCCTCGATCACGCCAGCGGCCCATTCGCCCTCATAGGTAGAGCCGTCGGGGTAGGTGATTTTGCCAATGCCATCTGCAAGGTTATCGACGAACTGCCCCGTTTGCACCGAACCATCAGGATAGGTGACAGTGCCTGTGCCTTCGGCGCGGCCCTCGGCCCATTCGCCCTCGTATTTATAGCCGTCTGCACCCGTAAATGTTCCGATGCCGTGGCGTTGGTCGTTCAGATATGCGCCGACATAGACATCGCCCGCAGCAGTGGTGGAAGTGCCCGTGCCTTCGCGGCGGCCTTCAACCAGATCACCTTCATAAGTGTCGCCGTTGGCTTGTACGATCTTGCCTTTGCCATTCAGCTGACCGCCTGACCATGTTCCCTCCAGCGTGAAGCCTTCGGGATGGGTCAGCGTGCCGGGACCAGAGCGTGCGCCATTGACGACCGTGCCTTCATAAATGGCACCCTCTGCGTCTTTGATAACGGCTTGGCCTGTGGCTTGGCCGTCTACCCAATCCCCTTTGTACTCGTATCCTGCGGCTGTCGTGAGCACGCCCTTGCCGTGGCGTTTGCCCGCGCGAAAGCCGCCTTCGTACCGCTCGCCACTGGCGTGGATCGCCACACCTTGTCCAACGATGGTACCCGCCTGCCATTCGCCTTCATAGGTGCCGCCATCGGCCATGGTGATTTTGCCGATGCCTTCGGGTTTGCCTTTGGCAAAGTCGCCTTCATAGACCGAGCCATTGGGGAAAGTGGCGATTCCCTTGCCTCTGATCTCGCCCTCAACCCACTGGCCGCTGTACTGATAGCCGTTGGGCAGGGTGTAGGTGCCTGTGCCGTGTTGAAGCCCGTCTTTGAATGTGCCTTCGTACACGCCGCCATCGTCGTATTGCTTGCTCAGCACTTGGGTGTTCTGCGCAAAAGTGGGCAGGGCCAGCGGGGCAGCCAGCAGGGGGGCGAAAGCGGCAGCAAGAAGCAAGGTGCGGAAGGTCATGGCGGTCCTGTCATCTGGATCGGTAGTGTTACGGGCAGACTAAGGGCGCGCGGGGCGGGGGGCAACGGCCTTTTGCCGCGCTGTGCTTTGCAGGGCTTTCCCTTGGGCGGTGATCTGCTACATCGTGGGACAACTGGGAAAGGGTCAATCATGGCAGAGCGGTTTCGCATCACATTGGGGCAATTGAACCCTACGGTCGGTGATCTGGCGGGAAATGCTGCGCTTGCGCGCGATGCATGGGCGCAGGGGCGCGATGCGGGCGCTGATCTGGTGGCGCTGCCCGAGATGTTCATCGCGGGGTATAACGCGCAGGATCTGGTGATGAAGCCAGCCTTTCAGCGCGATGTAATGACCCATATCGAGGCATTGGCAGCGGAGTGCGCAGACGGTCCTTCGCTTGCGATTGGCGCGCCGATTGTGGAAGAGGGCAAGCTGTATAACGCCTATCTGATCCTCAAAGGCGGCAAGATCGCCTCACGCAGTCTCAAGCATCATCTGCCCAATGAAACAGTATTCGACGAGGTGCGCATCTTTGATTCCGGACCACTCGGGGGGCCTTATTCTGTCGGCAATACGCGGATCGGCAGCCCGATCTGCGAGGATGCGTGGCACGAGGATGTGGCCGAGACGCTGGCCGAGACGGGCGCGGAGTTTTTGCTGGTGCCCAACGGCTCGCCCTACTATCGCGGCAAATTCGACACGCGGTTGAGCCATATGGTGGCCCGTGTGGTCGAGACGGAACTGCCGCTGATCTATCTCAATATGGTGGGTGGTCAGGACGACCAGATTTTTGACGGCGCAAGTTTTGGCCTGAATCCCGGTGGCAAGCTGGCGTTCCAGATGCCTGCTTTTGATGCGATGATACAGCACATCGACCTTGAGCGCGGGGCAGAAGGCTGGCGCATTGTCGAGGGTGAAAAGGCCGTGCATGCAGAGGCCTTTGCGCAGGATTACCGCGTGATGGTGCAGGGTTTGCGAGACTATATGCGCAAGACGGGGTTCAAAAAAGTGCTACTGGGCATGTCTGGCGGAATCGATTCGGCGCTGGTGGCGACGATTGCCGTGGATGCGCTGGGGCCGGAAAACGTGCGCTGCGTCATGCTGCCGTCAGAATATACGTCTAAGGCATCCTTGCAGGATGCGGAGGCTTGCGCCTCGGCGTTGGGTGCGCGGTATGACTATGTGCCGATCAAGACGGGGCGCGATGCGATCACCCAGACGCTTGCGCCGCTTTTTGCAGGGACTGATGAGGGGCTGACCGAGGAAAACATCCAGAGCCGTCTGCGCGGGTTGCTGCTGATGGCGCTGAGCAACAAGTTTGGCGAGATGCTGCTGACGACAGGAAACAAATCCGAAGTGGCCGTAGGCTATGCCACGATCTATGGCGATATGTCGGGGGGGTATAACCCGATCAAGGACCTGTATAAAATGCGGGTGTTTGAGACGTGCCGCTGGCGCAATGCGCACCACGCTGACTGGATGATGGGGCCAAAGGGTGCCGTGATCCCTGACAACATCATCACCAAAGCGCCCTCGGCCGAGTTGCGCGATGACCAGAAAGACAGCGATAGCTTGCCCGATTACCCCGAACTGGATGCGATGCTGGAGATTTTGGTAGATAATGATGGCGCGATTGCTGATTGCGTGGCGGCGGGGTTTGACCGTGATGTGGCCAAGAAGGTCGAACATCTGATCTATATCTCTGAGTACAAACGCTTCCAATCCGCACCGGGGCCACGCCTGACAAAAGGGGCGTTCTGGCTGGACCGCCGCTATCCGATTGCGAACCGCTGGCGCGATCCGAGCTGAGTGTGACGTCCGCGCGGGCGCCAAGTTTTGAGAAATTCTGCGCACGGGGATAGGATTGTGCGCAAATTTGACTGCGTTGCGGGATGCCGCGTTCACGCAAAGGTGTGGCGCTATGGGTTTGCATCACCGTGGCTGTTGGCCCATCGTTGCACGAACGCGGGGAGCCTGTAATGCGGTACATTCTGACACTTTTGGCCATGCTGAGCGCCCCTGTTGCGCATGCCTGTGGCGCGGACAGCGACTGTGCGGTAGGCGAGCGGAGCTACCGCATATCGCTTCCTGAAGGGGTAGACGCACCGGTGGGTGCAGTCATCTGGGCGCATGGCTACCGCGGATCGGCGGCGGGGGTGATGCGTAATGGCAGCTTGCGCAGGATGGTTCACGCGCAGGGGCTGGCCCTGATTGCGGCGCAGGGTGTGGGTGGCACGTGGGATTTGCCCAATGGCCCGCGCACAGCAGACAGCACCGGCGCGGCCGAGTTCGCCTATTTCAATGCAGTGATTGACGATGCTGCGGTGCGGTTCGGGATTGACCGCGCGCGGCTGGTGGCGAGTGGATTTAGCGCGGGTGGGATGATGGTCTGGAACCTCGCCTGTGCGCGGCCAGATACATTTGCGGGCTTTGTGCCCATCTCAGGGACATATTGGCTGCGGCCACCCGAAAGCTGCGCAGGGGAAGTGGCGAGCATTGTTCATATTCACGGTGATGCGGATAAGACGGTTCCGCTGGACGGACGCCCCATTGGGGCCACGCATCAGGGTAAGGTATCCGAGGCCTTGGGGATGTACGCAGATCATGGCGCGTTTGGTGTGGGGCAATCGCGCAAGGTGGGTGGACTGCGCTGTGTCGAGCAGCGCAACGCTACGGGCGCTGTTCTGGAGTTTTGCCTGTTCAGCGGTGGCCATTCGTTTCGGACAGAATATCTGGCCCACGGGATCGAACGGCTGAAAGCGGCAGGGCGGCTATAGTACCGCCCCGCGCGCAAGGGTATCAGAGCAACAGCTGGTAGCTGTGTGGTACATAGGCGAAATTCTCGCCTGCCGTTTCGACATAGCCAAAAGCGGGCCACGGCATGTGATAGCCGACAAACGGAATGTTATCTGCAGCCATCATGTCCAGCATTTTACGGCGGGTCGCAGCGGCGGCTGCTTTGTCCATGTCAAAGCGGACTTCCCAATCGGGGTAGGCCAGCGACCAGACATAGTGGTTCGCGAAGTCCGCACCCAGAACCAGCTGTTTGCCATCGGACTCGATCATATAGGCCATGTGGCCGGGCGTGTGCCCGAAGGCGGCCATGGCCGTGATGCCTGATGCGACGCTGCCGCCATCCTCCAGCATTGTTGTCTGCTCGGCCAGTGGTGCCATTTTGCCGTCGAAATTCTCGTTTCCGGTGCCGGACCACGCGTCGAATTCTTTGCTGCCTGTTACATAGCGGGCATTGGGGAAGGTTGGTGTGCCATCGGTGGACAAGCCGCCAATGTGGTCGCCGTGCATGTGGGTAATCACGACCACGTCGATCTGGTCGGGTGTATAACCCGCTGCGGCCAATGCCGCTGTGGTGCCTGCGCCGCTGAGGCCTGTATCAAACAGGATCAGTTCGGCGCCCGTATTGATTATGGTGGGCGTAAAGAAGAACTGCGCGGCATCAATTGGCAGTTTTGCGGCGGCCGAGACGCTGTCGAAGGTTTCTTTATCCACATTCATGCCAAAAATTGACTGTGGATCAGGCCGTGTAGCAGTGCCTGCGAGCAGGGTCGTCACGTCAAAGCCGCCCAGTTTTACACGCTGGTAGGGGGCTGTGCCTGCGTCCATCATCGGGGCTGCGGCACGCGTCGCAGTGGCCGTTGCAGCGGCGAGCGGGAGGCTGGCTGCACCAGCCAAGGCCTGACGGCGAGAAAGAAAGGGGGATTTGATCATGGTTAATCTCCTGTTGTGTGTGATGTGCAAGATAGTGCTGCTTATGGGGTTGGCGAGGCTTTGGGGCGTAATTTGCGCTGACAGCTTCGCGAGGCCTGTGCGCCCGCGCTGCCAACTGGACAAAACGGCGGCACTGTGACAGCAAGCGCAGCAACAGGAGGCTCCCCATGTCTGACACAACCATTACACGCTTCGCGCCTTCGCCTACGGGCTGGATACACGTGGGCAACCTGCGCACAGCGCTGATGAATTACCTGATCGCCCGCAAGGCGGGTGGCACGTTTATCCTGCGGATTGACGATACGGACCCTAACCGCTCCAAGGAAGAGTACGTGGACGGGATCAAGCGCGATCTGGAGTGGTTGGGCCTGCATTGGGACCGTGTCGAGCGGCAATCCTTGCGATTGGAGAAGTATGAGCAGGCCGCTCAAGAGCTGCGCGATATGGACCGTTTCTACGAGGCGTTCGAGACGCCAACCGAGCTGGACCTCAAGCGTAAAAAGCAGCTGAATATGGGCAAGCCGCCGGTTTATGACCGTGCTGCTCTTGCGCTGGACGAGGAGGCAAAAGCAGCCCTGCGTGCAGAGCGTGGTAGCGGTGTGTGGCGCTTCAAGCTCAAACATGAGCGGATCGTCTGGAACGACGGTATTCTGGGAGATGTGAGCATTGATGGTGCGTCAGTCTCTGACCCTGTATTGATTCGCGGCGACGGCCAGATTTTGTACACGCTGGCCAGTGTGGTGGATGATACGGAGATGGGCGTGACCCATGTTGTGCGCGGCTCGGACCACGTGACCAATACGGGCACGCAAATCCAGATCATGCAGGCGCTGGGCGGTACGGTTCCGCAGTTTGCCCACCATTCGTTGCTGACCGGCCCGCAGGGCGAGGCGCTGAGTAAGCGCCTTGGCACCCTCGCGCTGAAGGATCTGCGCGAAGCGGGGATCGCCCCGCAGGCATTGCTGAGCCTGATGTCGCGGCTCGGTTCTTCCGATCCGGTCGAATTGCGTACGGAGATGGATGCGCTGATTGAGGGGTTTGACATCTCGCGCTTTGGCTCTGCGCCGACGAAATTCGATGCCGAGGACCTCAAACCACTGACAGCGCGCTATTTGCAGACACTGGAACTGCCGGACGTGGCCGAGGATATTCGTGCGCTGGGCGTGCCAGATGACAAGGCCGCGCAGTTCTGGGCCGTTACGCGTGAGAACATCACCACGTTGCACGACCTCAAGGCATGGTGGGCAATGTTCAGCGAAGGCGCAGAACCTTCGATTGACGACGAGGACCGCGAATTTATCGCCCAAGCCATGACGCTGCTGCCTGAGGGTGAGTTTGACGAGACAACCTGGGGCACCTTCACCGCGGCCGTCAAAGAAGCGACAGGGCGTAAGGGCAAAGGCCTGTTCATGCCGCTGCGCAAGGCGCTAACCGGTCAAGCGCACGGGCCAGACATGTCGGCCGTTTTGCCGCTGTTGCAGGTGATCAAGGCGCGGGGCTGAACCGTCGTTATCCCGTTATGATCGGGGTGCCACGTAAAGCGAGGTGTTGATCAACCAACGCGGTTTCTTGCGCGCCCAGCGTTTGTGCGCGGGGGTATCTTGGTGCGGTGCGATCATCCAGAACAGGCGTATCCCAACCATCGGTTGTGGCAAAGAAGTTTGCCACGCCGCCCGCGCCGAATTCGGCCAGATAGCCCTGCACGACAACATCGAGATAGCTAAGCAGAATGTGATTGCCGCTGTGTTCGACCCATGTCTCGGCGGGCACTGCATAGTGTGAAATATCGGTTGCACGATCGCGGGGATGCTGCACTGAATCGCCCGAAGCGATGCGCGCATAGCCGTATTCACGCGCGTCCAATGCGGCCCAATCGGCATTGGGTACTTCGGCAATCAGCCCGTCGATGGTGGTGTCAGCATCGGCTACCACGCTAAGAAACGCGAGACCGCGGGTTTCGGTATAGACCCATTTGCGCCGCCATCCGACCAGCTGTGCGCGGTGCGCTTGCGCGTAGGTATGGGTGGCGCGGTTAACGAGGCTGCCGTAGCCAAAGAAACAAGGATGCATTGCGGGCCTTTGAATTGGAAATCAGGGGGCTACATAACCATCGCTGCCGCCTTTGGGCAACCATACAAAGGGCGGATTGAAAAAGCCTGCGTGCTTTGGCAGAACAACAGGGCGGAGGGTCAGATAGATGAAATTTACAGAAGAGCATTTGTGGCTGCGGATCGAGGACGGCGAGGACGAAGTCACCGTGGGCCTGAGCAGCTATGCAGCGGGTGAGTTGGGCGAAGCGAAATACATCGAGCTTCCCGAAGAGGGCGATGTCATCTCGCTTGATGATCCTGTGGTGGTCATCGAGGGCGGTGAAGATGCCGTTGATATCCTTGCCCCGCTGGACGGCGAAGTGACCGAGGCGAACACCCGCCTGATCGATGCGCCCGACATCATCACCGACGACCCGCAGGGTGACGGCTGGCTCTTCAAGATGAGCATTGATGATGCGGACGCGCTAGAAGATTTCATGTCCGAGGCGGCGTATCAGAAATACATCCGCTAGGGCTTAGGGCTTAGGGCTTTGTGGTGTCATGCTTTGGCGCAGGCTCGGCCAAGAGAAAGCTGAATACCTTCTTCAGTTTATTCCACGTAGGCTTGTCCGGTGCGATCAGCAAATGACCGCTGGTGCGGCTGGCGGTGTAGTCGCCCCCGTCGAGCATTTCTACATGTGCGCCTGCGCGCGCGGCAATCAGCGCACCTGCAGCGTGATCCCACGGGTGCAGCAATGCTGTCAGGCTGAAATCGACATGTCCCTGTGCCAGCATGCGGTATTCATGGGCCGAGCAGCGCAGCGTGCTGACGCGTGCAAAGCCGGGGAATGTTGCGGCCAACTGTGCCTGCTGCGGTTTTGCGAACAGATGCAGGGGCAGAATTCCCGACATCTGCTCCAGCGGTTTCCCCATCGCGACCTTGAGGCTGCGCGCAGCACCAAAGGGGCGCTGTAGCTGAGGCGTCATTTCTTCGTCCGCTACAGCCCAGTCATCGGCTACGGGGTCGTAGATCAGGCCAAACACGGGTTTGCCATACCGCGTGGCAGCGACGATCACGCCAAATACGGCCAGACCGTGCGCAAAATTCCATGTGCCATCAACAGGATCAATGTGAAACGCCAGTTGTGCCTCGGCGATACCGTCAAGGAGTTCAGGTTTTGCTGCGACGGCTTCTTCGCCGATGACCAGCGCAGTAGGAAAGGCGATTTGAAGTGCGCGTGTGATCATGGCTTCGGCGCGGGTATCGGCATCTGTCACAAGATCGGTGGCAGATGATTTGGTGCGGACTTCGCTGTCTGACAGGCGGCGGAAGCGCGGCAAAATCTCGGCACGCGCGGCGCGGCGCACGATGTTGATAATCTGGGTGCGCTGGGCGGGTGTGATTGCAGGCGGCAGGGTTGCAGGCAGGGTATCATTGGGTTGTGTATCAGACATAATGGCGCTCCTTGTTGGGGCTGTTCTACGCGGCTGGGGCCGCAAGGCAAAGGGGGAACCGCGCGCTGTTTACTTCCGCTTATTCCCGCGCGCGCAGAACACGGGCAGGGCGGGCTGCCAATGCGCGGCGGGCAAAGCCGAGGCCCGCCAGAACGGTGGCCACGATACCCCCCGTGATGATGAGCAGGGCAGAGGGCCAGATCACTGCATAATCCGTTTCCATCACGAATGTGCTGACGGCCCAGCCGCCCAAGATACCCGCCAGCAGCGCCACCGCCCCTGCGGCCAGCCCCAACAGGGCCGCGCGCAAGATAAAGCTGGCCGCGATCATGCGTCGCGATGCGCCGAGGGTTTTGAGCATTGCAGCCTCATAGGTGCGCGCATCGGCCCCTGCGGCGGCGGCCCCGATCAGCACCAGAAATCCGGTGAGCAGGGTTGCTGTGGCCCCGTAAGATGTTGCTGCGGCAAGACCGCCCAGCACATCGGCCACGCGGTTGATTGCGTCGCGCACGCGAATTGCAGTGATGTTGGGATAGGCGCTGGCAAGATCGCGCAAGATCGCAGCCTCGGCTTTTTCTTCGGCATAGACTGTCGAGATAAAGGTATGGGGCGCGCCTTGCAGGGCGCTTGGGTTCATTGTGAGGATAAAGCCGATGCCAGCGGTGGAGAAGTCCACCTCCTGAAAGCTGGCGATGGTGCCAGTGATGTCACGGCCAAGAATGTTGACGGTGAGCGTGTCGCCCAAGGCGAGGCCCATCTCTTCTGCTTCTTCGGCAGCAAAGCTGATGAGCGGGGGGCCATTATATTCGGCGTCCCACCATTCCCCTGCGGTGATGTTGGCATTCTTGTTTGCAGTGGCGGCATAAGTGACGCCGCGATCGCCCTCTAGGACCCAATGGTCGCCAGCGGTGTCACGGGCGGGCGCGCCGTTGATCTGGGTGATCACGCCGCGCAGCATGGGCGCGCTGTCGATGCGGCTGACGGCGGGGTCGTCCTGCAGGCGCTGGGTATATCCTGCCATCTGGTCACGCTGGATATCGACAAAGAAATAGCTGGGCGCGATATCGGGCAGGTTGCCTGCGATGGCTTGGCGCAGGTTGCCGTCGATCTGGCCGACAGCGGCCAGTACTGACAGGCCAAGGCCGAGGGACAACACCACTGCGCCCGCGCCTTCGCCCGTGCCTCCAATCGCGGCCATAGCCCACCGCAGACGGGGCCGCCCGCGCACACGGTGGCTGAGGGTGCGTGCGGCAATACGGATGAGAAATGCTGCCAATGCCAGCAGGGCAAGCGCCCCTGCGATCCCGCCCAGTGTCCACAGGGTGAGCCACCAGCTGCCGTTAAACCAGCCCGCAAGGCCGACCAGTGCTGCGATGGCTGCGCCTGTTCCAAGGACAAAGGGCAGGGCAGGCAGCCGCGTGGCGCCGTCCCACGCATCGCGAAACAGCGTCGCCGCGCGCACGCGGTCCGTGCGGGCCAGCGGCCAAAGGGTGAAGACGAACGCGGTGAGCAGACCGTAGAGTGCGGCCTCGACCAACGGGGCGGGATAGATGCCAAAGGCCGCAGGCACGGGCAGGCGCGCCTCAAGGATCGGCGCAAGCGCGAGAGGGGCAATCGCGCCCAAGACAACGCCGAGGCTGACCCCGAGCAAGGACAGGATGCCGATCTGGATGAAATAGGTTTGAAAGATCGTCGCGCGGTCGGCTCCAAGCGCACGAAGCGTGGCGATGACTTCGGTCTTGCGCGCCAGATAGCTGCGCACTGCCGCCGAGACACCCACACCGCCCACGGCAAGGCCCGACAGGCCAACAAGGATCAGGAAGGCGCTGAGGCGATCCACGAATTGCGCCACACCCGGCGCGCCGTTGCGCGCATCGCGCCAGCGCATACCGCTGCTCTCGAAAGTCTGTTTGGCCTGTGCCTCTACCTCCGGTATGGTTGCGCCTTCGGGCAGGCGCAGGCGGTATTTGCTGTTAAACAATGTCCCTGGGGCCAAAAGGCCCGAGGCAGCAAGGCTGTCGCGTGTGACAAGTGTGCGGGGGCCGAGGGCAAAGCCAGCAGCGGCGCTGTCGGGTTCACGGGTGATCTCGGCGCTCAGGCGATAGTTTTGGGTGCCAAGTGCGAAGACGTCCCCGAGGCCAAGACCGAGGCGGTCGATGAGCGCGCGTTCCATCACCGCACCTGGAATGCCGTCCTGCGCTGCGAGGGCTTCGGCCAGCGGGATATCAGGGGCCAGCTGCACGGTGCCAACCAGCGGATACAGATCATCAACTGCTTTGACTTGAGTAAGCGCGCGGTCATCCCCCGCCACAGCCATGGAGCGGAATTCGGCTATCTCGGACACCGCAGTGGCGTTGGCTTGCATCCATGCGGCCTCGGCCGCATTGGCAAAGCGGTAGGTCAGCTCAAGCTCGGCATCGCCGCCGAGCAGCGCCGCGCCTTCGCGTGCCAGCCCCGCCTCGATCCCCGAGCGGACCGAGCCTACGGCGGCGATGGCTGCGACACCAAGCGCGAGACAGGCGAGAAACAGGCGAAAGCCGCGCAGGCCGCCGCGTAATTCACGCCGTGCGAATTTGGTGGCAAGCTGAAGGCTCATGCGGTGGCGGCTTTTTCGGGGGCGCTATCCAGTTGACCATCGCGCAGGGCGATCACGCGGTCACAGCGCGCTGCAAGGGTATCGGAGTGGGTGACCAGCACCAGTGTCGCGCCGTGCTGGTCGCGCAGATCGAACAGCAGGTCCATTATCGCGCTGCCGTTGGCGCTGTCCAGATTGCCTGTCGGCTCATCCGCCAGCAGGATTGCAGGGCGTGGCGCGGTGGCACGGGCAAGCGCGACGCGCTGCTGTTCCCCCCCCGACAGCTGCGCCGGATAGTGACCTGCCCGTGGGCCGAGGCCCACAACCTCCAGCGCCGCTGCCGCGCGGGAGTACGCATCGGCGTGGCCTGCGATTTCCAGTGGGGTGGCAACATTCTCTAGCGCGGTCATGGTGGGGATCAGGTGGAAGGATTGGAACACGATGCCCATACGGTCGCGGCGGAACCGCGCCAGCGCGTCCTCGTCCATGGCTGTAAGATCCTCACCCATAGCATGTACGCTGCCGCCAGTGGCCTGCTCCAGCCCGCCCATGACCATCAGCAACGACGATTTGCCAGAGCCGGATGGCCCGATGAGGCCGATGCTCTCACCCGCTGCGACCTCTAGGCTGATGCCGCGCAAGATATCGACGGGCCCAGCATTGCCATTCAGCCGCAGGGCTGCATTTGATAGAGAGAAGATCGGAGCGGTCATAGGGTGGCCTTTGTGTTGGCGTCCCTACGGGATATGGAGGGAATATGCAGATGCGCAAGGTTTTGGCAGCTTTTCTTGTGATTTGGGCCGGTTTTGCAGGCGCCCAACAACAGGCGCAGGCCGAACAGGTCGTGATTGCCGCCTTGGGCGATAGTCTGACCCAAGGCTATGGTTTGATGCAGTCCGACGGATTTGTCCCACAACTCGAAGCGTGGCTGAAAGATCAGGGACAGGACGTGGCACTGATCAATGCTGGCGTGTCCGGTGACACCACCGCTGGCGGGTTGGCGCGCGCTGCGTGGACGCTGACGCCTGATGTGGATGCGATGATTGTCACACTGGGGGGCAATGATCTGTTGCGCGGCCTGCCGCCTGCACAGGCCCGCGCGAACATCGAGGGCATCTTGCAAGCTGCGCGTGACGCGGACGTCGAGGTCTTGTTGATCGGGATGCAGGCACCTGGCAACTTCGGCCCCGACTACAAAGCCGAGTTTGACGCGATTTATCCTGACTTGGCGCAGGCCTATGGCACTATTTTCCTCGACAGCTTTTTCGCGGGGCTAAGCGAGGACGGTGCGCCAGCTGATCCAGCGGCCTTCCGCGCGTGGTTTCAGGCGGATGGTATTCATCCGAACCGCGCTGGTGTGACGCGCATTGTGCAGGGGATAGGGCCGTCCGTCTTGGCCTTGATCGAGGCGGTGCAGGCGGGGCAATAGAGGCGTGCCCTATTTTTGAGCAAGGCAATGCGGGTCGTGCTTTTACACGCTTTGCGATAATTTTTACCAGTTGATAAAAAAATTGACCTGTGCCAGCGTTGATCCAGACCCGATGATCAAGGCAGAGGAAAACGCATGGTAGACAAGGTTTTTGAGCCGGGAGTACAGGCGGGCCGTTTGGACCCAGAGACTTATGAGGCGCATTTTGCGGATTTGCATGGGCCGCTGGACGGGCATGAAGCCTTGGTCGCGGCGGACCGCTGCTATTTTTGCCATGACGCGCCTTGCATCACCGCCTGCCCGACCGAGATCGACATCCCCCTGTTTATTCGCCAGATCGCGACAGGTACGCCGGATGCTGCGGCCAAAACGATCCTGACCCAGAATATCATGGGTGGCATGTGCGCGCGTGTATGCCCGACAGAGCAATTGTGCGAAGAGGCGTGCGTGCGCGAAGCCGCCGAGGGCAAGCCGGTGCTGATCGGTCAGCTACAGCGATATGCTACCGATCATCTGCAAGCGCAGGGTGTGCATCCGTTCACCCGCGCCGCGTCTACGGGTAAGCGTGTGGCAGTGGTGGGCGCGGGGCCTGCGGGCCTGTCTGCTGCGCACCGTCTGGCGATGCTGGGGCATGATGTGGTTGTATATGACGCGCGGCCAAAAGCAGGCGGTCTGAATGAATACGGAATTGCGACCTACAAAACCCCTGATGGTTTTGCCCAAGGCGAGGTGGACTGGCTGCTCAAGATCGGGGGCATCACGGTTGAGACAGGGCGCGCGCTGGGTGCTGACCTGAGCCTTGAGGCTTTGCGCGCCGAATTTGATGCGGTGTTTCTTGGCATGGGCCTGAGCGGTGTGAACGCATTGGGTGCCGAGGGCGAAGAGAAGGACGGTGTGCTGGATGCGGTGGATTTCATCGCTGATTTGCGTCAGGCCAGCGATGTGGCAGATGTGCCCGTAGGCCGCGATGTGGTTGTGATCGGTGGGGGTATGACGGCTGTGGATGCCGCCGTGCAGTCCAGGCTGCTTGGTGCGCTGAACGTCACGCTGGTCTATCGCCGTGGGCGCGACCGGATGAATGCCAGCCGGTTTGAGCAGGATCTGGCGGCCAGCAAGGGCGTGCGGATCGTGACCCATGCCAGCCCCAAAGCGGTGCATGGCAATGGCAGTGTGCGTGAGATTGAGTTTGACTATGTCGGTGATGACATGAAACCAACGGGCCAGACCCTCCGCCTTGCTGCGGATCAGGTTTTCAAGGCGATCGGACAGACGCTGGAAGGCGATGGCTTGCCAGCGTTGGAGCGCGGCAAGATCGCTGTTGATGCCCATGGACGCACAAGTTTGAAAGATGTTTGGGCGGGTGGCGATTGTGCCAGCGGTGGCGACGACCTGACGGTGACTGCCGTGGCTGAAGGGCGCGATGCTGCAATGGATATTCATGGAGCCCTGACCGCCTGATAATCAGGCGCACGCCCCCGGATAAGGAGACTGATCCTGTGTATGTAATGAGCTTTGTAGCCTGTGTGCCAAATGACCAAAAGCAGGCCTATCTGGAGCATTGCCAGATGGCGGCAGAGATTTTCAAATCCCACGGTGCGCTGCGTGTGGTTGAGCTTTGGGGGGATATGATCCCTGAGGGAGAGACGACGTCGTACCCCATGGCCGTTGCTGCCAAAGAGGGTGAAACCGTTGTGACGGGCTGGCAGGAGTGGCCAGACAAAGCGACCTGTGACGCGAATATGGAAAAAGCGATGAGCGACCCGCGGCTGGCCGAGATGGGCGAAATGCCCTTTGACGGTGCACGCATGATTTACGGCGGGTTTCAGGCCCTCGTTGACGTTTAGGAGCATGACAAATGGCTGATCTGACAACCGATTTTCTGGGCATTAAATCCCCCAATCCATTCTGGCTGGCCTCTGCACCGCCGACGGACAAAGAATATAACGTGCGCCGCGCATTCGAGGCAGGGTGGGGTGGCGTTGTGTGGAAAACGCTCGGCTCGGAAGGGCCGCCAGTGGTGAACGTCAATGGGCCGCGCTATGGCGTTATTCACGGGGCGGACAGGCGCGTTCTGGGCCTTAACAACATCGAATTGATTACCGACCGCGATCTGCAAACCAATCTGGACGAGATCACGCGGGTGAAGCGCGACTATCCTGACCGCGCGATGATCGTAAGCATCATGGTGCCTTGTGAGGAGCAGGCGTGGAAAGATATTCTGCCGAAGGTGGAGGCAACGGGCGCAGACGGGATCGAGCTGAACTTTGGCTGCCCGCACGGTATGAGCGAGCGGGGTATGGGGGCGGCCGTGGGGCAGGTGCCTGAATACATCGAGATGGTGACGCGGTGGTGCAAACAGTACTACTCCAAGCCAGTGATCGTAAAGCTGACGCCGAACATCACCGATATCCGTAAACCAGCCGAAGCAGCGCGGCGCGGCGGGGCCGATGCAGTGAGCCTGATTAACACCATCAACTCCATCGTTTCGGTTGATCTGGACACGATGAGCCCGCATCCGAGCATTGACGGCAAGGGAACCCATGGTGGCTATTGTGGCCCCGCAGTAAAGCCGATCGCCCTGAGCATGGTATCCGAGATTGCCCGCGCGCCTGCCACTGCGGGTATGCCGATCAGCGGGATTGGCGGTGTGACCACATGGCGCGATGCGGCGGAATATATCACTATGGGCTGTGGCAATGTGCAGGTTTGCACGGCGGCCATGACCTATGGGTTCAAAGTGGTTCAGGAGATGATCAGCGGCCTGTCCGAGTGGATGGATGAAAAGGGCCACACCTCTATTCAGGATTTCATGGGCGCGGCCGTGCCAAATACAACCGACTGGCAGTATCTGAACCTGAACTATGTGTCCAAAGCTTCGATCAATCAGGATGATTGCATCAGTTGCGGACGGTGTTTTGCAGCCTGTGAGGATACCTCGCATCAGGCGATTGCAATGTCAGCGGACCGCACGTTTACGGTGATCGACGAGGAGTGTGTGGCCTGCAACCTCTGCGTCGAGGTGTGCCCTGTCGAGAATTGCATCACCATGGTGCCGATGGAGGCAGGTCAGACCGACCCACGCACAGGAAAGGTTGTCGAAGAGGCATATGCCAACTGGACAATGCACCCCAACAACCCCTCCGCCACTGCGGCGGAATAGAGTTCTAGAGCGGCTCTGATTTGGCCGCATAGGATGCCGCTGCCTGAAGAATCGGCGCTGTCGGCAGTGGATCGGGTGGCGCATATCGGTCAATTTCTGACTGCCGTGCTGATGCCCGCTTCGGCGTTTGAGCAGGCTGTTCCTGTTTGGACGGATCGCCGTTTGGTGTGACTTGTGCGGTGACAATCGATGTAGCCTCTGCGCGGTCTGGCGTGTCAGCGGTACCTGTGCTTGGCATGCGTTTTGACAAAAGCGCTTGTTGCTCGGAACTGCGGGCACCGCTGTCGTCTGACGCGTTGTTTCGGGTGTCTGCACTGCCACTGGCTGGCTGTATTGGTGCCACCGAAGGCTCTGTTCCAACTGCGGTTGGTGGTTGGCTCAACGGTGTTACCGTGTTCATCAGATTGACGGGAATGTTCAACGCCATGGTCTGCCCCTTTGTTGCAAAAGAAGCCCGCCACCCGATGCCGATTTTGGGTGGAACATCCTAACAACACGTTAATCCGGCGCTTGTTTATGACCTAATGGTTAACGGGTTGCAGTAGCTTGCGGAACATCTGTTCTAGATGTTTATGTGCTGCCGCTGCCGGATCTTCGTCATCCAGTAGAACCGAGATTTGTACTTTGAAATCAGCATAATGCTGTGTGCTGGACCAGATGGAAAAGATCAGGTGCGTGGGATCAACGGGTGCCAGCCTGCCTTCGTCGATCCAGTCCTGAATGGCTTTGCATTTAAGGTTGAAGAGAGGGCGCAGTTCATCCCGCAGATGTAGCGCCATGTGGGGCGCGCCTTGCAACATCTCCCCTGCAAAGAGCCTGCTTTCAGCAGGCAATTCCAGCGCCATGTCGAGTTTCAGACGCACATACCCCAACAGCTCTTCCACAGGATCGCCATCGGGGTCCAGCTCGATCAGGGGATCTAGCCATGTCTCCAAAAGCTGACTGAGCAAGGTCACGTAAATTTCGGTCTTGCCGTCAAAGTAGTAAAGTAGGTTGGGTTTGCTGAGACCCGCGCCTTTTGCAATCGCGTCGAGCGTGGCACCGCCATAGCCGTCACGAGAGAAAACTTCGAGGGCTGCATCAAGGATCAGCCTGCGGTTGCGCATCTGGATGCGGCTGGGTTTTTTGTCTGGTGTCTCGGTCACGGGGGTCTCGCTGCGTGCTGTGAAATCGGGCAGTTTTGGAAAAGCGACTGCGGTTAGTCTAAAGCAGTTCTTGACAGACAGGAAGGCAGGGGCAATCGTTGCTTGACCAATTGGTAAAAATTTGGCCGCTTGATCCGGCCGGATGACAGCAAAAGGAGCCAGCCGATGCCAGCGCCAAATTCTCCGGTCCCAGGACAAAACCTTAAAATTGATCCTGATCGTTTGTGGGACAGCCTGATGGAAATGGCGCAGATTGGTCCGGGTGTGGCGGGTGGTAATAACCGCCAGACGCTGACCGATGCGGACGCCGAAGGCCGCGCGCTGTTTCAGCGCTGGTGTGAGGACGCGGGCTGCACCATGGGGCTTGACCAGATGGGGAACATGTTTGCGCGCCGTGAAGGCACCGATGCGGATGCGTTGCCAGTCTATGTCGGCAGTCATCTTGATACCCAGCCAACAGGTGGCAAATATGACGGTGTGCTGGGCGTTCTTGGCGGTTTGGAAATTTTGCGCACGCTCAATGATCTGGGCATTCAGACCAGACACCCTATCGTGGTGACCAATTTCACCAACGAAGAAGGCACGCGTTATGCGCCTGCTATGCTTTCCTCAGGGGTTTTTGCAGGCGTGCATACGCAGGACTGGGCCTACGAGAAAGTAGACGCCGAAGGAAAGAGCTTTGGCGATGAGTTGAAGCGGATCGGCTGGCGTGGAGATGAGGAAACGGGCGCGCGCAAGATGCATGCCTTCTTTGAGCTGCACATCGAGCAGGGGCCGATTTTGGAGGCCGAGGGCCGCGATATTGGCGTGGTGACGCACGGCCAAGGCCTGTCGTGGACGCAAGTGACGGTGACGGGCAAGGATGCGCATACAGGCTCGACCCCGATGCCGTTGCGGCGCAATGCAGGTTTGGGGATGGCCCGGATATTGGAAAAGGTTGAGGAGATCGCGTTGAGCCACGCGCCCCATGCGGTGGGTGCGGCGGGGCATATCGATGTCTATCCTAACTCGCGCAATGTGATCCCTGGTCGGGTGGTGTTTACAGTTGATTTCCGTTCGCCGGAGTTAAGCGTGATCGAGGATATGGAGGCGCGGCTACGCGTTGAGGGGCAAGCGGTTGCCGATGCGATGGGGCTGGAGATTGAGTTCGAAAAGGTGGGCGGGTTTGATCCTGTCGCCTTTGATGAAGGCTGTGTCACTGCTGTGCGCAATGCGGCGGAGCGGTTGGGCTATTCGCACATGAACTTGATTTCGGGCGCGGGGCATGATGCGTGCTGGATCAACCGCGTGGCGCCGACGGCGATGGTGATGTGTCCTTGTGTGGATGGGCTGTCGCACAATGAGGCGGAAGAGATCACCAAGGAATGGGCCATGGCGGGGGCGGATGTGTTGATGCATGCGGTTGTGGAGACGGCGGAGATTGTGGGGTGAGTGGTGAGGCCGTTCGTAGTCGAAGGAAAAAACTAAATTTGTCGCAAGAGGAATTAAGCGAGAAGGCCGGAATTTCGCGCCCTTATTTGAGTCAAATTGAAAGTGGGACGAGGCCCGGAAGCGTGAGCGTGCTGGAGAAGATAGCGGGAGCCCTTGGCATAGAGGTGAAAGAATTTTTTTCTACGCCCGGATTGTCTCAGCCTGAACTAGAAGAGACAGAAATTGAGCTTTTGATAGCTTTTGCTAAGCTTGACGAAATCGACAGGAACTCAGTACTTCAGCATGCTAAGGCACTTGCGCAAGTTACGGAAATGAAAGGTATTCTATCATGACCAAAGTAATCAAAGGCGGCACGGTCGTCACGGCGGACCGGACTTGGAAAGCGGATATTCTGATCGAGGGCGAGAAGATCGTTCGCATTGGCGAGGACCTCAAGGGTGACGAGTATATCGATGCGGAGGGGGCCTATGTGATCCCCGGCGGGATTGATCCGCATACGCATCTGGAGATGCCGTTTATGGGGACCACGGCGGCGGAGACGTTCGAGAGCGGGACGTGGGCGGCGGCCTGTGGCGGGACCACGATGGTGGTGGATTTCTGTTTGCCGGGGGCGGACGGGGATTTGAAAAATGCGATTAACGAGTGGCACCGTAAGTCAGCGCCACAGATTTGTTCGGACGTGGGATACCACATGGCGATCACGGGCTGGGACGAGAATGTGTTCAATGGCATGAAAGATGCGATTGATATGGGCGTGAATTCGTTCAAGCATTTCATGGCCTATAAGGGCGCATTGATGATCGAGGACGACGAGATGTTCGCCTCGTTCAAGCGTTGTGCAGAGCTGGGTGCGCTGCCGATGGTGCATGC
This sequence comes from uncultured Sulfitobacter sp., assembly GCF_947502895.1. Lineage (GTDB taxonomy): Bacteria > Pseudomonadota > Alphaproteobacteria > Rhodobacterales > Rhodobacteraceae > Sulfitobacter. The sequence continues at coordinate 119,444 of NZ_CANNBM010000006.1, forward strand.
AGAGAACGGCGATCTGGTTGCGGAATTGCAGCAGAAGTATTTTGACGAGGGGATCACGGGGCCTGAGGGGCATGCCTATTCCCGCCCGCCTGAATTGGAGGGCGAAGCGGCCAACCGTGCGATCACGATTGCGGATACGGCGGGTGTGCCTTTGTATATCGTGCATGTGTCGTGTGAGCAGACGCATGAGGCCATTCGCCGTGCGCGGCAAAAGGGGATGCGGGTGTATGGCGAGCCGCTGATCCAGTTTTTGACCTTGGATGAGTCCGAGTATTTCAACAAGGATTGGGACCATGCCGCGCGGCGTGTGATGTCACCGCCGTTCCGCTCCAAGGACCATCAGGACAGCCTTTGGGCTGGTTTGCAGGCAGGATCGTTGCAAGTGGTTGCGACGGATCATGCGGCGTTCAGCACCGAGCAGAAGCGTGCGGGACGTGACGACTTCAGGATCATCCCGAACGGGTCGAACGGGCTGGAAGAACGCTTGGCCGTTCTGTGGACCGAAGGGGTTGAGACGGGGCGTTTGACGATGAACGAGTTTGTTGCTGCGACCAGCACAAACGTGGCGAAGATTTTGAACATCTACCCGCGCAAAGGGGCGCTGGTGGAAGGGGCTGATGCGGATATTGTGGTGTGGGATCCGAAGATTACCAAGACGATCTCGCCTGCGAACCACCATTCGGTTCTGGATTATAATGTCTTTGAAGGGTTCGAGGTGCGCGCGCAGAGCCGCTTTACCCTGAGCCGTGGGGAAGTGATCTGGGCTTGGGGGCAGAACTCGCAGCCCAGCCCTGGGCGGGGGCGGTTTATCCCGCGACCAGCGTTCCCGAGTGCGAATGTGGCGCTGAGCAAGTGGAAAGAGCTGAATTCGCCCAAGATGATCAAGCGGGATCCGTTGAATATTCCGGCGGGGATTTGAGTGGCAACATATTCGGATAAAGCTCAACCGTTTCTTGATCTCATTGCCGCCTATGTTTTCAACGATAGAGCCTTCCGAGACTGGTTGGTTCAAGGCACATCAAGTGAACAAGGCTACGAAGGCTCAACTCCTTTGATAGAAGAACAGAAACGGACGCGTTGGGTGCATAAGCCTACAAAGCAACCGTTCTGGGCGAATTACTGGTGTGGTAGGGATCGCGATTGTACCTGTCGAATTGAGGGAAGTAAGGGATTAGAGTCGGATGCGATCTTTTTTCTGCGAAATGACGCGGGTAGAACTTTGGCAATACACGTCGAATTCAAGCATCCAAATGAGGCATTCAGCTTTGGTCAACCTGAAGCATATCCCCTTCGCGCGGAGTGTTTTGCGCAAACGCATTCAGCGCGGAGAACTTTGAATGCACATGAGGATTGGATGACCGTGCTATTTTGTGGAGATGAAGCCTTGGATGATCCACGCTTAAAGTGCTTTGATCGTGTGATAACACATGTGCAGGCTGCAAATAAAATTGTGGAATGGCCACAATGACAGTTATTAGCGCCAAAAATCTCGACCTAACCTTCGAGACAAATGACGGCCCTGTCCATGCGCTCAAGGGTGTTGATCTGGACATCAAGCAGGGGGATTTCGTCAGTTTTATCGGGCCTTCGGGCTGTGGGAAGACGACTTTTCTGCGGGTGATGGCGGATTTGGAGCAGCCTACGGGGGGGGAGATTACCGTGAATGGGGTGTCTCCGCGTGCGGCGCGTGAGGCGCGGGCTTATGGGTATGTGTTTCAGGCGGCGGGGTTGTATCCTTGGCGCACGATTGGCGGAAATATTCGCCTGCCGTTGGAGATTATGGGCGTTCCGAAAGCAGAGCAGGCGGAGCGGGTGAGCCGTGTACTGGAATTGGTCGAGCTGAGCGGGTTCGAGAACAAGTTTCCATGGCAGTTGAGTGGCGGGATGCAGCAGCGGGCGAGTATTGCGCGGGCGCTAAGCTTTAACGCTGATTTGCTGCTCATGGATGAGCCTTTTGGCGCATTGGACGAGATTGTGCGCGACCATTTAAACGAACAGTTGCTGCATTTGTGGGAGCGGACAGGCAAGACGATTGCCTTTGTCACACACTCGATCCCCGAGGCGGTGTATTTAAGTACAAAAATTGTGGTGATGAGCCCGAGGCCCGGGCGGATCACGGATGTGATCGAGAGCACGTTGCCAAAGGAGCGGCCATTAGAGATACGCGAAAGCGCTGAGTTTCTCGCGATTGCGCACCGCGTCCGTGAGGGGTTGCGTGCGGGGCATGCAGATGAGTGACGTCGTGCGACACGCGCGTTCCGCGGCGTCCCGCCCACCGTCCCGTTCGAGGATGATCGCGGTGCGTGCATTGGGGGCGTCTGTGGGATCGACTTTGCATGGAAGAATGAAGGAGGGGTGCGCGTGAAATCCGTTGTGCCTGTTCTTACGGTTGTGGCTGCGATCCTTGGGGTTTGGTTGCTGTCTGTCATTCCGATGAACATGCATCTGGTTGCGGATCAGGCGCAGCGGGACGGGGCGGTCGTGCAGCCAGACACGCCGCGCGCGCGGCAAGAAGTTGGCGGCCTTGCGCTGGCGCTTCGCAATCATGCGCTGGTGCCGCTGACCTATAGTTTCAAGCGGCCCCGTCTGCCCAGCCCGCAGCAGGTAGCAGGCGAAATGGTAGATACGATTTTTGGTAAAAAAATTACTTCGAAACGCTCGCTTGTATATCACGGATGGGTCACGCTGGCGCCCACATTGTTGGGATTTGTGATCGGGACAGTTTCGGGCATTTTGCTGGCCGTGGGCATTGTGTACAGCCGCGTGATGGATCGCTCTGTCATGCCATGGGCCATCGTGAGCCAGACGATTCCTATTTTGGCGCTGGCACCGATGGTAATCGTTGTATTGGGATCAATGGGGATACAGGGGCTTTTCCCCAAATCTCTCATTGCGGCCTACCTGTCGTTCTTTCCTGTAGTCGTTGGGATGGTCAAAGGGCTGCGTAGCCCGTCTGCGATGCAGTTGGATTTGTTGCGGACTTATAATGCGTCCGGATCGCAAGGGTTTTGGTCTTTGCGTTTGCCTGCCTCGGCACCCTATTTGTTTGCATCGCTGAAGATCGGGATATCCGCATCGCTGGTGGGCACGATTGTGGCAGAGTTGCCTACAGGTGCGCGGGCCGGATTCGGGGCGCGGATGCTGGTGGGCGATCAGTATGGTCAACCCTTGGTCAGTTGGGCGGCTTTGTTTGCGGCAGCTTTGACAGCGGCAGCACTGGTGGGCCTGTTCAGTGCGATTGAGCGGCTTACGCTCCGGCGTATGGGGATGGCCACCACATGATATATGTCATCCTTGGTTTCGTGATCTGGGCCGCAGGGTGGTGGCTGAATGTGCGGCTGTCTAACGGGGCTGCAAGTGATACGCGGGCCGTGCGTGTATTGGTTCCTGCAATTTTTGGCCTAACGATTGTGATCGTGTGGGAGATGATGGTGCGCGGGTTCGAGGTGAACCCTGTGATCCTGCCTGCGCCCTCGTCCGTGATAGCGCGGCTGGGGCAGGAAGGGCCGATCCTCTGGGCGGATTTCCAGCAGACGATCCTCAAAGGCGCGCTGAGTGGTTATGTCATTGGAACAATTGCGGCCTTTGTAGTGGCGATCTTTGCAGATCGTTCGGATTTTCTGACGCGGGGGATTCTGCCTGTAGGCAGCTTTATGGCTGCTCTGCCGATTGTGGGGACAGCACCGATCTTTGTGAAATGGCTTGGCAGTGATTGGGAGTCAAAGGCGGCTGTTGTTGCGGTGATGGTGTTCTTTCCTATTCTTGTAAACACCGTTGCAGGATTGAAGGACACCGACAGCATGCAGCGCGACCTGATGCGGACCTATGCGGCGGGGTATTGGGAAAGCCTGTTCAAGCTGCGCTTGCCTGCGGCGATGCCGTTTATCTTCAACGGGCTCAAAATCGGAACGACGCTTGCGCTGATCGGGGCGATTGTTGCTGAATTTTTCGGCTCTCCCACAGTTGGAATGGGCTTTCGCATCTCGACCAGCTTTGGACAGCTTGCACTGGATATGGTCTGGGCCGAGATTGTGGTGGCCGCAGTGGCGGGCAGCGCATTTTACGGAGCAATGACTCTGTTGGAAAAACGGATGACTTTCTGGCATCCTTCACAACGATAACGATGATCCCGCACAAGTGGGGCCCAAAAAGAACACGTATTAACCAACCGACTTGGAGGTCGAACGATGAAAAGATTTATGATGGCAGCAGCATGTGCAGCGAGCTTTGCGGCCGCGCCTGTGTTTGCGGACGGACATGCGAATACGGTGACGTTGCAATTGCAGTGGGTCACACAATCGCAGTTTGCTGGCTATTACGTCGCGCAGGACAAAGGGTTTTATGAGGCCGAGGGGCTCGATGTGACCATCCTGCCTGGTGGGCCTGATATTGCGCCACCGCAGGTTCTGGCAGGGGGCGGGGCAGATGCAATGCTGAACTGGATGCCGAGTGCGCTGGCAGCGCGTGAGAAGGGCCTGCCGGTTGTGAATATCGCGCAACCGTTCAAGACATCGGGCCTGATGCTGACCTGTTGGAAAGATACCGGCATCACTGGTGTTCAGGACTTTAAAGGCAAAACCATCGGTGTCTGGTTCTTTGGGAACGAATACCCGTTCCTGTCGTGGATGAGCCAAGAGGGTATTAGCACGGATGGTGGTGAGGACGGTGTGACCGTTCTTAAACAGGGTTTTAACGTCGATCCACTGCTGCAACGTGAGGCGGACTGTATCTCGACCATGACATATAATGAATACGGTCAGGTGCTGGATGCGGGCGTGAACCCTGATGAGTTGGTGACGTTCAAATATGAAGACCAAGGCGTGGCCACGTTGGAAGACGGGATTTATGTGCTTGAGGACAATCTCGATGACCCAGTGTTTGTGGACAAAATGGTGCGCTTTGTGCGCGCATCCATGAAGGGCTGGGAATATGCGGCGGCCAATCCTGAGGAAGCGGGCGGTATCATCATCGAGAATGACGAGACAGGCGCGCAATCCGAAGAAGCGCAGGTGCGCATGATGAAAGAGATTGCCAAGCTGACCGCTGGCTCAACCGGCGCCTTGGTTGAGGCGGATTTCCAGCGCACGGTTGATACACTGCTGGCGGGTGGGTCTGACCCCGTCATTTCCAAGCAGCCAGAGGGTGCGTGGACCAGCGCGATTACAGATGCTGCTTTGAAATAAGCACATATTAGACGAAACTGGCCGGAGGTAGACGCCTCCGGCCAGCCAAATGCACTTAGGCGTCGCTTATCGTAATAGCGTTCACCTGTCCGGGTGCTGATGCGGTCACTTTGATCCCGTCAAGTTCTACGGAGATTGAACCGCTACCGTCGGAGTATTGGCAGTGTTTTGTGTGAACATCTTTGATGTGATCGCGGATGAAATCGCCTTTGGTATCGTTCTTTGCATCCGAATAGAAATCATAATTCGAAATACCAAGGCCGATGCCGTAACTGCCGCGGGGGATCTTCCTGACTAGCAGGGCAATCTGATGGAATGATCCGCCGCTGTTGCTGTTGAGGCGCAAGGATGTCTCAAACCCCATACCCCCACCGATCCCGTCGAGTTTCGCCGTCGTGCCAGCAGCATAGATCTGAAACAGGTCTTTTGCCTGCCACTTCTGAAGCTGCTCGTCCAATTCGCTGTCGGATGGATTGTTACCATAATGGACCTTGGCGGCGTTCATGAACTTTGTAAATTCATAGAAGTATCCAGGCAGCGTCACAGAGGGCGCTTGCACATAGTTTCCATGGTGGGTTTTGTACGATTTGAGGTCATACGAGTGGTGGGATTCGTTCGTTATTATTGCTCCGATTGAGCTTGAACCCGCATCGCGAACGGCGGTGGCAAGTTCATTGGCCGCTTGGGAGGCAGCAGTCGCGATAGCGCCGATAATGGCAGCGGTAATGGCTGGTTCTGGCATAGCAAAATTCCTATAAGTAATTGATAAAAAGTATTTTTAGAGTACGAAAAATGTGTTGCTCTAACACTTGGATATCAAGAAATGTGGTGATCGTCTGTGAAGCAGACCACACTCTTTAGTTGAATTTCGCTGAAGCATGACTGCGCGCAGCTTAGTACCGCTTTGGGAATTGAGACGCCCAAGTTCAAATAGAAAAAGGCCAGCGCGAACGCTGGCCCCGTAATACGTCAGTGTGTTTATGCCGCTTAAAGAACGGTAACTTTTGTCCCGATTGGTACGCGCTGGTACAGGTCTTTGACGTGGGCGTTCAGCATGCGGATACAACCGTTGGAGACCGAGCGTCCGATGGAACGGGGCGCTGTTGTGCCGTGGATGCGGAAATATGTGTCTTTGCCACCTTGGAAAAGGTAAAGCGCGCGTGCGCCTAGCGGGTTGCCCGGGCCGCCTGGTTGTGCGTCGGTGTTGCCCACGAAACGGGCATAGGCCTTCGGGTCACGCTCGATCATCTCGTTGGTAGGGCGCCATGTGGGCCATTCTTTTTTCACAGCGATAGTGGCGGAGCCTGTGAATTCCAGACCTGCTTTGCCTACACCCACGCCATACCGCATGGCTTTGCCGGGGGCGGTTACGAAATAGAGGTAATAGCTGCGCGGCAGGATCAGCAATTCGCCGACATTATAGCTTTTCTTGATGCGAACCTCTTGTGGGGTCGGGTCAAATACAGCGGTTTGTGCGGATACGAGTTGTGGCAGGGCAACAGCGGCAGATGTGCTGGCGATAAATGTACGGCGGCGCATGAATAGATCCTTTTGCAGCATGAGGTCCTCTCTACTGTCTCAAAAACGGAAACATTATCAAGCCGCATAAAGCAAAAACCGACCATCCGTTGCAGAATGGTCGGTCAAATCTTTGTGTTCTGCGGGGTGCAGCGGATTTCCGCGCGCCCGATCAGCAGAATTTATGCAAGCGCGATGTTTGTCGCAGACTCGCGGCCGTCACGGCCTGCTTCGATATCGAAGGTCACTTTCTGGTTGTCGGCCAGACCGGTCAGGCCTGCGCGCTCAACAGCAGAGATGTGCACGAAAACATCTTTGCTGCCACCATCGGGTGCGATAAAACCGAAGCCTTTTGTTGTGTTAAACCATTTTACGGTGCCAGTAGCCATTCCGTAGTCTCCTAAGTAGTATGCCATCCGCGGTAGTGCGATGGCCCGGCTTTGTCGGTCTGTAATCGAGAGACTGAACGCGAAAGCGGAGACAGTGGTCAGGATATAGATAACGTCTGCACGAGGAATATTGCATCGGTCCGGTAATATTTCAAGGGTATAGACCGTCGCAGGCAAAGAACGGCCACTGATGCTTGCGGATTTCAAATGGTCGCAGATCAGGGGCAAGATATTGCAAATAGTGCGAAATTAGCGGCTGACATGTTGGCTGATCCCTGGGAATAGTAGGGTAAGCTCGCGACGCGCAGTCTGCCTTTTAAGATTAGATTGCACAGTGTGCGGTTGCCTTTAGATGCGAATCCACCGATTTTTCAGCCGCTCATTCAGGCCTTCCGCAGGTATCGTAATGCGGGTTCTTTGAATAAAAATATTAGTTTGCTGCGTGTGTCTGCCACTGCGCTGCCGCAGAGCCGCCCAGATTGCCGTCGATATCTGGCGGTGATCATAGCGAGGGGTGGGTGATGCGTATTTTGGCAGTTGATGATGATCCTGTGATGTTGGACCTGTTGGGTACAGCACTGGAGCAGAGCGGGTTTGACGACATTACATTTGCCGCCACGGCCGAAGATGCGCTGGAACTGATTGATGTGGCGGCGGCACCATATGACATCTTTTTGCTGGATGTAATGTTACCCGGCACCAGCGGGATTGAAGTGTGTCGTACGGTGCGGACTTATCCGCGGTATCGTGCAACGCCTGTTTTGATGATCACGGGCAGCCGTGCGCGGGATATGATGACCCGTGCTTTCGAAGCTGGAGCCACTGATTTTGTGAGCAAGCCTTTTGACGCGCTGGAGTTGGTGACGCGCATAAAACTGGCTGCGATGCTGAACGATAGTATGCAGCGCGAGCAGATGAACGCAGCAGCGTTGGAAGAGTTGGGCCAGCTCACGGAAGTATCGTTCGATGAAAGGTTCGATCTGCCGAGTGGTGCAGGCGTGAAGGGGTTTTTAACCCTCGAGAACGAGCTGCTGCGCCGTGCGGATGCTTTATATGAAATGGTGCTGTTTACTGTCGAGATCGACAACGCGCTGGGGCTGTATCGTGGTAGCAGGCCCGCGCAGTTCCGCGCCAGTGTAGAGGCAGTGGGGCGGGCGCTAAGCAGTGAGATCGACACCGACAATACACGTTTCGCCTATGCAGGACGTGGCGATATGATCGGGGTGGCCCATACACATGCACAGATTGATCTGCGGGATCTGCAACGGCGCGCCAATCAGGCTTTGGCTGTAAACTGGGATAGTTTCGCATCCGGCCAACCCAAAGCGCCGACCCTTTCTGCCCGCCGGATCGACGGTCCGCCCGCGTGGTCAGGTAAGGCCGCAGCAGATGTGCTGCGCAGTTTTCAGGGCCGCGCTGATCTGACAGCGCAGGCGGACCCTTATGAGGTAGACGGGCTGTTTGAGCGGTTGTCGGTCAGAATTTCGGGGCAGTAAGGCGTTTCTTGGTCTTCTTGGCACGCGACACTATCGTCCAGCTGCGCCAGTTTTTCGCGCAACTGTGCTGCCTTTTGCAGTAGATTATTTGGCTTCATCGCTTCATTCGGGATGCAGCCTGTGTTTGTGGGGTCGATGGCTAAAGACACCCCTGAAACCGGCGGCGCTATGACGCCTTGGTGCAGTAATTGCGCCTGTATGCGCGCGGCCATATCGGTAGGGACTGCCAAGTGCCGTTTGAGCATGTCGATCGTGCAACGGTTGTGCGACCGAGCGATGATCTTGGCCGTGATCATATGGCGCGGCAGGATTGGTGCTGCAACAGCGGGCAATGCGGGGGCAGCGGCAAGTGCAGATAGGGCGCTGAGAAAGAAACGTCTGTTCATTGCGCCAACCTGGGCTGTCTGGCTCTGTTTGCAAATGGGTAAGTTGCCGTCAGCTTCCCCTTGGATGCGAAAGGGCGGCCAGTGGCCGCCCCCTGTTTGGGTAATAAAGCAATGTCAGGCGCTAGGGCCCAAACCGTCACTATTGACGTTCTAGCGCACAAATTTCTTGTGCTTGAGGCGCTTTGGCTCCAGTGCGTCTGCGCCAAGGCGGCGTTTCTTGTCTTCCTCATATTCTTCAAAGTTGCCTTCAAACCATTCCACATGGGCCTCGCCCTCGAAAGCGAGGATGTGGGTGCAGATACGGTCAAGGAAGAAACGGTCGTGCGAGATGACCACGGCGCAACCCGCAAAGTCGACAAGAGCGTCTTCGAGCGCGCGCAGGGTTTCGACGTCAAGATCGTTCGTCGGCTCATCGAGAAGCAGCACATTACCGCCTGATTTGAGCAGTCGCGCCATGTGGACGCGGTTACGCTCCCCGCCCGACAACAGGCCAACTTTTTTCTGCTGGTCGCCGCCTTTGAAATTGAACGACGAACAATAGGCGCGGGAGTTCACCTCGGCATCGCCTAGCTGGATAAGTTCTGCGCCGCCTGTGATGGCCTGCCAGACGTTATCATCGGGGTTCAAATCATCGCGCGACTGGTCAACGTAAGACAGCTGCACCGTATCGCCGACTTCGACTGTGCCTGAATCGGGTTCAATCTGCCCTGTGAGCATTTTGAACAGCGTGGATTTACCCGCTCCGTTGGGGCCGATCACGCCGACAATGCCACCGGGCGGCAGCGAAAATTCGAGGTTCTCGACCAGAAGCTTGTCGCCCATCGCTTTCGTCAAACCCTCGACGTCGATGACTTTGGAGCCGAGGCGCTGGCCGTTGGGAATGACGATCTGGGCGCGGGTCAGTTTCTCGCGCTCTGACTGGTCGGCCAACTCGTTATAGGATTTGATACGCGCTTTGGATTTGGACTGGCGTGCTTTTGCGCCTTGGCGCATCCACTCCAATTCGCGCTCAAGCGTTTTCTGTCGCGATTTGTCTTCGCGCGATTCCTGCGCCAGACGCTTGGCTTTGGATTCCAGCCAGTCGGAATAGTTACCCTCGTTCGGGATTCCGCGGCCACGGTCGAGTTCCAGAATCCAAGTGGTAATATCGTCGAGGAAATACCGGTCGTGGGTGACGATCAGGATCGTGCCTTTGTAGTTGATCAGGTGCTGTTGCAGCCATGCGATAGTTTCGGCGTCGAGGTGGTTGGTCGGCTCGTCCAACAGCAACATTTCAGGTGCTTCGAGCAACAGTTTGCACAGCGCCACGCGGCGCGCTTCACCACCTGACAGCTTGGAGATATCTGCATCATCGGGTGGGCAGCGCAGGGCCTCCATGCTCACGTCGATCTGACTGTCGAGATCCCAGAGGTTCTCGGCGTCGATCTGGTCTTGCAGGGCGGCCATCTCGTCGGCGGTTTCGTCAGAATAATTCATCGCCAGCTCGTTATAGCGGTCAAGGACCGCTTTTTTGCCAGCGACGCCCAGCATCACATTTTCGCGCACGGTCAGGCTTTCGTCCAGCTTTGGCTCCTGAGGAAGGTAGCCAACTTTGGCCCCTTCGGCCACCCACGCCTCGCCTGTGAAATCCTTGTCGATGCCCGCCATGATTTTCATCAGGGTGGATTTACCCGCACCGTTCACGCCTACGACCCCGATTTTAACGCCGGGGAGGAAGTTCAGGTGGATGTTCTCAAAGCATTTTTTGCCACCGGGATAGGTCTTGGATACCCCTTGCATGTGGTAGACATATTGATATGCGGCCATTGTGCGACTCCTCGTGCGTGTCAGGATTTGGTTTGCAATATCGGGCGAAGGGGGCAAGATCAACGGCACAAGGGAGCGCACGCATGGTTGGACGATTATTTGGCTTGGCCGCTGTGGTGTTGGGGCTGTGTGCCTGCACTGTCGGGGCGCGTCTGGCTGCGCCGCCCAATCTGTATCTTGATGGAACGAACTATCCTTCTGCGGCTGTGCCTGCAGCCCTGCGCACCGTGCGACCAGAGATATTCTATATTACCGATCGCGTGGCAGAGCGCGCTGATGGTGCTGTCACGGGCTATGGCCGCGCGCGGTCGCAGGCAATGGCATTCGGGGCGGCAACCGTGCAGTTCGGTGCCGACGACTGGGCCGATCTGGTTGCGCGGACCCACGTAGACAGGCGCGGCAGCATCAGCCGTCTTGATCTGGCGGGCGTGAATGAACGTGTTCGCTTTGACGCCGTACCGTTGCCATCGCGGCGAGCAGACGGTGCGCTGCGTGTCGAGGCGGCGGCGGCGCTAAGCTATGACCTTGGGCGGCTGGCGTTTCAGGCGCAAATGCGCGAACAGATTGCGCGTGCAGGGACGGGGCGGGTGTTGGTCTATGCCCACGGGGTGTCGAATGATTTTGGCAAGTCAATGACGACGCTTGCCAATTTGTGGCATTTTGCTGGGCGACGCAGTGTGCCTGTCGCCTTCAGCTGGCCAGCTGGTAATGGCGGCCCGCTGGGGTATTTCCGTGATCGCGCCTCGGGGGACTTCAGCGTGTATCATGCCAAGGAATTTCTGACCATGTTGGCGCAGATGCCCGAGGTAGAGGATATCGACATTGTGGCCCATTCGCGCGGCACTGATGTGATGGCGCAAGCCCTGCGCGAATTGATCATTTATCAACGCGGGCGTGGCGTGCCGCCGAAAATCGGGCTCAAGACAGGTACGCTGATCCTTGCGGCGGCTGATCTGGACACAGGCATTTTGCGCCAGCGGCTGCTGAGCGAGCGTTTCTCGGAAGCATTCGAGCAGGTAAATATCTACGTAAACCCTGATGATAGGGCACTGCGCCTGTCATCGTTTCTGACTAAATCCGCGCGGGTGGGTGCACTAAAACAGGATGACTTCACGCCGCAAGAAGTACAGCGATTGGCCAAGCAAGGGCTGATCCATTTCATTCGGGTTGAAGGAGCTGGCAGCGCTGACAGTCATTCGTATTTTCGTGCCAATCCCGCGGTTTTGTCGGATATCGTGTTGGCGCTGCGTACGCGTGCCTTTCCGGGTGGCACATTGCGCCCGCTCGATCAAGACGCCGATGGCATCTGGGTATTGCAGCCCAACTATCCGTTGGAGCGGTTGCCTGATCTGGAGTTTGTGACAGAGCGGTAAGGCGGGTTGGTTTGTGAAGCGCGCTTTTGCAGTCTAAAATTGTGGCAAAATGTAAAATTTGAAGTCTATTCGTCTGCATATTCTCTTATTAAGGGCAATTTGTCGCATTCGATCGTGCTAGCCTAAGAGTATTCGCAGTGCCGTCGATTCGGCCGGCAACGCGACAACCAGACCGCAGTGAATACGGTCGAGAACAGGGAATATAGATATGTCTGATACCACCCTCATTGTGGGGCTGGACGGATCGGACGCGGGTGCGCGCGCGTTGGATTTCGCCAAGTCTCGGGCCAAGCTGATCGGCGATTGCCGTATTGTGCTGGTCTATGTCATCGAATGGTCGCCTTTCAGCTTTCAAACGGCGGAAGAGAATGAAAAGCGCCATGCACGGCGCGAAGAAGAATTGAACCTCGCGCGCGAACGTGTCCTCGACCCTGCCGTGAAAGCCGCGACAGCCGAAGGATGCAGCGTAGAAGGGATTGTGAAGCATGGTGATGTTGCAGATATCCTCGAGAACCTCGCCAACAAGCACAAGGCAGCACAGATCATCGTAGGCCGCATGGGAGAGCGGAATATGAAAGAACGCCTGTTTGGCGGCGTTACAGGGCGGCTCGTGGCCGCATCAACCGTTCCGATTACGGTCATTCCATGAAGGGGCCTGATATGAAAAAGTTATTTACACACGGGATCGCCACCGCTGCTGCGCTGGGCCTTCCCACTCTAGCCGCCGCGCAAGAGGCGGTGTCTCTTGACCAGAAAGTAAACGATGTCTTTGCAGGCTCAACTGGTTGGTTTGTTAACCTGATCTTTATGAACCTGCCCGGAACGAGCTTTCCTTGGATCGTTTTGTGGTTGGTTGTGGCTGCGTCGATCTTTACGATCTATTTCGGCTTCATTCAGATCAAAGCGTTTGGCCATGCCATCAGCCTTGTGAAAGGTGACTACTCCGACCCCAACGACGCAGGCGAGGTAAGCCATTTTCAGGCGCTGACAACAGCGCTTTCGGGTACTGTCGGCCTTGGTAATATCGCAGGTGTTGCGGTTGCCATTGGCATCGGCGGTCCAGGGGCCACGTTCTGGATGATCGTTGCTGGCCTGTTGGGAATGGCGTCAAAGTTTACGGAATGTACGCTGGGTGTGAAGTACCGTAACGAATATCCAGACGGCACCGTTTCTGGTGGCCCGATGTATTATATGGTCAAAGGCTTCAAAGAGCGGAACCTGCCGGGCGGGAAAGTGCTGGCGGTGGTATTTGCGATCTTTACCATCGGCGGTGCGTTGGGCGGCGGGAACATGTTCCAAGCCAATCAGGCACATGCACAGATCACCCAGATCACGGGCGATTTCAGCGGCCTGATCACGGGCAGTATCTTTGCCGTAGTTGTATTTTTGGTGATTGTCGGCGGCATCAAATCCATCGCGAGCGTGACAGAGAAAGTCGTGCCGTTCATGGGTGTGATGTATGTCATCGCGGCGCTGATGATCCTGATCGTTAACTATGACCAGATCGGCTGGGCTTTCGGTCAAATCTTTGCTGGTGCGTTTACAGGCCTTGGTGTTGCTGGCGGGTTCGTTGGTGCGTTGATCCAAGGGTTCAAACGTGCTGCGTTTTCGAACGAAGCCGGTGTTGGTTCTGCTGCGATCGCACACTCTGCCGTGCGCACTAAAGAGCCTGTGACCGAGGGTGTTGTGTCGTTGCTGGAGCCATTCATTGATACGGTTGTGATTTGTACGATGACGGCACTGGTTATCACCATCTCCGGTGTTCTGGTCTGGGATCCGCAAACGGGTGCATACATGCTGAACGAAGCGGGCACGGCGATCCGGACGACGGACGGTTCGTCCGGTGTGGCGCTGACCTCCGCAGCATTTGCGAGCGGCTTTAGCTGGTTCCCTTATGTTTTGGCTATTGCGGTAATCCTGTTCGCTTTCTCCACCATGATTTCATGGAGCTACTATGGCTTGAAAGCGTGGACCTATCTCTTTGGTGAGGGCAAAACGACAGAGCTGATTTTCAAGCTGATCTTTTGCTTCTTCATCATCGTGGGTGCTGCGGCGCAGCTGGGTGCGGTCATCGACTTCTCTGATGCCATGATCTTTGCGATGGCAGTGGTCAATATCTCGGCGCTCTACTGCCTGATGCCCATCGTCAAGCGAGAGATGAACAGCTATTTCGACCGTCTGAAATCAGGCGAGATCGTCAAGCATAAGCACTAAGCGCACCTGACGCTGATTGACAATTGGCGGGTCATCCCGTCCTTTCGGCCCCTGAAGTACTTCGGGGGCCGATGCACGTTTTGCGACATGACATTCCATATGCGGCGGCTGGTCAGGCTATTGGCCTTTTGGGCGGCTCGTTTGATCCTGCCCATGCGGGACACGCCCATATCACGCGGGAGGCGCTCAAGCGGTTCGGGCTGGATCAGGTTTGGTGGTTGGTAAGCCCCGGTAATCCGTTGAAATCACACGGCCCTGCACCTATCGCTGACAGATTGGCCCAAGCGCGTGCTGTTATGGCCCATCCGCGTGTACGCGTGACTGCGATCGAGGCGCGGCTGGGCACCAGATATACGGCGCAGACGCTGCGGGGGCTTCAGCGGCTCTACCCTGCGCAACGGTTCGTATGGTTGATGGGTGCGGATAATCTGGCGCAGTTCCACCTTTGGCAAGACTGGCAGGACATCGCGCAGCGTGTGCCACTGGGAATTATCGCACGCCCCGGCCAGCGGATATCAGCACGGATGAGCAGGGCAGCAACCCTTTATGCACCCTACCGTATTGCGGGGCAGAGCAGCCGCCAACTGGCACATGCAGATGCCCCCGCATGGTGTTTTATAAATGTGCCTATGATGGATGTCTCATCCTCTGCCATTCGCGCCGCAGGCGGATGGTCAGCGCAGACGCGCTGACGCAAGACCTGCCGCGAGGATCACAATCAGGCCTGTCCAAGTCCAGACATCGGGCAGATCGCCAAATAATATCCAGCCAAACCCTACTGCTGCGACAAGCTGGAAATAGACCAGCGGGGCCAGCCGTGTGGCAGGTGCCAAAACTTAGGCATAAAGCAATAGAAGGTTTCCAAGCATCGAGCAAAGCGCCGAAGTAGTGGTAAGCACAGCAACAGCGGGCGAAAAGGCGGGCATGTTGGCCAGACCAAAAGGCAGCAAAAGCAGCGCCGCGATAACGAGCTGTGTAAACGTCAACGCGAGCGGCGTGCCGAGACCACCCAGCCAGCGCGACATCGTTAGAAATATCCCGTAGCATGTACCCGCAGTCATGGCCCATAAGACGCCCGTGCTGGCCCCCATGCCGGGCCGTACCACAATCAATACGCCGATAAAGCCCATGATAATCAATGCCGAACGCATTCTGGTCACGGGTTCACGCAGAAAAATCACGGCCAGCACATAGCTGATGAGCGGCCCGATGAAGAAAGCGGCAAAGACCGTGGCAAGCTCTTCTACCTGCAGGGCCATCTGGATGCTGCTGATCCCACAGGCCAGCACGCCAGCGCGCAGCCAAATGCGCCAATCGCGTAAAAGGGTCCACGCGCTGCGGGGGACAAACGGCAGTATCAGAAGCGTTCCTACGAGGAATCGCGACCACGCGACAAAAATAGGTGCTGTTGCATAAGAGCTGGTGAGCAGTTTCCCCGCGCTATCCCCTGCGGGAATAAGCGACATCGCCAAAAACATGATCAGGACCGCACGTTGCATGGATTGGGCGCTATCATGCTGTGCAAATGGATGGAATGTGATTTATGGGAGCTTGTGACCAATGTCGGAATTAGGTTAACCCTAAGCTATGGAAAGCACACTCTCACGACGGTTTTTTCTGGGATCGGCAGCGGCCGCTGGCCTGTTGGGCGCGCCTGCCGCATTTGCGTCTCCGCCGACGGCATCTCTCAGGCCTGTCTTGCGCGGGGAAGATTTTTTCAAACGCGCGGTCCGAAATGTCGATGAAATTCTCGCAGAGGCAAAGCTGACTGGCAAAGTATCATTTGCGGTGAGCGATTTGGCCACATCCAAGGGTCTTGAGGCGCAGGATGCTACTACGGGCCGCCCCCCCGCGAGCGTGACAAAAGCCATCACGGCGCTTTATGCATTGGACGCGCTGGGCGCAGAGCACCGGTTCGAGACGCAGTTGATGGCGACGGGCGGCGTTACTAACGGCGAGATCAACGGTGATCTCATCCTTGTGGGGGGCAGTGACCCCACGCTTGATACCGATACTTTGGCCCGCATGGCGGCCAATCTGAAAGAAGCAGGCATCACCGGTGTCAAAGGCGGGTTTCGGATTTTCGAGGCAGGGCTGCCCGTGTTGCCGCGCATCGACCCCAAGCAACCCGATCAGGTGGGATACAACCCCGGTGTGTCGGGCCTCGCGCTTAATTACAACCGTGTCCATTTTGAGTGGAAACGCGCGAATGGAAAATATGCTGTAACGATGGAAGGGCGCACCGAGAAATACCGCCCTGCCGTGCGCATGGCTGTGATGCGCATCCGTGACCGCGCCAGCCCCGTCTATACCTACGAGAGCAGTGGTGGAGTGGATGCCTGGACTGTAGCCCGCGGTGCCTTGGGGCGCGGCGGTTCGCGGTGGTTGCCTGTGCGCAAACCCGGCTTGTACGCTGGCGAAGTTTTTCAAAGCCTTGCAGGCTCTCACGGTATCCGCCTTGGCGCACCAAAACCGATCGAAAGTTTGCCCGCAGGCGAAATTCTAGTGCGCCACCAGAGCCAGAACCTGCGGCGTATTCTGCGGGACATGCTGAAATGGTCCACCAATCTTACGGCTGAAATGATGGGCCTTGCTGCGACGGCTGCGCAGGGGGGCAAGCCCGATAGTCTGCAAGCGTCGGCAGAAGCGATGAATGAATGGGCCCGTGCAAATCTGGGGATGAAGACGGTTGCGATGGTCGATCATTCAGGTCTGGGTGATGATAGCCGCGTGACGGCACAGGACATGGTGACAGCGCTGGTGGCGGTGCACAAAACAGGCTTGCGCGATATTCTGAAACCGATCGCAATGCGCGATGACAAACGTAAAGTGATACCGGATCATCCGATCAAAGTTGATGCCAAAACTGGTACACTGAATTTTGTGTCTTCGCTCGCGGGATACCTGACAGGCCCTGACGGCTCGGAGATGGCGTTCGCAATCTTTGCAGCTGATGAGGGGATTCGCGCCACGCTTTCGCGCGCCGAGCGCGAAGGACCGCCCGGTGGTGTCGCGTGGAACCGACGTGCAAAGCGTATGCAGCAACAATTGATAGAACGCTGGGGGGTGCTTTACGGCGCCTGATCCTCGGTTCTTTTCGACCTAACCCAACTGGGTTGGGCCCCTGCAACAGAATCCAAATAACACTCAGGTCAGATGGCGCGCCCGCGCGCCGCGCTCGATGGCTGCGGCATGCAGACGGTCGATTTCCAGCTCATAGCGGATTTCTTCAAGAAGTCGCAGCTCCGTTTCCTCTAGGGTGCCGTCGGCGGCTGCGACATCACAAGCCAGCGCATAGGCTGTCTCGTTCAGGCGGTGGGGCAGGGCCTCTTTAATGAGGCCAAACAGAGCGTCCAGCCCGTCTTCTTGTTCAAACAGGTCGAACACCATCTGGCTCACTGTCTTGATCCGGTCCAGATCAAAGTCGGCAAAGATCGGCAGCAGGTTCACGGCGGCCTGTATCTTGATCAATTCGGTTGTGCCGATATCCTCGTCGGAGGCGGAAACAGCGATCATCACGGCCACAAGACAGTCTTGGGCGCTCAGCGCGAGGGAGGGGTTGTTGGGCATGGGGGCATTCCTTTGCGCGCTTCGGTTGTGGTGCAGATTATTGACGGCAGCACCCTTGCGCAATAGATGAAGCCCAGCGGTGCAACATGGTGCCGCGCATTTATTTTCGGGAAGTTTGATATGTCTGAGATGCGGGATGCAGCAATGCAGAGCAAAGCGTGGCCCTTTGAAGAAGCGCGCCGCCTGCTCAAACGTTATCAGGGTAAAGCGCCCGAGAAGGGATATGTGTTGTTCGAGACGGGGTATGGTCCGTCGGGTTTGCCGCATATTGGCACCTTTGGTGAGGTGGCGCGTACCACGATGATCCGCCGTGCTTTTGAAGCGATCAGCGACATTCCAACGCGTCTGGTGTGTTTTTCCGATGATCTGGACGGGATGCGCAAAGTGCCAAGCAATGTGCCTAACCCCGAGGTTTTGACACAGCATTTGCAGCGCCCGTTGACCTCGGTGCCCGATCCGTTCGGAGAGTTCGAGAGCTTTGGCCATCACAATAACGCCATGCTGCGTAGGTTCCTCGACACGTTCGGGTTCGAGTATGAGTTTATCTCGGCCACGGAATTTTATCGCACGGGTCAGTTTGATGAAATTCTGATGCGCGCCGCCGAGAAGTACGACGAGATCATGGCGGTCATGTTGAAATCCCTGCGCGAAGAGCGGCGTCAGACCTATTCGATCTTTTTGCCCATCCACCCCGAAAGCGGGCGTGTGATGTATGTGCCGATGAAAAAGGTCGATGCAAAAGCGGGTACGATCACGTTCGATACCGAAGATGGGGAAGAAATGACTTTGCCCGTAACAGGTGGCAACGTGAAGTTGCAGTGGAAGCCGGATTTTGGCGCACGCTGGGCCGCTTTGGGTGTCGATTTCGAGATGTATGGCAAGGACCACAGCACTAATACGCCGATTTACGACTCAATCTGCCGTATCTTGGGCGCACGCGCGCCTGAGCATTTTAGTTATGAGTTGTTTTTGGATCAGGACGGTCACAAGATTTCCAAGACGTCGGGCAATGGCCTTTCGATTGACGAGTGGTTGACCTACGCCAGCTCGGAATCGCTTTCATATTTTATGTATCTAAAGCCCAAGACCGCAAAGCGCATGTATTTCGACGTGATTCCGAAGGCTGTGGATGAATACCATCAACAGCTGCGTGCTTATGAGACGCAAGACCTCAAGGCGCAGCTGAACAACCCCGTTTGGCACATCCACGGGGGCGATGTGCCGAAATCGGATATGGTGGTACCTTTCTCGATGTTGCTGAACCTTGCATCGGTTTCTTCTGCTGAGGACAAGGCGCAGTTGTGGGGCTTTATCCAACGCTACGCACCCGACGCCACGCCCGAGACAAACCCTAGTATGGATGCAGCAGCAGGGTATGCCGTGCGCTATTACAATGACTTTGTGAAGCCTGCCAAAACCTTCCGCACGCCCAGTGATCTCGAGCGGGAGGCATTGGAAGACCTGCGCGCGCGCCTGGCGGTCTGGGACGGAGGGCTGGATGCAGAGGCGTTGCAGTCTGAGGTTTTTGCCTGTGGTCGTGAACGGTTCGATCCGCTGCGCGACTGGTTCACAGCACTGTACGAAGTGTTGCTGGGGGCATCCCAGGGGCCACGGTTTGGCGGCTTCATCGCACTATATGGTGTGGACGAAACCATTGCGCTGATTGATGCAGCCCTTGCAGGTAAGCTGACAGACTAAGCGATTTCTTGCCCTTTGGCCGTTGCGGTATAGGTTTTATTGCAACGGTAAAGTGGGAGAATGCGATGAACAGGTTTGTTATGGCGGCAGTTCTTGTCGCCGCAGGTGCGCTGGGCGCACAGGCGCAGGACGCGGATATTCGCGGTACAATCAACCAGCAATTCGAAGCTTTCAAGCTGGACGATTTTGCGACAGCATTCACATTTGCCAGCCCGTCGTTGCAGAATTTCTTTCAGACGCCCGAAAATTTTGGCCGAATGGTTACGCAAGGCTATCCGATGGTGTGGCGGCCCGCGCAGGTCGATTATTTGGAACTGCGCCAGGAGGGCAGCACTTATTGGCAAAAAGTGCAGATCACCGATGTGGACGGGCGTCTGCATTATCTTGAATACCGCATGCAGCAAACCCCCGAAGGCTGGCGGATCAACGGGGTGCAGATCCTCGACGCACCAGGTGCATCTGTCTGAGTGTGCAACGGCACCGTCACGGTGGTATAGTCCGCCCTTAACCTCGTGTTGATATTTCCCGATGCTTGTCCGGCAGTTGCGCCGGAGACGCGCGAAAGGGATATATATGAGCACGGCAATCAACAGCCTCAATCAACTGACACCTGCCCCCTATTCTGAAGGGTTGGCGGCATACTCAAGCGGGGACGGCACACCCGGATCGCCAAGCTATGCCACAAGCGGCAACGGCGCTTATGTGCCGGCAGATCAGGATTTTGGCGGTGCGCTGGAAATCCTCAAGACCGACAGCACGCAGCGCCTGCGCTATACTGGCCAGACCCCAATTGTGCCGGGATGCTATCTGCAGATTAAAGTGCGGCTGAAAGCGGTGAGTGGTAATCTGCCCTCGGTGCGGATTGCGGCCTACGCGGCGCAATCCAATGGAAACGCGGTGGCCGGTGTTGTGACGCAGGGTCCGACGACGGCGCTCACGACCTATGGCGAAGTGGTGGAAGTGAGTGCGATCGTCGGAATTGGCAACCGTGCTGGCGTTGATATGGTCTGGGGGGTTAACGCGGACTACGGGCATTTCGGAATCGATCTGATTGGCCAAAACGGCGGCGTGGTGCGCGTCGATGATATTGAGATCAACGATGTCTCGGCTCTGTTTCTCGGTGATATTGTCGCGACGATTGATGTGCGCGATTATGGCGCTATCGGTGACGGTGTGACCGACGATACTGCCGCTTTTGAGGCCGCGAACAGTGCAGCAAACGATCGTACGGTGTTGATACCAGCGGGGACGTTCCGCCTGAATGGCAACGTGACCTTTGATACCCCTACAAAATTCGAAGGCACGGTGAGCATGCCCACCGATGCGATCTTGCTGCTGCGTCAGAACTTTGATCTGCCCAATTATATTCAGGCTTTTGACAACGAAGAACTGGCTTTTCGTAAGGCATTTCAAGCGTTGCTGAACAACTCCGACCATGAATCACTGGATTTAGGCGGGCGTAAGGTCGCTTTGACGGGGCCGATCGACATGCAGGCAGCGGTGGCAAATCGTACGCGCTATGAGACACGGCGGGCGATTCACAACGGGCAGCTGATCGCGCTCACGGGTGGTGATTGGGCCACTACCAGCGTGACCGCAAGAGCTACGTATAGTGCCAACAATCCGCGGACCCTGACCAATGTGGCGAATATTGCGAATATTCCGATCGGCAGTCATGTGGCCGGCGCGGGTGTTGGCCGCGAAATCTACGTGCGGGGAAAGAACGTCGCGCGGGGTGAACTGACGTTGAACGGCCCGCTTTATGATGCTGAAGGCACCCAGAACTTTGTCTTCAGCCGTTTCAAATACATGCTGGATTTCAGCGGGTTCGACGTATTTGCCAAATTCATCATCCACAACGTTGAATTTCAGTGCCAAGAGCTGTGCAGCGGCATAATGCTGGCTGGGGCAGGTACTATTTTCACCATCCGCGACTGCTTTATCACCACGCCGAAGGATCGGGGGATTACCTCGATGGGGGGCGGGTGTCAGGGGATGTTCATCGAACGCTGCCAATTCCTGTCGGCCGAGAATGATTTGCCTGTCTCGCAGCGTAGTACAATCGCACTGAACGTGAACGCCAATGATGTGAAGTTGCGCAATTGCAGGGCCGAGCGTTTCCGCCACTTTGCAGTGATGACGGGGCAAAACCATCTGATCGTTGGGAACCACTTTTTTCAAGGTGATACAATTAATGGCGGCATTCGATCGGCGGGTGTTGTGTTGGCGGAGGCCTATGCGTCGTGCGTCTTCAGCCAGAACTATGTGGATAACGCATTTTTTGAATGGACCAATGAACGCGATCCAAGCCCAGCGTTCTCGGGTGGTTTTTCGTTCAGTTCGCTTGATATCACCAGCAATGTGTTTTTGTCCGGCGCTGTGGCGACGAGCTTTAGTTATCTGGTGGTCAAGCCATACGGGGCGGGGCACTTTATCAATGGCTTGAATGTATCGGGCAACCGCTTTCGCAGCATCAACGGTTTTGTGGAGCGGGTGGAGCGGGTGGACACCAGTTTTGGCGATCTGAACTACACGCGCATGCGCAATGTGCGGTTTGAGGGCAACTCCTTCCATGGGGTCAGCAGACCTGTCGCCAACCCGCATTTGATCGAGTTTCAGCAAAACGCGGATGCACAGACTTGGGTGGTCCCTACAGGACCGGGGCTGCCGTTTGAGGCGCGCTCGCTAAGTGTGGATGCAGTGGTTGTTCGGGGCGGGGTGCGTAACGGGGCCAACGCGTTGAATTATGATAACCCGTTCGTGCGAGCCCAACAGGGCCCCACAGCCGATCAAGTGCATGTCGTTTGGTCAGAGCCGGTTCGTGGCAAGATTGCCGTGACCGTGCGAATGGACAATGATGTGGTCTAGAATCAAGGGCTTCGGCGGAAACGCCGGAGCCATCCCTAGAATTCCCGCCAGATGCCGATCTTGAGCGCGCTATTGCCGAGATCGCCGATTTGGCTTTCTGATCCGATCTGCACGCGGAATTTTGCATCCCGCGGTGTAAATACAACGGAAGGGGCGATGGTGGCGATGCCTTTGCCATCTACATGCGCGGTATACAGTTGCAGTATACCAGAAGTTACATCAGAGAAATTGACGCCAATCGTTGTGTCAATTTTGGTGACATGCAGCTCGTGGGTAAGGTCCCACACGATAGCGCCTTCCACTGTTACCCAGCCTGATTTCTCGCCCCACGTCATGCCGCGCCCCCATGTGAGGCCAGTTCTGATGTGGGGCAGGGTTTCATCGCCGATCCAGCCGACGCCTGCCCCGATTTCATAGGCGAGTTTTGAGGGCCTGTCGGGGGACCCGATCGCGCGTCTGAATGATAACGTGATATAGCCGCCGTCTGGCGAATTCTGGAGGCGGGCCATACCGATATCCGCGACCAAAGTAGTCTTGTCTGTCAGGCCATACTCCAGAAATGTCGTTGCAGCGGTTTCGAGATTATAGGTTGATGCGAAAGAAACGGCGCTGAATGTGCTGCCTTTTTCGCGTAGCCAAGGCCCGGCAAGGGCGGACTGTGCAAGACAGAGACAAATCAAAACGGGGATGAGGCGGTATAACACGTGGGGCAAAACTCCTGCCCCTATTCTTGATTAATACCAGTTAATAAACAGTTACTGAACAACGCAGAAAGGCCCAGACAGATGTCTGGACCTTTCGAATAATGTGCTGTTGATTATGCGCGCACGGTGCCTCCACGTGGACCGGCAATCAGCCAGACGATAAAACCAGCGATTGGGAACAGCACAATCCCGAGGGTCCAGAGAATTTTCCGGATGCCGGAAATGGGTGCAGTGAACACCTGAAAGATCGCGTAAATGCTTGCCACCAAGACCAGTGCGCCGATGAGACCATATTCCATTTCAATTCTCCTTGTTTATCTCTTTGTCACGGTCTCAACTGATATCTGCTGTGATTGGTTCCGACTTTTTTCACAATACGGCGCGAGGATGACCAATGAAAATAATGCTTGATGGCTCGAACATCCTCTTCTGGCGTGGGGAACAGGCGCAATTGGAATTGCCGAAGGAGGTTGCACGTGCGCTTGTCTCGCGCAGGTTTGAGCCGGTTCTCTACTTTGATCACAGCATAAAACAGTACGCAGAGCAGGAATATCTCGATGATCTGCTCCATCTAGTCGACGTTGTTGTTGCGCCACGCGGCACGCCCGCAGACAAGCTGCTTTTGGAACGCGCCCAGCAAGGGCGCGTTCAGATCGTGAGTAATGATCGGTTTCGTGATTGGCGCAGTCACCATCCGCGACTGCGCGGCGATTGGCTGGTCACAGGCTCCATTAAAAAAGGCGGGCGGGTCAGTTTCTCCAAAAAACTTCGACCCGCCCCGCTATAGCATCAACGCCCGCGTCGTTTGACACCGCCGCGCATGCCGCCACGGCCCATGGTGCTGCGGCCTGATTTGGTCTTGGCATCATCGACCGCTTTGTCGACGGCGTATTGGCGTGCCATCGGATCGTCAGCGATTGTGAGGTCGACAGTCTCAAGGCGTTTGACCTCATCGCGCAGACGCGCAGCCTCTTCGAACTCTAGGTTCTCGGCGGCTTTACGCATGTCGGTGCGCAGACCTTCCAGCACAGTCTGCAGGTTGCCGCCCGCCAGTGGATTGTCGATCTTGGCCGTGACGCGGTTCATATCTACATCGCCTTTGTAGAGGCCTGCCAGAATATCTTCGACGTTCTTTTTCACTGTTGTCGGTGTGATTCCGTGCTCTTCGTTATATGCCAGCTGCTTGGCGCGGCGACGCTCGGTTTCGCCCATGGCGCGTTCCATGCTGCCTGTAATGCGGTCGGCATACATGATTACACGGCCCTCAGAGTTACGCGCCGCACGACCAATGGTCTGGATCAGGGAGGTCTCCGAGCGCAGGAACCCTTCTTTGTCAGCATCTAGAATAGCGACAAGACCACATTCGGGAATGTCCAAGCCTTCGCGCAGCAGGTTAATGCCGATCAGAACATCAAAGGCGCCAAGACGCAGATCACGCAGAATCTCGATCCGCTCGATTGTGTCGATATCGCTATGCATATAGCGCACGCGGATGCCCTGCTCGTGCATGTATTCGGTCAAGTCCTCGGCCATGCGTTTGGTCAGCGTGGTGCAAAGCGTGCGCATGCCATCGGCCGCAACCTTGCGCACTTCGTCCAGCAGATCGTCTACCTGCATCTCTACAGGGCGGATTTCGATGACTGGATCAATCAGGCCGGTAGGGCGGATAATCTGTTCGGTGAATACGCCACCTGCCTGCTCAAGCTCCCATGCTGCCGGTGTTGCCGAGACAAACACCGACTGAGGGCGCATGGCGTCCCATTCCTCGAACTTGAGCGGGCGGTTATCCATGCAAGACGGCAGGCGGAAGCCGTGTTCGGCCAGCGTCATCTTGCGCCTGAAGTCGCCCTTATACATACCACCGATCTGCGGTACGGAAACGTGGCTTTCGTCTGCAAAGACGATTGCATTATCAGGGATGAATTCGAAAAGGGTCGGGGGTGGCTCACCTGGCGCGCGACCCGTGAGGTAGCGAGAATAGTTCTCGATCCCGTTACAGACACCGGTTGCCTCCAGCATTTCCAGATCAAAGTTGCAGCGTTGCTCAAGGCGCTGGGCCTCCAGCAGTTTGCCTTCGCCTACCAACTGATCCAGCCGCATGCGCAGCTCTTTCTTTATGCCGATCACGGCCTGGTTCATGGTTGGTTTGGGTGTGACGTAGTGAGAGTTCGCATAAATGCGGATCTGTTCCATCATGCCGGTCTTTTCGCCCGTCAGGGGATCAAATTCGGTGATGCTCTCCAATTCCTCGCCAAAGAAACTCAACCGCCATGCGCGATCATCAAGGTGGGCTGGAAATATCTCAAGACTGTCGCCTCGCACACGGAAGGTCCCCCGCTGGAACGCCGCATCGTTGCGTTTGTAGGCTTGGGCGACCAGATCAGCGATGACCTGGCGCTGGTCATAAGAGGTGCCGACTTTCAAATCCTGCGTCATGGCGCCGTAGGTCTCAACCGAGCCGATACCATAGATACAAGACACCGAAGCGATGATGATTACATCGTCCCGCTCCAGCAGCGACCGCGTGGCGGAGTGGCGCATACGGTCGATCTGCTCGTTGATCTGGCTTTCTTTCTCAATGAAAGTGTCCGAGCGGGCGACATAGGCTTCGGGCTGGTAATAATCGTAGTAGCTGACGAAATACTCGACGGCGTTGTCAGGGAAGAAGCCCTTGAATTCTCCATACAGCTGCGCGGCGAGTGTCTTGTTCGGCGCAAGGATGATCGCAGGGCGCTGTGTCTCTTCGATCATCTTGGCCATGGTAAAGGTTTTGCCCGTCCCGGTGGCCCCCAGCAGCACCTGATCTCGCTCGCCATTGCGGATACCCTCGGACAGTTCCTTGATGGCAGTGGGCTGATCGCCTGCGGGCTCGAACTCGGTCTTGAGCACGAAAGTTTTGCCGCCCTCCAGCTTGGGGCGGGTGCGTACATTTTCCGCCGGATTGGCGAGGTATGCTTCGGTCGCATCGGATTTGTCGGTTTGGGCGTAGGGCATCGGGGCAGTCTCCGGTCTGGCTGTCCTTATAAGTGTCATGTTTTGGCGGGGTATCAAGGTCGCATTGGATGTTCACATGTCAATAACTGTCAGCAGCACGCACCCTTGATCCAAACGCACGAGCATGCCATATCCACACAGCAATCAGACGGAGAGACCCGATGCGCGCGAGAATCTATCAGCCAGCCCGTACTGCCATGTCTTCTGGCACGGCAAAGACGCACAAATGGGTGCTGGAATTTGCGCCAGCCGAGGCACGCGAAGTGGACCCGCTGATGGGTTGGACGTCCTCCGCCGATACACAAAGTCAGGTTCGCCTTCAGTTCGCGACGAAAGAAGCGGCTGTTGAATATGCGGCAGAGCATGGAATTGATGCACAGGTGCAAGACCCTAACCGCCGCAAGCCTAACATCCGCGCTGGCGGCTACGGCGAGAATTTCGCAACAGGTCGTCGCGGTGCGTGGACGCACTGACGGTATTTCGCCGCTTTAGGTCGTAACGTCACGAACCCAAACAATGCTTGCGATCTGTGCTGAATTGGAACACCAAAACTGTAATGGTTTTTGTTTCATGCGAGGATGCGCAAATGGCTGTCACGATTAACCCCGCCGATTTTACCAATCTCGCGATTGATCCGCAGGACGATGGCGTCTGGATCGTTACGCTGAACCGTCCGACAAAGCGCAATGCGCTGGATATCGACACGATTGAAGAACTGGTCACGTTTTTTTCCGCGGCGCCGCGCGCGGGTGTACGTGCAGTAGTGCTGGCCGGGGCAGGGGATCACTTCTGCGCAGGCCTTGATCTGATCGAGCACCATGACGAAGACCGAAGCCCTGCTGATTTCATGCATGTTTGTCTGCGCTGGCACGAAGCCTTCAACAAGATGGAATATGGTGGTGTGCCCGTTATTGCGGCTTTGCAAGGTGCTGTTGTTGGTGGGGGGCTTGAGCTTGCCAGTTCAGCGCACATACGCGTCATGGACCAGACTGCTTATTTCGCATTGCCCGAAGGGCAGCGTGGGTTGTTCACCGGCGGTGGTGCTACAATCCGTGTGACAGATCTGGTTGGTAAGTCGCGGATGATAGACATGATGCTGACGGGGCGCGTGTATCAAGGACAAGAGGCAGTCGATCTGGGATTGGCGCAATACATTACCGATGGCTCCAGTTACGACATGGCCTTGGATGTCGCGCGCAAGGCTGCGCAAAACCTGCCGCTGTCCAACTTTGCGATCTGTTCTGCCGTCAGTCACATGCAAAACATGTCGGCGATGGATGCAGCCTATGCCGAGGCAGTCGTTGCAGGTGTTGTGAATACCCAGCCTGATGCGCGCGCGCGTCTTGCTGCCTTCGCCGACAAAAGCGCTGCACGCGTGCGTCCAAACGAATAGCGAAAAGGGCTAGTACTGCGCTTTGGGCGCTCTACCTCTGTCAGACAATAGTCTGGCAGAAAGGACGCCCATGGCCCAGCCCCCGCGCAACAACCTGAGCATTTATGACGAGGTCGCCGAAAACTGGTGGTCTGACGATATACGCTGGGTCCGAACACTCAAAAACATGGTGCCGGGACGGCTTGGATATTTCGACCGATTGGTATCTTGGCAGGGTAAGGCAGTTCTTGATTTGGGATGTGCGGGGGGCTTTATGGCTGAAGCCATCGAAGATCGCGGTGCGCATGTTACCGGAATTGATCCTGCCAAAGATGCAATCGCTGCAGCACGCAGTCATGTCGGAGCGCGAGACATTACATATGATGTCGGCGTAGGAGAGGCGCTGCCTTACACCGACGGCCAATTTGACATCGTGGTTTGTGTGGATGTCCTCGAGCATGTTTCTGACTTGGCAAAAGTACTGAAAGAAGTTGCGAGGGTATTGGTTCCGGGCGGTACGTTCTTGTTTGACACGATTAACCGCAATCCGATCTCACGCCTTGCTACGATAACAGTAGCGGAAGACATTCTTCGACTGCTGCCCAAGGGTACACATGACCCCGCGATGTTTATCAAACCAAGTGAACTGGTAGAGGGTCTGGAGCAGGCTGGGTTCGCCGTTGGGAAGCTGACAGGACTCGGACCAGTAGGGCTCACACTGCGTGGAGATCTGAAGTTCGGGCGGCTGCCGCTGAAAGCAGTCATATATATGGGAAGTGCAACGAAGGCAGCGCGCTAGATTCGCGCCCGATTCCGCCAAATGGTGGAGCGAGTCGCGCATTCGTGGGGGCAAACCGCGCATAGGGGTGCTCAAATTTCAGTCAAACAGCAAATTTCGGGCCTCCGATCGCGCTAACACAAGAAAAATCGTTTGGTGTGAAACACGATTTGGGCCATAAAACATTGGGGTTCGGAGCGTTCATGGCTTCGGCAGTTTGGCATTTTCTACCTTTTGGTCAGAATATCGCCAAAAATCTGCTTGCGGGTTCTGGGAAGTAACACTAGAACCCCCCTTACCGGAGACGCAGAGATGCAGACCTGGGGCA
>NZ_CANNBM010000007.1 GCF_947502895.1 uncultured Sulfitobacter sp.
AATAAAAAACCGGTGCCTGCGATCCGCCGGGCGCCAGTGGTCCGAAAGGTCATTGGTTCAAGACAGGTCTGCGCGCCTGTGTCTAATTATTTATATAATCATTGTTATGTAATTTAATGATCTTTCAACCTTGCCGTAGCACCCCTGTCTGTTTGCTACAAACTTGGCTATTCGGTCACGGTGTCGAGGTAATTGCAGCACTACGATTGCCAGCCTTTCCCAAATGCGCAACATCTCGTGGCGAGCAGAAAAGGAAGACAGGCAATGTCCGATCTGAAAATAGCTGTAGCCGGTATCGGCTATGTAGGGCTGTCGAGTGCTGTGCTGCTGGCCCAGCACAACCACGTCATCGCCCTTGATACCGATGCCGCACGCGTCGAAATGCTGGGCGCGCGCAAAAGCCCCATCAACGATCCCGAGATCGAACACTATCTGGCGCATGTACCATTGAACCTGCACACCACCACCGATCCCGCCACAGCCTATGCGCAGGCCGACTATGTGCTGGTGGCAACCCCTACCAACTACGACCCAAAGACAGATTTCTTTGATACCTCCTCGGTCGAGCAGGTGGTCGGCGATGTCTTGCGGCTGAACCCCACTGCCACCATCGTCATCAAATCCACCGTACCCGTCGGCTTTACCGCCGAACTGTCCCAGCGGCTGGGCACCGACCGCGTGATTTTCAGCCCCGAGTTCCTGCGCGAGGGCCGCGCGCTTTATGACAATCTGCACCCCAGCCGCATCATCGTCGGCGCACAGACCCCACAGGCCGAGCAGTTCACCGACCTGCTGCGCGAAGGGGCAATTGCCACGGATATCCCCGTACTGATGACCCACAGCTCGGAGGCCGAAGCGATCAAGCTGTTCTCCAACACCTATCTTGCGATGCGTGTGGCCTATTTCAACGAGCTGGACAGCTATGCCATGCAATTCGGTCTCGACAGCCGCGAGATCATCGAAGGTGTCAGCCTCGATCCGCGCATCGGCGGGCATTACAACAACCCGTCCTTCGGCTATGGCGGCTATTGTCTGCCCAAGGACACCAAGCAGTTGTTGGCCAACTATGGCTCGGTGCCGCAAAACCTGATGCAGGCGATTGTCGATGCCAACCGCACGCGCAAGGATTTCATCGCCGACCAGATCCTTGCCCTGAACCCCAAATGCGTCGGCATCCACCGTTTGGTGATGAAGCTGGGCTCGGACAACTTCCGCCAAAGCTCCATTCAGGGGATTATGAAACGGCTGAAGGCCAAGGGCATCGAAGTGGTTGTCTATGAGCCGCAGATGGCAGAGGCTACCTATTACGGATCAGACGTGCTGCATGATCTGGACGCCATGAAGGCGCGCGCAGACGTGATTGTGGCCAACCGCATGTCTGCCGATCTGGAGGATGTGGCCGAGCGTGTCTTTACCCGCGATCTGTTCGAAGCCGACTAGCCCTGCCCCCTGCACGTAAATAGGACCCCCATATGACCCTCTCCAAAAACATACTCGTCATCGGTGGCGCAGGTTATATCGGGTCGCATACGGTGCTGGCCCTGCGCAATGCCGGCTATACTACTGTGGTCTACGACAACTTCTCCAGCGGGCACCGCGATGCCTGCTTTGGCGATCATCTGGTCGAGGGCGATCTGGCGGATACAGCGCGCCTCACCGATACGCTACGCGCCCATGATATCGGATGTGTCGTACATTTCGCGGCTTTGATCGAAGCGGGCCAGTCGGTCGTCACGCCCCTGCCCTTTTTCGAGAATAACGTTGCAGGCACGCTATCGCTGCTGACGGCCATGAATGCCGCTGGTGTGCCCCGCCTCGTCTTTTCCTCTACCGCCGCCGTCTATGGCAACAACACCGATGCCCCCCTGCTGCACGAGGCGCTGCCCTCCGCCCCCGTCAACCCTTATGGTCACAGCAAAGCCATGGTCGAGACGGTGCTGGAAACCTGCGTGGCCGCCCATGGGCTACAAGCCATCGCCTTGCGCTATTTCAACGCCTCGGGCGCCGACCCCGAGGGCCGCACGGGCGAGCGTCACTCCCCCGAAACGCATCTCATTCCGCTGGTGATCGAAGCCGCGCGCGGGGTGCGCGACAGCATCAAAATATACGGCACCGATTATCCCACCCCCGATGGCACCTGCATCCGCGACTATATCCATGTCTGCGATCTGGCCTCGGGCCATGTGGCCGCTGTCGCGCATCTGCTGGCACGTGATACCGCTGGCCTGACCCCGATCAATCTGGGCACAGGCGCCGGCCAAAGCGTGCGGCAGGTCATCGAGGCTGTGGCCCGCATCTCGGGCCGCCAGTTCAG
This sequence comes from uncultured Sulfitobacter sp., assembly GCF_947502895.1. Taxonomy (GTDB): domain Bacteria; phylum Pseudomonadota; class Alphaproteobacteria; order Rhodobacterales; family Rhodobacteraceae; genus Sulfitobacter. Next base: position 2,315 of record NZ_CANNBM010000007.1, read on the forward strand.
CGTCATCGAGGATACACGCCGCGCAGGCGACCCCGCCACACTGGTCGCCGATGCCAGCCGCGCACGCACGCTGCTGGGCTGGCAAGCCACCCACAGCGATCTGGACAGCATCGTGGCGGACGCATGGGCCTATGCGGAAAAGACATTCTAGCCTGCACGCAGCCTTTCATTCACAACACTTCGGACACCTGCGAGCCCCGCGCAGGGTATCGATATATAACATATCTACCCATGTTATGAATCCACAGCCTGTGTAAGACCGCGACACGGCGCAATAAATTCTTGTGAAAAAACCAAATATGCAAGGAACAAAGCGGTCCCGTCCATAAAATAAAACACCCTTCATTTACAAAAGTCTCCAAACATTATCTGCCTCCTGCTTGCGCGTGTTTCCTCCGATCTGTGCACACGGGTCGGAAACGTGGAAAAATGGTCGATAACAGTCTGAAATGGTTATATACCTTTCTTGTTCATGCGTTGATACAACGCTAAAATAGCACAACACGAAAGGGGCGCAGCTATCATGGACATCTACGCAGGCAACACCAGCACCACGGGCCGCATCACCCTCGGTGACACCCTCACCAGCGAGATAGAGAGCCTGAACGACACCGACTGGTTCGCCGTCGATCTGGTGGCGGGCAACCGCTACAACTTTACCATGACCACCCAGAGCCTGTCTGATCTGGGCACGATGCAACATTTCGCCATCGAGGGGCTCATCACCCCCAATGGCGGCTTTATCCAAGGGGGCCAAGCGCCCGATCCCGCCTCGCAAGAGATCTCGGTTGATTACACCATCAACGAAAGCGGGCAATATTTCGTTGCCCTGCGCGGCGCGCCCGATTTTATCCGCATCCCACAGGCCAACAAAGTCGGCGGCTACGCGCTGAGCGTGGCAGAGATCGTCGATACCGATGATCACGGCAGTTCGACCAGCACAGCTACACAGCTGACCTTGGGTCAGACGCAAGCAGGCAACATCACGGACATCAACGACCGCGACTGGTTCGAGGTCACGCTGGCGGCCGGCGATATCTTTGATCTCGACATCACCCAAACACAGATAGACCCCCAGATCGGCAGCTCTCTATACGGGTTGGAAGTTTATTACCTCGACGAAGTCACAGGCAATATGACCCTTCAGTCAAACGAGGGTTTCCCCGATTACGTGGCCCAGCAATCAGGGCGCTATTTCATCAACATAGGCGCCTATGACGACATCAACTACAGTGTTGAAATGACAACTCTCTGGCGTCTGGACGCGGATCAAATCGCAACCTATCAGGCCACGGCATTCCCTCAAACGCTCCTGTCGTCCAACGCCCCCGCCGCCTATGCCAATTTTAACACGCACTTCTTTGTCACCCTGCCCGCCACCGATCAGATCATCGTCCACGACAGCGACCGTGCCACGCTCATCGGTGGCGGTGGGCGCGATGTGATCTTTGGCAGTAAGAGCGCGGATGTGCTGATCGGCGAGACCGAGATGAGCGCAAGCCAGATCACGGCCAGCTTTCGGGTCAACATCCTCTATAAGCTGCTCTTGGGCCGCGAGATAGACGCCACAGCCAGCGTGCAACTGGAGGCCGAGCTGGCGGAGGGCGTTTTCTCTCCCACCGACTTCACCATGGACTGGGCCAACCGCATCATGGGCAGCGTCGAGTATCAGGCCCTGCACGGCACTCTGGACATACGCGACACCGACGACGGAACCACCTTTATCGAAGGTCTTTATGCGCAGCTGCGCGGCACCGCCCCCAGCCCCCAAGACGTAGACACTTGGCTATATTTCACACAGTACAACCCCAACGCCGCCCTGATCGCAAATCGTTTTGCAGGCTCGTACGAAGCGCATAACCGCTTTGGTCTCGAATATCTGCCAGACATCCTGACCCCCGATGCCGATATCATGGTAGACACCGGCCTGCTCTTTGATGCCTACCGGTTGTTGCTGAACCGCACCCCCGACGCCACCGGCCTGTCAGGGTGGAGCATGGATTTGCGCAACGGCGACAGCATCGAAACCGTGGTCGAGAAAATCCTGTCGTCCTACGAGTATTTCATCACCCACAAACAGGCCATCGTGGATAACCCCACCCCGATAGAGGATCAGGTCGCCTGGGCCATGTCGAGCCTGCAAGCCCCTGATGACGAAACCCTGACCGACTGGATGCGCGAAAACGCTGCCGATGATGTGCTGATCGCGAAAGGCGGCAATGACCTGCTGGTCGGTGGCATTCTGTCCGATACCTTTGTCTTCGAGACGAACGGCGGCTTTAACCGCGTGCTCGACTTCGAGAGCTGGGACACGATTGATCTGCGCGCCTTTGACTTCGACAGCACAGACGACGCGCTTGCCGCCTTCCGGCCACAGGACGGCAAGGCTGTGTTCAACGAGGCGGGCACTGTGATCGTCCTCTACGGCACCGAGCCTGACATGCTGACGCAAGACAACTTTCTGATCTGACTACTTCAGCAGCCCCAGCAGATATTGCCCATAGCTGTTCTTGGCAAAGCTCTGCGCGCGCGCGCGCAGGGTTTCCGGGGTGATCCAGCCACGCGAAAAGGCGATCTCTTCGGGGCTGCCCACCTGCAATCCCTGACGCTCGGACAGGGTGCGCACGAAATTTCCCGCATCCAGCAGGCTTCCGTGGGTGCCGGTATCAAGCCAGGCAAACCCGCGCCCCATCTGCTGCACGCTCAATTGCCCATCGGCCAGATACATCTCCAGCAGCGATGTGATTTCCAGCTCGCCACGCGGGCTGGCCTGAACCTTGCGCGCCCGCGCAGGCGCCGTGCCGTCGAGGAAATAAAGCCCTGTCACCGCAAAGGGCGAGGGGGCGACCTGAGGTTTCTCCACAATGGCGCGCACATTGCCGTCCGCGTCGAAATCCACCACGCCGTAGCGTTCGGGATCCACCACGCGGTAGCCGAACACCGTGCCGCCCTGTGCTGTGTCCGCTGCTGCCAACCGTTCGGGCAGGCCGTGGCCGAAAAAGATATTGTCGCCCAGCACCATGGCAGAAGGGCTGCCATCCAGAAACTCCTCGGCCAGAATATAGGCCTGCGCCAGACCATCGGGCGAGGGTTGTTCGATATAGGTAAATTCAACACCCCACTGGCTGCCATCGCCCAAGGTGCGCTGGAACTGCTCGGCATCCTGCGGCGTGGTGATGACGGCAATCTCGCGGATGCCCGCCAGCATCAGCACCGACAGCGGATAATAGATCATCGGTTTGTCATAGATCGGCAGCAGCTGTTTGGAGATGCCGATGGTGATGGGATAAAGCCGCGTCCCAGAGCCACCTGCCAGAATGATGCCTTTGCGGTTCATGTGGAAAGCTCCTTGATCACTTCTGTAAGGTCGGCGTGCCAATCGGGGGCTGCAATACCGAAATCACGCAGCAGGCTGGTGCCGTCCATACGCGAATTGGCAGGGCGTGCGGCGGGTGTAGGATAGTCACTGGCGGGGATGTCGGTGACGGTGACAGTATCGCCCGACAGATCAAAAACCGCACGTGCAAAATCCGCCCAGCTGACAGGCGGTGTGCCTGCAAAATGGTGAATGCCCGAAGCCGCGCGTGCGACATCACCCTGCCCCAGCTTATCCGCAATCGCCACACAAGCCGCAGCGATGCTGGCCGCAGAGGTGGGTCCACCCACCTGATCGCCCACAACAGTCAGCGCATCGCGGCTCTGCCCCAGCCGCAGCATGGTTTTTACAAAGTTATTGCCATGCGCGGAAAACACCCAGGAGGTGCGCAAAATCACATGAGCGCCCCCAGCGGCGATCACACCCGCCTCGCCCGCCAGCTTCGAGCGGCCATAGGCGTTGATCGGGGCGACAGCATCTTCGGGCATCCAGGCCCGCGTGCCTTGCCCGTCAAACACATAATCGGTCGAGATATGGACCAGCGGAATGTCCAGCCGCGCGCAAGCACGCGCCATGGCGGCGGGGGCCGCGCCGTTGATGGTTGTGGCCAGCGCCTCTTCTTCCTCTGCGCGGTCCACAGCCGTGTAGGCTGCTGCATTGATCACCGCGCGGGGGCCATGGGCGGTGATGGCCTGCGCGCAGGCATCAGGATCATCCAGATCAGCCGCGCTGCGGCCCAGACAGGTGGCATCAGGCACCAGCCGCTGTAGCTCTTGGGCCACCTGCCCTGTTTTGCCAAAGACCAGAATGCTCATGCGGTGCCCAGCCTTTTGCCCACGCCGTCACGGCTTTGCAGCGCACGCCACCAGTTCTCGTTGTCGAGATACCAGCGCACGGTACGCTCCAGCCCCTGACGCACGGTGACAGAGGGCTCCCAGCCCAGCTCATCGCGGATGCGGGTGGCATCAATAGCATAGCGTGCATCATGGCCCGGACGGTCGGCGACGAAACTGATCAGATCGGCGTAGGAGTGCGCGGCGGGACGCTGCACATCCAGTATCCCGCACAGCAGGCGTACCAGTTCCAGATTGCTCAGCTCGTTGTTGCCGCCGATGTTATAGCTACGGCCCACGGCACCGTTCTCCAGCACGCACAGCAATGCCTCGGCGTGGTCCTCTACAAAGAGCCAGTCGCGCACGTTAGAGCCTGTGCCATAGATCGGGATCGCCTCACCCGCCAGCGCCTTGAGGATCACCACAGGGATCAGCTTTTCGGGGAAATGATAGGGGCCGTAGTTGTTGGAGCAATTGCTCAGCACCACGGGCAATCCGTATGTCTCGTGCCACGCGCGCACCAGATGGTCGCTGGCCGCTTTGGACGCCGAATAGGGAGAGTTGGGCGCATAGGGCGTGGTTTCCGTGAACAAGCCTGTCTCGCCCAAAGTCCCGAAGACCTCGTCGGTCGAGATATGGTGAAACCGGAACGCCTCCGGCTTGCCGGCTGTCGCCCAATAGCTGCGCGCGGCCTCCAGCATGTTGTAGGTGCCGGTCACGTTTGTGTCGATAAAATCACCGGGCGCGTCGATGGAACGGTCGACGTGGCTCTCGGCGGCAAGGTGCATCACGGCGTCGGGCTGGTGTGCTGCAAAGATACGCGCAAGGGCTGCCGGATCGCGGATATCGGCGTGCTCGAAGGTATAGAGCGGGCTGTCTGCGACCGATGCCACATTATCCAGACAGGCGGCATATGTCAGCGCATCGAGGTTGATCACATGGTGCCCAGCGTCCACCGCACGGCGCACCACCGCCGAGCCGATGAACCCCGCCCCCCCTGTTACCAACAGCTTCATGGTGTGGCCCAGTCAAAGGGTGATGTGACGTCGGCCAGTTTGGGCGCTGCTGCGTCCTTGGCAGACAGCACAGGTGCGCCTACACCCCAGTCGATTGCCAGATCAGGATCATCCCACGCCACAGCACCATCACATTCAGGCGCATAATAGTCGGTGCATTTATAGATGATCTCGGTATCGGGCGCGCGCGTTACAAACCCGTGCAAAAACCCTGCGGGGATCAACAGCTGGCGGCCATTCTCGGGCGTCAGATCCACCCCGATCCACTGGCCGTAAGTGGGCAAGCCTGCACGGAAGTCCACCGCCACATCCCACAGCGCGCCGCGCCCGCAACGCACCAGTTTGGCCTGTGCATGGGGGGGCGATTGATAATGCAGCCCGCGCAATGTGCCGACCTGCGCCGAGAGCGAATGGTTGTCTTGCACAAAATTAAAATCCAGCCCCGCATCCGCCATGCGCGCGCGGTTCCAGCTTTCGCTGAAAAACCCGCGCGCATCACCGTGCCGCTGGGGTGTGAGGATCAATACACCCTCAAGCGCTGTCTGTTCGATCTGCATCATGCGGCTCCCGTCGGTTTATGTATTTGGCTCTGTGCCACAGTCACGCGCGGGACGTAACCAAAGACAAGGGCCAGATTATGGCGTGGGGGCGCTGCGTGCAAACCTGCCGCATGGCCGCCACGCAGGATCTCAGGTGGTGACATCGGGCGTGGTACGCCCCAAGTGTTTCTGGAAATCACACAAGGCCAGCACCGCCACGCGCAAAGGCGCCAATACCTGTGCTGCCTCGGCACTGCCCGCCGCATCCGGTGGCCGGTATTGTTCGAGATAGAGCCGCACAGTGGCCCCTTGGGTGCCCGTACCCGACAGACGCAGAACCGCGCGACTGCCCCCTTCAAACCAGATGCGCCAGCCCTGATTGGCACTCTGCGCGCCATCGACGGGATCTGTATAGGCAAACACATCTGCCGCCGTAATCTGCATCCCCTCCACGCGCGTACCTGCCAGTGTGGGAATGCGCGCCCCCAGATCGGCCAGCATGGCATGGGCCGCCTCGCTTGGCACTTCTTCGAAATCCAGCCGTGCATAGTGATCGCGGCCAAAACGCGCCCAGTGGTCTGCCATCAGCTCTGCTACAGACAGCTTGCGCACAGCCAGAATATTGAGCCACAGCAGCACCGCCCATAGCCCGTCTTTTTCACGCACATGGTCCGATCCAGTACCGGCACTTTCCTCGCCGCAGATGGTCACACGGCCTGCATCCAGCAAGCTGCCGAAAAACTTCCAGCCTGTAGGCGTCTCGAACATATCGACCCCCAGTGCTTTGGCCACGCGGTCGGCGGCAGCGGATGTGGGCATGGAGCGGGCGATGCCAGCGATGCCTCCCGCATAGGCAGGGGCCAGATGGGCGCCTGCCGCCAACACGGCCAGACTGTCCGACGGCGTGACATAAGCCCCGCGCCCCACGATCATATTACGGTCCCCGTCCCCGTCCGAGGCAGCCCCGAAATCAGGCGCGTCGGGGGCGGTCATCCGCGCCATCAGCTCATGCGCCCAGACGGGGTTGGGGTCTGGATGGCCGCCGCCGAAATCCTCCAGCGGGGTGCCGTTGATCACCGTGCCTGCCCGCGCGCCCAAACGCTGCTCTAGGATCGCGTGCGCATAGGGGCCGGTGACCGCATGCATCGCGTCAAAGCACATCGTAAACCCGCCCGCGAACAAAGCGGCAATAGCGTCAAAATCAAACAGGCTTTCCATCAGGGCAGCATAATCGGCCACCGGATCAACCACGGTGATCTGCATCTGCCCGCGTGTTGTGGTGCCGATTGTGTCCAGATCAACATCCGCGCCGTCCGCCTTGTAATAGCGGGTGAGGCCTGCGCTGGTCGCCGCCATCTCTTGCGTCACCGCCTCGGGGGCGGGACCACCATTGGCACCGTTGTACTTCAGCCCGAAATCCGCCTCGATCCCACCGGGGTTGTGGCTGGCCGACAGGATAAACCCGCCGTCCGCCCCACGGCTGCGGATCAGATGCGAGGCCGCCGGCGTAGAGAGCAAGCCACCGCGCCCTATGATGACTTCTGCCGCACCATTGGCCTGCGCCATGGCAATGATGCTCTGGATAGCCTGCGCGTTGAAAAACCGTCCGTCACCGCCCAGCACAAACCGCTTGCCCGCACCGCCGCCGATGGCATCAAAGATCGATTGCGTAAAATTCTCCAGAAAATGCGGCGCCATAAATATCCGCGTTTTCTTGCGCAGCCCCGAAGTGCCGGGGGTCTGGCCAGCGATAGGTGTGGTGGCATGTTCCATGACGGGTTTCCTGTTAGTCAGCACAAAAGCTTGTAGCGGTTTATGGCCCAAAACAAACCCAAGCTCGTCCCAAGACAAGACCCGCAGACATTCTGCCCTAATTACAGCCAAACCTGACCCTTATTGGACACAGTATGGAAACAATTGGCATTTGAACCAAATGTTACTTTGATCGCCAGCTTATCGTCACCAAAACAACATAAATACCGATGAAAAAGCGGTTCACGACAGAACATACAGGCCCACCCCATCTATACAGCCCACCCCGAGCAGAGGATCCCCGCACGCAATGGATATTTTTGAAGAATTCACCGACACACTGGCCGTCACCAGCTTTGATCCCAACGAGAGCCGTGCAACAGCCACGCCGATCACCAACGGCCAATACGAAATTCAGGGCAACGCGATGGACTGGTACCGCTTTGATCTGAGCGCGGGCGAGATGTCTTCCTTTACCATGAACCAGCAAGGCGAAGCACGTGATCTGTCCATGGTGCTGTTTGACGAACTGGGGCGCGCGCGCGCCGCGGATGCACAGGCCAACGGGACTGAAAGCTTTGATTTTCTGGCGGGTGAAGACGGCACTTACTATCTGCGCATTACCCCTGCCCAATATGCCTCTGCCAACGCCCCCGAGCCGCCCGCAGATTTGCAGATGACCTATACACTGGATGCCAACCTGCCCGATCCAAGCGTCACCGATGGCAATGACGTGCGCGCCAATGCCCGCGATCTGGATGCCGGCAGCTATAGCATCGAAGGCTCGGCGGTAGACTGGTTCCGCGTGACCAGCATGTCGGGCGAGATGACAGTCAATCTGCGCGCCGATGCCGATGCAATGCCACAGGACCTTAACGTGGTTATCTATAACGCGGCCGGAAACGCCGTTGCCGCAGGTCAGGGGCCGACAGGCGTTGAGAACGTCGTCTATACCATGCCCACCGACGGCGAATATTTCATCAAGGTTTTCTGGGCCGGCGCACCCAATGCCACCTCCGGCGGGATCAAACTGGATTACACGCTCGATATTACGTTGCCCCAAGCAGACGTACGGCAGGCCGACGACACCCCCGAAGGGGCAGCGACACTGGCGCAGGGCACGACCACCTTCAATGGCTCCAATGTCGACTGGCACAGACTGGAAAGTCTGTCAGGACAGGTCACGCTTGAACTGCGCAGTGGCCCCGAGGTTCCCGGTAAATTCGACGATCTGGACATGGTCCTTTATGCCGAAAACGGCACCACCGTGTTTGAGGCCAGTATTGCTCCCGGTACGGGCGTTGAAAACATCTCTTATGTACTGCCCGAAGACGGCGTCTATTTCCTCAAGGTTTTTGCCCATGGCTTTCCTGACGGCGCGCCCAATGGCAGCCGCCTGAGCTATCAGCTCAACGTTGATCTGCCAGAAGCCCAGGTGCGCGGTGCAGATGATCCCGGCGAGACACGCGAAACGGCCACACTGCTGACTTCAGGCACGCAGCAGGTGCGCGGCTCGGGGCAGGACTGGTTCCAGATCGTCACAGGCCCCGGTGAATTGAACTTTGCCATGACCTCTACAGGCGGGCAGGACGCCACATCGGTCTCCGAGCTGAACATGGTTCTCTATGATGCCAATGGCGAACAGGTGCAGGCCAACAATACCAATGGCGGCACCGAGCGGATCACATGGCTGGTGAACGAGACAGGCACCTATTACCTGCGCGTCTTTGCCCCCGCCTATAGCAACGAGACGACCCCCAACGGGGTGGCGATGAACTATACGTTGACGGCTGATTTGCCGCAAAACACATGGTCGCAGCAACTTGATTTCGGCCCTGTACGCTTCGCCTCGGTCTCGGCCTATGACATCGACAACGATGGCCGCGACGAGATTTTTGTAGGCACGTCGAAATCGCTTGATGCAGAAGGCAACGAATTGCGCCCTGCCGGGCTCATCGTTCTTGAAGATGACGGCACCGTAAAATGGGAAAAAACCTTTGCCGCCATTGACGGTCCGGACAGCCGCACCGGTAAAACATACAACACCACCTCCGTCTCCACCCAGCCGATATTTTCGGATCTCGACGGGGATGGCCGGATCGACATCATTGTGGGTGTGGGCGGTGACAACGCTGTGGAATTCGACGCTCCCGGCCAGCCCGGTGACAAGGGCGGCGTCTACGCCCTGAGCGTGGCCGAGGACGGAGCAAGCCTCGAAGAGATGTGGTTCTTCCAGACCAAGGATATTTTTGGCACAGCGCTCGAAAAGGCCGAGGATGGGCCGGACGGCCGCTCCGAAGGGGTTTACGGCACGCCGCGCATCTTTGACATTGATGCCGATGGCAAGCGCGAGGTGATGTTCACCTCATGGGATCACCGCTTTTATGCGGTCGATGGCGCCACCGGTGCGCTGGAACTGGAATTCAACCTGCATGATACAACCTCGACCTCACCAGGGATTGCGGATCTCGACGGGGACGGGCTTTACGAGTTGGTCCTTCCTGCGGACATCACCGATAATGAGGCTGCCGGCATCAACACACAGGGCGGCATCCTGCACGTTCTGTCGAACTATGCACAGGCCAACATCGACGGTTGGACGGATCAGGTGCAAAACTCCACCTCTGCCGAATTCCGCGGCAAATTCTCCGAGCAGCCCCTGTGGTCAAGCCCCAAGATCGCCGATATCGACCGCGACGGCAGTCTCGAAATCATTCTGGGCACATCGAACTTCTTTCAGGACGAGCGTGGCCAGCACATCAAGGTCTGGAACGCGGACGGCACGCTGCAATACACGCTGGAAACCAACGGCCAGACGCTTGCCGCACCGGTGCTGGCAGATCTCGACGGCAACGGCACACTGGAAATCATCGCCACCACCATCAAGGGTTCCGTCTATGCCTGGAGCGCGAATGGTCAGCTGATTTTCGAAGCCGAGCCTGCGATCTTCAAAGACGGCCCCCTGACGGGTACCGCGCGCGAACTGCCGATCGCCCGCCAGCCGGTGATTGTCGATATCGACAATGCCGACAACGATCTGGAAATCCTGATCAGCATGGGGTCGCAGACTGTCGTCCTCGACAGCGACGGCACACAGCTTTCCTCGCTCACACGGCCCGATCAGGTGTTCAACACTTATGCCGGTGCGCCGGTGGTCAAGGACATCGACGGCGACGGGCGGCTCGATATCATTTCGGGCGGCACCACACAGGCACAGGATCAGGCCGTCATTTACCGCTGGGAGAATTTCGCGGGCGATGTGGTCGCCGACACCTACCGCACGGCGGAATATCAAAACAGCCAGTCGCTGCATGACGTCCGCGAATTTGTGGAGCGGTTCTATCAGACAATCCTTGGCCGGTCCTCGGATGCAGTGGGGGGCAATTACTGGGTTGATAACCTCGCGACGGGTGTCCTGGCGGGTGAGAACATCGCCAACGGTTTCATCAACAGCCGCGAATTCCAGAACCGCAACACCACTGACGCCGAATACGTCAACACCCTCTATTCGGCCTTTTTCAACCGCGCCGCGGATGAGGGCGGCTTTAACGCCTGGATACAACAACTGGCAGACGGGGCCGATCGTAGCACCGTTCTGGATGGCTTCACCGGCAGCCGCGAATTTGCCAACCTCTCCGAGAGCTTTGGCATCCGCCCCGAAGCGGCCTTCGGGGCGGCCTCGGGTGCCGCGACCATCACAGGCGATGCCACTGATGCCGACATCCTGCGCGGCACGGCCGCCAATCAGAACCTCACCGATGAAGGCACCGTGCTGGACCCCGACAGCCGCGACCATATCGAGCGGACAGGCCAGATCTACCGCATGTATGGTGCAGCCTTTGACCGCGCCCCCAATGCCGATGGCTATGAGGGCTGGTTCAATGCGATGAACGCGGGCACCCACGACATCGAGCGTGTCGCCAGCGGCTTTGTGAACAGCGTTGAATTCCAGCGCACCTATGGTGCTCTGGAGGATGTAGAATTCATTGAATTGCTGTATCAGAACGTGCTGGGCCGTGCCTCGGACGCGGGCGGCCGCCAAGGCTGGAGCGATTTTCTGGAGAATGGCGGCACCCGTGAGCAGGTGATCGTCGGCTTCTCGGATTCCGGTGAATTCCGCCGCAACACCCAAGACGGGCTGGATGCCTTCATGCGCAAGGCCCGGATCGAATGGAACGACGTGATTGAAGGCGGTGCCGGCAATGACCAGATGAACGGTGGCATCGGGTCGGACACATTCGTATTCCGTGCAGGTCAGGGCGGCAGTGATACCATCCACGGGTTTGAGCCTTGGGACCAGTTGCAGCTTTCCGGCTTTGGCTTCGACGCGCAGTCTGATGCGATTGCCCGCATGACCCAGCAGGGTACGGATGTGGTGTTCAACCATGCAGGCCAGCGCATTGTGTTTGAGGATTTCACTTTGGCCGAGATGAACCGCGTGCGCTTTAACATCTAGACGCGCACCATAGAGTACATAAAAAACGCCCCCTGACTGTAACGGTCAGGGGGCATTTTTATATCAGGCTCTGGTTCCCGCCCTAGATCACGAACAGCACCTGATCTTCGGTGATTGCATTCACATCTTCAAAGATGATCCTGACCCCCTGATCGTCATAGACCAGGTTGCCATCCTGCATCTGCAGACTGCTCTGGAAGATACCAAAATCACCGTCATCCCCGTTATAGGGGAAGCCGGTAAGCTGCAGGACGTCCCAAGCTTCGAAATCCATGATGGTAGATGTGCCGCTATTGCTTGCATCAAAGACAAAGTGATCCTGCAACAGCCCCCCAGACAGTATATCGGTGCCGCTGCCCCCGCTGATCAGGTCATGCAAACCCTGCGCTTGCACCCATGTTTTGAGATCATCTGCCGTATCGGCCCTGAACTCTGCCGACTGGCTAAAGCCGCGCACGACCTGCGCGCGGGTGCCGCCCCCCTCCATGAAATCAAGCCAGCCTTGCAGACCACCCGCATCGGACGCGCGGTCGAGCACGTTCTGATAAAGCTGCTCGACAAAATCGGCATCATCCAGCGACCCGTAGGTATTGCGGAACTCGAGACTGTTCACAAAACCGCCGATCATCGCGTCAAACTCCGTGCCAGAGCCCAGCAGCTCGGCCCAGCCAAGGAACCCGCCAATGTCGGGGTCGCGGTCAAGCGTCGCGCGGTAGACACGGTAAATCTCGTCGGTCCAATGCGTCTCGGACTGGCTCAGCGCAAAGCTCGCCGCATCATTCGCCGTGGTGCGCTGGAACTCTGCCGACTGCGAAAAGCCCAGCACAACACCCTCGCGGGTGGTGCCGTTGGAGATGGCGTCCAGCCAGCCCTGCACGCCGCCCGCATCCCCCTCACGCCCCAGCACGTTTTGATAGAGCAGGTTCACAAAGGCGCTGTCATCAAGGCTGCCGTAGGTGTTCTGGAACTCGGCGCTGCGCACAAAACCACGCGCCATCTGGTCCAGATCCAGCGTCCCCTCGAACAGGCCCGTCACCCAACCCTCATAGCCCGCAGCATCCGGCGCGCGCGCAAGCGTCGCCTGATACATCCGGAATACCTGACCCGCCACAGCGCCCGTCAAATCAGCCTGAATACCATCGCCATAGAGCGTATCATCACCCTCGCCGCCCCGAAAATCATTAGCCACCGTGGTGCCTGAAATACGGTCGTCAAAACGGCTACCACGGATCACTTCGATATTGTTCAGGCTTTGGGTAAAGGCTGCGCCATCCCATTCCCCCGTCGCGATACCTGTGTCCAGATTGACAAAAACACCCGCCGTCACATCGCCGCGGTCATAGCGCACCAGATCGGCGCCTGCCCCCCCGTCGACCGTGTCATTGCCCCCTTGGGTGATAAAGCGGTCATTGCCGTCACTACCTGCGATTGCATCAGCCAGATGGCTCCCTTGTATCTCGATGCGCGCACCTGCATCCGCATTGATCGTATCAACACCGCCAAAGCCGTCATTGGCCACGATCCCTGTGGACAGATCAATCAGCAGACCCATCGCCGCATCGGTGCTGCCGCGTGCATCATCGCGGTAATCCAGACGGAAGGTCCCTTCGGAGGCGCCGACGTTGAACACATCATTGCCGCGCCCACCCGATGCTACAAGAAAGCCGTTGCCACCGGCGACAGTGACATTGAAGGTGTCGTCAAAGCTGGTGGCATCGATGCCTAACCCGTCCGCCTGCATCGCTGCATTCACATTCAGGAAGGTCGTTGTGCCATTGCCTGCGCCTTTTTCAATACTGGCCGTGTTGGCATTGCCGTCCACATTGATGGTCTGGGCTGCTTCGAACACAAGGTTCCAGTGATCGATATCCAGATAGCCCGTGACCATCTCGCTGGCATCAATCGTATCGTTGCCGGTATGGGGATTGATGTAGTCAAAATATGTATTGTCGCCCGGGTTCAGGTAGTCATCGCCCGTCCCGCCGAACAGACGGTCGGTGCCGCCCTCGCCCTCAAGCGAGTCGTTGCCGTCCTCGCCGAACAGACGGTCATCGCCATCCTCGCCGTCAATCGCGTCATCGCCGGATCGGCCATAGAATATCTCGTCTGCGGCACTGCCCTCAAGGGTGTCATTGCCCCCCGTTGCACGCACTTCTTCGATGTTGGAGAGCTGGTGGGTGAAGGCCTCGCCGTCCCACGTCCCTGTTGCGATCCCGTCCAGAAAATCGACATTCACACCCGGCGAGATACCGCTGCGGTCATAGCGGACAAGGTCAATCCCACCACCGCCGTCCAGCGTATCGTCCCCCGTCACCAGAATAAACCGCTCATCCGCATCCGAGCCTTTGATGCTGTCGGCATGCACTGTGCCGCGCAGCTCGATCCGATTGCCACCGTCGGTGATGTTGAGCGTGTCGCGCCCGCCGTGGCCATCATTACTGACGATGCCTGTGCTCAGGTCCGCGACGATGCCACTGGCAGGATCTTCAAGCCAGCTGTAGCGATAGCTCAGGCGGACAAGACCCGTGGTGGTCACATTGATCACATCGTCGCCCTGATCGCCGTTCACGGTGGTAAAGACATCCGCATCAGGGGTAACAGTGATCGTGTCATTCCCGCGCGAGCCTGAAATCTCGAACCCCCAGATGGCTGCATTGGGGTCAATGAAGGTATCCACCCCCTGCCCTGCCTTGGTCACTGTGGCCGTATTGCTGGCCCCGTCGTAGACAGCCGTGATCGGACCATCCAGTCTGGCATAGGTGGTGGTGATGAAATGCTCGTTGTCGATCCCGCTCAGATCAATGGTATCATTGCCCGCCGAGGCACGGATGAAGTCACCGCCGCGGTCGTTAGACTGGCCCGGTATGATCAGATCATTGCCCAAGCCACCTGACAAACGGTCCTCGAAATCAGATCCCGTAAGCATGATATCGGACGTCACAAACCGCAGCAGATTGCTCAGATCAACATTGCCATTGGCGCTGCTGGCATCCAGCTGGATGTTGGCACTGCTCAGCAGGGCTGTCAGCAGCGCGCTGTTGCCTTGGCTTTGCGCATCAATCGCTGCGTCAAATGTGTTGATGTCCCAATCAATATTCGTCGCTGTCAGCACAGGCAGGTTTGTGCTGGTCGTTGTGGTGATCCCTGTAATAGTGCCCTGAAACCCCGAAGGCTGCGATGCATCTTCGGCAAAACCCGTCCCCGACAGAGTGCTGAGGAACCCTGACTGGGCATCGCGCAGAACCACCCGTGTGCTGGTGGAGGACAAAACCGAGATGTCATCGAAAGCATCAAAGATATAGTCGTTTGTATTACCACTGAAGATAATATCTATCGTATTTGCATTGACGGTAACCATTGGGAAGTCCCCTTCTTAAATTCGGGTCGCTGTGAATGTGAAACAGGTGAAAACAGGCAGGCCGGTGATCCGCCCTGCCACGTCGTAAAAGCAGCCTCAGAAACCTGCGAAGAATTCCACCTGATCGGGGGTGAAATCCGCGATTTGCATATTGGCGAAAATGATCTGCGTCTCCTGGGCGTCAAACACCACATCAGCGCCCTGCTGCTCCAGCGCGTTGCGGAAGGCGGGGAAGTTGCTGATGTCATAGCCTGTCAGGTTCAGCACATCCCAAGGCTCGAAATCCAGAATGGTGGCGCGGGCGGGCAGATTGCCCTCGAACACAAACACATCCGACAGCAAGCCGCCTGTGAGGATGTCCATCTCTTCGCCCTGCCCCGAGATAAGCTTGTCCTGCGGGCCTTGCACGTCTTGAACATCCTGACGGCCCTGCGCTTGCACCCATGTTTTGAGATCATCTGCCGTATCGGCCCTGAACTCTGCCGACTGGCTAAAGCCGCGCACGACCTGCGCGCGGGTGCCGCCACCCTCCATGAAATCAAGCCAGCCTTGCAGACCACCCGCATCGGACGCGCGGTCCAGCACGTTCTGATAAAGCTGCTCGACAAAATCAGCATCATCCAGCGACCCGTAGGTATTGCGGAACTCGAGACTGTTCACAAAACCGCCGATCATCGCGTCAAACTCCGTGCCAGAGCCCAGCAGCTCGGCCCAGCCAAGGAACCCGCCAATGTCGGGGTCGCGGTCAAGCGTCGCGCGGTAGACGCGGTAAATCTCGTCGGTCCAATGCGTCTCGGACTGGCTCAGCGCAAAGCTCGCCGCATCATTCGCCGTGGTGCGCTGGAACTCTGCCGACTGCGAAAAGCCCAGCACAACACCCTCGCGGGTGGTGCCGTTGGAGATGGCGTCCAGCCAGCCCTGCACGCCGCCCGCATCCCCCTCACGCCCCAGCACGTTTTGATAGAGCAGGTTCACAAAGGCGCTGTCATCAAGGCTGCCGTAGGTGTTCTGGAACTCGGCGCTGCGCACAAAACCACGCGCCATCTGGTCCAGATCCAGCGTCCCCTCGAACAGGCCCGTCACCCAACCCTCATAACCCGCAGCATCCGGCGCGCGCGCAAGCGTCGCCTGATACATCCGGAATACCTGACCCGCAACAGCGCCTGTCAGATCAGCCTGAATACCATCGCCATAGATGAAATCAGCCCCCGACTGGCCCAGCAGTATATCGGCACCCAGATCACCTTTGAGACTGTCTGCCTCGCTGGTGCCCACGGTAAAGTCAGGCCCGAACTCCTGCACATCCAGCACATCATTCAGCGAAACCAGCACCGTGCCGCCCGCATCATCCTTGACGCGCACCTGCTCTACATCCGCCAGAATGAGGGTCGCCGAGATGTCATCTGACGTCAGCTCCAGCGCGTTGGAGCCGTGATAGATCGCGCTGAAGTTTGACAGGTCCGACTGGCGCAACCCATCTTGGCCAAAGCTGCGCAGCCCGATCTGTGTGAGGTCGAGGATATCGGTGCCATTGCCCCCGTAGAATTCAAAGCGGCCAAATACGTCGCCTGCAATGGCTGTGTTGGCCGCATCGTCACCAAAGATTATTGTGCGCTGGAAGGTCGAAATCTCTGCCGCCTCAACCCCTGTGATGTCAAAGCTATAGTTGATCTGGTCCTCCAGCTGGCGGCCCGAAACCGTGCCCTCCAAGAAATCAACAATCACCTGCTGGGAGCTGAAATCAAGCAAGGAGACCGTATCAAACCCCGCGCCCCCATCTACTGTGGTAGGTGCATCGATAAAGCCGTCGGTGAAATCATCCCCATAAACCTCGACGCTGTCATCGCCCGCACCCAGCCGTGCGATGATCTGGCTTTCATTGTCCACACCACCCAAATACACGCGGGTGTCATCGCCGTCGGTGCCCTCGATGATGACATTGTTAAACAGCGGGCTCACCTCGTCCAGCGGACCGCTGGTGCGGATCAGCTGTGTGCCGTCAGCCGCAGTCAGTGTGATGCCCGTAATGGCCAGACCGCTCACCTGATCCAGACTGTTAAAGCCTTCGGTGGTGTCATCCAGTGCGATCAGATCCTCAAACAGATCAATCAGCGTGCCGAGGTTATTGGCAGGCACGGTGCCATCCACGCGGAACTCGCCCCCTGCTGCCGCCAGCCGCAAACCGTTATTGTCGAGCGTCAGGTCAAACAATGTCTCGCCTGCATCGGTCAGGCGCAGCCCTTCCAGATCATAGTTGCGCAGAAAATTCCCCGCTGCCGTCAGATCAACCTCATCCAGCGCATTTCCCAGATTTTCCAGAAAATCGAAAATATCCTGCATCTGCGTGGGCAAAGTGCCACGCAACGCCAGCGATTGCTCCCCCGAGCTGAGCGTGATGGCATTGGTCGCAAATTGCAGCGACAGAATGTTCTGGCCACCCGAAATAATCTGTAGCGTGTCAAACGCTCCCGAAGCGATACCGTTTTCCAATGCCACTTCCAGCGCGTCCAGATCCTCGATCTGGGTCAGGCCGCTGCCTGTCAGAACCGCGCCGTTGGTCGCATCCCCCCATGTGACGCGGTTGGATAGAATTGCTGTCGGGTCAGCATCCAACGCATCTGTCAGCGGTCCAGGGTCGCCCAAAGCATCCAGCGCATCTTCAAAATCAGGCTCGAAATTATCCAGTGCGGTGTTGTCAAACAAGGTTGCGGGGTCAACATCATCAGAACTGAACAAAGTGCTGATGATAATGTCGGGACGGGCCATAGGGGTCACTTTCTATTGTTGCATCACCCCGCTACATGCAGCGGATGCGGTGGTTTTTGCTATACAGCACAACATAACTACGAGATCACTCTACCCATGAAGTGTCCTGATAACAGCCAATTTTACCAAAAAATGCGCAAAATATTATGTTTTTCACGCTGGATTCACATGACCGGTGTACTGCTTTTGCTGGGTGTTCTGCCCGCGCGGGCAGAGGTACTGTTGTCACTGGGCAGTGGGGCCTACTGGTATCAGGTTGCGGCCACAACAGCGGCGGTGGACCAGTTTCTGGGCCGCCCCGAAGGTTCTGGCAGCGGCGGCAGTGACGGGCTGGGCGGGCGCGGATCACTGGACGCAAACGGACCACTGCGCCTGCGCCATCACAATGCAGTAGCACTCACGTGGCGGCACGGGGTACGCCTGACCCACAGGCTGGATCTGGTAGGGGATGTCCGACTGGAATACGGGCGCACGCGGTGGTTCATCAAGGATGGTATAGACATCCTGCGCGATGATCTGACAGCACGGCTCGCCCATATCAGCATCACGCCCACATTGGGCCTGCGCACAGATCTCTATACAAAGGGACCATGGCACAGCGATATCACGGGCGGCATCGGCGCCACACGTCTGGCTGCACGCACCCAGATCACCTCGGCGCTGCTGGACGTGCGCCGGACCGACTATTTCTCGGACAGCTTTGCTTTTGTGCGTCTGGAACTGGGGCGCGGCAAACCTGCCACCGCAAACCGCGCCTTGCTAGAGGCGCAATGGCGCCGCAGCACAGGGGTCAATCTGCGACTGGGGATCGCACATAAATTTTAAGAAACCAGACCCCTAGAACAGCAGCATATCGTCGGTGATCGCCGCCAGATCAGTATTCTGGAATGTCACGCTGACACCCTGATCGGCAAAGACCAGATCACTGCCGTGCTGGTCGAAATGCGCGCGCACCTGCGCGGCACCGCTATACCCAAAGTTATCAAACTGCAGCATATCCCATGCCTCAAGGTCCAGCACCTGATTGGCCCCGTCCGCATCGGCATCAAACACAAAAACATCCGACCACAAGCCGCCCGCCAGCACATCGTCGCCGGCACCGCCTGCGATGATATCCTGTACCCCCTGCCCCTTGATCCAGTCAGACACAGACTGCGCCGTATCTGCCCTGAACTCGGCGCTCTGCACAAAAGCCTCGACCATCTGCGCACGGCTCTGGCCGCCCTCCAGCACGTCCAGCCAGCCCTGCCGCCCCTGCGCATCCGCCGCACGGTTCAGCACATTTGCATAGAGCAGGTCTATAAAAGCACCATCGCCCAGATCGCCGTAGGCCGCCCGGAATTCCGTCGAACCTACAAATCCGGTAACAGCCTGTGTGAAATCCATGCCCCCTGCCAGCGCCTCCGCCCAATCGACAAAGCCATCGGCATCAGGATCACGACCCAAAGTCGCTGTATAGAGACGGAAAATATCATCGCTCCACTCCGACGCGGTACGCTCGGCAGTAAAGACGGTGGCAGCAGCGGCAGTCGCAGCAATGAACTCGCGGCTTTCCGAAAAGCCGATAACCGCATCCGCGCGCGACATACCCGCCTCGTCAATCTGCGCGATCCAGCCTGCGCGGCCCGAAGCATCTGCCGCACGGCCCAGTACATTTTCATAGAGCAGATCAACAAAGCCACCCGTATCCAATGCGCCATAGGTCTGCTGGAACTCGGCCGAGGCAACAAACCCGCGGGCAACCGCGCTCAGGCTTTGGGTATCTTCAAAGAGGGTTTTCACCCATCCCGCATGGCCGTCCGTATCGGGTATCCGGTCCAATGCCGCTTGATAGAGACGGAATACCTGCGCGGATTCCTCCGGGGCCAATGCCGCCGAGAACCCCTGCGCATAAATAGCATTATCCCCCCCATCCCCTGTCAGCATCTCGCCCGAATAGGGCTGTACCGTCTCGGGCGGGTCGGTGTTGAACAGCGTGGCCGACGTAAGAGTTTCATCGGCAAAAACGATTGTCTCGATACTGGTCAGCGTATCACGCCCCATGTCCGAGACGATAATCACTGTGTCATCGTCACCGGCGGTAATGGTGGCCTGCGCGCGGTCCAGATCATAGCGGACCGTATCGGCACCAGCGCCGCCCGCCAGCACATTGTCACCCTTGTTGCCCACCAGTACATCCGCACCGCTGTGGCCCGTCAGATCAATGTCACCCACCCCCAGGGCTGTCAGACTGCCGGCAGCCCCGCTGAGCGTGGTATCCACCGATGTCAGCACATGATTTGCACCAACCAGATCCAGCTTGGCGTTGCCCTGTGACAAATCCACCGACACGCGCACCGTGCCAAGTGTCACCGCCACATCGCGCGACGCCGAAAGCCCCAGCGCATAGCCCCCTGCGGCCAGCGTTTGGGTGCTGGCACCGCCCGCTTGCACGGCAGTGCCTGCGCGGCCTTCACCGATGGAATAGAAATTGTCATTGTCGCGGTCGGTATAGCTGACACCGGTCAAAAAGACGGTACTGCCGCTCAGCGCGAAATTCTCGACCACCATCGAGGCATTGAAATCACGCGTGCCCGAGGTGAACACACCTTCCAGCTGCGACACACCGATTTCGGAATAAAAGTCGTGCAGCATATTGGCCCTGTGGCCTTCGCTGAGGAACAGATCACGGTGGTGATGCTCTTGCATCATCCGGTCCAGATCGATCGACCCTGTGGAGCCGCGATAGGTGATGTTCTCGCCACTGGCATAGCGCCCCGAGAAATCATACCCCGCGTCCTCCATCCGGTCGCCGGGCGATGATCCGCCCTCCCCTGTATGGCTGAACCGGTCCACATCCAGCATCCATTGCCCGTGCGCATCAGCGGCATCATGCAACAGCGCGTTGGGCGCCAGTACCTGACGCGCCTCGCCATCCAGTGTACCCGCAGACAGCCCCTCATTGAGGTCAATACCAAAGCGCGCCGCCTCACCCTCGGGGTCCAGACGGGTGCGGTTGATCATTTCGATCAGGAGTTGTTCAGCAGCAGATATACTCATAAAGGACCTCGTGACACAGCCTATAACGCAGCAGGCAGGGCTTACAGGAATAGGCGGTAATCTGGGCAAGATTGCGCCCAAGATGGGATGGTTTAGCGGTCTCTTGCCCAAGGGCGGCATCGCGCATGACGCGCAAGGCATTGGGCAGCAAAGGGCGGCTGACCTGCGCGTTTAGACATCAAACAAGTTGTCATCGCGTAAAAACGCGAGGTCCGTATCCATCAGACGCACCTCGACACCCTGATCGGCAAACACCACATCATCTCCGTCCTGCCGCAAATGCGCACGCACATCTGCCGCATCCTCATAGCCGAAATCCTCGAAACACAGCTGGTCCCATGACTCGAGATCCACCACCGTGTGGCTACCGCCCTGAGCCACCTGAAAGACAAAACTGTCCGCCCACATGCCCCCGAACAGCACATTCGCGCCACTGCCCCCCTCCAGCACATCCTCCCAGCCCTGCGCGCGGACCCATGCAGCCACCGCAGGGGCGGTATTGGCAGAGAATTCGCGGCTTTGGGAAAACCCAGCCACCACATCGCCGCGGCTGGCCCCGCCTGCAAGAACATCCAGCCAGCCCGACAGCCCGCCCGCATCCGCGCCCCGCTCCAGCACGTTTCGGTAGAGCAGTTGCACAAAAGCCCGATCACCCAGATCGCCATACACCTCGCGGAATTCACGGCTGCCGGTGAACCCGCCGGCCACCTGCGCAATGGCATCGCCCCCCGCCAGCCGCCCTGCCCAGCCTTCAAGGCCCGCCTGATCGGGGTCACGGTCCAGCGTGGCACGGTAGAGGCGATAGACATCATCCAGCCAGTCGTTGCGGTAGCCCTCAAAGCTCAGCTTGACGGCACCGGCGGCGGTGCTGGCCTTGAACTCCGCACTCTCCGAGAACCCCACAACCACCTGCGCGCGACTGGCCCCGTTTGCCAGCACATCCGTCCACCCGCGCAGCCCCCCTGCATCAGGCGCGCGGTCCAGCACATTGTTATAGAGCAGCGTGACAAACCCCGCATCAGAGGTCGCACCATAGGTGCGCGCAAACTCGCCACTGTTCACAAACCCGCCCGCCACATCACGCAGGTCACGCTGGCCTTGGGACAGGATATCAATCCAGCCCCGATGCCCGCCCGCGTCGGGCGCACGGTCCAGCGTCGCGCGATAGAGCCGGTAGACAGTCGCAGCCAGCGGATCAAACTCCGCATCAAATATGCCCCCGATCAGCATGTCATTGCCCGAACCGCCGTGGATCGTATCCGCCCCGCTGCTGCCCGCGATGGTATCGGCGCCTTCGGCCCCCAGGATCATATCGCGCCCTGTCGTGCCAATCAGCTGCTGGTCACCCAGAGGCAGGGCCGCTGTTGAAATGTGCCAAAGACCGGTCAGATCGTCGTATTGCATATCCTCCGGACGCAAGCGGCTGTTGTCGTCGGTCTTGAGGATCAGCGTCTCGCCATTGATCGACAGGCGTGCGCCATCGCGGGTGGAATCAAATTCCAGCGCCTCAATGGTATAAAAACGCCCCATGGCGGACATATCAATGCGGTCCACCCCCAGCTCGAAATCCTCGATGGTGTCATTGGCGCCGTCCCCCGCCAGCACAAATATATCCGCGCCTGCCCCCCCCCACATGCGGTCACTGCCCCCGCCGTCGACAATAATGTCGGCCCCGCCCCCACCTTGCAGACGGTCATCGCCGCCCCCACCGATGATCTGGTCCGCGCCTGCGCCCCCCGTCAGCTGGTCTGCACCTGCGCCACCGCGCAAGACCTGTCCCGAAGTCCCGCCGCCATTGGGATCAATCTCGAAACGTCCCGTGCCAGAGGCACCATAGGCATCATCGCTCAGGCCCGCTGTATAAAGAACGATCATGCCGTCCTCCTCCACCAGCGTGGCAGCCGCAGGATTGGTCAGGGCGGTAGAGAGATCATCAGCGATGGTTTGCAACTGCACCAGCCGCCCCGTGGGCAGCAATGCCATCAGGGTCAGCCCGTCATCAGCCCCCCCTGCCAGCACATAGCCGCGCCCGTCCACCACGATACTCTCGAGTATCGAGAGCGACTGAAACCGCGTGTTCAGATCATCATTCACCTGATCGGTCGCGCGCAGGCTGCCATTGCCGGCCACCGCCACCACCGTCACGGATGATGTCCCCGCCGATCCCACCAGCACAAAAGCCTGCCCCCCGAAGGCCAGCTGCGACAGATGGGTGGGGGTATCCACGCCCAAACCGCTGCGCATGTCGATACTGTCCACCAGCCGCGCCACACCGTCTGCGCCCAACTGGAAATTATGCAACCCGTCCCCCTGTGCGCTGACGGCCATCAGATAGTCGCGTCCGCCTGCCTGCACATGCTCCAGCGCGAAGATGTCATTGCCCGCCTCTTGCAAAGCGACATTCACCTGTGCCGTCTCGACCAGCCTGTTGCCCGAGGCCTGCTGCCATGTGGTAATACCCGCCGTACCGCGCGCGGCAGTAAACCAGTATTCCTGCCCACCGACCTCGATCATCTCCAGCGCGGTCAGCGCCTCGACGCGCGGGCCTGCCATGTCGAACCGCGTGGTGATGCGCCCCGATCCATCCAGCCAATAACCGCTGAGGCCTGCCTGCGCGGGGCCGCTGACCAGCAGCGCATCGCGCCCCCCGATCTGGGTGACATGCAATTGCGCAGGTGCACCCAGCCCGCCGGCAGCGCGGTAATCAGCCCTATCAATCACCCGCAGACTGGCATCGCGCACCAGAATACCGCCATCCCGCCCGCTGGCCGAATAACTGACCAGACCGCGCCCCGTGTCATGCACCACCACATCCGAAATACCTGTGACATGCGTCTCCGCGCCCGCGCGCGATGTCGATATATGTCTTATATAACTCATAAAGCCTCCACACCCGTGGCCAGACTGGATGCGGGGTGGGGCGCACAGCGGCGTGGCGCAGTGGCGGAATTGCGGCTTTTACGGTCGATTTAGTGCTGTTTTTCTCTGTATTAGTCTCTCTTTTGTGTTCAATGGAGTGGGATGTAGCATGCCTGTGCAGCAGCGATTGAAACGCGCCGCTATTTGCGCCATCACTGGCTGCATGTCTGCGGCTCCCCCCTCCCCCCTGCGCGTCACCATCGCGCTGTGCACCTACAACGGCGCCGCGCATCTGGCGCAGCAGCTGGAGTCATACGCCGCCCAGACCCACACCGCATGGGATCTGTGGATCAGCGATGACGGATCAACGGATGCCACCTGCGACATCATCAGGCGTTTTGCCGAAACCCATGGCACAGGCCGCGACATCCGTCTCCTCAAAGGGCCGCGCGCAGGCTTTGCCACCAATTTCCTGACCCTGCTGTGCCATCCCGACCTTCCTGCACAGCCTGTGGCACTGTCGGATCAGGATGATGTCTGGCTGCCCGAAAAGCTGGCGCTGGGGATGGCGCATATGGGAGGCGATGCACCTTGCCTCTATGGCGCGCAAAGCATCCACACCGATGCCGCCCTCACCCCCGTCGGGCGCAGCATGGGCGGCGGGCAGGCGCATTTTGGCAATGCCTTGGTGCAAAACATCGTCAGCGGCCATTCAGCCATGCTCAACGCCTCTGCCCTGGCGCTGGTGCGCGCCGCGGGTGTGCCACAGGGCCTGCCCTATCATGACTGGTGGCTCTATCAGCTGGTCACGGGGGCTGGCGGGCGCGCCATAGTCAGCCCTGATGCGGTTTTGATGTACCGCCAGCATGGCGAGAATGCGATGGGGTCGCATCAAGGCCTTCGCGCCACAGCCGCCCGCGCGGCCCAGGTCTTTGGCCATACCTATGGTGATTGGATCGCCGTCAATACATCTTCCCTGCGCGCAGCATCACAGCTGTTAACCCCCCAAGCACAGGCCATTTTGGCTTTGTTAGAGACACATCCGAAGCGCATAGGTCTTGCGCGCGCGCGTACCTTTGCCAGCGCTGGCATCAAACGGCAAGGACGGCTTGGCACGGGGCTGTTATATCTGGCGGTATTGGCGGGGCGCGTCTAGACCCGCCCACGCTCAGCGCGGCGCGTTGAGTTTGGCCATATTTTCTTCGTGGCGCTCGATGCCTTCGTCCACATCATCATAATAGGTCAGCTTGCCCTCATGCAGGACTGCTGTTGCATCACACAGCTGGCGCACCTGACTCATCCCGTGGCTCACCACCACCGCCCCCGAGGTTTTCATCCGCTCCATAAACACCTGCGCCGAGCGTTCGCGGAATGCCGCATCACCCACCGCCGTCACTTCGTCCACCAGATAGGTATCAAACCCGATCCCCATAGAGACCCCAAAGGCCAACCGCGACTTCATCCCGGAAGAATAGCTGCGAAACGGCAAGCGAAAATGCGTCTCTAATCCGGCGAAATCTTCAACAAATGCGATCAACTCATCTGTGTCCACCCCATAGATCCGACCCACAAAACGCGTGTTCTCGGCACCGCTCAGATCAGGATGGAACGATCCGGCAAAGCCCACGGGCCATGAGATAGTGCCTGTCGAAACGATGCGCCCCGAGGTGGGCGTCAGCGTGCCGGCAATCATCTGGAGCAAGGTCGACTTGCCCGCCCCGTTGCGCCCCAACAGCCCCACCGCGCGACCAGTGGGAAAGGTCAGGTTGATGTCATCCGCAACCGTCTTGTGCTGGCCCTCCAGCGTGAAAATCTTGGTCAGATGCTCAAAGCGGATCATGGGCGCATCCTCACCGTCTGTCGCGCACCGATATCGCCACCAGCACCAGAACCGACCAGATCAGCCCCAGAAACAGCGTCACCAGCGCCAGCAGTGTCAAACGCTTGGGGTATGCGGGGGTCTCGGCCAGCGTAGGCTCCATATAGGCGGCCAGATAGCGCGTCTTGCGGCGCGATTCAGCCAGGGCACCGTCATAGGTTGCCAGTGCAGAAACATAGGAGTTTTCGGCAAATTCGCGGTCCACCACCAAACGCTCGTAATCCCCCAGCAGATCGGCAAAGGCGGTGCCATCCTCCGACGTGCCGCCCACGCCCAGTTTGCGCCGTTCCTGCGCGATGCGGTTCTCGATCACTTCCAGACGGCGCGTGGCCTGCACCATGCGCGGGTCTGTGTTGCTGACCGTGCCTTGCAGTAGGTCAATCTCGATCAGGGTCTGGGCCTGCTGGTTTTGCAGATTACCCAACAGACCGGCCTGCGTCTGGATGTCGATCTCGGGGTTCACGATCTGGTTCACGTTGCGAAACCGCGTTACCACTGCACGCGCGTCTTTCAACCGCTCCAGCGCCTCGTCCAGCTCCTCGCGGGCATAGCGGATGGAATCCTGCCGTGCGATATCGCTCAGTTCGTTGATCATCTGGCTGCTTTTTTCAAACAGGATCTGGCTGATGGCTGTGGCATCATCCGGATCAAAGGCCAGCACTTCGACTTCGATCAGGCCCGATCCTGCTCCGTAGGATATCCGCACCATACGGTTCCAGTAATCGACCAGCTCCTCGACCGAGGCTTCATCGGGGATGGCAAAGACAAAATCTTCCTCCGGCTTGGACCAGATCGCGCGCAGGTCCAGATCACTGTCGATATCCAGCACCAGTTTCTGGCTCTGGATGAATTCGAACAGGATGTCTGTATCCGACGAGCTGGAGTTCGAAATGCTGGTCAGACCGCTGAGCACACCGAGGGCCGAATTTGCATCCTCGCGGCGCACCGAAAATCCGACCTTGGAGGCGTATTGATCGACGGCAACCGTATAGAGATAGAACCCCGTCACCGCTGACGGCACCACGACAAACAACAAAAAGCTGAGCAGGATCACCACATGGCGGCCACGGCGATAGGTCGGGGATGCAGGTGGCGGCACGGGCCGTCCGGCAGGCACCGCTTCGCGCGCGGGAGACGGTGTCGGGCTTGCCGCTTGCGCTGCCGCTGCCGCTGCCGGAGCAGGTGCAGGTGCTTGCGGTGCAGCGGCAGGTGCAGGTGCTTGCGGTGCAGCCGGAGGCGGCGGTGGTGGTGGCGGTGGTGCTTTGCCCTGCGCAATCTGTTGCGCATGCGCCTGTGCGGCAGCCTGGGCTGCTTTGGCAGCGGCCTGTGCGGGGGCCTGTGCGGGGGCACCCCCGTCTGCTGGCTTTACCATAGTTTCCGGCGCAACCGCGTCTTGTGCGCGACCCGCATCCTGCGCCACCCGTTTTGGTTCTTGTGCCACAAGGGCCCCTCTCGTCATGTTTGTTGATCTTGTCTTACATGCTCTGGTGTTTCGACGCCAGAAGGCGGATATTGGTCATATCATGAGTGACCAAACCGCCCCACCCTCTGACAATACGCCCGCCCCCCTTCCCGAAGGCAGCGCACGGCCGCGCCGCAGCTTTGCCACCCTGCGCTCGATCACGGCATTGATGCTGCGCGAAATGGCGACAACCTATGGCCGCTCCCCGGGGGGGTATATCTGGGCGGTGATCGAACCTGCGGCAGGCATCGCGCTGCTGTCGCTGGTGTTCTCGGCGGCACTTCGCAACCCGCCCGTCGGCATCAGCTTTGCGATGTTTTATGCCACAGGGATGCTGCCCTTTATGATGTTCAGTGACATTCATGGAAAAATCGCCACCTCCCTGTTGTTTTCCAAACAATTGCTGGCTTACCCGACAGTCACGTTTGTCGATGCAATTCTGGCGCGTTTCTTTTTGAACATCATAACCCTGCTGCTGGTCGGGTATATCATCTTTACCGGTTGTCTTTTGATGTTCGAGACGCGTACCACCCTTAATCTGCCAATCATCGTGCAGGCCTATGCACTGTCAGCCTGTCTGGGCATCGGGGTGGGCACGCTGAATGCCTATACTTTCACACGGTTCAATGTCGTCCAGCGGTTCTGGTCCATTCTGATGCGGCCCCTTGTTCTGGTGTCAGGCGTTATCATCCCACTTTACAGCTTCCCCCAGCCCTACCGTGACTATCTGTGGTACAATCCGCTGATGCATGTAACGGGCATGATGCGTGCAGGGTTCTACCCCGAATACGAGTCCCATTACGTCACCCCCAGCTATGTGATGGGCATTGCGCTGGCTTGCATGGCGATGGGGCTGCTGCTGCTGCGCCGGCACCATCAGGACATCCTGACACGCTAAAAGCGCCCTAACCGCGCTTCAGACGCGATGCCCATGCAAATGCTGTCCGCTTCCAGCG
This sequence comes from uncultured Sulfitobacter sp., assembly GCF_947502895.1. Taxonomy (GTDB): domain Bacteria; phylum Pseudomonadota; class Alphaproteobacteria; order Rhodobacterales; family Rhodobacteraceae; genus Sulfitobacter. Next base: position 30,606 of record NZ_CANNBM010000007.1, read on the forward strand.
CGGTACGGTTTGCTGCCGCACGGCTGCATCCATATCCTGAAGTGTCTCTAACACAGGGAAAATTGCAGCATCATATGTCGCGATATCCGCACCCTCTGGCGGGCAGTCAGGAAGCTGTGGCATGGGTTTTCCCGCAACACGGGCTGCTGCCTCGGCCCCCTCGCGCAGGGCATGATAGAGCGGCGCAAAGAGTGTGGGGTCATTCAACTTCATCACACCTTCAAGGATATCTGCGTGATACGGCGCCTCGCGCGTCCAGCGCGTATCGGCAAACAGATCGGCCTGATCTTCGGGCGACAAAACCGCGCGCAATGTGTCCAACGCAGCCAGACGCACAGGGCGTAGCGCCTGTACATGACGCGCCTGCACCGCCCAAAGCTTGCGCCCCGGCACAGGCGGGCACCAGCGCTGCACCACAAATTCAATCGCCCCCTGATGGCCTGTTGGCCGGAAGGAACGGTTGCGCAGCAAAAAACCCGTCAGGATTGCAGGCGAAGATGTGTTGGCCTGCAACTCAGCCTTCAACGGCAAATCATAAAGGGCTGCGAATTTGGCCACGACATCGGGCCGCTGGCTGCGCACGGTCAGGCGCACATTGGGAATACGCGACCATGCAGCGATGTCATCTGCGAAACTATATGGCATGCCCGAGCGTTCCATCCACACATCAAGCTGGGGCTGGTGCCAAACCCCCCATTGCCAGAAGGCTGCATTTACCCAGTCAATCGGCGGGCGCAAGAACACCACCACATCCACGGGCGGATGACCCCAGTCGGCCAGTGCGGCGGCAAAGGCGGCATGGTGGTTGATCCAGCCTTCGTTCGAGGCGATCGGCACATATCCGCGCTTTTCCCCCTGTGTCAGGGTCTGTTTCAACGCCGCAAAAATATCAGCCGCCGGATATTGCGGCCCCAGATTGGGCCAGGATGTATAGCCATAAGGAGACAGACGCGCGCCTGTGGTCAGGGTTGTTCCGTCTTGGACACGCCACGCGCCCGCCAGCAGATGCGCAGAGGTATAGCGATAGCGCGTGCCATCGCTGCCGCGCAGATCGGGCGTCATGCTCAACGCGGTTTGCAGGGCCGAACTGCCGCATTTGGGCGCACCGATGTGCAAGATGAGATGAGGGCGCTGTGTCATTTACCGGGTCCTGTGGAATGGTCCTGCAATGCCGCCAACAGAGCTGTGATGTCAACATCGCGCCCATCCGGCGGCAAGGCAATCACCCCCCCCGCAGCACCACCCGCCACGGCCGCTGCCACCGCATCCCCCTGCGCGCCCAGATCAAAGCTGAGAACAGGCATACCGGTGGCCAAGGCCTCATGGGTGGTGAATGAAAATGTCTCGGGCCAGATCGAGGGGATCAACCAGCCGGTAATGCGGTAGCGTGCCACCAGCCCTGCCAGATCGCGCAGCTCGTAACTGCCATGCACCTGCGCAGGTGCGGCCAGCGGCCATGCAGGGTCCAGATGCCCGATCACCACCAGACGTGCCGCCCCTGTGCGCGCCAGATCACGGCTCAGCTTTTGCAGCACCGCCGCGCCCTTTTGATAGCCGATGTTGCCCAGCACCCCGATCACAGGCGTGCCATCGCGCACAGGCTCGATGCGGGGCACATCCGCCAGCAAGGGGTGCGGCTCGGTCACGAGGGTCGTGGCGGTTTGCGGATAGGCCTCTTGCACAATGCGGCGGCTGTCATCGGAGAAGACCACACACCGCTCGGCGGCACTGACCAGCGGCCCCCACGCGCCCTGCCAGTCGGCCAGTGTGGCATCGGGCAAACCGGGGCGCACATAGGTATGGGCAGGATCATCCGCCAGCGGGCCACCAGCCACAGGCACACCGTGATAGACGCCACCGCGCCCCAGCAACGTATAGGACGGGCTGACGGGAAAGAAATCGTGGAACAACACCTCGACAGGATGGGCCACGCCCTGCTCGTGATTGCCACCCTGAGCGATTTCCATCAGAACTTGCGGCAGCGCCACCGCGTCCCGCGCGCCCACGCCACATGAATAGATCAGCCGCATGCGTGGCAGATAAGCCAAAAGACGCTTTATCAGGGTCACATCATTGGTGCGCCCCTGTGCGCTGCCCAGCCGCGTGTGCAGCTCCAGCTTCCATGTGTGGCCTTGGCCCACGCGCAGGACCACAGCAGATCCGCCCGTCTCCACGCCGCCCCTGACCGCACCGATATCGCGGGCGATGCGGTCTTGCAGGTATTTCTCGGCGCCGCCGCCCATGGCATGGGCCACATAAACGGGTACTTCGCCTTGCGACTGTGCCGCGGCCTCTGTCGCAGCCCAGACCAGCCCCAACGCCAGCCGCGCGGTATTGAGCGGATCTGTGCGGATAAACTCCTGCACCTGCGCGTCATACGTGGGATAGCGGCGTGAAATCTCGGCGCCGTTGCGCTCCAGCAGTGCCTGTTTCGCAGCAGAGCCAAAGGATTCACCGCCGCGGTGCTCAACGAACAGATGCGGCGTACAGACGTGCCGCCCCCCCAGCGCGCGCGCCTTCTGGCACCAATCCGTCTCTTCGCCGTAGCCCTTGCCGAATATCGTATCAAGCCGGGGCAGGCGGCGCAGATATTCAGGCGACAGCGCCATGCAAAACCCCACGCCTGTGGGCGCATCCACCAGCCCCTCGACGAGGTTGAGGGTTTGGGCTGCGGCATCCAGCACATCAGCCATGCCCCCTGTCAGATCATGGCGCTGGCAGATCACCGGCACAGTGAAAATCTCGGCGTCATTGGACATGGGGGTCACACTGGCCACATCACCCTGCGCAAAGGGGGCAAGCAGCCGGCTGGCCCAGCCCGCAGGCACCAGCGCGTCGGAATTGAGCAAGACCACAGGCGCATCCCGCTTGGCCGCTTCCCCCAGCCCGCGATTGACGCCGCCAATAAAGCCGAGGTTTTCATCGTTGCGCAGCAGGGTGACACGGCTGCCCTGTTGGCCCGCCCAGTCCTGCAGCATCGGCCAGACGCGATCATCGGTCGAGCGGTCCTCGACCACGATCATATGCCAGTCCAGATCGGTATGGGCCGCGACACGGGCCAGACACTCTGTGAGCACGTCATAGGCATTGTAGACAGGCAGCACGATGGTGACTGTCTTATGGGGGCGGGGCAGGGCGGCTGTAAAAGGCTCCAGCGCGCCGCCCAGCATCTCCGCAGAGGTAGAGGCAGGCACCAGCCCGAGGCGTTCCTTGACGACTTCGCGCGCGCCCAGATCGCCCTCCCGTTTCCAGCGCCAGATTTCGGGCAGCAGCCCGATCAGCGTGCGGATATAAGGAACAACCAGCCGGATGCGGGCGCGGCGGATGTCATTGACCGTAAACCCGTCAAAGGTGCAGGTCACAGCGCCGCCGCCTTCATCGGCCTGCAAAACCAGATCCCCCACCTCGAACGGGATATCGAGGGCAAAGCCACGTGCGTCCGATCCGGGCTGGGTAAGTTCGGGCACACACCACAGCCGCGTGCGGTTCAGGATCAGCCCCACACGGGCCGCCTGCGACCAGCCTTCGACAATCAAACGGTTGCCCCGAAGACGGATTTCCGTCACGCGGCCAAAGCTGCGGCCGGTGGCATCGCACAAGTCGCCGCCCGGACGATCCAGTGTCAGGTTATGCTCCGCGTAACGCAGGAAAATCAGGTACAATCTGCGCAACAACAAGGGGGCGGCCTTTGGTTCAGATGAGGTATCGCTACCGTATCTTTGCCGCCCGCAGGTGTCCATGCACCCAGAGAGCCTGCGCTAAATGTTTCGCGCGCGAAACATTTGGTCCGGCAGCAGGGATACAGGATCAGCCACGCGCCTTTTGCGCCGCCTTATCCGCACGGTCCCGCAACCACGCCTGAAGCTCGCGGGTGAGGGTGGGGGTCAGGGCAGGGCCGGACAGAACCAGACTGCCATCGGCGCGGGTTTGGGCGCGCAGACCGGGGGCGAGACGGCGAATGGAGGAGGCCGGATCAGGTGATGCCGCCCCGCTGGTCGCTTGTTTTGCGCTCAAAACCTCCTGTATCAGAGACTGTTCATGCGCTGCATCCGCAGACGGCTCGGCCAGTGCCACGCGCAAACGATCGGCAAAGGTTGCGTCAGCCTCCAAGGCTTTCGAGAGGGTAAGACCCAACCGCTCCCCCATCTCCTCGGGGAAATGCAGCACCCCGTCCAAACGGGTCACAAGGGGCAAAAAGGATTTGATCTTGGAGCGTTTGGCACGGCTTGCGGCCTTGAACAGAGACTGAAGTGCAGCTTTTTCCGTCTCGAACACACCGCCCGCAACAGATTTGGCCACAATGCGCGCCCGCTCGTAATAAGACAGCCCCACGCGGATTTCGTTTTCCTCGATCATGGCGAGGTAGGCCTCGGGGGCATCACGCGGCGCGCGCAGCAGAGCCAGCACGGGGCGGTCGCCCAATTGGCGGATCGCCGTCAGACGCCGCCAGCCCGAAATCAGACCGTAGCGCCCGCCGTCAAGCTGCACGACTTCGATGGGGCTTTGCTGGCCGCGCGCACGGATGGAGGTCACAAGCGCCTCCATCTCTTCGGCGTCCACGCGGGTGCGGTCACGCATCAGATAAGCCGCATCAATGCAGGCAGGGTCGAGATCCAGCACCATGCGCCCCTCGCGGCGCGCCGTCTCGATGGTATCGAGTACATCGGACAGGGCCGCCTGTGTCGCCGCATCGCCCGCTACATTGGCAATGGGCGGCGGCGCGGAGATTGATTTGGTCTCCAGCCCTTCGGGGATGTCGGAAAAGACAGCGGGGCTGAGACGTTTGCGTTTGGCCATGTGGATGCTCCTTTGAGGGGGCGATATGGAACGATAAGCCTTTAACAGGCTCTAAATCATGCGCACGGTGCTATTGCGCGGCGTCAGCAGCGGCAGCGGCGTCCTGCACATCACGGTGCCACGCACCGATCAGCAGGGTTTTGAACGCCGCATAGGTGGCATCAAAGGTTTCGCGCCCGCGGGCATATGTTTCGCGGTTGAAATCACGGTAATCCGCCTCGTAAATACCGCGCACCTGTTCGCCTGCCTGCCCGATCAGCGCGGTAAAGCCCTGACGGTGGGGCGAAAGGGTGGGCCCGAGGTAGGCCTGCATCAGCGCGGCAAGCTCTGCCTGTTGCGCGCCATCATAGCGTGTGACCACCGCGCGCACCGCATCCCATTCGAAATTAAGTTCGGGGCGGCCAAGGGCGCGGGCGGCGATATTCTCACCGTCTTCGATGGATTTGAAAGTGGTGTGCAGCATGTCAAAGAAACGGCCCGTGCTGTCGAACTCCAGAAAAGACGCCCCCAGAGGCACCAGCAGGATGTCAGCGGCCGAAAGGCCATTGATGGTGAGATAGCCAAGGGCGGGCGGCGTGTCGATAAAGACCACATCGTATTGGTCCAGCACCCCGTCGGCGGCCAGTGTCTCGGTCAGCGCGTCCCACAGCTTCCAGCCGCGCGAGGCCATGCGCCAGACCGGTACCTGAAATTCTGCCCAGTACAAATTCAGCTGCGCACCGATCAGATCAATGTTGGGCCAATGTGTTGGCTGTATCAGATCGGTGGCTGTCATCTCCAGCGCTTCGGAGAGGGTTTCGTCCAGCGGGTGAGGGGCCTCGCCACGGTCCAGACGGCGCTGGTTTTCTACCCGCAGGTTTTGGGCGTAGTGGCGCGCGATCAGGGGAAAGACGGTTTGCCATTCGTCCGCTACCTTACCGCCAAAGATGGAGGTCATGGAGCCTTGGGAATCCAGATCAATCACCAGCACTTTGTAGCCGTCCAAAGCGGCGGACATGGCGAGGTGCGCGGCGGTAGATGTTTTGCCCACCCCGCCTTTGAAATTCGCCACGGCGACCATTTTGGCAGGCTGGCCTTCGGGGCGGTAGGGCCGGTAGTCTTTTGCCTTGGAGCCTTCGGCCGCGAAATGCGCACGCAGGCGCAGCACTTCATCAAGCGAAAACCACTTGGCCCCGCCCGCTGTTTCCGAGCGGCCCTGCGGCAGATCGGGGTTTTGTTTGAGCACACGGCGGAAATGGCCTTGGGCCACAGGGATCAGATAGCGGGTGATCTCCCATGTGGAGAACAGGCGCAGCTTGCGGCCGCCATCCTGTTCCAGTCCGCGGGTTGCCAGATCATCGCGGCCCCGCGCACAGGCATTGGCAATGGCCTCGAACCCTTCGGTGGTGGTGGGGCCTCCCAGACTGGCAAGGGCCGCATCGGGGTCAATGTTGAAATAGGGGGGTAGACCTGCTGTCGTATCCATATGCTCGAAACCTCTGGAGAGCGCCCTCTTGAACGGGGCATGTACGCTGATTTTGCCTCAATTCGCAAAAACACGCAACATCTGATTAAAGGGAGCACATTTGCCTCATCCCCCCTTCTTTTTCTAAGCAAATAAAGGGCTGTTTGCTGTGGTGTGGTGCGTATTTGGGTGCATCAGCGGACCCAATCCTAAAAAAGTGTTGTTAAATTTTGTTAGTTATACGTTACAGGGCTGCTGCTTTTGAAAAAGAGGAATGGTTGTCAGAGGTTTATGGCGCATCTTTGCACATGAGGCGACTCTGATACCACGATAAAGCGACTCTGAACCCACGAGCAGGCGACTCTGATCCCCCGTCCATTTGGTGCAGGCTGTTGCTGTGTGGCGTAGACGGAGCCTGTGGATAACTTTAGGGTGTTAGTGAAACCCCGAACGGGGACAGATTCGCGAACACGCGATACCAGAGGCCGCAAAGGCCCGAACGAGCAGAACAGCACAGGACCACTGTGCACATAAAACGGGGCAGCAATGATCTGCGCCAGAGGCAGGCAATGAGTACGACCACACGCACAGGGCTTTTGCCTGACCATCACCCGCAGGCGGATTTTTTCGTCTGTGACATTCTGGGGGCCAGCCCCAAGGATGATCTGGGCTCTATGGAGCATCCGATTTTTTCGCTGTCCACGCGGCCTGACAGGCGTATTCTGAGCTATGCCCATAATGGCACGCAGGTCGATGTCACGCCAAGCGTGCGTGGACGCGCCACAATCCATGACAAGGATATTCTGATCTATTGTGTGAGCCAGTTGATGGCAGCCCTGAATGCAGGGCGCACGATTGCCCGCACGCTGCATCTGACGGCCCATGATCTGCTGGTGGCCACCAACCGCGATACCAGCGGGGATGCCTACACGCGCCTGCGCGAAGCCTTCGAGCGGCTGGCAGGCACACGGATCACCACCAATATCGCGGCGGGCGGTGTGGAGGTCACGCGCGGCTTTGGCCTGATCGAGGCATGGGAGATTGTGCGCGCCACCCGCGGGGGGCGTATGACACAGGTAAAAGTCACCCTGTCGGAATGGCTGTTCAATGCGGTGCAGGCCAAATCCGTGCTGACGCTCAGCCGTGATTATTTCCGCCTGCGCAAACCGCTGGAGCGGCGGGTCTATGAGTTGGCGCGCAAGCATTGCGGACGGCAGGCCGAATGGAAGGTAAGCGTGGCGACATTGCACAAGAAAGCGGGCAGTGCCGCACCGGTGCGCGTGTTCCGCGCCGCTGTGCGCCGGATGATTGTGGATGCCAATCTGCCCGACTATGAGATGCGCGAAGGCGCCGATGACGTGATTGTCTTTGCCCGCGCGCGCAAGCCGGAGGTGGTGGCAGGCCCAGTGCTGAGCTCGGGCGCGCTGGACGCCGCGCGCAGCCTTGCACCGGGGGCTGACATCTATGCGCTGGAGGCCGATTGGCGCGCATGGTGGGACGAGACAGGCCGCCCGCGACTGGGCAATGCCGACGCCGCGTTTCTGGGCTGGGTCAAGACGCGGGTTTAAGGGCCGTACGATTGTTTACGCTTTCGGGTAGGAAGCATGTTTTGTACTGTCCGCTACAGCACGGCTGTCATGACAAGCTCTGCTGTTTGATTTCAAGGATGACATATGCCTCTCGAAAAGACTGTTTTGCCCGCACTGGCGCCTGATCTGCATCAATCACTTGACCGGATTTGGGATTGCGATGTGTCGATTGATCCGTTCCAGAACCATCCGCTGGTGATCGGGCGTACAGCACAGCTGAAATTTGCATTCGGTTTGGCACCACAGGGCTACGCACTGGAGTTCGGTGTGTTTGCGGGATATTCAATTCGCGCGCTGGCCTTTGCCCATCCAAAACGGAAATTCACCGGCTTTGATTCCTTTACCGGTCTGCCCGAAGACTGGGTGCGCAGCGCAGGCGACGTCTATGAGGCTGGCCATTTTGCGCTGGATGCTTTGCCCGTGGTGCCAGCCAATGTGACCCTGATCAAAGGTTTTTTTGACGACACACTTGGTCCGTGGTTGGAGGCCAATGCAGGCCCTGTCGGTTTTGTGCATATTGATTGTGATCTTTATGGCGGTGCGCGCCATGCATTGGACCTGCTGACGCCACGTCTGGTGGATGGGGCTGTGATTGTCTTTGACGAACTGTCCGATTGGGCAAACGAGGGTGTCTATCCCAATTGGGCAGAGCATGAATGGCGCGCCCTGAAAGAATGGTTGACGCAGACTGGATGGTGCTTTCGGATTTTGTCGCGCGACAAAGGGTTTGCTTGCGCGGTACAGATTTTTCACACCCCCCCTGCGGCGTATAATATGGCGCAGACCCTGGATGTGCTGACCCGTTTGGAGGATGTGGGCGAAGGCCCTGCTGTATTCGATTTTTTGCAGACAGATTTCGATGCTGCGCGTGCGCCGTTGAAGGCCGTTCATCTGCTGGCAAAGCGGCAGTTGGAAGCAAATGAGCCTGAGGCCGCGCTGGCGGTTTTGCAGCAGGGCCTTTCGCGGTTGGGGCCTAAGATACCGCGTACCACAATACGGATGTTCGAGCAGTTACACGCCACATTACTGGTCCGTTGCGGGCATGTGGCCCAAGCGCAGACCTTGTTGTCGGAGTATTTGCAGGCCAATCCGGATAATGTGCATGCGTTGGTGTTGAAGGGCACGATGGCGCGTCAGGAGAAGTCATACGAAGAGGCCGCAGCCTTGTTCCAGCGGGCGTATCATTTGTCGGGCAATCAGGCACATGCCAGACAGGCGCGGCTGGCTTCGCGGCTGGCGCAGATCAGACCTGAATTCCGTACGCCGATGTTCAGCGGCTGGTTGATCCAGCATCTGGTGGATGATCGCAGCTTTGAGACTGTTCTGGATGTGGGCAGCGGCGCAGGAGAGCAGGCGGCCTTGCTGCGCAAACACGGCAAGCGGGTCACGGAACTGGATTATGGCGAGAGCCACTATTTCAAGGAGGCCGAACACGCTGGAGAATCCGATATTCTGAGGGGTGATTTTGTCACCATGCCGATTGAGCAGGAATTCGACTGTGTGCTTGCTTCGCATGTGCTGGAACACCAGCCCAATGTGAATGCCTTTTTACGCAAGGCAAATGCCGTGCTGCGTGAGGGCGGCGTGCTGGGTCTTTCGGTGCCGCCGCTCAAGCATCAGATTGTGGGGGGGCATCTGACTGTGTGGAATGCAGGATTGGTTTTATACAATCTGGTTCTGGCGGGGTTTGATTGCCGCAACCCGTGGATCAGGCGGTACGGATACAATATCTCGGTGGTTGTCGAAAAGCGCAGCATCAGCCCCGCGGGGCTGGTATTTGACAATGGCGATATTGACCGTATCGCCGCCTACCTCCCAGAAGGTTTTGGTGAAGGTTTTGACGGCGACATTCACAGCTTTGGCTAGTCCAGCGCAGCTTTGAGCCGTTTCAGATGCGTATTGACCAGTGTTAGTGCCGCATCTGTGCTGTCGGCTTCGGCGTAGCAACGGCATTCTGGGGCATTGCCCGAGGGGCGCAGGTGGACGACTGATCCGCATGTAAATGTCACGCGCAGCCCGTCCGTGAGGTCGAGTGATTGCTCTGCCCCGACGCCTTTGAAGAAAGCGGTGCGGGCGGTGGCATCGGCGGTGAGGGTTGCGATGAAGGCTGCCGATCGCTCGGAGGGGACTTCCTGCACGCGGTCGGCAGCGGTAAAGCGGGGCGGCAGGGCGGCGACAAGATCGGTGAGCGTTTTGCCCTGTGCGCGTGCGGCGGCCAGCGGGGCGAGCATGGGCAGCAGGCTGTCGCGGGTCATCAGCGGCGGTAGGGCGCCGGTAGGACCGGTGGCAGTGAACCCCAAAAGGAAGCCCCCGTTCGCTTCATAGCCTGCAATTTTTGTCGCATTGTCGCTTGTTAGAGCCTGTTCCATTGCATCAATCACAAAAGGAGAGCCTATACGCGTGCGGGTGATGGCGGTGAACTGTGGCATCTGGTCGATCAGCGTATTGGACGAGACAGGGGTGACCAGAGTATCCGCGCCCAGAAACTGTGCCGTCAGCGGCCCCAGCAGATCACCGGCAATAATTGTGCCTGTGGCATCTGCCAGCATCGGGCGGTCGCCGTCACCATCGGTGGAGATGATGGCATCAAGCCCGTGTTCCTGCGCCCAGCCTGCCAGCAGGCCACGGGTGGCAGGATCAACCGCTTCGGTATCCACAGGGATGAACACATCCGAGCGCGCCAGCGCCACAGATTCCGCGCCCAAGCCCTCTAGGATATCGCCCATAACATCGCGCGCGACCGAGCTGTGTTGGTAGACACCGATACGCGCACCGCGCAGGGCGCCCGCGCCAAAGGCGTTTGCGTACCGTGCGACATAGGCGGGCAGGGCAGTGGTATCGGATTTGATCTGGCCCGGGCTGCCGGCAATGGTGTGATCCGTCTCTAACATGGCGAGAATAGCGGTTTCGTCCGCCTTGGAAATCTCGCCTTGGGGGATATAGAACTTGAGCCCGTTACGGTCGGCGGGGATATGGCTGCCGGTGATCATTACGGCAGCGTCGCCTGCGGACATCGACGCCAGCGCAAGCGCGGGTGTGGGCACGGCACCGTGATCGATGGCGTCCAGACCTGCATCGCAGACGGCCTGCATTACCGCAGCGGCTATATCGGGCGAAGAAGCACGCAAATCGCGGCCGACATGCACAGCGCGACCTTGCGGGCAGGCAGCGATAAAGGCGCGTACATGGGCGCGGACCAGATCATCGGTCAATTCTGTAACAAGGCCGCGCAGGCCGGAGGTGCCGAATTTTGGGGGCATGGGGGCTCTCGTTTGTTGAAGACTACGGGGTCTGTTGTAGGGTGCTGCGCGGGCGGGGGCAACGTACGCTCTGGCACGATGATGTTAAGGACTGGGGCCAATGATCCGCATCAATCCATGATCTTGTCCCAATTTGCCCGGAGTAGCAGATGCCCGATACATCCCCCGTCCTTGCCCTGCCCCTGATCCAGCCTGCACAGGCCCAGAAACACGTCACCCATAACGAGGCACTGCGGGTGCTGGATGCGGTGGTGCAACTGGTTGTGATTGCCGCCGATCTGTCTGCTCCGCCAACAGGCGCCAGCCCCGGCGACCGCTATATCGTCGCCTCCCCCGCCAGTGGGTCATGGACGGGCCATGCAGGCGAGATCGCGCTTTATGCGGATGATGCGTGGAGTTTCATTGCCGCGCAGGCGGGATGGTCTGCACAGGTGCTGACCCCCAAGGGCACGCTGGTCTTCGATCCGGTTGCAGGTTGGGAGGCCGCAGGGGGAGGGGCGGTCGAAACAACGCAGCAATTGGGCATCAACGCCACGGCAGATACAACCAACCGTCTGAGTTTGTCGGCAGATGCAACACTGCTGAACCATGAAGGGGCGGGCCACCAGCTCAAGCTCAACAAAGCTACGGTCGCAGATACGGCGAGCCTGCTGTATCAGACGGCGTTTTCAGGGCGCGCCGAGATGGGACTGGCGGGCGACGATAGCTTTGCCATCAAAGTGAGCGCGGATGGTGGCACGTGGCACGAGGCGTTGCGCGCCAACCCTGCGACAGGAGGCTTGCAAATCCCGCATCTGGTGACGGGTCTGGGGGTGACCCAAAGCCCCAATGACACAACACCGGGACGGCTGATGCGCACGGGAGACGGCTATGTAAAAGCCACGCTGCTGGGCACGGTGAGCGAGACGGCAGGGGTGCCGACGGGGGCGGTGATCGAGCGGGGCAGCAATGCGAATGGTGAGTACGTCCGCTTTGCAGATGGCACCCAGATCTGCACCCGCGAAATAGGTAATGTGGATACCAATATCGCGGCGGGGGCTGTTTTTCGCTCCAACATCATATCGGTGGATTATGCCAAACCCTTTGTGTCGGGCAGTCTGGTTGTAGGCGCTGCATCTTCGGTCAACACGGGGCTTTTGTGGGTCAACGGGCGTGCGACATCCCATACGGAGTGGAAATACACAGCGTTTTCCTACGCCAGCCGCACGAGCGACACGATCGCGCTGATGGCGGTGGGGCGGTGGTTCTAGGGACTACAACCGCTCAAGCTGTTTAGCGATAGTTTCATCAATGGTTGGCGCCTTTGGAATGTAGTTCACTGTTCTACGAAGATTGAGATCTTCTGGCGGGAGGCCAAGTGTTTTGCACATCGCATAGTATTCGTTAACGGCGGGGTCGAAAAGGATCTGGCGACGGTGATCCGGCGGGTAAAGCTGGCTTGCAGTGCAAAAGCATGCTGGGCAAGCTCTGCGCCTGCATTAAACAGGATTTCACTGCGGCTGTTGCTGACCAGAATCAAAGCACGCGGTGGTACTTTGTAGAGCGCCCCTTTGAACGGGGTAGAGGCCCCGTTTTTTCCGCCATAAACAAAATAGGGCAGCCATCCGCCAGGATTGGAAACCTTTCCGGTTCTGAACGGCTGTAAATCGATTTCGAGAAATGCCCCGATTTTTTGGGCTGCGTCGGGTTCGAACAGATCATTCTGGTGTACACCAAGGACACTATATCCCATCTGTTTGAGCCGTTTGACGCGCGCAAAGCGCGAGATGAAATATTTAGCGACTACTTTGGGATCCCAGAAAGAAAACGATGTGTGCTCGGGCAGGCGCCTGAAACGGGCAATGTTGGATTTAAGATCGTGGTAGTAATGCGAGATCACTGTATCTACAGGATTGCGCAGCGTCACGATGAAGCGCACATCATGCCCTTTGAGGCACTGGGAAATGTGTTCCCCCACAGGGTTTCTGGTTTCCAGATAGATCGGCGAGCAGTCCAGAAAATACCTATCGGGGGCGCTGTCGGGAAAGAGGTTGCAATACTTTTCATAAGGGGGCGCGGCACGCCTGCTGAAAAAATTCAACTCTTTCACTTTGGGTTTGTTGAAGGCAGCCCCGTTCCGGATAAGGTTATCGTGCAGAAAAGTTGTGCCCGCTTTTGCAAGGCCTGGTATGATCAAATGCCTTGTCATAGCGCTGTTTCCTCTGCCTGTTCCTTGATGGGTATGGGGCTGCCTGTTTAGGTGCGTGCGTAGACATCCTCGTAGCGGATGATGTCATCCTCGCCCAGATAGGTGCCGGTCTGGACCTCGATCAGGACCATGGGAACCTTGCCGGGGTTCTCCATACGGTGCACGGCGCCCAGCGGAATATAGACCGACTGGTTCTCGGAGAGCAATTTCACCTCGTCGTCCACGGTGACGCGCGCGGTGCCTGCCACCACGATCCAGTGCTCGGAGCGGTGCACATGGCTTTGCAGCGACAGGGCTGCACCGGGATGTACGTGAATGCGTTTGACCTGAAAGCGGTCGGAGAGGATGAGCGTCTCGAACCAGCCCCAGGGGCGGTGGTCGACGGGAAATTGCACGGCCTGTTTGGCCTTGCGCTCCTTGAGGGTGGCGACGGCCTTTTTCACATTCTGGCTGTCGGACATATCGGCCACCATGACCGCGTCGCGCATGGCCACGGCCACCACGTTTTTCAGACCGATGCCCACCAGCTCGATCTCGTCGCTCTCTGAACGCAGCAGGGTGTTTTCGCAATCGAACGCGGTGGTGTTGTCGGTCAGTGCATTGCCCGAGCTATCCTGACCGGATTCCTGCCAGACGGCTTCCCAGCTGCCCAGATCGGACCATTTGCCATCAAACCGCACAACCGAGACATTGTCGGCTTTCTCCATCACCGCATAGTCGATGGAGATGTCGGGCACCGTATCCCACAGGGCAGGATCAAGGCGGGTAAAGCTGAGATCGTCGACAGCGGCATCAACGGCGGCCTGCACGGCAGCCAGCACATCCGGGGCATGCGCGCGGAAGGCGTCGATCATCACATCGGCGCGCGCCAGAAACACACCTGCGTTCCACAGATAGCGTTTGTCGGCCAGCAGGGTTTCGGCGGTGGCGCGGTCGGGTTTTTCGATGAACCGCTCCAGCTTCATCACGCGGTCATGGGTTGTTGCGCCGCTCTCCAGCCAGCCAAAGCCCGTTTCGGGGCGGTCGGCGGCAATGCCGAAGGTGACGATCTGGCCCTCGTTGGCGGCCACGGCACCTGCGCTGACAGCATCGCGGAAGGCCTGCGCATCGGTGATGGCGTGATCGGAAGGCACCAGCAGCATCAGGGCCTTTGGATCGGTTTTGGCCAGAATTAAAGCGGCGGCAATGGCGGCGGGGGCTGTGTTGCGGCCCGCAGGCTCGATCAACGTGCCCTGCGCTGTAATCCCCAGTGCATCCAGCTGTTCCCCCACAATAAAGCGAAAGCTGTCACCTGTGACCAGCAGCGGATCGGCAAACCCTTCGCCGCAGAACCGTAGGGCAGAGGCCTGAAACAGGCTTTGATCGCCCATAATGGCTGCAAATTGTTTGGGAAAGCTTTTGCGCGAGAGCGGCCAGAGCCGGGTACCCGAGCCGCCACAAAGAAGAACAGGGGTAATCATGATGCGGTCCTTGGATTGACGGAGTGGATCAGTTCGTAATCGGTCGCGTAATAGGCGGTCAGCCTCTCGCGGATTTCGGGGGTCAGGAACGAGGCCTCCGAGAGGGGCAGCAGCCTGTCGAGTTCCGGGGGCAGCAGATCTTGGGCGCCTTGATGGGGTGTGCCTGCGCCACTGCCTGTCCGGTTTACGGCAGTAGCATCCAGCGTGATGCCTGTGCGTGCTTCCAGATCGGCCACTGCGCGCGGCAGGCTGTCGAAAGTATAAAGGTTGGGCCACTCATACGCGCCAAGATACAGATGCTGCGGGCGCCAGTGCGGGTCCAGTTGTTCTGCGGGCATGGCGGTGATGTGATCGACAAAAGCCTGAAACGAAATGCCGCGCGCAAAATCCGGGGTCTCCAGACCTTCGGCGGTCTGCACGGCGCGCACCACCGGACCGGTGTGATGGGTGACATTGGTATTTTCGGTACGGGTGTTTACGAATTTCTCGATATAAGCGCTGAGCAACCGGCGGGCAGGATCGCGCAGAATGGCAAAGCGGAACATCTCGGGATCGGCCATGAAAGATTCGGCGTCATCGGGCGCGTAATCAGACAGCTGCATACCGGTTTTCACATGATCGGTCAGCATATGGACACTGCGCAGGATCGTGGCGCTATGGGGGTGGCCCCCCAGTTTGACCATTGCCTGCTTGAAAAACGAACAGGCATTTTTGCCGATCGGGCAATAGATTACCTTTTGTGCAGGGGCTACGAAATACTGTGCTTCGGGCCAGGTCAGTGCGTTCTTGCGGGCGCGGGGTGACGCGCGGAATTCGGGGCTGTGATACAGGTTCGAGATCAGCGCATCGAAACTGTCAAAATGAAGCTTTGATATATCTGCGGGCGTACGACCCAGAAACATCCTGTAGGCGTCCACGATCATGTCGTCGCTGACGGCAGGGGATTGGGAGGGATTGGTCATCGGGGGGTAGTCTCCTGCGGGCTTATGTTAGATCGGGCGTGAGGTTCGGATTGGCCCACATTTGTACACCGTCGATGGCCAATGTCGGGCGACCGCCGTGAATAGGGGCATAGACGGGGCGGTCGGTTTCCATCCGCCATCCGGCAGCCAGAAAATGGGCGGTCAGGTGGCCTTCGATGGCGCGCGAATGGGTGCCAATCAAGATACGCGCGACGTGGCGTTTGATATCGGGGAAGTTGCCCAGCACATATTCCCGCTCCGCGCCCTGAATGTCGATGTGCAAAAGATCGATCCGTTTGCCTTGGGCCAGCTCGTCCAGCGGGTAGCAGTCTAGCACCTGCACATCGGGGTCGGCCTTGGCCAGTTCCAGCACGGCGGGGGGCGGGTAAAACATTGCCTCGCCGTTCCAGACGGTATTCTCGGCATCTGGCGAGGGAAAGACAGCATGACCTGTGCGCGGACCGGCGATGCCGTGGAACAGCGTGAAGTCCGTTTCATCAAAGCCGTTGAGCGCCAGTGTGGTGCGCGCATTATCCAGATGGTGCGCGTTGCCCTCGACACCGATCAGATCAACCTTGAGACCCGCATCGCGCGCGGCCACGCCGGTATTGGTCAGCCAGCAGCCCCAGCCGCAGCCCAGCTCGACGATGCGGAAGGTATCTTTTGCCTGCCGCACGGCGCGCAGGGCGGCGGCCCATTCCGCGATGTCTGCATGCCAGTTTCCGGGGTTGGGCGGGCCTTCTACGGTGCCTGCAAGCGCGTCGAGCTTGTCGGGATGTACCTGTGTGGGAATGCGCGCACCGATGAAATTGGTCACCACCCCCGGTGTGGGGGTCTGGTCGCGCTTCCAGGCCAGTTTGATCACATTGATGGCGTTGAAGGCACAACTATAATGGTACAGGCTTTCGATAGCAGGGCGTGTCTCGATGTCCATGCTACAGTCCTTTCAGAATCTCGCGCAGACGTGCGCCATACCGCTCGCCGATCGCTTCGACCGAGAAATTGGCCTTGATATAGTCCTGTGCGGCCTGTGCTTTTGCCACGCGCTGGTCGGGGTTGTCATAGGCTGCGCGCAATTGCTGTGCGGCATGATCTACCGATGGCTCTGCCCAGACCGATCCTTTGCGCACAAAGATGTAGTCCTCCTGCCGCAGCAGCGTTTCCTCATAATCGACCATCCAGGCTGTCGCATCCGAGCAGAAATCCATGTTCCCCGAATAAGCCGTGCAGACCACGGGCACGCCAAGGTTCATCGCCTCGATCATGCCAAAGCCCCAGCCTTCGGATTTATGCAAGGACACATAGACGTCCGAGCCGCGCTTGAGGCGCAACAGATCACGGTAAGACAGGGTTTCGTTCATCACGATGATGCGCGGATCGGAGGTGATGATGGTATCGACCTGATCCCACAGATTGACCTGCACACTGTCAAAAACGCTGTCGCGGTTTTGGGTTTTCACAATCAGGCGGGCATTGGGTACACCTTGAAACGCCTGCTGGAAGGCGCGCAGCACCGAGACGGGGTTTTTACGCTGCACAAACGAGAAACTGTCAAAGGCCACAAGGCAGACAAAATGGCTGTCGTTGAACTGGAACCGCCGCTCGACGAAATCGCGGCTGTCCTCGCGGGTAATGTCGGGCGTTTCCTCATAGCACATGCCGACATTCACAACAGGTTTGCCGTTTGCATCCTTTTGGTAAATCTCTACGCCGTATTCGGTCGAAACCCATATTTCGTCCAGCATATCCATGCCAAGATAGTGGCAATAGGCGGGCTTATCGAGCTCCCAGAAAAAGTAGCCGATGTTATACGTCCCCGAAAACACATCGGGCTGGTAGGCGAATGCCAGTGGTGTGGATTCCGCATTGAGGTGGATCATGTTGATCTTGGCGGGGCCATATTCTTCGATCATTGTATCTGAGGAAAAACCTTCGGGCGCGGGATTATCCAGATCGAAATCCACCCCGCGAATGTCCAGACCTGTGGTGCGCATAATGGCGGCGGACAGGCGTGTGGCTTGCCCCAGACCCGAGGCTTTGGCCAGCGGACCGATCAACTGCACATCGGCCATGCGGGCTGTCGCGTCTACGGGCGGCAGGGCTGCCGCCTCAAACCGGTTGCCATCTGGATCGCGGGTCATAAAGCTGTAGCTGACCAGATCGAAATGCTTGTGGCGCAAGGCAGCGGCGTAGCGGTCATAGGACAGGGCAACAGGGGCCATCATTTCAGGCTCTGTTGTGGGGGTTTCGCTGTCTTCGTCTGTGGTGTCACTTGCGTCGGTCCGGGGCAGGCCTGCGCGCAATGTATTCACAAAATCCTCAAACTCGGACGGCCCGCCGTCTGTCGCGGGGGCCAGCAGTTTTGCGATCTGGTTGCGCGGGATATAGCGCAGGACATCGGGGCGACGCGCGGCGATGACCAGCATCGCCAGCACCAGTGTCTTGCGGCCCTCTGCGGTGCCGGGTTTCAAAAAGTGCAGGCGCGGGGTGTCCTGAAAGAACCGTTCGGTGAAATAGCTCAGCGGCCAGGCGTCCAGACGGCGCGAGGGATGCACACCGCGCAGAAAATCCGCATAGCGGTCAGGGACCAGACAATCCTCGAAGAACATATGGGTGCTGTCCTGATGCGCCCACCAGAACAGCACATCAAGATAGCTGTCGCGGTCATTGAGATTGATGTTGCCCAGCATGTCGGCGCGGCCTGTCAGGCGCCACCACATCATCCGTGTGAGCGAGAACTGTTGCCCCCCCATCACCATGGGTGTGTTGAGGTATTCGATGTTTTCCGCACTCAGCGGGACGCGGCGCTTTTCCTGACCGCGGTAGGAAGTGAGATACCAATAGAGGTAGCGGTCAGCGGATTCGAGACCGGGACCTACTTTGTACTGCTCGTCCATGCGGTAGCGGTAGCGTACGTAATCCAGATAGGCAGGGTGGCCCGAGACGGGCAGATCGGGGATCACCTTGTCTTTGGTGAACATGCGGTGGTGTTTTTCAAACGCCGGCTGCACGATTTTCGGCAGGGGCGCATCGGGGGTTTCTTCCAGCAGGGCGTCAAGGTCGTCGAGATATTCGCGCAAGGCGAAACGGCAGGCACGGATGTCGCCTTTGTGGGGTTCTGGGTTGGTGGTGTCGACCTGCATCTCGACCTCGCCCAGCGTTTGCTCCTGCGCGCCCATGGTGCGGACCACGACAGTGCCCCCCGCCTTCTGGATTGCGGCGAACATCGTATCGGAGAGCGCAAACAGAAAGCCGCACTCGGCCTCACAGCCGTGGGCGGCGGCCACATCGCGGCGGTTGCGGTCGGCAAAGCCTGCCTCCAGCACCGTGTCGCCAGCACAAATCGCAACCTGAACGCGGCCCTTGCGGGTGGCGCGGGTATAGACCCAGCCGCGTAGGGTGCCATCCTCTGCGATGCCCTCTACATGGCCGTGGAACGTGCCGGTGCCCGTGCTTGTTTTCAGCAGGCTGTGTTTCAGGCGGCTGGCACGGCGGCGGGCAGCGCCAAGAGCGCGGGTGGCGAAATCAGGTGCGGAAGAACCAGTCACAGTGGGGGCATCCTTTGTCAAACTTGCGCAGATCGCGCGCCGTGAAAAATCGGGGGCTGAAATATCAAAGAAGCAGGGGCAGCACCCGAAGGTCTGCCCCTGCCTGCATCAGCTTCAGGCCAATGCGTCATAATCCGATTTGGCCATCGCTGCGGCCAGACCGCGGATATCCATGGTGGCCTTCCAGCCCAGCTTGGCCTCGGCCTTGGAGGGATCACCGATGAGCAGATCCACTTCTGCAGGGCGGTAGAACTTGGGGTTCACGCGCATCACCAGCTTGCCGGTTTTGGTGTCGGTTGCTGTCTCTGCCTCGCCTTCACCGGACCATGCGATGTCCATGCCCATGGCCTCGCCCGCGAAGGTAAAGAAATCGCGGATGGTGGTGGTGACACCTGTGGCCAGCACATAATCGTCGGCCTCGTCCTGTTGCAGCATGCGCCACATGCCCTCGACGTAATCGCCCGCAAAGCCCCAGTCGCGCTTGGCGTCCATATTGCCCAACTCAACCGGTGCGTTGCCGCCATGCGCCAATGCGGCCAGACCCAGCGTGATCTTGCGCGTCACGAACTCTTTGCCGCGCAGGGGGCTTTCGTGGTTGAACAGGATGCCCGAACTTGCGTGCATGCCAAAGCTTTCGCGGTAGTTCATGGTGATATAGTGCCCGTATACCTTGGCCACACCGTAGGGCGAGCGCGGGTAGAGACGTGTTGTCTCGGACTGGGGCACTTCCTGGACCAGACCGAACATCTCGGAGGTGGAGGCCTGATAAAAGCGGCACTCTGGCGCCAGAGTGCGCAGGGTATCGAGGATACGCACCACGGCCATGCCATCGACATCTGCGGTATAAACCGGCAGCTCCCATGAGGCGCCGACAAAGCTTTGAGCGGCGAGGTTGTAGAACTCGTCCATCTGAACATCGCGGATAACGCGGTAGATGTTGTTCTGCTCGGTCAGGTCGAATTCGTGCAGGTGGACCTTGTCGGCCACGCCTACTGCTTCGAGCCGCGTTGTTTCGGGCTGCGAGATGCGGCGGACACCGCCGTGAACCTCATACCCTTTGTCGAGCAGCAGCTTGGCCAGATAGGCCCCGTCCTGGCCTGTGATGCCGGTAATGAATGCTTTTTTCACCCTAGATCCCTTTGTCTTAATTCGCTTTGTGCTTATGGTCTGCGCCCCGAATATGCAATGTTGATATACAGGGCTACCGCGTCTGGGGTGCGGTGTTTGGCCTGCAGGCTAGGCGGGTTTCGGCGCCCAGCCCACAGCGATGTCGGTGTCGATCTCGTTATAGCCCCATGCGGCGCGTAGTTGCTGGCGGAAACGGTTGGGTTTGGCCGCCAGACGCAGCCCGTCTTTTGCGGTGACAGGGCAGGGCGATCCTGCCAGAATATCGCGCCAGAAATCAGGGCAGATGACATCATCGCCGATATGGATACCCTCGCTGCCCACCGTAAAGGTGGCAGGGGTAAAATCGGGCAGCAGATAGTGGCCGTTTTTGCCAAAGAAGCCCGCCTCATAGACACAGCTGGAAGACAGTGCTGTCACGCCGGTGACATTGGGGTGCGAGACAAGGCGGTAGAAATTTTCGGTGCTGACAACCGTATCGGGCAGCATACGGCCCAGTTTCGCGACGGTTTCGGGCTGCGGCTCCAGCGGGTGTTCCTTGATAATCAGGTGATCATAATCGCGCGCGATCTCTTTGAGCGTATCGAGATAATCCAGCACCGTTGTAAAGCGGCCGTCACGGATGACGACCTTGTCAAAGCGGGTTTGCAGGATCACCAAAAGGCTGTTGGGGCGTGGCGGGCGCGGGTTGACCTTGGCCACATTCGAGGAAACGATGCCGGCCTGCAGACGGATCAGATCCTGTGGCACTGCATGGGGGCGCAGGGCCTGCGTGATGGCGGGTGTGTGGCTGCTCAGCTCGAACATCACATCATCCATGAACCGCACCGGCGAGAGCGAACAATCGACAAAGCCGATGGCGTGGCGTTCCAGAAAAGCGACCAGAAAGGGCGGCAGCTCGAAGCCTATGACAAAACTGCCCCCGAACCAGCGCAGCAGCAGATCCTCGAAGGGGGCGGGCAATGTGGTGGCGCCAAAGACGGCAGGCCATGCGTGGATGCTCGCATGGTGGTGGCCCATCATGCGGTAGATCGCCTCGACAGTGCCGGCGTCCAGACGCGCATGGTTGAGCCAGTTGTTGTCCCAATGCACGATCTCGGCTTTTAGACCCGTCGCCATTTCCAGCGGCACCTTGAGCAGCTGGTAGAGCCACTGGATGTTTTCGTGCTGGGTCGGGCGCAGGCCACCGATGGAGGGGCGCAGGAAATCGCCTGAAAAGACGATGCGGCGGGGCGTATCGGGGACGGTCTTGCTCATGCGGCACGTACTGCGTGTTTGCGCGCATGGGCGGCGCGCAGCAGATGGGCAAAGACGGGCAGCCAGCTGTCGCTGTCCTCGTTGCGCAGGGCGTCCAGCATGTGCCGCGACAAAGCCATGCGGCGCTCGGGATCGTCGAGCAGGGTGGCGATGCGGTGGGCAAAGCTCTCCTTGTCGTTGCAGACCAGATCATCGGGCAACAATGTCTCTAGCCCGCGCGCGCCCTCGTCCGAGGTGATGACAGGCACGCCGTAGGCGATGGCCTCAAGGGTTTTGGTCTTGATCCCGCCACCCGCATAGGTGGGGTTGAGGGCCAGATCGACGGCGCGGTAAATCCAGGCCAGATCCTCCACATCCAGATGGCGCACCAGTTTGACATTGGCAGGGCAGGTCTCGGGGACGGTGACATTGCCGACTACATGCAGCGTAAGCGTGCGCGGCACCAAGGGCAGTACCTGCTCCAGCAGATAGGCAAGCGTCATGTCGTTGACGTCCGATTTGGCGGCGATGAACATCACCTCGCCGGCCATGTCGCGGACCGAATAGATAGGTTTGGGCGGCAGGCGGAACGGAGCGGTGACCACGGGCGTATCCGTGATGGCAGCAAATTCGGCCTGATCGGCATCCGACAACGCCAGTGCGATGTCATAGCGGTCCAGCTCGGCACCTTCTTCTTGTGGCGTCATAGGAAAAGTGGGCACCAGCCCATGGGCGGCAAAGGATCGTGTGCGCTGGGACTGGCAATCATGGGTATCCACGATGCGCAGCACGGACTGGTTGATGTGGCGGACCATCCAGTCACGGTTGAAGTAGGGGGTCAGCACCGCGTCAAAGCCGCCTGCCTCTACCAGATGCTTGACGCCTTTGACCGTGACCTGACGGTCAGGACGTACCCCTGATATCTGTATATGGGGCGTCTCTTCATGGTGCTTTTGAAGTGTGGAGCGGTCGATGATCTCATAAGGCAAGGTGGCGGCAGCAGCGCGGAATTTGGGATCCATCGTGACCGAAGCGATGATCGTCAGATCGCAGATTTTGGCCAGCGAGCGGCACAGGCTTTCCATGCGCACGGCTGTGCCCACTTTGGCGTCCCAAAAAGGGAAATCACAGATCACCGCTATTTTCATGCGGCAGGCTCCGCATTTGCATCCGTGTCAGCGGGGGCAGGGCGGCAGACAAAGCTGTGGATGTTGGCACCCAGCAGGCGGGTGTCCACATCATTGGGCGTCACGAAATCAACAACGCGGAATTCGACCGGCAGATAATTTGCCGCGCGCACATGCTCGGGCATCAGATCCAGTGTGGCACGGAAGCGGGCGATGTTGCCCTGCTCGGTAATCTCGATATCTGCGCTCTGGCCTACGGCCTGAACCGACAGCCCCTCCATCTGAGCGGCCTTCATCACATAGCCTTCGATCACGATTTGTTGGGCGAAATTGCCCAGATGCGGCACGCAGGCCACCGACATCTCGCCCGGGCGCATCCAGCGGTGGCAGACGTCTTCGCTGGTCTCCATGGGATACCAGCCGTCGGCCAGAATTTCGGGACCAAAGCTAAAGCTTTTCTCCCGTGCGCCCAAAGCCTCGTTGCGCGCACCATAAGCGGCAATCACCATGGGATCTTCGTAGATCGAGGCGGGGTCGTGGGGGTTGCGGCTCTCCAGCTCGAGGCGCATCAGATAGACCTGTGCCTGCATTTCGCTGATACGCTTGTTGACCAGCGCATAAAGCTGCGCTGGCGAAAGCTCTCCCTGAACGGCATTTGCTGCCTCGAAGACCTGCGCGATATGGGCCGGAATATTGGCCAGTGCGGCCATGTCCACTTGTGTGCTGACATGGTGGCGGGTCCGGTCAAGCTGCATCAGCATGCTGACTTCAGCGGCGAGTTCGGCGGCGGTTTTATCGCTCATCGGATTGGTCCTTTGTGGCGGGTCGTGCGGGGTGGGCACATCAGCAGGGTGCTGGCTGCTCAATCGGTCAGGTTCAGCGGCTCTTGGGATTTGGTCAGATCGTCGATGCTGCGCAACTGGCCGATCAGCTGGGCCATCTTGTGCACGGGGATCATGTTGGGCCCGTCGCTGGGGGCATTGTCGGGGTCTTCGTGGGTTTCGATGAACAGGGCCGAGACACCGATGGACACGGCCGCACGCGCCAGAACGGGGGCGAACTCCCGCTGCCCGCCGCTGGTGGTGCCTTGCCCGCCAGGCTGCTGGACCGAATGGGTCGCATCGAACACAACAGGATATCCAGTGGACGCCATGGTGGGCAGGCCGCGGAAATCACTGACAAGCGTGTTATAGCCAAACGAGGTGCCGCGATCACACAGCATGATCTTGTCATTGCCGGTGGAGGCAATTTTTTCGGCCACATTGCCCATGTCCCAAGGCGCAAGGAACTGGCCCTTTTTGACGTTGATTGCACAGCCGGTTTTGCCTGCGGCCAGCAACAGATCGGTCTGGCGGCACAAGAACGCAGGGATCTGGATGACGTCCACCGCCTCGCCTGCGGGTGCGCATTGGGCTGCATCATGCACATCTGTCAGGATCGGGCAGCCGAATTCTTCGCGGATTTTGGACAGGATGGTCAGGCCTTCTTCCATGCCAAGCCCGCGCATGGTGGTGATGGACGAGCGGTTGGCCTTGTCATAGCTGGCCTTGAAGATAAAGCGCGTGCCCGTGGGCGCGCAGGCCTCGGCGATTTTCTCGGCCATCATGCGGGCATGATCGAGGGATTCTAGCTGGCAGGGGCCGGTGATCAGGGCAAAGGGGTTTTTGCCGCCGATTGCGATATCGCCTACGGTTACTGTTTTTGTCTCTATCATGGCAGTGCCTTTCCAATTTTGGGGGCGGATTTTCTAAAGGGTCTCTAAAATAAGGGGCTACATAGCCGCAAGGGCAGCCTCGATGCGTGGTACGTCCGAGGGGTTGTTCAACTCCCAGAACACGCGCCCGCGCGCATCCACCTCGACACAGCGCACCGGTGTGCCTGCGTGCAAGAAGCGCAACTGCTCCAGCCCCTCCAGCGTTTCCAGCTGGCAGACGGGATGGGCCATGTAGGCCGCCAGTGCGTCGGGACGGTAGGCATAGACGCCCACGTGGTGAAAGACAGGGATCGGCTCGGGCATCTTGCCCGGATCGATGTAGGGCAGCACTTCTTTGGAGAAGTAGAGCGCGTTCATATTGGCATCGAACACAGCCGTCGTGCCGCCGACGCGGCCCTGGGCGCGGTCTTCTTTGAAGGCATCATATGTGTCGCGGTCACAGCGCAGCACGGGCGTGGCCATGCCAACGCTGGCGTCCGCTTTCATCGCCTCGATCAGCGCCTCGACAAACCACGGGGGTGTCAGCGGTGCGTCGCCCTGAAAGTTCACGATCAGATCGGCCTCGATGCCCGATTTGGCCATGGCATCGGCACAGCGCGCTGTGCCGTTCTCGCAGGCCTCGTCGGTCATTACCACATCGGCACCGAATGCCTTTGCAGCATCGGCGATACGGTCGTCATCGGTGGCCACATAGACGGCATCCACACCCTTGATCTGGCAGGCCGCTTCCCAGCTCATCTGGATGAGGGTTTTCTCGCTGCCGTCTTTCTGGCGCAGGGTGGCCAGCGGTTTGGCAGGATAGCGGGTCGAGGCATAGCGTGCAGGGATGAAAATAATCGTTTTCATAAAATCTCCGGTGGGCGCAAAAGACAGGTCCGCTCCGATCAGGGAGAGGGGTTATCTTTGCTTAGAACATCTGGTGAAGCTGTTGAACCATAATATGTAGAAGTGCGGGATGCGCGCAGCGGGCAAGCGGCCCTGTGCGCGCATCCCCGCGCATTGTTCAGGCGACGCCTGCGCGCAGCAGATCGTGGATGTGCAATACGCCGACAGGAACATTATCATCGCCTGCGACCAGCAGCACATTGACCTTACGCTCGTTCAGGATGGCCAGTGCTTCGGGGGCCAGCATATCGGGGGCCACCACCAGCGGGGTACGGTTGGCGATCTGGGCGGCGTTGCGCTCCATCAGGCCGTCCATGTTGCGGCGCAAATCGCCATCGGTGATCACACCTGACAGCACACCCTCCTTGATCAATACCGCGATGCCGAACCCCTTGGAGGTCATGGCCATGAGCACATCGTTCATACTGGCGTCTTCTTCCAGCACGGGAATATCGTCGCCCTTGTGCATCAACTCCGAGACCGTGCGCATCTGCGCGCCCAGCTTGCCGCCCGGATGGTAGATGCCGAAATCTTCGGGTGCAAAGCTGCGTTGCTCCATCAGCGCCACAGCCAGTGCATCGCCCATGGCCAGCGTCAGGGTCGTAGAAGTGGTAGGCGCCATCCCGATCGAGCAGGCCTCGGGCAGTTTGGGCAGGGTCAGCTTGTAATCGGCAGCCTGCATCAGGGTGCTGCCCGCATTCGAGGAGATCCCGATCATCGGGATCGAAAAGCGCTGGGTGTGATAGACCATATCGCGCAATTCGGCAGTTTCGCCCGAATTGGAGATCAGCACGCAGACATCATCGCGTCCGACCATGCCCAGATCACCATGGGAGGCTTCGGCGCAATGCACAAAATATGACGGCGTGCCGGTCGAGGCCAGCGTGGCCGCGATCTTGC
Organism: uncultured Sulfitobacter sp.; assembly: GCF_947502895.1. GTDB lineage: Bacteria > Pseudomonadota > Alphaproteobacteria > Rhodobacterales > Rhodobacteraceae > Sulfitobacter. The sequence goes on from NZ_CANNBM010000007.1 coordinate 56,841, forward strand.
GCCCGATATGGCCCGATTTGCCGATGCCCGAAATGATCACACGGCCTTTGCAGGCCAGAATGGCACGTACGGCGGCGCTGAAATCAGGGGCAAGGTTTTTGGCCATATAGCTTAGTGCGTCGGCCTCGACATCCAGAACGCGGGCGGCACTTTTGGCGATGGCTGTATCTTGATCGGCGGTGGTGGTCATATGGGGTGCCTTTGAATTGCGAGTATTAATGGGTGCGGCCTAACACGGCTGCTGTGGGAAAGTCATGAGACGATTATTGCGTGCGCAGCGTGCAACGCCCGGACGGCCTGTTGTACGCGGCGCGCACGGGAAAGGCGTATGGCATAGCTGCTCCTCTGGGCCGTTTATCAAGGCCGTTTTGTACAGGCAAGCAAGGTATCCCCCTGTTGCTGTATGTCTGAAATTTCCGTGGCCTGCCGAGTGTAAATAAGACCCGTTGATGCAATGCCGCAGCTTGAAATATACAGTCAAATATATCCATAATGCCAAAGTTATGCAAGATGATGCACTGGCATACTGTGCCGTGTACATGCTGTACCTGCGGGCAGGCATGGGCCAGTCCTGTCTGGTCCGCGCTTGGGCGCCTATTTTTTGTGCGCCTTTTAAGGCATTGAAAAAATTGAAAATTTGCACATCTTGCTTTACGATAGCGACCTGTTTAGACAGAGGCCATTCTTATTGTAATGCGCATGTTTATTATGACCGGTTACAAAATTCATGGATGACGCACAAGGAAGCTCAGGTATGCTCAATATCGCATTGGCAGATTCATTTCATCTGCATCAGCGAAATTTCCCCTCTCTGTTTAAAGTATTAGAAAGCGACCGATTTAACACCACGACATTGCTGGACAAGGAACAAGACGGCTTTGGCCTGATTACCTGTCTGGGCAATTACACCGATCTTTCAGGGCGTGTCAGCGCGCTGATGGCACGCTCGATCCAGACGCAGGCGGATGTTTTCGCCACTTGGGATGCCGACCGCCTTTATGGCGCACAGGTGGCGCATCTGGATTTATGGCCGCTGTGCCGCTCCGAGATGCTGGCCTATCTGCTCAGTTTTGATAACTGGCAGACAGATATTATGCCCAAGGACGACCGTGCGATTTTCGACAAGGCCTTTGCCGAGGATCACGCTACCCTGACGCTGAATATGGCAGCGGCGAACCACTGGCTCAACCACTGGTACGACATGCGGGCGGATATTTTCAAAAACCATTTCTGCTGCATTTTCTCGGGCTCCATGATCTACACACGGACCCTGATGGTGCTGTTGCGGCGCAGCCCGACGCGCGCGCTGGTGATGGAAAGCACCTTTACGGGTAATGATTTCCTGTTAGAGGAAATGTATCACCCCATCGCCAACAATCTGGGTGTGCAGCATGCAAACCTGCGCGCCACGCGCCGCGATCCCGCGCTTGAGGCGCCCAATCTCTATGACCGCGAGGTTATCAAGGCGCGCAACAAGGTGATGACCGCCAAGAACAAGAACGTCGTCCAGCCTCCGCCACGCGATCTGCCACGTTTTGCCAATGATGCGCCACAGGCGTTGATCGTGGGGCAGGTGGTCAATGATTTCTCGCTGATCGAAGACGGCTTTCCCTATGTTTCCTCTGTGCCGGTTTACCGTGAAATGATCGCGCGCCTGCTGGAAGAGACCAATTGCAATATCATCTTCAAGGCGCACCCTTGGGAAAACAAGAAAGTGCATCTGCGCACGCCACGCACCTTTGATGCGCTGGCGGAATATGTGTCGGGCCTGCCCGATGACAAACGCGCCCGCGTGCTGTTGGTGGAAGACGTCAACATGCAATCACTGCTGGAGGACAGCCAGTTTTGCCTGACCTTTACCTCGCAGACAGGGATCGAGGCGGCGATGCTGGGCCTCAAGCCTATCGTGCTGGGCCATGCCTTTTATTCGGGTGCGGGATTTACCCATGATTGCCCCGATCTGGATGCGGTTGTGGCGGCAGTCAACAGCGGTGAGGGTCTGTTGGACCTGAGTGGCTACCGCGCTGTTGATCGCTTTTTGGTCGATCTGTTCCAATACGGGTCGGTATCCGTGCATGGCTCGGGCGAGCGCAAGATTGCACAAATGCTGGTGCGCCACATTCCGCTGGAGCAGAAAACCCATTTGCGCATGGAAATGGAACTGGGCCAGACCGCCCTGCGCCCGCGCGCCGATCCGTCCGAATGGTCGGGTGTGTTGCGCATGAAAGGGCCGCTGCCACCTGACGAGGAAGTGGCCGTCATGGCACAAATGCTGACGTTTGCCTTGCCCGATTTTCCGGGTAGCTTTGACAGCACCGATACACAATACACATTGCGCTGCCGCGTCAGCAATAAATCACAGCACGCCATCCCTCTTTCCAAGGGGGGCAAGCTGTTCAACCTGTCCTATCATATCTTCAACGAAGCCGGAGAGCGGGTTGTGCTGAACGGCCTGATGACGCCCTTGTTGCGTGAGCTTCATGACAGCTACGAGGCCGAAATCGCATTCCAGACCCCCGAAGAAGCCGGCAAATATACGATCGTGCCGGCCCTGCTTTATACCGGCGTTTGCTGGCTGGACAGCGCTACATCCTGGGAGTTTACCGTTGCATAAAATTGCCACTGAGGATTTTAAATCCACCTTGCCGGAGGGCGTGAATTATCCGCTTACCGTCAATTTCGTTGTCAGCAAAGATCTTAAATCCAAGATATTTTACGACATTTTCAAACGCTACATGCAGTTCGATCCAAGTCTGATCAAGCTGGAGGTCAGCGAAGAACCCGTCGAGGGTGCGGACATCTATCACTATCACCGCCCGCATCTCGAAGACACACTCAAGGCGCCTGCGGTTGTGACCGTGCACCATGATCCGCGCGAAATGGATCCGTGGGTGGACGCCAATAAATTCTGGCGTGTCTATAAGCAGGCCGTGGGTATTGTGTGCCTGAACTCCCTACAGCAGGCCGATCTGGCGCATGTGGGGCTCGAGCATACCCGCGTTATTCCACACGGTTTTGATACGACCATCTTCCAGCGGCGCAAAAAGACGTTTGATCCGGACGGCAAGATCAACATCGGGTACGTCTCCAAGCGCTATGGAAGGCGCGTCAAGGGCGACACCTATTTGTTCGAGTGTCTGGAAATCTTGTCGCCCGAGCATGTACGCTTTACCCTCGTGGGCGAAGGCCGCGCACTGGATGCCGCGCGCATGCGCGATATGGGATATGAGGTAGAGGTGTTTGAAAACATCCCCTATCGCTTGTTCGGCTCGCTTTATGACAACATGGATTTTCTGATGATGGTCTCGACCTACGAGGGGGGGCCGGCCAACCTGCCCGAAGCGCTGGCAAGCTCGACGCCGGTGCTGGCCTCGCGGGTGGGGATGGTGCCTGATCTGGTTCGCGACGGCGAGAACGGTGTGATCCTGTCAGGTGACATCCGCCGCGATGCGCCTGTCTTGCGCGCCTTGATGCACAACACAGACGGCATCACCGACCATCTGTTCGAGGGCGCGCACGAGAGCGATACAGTGATCACATGGGAAGATGTGATTGCCAGCCACATCCAGTATTACAGCGAAATCATGCTGAAACCCTGAAGGCAGGCGCCAAACTTCGCGATCTTGTGAGGGTTTGAAGGCTAGCATCTTGCCAAGGCGGGCAATCCATATCAAATTGCCCGCCACCGCCAATGGCGGTAGATCCTATGAGCAAAGAGTGAATTTATGATACTATGTAGCGGTTGCTCCAAGTCGGGAACCCATTTCCTGACAAGCCTGATGGTGGCTATGGGCAAGGAGCAGTTGGGTGGCACGTTGATAAAGCGGCCCAAATCCAAGCTTTTCAGCACCAGCAAGCGGCCTCTGTCGGATTTGCTCTCGCAAGACAATAGCCACTTCATGCATGGCCATGTGATCTATCGTGCGCCTTTGGTAAAACGGCTGTCCGAGCATCGGCATCTGTTCATCCTGCGCCACCCGCGCAACATCGCCATCAGCTGGATGCGCCACCGCATCAAACAAAACCCCGAGCTTGAGGCCGGTCCAGTCCTGCTTGAACAGATTATCCGTGGCGGCATGTTCGGCCATGAGGTGCCAAAGTTCATTTCCCTGCATCTGGACTGGCAGCATGAGCCCGAGACCCTAACCGTGCGTTTCGAGGATCTGGCAGCCCGTGACATGGCCGTGCTGGAAAAAATCTGCGCCTATGTGGGCGAGCCGACCAATCCCGATCTCTACGACAAAGCCTTTGGCGCCAGCTCGACCTTCACAGGGTCCTTTAGCACATGGTCGGATAATCCGATCTGGACCGATGCGGTTGAACAGGCTTGGCAGGACACAGGCGGCCCACGGGTAGAGGAAGCCGCAGGCTATTGATCGTGTGCGGTGGTCGGGACGCGCAGAATAGATTTTCAACGAGCGTTTTCGAGAGACTGAAATGAATTACGTATATATCGGGGCTGAAAAGACCTCGACCACCTATCTTCAACGGCTGTTCAATTCCAACAAGGCGGCTTTTGCCGAACAAGCCGGTATTACATATCTGTCTGCCCATGCCATGAGCAAAAATATGGTGGCGGCGGCCAAGGAGGGGCGTGTGATGCGCCTGCCGGAAAAGGTCAGTGTGGCGGGAGACCGCAATCTGATGATCTCGGAGTTTTTCTACCGTGATCTGAATACGCAAAAGCGCATAACAGGACTAAAGCCTATTCTGGATGCAGCCCTGCCGGGGCCATACCGCGTGGTGATGTATGTGCGCGACCAGACCGATTGGATCGTCAGCTATTATTCCACCTATATCAAACGCGGCGGTGTGCTGACCTTCGAGGAATACGTGAATTTCATTCTGGAGCGTAAACAGTCGCTGCATTTTGCAAAATCTGTGGGCTATTGGCAGGCGGTGTTCGGCGATGCGCTGGATGTGTATCACTACAAAGGCGGCACCGTGCTGCACGAGTTGCTGGAACGGTTTGACGTCACGCTTGATCAGGTGACATTCAAAGATCCCGGGCATGCCAACGTGAGCCTGCCTGTCGAGAGCATGGAAATCTTGCGCCATGCCAACAGTGCCATGCGCGATATGCCAAATGGTGCGGCCAAGGATGCGCTGCAAAAAGCGCTCAAGAACACTGTGATGGATCATGCTTATGGCGTGCATAAATTGCAGGCCGATGCCACATTACGCGCCCGCATCGTGGCGCATTTTTCCGAAGGCAACAGGGCTTTGAACGCTGCACGGGGGATGAGCCTGCCTGAATAGGGCAGCGATCCTCCCTCGTTTTTTCGCCTCTGAGGACATCCCATACATGATCGGTTGTTGCATATAAAAATGGCGGCACCCTTGGGCCCGCCATGTCTTTGCATCTTGTGTGATGCGGGGGTCACAGGGCGGGCAGCGGGCTCTTCCACTGGTCCCGCCCTGCGGTGCGAGACTTACACGAAGTCGAAGTCCGAGAAATCGGTGAGGATCACACCTTCCAAGGTGATGCTGTCGGCGGTGCCGTTCACGGTAACGGTGGTGTCGCCCCCGCCTGTGCTCAGCGTCAGATCGGCCTCGACAAAGCCCTGCATGACCAGATCGTCGAAATTGGCGGTAAAGCCCACGATCGTGTCGGCGCCAAAGCCTGCACCAAAGATGAAATCATCCGCACCAGGTCCGCCCAGCAGGCGGTCATCGCCGTCCCCGCCGGTGATCTCGTCTTCGCCGTTGCCGCCAAAGATCGTATCGTTCCCGTCGCCGCCAAGGATCGTGTCGTTATCGGCACCCCCTGTCAGGCTGTCGGTGCCATCACCACCGGTGATCCGGTCATTGCCTTCACCGCCGTCGATGACATCGTTGTCGGCCTGACCGCCCAGCGTATCGTCACCGATACCGCCGTTGATCGTGTCGTTTTCGGAACCACCCAGCACCAGATCGCGGCCATCACCGGCTTCCAGACTGTCGTTGCCGGTACCGCCGCGCAATGTGTCATTGCCCCCGCCACCGGTCAGCGTATCGGACCACGCACCGCCATCAAGGCTGTCGGCACCGCCGCCACCATCGAGCGTATCATTGCCCGAACCGCCGCTCAGCGTATCATTGCCCGAGCCGCCTTCAAGGAGGTCGGAACCGTTTTGGCCAAAGACAAGGTCGCTGTTGTTGCCGCCTGAGATGGTGTCGTTGTTGTCACCGCCATAGATTGAATCGGTACCATCGCCACCCGCAATGTCATCGGCGCCATCGCCGCCTTCAATGCTGTCCGAGCCTTTGCCACCCTGAAGCGTATCCGCACCAGTGCCACCCGACAGAGTGTCGCTGTTGCCACCCCCTGACAGCAGGTCATTACCGCCGCCACCGTCGAGTAGGTCAATCCCGTCGCCGCCGCGCAGCACGTCATTGTCGCCTTGGCCGAACAAGGTGTCATTGCCCGCCTGTCCCAGCAGCGTGTCCTCACCGGTGGAGCCTTCGAGCCGGTCCTGATCGTCGCCGCCATCCAGACGGTCGTTATCCCTGCCGCCGTTGAGAGTATCGTCACCTGCACCCCCCTCGAGCGTGTCATCACCGTCCAGACCGTTGATGATATCCAGACCGTCCATCCCGATCAGGATGTTGGCATCGGCATGGGTGCCGGTGATGGTGTCATTGCCACCGCCGCCAGTGGCGTTTTCAAAATCGATCAGAGGCACCGGGATGGAGCCGCCGACTTCGCCTTCCAGATCAAGGACGCGGGAGTTGCTGCTTGTCTCGATATAGGTATCAATACCGTCCCCGCCATCGAACACATCCGAAGTGCCGTTGACCGTGCCGCGCAGCGTGTCGTTGCCAAGGCCCAGCGAAATCCCGTTCAGGTTGCCGCCTGTTTCTTCGCTGATGTCATCGGCAAAATCGGTACCGATCAGATCCTGAATAGAGTTAAGCGTCAGGGTGGCGGTTGTGGTGTTCGAGCTGATCGAGCCGGCACCACCCGTTACCCCGCCTGTCGCACCTGACAGATCGAGCGTATCGTCCGAGGTGCCACCAAGGATCGTTGTACTCCCGTCTTCCATATTGTCGATGAACAGGTCTTCACCCGACCCGCCATCAATGCTGTCGCTGCCGTTGCCGCCCTGGATCGTATCGTCACCGCCACGTCCTTCGATCACGTTGTCAGGGACAAACGAGTTGTTCACCAGAATGTTGTTGGCGCCATCCGTGCCGATGACACCTTCCCCGCCGTCGATCTCGATGTTTTCAAAGCTGATGATGTCAGCGGTTTTGCCCAAGCCTGAGACGCGCACTTCCTCGGCGCCCAGATCATACGTCACGGTATTTATATAGACACCATCGACCGTCAGCTTGTCGGTACCGTCGCCCCCGTCGAGCGTGTCGTTGTTGGTGGTCAAACGGCCTGTGATCACCTCGTCATTGCCGTTGAAGGTTTCGATCCGGTTGGTGGTGTTATCCTGACTGCGGATATCGACCACATCGCGCCAGCCCGAGCCGATCAGGTTTTCAACTGTCCAGATCTGGTCAGTCTCCTGAACGCCGAAGAAATTTGAGAACGTCGCACTACCCACAACCGAGCCAAAAGTGATATTCCATGAGCCCGCAATCGAGAGCAGCGGCGGTGGGGGAGGCGCGGAATAGGAATAATCCAGCGTGTCCGATCCGTTGTCGCCGGTGATCGTATCGTTGCCCGTGCCGCCCGACAGGGTGTCATTGTTGCCTTCGCCACGGATCGAGTCGTCGCCGCTACCACCCGAAATGATATCATTGCCATTACCGCCAAACAGGCTGTCTTCCCCTGAAAGGCCGGTAATCGTATCGGCATTACCTTGTCCGTAGAAGGTATTGTCGAGGGTGTTGCCGTCAAAATCTGTGCCCTGCTGCTTGCCTGTTACGACAGTTGTGGAGACAAAATTAACGGGCTCGTTGCTGAAATCGGAGGCGTCGATATCAAGCGCATTGCGCGAATCGAAGATCGCGGCGGTGATTTCGCCCACCTCTTCCTGATGCGCGACCAGAATACGGCCATCACTGCTGACGCCGATGGACTGGCCGGTGCCCGCTTCATCGATCGCGATTACCTGACTGCCATCAAAGCTGCCCGAAGCGTTGAACTGGCGCATTTCAGTGCGACCGTCGGTATCGTCATCCCAGATGACCACAAAATCGCCCGAGGCAGGGCCGGGCAGGGCCACAACCTGAATTTCATTGATGTTGTCCGATCCGTTTTCAACGGTAAATTGCGCCCCTACTGTACCAGCAGAGTTGTTGAAGATCTGGCCGAACGCATCTCCATCATCCTCCCAGACGACGACAAAGTTGCCATTGGAAAGGCCCGCCACCTTGGGGTTGCCGGTCACGCCAGAGGGCAGGCTGCTCAGATTGCTGTGTGTCAGCGCGCCAGCTGTATTATAAATGCGGACTTCCATGGACTGTATGCCGCCGTCGTCTTCCTCATAGACGACAACCATCTCGCCCGTGGTCAGCATCGCGGTCTCGTGATCGCGGTCATATTGGGTGGAATTTTGGGCAGCGTCAAAGCCTGCGGACAGCTGCACATTGTTGAGGACGTTGATCTCGAAATGTTTGGCGCGGATGTTCTGGTCACCGGTGGTTGTCGTGCGGTCCCACGAGATAAAGCCAGAATTATCCGACTGGTTGATGAGGAGCCGCGGCGTGCCGATATTGCCTGTGGCATTGACATCGGATGCAACTATAGTCGCACCGCCAATGACATCCCCTGCGTCGTCATAGCGTTGCAGGACCAGATCGGTGTCCACGTTGTTGGTATCGTCGTCCATGTAGACGATCATGAAGCCGCCATCATTGGTGGCGGCGATGCTGAAATCACGTTCGTTATCGGCGTTGCGGCTTGTGTTCAGCTGGAATTCCGATTTGAACAGACCGCCTTCTGCGGTGTAGATCTTGCCGACGATGTCGGCATTGGCACCCGTGCCGATCGTGCCAGCGGCATTGGCCTCATAGGCCACCAGAATGTTGCCGTTTGACAGGCCGATGATCTTGGGGGCGCTTTGGCCGCCGGTGGCCCCGGCACCTGTGTTAACCTGAAATGCGCTGAGCCATGTTGCTGGAGTTGCCATGATAAAAAATCCTTGTGAAAAACTGGATGTGGGTTTCCGCCCGACAGATCAGGCGAAGTGAGAATGTGTGCAGTGTGAGGTCAGCGCGGATTGGATGTGGTGTGAAATGCCAATGCCGCGCGTTCAAAAAAATCGCATCGTCTTAAAATTCGTGTCTTCCTCCCGAAACCCGCTGTGTTGGTTCTCCTGACCACGGGTTTTCAATGTGCCCCTCTCGGTGGAGGGGCTTTTACAATTATCGTGCAGTGCACGGCTTAAATACGTCTCCACCCTGACCGATACGCAGGGCCAGAAATACGGCCCCATCGGAGAATGGTATAATTCCCACAGCATGGCATTGTTTTTTAATTTCGACAAGTTTTATTAACTTTCGGCCGCTTTTCCTGTGGAAATCCGCGCATGCCCATAAAAAAACCGGCCCTGACCCAAGGGCCAGCACCGGTTTTTCAGGCTAATAATTCAGTACTTTATACGAAGTCGAAGTCCGAGAAGCTGGTGAGGGTCACGCCCAGCAATGTGATGCTGTCTGCAGCCCCGTTCACGTTGACCGTGGTGGCGCCCCCGTTTGTGGCCAGCGTCAGGTTTGCGGCGGTAAAGCCCTGCATGATCAGATCATCCTCACCGGTAGAAAAGCCTACAATCGTATCTGTGCCAAAACCTGCGGCAAAGATGAAGTCATCCGCTCCAGGCCCGCCCAGCAGGCGGTCATCGCCGTTGCCGCCGGTGATGACATCGTTATCGCCGTTGCCAAAGATCGTGTCATCGCCATCCCCGCCGATGAGCGTGTCATCGCCCGAAGCGCCTGTCAGGCTGTCGGTGCCTGTGCCGCCCGTGATCCTGTCATTGCCGTCGCCCCCGTCTATGACATCGTTGCCAGTCTCGCCGCCCAGCGTATCATCCCCCAGCGCGCCGCTAATTGTATCGTTGTCGGCCCCACCCAGCACCAGATCACGGCCCGAGCCTGCCTCCAGACTGTCGTTGCCACTGCCGCCTCGCAGGGTATCATTGCCAGACCCGCCGATCAGGGTGTCGGACCAGCCACCGCCATCAAGGCTGTCTGAACCGCCGCCGCCATCCAGCGTGTCATTGCCATCGCCGCCGCGCAGGGTATCATTGCCTGCGGCACCTTCCATACTGTCCGAGCCGTTGTCGCCAAAGACAGCGTCGCTGCCGTTGCCGCCCGAAATGGTATCGTTGTTATCGCCGCCACGGATCGTGTCGGCACCGTTGCCACCCTGAATGTTGTCGCTGCCTTCGCCACCCTCGATGCTGTCCGAACCCGCGTTGCCCTGAAGCGTATCGCGACCGCTGCCGCCCAACAGCGTGTCGGTATTGCCGCCGCCTACCAACAGATCATCACCGCTGCCGCCGTCGAGCATGTCGATCCCGTTGCCGCCGCGCAGCACGTCATCATCGCCCTGTCCCAGCAAGGTGTCATTGCCATCGCGCCCTAACAGAGTGTCGTTGCCACCCCAGCTGCCATCGAGCGTATTGTCACCGTTATTGCCATCAAGGCGGTTGGCATAAAAGCTGCCGGTGCCGTCCAGATCATCCGCGCCCGTTAGATCAAGATATCGTACAGAGCTTGAGATCGTGTTCAGGCTATATGTGATCGAGGCCTGCACGGTGTCCCACATTGTATCGTAATAGGCCGTGATCTGATCGAGTACATTATCGACGACAAAGGTATCACGCCCGGTACCGCCGACCATTGTGTCGGCCCCTACGCCGCCATCAATCGTATCATCTCCGCCGTAGCCTGAATCGATACTGTCATTGCCGCCGCCGCCCAGCAGAAGGTCGTTACCATATCCGCCGACAAGAGTGTCGTCATTGCCCTGACCATAGAGCGTGTCATTGCCTTCGCCGCCAATCAGGCTGTCTGAGCCGACACCGCCATGCAGTGTATCGTTGAACAGATTGCCGTGGATTGTATCATCGCCCAAGCCACCCTTGATCAGGCTGTCGGCGCGGATGCCCACCATCGTGTCATGGTCGTCCGAGCCTGTGAAGGTAAAGCGGTCGGTGGTTTCATTCCAGCTGTAGCTCCAGCCCAAGCTGGCCCAGTCGGGCTGACCATAGAGAAATTGCAGCGCGTCTACATCAAGGTTTTGCAGTTTGGCATTGCTGTAGCCATCACCATTATAGCGCCAGCTATAGGACATCAGCGTGTTGTCGTGGTTGTCCAGCGCAGGATCAAGGATCACGCCCGAGAAGGGATGGTCCAGCCCCATTGCATGGCCCAGTTCGTGCAGGGTCAGGGTGTACATGCTGCCGCTATAGTCAGGGTCCGAAGGGTCCAGCAGCCAGTCGCTGTCATAGCGCCATGCGGGATTGGTGTCTTCGGTCAGGGTGACATAGCTCTGGTCGGTGAAACCGGCATAGGCAAAGGGTGAATAGGCCCAGGAATACCCGTGATCCGCATAATTTCCGTGGATCAGAATATTGGCATTTTCCGGATCATCCACTTCGATGAAGCGCACATTGGACACGGCCTCGAATTCGGTCACCGCAAGGCGCACCGCGTTCTGGCGCAGGGTATCAAGCGCGTTGTAGGTATTGGTCCCCGTGCCGGAGGGCTGGTTTTCGGTGAAATCCGGCAAATCGGCGCTGCCCAGGAACGTATATGTGACAATCGTAGCAGTCCCGAGGGAGACAGCTTCGTTCCAACGCGCGTCTCCTTCGGTCAGAGCGGTATAATCGGTGACTGGCATATCATTTGTCTCGCTGTGTATCGGTGCTGTCCGGAGGATTACTTTCGAAGAAAGACCAATTTATGGCATCTGGATATCTACAGACCAGATGCGGCGCGCGGGGCCGACAGCCCCGCGCGCATACGATTTACACGAAGTCGAAGTCCGAGAAATCGGTGAGGATCACACCCTGCAAGGTGATGCTGTCGGCGGTGCCGTTCACGGTAACGGTGGTGTCGCCCCCGCCTGTGCTCAGCGTCAGATCGGCCTCGACAAAGCCTTGCATGACCAGATCGTCGAAATTGGCGGTAAAGCCTACGATCGTGTCAGCGCCAAAGCCTGCACCAAAGATGAAATCATCCGCACCAGGTCCGCCCAGCAGGCGGTCATCGCCGTCCCCGCCGGTGATCTCGTCTTCGCCGTTGCCGCCAAAGATCGTATCGTTCCCGTCGCCGCCAAGGATGGTGTCGTTATCGGCACCACCCGTCAGGCTGTCGGTGCCGGTGCCCCCCGTGATCCGGTCATTGCCGTCGCCACCATCGATGACATCGTTGTCGGCCTGACCGCCAAGTGTATCGTCGCCGAGGCCGCCGTTGATCGTGTCGTTTTCGGAACCGCCCAGCACCAGATCACGGCCCGAGCCCGCCTCCAGCACATCATTGCCGGTACCGCCGCGCAGGGTGTCATTGCCCGACCCGCCAATCAGCGTATCCGACCACGCGCCGCCGTCCAGACTGTCTGAACCACCGCCGCCGTCCAGCGTATCATTGCCCGACCCGCCGCGCAGGGTGTCATTGCCCGATGCGCCGTCCAGAACGTCCGAGCCGTTGTCGCCAAAGATCACATCGCTGCTGTTGCCGCCCGAGACGGTATCATTGTTATCGCCGCCGCGGATTGTATCGGCACCGTCACCGCCCGAGATATTGTCGCTACCCTCGCCGCCCTCGATACTGTCCGAACCCGCATTGCCCTGAAGCGTATCCGAGCCGGACCCGCCCAGCAGCGTGTCGGTATTGCCACCGCCCAGCAACAGGTCGTTCCCGCTGCCACCGTCGAGCATATCGATCCCGTTGCCGCCGCGCAGCACGTCGCGGTCACCATGACCCATCAGCGTGTCGCTACCGTTCTGTCCCAGCAACGTATCATCGCCGGTAGAGCCTTCGAGCAGGTCTTGATCATCACCACCATCCAGACGGTCATCACCGGACCCGCCATTCAGGTGGTCATCATCATCACCCCCCAGCAGCGTGTCCTCGCCCGCATTGCCCAGCAGGGTATCCGCACCGGTCAGCCCTTCGAGCTGGTTGGCCCCCGATCCGCCGTTGAGGGTGTTGTCGTTGGTGTTGCCCGTCACATCGGCAAGCGCATCACCGCTGATGCTGAAAGTCTGGATTCCGGAAAAATCATCGAGCGTCACATGCGCGGCATAGGGCGCATCAGCTTCAAGCGTCACGTTGTTCACATCGACTGACAGCATCTGCACAGCGCCGCCAAAGAAAGTCGGGTCTGTCACACGGATATAGTCACCGGAGAATGTACTTGTCTTGATATCGGCGTCATAGTCAAAGCCGGCGGCAATTACCCCCCCCCCGCCATTTGGTGCGCTATAGAGCTCATAGGCGAATTCATCGGTGGCAATTACGCCGCTGACAGACGCGGTGCCAAGCGCCTCTGTCGCACTGCTCATGTTGGTATCAACCAGATTGGACAGGGTGATGGTAAAATCCTCGTCCAGCTCAAGATCCATATCGCCCATCACCGACAGGGTGATCGTTTGGGTAACAACCCCGTTTGCGGCAAACATGGCAGTGCCGCTCAGGGCCGTGCCACTGGCAAAATCAGCCGCATCCACATCCCCCGAAATCGCCCAATCCACAGTCAGGTCGTGAGCCATCCTGCCCAGACGGTTGATGTTGAAGGTAATGTCGGTGGTGCCTGCATCGCCTTCCAGAATGACCAGATCGGTATCATGAACATAAATGATGGTCTCGGCTTCGCTCACAGAACCTGTGCCGCCATTGATATTGAGCTGGCTGATGCTGGAGGTGCCATTGATCCCGACCAATCCGTTGCTTCCAGAAAAGCCGTTGGCCCCGTCGGCGCCGTCTGCACCGTCTATGGCCGTCCCGGAGTCATCGGCACCCGCAGTTCCGCCGAATCCCATGGACCCGCCAAACCCGTAGCTTCCGCCGAACCCGGCAAAGCCATCGGTGCCGGGGGTGGCGGTGTTGTAAGAGGAAAAGGCGATGGCGCCGGAACCTGCGAGGGTGCCAAGGTTCAGGATACCGCTTGCGGCATTGCCACCATCGCCGCTATCGCCGCCGATACCGCCACTGCCACCACTGCCGCCGTTCCCGCCGTCCCCGCCATCATACCCGAAAAATGTGCCCGGACCGTACATATCGGGCGTATAGGTGCTGCCGCCATTGCCACCGCCGCCGGCTATGCCGCCATTAGCGCCCGTGCCGCCACTGCCGCCCTGGCCCCCTGTGCCACCTATCGTGGTATGGGGCCCTGCGTAGACATGGCCTGTGCCCTGCACCAGCACGTCACTAAAGGCGCTGTCGACCAGCGTGAGCATGCCACTGGCAGTATTGAAGATACCGGCAGCCGCATCGCCGCCATCGCCACCTTTGCCGCCCGCGCCACCGCTGCCGCCATCGCCGCCATCGCCGCCAAAACCGCCCGGGCCAGCAATGAAGTATGCCGAGTAGGGTCCGCCATAGCCGCCGTAGTAGCCATCAGAGGCGCTGCCGCCATAGCCACCATCGCCGCCCACGCCACCCTGACCCCCGTAACCGCCATAGGCAAACCCGTCTGCAATGGTGACCCGTTCAAGCGTCAGGGTGCCCGCATTCAGGATTGTCCCTGCTGCATTCTCGCCGCCGCCGCCAACGCCGCCATCGCTGCCATCGCCCCCGTTGCCGCCGTCATACCCGTTGGCTCCGTAGCTGGCGAACCCGTAACCGAGGTAAAAGCCGGTCGGATTTGCGTTTATCCCGCCTGCGCCAGCCGCACCATTGCTCCCGTAGGTGCCAAGGTCGCCAGTGTCGCGCCCGCCCTTGAGGTTGACCGATTGCAACAGCGCCGTGGCCCCTGCCGCCACGTTCAGCACCCGCGAGCTGTTCATGCCATCCAGGCTTACATCCGCGACGCCGTCACCGTTGTGATCGCCGTTGATGGTCACATCCTCGCCTGCGATGATGTTCAGCACACCGCTGGACAGCGCCACATTCGTCACGCTTGCATCAAAGGTGATGGTGTCCGCGCCCGCGGTGCCCTGTGCAAGGATCAGCGCCTCGCGCAGACTGAGCGTGGCGTTGCCTGCGTTAGTATCTTCGCCGCCTGTATTTACGATATAATCTGCCATGACAGTGGACCTTTCGTGGAAATGAATTTGTAAAATACGAATCAAATGTCGCTATAAGTTAATTTCTTGATACCTTCATCACCGGCTTTCACCAAGAAATTGCGTGCGGTGTACTGGCAAGGCGTTGCATTCGTTCTGTGATATCCAGCGCAAGCAAGCAGGGCGCGCACAGCCCTTGCCTCAGGCGCGGCCCACCGGTGCTTCGCTTTGGGTGACGATCTTGTGGGCTTTGGTTTTGTGCAGGTCGTTCCAGAACACCATCTGGTTCAGCCGCTCGAAAATATCGGGCGGCAGGATCGAGCGGCGCGGCTTGAACTCAACTCTGCGCCCGACCGTGTGCAGGCCGGGTGTGTTGAGGCGCTCGTCAAAGCTCTCGGCGGTGTAGTCGACATTGTCAAAATCATGCTCGAACCACGGCTCGTCCAGAAACTGGTAGATCAGCTGCATCGTGTCGCGTGGGCGCTGGCACAAGATATCATATTCCACCAGTAACAGGCGGTCCGCCTCGTCCGAATAATACGCCTGTTTCAGCGATGTCCACGCCGAGCCGATCAGGCGATCATAGCGGGTCAGCGCATCTGCGCGGGTATAGACGGTGGCACGTTCGGCATCATTGCCGAACAGGCCCGAGCGTTTGAGCGGGTTTTTACGGGTGATCTTCTCGACTGAATCCATCACCCACGCAGGGTTGCGCACACAGGCGATCATCTTGGCCTCGGGGGCAAGGCGCAGCGCCAGCGGCATCTGTGCCGCCCACGTGCGGTTGGTGTCAAAGATCACCTCTGCCCCGGCGGCTGTCTCGTTATAATAGATGTCGCGCACACCGCGCAGCATACTCTCCAGCATCTTGTCGGTGATCTGGTCGGAGAATTCGTTGTTTGACCCTGCCCGCATCACCGCATGCATAAAAACACTCAGTGGGCTGGACATGCCTGCATGAAAGCGCGGGTTTTGCAGCAATATCCCCCCGAGCAATGTAGAGCCCGAGCGCGGCATACCGGTGATGTAATGATGAGAGGTCAAATGCAGTTTCCTATCTATGTGTTGTGCCGAGGATAGGAGCGGCGGGCCACCAAGCTCAAGAGGCAGTCTGCATGGCATCCGTTCCGGTACAGCCGTGCGGCGCGGCATCCGCAGGTTTGCTCAGGTCTTTTCGGACCGCGTACGGGGGGCCACGCCGCCGCAGACTGTCCTTTCCAGTCAACCGGTACAGCACCCCAAAGGCCCACAGAATTACCGGTAGCACGGGATCGAAATGAAATAGACAGCCGGTGCCGTTATTCGGGTTATTGGTCTCGTATAATTACATCCGTAATAATCGGCGTATTTCAGGGGTATTGGGCGGACTGACAGCTTAACCACCCCTCACGAAATACACTTATTACGAGAATCTTACAAATGTGCCTGACGCAAAAAGTGTATGTGTTAACCACTATCGGGGGCGGCTTGCCCCCGACAAGTTCCAGCTATCTTACCGAAAGTATTGGAAATTCCCGCTATGCGAGAAGTTCTGCAATGCAGCATCATTTGAGGTTGCGTGATCCGAAAAAAATTAAATTAATTATTTATTAATTTCTCTGCGGGCGAAAATATCTTAGCAAATTGATTTTGCGCGGAAAATTGCCAATGCAGCCATATTAACCATTTTGTTTCCAAAAACTTGACAGTCCGCAGAGCGGCATCCGCCCCAGATTCTGCCTTGCCAAGAGGTTTGCCCAACGTCAATCTACAGTGAGTTAATGATTTCTTTGCACTTTATCAGCCCGCCAAATTATTGATCCGGGCCCGAATGTAAAAGTGCGTTTAAAAATTGGATACCGCAGCCACGCGGTGGGGTCATTTCTCAGGCACCAGCGAAGTGGGTTTACCGCATGAACGCAGGTTTATGCGAACGGAGTTTTGTCGGCTGGTGTTTTTCAGCGGGCAAACCAGATGGGGCGCAGTTTTGGATTCTGCAATACTCACTGGACGGTCGATAGACTGTCATCGAAACGGTACAGGGCGCAATTTCGCGCCTCATATAACTGATTCTAAACGTTTATTTTCACAGACATTATTTTCTCAGACAACAGCTGCACAGCTGGTCGCCACGCCGGTTTTACGGCACAGGCTGCCGTTGGCCGCGACGCATCACCGGTTCATTAAACCGCGCCCCGCTTCCGTTTTCTGCCCCGCGCATAAACGGCCCGAACACATCACGTCTGCGCAGGCATTCGCCCGCAGGCCCGTCCCAAATACGACATCCCCGACAGGAGCTTCATCATGACAACTTCAGGTTTTTTCTATCAGTACGCCACATCCACAGGAACAATTGATAGCAACGCGAGTGCATTGGCATTGTTGAACGGGACTGGTGTCGCCAGCAATACGACAGGCAATATCGACACGGTCACACTGCCCGCGGGAGCAAATGGCGACAATTTCGCCATCCGCTACACTGGAACTGTCAATGTTTCTGCAGGTGATGCTGGGACATGGTATTTTGAACATGACGCAGACGATGCCCTGACTTTTATCGTAAACGGTGTGGTTGTAGCAACGCGTTGGGACGACAGCACAGGCGGCGTCTCCGCTAGCTGGTCAACATCATCCAGCGCCACGCTGAACGCAGGCGCCAATACGATCGAGATTGTGTACTGGGAAGAAGCCATAGGCCAGTTTGTGAACCTGTCGGCAAGCCCATCAGGTACTGCGGGTACTTTCGTTCCCGTTGGAGGCCCTGGCGGCCTTGCTGTGCAAAGTATGGTTGCAAACACTGCCCCCACTTTCACCAGTGGCGCGATCGCCTCGGTCGCTGAAGGCACCACAGTGGCCTATGACGCGACCGCCACCGATGACAGCGACAGCGAAGGCAGCGGCATCACCTATGCGCTTGCCGGGTCGGGTGTGGATAATGGGGATTTCACCATTGATGCAGCCACGGGCGTCGTGTCTTTTGCCTCCGGTCCGGATTTCGAAGCCCCTGCAGATGACGACACCGACAACACCTACAACATCACCGTGCGCGCCACCGACAGCAATGGCGCCTTCACCGATCAGGCGGTCGCGATCACTGTGACCAATGTGGCCCCCACAGGCACTGTCACGGCCACCCCCAGCGGGCCGTTCACCACGGGCGATGTGATCACCTTTACCGCGACATTCGATGAAAACGTGACCGCATCGGGCAGCGCGCTGACCCTGACAGGCGGGCATAGCGCAAACCAGACAGGCAACAGCCTCAACACCGTTACCTTCGCATACACCGTGCAGGCAGGCGATAACCAGGCCGACCTCGAAGTCACCGGCTATACCGGCACCATCACCGATGGCACCGCAGCCGCGACCCTTGCGCCAACCAATCTGGACATCGTGCTGGACACAACAGCCCCCGCCGCTCCCGGAACGCCCGATCTACAGGCAACCTCGGACAGCAATATCGACACGGACGAAAACACCAATGTGACCGCGCCGGTCTTTGATGTTGACGTCTCCATGCTGGCTATGAACGATACAGTCACGCTGGTGGATACCTCCAACGGCAACGCCGCTCTGTCGGCGGTTTATACCGTGACAGGATCCGAAATGGGCGGCACCGCCCAGATCACTGCAAACACATTGACGGCAGCCACTTACGCAGTCGCAGCCGTATCGGCGGATACACTGGGCAATACCAGCGCACCCTCGGCCGCGCTAAGCGTTGTGATCGACACCGATGCAGACCTGAACGATGATGCCACAATCGCCTTTACAGGTGCGGGCAGTGATATGGTCTATGGCGGCACAGAGGTTGTCTCGGTCGCGGTCAGCGGGCTGGACATGGGCTCAACCGGTAGCCTGACCATCACGGGTACAGCTGGCAACGTGATGAAATCAGTCACTGCAAACGGCACTGTTGCACTGTCACTGGCGGAATCCGCCTCGCTGGGCGCGGGCGCATTGTCAGCCAGCATGAGCATTACAGACGTTGCGGGCAACACGGCCAGCGCGCCGATGATCAATTCTTTCAACGCCGATTACGTAGCACCCACAGCCTCCAGCGCCATGTTCAACATGGGCGCAGGCACCGCCGGTGCGATCATCCAAGATGATGTGGGCACAGGCACCGTCACCCTTGCAGTGACCTTTGACGAAGCGATGGATGATACCGTCAACCCCACCGTCACGATCACCACAGCAGGCACCGGCCTGAGCGAGAGCGCAACAGTGGCGCGCGCATGGAACGCGGCAAAGACAATTCTGACAATCACCTATGATCTGGCGGATACAAATGCCGATCTGGCTGATGTTTCTGTCAGTGTGTCAGGCGCGCAGGACGCGGCGGGCAATATGATGACGGGCGCCACACCGCTGTCCACAGGGGCCGTGATCGATACCGAAATCTCTGCCGATCAATCAGCCTCTTTCACCCCGAACGAGATCGCCGATCAGGCACAGGCCACAGCAGGGGTGATTGACCTTGCCACGTTGGACGGCACGGACGGCACCACCTATGCGCTGGCAACCTTTCCGGTTAACCCCGCCCACGCCCATGTGGAATTTGACGGGCTGACCCTGCGCATCAAGGATGATGCTGCCGCCCGCGCGTATTTCGACGCCGAGGTGAATCCGTCTATCAACATCATGGTGACAGGCACGGACAACGCCGGAAACATCACTCAATCCACCCTGTCGTTTGCGCTGCAGGATCTCAACGATGCGCCGCAACAGGGCACCGGCGACTATAGCGACACCGTCACCGAGCGCGCGGATGGTCTGACCAATCTGGCAGGCGACGTCATCGAAAACGATACGCCCTTTGGCACCGCTGGCACCTTTACCGTCACTGATGACGAGGTGGGCGATACACACTCCGTCACCGTCTCCAACATTGTCTCCAATGCGCCCGGCGGCGTCTTTCTGGGGTTCTTTCAGGCCGGTTTCGACGACCCTATCACAGGTGACGGCACAGGCACCGTCGGGTGGGACTTCAACGTAGGCTTGCCCTTCCCCGAAACAGTTTCCGGCCCGCAGATGGCCATCATCGACGCGCTGGCCGAGGGGGAAAGCATCGTTCAGGAATACGATGTCGTCATCACCGAGACCAACAATGCCCCCAATAACCTAAGCTATGTCCAGCGTGTTGTCATCACGATCGACGGCACCAATGACGCGCCTGTCGTATCGGGCAGCGCGATCTCGGGCGCTGTCACCGAAGTTGCCGATCCCTCGATGGCCGACCAGACGCTGACCGCCGAAGGCACGCTGAATGTGGTGGATACCGACACCACGGACACGGTGAGTGTCGATGTCACTTCTGTTGCCGTGTCAGGCAGCTTCACAGGGACCAACCCGCTGAGCAACACACAGCTTGAGGCCTTCATGAGCGTTGTTGCAGGGGACGGCAGCGCCGATCCGGCAGTCGCTGCCACCGGCCTGAGTGCAGATGCAAATCCCGACCCCGCCCTGTCAGGCTCGGACTTCACGTGGAAATTCAGCGCAGGTAGTGCGGGCGCAAGCGCGTTTGACTTCCTGAATGCAGGCCAGACACTGGTGCTGGAATATACGCTAACAGCCACCGACGACAATACAGTCGGCACGCCCGACACCACCGATACACAAGTTGTCACCATCACCGTCACGGGCAGCAACGATGTGCCCACAATCACCGCTGCCAGCACTGCCACGGGCATTGTAGAGGCGGGTGTGGATGCGTTGAACGCGGCTGCTGCTGGTACCGACACCGTTTCGGGCATGCTTAACGCTTATGGCAACTGGGCCGATGCGGATGCGGGCGAGACCGCGGCGCTGGAGGTCACCCAAGGCTCTGCCGGGGCAGGGGTCGCACAAACGGATCTGACCTTCGATCAAGGACCAGCCACAGACGAGGCCGCGATCTTCGGCACCTACGGCACGCTGTATGTCAAGACAGACGGCAGCTATCGTTATGAGCTGGACAACACCGATGCGGATACGCAGGCGCTGGATGGCGGCGACACCGTCTCGGATGTGTTCAACTACACCATCGCAAACGGCACAGATGCGGGCGACAGTGCCGCCAGCACGCTGACCGTCGCGATTGCAGGCACCAATGACGCCCCTGTTCTCACCTTTGCCACCGGTGCCGATACGGGCGCGGTGACCGAGGCGGGCGTCGACGCCATGAGCATGACCGCCGCTGGCACCCCCTCTGCCACAGGCACATTCGCCGCAACGGATATCGATGCGAATGACACCACCCTGACATGGACCGCAAATGCCAATACCGGCATGGGCCAAACCGCGGGCGCAACAGCTGCCGAAATCACCGGCACCTATGGCACGTTCAGCGTGACATCCGCAGGCGTGTGGAGCTTTGATCTGGCCAACGGCTCGACAGCTGTTCAGAGCCTTTATCAGGGGGAATCCGTCTCGGAATCCTTCGAGGTTCAGGTCTCGGACGGCAATGGCGGCTTTGACACGCAAAGTGTCATGATCGATATCACCGGCACCAATGACGCGCCTGTCGTGTCGGTCACCGGTGCGGTGGACAATGCCGTGATCGAGGCAGGCGATGATGGCGCGGGCGATGCCGTGGCCACCGGTGCCTTTGCCGTGACAGATGCGGATAATGACGCACCGACCACCGATGATGATGCCAAAATCTGGTCGATCATTACCAATAACGACGGCCCTGTCACACCTGCTGTGGCAAATGGTGCTGCGGCTATTGTAACCGGCACCTATGGTACGCTCTCGCTGACATCGCTCGGCACGTGGAGCTATGCCCTGCTCAACAACGATGCGGATACGCAGGCGCTGGATGATGGCGGCACGGCAACGGATATGTTTACCGTGCGCGTGGCCGACGGGCTGGGCGGGCATGACGATATCACTGTCACCGTGAACGTCGCAGGCGACAACGATGCGCCTGTGATCAGCGTCGAGACCGGTGATGCCATTACCGCTGATCTGGTCGAGGACGCGGCAGCGACCCTGACGGCGAGCGATACGCTGACCATCACGGATGTGGACGCGAATGAAGGTGTGAGCACCACTGTCACCGGCCTGAGCATCTCGGGCATCACCGGCGCCTACGGCTCAAACGCCACGCCGCTCGCCAATCTGCTGAGCATCACAGATGGCGGCACATTGACCAACACCACCACAGGCGGCAGCAATCAGGCCACATGGACCTTCTCGGCGGCCTCGACGCTGTTTGATTATCTGGCCAAGGACGAAGTGCTGACACTGGTGTATACGGTCACATCAAACGACACCACCAGCACGGACACACAGACCGTCACCGTGACCGTCACAGGCACCAATGACACGCCAACCGTTTCCGCAGAGACGGGCGATTCCGCCGCCGAGACGGTGACTGAATCCACAGGTCTGGTGGGCGGCAACCTGCAAACCGCAGGCACGCTGAGCATTGCCGATCTGGATACAACCGACACCCACACCCCTGCCGCCACGCTGGCCACGGCCACATGGACCGATCTGAACGGGACTGATCCAGCCAATATTTTGACAGGCCCAAGCTCTAGCGCAGGTACAATCAGTGCGACCCTGATGAGCACATTGGATAACGCATTCACTGTCACCAACACCGCCAACAATGTGATCGACTGGGATTTTGATCTGGCCGACACGGAGGTTGATTTCCTCGGCAAGGGTGAAGAGCTGGTTCTGGTGTTCAACGTCACTGCACAGGACGACAGCCTTGATGCGGCCACCGACACATCCGTGCCGCAGACCGTGACCATCACAATCGTCGGCAGCGACGATGCGCCTGTCCTTTCGGCGGCCGGCACATCGGCGTTTGACGAGGGCAATTCGAACATCATCGTGGATGGTGCCGTGACAGGTACCGCACTGGCCGATGATGTGACCGTCAATCTGCTGGGCACAGGCTCCAATGACGCAGATAACGTCTGGGTCACCACCGTGACCACAGAGCTGGACACAAACGATGCGCGCACCATCACCGGTACGCCTACCATCACCACTGTCAGCGGCACCATCCCCGCAGGCTATACCCAAGCGATGGTCGAGGCGGCCTTTGGCGGGCTGACGGCGGCCAGCGATGCGGTGACGTTCAACCGCAATGCAGCCGTGTTCGACGCACTGGATGACGCCGCCTTTATCGACGTGACACTGGCCTATACCGTGCGCACCACATCGCCGGACGGGACGACATTTGTCGACACGCCGCTGTCCACAGTGGTGCGGATCAACGGCGACAACGACGCACCTTTCATCACCGACGGGGCCGCTCTCGATGCCGATGTGACCGAGGATGGCATGACCGCAGTTGGCGGCAATATCTTCTTCAACGATATCGAGCCTACGGACAGGGCGGCCCTGTCCGTCACCAACACCCCGACGCAAAGCATGGGCACAGGCGCCGCCGATCTGGCCAATTACATCGGCACCTTCTCGGCAGGTTTCTCTGCACCCACAGCCAGCACCGATGGTCTGCTGTTCTATACCTTCAGCGTCGACAACAGCGTGATCAACAATCTGGCCGAGGGCGAGGTGTTCACCCAGTCCTACGAGATCGCGATCACCGATGGGGATCTGTCCACCACCCGCGACATCGTCATCACCTTTACCGGCGTCAATGACGCGCCTGCCAATATCGCCGTGACGGGGGCCACGGGCCTGACCGAAAACACGGGGGTAGACGTGACCGGTGGCACCAGCGACCAGCAGCTGACCGGCACCATCACCTTTGACGATGCGGATATTTCCGATCTGGCCGCAGGCGATCCGGCTGTGGGGGCCGATACGCACACTGTCACATCCGCGTTCAAATCCGCCACACTGGATGGGGCCGCTCTGACAGGTTACGCAGGCGCCATGGGTGATTTTACGATCACCGCCGCCAGCATCACCGCCGCGAATGCCGCCAGCACAGTGGGTAATTCCGTCGACTGGACCTTTGACATCGACGATGCGGATTTTGACCATCTGGCCGCAGGCGAAGTCCTTGCCCTGACCTATACCGTCACCATCGACGATGGCGCGACAGGCGGGTCCGTGACCCAGGACATCACTGTTTCCGTCACAGGCACCAACGACAGCCCCAGTCTGACAGTCGAAACCGGCAATACAGACGCCCGCACCGTGACCGAAGGAGACGCGGCGCTGAGCACCTCCGGCACGCTGACGCTGGCCGATGCAGACCTGAGCGATCTGGTCTCCGTCACCACCACATCCGTTGCCGTGACCAGCGGTGACGACAACAGCATTGCAAATGCAACCTTGCTGGCGATGCTGGGCGTGACAGATACGCTGAGCGCGACCGAGGCCAGCGAACAGGTCACATGGAATTTCAACAGCGGCACAGAGCTGTTTGATTACCTGTCAGCCACCGATACGCTGGTGCTGACCTACACGCTGACAGCCAGTGACAATGCAACCCCGCCTGCAACCACCACGCAGAATGTGGTCATCACCATCAACGGCACCAATGACGTGCCCGTGATCGCAGGCACCGCCAGCAACAGTGTGGCCGAAGATGCGATGGACCTGACTGCCAGCGGCACATTGACCATCACCGACAAGGACACCGGCGAAAGCACGTTCCAGGCGATTGCAGCAAATACAGCTGGCGATAATGCCTATGGCACCTTCGAGGTCGGCACCAATGGCGCATGGACCTATACGCTGACCAATACGCTGGCCGCGGTCCAGAACCTCGGTGTGGGGGCGACCCTGACAGACACAATCACCGTCACCTCCGCTGACGGCTCGGCCACGCAGGACCTGATCGTGACCATCACCGGCACCAACGACGCGCCTGTGATCGACGAAAGCCTGTCAGAACTCGCCAAAACGACAGACGAAGATGTTGCGGTTACGGGGACTATCTCCGTTGACGACCGCGATCTTGATAACATGGGTATGGGCGATACGCTGACCTACAGCATCTCCACGGATGGGGCGAACGGCACAGCCAGCATCGATGCCTCCGGCGAATACACCTACACACCGGGTCAGGATTTCAACGGCGCCGACAGCTTTATCGTCACCGTCGCGGACGGGCAGGGCGGCATGGATACCGTCACTGTCAACATCACCATTGATCCAATCAACGATGCGCCCGTCGGGAATGTTGTGCCATCAACAACCTTCCCCATCGCGAACGAAGATCAAAGCTTTAGCGTCACCGTGGTGAACGGTGCACCGTCGGCGATGACCGATGTGCCTTTGGCCCTGTTTGCGACCGATGTCGAAGGCAACATCAGCCCGGCCAGCCTTGCATTTGTAAGTGCCACCATTGGCGGCACTGCAGTGGCCGATCTGGCAACAGCCGGTATCACGTACACTGGGGCAACTGGTGTATTCACCTTTGACGGAGCCGTCGCGGCCTATCAGACGTTGGCCGAAAGCGTCACAACCGATGTCGTCATCAACTTTACCGTCACCGACGACGCCAGCGCATCCGACACCGGTTCGGTCACCTTCACCGTGCGTGGCACCAATGACGCGCCTGTGCTGGATGCCGTTGCATCCGCCCTCACGCCAACGGGCGCAGAGGATGCGATCACCATCGGTGGCTCCGTTGTGGCCACTGATACGGATCTGGGCGATACACGCGCCTATACGATCGAAGCTTCCGAC
Organism: uncultured Sulfitobacter sp.; assembly: GCF_947502895.1. Lineage (GTDB taxonomy): Bacteria > Pseudomonadota > Alphaproteobacteria > Rhodobacterales > Rhodobacteraceae > Sulfitobacter. The sequence continues at coordinate 82,538 of NZ_CANNBM010000007.1, forward strand.
GGCCCTGCAAATGGCACCGTTACCATTAATGAAAACACCGGCGCCTACAGCTATGTGCCAAACGCAAACTACAATGGCACTGACGCCTTTACCGTTACCATCACGGATGACGAAAACGCTGTGATCACCACTCTCGTGAATGTCACAGTCAGCGCGGTAAACGATGCGACAGAAATCAACACCACAGCACAGGTCACACCGACCCATGTAGAAGCGGTAGATGCGGCCACGCCTGTGGCGACACTGGTCGCGGATGCCGTGACACTGGTGGATGTAGACGCGCTTGATTACGACACGGCCGTCCTGTCGGCGGCTGTCACGGGCGGGGATGCAAGCGATGTCCTGTCGCTGGATACGTCAGGGACCGTTTCGGTGTCTGGCACAGACGTCAGCGTTGGCGGCACAACCATCGGCACGCTGGCCACAACCACAGCCGGACTGTCGGTGACATTCAATGCCTCCGCGATGCAGGCACAGGTGGAATCCGTCCTTCAGGCGCTGTCTTATGCCACCACCAGCGACCAGCCCGCGACCACGCGTGCCATTACGCTGGACCTGACAGACGGGGACGGCGGCACCGCCATGCAGCAGAGCGTTTCCGTAAACATCACGGCCAGCAACGACACACCCTCGGCCAGTGATTTCGACCTCGCGGGTGTCAATGAGGATAGCAGCACGACTCTCACCATCGTCTCGGGTCTGGCAGGGGCAGGGGAGGTGTCGCTGTCCAGCTTCGGCTCTGACCCCGATGGCAACATTGATGTGTCCTCTGTCACCTTCCCCGGTACTGTTACCGCGGGCGGTGTGGCCAGTGATTTTGCAACACTGGGCCTCAGCTATAACGCCGTGACAGGCGAGATCAGCGTTGATACCACCGTTGCCTTCTATCAGGATCTGGATGCGGCAGACACGCTGGAGCTGTTGATCGACTTTACCCTGACAGACGGGGCCACTGCCACCGACACAGGCGTGATGACGGTAGACGTCACCGGCGTAAACGACCGCCCCACGCTGACGGCTGTGAACCTCGCAACATATACAGACACCAACATCAACAATGCTTTCACCAATGCTTCCGGCACGCTGATGGGTGCGGATGCGGACGCGGATGACACGACCCTGAGCTATGCGCTGGATGCAGGCACCATGGGCAGTGACCCGGGCGGCAGCTTCACCACCCAGACCTCTGCTTTCGGCACGCTCAAGCTCTATACAAACGGCAGCTATGACTTTGCTGTCGATGCGGCGGCGGTGAATGCCGCCCCTGACGGCGGCAACATCGTGCTTGATTTCGGGGTTGTCGTCTCGGACGGGAACGGTGCGGCCAACAGCGACAGCACCGTCACCAATGTGACCATCACCATTGATCCGGCCAATGACACGCCGGAAATTGCCGCCATCGCAGCAAAGAGCATTGCCGACACGGCAAACGCCGACACCATCGCGGACATCACCGGCGTAGCCGGTGTCGACGGTCTCACCGCAGTCGAGCGTGACACAGGCGATACGGTCGACTTCTCGATCTCGGGTAAAACCGTGGTGGCTGGCGAGACAAGCCAGACCTTCTACTATGACCGCAGCGGGGCGACAGTAGTTGCCGACCCGTCGGATGCCACAGGCCTGATCGAATTGGGGACCCTGACCGTCACCACCGCAGGCGGCTATACCTTTGATGCCAATGATGCAGGCATTGATGCGCTGCGCGCTGGCGAAAACCCTGCCATCAGCACCATGCTGCGTGCCACGGATGATGACGGCCTGTTCACCGAAACAGCACTGGCCATCAACGTCACAGGCGCCAATGACGCACCTGTCGTGGGTGGTATCGTTCCGGGTGCAACCATCACCGCCAAAGAGCAGCTGGAGGGAACCGACACACGCGCAACCGCCGAAGGCGATGCGGTCGAGGCGCAGGCCACAATCTCCTACACGGATGTGGACAGCACCGGCACGCCCAACTTTGCCTTTATTCCCGCAGCGTCGGGCTTTGCCGGCACAATCTCCTTCACGCCCTCGGGCGGCACAGTTGCAGACGGTAATGTCATCGTCAGCTTCGAGATCCCCGATGCAGATCTGAACGCATTGGCCGAAGGAGAGGAACTGCTCGGCAGCCCGCAGGAATACGAAATCCGTATCTTTGACGAGGTCGGCTCTTTTGTCTCGCAGACTGTCTTTATCAACATTGTGGGCAGCAACGACCGCCCCGTCATCTCTGCCGCCGCAGGCCAGGAAGGCGCAATGGTCACGGAGGCCGCAGAAGGCGCGTCAGACAGCACGCTGACAGCCAATGGCACCCTGAGTGTGACAGACGAGGACACCACCGACGATGTGACACTGAGCGTGACAGATCTGGCGGTCAGCGGCAGCTATACGGGCGATTCAGCGCCCTCTGACACTGCCCTCAAGGCGATGCTGGGCTTTGCCGCAGGGGCAGGGGCCACAACCGGCTTTACCCCGACGCTGACCCTTGCAGCGGACGGTGCCAATACCGATGCCAGCTGGGGCTTTACCTCGGGCATGATGGGGGATGATGCGTTCAAATTCCTCGCTGCGGGCGAGACGCTTGTGCTGGCCTATGAGGTCACGGCAAACGACAATTCCGAGACAGCGCCAGGTGTGGCGACAGATACCGCCACCACCACGCAGACCATCACCGTGACGATCACCGGCACAAATGACGGCCCCGTGGCCGCAGGCGATATCATCGCAAACGTGGCAGAAGACCTCGACATCGGGGCCATGACACCCACCGTGATTGCCACAGCCTTTGCCAACGATACGGATGACAAGGATACGCTGGTCTACTCCATTGATGCGGGCGATCCGGACGGCCTGTTCGCGATCAACAGCGCCACGGGCGCGATCACACTGGCGGCGGGCAAATCGCTGGACGCCGAAGCCATGGGCGGAGGTCAGCATGTGCTGAGCATCCTTGTGGATGACCAGAATGGCGGCACCGATACCCAGCAGGTCACGGTGAACGTGTCGGATGTGGATGACAACATCACCACAACTCCTGTCGATAACGACACAGCCTTCTTTGCGACAGGCAATGTGAACGAAAACGCAGCCATCGGCACCGCTGTCGGCATTACAGCGATGTCCACCGATGACGATGTCACCGCAAATCCGTTGGCCTACAGCATCACGGGCGGCACAGGCAGCAGCCTGTTTACCATCGACAGCAGCACAGGTGTGATCACCGTCAACGGTGCCATCGACCGCGAAGCGGCAGGCGGCGGCAGCTATACCCTCGACGTGATCGCAACACCGCAAAGTGGTGCGGCGAGCGCGGCGGCGACCTTCACCATCACGGTCAATGACGACATAACGGAATTCTCCGTCAGCACGCCTGTTGATACCGACGGCACAACCGGCGGCTCACTGGCAGAAAACTCGATGGGTGGCGCGATTGTCGGCATCACCGCCTTCTCCTCGGACAGCGATGCCACGCTCAACACTGTCACATACGCACTGACCGATAATGCCGGTAACCGGTTCGAGATCGACGCCACATCCGGCGTTGTGACCCTGTCGGACGAGGCTGGCGCACCCGCGCTCAACTTCGAGGCGGCGCCCTCGCACAACATCACGATCGAGGCGACCAGTGCGGATGGCACAACCGCCACGGAAACCTTCACCATCGCAGTGACGGATGCGGATGACACACCGCCCGTCATCACAAGCGCCAACACAGCAACCCCTGACGAAAACCAGACTGCCGTGCTGACCCTGACAGCAACAGATGTGGACAGCGACGCGAGCCAGACCAGCTACAGCCTTGTGGGCGGTGCGGACATGGGCGCGTTCGAGATCATCAACGGCAACGAGCTGGTGTTCAAGGCGGCCCCTGATTTCGAGGTGCCCACCGATGCAGGCACCGATGGCACATACAATGTGACCGTGCAGGCCACCGATGTGCTGGGCAATTCCAGCACACAAGACATCACCGTGACCGTGCAGGACGTGAACGAAGCGCCCGAGGTCACATTGGCCAACGGCCAGATCACCATTGCGGAAAACACGCCGACCACAGGCGGCATCAAGGTCGCGGACATCATAGTCAGCGATGACGCACTTGGCACAAACGATCTGGATCTGGACGGCGCTGATGCGGCCGACTTTGAAATCCGCACAGGTCCGAGCGGCCCCGAGTTGTTCTTTATCGGCACCTCGCCCAATTTCGAGACCGCCAGCGATGACAACACGGACGGCGTCTATAACGTCACCGTCACTGTCGATGATACGATGATCGGGACGGGAGACGAGGACACAGCCGCCTTCACCCTGAGCGTGACCGACGTCGCAGAGGCCCCTGTGGCCACTGATAACGTCAGCCTTGCACCCGGTAATATCGCCGAGAACAGCACATTCACCGTGACCCTTTCGGCAGCGGCCTTGCCCGCCCCGCTTGAGGCGGCGCTGAGTGCGCTGGCCACAGACGAGGATGGCGACATCGATCTGACATCGCTCAGCTTCGATACCGCCACACTGGACGGTGTGGCAACAACTGTCGCGGCGCTGGGTGTCAGCTATGATGGCAGCACCGGTGTGTTCACACTGGCTGCCAGCGGCCCCAGCTTTGAAAGCCTTGCGGTGAACGACACCGCCGCGCTGGTTGTAGGCTTTACCGTGACAGATGGCACAGGCCTGACCGATACAGGTTCGCTCAACTTCACCGTCTCGGGCATAAATGATGCGCCGGTTGTCGATCTGGTTGCCTCTGATCTGGCCGCCAGCGGGGACGAGGATACGGTCATCAACGGGACCATCGTTGCCACAGACGTCGATGCCGGCAGCACCCGTGGCTATACCATCGCCGCAGGGGACGGAGCCACAAACGGCACCGTCACAATCGACCTGACCACAGGTGCCTATACCTATACGCCCGATGCAAACTTCAATGGCGCAGACAGCTTTACCGTGACCATCACCGACGACCAGATGGTTGCCGTCACACAAGTGGTCGGCGTGACGGTTGCAGCTGTCGATGATGCACCGGACGCCACTACAGGCACAGCCACTACAAACGAAGACGCCGCGATCATGATCGACGTCACCTCCTTTGTGACCGAAGTAGACGGCGACGATTTCACCGTCACCGCAGCCAGCGTGCCAGAGACACAAGGCTCGCTCAGCTTCTCGGGCAAGATCATCACCTTTACCCCGGCGGCAAACTCCACAGGTCCGGTAACCATCACCTATACCGTGTCCGATGCCACAGGGGCGGCGCTGAACGACAGTGACACGATCAATGTCACAATCACCGCTCTGGATGATGCACCCGTTGCCGCAGACGGCACCGCCAACATCATGGAGGACGCAGGCCCATCCGTAATTGATGTGGCAAGCCTGATCACCGAAGTGGACGGCGACGCCATCACAGTCACAGCCACCGTGCCAGCCGCGCAAGGCGGGGTCACTGTGTCGGGCACCGAAATCACCTTTACGCCTGCGGATGACTTCAACGGGACAGCCAGCATCACCTATACCGTCACCGACACGGCCGGCGGGCTGAACGATGCAGGTGTGGTTGCAGTTGCCGTGGCAGCGGTGAACGATGCCACTGAAATCGACACGGGCGCACAACTCACACCGACCCATGTGGAGGCCGTTGATGCCGCTGCCGTGGTCCCCACGTTGATCGCGGATGCGGTCACGCTGGTGGATGTGGACAACCTTGACTACGACACGGCGGTGCTGAGCGCATCGGTTGCGGGAGGTGATCTGACGGATATCCTGTCGGTCGATACCTCTGGTACAGTTGATCTGAGCGAGCTTGGTGTGCTGAGCGTGGGCGGTGTAACAGTCGGCGCGCTTGGTCTGGCGGCAACGGGCAGCATCAGCTTTACCTTCAACGCCACGGCGCAAAAAAGCGATGTGCAGGCGGTCTTGCAGGCGCTGAGCTATGCCACTGTCAGTGACCAGCCGGTAACATCGCGCACCATCACCCTGTCGCTGACAGACGGTGACGGGCTGGCCGCGATGAACCAGACGGTGGATGTGACGATTACCGCCAGCAACGACACACCGACACCTCAGGACGATGCCATCAGCGCGGTTGAGGGGGGGACACTCTCTACCCTGAACCTGCTGAACATCGGCACGCTTGACAGCGATCCGGACGGTGACGCCCTGACCGTGACAGGGCTGGCGGATCTCAAGGATGCCACCGGCGATGCGGCGACAGGCGGCAGCGCCACAGTGGGCAGCTTTGCAGGGGTGATCACCACCGATTGGGGCGCACAGGTTACGTTGCAATCCAACGGCTCGCTCTTCTACAACCTGTCTTCTCCCACTGCCCGCTTCAACGAGCTGGCCGAGGGCGACACTGCTGTCGACAGCTTTACCTACACCGTATCGGACGGAAACCTGACCGAGACAGCAACCGTCAGCGTCACGATCACAGGGGTCAACGATAACATCACCGCCAACCCCGACACGATCACCGCAACAGAAAACACTGCGACAAGCGTGACCGGCAACCTGCTGGACAATGATACCGATCGCGACGTGGGCGACATCCCCGAGATCGTCAGCGTGGCAAGCTCGGTCTCGGCCACCGCTATCAGCACGGCGACAGGGTATCTTATCACCACTGTCGACGGTGTGGTCGTATCGCTGGAGCGGGACGGCAACTATCAGCTGACCGCCCCCGACAGTCTGGATGCAGGGACGCTCTATACCGCGACCTTCCAGTACACAGCTCAGGATGATGGCCCACAATCCACCACAACCGTGACCATCAACATCACGGGCGACAATGACGGCCCCGCCGCGGCAACAGTCACGCTGACCGCCTCGGACGAGGATACGGTACGCACCATCACATCGGCCCAGTTGCTCACAGGAGCAACCGATCCGGATGCGAACGCGGCTCTGACCATCACGGATCTGACGCTTACTTCGGGCAACGGGACACTGGACGACAACGGTGACGGGACATGGGCCTATACCCCTGCTCTCAATGACAACAGCGCCGTTACCTTCAGCTACACGGTCAGCGATGGCACCCTCACCGCCACCTCCACAGCCGGTCTGGACCTTACACCCGTCAACGACGCGCCTGTCGACAATGGCACGGTGCTGGCGGTCAGCGGTGACGAGGACACAGCCATAACCGGCACAATCCTCGCCTCGGATGTGGATGGCGATACGCTTGCCTACGC
>NZ_CANNBM010000008.1 GCF_947502895.1 uncultured Sulfitobacter sp.
TTTGTTATGCTCAAGATATCCGCCAAAGACCTAAGGGTGGCCGAGCCTGTCCCAGTGCGGCAATTGGCAAGAATGGGCTTTGGAATGAAGCGGTTTAAATCGCGTTGACCGGCACCTTGAGCATCGGCTTGCCATATTCCGTCTTGGGTACATCGCCCGCGCGCAGATCCGCCGTCAGGCATTAAAAGCGTGTCACCAGCGAACGCTGCATCACCTATCACATGCACCATGCAAGCAGGCGCATGTATGGCATAGGTAGTTATGCCACCAATCTGATAGGTCCCACCATCTTTGAATGGGGTCCATCACGACATAGCTAATGGTGTCGGTTTGAGGATCGAAGAACGATTTGACCTCCCGATGAATGTGCATGTTTGTCGGATACTGGGTCGCTGGTGTCTCCATTTTCAGGTCGCCACTGAAACTACTGCGGTCGTTTACGGGCGGCAGTGAAAGGGTCACATTGTCCAGTCGAGGAAGATCAATGTCGTTGAATGCCGGACGCTAGTTCTTTGACTCAGGGAAAGTAATCTCTGTGACATCAGCAATGAAGAACGGAAAGTAGGCATCCGTTCCAAAGTGGTTGCCAGCCTCTATGTGAGTGGGCAGGCGATACCCTTGAAAGTCCTGAAAGCGGGACAAATAGCCACCAAAAGGTTGCAAGCGGTACACCTTGTCGGGGTTCGCATTGCTCCACCGCTGAAAGACAACTTTTGTTGGCTGACCATCTGACGCAACCGAAACGTCGACGCTTTGTACCATGCCGTTGTGCCGAACAGTAACACGGGCTGTATCGTGATCCACCTGCTCCCAAGAAACGTCTCGCGAGGGCAAGACCGCCGCAGGTGTCCAGAAAACCGCCTCAGCCACCATGCGTCCAAATGCAGAACGGGCATGATCTGCATCGCCTCCTGCATGTGCAACAGGCAGTAATCCACCCATCCAGAACCGTGTCCACTTAAGACCGTCCGATCCAGATAATCTCAGATGTCCCGACCGCGTGCGCATTCTCCAGATAAACCCTGTCGGTGCTGCCAGAACCTGAGAAGCCTGCATGGTCATATAGTTTGGGCTTTCCTTGTCACCAAGGCTGAACTGGCCCTTCATCTCTATCGCGGCGACAGGTAAAAGAGGTGTGCCTTCAGCAATTGAAAAGCGAAAGAAGCGGGCCGCTGGTTCAGGGAGGTCGGCAATCATCGCGTGTTGAAACACAGACGGGTTGGAAGGCTGCACCGCGTGCAGCCAGATTACTTCGGCCCGGTCGGCCATCTGATCAAAGATGCGCCACCCCACAAGCCCCAAAAGGATCCAAACGATTCCAACCACCATTAAGCGCATGATAAAACCTTTCAGGCAGCCAGAACGGATCAGAGTCAGAAGCGACGGATGCTAAACAGGGAAATTGCCCTCATCAAAGGGATCAAACTCAGGATTCTCCTTAGGGTTTTGCCCATCCGGAACCTCAACTGGCGCAGGTTCTTGCAAGGGATCACTTGGTTGAGGTGCCTCAACTGGAGGTGGGTTAGCGGCGGGATCAACCGGCGTCGGCTCTTCTTGTGGCGGTTGGTCTGACGGGTTTGGTGTATCTGCAACTGACATAGTCGTATCCCTTGGATGCTCTCGGATCACCCTAACTTGAACTGGACCTGCCCTGATTGATCCGCATCAATTGCAGTGGCAACAGGATGCCGTCGTGGTCATCAGCGGACGTCACTTGGGTTGTGTGAAGGTGGCAGTACCGAAGTGATCGTCTGCTGCGTCTCACCTGCTGACCTCGCCAATCTCACGCCCAGCACATGGCTGAACGCGGTGTGTAATACCGGCCCAAATAAGCTCTGGTAATGATCTTCTTCCATAGGTATTATAAAGTGATACCTATGGAGAAAAACCATGCCAATACCCGTTGCAGTCAAACTGGACGACGACGTCCACAGCCGCGTGAAAGTCCTTGCCGAAGCGCGGGACAGATCCCCGCATTGGATGATGCGCGAGGCGATTGCCCAATACGTCGAGCGCGAGGAAAAGCGCGAAGCGCTCCGTCAGGACGGTATTCGCGCCTGGAACACCTATCAGGAAACTGGGCTGCACGTGACACATGCCGAGGCAGATGCTTGGCTGGCGCAGCTTGCCGCTGGTGACGATCAGGAGCCGCCTGAGTGCCACGTCTAATCTGGTCGCCCGAGGCGCTGGCCGATGTGCAGCGCCTTTACCGGTTCCTCGTCGATAAGAATCCCGATGCGGCCAGACGTGCGGCAAGTGCGATCCGTGACGGGATGCAAATTATTGCAGACCACCCTGATGCTGGCCGTCCCGTCGATGATATGGACCCAGAGTTTCGGGAGTGGCCCATCAGCTTTGGCGCCAGCGGGTATGTCGCACTCTACCATTTGCAACAAGACGTGGCTTTGGTCGTGGCGGTGAGGCATCAGAAAGAGGTTGGCCATCAGCCTTTATAGGCCCTTGCCAAAACGGCACTTCTGTCAGTGGGGCATAATTGCTAATATCATGTCAGGATTTGTCTAATTATAAATACTTTCAATTAGTTAAAGTATATATGCTGACCAACGCAAAGGGTATTGCAGGCTGTAAGTCCGCGGACCAAAATCTTGGACGCTGGCGATGCTCTATGGAGTGAGCTGAAGAGCGAAAACCCTGCAATCAGTAAATGCATGCGAGCTTACTCGGATGTTGAATTGATGGGTTCAACTTATGACACGCATTTCCCAAATCGCAGGGATGGGTTACGTGAAACGCAGGTCATGGGCGGTTCCATTCTGTGATCTCACTATATGGCTAAAAGGTCCATTTCATTCATAGGAACGTAGTCTTGGATTTTGACTTGTCGGAGCATGCCCTACCCTATCGTCTCGATCTTCCCTCGTCAGACTACGCGCCTTTTTCCCTATTTGCCGCCGCCGCTTTCACCCATAGCTTTGAATTGGTATCGGCTTCTATGTGGGACACGAGTTAGCTTTCTCGTTCGGTCGCGGTTCGCGGACCAAGGAAATTGCCCAGAACACCCAACCCAGGCACATTGTTACAGATCACATTAAGCAGCAGCAGGAAAGGTACGGCCATCAGCGCGCCAGGCACACTCCACATCCAGCCCCAGATAATTACGGTCAAGAATACTGCAACTATGTTCATCTCCAGCCGCTTTCCAAGAACGCTTGGCGTCACGAATTGACCTTCGATGGATGTCAAAACCAGATAGATTCCCGCTGGGAGAAGTCCGGCTCCAAGCGTATCGAAGCTCAGAATACCAAAGGCTGCAACCATTACCGCACCCAGAACAGCTCCTACAAACGGCAAGAAGTTGAGCACGAACGCGAGTGTCCCCCAAAGGACAGGATTAGGTAGCCCGACAATAAACATGGCGACGGTAATGCTCAATCCGAGGCCCCCGTTAATGATAGTTATGGTCAAGAAGTAGCGCGAGATTTGCTTTTCAATATCGCGGGCGGTTTGAACGGCGCGGCGTTTATCAGAGAAGTTCGGGAAGGCTTCCAATAGTTTTACGTAAAACAGGTCGCCAGAGGCCAAGATAAACATGGCCAAGATCAACCCAACAAGCGTGAGACCTGCAAAGTTTGCGACACTGCCAGCCGCGAATGCCAAAAGGCCAGGCTGTTCTATGGCGACAACGGGTGTGCTATCAACGCCCGCCGCAAACTCTTGAACTTGCTCGCTGGTATTTTTAGCGTCTTCGACTGCCGCTATCAGGCCGCGCAACTTCTGGCGCAGCTCATCACCCATTGCAGGCGCATCCGATAAAATCTCGGTTATTGGCCCACTCAGAAGGTAAGAGCCGAATGCGAGGGCAAGGACCGCCCCAAAAATCAAAACCATAGCCGAAAGCGGCTCTGGGACTCCAAGGCGTGACAACCACCTGACAACCGGACTGAGTGTGAGTGCTACGATAAATCCGATAACGATAGGCAAGAACATGTCTCGCGCAAAATAAACTGCTGCAAAAGCCATGATAACCGAGATGAAAATCAACAGATTTTTGATCTTTTTAGCATCGTCCATATCGTATCGCTCCTAAAGTAGCAGTGTCGTTTGGAGGCATTTCCCAGATAGTAGAGACTGTCGCCATAAAAAGCCCTGACGGGCCGCCGCTACACAGCTAACCCGCGACACGGATATTAGTTGCATGGCTTTAAGCGTCTTAGGTAACGGGATCGAACGTCAATCAGGCGCGTTCAACGCAAAACCTGATTTTCTGTAAAGAATATAAAGGCCATTCTTCATACACTGCACGGTGCGGGCGACACCACCGGTCTTTGTCTCTGCGAAGCGACAGCACGAAACAGGCCATCCCGCTGTGACATTTGCGCCGTTTGACCCCAAACGGGCTGCTTACCGTACATCACCATCACCCGATCATGTCGTGAGGGGCAACCACATACGATGTCGAAAAATCAGCGCAAATAATGACGGCACTTCTCTCCCGATGCGCGGCAAAGTCGAACCCGACAACCGACCACCGGTGTGAAGGTGTCGCACCCTGCACGCGGGAACTTCGCCAGACATGCGGTGTTGAATGGGTAACAGAACTCTGGAAGGACGCCCATGACCGAGATCACAACAACCAACCCCGCTACCGACGAAAAAATCACCAGCTATGATGTGATGAGCCGCGACACCGCTTTCGCGAAAGTTGACGCAGCCCATGCCGCGTTCTTGAACTGGCGGGAGAAATCTCACGCAGAACGCGCGCCCGTCCTGCGCGATATTGCCGCCGCTCTGCGCGATGCTTCCGACGATCTCTCCACACTAATGACACGCGAAATGGGCAAGCTGTTCCGCGATGGTAAAACCGAGGTCGAGTTGTGCGCGCAGCTCTTTGAATATGCCGCCGATCACGGACCGGATGTACTGGCCGATGAGGAGCGCACGCACAGCGGTGGAAAGAAAAAAGGCATCGTCGCCCATTGCCCGATTGGCGTTATTTATAGCATCCAGCCGTGGAACTTTCCGCTGTATCAGCCCGTCCGCGTGCTGGCCGCGAACTTGATGGCAGGCAATTCCGTCATCCTCAAACACGCCGAGATCTGCACAGGCAGTGGCCTGAAGCTCAAGGAAATCTGTGATGCTGCGGGGCTGCCCGAAGGTCTGTTCGACGTGCTGATTATTGATCATGACACGTCCGACGAGGTGATCGAGCATAAAAACGTGCGTGGCGTCACCATGACGGGCAGTGATGGTGCTGGCCGTATTATCGGTCAGGAGGCCACCAAAAACCTCAAGAAAACCGTGCTGGAACTGGGATCAAACGACGCCTACCTAGTGCTGGAAGACGCCGATGTGGAGCTGGCCGTGAAAACCTGCGTGCAGGGGCGTATCTACAATAACGGCCAGACCTGCGTGTCAGCAAAACGCTTTGTGGTGACAGATGCGGTTTATGACGACTTCGTCACCGCCTTTGTCGAGCAAATGAAAAACATCAAAATGGGTGATCCGATGGATGAGGACACCCAGCTTGGCCCACTCTCCAGTAAAAACCAGTTCGAGACGATTTGTACTCAGGTCAAGGAAAGCATCGACCACGGAGCGAAGTTGCTTTGCGGAGGTGATCCCGACAATCGCACGGGGCAATATTACCCCGCGACTGTTTTGGGCAACTGCCAGCCGGGATCGCCCGCCTATGACGATGAATTGTTTGGCCCGGTCGCGTCCATCATCCGCGCCAAAGATGACGAGGATGCAATGCGCATCGCCAATGACAGCCGCTATGGTCTGGGCGGTGGCATCTTCTGCAAGGATGAAGAGCGCGCCGTCAAACTGGCCCGCAACCACTTTGACACGGGCATGATCCGCATCAACTCCTTCGGTGCAGCAGACCCGAATATGCCTTTCGGCGGGGTCAAGGATTCTGGCTTTGGCCGTGAGCACGGCGGCTTTGGCATGCGCGAATTCACCAACGCCAAGGCGATTTATCTACCCTGAAAGGGCCAAAGCCCCCCGTACCCAAATTAAACAAAGAGAGAATTCAATGTCTGATACCCACACCCGTTTCTGGGAAATCCTGAGTGATATGCAGGTCTGCATGGTAACAACCGAAGACGCAGGCCTGTTGCGTGGTCGCCCAATGGCGCCCTTTATCGATACCAATACCCGCACGATCCATTTCGTAACCGACAGCGAGAGCGCGAAAATCTATGAGATGAACAAAGACGCCGACATCGCTCTTGGGTTCGCCGACACGTCGAAAATGGTGTTCGCTTCCGTCTCTGGCAAAGGCATCATCAGCCGCGATCGCGATCTGATCCGCAAACTCTGGGGGCCATATTGCGATGTCTTTTTTGACGGCGGTGCCGAGAACGCCGATGTCGCTGTGATCCGCGTTGCACCAACGCAGGCGGAGTATTGGGACAACGACAAGGGCAAGGTCGCAATGGCCGCAGAAATGACGCGGGCCTATTTCACCGACGGCGGCCCCGACCTTGGCGAAAACGCAAAGCTCGATCTGTAGCACGCCCCGACACTACCTGCGCGGCCAGTTTCGCACATGCGGGACTGGTCGTTTGCATTGGGTTGCGGAACCAAGTGCCCGATACCGTGTTAACTTCTGGTCGCCCCCCTTCCCGTTAGGAATATAGTTTGCCCGATAACAAAACCCGTGACCTGACCGAAGGGCCAATCTGGAAAGCGCTGACCGCCATGTCCGCGCCGATGAGTTTCGGTATCTTTTCTGTAATCGCTGTGGGGTTGGCGGACGCCTATTTTCTGGGACAGGTCAGCGGCGCCGCGCTGGCGGCAGTAGGGTTCATCTATCCTGTGATTACCGCCCTCACCTCCCTGTCAATCGGTCTGAGCGCGGGGGCAAACGCCGCACTCTCGCAGCGGATCGGCGCGAAAAAGAGTGACGACGATATCCAGCGGCTTGGCCTGCATGCGATCGGTCTGGGCCTGTCACTCTCACTTATATTCGGCGCGGTGATCTGGCTGGTTTATCCCTATATGTTCGCTGCCATAGGCGCTGACGGCGATGTCGCCAAAGAGATCGCAGCCTATATGCCGCTGTGGGCGCTGTCGTTCCCGTTTCTTGTCACGATGATGATAACGAATTCGATTTTCCGTGCCCATGGTGACGGTGCAACCTCTGCAGCGATCATGATTGTCGCGGCACTGTTCGGTATCGCGCTCAATCCCGTGTTTATCTTTGGCTGGGGCCCCTTCCCCGAGATGTCGACAGCCGGTGCAGCCGTCTCGACCCTCGTGGGGCGGGTGATTGCCATGGCACTGGCGCTGTGGATTGCGTGGCGACGCGGGTTGTTGGGGGTGTGCGGCAACATGCTGGATAACGCAGTTGGCAGCGCCAAGCGTATTCTTAACGTAGGCCTCCCCGCCTCTCTTTCCAACGCGATCAATCCTGCGGGCATGGCGCTGGTGACAGCTGCGGTTGCAACGGTGGGCGATGATGCCGTGGCAGGCTTTGGCGCGGCGGGGCGGGTTCAATCTATTTTGTTAGTGCCACTTATGGCGGTTTCTGCTGGGATCGGTCCCGTTGTGGGCCAGAACTGGGGCGCGGAACGCCAAGACCGCGCGCAATCTGCAACAGCTTGGGCCTTCGGGTTCAGCCTCGCGTATGGCGCGCTTGTCGGCGTTGTCTTGCTTTTGCTTGCCGGGCCCATCGCGGGGCTGCTGGCCTCTGGGGAAAGTGACCAGAAGTTTGCCGCCGATTATCTGCGCATCGTGGGTCTGAGCATGTTCGGCTATGGCATCACCGTGATTGCCAATGCCGCGATGAATGCGCGCGACAAGGCGGTCTGGTCTATGTCTCTCAGCCTCGGGCGGATCTTTGCGATCTATCTGCCACTGGCGTGGATCGGCGTGAGCATCTTTGGATATATGGGCATCGTCTTTGCCGCCGCTTTCGCTAACATTGCTGGGGCTGCTGCCGCTCTCTTTGCCACACGCAAGACTGACCTCTTTTGCTTTGGCATTTCCAGCGCGAAAAAGGCAGTCACATCCTGATCTATTGTAGCGGCGTGCTATGACGGCTCGTCTTGGGTTAAGACGAGCCTGTAATCACGCAACTGCGCGGGCAAAAACACATAGATTTCTTCAGGCGGTGTTACCAAAGCGTGTTGCATCAACAGTGGGTCTATCCCCATTGCTTCAAGATACATCATCACCTCACCCTGTCCGCGCTGCACGTCCTCTACGGCCATAAATGCAGGTAAAACAGTGCTTTGTCCGAAATAGTGCTGATGCACGCCCACCTGCGCCTCGTCGCTCACAGCGCGATTGACGCCAGAGGCCAGCACATAAGGGCAAGCCGACAGGCAGATATCCCCTGCCCCTAAAAATGTATCCAGCGCGGCCTTGCGCAGATGCCGCCCGATGGCCAACGCATCGGCCACAGCCCCCCCCGGCGAGTTCAGCCGCACCGCCCCGAACGGCGCGGCCCCCGCTTCCTCCTCGGCGGCGAGATAATCTCTGAACCGCTTGGCATCCCCCTCCGTGATCCCGCCCGTCACCAAAAGGGTCTCCCCCTCGCGAACGAATGTCAGGCGGTCGGGCATGTCGCCTGTGCTGCGATATGGACGGTCGGGGTTGCCTTCACGCGCGGGGGCCAGCGGCATATCACGGGGGCGATAGCGGCGCGTCTGGTCACCGGGATTGACGGGGGTGTCAAAGGCCGGACTGTCAGAGCGGCCTCCGATGTAAGGCAACGCCCTGAGCAGATCGCCCCCCATCAATAACACAGCGATCAGCACCTGAAGCCCCAGCACCCAATAGATCACCCGGCGCACACTGAAGGACGGTGCGGAAAAGTCTCGCCTCATGTCGTGCTGTCGTCCTTGCGCGGTTCCGAACCATTAAGCGCCGCCACCACGGTAGGGTCGTATGCGGGCGCAGCTTGCACGCGCGACATGGCATCAATGTCACGCACTGCGCTCATCGCTGCGCGCAGCTCGGCGATGGTCATGGTGTCCTCGACCCCGACCCGCGACTTGCCCGAACGGATCGCCGCATGTGTGATCGCCAGAATGAAAACCAAAACCGCTGGCAACAAATCAATGGCAATGGCCCCTGCCCAACTGGGCGCAAAATTTGCAGCATAGCGGATCACCGCATCTGCGGTACTGATCGGCGTATAAACCGTGTCGGCGGGTGGGGGCATGTTTGCCACCACATCAGCCGCACGGCGCAGGGTATCGGCACGCTGTCCCAGCAGCTGAAGTACGGAACTGATGGTTGATTGCTGCCCTGCCCGCCCCTCGGCAGTGCGCCCGTCAAGTTCAGGCAGCACAACGGATGCACTCAAATCCTGCGCCGCACGGCTCACCAAAGGGGCGACAGACAGTTGGCGCAACTGCGTAATGACACCGGCAAGGCGTACGGCCTCCTCCGAAAACTGGACCGAGCGCACCTCGATCGGTCCCGGCTCTACTGTGAGGGATCGCATGCGGCTCAGGATAGCGTTCCCTTCGGAAAAAGCGCCGTCGACCAAAGGCTGTTGTGAAGCAATCTGAGACTCTAATCCGGCTAATTCGTCGGATTTCTGCCGCAAGATACGAAACACGGCCCCTCGCCCCGCAAGCCCCGACAAATCGCCCGTCGCCTCTTGCTCGGACAGATCCTCGAACGATTGGCGCACGCGCGCTACATCGCGGCCAAGGCCTTGCGCGCTGACCGTGATCTCGTT
Source organism: uncultured Sulfitobacter sp. (assembly GCF_947502895.1). Lineage (GTDB taxonomy): Bacteria > Pseudomonadota > Alphaproteobacteria > Rhodobacterales > Rhodobacteraceae > Sulfitobacter. The sequence continues at coordinate 9,662 of NZ_CANNBM010000008.1, forward strand.
GGCGCGCTCCAGCGCGGTCTGGTAGTCCTGCACAGTATGGGCCAGATGCTGCTCTACCGCAGCGGCACCCGCCAACGCCGCCGCATTAAGCCATGAGGACATGGCGATGATCGCGGCAGACCCCAAGAGCATGGACAGGAACAACCCCAGCCGCGCGCCCACTGTGCGCACTGCCGGCAATAAACGCATCAGGTACGACCAGAACACAAAGATGCCCACAGACACCGCGATGGAATAGCTGATCGCGGCAAAAAAGCTCAGCGCGCCATTATCGTCCAGCAGGCTTGTCACCCCAAGATAGGTATAGATGCCAGATGCCACCGCGAGTACGCCAAGAGCGGCCGCAGAAAAACTGTCCAGCCAGCGCACATGCCCTTCAAGCTCCGCAGCATAGCGCACCCCTTGCGCCTCAGAATGGGTAAGCGGTTCTGTAGTCATATCGGATCCTTTCAGCGCGTTCCCTTCAAGATGGGTGGCGGCAGGCGATTATCAATTGGTGCATGCGAATGTCGGTGCTGTGATGCACCAAGGCAATGCTGGTTAGTCGTTGGCTTGGGCGAACAAATCAGGCTCTAACTCGCGCCAAAACGCGAAAATACCCTGACTGTTTAACGCCGACATCCACCCGTGCCGGTCAAAATCATCCATCAAAACAGGGTCGGACAGGCGACTGCGAAACAGCGAGCGATCTGCATCGCGGCGCGTTGGGGAACGCTGGGCCACGGCATCCTGCACAGCCTTGAGCTGTTTTGCCCGAACGCTTTCGGCGGCTTTGGGCTGTGGTGCGGCGAAATCCTCATCAATAGCGCGGCGCAGATAGCTCACCGGGCTTTTCACCTGGTTTCGCCGCGAAACGTAAGCGAGCTTCTCGCTCACATAGTCCTCGCCATGCTCGCTGAGCCATTGCCGCGCGAGGCGGTCACTCACCCCTAGCGCGCGCAGCTGTGTATAAACATCCCCTTTGCGCAGCGCCGCCCCGTCATCAATGTCCAGAATCGACAGCTGCGGATTGCGCTTGATCAACAAGCGAATGTCGCTGACCGCCCTGCCCTGTTTGCGGATCTCCGGCGTTATCATTATGTCGGAGACCTTGTTCACCTCAGCCACAGCGGGTTTGATAATCTTGGCGTTCAGATGTTTGTAACTCTCGTAATACTCCGACCCGTCCACCCCCATCAGGCGGCGAAACGTCTCGAGCGGCCACCACCCCGTTGATCCCGTCCCGATGAAGCGAAAACAATTTTCGTACAGCGCCAGCGCATGACCGCCTGTAAACTGACGCTGGATATTCAGATTGATGAGCGCGAACACCTTCGGATCGTGCAGCTTTTCCGCAAGTGCAGGAGAATACGCGTACTCGCACACGCCATCTTTAAGCTTGGCAAAAGACAGCAGCGCCGAAACGCCCCACTCCTGCCGTCCCTTCTCATCCAGCATATCCCATTCCGCCACTGTCTCTGCCAGACCACGCAGCGACGCTTTGAGCGATTCCGTATCGTTGGAATTATAGCCTGCCATCAAGCACAGGGTGCGCGCATCAATCCGGTGGGTACTGCGCGAGATCAGCGTGTCATACGCGTTGAGCAGCAGAACATTCGACAGCTTGCGCTGGAGAAGCGTCAGCTTGCCCGACACATGGATCGCCGCGACGTTTTTCTTGACGGACGGCCTGCGCAATGCGCCGCTCAACTGTGCGTTCTCGCTAGGCTTCATGATTCTGCTCTTTTCCGATGCTCGGCTTTTGGAAAGACTTGCATAAAAGGCACCTGCGGTAAAGACATCTGCGGGTTCCTTTGCAGGCTGCGTGGTGATCCGTTTCAAGGGCAACAAAGGGACCCGTTTTCGGGAGGCGGATTCTATCTTCTGTCGCTGTCTGATCTGAAATAGGGTCTAAGTCAGGCCAATCAGGCTCTAACCGGATTCGGGTCCTGCTAAACCCGCGAATCGGAGCCGTTGATCCCGTAAGCAGGTCCCCTAAATCCCGTTGGCGGGTGCTACTGCTCCCGTAGGCAGGTCCCCGAAACATCGCAATCGCATGATATTAAACGGATAAAATGTACCTTAAGTCCTTAAAGATACATAAACTAAGCAAACTCTGTGTTGCTTTTCTCTTTGTTTTTCAGGTTCTGGATGCTTTGGCGCAGTAAGCTATGGCGATATGGCGATGTTTCTGTGATATTACAGAAAACACAGAACATGCCGAGGCACCAGTATGGCAAGCAAAGACACTCCCCTTCCCCCCTATTACAACATTGATCCTGCTCGCGCAGCAGGTCGCTTGGCCGATCCTGTCACAACGACCAGATTTGCCAAGGCTGCAAACTTCGCAACAAAGGGGCGCGATGATCTGGCGCGGCGCGGTTATGCGCCGGACGGGCAGAAACATTTGCGAAAATTCTCAACATGGGAGATTTGCAAGTACCTCATTCCCTTGGCCCCCGCCCATTTTCGCAGAGTGCTAAAGCAGAATCCCGATTTGCCGCAAGGATCCGGTGAGGGAGGCTCTAAGTGGTTCACCCTTGAAGAAGTGCTACGCCTGCGCCAGCATTTTGCCGCTGAAGGGGCCGCGGACCGCGAGTACCTGCCTTACCGTCCCGAAGGCCTGCCCGCGAAAGTGGTCGCAGTGGCTAATTTCAAAGGTGGCGTGGGCAAGACTTCGACCTGTGCCCATCTGGCGATGAGCGCGGCCCTTGATGGCTATAAAGTGCTGGTGATTGATCTGGACAGTCAGGGGTCCATGACGTCGATCCTTGGCGGGTCGGTCACGGATGAATGGCAGACGGCATTTCCCCTGATTGCCAAACATTTCGCCGGACATCTGGCGGCGGAAAACAGCGTGCTTGCGGCGGGAGGTTTCGCCACGAAACCCTTGGACGAGACGTTGCAGGCCGCCACTGAAATAACCGCTGATGACGTGATACAGCACACTCACTGGCCCAATATCGACCTGATTGGCGCACAGCTGAACCTGTATTGGGCGGAGTTTCAGGTGCCGGTGTGGCGGATGCAGTTGCGGTCCTGGCCTTTGTGGGACGCGCTTGGCGGGTTTCTGGAGGATGAGGGATTACTGGATAAATACGATCTGGTGTTTCTTGATACGCCGCCCGCGCTTGGTTATCTGACTATTAATGCGTTGTCGGCGTCCGACATTTTGCTGGTGCCTCTAGGGGCGTCCTTTCTGGAGTTCGACTCAACGGGGCGGTTCTTTGATATGCTCTATTCGACCTTCGCCAGCATCGAGGATGGCGAGAACATGGCCCGCAAGGGTGCGGGTCTGGAGGAAGTGCGCTTTGAATGGGATGCCGTGCGGGCGATGATTACCCGTTTCGACCCCGCCCAGCAGACAGATTTGGCTAACGTAATCCAAGCCTATTTTGGCGATTTCATGACGACCTACCGGCAGGAATTTACTGCAATGGTGGGGCAGGCGGGCGAACAGGTGAACGGCATTTACGAGGCCGACTATCGGGAGTTTAACCGCGATACATACGTCCGTGGTCGCGAGACATTTGACCGGACCTGGGGTGAAGTGAAAGAGATCATTCTGGGGTGTTGGTGGCGCGATCTACAAATGGACGCAACGCACGATGGGGTAACAGAGGAGTAAGAAACTATGGCTAAACGTCGCAAACTCACCACGCCAAGTGTCGAACACCTCAGCGAGATGGAAGATGCGTTTCGCCGCGAAACCGCACCGTCCCCTGCGATGGCGCCTATTGCCCAAGTGGCAGCGGAGACCGCGATGAACGTAAATGTTGTTGATCCTGAATTGCGCGCAAAACTGGCGCAGTTGGAACAGGTCCGCGCAGCAGAGGCACAAGGTCTTGTTGCGCGGCTGATCCCGATTGAAGCGGTAGACGCCAGCGCGTTGACGCGGGACCGTATGGCGCTTGATCCACAGGATTTTGCAGAGTTGAAGGCGGCCATTCTTGCCAATGGCCTGCGCATGCCCATCGAGGTTTGCGCGCTGGAGCCGCGCAACGGGCAACCGCGTTATGGTCTGATCTCTGGGTATCGGCGGCTTCAGGCGGTGCGCGAGTTGCGTGGCCAGCCGGGGCAGGGTGCAGGTGTGATCGAAGCACTGGTGCGTCCTGTCGCGTCAGCGGCAAACAGTATGGAAGCGATGGTCGAGGAAAACGAAATTCGGGCAGACCTTTCGCAATTTGAACGCGGGCGAATTGCGGTTCTTGCTGCGCAGAACGGCGTTTATAAAGATGTGGAGGAGGCAACGGCAAAGCTCTTTGCCTTTGCATCCAAGGCCAAGCGGTCAAAGATACGGTCCTTTGCTGTGGTATTCGAGGCGTTGGGTGATGTGTTGGCATTTCCGCAGGCGCTGAAGGAAAAACAGGGGCTTACGCTTGCTACGGCGTTGCGAAACGGGGCAGGGGGGCTGTTGCGCGATGCGCTTGGTACGGCAACCCCCGCTGGCGCTGGCGAGGAATGGCAGGTCATTGAAGCAGCGCTAAAGACGTTTTCAGGTGCATCGGACTCCAATAGCAAATCCAAGGGTGGCCGCCCCAAGACCGAGGTGGAAACCATCGAGACAGCGCGCGGCACGCGGATCGAGTGGAGCCGCAAAGGGCGGGGGGTTGTTATCCAGCTTGATGGCGCGTTGGAGGATGAGACGATTGCCAAGGCGATTGCGTTGCTGGAAAAGTCGGTTTAGCGCAGAGCCTGGCCATGCTGGCCCCCAGTGCCAGCACGTGCCATATCGCGAGTCAGAGTCTGGCATCCACGGCGTCGTAGTCCGCCATCGCTTCGATATCCTCGGTGACGGTTTCCTGTTCTATCTCGGCGGCCAAGACGACCTCGGCTAGCGTTGTGCGAGCGACATCGGCAATGTCCTCGGGCAGATCGTTACGCCAGACCACCCATGATGGATAAGGAAAGCGTGGTGCGTCTGCCACAAGATGCAACTTTCCTTCGTCGATATACCGTTTGGCCGAGCGTGCGGGTAGAAATGCAGCGGCTTTGCGGTTCACGATATAGTCTGCCGTTAAGGCCCCCAGCGCCATAGAACGGCCGGAATCGGTGAGATGGGGCAGGGCAATCGTGAGAGCGTGAGTGAACTCTGGCCCCCAGTCAACCGAAACAAAATCGCGTGCCAGGTCAAGGGTCGCATCGGGGTAGGAGGCGACAAGGATCAGCTCGTCATCCAGCGCGTGTTCCGCCGTGAGTCCGGGTCTGAGTTGTGGAGTATAGAGCAGCGCGGCCTGCACCACCCCCTCCACCAGGTAGCGGGTGATCCGGTCTGTCATGCCCAGTTCGGCATGAACGCTGAGTTCGGGCATCCTGAGCTGGAGTGCATCGAGCCATCGAAACCCCAGACGTGGCCACAAGGAATATTGCGCACCGATGGAAATTGCGCGGCTGTACCCTTCGGGAATGGCAATTTGCTGGCGCGCTTCTTCCCAGAGTTTCAGAAGGCTCAGCGCGTAGTGTTCAAACTGTCTACCTTCCGCGGTCAGCACGGCACCCGCCTTCGAGCGGATGAACAGCGGATGGCCCAAACTGTCTTCTAGCCGCTGCACCCGCAGGCTGACGGCGGATTGTGTGACAAACAGGCGATCACATGCAGCGACGAAGGATCCCGTGTTGGCAACTTCGATAAACGTTTTGATGAGAGTGATGTCCATAAGGTCTCCGCTGGTTAAAAGGTGCATGCCGTGCTGATTGGTTGCTCTGCTTCGCTTATACATGAGTATTACGCACGATAAACATAAATGCTATTCGTTATGCTGCTTTTAAAAACACTGCTAAACCAGTTTCAACGAAGACGGAGCGCCCGACATGCGGGCTGCAGGACAGAGGACGTCGCACCTCGGACTGTCACACACCTCCGGCTTTGACCATGAAACCAAGCGGCGCAAACAAAGTGAGTAAGACCATGTTTAACGCAAAGAAAATGATGATTATCGCATTGGTTGGCGCGATGGGCGCGCTTTCTGCCTGCTCGACCAATCAAGTTGCGGACGCCACGGGTGCCACAGCCGGATTTGTAGCCAAGACTGCCGTGAAAGGTACCGTAGGCGTCGGCAAGCTGGCTGTTAAGGGCGTCAAAAAAGTCGCTGCTTCCAGATAATGTAACCTTTATCCGAACCTGCCAACTATAGCGGCGCGATAGCTCGCGCCGCTTTTTTTGCGGCGTGCCTACGCAGCTGGTGAAGCTCTGCCGTAATCTGCCATGTTGTGACCGGCACCATTGCAAGACGGGACGGGCGAAATACCTAACGGTTGTGGCATGACTGTTGAGGGTGGTAGTGACCGTCAACCATCGAGGCCGCCATCCGCAGTGCCAAAGGACCATCCCATGACAAACGACAGCCCAAAGACCGCGCCTGCGGAGAAATCCGCGCCACAGACCTTGCGCTTTGAGGGGGATGACGGTGCGTCGCGCTCTACCTGGATCGCTGCCGCGCTTGTGATTTGCATTGTAGGCTGGATGGGCAGCGGGTTTATTTTTCCTTCCGAAGAGGTAGTGCCAGAGATCACGCGTGAGGCACCACAGCCTGTTGCAGTGGCAGTCACGGAATCAATGGCGCAATCGGTTACGCAGTTTTATCGCGCCGAAGGGCAGGCCCTGCCCGACCGTGACACGATGCTGCGGGCCGAAACATCGGGAAGCATCGAAGAGGTGTCTGTCGTAAAAGGCCAGAACGTAGCAGCGGGTGACGTGATCGCGCGGTTCGATCCTGCCAGCAACGAGGCCGACGCCGTGCGCGCCACCGAAGAGCTTGCCCGTGCGCAACGGGAATTTGACAACGCCGAAAGCCTGCTGGAACGCGGGGTCGCCACCGCCGACCGTGTGTCGCAGGCACGCGCTACGCTGGCCGCGGCGCAATCACAGGTCATTGCGGTGAGGCAGGCGGCAAAGGCGCTGACGATCACGGCCCCTTTTGCAGGGCGGATCGAAACGCTGGATTTGAACGCAGGCGAGTTTGTTTCCTCGGGGTCGAACGTAGGGCGGCTGGTGGATAATACGCCGCTGACCATTGCCATTCAGGTGCCGCAGCAATCGCTGACCCGTTTGGCGGCGGGTCAGCCTGCGCGTGTTGCCTTCATCACAGGAGAAGAGCGCGAGGGCACCGTGACATTTGTCGGCACCTCTGCGGCCTCAGAGACGCGCACTTTCCTTGCCGAGATCGAGGTGCAAAATGAAAACGGGGCGATCCCTGCAGGCATTTCGGCCGAGGTGACTATCCCCACAAATGATGTGACCGCCCATTTCGTATCGTCCTCAATTGTGTCGCTGGACACGGAGGGAACGCTGGGCGTGAAAACGGTGGATGAGAACGATGTCGTTGTCTTTTTCCCGATCGAGGTTGCAAAGGCGCAGATTGACGGCATCTGGGTGACGGGCCTGCCCGATGTTGTACGGGTCATCACAGTGGGGCAGGGGTTTGTGAACGCTGGTGAGACTGTAGCGCCCGGCCTTGAGGTGACGGGCGATGAATAGCATCATCAACGCTGCGTTTTCACGGTCGCGCGTGGTCGTTATGGCGCTTTTTATGATATTGGCAGTAGGGGTCTATGCCTATTCCGCCATCCCCAAAGAAGCTAACCCCGAAGTGCCGCTGCCGTTGTTCTATGTCTCGACAGGGCTGGACGGTATCAGCCCGGGGGATGCGGAGCGTTTGTTGCTGGAGCCGCTGGAAAGGGAATTCGGCTCGATCGAGGGGTTGGAAAGCCTTAAATCGGACGCGGCTGAAGGGTTCGTCAGCCTCCAGCTTGAGTTTAGTCCAGGTGGTGACAACACCGAGGCGTTGGACAAGGTACGCGATGCGGTGGACCGCGCCGAAAGTGACTTGCCCGAAGATGCCTATGACGTCACCATTACCGAGATCAACCTCGCCCTGTTCCCGATTATCACGGCGATCCTTTCCGGCCCTGTACCGGAACGCGCGCTGAACGATCTAGCCGAAACCCTGCAAGAAGAAATTGAAGGTCTGCCCGGTGTTCTGGAGGTAGATATCGGCGGGCAACGGTTCGAGTTTCTGGAGGTCCTGATCGACCCCACGGTGTTCCAGACCTATAACCTGTCCTTTGACGAGCTGATCGGACAGGTCCAGCGGAACAACCGTTTAATTGCTGCCGGGGCTATCGAGACGGGGGCAGGGCGGATCGTTCTCAAGGTACCGGGCCTGATCGAAAGCCTTGAGGATGTGATGGCCATGCCCGTCAAAGTGCGGGGCAACGCGGTGGTTACCTTTGGCGATATTGCCACGATCCGCAGAGCGTTTGAGGACCCTACATCGTTTGCACGGATTAACGGCCAGCCAGCTCTCGCGCTGGAGATCAAAAAACGCTCGGGCGCGAATGTGATCGAGACTGTGGATGCGGTGCGCGCGCTGGTGGCCGAGCTTGAGGCCGACTGGCCAGAGAATATCGAAATCACCTATCTTCAGGACCAGTCCGAGCAAGTGAAAACATTTCTCAGTGATCTGGAGGCGAATGTGATTGCAGCCGTGATCCTTGTGATGATTGTGATCGTGCTTGCGCTTGGGCTGCGCTCTGCCGTGCTGGTCGGCCTCTCGATTCCGGGCGCGTTTTTTGCAGGGATCATTGCGATTTGGGCAATGGGGTATTCGATGAATATCATTGTTCTGTTTGCCCTAATCCTTGTGGTGGGGATGCTGGTGGACGGGGCAATTGTCACCACAGAACTGGCAGACCGGAAGTTACAGGAAGGTGCATCAGCACGCGATGCCTATGCGTTCGCGGCCAAGCGAATGGCGTGGCCGATCATTGCTTCGACTGCGACAACGCTGTCTGTGTTCTTCCCGCTTCTGTTCTGGTCGGGGATGGTGGGTGAGTTTATGAAATATCTGCCGATCACAGTGATTGTTACGCTGACCGCATCGTTGTTCATGGCGCTGATTTTCATTCCGGTTGTGGGCGGCCTGATCGGGAAGCGACAGCCGCAATCGGCCAAAGCCAAGGCCAAGATGCATGCCGCCGAAATTGGTGATCCGCGCAACATGGGCGGGATCACGGGCGCTTATGTGCGGCTGTTGGAATGGGCCATTCTGCGCCCTGCGGCGACCGTCTTGCTGGCACTGGCGCTGTTGCTGGGGTGTTTTGCCGCCTACGGGCAGTTTGGGAAGGGTGTCACCTTCTTTCCCAGCGTAGAGCCGGAATTTATGCAGGTTCAAGTCCGTGCGCGCGACAATTTCTCGATCTTCGAGCGCGATGCGCTGGTGCGCGTGGTCGAGGACCGTCTGCTGGATTATGACGAGATAGCGAGCATTTATGCCCGCTCCACCATGAGCGCGGGGCAGGGCGACGAGGAAACCATCGGTACGCTGCAGTTGGAACTGACCGACTGGGACAGGCGCCGCACCGCTGCCGAAATCGGCGTGGACATACGCAAAAGCGTGGCCGATATCGCAGGCATTGACGTGCAGGTGCAGACCGAAAGCGGTGGCCCCACCACGGGCAAGCCTGTGAACCTGCGTATCACGGCGCGCAATCCGGATGTGCAGGCAGATGCAGTAGCGCAGATTCGCGATGTCATGGACCGTATGGGCAGTTTCACAGATGTGACCGATACCCGCCCTGTCCCGGGGGTGGAGGTGTCTATCCTTGTCAACCGTGCAGAGGCGGCACGGTTTGGTGCGGATGTCAGTCTGTTGGGGCAGGCGGTTCAGCTGTTGACCCAGGGCATCACAGTAGCCGACTACCGCCCCGATGACTTCGACGGGTTGCTGGACATCCGTGTGCGCTTTCCGCGCGAAGAGCGGTCATTGGCAGAACTGGCAGGCCTGCGGGTGCCGACCGAAGCAGGGTTGGTCCCCATTTCAAACTTCGTAACCTTTGTCCCGTCGGAGCGCACAGGCATCATCCGACGCATAGACGAAAAACGTGTCACTACGATCGAGGCGAATGTTGCAGCAGGGGTATTGGTCAATGATGCGGTGAATGCGCTGACCGCTGCGCTCAATGAGGGTGATCTGCCCGAGGGGGTCGAATTCTCTTTCGCGGGCGAAGCGGAGGATCAGGCCGAGAGCATGAATTTCCTGATCGGCGCTTTCGCCACAGCTATCTTTTTGATGTTCGTTATACTGGTGTTGCAGTTCAACAGTTTCTTTCAGGCTTTCATCGTAATGAGCGCGATTATTTTCTCTGTCGCGGGGGTTCTGTTGGGGCTGTTGGTCACGGGGCGGCCGTTTGGCATTGTGATGGGGGGCATCGGGGTGATCGCGCTAGCGGGCATTGTGGTGAACAACAACATTGTGCTGATCGACACGTTCAACGATCTCAGGCGTAGCGGGCAAGCGCCGCTAGAGGCGGCTTTGCGTACAGGCGCGCAGCGATTGCGGCCTGTGGTACTGACCTCTGTCACCACTGCCCTCGGATTGATGCCCATGGTGATCGGGTTGAACCTCAATTTTTTCACGCGCGAGATTGTCTATGGCGCACCTTCAACACAATGGTGGACCGAGCTGTCCTCGGCGATTGCAGGGGGGCTGGTGGTTGCCACAGTGCTGACGCTGGTGCTGACGCCTGCGATGCTGATGCTGGGAGAGCGGCGGGCAAGGCGGCCCTGAGAACGCCACGGCAGGCTGTGCAATTTTTTGTGGAACCCTTTGGTCCGAGCGTCGTTGGTTTCGGAGTCAGAGGAGATACGAGTTGGAGCCAGTCGAGATTTTAGCAGACCAGTTGCGCGGAATGGCACGGGCTGCGATTGAGTTATTGCCTCAGGCCGTTGTCGCACTTGCGGTCGTTATTATTGTCGCGTTGCTGAACAAGCTGGGCAAGATGCTGATGCAGCGTGTGCTGGGCCGTATGCGGCTGCGACAGAGCCTCAAGGAACTGTTGATCCTGCTATTCTCTATCGTGATATGGACGACAGGTATTATGATCGCGGCGGTGATCCTGTTTCCCGGGCTAACGCCTGCCAGTATCCTGACGGGCCTTGGCATCGGATCGGTCGCAATCGGTTTTGCCTTTAAGGATGTGTTCGAAAATTTCCTTGCGGGGATCATCATTCTGTTCAGACGCGAAATGCGGATTGGTGATCATATCGAATGTGAGGGGATCGAAGGCGAGGTGAAACACATCGCGATCCGCGAAAGCCATATCCGGCAGACAGACGGGCAGTTGATAATTGTCCCCAACTCTATCCTGTTCAAGAATCCCGTCGTGATCCGCACGGACAAGGATCACAGACGCATCCGCATCATCTGTGGCGTGTCCTATGACACCGATGTCGATGCCGCGAGAGATGTAATAAGCGATGCCATCACCGCCTGTGAAACCGTCCAGCAGGACGCGGGCCCCGTTCAGGTATTTGCAAACGAGTTCGGAGATTCATCTGTGAATTTCGAGGTGACGTGGTGGGCAGGCTCAACGCCTGCGGACGTGCGTCGCTCCCGCGATCAGGTGGTTGCGGGGATCAAACGTGCGCTGGACAATGCAGGCATTGAAATTCCCTTCCCCTATAGAACACTCACGTTCAAAGAGCCGCTACCCCTTCAGAGCCCGAAGGCGGACTAGCGCGAACTACTCATTGCCCGCAGGGACCAGCATCCCTGCCGGCAACGGACTAGGGACCAATTCACGTCAGTTTCGTGGCACACCGAGGATGTCGCTGATGCCCCGTATTCGCGCTCGTTTGCGATATCGGGTTTGGCCCCTTTGGCAACGCCGTCGCGCGGTGTGGCGATGATCTCGCCGGTGGGGGCGTCATAGCCCAAGCCGTGGAAGTGGCGCAGGCGCTGATCGCTTATGCCACGGAGATGATGGAATGGGCGAGGTGGGGCTTGCCGTCATTGCCGACCCCAACAATAGTCGGCGCTGGTCGTGCGGGGGCTGACGGCCTTGGTGATCCTTTCAGGGCTGACGGGGCCTTTCCCTGTGTCGCTGATCTTTACCGCTGCCTTAATTAATCTGCTGTTCCAGATCTGCGATGCCTTCGGGGCGGTCGGCCTGTCGTGCGGCGCTATCAGTGAGCGGGACACATTCGGTTGCCTTGTCACTATCCTGAACATGTCTGTGGGGCAGCTGGCCCTTGGCATTTGCCTTGCGACGCAGACAGAACCACAGGCCAGTCATTTCGAGGACAAGGTGTTCTGCACCTCGAAGCATGAGCAGACTTGGACGAAGGGTAAATTTAAAGCTCACAGCGTGAGCTGTGCTTTTGGACGCGAATAGTGTGGAGATACTAGCCAAGATCGGCGATGAAGTGATTACCTCGCTGCATGAAAGCCAAGCAGTTTTATAGCGGCCACTTTCGCCGCATGTCTTGCATAGGCTGCGCGGCTTTTTCGTGGAAGGGGCTTTGCCTGTACTGTCTGAAAGGCAAAAAGGCGCGCCTCATTTTAATGAGACGCGCCTTGCGTGTTTTGGTCGTGCCAGACCGCCTAGCCTGCGGATTGGGTCTCGCCTTGCAGCGTGGATTTTGCTGCGGCGTGGGCTTTGTTTACTTCGTCCTGCAGGGTCGCGCGGGCGCGGGCCATTGCGGCGTCGCGGTGCTCGCCCAGCAGATCGTCTTCACGACGGGTGGACGGTAAAAGCGCGCCGACCAATGCACCCAGACCTAGAGCAAGTGCGCCAACGGCGAGCGGCTGATCATGCATAAAGGTCTGCGACTTTTGCACAGCAGCGCGGGTCTGGGCCTCGACCTTTTCCTGTGCATCCACGACGGCTTCTCGCGCGGCGATCACGCGTGTCCGCGCAGCAGGTGACAGGGTATCAAGACCGTCATTCAGCTTGGTGCGCAACCATGCTGCGCGAGGTGTATCATCTTCCTGCATCATTCCTGTGTACTCCTGTTTGATCTCGTCGTCTGCGGCTGCGACACGCGCGTCAAATCCGACATAGGCGTCTTCGGTTGGAACCAGTGTGGGCGTCGGGCGGCGTGTTTCGGGACGGGTGCCTGTGCCGGTCAGTAACAAACCGATGCCAACACCCACCAGTGCGAAGGCGGCGGGGTTCTGCTTTGCTGCGCCCCATGCCTGACGTCCGATGTCACCGCCGTATGTTTCGGCAAGCATGGTCGCATGGTTCTGAATGTTCTCGGGGTTTACCGCGCTAGACAGCGCATCAAGTGAAGCAGCCAGTTCCTGTCGCTCTGCGGCTGCGGTGCGTTCAATTGCTTTGTACTCAGACATTTGTCGCTCCTTTGACGGTGGCTGCATCGCGTTGCAGGTTGTTGAGCGTTCGCGTTGGCTCAAGCGCGGCGGCGGACAGGCGGGACTTCCCCACCAGCACAAGGATAACTGCTACGATCAGAACACCACCGCCAACGATCAGCGCCGCCGTTCCAGCGGATAAGCCTGTCGTTGCAATATAGGCAACCAGCGCGCCAGCCAGCACGTTGAGGCCCGTCAGCGCCAGAATGGCGGCAACAACCATCATCGCAATACCAGCACCGGCGCGGGACACATTATTGGCGATCTCGGCCTTGGCCAGCTGTAGCTCGGTCTGCATGAGGTTTGCGAAATTGCGCAGTGTATCTACAAGAAGGGTCGGCGCTTGTCTTGGGTCAGGATGGGACATCGAAACCTCGCGTTGTAGCAATTGGCGTACCTTGTGCGCTCCACGGATCTCTGGCTGCGTTGTCATAGTCGACACGTGCAGGATCGCGGGCCTTGAGAAAGCGTGTGGCGGCAAAACCCAGAAGTGCAGCGCCGCCGATAAACAAGGCGGGATGCTGGCGGGCGAAATTGCTCACGTCGCGGGTGGCTGTGTTCAGGTCAACTGTGCGCAGGCGGCTGGCCAAACCTTCCACCTGATCCGCGATCTGGTGTGCGGCCCGCGCCTGCAGACTGTCGCTGCCGAACTCATTCGCGGCGGCATCTGCGGCGTTGGTTGCATTCGTTACCTTTTCGGCTGCAGCATCGCGCAACTGTTCTGTCTTACGCTCCGCTTCAGAATAGATCGCTTCTTTTGCGTTGTTGCCCAAGTCGTGTGCCTTGGTCTTGACGTCTTGTGTCAGATCATCATGTGTCGGCATGAGAATATCCTTTCTTCAGCTAGAGAGTTACGAGCGTTTGGTGGCCAATACGCCGATCAGAATACCGATACCTGCAGCAGCAGCGAGCGATGCGGCGGGGTTGCGCCGTACGAAGGTCGCGGCATCATCTGCCATATTCTGAAAATCGATGTTGGTGCGGTCGCGTAGGGTATCTGCCATCTCGTCGAAAGAGGGGATCGCATCTTTCACGCGCTCCGCTGCGGCTTGCGCGGCGTTGGCGGACTTCGCGTTCAGTGTGTCTTCGCCCACGTATTTTGGGTCTGTATCGCCGGTTTTGGCCTGTGCGGGATTTGCTGGTTTGGCTTTACGGGTTGTCGATTTTGAAGTTGTCATAATTTAATCTCCTTTGTTACTGGGTTAACGGCTACTGCGTGCGATCAGTTCCCTGAAATCGGCGTAATGGGGTTATTTAGTTGCCTCACCGAGGGTGTCGGCCTTTTCCGCATCGCGCGATCCCATGGGTAAATCCCGGCCTTGGGTTGTGTCGCGGCGCGTCTGCGCTTCCATCTCTGCATTCAGTTCGGCCCCCAAAAGGATGATAAATGCTGACAGCCACAACCATGTGAGCATGATGACGACACCAGCGAGCGAGCCGAAGCTTTCGTTATAGGAACCGAAGGATTTGACGTAATACGCGAACCCTACTGACCCGAAGAGCCAGAGAGTACAGCCCACAACCGCCCCGACCGAGGCCCAGGACCACTCTGGCGCGTCGCGGCTGGGACCATAGCGGTACAGCACTGACAGACCGAGGACGGTGAGCAGGGCGATGGTGGCGAAGGACAGGATCAACACAAGGGGCTCGATCGAACTGCCGAGATCGACAAAGGACAAAACTGCTGGCAGGCCAAGGGTCACCCCGAGCGAGATCAGCAGGCCGAACACCAAGAACAGCGTCAGCGCAAAGGTAACAAGCTTGAGTTTGATAAAGCCGCGCTTTTCTTCCTCATCGTAGGCAACGTTGATCCCGTCCATCAAGCTCGCCATGCCCTTGGAGGCGGAGTATAGCGCGATCAGCACGCCGAGTAGTGCAGTCAGGCCGAGGCCACCACTGTCGGAGCCTGTGACAGACCGCGCCTGCGTTATGACGATGTCGATGATATCCTGTGGTAGAAGGTTTGACAGGCTTTGTATCTGCGTCGTGACTTGGGAAGGATCGATGAACAGTCCGCTCACAGCCATGACAGCCGCGATGGCAGGAAAAATTGCGAGAAAGCCGTAGAATGCCACACCTGCGGCGATCAATCCCACGCGGTCTGCGGCGACTTCGTCTTTGACGCGGAAGGCGATGTCTTTCCAGCCTTGGGCGGGGAGCTGTGCGGGGGTTTCGGCAGTACGACCACGAGACATATTGATCCAATCCTGTGAAATTAAATTAGGCCAAATGATGAAACAGGCCGTTGCAGGACAAACCACAACCGCCCCGCAATGGTTCCCTAATAACGGCGCAATCCTGTCAGAAGGCTGCTGTCGATGTCCTTGCCGTGGAGTACGGAAATGTCGCCCGTCGCCTCAAGCACCACGGTCTTGCTGATGTCTGGGTCTATGGCGTTTGCCTCGCGCAGTTTTGCGATCAGGTCGCTGCGACTGACGCGGGTCGCACAGAGGGCCGCATCGGAAATAATACCGTTTTCCATCAAGATCACGGGGGTATTGCCGATGATGTCTTCGATGTACGCCGATTTGCGGCGCGCCAGTGCGGCGAGGAATTGCAGGCCCATAAGTGTGGTGATGGCCACCAGCGCCTGTACAAAGCCGCTTGATTTTGTGGCCTGCGCCGCCCCTGCAAGAAGTGAGCCAAGCGCGACCGTCACGACAAAGTCGAAGCTGGTCATTTTCGAAAATGATCTAAGCCCGACAATGCGCACCATAAAAATGATCCACACCAGCGAGACAGCGCCCAGCACCAGACCGCGCCAGACTTCGGGGTAGGGGAGGGTCTCGAAGATCATTGGGATATTCCTTTGGCAGTGCGATATGAAAACGCCCTCCCCCGATGATCGAGGGAGGGCGGAGAAGTGAGGCTAATCCTTTACGGAAAATGCGGGAGTTTAGCCTTCGTATTCTGGCTGCGCTTCCAGCTCTTCCTGGGTGGCGTTGATGTGGACGCGCAACATTTTGTCATCGGTGGAGCGGAGGATATCGAGCTTGTCCATGCTCACCGATACCGGCTTTTCGCCGAGGCCAAGAAAGCCGCCTACGTCGATGATTGCTGCGTCAATCTTGCCTTCGGTGTTCATGATGAGCTCGGAGATTTCGCCGATGTCCTCATCCGTGGCGCTGTAGACACGTGCGCCAGTAAGATCTTCGGAGTTGAAATCCTCGTTGGTGACATTCTCATAGCCATCGCGCTTCATCATGGGCGCTGCTGTCATTGCAGTGTCTGTCTCCATGGCTGCGTTCGTTGTGTTGCTCTTGTATTCCGGCGCTTCCTTCACGCCGACGGCAGAGGCTTTGACCACGAGGAAGAAGTCATCGGTTTCGCCTTCTTCGGATACGAACTGCAACTGGTCCATATTGATTGCTACGTCTTTCTCACCGATGCCGACAAAACCGCCGACGCCTACGATGACTGATTGTACATCGCCGTCACGTGTGAGGACGATTTCATTGATTTCGCCAATGTCGTCCCAGTTCTTCTCGTCACCTGCGGCAAAGGTGCCTTCGATGCTCGCCTCTGAGGCGTAGACACGCATGCCAATCACATCGGACGCGTTCAGGTTCTGCGCAGCATCGAATGTCATGTCCGAGAAGGCTGCAGTGTGGCCATCCGCATACGCGGCTGTGCTGAGGATGATTGCGGTTGCTGTTGTTGCAAGAAGGTTTTTCATTGATATTCTCCTATTTGGTTTTTGGCTGCTACCGTGCAGCAGCATCACTCTCACAACGGCATTTCCGCCCATCCGTTCCAAAAAGAATATTTGATTTTTGCTGGAACAAACCGTCGGATTTGTCGTTAGCGTGCGCGTCGTGATTCAATCGTTTGCCCATGGAATCCATTGACGTGGGCTTTGATCTTTTTGCCGTTTTGACAGGCAGGACCGGAACAATCTCTTGGGGGGCAGGGTTGGCCAGTAACACTCACGCAGGCAGGGTTGGCTATGAAAGATCTTGAGATGGAATGTAGAAGCACGTTAATCCGTGTGTTGGGGATTTACGCCATTCTGGGCTGCGCTGCCTTTGTCACATCGATCTTTATCGCGGACTTTATTGTGCCGGACCATGACTGGATGGCCGACACGATCAGCGATCTGGGCGCAGGGAAGTACGAATTTATCGTAGACATTGGCATTTACGCATTCTCGGGCGCGTTGATTTCTATCGCGCTTTTAAGCGCGCATCTGCACCTTGGTGGCAAGCGGTGGAGTGTCGGGGTCGTAGGGTTTGCGGTGCTGGGGTTGATCGTATTCCTTGTGGGGGCGCGGAACGAGTATGGCGATTCCGATAACGAGGGCATCGTGATACACCGTTATCTGGTTTATGCGATCGGGGCGCTTTTGATGGCGCTGCCACTGTTAATGATGGATGGGGCAAAGCGGATTTCGGACATCTACCGTCCCGTGTTTATTGCCATTGCCGTGGTATGGACCGTCTCTGCGCCCGTTTTCTTTTTTCTGCCCGATGGTATCGACGGCATCTATGAGCGGTATTTGGGTGCGATTGCGATATTTTTTGTCTGCTGTATGGCGCATCTATTCCTGAGACTTGCCAGTAAATAGCAAGCCCGCCGAAAAGATCTATTCATCGGCCGTGCGGTTGGCATCGGGGCGGTCATCCGCGCCGCGATGTTCCATAAAGTGGCTGATCCACAGCACGCTGGCCGCCAGTGCAGCTGCGACCAGAGCCAGTGTCGCATAGCCAAGGCCCGCCGCCAGACCGACAGCGCCCGCGACCCAAAGGCTCGCGGCTGTGGCCATGCCGCCCACGCTTTTGTCGCCTTGAATGATTGCGCCCGCCCCCAGAAAGCCCAAGCCGCCCACAAGGCCTTGAATAACGCGCGATGGATCGGCAGAGAGGCCCGCCGCCCCCATATCAACCGCCATTTCGATTGCGACTACTGTGAATATCGCAGCGCCCAGCGAGACCATCATATACGTGCGTATGCCGATCCGGCGGTGACGCACCTCGCGGTCCAGGCCGAGGATCGCACCGGCGACAAGCGCGCACACAAGACGCCAGAGCCAATCCGCCTGCGCGTATTCAACTTTAAACAGTGCGAGGAAATCGGCCATGATCAATCCTTAACAAGCGTTGGAGCCCCGAAGCTGCACACGCTGGCGGTGTTTCTGCGCGCCACCCCATCATATTCGCATGGAAAAAGAAATTGCCGATTTTCAGGAACGAGTTGGGGTCTGCCCTGTTGATATAACGAATGTAGGAAAAAAGAGAGAGGACGCAACCATGACCATGCAATCACTCAAAGACGTGTATCACGACCAACTTCAGGATCTGTGGAGCGCTAATAAACAATCGCTGGATGCAGTGACCCAACTGGGCCGCGCCGCGACTGACAAAGAGCTTTCCGAGGCATTGATCCGTGGTGCCAATGGCATCAGTGAAGGGATGGAGAAAGTGGCAGAGATTTGCAACCGCCATGACATCAACCCCGATGGTGAGCACTGTAAAGGGATGGAGGGGCTTGTGAAAGAGGCCCACGCGCATGTGCTGGACGCAGAGTTTGGCGCCGACGATGTGCGCGACGCGATGATCATCACCCAGTACCAGCGCATGGTACACTATGCGCTTGCTGGCTATGGCTGTCTGGTAGCCTTTGCCAACCGTTTGGAACAGGACGAGGATGGCGCGATCTTGCAGGAGTGTCTTGACAACACCTATGACGGTGACCGCATCATGACAAAAATTGCGACGGGTGGTGTGAACAAAGCGGCGGCTTAGCACCCCGCACACTTGTCAGATCGACACAAAGAAAGCGGCCCACGAAAGGGGCCGCTTTTTTATTGAAACACCCTAAAAACGGTTCAGCTGGCGAGCAGGGCGTCCTTTAGCTCTTTCATCGAGACCGGCTTGCGTACAACCGTGTCCTCGTTCTGGAGAAACTTGATCTGGCTTGGCTCATAAGCGGTGATGTAGACATAGGGGATACCGCGCTCGCGCAGGATGCGGGCAATAGGTTCCGAAGTCTTGCCCTTGCCGAGGTTCACATCAAGGCAAGCCACGTCAAATTCTTCCTCCTGTGCGAGATCTAGCGCATCGTCCAGATGCATGGACGGGCCGACAACCTCAAACCCCAAATCCTCCAGCGTATCCGCCATTTCAAACGCGATCAGTGCTTCGTCATCGACAATGAATATTCGCTTTGGCTCGGGGGACATATCTGTTCATTCCTTTGTTTCGAGTGGCATCTCAAGACTCCATGTGAAGCCTGCCTCGGGGTAGTCGATTGCTACCTTACCAAAGGTTTCGGCAGCAAGTATCTGGTTTGTAATCTTTGATCCAAACCCTTTCGTCTTAGGAGGAACAGGTGAGATGCCATCAAGTTCCACCCATGACAGACGAATTTTATCTTTCTCAGCAGGGGTGTAACTCCACGACAGTTCAACGCGGCCTTCAGTGTCTGACAGGCTGCCATGTTTCACGGCGTTGGTGGCCAGTTCGTAAAAGGCCATGGACAGGGCCATGGCGATGCGCGAGGGCACTTCGATCTCTGGCCCTTCCATTCTGATCCGACCGCCTGCGATCTGGGCGATTGTATCTTCGGCGATTTTTCCGATAGACGCGCGGTCCCAGCGGTTACCGATCAGCTGTGAATGCGCCTTGGCATATGCGTCAAGGCGGTTATCAATAGTCTCGCGCGCGCCGGCATCGGTGTCAGTGCCGCGCAAAGACTGGCTCACGATGGATTTGACAACGGTAAAGGCGTTTTTGACGCGGTGATTAAGCTCTGCAATCAGGACGTCCTGTTGCGCCATTAGATCACGCTCGTTGTCGATATCCACGATGGCCACAGTAGCGCCGCGCATGGTTCCGTCACTGCGCCGGACAGCGCGACATATGATGCGCATCCAAAAGCGTGTGCCATCGCCGCGTTGGTAATGCACGTCAAGTTCGGAGTGGTCGTGACCTTCGCCAACTACTTTTGCCAATGGGTATTCATGGCTCTGAACTTTTTGGCCATTTTCATGGAAAGAGACCCATTCCCCATAAGAATGGACATCTTCGGAATTATAGATCGCATGTCTGACCATTTCTTCGGCGCGCGAATTACCGGCGGTGATCCGGCCACTGGGTGCATCGGCCAAAATGATACCGATAGGGATCGTCTCTAGCATGGCTTCAAAATAGGTGAGTTTGTCTAGCGATGTCTCGACCTTGGAGACTGTCTCAGCTTTTTCTAGAATGACAGTGGCCAATTCTTGCTTCAGCCGCACGATTTCGGCCCGCAGCTCTTCGACTGTTTCTGTCATTATGATGATCCATCTATTGCACGTGAAGTTAATAGGGTAACTATGTCGCAGGCATTTGATGTCCAGAAAATAGGCAGCGGCCAATGTTTTCCTAGCTGCTCCGTTCTGACAGGCCCATCGATTTACGGCAAGCAGCGCGGTGCCTGCATGCGTTCGTCAAACCACTTCCATTAGTTTCGCAACCAAGTCGGACCTCACGGCGTTGGGCTCTCAGTTACATCACCCAAAACGAAAAAAGGCCTACTTCAATGGACATTATCCGCATCATCCTTTCCGTCATCATCCCGCCCCTCGGTGTTTTTCTACAGGTGGGAATTGGCAAACATTTCTGGATCAACATCCTCTTGACCATTCTTGGCTACATCCCTGGACTAGTTCACGCGGTCTATATCGTGGCGCGGAAATAATCGCGATGTCCACGTCCGAGATCGAGAAACTAGACCGACTGTCGACCCTGTTGGATGCAAAGTACCGCATTCCCGGAACACCTGTGCGCTTTGGCTGGGACAGCCTTCTCGGCTTGATCCCCGGTGTCGGGGATGTGGCGACACTCGCCCCGTCGGTGTATCTGATTTACAGGGCCAATGCGTTGGGGGCGCGCAAGCGCACAATTGGCCGGATGGCGGTCAATACCGGACTTGATTTTACCATCGGGGCGGTGCCGGTCATCGGTGATCTGTTTGATTTGGTCTTCAAGGCGAACAAGCGTAACTTCGCGCTCCTGCGCGCGGAGCTGGATGTGAAAGGCGCACACACGAGGGCGGCAGATGTGAAACGAGGCTAGGGTATGCGCAGGCGGGTCAGGATGTGACAAGCCGGCCTGCGCTATGCGCCCACCACTTTCCACACCAACCCCCCGACCAATGCATAAGGCACCAGCGCAAGGAACACGACCGCGCCGTCACGCGCCAGAATACCTATGCCCAAAAGAGCTACGGACAGCCCGACCATCGACGACGAGAACGGAATAAACTCCATCAGCGGCAGAACAAGGCCAGACAGAACGCACAAGAGTTGCGGCACAAACACCAGTGGTTTGTGCGTCAGGACGGTAAGCCGCGTTTCTGTTCTCCGGTCCAGCCAATTGACCAGTGGGTGCATTTTCTCGAAGGCAGTTTTTACATATCGCCGGTTTGCCCTGATCCGCAGGACCCATTGCGGCAGCCACAGATATTCACGCCGTAATACCATTTGCGACGAAACGAGAAATATTATGATCCCCATGGTGGCCGAAAACAAAGGTATGCCGCTTAGTGGAGTGACCAGCGCAATGGCGGGCACAATCAAAAGTGGTGCAAAACTGACCTGACCGATCAGGTTCACAATTTCACCGATTGTTATCTGTTCATCCCCTCGCGCATTCTCGATGCGTTTCAGAATGCTCATCAGACTGGCAGATCGTGTCGACATCAGGGCACCCTCGGGATTGGAGAAGCAGCATTTGGACGGCACGCGTCGCCCCTCCACAGATCAATGTGGATAGAACCGCCCAACACGGTCAAAGGTTCCACCCGCTTTTGCGCGCAGGGCGCCGGAACCCAAAGGTGGGTCGGTTTGTTGGGTTATGAAAGAGGAGAACCAATATGACCCACTTTAAGTCAGGACCGATCACCGAGATTCCAACCGATACGCAAACTGTTCACGCTTTTCGCGTGAGCGGGCATATTGACGATGATGCGTCCGAGGCAATGGCCGAGCACATGAACGCCGTATTCGACCGCTCCGACAAAGTGAATATGCTGCTAGATCTGACCGGTTTCACCGGCAGCGATTGGGACAGTATGCTGGACGGGGATGTCATTACATCGCGCCTGCGCGCGCTGCGCCGTGTACATCGCTATGCTGTGGTTGGCGCACCGGACAGGGCTGCGAAAATGATCAACCTCATGGATAAGATCATTCCCGTCGAGGCCAAGGCCTTTGACGCGGGCGATGCGGCCCAAGCATGGGAATTTGTCGGGGCAAAGCCGCTCGCCGCTGCCGTGTAATGGAACCAACTGCGCGCCGCGCACGTTCTTTCCCCAAGCCGCATGAAAAGGCGGAATGTTAATTTGCCAAAGGAGGCACCTATGACTGCCCAGACACCAAAGCCGAAGAACGACAGCAGTGAAGAAACCGTCATCGGATTCAAAGGATCCGAACAGCATCACGATCTGAAAGACCAGCACGGCGAAAAAGCGGACGCCGATCATGCAGCAGGTGATGCTACTGTGGAGAAGGACATTCAGGATGCGGTTGAAGACGCAGACGGCAACGGCGGTGTAGCCGGCGCTTTGAAAGATGCGGTCGAGAAATAATCCAGACAAACGCCTCCGCCAGATATGCGGGGGCGTTTTTTTTCCGCTTTACAAGATACAGAGGTGCAAGATGGCGAGCTTTTCCGAAGGGGATAAGGTTAAATGGTCGTGGGGCAATGGCCACGGGTCAGGTGAAGTGCAATCGGTCTTTGAAGAAAAGACCACGCGCACGATCAAGGGCAATGAAGTCACCCGCAACGGCACACAAGATGACCCTGCGCTCTACATCAAGCAGGATGATGGAGATGCCGTGCTAAAGCTTGCCTCCGAGGTTGATGCTGCGTAACGACACACCCATTGCAAGTTTAGCAGAACGCAAGCGGATCAAGGCGTTGTCCGTACCGCCCGTGATGATTTCTGGACCAGCGCCAAAACCGTTGGCCAAATTCAGGCTACGGGACGCGATGTAAAACGGCGCAATCAGTACCGTTACCATCCCGATCGGTCAGCAGCACGCGCCAACACCAAATACAAACAACTCCCGAGCTTTGGCGAGGTCCTTCCATAAATCAGATAGAAGGTGGACCGCGATTTGTCGGAGAGTCCGTATCGACTACGGCAGGCTATCCGCCCCCAACTTCGTTTGGTGCGCACGTCAAAAAGAACGGCCTCAACGCAGCGGATCTCAAGAAAAAGAACCTGACGATTTATCTACTGGTACCGTCTGGCAAGCTAACTCTCGCTCTGCCGTGGATGAACATGCTGATCGGTGTGTTTGGCTTGGCTATCGGCAGACCAGGGGCGGCACGTTCTGTGACGCTCCTAGTCGATGAAGCGCCACCCTCGGTTATAGTCCTGATCTGATCGTCCTCATGAGCCAATATCGCGAGGCAGGGCTGCGGGTGTGGCTGTTCACGCAGACCCGCGCCCACATGGCCGCAGAGCAGCTTTACGGTGAGACAGTTTTTGCGCGATATTTGACAACTGCACGATCAAGCAGTTCTTCGCACTCAAAGTGCAGGAGGTCTTGCAGTTGGTTTCCGATATGGCGGGTCAACGCACGGCGGACAACACCACCAAGAACGAACGCGGGGAGTCAGTAGGGGAGGTGGGGGTGCGTTTCCGAATAAGTTAGTGGGTTGAAATAGTGGGAGCAGATCATCATCATGAACAAGATGTCGAACGCTATCAAATCAAAGCTCGTACCGTATTTTAAGCGGTATGCATGGCGTGAAATGACAGATAAGAATCCATATCAAAACAGCTAATACTTGGAACAATCGAAAGATTAATCGTGATTAATTTGAAAAAATTTCAACTTCTCAAAACCCTTTTATGCAGCTTCATATTGATACTAATGATGTCTAGCGTCGCATTCGCTCAAACCTTCAACTGCGCAGCTGGCAGGATCGTTTATGCGAAAAAATATACTGACCTCTTTTCAGAATATACAGGCACAGCAGCCGTTGTAGAAACGTGTGCTGCCACCTGTGCACAGCAGCCTCAAGAAGACAAAATGGCTTGTTTTTTAATAGGTTGCGGCCTCAGCTGCCTTGCTGTTGGCATGTCAAATTGTGTCGATTACTTCTCTCAAAAGAATGAGATCACCAAGTTCAAAGATGGTGTTGAGAAAATTTGTGCGGCAGAAGAGTACAACGCAAATTCAGGAAACAGGGAAAACGATCAGCTTGCATGGTCTCTAGCCACCACAAAGAACAGTCCTGAGGCATTTAAAGACTACATCAAAGACTGCAATTCAGTCTGTGCATACAAAGACGAAGCCACTTCAAAAATTAGAAAATTTCAAAGTGCCCAAGACGATAAGGCTTGGGCAGAAGCTAAAAGAGTAGGATCAATCAAAGCTGCTCAGAGCTATTTAGACAGCTGTAATCCAAGATGCGCGCACCGGAATGCAGCAAACCGCCTCATTCGCGTTGCGAAAGCCGCTCAGAAGATTGAGGATGATAAATCTTGGGAAGTCGTTGAGAAATCTGGCTTGGTAAGCGATGCCAATCGCTATTTAAGGGATTGCGCGCCTACGTGCTCTCACTCGGACAAAGCCCGTCGGATCATTGATGATGCGCAGCGAGTAGCAAAAGAGGCTTCCAAAGCAGCGGCGAAAGCGCAAATGGAAGCTTTCGCCTCGTTTGGTCTCCAACTTTTTGTTTTAGAACCTAGAGTTGTTTTCTTAGTATCACCCCAAAATTTGTTCGTTATTGCTATTGTTGCTGAGACACTTTGAGTTTGAGCGAATGGCCAATCTCCTCTGTATTTGCCTTACACCCCAAGGGGGTCGAAGCTGTCCGCCACGTTGCTCTGCAACGCGCCAGAACCTAAGCGTTTAGCGGATTATAAAACATAATAAACCTTATGTGACTTTCCTTGCTAAGGGTCAACGATCCAGAGCAGCTCTGCTACGGCCTTCAGTTTTCCTCAAGACCCTTGCGCAAGTAACTGGCCGATCTCAGAGGCGTTCAAAACATGCCCTGAAGTGGCTACTTGGCCATTCATAACGGGACCGGGCGTTGACATGATTCCAAACCGCGCTTTGGCAACACTATCTGTGATTTTCTTCGATATTACCGTCCAATACCAAGCATTTTTTGCAGCCAGATTCTAAGATCTTAATGATCATATTCTGTATTCTTTTCAAACAAGTAGATGGCTGGCAAGGGCAGTATGACGACCCGCTTGAGCATGATCATGGACGGTATGGATGAGCACGAGCAGAAAGGTGCGAGGGTTCCCAGAAGCGCTGCCATTGTGTTTGCGCCTAATCCTTGGCGCTGTCCCAAAATACGAGGTGTGCGTTCGGGCGGGAAATAACTTTGAATATAAGAAATCTAGAAGATCAGGACAGACAGCAATAATAAAATCTTTATGATATCATAGATGAAAAATGGATGCTGCCAGCGAACCGTGTAGTCATGTCCAGACCCAGACCGTCCTGCAGAACCCATCTGACCAAATCTGATAGCCATTGCATATGTAGCAGTTGCTCATTTAGCCAGATGAATAAATCTCTCAACGAATAGGCACCCTTTTTGGCATCTTAGGTGCGGGCGAATGCGGGAATTATTTGTCAGAGATTGCGGATTCCAAGCTCAATTTGGCCATGCAGAGCTTATAACAATGCTCAAACTCTGGACAGGCAACGCAGTCATCCCACTCGGCGATATCGGTTTGAATGCTCCGCTTAGAACGGGCCAATCCGGCACTATCCACCTCAAAGGTGAACACCTTCCCCTGCATGGTATCATTGCGTGAAAAATGGAGACTGTCGTGAAACATGGTACCATAGCAGTGTTTGTGTCGTGTCACGGTACAAGGCCTCTCTTCCGTTGTGCGAAAAACGTAAGTGGTATTGTTATCCATCGCACTAGGAGTCTAATCGAGATCGAAGCGTGCAATATGATTTGAATCAATAGGTGCGGCCGTCCGAAGTGCATATTGGCATCTGTACACAGTTTTAAATCAGAATGGACCTGCCAATGGTACTTGCAGATTCAGATCACCCTGTAACTCAGGCGAAGGCACAATACTTGATGGCTCGGGCTAAAACGGACCGTAAAAAGATAAAGCACCTTTTTCTGTTTGTACACGACGAAATAGCCCTTGGGTTCCCCCAGAAAGGCGACCTTGTTCTGTCATCTGAAACGATCCAAACTGGCATGGGCCAGTGCGACACCAAAACTACGCAGCTTCTCGCGCTATGTCGGGCAAGTTTTATCCCCTCCCGTATCCATTTCGCTTTGATCGGCAAGGATATTCAACGCGGCTTGTTTTCTGGGATCGTCTACTGGCTGATGCCTCAAAACGTTTCCCACTCGTGGATTAAAATGGAGATCGAAGGGGCATGGCGGCGCATTGATAATTTCATCAACGATATGCCTATTCATAAAGCGGCAGAACATGAATTGCGGCGGCGCGGTTGGAATGTTGGCTCCTCGCTTGCCTACCGACAGATGATAGGCCGCGTAAATCTCAAAGTTAAAAGGCTCAGAGAAAGATCTGAAAGGCACCTTGGGACAGATATGAAAGCAAATGCTCTGTTGGCCAATCCCTCAAACTTCAAACAATGCTGAAATGGTAGGTTACATATGAAGTTCTTCCTGTTTATCGTTCTCTTTCTTGGTGTCGGAACTTCGGTTGAAGCCCAAAACGTAGGGGAACTTTTGTTCAAGAAAAATTGCGTCTCTTGCCATGGTGCCACTGGCCGAGGTGACGGAATACGTGCCGCGGGTTTGGGTACCCCACCCGCAGACCTGACAAGGATTGCTGCAAGACGAGATGGTGTCTGGCCGATGCTTGAGGTCATGTCTATTTTGGACGGCTATCTAAAAGCCACCAACCCCCGCGAAGACATGCCTATTTTCGAGGAATTTCTCGACAATGACATGGTTGAATTCGATACTGGGAACGGTTTGATCACGTTAGTGCCGATCAAGCTGGTTGAGGTAGCAAACTACTTGGAATCCATCCAAAATCCGCGACCAACTAGGTACGTGCCCTGACTACAGCTTCTTGGCAGGTGCTCAAGGAAACGAGCTCAAGCAGACACAAGACTCCTAGTTCATATTACGATACAGATGGCATGTGCATGTTGTGTTCCAAATGCGCCTGCCGTTCGGACGCGCCAAACACAATGACAGGGCACCGGGCAGCATCAATTACACGCGTAAGATCGCTTTGGCTTTGAACTGGGCCACGCCTGAGATCAACCAAGACGGCCTCTGCGTTTGTTCGGGTGAGTACCTTCAGGCTGTCATTGAGGGTACGGAATTGAATGGTATTGGTCGCTGGCGGCGCTGTTTTTTCATCAGGCCCGTCCGTGACATTAAACGTGACACTTGGCACGGAAAGCTGATCGGACAAATGGTTTGAGATGTTATTTATTGCCTCGTTGGAGGAGCCATCATTCTGGAGAACCACGATCTTTCCTGGCACCTGATGCATTTGACGATACCCGATGATCAGAAGATCCCATCCAGTGGCGGTATGAAGCGAAGTGCGAACAAGCCCGCCTCTCTCTTGCGCAAAAATCCAATTCACAGCGTTTGGAGCAGCGATCCGTTCAAGTGATTGCTGGAACGCACGTGCGTCGGCGTTTATTAGCATGCGTATCTGCCTAAGGCTGGGGGCCAAAGTCGTTGTCCCGCTGGCCTGAACAATACGTTGGTCGGGGATTTGGCATATCTCCAGCGTCTCTTCCTCAACCAAGACACCGCCAAGTGTTGCCTGAAAACTGCCTGCTAACTTCTCAACAATGCGCAGTGCAGCGGCGGCATCTACGTAAGAGCCCGCACCAACCAGTATCCGCAGATGGGGTGACTTTTGAGGGCTCATTTTTCTAGCGCCTTATCATGGTCCGCATTATTTTGAGACGCAAAGCTGCGCCGTGTTTCAGCGAAGCTGCGCAATTTTGCTTCAACCAGACCATTAATACTGGCTGCAGGGAACGCGCCGCCCCTGCCCCGACGACCGGCGGTTATCCCAGTTAACACTTGAATGCCCTGATCAATTGTCTTGATCGGAATGATACGGAAATCTGCAGCCTTTGCGGCTTCTACGACATCAGGGCGCAACATTAGGTTATCGACATTTGATGCAGGGATCAGAACGCCCTGCTCACCGGTAAGGCCGCGTGGGACACAGATGTCAAAGAACCCTTCGATCTTTTCATTTACACCGCCAATGGCCTGTACCTCGCCGTTTTGGTTTACCGACCCAGTGACTGCGAGGCCTTGTCGGATAGGTACATCTGACAGCGCAGAAAGCAGGGTATACAGCTCGGCCGATGATGCGCTGTCTCCGTCGATGCCGCCATAACTTTGCTCGAACACAAGGCTGGCGTGCAACGACATTGGAACATCCAGCGCAAAGTGTGACGCGATATAGCTGCCAAGGATCAGTACCCCTTTTGAATGCAGGGGGCCGCCCAGCTCAACTTCGCGTTCGATATCCACCAGTTTGCCTGTGCCCATCCGCACGCGCGCCGTAATGCGTGAGGGACGTCCAAAGTAATTTTTACCGATCCCGACAACAGCCAAACCATTTATCTGGCCAACTGATGTGCCCTTGGTATCAATCAAGATGGTCTCGCGTGTTACGGCTTCCTGCATGCGCTCCATAGTCCGCGAGGCCCGGCGTTTCGCCTCATGGATCGCTTTCACGACATCATCGTCACCGATAAGGTCACGCATCTGTTCAGCTGCATAGAAATCCGCCTCTCGCATCACATCTGTAAGCGCGCCAAGCTCAAGTGACAGTTTCGTGCTATCATCAGCAAGCCGGACTGCATGATCCAAAAGGGTCGCAACAGCCGCCGCTGTCAGAGGCTTGATGCCATGCTTAGCCGCATACCCACCTACAATCTGCGCCAATGCCCGTGTGTTTTTAGCAGTGCGCGGAAGGTCATCTTCAAAGTCGGCTTGCACCTTGAAAAGCTGCGCGAACTCAGGATCAAGAAGTTCCAGCAACATATGAATCCGCCGATCCCCGACAAGGACGACACGCACATCCAGCGGAATTGGATCAGGCTCAAGCGTGACAGTCGAGGAGAGACTAAGCCGTTCAGCCAATGAACTGATCGAAATGGATCCACTTTGCAGACAGCGTTTGAGCGTGTCCCACGCGTAAGGCTCTGACAGAATACGGTGGGCGTCCAACACCAAATACCCACCATTCGCACGGTGCAACGCACCCGGCTTGATAAGAGTAAAGTTTGTGGAAAGTGCTCCCATCTCGGACACATGCTCGATCCGCCCAGTCAAATGATCAACTGTTGGTAGGTCTTCACGCACAATCGGTGCGCAGGACGGACCGGGCCCATGCGAGACCATGATGTTCACCGCATATCGTGCGAAATGCGGATCTTGGTGATACTTACGGATGACTTCGGGAAACGGGCCATTGTCGGATTGGCCCGTAGACACCAAAAACAGCTCGGCATTTGAAATCATGTCGACGCGGGCCTGTTCCAAATAGGTCAAAACCGCGGGACACGCTGTGAACTGCTGTTCAACTTCCTTTATTCTAATCGAAACAGCACGTTCCGCCATTGTTGCATGCAAAGCCTCGATCCTTTGCCGATGCTCCTTTTCTAAAAGCGGCGCCTTTTTCAGGATGCTCGCCAATTGCTCTTGCAGGGCTTCAATTTTGGCGTCGATTTTTTCGCGTTCCTCAACAGATAGTGCTTCGTACACATCTGGTTTCACCGGCTTACCATCGACAATCGCAGACAACATGAACCCCATCGGCGTTCTAAGGAGCGCTACATTCTCGGCCTGCGCACGTTCAGAAAACTCGGCAATCGGTTCCTCGTTTTTTTGACCAAGTTCCTCTTCGATCGCACGCCGTTGTGTCTGGTACTCTTCGGATTCAAAGAAAGCCGGTATTTCGTTGGCCAGATCATTAACCAGCTGCTGCATTGCCAGCTTTAATGTCGCCGCTGAGCCGGGCGCAAGTTTCATCGCATTAGGTTTATGAGGGGCGTCAAAGTTATTCACATAGACCCAGTCGCAAGGCACTGGGCGGGTGGCCGCAACGTCAGCCAACAATTTTGCAACGGCAGTGTGTCGCCCTGTACCTTCGCGCCCCAGTACGTAGAGATTAAAGTCTTTGTGGGCGATACGCGCGGACAGCCTGATCGCATCAATCGCGCGGCCCTGACCAATCAAATCCTTCACTGGTTTCAACGAGGCGGTCGTATCGAAGCCAAGTGTTTTAGGATCACAGGATGCGCGCAAGCGCTTGACGGGAAGCCCCTTGGGCAGCGCGATATTGGTGGGTTTTGAGTCTGGCACGTTTGCATTCCTCAGCCTTCGCTATGCTGTCAGTGTGCCAGCCCCCGCGCTGAATTGATTGATGCGTGTCAATTCCCCTTTGGCTTTGAAAGCCTCACACAATGACACTTTCGATAGGGCGCCGCAGCGACATCGGCAGCGCGGGTGCCCTGCCAAACCGGACGATCAAATCAGGCCGTGCGTCTGGCATGTTCATCCAGCGCGCAAATTCCCCACGCAATCGCGGTACTTCAATCGGCTGGTTGATGTGCGCAGTTCGGATTCCAAGGACCGTTGCCTGCAATGCGAAGCGCTGAAAGCTCTGTCCGACCTTGATCCAATGAGCGGGATCTTCTTGATCGCCAATGAATATCGCAATCCCTGCAGAAGACCTGATGTGGCTGCTGTATTTGTCGTTCTCGGTGTCATTCTTGAAGAATTGACCAAATAGACGCTCTGCGATCCATCCGGGGGCCACTGGATTGCCCGAGCATGCAGCGAAAAGGCCATCACCACTGCGCAAGGCCTCATCTGGCGTAAACCTGATCCAATCGCGCAGTTCAGCTACAAACGCCGGATCATCCATTTGCGCGCTGTTGCCTTCGACAACAAACTCCAGAATATCTTCACGCGCTTTGGGTTCGGTGAGAAGCAACACTGATACGCCGCCCTGCTCTGTAGCGGCCTTGAGCAAGGCAATGTCGGAGGCTGAAACTGGTTGGCCATCGTATTGCGAGCGTGTTGATTGACGCAACGGGATCGCTTGATAAAGGTCAGTCTCCAACGGCGCGGCACTCTCCAACATCACTTCGATATCTGTGCTTTTCGTGGCCGTTGTCGCATTCCAACCACGCGCTTGCGCGGCAATATTCAGGTTCTCCGCCGCGCAGCCAAGACTGATGAACAAATGATGGTTGTCAGGATCAACAACTTCGGTACGTCGGGAAAAATCAGGCTGGATGGTCACTGTGTTATCGTTCAAGCGAAACTTCCACGGTTGGGTGTTGTGCCCATTGGCCGCCAGTGTCGCCATGCGCAACAAATCATGGCGCTCTGGGTCTGCTGACAACAGTCTCCGCTGACGGGCAACTTCTTCATTGTAACCGTCAAGCTTTGGCCATGTCGCATATCCAGCTGCGCCAATGGCCGCGACAGACAGGCCCGAGGTGATCACTGTCCGACGTGAGACCATTTTGTTTTCCTTCCTGAAGAACCAAATTATGGCTTCTGATTAGGATGTCTTTCCAAGCACGGTTTGAGTTTTATCAATGCGACCCACATGCGAAGCCAATCGACCGATTGAGCTAGATCAACGCGCCCTGCCCGACCGGGGCATATATACGCTTTGCCAAACGGAGATCCCCCGATGAAAAAATCCTTCGCAATTCTACTCGCTATGCTCGCAGGCCAAAACGCGGCAATCGCTCAGGACATAGAGGCCGGTGCCTCGCTATATGAAATGCATTGCTCTGTTTGTCATGGTCTTGAAGCGCGCGGAAACGGCCCGCTGGCCCCTGCCCTGCTTTTGCAGCCGCCATCTCTGCGGGATTTAGTCAAACGGCACGACGGGTTCCCTATGGAACGGGTTGTTACGCGAATAGACGGACGTGACCCGCTCGTCAGCCACGGCTCGCCCATGCCCATCTATGGTCCGTTCTTTGAGGGCGACGACACAGCCCTCAAAATGGACAGCGGTCAGCCGATTTTGACCAGCCGCCCGATTGCCGATCTGATTGCTTATCTAAAGGACATTCAAGAATAGTGCTCAATCTCGCCACAAGCCTAGACGTGCCGAACAGCCCAGTCTGACATCTGCGGCAAGAGTGTATCCATGACCG
Organism: uncultured Sulfitobacter sp.; assembly: GCF_947502895.1. Lineage (GTDB taxonomy): Bacteria > Pseudomonadota > Alphaproteobacteria > Rhodobacterales > Rhodobacteraceae > Sulfitobacter. The sequence goes on from NZ_CANNBM010000008.1 coordinate 41,924, forward strand.
TCTGAAAAGCCGTCACAATATCGCGTGTCTGGTCCGTGGCAATCGCCTCGGTCTTTGCAAATCGCCTTGAAGCAGCAACCGTTTGGTCGCGATCATTGACCATCGTCAGGTCAATTTCGACACGGACTTCAAACATGCCCCCCGTCAGTGCTACCACTTCGAACGCATCCAATCGGACCAATAGCGCCTTGTCCGGGACTGGCCCCGCATCTGTGCGCCCCACGTAAGCTACGCGGCCTGTCTCGGATATGCTTCGGATCAACAGGGCTTGCAGCATTGCGGGCAATTCATCGCTCCAGCGGGCATCAGGCAGAAACGTGATTGCGGCTGGGTCAGGTTTGACCATGATCCGGTCGGTTGCCAGCGCTGCAGAGGCCTGTGGCTTTGCCACCAAAAGCGTGCGGGATTTGCGCGCGCCTCTCGTTGATCCCGGTACTGGGCGCAAATCATAGGTATCTAGGGGTTCTGACGCAGCACTCAGCGATGAGAGCGTGCCGCAACCGCTCAGGCTGCACATTGTGCCGAACAATAGCGTCCTACGGGTGAGGTCTAACATCTGTCTATCTCCTGTATTCGGGCACGCGGCCATCAAGCAGAAAGCGCGCGGGGTCCTGTTCGATTCGGCGCACGAGACTGCCCAGCGTACTCACCAGCGTGCGCGCCTCAGATGCAAGGCGGGTGAGTTCGGGCAGGCCCTTGTTGGCAAAGTCACCGATGCCAGGTGTGCTGTCTGCAACAGCGGTCTGGATTTGACGCGCCACCGTATCGCTTCGGGCGATTAAGGCACGCAGCTCTGATGTGATCGACGGCATGTCTTTGGCGACGTCCGAGATGGCCTGACTGATCTCATCTGACGCCCTACGAATGTCGGTCATCATGGGGGCGAGATCGGTATCCAAGACTCTGCTTGCCGCATCAAAGGTTGTCTGGGCCGAGCCTAACGTGCTTTCGGTGACATCAAGGGTTTGTTCCAGTGCCGCGAGGCTGCCTTGCGCGCTGATGAACAACGCTTTGGCTGAAGCGATGGCCTCCTGCGCTTCAACCGCCATTGGATCGAAACGATCGGTAAGCCCGGTCAGATTCGAAGCGACGTCGTCAACAGCTTCGCCAGCCTTGGTAATCCCCGTGCGGATGTCCGTCATGATTGCGGGAACCTGATCCAGCACCACTGAATCAATTGTTGCAATAGCGTCCTGTGTGTCGGCGATTACCGCGCGGGCTTCAGACACAAGCAGGGTTCCATCGCCATCGACCAGTACATCAAAACTATCGGAGGCATCCGTCACAGCCAGAAACGCCGTGCTGGCCTCTTGCAACGTTTTCTCCAATTCTGCCAGTCGGGCATTGAGCAATCCAGCCGTGTTGGTGAAACCATCGAGCGTGGCCCCAGAGCGCGCATGCAGATCGGTAATTGCGGCATTCGTTTGTGTTGCAATATCGGATATCTGCGCAAGAATATCCGGCACCTGCGCACTCAGTATCTGCCGCGCCTGATCGAAGGTGCCTTCGACGCTGTCTATTGCCGTCACCGATCCGGCAAGGGCCGCATCCGCGGTCTCGAATGCTCCGGTTGCAGCATCAAGCGTTTCGTTGGCCTGCTCAAGCGTGGTGGTGACAGAGGCCCCGATCGTATCAAGGCGGTCTGTGAAATCAGTGATCTGGACCGTCGCTTCGCGCACTGTTCCAGTGATCTGTGAAAAGTCATTCAACGCCTGATCTAGATTACTGGAGGACGCATCCAGATTGCGCAGGATGTTGGTGACATAGGCCTGATTTTCGGGTCCGGTCAACGCCTGAAACTGTTCCAACAGGCGCGTTGCCTCATTTAGAAGATCGGGTGCATCTTGAACAAGTGTTTGTACGGTCGAGCGTTTAGACGGGATTATCAGCCAACCGTCTGCATCCGCGACCAGCGGCGGGGCGGCTAGCGTCCCCCCCGAGAGTGAAATGTAGGCGACACCTGTCACGCCTTGCGATTGCAACTGCGCGATTGTGTCGGAACGGACAGGCGTATCCCCTTCGATCTCGATTGTGGTGAACACTTTGGAGGGGTCTTGCGCCGCGATTTGCAAGCCGATGACGCGACCCACGGAAATGCCGTTAAAAAGCACGTCACCGGAAGGATCTAGGCCCGAGACATCTTCGAACAGGATGCCGTAACTTTGATACTGTTTGTTCACCTGCACGCTGGCGAGCCAAATGAAAAAGCCTAGAGTGCCAAGGATCGCGGCCAGCGTGAAGATACCGATCAGGATGTAATTCGCGCGGGTCTCCATTACTGCGCCCCTCCCGCGTTCGCCGATGACTGCGCCGCACGGGCACGCGGTCCGTGAAAATATTCGTGAACCCAAGGGTGATCGACCGCCAACATCTCCTCCATCGCTCCAACGGCCAGAACCTTTCGGTCCGCCAGAACGGCAACCCGGTCACAGATGGCATGCAGGCTGTCCAGATCATGCGTCACAAGGAAAACTGTTAAACCTAGCGCCGCCTGCAGCTGCTTGATCAATGTGTCAAATGCGGCCGCCCCGATGGGATCAAGACCCGCCGTTGGTTCATCAAGAAAAACAATCTCAGGGTCCATTGCTATCGCCCGAGCAAATCCCGCCCGCTTGCGCATGCCGCCAGACAACTCGGAAGGATACTTCGCCATCGCGTTTTCAGGCAATCCTACCATGCGTACTTTTATTCCAGCCAAGGTTTCGCGCAGGGTATCTTCAAGGTCTAGCTGTTCACGCATCGGTGCTTCAACGTTTTGGCGCACGGTAAGCGACGAAAACAGAGCGCCATCCTGAAACATGACGCCCCACCTGCGGCGCAAAGCGCGATTTTCTGCATCTGATGTATTGCGCACGCTTTGACCAAATACCTCAATCTGCCCCGCGTCCGGTTCAAGCAAACCGACAATCGCACGCAGCAGGACCGATTTGCCGGTGCCTGATCCACCAACCACGCCAATGATCTCGCCCCGCTGCACATCCAGATCAAGGCCGTCATGCACGGTATGCGTTCCAAAGCGGGTCACAAGACCGCGCACCCTGATAATAGGATCGTCCTTGACTTGCATCACACCCCTACCACTGCAAAAAAGATCGAGAACATTGCGTCGACTACGATCACCATGAAGATAGAGAGCACGACGGAAGCAGACGTTAGACGGCCCAGAGATTCCGCGTTCCCACCGACTTTTAGACCCTGATAGCACCCGATGATGCCAATGATCAGGGCAAAGAACGGTGCTTTGATCATGCCCACGCTGAAATGCCAGACATCCGTGTTGCTGACCAACCGTGTCTGAAAAACTGCAGGAGACACGCCGAGTTCAATCCACGACATCAGTGCGCCGCCAATCAATCCGGAAATATCCGCTATGAAACCAAGAGCGGGCAACATCAGCATAAGGGCCAGCACACGTGGCACGACAAGAATTGTCACCGGATCAAGCCCAAGCGTGCGCATCGCATCAATCTCTTCGCGCATTTTCATCGAACCGATTGCCGCGGTAAAAGCGGAACCAGATCGCCCCGCTACGATGATGGCCGTCAATAAGATGCCCAGTTCGCGCAGGATCGAAATCGCGATAAGATCGACCACGAACACCTCTGCACCAAACTGGCGCAGCTGGGCGGACCCCTGAAACGCCAGCACGACACCGATCAGAAACGCCATAAGCGCCACGATGGGCACAGCGCTGACGCCAATCTCCTGACAGTGATGCACAACGGAGGTCATGCGCAGGCGGCTTGGATGCCGCAAAATGCCACCTAGAGTAATGATTACCTGCCCGAGAAATGAAATCAGCTCCACCGTCATATGCCAACCGCGTGTGACTTTTTGACCGAAAGCCTCCAACCTATCCGCAAGCGTTAGAACTTTGTGCGTCGGTCTGTCATCGGGAGGCATATTGCGCGCGACGGTTTCCATAAGCTGCGTTTGCGCTTGCGTCGCTCCGGTGATTTCAAGCAGTGCCCCATTTCGCGCGGCGCGCATTTGATAGTCTACCAGAAACCACGCGCCAGCAGTGTCCATTTGGGACAGATATCCAACATCAATCCGTTCAACACCTTCTGCGAATTTCTCATACAGCTGATCAACTGTGTCGATTAGCAACTGGCCGCTAAGCACAAGCGCACCGTCAGCAACCGAAGCGCTAACGTGTTTTGTGGGCAGGACGGAGGCTGTAGTCATATATCGCTCCGCTCATTGTAGATATTGGAAGGTATGCGCATAATTACGGTAGCCTTACGTGGCAGTTTGACCCTGCCCTTGATGCATATCAATCGCCCCGCCCAGCGGTCATGCGAAACGAAACAAAGAATACAATTCGCAGAGCCGCGCCCATGCACATCAAGACCCTTATGATTGCCAGCTTTGAGGCAATTGCCCTGATCGCATGTTCGCTGGTTTGGACAGAAACCCAAGATCCAGCAAAACGGGGAAAAACAACCTAAGCCAAAGGATGCTCCCAGTGCCACGGAAAAGGGGGTGATGGTGGGGCCGATGCCAGACTTTGCACGTGTAGGGTTGAGCCATGTGTACCCGAAAGGTGGAGCTAACAGTGAAGTGCTTGAAGCGGACTTTGAAGCCTTGCTGGATTACCTTGAAGCGATGCAGCGATGAAATTTCTTTGCTACGGAATCCGGAAGGTACTGCATGATTGACCCCTATGCGCTTCTCACCTTGGGTATTCTGTTCTGCGTTGGTTTGGCTGCCGATCAACTGGGCCGCCGCACTCATATCCCGCGCGTGACGCTGTTGCTGCTTTGTGGACTGGTGGCGGGCAACTTGGGGTTGGTGCCAGAACGGATGACCGAATTGACGGACACCGTCACGATCACAGCCTTGACGCTGGTGGCGATTTTGCTGGGCGGTTCGCTCAAGCTGGAAACACTCAAAGCACGTGGGGTTGAAATTCTCGTGATTTCGCTGGCAGTTGTGCTGACTACCCTGATCGTTGTTACCGTCGGTCTGGTTTTGATGGGAATGGATGCAGCACTCGCGCTGGTGCTTGCCAGCATTGCCACAGCAACCGCTCCTGCCGCGACACTCGACGTTATCAAGCAGAGCGGTATCACCAACAGGTTCACAGAAATCGTCAAAGGCATCGTGGCGATTGATGACGCATGGGGATTGCTGGTCTTTAGCTTATGCCTCGCGATTGCATCTCAGTTCGTGGGTCAAGCCGATGATGTTGGCGTGCCAGTTCTACTCGAGATCGGCGGTGCGATTGTCTTGGGTCTTGTCATCGGGCTGCCTGCGGCCTTTCTGACTGGAAGGATTGAACAGGGTGAACCGTTGCAGGTCGAAGCTCTTGCAATCGGGTTTTTGACAGCAGGACTTGCGGTTTGGCTTGGCGTGTCATTCCTGATGGCTGGCATGGTGGTTGGTGCGCTCATTGTTAATCTTGCACGGCACCACACCCGCGCCTTTCATGAGATCGAGCATGTTCAGTGGCCCTTTATGATCGTCTTTTTCATACTCGCGGGAGCGGCACTTGAACTGGAAACGCTCAACCAGTTGGGCTTGATGGGTGTGGCGTTCATCGCTTTGCGTGCCATCTCGCGGCTGCTGGGTGGTTGGCTTGGCGCGGCAATTTCGGCAGTGCCGCACCAAGAGCGCCACCTATATGGCGCAGCGCTGATGCCTCAGGCAGGTGTTGCCATTGGCATGGCGTTACTGGCGGGACAGGCGCTTCCATTGTGGGAAGATCAAATCATCGGCCTCACCATTGGTGCGACTGTATTTTTCGAGTTGGCCGGCCCCTTTGCGACCCTCTGGGCAGTGCGGCGCAGTCTCTAGGCGTGTTGCGCGCAACGCTTGCAAAGCGGCGCATAAAGGACTGCTTCCAACCGAGCCTCCGAGATGGGCTCTTCGCATTTCTGGCAAATCCCGTAGGAGCCATCTTTGATGCGCTGTAGTGCCAGCTTGAGCAGTGCAACTTCCTTCTGGGCAGCGGCCCCAAGGCTTTCCAGCACTTCGTCATCTTCGATATCGATGGCCTGCTCGTTGAGGTCCGCTGATTTGGGTTCGCCCAACTCATGATCGACCTCGTGGATGCGCACATCCAATTCTGCAAGGCGGTCGGTGATTTGTTTTTGAAAGTGGTTCAGGTCCGGCATTTTGTATCCTTAATCAGTTGATTGGGATCAAGATACTCAACAGGCTCAGTCACATATTGATACGGATCAACGACGCCGCGCGCGCGTCGGAAAATTGAATGCCTCAACGAGAAACGCTGTGAACAGCCCAAACGTCAGCAAGCCGTGGGTTGCTGTCATCCCCGCCAAGAGACGCCAGCCCGGTTCAAGCACGAGATCGCCGTAGCCCACTGTTGTAAACGACGCGATGGCAAAATAGAGCGCCGGCTCAAGCGCGTCGAAAAGATCAAGCGCAAGATACAGCATCGCCCAGCCCCAAACCGAGCTGGTCAGCACCAAGAGGATCCAAAGAGCTGCAACCGTCAAATCATAGAATAGCGGCAGGCGGGCGTAGCCGAATGCCTTTGTGTCATCAAGCCATCGCAGCATACGCGCCGCAATGCTGAACAGGGCGATCGAGATACCCAATGACCCGATCATCATGGCCGAACCGACAAGTAGAGCAAAAAACATGAACGCCTCTATTCAGTTGGCTGCGCACGTGGTTTTGGCCAATCCGTCATGACCCGTGTGGCAAGCATCGCGACACGCGAAGTCCAGTCATAGCGGCTGGCGGGCCACATTGCGCATGCCAGAATGCGCCCCCGCAAGAGCATCAGGCAAACAGCAGCTAGACCAATCAAGATGCCCCCAATGACGTAGGCAAATGGTGTGAAAGAGGTAGCCAAGGCTCAGAGCTTACAAGTTGAGATCCCGACAATCCGGTAGAGTGGGCAAAACCGAAAAAGGGCCGTGAGAACCAAGACAATGCCGACGGCCATGCTACCATATGCCAGTGTAGCGCTTGACCAAATTGCGGGGATGTTCAGGAGTGGCAGAAAGATCAGCGCCAAGCCAAGTATTGCTCTGAAAAGGCGGTCGGGGTTTCCGAGGTTGGCAGTCATGATAGTATCCTCTCTTGGGTTTCTTTGGTTGGAATAAGTTCGGATCGACAGAGCAGTCTGAGATTTTGCCACATGTCTCTCGTTTTCTAGGGGTTGGCCGCCAAACGCCCAATGGCACCCGCATCACGCAGCTCGATCGTCCCGCGGCTCAGGCTCAACCACCCGCGCCGCTCAAATTCTTTTAATTGTCGCGAAATCACTTCGCGCGCCGTGCCTAGTTCCACCGCCATCTGTTGATGGGTCATGTGCAATACGCTCCGGGCGTCTTGCAATTCGAGCAGCTTTTGGGCGACGCGAATATCCATCCGTTTGAAAGCAATCTCCTCGATTACCATAAAAAGATCGGTGATCCGTTTTGAGTATGCTTCAAAGACAAAGGCGCGAAACTCTTTCGACACCGACATCAATTCATCAAAGGTATCGCGGGGGATCAGGATCGCCTCTACATCCGTTTCGGCGATACCTTCGGCGGAATAATCCTCAAATGCCAGCAAGCACGCGGTTGTCAGCACACAGCTTTCCCCAGCATGAACACGGTAAAGCACGATCTCGCGGCCAGTTTCAGAAAGCTGTTGCACGCGCACTGTGCCCGACACCAATAGGAACAGGTTCTCTGCCGGATTGCCCGGTCCAAAGATCGCCGCACCTTCGTTCAACATAACTGGCAATGCACGTTGATCGAGTAAATCAGAGACAGTTTCTGAAAGACCAGCAAGACCAGAGAATTTATGTCGCCATGTAAGTTCTTTGAGCATCGTTTTATCCTTGTTACGGGATTTCTAACTTTGCGACGGCCCAAGCCCATTGATCTTTGTCAACGGGCAGCAGTTGTTTTGTGCCAAATCTTTCGCAACCCTGCCGTGGAGGTATTCAAATGCCCAAGACGCCAACTGATATTTGCATCGCCTACTTTTCCAGATCGGGACATTCGAAGCATCTGGCCACCAAATTGGCAGCCGAATTACATGCTGAACAGATAGAAATAATCAACCCAGCTTATGCCGGGCCCATTCTGGGATACATGCGAGCAGGCTACGACAGCTTGCGGCAAAAATCCGCGCTTAGGTCACAACAGAATGCTTCATTCGACGGCTTTGGGCATGTCATTCTTGTCGGGCCAGTTTGGACATCCTTTCCTGCAGTGCCGCTGCGCGAAATTCTGCGGTCGGAGGGTGATCTGCCTCAGGCCGTTTCATTGTTCCTGACATCAGGTGGGCAATCCTCGCCTGAAAAGGCCTTCGAAACAGCGGTATCTGACTTGGGCCGCCCCCTTGTCGCCACCGGGTTCTTACCGAATTCCGCAGAGGGTTCGGAGGAAGAGGACCTGATAATTGCAAGGTTTCTTCCCGAGCTAAAGGAGCCCGAGGCATTGAGTGTACGGTCTTGAAGCCGGCCTTTGCACCATTGCCAAATGTCAGCGGCGCAAGACCCTTGGAAGCATTTCGGGGATGTCCTCAGCAATCAGTCCCGACCCAAATTGGTCTGCACAGCAAAAGTGCAGTTCAGTAGCGATTGTTGCGGCGTCGAAAGCGTCAAGACCCCTGGCGAGAAGACCCGTCACGAACCCAGCTAGAACATCGCCTGATCCCGCTGTTGCAAGCCAGCCTGTATCGTGTCGGTCACTTGATGATACAATGGCGGCTCGACCGTCAGGGGCCGCGACAACTGTCTGAGGACCCTTGAACAGCACAACACATCCCGCTTTTTCCGCTGCATACTGGGCCAACGCTGTGCGGCTGTTGGTTGTGTCGATGAACTCAGGAATGTAGCGCCGCAACTCGCCTGCATGCGGAGTCAAAACGCTTTGGGCGTTAGATACGGCAGGCAAGTCAAGCGTGATATCTGCCATCAGCGAGATTGCATCAGCATCAAGACACATGGGCAATGACATAGACAAGCAATGGGCCAGAATTTTCTGCGCTGTCTGATCCAAACCAAGGTTAGGTCCGATACAAATTGCGCCTGTCTTTATGTCAGCCAATCGCTGCGGCAATGCGTCCGCTGTCGCGAAGGGTTTCACCATAATGGCATTCAGTTGGGCCGCATGTTCCGCGATTGCGCCAGATTGACAAACAACGCTGACAAGGCCGGCACCAATACGCAATGCGCCACGGGCAGCCAATCGTGCAGCTCCGCCTTGGCCTGCGGGTCCCGATATTATGACTGCATGGCCGTAGTCATACTTGTGTCGCTCTCCTGACTTGCGAAGCAAGTTCCAGTGCGCATCTGTCATTTGAAAGGTGCTGGCATTCATATTGGCAACTGGCATCAGTGGTATCCTTAGAGCGATCTTGTGTCTTGTCGTACACAAGATGGAATGTACTCCCTAGTGGCAGATTGAGATGGATCAATGGTCCTGTTTACGGGTGGCATAAAAGGCTCTCTAACAGGAGCATGTTTTGGCAGACGTCATTTTCAGAACCCGCGCGGTGACAAAAATCTACGAGACCGGCGACGTAAAAGTTCATGCGTTGGACGGCGTTGATCTGGAGCTCTACAAAAGTGAGCTCACTGTCTTGCTTGGCCCTTCGGGCAGCGGGAAGTCAACACTGCTGAATATTCTGGGCGGTCTGGATCATGCCACTGATGGGCGCGTCTGGTTTGAAGAGACGGAATTGACCGACATGTCAGAACGTGGCTTGACCAAGTACCGCCGCGATCATGTAGGCTTTGTCTTTCAATTCTATAACCTAGTCCCCAGCCTGACCGCGCGCGAAAACGTACAGCTGGTCACCGATGTGGCACCCAATCCGATGCCCGCCGAGGAGGCTCTTGAACTGGTCGGTCTGGGCAAGCGGATGGATCACTTCCCGTCTGAGATGTCTGGGGGTGAGCAGCAGCGCGTTGCAATTGCGCGCGCCATTGCCAAACGCCCACAGATTTTGCTGTGTGATGAACCCACGGGCGCATTGGACAGCACAACGGGTGTGCAGGTGCTCGAGGTGCTGCGTGACATCAACGAGCGGTTCGGCACCACCACAGTTGTTATCACCCATAACGCCGAGATTCAGCGGATGGCGCATAGGGTCATCTTTTTTCAAGACGGCAAAATCAGCGAAGTGCGCGTGAACGACAAACGGATCGCGCCCTGCGAGATTGTGTGGTGAACCATATGCAAGCGATTGACCGCAAATTACTGCGCGACTTTAGGCGACTGTGGATTCAGGCGGTGGCAATTGCATTGGTGCTGGCGTGTGGTGTCGCCATCCTGCTGACGTCCGTAGGCATGTACAATGCTATGTCGCAGACGCGCACCGCCTATTATGAACGCAATCGCTTTGCGGACGTCTTTGCCATCACAACACGTGCGCCTCTATCGTTGCTCTCCGAGATTTCTCAAATTGACGGCGTACTCGGTGTCGAGGCGCGAATATCAGGTGATGCAATCCTTGATATCCCCGGTCGAACACGCGCCGCCGTGGGCCATGTCCTGTCTTACCCTGAAACCTCTGACCCCGTTCTGAACGTCCCTCTTCTCGTTACCGGTCGGTTTCCCGATCCGCTCAGCACCAACGAAGTCGTAGTAAATGCGCCCTTTGCCCAAGCAAACGGCTTTAGTGAAGGTGATAGGTTCAGCGCCAATCTGCGGGGGCAAAAGCGTGACCTCATCATTGTGGGCACCGTCCTGTCGCCCGAGTTTGTCTACACCATCGGCCCGGGTGCTTTGATGCCTGACAATGCTGCATTTGGTATCATCTGGATGTCTGAGCGCGCTGCGGCTGCCGCCTATAACATGACGGGTGCCTTCAACAACATCTCGCTTTCGTTGGCGGCGGGGATGCAGGCAGCGCCAGTCATTGATGCGCTTGATACCCTGTTAGCGCCCTTTGGCGGGCTGGGCGCATACGACCGCACGACACATCAATCCGATGCTTTCCTTGAGGCTGAAATCAACCAGCTCAAAGGCATGGCCGCGATCCTGCCGCCGATCTTCTTTGGCATCTCGGCCTTTCTGGTCAGCATGGTGATGGGTCGGATCATCGCTTTGGAACGCAGTGAGATTGGCCTACTGAAAGCGATTGGGTATTCGAACACAGAGATTTGCCTGCATTACCTGATGCTTGCCGGACTGATTGCCATCGTCGGCGTCGGTGTCGGCTGGATTGCAGGTACGATGCTCGCGCAAAGCACAGCCAAGCAATATGCCGAATTCTTCAACTTTCCTTATGTGATTTTTCGCGTGTCCTATTGGGTTTATGCCGCCGCAGGTCTGGCCGGACTTGCAACCACAAGCCTAGGCGCCGCTCAAGCAGCCCTCAAAGCCGCAAGAATTGCGCCCGCAATTGCAATGCAGCCCCCTGCCCCGCCACGTTTCAAACGCTCTTTCATTGATGAGGCAATGCCGCGCATGCGTCTGGCACAATCCACAGTGATGATCTTGCGCTCACTTCTACGCTGGCCAGTGCGTAGCTTTCTGACATCACTGGGACTGGCCCTCGCCGTGGCATCCGTGATCGCTGCAACCTTTATCAATGACGCATTGGACGAGATCGTCGATCTGGCGTTTTACCAAACCAACCGTCAAGACGCGATGTTACTGTTTGCTCAAGACGTGCCCGAAGCCGCTCTCGAAGACGTGCGCAATCTGCCCGGTGTTCTCCAAGCCGAAAGTCAGCGGTTTCACGCAGCGATCTTGCGCCATGGGCATCTGACCAAGCGCGCAGCAGTGGAATCCCGCCGTCCCGGCAATGATCTGAGCCGTGTTTTGGACGCAGATGGCCACTTGCTGGATGTGCCACCAGGCGGGATCGTGTTGTCTGAACGGCTGGCTGGGCATTTGGGCGTGAAGGCAGATGACAACATTGAAATCTCGTTCCTGAGCGGCAGGCGCGAGACATTCACTGTACCCGTGACCGCCCTTGTTGAACTGCATTTTGGTTTGGGTGCCTACATGGACTTTGAGACCATGAACGCGATGTTCCGGCAGGCCCCGCGCGTCTCAACCGTGAATGTCACGCTTGATGAAAGCCAATCTGATGCACTGCATGCCGCGATCAAAGAAACACCCAATATCACTGGCATTGTCGAGATGAATGAGAACCGCCAATCGTTTCAGGATACAATTGAGGAAAACATCGTTGTGATGAACTCTATCTACATCATCGTTGCTGTTTTGATCACTGTGGGCGTCACCTATAACGCCGCACGCATTCAACTTTCAGAACGCGCGCGCGAACTTGCCAGCCTGCGCATCCTCGGGTTTGGACGCGGCGAGGTATCCTATATCCTGATGGGTGAGATGATGCTGATTGCTCTTATCGCGCAGCCGATTGGCTGGCTCATCGGCGCGTGGATTGCCCGTCTGATGACCAATAATTTTACCAGCGACATCTATGCCATCCCGCTGGTCCTGAAACCCGCAACCTTCACGCTTGCCAGTCTTGTGGTGCTCACGGCCGCCTTCGTCTCTGTGATGATCGTGCGCCGGCGGCTCGACCGCCTCGATCTGGTGTCCGTTATGAAAACAAGGGAGTGACCTCATGTCCTTTTCCACCCGTACCCTTATCCTTATTGGTATCGGCGTCACGCTTGTAGCAGGGCTTTCTTATGTTAGCTTTCGCACGGACCCGGTGCCGGTTGATCTGGCGACAGTCACCCAAGGTCCGATGGAAGTGACGATTAACGCAGATGGACAAAGCCAGGTGCGCGATCTGTTCGAGGTCGCATCGCCCATTTCCGGAACTGCGTTGCGCTCGCCCGTGTCCGAAGGCGATCTGGTACGCGCGGGCCAGACGGTTGTGGCCATCGTGCAGCCCGCGTCATCGGGGTTACTGGACGCGCGGTCTCAGCTTCAGGCTGAAGCCGCTTTGCAAGAGGCGCAGGCCGCCCGCCATGTGGCGCAAGCCGATCTGAAACAGGCCGAAGAAACCGCGCGATTTGCGAAATCGCAATTTGAGCGGACGCAGGCGTTGGTGACACGCGGTGTCGCGTCAATCACACGAATGGAAGATGATACGCAGCGCCTTGCAGTCGCCGATGCGACGATCGAGGCGGCGCAGGCGCGTATCGAAATGGCCGATGGTGCGATTGAGCGCGCCCGCGCAACGTTGCTGATACCCAAAACGTCAGAAGCTTCGACTGAGGGCTGCTGCGTTCAGATCAAAGCACCCAGTAACGGCGTTGTCCTGTCAGTGGCGGCGACCAGCGAGCGGCCTGTTTCCATTGGCGCGCCGTTGGTCAGTATCGGCGATCCGGGTAAGCTTGAACTCGTTGCAGACATCCTGTCAAACGATGCGGTGCGGCTTAGCCTTGGTGCAACTGCGTATGTGGAGCGGTGGGGCGGGCCAGGCATTCTGGAAGCGAAACTTGACCGCATTGATCCCAAAGCACGCACAAAAGTGTCGGCACTTGGGATCGAAGAACAGCGGGTGAATGCTTATTTTCTGCTGACCACCCCCGCCGACAAACGGCCTAATCTGGGCGACGGGTTTTCCGTGTTTCTGCGCATAATAGAATGGCGCGCGGAAAGTACGCTTCAAGTGCCTTCGAGTGCCGTGTTCCGACAGGATACGGAATGGGCTGTGTTCGTGGCAGTCGAAGGATTGGCGGAAAAGCGCGCGGTGAAACTTGGGCGGCGCAATGACCGGATGGTTGAAGTCCTGAGTGGATTGGAAGCCGCTGAACAGGTTGTCACCCACCCCAGCGATGACATCGCCGCCGGGGTTTCTCTGGTCGAGCGGTCGCAACTATGAGCAAAGATCAACCCCCGCCGCCCGGTCTTGACGCGCAATGGCACGCGGCGTTGGGTCAATTGACGGGTGGGCTTTCGCCTGCAGCGCTTGCAACAGCTTATATAGACTGGTGGCTGCACCTGATCGGCTCACCAGAAAAGCAGGCCGAGCTTATGAAACGGGCGTTGGATAGCGCCGCACCGACAGATCAAAGCGATCCGCGATTTGACAATCCGGCTTGGGATCCCTTTCCCTATAACGTGTTGTCCCAAGGATTTCTGGTTGCACAAAACTGGTGGGATGTCGCGACAACTAACGTGCACGGTGTCGAACCGAAACATGCAAACATCATCAACTTTGTTGCACGTCAGTGGCTTGATATGCTCTCACCCGCGAACTTCGCTGCGACTAACCCATTCGTGCTGAGGCGCACACAGCAGGAAGCCGGGCAAAACCTGCTCAGGGGCACTCAGTATTGGTTAGAAGACTTCAACCGACTTTTGACAAAACAGCCCCGTACTTCGGGCAAATATGTTGTTGGCACAGACCTTGCCACGACCCCCGGCGACGTGGTGATGCGCAATGATCTGGTCGAGCTCATCCGTTACCGCCCTACGACGGCTAAGGTCCATCCCGAACCAATTCTGATTGTGCCTGCATGGATTATGAAGTTCTATATTCTGGACCTGACGGCGCAACGGTCTCTCGTTGCGTATCTGCGGGATCAAGGGTTTGAGGTGTTTATCCTGTCCTGGAAGAACCCCGTTGAGGCGGATGCAGACCTTTCAATACAAGACTACATAGACCTTGGTGTGCGCGCCGCCATTGCGCATATCAAGGAGATGGGGCATCAGCGCCTGCATGCAGCAGGATATTGTCTGGGCGGCACGCTCTTGTCGATCGTCGCCGCAGCGCTCGCGCGTGACAGCGATGAAAGCCTTGCCAGTATCAGTTTGCTTGCCGCTCAGGTGGACTTTTCGGAACCGGGTGAGCTGGGCCTGTTTATCAATGAAAGTCAGGTCGCATTCCTTGAGGACATCATGGCAACGCGCGGGTATCTGAAAGCAGATCAAATGGCCGGTGCATTCCAGCTCTTGCGCTCGAACGATCTGATCTGGAGCCGGGTGATACGCCATTATCTGCTGGGCGAGCGTACCCCCGACAACCCTTTAATGGCTTGGAATGCAGATGCGACACGGATGCCCGCACGCATGCACACGCAATATCTGCGACAGTTGTTTCTAAAGAACGATCTGGCGAAGGGACGGTTCAAAGTGGATGGCAAGGCAGTGGCGCTTAGCGACGTTCGCGGCGGTATCTATTGCGTCGCGACAGAGTCAGACCACGTTTCGCCTTGGACATCCGTCTACCGGCTTGCACTGTTGACGGATACGGACGTGACCTTTGTATTAATCAGCGGTGGTCACAACGGCGGGATATTGTCAGAGCCGGGTCACAAAGGACGGCACTTTCGCGCAGGACATAAATTAGAAGGGGATGCCCATGTTACGGCCCCCGAATGGTATGACAATCATGTCCCGCAGGACGGATCATGGTGGCCGCATTGGGCAGATTGGTTGCGACAGAACAGTAGCGTCCCAATGAAACCTACGGCCCCAAGAGAAATTTTGGGAGCCGCACCCGGTCGCTACGTCTTTGGATAGATAAAGCGATCAGTCTTGCTTGGTCCCAAAAGCCTTCGTCCCCATCTCAACAAGCTTGCCGGTTTCGGCCCGATACTGATTCATCGCCTTCTGGATGAACTGGGCCTGAATATGCTGTAGATCAGTGGAATTATTGCAATGCAGGACTTCATGCTGGGTTTTTACGTCTTCCTTGATACGCTCGGCGACAAAACTGGCCACCTCTGCGCTCATATCGCTGATGGCTTCAACCCATGCTGTGCCCATGCCCATCATGCTGCCCAATCCGGCTTCCTGAAGCTGCGTCATCGCATTGAAAGGCGCATCCGCTGCGGTTGTTGTCTTGTCCTGAGTAGATGACTTGTCAGCCATGTCTGATCCTCCGATGTGTGTTGACATGTAGAAATTCTACGCCCGTCAGAACCGTAGCTTTTGATATGGCTCAACCAGCCGTGAACTTTCTGGCCGATACCTGCGTAGAATTTGACGCGCGAAAGGTACACAATGGCTGATACAAAGCTTCAAACGGGCCTGACTGAAGCCGAGGTGCTGACGGCCCGGAATGTGCATGGCTGGAACGAGCTGCCTGCGGTGAAACAGACTGGCCCTTTGCGCGTGCTGCTCCGGCAGTTCACTAGCTTTCTTGTATTGATCCTGATCATTGCAGCGGCTGTTGCCCTTGCGCTTGGAGAACGGATTGATGCGCTTACGATCGGCTTGGTTGTTCTGCTGAACGCAGGATTAGGCTTTGTGCAAGAATGGAAAGCCGAAACAGCGTTGGGCGCGCTACGTGAGATGCTTTCACCGCAAGCTCTGGTTTTGCGGGCGGGTCGCGAACAGGTCATCGCCGCCAGAGACATTGTGCCGGGTGACATTCTAATCCTCACACCGGGGACGAAGATCGCGGCAGACGCCAGCGTCTTGCGCGCAGCTGATCTGTCCGTGGATGAAAGCGTGCTAACGGGCGAATCCGTTCCAGTGGCAAAAAACGCTGAAAGCAGTTTGGCTGTGTTCGCAGGTACCTCGGTTACAGCAGGGAGGGCAGAGGCACAGGTGACACAAACAGGTGGTGCCACAGAATTCGGCAAGATCGCTCATCTGACTGGATCAGTTGGGACAAAAACCACCAATCTGCAAAACAAGCTGGGGCATCTGGCCCGTCAGCTTGGGATCGCAGCACTTTTGGTCGCTGGTGGGGTTGCGGGCCTTGGCATCTGGTTGGGGCGCGATTTGACCGAGATGGTAATGACTGGCTTGTCTTTGGCTGTTGCGATGGTCCCCGAAGGTTTGCCCGCAGTGGTGACAATCACGTTGGCGTTAGGGGCGACCGCAATGGTGCGTCAGAACGCGCTCGCCAGACGTTTGCAGGCGGTTGAGACACTGGGGGCGGCTTCCGTCATTTGCACCGACAAAACGGGCACTCTGACCGAAAACAAGATGACTGCGACAAAGGTTTGGACGCTGGAGCGCCGCTATGAGGTAACTGGCACAGGTTACGATCCGGCGGGCCATATTGCATTTGATGGCACACGCATTCGGGCGGCGGATGATCCGGTGCTGGCCGTGCTGTTGAAGACAGGGCTTTATTGTAGCCACGCGCATCTGAACCATGACGGCGAGGTTTGGCACATGGTCGGCGCGCCGACCGAAGGGGCTCTGATCACGCTGGGTTATAAGGGGTGGTGCAACCTGCCCGAAGAGCGCAACTTGCTTGCGGAGTTTCCCTTTAGCAGTTCGCGCAAGCGTATGTCTGTATTGTATCAATCAGGCGAAACTACCGAAATTCTGACCAAGGGCGCACCCGAAAAGGTTTTAGAAATTTGTACCCAGGTGATGGCGCAATCTGGCCCACGGTCCCTAAGCGAGGCTGACCGCACCAGCATCGAAGACGCCTACCGCCAGCTTGCCGAGCATGGTTTGCGCGTGATGGGCTTTGCGCAGCGCACGGTTTCGGACAACCGGATCGTTGAGGAAAGTATGACGTTTCTGGGTCTGGTTGGTCTGATTGATCCGCCGCGCGAAGAGGTCCGTGGGGCCATCGCTATGGCGCAGTCTGCCGGCATTCGTGTTGTGATGATCACCGGCGACAGCCCGATAACAGCCAAGGCCATCGGAGAGCAGCTTGATCTAAACATCGAGCAACATCTGACTGGCGCAGAGTTGGATGGCCTTGACGAGGCCCAACTAAGTGACTTGCTCCGCGGCGATGTTCTCTTTGCGCGCACTAAACCTGAACAAAAAATGCGCATCGTCTCAGCCTTACAAGCGCAGGATCAGCTTGTCGCTATGACAGGTGACGGCGTGAACGACGCCCCTGCCCTGAAACAAGCCGACATTGGTATCTCGATGGGGATCAGGGGAACGGACGTGGCCCGCGATGCCTCTGATCTGGTGCTGCTCGACGATAACTTTGCCACTATCGTGCGGGCGATTGGCGAGGGACGGCGGCAGTTCGCGAATGTGCAAAAGTTTGTGCGGTACCTACTGTCCTCAAACGCGGGCGAAGTCATTGCGCTGGTAATCAACATCGCCATTGGGGGCCCTTTGGTGTTTCTCGCGACGCAAATCCTCTGGATGAACCTTGTAACGGATGGAGTGACTGCAGTCGCTCTGGGCCTGGAGAAATCTGAACCTGATCAGATGCAACAGCGCCCACGCGATAAAAACACGCCCATCCTGGGGGTCAGCGGGATTGCTACCATCATTCTGCTGGGAAGTTACACTGGGCTCTCAAGCCTGTGGATCTTCTTTCACCTCATGGACCTAGGTGTCGATCTGGCCCGCACCACAGCATTTACTGCTATGGTGGTTTTTGAAAAGGTCAGCGTCTTTGCGTTTCGGTCGCTGCGCCTGCCTGGATGGCGTATTGGATGGTTCAGCAATCCATTCTTACTCGCTGCATTAGGCATCACCTTGGGCGCACAGGTTTTGGCTGTATATTGGTCGCCGCTCCAAACTCTATTGCACACGGTGCCCATGGGCCCAGATGAATGGCTGATGATCGGAGCCTTCGCTCTGCCGATCCTCATCGTACCCGAGATCCTCAAAGCTGTGCGTATTGGGTTACTACCGCGCAAAGTAGTAAGCCACTAGGCTGCCTAGGAAGGTCAACATGACCAGTACGGAGTCCAGTCCAAATTCACCAAGCCGAGGCTTGCGACGCACGATCAGCCCGGTGAGATAAATTGCCGTTACCACGAGCCCAAACGCTAATGCCAGACTAACTGTGCGCGATGTATCTTGCAGGATCGGCCCTGCGCGAAACAGAATATCAGCTGGAAACACCAGTACCAGCATGATCAGATTACTACCGAAGATGTTGGAGATGGCCATGGTATAGGCCCCAATCCGCACGGCAGCGATACTGGTAGAAAGCTCTGGCAAGGACGTCGCCGCAGCCAGAAGGGTCACACCAACAAATCCAGCACCCAATCCTGACTGATCGGCAATCCGTTCCGCGAAAATGACAAGCAAAATACCAAAGAAAAGAATGGCAACACATGCGACAACAGCCTGCAAGATGAGCGATACATCAGCCGTGTCACTCAGCCCTGTTGGAGCGGGAAAAGCCAGCGGGTCCGGGTCTGGCAGATCGACTGGCATCCAATCGTTGCTGTGATTATATCGACGCAACAGCCAGATCGCGCCACAATAGATGACTGCGATCGCGACGCTGCCGATACCCACACTCTCAACCACAAAGGTTTCGCCCAGATTGGTGATAATCAGAGCAACCGAAAGCAGAAGGACCAGTAAGGTCGCTTCAAGCGCGTGGTTGGCCTTTCGCGGGTAATTAGTGATCGGGCCACGTGCCCAAAAGTCCGCCATGGCGAGGATCGCTGTTTGCAATGCGATGCCCCCAAAAAGGTTATTCAACACAAGATCACGCGATTGCTGCATGGCAGCAGTGAGGGTCGTGGCGACTTCGGGCAAAGACGTGGCAAGCGATAGCAGCACGAGCCCGACCAGTGATTTCGCCAGTTTGAACCGATCTGCAAGAGCATCGGCCAGATACGCAAGTCGCGCGCCCGCAATCCAGACACATGCAGCACATCCCGAAAAAACCATCAGACTTTGAATGAGCGTTGTTGCAGGCATTTGCATTACTTAGGGTTAGCGAAAATCCTCACCTCTCTTTTGATTTTGCTCAATCGAAAGATGAAATTGTCCCGCATGATCGGCCAATGAGCATTGAGCACGGACACAGCCCACAGGAAATCACGCATCGCCTGACCAAGGGCCAGAAATACAGCCCTCTTAAAGACATGATTTATGGGGGTATTGACGGCGCCGTAACGACATTTGCTATCGTTGCAGGTGTCGAAGGGGCTGGGCTGTCGCATAGCATTATCGTAGCGCTCGGACTGGCAAATATACTGGCTGACGGGTTCTCTATGGCTGCCAGTAACTATTCGGGCACAAAGGCCGAGCTTGATGACCGCAAGCGCATCATTCAAATCGAAGAACGTCATATAGCGGACCACCCGGCTGGTGAGCGCGAAGAGTTGCGGCAAATTCTTGCGCTGCGCGGTCTGTCGGGGCCCGTTCTAGAACAGGCAACAAATGAGATCGCGAGCAGCAAACAGAACTGGATCGACCTTATGCTGACGGATGAATACGGGCTGAGCCGTGACGATCCAAGTCCCGTTCGCGCGGCAATCTCTACGTTTGTGGCCTTTTTGATGGCAGGTTCTGTCCCCCTGATCCCGTTCGTTTTTGGCCTGCCCAATCCCTTTGCCCTGTCCGTCTATGCAACACTTCTGACGTTTTTCCTGATCGGGGCAGGCAAAAGCCGCTGGTCTTTGTCCAAATGGTGGCGGTCAGGCGGAGAAACCCTTCTGATTGGTGGTTTTGCAGCACTCCTAGCGTATGGGGTTGGCGGCTTGTTCCATCCCGGTTGAGCGGGTTTGAGCAAAGTCAATTTGATGGTCGTACTGCGTGCTAAGATCACCAAAAGGATGAACCAAACCATGTTCGCGAACTCTGTAAAAGTCCTCACCATCAATCAGTTCGACATCAAGGTTGATCCAAGTTGGCTGATCATCGCGGCCCTCGTTACATGGAGCCTGTCACAGAATTTCTTTCCAGATGCCCTGCCGGGTCTGTCTTCGGAGGCATACCTTGCGATGGCAGTTATCGCGATGCTGGGGCTTTTCACATCACTATTGCTGCATGAACTGGCCCATTCGGTTGTCGCGCGGCATCTGGGAGTCCCGATTAAATCCATCACCCTTTTTCTGTTTGGCGGTGTAGCTGAACTTGAAGCCGAGCCAAAATCGGGGCTTGCCGAGCTGTGGATCGCAATTGCAGGTCCACTTATGTCACTTGTTCTTGCGCTTGGATTTTGGGGCCTTGCGGGGGCTGGCACCCTCATCGCCATCGCCCCTGCAATACCTTCAGTTCTTTCCTATCTGGCGTTGATAAATCTGGTGTTGGCGCTCTTCAACATGGTGCCTGCCTTCCCACTTGATGGTGGACGTGTGCTGCGTGCCTATCTGTGGCATCGCTCTGGTGACGTGCTGGCGGCAACACGCACAGCTGCACGGTCAGGCACCTTCTTTGCGTATTTCCTGATGGCCCTTGGGGTGACCGCGCTTTTTGGGGGCGCGGTTATCGCGGGCCTATGGCAAGTGATGATCGGCGGCTTCGTTCTCATGGCGGCGCGCGCTTCTTACACCGCTCAGCTGTCGAAAACAGTGTTTGAAGGGCAAACCGTGCGCTCATTGATGACCCCTGATCCTATTACCGTCGGTCCCGACATAACCTTGGCGACTTTTGTTAATCAGATCATGCTGCGCTACAGTGTCAGCTTTGTGCCGGTTACCGAAGAGCATGTTCTACTGGGCCACATGGACCAGTCCCTTCTCTCTGGAATTGACCGCGAAAACTGGGCCAGCACCCGGGTGGGTGATGTGTTTGTCGGCCTGCACGACGCAGTCATGGTATCCCCCGATACACTCGTACCTGATCTGATGGACAGGATCAGGCAAACTGGACACCGCAAGTTTATGGTCGTGTCGGATCATCATCTGGAAGGAGTAATCACTCTCTCTGATCTGACAGCCTGCCTAAACGAGGGTAAGCAAGCGCGTGAAACCACGAAAAAGGCTGGCCAGAAAAGAAAAATCTGACCAGCTCGTTCTTATCCTATTTTTTTGGATGTCAGCGCATCAGTTCGACTGATTTAAACCACTGACAGACAGGCGCATTTTGCCATGTGATTGATCCGTTGCGTTGTGCTGCCCAGAACCAGACTCGATACAGCGCTCAAACCGCGGCGCCCTGTGATGATCAAGTCGGCACCGATTTCATCCGCATGCAACAGCAGTTCAGTTGCGGCATCGCCATGTGGCATATGTGTTTTGACATCTTCGAAGAACATTCCGGCGGCAATAATCAACGCATCATCGAGAACGCGCTGTCCGGCCCTTTCGATTTCGTCAAATGAAGGTTTTGTAATCGCCGCGTGATAGCCCGATACCGCGCCCACAACAAAGGCAGCGGTTTCGGCATGCGGTGCATGAACCAGTGTAACCGTTCCTGAGTAATGCTTGCCAAGGTCAAATGCGATCCGAGCGGCGTTCTTGGCTTTTTCCGACCCATCTAGGCCAACGATGATTTGTCTGAACATTTGTCAATTCCTCTCAATACCCCGTCATACGGGGGGCTAAACGGCGATTAACTCGCCAAGGTGGGTTTCAATGTTGCTCAACGACTGGGTTGAAAGATCCTTGGGAATTTCACCCAACAAAGTGGCGATCAGGTGGGCATCAAGGTTTGCGCGAAGCAATCTCAACATATACGGGCCACAGATCAGGATCAGGCGATCAAATCTATTGTTAAGGCGTGCAACCGACAGATCAGCCACCACATCTTTGGCAAAGCGATCATCTACCAATTCCTTTGGCAGTATTTGTTTCACAGCCAACGCTCCAGGCCCGCAAATACTGTGCCCGACGCCAGGCTTGTCGCGGGGCATGGTTACTTCCCGCGTTTGCCAGCTTTGGTCACTTATTGCTGTAAGACCATTTCCAGACCCAAGATGCGCGTACACGCGAGCGGCGCGCGCATTGGCCAAGACAACCCATGTTACGATTGGTTTCACTGATGTCTCCTTGCCTCCCGTCCGCTAAGATGTGCCAGAGCAGAACCATTGGACGTTGATGCATATCAATTCGGACTTGCGCCCGACGTGCAGCATTTGGCAGGCTCAGATCAAAGAGGATATTTGCTATGGTCGACACCGCAACTGACAGCGCCATTTTGCACGCGATCATGGATGCAGCGGTGGATGCGGTGGTTGTCTCTGATGAAAAGGGACAGATCTTGCGCACGAATGCCGCTGCTGCCCGCTTGTTTCAATTTGATGTGGCCGAAATGCTGGGGCAAAGCGTCAACATATTGATGCCAAAGGCGTTGGCCGCCCTGCATGACGGCTTTATGTCTCATCATATCAAGACAGGGGAAAAGCGGATCATCGACATTGGCCGCGACGTAGAGGGGCAGCGGAAAGACGGGTCGATTTTTCCGCTGCATCTGTCTGTGGGGCACAGCCAAGTCGAGGGGAAACGCATCTTTATCGCCATCCTTCATGATCTGACACATCGCAAGGCAACTGAAGAAGCATTAGCGCGGTCACAGCGTCTTGATGCAATCGGCAAGATGACTGGTGGCATTGCCCATGATTTTAACAATCTGCTGACAGTTATCGTAGGCAATCTGGAACTACTTGAGATGCGTGGGGCAGACAAACGCCAACTTCCTTTCATCAAGGACGCACTTGAGTCTGCAGAAATGGGCGCGGATTTGACAACGCGGCTTATGGTCTTTGCGCGGCGCAGCAACCTCAAACCAGTGCGTTCGGACTTACGCGAGGTTTGTGCAAATACCCTTACGCTATTGAAACGGACAATCGGGGCGACCTACCGGATCAAGACTGATTTCGAAGCTGAACTAGATCCGGTGATGATCGACCCCGTTCAACTCCAATCCGCGCTGATGAACCTTGCGCTGAACGCGCGCGACGCGATGGGTGCAGGTGGTGAGCTTCTGGTCTCTATTGCCAATGTCACGATTGATGACAGCTATATGGCGCAGGAAACCGATATTGAACCGGGCGATTATGTCAGGCTGTCAGTAAGTGATGACGGCGCAGGCATGAGCCTTGAGGCGCAGCGCCGAGCGTTCGAGCCTTTTTTTACAACTAAGGCTGACAGCGGCGGGACAGGGCTTGGGTTAGCCATGGTATACGGTTTTGTCCGTCAGTCTGGCGGCCATGTGACACTTTATAGCGAGCTGGGCCTTGGGACGAGCTTTGGTTTGTATTTTCCAGCCGTGGAACAAGAGGACGCATTGGATGGCATCAGCCAAACTTTGACAGCAAAAAAAGCCATCCCATGCGGCAATGGCGAAACGATCTTGATTGTCGAGGACAACGACCGCGTGCGCAAACTATCGATTGAGCGCATTTCCGATCTTGGGTTTGCGACATTGGAGGCGGAAAGTGGAGATCAAGCATATGCCATGCTAAAGGCGGGCGCGCAGGTGGATCTGGTATTCTCTGATCTTGTCATGCCGGGGCGATTAAATGGCTATGATCTAGCCCAAAAGGTTTCAGATGAATTTCCCGCACTCAAAATCTTGCTGACTTCAGGATATGCCAGTGATGTGATTACCGGCTCGATGGCGCATGACATGCCCTTCGACATATTGCACAAACCCTACCGGCAATCGGAACTGGCTGGGCGGCTTCAAGCGCTTTTAACGGATGATCCGGATGATTGAACCGTCTTCACCTCACAGGCAAAAGTATACCCAATCCCGCGCACCGTCTTAATCAACTTCGGATGTGACGGATCTCGCTCGATCTTCTTGCGCAACCGCGCGACCTGATTGTCAATGGTCCGGTCCAGCGGGCTCCACTCAACGCCGCCTGTCATGTCCATCAGTTGATCGCGTGACAAGACGCGCTTTGGGCTACTCAAAAAGACAGACAACAGCTTAAAATCACCGCTGGTCAGATCGCAGGCAGTGTTATCTCGGTCGATAAGCTCAAGCTGGTCAGGGAAAGCGGTCATACCATCGAAGCTGAAATGTACTGTCGCGCTCTCAGAACTAGCGTCAGTGGCCGTTTGCGTGGTTGCGGAAGCAGTTCCAGTGCGGCGCAGCACACTTCGTATACGTGCAATGACCTCACGCACGTGAAAAGGTTTGGTGATGTAGTCATCCGCCCCGACCTCAAGACCAACCACCTTGTCGATTACGTCATCCTTGCCTGTCACCATGATAATAGGCACTTGCGACACGGTTCGGACTTGGCGCGCAACGTCCACGCCGTTGTCTGCGCCCAAATGGATATCCAGTGTCATCAAGTCCAATTTCGAATTCAAGACAGCTTGTATCACTTGAGCTGCCGTTTCTGCTTCAAGGACGCGCGCACCCTCGTCCTCAAGCACATTGCGCAAAAGGCTTCTGATCTTCGGATCATCTTCAACAATAAGGATCGTCTGATCTCTCAAGGGTAGCCTCTTTCCGGTGCACCAAGACAATTGCACGATGAAGCATATATATGTGCGATAGCGACATCAGCGTATTGCCCGATACAAAACGATACAATTTTCTGACGTCTCACGATAACGCCGATTACATCTGCCGTGCAAGGTGATCTCAAATCAAATGGAGGTCTGCCTACATGTACGTCACAATCCCCAACGAATGCTCCGCCGAAATTTCCACCCCACCGCTTGCAAGCACATCCCCCAAATCCGCAGAAGCGCGCCTAAAATCAGGTGCTTATCTCTATTTTGAAGGGGACGAGGTCGAGTGGCTGTACCAAGTCACCAGCGGCGTGCTGCGCCTGACGCGATTGCTGGCGGATGGCCGCCGACAGGTCATCGCATTCGGTTATCCTGGCGATATTGTAGGATTCCCCGCCGCCGATCTGCACCACACTGATTGCGAGGCATTGACAGACGTACGCTTGCAACCGTTCCGCCGGACCCATCTTGAGAATGGTGACGGTGATCCCAAGCTGCATTCCGCCTTGTTGCAAGCAGCCCTGCGAGAAATCAGCGGGATGCAGGATCATTTCATGATGCTCGGGCGCAAATCGGCTACTGAAAAACTCGCCTCTTTTCTGTGTGTTTTGGCCGAGCGTGTCGGCGAGGATTTGGGGGCTTACCGCCAGATCAATCTACCCATGAGCCGCTCAGATATTGCTGATTTTCTGGGCTTGACCACCGAAACCATTAGCCGGACCTTCACCCAATTGCGCAAAAGCCAGATCATTGCCATCGACAATATCCACACGATCATCATCCAACGCCCCACCGCGCTGCTTAGCCTTGCTGAGGGCGATAACGCCTGAATTGTGCGCCACTCCCCGACGTACATGAAAAGCCACGCAAAGATTTGCGTGGCTTTTAACGTTTCAAGGCGCAGACCACATATCGCGAAGATCTTGAGGCAAGCTCGCACGAATGTCCTCTACCTCGCCCCTGCTTAAGCGCGCATTCAGCAGATCAAACACGCATTTGATATCATCGCGGCCACGATACTCTGAGGTGTCAGCCATCTGGTGGCCGACAAAGGTAATGAATTCCTCTTCATGTCGTTCCTTGATTGGAGTGTCCTTGGGCACCCAGCCTTCAAAAAAGAACCCGCGGATCATCACTGGCAATTGTGCTGACATTTGCGCCAACTCGTCGACCAGCAGGTGATCTCGGATACGGTGCAATGTGACCCGCATGAGCCGCAATGCACTACGCTTTGAAGTCCAGTCGAGCCGACCTGCCAATTCGTTAATCCACTCATGGGTCAGGTGAACGCTGTGGTCGATCACTTCCAAACCTTGTGTAGTCATGGTGTTGCTCCTTTTTTGAGATCAGTCTTCAATTGGTTTCATATCAAAATCGATGCGATGGTGGGCAGGGTAGCCATGTCCTTGCCCACCCTTTGCCACTCTTCATAGACACGCCCGTTCGAGACTTTTTCAAATGTCACGCGGTCCTCCGATGCCACGTGCGTTGGTACTTTGATCTTGTCCTTAGTGCTGTAGATCAGCGTGCCGTCTATTTCGGCCTCCGGCCCAAACGACAGGGTTTGCGCCAGAATGCGCACGTCGCCTTCGATCTTTGAGTTCAGGATCACGTCACGGCCTGTCACTGCAAGCGCACCTGCAACTGGTCCTTCAACTGTAACCGAATTTCCCAGCAGGCGCGCGTTGCCGAGAGTCTTAGAACTGCTTTCGGTTCGCGCCGAGAACGCCATGACAGATAAGTCCTCAGCGATTTCGCCGCGGATCACGGCGAGGAGTTTGGGACGTACAAACATCATTGGCCTCTCTATGAGAACTTCAGTTGCCTGCTAATTTATGCCCAACCCCGTGCATTCGATTGATCAGAGTCAATCTCGAAAGCAATGACACTGCTATTCAGGATGAGACAAACGGGTGCCCTTTGCGCACCTCACCAGCAAGAAAGGAACATCCTTATGGCCCCCAAAACAATTCTGGTTTGCTTGACGACCCCCGATCATGCCGAAACCCTTCTCAAAGTGGCTGTCCCCTTAGCCCGCAAACACGGCGCGCACCTTATCGGATTGCATACCGTTGAGGCGCTTGTCGTCTATCCAGGTATCGCCATGCATATTCCGGATACGGCCTTTACGTCTTTCAACGAAAGCCAGAAAAAAGAGGCCGAGGAGATCAAGGCGGTATTTGAAAAGCACACCAATCCAGAAGAGTTTGTGAGTGAATTCCGATTGGTTCGGGCTGAAGCGCAATCTGCCAGCGAGCGTATGGTTGAGAGCGCACGCGCAGCGGATCTGGTGATCATGGCGCACGAGGACAAAAACAGCGATCGATATGATCAACGACACGCACAGACCCAAGTGATCCGCGAAAGTGGGCGGCCTGTGATTGTGGTGCCGCTAGACTACGACGGTCCCGAAATTGGCGCGAACATCCTGCTGGGCTGGAGCGACACGCGAGAGGCGGCACGCGCGGCGCACGATATGTTGGGCCTTGCGGATGATGGCGCAGCGCTGACAGTACTTCGTGTTGGGAAAAGTCCACAGGATGCGTTCAAAGACTCCGATGCTATTGATATGGTGGAAATGTACGCGCGACATGGCCTTAAGGTGACGCTGGATCACCGTGATCCGCTGGGCGATGGTATCGCAGATGTACTGCAAAATGTTGCATTTGAAAAAGGTGCTGGCCTGATCGTGACGGGGGCCTTTGGCCATTCCCGCGCCTATGATTTCGTTCTGGGTGCCACAACCTACGCTTTGTTGCGGGACCAGAAACTGCCCGTGCTTTTTAGCAAGTAGAAGCGGGCACCTCAATGTCGGACCAGATTGGCAAATGGTCCGATGCCACCCGCGCCAAAGAGCTTTGATCAACGCCGGCATCGTGCAACGTGACACCCGGCGTTAATGCAAAACGGTCAAGCGCCGCGATAGGTCGGCGGGCGTGGAACGACCTTCCCGGACTGTGCGTCTCAAACCGTGCCGCCAAAGGTTCGAACCCTTTCGTCGCGGACCATTCATTGAAATCGCCAGCGATAACGCAATGAACATCCCCGTCTGTGGCGCTGTTGATCGCTGCAAGTTGCGCCTGTCTGTCGCACCTGCGCAGACCCAGATGTGCTGCCACCACCGTGAGCCCTGCCCCCAGATTGACCTGCATCCTAACTGCCCCGCGCGGCTCAAACCCCGGCAAGACCAAAGGCTCGACATGTCGCACATCAAGACCTTTACGCACCAAAACTGCGTTGCCATGCCAACCAATACTCACACTGTTATGCGATACGTTGACCAGTTCGAAATCCGTCTCGGCATCAATCATACCCCGCGGCAGCGCCGCGGGTCGCGCCCCCATTCGTTTATCGGCCTCTTGCAGCACCACAATGTCTGCATTCAGGCCATTGATCACCTGCAAAATGCGCGTTGGTCTACGCCTCTGGTCAAGACCACGGGCTTTGCGAATGTTATAGCTCGCAATTCGGATGTGAGTTTCTTGCATAGGGTCTATATAGGAACGGTGATGTTCGTTTTTAATACCACACCGGAAGCTCAGAAATGAAACTGATCAAGGATAGCAGTGCCATCATGCTGGTAATCTGGGCAATGCTCCTGAGCACTGCTGTGATCGCGCTTGGGCTGTCACGCTGGTCTTTGGCTTTTGTTAGTTTCGCAACCCTTGCTTTGTCCCTCTTGCCTCCTCTTCTTGCCGCGCGCTGGTCCCTTAAACTGCCTTTGCCTTTCTTGCTGTTCACAACCCTGTTTTTCTTTGCTTCCATCTTTTTGGGTGAAGCATTCGATTTCTACGAACGTCTTTGGTGGTGGGACATCGCCCTGCACGGTCTTTCTGCTGTCGGTTTTGGCCTGACGGGGTTCCTGTTCGTGTTCATGCTGTTTGAGGGCGATCGCTTTGCGGCCCCCCCCTCTGCCATCGCATTCATAAGTTTTTGTGTTGCCATGACAGTCGGCGCAACCTGGGAGATTTTCGAATATTCTATGGACCTCTCATTCGGGCTGAACATGCAGAAATCAGGTCTGGACGACACGATGGGTGATCTGATCGTTGACGCGTTGGGGGGACTAATTGCCAGTTTGACCGGCTACTTTTATCTCCGCCACAACGCCGCCGGACTGCTCGGGCGCGGCCTTGGACAATTCATCGAGATGAACCAGCGTCTGTACCGGAAATACAAGCAACGTCTGAAGAAATAGCAGCATCTTTGCCACCGGATTGACCAATCTCAATCGGCATTCTGACGTTTACCCCATGATAATGAAAACCGCATCCTAAGGAGAGGTATTTCAGATGGTCATGTCACCGCACTTCGGCTCCGATCCTGAACCGCAGAAACCCAGCCGTTTTCCAACCGCTTACACGATTCTCTTTTCCCTCGTGGTTGCAATGGCCGCGCTCACGTGGATCGTGCCGGCGGGGGAATATGAACGCATCGCCAATACGGCATTGTCCAAGGACGTCCCTGTCCCTGGTACCTACGCCAGGGTTGAGGCGTCACCGCAGGGGTTCTTTGACGTGTTGCTGGCACCCATCGCAGGGTTTTACGATCCTTCATCCTACACCGCCAACGCCATTGATGTGTCATTGTTCGTGCTCATCGTCGGCGGGTTCCTTGGCGTTGTGACAGCTACCGGTGCCATCAACACCGGCGTCGCGCAGGCCATGCGTAAGCTGGAAGGACGTGAAAAATGGATGATCCCGATCATGATGGCGCTGTTCGCCGCAGGCGGGACAACTTACGGTATGGCCGAAGAAACGCTCGCGTTTTATGTGTTGCTGATCCCGATCATGATCGCTGCAGGCTATGACGCACTGACGGGTGTCGCTATCATCATGCTGGGTGCGGGTGTTGGTGTAATTGGCTCCACGATCAACCCGTTCTCTACTGCTATTGCCTCTAACGCGGCGGGCATCGCTTTTACCGAAGGGATGGCCCTTCGCTTTGTGATCCTTGGCCTGTCATGGCTCGCGGCCGTCGCTTTTGTGATGCGCTATGCTGAGCGGGTGCGGCTTGATCCCTCTCGCTCTCTCGTTGCTCATTTGAAAGACGAGAACGAGGCGCATTTCCTTCAAAAGCACGCACCCGCTGAAAATGAGACGCTGACGGGTATCCAGAGCCTGATTTTGATCCTTTTTGCCGCAACCTTTGTTGCAATGGTTTGGGGCGTGTCCTCGCAAGGCTGGTGGATGGCTGAGATGTCAGCTTTGTTCCTCGCGGCATCAATTGTCATCGGCACTTTGGGTTGGCTGGGCGAAAAAGTGTTCACAAATGCCTTTGTCGACGGCGCACGAGACCTTCTTGGCGTGGCTTTGGTCATTGGCCTTGCGCGCGGGATTGTCATCATCATGGATCAGGGCCGCATCACCGATACGTTCCTGCATACGTTTGAGGGCTGGATCACCGGCATGTCAGAGGTCGCCTTTATCAATGCGCTCTTTGGCATCGAAGCACTCATGAGCTTTCTTGTCCCCTCCACCTCCGGCCTGGCCGTATTGTCGATGCCGATCATGGCACCGCTATCGGACTTCGCTGGTGTCAGCCGCGACCTCGCCGTCACAGCGTTTCAAACCGCCATCGGGATCACCAACCTTGTCGCTCCCACCTATGCGGTCGTCGTCGGTGGCCTCGCCATTGGGCGCATCCCTTATAACATATGGCTCAGGTTTGTTTGGCCTTTGCTGGTGATCTTGTCACTCATGTCCATGACGCTGCTGAGCGCGGCGGTGATGCTATGACCGCCCCTCTTGGTGTCCATTCCGAAATCGGCAATCTGCGCACAGTCATGGTCTCTCGCCCCGGCCTTGCGCATGAACGGCTCACGCCCAGCAATTGCGACGCCCTGTTGTTCGACGATGTTTTCTGGGTCGATGAAGCACGCAAGGATCACTTCGCGTTTTGCGACAAGATGCGTGATAGGGGTGTTGAAGTGCTGGAACAGCACGATCTGCTGACAGAAGTTCTGGACCAACCCGAGGCCCGCCGCTGGTTGCTGGATCGCAAGATCACCGAGGACCACATCGGCGTCGGCATGATGACCGAACTGCGTCATTGGCTGAACGAGCTACCGGCGGCTGCGCTTACTCGGTTTTTGACAGGTGGTATCACGGTCAGCGATCTACCCTTCGCACCGCACAGCATGTTTGGTCGGTTTCTCGGCCCTGATGGCTTCGTGCTCCCGCCCCTGCCAAACCTCATGTTCACCCGCGATACCTCATGTTGGATCTATGGCGGTGTCACCCTGAACCCAATGCACTGGCCCGCACGGCAGCAGGAAACGCTGATTGCAGCCGCGATCTACAAGTTCCATCCCTTCTTTAGGGGTCACGCTGAAATTTTGTGGGGCAACCCGGATCAGGATTTTGGACCCGCAACCCTCGAAGGGGGCGATGTTATGCCCATCGGGAATGGCTGCGTGATGGTCGGAATGGGCGAGCGCACAACACCGCAAGCTGTGGGGCAACTAGCCGTCTCGTTGTTCGATAAAGGCGTGGCAGAGCGCATCATCGCCTGCCAAATGCCAGCATCTCGCGCTGCAATGCACCTTGATACGGTATTTTCGTTCTGCGACCACGATACCGTCACCAGCTTCACTCAGGTGGCGGACCAGATCAAATGTTACTCCCTCTACCCTGACGACAAAAATGCGTTGAAGGTGGTCGAAGATCCCGGCCATATCTTCGATGCCGTGCAAGAAGCCCTGCACATCAACAGCCTGCACATCATCGGCACGGGTGGCGATCACTTTGAGCAAGAGCGCGAACAATGGGACGACGGCAACAACGTTGTCGCGTTAGAGCCAGGTGTCGTGATGGCTTATGACCGCAACGTCCACACCAACACGCTTTTACGCAAAGCAGGTATTGAGGTGATCACATTCCGTGGTGCCGAACTTGGCCGCGGGCGTGGCGGTGGCCATTGCATGACCTGTCCCATTTCACGCGATCCAGTGGAGTAAGCATATGTCCTTCAACCTCAAAAACCGTTCATTCCTGTCCTTACGCGACTTCACCTCGCAGGAAATCAAATTCCTGCTAAAGCTTTCCGCTGATCTGAAGGCCGCAAAATATGCTGGTACCGAACGGCAGACCCTAAAGGGCCGCGAGATCGCGCTGATCTTTGAGAAAAACTCGACCCGCACCCGTGTAGGGTTCGAAGTCGCCGCCCACGATCAGGGCGCGCATGTCACGTATCTTGGGCCGTCCGGCAGTCACATCGGCAAGAAGGAAAGCATCAAGGACACTGCCCGCGTGCTGGGACGAGTCTATGACGCGATCGAGTATCGTGGTTTTGGGCAAGACATTGTTGAAACGCTTGCGCAATGGTCTGGCGTCCCCGTCTACAATGGGCTGACGGATGAGTTTCACCCAACCCAAATCCTCGCTGATGTGCTGACAATGATGGAACATATCGACAAACCACTGAACCAGATCGCCTTCTGTTTCATGGGCGACGCGGGCAACAACATGGGCGATAGCCTACTGATCGGGGCTGTGAAACTCGGAATGGACGTGCGCCTGTGTGGTCCAAAGTCGCTTTGGCCAGACAAAGCAATCGTGAACGGGGCCTTGGCCGAGGCCAAGTTGACAGGTGCACGTATTTTGCTGACCGAAGACGTGCAGCAGGGCGTCAGCGAATGTGACGTCGTCTATACTGATGTCTGGGTTTCGATGGGTGAGCCAGAGGAGGTTTGGGCCGAGCGGATCAAGCAGCTGATGCCTTATCAGGTGAACCCAGAGGTAATGAAAATGACTGGCAATCCCCACACCAAATTCATGCATTGCTTGCCCGCATTTCATAATACCGAAACAGAAGTAGGCCAACACGTCCGCGACACTTTCGGTCTCGATGCGATGGAAGTCACCGAAGACGTATTCGAGAGCGCCGCCTCTATCGTTTTTGATCAGGCCGAAAACCGCATGCACACCATTAAGGCCGTTCTGGTCGCAACTTTGGGGTCCTAGATGAGAATTGTTGTTGCTTTGGGCGGAAACGCCTTGTCGAAGCGGGGTGAGACGCTCACCGCGATCGGTCAACGCGCCAGTATTCGCGTTGCTGCGCAGTCATTGGCTAAACTTTTAGAGGCAGGTCATGAGGTGGTCATCACCCACGGCAATGGTCCGCAAGTGGGGTATCTGGCGCTACAGGGCGGGCCTTTCCCGCTGGACATACTTGGAGCGGAAACCGACGGAATGATCGGCTATGTGCTACAACAAGAGTTGGACAACGCCTACGCGCCCGATGCGAAATACGCGACGATACTGACCCAAATTGAGGTCGACCCAAGCGATCCGGCGTTCCACGCCCCAACGAAATTTATCGGACCAGTTTACGAAGAAGCTGAGGCCGCAAAGCTCAGTGCTGCACGCGGTTGGACCATTGGCAAAGACGGTGCTTTTTTCAGGCGTACCGTACCCTCACCACGCCCCAAGCGCATTTTGGAACTGGATGTTATCAACCTGCTGTTAGAGCAAAAGGTTATTGTCATCTGTGCGGGAGGTGGAGGTATCCCTGTTGTCCAGAAACCGGACGGCACGATGATCGGAATTGAGGCCGTGATCGACAAGGATCACGCGAGCGGACTTCTCGCACGAGAATTGAATGCCGATGCCTTCCTGATGCTCACCGATGTTGAAGGCGTCTTCACTAAGTGGGGAAAACCGGATCAAGCGATCATCAGCCATGCAACACCACAGGAATTGGCCTCAATGTCTTTTCCAGCAGGATCAATGGGCCCCAAGGTTGAAGCCGCATGTGATTTTGCGACATCGACTACCGGGTTCGCTGCCATTGGAAGGTTGTCAGATTGCACAGGGCTGATGAACGGGACCACAGGCACAAGGGTCAGTCTGTAGACCTGAACGCAGGTTTTAGGGCATCTCGTATTGTGCCAACCGGCGCAGCACAGCGTCGCGTTCTTCCAGCAAGTCCAACACCAACGCGACACCAGCAACGTTAACGCCCAGATCGCGGTTCAGGCGCCGCGCTTTTTTCGCCCGCACAATGTTGGTCCCGACAAAGCGCCAGTTACCACTGTTTCCGCCTACGGGGTCAAGCACACCATGCTCGACCAACTCAATCACCCAAGCCTCATCTGCCTGACAAAAGCGGCAAAGGTCTTGCAGGGTTAGCGTATCCACAATTTCACTGTGCTGGGTCGTTTTTTTCATGATCTAACCTCCTAAATTGGCGCGCGGATCAAAGGGCATTTCCTGTGCCATTTTCTCAAAGAACGCGCGTGCTTCAGCTGTTTCGGCCTTTGGATTAACGATTTTCAGGGTGGCGTAGATGTCACCTGCTGGCTGCCCTGGCAGGCCCTTTCCCTTGAGCCGCAGCTTCTGGCCCGCGCGTGCATTTTTAGGAATGCGCAGATCGACCTTGCCGTCAGGTGTGGGCATTGTCACACGCGCGCCAAGTGCTCCCTCCCATGGGGCGATGGGCAGATCGAGATAAAGGTCCTTGCCATCGGGGCGGTACACAGGATGCGGGGCAAAACTGATCTCGAGGAACAGATCACCGGCTACATCCGCGCCCGGAGTGCCTTGCCCTGCAAGCCGAATGTGCTGACCTTCCATGATGCCTTTGGGCACCTTAACCGCGATGGTGCGGTCTTGCAGGGTGACACGGCCATCCGGCCCCAACACCGGCGATCTGAGGCTGAGCGTACGCGAGGCCCCCTTAAACGCCTCTTCGATCGTAATCTCGATCCGCCCATGACTATCAGCCCCGTGTTTGGCACCCATGCCACCTGTCGGGCCGCCGCCACGCCGAAAGAGCGTTTCAAAGAAATCGTTGAAGCCTTCGCCCTCTTGCGGTCCACCCTGTGAAAATGAATATTCATTTTCCCAGTCTGGCGGCGGCTGATACCGTCCCTGACCTTGCGGCGGTTCCTGACCCATCTGATCATAGGCTGCGCGGCGTTCGGGGTCTTTCAACACCTCGTAGGCTTCGTTCACATCCTTGAACTTCGCTTCCGCGTTCGGGCCGGTGTTGATGTCCGGGTGATACTTCCGCGCCGCCTTGCGAAACGCCTTCTTGATATCATCAGGTTTTGCATCCTGCGCGACACCCAGCACTTTGTAGTAGTCTTTGAAATCCATTTGCCTACCGTTCGCATGCTTTCATCTGGCAGCATACTGCCATCTGCGATGACGGGTTCGTTTGATCTTTGTCAGTCGGGCGACAACGCGATGTGACACCATAATCGCGACTGCTCCGGTCAATTGGCCGGTCACTTTGATGAACGGAGACAACAATGCACTATCGCTCGATACTATTTGTACTGAACACAAAAACACCCGACGCCCAGATCGCGCAGGCAGCCGAAGCTGCCGCATTGGATGACACGCATCTGGTCTGTTTGCTGCTGGGTCAAGCCCCTGCGCTGCCGATATATGCATACGGCGTGCCTCCGTATGGCGGAATGAACATCCCTGACAACTGGGGCGAAAAGGTCGAGGAAGCACAGCAGGCCCGGAAAGACCGCGTTGATGCTGTTGAAGCAATCCTTGCGAAAAGCAATGCCTCTGGCGATGTCCACTCCGTCCTTTGTGCAACGTTGGATGTGAAGCACCACGTTTCGCGGCTTGCCCGTGTCAGCGACGAAGCGTTCCTCGCTGCCAATCTGCGCGACGATCCGGATGTCATGCGTGAAGCCGTCGCGGGTGTCCTGTTTCACTCCCCCATTGGCCTTCGTTTGAATGGGACGGTCGCCCAGAAGGCTGATCGTGTGTTCGTCGCATGGACCAGCAATGAGGCCGCATCGGCGGCTGTGCATGCCGCCCTACCCTATCTGAAAGAGGCTAGCGAGGTTGTGATTGCCTGCTTTGATCCCGTGATGACGGCTGCGGCAGACGGTCAAGATCCCGGCGTTGATGTGGCCGAATGGCTCAGCCATCATGGCTGCACCGTAACGGTTTCTCAGTTCCCTAGCGGTGGCCTTGAGATCGGGCGCGCCATTCAGGATCGCGCAACTGAATTCGGCGCGGATTTGGTTGTGATGGGGGCCTATGGTCACGCGCGGATAATCCAAACTGTTCTGGGTGGCACCACCCGCACCATGATTGAACAGACTGATCTTCCGCTGCTTTTGGCGCATTAGGGATTCCGGAATGGCCTGCACCAACAAAGATGATCTGATCAACCTGACAGAGAGAGAATTTGCCAAACTGCAAAAACTGATCGCATCGCTGGATCAGGCACAATCAGAGAAAGGTGAGGACGATGTGTCGATCAAAGATGTGATCGGCCATCGCGCACATTGGATTGATCTATTCTTGGGCTGGTACAATGACGGCATGGCTGGAAAAGAGGTTTTCTTTCCAGCAAAGGGCTACAAGTGGAATGACCTTAAACGTTATAATGCCGAACTGCGCCAGCGGCAGGCGCATCTAGATTGGGAGACGGTCAAAACGCTGCTGCAAAGCCGTCACGATCAATTGGTTCTGTTTCTTTCTGATCTTTCTAATACGAAACTCTATGGTGGGCCGATGCAGGGTGCCAACAACAAATGGACAACGGGCAGATGGGCAGCAGCGACAGGATCGCGCCAGCCGTAACACCCAGATCAACACCAAGCCCCAGCGTGAGCAAAACGGTCACAACAATCGCGTTTGGAATAGGTCCTGCTGTGCCGCTGGGTCTTGATGTCCACCAATGATAAAACAGCCACGATGATGGTGACCGCAAGCGTAGCCTTTTGCGGCGCATCTGCGCATTTGATCGGCATCGGGGGTTGTGTGAAAATCCCGCGCCCGGATTTTATCCTAGCTCCAATTCCCACGTTTAAGGTGCCATATCGTATCGGTAGTTGGACGTCACACCATTGCGTCCCAGCGTCTCAACCAACCCCTACAATCACAATGTCAAAGGATGCATCCGCTTGGTCCACTGGCGTTTTACCACCATTCCCAATGCACCACACAACGCCTTTCATGTCATACCCTGCCGCTTTTGTTATGCTCAAGATATCCGCCAAAGACCTAAGGGTGGCCGAGCCTGTCCCAGTGCGGCAATTGGCAAGAATGGG
>NZ_CANNBM010000009.1 GCF_947502895.1 uncultured Sulfitobacter sp.
TCTAAACATGCAAAATGCTCTAAACCCAAAAAATAACACCCCAAATATCCACCGTTAAAACTGTCACCAGCTCCGGTCGTGTCTACGACGGTATTGGCGCGTTGATAGGTCTGTTTTACGGGTATTCCGAGGGAGATTGGCCCTGCGGCGCCTCGCTTTAACGCACCAGTCACTGAAAGGCGATTAAACCTTGCGATCACCTCGTCTGCTGTCTCGCCAAACAGGGCCATTTCGTCGTCAAGAGAAGGGAGTGCGATGTCTGCGCGTTGCCAAAATGCGGTTGTAATTTCGCGGGCGTGCGCCTCGCTGTCCCACAAGCGTGGGCGATAGTTACTGTCGTAGATCACCGTTATGGAAGAGGCCTCAAGCCATGCCAGAAGCGATTTGCGGACTGCATGGGGCAGGATTGCGAGCGATATGCCCGTTAAATAAACTGCGTCATAGCTCGAAAGAACGCTAAAATCGCCGTCATCAAACAACTGACGGGCAGCGGATGTGTTGCGCCAATAGGTAAAGCTGCGCTCGCCATCCGGGCGGGTGGTAATAGCGTAAAGGCCAGGCGATGCACCGGGAACCGTACGAACGGCTGATGTGCCCACGCCCTCCCGCGCGATAAAATCATTTATCCGAGCCGAAAATGGATCATCCCCGAGGCACGTTACGTAATCGACAGTCAGTGAGGGGGCCGTACGATGCAGGTAAATTGCTGTGTTCAGCGTATCCCCTGCAACACCGACCTGCGCGGCATCATCTGTCATTGAAAGCTCGATCATGGCTTCCCCGATACATGCGATCCGTTTCATTTCTGTTCTCGCTTCCAAATAATCAGACCTGCACCCATGATCACAATTGCGCCCATGATGGTGGCGCTGTCAGGTATTGTTCCGAACAGCAAATAACCCCAGATCGCTACGTAAATCAGGAAGGAGTAGGTGAAGGGCATCAATTGATTTGCGGTGCCAAAGCGGTGCGCATTCGTAAGCAGCTGGTGTCCTGCCCAGCCCATCACGCCAAGACCTATCAGCACGATCATGGCCCATGTGGTTTCAGGCTGCACCCAGCTCCATATCGCAAAAGGTAAAAGTATGAGTGTCCCGACCATCCCCATGTAGAACTGCATCGTATCTACGGCGACAATGCCTGACAGTTTGCGCGTCATAATTGAATAAAGTGCGAGGGCTGTCGCGTTGTAGATGATGAGCAGCATGGCGGGGTGAAACGCCGTGCCGAAGGGCCGCACAACGATCAATACGCCAATGAAACCTAACAAGATCGCTCCCCAGCGCCATGGGCCAACTCGTTCGCGCAAAACCGAGATCGACAAGAAGCAGACGATTACAGGGCTGGAAAACATGATCGCCGAAACCACCGTCAGCGGCAGGAATTGCAACGCATAGAAATTGGAGAGCGTGGCCGAGACAAGAAGCAATGCGCGGCTGAAGACCTGCCAAAGATGATCTGTCTTGAACCGCTCCGCCTCTATTCCGCCTTTGGCGATGACGGCGATAGAAATAATGAAGTGGCTGGCGTAGCGCATGAACGCGAGTTGGAAGGCGGGTATACCTGCCACCGCCAGCCACTTTGCCCCAGTGTCCACCACGGAAAAGAACAGCCATGCGGCGAGCATCATCAAGATGCCCAACCGTGGCAGATCAGCGTTGGACCCTGCGGTGACGGCCATAGATCAGCCTTTGAACTTTTTAGCGTAGAAGTCGACCATCTGACTGACCATATCGTCGGCCTGGCCGCTGTCGCGTGCAGCTTCCAGCGCGCCAAGCGGTGCTTTGACCATGATGCTTTCGGTGCCGGCATCACGGGCCATGCGGTCATAATAGCCCAGATCTTTGGCTGCGTTTTTGATTGCAAAGGCCAGCATCGATGGATCGCCGTCCACACCGTAGGCTTTGACGAAATCCATCATGCCTGAATGCAGTGGCCCTGCTGCCATGACGTTATAAAGCTCTTGGCGGTCAACACCCGCACCGTCTGCCATGGCAAAGGCCTCGGCCATTGCATTTGCGACGGTCATGCCGAAGAAGTTGTTGATCAGTTTGATGGTATGGCCTGATCCGACGTCGCCCAGATGAAAGACGTTCTCGCCCAGATCCTTCAGAACAGGCTCTACCGCGTCAAAGGCCGCCTTGTCGCCTGAGGCCATGATATTGAGCAGCCCGTCTGCGGCGTGTGAGGGGGTGCGCCCCAAGGGGGCGTCCAGAAAGCTACCACCAGCCTCGGCGACTTCGGCCGCCAGTGCGCGGCTGCTGGCGGGCAGGGACGTG
Source organism: uncultured Sulfitobacter sp. (assembly GCF_947502895.1). GTDB lineage: Bacteria > Pseudomonadota > Alphaproteobacteria > Rhodobacterales > Rhodobacteraceae > Sulfitobacter. The sequence continues at coordinate 2,280 of NZ_CANNBM010000009.1, forward strand.
CCGAAATCAACGACAGTTGCCCCTTTGCGCAGACCTGCGATCACGCCGTCAGCACCGCGCATCCTGCTTTCGACATGGTCCGAGGTCCCCATACACAGCATCACGATGTCGCTGGCCTCGGCCACGGCTTTTGCATTTGTGGCCTCTTTTGCGCCGCGTTCTATGGCAGCGTCCAGATAGGTGCGGTCGCGGTTGCCCAGAACGGTCAGGTCATAGCCGAGGTCCTGCAACCTGCCCGCCATAGCGCCGCCCATTAGGCCGAGGCCAATAAATCCGATGGTTGGTTTACTCATGTGCTGTCCTTTCGAGGAATAGTTGTGCGTGATTAAGCATATTGTGCGGCCTTGCCCACGCTATTCGGGGTAAGTTGTGTTTCGATCTGTTGTGCGATTGCCAGCGTGCGCGTTGCATCGGCCACGTCGATCAGCGGGCTTGCCCCGTCCATCACGCTGATAAAGTGGTCAAGCTGCGCGGCTAGGGGTGTTTGGGTGTTTGTATGGGCCGCAAAGGGGCGGACCTGCGCAGGGCTTCCCCAGTCTGTTCCGTGCCAGAGGGTCAGGGACGGGAAGCTGACCGCACCCTTTGTTCCCGTGATCCACATCATGTCTTGCTGTGTTGTGCCGATGTTCGGGTTTTCGCCCGTTCCCGCCTCAAACCCCCAAGGAGAAGGGGCATTGTCGGCAAAGCTGATGGTTCCTGTGGCACCATTCTCGAACGCGAGGGCCACTGCGCCGCTCTCGATCCTGTCGGTGCCGCGCAGCGACGCGCCACGCAGGGCCGCTGTTTGGGCAATCTCACCGATGCAAAAGCGCATGAGGTCAATGTCATGCACAAGGTTGATCATCACAGGGCTGCCGCCAGCCGTGCGCCAGTTGCCCTGAAAATACGGATCGGGTTTGCGCACAGCCCAGATCAGCGAAACAGTGACCACATCGCCAATCAAGCCATCGGACAGTGCTGATTTCAGTTGTTGAACGGGTGCGTGATACCGTCGGTGATGCCCGACGAGCGAACGCACGGATGCGGTTTGCAACGCAGCCTCTAGCTGCCGGGCGTCTTGCAGGGTGCCTGCCACGGGTTTTTCGATGAGCATGTGCCAGCCGCGCGCGGCAGCTTGGATGCCGTGGGGGGCGTGCAAGTGGGTCGGGGTAGCGATGATAACGCCGTCCACTGCGCCATCAACCGCATCCATCGAGGTAAAGCGTTTCGCATCTGTCTGGATCGTCATATCGGGATCGGCAAGGCCGACCAGCGTACAGCCGCTGTGGGCCTGCACTGCCTCGATATGGCGGATGCCGATCAGCCCGCCGCCGACAACCAGTATGCGTTTCACATCACAGCTCCAATTTGCCATGGGACGAATTCATAATCGCCCAAGCCTTGCGCCTCGGATTTGGTCGCCTCGCCCGAGGCCACGCGCAGGAACATGTCGTAAATCTCGCGGCCTTTGTCCTCGACGCTGACGCCTCTGGACAGGATTTCGCCTGCGTCTATGTCCATGTCCTCGACCATGCGGCGCGCCATTTCGGTGTTGGTGGCGATTTTGACTGTTGGCGCTGGTTTGGAGCCGAAAGCAGAGCCGCGTCCTGTGGTAAAGCAGACCAGATTGCAACCGCCTGCAATTTGCCCTGTCACAGAGGCAGGATCATAGCCGGGGCTGTCCATAAAGGTGAAACCCTTGGCTGTCACAGGCTCGGCGTATTTGTAGACCCCTGTAAGCGGCGATGTACCGCCTTTGGCGGCGGCGCCCAGTGATTTCTCTAATATCGTTGTCAGCCCGCCCTTTTTGTTGCCGGGGGAGGGGTTGTTATCCATGGAGCCGTTGTTGCGGGCGGTGTAGTCCTCCCACCATTTGATGAGGCCGATCAGTTTGTCGCCTGTTGCGCGATCCACGGCGCGGCGGGTCAGAAGGTGTTCGGCGCCGTAGATTTCGGGTGTCTCGGCCAGTACGCCAGTTGCGCCTTGGGCGGTCAGCAAATCGCAGGCGTATCCCAACGCGGGGTTTGCCGTCACGCCCGACCACGCGTCAGAGCCACCGCACTGTAGGGCGACCATCAGCTCGGACACAGGACAGGGCGTGCGCACGGCCTGATTGGCGATGGGCAGCATCGCGGTAATTTTGTCGATGCCCAGCTCAACCGTGCGGCGCAGCCCTGCGACGTTCTGGATGTTCATCGTCTGGAAGGTGGGGCTTTGTTTCAGACCGTAGGCCTCGAGCAGCCAGTCGATTTGATTCATTTCACAGCCCAAGCCCACCATGAGAACGCCTGCGTGGTTGGGGTGTTTTGCATAGCCCCACATAACACGTTGCAGCGCCTCGAACCCGTCCCCTGAATCCGCCATGCCGCAGCCTGTGCCGTGCACAAAGGCGGCGACCCCGTCCACGTTGGGATAGCCTGCCAGCACAGCAGGGGTGAAGTGATCGGCAATCATGCGCGCGGCTGTGGCCGAGCAGTTAACGGAGGTGACAATCGCAATGTAATTGCGCGTACCGACACGGCCGTTTTCGCGGCGGTAGCCCATAAATGTGTCTTGGGTTGTGGCAGGTGTGACTGGCCGCAAATCTGTAGAGAACTCATATGCCGTGTCGATGTTGCGAAATTCGGTATTGTGGGTGTGCACATGATCGCCCGCCGCAATGTCGCAGGAGGCATAGCCGATCAGTTGGGCATATTTGCGGACAGGATCGCCTTTGCGCATGGGCGCTGTTGCGATCTTGTGACCGGAGGGGATCAGCGCGGTTGTGTGCGTGTCCTCAATGGCGACACCAACGTCCAGCGCGCGCGTAGCTGTGACGACCGTATCCGCGCGATCAAGCCGTACAAAATCCATAGGGTACTCTTTCGGGTAGGGGACTTCAGGCGCAATAGGGCGCGTCGGAAGACCATCGGTGAATGTCGATATGTGGTGTCTTGGACAGGCGGGCGCGGGCCTCTTCCCACTGGGCTTTGCAGGCACGCCAATCGCGAAGCTCGTTTGCGGGGTTGGCGCGGGAGCGGGCGATGAATTCGGGGAAATGCTTGCGGCCTGTGGATTGGCCCGTGACGTTAAAGCGGATGTCGAAGGACCAGCGGAACCTGTCGGTTACGTTGGTTAGGGATGCGTGCGGGGTCAGTGGGTGGAACAGCACAGCGCCCCCTGCTTTGACGGGCAGTGGCAGTGCGTTTTCAGGCTCAAGAAAACCGTCTGCAATACCTGTTTGAGTGCGCGCGCAATGGGGCAGCATTTGCTGGTTTGCTGATTGCGGCTGTACCTGCAAGCACCCGTTCTGGACGGTCGCATCGTTCATGGCGATCCAGACGGTGACCATATCGGTGCTGTCTGCATCCTCCAGCGCCACAGCGCGGTCCTGATGCCAGTCGGTTGCGGTAATATGGGCGCGGATTTCATCCTCGGCCAGTGCGGTCGAGGGCGGCTTCAGGCGCACATGCTGGATGGGGTTGCTGGTCAGCTCTGGCCCGATCAACTGCTCGACCACGTCCAGCAGCGGCGCGGCGGTGAGCATGTCAAACACCGCAGGGCCGATGTGGAAAGGTGTATCCGCGCTGATCCTGTCGCCGGGAAGGGAGATATCCAGCGGCTGGAAATAGTCGCAGCCCGCGTTGTATCCCGTGAGCAACTTGCCCCAGAAATCAAGCTCGGACGGTGGGATGCTGACGCGGCCAGCGGCAAACCAGCCGTCATAAAGCTGGTCCAGCACCTGTGCATATTCATCCCTGACCCGTGTGAGGATATCAGTGGGAATGACATCAGGCACCACAAGATAGCCGTCCGTTTCGAACTGTTTGATCTGGTCGGGCGACAACATCATAGCAGCAGCGCAATGATGTTCGGCCAGATCAGCAGCACTGACAGGGCGATCAGCTGGATGCCGATAAAGGGCAGGAAGCCTTTGAAGATATCGGTCAGGCTGATGTGGGGTGGTGCCACTGATTTCAGATAAAAGGCCGCAGGTCCAAAGGGCGGCGACAGAAAGCTGACCTGCATGTTCATACAGAATACAACGCCGAACCAGATGGCCACATGGCTTGGCTCCAGCTGGCCGATAAAGCCGATCTCTTCGATAGGAAGGCGCAGCACGATGGGCAAAAAGACAGGGATGATCAGCAGGACGATCCCGACCCAATCCATGAACGCGCCCATGAACAGAAGGATCAGCATCATGGTCAGGATCACGGCCATTGTTGGCAGGTCCTTCCCCACAATCAGGTCGGCCACATATTGCGGACCACCTGCGATGGTGTAGGCCCCCGCCAACGATGCCGCACCGATGGTCACCCAGATGATTGTACCGGTTGAGCGCAGCGTGCGCATCAGGCTTTCCCAGACCAATGCAAATGATCCTTCACCGCGCAGGATTGCGATAATCAGAACCGCGGCAGCCCCCATGCCTGCGGCCTCGGTGATGCCTGTGATGCCGCCATAGATCGACCCCATGACAACACCGATCACCACAATAGGTGCGACAAGGCCTTTGCCCATGTCCCAACCAATCTTGGCGCGTTCCTTGCCAAAGACAAAGTAGATCAACAGCAGTGCGACGATGACGATGCCTGCAAGCCACGGCATATGCGCCGCTGTGCCAAGGCGCGCCGGATCACCGTCGCTGGCAGCGTTGGAGCCTGACAACTCAAAAAACGCGGCGCGGGCAAAGAGGAAGGTGCAAAAGCCTGCTGTCACAATGGACAGAAACGCAAGGAACAGCAGCCGCTTTTCACCGCGCGGCGGATCGTTGGGGTCTTCGGGCGGCAGGGGCGCGTCTTCGGGGCGCAGGCTGGTGCGGATGATGATGTAGATAATAAACATCGACGCCAGCATGAATCCCGGAATAAACGAAGCGGTGAACAGAGCCTTGATCGAGGTTTCGGTGATCAGGCCATAGATGATCAGCACGATAGAAGGCGGGATCATCGTGCCGAGCGAGCCTGACGCACAGATCACACCAATCGCAAGGTTCTGGTTATAGCCAAGCCGCAGCATCTGCGGCAGGGCGATAAGGCCCAGAAGGACGACTTCACCGCCAATGATACCCGACATCGCCGCCATAATCACCGCCATGATGGATGTCACAATGGCAATGCCGCCGCGGGTGCGTGACAGCCAAACATTGAGCGACGAATACATGTCTTTTGCGATGCCCGACCGTTCCAGCAGGGAGGCCATGAAGATGAACAACGGGATTGATATGAGGACATAGTCCGTTAAGAGCCCGTATATCTTTTGCGCAAGAATATAGAGCGGCCCTGTGCCGGGCCTGCCTGTCAGGATTCCATCCCCGAAGGTGAAGGGGTTGGCCAGCAGCGTCGGCTCGAACTTCATCACCAGTACGAGAACGGCCAGAGAGGCAGAGGCGAAGCCGAGCGGCATCCCGATGGCAAGAAGCGCGATCAGCGCCAGCATCAGGACCAGCGAGATTGTTCCAATATCCATCAGTCTTGCCCTACCGCACGTTTCAACATTTCAATCTCTTCCTGATCGGGTTCATCCGTATGGATTTCTGGCTCTTTGTTCCAATCCGCGATCAGGTTCAGGACCGCTTGTATCGCCACGAGGCTGATCATGATCAGCACCATGGGTTGAAGCGTGGCTGGGATCGGCGGATTGAAGGCCGAGCCATAAAGCTCCCATTTGTAGAGCTTGTTCACAAAAACCTGTTTGTAGCTGCCATAGACCAGCGCAAAGGCGAAGATCACGATCAGCAGGCACGAGAAGGTGTCAAAGACCCGCTGCAACCACCGCGGCACCATATCGTAGATCAGGAAAATGCGGATATGGCAGCGTTGCTGCATGGCATAAAACCCTGATGTCAGGAACACAAAGCTGGCAAACCACAGGGTCATCTCGTTTGCCCACTCGGTCGGGCGCTCAAGAATATAACGCATAAAGACCTCGTACAGCATGACGATGGTCATCACGGCGATCATCATCATTGTCACACGGCCGATGAACAAGGCGATGCGGTCAACAGTGCTGGCCCCGTCATATTCCATCGCTGCGGGCTGTACGCTGCGCGCACCAAAAAAAGCCAGCACAGGCGACAGGATCAGCGCGGCCATGTCCAGAAAATCAATATGCCCGCCAAAGATGCCCGCCATGTTTGGCGTTACATCGGCGCGCAGATAGATCGCTTCGACCTGACCGCGCAGGGATTCTGATGTATAGGGAATCCAGTCGAGCATGAAGGCTGGCAAATGCCAGATCAGCCAGCTCATCGTGCCGACAAAGGCCATGGGAATCACCCACTCAACAATCCCGCCCGAATTTTGTCGCATCCGTTTTCCTCTCGCTTACGCGTCGATCGTGTACTGTTTGATGAAGTCGCGGTCAGGTTCCACGCCGATACCGTGCCCTGTGGGGATGGCAACGCGGCCCTTGTTTGCCTTGACCTGAGCTTGGATATTCAGTGGCTCTGCCAGCAGGTTGTCGCGGAACTTGTTGTCGGTGGTGTCGAATTCCAGCATCGGCTCCCATGGGTGCAGGCCACCGGGCAGGGGCGGCATGGCCGCCAGCAGTTGCAGATTGGTCGCCACCGCAATGGCACTGCCCCAGACGTGGTTGATGACGGGGGTGAAATGCGCGTGGCACAGGGCCAGCACACGCAAATATTCGCTGATGCCCCCCAACGCGCAAACCTCTGGCTGGGCGATGTCCAGCCCGCGGTTCTCAAGGATGTTGCGCCAGCCCCAGCGGTTGAACTCGGCCTCGCCACCCGAAATGTTCACCTTCAGCCCTGCGCGAAGTTCGCGGTAGCCGTCCAGATCTTCGGGGGCGATGGGTTCTTCGAACCAGTAGGCGTCCAATTCTTCCAGTGCGCGGCCCACATAGAATGCGTCCGATGTTGTGTAGCAGTGATTGGCATCCACCATAAAGCGGAAACCATCCCCCACGCCTGCGCGCACGGCCTCGCAGAGCTTTACATCAGGTTTGGGGCCAAAGCCGGTTTTCATCTTGGTCGCGGTAAATCCCATGTCCTTGATCGCGGCCGCCTCGTCCTTGAACCGCGCGGCAAGCGTGTCGACAGGTTCATCGCGCAGCATCATCCCGTAGCCATAGCAGGGCACATCTGTGCGGTGCGCGCCGCCGATCATCTTGTGCAGGGGCAGTCCTGCCACCTTGCCTGCGATATCCCACAGCGCGATGTCCACGCCCGAGAGAGATTGCATCGGCATGCCTTTCTGACCGTGGTCTCGCAAAAGGTTGTAGACCTTATGCCAGATCACGTCCCGATCCATCGGGTCCATGTCCAGCACCATTGGCTGGATTACTTTTTCAACGATGCCCTTATTGGCGACAGCTATATTTCCAGGACCAAAACACTCGCCCCAGCCTGTCACGCCTTCGTCCGTCTGCACCTCGACCAGATGCGCAGAGCGTTTTGCGTAGTATTGCTGCGAATAGCCCAACACCTCGGGCATATCGTATTGCAACACATGGCTGATGATGCGGGTGATTTTCATGAAGACCCAAGAGTTAGAGAGTAAAACGGCAAGGCCATGGAAACAGCCTTGCCGCAGTGCGTCAGATCAGCGGGTTGGGCTGATTATTCCATCGCGCCCATTTGCTTGAGGAAGCCGATGTGGCTCTCCAGCAGTGCTTTTGCTTCTGGTGTTGTCGCAAACTCGGTCCAGCCTACCTGTACTGCCGCGCGGTATTTGGCCAGATCTTCCGGTGTCCACTCATACAGGTTTACGCCTTTGGCGGTCAGGTCCTTGGCGGTCTGTGCGTTCTGGACTTCGTTGATTGTGGCGTTGTGCAGCGCGAGGCTGTCCATTGCCACTTCCATGATCTTTTTATGGTGTGCTGGCATCGCTTCCCATACGTCCTTGCGGCAGGCAAGGTGATCAGCCGGCATAGAGTGGAAGCCGGGGTAGTTTGTGTGCGTTGCGATGTCATACAGACCCAAGCCCACGTTGTTGGTCAGGTTTGCCGCATCGGCGCCGTCGATGATACCGGTTTCAAGCGCAGTAAAGATTTCGTTGAAATCCATCACGATCGGTGATGCGCCCATGGCCGAGAAAACCTTGGTCGCAAGACCAGGGGGTGAGCGGAATTTCCAGTCCTTGAAATCATCCGCGTTGCGGATTGGCGATGTAGAGGCCAGCGATTCAGGGCCGGGGATCCACCAGCCGATGAATTCCATGTCGTAGGTGTTGTAGAGACCGTTCAGCGCCGCGCGGCCATCGCCGTGCAGCAGCCATGCCATCTGCTCATACGGGTTACCGTAGCCGCCCATAAGATCACCGGCAAACTGGAATGCGGGGTTCTTACCTGTCTGGTACGCGCCGCCTGTCATGTCGCAATCAAGGATACCTGTGGCAGCCGCATCGAATGTCTCGACCGATTTGACCACGGATGATGAATAGAACATCTCGACCGCGATCTCGCCGTTGGACATTGTCTGAATGTCGTCAATGTATTTCGCGGCCATTTTCCCCGAAAGGGTCTCTGGCGAGAAGTGCGTTTGAATGCGAAGTTTGGTTGTTGCGTGGCCATCAGCCATTGCCGTGCCCGCGACCATAGCCGCTGCAACGGCCACCGAGGCAGCTGTCTTCAATAGTGTCATGTTGTCCTCCCAGACGTTACGCGTGTGTGCCCGGAGGTCGAACCGCCCCCGCTCCCAATAACGCTAACGTGAGGTTAGGCTGACGAATCGTCTACAACAAGAAAAAAGTGAAATTTATAATAATTTCGAGATTATTATGTATTCTCGAAATTATTTAGTCTAGTGTTGAATGGTACAAACATGAAGCGGAACCAGAAATGTCGCAAGACCCAGATATTTATCATGCTCTAGAGAGGCGGTTGATCACCAATGGCTTTCAACACGGAGCAAAGCTGCGGGCCGAGGTGTTGCGCACCGAATTTGGCTGTTCTGCGAGCACTGTGCGCGAGGTCCTGTTCCGGTTGTCGACAGTCGGGTTGGTGAATTTCCAAGAACAGCGCGGGTTTCGAGTGCCGGAGCGGTCGCCGCAGAAATTGATCGAGCTAACCCATCTGCGCGTCTTGCTGGAGGGGGAGGGGAGCGTTTTGTCCATCCGCAAAGGCGGGGTGGCTTGGGAAGCGCGTCTGACTGCGGCCCATCACAAGCTGAGCCATATCGAAAAGCGGATACATGCGCAGGACGACCCGAGTGAGCTGATCGACATCTGGTTCAGTTCGGAAAACGAGTTTCACCAGACCCTGATTTCGGCCTGTGGGTCAGAGACGCTCAAGCAGATGCACGGCCAGATTTATGCGCAGTTCCGCCAGCAGCTGATGGTGGCCGACATGCGGTTTGATTTCATTTCGGAGAACATCCAGCACCACGCCAGTATTCTGGACGCTGCCATGGCAGGAGACGAGGCGCTGACGCGCCAGCGCATTCACGAGCATCTGGCGCGGCATCTGACGGGTAATACGCTGGGCGACTAGGCCGAAAGCTCGTCCTGCATGTAAACTTCGATGATCTTGTCAAAAGACTGTTCGGCGCGAAAACCCAAAGCGATGGCGCGTTCGGGCGCAAAGTCGCGCGGCCAGCCATCAACAATTTTCATGATCGTTTCATCGGGCTGGTGTTTGATCAGATCAACCGCTTTTTGTCCGGCGACCTTGCGCAGCGCCTCGATCTGTTCTTCTACCGTGCAGCTGAGGCCAGGCAGGTTCATTGCGCGCCGCCCTTCAAGCAGATCGGTATCAAGCTGCGCTGCTTGGGTCAGAAACTGTGCGGCGGCACGCGGGCTGGCATGCCAGTGGCGCACGGTATCTGGCACGGGCAGGACCGCCTCCACCCCATTCAGCGGCTCACGAATGATGCCCGAAAAGAACGAGGATGCCGCCGCATTGGCCTTGCCGGGCCTCACGCAGATTGTGGGCAGGCGCAGGGATAGACCGTCGATAAACCCTTTGCGGCTAAAATCCGTCACCATCAACTCGCAGGCGGCCTTTTGTGCGCCATAACTGGTTTGCGGCGCAGAGAGGAATTCATCGTCGATCTTGTCTGGATAGGGTCCGCCAAAAACAGCGATGGATGAGGTGAACACCATGCGTGGGCGGTAGGTGCCGCCCGAGGCGTGATGTTCGTTTTTCAAGGCCTCCAGAAGGTGCCACATCGCCATCATGTTTACGTCCCAACCCAGATCGAACTCGGCCTCGGCCTGTCCCGACACGATAGCGGCGAGGTGAAAGATCACATCGGGGCGGCTGCTGGCCAGTGTCTTGGCCATCGCTGGGTCTGCAACATTGCCGATAACGGTTTTTGCCGCCACGCCGTCAGCCGGAAAGGCGCGGTCAAACAGGGTCAGTTCCGCATTGGGAAAGATGGTATCTGTAGTGATGCGCTGGGCCAGCTTTTGGCCGATCATTCCGCCACCACCAAGGATTAGAATTTTGGTCATGTCAGATCATTCCGTTTCTTGAGTTCCAGATAGAGCCCCGAGTGGTCCAGATCGGCGCCGCCCATGGTGTTGCAAAAATCGGCAAAGCGGTCGCGCACAGCTTGGGTAGCGGGCAGGCTGAGGTTCACGGCACCCGCTTCGGCGAGCGTATTGTCGAGGTCTTTGAGCTGGAATTTGGACAGGCCACCGGGGGCGAAATTGCCTTGCGACATCCGCTCGCCATGCTGTTGCAGGATAACGCTATCGGCAAACCCGCCTTTGAGCGCGGCACGCAGGGCAGCAGGATCAGCGCCGCCTTGCTCAACCAGCAGGGTTGCTTCGGCGACGGCGGCGATGGTGACAGCGACGATGGCCTGATTTGCCAGTTTACACAGTTGCCCCGCGCCCGAGGGTCCGACCCGCACAGGCCGACCCATGGCCGACAGGACGTCACGCATTTGATCAAATACCGCAGCTTCGCCGCCCACCATGATGGCGAGCGTGGCATCCTCTGCGCCTTTGGTGCCGCCTGATACGGGCGCATCCAGATGTGCCACGCCATGTTGCCCCAGCAGGGCTGACTGGGCGCGGGCGTGTTCGGGTTTTGCACTGGACATGTCGATCCAGACACTGCCGTTTGGCAGGGCTGCGCGGAAAGCATCATCATCCAGCAATGCCTGTGTCGCGTAACCATCCGATAGCATGCTGATAATGATCTCGGCCCCTGCAATGGCCTCGGCAGCAGTGGCGGCAGTGTTTGCACCTGCCTCGACCAAAGGGGCGGCACGGTCCGCGCTGCGGTTCCAGACCGTCAGTTGATGCCCCGCTGACATCAGATTTCGGGTCATGGGTGCGCCCATCAGGCCAGTGCCTAGCAAGGTAATTTTTCGCGGCTCAATCATCGCAGGGGGTCCTTTCGCATCAGAAACGCCGTGGGGTTATGGTCAAATCCAAATCTCTGTCATACGCTAAACTATCCGTCCAGAAGCGCCATTGGCTCTGCTTGATTTACATGAGGTTTGTGAAAATACGCAAGCTTTGGCGCCGCTGGATGGTAAGGGTGCAACCATAGATCGGGATGAATAATTGTGACTGGACAAAGGCTTAGCGGGAAGCGCGTTTTGGTGACTGCCGCCGGACAGGGGATCGGGCGGGCCAGTGCAATTGCTATGGCGCGCGAGGGTGCGCAGGTGTTTGCGACCGATGTAAACATGGATGCACTATCTACGATTCGGGATGCGAATCTCGAAAATATAGAAATTTTCGAACTTGATGCGCGCAGTGACGAGAGTGCGCAGGCAGGTGTCGCGCGGGCCAATCCGGATGTTTTGTTCAACTGCGCGGGCTTCGTACATCACGGCACAATTCTGGATGCCAAAGACGACGATCTGGAATTCGCGCTTGATTTGAATGTCCGCTCAATGGTGCGAACCATTCGCGCGGCGCTGCCGAATATGCTGGAGCGTGGAACAGGCTCGATCATCAATATGTCATCGGCTGCAGGCTCTATCATCGGTGCGCCGAACCGTTTCATCTACGGAACCACCAAGGCGGCGGTCGTCGGGCTGACAAAGTCGGTTGCGGTTGATTTTGTAGCCAAGGGTATTCGGTGTAACTGCATTTGCCCCGGCACGGTGGAATCCCCCAGCTGGCATGACCGCGTAACCGCGCTGGGTGAGCAGTTGGGCAGCTATGACGAAGCCATGGCGCAGTTTGTAGCGCGGCAGCCTATGGGCCGTGTCGCTACCGCCGAGGAGATTGCGGCGCTTGTTGTGTACCTTGCCAGTGACGAAAGCGCATTCACCACAGGGCACACGCATATCATTGATGGAGGCTGGTCAGGCCAATGACACAAGATACCCCGAAAGCCACGCGGATCAGCAAGGATGCCCTGCGGTCGCGCAAGTGGTTTATGAACCCTGACAATCTGGAGATGACCGCGCTGTATCTGGAGCGGTATCTGAACTATGGGCTGACGCGTGAGGAGCTGCAATCGGGCAAGCCGATCATCGGGATTGCGCAGACGGGGAGCGATCTGTCGCCATGCAACCGCCACCATATCGAACTGACCAAGCGCGTGCGCGACGGTATCATCGCGGCAGGGGGGACATGCATTGAAATTCCGGTGCACCCGATTCAGGAAACGGGCAAACGGCCCACTGCATCGCTGGACCGCAACCTTGCCTATCTGTCGCTGGTCGAGACCTTGTTCGGCTATCCGCTGGACGGTGTTGTACTGAACATCGGGTGTGACAAAACCACGCCTGCGCTGTTGATGGCGGCGGCCACGGTGAACATCCCTGCGATTGCCTTGTCCGTCGGCCCGATGCTGAATGGCTGGTGGAAGGGCGAGCGTGCAGGCTCTGGCACCGTGATCTGGAAAGCGCGCGAGCAGTTGGCTGCGGGCAATATCGGCACGGACGAGTTTATGGAGATCGCGGCCGCCTCTGCGCCGTCGGTGGGCTATTGCAACACGATGGGGACGGCCACGACCATGAATTCACTTGCCGAGGCGCTGGGCATGCAACTGCCCGGTTCTGCTGCAATTCCCGCGCCTTACCGCGAGCGGGGGCAGATCAGCTATGAGACTGGCAAGCGGATCGTTGACATGGTTTGGGAGGACATGCGCCCGACCGATATCATGACCCGCGAGGCATTCGAGAATGCGATCGTCATCAACTCGGCCATCGGCGGCTCTACCAATGCGCCGATTCATTTGAACGCGATTGCGCGGCATTTGGGTGTGCCGCTGGACAATGATGACTGGCAAAAACACGGGCATGATGTGCCGCTGCTGGTCAACATGCAGCCTGCGGGCAAATATCTGGGCGAAGATTACCAGCATGCAGGCGGTGTGCCTGCGGTGGTGGGTGAATTGATTGCAGGGGGGCTGCTGCCGCATCCCGATGCTGTGACCGCCAATGGTAAAACCATGGGCGATAATTGCGCGGCGCAACGCTCAAAGAACACGGATGTGATCAAGCCTGCCAGTGATCCGATGATCGGGCAGGCGGGGTTCCTGAACTTGTCAGGCAATCTGTTCGAAAGCGCGATTATGAAAACTTCCGTGATCTCGCCCGCGTTTCGCAAAACCTATCTGTCCAATCCGGATGATCCAGAGGCGTTCGAGGGCCGTGCCATTGTCTTTGAAGGGCCGGAGGATTTTCACCACCGGATCGACGACGCGTCCGAGAACATCGACGAAAACTGTATTTTGTTCATGCGCGGTGCGGGCCCCAAAGGATACCCCGGTGCGGCGGAGGTCGTGAACATGCGACCCCCGTCTTATCTGATCAAAAAGGGGGTCGAGGCCTTGCCGTGTATCGGGGATGGCCGCCAGTCGGGGACATCAGGCAGCCCGTCGATCCTCAACGCATCGCCCGAGGCTGCGGACGGTGGCGGATTGGCCTTGCTGCAAAACGGTGATCCCGTGCGCATTGATCTGGGTAAGGGAACGGTCAACATGCTGGTCCCGCTGGACGAGTTGAACGAGCGTGCCCGCGTGCTTGCAGCCAATGGCGGTTACGACGTGCCTGCCAGCCAATCGCCGTGGCAAGAACTGTTCCGCGAAAAAGTAGGGCGTCTGGATCAGGGTATGACCCTTGAGGGCGCGGAAAAATATCAAGACATCGCACGCAAGTACATGCCGCGCGACAATCACTAAAACTCAGAGGAAAACACCATGAAACTTGTCCGCTATGGCGCTGTCGGTGCCGAGAAACCTGCGATGCTGGATGATGAGGGCCAGTTGCGCGATCTGTCTGCGCACGTGAGCGATATCAACGGTGATATGCTGGATGATGCCAGCATCGCCAAGCTGCGGGCGCTTGATCCTGCCAGCCTGCCGCTGGTGGAAGGGGAGCAGCGCATCGGGGCCTGCGTGGGCAACATCGGTAAATTCCTGTGCATCGGGCTGAACTATTCGGACCATGCCGCCGAGACAGGCGCTGAAATTCCCAAGCATCCGATTTTGTTCTTCAAGGCGAATTCCGCCATTGTGGGTGCTTACGACGATGTGGTGATGCCGCGCGGATCAACCCAGACCGATTGGGAAGTCGAGCTGGGAGTTGTGATCGGCACCACTGCCAAATACGTCACCAAGGAAAATGCGCTGGACCATGTGGCGGGCTATTGCATCGTGAATGATGTGTCCGAGCGGCATTTTCAGGCAAACCTGACGGGGCAGTGGACCAAGGGGAAATCCTGCGACACCTTCGGCCCGACTGGTCCATGGCTGGTGACACGTGACGAGGTTGAAGACCCGCAGAACCTTGATATGGCGTTGGATGTGAACGGCAAGCGGATGCAGACGGGCACCACCTCCACAATGATCTTTACCGTGGCCGAGATTATCGAGCACCTCTCGGGCCTGATGACATTGCATCCCGGTGATGTGATTACCACAGGCACCCCTCCCGGTGTGGGGTTGGGGATGAAGCCCGAGCCTGTGTTTCTCAAGAAAGGTGATGTGATGGAGTTGACCATTCAAGGACTGGGACACCAGCGCCAGAAAGTGGATCAAGATGCCTGATCTTTTGCAAATCGGTGGCATCACGGATGCAATGCGCGAACGGCTGGAAGCAGAGTTTACCATCCACCAGACCAAGCGGTATGACGCGGATAAAATCACCCACGTGGTGACAAATGGCCACGACGGGGTGAACCCCAATTTGATGGCATCGCTGACCAACCTTCAGGTAATCAGTGGCTATGGTGTGGGCTATGACGCAGTAGATGCGGATGAGGCCGCGCGGCGCGGTATCATCGTTACGCATACGCCAAACGTATTGAACGAAGAGGTCGCGACCACGGCGCTGCTGCTGATGCTGTCATGCTACCGCGAAGTGTTGCGTGACGATGCCTATGTGCGCTCTGGCGCTTGGGAGGCCAAGGGCGGTGCGCCGCTGACCCGCTCGGCGGATAACCAGACCGTTGGTATCCTCGGGCTGGGGCGGATCGGGCAGGCGATCGCAGACAAGTTGGCGCCGTGGAACGCAAAAATCCTCTATCATTCGCGCACCGAAAAGGACGTGCCTTATACCTACTACGACAATCTGACGGCGATGGCGTTTGATTGTGATGTGCTGATCTGCATCACGCCCGGTGGCCCGTCGACCAACAAGATCGTTAATCGCGATGTCTTAGAGGCGCTGGGCCCGCAGGGGACGTTGATCAACGTAAGTCGGGGGTCTGTGGTGGACGAGGCCGCGCTGATCGAAGCATTGCAATCAGGTGCTTTGGGCTGGGCCGGCCTTGATGTGTTCGAGGGTGAGCCGCACGTGCCGCAAGCGCTGCGTGATCTGCCCAACACGGTCCTGTTGCCTCATGTTGGCAGCGCCACCATCGAGACGCGGGCGGCAATGGGGGATTTGACAGTGGACAACCTGCTGCAACATCTCAAGGACGGCACCGTTATCAGTGCCGTGCCTGAATGTGCGCATCTGTGATCTATAGTGCTGCGGTGACAGATGTTTGAGTTTGTCATTGCAGTTTTCTTTTTGCTGATCACGCCGGGGCCGGGAGTGTTGACCACGGCGGGTATCGGGGCTGCCTTTGGCTATCGTGCGGGGCTGGGGTTTGTTGTTGGGCTTATGCTGGGCGGGTTCATCACCATGATGATCGTTATATCGGGCCTTGCAGCGGTTGTATTGGCGGTGCCGTCTTTGCGCATGGTGCTGTTGCTCGCGTCGGTCGGATATCTGGTCTATCTCGCGTGGCGGATCGCCAGCGCGGGATCGAAGATCGGGTTCCGACCTGCGGCCAAGCCGCTAGGCTTTGCCAATGGGCTTGCATTGCAGTTCATTAATCCAAAGGCTTATGTGGTCGCTACAACCCTGTTTTCAGGTTTTGCCTTCATGCCCGATGCCCCAGTTTGGGAAGTTGTCCTGAAGATACTGGTGTTTAACGCAATTTGGGTGCCTGTGCATTTGGTCTGGTTGGGTGCGGGTGCCACTCTGGGCAGTATGGACCTAAGCCTGCCTGTGCAGCGGGTGATCAACATCGGTATGGCCGTTTCGCTGCTGGTCGTGGTGGCGGTTGCGTTGATAGCAAGTATCTGAGCGAAAGAAGATTTGTTTTGGCCCATGCCAAACCGGAAGGAACAGAATGACACAAAATCAAAAAATTGCGGCAATCGGTTTGGGGTCCATGGGCTATGGCATCGCCCAATCTGCCTTGCGCGGGGGGCATCGCGTTTGGGGCGTTGATATCAACGCCGAACAAATGCAGCGATTTGTGGATGAAGGGGGGCAGAGTGATGCGCTGGCGGATGTGGCCGCCGAGCTGGACGCGGTTATCGTCGCGGTGTTGAACGCCCCCCAGACCGAGGATGTGCTGTTTGGCGCGCACGGTATCGTGGACCAGTTGCGCAGTGGTGCAGCGGTGTTGTCTTGTGCCACGGTGCCGCCCGAATTTGCAAAAGACATGGCGGCACGTTGTGCCGAGCACGGCGTGCACTATCTGGACGCGCCGATATCTGGCGGCGCAGTAAAAGCAGCCAATGGCGCGCTGTCAATTATGGCGGCAGGCAAGCCTGAGGCATTCAACGCCCTGCGCCCTGTTTTGGATGCGATTGCCGAGACTGTGTTCGAGCTGGGTGATGAGGCTGGTGCAGGCAGTGCGATGAAGGCGGTAAACCAGCTGTTGGCAGGGGTGCATATCGCCACGATGGCTGAGGCCATGACCTTTGGTATGACCCAAGGGGTGACACCGGACAAGTTTATCGAGGTCATTAGCAAATGCGCGGGCACCAGCTGGATGCTGGAAAACCGTGCGCCCCACATCGCAGCGGGGGATTATACGCCCCACAGCTCGGTCAATATCTGGCCAAAGGATCTTGGAATCGTGTTGGACATCGCAAAGAATGCGCAGTTCAGCGCGCCGATCACAGCGGCGGCCTTACAGCAGTTTGTGGCGGCAGCTGGCATGGGGTTCGGCGCGCAGGACGATGCGGCGGTGGCCAAAGTATATGCGCGCAATGCGGGGCTGACCCTGCCCGGTGAAGACGGAAAGGGGTAGGCCAAGATGACAACTGTTCTGGGCTGCATTGCAGATGATTTCACCGGCGCGACCGATCTGGCAGGGTTGCTGGCGCGCAGTGGCGTGCGGGTTTCACTGCGCATCGGTGTGCCAAGTGAGCCACCCCAAGACACAGGCCCTTTCGAAGTAATCGCGTTGAAATCGCGCACCGCGCCTGTGCACGAGGCAGTGGCCGAAACGCGCGCGGCATTGGCGTGGTTGCGCGCGGCGGGTGCGCAGCGGTTTTTCTGGAAATACTGCTCGACCTTCGACAGCACAGCAGACGGCAACATAGGCCCTGTGGCCGAGGCGCTGATGGATGATCTGGGGACAGAGCAGACCATCTATTGCCCTGCGTTTCCTGAAAATGGCAGGTCGATCTTCATGGGTAATCTGTTTGTCGGACAGCAACCCTTGGCCGAAAGCCCGATGAAGGATCACCCCCTGACGCCGATGCGCGACAGTAATCTGATGCGGCTGTTGTCCCCGCAAGTGACCAGTCCTGTGGGATTGGCGGACAGATTGACGGTGGCGCGGGGTGCGCCAGCGTTGCGCGCACGGCTGGACGCGTTGAAGGAAGAAGGCGTGGCCCATGTGGTTGTCGATGCTGTTGCCGACGAAGATCTGACTATTATTGCGCAGGCGTGTCGCGATATGCCACTGATGACGGGCGGCTCTGCTGTGGCGATGCCGCTGCCCGCTCTCTACCTTGCGGACGGGACGTTGCCAGCGGAGGCTACAAAAGGCCAAACGCTGGATATTGCGCGGGAAACGATTGTGTTGTCGGGCAGCTGCTCTGCCATGACAAATGCGCAGGTCGCAGCGTACATCGCGCAAGGGGCGCCCGCGTATCAGCTTGACCCTCTCACGCTTAGCCAGACGGGTGCCGCGCCTGTACTGGACTGGATTGCGGCGCAGGATTTAGGGGCGGCGCCATTGGTCTATGCGACCGCTGATGCGCAGAGCGTTAAATCCGCGCAAGAGGCGCTGGGCGTGGCGCAGGCGGGGGTCTTGGTTGAGCAAACCCTTGCGGCCTGTGCGGTGGCCGCGCGGGATGCGGGGGCACGGCGGGTGATTGTGGCGGGAGGCGAGACTTCGGGAGCTGTCACGCAGGCGCTTGGCGTGACGCAGCTGGACATCGGGGCCGAGATTGCGCCCGGTGTTCCTTGGACCTTCTGCCGTTCGGGGGGGCACCAGATTGCACTAACGCTCAAGTCAGGCAATTTCGGTGCGCCCACGTTTTTCCGTGACGCCCAAGACAGACTGGACGCATTATGAGCACAGAAGTGAAGTTGCGCGAGTTGATCTGCGTACTGGCGAAATCCATGTTTGACCGCGGGCTTACAGGGGGCAGCACAGGCAATATCTCGGCGCGTACAGCGGATGGCGGGCTGCTGGTCAGCCCGACTGGCACCAGTTTTGGCCGGCTTGATCCTGCACGCCTCAGCCGATTTGACGCGCAGGGTGTGTTGATTGAGGGCGATCCTCCGACCAAAGAAATGCCGCTGCACAGCGCGTTTTACGAGACACGGTCAACCGCCGGGGCGGTGGTGCATCTGCACGCGTGCCATTCGGTGGCATTGTCGATGATGCCTGACGCGGATGAGGACAACTTTCTGCCGCCGCTGACGCCTTACGCGATTATGAAACTGGGGCGGGTCAAGTTGCTGCCGTTCTTCCTGCCGGGTGATCCCGCGATGGGGGATGCGGTGCGCGGCCTTGCGGGCAAACGCGCGGCAGTCATGCTGGCCAATCACGGGCCGGTGGTTGCGGGCAAGGATATAGAAGCGGCCTGCAATGCGATTGAAGAGCTTGAGGATACCGCACGGCTTGCCATGATGACACGTGGTTTGTCACCTCGCGCGTTGTCGGCGCGGCAGGTTCAGGATCTGGTGACAAAATTCGATGTGGAGTGGGATGCATGAAGTTTTCAGCCAATCTGGGGTTCCTATGGAATGACCTGTCGCTGCCCGATGCCATCCGCGCGGCCAAGGCGGCGGGGTTTGACGCGGTCGAGTGTCATTGGCCCTACGACACGCCAGCATCGGATATTGCAGAGGCGCTTGCGGAAACGGGTCTGCCCATGCTGGGTCTGAACACCCGCAGGGGGAATGTCGCCAAAGGCGACAATGGACTGTCCGCTATCCCGGGCCGCGAGGACGAGGCGCGCGCGGCCATTGACGAGGCTGTCAGCTATGCCTGTGCCATTGGCGCGTTGAATATTCACGTCATGGCAGGTTTCGCTGCAGGTGATACGGCAAAGCAAACCTTTGCGGCGGCACTTGGATATGCCTGCGAAAAGGCTGGCGCGCACGGGATTACGATTCTGATTGAGCCGTTGAATTCATACGATGCGCCAGACTATTTTCTGTCGACCACAGCCCAAGCTATAGACATGATCGCAGCCGTTGGTGCGCCCAATCTCAAGCTGATGTTTGATTGCTATCACGTGCAACTGATGGAGGGGGATTTGACGCACAAGCTGCACAGCTTGCAACCGCATATTGGCCATATCCAGTTTGCCTCGGTGCCTGACCGTGGCCCGCCCGATCATGGGGAGGTGCACTATGCCCATGTTTTCGATGTCATTGCTGATCTTGGCTACACCGCCCCGTTGGGGGCCGAGTACAAGCCGACGATCCCTACAGACCAGACGCTGGGCTGGCTAAAGCCCTATCGCTAAAGCGATGCTGTGATCCCGCCGTCCACATAAAGGGTGTGGCCGTTCACAAAGCTGGATGCGGCCGAGGATAGGAAGATTGCGGCGCCGACCAGTTCCTCCACATTGCCCCAACGGCCTGCAGGGGTGCGTTTGGCTAACCACGCGCTAAAATCAGGATCGGCCACCAGTGCCGCGTTCAGTGGAGTGTCGAAATACCCTGGTGCGATGGCGTTGCAGTTCAACCCGTGCTGCGCCCAATCGGTTGCCATGCCTTTTGTCAGGTTCCCCACGGCCCCTTTTGTCGCTGTGTAGGGTGCGATGCCTGGACGGGCGAGAGAGGTTTGCACGGACGCGATGTTGATGATTTTCCCACGCCCGCGCCCGATCATATGGCGTGCGACGGCTTGGCCCACGTGGAACACAGAGGCGATGTTGGTTTGCAGCAGCCGCTCGAACGCGTCTGCGGGAAAATCCTCCAGCGCTTCGCGGTGCTGCATGCCTGCGTTGTTGATCAGGATGTCGATCGCGCCGTGGTCCGCCTCAAACCCGTCTATGGCGGCGCGCACGCCTGCATGGTCGGTCGCGTCGAATGCCAGCTGATGCACGGTCGCGCCCTCTGCCTCCAGCTTGGCCGCCGCTTGGGAGAGTTTTGCCGCGTCGCGCCCGTTCAGGACAACTTCGGCACCTGCTGCCGCCAAGCCGCGCGCAAGGGCAAATCCGATCCCTTGGCTAGAGCCGGTGATGAGGGCGCGCAGGCCTGTCAGGTCAAACATTTGCAACGTCATGGCAGAATTCCTTTGGTGGTTGGGGCAGAGTATCCGTATCTTGGGCGCAGTTGTATAGCGGAGAAATCGCCCATGACGGCCCCCAATCAATCCATCGTTATTCACGCGGCGCATGATCTGCGCATCGAGGCGCGTGATGTGCCCACCCCCGCAGCGGGAGAGGTGCTGGTGGAGATGCAGGCAGGCGGCATCTGCGGCTCTGATCTGCATTATTACAATCACGGCGGCTTTGGCCCGATCCAACTGCGCGAACCGATGGTGCTGGGCCATGAGGTGTCGGGCAGAATTGCGGCCTTGGGCGAGGGGGTTGATGGTTTGCATGTCGGGCAGCTTGTGTCTGTCTCGCCCTCGCGGCCTTGTCAGGCTTGCACATATTGTCTGCGCGGGCAGCAAAACCATTGCCTGAATATGCGGTTCTATGGCAGTGCCATGCCTTTCCCGCATATCCAAGGTGCGTTCCAGCAAAGGCTGGTTGCACAGGCCAGCCAATGTGTACCAGCTGATGGGCTTACCCCGGCCCAAGCTGCCATGGCCGAGCCTTTGGCAGTCTGTCTGCATGCAATCAGACAAGCTGGCGATATGGTCGGCAAGACGGTTTTGATTACGGGTTGTGGCCCTATCGGATGTCTTAGCATCCTTGCGGCACGCCGCGCAGGGGCCGCTGCGATTATTGCCACGGATTTATCGGACTATACTTTGTCACTGGCGCGCAGCTGCGGCGCGGATCACGCGCTGAATACCGCCATGCAGTCAGAGGCGCTTGGTCCGTATCAAACGGACAAGGGCCAGATTGACGTACATCTAGAATGCTCAGGCGCGGCACCGGCTCTGGCATCTGGGGTGGCGTGTCTGAAGCCCGGTGGTGTGTTGGTGCAGCTGGGGCTGGGAGGTGACATGACAGTTCCCATGCAGGCTATGACTGCCAAAGAGATCACGCTGCGCGGCTCGTTCCGCTTTCACAGTGAATTTGCGACTGCTGTCGCGATGATGCAATCCGGTCTGATACAGGTTGATCCGCTTATCACCCACAGCTTTGCCATCAGCGATTGCATGAATGCGTTTGAAACAGCCAGCGACCGTAGTCGTGCGATGAAAGTGCAATTGGTATTCTAGGAGGGTTCCATGACCTTGACCGCAAACGAAGTGGCGGCTGCTTATGCCGAGAACGGCTTTGTCGCTCCGATAGATATTATGTCGGCGAATGAGGCGCGGGCCTTGCGTGATGATTTTGAACAAGCTGAGCGGGAACTGGCGCAGGACGCGGAAAAACTGAAATTGCTCTACAGTTATCCCGACCGGTTGCTGCCCCGTTTTGATGCGCTAATCCGTCACCCGAAAATGATCGCGGCCGCTTCTGCCGCCCTTGGCCCCGACCTGATGGTCTGGAGCGGCAGCCTTTTCGTTAAAGAGGCACGCTCGCCCAAGATCGTGTCATGGCATCAGGACCTGACCTATTGGGGACTGGACAGCGCAGAGGAGACGACCTGCTGGATCGCCCTGTCTCATGCTTCGGTTGAGAGCGGGTGTATGAAATTTGTCGCGGGCAGCCACAAAACCCGCATTGTGCCGCATGTGGATACCTTCAGCGATAATAACCTTTTGTCGCGCGGCCAAGAGATTGCCGTGGATGTCGATGAAGCAGACGCCGTGCCAGCCCCGCTGCGGGCGGGGCAAGCCTCGTTGCACCACGGGCATTTGTTCCATGCCTCTGGCCCGAACACGACGGATGATCGCAGGATCGGGGCGGCTGTTCGCTACATCACGCCAGCGATGAAGCAGCAAGGCGGTGTGAAATCTCTTGTCGCCCATGTGGCGGAATCGGATGCCTACGGACACTTCGAAGTTGCGGGCGCCCCGAAAGGCAGGCTGCACCCTGATGACTTCGCGATGTGCCGCCAAGATGCACTGCGTAAACAGGCGATTCTGTTTGAAGGGGTAGAGTAGCCGACGGTGGTTTAGGTTTTCATTTCGTGGGCAACCCACTAAGCTTTGTACAAAAGGATCGAAGGGACCCTAAATGAATAGTGCAAAACCGCAGGTCGGGGTCGCTGTTGCGCCCACAAGCTTTGCCCATGTTGACGGCAGCACGCGCGTGATTGGGGGGACAAAAGACCGCTGGAGTATCTTGTTTGTCTACCGCGGCAAACACTGCCCGCGCTGCAAACGCTATCTGAACAAATTGAATGCAGCGCTGGCCGATTGGACGGCAAAAATGGATGTGATCGTAGTTTCTGCCGATACGCGTGAAAAGGCCTTGGCAGATCAGGCGGAGTTCGGATGGACGTTTGATCTGTGTTACGGAATGACCGAGCCGCAGATGAGGGCCTTGGGCCTGTACGTCTCTGACCCGCTTTCCGAGGCAGAGACGGATACCCGTTTTGCAGAGCCAGGTACATTTGCGATGCGCCCTGACGGCACGCTTATGTTGGTGGATGTTTCAAATGGCCCTGCATCCCGTCCTGATTTGGAAGAGCTATTGGATGGGATGATCTTTAACATCGACAACGACCGCCCCGTTCGGGGCACGGCGTAGTATCAGCTGACAGCAAAGCTGTTGGAGCGGTCAAAGCCGCCCGTATGTCTGAAACCCAAAATAGGTCAGGGCAAAATGCTCTGGCCTGTTTAAGAAGGGCGCTTTTGTCTTGCCTGGGGGGCAATCGCAACGGCCGAGCCATGCCCTGCTGCCACATCGGAACTGGGCAGCCTTTTCGGACGAAAGCCGACTGCGATTGGTTTGCGAAGCAGCATGATCAACCGATCATTGAAGCCGCAAAAGAGACTTCGTTTCCGCCCACACGCCAGAGAGATTTTGGATCGCAGTATCCATTGCCCGAGTGTCAGCCACCTTGGCAGAGTTCTCGACCTTGTTTAACGAATTCCGCAACTCGGTAGCCCCGAGGGTCGCAGCACTTCCTGACATCTTATGCGCTAACCCAACGGTTTCCTCTAAGGGCAGGTCTGTGGACAGGGACACCAGAGCGCGGTCCATTTCTTCGACAAACCGCGCTATCAATTTTCGTGTTGCGACACCACCCAAGGCTTCTTTCATTTCGGTCAAGTGCGCTGGATTTACGAGTGTCGCAGATACGTCTGGCTGTTTCGTAGCCCTACTTGTCTGGCTTGTGAATTGCGTGATCACATTGATCAATCCCGCACGTGAAAGGGGCTTGGTCACAATATCATTCATACCGTCTTCTAAAAATGCCTGTTGTTCCTCTGCCATCGCATTTGCGGTGAGTGCCACAATAGGTGTCTTTGCACAGGGACCGTTTGAGGCCCGAATTGCCCGTGTTGCAGTGCGGCCGTCCATCACAGGCATGCTGATATCCATCAGGATCAGATCAAAGAACTGCTTTGCAGCAAGGTCTACAGCGATCTGCCCGTTATGGGCCTCGGTGATGGTATGGCCTTGTGCAGTTATCATCTCGCTGGCGACCATGCGGTTAATCTCGTTGTCCTCTACCAGCAGAATATGCGCCGACGGTAAATCGGCAGGATGATGGGAAGTCTGGTCCAATGATACGGGTGCCACAGCCGGTTCGACAGGAAAGCGGACAGTGAACACGCTTCCTTTTCCTTCCGCGCTCTGCACATCAATGGTGCCACCCATCGCCTTCACAAACCGCAACGCGATCCCAAGACCCAGCCCAGTTCCGCCGACATCACGGTCATACGAGGCATCGCCCGTCATGAAATCATCAAATATCTGCGACTTAAGCGCTGCATTCATCCCGATGCCCGTATCCCTGATGGTCAGTTGCACATCAGGGGAGGACGTGATGTCTCCGATAATCTGAGCAGTCACCGTAATCTGGCCGCAGCGTGTAAATTTGATTGCGTTCCCGATAATGTTCATCAGCACATGCTGGATGCGCTCTTTGTCTGCCAAAATCCAATCACTTGGCGCACCTGACCACGACCAGGAAAGGTTCGTGTCATTTGCTGCAGCAGCGCCGCTTTGGCTATCTACAATATCTTGTAGCAGTGTGCTGAGGTTCATTACGGCAGGCCGCAGTTGTAGTTTGCCGGCGTCATATTTCGTAATGTCCAAAACGTCCGAGATATGGCTCATCAGTAGTCTGCCGGAGGTATCCATATTTTTGATATACTGCGACTGCTTGGCATCTAGGGGGGTGTCTCTCAAGAGGCTCAGGTTCCCCAATAGGCCATTCAACGGCGTGCGGATTTCATGGCTCATCGTCGCCAGAAAATCAGTTTTGGCCTTTTCCCCCGCCAGCGCACGATCCCGTGCCGCCACAAGGTTTTCTTCCGCAGCAATACGGTGCGAGATATCGCGCAAAAACGAAATGAATATTTCGCCCTCTTCGGTTTCGGCAGACTGGATCGCGAACTCTATCGGAAAAATTTCGCCATTGGCACGCTTGGCTTCAAGCTTGATCCGGCCTTTGCCAACAACCCGTTTTTCACCACTCTCGCGCATGCGCACCATACCCGCATCATGGGCAGCGCGGTGGTGGTCAGGGACGATCAGCGCGCCCAAATCACTCCCTATTGCATCTTCGGCGCTGTAGCCAAACATCTGCACTGCCGCCGCGTTGAAATCCAAAACCAGCCCGTCATCGTCACACACAATGACAGCGTCCAATGCGGTGCCCGTGACAACGTTCAACCGTTTGCTGGTCTGGATTGCTTTCAAGCGCCGTCGCACATTCTGGCGGTTCAGAAAGCCAAGATAGAGCGAGAAAACAAGCAGAGTAAGCAGCAGTAAAGCAACGCCAGTTGCCAGTTGGAATAACGTGTCAAAGACCCGCTCGCGCCGCGCGTCTGAATTGGTCGCGAAAAAATTCAGACCACTGTTGGCGAGTTTTCGTACATTGCCACGAACCTCTCGCGCCGCTTCGGAAAGAACGGGGAGAGACGCCGCAAGAACTTCATCGGAGGCATCAATTGTGGGTACGCTCTGTGCGAGAAATGTCTGTATCGCGGTGAGGTTGTCTGAGAACGCAGGCACTTCGCGAACGGGCGCATATATCGACGCTTGGGCGAGTGTTTGAACACGGCTGTAGAAGATATCAAAACTGCGACGCATCTGCACGAGGTCAGGATCGCTGTCGCGCAGTCCGGCATCAAGACTGATCTCGAATTCAAGAAATTCAACTTCGGCTTGGGACAGGGTCCATTGGACATTGTCCGACGTAGCCGAGTTAAGGAGGCGCAGATCACGCGCGACATTTACGGTAAGAAACGCAATCGCAAAAAAACCGACCAGCCCTAGCAAGACAGTCATGATCAAGCGATTGCGGAAGTCCTTCTTTTTCGATTGTGACACCGGATACTCCTGCAATTGAGGCAAAGTATCAGCTTTGCGCCGCAATCAAAACTCAGTCCACGGCCTCAATACGGTCCAATTGCCATATGCTGCGCGAATAGATGACTTCGGTACGGTAATCAGAGTTGTCATCATAAGGATATACCAGCCATAGCGGCCCTTTATCGCGTACAGACATCGTCTCGCCGTTCAGGCGGTATGCCACGATGGGGCCACCTTCAACAGCGTCGGTCAGCGGCACTTCGACGGTATAGTCATTGATTGCGGTGGCACGCAATGTCTCGCCCGTGATGCCCAATGCCTGTACCAGCACGGCAAGCGAGACGCCTTCAAAGGTCTGCTTGCCCTCGGTCCAGATTGTCGAAGTCTCGATTGTGGTCTGTTCAAGTGCTTGCAGCAGGTCGAGGTCGAGCAGTGCTGCCCCTTCCCCGTTCGTCTGCTCCAGATTGCCCGTCACAGTCAGCATAACGTCACCTGTCGGTGCCGCCATATCTTGGGCCCAGGCGGGAGCAGATAGACAAGTTATGATTGAGATCGCTTGAAGAGTAGTGCGCAACATCGGGTCATCCTTTTTCGTTTCTACCCTCGGTATAGAACATTCGGGATTGATGCACCTGTAGCAGGGGGATAGGTTCCTATCCTTTCGGATAGGTAGGCGGAGGACCGTTCCACATCCCTCTGACGGACGATAAGCTGCGCGGCGCCACTATTATGCTGCCATTGCAATATAAAAACGTCTAAGTGTATCGCTTAAGGTGCAGGCAACACAGGAGGCCGTGATGCGCGTATTGATTGCAGACGACCATGATTTGCTACGCGATACGCTGGTCCTTTTTCTCGAAGCGCAGGGCGATATCGAGACTCGGACAGCTGGAGATTTGTCTGGCGCGCATAAGTTGATCCAAAGCGAAGCGCGCTTTGATTTGATCCTTCTTGATCTCAATATGCCAGGCATGAACGGTCTTGACGGGCTCAAGCAGACGATTGCGATGCAGGACGGGCAGCGGGTTGCGTTGCTTTCTGGTGAGGCGACAAAAGAAATTGCCGAGCAGGCGTTGGAAGCGGGAGCGGCTGGCTTTGTGCCTAAGACGCTGCCTGCCAAATCTATGATCAATGCGGTAAAATTTATGGCGATGGGAGAGCAATACGCCCCCATTGATTTCATGACGGCTGTAGAGGAAAGCCCCGAACATCCGCTGGCGCAAAAGCTGACACCACGGGAATTGCAGGTGCTTAAAGGGCTGACCGAGGGCAAATCCAACAAGGAAATCGCCCGCGATCTTGATCTCACCGAACCCACGGTCAAGCTGCACATGAAGACGCTCTACAGAAAGCTGGACGCGGCAAACCGCACCCAAGCGGCCCTTATTGCGCGCGAAGCTGGGTTGTTCTGAGCGTCCTCAACAAGGCTATTTGCACAAAAATGCGTCCAAAGCCGCGAGTGCTTGGGTCGTTTCCAGCGTAGCTGCAGAAGTTCCCAGAACTTCGCTCAGTGCTTTGCGCGTATCCTTTCCGACAAAACCGTCAACGGGTCCGGGATCAGCGCCTGCGATGATTAAAAGCTGCTGAAGCAATTTTCCGTTGCTTCCACCCTCTAGCGTAGCAAGGCCACAGGGTGCAGCAGGTTCAGGGGGCACGGCCTGATCCTCTGGCGCGGCTTCACCCTTAAGGCATTGGGCAACCACATCGGCGACGCGATTTGCGGTCTCTGGTGGTGTACCCTCCGCAGCAAATCCACAGCTTGCTTCCTCGGCTGGACAGGAAATCCGTATTTTCCAATCTGGCCTGCTTTGCGCAGACGCAACAGTACCCTCACCATTTGCAAAAACAGTGTAAAAATACCCGTCCAATACCCCCTCTTGCCATAGGCCAGGAAACTGTGGCGAAGGGACATCCGCATGACGGGTCACAACACTTGTTGCCCCCTCTAGCGGCTTGTCAAACGTGGCGAGGACGCAAGGTTCTGCGCCAGCGGACCCTACGCCGGACAGAAACACAAAGGCAAACCCGAGCGCGCGTTTGATCATTGGCGTGCTTGGATCAAGGGGCCGTGCGCACGAAAGGCGAGGGCCGCCAGCACAGTTGCGTTGGTGTTGGTTGTGACGGAACCGTTCGTGCTGCCATCAATCTCGTAAATCCCTTCGGGCCAGCCACGATCCCCATCGCCCAAAGGCGCAATCGCAGCAACCAGTTCGCGGGTGTAGTCGGTGCCGAACAGGGCATCCATCGCAAAGGCCACTTTGGTTGTGACCGTGCGCTTGCTGTCCAGACGCTCCCCTTTGAAGGTCATAACCGCCCATGGCGCGCCACCGCCCCAGACCGAGGAATAGACAAAATAAGGTGCTTCATCGAGGTGGGATTCGCTCACTGCGGTTAGAACGCCAGTCTCTCGAAACCGTGTTTCCTGCGCTTTGTAGATCGCTGTGGCGAAACGGTGCGAGCGTGCGTCAAACCCGAATTCAAGCCCGTCGAAGATGTAAGGCTCACTCACGGTGAAGGCAGGTGTGATATTGCGGTGCAGGCGGCTATCGACAGGAATGGGTTGGCCCAGCACGTCCTTCACCATCAAATGATCTTCCGCACGATATGCGTTGAACATGTCAAATCCGAACAGCATCATCGCCTTGGCCGCATACTGCTCATAGCCAACGCGCCCTTCCTGATCGCGGCGCAGTTTCTCATCGGCGATGTTGCCGCCAATGAGTTGCCCGTTCTCTACCATCTGGCTCAGATCCCATTTATCCAAAACAGCTGCGATCTGCGGTGCAAGACCAGGATAGCTGTTCTGGACCTGCCCCATGGCGCCAACCATTCGCGCGATATCAAGTGCAGACCAACCCAAGCCGCGCTCGACAGGCCGATTGCCATAATCGACCAATTCACCCGTCTGCACATTGTAGGCCTTGTTCGGCAGGATATCGTCGAACAAGCGTATCTCGCTCAACGTGCGAAGTGCCAGTGCGATACGCGCCTCTGCTTCGTCAGTCGTGATGACCCCCAGCAGATCGGCTGAAATCACAGCTACGAAATATGATCCTGTCTCCCACATCGTAGTGGAGGGGTATTTATCTGCTGAATTGACCAGCCCCGTTTCGGGGTGTGTGTTGTTCTCGAAATACCGCCATGCGATGCGCGCGTGGTCAAGGTCCTCTTTTGTGCTGGTCCCTGTGACTGCCAATGGCAACGGGGTCACATCCTCAAAAACAGCGAGAGGGGATTGCATGGTTTCGGGAGGCGTTTGCACCTGTTCTGTCACTTCAGCGGCCTCGGATTTACGGGTGTCTATCTTTTTTTCAAGCGAGATCACAAGCGCAAGGCCCAAACCCAACGCCACAAGAAAGGTGATGTGACTGCGTGCTTTTATCAGGTTGTCGCGGAAACTCATTTTGAAGATACCTCATCTGTGCTGGACGGTTGCCACATCGCAGCGGCGATCATGCCTGCCATGGCCAAACAATTGTTGAAACCCCAAAGGATATTTGCGACCACGCCGCCCGCAGAGTGGGAAGTATCCCCCAAGGCAAGTGCGCCGATGCCCCATACAGCCCCAAGAATAGTAAGGACGACCACAGCAATTTGCGGCCAGACCAATTCAAGGAATGTGCCGGATTGGCGCGTTTTGGGCGTAACTTTGAACGAGATTTTCTCGCCTTTGGCAACTGCAAGCAGAGCTTTCAGACCGAGCGGAAAAAATGCCAGATAACTGGATTTGGCCGCATATCCAGCAATGCCCCAAGTCCCAACCATGATCGCCAGCTCCAGCGTGACCAAGAACGGGATCAGGCGGAAAAAGAACTCGTCCGAATACGCCGCAACGGGGGAGATGCCGGTGAGCAAATACACAACGGGCGCAAACAGAAATATGATGTTCCACAGTGGCGCGAGATAGGAATAGAAAGTCGTGCCATACATCATCCGTTGTCCAAACGACAAGCCACGCCTGAAAAGCGGGTTATCGTTTTTCAGGATGTCCAGACTGCCGCCTGCGTATTTGAACCGCTGGACGGTCCATGTCAGCATGTCTTGCGGGGACAGCATCTTGCTTTCGACGATGGGATGTTGCTTGGATTTCCACCCCCGCTCGCTGTCAGAATGCAGAACAATCGACGTATAAATGTCTTCCGAGACGTGAAAGCGATAGGGCGTCAAAACTTCTGTCGCAGCCGATTCAGTGCGGATTGCGGCCATCAACTCGGGCGCGACCACTCGTTCCTTGCTCGAGACAGTGACATTTTCCTCAACGGCAAATGCACGTTGTTCGACCTTGTCCCCAAAACTGCGCAAGGCGGCCTCCATCACGGCCTCCCGCCGGTGAATTGATCCTGCACCACAGCAGAATGCGGCATTCACCCAGTTTCGCCGCCGCAGGATAACGTCATAAAACATCTTGGGGTCGTTCACGAATGGATCAGCACCATAGACAACCGGCCCGATCGCCCGCTCGATCGCACTGCCCACTTGCGCGCCCTTTTCGCCAAAACGCCGCTCAAGCTTGTCCGTCAGATGCTCGCCTTCGGGGAGGTCATAGAACCACTGCGGCGTCTGGACCCACGCCATTTTCTCATCACGGAAATAGCCAAGCGTATGTTCCAGCAGCGTAGGGAAAGGCCGCGTATCGGCATCGCAGATGACCATGAAATCGCCCGAGGTCAGCTCCATCGCATTGCGCAAATTACCCGCCTTAAAGCCCTCGTTGGTGCTGCGGGTGATATAGTTTGCGCCCTCGGCCTCGGTCACTGCTTTCATCTCGGGGCGGCGCCCGTCATCAAGGATGTGGATGCGGATATCGATGGGGTGCGGATAGGTCATCCGCTTTGCATCCAGAATACCTAGACGGACCAGCTCGGGATCCTCGTCATAGGTGGCAAACATCACATCTACGGAAATTTTGCGCGCACCCTCTGGATGGTTTCGCACTACGTCGTCCAGTGTCTCTGGCGGGCTCTCGATCTTGAGCGGGTCATCCTTCCAGAGATTAAACACGAATAGGATCATGCCGAAGTAAGCGCAGGTCTCGGCAATCACCAGCGGCACGGCAAACCACATTGCTTCGGGGTTGAGCGAATGCGCCCACCGCCACCAGATGTACCAGCCTCCCACGACCAGTGCGATTGTCGCTAGAAACTGCCACAACACTTCACGTGGAGCCGAATAGGGCAGCGGCGGTTCCGGCTTGCGGTCTTCAAACTTCAGAAAATAGTCATCCATGCTTAGACACCCGCTTTGCTACGGGATTTGCGCTGTTCCCATGGCGTTGGGCCCAGGCCGATTGTCCAAGCAAGCAGAGCGACCTTCGACAAGCCCCAAGCCAGTGCAAATGATGCAGGAAGCGCCACGGCAAAGCGGGTCAGCACAATCGCCCAAGGTGCCATGTACGCGGAGGCTCCAGACGTGAAGAGCGCGACATCGAACAAATCAATTACCAGTGGATGCACCAGATAAACGCCAAAGCTGTATTGCGCCAGCACGGACCAGCGGCTTGACCACTGCAAAAACTGACCACCCAAAAAGACGAAGAAAATGCAGATAGGCATCAGGAAATGGCCGTAAAAGTCCCAACCACCGCGCACACCCCACGCCCCTGTTTCATAGGCAACTCCGTAGAACGGCATGGTCGAGACATACGCCAGCCCTGCAAGGTAAAAGGCCGCGCGCCGGATGAGGCGGGATTCACCCCGCGGAATACCGTCTTTCCACAGCCCGTAAATCGCAAAAGCGGCAAAGCCGTACCCGACATAACCAAAGATTTTGAGCGCCCGAACGATATAGTCGCGCAGCGCTGGCTCAAGGTCCAAACCCCAGACAAACGCTTGCGCGCTGTTCATTACACCCAGCGTTAGCAAAACCGTAAACCCCATGACCGGATACCGCGTGGCAATACGCATTACCGGAAAAAACAGGAACAGGGCAAAGAGCGTTGGCAAAAAATGCATGTGATACTGCGACTTGCCCAGAATGAAGTAGCCGACCCAGTTTTTGGCATCTGTGATCTGGTCCCACATATAGGGGGCATAGCCAAAGGCATCTGCTTTGATCATCCTGAAGAAGGCATAGAAAACCACCCAGAAGGCAAAAGGCACCAACAGGCGTTTGGCCTGCTGTCCGATGGCAGTGCCATAGGCGGGCATTTTCTTGTCCACACGCATCGCCATAAGAAATAGCGAGAACATGAAGAACATTTCCGATCCCGAAAATTCCCCCAGCGAGCGAAAGAAGACAGGCAATAGCCGCGCATCAGGATCAGCATTGGCAAAAGGCTGGCCTGCAAAATCGGTCGAGGAGTGGATCAGCACCACGCCCATCGCTGCAAACACACGGTTTGCATCAAACCAGAGCAGCCGTGGCTTTCCGCCCCCGCTCATTGGTCGGATGCCGGAATAGGACAGGACCGGGGAAGGACAGTGCGGACCTTGGGTGGGGCAAGGTTGTGCTCCGTTGTTGAACACTCGGTCGCGCCAGTTTCGCCACCCGTTAGAACGGGGCGGCAATAGATGAACTCCTCAACAGGGATAACAGGATCAATTTTCGGCGGATTGGCGCAAGCGCAACAGGCCACTTCCTTGATCATCTTGTTTGGGTGGCACTTGTTGTCGCGAATGTCCGTGCCGTTGAATTTCATGTCCCATGTCTGGACGTTGTTGTTCTCTTTTTTCAGGATCGGCCCCTGCACTTTGTACAAAAGTGCCGCAAGGATGATGCCGTTATTGTTGGCAGATTGCAGCGGGATATAGCCGTTCCCGTTTTCGTACAGCCCTTCGAAAAACCCCATGTCAGGCTCTGAAAGGTCGGCAACACTTTCAAACAACAGATCGGTATAGTCAGTATCCCAAAGTGCCCACATGCCTACAGCCGCTTTTGCGGCAATGGCAGAGCGATCGGGCTGATACTCCCCGGTCGGATCAAGCGTGTTCCATGCATATCCGTCTGCGAAAATCGTATCGTAGACAAAATAGGGGCTGCCGTTGACCTGATGTTCCGAGCGCGCTGTGAGGATGCCTGTCTGCTCGAAGCGGCGTTGTTGCACCAGATAGATGCGGTTGGCGAATTCAGCGCGCCAGCCGTGGCTTGCAACTGCGGGATCATCCACCTTGTCTGTCGGCATGTCCCAACCCAGTTCGAGACCGTCGAGGATATACCCCTCTGTCAGGACATAATTCTGGTTCTTGAATACCCGTGGATCGCGTCCGTCATAGGGGACTTTTACATCGAAGATTGTTGTATAGGCCAGCGGCTCTGGCGACATAGCGCGGGCCACGTTAAAGCCCCAAAGCGCAAAACCCTTGGCAGCATATTCCTCATATCCCAGACGCCCTTCCTGCACGTAACGGGTTGTCCCGTCACCCCGCTTGAACGAGCCGAACATGCGGCCATCATCGTTTACAAGGTTACAAAAGTTCCAGCGCATGGGTACGTTATCGACGCTGTTGGCCAGATGCGGATGACGCTCTTTCAGGATACGCAACCAGACAAGCATTCGCCCGATATCAAGGGCCGACATACCCACTTCGCCCGGCTCGTTGGCATAGTTTACCTTTTCGCCTGTCTTGGAATTATATACTTTGTTTGGCGCTTCGCCTTGGTAAAGATCAAGGTTGCGCAGCGTATTGAGCAGTTTGGTCGCACGTGTATCAAAATCGCGTTTGTCGATCACACACAGCTCATAGGCGGAGACAAGTGCGCTGATATAGGATGCTGTGTCCCACAGAGTTGTGGAAGGGTAGGAGCCTACCGCGTTCACTAGTCCTGTTTCAGGCTGAAACCGCTTGGTAAAATAAGACCACGCCGTTTTTGCCATTGCATACTCACGGTCAGTCAATTCCCCGTTGCGCCCGAAATGCGCCGTTGAGCCAAAGCGCGCGCCGCGATCACATACGGGGCGCAAACCTGTTACACCGTCAAAGTCGATGATCAAGGGCGAGTCAGAGCGGATCGTCATGTTATCGTACTCGGTGCCGTTGACGACCACATTCTGGATCGTGATGGCACGGGGCGCATCGCTTGTTTCTTGAGCCTGGGCGAATGTCGCTGCTGTCAGCGCGACGCAGGAGGCCACAAGGCGCAGTGCGGAAGTGATAGAAAATCTTTTGTTCATGTTTCTGCTCCGTTTTCGGACTGTGCGTTGGCCGCATCATCGGCGTCCCAGAATTCTAGTTTTAGGCGGTTACGATCACCGGATGGCCCGTATTGGGCAGTATCCGAACACTCCATGATCAGGCCGATCCCCCGTCCGCCTTCCAGCATCCCGTCAATCTCCGACAGGCTTTTTGCAGCACGGCAGGGGTCGAAAGGGGGCGCCCCCTTTGGATCGAAAATTTCGATTTTTACGTATCCGTCATTCAGGTCCATCCTGATCTCTATCACAGGGCCTGATGTTTCCGCTGGGTGGATCACGAGATTGGTCAGTGCTTCGATAACGCAAAGCTCGAAACGGAAGCGCGTACCGTCCGAAACAATCGGCACGACCTGCGACCGAAGGGCCGCAACCATCGGTTCCACAGCAGCAAGCTGCTTGGGCATATGATGGATCTGCTGGCTCACTGCCGTTCGCGCAGCATCTGCAAAGCAGCGTCAACATCACGGTGGATCGGAAAGACACGGTCCATGCGGCAAACGCGGAACATCTGGTCGACGTCGCCGTTCAATCCACAAACCAAAAGGTCCCCGCGGTGCCCGATCTTTTTGAGCACACCGACAAGCGCCCCGAGGCCCGAGGAGTCCAGAAACGAGACGGTGGCAAAATCAATGATGATCTGGCCGTGTCCAGCCTCGACCAACGCAACCAATTCGCTTTTGAAATCTGTCGCGTTCGCAGCGGTTAAACGTTCGATACCTGGTCGGACAACGGTAACGTCTGGATCATGCTGTGTTGTGTGTATCATTCTATGTCTTTCTTTGCAGGGCGACGACCGTCAGATCATCTTCTAGCGTATCGCCGTCACGCCAATCGGTGAGTGTCTTGACGATGTGGTCGGGCATGTTTTGTGGTCCTGTTTCGGGCAGGGTGGAGACCATCTGCCGCAAACGTTCCAGGCCGAAAGGCTTGTTATTCTTGTCCTCTGCTTCGGTCGCGGCGTCTGAGCAAATGACAATCGCACCTGCCGGCTCAATCATCATGGTATTATTTTCGTATTCCACATCGGGCAGCATCCCTACGGGAAAGCCGCCATCGCCGATCATCTGCGTCTCACCTGTTTCTTTTACGTAATAGGGTGAGGGGTAGGCGGCCTGACAATATTCCATTTGTCCCGTAACCGTATTGATCACGCCGCAGAACATCGTGAAATATTCATCATCGTCCGATGCGGCGAACCGCAGGTTCAAATTCGCTACCAGTGCAGCCGGATCATCCAGCTTGCCGTTGCGCAACACGGTTTTGCGGAAAAACTCGGGTGTGATGAGATAGCCAATCGCAACCGACAAAAGGGAGGCATGAACGCCGTGCCCTGATACATCGACTGCATAAAAACCCAGTGTTTCGTCGGTCAGCGGAAAGCAACCAAACATGTCGCCCGAAACAAAGGAGGACGGCACAAAAGCCGATGCGATGGTATAGCCCAACATCTCTGTCTGGATATCGGGCAGCAGACGGCGCTGGGCAGCAGCCGCCGCGCGCAGGTCTTTTTGGATGCGTTCGCTGGATTCCTTGATCACTCTGTTGCGCTCGGCCAACTCACCTGCGTGACTTATCATGCGGCTTGCAGCGCGGATACGTGCATTGAGCATCACAGGGCTGCGCATTTTGTTCAGGAAGTCATCAACCCCCGCTTCAAGCGCTTCACTACGTACATCGTCTTCTTCGCTGCCAGTGATCATGATGATGTAGACGTAATGGTCCAACTCCAGCTTGCGGATTTCACGCGTCAACTCAACCCCGTCAAGGTTGGGCATCTGGTAATCACTGATAACGATCTGGACGTCTGAGTCGCGCACATGCTGCAACGCCTCCATGCCATCTTCCACTGGCACAGCTTCATAACCGAGTGTTTCGATCAACTGCGAAAGATAGGCCCGTTGGACGATGTTATCTTCTGCGACAATGATTTTCAGGCGATCTGTCACACGCACACCCGTTTGACTTTCGGCGCCCTTAAACCGGACATACCGAGTGCCGAGATGCGCATAATCTCGTTGGCGGCGGGTGATTGTCGAATGTTCACTTGAATGAACCTTTGCGTGCGAAATGATCTGTGTTCCCAATAAACAGGTGAAATTTGTCTATTAGGTGGCAAAATTCAAAGGCTAACACTGTTTGAGGTTATAGTTTTCAGGCTGTCAGACTTTGTGCGGCTAATTCCTCTTAGACTATTCGGAGAAAACCGGATCAGGGAAAAATACAGCGAAATCCCCTTGCTCGATACGGTCATGGCAGTGACCTTGAATTGTCAGTGTTTTGGTATCCTGCTCTATCGAATAGCCTGTGCAGCTTCTCTATTTGAAAGAGTGTTGATCCGATTGACCAGCGTTTGGGCAGTTTGCCTCCGCGAGGTTTGATCTGGTCTAAGGGGTCATGCCCGAACTGAGCGGGCTTGAGGCAACGCGCGGCATCAGGATATATTTTCTAGTGTTCTAGCCCTCCTATTCTTGCACTCACGGTCCATGTCAGGGATGCTGTCTGGCATGAACCGCGTCGGCGGGGATCGCCACAATCCTCCCAAACCGACACCGTTTGAAAAGCTGACGTCAAAACAGGACACCGCGTTAGAGAAAAGTCGGAAAGGGCCAGAACCAAGTGAAAGAACCTCTTGAAGCCCCCCCCGAACAGAGCGCTGTAAAAGCGTTTTCCCGAATGGCACCTGCTACGGTTGCCGAAATGCTGACGATTTTTCCTGAAGAAAAACTTGTTGATCTTGTGCGGAAATATGTAACCGACACGTCCGAGCGTTTTGCAAAAGTTACTGAAGCTGGTGCTGCGCATGACGCAAAAACCATTGGTGAACAGGCTCATTCTATCAAAGGCTCCTCACTCGTTCTTGGATTTACCGATATGGCGGAACTGGCCCGTGCGCTTGAGCATCGCGCAGGAGAGGGTCAGCCCTGTGATGATATAATCAATCAAATAAGGTCGGAGCTGGCCGATCTCGTCACCTGTCTGTAGCCTGCACCTAGAATTTGAATTTGTAGGAAACAGAAACTGTTCCTCCCAACAGGCCCTCACCGGAATTATTGCTTTTGTTCCAGAAGAACCGGTTATTGGCATAGTTGCTGTAAGTTACGCTCCAGTCGTCATTGATCCGGTAGCTTGCGGTATAGGCAAAGTCAGCATCATAGCTTTCCTGTTGACCGGGGAAATAGGCATAGGCTGTCGCGCTGATCCGAAATTTGTCCGTCACGGCATAGCTGCACGTTAGGTTCGCAGTGGTGTCTTTAGGGTTCGGCAAGCCGATGCTTGCCGAGCAGCCAATGGTTTTTTCGTTTGGCAACGAGATGCGCGGCAGCTTGTAACTTGCCCGTATTGTTCCAGAAGTCAGCGAGTCGACAAATACGCTGCCTGAATTATCGAAACGGCCCGAATAGTTGGAATAGCTCAGTGTAATCTTGTCCGTTGCACGATATGTGATTGCATATGTAAATTCCGCATCGGAGGGTGATTTCTCATGCCTGTCTGCGTAGCCGATGACGGAAAGGCGCAGCGACAGCTTTTTACTCAACTTTGCGCCGCATCCTAGACTGGCACGGGGTTTTCCAAATCGCTCAGAGCCTGATTTGTGGTTCTTATAGCGCAAAGTGACGCTGCCTGTGATCGAACATGCGAGGTTGATGCGTTCGAAAAACGTCTTTTCAGGTGCTGCGTTCCGCGTCACCACTGGGGGGTCTTCGACAGGCGCACGAACAACAGGTTTTGCCGCCACTGATACTCCAGAAGTGAACGGCTTGTCCTTTTTGCGCGCAGCGACATGCGGCTTTTTCTTTGGTTTGGTTTTAATCTGGCTTGCAGGTTTCTGCACCGTCACGGGTACTAGGTTTGATGCTGATACGACGGCTTCTGCGCTTTCAATTGCTACGTTGCTTTGGGTTGTGGGAATATCTGGTGCGGCCTCTGCAACGGTTGGAGCCGACGCAACGATCTCAGGTGCTACTGGCGCGGTGCCGGTCCCTGCAAGAATCCATTCTGCCAGATACCGCGCAAGAGCAGAGCCATCGGGAGCGGCCGGCATAACAGGTTTGGGTCCATCGATCGCAGCCACTGTCGTATCAGCAGCACCATCGCCCGAAATGATACAGGAGACGCCGGTGGTGCAGCTCAAACGATACAGAACAGTTCGCGTGTCCTGTACCCGCATGACTTTGCCCGACCCGTTCGGAAACAGAACATACCGCAGCCCGTTAACGTCGCCTTGCTGGTAGCGCGAAGCATGCCTTGCACTGGGAAGGTCGACAATGATTTCACGGGCAGCGGGAATGGCAAGACTGGCAGTATCCAAAACAACAGTCCGCGTTTCAGCCGCAGGCAAAAGTTCGGGAACAGGAGAGAGTGTCCTCTCTGAACTGGTCTGCGCGCTCGCGATCGACGGAAGCAGCGCCACTGCAATTGCAGCCTGCGTTATGAACCGCAACGGGTTCACCGCTGCCGCTCCACTTCGCGCTTCGTTTTTGATCCCGCAAACACCCGCGGACAAAAAGGCTGCATGCCCAGACACCTCAATCTTGTTTCGGGTCAGTATGTCACTGTGAAAAGTGGCATCTATTTGTCGCCCGAAATTATCTACACGTATTAGTACGCATTTGTTGCAAATACCGCGCCCTTGCATGGCGCGATCCGCATTCCTGACGGCTGCATCGCAAGAATATCACTGTCCCGCAATCACCTGAGTGCCAGACTATGCCATTGACCGCGCCCTCTATCCCGCAGGGGTGGCGTACCTATCCGTTTGGGTCATTCCTTACCTCTTTGCCAGTCTGCCCAAGGGGATTTTCTCTCGCCATAAAGCGTCAACAGCCTTGCTCGGACGCAATAACGCAGTCCGAGGGTCAGGCTAAGACACGCTGAGCGACATGCTTGCTCTGAGTTACCGAGAAAAGGAAACGACATGACGATTAACCTGAGCAACGAGGTTTTTGAATTCACTGGCACAGCAGAACATGACGTCCTTGGTGATGGTTTAGACAACATCGACGGCGCTGTTTTATCGATCTCTGCGCAGGATGCCATACGGATCAATGGCCGTCAGGGCGACGACGAGATCACCACAGGTCGCGGCAATGATCTTGCTGCTGGCGATATGGTCGGTGCTGAATGGACGTTGGTCAATGGTACGTGGACCTATGATCGAACTGCCGTTGTTCACAGCAATTACGGTGCTGCCACTTCTTTTGACGATACCATCACATCAGGCGCAGGCAATGATGTGCTGCTTGGAAATGGCGGCAATGATCTGCTGTTTTCGGGTGCCGGCAATGACATTGTAAACGCGGGCTCAGGCAATGATCGCGCTTTTGCGGGTCTGGGCAACGATACGGTCAACCTAGAGCGGGGCGATGATTACGCCGAGGCGGGTTTGGGCAGTGACATCGTCAATGGCGGCGCTGGCAATGATGTGATCTACGGTGATCTGGCGGGTGACAACCTTCTGGCCAGCGTGGGTGTTGATGCTTCTACCTTTGCAGCATTGGCACAAGGCGGGGCATGGGCCATTACCGATAATCAGGGCACAACGGAAATCTCGCAATCCGCAGCAACAGTTGCAGGTGAGACATATACAATCGCTTTTGATCTGGCCGCAAACTTTTCGGCCGGTAACTCTTCAGCCACAGTCGAAGTGATCTGGAATGGCGAAGTCATCGCCACGGTTGAGACAACTTCAGGCGCCTTTCAGACGTTTCAGGTCGACGTTGTAAGCACAGGCAATGAGGGTGCGCTTAGCTTTCGCGCGGTTCAAGGCTCAGATGGCATCACCTACAATTTTGATGGACCGATCATTTCCTACAAGACAGAAATTCCCTTCGGTGGCGAGGCGATCACCGTTGACGCATTCGCCGCTGGGCAGTCCAATCTCTATCAGGTCATCAACGGGCAGCTGAATGTCTTTGATGTGCAGAGCAATGAATACACCGTTGTTGGCGACGCACCAGATTTCCGCATCAACGCCGTTGGCTTCAACGTAGAAGACAATCTCATCTACGGCGTGGCAAAATCCAGTGGTCTGGATGCGCTGGGCAATCAGGTCAACAGCTCTGACATCGTCATGATCGACGCCAGCGGCGACGCATTCCGCGTAGGCGACGGGTTTTACGGCGATTATGTGGGAGACTTTGATGCCGACGGCAATCTGTGGACTTTCCACACTGGCCTGAACCGCATCAGCGTAGTCGATGTCGATACCTTCGACGCAGACGGTAATCCAGTCATCCAGTACTTCCACTTCCCTAGCAACATGTTCACAGACCGCACATATGATATCGCCTTCAACGCCAAGGAAAACTGCTTCCTTGCGGTGGTCGCGCCCGATCACAATGGCGGTAGCGGCCGTGTCGTGCGCATCGATACCGGCAGTGTGACCGAAGGCGGCATACCGACATTCTCACAGCTTGAAATCACCGGCACCCTCCACGGTGATACAATGCTCGACGGTATGCCGCGCGGTGCTTATGGCGCGGTATTCTTCGATGGTGACGGCAACCTCTATTTTGGTCTGAACAATGGCGATCATGATCTTGATCCGTCCTCGTCGACCCAAGGCGGTATTTTCCGCGTTGATATGGATTGGCACGCAGGTGAAGCCTTTGCCGAATTCATGGCTGAAACTGTTTCAACAGGCTCGAACGACGGTGCTGTTGATCCTCGCTCTGCTGATGCCTTCGCCGAGATCGACGCCGAAGCTGCGGTGCTGTTGCGTGACCCGATACTGACCCAGGTGGAAGGTGGCAACGACACCCTGCGCGGCGGAGAAGGGAACGACGAAATTTATGGCAATGCAGGGGCAGATGACATCAATGGCGGCGCTGGCACCGATATGCTGTCTGGCGATCAGGGCGATGACAGGATCTCGGGCGCGTCTGGAAACGATGAACTTCTCGGCGGTTTGGGGGCCGATAGCCTGCGCGGTGAGGCCGGAGACGATGCGCTGAGCGGAGGTGACGGCAATGATTATCTTTCGGGTGGAACGGGCCGTGATGTTTTGAACGGTGGCGCAGGGACTGACCGGATCGTCGGCGGAGCAGGGGCAGACGAAATTCATGGTGGCGCGGGCAACGATCAACTTTGGGGTGGCAACTGGAGCAGAGATTCTACCGCTGATACCTTTGTTTTCGAAGAAGGAACCGGTCGGGATTTTGTCTTTGATTTTGAAGCAGGGATAGATTTTCTCGATTTGAGTGCTTTTGATACAGATTTCGAAGAAATCACAAACGCTGCCCGTGATGAAGGATGGGCAACAACAATTGACCTGTCCCAGCTCGACGGGGGGCAAGCGGGCGACCACATCACACTGCTATCCGTTGAACTGGCAGCACTTGAGAGAGACGATTTCATTCTCTGACCAAACCATCGCGCCCGACAACCGTGAAAGGAGGTCGGGCCTGCCAGAACTGATAATTTGCGAAAACCGAAATCAGACCAAAGAACGGGCCTAGTACAACCACTAAGGCCCGAACAAACTGCGCGGCTTTAAATGTTCATTGGTTGCGGGAGGGCGCAACCGCCGTTGCCTCCCCGTCGCGACTTGTGCGGTCAGACCAAAATCATGTCGTCGGTCACATTGTTCAGTTGGTACCGCTCGAATGTGATGACTGTTCCCTGGTCTTCAAAAATAACGTTCCCGGCTGATTGGGTCAGGTGCGAGCGGGCGTCGGCTGCGGTATCATATCCAAAGCCACTGAAGGACAGATAATCCCACGCTTCCAAATCAACCACTTTGTTTGACGCGCCGTCTTCTTGATCGAACATAAATATATCCGCCATCGCGCCACCAGCCAGGACATTGCTATCTGCACCACCGTTGATTTTATCATCGACGCCTTGCGCGCGGATCCAACCCTTCACATCGCTGGCTGTTTTATTTGCAAATTCCTGGCTTTGGGAAAACCCGTTTACCAGATTTGCACTAGTGAACGTGTCACTCAGTTGGGATGTCCATCCTGTCACCTCATCTTGTGAGACTTCACCAGCATCGAAATCTCTGCCTAGTACATTGTTATACAACAACTTAACAAAGTCTTCAGGGTCGTCGAGAGAACCATAAGCGTTCTGGAACTCTTGTGAATTGGTGAAGCCCGGAATGATATCAACCAGCGCCTCACCGTTCGCAAGCCTGCCCAACCAACCAGTAAAACCAGCCGCATCCGGTTCACGGTCCAGCGTCGCCTGGTACAGGCGATAGACATCGTCCGACCAAATCGCAGGGTTACTGTTCACACCCAATTTGTTCGCAGCCTCCGTGGTCTTATTGATCAGCTGCTGGCTTTCCGCAAAACCGTTCACCACGTCAGCGCGGGTAAAGGTATCTGTGATGCGATTGGTCCAATTGTCGATCTCAGTCTGGGACACTTCACCCTGATCAAAGTCGCGATCAAGGACGTTGATGTACATTTGCTTTACGAAATCTGCATTGGTGAGCGCGGAGTAGGTATTTTGAAATTCTTTCGAGCCGACGAAGCCGTCGCGCACTTCGGCAAGAGTCCTGTTGCCGGTGAAAAGTTCGCTGGTCCAGTGCTTGTGACCCATCTCGTCTGGTGTACGGTTGAACGTCGCTTGGTACAGGCGGAACACCTGGTTTGCTTCGGGCAATGCATAGCGAAGCTCGAACCCATCACCATAAAGATGGTCGCCACCTTCGCCGCCACTAAGTATATCCGTGCTTCCGCCGCCACTTATCGTGTCAGCGCCCTC
This sequence comes from uncultured Sulfitobacter sp., assembly GCF_947502895.1. GTDB lineage: Bacteria > Pseudomonadota > Alphaproteobacteria > Rhodobacterales > Rhodobacteraceae > Sulfitobacter. The sequence goes on from NZ_CANNBM010000009.1 coordinate 45,211, forward strand.
AAGACCCAAAATCTCTTCGGCCTGAATCGTTCCGATGATCAGATCATCGGATGATGTGCCAAGCGATGTGACCGGTATGACCGATGGCAGAGAGGCATCAACGAATTCGCGTGTCCCGCCGCCGTCAACATAGCTTACGCGGACAGAAATCGTTTTGCCTTCGTCCGCTTCTGTCACCGTATAGGAATTACCGGTCTCACCTACCAGCAATCCGGCTGCTTCGGCGCTGAATGCCCTATCTGTGAGGAATGTTGTGGTGCCGTCCGAATTGATAGTCGTGAGCACTCCCCCGCTGAGAGCGTAGTCAATGTCCGGGCCATTGACCCACTGATACTTTAGTTCGCCCAGACCGTCTTCGTCCATCAACGTTGACGCGACCGTCAACGTCTCCCCGACCCTCGGTGTACCTTCGATGGAAACGCTCCCGGTTGGGGCGCTGTTGACGTCGGGCAACACGAAAGACCCTTCGACGGCGGCAGTGCCTGCCAAATAATCGAACCGATCCTCAAAGATATCGACCGTCAACAAATCGAGATCGGCCGAAGCGCGGAAGAGTGGCCCAAGCGCGAGGTTCTGCTCGAAGACTTCAATGTCCGTCAGCCCCAGATTGGGGATTTGTGACAGTGGCAGCGACAGTCCAAGTTCGAGATTGGCCTTGAGAATATCGAGCGTATAGCCAATGGCGAGCTTCAGTTCGGTATCGTTGAAGAACTCTGCGTCGGGCGTCAGGGTCAGGGTATAGTCAATCTCGCCATCGCCGTTGACGTCTTCCAGCGCACTGACATTTTCAAACACCAATGCTTCGGCAGCGCTCGCAAGGATACGCTGTGATGTGCCGTCCTCAAAGGTGACCTGATAGTCCATGTCATCAATGCGCAGCGCAAACTTCTGGTCGAAAGCCGCATCCGCACCGATTTTGAGATCGGCAATGTCCAGACCAAAGTCCAGCGCAACAGCACTGTTGATCACCGCCTGCTGCTCTGTGGTAAGGTCTGACTCTTCCAGCTCGTCCGCCAGGCTCCAGCCGCGCTGGAGCGGGTTGAAGTTGACCGATGTCTCCGGGGGAATACCCAGCACCTGGCCAACAATAACAGTGGCCAATGTGTCGACGTCTATCTCGATTTTGGCGACCTCGTTCGAGGTGCCCGACGAAGTGAAAAAGCCAAGCGAGCCGACATTGGCCAGATCAAGGCCAGAGATATCGTTCATAAATGTGTCGATGTGGAACAGTGCTGTGTCCGAGCCAACTGCAAGCTCGATAATCGGGATAAAGCCGTCATCGCTGATCTCGTCAGCGGCGGTCAGCGAGTCGAAGACCGCCTCGATAATTTCGAAGAAGTCGGTCTCGCCAAACTCGGTGGGCGCGCCGTTGGCCTCCAGCAAGGTTTTGAAGTCTTCTGAAAAGCCAAGTTGTGCGCTGGCAAAATCGGACAGGATTGTTTTGAGGTTATCGAGGACATTCGTCTCGTCCTTGTAAAAGTCAGGCGAAAATTCGGCTTCCTTGCCTTCGGTCTCAAGAATGGGGATGCCAAAGTACAAACCTGTGATGATCTCATCCACCCAGTTGCCGAATTCGATCTGGATCTGGTTGTCTTCGTTAAATTCGGGCAGCTGGAAGGCCGCGATAGGCAGGTCCGGCAGGATGCCAGCGTCTGCAAGGTTGGCAGTGTCGATGTCGATAATGTCAAAGACGCCGCTGATCGAGAAATACTCGGTGGACGTGCTAGGGCCCTCGCTGTCGAACAGATCAAAGCCGATGGCCTTGCCAAAGTATTCGGTCATGATGTCGACCGTAACATCCGCGAAATACGCAAGGCCCACATAGAACTGGGCATTGGGGCTTATGGTGGTAAAGGCAATCTCTTCGCCTGTGGTCGCACTTGTCGCGGTCGGAAGGATCGTGAACGTATCGGCCACTGCATCATAGGTCGATGTGGAGGTCAGCGCATAGTCGAGGTTGCTGTCCACCGACCCGCCGTCAAAACGCAAGTCGATCACAATGCCCGCTTGCGCCGAGGCCTGGGCGTCCAGGGCAAGCTCAAACTTCAGCTTGTTGCCTTCCCCGATGGCGTTGGCTGCATCAAGTGTCGCTTGGGTCGTAGTCGCTGCAACCGACGCCGCACTTGCGGCCACCGCAGCAGCCGCGGCTTCGGCCCCTTCTTCGATCACATTACCAAGGTCGGACAGCACATCCCCGATATCGGCCGTCCCACCGTTCTGGTTGAGATTGGTCTGGGCCTGCGCAGCGGCGGATTGGGCTTGGGAGTTCACCCCACTCACCGTATCCACGATGGCGTCGAGCCCGCCTTCGATCAGCCCATTTACGAAATCGACATACCCGAAGATAAATTTTTGAATGGGGTCGAGTGCCTCGTATTGTGCGATAACGGTATCCAGCGCATTCTCGATCGCGTTGCGCTCGGCGACAAGGTTTGCCGTGGCGCCATCAAGGTCGCTCAGGAACTCTCTGTATGAGCCGGGGGCGATCCCCGCGGACGGATTGCCGACCCTGACAAGATCAAGCAGGGCTTTGTACGTGTCACCGTTCGAGACAAAGTTGAACCCGGAGATGTCGGATGCCTCAACCACCGCGTTGATCGCATCCACAACAACAGGCAGCATTTCATCATCGGGTGTCGCTAGTGACTCAGACCCGGCGACATGGTTATAAATGTCGATAAGATGCCCCATCCCTGTGGATGCGGCAGTCTTGCGCCCTTCAAGTATCTGTATCTCCGCGTTGATAAAGATTATCTGACCGATCAGGGACTCGATGATATCGCTATACGTCGTGGCAAGCCCGGATCGGGCGGTTTCGGACACAACGCTGGTAATATTGACCGCGGTCTGGGTCACGGTAGCAAAACCGCTGGCGATATCTTTTGCGACCGTCAGACCCCAGGTTTCGGCGGTATCTGCAAGCTTGTTGGCGGCCGTGCTCGCTTGTGACGCTTCGGTATTGAGTGTCGCATTCGCCGCATTCAGATCGGCCGCTGCCTGATCACGTGCCGCACGCAGGGTTCCCAGAACACCGCTGTCTTCCAAGGCTTCTCGGGCATCAAGATCAATATCGAAATCAATGAATTTTTCCAGCGTCAAATATTCGCGATCAACCAGCCGGAACTCGATCGGAACGGCATCAAAAGTAAGCTGGCCCACCTCCGCGTCAGAACCTTCCACGCTCACCTCGAGACCCCGCAACGTGTTTTCGAGGTCGAGCGTGGTCGTCATTGGGACTTCGAAGCCGCCTTCGTCCCTCACCGTGTAGAAAACCTCGACAGTTTGTGACTGTTCAATGACGGCACCCGCCGCATCCCAAGTCACTTGATCCCCCTCAAAAGTCACCCGCCCTATGACAGGCTGCTCTACCGATACCACTTTGTAATTGATGATTTCCCCGCCGATAAGCGGGATGTAATCTCCCCACTCGACAATGAAGGCGTCACCTGTAGCCCACATGTTTTGATCATTGGCTGTTACGCGTACATCGGTGCGAGAGGTTTCCTGCGGCATAAGGTTTTCTTTCTAAATTTTGTGGGACGTTTGAAATAAAGATGGAAAATAGAATTTAAATTTTATTGCTGGGCTGCGTGCGCTTTAGTGCACGCGAGAGAAAAAGTTGCGAATTTTTTAATAAAAAGCAAGAAAAAGTTGGGTTGTCATGGTGTCCGAGGCAGGTATCCAAAGTTTGGGTCCAGAAAATCCTGAGGGCACGGAAAAGTGCCGGTGCCTCCTCAACTTTTTGGTTTTGAGGTGCCCCAACTGAGCGGGTCCGGACCCAGTGTTGACAAAACGGCGAGGGTCTCGTCGCCCCCTCGAACGGCAAAAATGGTGAGGTCATGATCAACGAATGCGTAATCCCGAAATTGTCATGGTACCGACAACATTTCTAACGCCAGATATCGTCGTTCGAAACATTCTGCGGTAATCGAGAGAAGTGGACTTTCGTTCAGCCCCGATGAATGCCCACCTCGACTGCAAGCTATGAGGTCACATGGCCCTAGATACCGCTCTTGCAGGAAATGGTGGCTGGTAAATGTCTCCTAAGGGCCGTCCCTGACGCTGCTTTTGCGCCCGTAATGCGAACATCCTGCGACCGACCTAATGGTGGCTCCGAGCCCTCTTTCGGGAAGCAGGCAAATTTGGCCCAGAGAGCACGGCCATTATAAGTACATTGATTGAGCTTGGCGTTGGTATGGCGCCACTTGTCCGAAGCGGAGGTTGGTTGGGGTGTGTAGCGATATTGTGGAGCTGACAACAGGAAAGCCAACTTGACAGCTCGCAAACCGATGCGCTCATGCGCCTTTGGATATTACCTAAAACCCTATACTTTAGTCGATCTGGGTCGTGGTATTTTCCGATGTATCATCTCCCGCCCATCTGGCGATGAGATGGATCAGGATGATGATCATGGAAAGGGGGACCGCCACGGAAATCCAGACCATGGGTATCCCGAGCGTATCCGCTGTCAGACCTGATTGGCGTGCAAGATACCCTTTTGCAAACCCGCCCCGCAGTCCGATAAAGCAGAAGTAAATCACGGGCAGGATGAAGGTCAGGACTGCAGCGCTTTGGACCGCTTTTGCAAAAGCGGCAAGGATATGCGGCGGGTCGGGAAACACGCTTTGCATCAGCACTGCATCCGACTGCGTTTTGAACGACAGTGTTGCCCCAAGAAGGCCAGTCCAGACCATTGCATAGCGTGCGACGTCTTCGGTCCAGACAGGAGGGGAAGAGAAAACGTAACGCGCGATGATTTGCACGACGACCGTCAGGAACATCAAGCAGACCGCAAGAACCGCAACGCTGCGCATTGCGAGATGCAAATGGTCGCTGGTGCTGACGATGAGGTGGCGCATGCGTCTCTCCCGTTGTGGATGGCGGGCCGCGAGGGGCAGCCCGCCAAGTGTTTTAGCGGTTCTCGTCAGAGAGCTTCTTCCAAAGCGCGGTGTCTTCGGCTGTCATCAGGTCTGAATCGTAGACTGGCAAGGATGCCTCGCGGAAGACAGCACGCTCTTCAGGTGTCAGGCGTTGGACAGTCACGCCCTTTTCCTCAAGTGCGGCGAGGCCTTTTTCTGCCGCTTCACCCAGCCATGCGCGTGTCGCGGCATCTGCTGTCACAACGGCCGCATCAACGGTTGCACGGTCGGCATCTGACAGACCATCATACCACTGCTTTGACGCAATCACGGCACGCATTGGCCAGATCACATCTGCCGTGGCAAAGTTTTTGACGAAGTCGGTCTGGCCGAACATCACCGGCACGAAAGGTGAGTTCAGGTAGCCATCGATCACGCCCGTTTGCAGGCCCGCAGGCACTTCGCCCCAAGGCACGATTGTGCCGCTGGAGCCCCATGCCTCATACATCGCGATCTGTGCATCATCCAAAGCGCGCATGCGCAGGCTCGACATATCGGCGGGCGAACGCACGGCCTGCGTGGTTGTGATCACGCCAGAGGCTGGCCCAAGCGGCGCAAGGGCAAGCAAGATCGCGTCTTGCTTGGCAAGGTTCTCGTTCACGCGGGTAAAGACATCACCAGCAGCCAACGCACGATCCATATGTGCAATATCGTCAAAGACATATGGCAGGCGCACGCCATAGATAAACGGGTCAACCTGTGCGACTGCGCGCACGTCGGACATTGAGATTTCCAGCAAGCCCGTCGAGACCTGATCGAATTTCTCGGCTTCATTGCCAACGGAGCCGCGCGGCATTTCGCGTGTTTCCATCCCGCCAGCCTTCAACGCCTCGGCGAAAGTATAGGACCAGTTGTAGGATCCCGATTGTTCGAGGTCTGGTTTCCCGTCCAGTGCGATCTTGACCTCCGCAGAGACTGATGTGGACATTGCAAGCAACGCCGCCAGTGTGAGTGCCTTGAGTTTCATTGGTCGTCCTCCCTTTAGTATTGGTTAGTTCACAGAAAATCCGAACAGGCGCGGTAGGGTGAGTGAGAGCGCAGGCCAATAGACCAACGCCAGCAACAGCAGCACTTGAACGAAAACGAAAGGCAGCACAGCATAAGCGAGCCGCCAGTAATTGAGATTGGTGAGCGCGGACACGACCACAAGGCATTTGCCCAGCGGCGGCGTAATCAGGCCCACACACAGATTGAAACACAGCACGATGCCAAGGTGGATCGGGCTGATGCCTTGCTCCATTGCTTGCGGCGCAAACAGCGGGATCAGCAGGGTCAGGGCCACTGGCGTGTCCATGAACATGCCTGCGATCAGAAAAATACCCACAAGGAAAAACAGGTATTTCGTGCCGGTCAGCCCAAAGGAGTCGACCCAATTGGCCAGCGCGCTGGACCAGCCCAACTGGCCCGCAAGATAGCCCAGCACCGAGATTGCTGCGAGGATGATAAAGATCGTACCGGTCATCTTGGCTGTGGCCTCAACCGCGTCGAAGATCATCCGCCAGTTCAGCCCCTTGTAGAACTGGCCGGCCATGAGCGCGAAAAACACCGCGATGGCAGAGCCTTCTGTCGGGGTGGCAAGCCCGAAGACAAGCGAGCCAAGGATCACTACGGGCAAGCACAAAGCAGGTGCCGCATTGAGCAAGCTGGGCATAAAGCGCGGCAGGTCGTCGGATGCACCGCCCGGATGCCCCTTCATGTGCGCGATGACTGCGTTCAGGATCATCAGCGCAGCGGCGAGCATCAGGCCGGGGATGACACCAGCAATAAACAGAGCCGCAACAGAAGCACCTGTCAGCCCGCCATAGATGATCATGATAATCGACGGAGGAATGATCGGCCCGATCATCGAAGACGCCGCAGTGATGGCCCCCGCGTAATAGGGATCATAGCCGCGTTCCTTCATCTCTGGCACGAATGTCCGAGAGAGCGCGGCACTATCGGCAATGGCAGAGCCTGAAATACCTGCAAAGAATACACTCGTGAGAATGTTCACATGCCCTAACCCACCGCGAAAGCGTCCAACGATAGACATGGCGAAATCGATCAGGCTGCGGGTTACTCCTGCGCGGCTCATGATCTCGGCAGTGAGAATGAACAAAGGCATCGCCATAAAGGCAAAAACGTCCAATTGAGCAAAAATGCGTTGTGGCAGGATCGACAGAAACTGGGTTTTGTCGACGGCGATGAACGTCAGGACCGATACCGCGCCCATCAGATAGGCAAAGGCTGTGCCGCTAATAAGCAGAAGCACGAAAATGATAGGGATGAGCCACATATTACACTGCCGTCCGCAGGGCGGGGTTTTCGGATGTAGGCGCTGCGCGCAGATCAGGTGGATGCGTCACAATGGATGTCAGATCCACATCCGAGTGTGGGAGGGTTTGCATATTTGCCAAAGGCCGCGCTGTCTGTTCGGAGCGTGCAAATAGAGTTTCTACCGCTTTTGCTGCCGCCAGCAGCCTTTCGTCGCCCCGAACTGGTCCCAACATTTGAAACCCGAAGGGCATCTCGTTGTGGTCGCGCCCACAAGGCAGCGTAATTGAAGGGCCACCCGTTAAAGATCCGCGGTAGCACAGCGCTAGCCAGCGGTAGTAAATATCCATTTTTTGCCCGCCGATCTCATCTGCATAGGACTGCGTCCATGCAAAGGGCGATACTGGCGATGTTGGCAGCACGATGACATCAAACTGGGTCATCAGCGCGTTGAATTTGCGCAAGATGCGCGTCTGCTCGGCATGGGCCCAGCCACGGTCGGCCAATGACATGGTATGTCCAAGGGCAACGTTATCTCTGATATGCGCGCCAAAGCTGTCGGGATCTTGGGCCACGGCCTCGCCAAAGGCTACGCCAAAACTCTCGGCCCGTAGAATGTCGAAACAGCGATCCATATCGCCCAAATCGAGGTCGGCCACACGGCATTCCTTGACCTGCGGACGCAATACCTCAAGACGCGCTCGAAAAGTCTCACGGATACTTTGCTCAACCGGTGCGCCGCCAAAGTCTTCGCTGAAACCAACGCGCAAATCTTTCAACTCAGTGGAGTGAAGCTTTGTAAAACGTCCTGTAACGGAAGGAGCGGAAAGCGGATCATCAGGATCATAGCCCTGACACACATCCAGCATCAGTGTCAGATCATCCACCGTTCGCGCCATTGGGCCAAGAACCGAGATGCCCGACCAGCCCAAGGGTCGCGTGGGATGGGCGATCACATCAACAGAAGGGCGGTAGCCAACCACACCGCAAAGCGCTGCGGGCATGCGGAGCGATCCACCCGTGTCCGAGCCTGTACACAGGGGCAAAAGGTTGGCTGCAAGTGCTGCGGCGGAACCGCCAGACGAGCCGCCCGCGATGAGATTGGCGTCAAACGGGTTGCCAGTTGCCCCCCAAACCCGATTGCGACTGTTTCCGCCCGCTCCCATTTCAGGGACATTTGTCTTTGCAAGAATGAGTGCGCCCGCCGCCCGCAGGCGCGCAACCATCGGCAAGTCGTCATCCGGGATATGACCCCGTGCGCGAATACTGCCGTGGGTGGTCAATAAGCCTTTGGTGTTTTGCAAATCCTTCACACCAATCGGCAACCCGTCGAGCGGACCTATCGAGCATCCTGCCTGCCAACGCGTCGTCGCAGCGGCAGCAGCACCGGTGGCCCCCTCGATATCCAGAGCCGTCAAAGCATTGATTTTGGGATTAGAGCGCGCAATCTCATCGAGGCAGGCCTGCAGATAATCACTGGGCGTCAGGCTCTTTGCCTTGAACGCCGCAAGCACCTCGCAAGCAGACAAAGCGCGTAGAGCTGCTGTGCTCAACGGCTTGCCCCAACACTCATGAAAAATACAACAGACACCCAAGCCCTCCCAAACCGTGTGTTTGGTTAAGGTAATGGATGGTTAGGGTCATAAATAGTGAAATATGCGCTAGATACATTAACCAAATGGAATGGTTGGCGGGTCGTCGGTCGTTTGCTGGAGGCATTTAAGGAATAAAGACAAGGTAGCGTTCTGCGCATATTGGTCTTTGCGCCAAAAGCAGCGTGCTTCGGACAAAAGGTCACGCGTATCGAGTGGTAGCGTAACAAGTTCGCCCCGCGCGGCTTGCGCCTGCGCAAGCCTTTGAGGCAGCAAACCAAGTGCTGGCATCACACGCAAAAGCTCAAGGTTCAGCGCCAGTGACAGAGATGCAATTGTATTGCTCGGAGGTGATAGTCCGTTCGCCGCAAACAACGCATCTACTGCCTGCCGCGCAACAGAGTTCGGCTGTGGCAATATCCACGGGTAGCTCGCGACATCTGCCCATTTCACATCTTCAGTTTGCCCCATCGGATGATCGCGGCCCGCCACAACAACCACAGGTTCTGAAAACAATGCCATTTGGTCGATGCCCTCCAGTTCCTGAGGCTGCCAAATCCTTGCAATCAACAGGTCCAGCTTGCCGGTCTCCAACTGCGGCAGCAGCTCTACAAAATGGCCCTCGGAAACCGAAACATTTGCTTGCGGGGTGCTCCGCTTGAACAACGCGATCGTGCGCGGCAAGAGCACGGGTGCTACCGAACTGACGACGCCGACAGAAACAGAACCCGAAACCCCGCTCGTCATTGCCTCGATGTCGAATGCTGCGCGATCAAGTTGACCAAGAGCCTGTCGCGCATGATCGGCAAGGCGGATGCCGATCGGTGTCAGATACAACCTGTTACGATCGCGCGTGACGACAGGCACGCCAACGATCTTTTCCAACTCGGCAATCTGCTTTGAAACAGCGGGCTGCGTCACCCCAAGCGCCTCAGACACCCGTGCGATCAATTTAAGATCAGACAGCGCCACAAGAGCGCGCAAGTGCCGAAGCGTAATGCCCTGTTGAAATCCCTTATCCAAAACGCGTCGCACCCGTTTGCAAATTCAACCGTATTGCCCGCGCAAGCATACCATTTGACGCGCTGCCTTGAGAATCGGCGCAAAGCGCTTGATTGGCAAGGCTCGAATTCAATGGAACCGTCTCAGACAGAGCTTTCAGCATCGGTCGGTTCGGGCATACGACCTCCCCTCGGAAGCAGCGCGGCAGCGGGTCACACCATTCAAACCATAGCCTCTGAAGGTAGATGTTTATTAAATACCAACCAGATATCACATCTTTAGCTGATTTTGGAAATAGGCATCGGACCGTCTTTTGACGACAATGGAGTTTAGTTTCGCCAAGCAAAGAACTGATGTTATCCAGATAGAACCATATCCGCAGGGAGCAATTTACTATTCACCAACCGCGCGTTGGGCAGATCGTTTTCTTCGGCTTTCTTGACCGCTGCATCGCTGTCATATCCCAGATCCAGCCACCTCTTGAGGAGCCGGTTTCGGAGTTCGGCCAAAGGGACATCAAGAACGATGCCAAAATCCCAAAGCTTGGCCAAACCATCCCATGGCGGTGCATCAAAAAGCAGATAATTGCCTTCTACCAATACTGTTGTATCGCTAGCGCGCAAGCATCCACCGTTTGGCACAACGCAATCGCGGGCCCGATCAAATGTAGGGAATGGAACCTCGCCTGCGTGCCGCATCCGCTCTGACAGGGAAACAAGACCGGCAACGTCGAAAGTCTCGGGCGCTCCCTTGCGCGACAGCAACCCTCGCGCTTGCAGATGGTCGTTGCTGTGGTGAAATCCATCCATCGGCACAACACAAGCGTGGGGAATTCTGGCGCTCAGCTTCTTGGCGAGATAGGATTTGCCACTTGCAGGAGGACCCGCAACAGCGATGATCCGCCGCCCCCGTCGCAGCGGAACATCAGTGATCCTCTGCGCGATATCGGCAAACTCGATCAAGCGCTTGCCGTCTCTGATGGAGCCTCTTTCGCCCCCGTCATGAATGCGACAGCATCCGACATGGTGTAGTCTTTGGGATTAATGACACACAACCGCTTACCCAAGCGGTGGACGTGGATGCGGTCGGCGACCTCGAATACATGGGGCATGTTATGGCTGATGAGAATGATTGGAATACCGCGAGATTTCACGTCCTGAATGAGTTCCAGCACTTTGCGCGATTCCTTGACCCCAAGAGCCGCCGTTGGCTCATCGAGGATGATCACTTTTGACCCGAACGCCGCAGCGCGCGCTACGGCGACACCTTGGCGTTGGCCACCTGATAATGTTTCGACGGCTTGATTTATATTCTGGATCGTCATCAATCCCAACTCTGTCAGTTTTTCACGGGCCAGACGCTCCATCTCTGGCCGGTCAAGCTGGCGGAAAAGCGAGCCGCGGATGCCCGGACGGCGGATTTCACGGCCCATGAACATGTTATCCGCAATCGATAGTGCGGGTGACATGGCGAGCGTCTGATAGACGGTTTCGATACCGGCATCGCGGGCCTGAATGGGAGATTTGAAATTGATCTCTTTGCCTTCGAGGTAAACCTGTCCCTCGTCGGGGATCACCGCACCCGACACTGCTTTGATAAGCGAAGACTTCCCCGCACCGTTATCACCGATCACGGCAAGAATTTCACCTGGCATCAGGTCAAAGTCACAGTGATCCAGTGCCGTCACTTTGCCATATCGCTTAACAAGGCCGCGGCCTTTGAGAATAGGTTCCATTATGCTGCTACCTTTCTGATCCACTGGTCCACTGCGACTGCTGCGATGATGAGCACGCCGATGAGCAGGTAAGTCCATTGTGCGTCCGCCCCCATGAGGCGCAGCCCAAGTGTGAACACCCCTACGATAAGCGCGCCGAAGAATGTACCGAGGATCGAGCCGCGCCCGCCAAAGAGCGAGATGCCTCCGATGACCACAGCCGTGATGCTTTCGATGTTCAGAAGTTGTCCTGATGTGGGAGATACAGAGCCGATCCGCCCGATCAATGCCCAGCCTGCAAAGGCGCAAATCAGTCCCGCAACGGCATAGACGGAGATGATCGTTCCTTTGACATTGACGCCAGACAATTCCGCCGCGTCGGCATCATCACCCACGGCATAGACATGGCGACCCCACGCCGTATGGCGCAAGACGTAAGCCAGAACCGCTACAAGGACGACGAGAAAGACGACACCCACCGTAAAGACTGCGCCGCCAATATTAAACTTGGCACCCAGCAGTTGCAGCAGCGGCGCGTTGTTTGCGATGTCCTGACTGCGAATGGTTTCATTCTTTGAGTAGAGAAAATTGGCGGCCAGCACGATCTGCCACATGCCAAGCGTCACGATAAACGGCGGTAATTTCATCACCGCCACAAGCCAGCCGTTGACGTATCCGATGGCTGTGCCCGCCAGCAGACCGCACGCTACCGCCACCTCGACGGGCAAACCGTAGCGGAATGTGAACTGACCCATCACGACCGAAGAGATCACTGCGATTGCGCCCACACTCAGATCGATGCCTGCGGTCAGAATGATCAATGACTGTGCAGCGGCAACGATGCCCACAATCTGCACCTGTTGAAGGATAAGGGTCAATGCGAAGGGAGAGAAGAATTTCGAGCCCAACAGAAGGCCAAAGACGACGATAGAGGCCACAAGCACAATCAAGGGCACAAGAGCGGGGTTGGTATGCAAAACGTGCTGAACCGTACCCATAAACCCGCGACGCGGATCCTCGAATTTAGCGACCCCGTCCTTGGTGGTATCTGTGTTGGACATCTTATCCTCCCTTACCGTTGAAAAGGGGCGAACACCGCCGCCCCTTTTGTAATCAAAACCCATTCAGGGCCGATGGGCGATTAGCCCCAGCAGAGCTTGGTACCCTCTACGGTGTCGATGCTTTCGACACCGTCAACAGGCGTGTCCGTAACCAGTGCAACACCTGTATCAAAGAAGTCCTTGCCTGGTGTCAAAGCGGGCTTGGTGCCGTCTTTGGCCCATGCGGCGATCGCTTCGATGCCCTTGGAGGCCATCAAGAGCGGATACTGCTGGGACGTGGCACCGATGATGCCATCCTTGATGTTCGCAATGCCGGGGCAACCGCCATCGACAGAGACGATCAGCACGTCATTCTCGCGCCCGATGGATTTCAGCGCCTCATAGGCACCCGCCGCTGCTGGCTCGTTGATGGTGTAGACCACGTTGATCATCGGATCTTTGGCCAGAAGGTTCTCCATCGCCTTGCGGCCACCCTCTTCGTTACCTGCGGTCACGTCGTTGCCAACAATACGCGGATCGGTCTCGTCCCCGTTTACGTTCGGGTCGGCCAGATCAATGCCAAAGCCCTGCAGGAAACCCTGATCGCGCAGCACGCCAACAGTCGGCTGTGAAACGGCAAGGTCAAGCAATGCGATCTTGGCGTTTGCGGCTTCGTCACCGAGTTTGGCCGCAGCCCATTTGCCGATCAGCTCACCCGCGAGGAAGTTGTCTGTGGCGAATGTCGCATCAGCAGCATCAATCGGCGACAGGGGCGTGTCGAGCGCGATAACAACCAGACCCGCATCGCGTGCCTGCTGGACCGAAGATACAATGGATGATGTGTCGGACGGCGTCAGCAAAATGCCTTTTGCGCCGTCAGCGATGCATGTCTCAATGGCTGCGACCTGCGTTTCGTGGTCGCCGTCCACTTTGCCCGCGAAGGATTTCAGCGTCATGCCAAGCTCGGCCGCTTTGGCCTCTGCGCCCTCTTTCATCTTTACGAAGAAGGGGTTGGTGTCAGTCTTTGTGATCAAGCATGCCGTGATGCCGTGGCCATCTGCAAAAGCAGCGCCAGACAAAGTGGTAAATGCGACAGCCGTTGTTGCGAGTAGTTTTTTCATGAAGTCCTCCCAGACGTTTTCCGATTGATCGGAGACAGTTCCCGCATCTTGCGGAATTGGCTTGAGGTAATGCGATTCTCAACCTCACGTCAATAAATAAATAAACTTGATTTATTAATTCAATCTGCCACCTTCATTCCAGCACGATATGCATGTAAGGCCTAAAGGTATGGATGGGTCAAAGATCAGAAGTTTAAGTGGCGGCGTGAACCAGAGAGGGTTGCGCGACCACAACGAGAGGCTGTTGCTGTCTATGCTTCAGCGCAATGGCCCCATGCCGGGCAGTGATCTTGCGCGTGTCGCAGGTCTTTCGCCACAAACCGTTTCTGTCATTCTGAGAAAGCTGGAAAAGGACGGACTGCTCGCTCGTGGAACGCCGGTAAAAGGCAAGGTGGGCAAACCATCGGTGCCCATGGCGCTGGCTGCGGATGGTGCCTTCTCGCTCGGCGTAAACATCGGCCGCCGCAGCGCCAAGATCGTCTTGATGGATTTTCACGGCACCGTACGCGATGAACGCAGCACACATTTTCAATACCCCCTTCCTGCCGATGTGTTTGAATTTCTCAGGCTGGCCAGCGAGGAGCTGATCCAAAGCCTCTCAGCCCCTTTGCAAGAGCGCATTTGCGGTATCGGTATCGCCGCTCCGTTCGAGCTTTGGAATTGGCATGAAATGGTGGGGGCCAGCGCAGAAGAGTTCTCTGCTTGGAAAGATATCGACTTCCACGCCGAGATTGCACATTTCTCCGACCTGCCCGTGCATATCGTCAATGATGCGACCGCCGCCTGTCGCGCAGAGCATATCTACGGCCGCGGCAAGGAGTTTCGTGACTATGCCTACTTCTTTGTTGCGGCGTTTGTCGGCGGTGGCATCGTGCTGAATAACTCAGTTTTCGAGGGGCATCAGGGCAATGCAGGTGCGCTGGGATCGCTGCGCAGTGTTGGCCCCAATGGCGAGAGCCGCCAGTTGATTGATATCGCTTCTATCCATCTGTTGGAGGCGCGCCTCGCCGAAGTCGGCCTTGACCCAAGTGGTCTCTGGAACAGCGACGATTGGGCCCCTTATGAACGTTATGTGGAGCCTTGGATCAGGCAAACAGCGCAAGAGCTGGCAAAAGCGGCGCTCTCTACATGCGCGGTCATCGATTTTGAAGCTGTCATGATCGATGGGGGCCTACCACCAGACGTTAAACAGACATTGGTAGAACGGACCCGCAGATATATCGCTAACCAAGATACCCGCGGTCTAATTCCCCCTCAAATCGAGGCGGGCACGATGGGCCGAAAAGCCCGCGAAATTGGTGCCGCTTGCGGTCCGATCTGGTCCCATTTCCTACTCAAATCAAACGCGGGTCTGTCTTAGATTGTCCGCACCGTAGAAACCATATCCAGACACCATTAAGGAAAAGAAATGAAGCGCTCCCGCATCAACGAAATCATGTCACAAGCGGACGACATGATACGTTCGTTCGGATTTTCGCTCCCGCCCTTCGCCTATTGGAGCCCTTCCGAATTTCAGGCACGCAAAAGCGCTGCTTCGGCGTTGATTGATGCGAGATGCGGATGGGATATCACAGACTACGGCGCAGGGGACTTCGACCAAATGGGGCTGTTCCTCTTCACCCTGCGCAACGGACGTCTTGCAGACCTGCGGCGGGGCAAAGGTATGTGCTACGCCGAGAAACTTCTGATATCGCGGCAGGATCAACTCAGCCCCATGCATACCCACGTCGAAAAAACAGAAGACATCATCAACAGAGGCGGAGCTACTTTGGTGATCGAGCTTTTCGGCTCTGGCGATAAGGGAGATTTTTGCGCGGACAGGGGGGGACAAGTGCTTTGCGACGGCATCTTGCGGGACTTTCATGCGGGCGAAAAACTCAAACTCGCTCCCGGTGAAAGCGTGACATTGATGCCAGGGGACTGGCACGCCTTTTGGGCCGAAGGTGGTGATGTCTTGATCGGCGAAGTGTCCACAGTGAACGACGACCTCAACGACAATATTTTCCGCGAGCCGATTGGTCGCTTTGCCCAGATCGAAGAAGATGTTGCTCCACTGCATCTGTTGGTGAGCGACTACGCCCTTTTACTGAAATGATATCGTGTGAGTATGGTTTACAGGCGCTTGTCCGCTGCTACTCTGCCTCAGCAAAATAGCAGTACGTAGGCAGTCAAGCTGTTCCAAATTGGAAAGCCGTTTCCAAGACCTCTCTTATTCCGAAGCGGTTTTGGTTCCACTCGTTTTCAATCGAAATCTCAATCTTCCGCCGCTGCGATTACCTTGAGTCTATAACCTGTAGACCTGACGTCCAACCATCGCGCAGCGAACAGCTGCTTTTCGCCCTCGGTGCGTTTCACTGCAGATGCAGCATATGAAAAGCAGTCGTCGGTCACGCTGACCGCAAGGTTTGGAAAGTTCGCGTTGCCACCTCTCGCCTTCCGATTTGGCGGTGATTTCGTTTGCAACCGCAGCGAACGGCAGCAAAGAGCTGATTGTGTTAAAAAAACTCGCTGGTTTCAGCCTTTCCAAGTGAGTTATCGCCATGATTTTACTTGGACGTCTGTATGTCGACCACGGTGTTAGCCTGTGGCGGGCACCAACGGGTTGAGTTTGGCGAGTTTCCGAAGGTTTTGGGCGATTGCTACTAAGGTGAATTCGTCTTGGACGCCACATGGGCCTCGTAATCGGAGCTTACCCAAGCCAAGGATTCGTTTGAGGTGTGCGAAGAGCATCTCGACTTTCTTCCGTCGGTTCTGCGCGATTTGATTGAACTCTGACGCTGTACATTGGCGGGGAAATTCCCGGACGATCTCATATTGCTCGCGGTGGATCGCGCGGGTGTCTGATTTGGTACAGCAATTGGCTTTTAATGGGCAATCGATGCAATCGGATTGAAGGGCCCGGTATTTGCGCGCTTTCCATTCTTGCGCGTTCTAGGCGGGATCGGAATAGGTGCGCCGCGTATGCTTTATCTCTTTGCCGCCAGGACAGATGTGGCGATCATTCTCATAGTCCCATGTGAAGTCTGGTCCGGAGTATGTTCCATCAGTCCGCTCGCCCTCATCAAAGACGGGAATGAAGGGCAGGATCTTGCGTTTGAGTGCCAGCCAAACAGGATTGCCAGACAACCCGTAGGCCGTGTCCGCAGCAATCCAATTCGGCTTCAAGCCAAATATCTCTTCGGTCCGGTCGATCATCTTGCGCATGGCTCCAGCCTCGGCAGTCCTGTTGGAGCGGCTGGCATCCACATCAACGATGATACTGTGGTCAGTATCGATCAGATTATTGGTGGAATACGCAAAGAATGCGGGGCCTTTGCGTGCGGCAGCCCATTGGCTGGCTGGATTGGCATGAGCAGTGAACTTGGGCTTTGTCGTAGCGGCCGCACCAAAGGCTTCGTCGTCCAGCGTGTCGAGATAGTCCCGCACCGCGCGTGGTGCATCGTTAGCGTCAGCCACACGGGCTTCCCAGCATTCAGGGTTGCTGGAGTTCTGTTTCTGGACATCAGCACTGATCAAGCTGGCATCCATGGCAAACCCCTGTCCGCCAACAAGGCCTTCTCGCACGTATCGCGCAACGGTCGTCTCGAACACGCGGCGCAACAGATCGCTTTCGCGGAACCTACCATACCGGTTCTTTGAAAAGCTGGAGTGATCCGGGATCGGATCGTTTAAATCGAGACGGCAAAACCAGCGATAAGCGAGGTTCAGAGCGAATACCGAAGCAATATCCGATCAAAAGCATGCGGATGAGAAGCTCAGGATCAATCGAGGGGCGACCCGTGTGGCTGTAGAAATCCGACAGATGTTCGCGGATACTGCTCAGGTTTACGAACCAGTCGATCGACCGTAGCAGGTGATCTTGCGGGACATGATCCTCCAGAGAGAACTCATAAAACAGCGCCCCTTGCGCCTCCTGCTTTGGTCCCATCACCGCCAAATCCCCCAATCAATAAAGGAATTGAGCCAGCGATTGACCCTTCGATCGAGCAAGAGTTTTTCAACACAATCAGCCTTATCTGTAAATTCAATTCACTTGCTGCGTGCAATCGCAGCGCTAGAATTTCGGGGCGCGCAAAGAGAGCTGTGCTGTCATGCAGCGGAGAAACCGGTCATTCGACCTTTCTGCAGCGAAAGTAATCTCAGTGCTGTTCGACGTTTGGGCTTTCTTCTCAATATTCGTCCGTATGCGATCCCAATACCGCTCTGTCACGCCGCAAAAAGCGCCAGAGATCATACACGTCCATGATCAGGCAGGCTGCTACAATGACGCCAAGGTCAAAACGTACATGTAGTCTTGGCGATGCCAGATCAGCCATATCAATAGTGGCGCCCAAGGGATCAGATGCGAAAGAGCAAGGATGCACTATTCCCAAACCCGAGACACCGCATGCGACAACAATCGTAGCGATGACGCCGGAGCTTGTGGTGATCCAGCTTCCATCTGTGATTAATTGGTGTGATCCAAGCCACCACAGTAGATCGCCGAGGGCGAAATAGACGACCTCAACTGGATGAATGGCAGTACGACTGGACGCCTCGGAAAGATATAGACCATTCATAATCAGGCCCACCCCGACGATGTGCGCAAACCCTGTCGGCCGGCCACCAAGAAAGCCTGAAACAGCTTCTGGCATCAAAATACACATAATACCGAAAGCCAGACAACTTGCTGCACTGAGGCGGAGCAAAAGTCTAAGGCTAGTCATCGTCGATCTGACCTTGCAAACAGTGCTGGCAACTAATTGGAGATAGCCTATCTTGGCAACAAAGCTTACAACTGGGGCTGCTCCGCGACCGGCACTGTGTCTGCTGATGTAGTCTGGCGCGCGTTGGATTTATCAAAGTGTGCTCGGCATTTTGCACGGTAAAGGTTACACTGAATTGACCGAGCCTCATCTGACATTTTTGGCCAGTCTTGACTGTGGCGCTACTCAAGCAAGCGCCGTTGCGCAGCGCTTAGGTGTGACACGGCAGGCAATCTATCGCACGACAACTGAAATGCAGAATGAGGGGTTTCTGCCACTGAAACCTGATCCTGTTCCGCGCAATCAAAAGAACATTGTCGTGACACCAAAAGGGGTGATTTTGGCAACCAATGCGCGGCAAGCCTTGGAAAAAGCAGAAACCGAATTTGCCAAGCGTGCAGGCTTTGACAACTTAGACGAACTGCGGGGTATACTTAATCTGAGCTTGGGAGATTCGATCAAAACATAGCTTCAGGTGAACGCCACAGCCCTAAAATTCCATGTATGTTGCGCGTTCAACATCCATTGCGGTTCGCCATCGCACGCGAAGCAAGAGCGAGCTTTCCGGAATACGCTGGTTCAGGACATCCGCTGAAATCATCCGGTCGGTGCGGAAGTAACGAAAACCTTTGCGTAGCTCACACCATGCCGCAAGAATGCGACCGCTATCCCTATAACCAAGCAAAATTGGCCAGATAACGCGCTGCGTGACGTCGCCAGCACTGCCACGATATTCTAGCGTCATTTTCCGATGCCCGCGAATAGCATTTCTCAGTATTGAAGAATTTACCATTTCTAGCGGTGAAGGAACGGGGGCTACGCTGGTTGCTGGTTCCAAGACGTGCGCCCTCAGGCGCTCGGGCACAACCACTTCGATCTTCGCAAGTAGGTTGAGAGCAGCTTTGGCGAGGTCAGGTTCACCTCGGCTTGCGACCCAATGCGCCCCAAGAACGGCGGCGTCCAACTCGTCTGACGTCAGCATTAACGGCGGCATGTCGAAGCCTTTTTCCAGTACATACCCCACACCAGCTTCTCCACGGATTGGCACACCTTGAGCCATCAGCGCAGAAATATCGCGATAAACAGAACGCTTGGATGACCCTAGCTCGTTGGCGATATGTTGTGCGGATATGGGTCCGCGCGCGAGGCGAAGAAGCTGGACAATTTCGAATAGCCGTTCCGCTTTCCGCAAATTTCGCACTCCCATTCAATGCTGCCATGATGCTGTCAGCATGCCATATTTAGGTTGCCAGGCAAACATGTGAAGAACGCATATCTGACATGCCCATCTGACATAAAGAGAGATAACCATGATAAAGGGTAGTTGCTGCTGCCAAGCAGTCCAATTTGAACTGGCGAACGAACCGTCGTTTGTCGGCACGTGCCACTGTTCAAGGTGCCGTAAAGTTGGTGCGGGCGCCATTGCATTTGTGAGAAAGGAAGACCTCAAGTGGGTGACGGGTAAGGAAAGCGTGCAGGTGTTCCAACCGGCCGCCCCGTACATTTATGAGCGGTGTTTTTGCAAAATCTGTGGCACGTCCTTAGGTGAAATACTGTCTACTGACGACAGTTTCCCAATCGCGGCAAACACCATCGATGGAAATCTAAGCCTGATCAACCAATCCCACGAATTCGTTGGTGAAAAGCCTTCATGGTACAAGATTTGTGATGATGCGCCTCAGAACGACGGGCATCCAGAAGGGGCTGGCACCTGATGAAATCAAAAATACTAACGTACTGTTTCGGCCTCTTTACTTTCCCGTTTTGTCTGACCGTTACCCCGGCAAGTGCCGAGCCTCGTTGGGTTCGATGTCGCGGGTGGATTTTATGCCGTCGTTTCACGCGAGATATACGCTGCGGACGCAATTCAGGGTGACACGATGCGGGCATATATCAAAGTGAGTGACATCGAGGATACGTTTGAGAGAGTAAGGGCAATCGCACCAAATCGTTTAGAAAGCGCCGCTGTCATTGTAGAAGGGCCATTTCGGTTCTTTCGTGTTAGTGATCCAGATGACAA
The DNA here is from genome assembly GCF_947502895.1 of uncultured Sulfitobacter sp. Lineage (GTDB taxonomy): Bacteria > Pseudomonadota > Alphaproteobacteria > Rhodobacterales > Rhodobacteraceae > Sulfitobacter. The sequence goes on from NZ_CANNBM010000009.1 coordinate 65,617, forward strand.
CGTCTTAGAGTTTTTCGCTGTCGATGCAGGAGTATCTCAATAATAAATGAACGTTGGCACCCGCAAATGAAATCGAAATACTCCGGGCGCTGCCTTTGCGGCGGTGTTACCTATATGGCAATCGGGAAGCCAATCGTTGTTGTACAATTCCATTGTGAAGAGTGCCGCCGACTAAGTGGAACAGGCCATGCCGTGGGTGCCATGTTCGGTTCAGATGCGGTTACCGTGAGTGGGAAGTTAGGCGAATTCAGATATTCATAAGGAAAGGGTTCAGAAGTCATGAAGGCATTCTGTGGGAACTGCGGCAGCCCGATTTGTGGAAAGAATACCTGGTTACCCGGTCATCTAACACTGACGCTTGGCGCAATGGATGATGCCGATGGGTTGAATGTTGAAGTCGTCATTTTTGAACGCGACAAGCCACATTGGGATCAGCCTGGACGAGATGTGATTTCATTTGCAACGCAGCCAGATTGGAAACCTGAAGACTGAGCTGCGGCTGAAAAAGTCAGTCCGCTTCGACGAAATATGTTTGCTTCCAGAAGATCACCGCCAGCATCACCATACTGACAAGGTTTGGCCCCAAGATTTGCGTAAGGCCAAGCTGATCGCTCACTATGAACAGTGCAACAGTCCCATTGAGAATGAACAATCCAATATTGAAAAAGGCCCAGTTTGTGGCCCACGGCCTTCTGTTCCAAAGGGTATATAGGAATACCCCAGGTTCGATGAAGTCGAAAAACAGGGCCACAAGAAATGCTGTGCGTCCATACACAAAAGTACCCAGTAACGGCAAACCGCTTTCGAACAGGTTTGGTAAATGCATCGCTGATCCGACTGCCCACAGAACCATAACCACAGACAGTAATTTCAGCGGCAAAGGTATTGGTTTCCAGCTCTCCTGTGGTGTCTGATCCCCGTTCACTTGGACTGCCTGATAAGCTGGTCAAGACTGTCGAAGGCTTGGTTCCCACCTCCATCACCTGCGGAGCCTTCAGGCACACCAACATGCACCATTGTCATTGTTGTTTTGCCATTCGCTTCCTTCAAGTCGACGATGACTTCAGTTATATCTGGGTGGCCATCGGGCATACCCATAGTGGCTGTGTATTCAGGGTGCAGGGCCGGAACTGCGCGTCACGCCCCCTCGTGGTCAGGGCCGCATTCACTAGCACACGGATGTGTCTTGAGATGGCAGGCAGGCTCATTTCGAAGGGCTCCGCCAGTGTGTTTGCGGTCGCTTCGCCTTGTGCCAGATGCGCAAGGATCGCTCTCGGGGCCGGATTGGATAACGCGCCAAAGGCCGCTTCAAGCTGGTCCGATGTATTCATCGTTACAGCTAATATACCGGATGGTTAATCAAGCAGGTGGTATAAATCAGTGAACCACCCAACCCGCCCACTGGTTTTCGCAGCAGGGAGGTCGTGGGGGTCTTGTCGTCGGCAGCTTCATCGGCACTCTATGAGTTTGTGAGCAGTGCTCAGGTCGCGGCGTAATTTCGATCAATTATACACAGCAGTACGCCAAAGACACTAAACTGCTCGAGGTTGATGGCGCACAGAACTAGCAACTGGGGTGTCTAACGGTTGACTTGGCCGATCAGCGCTAGAAAGTCCCCCTCTCAGGCTAGCAAGACGATCAAGAAGTGCGTCTCGACGCTCGTCCAAGTCAGTCCGAAGCCGTTCAATATGCGCGAGCTTTTCTGTTAATTTCTCGATACCGCCTTCACACGGTCCAGACCCTTCATCCGATAGGCACGCACTCATAGCGCGGATTTCACGGGTGGAAAAACCGGTCGCTATAAAGTCGCGGATACGACCTGCGCGACGAAGATCCGCCTCGCGGTAATGCCGGTAGCCGTTGAGCGTACGACCCACCGTCATCAATCCTTGTTTCTCATAGTGGCGCAACATGCGTCGCGTAATCCTAAGCTGTTCGGCGGCTTCCTTGGCCTGCATTTCAAACCCTTTCTTGCTAAGACTGACATAGATGGAAGTGTTTCAACCGCCAAACAAGAGCGGCGTTGAGAGATGGTATGCATCCCCCAGCGCCAATTCCTCCTCAGTTTCGCAGCGACCAGCCGCCGTCCACTGTGAGAATTTGCCCCGTAAGCCATGCGTTGTCGGATCGACCTAGGCGCAGAATCCATGGAACAATATCATCTGTCACACCGCGACGCCCCAGTGGCACCTGCGCTGCCTCTTGGTTTTCGATTTGTTGCGCCATTTCGTCAGGCAACCCCATCATTCCAGTCAGCGCACCCGTTTTGACCGGGCCAGGAGCAACTGCATTCACCCGAATTCCGTCGCCAGCCAGCTCTATGGCCCATGACTTGGTCAAATGGTCCAGTGCAGCTTTGGTTGCTGCGTAATGTGCCAACATCGGCGCGGCATTCTGGCTCACTGCTGTTCCGATATTCACAATGGCACCTTTGCTTTCGCGCAGAGCGGTATGGCTTGCCTTTACCAACAAGGAGGGGCCCACGATATTCACGGCGAACATGTTGGCAATGATATCGGCGTCATACGCCGCCATGAGAAGCGGTTGACCAGCTCCCGAGTTGTTGACAACGAGATCAAGACGCCCCCATTTGCTTGTCGCTGCTTCGACGGTTTGCGCGCCGCTATCGGCATCGGCACTATCCGCCCGCAATGTTGCGATTGCGTCACTCATCGCCGCTACTTCGGCAAGCTTTTCATCACTGCGCCCCGTAATCAGCACCTTCGCGCCTTGTGCAACAAGCGCCAAGGCCGTCGCTTTGCCGATGCCAGAGCTTCCGCCAGTCACGATCGCGACCCTATTTTGCCAATGGTCATTCTGTGTCATTTCAGATTTTCCTGTCTGTAAGTTATTCATCACTACGATGCGCAGACAGTGGTAGCGGCTTGACACTAGTGTCAGGGTCAAGCGCATTTTTTGGCTGTGGACAAAGATTTTGCTTCGTCGCAAATACAGCCTCCTTTAGGTGAAGGCAGGTTTTGCACGCAGAGAGTATCGAGACACTAAGACGATGCAGGCCGCAGCGATCACCAATTCCAGAACTGCAATCGAGATCAAGGCCGTATTAGGTATACCATCAACTAAAAAACTTAATACACGACCAAAGCCGTAGGATCCGTAGACTAAGGCGCTGACAGCGAGGGCCGTCGCACGCAGTCGCACCCGCGCGATTGCAGTCAACGCTAGTATGCCGGTCATCAGTACGACGCTCCCCGCAGCTTTGAGTTCGTTGGTCAAAGCGGTTTGGCTTCCAACGTCGATACCCGCGCTGACATGAAAAGCGATAGGATCAATAAGAATGAGGCCCCCGATCATGGTGGCGATCAGTCCGGAAACGGCAAGCGTTACAAATTGTGAAATGGGATGAAACATAAGAGGTTAGCTCCTGATAATTGAACAGCACCCAGGGCTTTATCGGTGCCTATTTTGGGTTTGAAGTTAGGATTGAGCCATTATGACCGTAGCAATTAGCAGGCACAGCGAAGCAAGAGCCGCGGCAATGGTGCGGACCCAGTTCCAAAAGCGCCAGGCTGGAACGTAGCGCAGCCAATAAGCTGCCGCCTCGGCGCTATTAAACTGCATGCGATCAAGGCGGTTATTCATGGGCACGTTGAAGACCAGCGTCACGATAAACGTGCCAAGAAAGTAGAGCGCACCAGCCGCCACGATCCAGTTTTGTGCGTATCCGATATCAGTGCCGATCGCATAAACAACAATCATCGGCGACACGGCAGACATGCCAAGCAAGAGCACCATAAAGATCGTTCGAAAGACCTCTCGGTTTATGATCTGCATGGTTTGGATTGCGCCAGCAGGGTCCGCTTTGGCCAATGATGTCATTACAAAATCGGAAAAGGTCAGAAAAACGCCTGCGACTAATGCGTAAGCGACAACCGAAACCTGCACAAAGACGAGATTGAATTCAGGGGACATTGATGTGCTCCTATCTTAGGTTGAGATCGCAACGGCGCGCTGGTGATATGTTCTGTCGGTCAACTGCTTGGTCAGAAAGCTGGCGACATCACTGCGCGCAATCTTGAGGCGTAGGCCTTTCAGCGTTGGCGCGAAGGCTTCTTTAAAGACTTCCGTTTCTGTGCGGTCAGTGAACCCGCTCGGGCGCACGATGGTCCAATCCAAACCGCTGGCTTCGACAAGAAGCTCTTGAAGTTCGTGGTCGCGGAAAACGATCCGCAATATGCCGCCGAACATGATCCGTTTCCAAAAGAAGTTCAGGTTGGACCAGCTTTCATGGGCCCCAAGTGTTGACTGACAAATCAGACGCGACATCCCTGCCTTTTGCATTGCGTGGATGACGATCAGTGTGCCTTTGGACCTAATGAGTGAACGCAAGGACTTGCTGCCCAAGGTGATGACCACGGCATCGTGTCCCGCGACCGCTGTATCAACCTCTGACTGGTTAAGAACGTCGCCTGACACCAATGACAGTTCTGGATGGTCGATCCCGATCCTCTCAGGGGTGCGCGAAAATGCGGTGACTGCGTGCCCGTCGGCAAGCATGTGTTGGACGGTCAGGCTGCCGATAGTGCCAGTTGCACCAATTACGATAACTTTCATTAGGCTTCCTATCTTTGTTCAATAACTTGACACCGTGTCAAGTTGACAGCCCTGACTTATCGATCTACTTTACACCATGTCAAGTAAAAATAATCCTACCCGTGATCGCATCCTCAAAAGCTGCCAGACTCTTTTAGAGACAAAAGGGGCAAGCGATGTGCGCATGTCAGATATCGCCAAGCGTGCTGGCATCAGCCGTCAGGCGCTGTATCTGCATTTCCCCAACCGGGCAGAGCTTTTAATTGCGACGACCCGCTATCTTGATGAAATTCACGGCATCGGCAAAGTCGTGGATGACCAGATCTTCACCGCAGAAGGTGTCGCGCGGCTGGAAGGATTCATCGATGTCTGGTGCAACTACATCCCCAAAATCTATGGCGTTGGAAAAGCCCTGATGGCGATCAAGGATGTCGATGAAGAAGCGCGTGTCGCTTGGGACGATCGGATGTCCGCCGTGCGCGATCTATGTGATCGCACAATACAGTCGCTGATCGAACATGACATGCTGTTGCCGGACTTGAATGCGAAGGAAGCGACAGACCTTCTGTGGACGCTGGTTTCCGTTCGGAACTGGGAACATCTTACGCAGGAGTGTGGCTGGTCTCAGGTACAATACTTGAAGCACATGCATCGCTCAGCGCTCAAGTTATTCACCGTTGAAAGTTGGGATATCGAGCGCGTTTGATAACTTCACTGTGCAATGTACGAATGAAAACTCTAGAAAGCATACGGTGAAAACTGTCTGTTATGGGGCTCTATCTGGGCCCGCGTGGCATCAGGCTCTTGGCTTTGACAGAACCCTCCGGCGAAACATTTACAGTCTTGGCAGGTTTCTGACTGTCGTTTTATGTCGTATGTTGGAGAGGGTAGAATTCCACGAATAAAGTGGAAGCAGCCGTCGGCGACGAGCGGCGCGAAGCTGTCGGAAAAACCCTTAACAACCGATGCAGCGATGTGCCCAAATGGGCGCCATGAAGCCAAGTTCGCGAAAATTGTCGGGCGGAATGACGGCTTGCTTGATTGCCGTCCAAGAACGCTTTTTAACTGTTTCAAAAGAAATGGTTCCAACCATTTGGGCAGATTTCCCAACAGTTCAGAGTTGGAGGCGACCCGTCATGGGGAATTGTAATCTCGGTTTTGTCTCCGACAGTTTCAAACTGCCAGATAACGATTGTCCCAAGCAACTCCTGATCGATTCCTTCAGGCTGACCGTCGACCTTGTGGTCAGCATCGACGCAAGTTATCTCAAGATGATTGCCTCGGTTCATGACGGACGCCTCGAATGACCAGTGACCGTAGTCCGGGGGGGGGAACACGCCGTCAACCTGTCTCCGACCTTTTCGAAAGCGCCGCTGGTTGTCTTTGTCCACCATTTCTCCATCTCGGTCGCAACAGCCAGAAAGCTGTCATCCCGAGATGCTGACACGAGATTTTTCTTCATAGTTTTTCGGTTAATTTGTCATCATTTGCTCTGTTCCTCTGCTGACGCTCAACTTCGCGTAAAAGGCTCTGTTTAAAAGTAGGCAACATTTCAATACCTGGGTATCGAAACGATACTATCGGTACTTGCTGTGCGTAAGGAAACAGGTGCGGATTTGTATCCAGAGCTACTTGTGGTTGCCATGATCGGCGGCAGGTGGAGGCTTTCGATTTTCCAAATCCTGATCTTCAACGGCACAGAAAGGTTTGGCGCGCTTCTAAAAAGCGTTCGCGGGATTACGCAGACGATGCTGACGAAGCAGCTTCGCGGCGTTGAAAACGATGGCTGTGTGCATCGAGAGGTTTATGCGGAAGTTCCTCCGCGTGTTGAGTACAGCGGCACGGAAGATGCAATTAGATTGATGTCGGCATTTGAGGCCATGCATCGGTGGTGGGAAACAAGGACCGCAACATCAACAAAGTTTAAGGCTTAGTCTTCGGTTAGATTGGATTGCAGCCTCACACCACCCACGAGCTTCCAGTAAGGGAACTTCGTCGTCCCGCAGCGAAGGGCGGATTGTCCTGGAAGCGGCACTCGACATGAAGGGTGGAAAGGTCGCCTGTAACTCCGCCGAGCCGATAGATTTGGCTTTTGCAAATCAATTTGAGATATGGGCACAATGGGCTTTAAGTTAGTTCAACAAGAAAGGATTTACGTATCAATAAGTTCGACCTTGAGACACTATCAATAGCTCATCAAGACGTAGTTACAAACATCCGTCGATGGCTTGAACAAATGGTAGTAGGGCTGAATCTCTGCCCATTTTCCCATAATGTCATAGCCCAAGACCAAGTGCATTATGCCATCTGTGATGCCACCATTGATGCACAGCTGAAGCAGTTCTACGTGGATGAGCTACAGCGTCTGCTTGAGGCCAATGAAAGTGACATTGCCACTAGCTTGCTCATTTTCACCCGAGGTTTGGAAGAATTTGATGACTACCTCGCCTTACTCGATTGGTTTCAGGAGCTATTGGAGAAGGCAGAACTGACAGAGCATGTGCAGTTGGCGTCCTTTCATCCTCAATATCAATTTGAGGACGTAGCTGCTAACGATCTTAGCAACTTCACTAACCGCTCACCCTATCCGATCATACATCTACTGCGTCAAGTTCAAGTGACTAAAGCACTCTCACGTGTTTTGGACCCTGAGAAGATTTATATCGATAACATAAATACCTTAAATGAACTTGGTCGCCAACAGGTCGAAGCACTCTGTCCGTGGGGGAAGAAAAAAAGTTAGCATTGTATCTGCAACTCATGTTGACCGAGCTGCTACTGTCTCCGGTTTCGCCTTTGCAGCGAAGGTCTGCAATGACGGAACGCGCCGCAGCCTGCCGATCATTTGGCCAATGTCAGCTAAAGGCCGAAAGTGGTCGCCCTGAAGAGTTACGACTGCGCAACACACCCCACTGTTCCTGGAAGCTTCCACACATCTTCCACAAGAAGGTCCTAAACGCAAAAAGCACCCCGAAGGGTGCTTCTATGCCACTGATTTAACAGTGTAGTATTGGTTGCGGGAGTAGGATTTGAACCTACGACCTTCAGGTTATGAGCCTGACGAGCTACCGGGCTGCTCCATCCCGCGCCAATGAGCAGACGGATACGGCATCATGATAGAAACGACAAGGGACTAAAGGCAAAAATTCGCGACTTTTCTGAACTGTTCGAAATCTGGCGGTCTAGAGTGGCATCAGGCCTCGCAAGCAGTGCGCTATCTGGAGCCAAGGTTGCTGGAGCGGATACGACTAGTCGGGCGTTTAGAATTCCAGTGTTGTTTTCGGGCATTTAAGGGCTGGGTCGAATAATTGGCTAGCATCACAGAAATAACTGGTTTTGACCCTGATAATACCTGCTTGCTATGATGCGATGAAGAAGGCCATCTAGGGCTGCCATTCCTCAGGAGCGTTTCATGAAAATCTGCGCAATCACCATGGTTTACCAAGACTATTGGGCGCTGGGGCAATGGTATCGCTACTACGGCGCCCATTTGGGCCCCCGTAACCTCTATGTAATATCGCACGGCTATGATCCTGAAATTCAAAGGATTTGCCCTGACGCCAGTGTCATTACCATTCCCCGCGACGAGTTAAAGAATTTTGACCGTGTTCGCCTGCGTGTCATCAATGGCATCCAGTCAGGTTTGGGCAATCTTTACGACTGGGTAATTCAGACTGATGCAGATGAACTCGTTTGCTTTGATCCTGCGACATACAGCTCGTTTCAAGACTTGTTTGAGAAGAGCTCGGCGCCTGCGTTGTTTGCTCTTGGACTGAATTTGGCAGAGGTAGAAGGGGATGTGCCGCTGGTTGGCAGTGAATCCGCACTGGCACACCGAGATGTGGCTTGCGTGACCGGGAACTACAGCAAGGCCTGGGCCGTGCGCAAAGCGTTACCGTTGCGCTGGCATGGTGTCTTTTGTGGCTACCGGCGAACAGACGATTTTCGATTTGAAATGCCGGATGATGTTTTCTTTGTGCATCTAAAGCACGCTAACTCCACAGCTTTGAAAGAAACTAACGCAGTGCGCCAGTCTGTTGCCGATAGTGTCGGTGAAGACTGGAATGTGAACGGGTGGGCGAACCCCGACTTCCATGCGAAACGGTTCTATCGCAAAATGGCGAAAGCGGTTGAACTGCCTTGGAAAGAGGCCGTTGCGCTGGGCTATGAGAAGATACGGGAAAACCCGATCCGCGATGCAAAACGCGGCATCGTGAAGCCCCCGTTCATCAACTATGTCTGTCGTACGATCCTTCCAGACTGGTTCAAGACACTTTAGCCTTTCACGCCCCCTTGATCGCCCATAGAGCATAGACCATAACCAGCGCAGCGGTCCCTTAGCTCAACTGGATAGAGCAGCTGACTTCTAATCAGCAGGTTGAGGGTTCGAGTCCTTCAGGGATCGCCAATTTTATCTTACGTTTGTGTCATTTTAGTACAACGGCTGGGGCCTCATTATTGCAGTATGTGCAGACGGTTAGATCGAGGTTTGTCAAAGCTGACACAAGGTGCCGCTTGTCTTCAAGTTATTGCTGAGCATGTGGGGAATTATGCACCGCGACCGAGGCTGTAGACGGCGAAGGAAAGATATCACTCGGATGAGCCGCGAATACTTCAGGACATGCCGCCTCACTTGTCCTAATGCGAGACCCAGCGCAATGATGACCGCGATGACGAACATCCGGCACTTGACAGCGACTATGGCAAGCGTGCGCAGGACTGTTGTGGAAATCGCTGCGCAGACTGGCCGGACACTTCGATGTCTTGGCCGCAGTGAAGAGCTGACTTACCAGTTTTTGTCGCAAAAAAGAGTGCTGGGAGCATTAGGGTTCAGCGGTTTCTTATGCGTAGGCGTTGCTACGCTGCCCGCGAGGTTGATGTCGCGTCGTCAGCAGCCGATATCCATAGTCGCTAAGTGACCAACTTCACATGGTTATACGCAAACACCTTGGAGGAGTGAGCAGGCAAATTTTACCACGTAAAGAGTAGGGGAGGAGGGTCGTGATCAAGTTAGATGTAACAAGCCAAGATCGCGCTTCAATGCAAAAGTCAGATGGGCGCGCAGACCTGTCTTGAACCAATGACCTTTCGGACCACTGGCGCCCGGCGGATCGCAGGCACCGGTTTTTTATT
>NZ_CANNBM010000010.1 GCF_947502895.1 uncultured Sulfitobacter sp.
GCGCGCGAAGGATTGTTTTCTGGGCGGTCATATGCTGTCTCTATATTTGAATTTGGCTATATCTATCATGCGATAAAGCGTGGGGGTTATACAAGAGTTGTCAGGTTTAGTTTACACCGTTAGAGATGATTTATGACATTGAAATTGCCCACTCCCGCCCAACCGCTGATGATCGGCACCCGTGGATCGCCTTTGGCTCTTGCACAAGCACATGAGACGCGTGAGCGTCTGGCCAAAGCGTTCGATTTGCCGTTCGAAGCATTCACGATTGTTGTGATCAAAACGACCGGTGACAAAATCATCGACCGCCCGCTGAAAGAGATTGGCGGCAAAGGTCTGTTCACGCGCGAGATCGAGGCCGACATGATTGCCGGCAAGATTGATATCGCTGTGCACTCCATGAAGGACATGCCGACCTTGCAGCCCGAGGGGCTGATCCTTGATACTTATCTGCCGCGCGAAGACGTGCGTGACGCGTTTATCTCGCCCACTGCAAAGTCGCTGGCGGATCTGTCCGCCGGTACGGTGGTGGGGACCTCCAGTCTGCGCCGTCGCGCGCAACTCATGCTGAAACGTTCGGACCTTGAAGTGGTGGAGTTTCGTGGAAACCTGCAAACGCGTTTGATGAAGCTGGATCAGGGAGTAGCTGCCGCAACCTTCCTTGCTATGGCGGGCCTGCGGCGTTTGAAAATGGATGAGGTACCACATACAGCGATCGAGACTGATGTGATGCTGCCCGCCGTGGCGCAAGGTGCCATCGGGATCGAACGACGGGTGGAGGATACCAACGTGGCCGCAATGTTGGAGGCTATCCACGACACACCCACCGGTCAGCGCCTAGCCGCTGAGCGTTCGTTCCTGCTGGAGCTTGATGGTTCTTGCGAAACACCCATCGCGGGGCTGGCCGAGCTTGACGGCGGTACGCTGCATCTGCGCGGTGAAGTGCTCCGCCCCGATGGATCAGAGGCGTTGAACGACGCCATGAGCTGTCCGATTGAGGATGGCGCATTGGCTGGTAAAGAAATGGCGCAAAAGCTGCTGTCCCAAGCTGGCCCTGACTTCTTCGACTGGAGATAGGAAAAACCGCTTCTCCTTATTCGGGCGCGGCGGTTGTCTATTTTTTCTGGCTAAAAATACTCTAGTGCTCGGCCTGTATTATGCAGGCCGTTTGCGTTTTAGCAGCGCAAAAAAATACCCCAAAGCCCTGACACTATATTGGGACTTTGGGGATCAATTGTGCATTACAGTTTCTGAAATACTCTAGGCGACAGCATGGCTCACGGCGCACTGTTTCCAAAGATGGCTCAGCGCGTTTACCAGATGTTCGATATCCGCGTCCGTGTGCAGGGGCGAGGGGGTAAAGCGCAAACGCTCGGTTCCTTTTGGCACGGTCGGATAGTTGATGGGCTGCACATAGATATCCCATTCGTTCATCAGATAATCCGCTAGCATCCGTGTTTTGACAGGATCTTTGATCATCACCGGGATGATGTGAGACTCGTTCATCAGATGTGGAATACCGGCACGGTCCAGACGGTCACGCAATTTGGCGACCTGGGTCTGATGGCGCGTCCGCTCGTCGTTGGATGTTTTCAGGTGCATAATCGAGGCACGTGCAGCCGCCGCTACGGCAGGGGGCAGGGCGGTGGTAAAGATAAACCCGCTGGCAAAACTGCGGATGAAATCGCACAGCGCGGCGGAACCCGTGATATAGCCACCGACAACGCCATAGGCTTTGCCCAATGTGCCTTCGATCAGGGTAATCCGATCAGCAAGACCTTCACGTTCGGAAATGCCACCACCGCGTGGACCATAAAGGCCAACGGCGTGTACTTCGTCCAGATATGTCATGGCGCCGTATTTTTCGGCTACCTCGACAATCTCGCGCATCGGGCAGATATCACCGTCCATGGAATAGACGCTCTCGAATGCGACGATTTTTGGCACGTTGGCAGGCAGTGCAGCCAGTTTGGCCTCAAGGTCTGCAAAGTCGTTATGTTTCCAGATCACTTTTTTCGCTTTTGAGTGGCGGATGCCCTCAATCATGCTGGCGTGGTTGCCGCTGTCTGACAGGATCACACAGTTTTCCAGACGCGAGCCGAGGCATGACAGTGCCGCCCAGTTGGAGACGTAGCCCGATGTGAACAGCAGCGCAGCCTCTTTGCCATGCAAGTCGGCCAGCTCGGCCTCAAGCAGCAAGTGGTCGTGGTTGGTGCCGGAAATGTTGCGTGTGCCGCCCGCGCCCGTGCCTGTGCGCTGAACCGCTTCGCACATGGCGGCGATCGTCAGCGGGTTCTGACCCATTCCCAGATAGTCATTGCTGCACCAGACCGTCACATCGCGCTTTTCGCCCTCGACGTGGTTCGACGCATGAGGGAATTTGCCCGCCTTGCGTTCAAGTTCGGCGAAGTAGCGGTAGTTGCCATCAGACTTCAATTGATCGATCTGTTCGTTAAATAGTGCGTCAAAGTTCATTGGTTTGGTCCTGTCTTGAAGTCGTAGAGTCGGGCAGCATCCAGCGCCACAGTTTGGCATCGGGCAGCGGCACTACCATCAACCAATGTTCCAAAGCGGCAAGAACCGCGAGGGCTGTGAGCAAAGAAAACCCGACCGTTGTGGCGTGAGTTTCGGCGGAGAGGAGACGTTCTGCAAAGAAGGCAGCAGAGACGCTTAGGAAAGTGACACCGATCGGGAAAGCCATCGTGATGGGGCCGCGGCGGAAATAGGATTTAATGTGATCCAGCGGGGTTGGCACAAATTCTGTATTAATGCGCGGAACGCCGAAGAAGAGGTTTAGTTTGGCCGAGATGCGGGCCACGAATAGAATGATGTAAGTCCATAGCCCAACAGTGTTTTCAGCATGTGCAGCAATCATAACGACTGCCATCAATGTGCCTGCCAACAACAATTCGTGACGCGAGATTGTATCCCACGCGCGGGCGAACCGTGCATACCCTGTGAGGTTTTCGGGGCAGGGGCGTCGTTCGGGGCCGGTGATAATACCGGACAGAAAGGCCAGTTCGACCCAGCCCCAGATCAGTAAAACCGAAACGAAAGCGATATAAGCGTTCGTCACTGTCATTTCCTGTGAACTTATCCAAAGCCCTGCAAAGCCGAGCGCGAAAAGAGGCACCGACATAAACACGTTGCGCCCGTGCGCCACTTGATCGCCAGCGTCGGCCCGCCGCACGATCAGCAGAATTGCCCCGGTGAAAAACCACCAGGCAAATAATGCGATCAATGCTGCGGTCCAAGCTGTTGTCATCAGTAGGCTGGCTTCATAACAGGGCTGGCGGGGACTTCGTTTTTGATTGCGGGGATCGTGTAGAGTGCAACAAAGGCATAGGTCGCTTTTGCCATTCCGCCCAAACGCTGGATCGTACCGCCAATGCCGCCGCGCGCCTTGCCTTCGGCCACCTGACGGGAGGCTTCTTCCATGCGGTCAAGGTTGGGGCGCCAGCGGGGGTGGTCAATGTCGAGCGTCATCGGAAACACCTGCTTGGAGATGTCGGAGGTCTTGCGAAAGACTTCCTGACCGTACCACGTGGTATCCACACCCAATGCGTCATGGAATAAAGGGCGCTGGTGGTCACGCACCCACATGGTTGAAAATACAGCCGTGAGGAAAAACTTGATCCAAAGCTTGTTCACAAAGGATTCGGTCAATTTAGGGTCTGTTTTCAGCAGCAGCGCAAAGGCTTCGCCGTGGGAAAACTCGTCATTGCACCATTCGCGGAACCAGCCGAAAATCGGGTGGAACTGCTTGTCCGGGTTCTGCTCAAGGTGGCGGTAGATCGTGATATAGCGGGCATAGCCGATCTTTTCGGACAGATACGTGGCGTAGTAGATAAATTTGGGGCGGAAGTACGTGTACTTCTTTTGCTGGGTCAGGAACCCGAGGTTCACGCGGATGCCTGCCTCGCGCAGCGCATCGTTGATAAAGCCAGCATGACGCGCTTCGTCGCGGGCCATCAGCTGGAACAGTTGCGTGATATCGGCGTTTGAGCCGCGACGCTTCATTTCCTTATACAGCACGCAGCCCGAAAATTCGGCGGTACAGCTTGAGATCAGAAAGTCGATGAACTCGGCACGCAGCTTTGGCTCCATTCCGTCCCAATCAACGGTGCCCCATTTTTCCGTTTTCTTGAAATGGCCCTTGTTCGGGTCGGCGGCCATTGCGGCGATCATCTTGTCCCAGTCTTCGCGCACGGGGGTCACGTCGATGGCGTCCATCTCGTCAAAATCGGTGGTGTAGAAACGCGGGGTCAGCAGGGTGTTCTGCATGGCCACTTCGGTTGCCTGTTCTGATGTAATCATGCCCGTGTCCAGCGCGTCCTGCGCTGCAATCGCCTCTTCGGCGGTATCGGCATAGGCGGAGTGTGACGGCGTCGGTTTGGTTTGTACGTTCATGACATCACCTCGTCAGAAAAGGAAAACTCACAGAGCTCCATAAATTCGAAATCACCTGTGGCGCGCGTCCAAAGACGCTCAATCGCGCTGGCGCGGGTGATTGTTGCGATCCGCTCTTCGACGACCATCTCACCGTAGGGGGCCATGATCTCGGCACCGTGCACCAGCACGCTGTCACCGGGGTTAATCACAGCACCGTTCAGGAATTTGACGTGTGCAGAAAGCTCTTCAAACCGGTGCGAAATCGTGACCTCGCAGGGGGCTTGTTCGCGGGTTCGTGTAAGTAGTCCCATGGTATTCAGTCCCTTGAATAATGGCTGTCGAAAGTGTGGATCAATCTAGCAGGCTGGCGAAGGCTGCTATGTTGTCGGGGCCGTAGCCGATGAGCTCGAGCGCCCAACCGGTTGTATCGTCGAGGATATCAATGCGCCCGTTCTCGCGGCGCACGATGCGGAATGGCGCGGCGGGGTCGGCGCGTTGAACCTTGCGTTCACGCATCATGGCAACCCATACCACGTCGATGAAACCCGCCTTGTTGCGGGTGGAGTTGGCAATCTCTGTGCCGTTTGCATCCAAAACCTGTATACCAAAATTTCTGTCACCTTCAAAGGTAACACTGCGCTCAGTAACGATTTTATCCAGTGTTGGCAGACCCGTACGGGGCATATCGGTGATGCGCGCATAAGAGACGAGTGCCAGAGAAGCGAGCATCAGGGCAAACATGCCCTGAACCAGAATACGCGGGACCATGTCCTTGTCGCGTGCTTTCATTTGACGGGCGAGGGGGGATGTAAGGCTCATATCAATTACTCTGCTGCAACGGCGTTGGGCGCACTTTGCGCTGGGTCAATCTTTGAGATTTTTGGCGTGTGAACGCGTGTCTCTGCGGCTTCGGCAAAGATCGCGGCCACTTTGGCCACATTTTCGATCCCGCGGAAGGACGGCTGCGCGCGGGCAAAGACCCAAGGACGCGTGTGCGGCCATGTCATCAGATAGGAAATACGCGTGTCGTCAATCAGCTCAAAGCTGAGCGTGCCACTGCCGGATTTGCGCGCTTGCACAGCGGCGTTGCCAATACAGACATAGGGCAGATTGAGCGTCATGGTGAGGGCCGCACCAATCCGCATCGCGGCGCGCTTGTTGGTGAGTGTGTAAACCGTAGAGCGGGCCTGAACATAGGCCATCACATAGATCACCGCACATGCGAGCGCGCAGGCCAGCATGAGTGGCACGGCGTGCCCGATGGCGGTGGAAAGCGGCACGGAGGTGGAGGACACCCCCGCGCGCCAGATTGCTAGCACCACAAAATACCCGATAAT
Organism: uncultured Sulfitobacter sp.; assembly: GCF_947502895.1. Lineage (GTDB taxonomy): Bacteria > Pseudomonadota > Alphaproteobacteria > Rhodobacterales > Rhodobacteraceae > Sulfitobacter. The sequence goes on from NZ_CANNBM010000010.1 coordinate 5,730, forward strand.
CCAATGCATTTTCCAGGCCTCTATGGCCAGACGCATGGGTTTCGGTGCGCCCTGCCACAGGATATGTTCATCCGCGGGCAGTGCTTCGGGTAGGCCGTGAACGGGCTCGAATTTGAAATCGTCGTGGTGCATTGTCGTGTCCCCTGGAATGGTTGCCGGGCGGGTTGGCTAAAACGCCCGGCTGTTGTTGTTTCTTACAGCTTTGGCTCTTCGCGTTTCGGGTCGGCGTACATGGTGCCGCCGCCGTAGTAGGCCATGATTTTCTCTTCCTCGAGCAGCGTGATTTCGCCCTTGGATTTGATGCCTGGTACGGATGCGAAGTGCGTCCCGTAGATCGAGCGAACGGCAACACGATCGGACTTGATGCGTGCAAAGTTCGCAGGGATCAGTGCTGTTTTGCCTGAGCCTTCCGGGTTCAGATCAACGGTGAGGTAGCGCACGTACTGCTCTGGCACGTCGATCCACATGTCGCTGACGCGGCCCACAACTTCGCCGTCACCCGCCACGACAGGTTTGCCGCGCGGGTCGGTACCTGCCGAAATCGTGAACTCTTCCAGCATGCTCATCGGCTGGATTTTGGCATGGCCGTGGGCATCAAGCTCGGGATGATCCTCACGCGGGGCCCATGACGCAGGGCCAACACCATCGGCCATCGGATCGCCTGTTGGCACGAAAGGAGAACCAGCCGCTTTGCTGGTCTGCTCCAGTGCCAGATCGGCACGGTCGCCACGCTGGCCCGATGGGACAGTCAGCTCACCGCGGCCATCGCGCAGGTGGAAGGTCTTGTCTTTTGGAACGGGAAACGGCCCTTGGTTCGGGGCAACTTCGCCATCGTCGGTTTGTAAAGGATAACCTTCGCGCATGTTCTCTGTTTGCAGGTAGTAAACCAGCCCGGCAAAAAAGATCCAGAACAGCCAGATTGCGGCGCTCGCTAGATCGAAGTTACCAAAAAATTCTGTGCCAACCATTGGGGGGTCCTCCGTGTGGTGTTGTGTTCAAGTAGGGAAATCGGCAAGACCAATAGGTCCTGCTTTGGTGGGTGCCGGTGTGCGGGTCCGTACCAATGGGCCCACCGCAATCAGCGTCGCAAAGAGTAGTAAGATCTCGATGTGGTAAACCACCGAGTAACCTGTTGTGGCATTCTGCATGCCAGGGCCGAATGTGCCTGCCATGGCTGCCGAATTTATAACGTCGCGCAGTGCGCCGCCCACAAAGATGGACAAGCCTGCCGCTGTTGCCTGTGCAGCACCCCATGCGCCAAGGGCCAGCCCCTTGCCCGCAAGCGATCCCGTCTCGAGCGTCATGGCAGATGTCAGTGTGGAGATGGCAAAAAGGCCAGAGCCGAGACCGATGCCGAAGGCACCCGCAAAGAACAACACGCCGCTGTCGAGAGGGGCGGCAAAGATCACGGCACTGAAAGCAACCAGCCCGATCAGGACACCGCGTGCGGCCATCAAATGCGGGTTCATCCCCGATCTGAGCCAGCGCGCGGCAAAAGCAAATCCGATCAACGCGCCCACGGACCACATCGCAGTCAGCAACGTGGTGGCCGAAACAGAGAGCCCGAGCACTTCGCCGCCATAAGGCTCTAGCAGCACATCCTGCATGTTGAATGCCAGCGTGCCGAGGAAGACAACAACCAGCAAACGGGGGGCGGAATTTCCGGTTGTCAGATCACGCCATGCATCGGCAAAAGAGGGTTTGGCCGCCTCACGCTCGGCGCGGGTCATCGGGTTGACGCGCTCTTGCTTCCATAGGGCTATGACGTTCAAAACGATGGTCATAACTGCAGCACCCTGCACAACCTGAATAAGACGAAGCTGGCTGAAATCTTTGAGCAATGTGCCGATTACAATCGCCGCAACGGCCATACCGACCAGCAGCATAACATAGAGAAGGGCGACCACCTGTGGCCGTGTCTCGTCCGTGGCGCGATCCGCGGCAAGGGCAAGGCCTGCCGTTTGGGTCATATGCATGCCCAGACCTGTCAGCAAAAATGCAAGTGCTGCACCGACTTCGCCCGCCCACGTAGGACCAACGGCTTGGTCCCCAGTTAACAGCAGCAAACCGAAGGGCATAATGGCGAAGCCCCCGAACTGCCACAGGCTGCCGAACCAGAGGTAGGGAATACGCTTCCACCCGATCGCGGAACGGTATGTGTCCGAGCGGAACCCCAGTAGCGCGCGGAAAGGTGCGACCAGCACGGGAATGGCAATCATGATCGCAACGATCCATGCCATCACGCCCAGCTCGACGATCATCACACGGTTGAGCGTACCCAGCAGCATCACCGATGCCATACCGACCGAGACCTGAAACAGCGACATGCGCAGCAACTGGTTCAGCGGTAACTGTTCACTTACCGCGTCCGAGAACGGCAGCGAGCGCAGCGTGAGCGCCATCAGGCCTTTCTTGGTCGGGATCATCATGCGGAAAACTCCAACGCGGCGGAGAAATAGAACCCTGATTTCACGCGGCGAATTTCGCGCAGACGACCCACGGGCAATTTTGCGGCAATCGCAGTAGGATTATGCGGGATCATCACCGGAGAACGGTCGCGGCGCGGGGCCAGTTTGCCCAGACGCCAGAACGCCATGAGTAGCGGCGTGCGCGGTGCCACCGTAAAGATCATCTTGCCCGACAGGCGCGGTGCGATACCACCCAATATACGGGCGATATCATCGGCGGTGTAATAAATCAGGCTGTCCATCGCGACGATATGGTCGAAGTGCCCCAGCGCGGGGTCCAGCATATCACCGTCTGAAAATGTCACGCGGCGCGCCACGGCATCGGGCGTCCGTTTGCGCGCGATCTCGACCAGTTGGGGTGAGATGTCGACACCGACAACCTGCGCCCCACGTGCCGCCAGCTCAAACGCCAGCGCACCAGTGCCGCAGCCCGCATCAAGGATACGCGCACCGCGTAAATCATCGGGCAGGCTGGATACGATTAGCGCCCGCATTTCATCCCGGCCCGCACGCACCGTGGCACGGATGCCAGACACAGGTGCGTCCGATGTCAAACGCTCCCAAGTCTTGGTTGCGGTGCTGTCGAAATACGTCTCGACCCTGTCACGCGTGGTGGCATAGGCAGCTGACGTTTTCGGCCGTTCCGAATATATGCGGGTGCCGTCAGCCATCAATCAAATCCAAGCAGGTCAAAGATTTCACGGTCAGGCAGGGATTTGGGCGCCAGTGGATCGGTGCCCGCCCAAAGCGTGTTCGCCAGACGGATATACTCGGCCTGCACAGCGGCAATCTCGTCGTCCAGCTCCATTTCGAACAATGTCTTTTTCTTGAGACGCGAGCGGCGGATTGCATCAAGGTCGGGCAGGTGGGCCAGACGGTTGAAGCCTACGGTTTCGCAATAGCGGTCAACCTCATTGGTGTCTTTGGAGCGGTTGGCCACACAACCCGCAAGGCGCACCTTGTAGTTGGTTGATTTCGCCTCAACCGCAGCGATGATGCGGTTCATTGCATAGATGCTGTCGAAGTCGTTGGCTGTCACGATCAATGCGCGGTCAGCGTGTTGCAAAGGTGCGGCAAAGCCACCGCAGACAACATCCCCCAGAACATCAAAAATCACAACGTCGGTGTCTTCCAGCAGGTGGTGCTGTTTGAGCAGTTTGACAGTCTGGCCGACAACATAACCGCCACAGCCTGTACCCGCAGGCGGGCCACCCGCCTCAACACATTTCACACCGCCGTACCCTTCAAAGACGAAATCCTCGGCGCGTAGTTCTTCGGGGTGGAAATCCACCTCCTTGAGAATATCGATCACCGTGGGGATCAGTTTGCCCGTCAGGGTAAACGTGCTGTCATGCTTGGGGTCACACCCGATTTGCAAAACCCGTTTACCCATCTTGGAGAATGCAGCAGACAGGTTGCTCGAGGTGGTCGATTTCCCGATCCCACCCTTGCCGTAGACGGCAAAAACCTTTGCGCCTTCAATCTGCGCCTCTGCGTCCTGATGGACCTGAACGGATCCTTCGCCATCCTGGCCGCGGCCAAGGTTCGGGATGCCTTTATCAAGTGGGCTCATGTTATTTCCTTCCCTGAGGTCATTCGGCTGCGATGCCCTCTAGTTGATCTTCGATTGCGTCCGCTGCATTTTGAAGCGCTGCGAGCGTTGCGTCGTCGGGTTGCCAGTATTGGCGATCGCTGGCTTCGATCAGGCGGTTTGCCATACGCATCGAGGCTTGCGGGTTAAGATCTGCGAGGCGCTTGCGCATCGCTTCGTCGAGAACAAATGTCTCGGACAGGCGCTGATAGACCCACGGATCAACTTTTCCCGTAGTGGCCGACCAACCCATTGTGTTGGTGACGTTCGCCTCAAGAATGCGCACACCCTCGTGACCGTGTTTGAGCAGCGGCTCGTAAAACGCAGGGTTAAGATTGCGCGCCCGCGTCTCAAGCGCGACTTGGTCGCGCAGGGTGCGCACCTTGGTGCCGCCCGTGGTCTGGTCGCCGATATAAACGGGCAGTTCCTTGCCACCTTGGGCGCGCTTTACGGCAGTGGCGATACCGCCCAGCGTATCAAAATAATGATCCACCGATGTGACACCCAGCTCAACCGATTCAAGGTTCTGATAGGCCAGATCAACCTGCTTGAGCGTATCTTCCAGCAGCGCCGTTTGCTGACTGGCCTCACCGTCCATGCCGTAGGCAAAGCTCTTGCGCGCCTGGTACGCATCGGCCAATTCGCTCTCGTCGTCATAGGTCGAATTATCGACCATCTGGTTCACATTCGAGCCGTATGCGCCTTCGGCATTGGAGAATACCCGCAAGGCGGCTGTTTTCATATCACAGCCGTTGGACTCCATAAACGCCAGCGCATGGGCGCGGATGGGGTTATATTCATAGGGCTCATCCGCCATAGCGCACTGATAGGCCGCATCGGCCAGCAGTTTGGTCTGCAAGGGCAGCAGATCGCGGAAGATGCCGGAAAGCGTCATAATCACATCAACACGCGCACGGCCCAGATCGGCCAACTGCACCAGATCGGCACCGCACAAGCGGCCGTTCATGTCAAAGCGCGGGGTGCAGCCCATCAGGCTGAGTGCTTGGGCAATCGGGCCACCGTTGGATTTGATATTGTCGCTGCCCCAAAGAACCAGCGCCACGGTGCGCGGCATACAGTCATGGGTGCGCAGCAGCTCGTCGGCCTGCTTGGCGCCATTCATCATGGCCTCGGCGGTGGGCATGCGGAAAGGGTCGAACGCGTGGATGTTGCGGCCTGTTGGCAGAATCTCGGGCGCGCGGATCACATCACCGCCTGCGACGGGGGCGATATACTGGCCGTTCAATGCGCGCATCAGGGCAGGCAGTTCGGCATCTTCGCTCAGGTATTTCTTGGCTGTCTTACGCGCCTCGGGAGAGGAGAACTGCATCTGGTCGAGGGTCATCTCGATATTCTCGGCCGTGCCGGTATTGCCAACGATGTGCAGACCTTCAGGGATCAGGCTCGCCTCGGTTTCCAGCAGGGTCAGCCAGAGCGTATCCAGATCATCGCCGCGCATATCGACGGCTTCGGCCTGCGCTGCGATCAGTTCTTCCAGATCGGTCTGGTCGCTATCGGGCGGGGCTGTGCGCCACTGATTTAGCGATTCCTTCAGTGAAGTCAGACCCTTGTAAAGGCCCGCGTTTTGCAGTGGCGGCGTCAGATAGGTTACTGTTGTGGCGCCGATACGGCGTTTGGCCAATGTCGCCTCGGACGGGTTGTTGGCGGCATAAAGATACACGTTGGGCAGATTACCCATCAAACGATCAGGCCAGCATTTGGAGCCGACGCCGTTTTGCTTGCCGGGCATGAATTCCAGCGCGCCGTGCATGCCGAAATGCAGCACCACATCAGCAGCCAGATCATGCTTGATATACTGGTAGAACGCGTTGAACGCATGGGTCGGGGCAAAGCCGCCCTCGAACAACAGGCGCATGGGGTCGCCTTCATAGCCGAATGTGGGCTGCACGCCGACAAATACTTTGCCGAACTGCGCACCAAGGATGAACACCTCGCGGCCATTGGCCTGAATTTTGCCGGGGGCAGGGCCCCAAACGGCCTCGATCTCGGACAGCCAGGGCGTGCGGCGGACCAGTTGATCCGCGCTGACGGTCGTGGCCACATTGGCCTCCTGGCCATAGACGTCGGCGTTGCCCTTCAGCACAACCTCGCGCAACTCCTCGACCGTGGCGGGGGGCGTGAGGTCATAGCCTTGCGCTTTCATCGCGTGCAATGTGTTGTGCAGGCTCTCGAAGACCGACAGGTAAGCGGCTGTGCCAACAGCGCCTGCATTGGGTGGAAAGCCGAACAGGACGATGGCCGCGTTTTTATCAGCGTTGCGCGCACGGCGCAGTGCTGCAAGGCGCATCGCTTTGTCTACCAGCGCGTCAATACGCTCGGGGCAGGGGGCCATCGCTTTGACGGCACTTGTAGCAGGGCAGGGCGTGGGGCAATGGCTGCATCCATCAGCGCCATGACGGCCTGCAAAAACAGTCGGGTTGGTCGCGCCGTCCAGTTCAGGCAAGGCGATCAGCATTGTTGTCTCGATCGGGCTAAGCCCTTGGCCGCCCGCAGCCCATTGGCCCAAGGTCTGAAACTCAAGCGGTTGCGCGTTCAAATACGGTACGTCCAGTGCTTTGAGAACGGATACAGCTGCTTCGCTATCGTTATAGGCAGGCCCACCGACCAGCGAAAAACCCGTGAGCGATACAAGCGCGTCGATCTTGCCAGCGTGATAGCCCTCAATCGCGGGTCGGCCATCAAGACCTCCGGCAAATCCAGCGATGACGCGGCAGCCTCTCGCCTCGAAGGTGCGAATGACGTGATCGTAATGGGCTGTATCGCCAGACAGAATATAGCTGCGCAGCATTACGATACCGATTGTCGGGCCGTCACCCTTCATCGGCAGATCGGCCAGCTTTGTGGTGATGTGCATATCGGGCAGATCAGGGTGGTAGAGCCCGCATTCAGGGTATTCAACTGGATCAGCCGCCTTGATCCCCCGCCATGGGGTGACATGCGTATAGCGGGTAATCAAAAACCGGATCATGTTCTCGATGTTGGTATCCGAGCCGCCCAGCCAGTATTGCATCGACAAGAACCAAGCGCGCAAATCCTGGCTTTTGCCGGGAATCAAGCGAAGGATTTTGGGGATGCGGCGCAGCATTTTCATCTGGCCGGCGCCGGATTTGCCGGATGACTTCGCAGGCTTGAGCTTTTTCAGCAGGCCCATAGCACCGGTAGCGGGCTTGGACATATCCAGATCACCCATGCGCGTCAGCTGGGTCAATTCCTGATCGCAGACCACGTTGATCATTGCATCGCAATGCGCGCGGCGCGCTTTGAGCGCGGGCAGGATGGCCCGTACCTGATCTTCGAGAAACAGCACACAAGTGACGATAATGTCCGCCGTCTCGATATCATCCAGTGCGGCGCGCAGGGTTTCGGGGTCTTTCTCCCATTCGGCTGCTGCGTGAATTTTGACGTTCAATCCGGGAAAGTCCATGGCCAGCATCGGGGCCACACGGGCCGCGGGGCCCGCTGCATGGCGATCCAGTGTGATGATCACAAAGTTATAGGATAGATCCGTCATTTCATCGCGCATAGTGCGCCTTCGCATCGTACAAAGTATCGACGCTAATCTCTCCGATGCCTTGCTCGCTGGCATAGGTCTCGGTGTTGCGGCGGGCCTTGCCACGGACAAAGAATGGAATTTTCTTCAATTCACGTTCTGCATCCGACAGCCAGACAACCTCGACACCGCCTGTTGCGGGCGCGGCCTCGGGCTTCATTTTTCTTTCTAAACTCACGGGCGCTTGCGCCCCTTCAACCTTGGCGGCGGGGGCATGGCCGCCGTGATGGCTCGGCCCTGCGGCATCGTTGAATTCGAAATCCTCGCGGAACATGTGCAGCAGGTGTTCCTCCAGCCCCATGACCATCGGATGCACCCAAGTGTCAAAGAGCACATTCGCACCCTCAAAACCCATCTGCGGTGAATAGCGCGCGGGGAAATCCTGTACGTGGACGGGGGCGGAAATTACGGCACAAGGGATGCCCAGACGCTTCCCGATATGCCGCTCCATCTGAGTGCCGAGGATCATCTCGGGCTGCAACGCCTCGATGGCGGCCTCAACCTCGAGGTAGTCATCAGTAATCAGCGCCTCCAGCCCGTATTCCTTGGCCAATGCACGGATCGGGCGGGCGAATTCGCGGTTGTAACAGCCCATACCGGCCACTTCGAAACCCATTTCGTCGCGGGCAAAACGTGCGGCGGCAGCGACATGGGTGCCGTCCCCGAACAAGAACACGCGTTTGCCTGTCAGGTAAGTACTGTCGACAGAGCGGCTCCACCATGTTTGACGGTTGCGGTCCTGGTCAATTTGCGCGGTTGAGCCTGAGAGAGCGCGGACTTCGGCGATGAAATCATGGGTGGCGCCAACGCCAATCGGAATAACTTTGGTATAGGGCTGGCCAAACGTCTTTTCGCAATACCGCGCGGCAGATTCACCCGTTTCAGGATAGAGCAGGACGTTAAAATGGGCTTGACCCATTTTCGCGATATCAGCGGGGGTTGAGCCCATGGGACCGGTCACATTGACCTCGATCCCCATCTCGTACAGCAGATTGGTGATTTCCTGAACGTCGTCGCGGTGACGGAAACCCAAGGCCGTTGGTCCGATGATGTTGCACGACACGCGGGCCGTTTTCTCCATCGGCTTGGCAAGGTGCCGCACGATCTGAAGGAAGGTCTCGTCTGCGCCGAAATTCTCTTTGCGCTGATAGCTTGGCAGTTCCAGCGGGATCACCGGAATGGGCAGGCCCATGGTTTCAGCCAGACCAGCGGGATCATCCTGAATAAGCTCGGCGGTGCACGAAGCACCCACAATGATCGCTTCGGGTTGGAAGCGGTCATAGGCATCCTGACAGGCCTGTTTGAACAGCCCAGCAGTATCAGAGCCCAGATCGCGGGCCTGAAATGTCGTGTAGGTGACAGGCGGGCGGTGATCGCGGCGCTCAATCATCGTGAACAGCAGATCGGCGTATGTGTCGCCCTGCGGGGCGTGCAGCACATAGTGCAGACCCTTCATGCCGGTGGCGACGCGCATCGCACCTACGTGTGGAGGGCCCTCATATGTCCAGACTGTCAGCTTCATGCCATGACCTCCTTGAACATCGGGTCAGAGGTGCCGTGGTTAAGGATGCCCTTGCGGCGTAGCGGACGCGCAAACAATGCGGCCAGATCACCAGCTTGTTCGTAGAAATGCACAGGCGTGAACACCAGTTCGATCGCCCATTTGGTAGACAGGCCTTCGGCCTCCAGCGGGTTGGCAAGGCCAAGGCCACAAACGGTCAGGTCGGGGCGCATCTCGCGGCAGCGGTCTAGCTGCATGTCCACGTCCTGCCCTTCGGATATCTGGGGGCCTTCGGGCAGCAGATCAAGATCGGGACCGTGCAGCGCGTCGTGGATGTAGGGGGAGCCGACCTCAAGCGGGGTCATACCACATTCGCGCGCCAGAAAGCGGGCGAGGGGGATTTCCAACTGGCTGTCGGGAAAAAAGAAAACGGTCTTGTCTCGCAGTGTCTCGGCGGCTGCGGCAACAGCCTGACGCGCACGGCGGCGCGGCGCTTCGGTCACTTTGTCAAACAGCGCGCGGTCTACGCCGAATTCTTCGGCTACAGCGGCCAGCCATGCCGTCGTACCTTCTTCGCCCAGCGGGAAGGGCGCCTGGATATGCTTGGCGCCACGCCGCTCTAGGGCGGCATGTGTATCGCTGAGGAACGGCTGTGTCAGGGCATAGACGGTGTTTTCACCGATGCCCATTTCATCATCAATATTGCGGGCAGGCAGGACACGGACAGGGCCAATGCCCATGGCATCCAGCAGGCCCAGCATCTGGTCTTCGACCACATCAGGCAGCGCGCCGACAACCAGCAGCTCACGCGCATCGGATTGCGGCAGCACAGGCACCATCGAGGCGAGGCAGGCATCTTCGCCTTGTGTGAATGTCGTCTCGATGCCCGAGCCGGAGTATTCCAGCACGCGGACCTTGGGGGCAAACTCCTTGGTCAAACGCTCGGCTGCGCGGCTGAGGTCCAGCTTGATTACTTCGGACGGGCAGGAACCCACGAGGAAAAGCTGGCGAATGTCTGGACGGCGCGCCAGCAGGCGGGCGACTTCGCGGTCCAGCTCTTTATGTGCGTCGTTCAGGCCTGCCAGATCCGATTCTTCGAGAATCGCCGTGCCGAACCGCGGCTCGGCAAAGATCATCACGCCTGCGGCGGATTGCAAAAGATGCGCGCAGGTGCGCGAGCCCACGACCAGAAAAAACGCGTCCTGAATCTTGCGGTGCAACCAGATGATACCCGTCAGCCCGCAAAACACTTCGCGCTGGCCCCGCTGCTTGAGAACGGGCGATGTGCGGCACCCGAGGGCAGGAGGGGGAGGGGTGAGATCGTTCATGCGAGCACCTGTGACTGAAGGCGCGCAATGCGCAGTTTCCAAATGAACTGGCCCGCGTTGATGACGTAGGCTGCATAGGCGGCAAGAGCCACCATCATCAGCGCCCAAGGGGTCATCGTACCTGCGAAAAGGCCATAAAGATAAAGGGTATGCAGCGTGATCACGACAAAGCTGAACACGTCTTCCCAAAAGAAGCCGGGTGCAAAAAGATACTGGCCGAAGACGACCTTTTCCCAGATCGCGCCCGTTACCATGATGAGGTATAGCGCGCAGGTTTTAAGCACGACCGAGCCTGTGGCGATGTCGTAGCCTTCTCCCGTCGCAAGGTAGCGTACCACCAACACGAGAGAGACCAGAAAGATGACGAACTGGACGGGGGCGAGAATCCCCTGAATGAGGGTCCAGACGGATGCATCGCGCCGCGCCCGCTGGGCGGGAGTATAGAGCGGCTGGCGCTGGGATGATGGCAGCATCGCGGAGTCCTCGGGATTGGTCCTATGTCGAGAAAGTTGACACTGAATCTGCCAAGTGTCAACTTTGATTTACACATATGAAATTTATACAAAAGGGCGGTTTGCGGCCTAAATCCCTTATAATACGGTACTAATCCGAGATCAGAGTGGCCGAATGTCAATATTAATTGACAATACACTATGCGGGATAGACCATGATTGCCGTTCGCCCTAGTAACTTACTGTCCTTTTAGCGCTCCAGATTCGAGGCCAAATTCCGATGTCCAACGACAAGACAGCCCCAGCACCTGCGTCAGACGTGGGTGGCGTTGCGCGTCAGGTGTTGTCGGTTCTGTCGAGCGAGCTGCGACTGATCTATCCTGATATGCCGCCCCGTGCACTTGTGCGTTATCTGGACGAAATGCAGCGTGCCGTTTCCAAATCCAGCCCGGATACAATGGACGAACTGCTGAGCCGTATGCGCCGTGCAGGTATTCGTGATGCGGATATCGCGGACTTCTATATTCCTGTGGTGGCGCGCCGTCTGGGCGAGGAGTGGATCGCGGATACGCTGGAGTTTATGCAGGTCACTGTTGGCATGTCCAATCTCAATAGCCTGCTGCGTTCACTCGATGCCAGCTGGTGCACACCGGAGCGCGCGCCGTTTGGCACAATGGGCGAGATTTGTATTATTGCGCCCGCTGGTGTGCAGCATTCCTTCGGGGCAAGTATTTTGGCAGGCCAGATGCGGCGTGCAGGGTATGACGTCAAGCTGGGGATGAGCCTGAATCTCGATCAAATTGTGAATTTCGTAAGCTCTCCCGCAACGATGGGTGTGATGTTGACTGCTTCTTCGTTCGAGTCGCTTGATTTCTTGCGGTTGGTTGTGAAAAAGGTGCGCGAGGGGAACCCTTGGGTGCCAGTACTTATAGGCGGAAACGTTTTGGAACGAGACATCGATATTTGTGATGCAATCGGTACCGATTACGCAACAGATGACTGGCAGACCGCTCTGAGCTTTTGTGCGCAGCGGGTGAAATCGTGATGTCTGAGACTAGCCAGACATGGACAAGTGGCTTGATCCCTCAGATTGCCTCTGAAAACGTGAACGAGATCATCTCGCGTTTGGCGGATTTGGGTCTTGTTATATCTGCGCAGGGTGATGTCCTGGGTGTTTTGGCAAATCCGATGTTCCGCCCCAAAGACATCGTTGCGCGGTTTGAAGGCATGCGTGTGCAAGATACGCTTACCATTGAGAGCTGCACGAAATTCGAAAGCCGTCTGGCGGTATTTCTGGAAGGCGATTCACATACGCGCCCCGTAGAAGTGAACCACACTCTGGACGGCACCAAGGACACTCTGCCGATCCGCTATAGCTTTCACCAGATTGGGGAGAGCGGCAAAATTCTGATGTTGGGCCGTGACCTGCGCCCGATTGCCGACATGCAGCAACAGTTGGTGGCCGCACAGCTCACGCTGGAGCGTGACTATGAGGCGCGGCGCGAGCATGACATGCAGTTTCGTGTGCTGATGGCCTCTATTGACGATGCGATGATGTTTGTCTCGCTGCCCGCAGGTATCGTGACCGACTGTAATCCCGCTGCCCGCGTTCTACTGGGTAAACAGGGTGGTGATCTGGTCGGTGTCTCGCTGGATCAGGTGTTTGAGGGGAAAGGCAAAGGCGATCTGGTTGAGCGGCTTGTGGCGCTTTCCAACGATAGCGCCAAGCCGAACGCAACGCTGCGGACCCGCACGCCGGGGCGTATGGTGACGGTGCGCCCTGTGTTGTTCCGTCGGGGTGGTGATCAGGCGATGCTGTGTCGCATTGCCGCCAGCGCACCCGAAGCTCTGAAATCGGATAGTTTGCAAGACAATCTGACGGGCCTGTACGAACGTGGCAGCGACGCGATTGTTTTTGTGAGCGCAGCAGGCATAGTTCTCAGCGCAAACGAAGGGTTTCTGAACCTTGCAGATGTTACCCACGGTCTGGCGCTCAAAGGCCGGTCAATTGTAGATTTTCTGGCCCGCGGGACGGTTGATCTGAATGTCATGCTCGACAATGCCGCGCGTAGTGGCACGATGCGGTCTTATGCAACCCGTGTCACTGGTGAGTTCGGCGCAGAGCGCGCTGTTGAAATTGCCACGACACACGTCCAAACTGGATCGGAGCCGGTATTCGCACTGGTTCTGCGCGACATGAGCCGTAAAGAACCTGAACGCGCAGAAACCCAGCAGCTGGGCGAAGTTGATATTCAGTCGGTGATTGAATTGATCGGCAGCCAGTCTTTGCGCGATATTGTCGCCAAGACCACGGATGTTGTCGAGAAGATGTGTATCGAAACCGCCGTCGAGCTTACGTCGAACAACCGTGTTGCGGCGGCTGAGATGTTGGGGCTGTCGCGCCAGTCGCTCTACGTCAAGCTGCGCAAATATGGCTTGCTGAAATCGGGCAGCGGTGACTGAAACAGTTTCGAAACGTGATTTAAGCTACCTGAATATTACATAATTAGCATTACAGAGTATTCTTGATAATTCGGAGCTCTAGTGCAGGGTGCGCTTTGCAAATAGCTTTTGAGCGCGCCTTCTCCCGTGAAATGCCCCAATGTCGGTTCAAGACTTACCGCCAAGTCGCGCTGTAGGCAGTTTAGTGCAGTAAAAGCGGAATAACTTGAATACTATTGTATGCAGGCTATCCTAGGTGAACAGCACTAGCCATGCTGCGCAAGGGGGACCTATGACAGATCGTGACAGCGATCGGTCCGTGTTTCATGATGGCCTATACAAACGTGCCATTAGTGAAATCGGAACACTACGAGAAAAACTACCAGAAGATGCGTTTGCAGATCTCGCCCGCGAGGTGATCCGTCGACTCTCGGACAAAACCGATACAGCGGCGGAAGCCGTTGCATTCCCCACTGATGCCAAAATCGAGGAGTTGGCGCGCGCACTGATTGACCCGAAACCTGATGCAGGCATTGCATTTATCGACCGCATCCGCGCCAAAGGCGCTTCGGTCGAGACTGTGTATCTGGCCTATCTGGCCCAAGCGGCACGCACGTTGGGCGACTGGTGGGAAGAAGACAAAGTCAGCTTTCCTGACGTCACACTCGCGACTGGTCACATCTATGCTGTGATGCGCGGTCTGCGTCCGTTGTTCAAACCCGAAGAAGATCTGCGGAACCACCCCTCAGCATTCTTTGTCGGTGTGCCTGGAGAGAATCATTTACTGGGTCTTTCTATGGCCGCGGATTTTTATCGCAAGAACGGCTGGGAAGTGTCGCTTAAGCGCGGGTTCACGCATGATGAGATCGTGCATTATGCTGCAACCTCGGGTCATAGGCTGATCGGTCTTTCTGGTGGTGGGTCACACGCGATTGTACCCCTTGCCAAGTTGATGATCGCGCTGCGCATCAGTGCGCCCAATGCTGCGATTTTAATTAGTGGTGCAGTTGTGAACACTGATCCGGAGAGTGTTACGGCACTGGGTGCTGATATCGTGCCCGATAGCATGGATGATGCTGTCTCACAATCGCGGGCCTTTTGGGAACAGTCGCGCAACCGCAGTCAAACCGGTTAGACCCCCCTGCGATCTGTAAGATACATCAAACACCAGATACAAAAATGGCGGCCCTTTCGAGGCCGCCATTTTCTTTTGTGTTGAGAGCCAGAGCTTAGCTATCAGATTTCGCTTCGACTTCTGGACCGACCGATACCAGATACGCCCAAACGTTGGCCGCATCTTCCTCATCGCGCAGTTTGAACGCCATTTTGGATTTTGCGCGTTTGTTATCTGTGTATTCGGCCAGATACTTCTTGGGGTCTGCCACGTATTTCACGAATTCTTCTTCGTTCCATTCCAGACCGGCTTCGCCTGCTTCGACGATGGATTTCCCGTATTTGAAATCGGCCGAGCCTGCGACGCGTGTATACACACCGTAAAGGTTCGGACCAGTGCGGCCGCCTTTTACGATATCATTACCATCGGCGTCCTGAATCATGTGGCACGCTTTGCACTTGTTGAACACCTTTTCACCGGCTTCTGCGTCGCCTGTGGCGTGGCCATCTGCGAATGCAGGGGCGCTCATCAGAGCGATTGTGGTGAATGCTGTTGCTGCGAATAGTTTCATTGTTATTTCTCCTTACCTTGCTGTCTCAACCTAAGTCGTTTCTTGCTCACGTAAAGGTCTGATCTCGAATAGTTGGCACAGATCAGTGCAGAGTCCAAGCAGCCTGTGTCATCTCTCATGAATAGCACGATACTGCGCATTTGTGTAAATCAAAGTTTACACTTGCTCGGCGGCTAACTGTCAGAGTATTCTGACACAATGAGCATTGCCATCTCGCCCCATCCCCGCCGCTTGCCGGATCCCTTTGCTGCGTTGCAGTTGATAAAGCCTATCACATGGTTTCCACCGATGTGGGCTTATTTGTGCGGGGCTGTTTCTTCGGGCGTATCGCCAGCGGGGCAATGGCCTTTGGTGCTGTTGGGTGTGGTTCTGGCGGGGCCCGTTGTCTGCGGTATGTCGCAAGCGGCCAATGATTGGTGTGACCGCCATGTTGACGCAATCAACGAGCCTGACCGCCCGATTCCCTCGGGCCGTATTCCAGGGCGTTGGGGGCTGTGGATTGCCCTTGCAATGACGGTGCTGTCGCTGATTGTCGGATACCAGCTGGGGCCATGGGGCTTTGGCGCGACGATTCTGGGTGTGGCTGCGGCTTGGGCCTATTCAGCCGAGCCGGTGCGCGCAAAACGCTCTGGCTGGTGGGGCCCGGGTCTGTGCGGCTTGGCGTATGAGACTTTGCCCTGGGTTACAGGTGCTGCGGTTCTTGCCGGTGGTGCGCCTGCCCCTTCTGTCATGCTGATTGCCCTGCTCTACGGGTTGGGCGCGCACGGTATTATGACCCTCAATGACTTCAAGGCGATCGAAGGCGACCGCCAGCTTGGGCTGCGATCGTTGCCGGTCACACTCGGCCCTGATCGTGCCGCGCGGCTTGCCTGTGTGATTATGGCTGTGCCGCAAGCGGTTGTGGTCGTGCTGCTTTTGCTTTGGGACAAGCCGCTGCACGCAGCAGGCATTTTTATTCTATTGGGCGTACAACTGGCTGCGATGCGGGTGCTGTTGCGCGATCCCGAAGGCAAGACTCCTTGGTATCAGGGGATGGGAATCCTTTTTTATATCAGCGGTATGATGATTGCCGCCTTTGCATTGCGGGGGCTTTAACATGCAACTGAACTGGCTTCAGATTTTCCGTCTCGGACTGGTGCAAATGGCGCTTGGCGCGATTGTCGTACTAACAACCTCGACGCTGAACCGCCTCATGGTGGTGGAGTTCGCCCTGCCCGCTGTGCTGCCTGGTGCGCTGGTTGGCTTGCATTATGGTATACAACTCAGCCGTCCGCGCTGGGGGTTTATCTCGGACAAGGGTGGCAACCGGACCAAGTGGATCATTGGTGGTATGGCGGTGCTGGCTCTGGGCGCACTGGTCGCAGCTTTTGCAGTCACGCTGTTTGCAACCAGTTACATTCTGGCGCTACTCCTGTCCTTGCTTGCCTATTCAGCCATCGGTCTGGGTGTTGGCGCATCTGGCACGTCCCTGTTGGCGCTACTTGCAACCACTACCGCACCCCACCGCCGCGCAGCGGCAGCCACTATCACGTGGTTGATGATGATCTTTGGCATCGCCCTGACGGCAGGTCTGGCGGGCAGCTTTCTTGATCCCTACTCCCCTGCCCGCCTGATGAGCGTTGTCAGCGTGGTTGTGACGGGCGCCTTTTTGCTTACCATCGTCGCCACAGGACGGATCGAGCGCGGCTTGATCGCCACCCAGCAGCAAGACCCGATGCCATTCATGGAAGGGCTGCGAGAAATCTGGGCAGAGCCTCATGCCCGCAACTTCACGCTTTTTGTCTTTCTCTCCATGAACGCCTACTTCATGCAGGAGCTAATCCTCGAGCCTTATGCAGGCCTTGTCTTTGGCTTTACGCCCGGCCAGTCCACCCAACTGAGCGGCGCACAAAACGGCGGTGTGTTTATGGGCATGCTCACTGTGGGTATCATGGCGACAGGCCTCAAGATCGGCAGTTTGCGTGCTTGGGTCACAGGCGGATGTCTGGGATCGGCAGTTGTCCTAGGAATAATCGCGGTCAATGGCGCAGGCGGCGGGTTTGCCCCGCTTATGCCGCTGGTTATCGTGCTGGGGTACTTCAACGGTATGTTTGCGGTTGCCGCAATTGGCTCCATGATGGCGCTGGCCTCTGACGGGCGCGAGCGCCGCGAAGGCACGCGCATGGGGCTATGGGGCGCGGCCCAAGCGATTGCCGCCGGATTCGGCGGGCTGACGGGGGCTGCGGCCGTCGATCTGTTTCGTATCTCGCTATCTGACGGGGCTGCCTTTGGCGCTGTCTTCACCATCGAAGCGGTCTTGTTCATCGCCTCTGCCTTTATGGCCCTGCATGTTCTGGGCCGCACATCTGCACCACTCAAACCCCAGCGCGAAACACCCGCGCTTGTTCCCGGAGAATAGCCAATGCTTGATATGAATGAGCCGAAATTCGATGTTGTCGTCGTAGGTGGTGGCCCTTGCGGTGCCACAGCGGCTGCCGATCTGGCCAAGCGCGGCTATAGCGTGGCCTTGCTGGACCGCGACGGACGGATCAAGCCATGTGGCGGGGCCGTGCCGCCGCGCATGATTCAGGACTATGACATACCTGACAGCCAGATCGTCGCGCGCATCCGCACCGCGCGCATGATCTCGCCCACACAGCGTCACGTCGATATCCCGATAGAGAACGGCTATGTCGGCATGGTCGACCGTGAGCATTTTGATGAATTCCTGCGCGTGCGCGCCGCTGATGCGGGTGCCATGCGCGTGACAGGCACCTACACCAAAATCACCCGCGACGAGGAAGGCACTCATGTGCATTACCGCGAAAAGGCCAGCGGCGAGAGCCGTGCAATGACCTGCCGCATGGTGATCGGCGCGGATGGTGCGCGCTCGAACGTGGCCAAAGCAGAGGTGCCGGGGGGCGACAAGATCCCGTATGTGATCGCGTATCACGAGATTATCGAAGCCCCTGCCGAGACAACCGAACACTACAATCCAAAACGCTGCGATGTGATCTATGACGGCAAGATCAGCCCCGACTTTTACGGCTGGATTTTTCCACATGGCAAATCTGCCAGCGTTGGTATGGGGACGTGCATCGACGGTGTGGACCTCAAGAAAGCCACTGCCGATCTGCGGAAGACCGCGGGTTTGACAGACTGCAAAACCATCCGCCGCGAAGGTGCGCCTATCCCGCTTAAACCGCTGGACCGATGGGACAATGGCAATGACGTTTTGCTGGCAGGTGATGCCGCAGGGGTTGTGGCACCGTCCTCGGGCGAAGGTATCTATTATGCAATGGCCTGTGGCACCTCTGCCGCCTTGGCAACCGCGCGACGTCTGCGCACAGGTATGCCATCTGATCTTAAACTCAGCCGCAAGATGTTCATGGGCGAGCATGGTCAGGTCTTTAAAGTATTGGGTGCCATGCAGAACGCCTACTATCAGTCAGATATGCGCCGTGAGCGTTTCGTCTCGCTTTGCCATGACGTTGATGTGCAAAAACTCACGTTCGAGGCCTATATGAATAAAAAGCTGGTTGCCGCACGGCCCTTGGCACATCTGAAAATCGGCATTAAGAATATCGCGCATCTGACCGGTCTCGTCGCCGAGACAAAGGTCTGAGCCGATGCGTGACGGAGACGTAATGACCGATATCATGATCCCCGCATGGATCGACGGAGAGTTGCAGCCTGTGGAAAAGCTGGACGCGCATCTGCGTGGCCTGCGGCACAAAGCCGTGTCAGTCTTTGTGATGGCGGGGGATGCGATGCTGATCCAGCGGCGTGCGCTTGGTAAATACCACACACCGGGCCTTTGGGCGAACACCTGCTGTACGCACCCCGAATGGGACGAGGCGGATAATACCTGTGCCATCCGCCGCCTTGGTGAAGAATTGGGGATCACAGACATTCAACCCAACCACCGCGGTCAGGTAGAATACCGCGCTGACGTGGGCGGTGGGTTAATCGAGCATGAATTGGTCGAGGTCTTTACCGTCGAGGCGACCCGCGCGCTGGCTCTCGCTCTTAATCCTGACGAAGTCATGGATACCCGCTGGATCACGCTGGACGATCTGCGCAGAGACATCGCCGCGACACCTGAAATCTTTACGCCCTGGCTTCGGATTTATATGGAGCAGCACAGCGCCCTCATCTTTGGCGCTGACGCTTAAGAGCATTTCTCTGAATTGAAAAAGCCCCCGCCGCGATGATCCGCAGCGGGGGCTTTTTTGCATCTGTTGCACCTGTCTTTTACAGATCGGTGACTTTCACACGCTGGACCTGTGCTGCCTGCAAGGCCGTTGCTGCAATATCGCCCGCTGTCATACCCGCATCAGCATACATCGCATCGGGGGCTGCTTGATCGATAAACCGGTCGGGTAATGTGACGGTGCGCACGGCCAGCGATTTTTCCAACCAACCTTCGTTGGCCAGATGGTGCAAGACCATCGCCCCAAAGCCACCCTGCGCGCCTTGCTCGACCGTGATCAGCACGCGATGCTTGCGCGCCAGCTGGTTGATCAGTGCCTTGTCCAGCGGTTTGGCAAAACGGGCATCGGCAACGGTAACGGTCAGCCCTTGGGATTCGATCAAATCGGCGGCGCGCTGGCTCTCGCCCAGATGCGCGCCGAACGACAGGATCGCCACGTCAAAGCCTTGGCGTACGATGATGCCTTTGCCGATCTCGAGCGGAACCCCTTTTTCAGGGATCAACACGCCCTCGCCTTCGCCGCGCGGATAGCGAAAAGCAATCGGCCCGTCATTATACGCCGCAGCTGTAGCAACCATATGCACCAGCTCTGCCTCGTCCGAGGCGGCCATGACCACCATATTCGGCAGGGCGGCAAGGTATCCGATATCAAAGGCGCCCGCATGTGTCGCCCCGTCAGCACCAACCAATCCCGCACGATCAATGGCGAAACGTACAGGCAGGTTTTGCAGCGCGACATCATGCACGATCTGGTCGTATCCACGTTGAAGAAAGCTGGAATAAATCGCGACAAAGGGCTTTAGCCCCCCCGCCGCAAGGCCAGCCGCAAACGTCACGCCGTGTTGTTCGGCAATGCCTACGTCAAACATCCGCCTGGGATGTGTTTTGGCAAACAGGTCTAGCCCCGTCCCCCCGGGCATCGCAGCAGTGATCGCGACGATTTTAGGATCGCGGGTAGCCTCGTTTGCCAGCGCCTCGCCAAAGATTTGGGTGTATGATGGCGCATTGGGCTTTGACTTGGCCTGAATACCGGTGGTCGGGTCGAACTTGGACACACCGTGATAGCTGTCGCTTGCGGCTTCGGCAGGGGCATAGCCTTTGCCTTTGACAGTACAGCAATGGATCAGAACCGGCCCCGTCGCCCGCGTGCGCGCGGCGCGCAAAACGCTAAGAAGTTGTGGCATATCGTGCCCGTTTATGGGCCCGATATACTGAAAGCCAAGGTTCTCGAACAGCGTGCTTTGCTCGGCCACTGCTCCGGTCACTAACTGGCGCGCACGGCGCGCATGGGCGCGCAGCGGGCCGGGCAAGGCAGCCTCGAACCCGTCGGCCACTTCCTTGAGCCCGCCAAGCGGCGAGGCATAGAGGCCCGACAGATATTTTGACATGGCGCCAACAGGGGGTGCGATGCTCATCTCGTTATCATTCAGGATCACAAACATGCGGCGGCCCATGGCGCCTGCGTTGTTCATCGCCTCAAAGGCCATGCCCGCACTGATGGACCCATCACCGATCACAGCAATCGCATCACCTGTCGCCTCGCCCATATCGCGCGCGACGGTAAAGCCGAGAGCGGCGGAAATAGAGGTTGAAGAGTGTGCCGCGCCAAAGGGGTCAAAGGCGCTCTCGGAGCGTTTTGTGAACCCCGATATCCCGCCTTCCTGGCGCAGGGTGTGCATCTTGTCACGGCGGCCAGTGAGAATTTTGTGAGGATAGCACTGGTGGCCCACATCCCAGATCAGTTTATCACGGGGGGTGTCGAAAACAGCATGCAATGCAACGGTCAACTCGACCACACCAAGGCTTGATCCCAGATGCCCGCCTGTCGTCGCGACAGAGGCAATCACGTCCTCACGCAGCTCGTCAGCCAGATGGCCCAGCTCGATGTCGTTGAGGGATTTCAGGTCCGAAGGGGCGGACACACGGTCTAGGTGGGGGGTGGGACTGCGCATTGCGGTCTCCTTTTCTCGACGAAAAATGGCTCTCGAACATGTTGGCTAGGGGTTCCTGTTGGCCCGGAACAGAGGGCGACAAACGCAGTGCGTGTCACCCCCTGTCTCCCGTAGCCAACAGGAGGCGTCAGGGGGTCGAGGCCCCCGACAGTACCAGATAACCCTAGGGACAGAGTTATCCGATCTTGGTGGAGCGGGCGCGTGATGCGCCCTGCTCGGTATCAGTTATGCAGTGGCGTTGGTATCCGCAGGCTGCATGTAGAAGACGTTGGGGTCCGGCGCTTCTTTGGATTCAGGGGGCAGTGCCTTCCCGATCCAGATCGTTGCGGCAAGAAAGAAGCCGACGACGATACAGAAGATTGCGGCATATCCTGCGCCCTTCAACATCAGCGCAAGTACATCAGCGCGGAGGCGGAAGGTCGTGTCATTGGACGTTCCCAGATAGTCGTGATTGTCACTCATGTCTCGATCTCCTTAATCAAGCGGCGCAAAGCCGTGGTCTTGCGCCCAGATGAACCAGTTGTCGACAACCGTACCTGTCAGCAGGATCCCGATACCGCCCGTGAGGGTGGTCAGAACTGCGAACCACCAGGCCCAGCGGTGGATACCTTCCATGGTGGCGTTAAAGCCCATGGTCCAGCGCCAGAAGAGTGCAGCACGCTCGGATGCTGTCCCGCGGTCAACGATCTGCTCGATCTCGCGCTCGCCGCCAAAACGGCTGACTGCAAGGATGGTCGCACCGTGCATCGCAAACAGCAGGGCAGAACCATAGAGGAACACAATGCTAAGCGCGTGGAACGGGTTGTAGAACAGGTTGCCGTAGGTCAGCGAGAACAGGTTGGTCCAGTCAAGGTGCGGGAAGATACCGTAGGGTACAGCCTCGCTCCATGATCCCATCAGGATGGGACGGAACAGACCCAACACAAGGAACAGCCAGATTGCAGAGGCAAACGCCCAAGCAACGTGTTTGCCCATGCCCAGCTCTTCGGCCCGCAGGTAGGTGCGGATCCACCAGCTAATCACCGAGACGAGCAAGAAGAACGAGGCAATCAGAAACCAGCCCCCCTCGTTCAGCGGTGCCATGCCCAGACCGTATTCCTCGGCGGGTGGCTCAAGAGCGAGCCAGAACAGCTCCCGCATGAACAGCGCCGGAGAGTAGTCAACCTGCGCCCAAAAGCTCATGCCGACGATGAAGAACCATGCAAAACCCGTGGCCAGCGACACAAGGCCGAAGGGGCCGAGGTAGATGGGACCAAGCTGTGCGTTGCCGACCAGACCAGCAAGTGTGTTAAAGCTGGCGCCTTTGGTGCGTTCGCGGGCGATGTTCCCTGTCGGGTCCATTCCCATTTCAGGCGGTCCTTGGACCTGAACCTGGGTGAAGATGTTTTGATATTCAGCCATTATTCATGTCCTCCTTAAAGGTCCGCCCACCAGGGCAATTCAGCGTACCAGTCCCACCATGCGCTCCACTGGTCGAACCAGATAGTGCCGGAGATGACGATACAGATGGCGCTCCACAAACCGGCGTTCAGTGCCAGCAGCAGACCCAGACGGTGGATCCCCAATGGCCCGATCGAATAGCCGATCAGATCACGGAAATACGTGTCTTCGTGGTCTGGTGTTGCGATGGTTTTGCCTTTGCCAGGGTTCACGGCCGACAGGACCAGTGAGCCATGCAGGGCCAATGCGAGACACGTTGTAAAGAAGAACGTGATCGCAACCATATGCGCAGGGTTATAGTGGAAGTTGCCGTATGCGTAGCCTACGTTGTTCACCCAATCAAGGTGGGAGAATATACCGTAGGGAAAGCCGTGGCCCCATGCACCCATCAACAACGGGCGAATGATCACCAATGTCACATAGGCAAGGATCGCCACACCAAAGGCGACGGGTACGTGATATCCCATACCCAGTTTGCGGCAGATTTCCACTTCGCGCAGCGCCCATGATATAAAGGCAAAGGTCGCACAGATCGTGATCACCTGCCACAGTCCACCTTCAGCCATCGGTGCGACACCAAGGCCCACCTCAACGGCTGGCGGCTCAATCGAGATAAGCCAAGGGTTCCACGTATCGCCGAGCGATGCGCCATAAAAAATTAAGATCGTTCCGAGGGCGGCGAAGAAAAATGTCGTGACGCCAAAAAAGCCGACATAAAATGGGCCTACCCAGAAGTCGAACAGATCTCCGCCCACCAGTGTCCCACCTCGGACACGGTATTTTCTTTCGAAGCTGAGCATTGCCATCTTCTGTCTCCTTTAGCGCCCCAACCCCAAGAGCGGGGCAGTCGTGCGCGTTGAAAATTGTACGGTTTGCCGTGGGCGGCGGAGGCGTACCCGCGTCGCCCACAGCGTGTTCGTGCAACTGAGCTTATTCGCCGGCTTCCGCGCCACCGAAGGCACGATTGAACCAGTTGGTCTCTGGGTTGCTGAGCAGGACGAGGTGAATCATCGCTGCAAGCAAAAAGAGGAACACACCCTGTGCCACGAAAACGCGACGTGGGTCGAAAATCAGCCAGATTTTGTAAAACTGTGCCATGTTAGAATATTCCTTCCGTTTACCAGTTGAACCAAGGCAGTTTGAAATAGGTCAGCAAGTGAGCAACTGACGCCACGATCGCGAAGATCATGAAGCCGCTCATGTAGACCGAGTGCAATTCCTGCGCTTGCTCGTCTGTCAAACCTGTGAAGGACAGGTCATTTTTATCAGCCATGTTTTTTCTCCTAGAAAAAATAGTACCGACGCCGCGCATCCCCCGCGGCCGGGTCACAACAGGGGACCGTCCCCTGCTTCAATTCACCAAACCTTCGCAGGAATGACGAATATCGATATGCCCTGGTCCCTCAGAAGCAAAAACTCTGGTCGTTGGATCTCTTCGGTGGCTTAAGCCGAGAAGATCCGGGGCGTAATAATCTGTGCTTGGCTCCACGCCGCTTTCACAGGCCCGCGCGCGGGCATCGCCATTTGCCGTACTGCCGTCAGGGCCCATGTGAGGACCGCCAGAGGCAGCGTGGCTACAAAGATAATCGCGAAATATGCGTAATATTCCCGCTGGCTGGCGGTCGTACTACGCTTGCGCGGCATGCTTGTATCATTGGTAAAATCAGTCATTTAGTTTCTCCCGTTTGGGTTGAAGACCGTTCACCGTTTCCAGAACCACCCGCTCTGCACCATTGTCCAGCGCCCGCTTTTCAGCTTCGTCACGCAGGGTCTTGGCCGCAGAGATGCGGGTCAGGATCGGATGTGTTGCCACGATTTCATCGAGGCGGGTCTGTGCGTCGGCATCCCAAGGGAAGTCACGGCGCAAAGGCGTGGGTGTTGCAGGTGCTTCGTCCATCTCACTGCCCAGCGGCAGAATGTGGAATAGCGCATCAAACAGGCCATTGCAGACCTCTTGCAACAAATAGGTGGCACCAGCGTAGCCCATAAAGGGCGTCCCCGTGGCGCGGCGGATCGCGGCGCCCGGGAAGCTGGCGGGAATGAACGTAGGTGCGGGACCAAAGCCAGACTTCATCTCGGCGAGGTACATCTTTTCATTGATGCTCCCCATCAGGATCAGCGGGCGCTTGGTATGAACCAGACTACGCACCTCGTCATTGTTGGTCTTTTTGCCACGCGTGCGTGCGATGGCAAAAGCACAGGGCAGTCCCAGATCATCTTCCAGAAAGCTGCGGATGCCGCGGGTATAGGTCTCATTCGCGACAATCCCGAAAGAAGCCGTCGCAAAGAAATCCTGCGTGACCGAGCGCCACAGATCCCAGACCGGTTTGATGGTCGAGTGCTTTTCCTGCTCAATAAACGGCTCGGGGTCGAGGCCCAGCATCTCGCCCAGCTTGCGCAGGAACAATGTGGTTGATTCAATGCCCATCGGCGCTTGCAGATAGGGCTTGCCCAATACTTCACACAGGCCACGACCGAATTCACGGTACATGGTGACATTCACATCCGAGTTCACCAGATTGCGCATCTCGCCCACATGCGCACCTAGTGGCATTACCATATTGATTTCAGCGCCAATGCCTTCGATCAGGCGACGAATTTCGGCCAGATCGGACGGCATGTTGAACGTGCCATACATCGGACCCAGGATATTGACGCGGGGGGCAGCACCCTCCTCACGCTTGACCTCTTTAGGCATACGCCCCTTGGTCATACCAAATTCGGTAAAGATCCAGGTCATCGCGCGGTCCGCCGATTCCCACTGATCCTCGTCAATCGTCCGGGGCAGGAACCGCTGGATGTTTGTGCCCGCAGGCGTCACACCGCCACCGATCATCTCTGCGATCGAACCGGTCACAACAACAGCAGGAAGTGCAGGGTCCAACGTCCCCCAGGCCCGCTTCATCGCTTCTTCGGTGCCAGAGCCCATTTCGCCCTCGCCCAAACCCGTCACCACAATCGGCAACTCGTGTGGCGGCAGCGCATCGGTATAGTGCAACACGGAGGTCACGGGCAGATTCTCGCAGCCCACAGGACCGTCAATCACACATTGCAGGCCTTTGACGGCACAGAACGCATAAACAGCACCCCAATATCCGCCCGCACGGTCATGGTCTTGCACTAGCATGTGACGCACTCCCGCTTATTTTTCTTGGCCATAAATCCTCTGGGGGAATTGGCGTTTACGCCAAGGGGGCAAAGCCCCTTAGCAAACGGAGGAATATGAAGAACCGCGTTCATCAAATCATCTCCGCCGCTTTTGCGGCCTTGGCGGCGCGCTCCAGCTTCTTGGCGTTCAGGGCGCGGAACTCTGGCTTCACGTTGGGGGATTTTTCCCAAACGCCAGCTGTGTCGCCATGGCCCACACCCTCGAAGAAATCCTTCATCTTGCCCATGCGCTCTTTGTTGCCCATGGCCGCGTTTACAACTTCCTGCAGCGAGCCTGCACCCGCCACACCCATAAGAGGGCGCGCAGAAATCAAATTGGTAAAGTAGAGAGACGGAATGCCCAGCTCTTTGCCCTTTTGCACAACAGGCGTGGTGCCGATGGCCAAGTCAGGCTGCACTGCTTCCATCGCGGCACAGTCATCTTCCAGTGATGCACGGAATTTCACTTTGACGCCTTTGGCCTCAAGCCAGGCGGCATCCGCAGCCGACCATTCGGATTTGGCACAGGCCGTTCCGACATAAGGCACGTTCGCGCCGCTTTCGATCAGAAGACGTGCGACCAGCAGTTCGGAGCCTTCATAGCCCGACAGCGTGATCGTGCCGTTGATCGGCGTCGCAGCAAGTGCTGCCTTGATCGCGGGCAGAAACATATTTTGCGCCTCTGCGACCTTTTCGGCGGACAAACCAAAAATATCACCAATGCCTTTAAGCCAGCCTGCTGTTCCATCCAGACCGATAGGAGCAGAGCCCAGAACCGGACGGCCCGCTGCCTGAAACTCGCGTACTGCAGCAGTATAAAACGGATGGATCGCGGCAACAGCTCCACAATCAAGCGCGCCATAAAGTTCGCGCCATTCACGGCAAGGTACAACAGGCCCCACAGCCAGACCCAGCGGGGCCAGCATCTGCCCGATCATCATCGGGTCGGCGGGGAACATCTCACCCAACAGGGTCACTGTCGGACGGTCTGACTTGCCCGACGCAGGCATCGGCACGGGGCCTGCCTTGATCTCTTCGCGGGCATATTTCAGCATCGCACCGGCCAACACGTCTTTGGCCTCGGCGTGGGTGGGTATGCCAAAGCCCGGCACATCGATCCCAACAATTCTTACACCGTTGATCTCGTCTGGCAGCAAACGCAGGGGCACACCGGATGCGGTAGGCACGCACAGGTTCGTCACGATAATCGCATCTGTCGTCTCTGGATCAGCAGCCTCGTGAACCGCTTCTCGGATATCTTCAAACAGCTTGCCCGTGACAAGAGACTCGGAATTGAACGGCACATACCCAACAGACCGGCGCGCACCGTAGAAATGGCTCACGAATGTCAGCCCATACACACAGCACGCAGAGCCGGACAAAATCGTTTTCACCCGTTTCATCCGCAGACCAACGCGCAAGGAGCCAAACGCAGGGCACATGCTCTGCGGTTGATCGTGGGGGCCAGTGGGATAATCGGCAGCGAATTGATCGAGCATTTCGGAGTTACCCGCCAAACGGGCGGCCTTCTCCATCTCGGATCCAGAAGAACAACCAAGCCCGTCCTGTGTCATCGGCACGGATGGCGCATCGGTCTGCCCCTCCGGCACGACTTCAGAAGCGATATGGCTCGGGTCGTCCATCATGATGAATACCTCATGCGACGCGTGTCGCGCGCAGCGTCAGACAACTCTTGTGTAGGCGCGCAATCTGCGGCCTCGATACGGTGCTTCACCATGTTCGTGACATTGGTCTGGTTGTCGTTGTCACCCGCACGTGTTTGCGCAGTCTCCAAAAACGTACCCTGCGCAATGTCATGCAGCAGACGTTCGATCTGCTCCGGCTCGGCTTTTGCCAAAACCGCTTTCAGCTCGTCAAAAATATATGCTTTATACGGTGTCATAGATCACCTCTAGACTCTCGGCGGGGGCTGCGTTTTTCCCGCGCATGTCCATATCGGTTGCAGGTTCCAGCACGACATTGCCACCGGTTTCGGAGGCGTCGAACAGATCCAGCAGACCATCCTGGGTCAGCGGGTTTGGCCGGACGGGCGGCGCAACCGAGACTTCATCACCAAGGGCTGCAAACAATGCGCCCCACTGGCTCTCGTTGGTGCCTACAATCTGGTAATTGGCGGATTTCTTGCGCAGATCATCGTCCTGAGGGATTGCGGCCAGCACTGGAATATCAACCGCTTTGGCAAATGCCGCAGCTTCACCGCTGCCGTCATCTTTGTTGATTACAAGACCCGCAACACCGACGTTGCCACCCAGCTTGCGGAAATACTCAACGGCCGAACAGACATTGTTGGCCACATACAGCGACTGCAAATCATTAGAGGCGACGAGAATAACCTTTTGCGCCATGTCGCGGGCAATTGGCAGGCCAAAGCCGCCACAAACCACGTCACCGAGGAAATCCAGAAGGACATAGTCAAAGTCCCAATCATGGAAGCCCAACTTCTCCAGCAGTTCAAAGCCGTGAATGATCCCGCGTCCGCCACATCCGCGGCCCACTTCCGGTCCGCCCAGCTCCATCGCGAAAACGCCGCCACGCTTAAAGCATACGTCGCCGATCTTCACTTCTTCACCAGCCAGCTTTTTACGGGTCGATGTCTCGATGATGGTCGGGCACGCCTTGCCGCCAAACAGCAGGGAGGTGGTGTCAGACTTGGGGTCGCACCCGATCAACAAGACACGTTTGCCCTGCTCGGCCATCATGTGGCTGAGGTTTGCAAGCGTAAAGGATTTGCCGATCCCGCCTTTGCCATAGATCGCAATGATCTGGGTTTTGGAGGTCGGCTCTTCGTGGATGATGTCTGCCAGATCTTCGTTCGCCTCGTCACGCAAACGCTGGTCAAAATCGGAAATGGTGCCGCCATCTTTGAGATTTGGGATATCAAGTGTCATGCGTGACCTTTCCAGTCGATGATCATTTTCAGGCAAGCCGCATCGGAAAACGCTGTGTGGTATGCGTTCGACGCGTCGGTTGCCGGTGATGTGTGGGTAATAAGGCCGCCAAGGCTCAAAGCGCCGGATTCAACCAGCGCCCGCGTGGCTGTCAGATCGTCACGCGTCCATTCGGCAGCAATGCGAAACCGCGCCTCTTTCATAAAGGCAGGCGGGAAGGCAAAACTGATGGCGTTGGGATAGAACCCCGCCAGAACAATCTCGCCACCGCGCGCGATCCGGCCCATCAACTGGCCCAGAATATTATCGCTACCCGAGGCATCGTAGACGGACATATAGTCTTTGCGCGGATCATCATCGGGGTGCATGACGTCGTAGCCAACAGCACCTACATGGCGATCGGGGTTCGTGTCCCAAACTGTCGGCGCAGGCGCGCCAGCAGCAACAGTCAAACGGGCCAACAAGCGACCAAGAACACCGTGACCGACAATCAGATCGGGAACCGATTTGTTTGGCCCCGCCATTGCGTGACGCGCTGTGGCCGCCAGTGCAAGCAATGCACCCTGCGCACCAAAGCCCGCGTCAATCCGTGTTGCACGCTCTGCATCGCTGACCAACAGGCTGGACGCCCCGCCAAACAATCCGAACGCACCGTCAAAACAATTGGCACCCGGCACAAAAACACGATCACCGACTTTGAAGTTCGTGGCAGAACCCGCCTCGACAACTTCACCAGCAGCTTCGTACCCTGGCACCAGCGGATAACCCATTCCCGGAAAGGGAGGCATATCGCCGGACCAGAACAGCTTTTCCGTACCGGTGGAAATCCCCGAATGACTGACCTGCACGACAATATCATTCTGTGTGGGCGGAATTACCTCTAACACATCAAGCCCGATCGTTTTGGGCTCTTTCAGAATGACAGCAGTGGTTTGCAATTCAGTCTCCGGTTCTTTTCGTGCCGCACCCCATCTCCAAGAGAAAAGGACTCACTGCGACAATTTATCTATCTGTAATACTAACTAGACATATCATAGTGTCAACTTAAATGGACACATTGCTGTCTAAAGAATGTTACGGTTTACGCGCCTCGACACATGAAGTGACAAAGGGCCGGGCTGCCGTCGGCGTTTTCACACTCTCGAAACCAGCTGCATGGCACAGGCTGGAAATCTCGTAGGCCGAGCGCGTGCGCCCTGTGCGCATTGCCAGCGTATACAGGGCGAAATAGGCATCCCCCGCCCGCGTGGGCCGCGCACCACCTGTCATCGGCTCGGAGATGATCAGCCGTCCGCCACTGGGCAGCGCAGCATAGCATGCGGCCAAAAGGTCCGAGACAGTCTCGTCGCTATGATCGTACAAAACCCGCACGAGACTGATCGCATCCGCGCCCTGCGGCAGCGCATCATCGCGGAACGAACCGCCAATGACGCTGCTGCGTTGCGAAAGGCCTGCCGCCTCGAATCGGTCGGTAGCAGACGGGGCCACTTCGGGCAGATCAAACAGGCACAACTCTATCTCGCCATAAGCAGCGCCAACGGCCGTCAGAAAGGCACCTGATCCGCCGCCGATATCCATCAGCCGCGAGATACCGCCAAAATCAACAGCAGCCAGCGTATCATCAGCCACCAATAACTGGCTCTGCGCCATCAGATCGGAATAGGTCGCAGCGACCTCGGGCTCCATGTTGCCACCGAAAACATAAGGCCAAAACCCCGCAAGCTCGGTCTGCACCTCACCACGAAAGAACGCTACAGGATCAGAGAGATCACGATAAAGAACGTCATGATGTGCGATCATCTGGCTTAGCCCCGGCACACCGACGAGCGCGGCGCCCGTGCGGCTCAGGCCGTAGCGCCCCGCGCGGCGGGTTTTCAGCACCCCCAAGGCCACGCCAGCACGCAAGAGAATTTGCATCCGCTCGGGCGGAACACTGGACTGCGCAGCCAAGGCGTCAGCATCCAGCGGCCCTTGCATCAGCTGTTGCGGGATCTCCAGTTGCACCAGTGCGGACAGCACTTGGGAATGGCAAAACCCTGCCAACAGATCAAACATCGCCTCGCCTTCACGGCGCACGATGCGGCGGGTCAACGGGAACTGTGCGGCCCATTTCTGAAAGCCGCGTCCAGACAGCAGACGGTTCATCCATGTGGGCTGTGAGCCTATACCGGTGTAGGTAGAATCGCTCATTCGCCAGCAATCTTTGCGGCCTGTGCTGCGCGCCATTTGATCGGCGTCAACACCTCGGCCTGCGCTGTCACCATCGCAGCCAGCATCGCTTCGCCAGGGCATTTGGGGATCGAGGCGATGGCCCCCCCCAGAATATCACGCATCCGCTGGATCGCACCATCCACGCCCAACTGCGTCACAGCGTTGGGGCGTCCGTGCAAGTCATCCTGCCCAACAGGCTTGCCCAGCGTTTCTTCATCATAGAGCGCATCACGCAGATCATCGGCGACCTGAAAGGCCTCACCGATTCGCGCGCCTAATTCTTCCCATGGCTCACCCTCCTGCCCGCCTGCGATGGCACCCATCTGGGTAGCAGCCATAAACAACGCGCCAGTTTTGGCGGCATGATAGGCGGACAGATCAATCTCGCTCTCGCTCTCCCATCCCTGCCCCGCGCAAATGCCGTTTGGCATGCCCGAGCGGGTGGCCAGAACGCGCATCATCGCAGCGGCGCGCATTGGATCATCAGCAGCAGCTTTGGCCAGCACCTCGAAGGCCATAATGATCAGGCTGTCGCCCACCAATACTGCCAGTGATTCGCTGTAGGCCTTATGCACCGAAGGCTTGCCGCGGCGCGTGTCTGCATCATCAAAACAAGGTAAATCATCATGCACCAGCGAGGCACAGTGCATCAACTCAAGCGCGGTCGCAGCGGCATCGGCCAGTTTGGGGTTTTGGTCCCCGCAGGCGGCAGCAACGCTTAGCAATATGGTAGGGCGGATACGCGCACCGCCTGGTGTGACGGCGTAATGCAGCGCCTCGGCCAGTTTGGCGGGGCTGGGCGCGGTCTGTCCGTCGCGGATGGCCTGCATGATTGCGCTGTCTATTCTTTTGGCAAATGACATGATGCTTTTCCTCAGCCGTCCGATTTATAATGTAAACTGTTGCTGACAGCCTAACTGTAAACTAAACTGGACACATTCAAGCCACTTGTCAATCACCCGTCGGAGCATGGCATCATAAAGCAACACCCACATATCGCCGTGATCGGAGCGGGAATCGGCGGGCTCAGCGCCGCGCTGCGTCTTGCGCACAGCGGCGCACAGGTCACGGTTTTTGAACGTCACGCGACACCGGGCGGCAAAATGCGTACCCTGCCAACTGTGGCAGGTCCAGTGGATGCAGGCCCGACTGTACTGACCATGAGGCACGTCTTTGACACCCTGTTCAGCGATGTGGGTACACGGCTCAGCGATCACGTCACCTTGCTGCAAGAGCCGCTATTGGCGCGTCATTTCTGGGCAGACGGCACCACGCTGGACCTGATGGCAGATCATGCAGCCAGCGTTGAAAATATCGGCGATGCCTTTGGCCCGCGCGCCGCGCAGGATTTCACCCGCTTTTGCAAACGCGCCGAAACGCTGTTTAACGGGTTCGATGCACCAATGATGCGCGCACAGACCCCCAGCATCGCCTCGCTCACGCTCGCTGTACTGCGCAACCCTGTGCTGATCCGCGCGATGGCCCCGCACCACACCCTTGCGGGGATGCTGCGCAGTGCTTTTTCCGAACCGAAACTTGCCCAGCTTTTTGCGCGTTATGCCACCTACGTGGGCGGGTTGCCCGCCACCTCCCCCGCCGTGCTGTCCCTGATCTGGGAGGCCGAACGGCGCGGTGTCTGGCATGTACAAGGCGGGATGCATCAACTGGCCGCTGCGATCACAAAACTGGCGGCACAAAAGGGTGCGACGTTTCAATTCAACACGCATGTCACCCGCATAGAGACAACCCAAGGCCACCCCTACGCCATTCATACCGAAGCGGGACGCACACCTGTCGACGCCGTGCTGTTCAACGGCGATCCGCGCGCGCTGAGCCGCGGGATGTTAGGCACTGCTTTGACCGATACCATCGCACCCAGCGGAACCGAACCGCGCAGCCTGTCTGCCCAAGTGCAAGCTTTTGCCGCCGAACCCACCGATGGCTTTCCGCTGGCTGCCCATAACGTCTTTTTCGCCGATAATCCGCAGGGCGAATATGCCCCCCTTGCCGCTGGCGGTATCCAGCCCGACCCCACCCTATACATCTGTGCGCAGGACCGTTTTGGCGGCGCGCATCCGCACGGCCCCGAGCGGTTCGAGATCATCCTCAACGCCCCTCCCGCGCCCGATGCCCCCACCCCTTACCCACAGGAGAACGCGCAATGTCAGACATCGATCTTCAACAGGCTGGCACGCTTCGGGCTGACCTTCAGCCCCGCGCCAGACATCAGCACCCTGACGGGGCCGCGCAACTTCGACGCTCTGTTTCCGGCATCGAACGGGTCTCTCTACGGGCGATCCCCAGCGGGGATGATGGCAGCGTTTGCCCGCCCGACAGCACGGACAAAAATGCCCGGACTATATCTGGCGGGGGGCGGGGTACACCCGGGCGCGGGGGTGCCGATGGCCACGCTCTCCGGCCAGCTTGCGGCAGAGGCGATGATCAGCGACCTATGTTTAACCTCGACGTCCCAGCAGGCGGCTACGCATGGTGGTATGTCGACGGCGTAAGCGATTGCGGGACCAAAGCAATCTCTGTCATCGGGTTCATCGGCTCGGTCTTTTCGCCTTGGTATCACTGGTCTGGGCGGGGCAATCCGTCAAACAACTGCTGCATCAACGTGGCGACATACGGTGCAGGCGGCAGGTTCACCATGACCGACCGTGGCGAGAACGCCTTGCAAGCCACGCCGGATATGCTGCGGGTCGGGCCGTCCTCCATGTACTGGAACGGCGAACAGCTGGTCATCGACATTAACGAAATTTCATCACCCCCGATCATCAGCCGCGTGCAAGGCCAGATCACCATCACGCCAGAGGCTGTCACAAACGTCGAGCTGCCGCTGACCCGCGATGGCGCGCATGTCTGGCGGCCCTTCGCACCTTCTTCACGCATAAGGGTTGATCTGGAAGCGCCGGGTTGGCAATGGAACGGGCATGGCTATTTCGACGCCAACTTCGGCACCCGCCCGCTGGAGCAGGATTTCAGCTATTGGACATGGGGCCGCTACCCCACCCGTGACGGCGCCACATGTTTTTATGATGCAAACCGCCGTGACGGAACAGCGCTGGATGCGGCAATCGCTTTTGACCGCAATGGCAAGGCCAAGCTGATAGACGCACCCGCCCGCACACCATTCAAACGCACACTATGGGCCTTGCGCCGCGAAACCCGCGCCGATGCAGGCACCACGCCACGCCAGATCAAACCGATGCTGGACGCGCCGTTCTATTCCCGTTCGGTGGTAGAGACGACCGTCAACGGCGAAACAGTGCAAGGCGTCCACGAAGCCCTCGATCTGGACCGCTACAAACAACCATTGCTGAAACCGATGCTGGCGGTACGGGTGCCGCGCAGGCGCAACTGGCAGTTCTGAGCGGGCCTATCGCTGGCCGTCTTTACCACCCGCAGCATCGGGCGCGATGTCCTGCACCGATTGCGTCGCCGCTGCGGCAATGGCTTGCTTATCCTCTTCAGTCAGATGTTGCCCGCTCATCGATGGCAGCGCCACGCGCACCTCGCGGCGGGCAAACTCCAGACCGTTCTCGGCGAAATCTTTGTTCACGCGGTTGAAAATCTCTTTTCGGATCATGAACTGCTTGCCCGGTTTGGCCATGAACTTGCCCCGGATCACCATGCCCACATCGTCAATTTCCAGCACCCCTTGGGATTTGAACGGTTGCAGGAAATCGCCCTCGAACTCGGGCGCGGCCATCAGATCCTGACCGATCTTCTTGAATATCTTTTTGATCTTGATGGGGTCACTGTCGAACGGCACCGTAAAGCGCAGCTTCATAATCACCCAATCGCGTGAGAAATTGGTGACTTTGGGAATCTCGCCATAAGGGATCGTATGCACAGGCCCCTTGTGATGACGCAGCTGCATCGAGCGGATCGAGATTTTCTCGACCGTGCCCATCGTCCCCTCCACGTCCACATATTCGCCCACGCGAAACGCATCATCCACCAGAAAGAACACGCCCGACACAACGTCAGTCACCAGTTTTTGCGCACCAAAACCAATGGCCAGACCAACGATAGAGGCACCAGCCAAAAGCGGCGTGGTATCGACCCCGATGTTGCTGAGGCCCAGCAACAAAAACAGCGTCACAATCACCGTTCGCGTGACCAGCAATATCAGCGGCAACACTGTCGACAGACGCGATCCCCCCGCACCGCCGCCATCACCGCCCACTTCCTGTTCGTCAGGCACATAGCCCGATGCGGTCTGCTCGGCCGCCAGCTTGCGGTTGATGACCAGCGATGCCGCCTCATACAGCAGATAGCCGATGGACATGATGATAAGAAATTCGATTATGTTGGCGGCAAACTGCGCGCCCACGCCTGCCTCGGCAATGGACCGCGCGCTCATCCCCCAGAAGTTGGCGATCGACAGAACCACCACAGCAAAAATCACCACACGCCCGATACGGATATAGGCACGTTTGGAGGCGTAATAAGCGCGCTCAGCCATGGGCCCTTCGCCGGTCATGGCAGGGGTCAGATGACGCACAAGGCCGCGAATGGCGGTATCCATCGCGGGAGCAAACATCAGCAGCAGCATGGTTTTGTAGTGCGGTGCAGTGCCCAGCAACTCAAAGTTGCCGTAGCTGACCACCATGTTGATGATCCACCACATTACTACAAACACAGCGATGTTGGCATAGGGATACAGCTGCGCTGCACGCTCTTCCATCGGTGTGACATCAGGGTCAGCGCCGCGCATCATTCCCACACCCGCCTCGCGGTAGCGCCAGAAGATCACGATCAGATAGATATGCAGTGACAGGTTCAGCCAGAACCCCAGCCGCAACTCCCCCAGCGGGACACCGTTGTTGGCATTGAAAACCTGGATCGCAGCGGAAAATCCGATCAAGATGGCCAGCCAGAACTGGTGAAAACAAAACGCCCGCGCGATGGGTGTGGTGACATTCAGCAACCTGTATTCAGGGTTCATCGGCGCAAAGAAGAAGAACGCGAATGCCAGCATCATGCGCGGAAAGCCGATCAGATATATCCCGACCAGCTGCACCGTGGGAAAGAACATTTCCGGCAAAATCAGCTTGCCTGTGGTGCGGGCCACCAGCACAAAAATGACTACGGCAATCACTTGCGTCGTCAGGCGCTGCACCAAAAGTTGCATCGTCTCACGCAGTTTGATGTTATCAGGATCAGCAGGCGGCAAGATCTGCCAATTGCGCGTGGCACGACGGAAAAGCATCTCGGCAAGGGCTGCGATGCCGAACACCACCAGCATATACCCCAGAAGCTGCAGCACCCCGCTGCCACCCCCAATGGATTCGTAAAAATTTGTGAATGCCCGCGCCTGTCCCGAAAACAGATCGGGCAACCGCTGCACAGGCGTAACAACCGACTGCCACGCGCCCGTCGTCGCATGATAGATAAAATCTTCGGTGGCCTCTGTCTCGGTTTTTGCAGCCAGCGCCGCCTGCGTTCCCAACTGGTCGAGCAATAGGGCGCGTACTTCACTATCGGACAGCCGCGAGATCAGCGCATTCGCGGCCTCGGTGGTCAGAGGATCAGGCAGGGCCGGCGTGCCTGTATCTGCCTCGGGCGAGGACAGGATCGACATTTGCGCACTGGCCGCACCAACCAGTGCAAATACAGCGATGAAAAGCGCACCAAGATACCGTATCACCATGATCCTCGTCCCCTTAGGTCATTCCCCAAGGACTAAACGGGTAAAGGAGATTTTATACAACCACCCACAGGCAACCCGCCCAAGCATCCGTGCTACATATCGTTAACGGTAATCGGTACAACATCGCGGTTCATGCGCCACATCTCAAAATTCAGCGCAGCCGCGACAGTGACCCAAACCAAATAAGGCACAAACGCCATGCCTGCCCAAAAATCCAGCGAGAAGGCTGTGACGAGGCAGCCAAGCACACTCAGCCACAAGGGCACCATAACGCCCAGCGATCCCTTGATCCGACGCAGCCCGAAAAACAGTGGCGTCCAGAGTGTGGAGAGTGCCGCCTGCGCCGCCCAGAACGCCATCGCATAAGCGTTATCATCCAACACAGCCAGACGTGCGCCCGCGAAGGAAATCAGCAAATAAATCGTTGTCCAAGCAACGGGGAACGCCCAATCGGGCGGGGTAAACCACGGCTTATCAAGTGTCTTGTACCAATCACCCGGCTGAAAGACCGCGCCAGTGGCACCCGCGGCGCAGCACGCCAGCATGAAAATCGCAAAAAGATATATGTCCATGACGCAGATATGGGGTGTATTTACTCTGCGGCCAACCCTTGAAGCGTTCGTTGGTTCTGCTCGCGTGCGCGCAGCTCCGCCATAACCTCCATCAGGCCATCCATTCGGGTGGGTGTCGTAACGCGGTTATCGGCGGCTGCATCCACCAGAAAAGCGACCTCTGGCAAGGGTTTGGCGAATATTACGGGAGATCTGGGCAGAGCGATTGTTGCCGCGGCACGCACCCCTGCTTTGCCGATCAACTTTATTTTTTGCGCCTTGGTTGTACGGGCGCGGAAGTTAATCGAATCGTGTTTGTTGCGGCGCAACGCACCACCGATGCCGTCATAGATATAGCGGGCTGCGAAGATACCGGTACGCGCACCAACGGGCAAAGCACTAATGCCGGCCTCAGACCGGATGTACAGGCGCCGCGCCTCGGCCAACAGACGTTTGACCATGCGACGCACTTCGGGCGTTGCTTCGGGAGCATCAAAGAAATCAGGGACGTTCATCCCCTCTTGCTCCAACCAGTCGAGCGGCAGATAGATACGGCCCGCGCGCGCGTCTTCGCCTACATCACGGGCAATATTGGTCAGCTGCATCGCAACACCCAGATCACAGGCGCGCGCCAGCGCATCGGCATCCCGTACGCGCATCAGCACACACATCATCGCCCCCACTGCCGAAGCTACGCGCGACGAATACTCACGCACGTCAGACAACGTATGATAACGGCGTTCAACCGCATCCCATGCCAGCCCTTCCAACAGGGCCTCGGGCAAGGCCCGCGGCATATCGAACTGTTCGATAATGGCAGCAAAGGCACGGTCTTCTGGGGCGTTCTGCGGCGTACCAGCATAGGCCAGATCAAGACGCTCTTGCAGCGCGATCACGGCGGCACCCTTGGCAGTGCCCTCGTCAACCTCGTCATCGGCCAGACGGCAAAAGGCATACAACGCCAGTGCAGGATCACGCACCGACGATGGCAGCAATTTGGATGCGGCATGAAACGACAGCGATCCGGTACGGATCACCGCGCGGCAATGTTCGAGATCGGCAGGCGCGATCATTCTGCGGCCAGTTGCGGCGCATCGGCCACAACCTCCATATCGGGCACCAGCTTGGCCAATACCTCGGCACTGCTCACCACTCCGGGCAGGCCCGCGCCGGGGTGCGTGCCGGCACCGACCAAAAACAGGCCCCGCGCCTCTTCGCTCACGTTATGGGGGCGGAACCATGCAGATTGCAAAATCCGCGGCTCTAGCGAGAAACCGGCACCATGCGGGCTGAGATAGCGATCGCGGAAATCTTCGGGGGTAAAGACCAGCTCGGTCGTGATCTTGTCGCGGAAACCCGGCATCTGCTTTTCAATCTCGGCGGCAACCAGTTCGCGGTATTTCGGCTCTTGGGTTTTCCAATCCACCGCATTGTCCCACGCAAGGTTCGGCACAGGCGACAATACATAGAACGTATCATCACCGGCGGGTGCCGCCGTCGGGTCTGTCACGGAGGGGCGGTGGATATACAGGCTCATGTCATCGCACAGCTTGCCTCGCATAAAGATGTCGCGCAGCAATCCGGTAAAGCGGGGGCCGTTCACAATGGTATGATGGCCCATATCAGGCCAGGCTTGCGCCGTGCCTTTGGTGCCGAAATACCAGACATACAGGCCCATCGACCACCGTTTACGCCGCAGCTTGGGCGCGGTCCAACGCTTTTTCTTAAAGTTCCGCATCAGATGGGCATAAGTATGTCCCGCATCTGCATTGCTCACGATCAGGGGGGCATCCAGCACTTCACCATTGGTCAGGGTCACGGATTTGGCGGCACCGTTTGCGACGATAATCTCGTCCGCCTCGACACCGTGGCGGATGATGCCACCCTGCGCGCGGATCACGCCAGCCATGGCGTCGGCAATGGCCTGCACGCCACCCATGGCGTAATGCACGCCGTATTCTTTCTCAAGATGCGCAACCAGCGCGTACATCGAGGTCACATGCGCTGGATCGCCACCAATGAACAGCGGGTGGAACGACAGCGCCATGCGCAGCTTTTCATCTTTCACGCGGGACGCCGCATGGGCATAGATCGAACGATCTGCCCGCAGCATCGCAAATTTGGGCAGAACCTTGATTGTCTCCCAGATGCGGTGCATCGGTTTTGCAACCATTCCTTCAAAGCCTACGACGTATCGCGCATGGCTATCCTTGAGAAACCGCTTATACCCCTTGAGATCACGCGGGCTGATCTTTTCAACTTCTGCGAACATACGCGCATCATCCCCGCAGGCCTCAAACTTGGTCCCGTCCGGCCAGCGGATTTCATAAAAAGGATCAAGCGGGCGCAGATCAACATCAGCGCGGAAATCACGGCCACAGTCGGCCCAGAGGGATTCGAACACCTGCGGCACGGTTACAATCGTCGGCCCCAGATCAAACCGATGGCCCCGCTGGCTGATGGAGGAGCCGCGCCCGCCGGTGCGGTCCAACCTGTCGAGAACAGTAACGGCATAGCCCTTTGCCCCCAGTCGCATCGCAGCGGCAAGGCCGCCAAGGCCTGCGCCAATAACGATGGCACGATTGTCGGGGAGGTTTTGTGAATCTATCATAGGATCAGGCTACAACTGTCTAGTTTGATTTACAATCTTTGTGTGCACTTAAGTGTACACCCTTTCCTAACGTGCAAAATTATGTCAACCTAACTAGACAGATTAGGGATTCAGATACGTGCAACAAGTTGTTAGCCTCAGCTTTTTCCGTTTTGGCAGCACCACCGCACGCCTATGGGCGTTTGCGATGATGGGCCTTGCACGCAGGCCAATGGCACGCACTCCCGACATCGGATTCTGGAAGCTCTGTGGCTCTGGCACCGGCGAAGGGTTCACGCCCAAACCGAATCTGTCTGTCTATGCAATACTCGCTACATGGCCCGATGCCCAAACCGCCGAACGAGAGACCGCGCGTGGCGTTTTTGCACGCTACCGCGCCAAATCGGTCGAAGACTGGACAGTTTACATGTCGCCCACTTCGGCGCGCGGTGATTGGGCAGGGGTGCAACCGTTTGTTCCCGTAAACGCACCCGCCAACGGCCCCATCGCCGCCCTTACCCGCGCCAGTGTAAAGCCGGGTATGGCAAGACGGTTCTGGGGACGCGTGCCAAACATATCTGCTGTGATCGGCACCGACCCTTCGGTGCTGTTCAAACTCGGCATCGGTGAAAAACCGCTGGTTCATCAAGTGACATTCTCCATCTGGCCCAACGCTGCCGCCATGAACAATTTTGCCCGCACCGGCCCGCATGCAGAGGCCATCAAGGCCGTGCGCAGCGATGGCTGGTTCTCCGAAGAACTTTATGCCCGCTTTTCCCTTGTGTCCGACCGCGGCACATGGGGCGGGGCATCCCCACTCGCACCGAAAGATACCCCATGAAACAGCCCTTCCCCTTTTCCGCCATCGTGGGCCAAGAAGACATGAAGCGCGCGATGATCCTGACAGCGATTGACCCCAGCATCGGCGGGGTATTGGTGTTTGGCGACCGTGGCACAGGCAAATCCACCGCCGTCCGTGCGCTGGCCGCCCTGTTGCCGCCTATAACCGCCGTCAAAGGCTGCCCCGTCAACGCGGCCAAGCCTGCCGATTGTCCCGATTGGGCTAATTTAGAGACTGATACACTGCATGAGATCCCTACTCCAGTGGTTGATTTGCCGCTTGGCGCATCAGAGGACCGCGTGACAGGCGCGCTGGACATCGAAAAAGCACTAAGCAACGGAGAAAAGGCGTTTCAACCGGGCCTGCTGGCACGTGCCAACCGTGGATACCTGTATATCGACGAGGTGAACCTGCTAGAGGATCATATCGTTGATCTGCTGCTTGACGTTGCGCAATCGGGCGAAAATGTGGTTGAGCGGGAAGGCTTGTCGATCCGCCATGCGGCGCGGTTTGTACTTGTCGGCTCCGGCAACCCCGAAGAAGGAGAGTTGCGGCCCCAACTGCTGGACCGTTTTGGCCTGTCTGTCGATGTCGCCTCTCCCACCGATATTGACCAGCGGATCGAAGTGATCAAACGCCGCGATGCGTACGAAAACGATAATGCCGCCTTTATGGTACGCTGGCAGGCCGAGGACGGTATGCTGCGCGACCAGATCATTGCCGCGCGTCTGTCGCTGAAAAAACTCACCACCCCCGAGCAAAGCCTGCGTGACGTGGCAGAGCTGTGCATCGCCCTCGGTTCTGACGGATTGCGGGGGGAGTTGACGCTGCTCAAGGCCGCGCGCGCTTATGCGGCGTTCCGCGATGATACGGCTCTAACACGGGGACATATCCGCGATGTCGCTGCTTTGGCCTTGCGCCACCGTATGCGCCGCGATCCGCTGGATGATGCAGGCACAGGCACCCGCGTGGCACGCATCGTAGAAGAAACACT
The DNA here is from genome assembly GCF_947502895.1 of uncultured Sulfitobacter sp. Taxonomy (GTDB): domain Bacteria; phylum Pseudomonadota; class Alphaproteobacteria; order Rhodobacterales; family Rhodobacteraceae; genus Sulfitobacter. Next base: position 47,257 of record NZ_CANNBM010000010.1, read on the forward strand.
CGGCGCCTGATGGAGCCGTTCGCCCGAGCTTATACGGCCCTCGCGCTGCTGGCGCTGGACCCTGCTTTGGGCGGCATCGTCATACGTGCCCGCGCAAGTGCTGTTCGGGATGCAGTAACAGCAGTGCTGCCCGACAGCACCCGCCTGCACCCCGCAATGACCGCCGATGCGCTGGACGGCGGCATTGATGTATCTGCCACGCTTTCATCCGGCACTTTGACAGAAACGCGCGGTCTGCTGGCACGCGCCGGCCCTTTTATTCTTGCTATGGCCGAACGGACGGACCCCTATGCAGCTGCCCGCCTCGCCGCCGTGCTGGATGCGCAGGCAGGCAACACATTGATCGCGCTGGACGAGGGGATTGAGGAGGAGACCTTGCCCCCTGCCCTCGCGGACCGCCTTGCTTTTCGCGTCGATCTAAACGAATGCGCGCTTGGGGATATTACACCGCCCCCCGCATGGCCGCAGCCTGCGCCTTTGGGCCGCGTTCGTGCGCCTGACGATCTGGCAGATACACTGGTGATGCTGGCGGTACGGCTGGGCATCGTCAGCCTGCGGGCCGTAGGGTTTGCCCTGCGTGCGGCCAAGGCCCACGCGGCGCTGAACGGACGCAGGGAGACAACAGACGAAGATGTGGCCGCTGCTGTTGCATTGGTATTCGCCCACCGCGCCACACAATTGCCTGCCGATGAAAGCCCGCAAGACACCCCCGACGACACGCCACCACCCGATAGCGCTGACACGCCCCCCGAAGCGTTGCCGCAAGACGCGCTGCCGCAGGACATGCTGCTAGATACCGTGCTCGCAATGCTTCCGCCCGATATATTGGACAATCTGAGGGCAAATACAGGCCCCCGCACCGCCACAGGCAGCGGCGCAGGGCGGAAAAAAATCGGTAACAGGCGCGGTCGCCCCCTTCCCGCGCGCGACGGCGGCGCGGCAAAGGGCCGTGTTGATCTGATCGCTACGCTGCGTGCTGCCGTACCTTGGCAAACCCTGCGCAAACGCGACGCACCCCAACGCACCGGCCCGATCATTCGCCACAGCGATCTGCGCTATAAACGATATGTGGATATGTCGGACCGCGTATTGATTTTCGCGGTAGATGCCTCGGGATCTGCCGCGATGGCCCGCATGGGTGAGGCGAAAGGCGCGATTGAGTTGCTGTTGGGCCAAGCCTATGCGCGGCGCGATCACGTGGCACTGATTGCCTTCCGTGGCGCGCAGGCAGAGGTCTTGCTGGAGCCGACCCGTTCTCTGGTGCAGACCAAACGCAAACTGGCCGATCTGCCGGGCGGCGGTGCAACGCCGCTGGCTGCAGGGCTGGTGGCGGCACATACAATGGCAGAACAAGCCCTGCGCAGGGGCCTGACACCCACCGTTATCGTCCTGACAGACGGGCGCGCCAACATGGCACTTGATGGCACCGCAAACCGCACTGCCGCGACAGCAGATGCCCAAGCCGCTGCGCAGGCCATGCGTAATAGTGGGTCAGAGACAATCATCATCGACACAGGCCGTCGCCCCGAAGCAGCACTTGCCCGTATCGCCGACATCACGGGTGGCACCTATATCGCCCTGCCCCGCGCCAATGCGCACAGCCTGTCGGACGCCGTTTCCTCTACACTGGAGGGCTAGGCCGTGGACTGGCAACAGCATAAGAGCAACTGGCCCCATGCCGACACATCCAGCTTTGTTCTGTGCAAACCGCACAAATGGCACATACAGGATGCAGGCACCGGCCCGTTGCTATTGTTGCTGCATGGGGCGGGCGGCAGCACGCAGAGCTTTCGCCATCTGATCCCCCTGCTCACCCCCACGCACCGCGTTGTGGCCATCGATCTGCCCGGTCAGGGTTTTACCCGTTTGGGCGCACAGGCCCGCTGCGGGCTGGAGTTTATGGCGGAGGATATCGCACTGCTCTGCGCTGACCAAGACTGGCACCCGCAAGCGATTATCGGCCATTCCGCAGGAGCCGCTGTAGCGTTTGATCTAGCGCCCCGCCTGCCCGCCCCTGCACCGCATGTCATCGGCATCAACGCGGCACTGTCGAATTTTGAAGGTGTCGCAGGTCTGATGTTTCCACTTATGGCCAAGGCGCTGGCAATGATGCCCGGTGTGGCAGGGCTGTTCACCGCCTCGTCTGGCAACCCGCGTTCGGTACAGCGGTTGATTGACGGAACCGGATCGAAACTGCCCGCGGACGACTTGCGGCATTACGGTGCGCTGGTGAGTGACCGCAGTCATGTAAACGCAACCCTTCAGATGATGGCCCAATGGGACTTGAACCCGCTGTTATCACGCCTACCCCAAAGCGATGCACAAGGTCTGTTGATCGCTGCTGCGAATGACCGCGCAGTGCCCGCCGCCACATCCAAACAGATTGCAGAGCGTGTGACAGGACTGCGCCATAGCGAGCTACCCGATCTAGGCCACCTTGCCCATGAGGAAGCGCCAGAGCAGATTGCGGCGCTGATCCTTGCCTATTTGGCAGATATCACGCCGCATACCTAAATTTTTTAATTTTTTCAATGCATTGTGCAATAATTGCCCATGGGCAACCGCTTAGTTGAAGCGCGACTTCACAAATGCATCAAACGCACCGCGCAGGCTTGCCTCTGACAGGTTGTCCTCAAACTCAAGCTGGTACTTGCGACCCCGCTTGCGCGCGGTGATGCCCTTCTCCCCCGCAGTTCTGCGATAGATCGCCTCGTCAGGTTTGCGGGCCGGTTTGGCCTTGGGCGCTTCGGCCGCTTGGCGCAACTGCTTAACGACATCCATAGGATCGATAAAGGGGCCGCGCCCGTTGCGGGCTGATTGCTGCTGCGCCCCGATCCGTGCAGCTTGGGCCATCACTGGTTCAGCTGTTGCAGGACGCGCCAAAAGAGGTTTGAGGTCACGCGCGTGGCGTTCCTTGATATCGCGAATAGACGGGAATGCACCGACAATCTGGTCGGGCAGCGATGCCAGCGCCAGATAGCGCGACAGCCACGGCTGACTGACCTCCAACCGCTCTGCCATCGCTTTTTGCTTGCCACCATAATAGCGCGCAATGGCATCTGCGTAATCAATCGCACGCTCGTAATCGCTGATGTCCTCACGCTCGCGGTTTTCGATGTCAGCAAGGCGGAATGCCTCCTCATCTGTCATCTCACGCGCTTCAATCAGATATTTGAACTGGGTGTAATTGTTGGCCCGCAGCCAGCTGACGGCAAAGTGCCTGCGCGCACCACAGATTACCTCGTATTTATATTCAGGGTCATCAATGGGCCGAACAATGGCTGGAAATTCCTGCCGTCCCTGTGCGCGAATACCATCAATCAGATCGCGGCAGTTTTCCTCGTTCAGCAACTCGTAATCACGGTTGTGACGCTCCCACATGCGGCATTCGGACGGATCCACCCAGCGCAAGGTCTTCTCTTCCAACTCACCCGACAGGCGGTCGTTGATAGTGGTTGAACGCTTGAGGAACCGCGCAGATTCGCGCGCCTGTGGTTGTGCAGGTGTGTCCAGATCGCTTAGCACATCGTCAAAAATGGCGTCATGTTTCTTGCTCATAGCAGTCCCTCCTTACGCAGGTTCTTGTGGTGGCTTGGCCATGTCTTACGGATCAGCAGCTCAATCTCGCTGTTGACCGCGTCAAGGTAGGCGCGACAGCGTTTATGTGTGTCCGTGCGCGTGGCAGGCCCCGTCAATTCGTACACCGTGGCCAGATTGGCCGCAGCATTGTCGATCTCGGCACTGTCTTTCAGCACCGCGTTCAGCATATCCAGCGGAAAGACCGCATCCATCATCCGCTTGATCGCCTGATGGGCGGATTTGCTGTCGTTCATCTTTGTCGCGAGAATTTTAATAAAAGCATAATCGCGCGCACCCCCCGCGCGCGCCAGCTCACTAAGTGTTGCACCCATCATTTTCAGAAAATGCGCGGTAGAGCCGAAATCAATGTTGTTTGGGGGGGCAGGGATAACAATCGCATTGGCTGCGCGCAGTACCGACAGCGACAGCATGCCAAGGGCAGGGGGCGGATCCAGCAGGATCACATCAAATTCGTCTTTGATGCTATCAATACCGTCGCGCAAACGGTCGAGCACAAAGGTCTGGTCGCGGGCCATACGGGCGGCAAATTCATATTCGGCATCATACAGCCCAAGGTTCGCAGGGATCAGGGCAATACCCGGCCAGTAGGTGCCACGCAGGGCATAATGCAGCGTCTTTGGCCCACCATGCCGGAAGAAGGGATAGAGCGTCTCCTCCTCTTCATCCACGTCAATATCGGGGTTGAGGCCAAAGACGCTGGTCGTGCTGGCCTGACTGTCGCAATCAATCACACATACCCGATATCCTTTGAGTGCAAGGAACTGCGCAAGGTGGCAAACCATCGTGGACTTGCCAACGCCCCCTTTAAAATTCTGCACGGCAAGGACCATCGCAGGATCATCGTCGCTGCGGTGGGGCAGGGTGCCAAACACGCGCCGCATCTCATTGACCTGTGCGAGGCTATAGCCAGTGCGCCGCTTTGTCTGTGGGTCTTTCTGAGGTGCGGGCAAGCGACCGTCTGCCTCTGCATCGCGGATCAGTTTATCGCTGCGCCCTACCATCGCTGCGGCCTTTCGCACGGTAAAGCGCAGATCCAGTGTTTTGCTAGTACCAGGGGCAAAGAGGCGGTCACGCAATCTGTTGATGACTGTCGAAGCACGGGTGGCCAGCTGGTCAAGCTCAGTAAGTGTAACGGGGGGAAGTACGGGCTGCTCCATGAGATCCTCATGTTATGATTATCTGCGAATCATGAACTGCCATGCCTTGATGCTCAAGTGTGAATATTTGATGAGAACGACAAAAAGACGCGAAAATGGCGGTATCTGACAAATTGGCCGGAACTTTGCTGTTTTGGGCGATCTATGGCCACTCATTCAGCGCCATTGGCCATCAAACACCCAAAATGTAAGGTATAGTAATTTGGAAGTCCCAGAGACAGGATTCCCTTAAAATACCATATCAGAAAAACCCCTTTGTGTTCTTCTTTCAGAGTCTTCAATGTTCTAGTCACAGAACCCCCTATAAACACTACTGAATATGGCTCTAACCTTACGTATAGGGGCGGGTTTGCTTACATATCGGGACGCATGGAATTACATGTTGGGACGGTATCTATTACGTCTGGGGGCGATGTTTAATTCTTACGTTTCGGGTGTCTCCGCGATGTGCTTTGAGTAGGTGAAAAAAGCTGTAGAATACAGTTAGATGCGAATCGGGTGGGTGAAAATGCGATCTTTAAGCCTTACTTTTCGGGTGATTGCCCATGGGCAACTTTTCTTGTATCTTACACAGCAACAGCTACAAAAGTAAGAATAAGCGTGTAAGCGAGCAGATGGCAACAAAACCCTATCGCACCATAACGGCGCGACCCAATGCAGATAGTCTGGTTAAACCTGGAGAGCTGGTGGACCTTGTCGAGGTCACGCCCCTGACGCTTGCGGACCGCCGGATATACAATCAACTGCTGGAGAACGCGTGGGACGCGATTGAGAAACCGGTGACACATGTCATAGCCAAGGCTGATCTGCGTGGATCCCATAACTCCAACGACCGCGTAGGGGAATCGATCGAACGATTGATGGGCTCTATCGTGAAGGTCAAAGTGCAGCGAGACGGGGAAGACGCGATCGAGCGGGTACAACTGTTAGGCGGCAATATCGAGACGACACGGCGCGACGGTTTGCTGGAATACGAAATTCCGACACGGTTGCGGCGGATCATCAAAGACAGCACCGTTTTTGCGCGGTTGCAGCGCGAGGTTATGTTCGCACTCAGCTCAAAATACGCGCTGACTTTGTACGAGATGATACAAAAGCGTGGAAACCTGCGGTGGAAATCCTCGGAGAAATTCAGTGTCGATGATTTGCGCGGCATCCTGGGGGTGCCGAAAGGGAAACTGACCTCATGGTCGAACCTCAAATTGCGGGCAATTGACCCCGCGGTATCAGAGGTCTGTGCGCTGAGCGATTATGTGGTTGAAGTTGCACCGATCAAGACGGGCAGGCGGGTGACACACGTAGAGCTGCGCTGGTGGCGCAAAGACGCGACATCAGAGGCCGAGGCAGAGCGGGAACTGGAGTTTTCCAAGGTAGGACGCAAGACACGTAGCAAAGAGCGGGCAGAGGCTCTGCGCGCCCAACCCCAGCGTCCGCGTCCCGTTTGGCTGGAAGCGCGCGGAGCTGCCCTGCGCCCGGATACATATGAGACAGCGCGCCTGCGCTACCCTGGGTACGATATTTACCATGTGGAGGGCGAGTGGCGCGACTGGGCCAAAGGCAAAGATGCGCCGCGCGATCCTGACCGCGCGTTTTTGGCGTTTTTCAAAACCTTTGCGGCCGCTAACCCGATCTAGGCGGGTAGGGGGCCAGCCCCCATCCTCCCCCAAGGGAGGATGCCCCCGGAGGATTTATGGCCAAGAAAAATAGAAGGATCAGCCGTTACGCACGGTGTCGATCATCAGCTGTACATTTTCGGGGTCTGCGTCGGGTGTGATGCCGTGGCCAAGGTTGAAGATGTGGGGCCCCTTCGAGAAGGCCTGAACAGTGCGGCGTGTCTCGGAGACAAGCGCATCGCCACCAGAGACCATATGCGACGATTTGAGGTTGCCCTGAACGCAGCCGCCTGTTTGCAGGTTTGCGGCGGCCCATTCGGCGGTCACCCCATCATCTACAGCGATGCAATCAGCACCCGTTGCCGCATGCGTGCCGACATATTTTTCGCCAGCGCCGCGCGGGAAGGCAATGACAGGCACGCCGGGATGTTTTTCCTTAAGCGCGGCTGTAATCCGGGCCATCGGCTTTATGGAGTAGTCCATAAAATCGTTACCCTGAAGTGATCCGGCCCAACTGTCGAAGATCTTAACCACTTCGGCGCCTGCTTCGATCTGTTTGGACATGTAGTGGATTGTTGCGTCGGTAATCCGTTCCATCAGGCTATTGAACACGGCGCGGTTTTCAGCTTTGAGTTTGTGTGCGGGCCCTTGATCGGGCGTGCCCTGCCCCGCGATCATATAGGTGGCTACCGTCCATGGTGCGCCGGCAAACCCGATGAGTGTCGTCTCGGAGGGCAATTCGCGGGACAGGATTTTTACAGTCTCATATACAGGAGACAGGTGGTCGTGGATCGCATCTGCTGGAACCAGCTTGTCCAGTTCGGCCTGCGTGGTGATCGTAGACAGGCGCGGTCCTTCGCCAGTGACGAACCAAAGGTCCGCGCCCAAGGCTTGGGGGACCAGCAAAATGTCGGCGAACAGGATAGCCGCGTCAAATCCGTAGCGTCGAATCGGCTGGAGCGTCACTTCGGCTGCCAATTCGGGATTATAGCAAAGCTTGAGAAAATCACCTGCTTGGGCGCGCGTTGCGCGGTATTCCGGCAGATAGCGACCCGCCTGACGCATCATCCAGATCGGCGGCGTGGGAAGTGTCTCGCCGGCAAGCGCGCGAAGGATTGTTTTCTGGGCGGTCATATGCTGTCTCTATATTTGAATTTGGCTATATCTATCATGCGATAAA
>NZ_CANNBM010000011.1 GCF_947502895.1 uncultured Sulfitobacter sp.
TCTATGGGAGTTGGCTGCGCGCCTTGGAGCGGGTTAACCGAGTAGGAGGACGTTTGACTCTCCGAGCACCGAGTCGCTTTCACGGTGCTTATGTACAAACCCATTTGATCGGGCGGGTCCTGTTCGCTTGTCAGGCGGTAGATGCCGAAATTTCCGAAGTCATCATAACCCTATAGCTATGTGCGTTCAAAGAATGTCGCAATCCACTCAGCGAGCGCATAGCGATCTGTTTCTTGTGTAAGGGTTGTTGCAGCCTTGGCAGTAACCTCTTGCCCAATGTCGTCGGAAAACGCTAGCAGCAAAGCCGCTACAAACGCTTGCGACATTTCGGGATGATATTGTGTGGTCAGCACATGATCTTCGATTGCAAAGCCCGCGATGGGGCACCCAACCGAATGGGCCATGGGCCGCGCACCGATCGGTAGGGACGTGACCTGTTCTGTATGCGCGGCATAGATGGGTACCCGCTTTCCGCTTGCTAGAAAAGTAGTCTCTATACGGCCCAATACCCATCCATCAGGATTGTCCTCTACGGTCGCACCAAGTGCTTTTGCGATAATCTGGTGGCCAAAACACGCACCAAACATGGGGATTTTCCGCCTGACCGCGTCGCGCACGAGTGCTTCTAATGGAGCGATCCATGGCCTGTCGTCGTGCACTGAGGCAGGACTGCCTGTTACAAGCAGCCCGTCAAAATCTAGCGACGACGGGAAGATATTGTCTTTCACCGAAAAGACATCGATCTGCCAATCTGGTCGAACACTGTGCAGTAGTGCCGTGAATTTTTCACCGTCATCCGGATGCGCCTGTGCAAAGGCGCTTTCATCCGTGTTCGCCATCAAAATAGCCAGATGCATAGTTTTTCCTTTACATGTTAATAATCGACCATAGTATATTTTTGGGAGACATAAATATAATTTTTGAAAGGGTAGGCGAGGATGACCATCTGGAACCCGGTTGATGACGGGCAGGCCGATCTGTCTTCCCATGACAGCTTTGCCAATGGCGCTCCGCACAACACATTTGCACGCCTGCGCAGAGATGATCCAATTAGCTGGACACCCTATGCACAGGGGGCCGGTTTCTGGTCTGTTACGCGGCACGAAGACATCCTTGCGCTCAATCGCCAAACAGAGCTGCTGTCGTCAGCCCACGGTATCAGGATCGAGGATCAATCACCCGAAGAAGTAATCGCACGGCGTACCTTTCAGGAAACTGATGGGCGCGATCATATGAATGCCCGTATCAAGGTGGCACGAGCCTTTTCCAAAGGAGTGATCGCAGGGTTCGAGGAGCAGATACGGACTATCTGCGTTGAAATACTGGATGATGTTTTGCCGCTCGGCACTTTCGATGCGACCAAACGGATTGCCCGCGAATTACCCATGCGCATGCTGGGCCGCATTCTGGGTACCCCGGAGGAAGATCTGCCATGGCTGGTGGAAAAAGGGGACGCGCTGATTGCCAACACAGACCCTGATTTTACCGATCATGTGCTTGATAAGATGACCACCGACGAATTCCGCTTGATGCCTTTCAATTCACCGGCAGGAGCAGAACTGTATGCCTATGCAAAAGACCTGATGGCACGTAAAAACGCGGCGGGAGATACGGACGGGATATTGCATCTTATCTTGCAGCCCGGCCCTGACGGCAGCGTTATTTCGGATACCGAGTTTCGGAACTTTTTTTGTCTGCTGGTCGCGGCGGGCAATGATACCACACGTTACTCCATCGCTGCGGGTCTGCAGGCCATGTGCCATCAGCCCGAATTGCTGCGGCAGATGCAGCAGGGCGATATCTGGGGAACTGCGCCTGACGAGATAATACGCTGGGCGACACCTGCCCTTTATTTCCGTCGCACGGCGATGCGCGACTTCGAGATGCACGGCAAGACTGTCAAGCAAGGTGACAAGGTTGTTTACTGGTTCGCTTCGGGTAACCGTGATGATGCGGCATTTGATCGTCCGTTCCACGTTGATCTGGCGCGCAGCCCCAACAAGCATCTGTCGTTCGGGCAGGGGGGGCCGCATATCTGCTTGGGGATGTGGCTTGCCCGTCTCGAAGTGCGCGTGTTGTTTGAAGAACTGGCCAAGCGCATTACGGGAATCGAGGCTTCTGGCCCGCACCAGTTTTTGCGATCAAATTTTGTGGGGGGGATAAAATCCTTGCCTGTCACTGTTCATCTGTCCTGAAGGAGCCTGCCCATGACTGACCGCCTGCGTGCTATTTTTTGTGATCACCTCAGTCTTATTCGAGGCAAATATTTGCCTGCGTCCAAAATTGGCGATGATGACACGCGGTTTTGTCGCTCTACTTTTGGGGTGCATTTTGATCGTGATTTGTTGCCGTCCCCCGGATCAATGATGCTGGAGGGTTTGCCAGATATGGAGCTGCGCTGGCATGCGGCCGATATCCGCGACAGCTGGCATGCTGGTACCAAAATTGTGTTGGGCGATCTCTATGATCAAAGCGGGTCTGCCTTGCAGGTCTGCCCGCGTGGTGCGTTGAAACGTGCGATTGCAGCGTGGGCTGACAAAGGGCTGACCCCGAAAATTGGCATCGAGCTTGAAGCTTTTGCTTTTCAGCGTGCAGATGACGGAACGCTGGTGCCCTACGATGCGCCGGGTGCTGTTGTGTATGGTACGGGGCCAACAACAGATCCACGCGGATTCAACGATGCTATATGGGATCGGGCGAGCGCTTTGGGCTTCAACCTCGACATGATCACTGCCGAGTATGACGCGCCTCAATTCGAATACACCCTAAGTTTTGATGACGCGCTCAAAGCGGTCGACGACATCATTTTATTCCGTCTGCTGGCCCGCGAAGTCGCGCTAGAACACGGGATCATCCTCAGCTTTCTGCCCAAACCGATAGAAGAGGCGGGCGGGTCGGGGATGCACATCAATTTCTCCTTTATCGACGCAAATGGAAACAACGCGCTGAGTATGGATGGCAAGAGTGGTCCTGATCACATGAATGATCTGGCGCGTGGCTGCGTGGCGGGGTTGGTGCACCACCACCGCGGGTTAGCCGCACTGGTCGCACCAACAGCTCTCAGCTACAAACGATTACAACCTGCCAGCCTGTCCGGATATTGGCGCAACTGGGGCGGGGACCACCGCAATGTGACCACCCGTGTCAGTGCCGAAGGCGGTACCAAATCGCGGCTAGAGCACCGGATGGCAGATGCCTCTGCCAATCCATACATCGCGGTTGCGGCAGTTTTGCACGCAGCGCTGCTGGGTGTTGAAAATGGCTACGCTCTGCCCGCCGCCGAGACTGGTGACGGGTTTGAATTGACAGACGCAACCGAAGGTGTTGCCGCTGATCTGACAGGCGCAATCGCTGATCTGTCGGCTGATGCTGCCCTTGGTGATGCTGTGGGGCGAATGCTGGTCGACAACCAACTGTTTATGCGCGAAGCCGAGGTCGAGAAGACTGCCAACCTTGATCACACTGCCCTGCGTGATTTCTATATTCCATTTTTGTGAGGATACCGAAATGAAAGCCACATGGACCCTGCCAGATGGCAGCATCAAAACAGCTGATGTGGCTGAGGGCCTTAATCTGATGGAAGCAGCCGTAGAAAACGATATTCCCGATATCGAAGGGGCCTGTGGGGGGTGCTTATCTTGTGCCACCTGCCACGTCTTTGTTGATGCTGCATGGGCGGCCAAGCTGGGAGAAATTGGTACTTTCGAGGATGCAATGCTGGATGCCACTGATGTCGAGCGGACCGATGCCAGCCGCCTGTCCTGTCAGGTCAAGATGACAGCCGAGCTTGACGGTATTTTACTTACTGTTCCGGCGGCGTAGAGCTTGGGCGTCCAAAGCCAGATGGTGGTCGAGACTATTCTGGCAAAAATCGACGCGGGGTTTCTGCATCCCGGTGATATAATCGCAGAAGACGCGCTGATCGCGGAACTGGCTATTTCGCGCACTCCCTTGCGTGAGGCTTTGTTGCAGTTGGAGGCGCAGGGGCTGGTGATCCGCCAGCCGCGCAAAGGGGTGGTCGTGTTCAAGCCCACGCTGGAGGAGTTTCTGGCGATCCTTGAAGTGCATGCACGGCTGGAAGGGCAGGCGGCGGGCCTTGCAGCAAGGCGGTTGTCGCCCGCGCGCGGAGCAGCATTGCGCGAAGTGGTGGATGCATGTGCGCTTCACCACCGCACGCATGTTGATGGTCAGCCTAACGACTATTACCAGCTGAACCTTGATTTTCACCGGTTGGTGGGTGAGGCGTCAGGCAATCCGTTTTTGCTGGAGATGATCAAATCCAATGCCCGCAAATTGATGGCTTATTACCGCGCCCGCTATCGCACGGTCGGGGCCATTGGTGCTTCGGCCACAGAACACGCCGAGATAGCCGAGGCGATTCTCGACAGACGCAGTGATGAGGCCGAAGCATTGATGATTTCCCACGTTCAATTTGATCACGTCACTGCGATGGATTTGCTCGCCTCTTTCGATTAGCCGCAGCAATCATCCGCCAGAGGCCCAGTAATGACTGTGGCTCTGCTGGCGGTATTGCGCGCTGCTACGCCGCTTTTTCGGCTGCGGCGGTTGCGCACTGCCGTTAGGGTCTGCGGTGGACGATCACGTCACAGAAGTGGTGCGCGCAGTGGGCGATTTATGGGCAGGTTTATCAGAGGCGGTTCGGCTGCTTGTCACGCTGGACAGTGATCTGGTGCAGATCACATTGCGCTCGCTGCAAGTAACGCTCAGTGCGCTGGTCATAGGGTCTGCGATCGCGTTGCCTTTGGCGGCGTTCCTGGCAGTGCGGCGGTTTCGCTGGCGCCGTGGCGTGATAGCGGTACTGAATGCCCTGATGGGTTTGCCGCCCGTGGTTGTAGGGCTTGTTGTTTATGTCCTGCTCTCGCGCTCTGGCCCTTTCGGGGTGTTGGGGCTGTTGTTTACCCCTACTGCAATGATTATCGCCCAAGTAATTATTATTGTCCCGCTTATCGCCAGCATCGCTCACCAGTCGCTGCGCGATCTTTGGAGCGAATATCACGATTTGCTCATTTCAATGAATGTCACGCAGGGCCAAAAAATGCGGACCCTTTTGTGGGATGCGCGGCGCGCTTTGCTGACGGCAGCATTGGCAGGATTTGGCCGCGCCATTGGCGAGGTCGGCGCAATCATGATTGTGGGTGGAAATATCGACAATGCGACACGCGTTCTCACCACCGCAATCGCCTTGGAGACAGGTAAGGGTGATTTTGCTCTGGCTCTGGGGCTCGGGATCATTCTGGTGGGGCTTGCGATTATGGTTAATCTCTCGATCCACTGGCTAAGCCGGACCGAACGGGAGGGCAGGTGGTGAGTTTGTTTCCGCTTAAGGTACGGGGTGCGGCAACTGTGCGGCGCGGCAGGCGTTTGGTTGGCCCTGTCGATCTGGAGTTGGGCGGGGCAGGGGCCACGGTCGTGATGGGGCCAAATGGCTCTGGTAAAACCAGTCTGTTGCGTCTGCTGCACGGTTCGGCCCGTCTGACGGAAGGGAGTATCGCTTGGGCATGTGATGCCGCCCAAGCGCAACGCGCCCAAGGCTTTGTTTTCCAGCGTCCGGTTATGTTGCGCCGAAGCGTTCTGGAGAATTTGATTTATCCTTTGCGGACCAGAGGAGTTGAGAAAGCGACAGCATGCAAAAGGGCTGAAGATTGGGCTGTGCGCGTGGGGCTGGAAGCGATGCTGGAGCAAAGCGCAACAAGCCTATCAGGAGGCGAGCAGCAAAAACTTGCACTTGCGCGTGCTATGATTTCAGAGCCTGAATTGTTGTTTTTGGATGAGCCGACTGCGGCGCTGGATGGGCGCGCAACGCGTGAAGTTGAGAGCGTTTTGCAGCAGGCCCGCATGGCTGGCACTCGGCTGATCTTGTCCACTCACGATTTGGGGCAGGCACGCAGACTTGCGGATGAAGTGCTGTTCATGATGCATGGCAAAATTCACGAACAGGCCAGTGCTGCCCAATTTTTTGACACCCCTGCCAGCGTGCAGGCCCAAGCGTTCCTAAGAGGAGATATCGTGGAATGAAGCACCTCATTTTTGCAATGGTTTGCGCAGTCTGGACTTCGGCAGTTGCGGCGGAAGAAGTGATGCGGATGGCTGTCACAACCTCTTTTCATAATTCTGGTTTAGCAGAGGTGTTGCTGCCTGCCATCGCAGATGACCTTGGACTTGAAGTACAGCTTTTGGTGGTAGGCACGGGGCAGGCGATCAAGCTTGGGCAGGCTGGCGATGTGGACGCAATTCTGGTCCACAGCCGTACAGCCGAGGAAGCGTTTGTTGCCCAAGGCTACGCGCCGCATCGACGCGAGATTATGTATAATGATTTTGTGATTGTTGGTCCCGCGGATGATCCGGCACAATTGGCCGAGGCGTCTTCTGCATCTGTTGCCTTGGAACGTATTGCATCTGATCAAGCATTGTTTGTCAGCCGAGGTGATGACAGTGGCACACATAAAACCGAGCTTGGATTGTGGCGCGCAGCAGATCTGGACCCTGCACAAAATGGTGACTGGTACAAAGCTGTTGGTGCTGGCATGGGCGCGGCGCTCAATACTGCTTCTGCGTTGCGGGCTTATATTCTGACGGACCGAGCAAGCTGGCTTAATTTCAAGAACAAGGGCGACCTGGCTATTGTGTTTGAGGGCGATGCCGCGTTGTTCAACCAATACGCCTATCTGCCGGTCAGTGCGATGCGCCACCCACATGTGAAAGCAGCGCTTGCAGCCAAGCTGGAGGCATGGCTGAGCGGTCCGCGCGCGGCGCGTTTGATTGACGGGTATAAATTGGATGATCAACAGCTGTTTACGTTCAACGCGACCAACTAGGTTTTGATCCATGCGGTTTGCGTCGGGCAGTATCGCTGTGATGGCTCTAACGGGTCGGGCGGATGATGAAGGGTCAGCATTTGATCAATCTTGTGTGCAACGCTCACTCGGATCTGCGCGCGAGAGGCTGAACAGCAACAGGCGGCGGACCGCAACATCATAGGCCAAGTCAGTGGGCCCGAATGCGCCGATTTTTGCATGGTCGTTTAATCCGTGATGGTCCTGACCCATGCAATAGGTCAGGACAGCTTCTTCAGTCTTCAAATACGGCCAAACCCAACCATTCTGCGATAAGAGCAGGTGTTGCCTCGCCCTCGATCTCGATTGTGAGAAGGTTCTCTCGCAGCATGTTTGTCGGGCCTTTGGCCGTCACTTTTTGCAATGTGAAACGCCCGCGCAGTCGGCTGCCTGCAACAACAGGTTTCAAAAACCGCAGCTTGTTCATGCCATAGTTGATGCCCATCGCCTGACCCGGCAGCATGTCAAAACAATCATAGGCAAAGCGGCTGGCAAGCGACAGCGTCAGGAAACCATGGGCGATTGCCCCACCGAAGGGTGTCTCGGCAGCGGCGCGTTCAGGATCGACGTGAATCCATTGCTCGTCATGGGTCGTCTTGGCAAAATCGTCGATCATCTTTTGATCGACGGTAATCCAGTTAGACACACCGACTTCTGTCCCGATGAGTTTTTCGCTGGCAGTCAGGGCATCTTGTAGGGCGGACATACGCGCTCTCCTCATTTTGGATTATGTGGGGTCAGCAGACACGCGCACCATACGCTTGCCCTTATTGTCTCCGTTGAGCAAACCGATCAGTGCGCTTGGCGCGTTCTCAAGCCCCTCGACGATGTCTTCTGTAACTTTCAACTGTCCACGCTCCATCATACCCTGCATAGCGCGGATCGCTTTTGCGTCGTTGTGCGCCCAGTCCATGACGATGAAACCTTCCATCCGCAGGCGTTTGACCACAATTGCTCCGGGCAGGTTGCGCGGGCCTGTCGGGGCGGTGCTTTCATATTGGCTGATCGCGCCACA
This sequence comes from uncultured Sulfitobacter sp., assembly GCF_947502895.1. GTDB lineage: Bacteria > Pseudomonadota > Alphaproteobacteria > Rhodobacterales > Rhodobacteraceae > Sulfitobacter. The sequence goes on from NZ_CANNBM010000011.1 coordinate 7,870, forward strand.
GCACACCACGCGGCCACGCTCGTTCATCAGGTTGAGCGCGGTTTCGAGAATGGTGCCGCCGACGTTGTCAAAATATACGTCCACACCTTCAGGGCATGCAGCGCGCAAGGCTTTGAACAATCCATCGGCGCGGTAGTCGATACAAGCGTCAAAGCCGAACTGCTCCATGACCCAATCGCATTTCTCCTTACCGCCTGCGATGCCAACAACGCGGCAGCCAAGAGATTTGGCAATCTGGCCGACATAGCCGCCAACAGAACCAGCAGCGGCAGAGACAAGCACGGTTTCCCCCGGTTGTGGCTGCCCTACAGACATCAATCCGTGGTAGGCCGTTTTGCCAGCAATACCAAAGACCGACATGAGGTTCGACAGCGTGTGCACTTTGGGTAGCTTTTGTACCTTGTGGGCAGGCATGGCGATGTAGTCGGACCATGTTGCCTCTGCCGCGACCACATCCCCTACTGCAAGGCGGGGAGAGTTGGACTGGACGACTTCGCAAATCGCATATGTGGGCATCGGATCGCCGGCGTCTACGGCCGCGCGGTACGTGGCGCCCTGCATCCAGCTGCGGTTTGCCGCATCAATAGACATCAGGATCACACGCAGCAGTACCTCACCCTCGGCGGGTGTCGGCATGTCGGTTTCGGTCAGTTTGAAATTGTCAGGGGTTAGCGCGCCTTTTGGCAATTCTGCGACGACGATCTGGCGGTTTGTCATGTTTTGGTCCTTACTTGGGAGGATTGATTGGAAAGGGTGAGATATGAGCAATGAAGCACGGCAGCATAAATTCGTTCTGCGACCAAACGCTTGTGAGTTGGTGTTGATCCGCCACGGCGAGACGCAGGCGGCCAAGCGCGGCGAGATGTTCCCGATGATTAACGGGCAGGGCGACCCTGCCTTGCGGCCAGAGGGTGAGGCACAAGCGGCCGCTGTTGCCGCGCGGTTGCGCCATGAGGCGATCAAGGCAATTTATGTGACAACGATGCAGCGCACGCATCAGACGGCGGCGCCGCTGGCGCAGGCGCTTGGGATGACGCCAAAGGTGGAGGCCGATCTGCGCGAAGTGTTTCTGGGTGAGTGGGATGGCGGTGAGTTCCGATTTCGTGCCGCTGAGAATGACCCCGCATTCTTGCGCGCGCGTAAAAAGGAATGTTGGGGCGAGCTGCCGGGAGCGGAGACGTTTGCTGCGTTGCAAGCGCGTGTTGTTCGGGGCCTTACGCGGATCGCAAATGCCCATCTTGGAGAAAGTGTCGCCGTGGTTGTGCATGGCGGTGTGGTCGGTGCGGCGCTGTCCTATGTCACTGGGTCGCGCAATTTCGGATTTAACGGGGCGGATAACGGCTCCATCAGTCGCATCGTGATGGGACCCGAAGGCAACATCCTGCGGGGCTTTAACGACGTGGCGCACCTTTAGGGCGCGCCACGTTTTATGCGGGTTAGAGCCACACATGGTTTCTAGTCAACGTCCAGCACGACTTTGCCCTGCACCTTGCGGTCCATCATCAGGTTCAACGCATCGGCGGCTTTCTCCAGCGGGAAGCGTGCCGAGATGCGCGGTTTGATCTGGCCGTCTTTGTACATGCGAAACAGGTCTGCCATGTTTTCGGCATGGGCGTCAGGCTCGCGCAGGGTATGTGCACCCCAGAAGACGCCGACGATCTGGCAGCCCTTCAATAGTGTGAGGTTCAACGGAATTTTCGGGATGCCCGCGGGGAATCCGACCACGAGAAAACGTCCCTTCCACGCCAGCGCACGCACTGCGGGCTCGGCATATGCTCCACCGACTGCATCATAGACCACGTCTACACCATCGCCGCCCGCCAGTTCCTTGATCTTGGCGCTGAACGCCTTTTGTGCATCACGATCATCCATCTCACGGGTGTAGATTATCGTCTCATCCGCGCCGAGATCACGACAAAACTGGGCCTTCTCTTCAGAGCTAACAGCGGCAATAACGCGCGCACCAGCGGCTTTGCCCAATTCGATCGCGGCAGCACCTACACCGCCTGCCGCGCCAAGCACCAACAGCGATTCGCCTGCCTTGATTTCCGCGCGGTTTTTCAGGGCATGGTGCGAGGTACCATAGGTGAGCACCAAGCATGACGCTTCGTCATAAGGCATCGCATCAGGTATTTTCATCACCCGTGCAGCATCAATACAGATGTGAGTCGCGAAGCCACCAAAGCCCGACATCGCCAGTACACGGTCGCCCACTGCCAACCCCGTCACCCCTTCACCCAGCGCCTCAACCTCGCCCGCGATTTCACCACCTGGCGCAAAGGGACGCGGCGGCTTCATCTGGTACATGTCCTTGATAATCAGCGTATCGGGAAAGTTGAGGCCCGCTGCGCGCACACGGATGCGGACCTGCTTTTTGCTTGGTTCTGGCGTCTCGACTTCGGTGAGCTTCAGTGTCTCCGGGCCGCCTGGCTCATGGCTTAGCATCGCTTTCATCGGGGTGTCTCCTCTGTATTATTTTATCCGTAATGGGCCAGTGCAACTCTTGCTTGTCAATCGAATTTCGAAATGCAATTCTGCTGTGCGGAATGGTGGCCCGCAAGAGGCCGCACACGTGTAACGGGAGGAAACGGGATGTCTGACGCACAAACGGCTGAAGAATTTCGCGCAGAATTGCGCGACTGGCTGGAGGCAAATTGCCCGCAGGAAATGCGCGATGGCGCAGTGACCGAGGATGGCATTTGCTGGGGCGGCAAAGATTGGGTTTTCACATCTGAAGCTCAGAAACTGTGGCTTGAGCGGTGTGCAGCCAAAGGGTACACCGTGCCCACATGGCCCACCGAGTATGGCGGCGCAGGCCTGACCCGTGACGAGGAAAAAATATTCAATGCAGAAATGGGCCGTATCAACGCGCGCATCCCACTGCAGAGCTTTGGCATCTGGATGCTTGGCCCTGCGCTGCTGCACTTTGGCAGCCACGAGCAAAAGCTGCACTACCTGCCTCCGATTGCGCGTGGTGAAGTGCGATGGTGTCAAGGATACAGTGAGCCGGGTGCGGGGTCTGACCTTGCCAATGTGCAGACCTACGGGGAAGACAGAGGCGATCATTGGCTGGTGAACGGTCAGAAAATATGGACGTCATATGCAGACAAAGCAGACCAGATTTTTGCGCTTGTGCGCACGGATCGCGATGCGAAAAAGCACTTGGGCATCTCGTTTCTCTTAATTGATATGGAGGATGCAGGCGTCGAGACGCGTCCGATCAAGATGATTTCGGGCATTTCGCCGTTCTGCGAGACATTCTTTACCGATGTGAAGGTCCCGAAAGACCGTATCGTGGGAACCGAGAACCGCGGCTGGGATGTTGCGAAATATCTGCTGACTCACGAACGCGAGATGATCTCGGGCAGTGGTGCGCTGGAAAGCGGGGGCCGTGCATTGGGTGCGGTTCTGCGTGACACGCAGGATGAGCTGGACGCAACCTTGCGCGCCGATGCCATGCGCTGCGAGATTGATGCGCTCTCTATGGGGCTGACGCTTGAGCGGTACAAAGATCAGGCCGAAGCAGGGCAAGGTGCAGGTGACGCCTCGGCGATGCTAAAATACATGGGTACTGAGCTCAACAAGCAACGCCACGAGTTGATGATGACGGCGGGTGGTTCCGCAGCGCTGGAATGGGACGGCGATGTGGGCAACCGCGCAGGCGATTGGTTGCGCACCAAGGCCAACAGCATCGAAGGTGGCACATCCGAGGTGATGCTTTCTATTGTGTCGCGGCGTGTATTGGGGCTGCCAGCATGAGCAAACTTGTATTGACCGAAGAAGAAACGATGCTGGCCGATATGGCGCGCGGTTTTCTGGATGGCGCGGCACCTGTCAGCACCTTTCGCAAGATGCGCGATGCGGGTGAAACACATGATCCCAAGTTGTGGAAAGAAATGGCTGACATGGGTTGGGCTGGCGTGTTGGTGCCCGAGGCGGCGGGCGGCTCTGATATGGGGTTTGCTGCGGCAAATGTGATCGCACAGGAAATGGGCAAGACACTTGCGGTATCCCCGTTTCTCAGCACGGCAGTCATGGCGGCAACAGCGTTGCGTCAGGTCAGCGATGACCGCGCCAAAGCGGCACTGGCAAAGATCGCAACGGGTGACGTGACATATGCTTTGGCTATTGATGAAGGGATCAAGCATGATCCTGATGCCAGCGCGATGGAGGCAAAAGCGGACGGAAACGGGTTCCGCCTGACGGGGAAAAAGACGTTTGTTGTCGATGGTGCGATGGCAGACCGCTTGTTGGTGCTGGCTAAAACCTCTGATGGGCTTACCCTGTTTGATATTCCCGCTGACCGCGCAGGGATTATCCGTGACAAATCAAACATGATTGATGCGCGTGACGCCGCGAAAATCGACTTTGATAATGTCGAGGCAACGGGCGAGGACGTGTTGGGGCAGGTGGACAATGCCATGTCCGTGCTGCGGCCTGCCTTGCGCGCGGGTCAAGCGGCTCTTGCCGCCGAAATGGCAGGGCTTGCGGCTGGTGCGTTCGATATGACCGTGGGGTATCTGAAAGAGCGCAAGCAATTCGGTATCGAAATTGGCCGTTTCCAAGCGTTGCAGCACCGTGCGGCGCATCTGTGGTGCGAAACCGAAGTAACTGCCTCTGCTATTTTGAATGCGGGGCGGATGTTGGACAGTGATCCAGAAAATGCTGAAATGGCCGTGTCGCTTGCCAAGGCCAAGGCGACCTCGACTGCCACACTGGCAGTGCAGGAAGGTGTGCAGATGCATGGCGGGATCGGCATGACTGATGCATATGACATGGGCTTTTATATGAAACGCGCACGTGTCGGTGCGGAATGGCTGGGCGACTACAGCTATCACGCGGAAAAAGTTGCGGCATTGAGAGGGTTCTGAGCATGGATATTGAAACGCTGTTCGGATTGAACGGAAAAGTGGCTTTGGTCACGGGTGGCGCGACCGGGATTGGCCGAATGGCCGCCGAAGCGCTCATGCGTGCGGGGGCAACTGTGCTGATCGCCAGCCGTAAGGGTGATGCTTGCGAAGCGGTGGCGAAAGAGCTGAACGCCTTGGGCGCGTCGGGAAAAGTCATTGGCTTTTCGGGTGATGTCGGCACCGAGGAAGGTGTCGATGCGCTGGTCGCTGCTGTAAAAGAGCGTACAGACCGCCTCGACATTCTGATGAACAACGCTGGAATCACTTGGGGTGCGCCGATGGGACAGTTCCCGTTTAAAGCGTGGTCAAAGGTAATGGACGTCAACGTGGCGGGCATGTTCGATCTGACGCAAAAGCTGCTTCCGATGCTGAGCGCCAGTGGCACGGTCGATGATCCTGCGCGGGTCATCAACGTAGGTTCTGTTATGGGCGAGCGTGAGATGGGTGATGGGGCCTATTCCTATTCTATGTCCAAGGCCGCCGTGCACCATATGACGAAAATTCTGGGCAAAGAGCTGGCGGGCCATGCGATCACTGTCAATGCACTGGCCCCGGGGCCGTTCGTGAGCCGGATGACCGCCTTTGCTACCCACGACGAAGAGATGCGAAGTAAGGTTGGCGATGATGTACCGCTCAAGCGCGTAGGGCGTGATGAAGATATCGCCGGCTGCATGCTGTTTTTGTGCGGGCGCGGTGGCGCTTATGTGACGGGGGCGATTGTTCCTGTCTCGGGCGGTATCAATGTGATGTCCGGTCCTAACATCTTTGAGCAGGCGCTGCACTGATGGCTGATATACGGTTTGATGGACGCGTGGCGATCGTCACTGGTGCGGGGGTTGGTCTTGGTCGTTCTCATGCACTGGGGCTGGCATCACGCGGTGCCAGGGTTGTTGTAAACGATTTGGGCGTGTCACGCGATGGCACTGGCCGGTCCTCTGATGCAGCCGAAGCGGTTGTCGCCGAGATCAAGGCCATGGGTGGCGATGCGATAACCCACGGTGCTGATGTCTCGGACGAGGTCGCCGTCAAAGATATGGTCGCACAGGCGATGGATGCATGGGGCCGTATTGATATTTGCGTCAATAACGCTGGCATCCTGATGGACAAGACATTTGCCAAGATGGACATGGCCGCTTTTCGCAAGGTCGTCGATGTGCATTTGATTGGTTCCGCTAACGTGGCCCACGCCTGCTGGCCAATCATGCGCGAACAGAAATACGGGCGGATTGTGCTGACGTCTTCAGCGTCTGGCTTGTACGGCAATTTTGGCCAATCCAATTATGGTGCGGCAAAAGCTGCAATGTTGGGGCTGATGAATGTCCTTCATATGGAGGGCGCGCGTGACAATATCCGCGTCAACACACTGGCCCCGACCGCAGCAACGCGCATGACGGCTGATCTATTGCCTGAGGAGGCGCAGGAATTGCTTGCGCCAGAAACCATCACGCCGGGATTGCTTTATCTGGTGAGCGAGGATGGTCCGAGCCAAGTGATCCTTGGTGCGGGTGCAGGCAGCTATGCCGAGACGCGTGTCTATGAGACCCAAGGCATTACGCTGATGGGGGAGGACAATTCGCCCGAAGCAGTGGCCGCCAAGTTTGACCAAATCCGTGATCCCGAAAACCAACAACAGCTGGGCGACGCTTTCGGCCAGACCAAGAAATACGCCCTCAATGCAGCCAAGGCCAAAGGCCTGAAGCTCGACTGGTAATATAGGAGACTACCCCATGCGTGACGCAGTAATTGTATCCACGGCCCGTACCCCGATTGGCAAAGCCTACCGGGGTGCTTTCAACAACACGACCCCCCAAGCCCTTGCTGCTCATGCGATCGAGCATGCCGTCAAACGCGCGGGCGTTGATGTTTCGGAAATTCAGGATTGCATCATTGGTGCTGCGCTCCAGCAGGGCCATTCGGGTGGCAACATTGCCCGGCAAGCGGCGGTGCGCGCGGGTCTGCCCGTGACAGTTGCGGGTATGTCGCTGGACCGTCAGTGCGCCTCAGGGATGATGGCGATTGCAACGGCGGCCAAACAGGTCATCACAGATGGCATGGACGTGGTTATCGGTGGTGGTGTTGAAAGTATCTCTATGGTGCAAACACCTGAAATGCGTGTGAAAGCTGACAGCTGGCTCAAAGAGCACAAGCCTGAAATCTATATGTCGATGCTGGAGACAGCCGAGACAGTGGCAGAACGCTATAACGTCAGCCGCGAGCGTCAGGACGAATACGCTGCCCGCTCTCAGGAAAATACACATCTGGCCCAGCAAGCAGGCAAATTCGACGACGAAATCGTACCGATGACCAGTAAGATGATGGTCATGAACAAAGAAACAAAAGAGATTTCAGAACACGAAGTGACGCTCGAGAAGGACGAGGGCAACCGCCCCGGTACGTCCGCCGAAAGCCTCGCGGGCTTACAGCCAGTGCACAAAGACGGCATCCACATCAAGGAAGGCAAGTTCATCACCGCAGGGAACGCTTCGCAGCTAAGCGATGGTGCGTCCGCAACTGTTGTCATGGAAGCCAAAAAAGCAGAACAAATGGGCCTGCAACCACTGGGTCGCTATGTCGGCGTTATGGCCGCAGGTTGTGAGCCAGACGAGATGGGCATCGGCCCGATCTACGCCGTGCCACCACTGCTCAAGGCGCACGGTCTAACGATGGATGATATCGGCCTGTGGGAGCTGAACGAGGCTTTCGCCGTGCAGGTAATCCAGTCGCGTGATGTGCTGGGTATCCCGGATGAATTGCTGAACGTGAACGGTGGCGCAATTTCTATAGGTCACCCCTACGGTATGTCTGGCGCACGCATGGTTGGTCATGCGCTGATCGAGGGCAAACGCCGCGGTGCAAAATATGTTGTCTGCACCATGTGTGTGGGCGGTGGCATGGGTGCGGCAGGCCTCTTTGAGGTTCTCTAGGCTGTTCTCGTCGCTGCTTTCCGAGCGCTCTTCGCTTGCGGGTTAGCGATGCTATTTGCAAACAAGCGGGGCGGTTTCAGCCGCCCCCTCACTGTAAACATGACGATAGGAGGCCCCATGGCCCGCGACGATTCCCACCTGCCAAAAGCGCTGCAAGGCCTGCGCATCCCGCTGATTGCGTCCCCCTTGTTTATCATCTCTGTACCAAAACTGGTGATTGCACAGTGCAAGGCAGGCATTATCGGATCGTTCCCCGCACTGAATGCACGAGAGGCCGAGGGCGAGCCTCCCTTGCTTGACACCTGGCTGACCGAGATCAAGGAAGAACTGGACCGTTACAACCAAGCCAATCCCGACTCTCCGGCAGCGCCATATGCAGTCAACCAGATCGTGCACCGCTCAAACAGCCGTCTGGACCGTGATCTGGAAATCTGCGTCAAGCACGAGGTACCTGTCTGGATTACCTCGCTGGGTGCGCGTGTAGAGGTCAACGAAGCTGCGCATAGCTGTGGCGGGATCGTATTGCATGACATCATCAACAATAAATTTGCCAAGAAAGCAGTCGAGAAAGGGGCCGATGGCCTTGTCGCGGTTGCTGCCGGGGCGGGGGGCCACGCAGGCCAGCAGTCACCCTTTGCATTAGTGAGTGAAATTCGCGAATGGTATGACGGGCCGATCGCACTTTCCGGCTCGATTGCCACAGGTCAAAGCCTTCTGGGGGCGCGGGCTATGGGGGCAGATCTGGGGTATACAGGATCACCTTTCATCGCGACCGATGAAGCAAACGCCGATCAAGGCTACAAAGACATGATCGTAGATTCAGGTGCCGAAGACATCGTTTACTCCTCTTTGTTCACAGGCGTATGGGGCAACTATCTGAAAGGATCGGTTGAGGCCGCAGGAATGGACCCTGACAATCTACCCACCGCAGACGCCTCATCTATGAACTTTGGTACGGACCGTGAAAAACCAAAGGCATGGAAGACAATCTGGGGCTCTGGTCAAGGGATCGGAGCGATCAAATCTGTTGGCCCTGCTGGCGATATCGTTGACCGTATGGCGCGCGAATACTTTGCCGCTGGTAAAAAGCTCGCGGCAGAATTCTCATGAAAGCCGGTCCCCGCTTCTTTATTTTTCCTGTAAACTCAATCCTGCATGTCCCCCAAGCGCAAGCCTTGCAGAACAAAAGACGGGTTTGGGACTTAGGTGGCTGAACTTCTCGTTATCCGGCATGGGCAGGCGTCTTTTGGCGCTGAAAACTATGATGTGCTGTCTGATCTTGGCCGCGCACAGGCCCGCGCGGCGGGGGAATGGTTGCGCTCAATGGATTGGACCCCTGACCGCGTCGTGACGGGGACGTTGAACCGCCAGATTGATACCGCTGTCGAGATGGGCTTTGCGCCAGTGCCGGAAGAGCATGCAGGGCTGAATGAATATGACTTTAGCAATTTGTTGGAGGCACGTTTCAAAGGCGACATTCCCAATTTGGTAAAAGGGGATCGCAAGGTCCATTTCCGCACTCTGCGGGAGACTGTTTTCGCATGGCAGCGTGATGAGATTGACGACCCGTACGAGACATGGACAACTTTTGTTGAGCGGGTTGAGGCGGCCCGTGCTTTTAGTGTCGATACAGATGCAAAGAAGGTTCTTGTTATCAGCTCTGGCGGCGTGATTGGCCAGCTTGTTGCTGCATCTCTGGGCGCGCCTGCGCCGCATATGATGAACCTCAATCTACAAATCAAAAATGCAGCAATGACGCGCTTCATGTTTTCGGGTAGCCTTTTTTCGTTGAACGAGTTTAATGCCACACCGCACTACGCCACACCGCAAGGTGCGGCATTGATGAGTTACAGTTAGGGACGTAATTTATGACAGATACACAGACGTTGGATGAAGCCGCAGTACATGCCTATCTGACCGAAAACCTGTCAGGTTTCGAGGGCCCGATGGTAGTGACGAAGTTTCAAGGGGGGCAATCCAACCCGACATTCATGCTTGAAACGCCCTCGCATTCGTATGTCCTGCGCCGCAAACCTCCGGGTGTATTGCTAAAATCAGCCCACGCGGTCGACCGCGAATTTCGCGTGCAGAGCGCGCTGGCAGGATCGGATGTACCTGTATCGAAAATGCATTTGCTGTGCGAAGACGACAGCGTAATTGGATCGATGTTCTACATTATGGACCATGTGCAGGGCCGTAATTTCAATGAACCTGCTATGCCAGATGTCGCGATGGCTGATCGCACAGCGATCATTTCCGAGATGAACAGGGTTCTTGCCGCTTTGCACAGCGTTGACATCAATGCGGTAGGGCTTGGTGATTACGGCCCTGAGGGCAACTACTTTGAGCGTCAAGTGGGGCGTTGGTCCAAGCAATACCGCGCGTCCGAGACAGACAAAATCCCTGCGATGGATAAATTGATGGATGCGTTGGTAGGCGAGCGGCCGGAAGATGATGGTCAGCGCACACTGGTGCATGGCGATTACCGGATCGACAATATGATTTTTGACGCAACAGGCACACAGTGCCGTGCCGTGCTCGATTGGGAGCTGTCGACCATTGGTCATCCCTTTGCCGACCTCGCAGCTGTAATTATGCAATGGCAACTGCCAGCAGGGTCAGAAGGGCGCGGCATGGGAGGGCTTGATCGTGCGGCTCTCGGGCTTCCCAGTGATGAAGAGTTTATCGTGAACTACTGTGAGCGACGCGGCCTGAACGGGATTGATAATTTTGGCTATTACCTTGGTTTCACCTTTTTCCGTATGGCTGCGATTATTCAGGGTGTTTTAAAACGTGCGCTGGACGGGAACGCATCCAACCCCGAACGGGCGATGAAGGTTGGGGCATTTGTACCGGTTTTTGCGCAGCATGGGCTTGATGCCCTCAAGAGGGGGTAAGCATGGATCATTTTGACCCTGAGCTTGACGGCAAGGACCGTAACTTTGTCACCGCGCTGGCGCGTGGACTTGAGATTTTGCGCTGCTTTCGCCGTGGCGACATGACGCTGACAAATAGTGATTTTTCCGAACGTACGGGGTTGCCGAAAGCGACCATTTCACGCCTGACGCATACCCTATGCGAGCTTGACTATCTTGTTGCCGACAGCCGCGTCGGTACGTATCGCCTCAGCGCGGGTGTTTTGCGTTTGGGTTTTAGCCGCCTTGCTGCAATGGACATGCGCGACCGTGCGAAACACGAAATGCACGCGCTGCGCAGCGATGGGCCCAACCCTTTCATCACAGTCGCCTTGGGCGAGCAACACCGCACCGAGGTAATTTATCTGGCGACAGATTCTTCTACAGAAGAGGTGACACTTCTGGTGCGTGTTGGCACGCGGATGCCATTGTTTACGTCTGCTATAGGCAAGGCAATTATAGCTGGTACGCCGGAAGAACGATGCGAGCAGATATTCGGGTTTGCACGCGCAGACAGTCTCGAAGCCGAGCGTGAAGCCCGCGCGCAGTACAAGCTTGCGTTGGAAGAATATGCAGCGAACGGGTATTGTACCGGCTACGGCACTTGGCGGTCTGATGTGAACGGTATTGCGGTTCCTGTTCACTCACTTAGCGATGGCCGCGTGTATGGTTTGAATGTTGGTGGTCCGTCCTATCGGGTGAAACGCAAACAGCTTGAAGGCGTCTACGCGGACCGTCTGCTAAAAGTCGCTCATGCGCTAAGCCTTCAGCAGTAGCGGAATCGCAGTCACAACTCATTATTTTAACGGGCAGCCGTTCCGCCTAGCGGAATAAATTGCTGCGATTGCATCCATTTTGCGATGCGTCAAACACCGATATTCTACGCTTTCATCAAGAAATCCGGCTAAATTTTTCACGCCTGCATGTTTGCGAACTATGTTATTGTCACGTGCTCAAAACGTAGCCACACTTTAAATTATATGATTTATAACAATGGGTTAGTTTGTCGCCCCGCAGCTATTGTTCATTGTCTTCTGCGCGATGGTCAAGGTTCCGCAGCGTCATAGAGTGCAAATCAAGGCATGTGAACGCTTGACTTACTGGGGGGGTGTGTAACTCTCGGCTTGTTGCCCAGACATAAAGATCGCAACTAGCGACGGGCTTTCCTAGGGAGGAACACAAATGAAGAAGATCACAAAACTCGGTGCGGTATCTGCACTGTCACTTATCATCGGTGCAAGCGCTGCATTTGCAGAAAACATCAAGATTGCTTTCATTGATCCGCTGTCTGGCCCTTTTGCCAGCACTGGCACAAATGGTCTGCACCAGTTTGAATTCGCCGCAGACTACATGGTCAATCAGAACGGTGGTGTTCTAGGCGGCACGGAATTCGAAGTTATCGGTTTCGACAACAAAATCAGCCCGAAAGAGTCGCTGATTCAGTTGCAGGTCGCGATCGACCAAGGCGTACGCTACATTGTGCAGGGTAACTCTTCGGGCGTTGCAAACGCACTGACCGAAGCGGTGGACAAGCACAACCGTCGTAACCCAGACAGCCGCGTGTTGTTTCTGAACTATGCCGCGGTAGATCCGGCACTGACCAACGACAAGTGTAACTTCTGGCACTTCCGTTTTGATGCACATGCCGACATGAAGATGGACGCTGTGACAGACAGCATCGCGGCAGACGACTCCATCAAGAACGTGTACCTGATCGGTCAGGACTACTCCTTTGGTAAGGCTGTTGCCGCTGCTGCGAACAAGTACATTGGTGAGAAACGTCCAGACATCACAATCGTTGGCGACGAGCTTCACCCGATCGGCAAGGTTAAGGACTTTACGCCATACTCGCGTAAAATCGTGAATGCGAAAACAGATGCGGTGATTACCGGTAACTGGGGCGCGGACATGCTCGGTCTTGGTAAATCCATCATCGAGAACGGATATTCCGGCCCGATCTATACCTACTATGCTGCGGGTTCGGGCATCACGGCAGCCTTTGGTGAAACTGGTAAAGGCATCGTGCGTCTGGTTGGCGAAGGCCAGCTGAACCCCCCCCCGACACCGGAAGCTGCTGCTTATGTCAACGCATTCAAAGCGAAGTATCCTGACGGTAACGTAGACCAGACACGTATTTCCAATACCATCGGCATGCTTGCTGCTGCGATCACAGAAGCAGGTACAGCAGATGACGTTGTTGCAGTTGCAAATGCCCTGTCGGGTATGGAGTACGAGACAATGTTTGGTGGCAAGATCATGATGCGTGAAAGCGATCACCAGGCCATTCAGGATCTGCACATCTTCGAGCACACAAACGAGGGTATCGACTTCCCTTATGATGGTTCCGAGTACGGTGTGCGCGTGATCAAGACGATCCCGATGGCATCTGCCGATATCGAGACCACCTGTAAGATGAAAGTTCCTTCTTAAGGGCTTGTATCCTGCCCGCCCCTCTGCGTGAGGGGCGGGCGTTTTTATCTTTTCACATCTATCGTACCGGAGGGGCCAAATGGACCTCATTCTCGTCAATTTGATCGACGGGCTGGTGACAGGACTGCTGTTGTTTATGCTGTCCGCCGGCCTGACCCTTATTTTCTCGATGATGGGCGTTCTGAACTTTGCCCACGCCAGCTTTTACATGCTTGGTGCGTATTTTGCGTACCAAATCAGTATCGCGCTGGGGTTTTGGATGGGGCTGCTGATAGCACCCTTGATTGTCGGCGTCGCAGGTGCCGCTGTCGAGAGGTACGGACTGCGCCGCGTCCACCAATACGGGCATGTGCCCGAGTTGATTTTCACTTTTGGCCTCGCGCTGCTTATTGAAGAGCTGGTGCAGTTCATCTGGGGCAAAAACCAGATGCCATATGATGTGCCGGATATATTGAACTTCACTGCATTCGCCATCTCTGGCAACTCCATTCCAGCTTACAAGATTTTCATGATCTTCATCTCGGTCAGTATCTTTCTTGGACTGCTTTATATCCTCACCAAGACGCGGGTCGGCATGATTATTCAGGCAGCCCTCAGCTATCCACGCACGGTGGAGGCATTGGGCCACAATGTGCCGCTGATCTTCATGGGCGTATTCGGTGTTGGTACGGCGTTGGCGGGCGTTGCCGGTGTCATTGCGGGGCCTGTGTTGGGCACCTTCCCTGGTATGGCTTTTGTGCTTGGCTCTATCGTGTTTGTGACGATCGTTATTGGTGGTCTCGGATCGCTATGGGGCGCGCTTGTCGCGTCCTTGTTGATCGGATGGATCACGACTTTTGCCAAATCCTACAACATCGAAATGGAAAATATCCTGAACGCGATCGGTATCGCCACGCCTGAGAACATGGACGATAACATCTTTCGCGATTTCTGGGCGCTGACCAGTCCGCAAATCGCCGATATTCTCCCCTATATCCTGATGGTGTTGATCCTGATCTTCCGCCCAGCAGGTCTTTTCGGAAAGCGTACACAATGAACGATCAGCTTAAAACCGATCCGACAAAGCCCGCGCAGCGTATGCGCGCAGGCTCAATGACACTTACTCTTGGTCCTTGGATCATCGCGATTATTGCTCTGTTGGTTCTACCGATGGTGTTCACCAACAACTCCGCGCTGACGATTATGAACCAGATGTCGATCACGATCATCTTTGCGCTGGCCTATAACATGCTGTTGGGGCAGGGGGGCATGCTCTCGTTTGGCCATGCGGTCTATGCGGGTGTTGGCGGGTTCTTTTGCATGCACTTGATGAACATGTCTGACTTCTTCGCCTCTATTCCGCTACCAATTTTGCCGCTGTTTGGCGGACTGTTCGGGATGGGGCTGGCACTGATTGTCGGCGCGTTTTCTACCCGATCTGCGGGTACAGTCTTTGCGATGATCTCGCTCGGTGTGGGTGAACTGATTGCAGCAAGTTCCGTTATCGTCGTGGCCTTCTTTGGTGGTGAAGAGGGCATCAGCGGCGACCGGACTTATGCCCAACCCTTCTTTGGCGTCGAGTTTTTGCAGCAGCAGGAAGTCTATTATCTGACAGCTGCCTGGGTGATCATCTCCGCTGGTCTGATGTATCTCTGGAGCCGTACACCCGTGGGCCGGATGGCAAATGCGGTACGCGACAACCCCGAGCGCGCCGAGTTCTTGGGATATTCCGCGCGCTGGGTTCGCTATTACAGCTTCGTGGCCTCGGGCTTTTTCGCAGGTGTCTCGGGTGGCCTCTTTGCAATCAACTATGAGATCCTGACAGAGGAAAACCTGAATGCGGCATCCTCCGGGATCATCCTGCTGGTGACTTTCCTTGGTGGTGTCGGGTTCTTCTTCGGCCCGATCATCGGCGCAGTCGTCTTTACGCTGGTGCAGACAGTTCTGAGCCTTGAGACCGAGCTGTGGGCCTTTTACGCAGGTTCACTTTTTGTCGCGACGGTCATGTTCTTCCCCGGTGGTTTGGCAGGGCTTATCATGATGCATGTGCCTGCAGTCAGACTGGGCAAATGGAAGTTGCTGATTGTGCCGTACTTTAAAACACTGCTGCCTGCGGCCATTGGTATCCTTGGACTCTGTGCTTTGGTCGAGATGACGTTCCATTATCGTCACGGCGCAACGGGCGACAATGAAATGACGCTGTTCTGGACAACTTTTGACAGCCATACCCTCATGCCTTGGATCATTGCGGGCGCGATTGCAGCAATTGGCATCGGGATCGCAAGAGTTACGGCGCCGTCTCTCAAGGACGCATGGAACGAAGCAAACACAGCAGGGGGCGCATCATGAGCACACCAGCACTTGAACTAACGGGCCTCAAGAAGAGCTTCGGTAAAGCCGAGATTATTCGCGGGATTGACCTGAGCATCGGCAAGGCCGAGCGGCATGCGATTATCGGGCCGAACGGTGCAGGTAAGTCCACGCTGTTCAATCTGATCACAGCGCGCTTTGCCCCGACTGCGGGCACAGTCAAGCTGCACGGCGAAAACCTTGCAGGACTGGAGCCTTTCCAGATCAACCGTAAAGGCCTCAGCCGGTCATTCCAGATCACCAACATCTTCCCAAAGATGAGCGTGTTCGAGAATATCCGCTGCGCCCTGCTGTGGTCCAATGGCTATAAATACAGCTTTTGGAATATCGTGAACCGCCAGCGGGAACTGACCGAGGGTGCTGATGCGATCCTTGACCAGATCAACCTGCTCGGCCGTCGTGATCTGCCCGCAGGCACGCTCAGCTATGCCGAGCAGCGCGCGCTGGAGATCGGGATCACCATAGCGGGGGGCGCTGATGTTATCATGCTCGACGAGCCGACAGCGGGCATGAGCCATTCAGAGACCGACTATATCACCGACCTGATTATGAAAGTAACCGAGGGCAAAACCCTGATCATGGTAGAGCATGACATGGGTGTTGTATTCGGTCTGGCGGACCGGATCAGCGTTCTGGTTTATGGTGAAATCATCGCAACGGGTGCGCCAGAAGACGTGCGCGGTGATGCGAAAGTACAAGAAGCCTATCTGGGTGCCGCACTGGAGGAAGAACATTGATCGAAGTTACCGACATGCATGCCTATTACGGCAAATCCCACATTCTTCAGGGTGTAACCCTGAACGTACAAGAGGGTGAAATTGTCGCCCTTCTGGGCCGCAATGGTGTGGGCCGCTCGACTACTTGCAAGGCCATTATGGGCGAAGTCGCCCCGCATGGCTCGGTCAAATTCCGTGGCAAGGAGATCGCTGGAAAGAAGGCTTATGAGATTGCCAATATGGGGCTGGGATACGTCCCCGAGAACCGCGACATCTTTCCGGGCCTCACAACACGCCAGAACCTGACGCTGGGCTTGAAGCCTGGCCAAAAAGATGGCGCAGGCCGTTGGTCTATGCAGATGATGTTCGAGATGTTTGAAAACCTTGATCGTCGCGCAGATGTTGAGGCATCGGTTCTGTCAGGCGGCGAGCAGCAAATGCTGACCATGTGCCGGACGCTGATGGGTGACCCCGATTTCGTGATGATTGACGAGCCGACGGAGGGGCTGTCGCCGCAGATGGTTCAGAAGGTCGCCGAAGTCCTGCAAGCGATTGCCCAAAAAGGCATTTCGACCCTGTTGGTCGAGCAGAAGCTCTCCATCGCGATGGACATTGCTGATCGCGTCTATGTCATGGGGCACGGACAGGTCGTGTTCGAAGGCACCCCTGCCGAGCTGAAAGCCCGCGAAGACGTACGCAAGGAGTGGCTGGAGGTCTGATGGCCGGCTTTGACGAAACCCGCCTGAGCCGCATCAGTACCTGGATGCAATCCTATATCGACACGCGCCGCTTTGCGGGTGCCTCCGTATTGGTGGCCCAAGGGGGACGTGAAGTATATTATCACGACTGTGGTTTGCGCGATACCGATGCAGGCGCGCCATGGCAGCGTGATACCGTTGCGCGCATCTATTCGATGACCAAACCTGTCACCTCGGTGGCCATCATGATGCTCGCCGAACGTGGGTTGTTCCATCTGGATGCACCTGTGTCTGATTTCATTCCAGCATTCAGCGATATGCATTGTCTGCAAACAGGTGCGACCAGCATCACCGAGACGGTGCCTTGTGCCACGCCGACTTTGCATCAGTTGCTAACCCACACATCGGGCCTGAGCTACGGTTTTAACCCCGGTGTGCTCGGCGCTGCCATGACGGAACAACGTATCGAATTTCGCGGGGATAGGCTTAGTCTGGCTGAGATGTGTGATAAGGTGGCAGCCCTGCCATTGGCCTTCGCGCCTGGCCAGCGGTGGGAATACTCGGTATCGATTGACGTATTGGGACGGGTGGTCGAAATCGTCTCCGGCAAAACACTTGAACAGTTTTTTATCGATGAGATATTTGACCCCCTCGGCATGAATGAGACCAGATTTGTCGTGCCCAGCACAGCCAAAGATCGTTTTGCTGCATGCTACACCCCACAGGCAGGCAGTGCTTTTTCAGTCGGAAAAGTTGATGTTGGTGAGGATACGTTGCGCCTGTTAGATGGCGCGACCCGCTCCCCCTACTTGGGGCCACAGATTCAATCTGGCGGCGGTGGGCTGGTCGGTACAATCGACGATTATCTGAAGTTTTGTGAAATGATGCGCACGGGGGGCGCTGGGTTGATCGGCCCCAAAACGCTTTCATTTATGATGCGCAATCATCTGGGCGGCGATATCGCGTCGATGGGGCCAAGCAGCTTTGCAGAACAGCCGATGGAGGGTATGGGCTTTGGCCTTGGCGGCGCTGTTCTGCTGGATCCGGGTCGCGCACGTGCGCCGGGCAGCATAGGTGATTTTAGCTGGGGTGGCATGGCCTCTACCTTTTTCTGGATTGATCCCGCGACCGAGCTGTCGGTGATCTTCTTCACCCAGCTCATCCCGAGCAGCTCTTATCCTGCCCGCCCCCAACTCAAGGCATTGGTTCAGGGCGCGATGACATGAGCCATGTCTTGTGGGAGCCGAGCCAAGAGCGGGCAGATGCCTCGACGATGGCTGCGTTCGAGCGTTTTGTGGCAGAAACACGGGGCCAGACATTCGATGACTACAACGCGATGTGGGAGTGGAGCGTCACGGACCTTGAGGGGTTCTGGTCGGCCATCTGGGACTTTTTTGAAGTCCATGCAAGTACCCCATATGACTGTATTCTGGCTGATCGCAAAATGCCCGGCACCAAATGGTGCGAAGGCGCAATGCTCAACTATGCCGAGAATATTTTGCGCCACGCAGAGGGGCGGTCAGACCATCCCGCCATCGTTAGCTTTTCCGAAACTTCTGGCCGGAAAGAGCTGTCGTGGGGCGCTTTGCGCAGTCAAGTCGCCTCGGTCGCGGCGAACCTGCGGAAGATGGGCGTTGGGCAGGGCGACCGAGTGGTCGCTGTGTTGCCCAATACCGAAGCAGCGTTGATCGCATTTCTCGCAACAGCGAGCATCGGTGCGGCATGGTCACTTTGCGCGCCTGATATGGGCCACGTCGCAATCCTTGACCGTTTCAAGCAAATTGCGCCCAAAGTGTTTATCGCACAAGATGGTTATGTTCACGGTGGCAAACAGGTCGATAGACGCGATGTGCTTGCCCTGATCACTGCCGAGTTAGACAGCGTCGTGCAATTTGTGACCCTCCCCATAATGGGTGATATGCCGAAAGGGCATGTTGCTTGGGACAGTCTACTGCACGATGACGTAGCATTCGCACCTGCACAGGTGCCCTTCGACCAACCGCTGTGGATTGTTTACTCCTCTGGCACCACGGGCAATCCGAAACCCATCGTGCACGGCCATGGCGGCATTATCCTCGAAGCAGCCAAACAATCCCTTCACCACGACCTGACCAGCAATGATCGCTTTTGCTGGCTCACATCATCTGGCTGGATCATGTGGAATGCCCAGTGGATGGCGTTGGGGCAGGGGGCCACAGTGTGTATGTATGACGGCGCACCAAACTACCCTGATATGTTGACCGTCTGGCGCTTTGTTGCTCAAGAAAAGTTAACGTATTTCGGCGCAGGCGCTGCGTTCTTTGCGGGCTGCCTGAAGGCTGGTGTCACCCCGCACGCAACGCTGGACTTCACAAACCTACGTTCGCTCGGCTCTACCGGTTCACCGCTCAGCGCAGATGCCTATGACTGGATTTACCGCGAAGTGAAGCAAGACGTCTGGCTTGCACCGATTTCTGGCGGAACCGACCTTGCGGGGGCGTTTGTGCTGGGTCACCCCGCCTTGCCTGTGCGGGCCGGTGAAATGCAATGCCGCGCGCTCGGTAATGCTGTGCGCGCCTATGATCCCGACGGCAACGAGTTGATTGGCGAAGTAGGTGAGCTCGTCTGCACCGAACCGCTGCCCTCCATGCCACTGTTCTTTTGGGGTGACGATGACGGCAGCCGCCTGCACGATAGCTATTACGACACTTACCCAGGTGTTTGGCGCCACGGCGACTGGATCAGCATAGACGAAACCGGCGCCAGCGTGATCTTTGGCCGCTCGGATGCAACGATTAACCGCAAAGGGCTAAGGCTAGGTTCCGCCGAGATCTATCAAGCCGTGGAGGGTCTGGACGATGTCCTTGATAGCCTCGTCGTTGATCTGGAGTTTTTGGGTCGTGAAAGCTTTATGCCCCTTTTTATCGTGCCGGCCGCAGGCGTAACCTTCGACGATGCACTCAAAACCAAGATCAATGACGCCATCCGCAGCGGTGTCTCGGCACGTTTCATTCCTAACGAAATTGTAGAAGTCACTGAGATCCCCCGCACACTATCTGGCAAAAAGCTTGAGGTTCCTGTGAAAAAGCTGTTGTTGGGGGGTGATCCCGCCCGCGTGGTAAACCGTGACAGCATGGCAAACCCGGCGAGCTTTGATTTCTTCATCGCCTATGCTGATGCACGGGCCAAAACCTAAGGGGCCCTGCATGAGCAATGTCGCCGATCAACTGTTAGAGCTGCTGGATATTGAACAACTCGAAGTTGACCTGTTTCGCGGTATCGGATCAGGGGGCGAGACGACGACCCGTATCTTTGGCGGACACGTTATTGCACAAGCACTCATGGCAGCTTACCGCACCGTACCGGACCGCCTTTGCCATTCGCTTCACGCCTATTTTATTCGCCCGGGTGATCCCAAAATCCCTGTGATCTACCAAGTAGACCGCGCTCGCGATGGGGGCAGTTTTACAACCCGCCGTGTCGTTGCGATCCAGCACGGTAAACAGATTTTCAATCTTTCGGCTTCGTTTCATGTAGACGAAGAAGGATGGGACTATCAGCACTCAATGCCACAGGTAGGTTCACCTCAGGATTGGCCAAACCGTAATCAGTTGCGAGAGGCTCATGTTTCAAAGGTCCCGGAAAAGTATCACGAGGATTTTCTTCGCGAACGCCCCATTGAGCTACGCGAAGTCGCCCCGCGGGATTTCTTTACTCCGGAAACAGCAAGCGACGAAAATCATCTTTGGTTTCGCATGGAGGCCGCCAAAGGGCAGGGGCCACAGATGCAGCACTGTTTGCTCGCTTATGCTTCTGATATGAATCTGCTCGGCTCATCCCTGCGCCCCCATGGCCTGACATGGTTTCAGGGCAATGTGATGAGTGCCAGCCTCGATCATGCCATGTGGTTTCACGGGCCGATCCAGTTTAGCGACTGGCATCTTTACGATATGGATGCACCATGGACGGGCAAGGCACGCGGGTTCAACCGCGGTTCGATTTTCAGCGCCGATGGCACGCTTGTCGCGTCGGTTGCCCAAGAAGGCCTCATGCGTCCCTTAAAGAAAAAGTGAGCCGACCTCTCAGTCGCCCCACTTCTTTATTTTTCCAATAAACTCAATCCCGCAGAATCCGCTGAGGGATTCGTTTTGCGTTTAGCCGAACAAATAGAAACACAGTTTATTCCCGTCTGGGTCATGCACATAAGCACCATAAAACCTGTCTGGCACCCGTTGACCCGGAGGGCCATCACAGGTGGCTCCAAGTTCCAGCGCCCGCGCATACATGGCGTCGGCCTGCGGCTTTTCCTCAACGGGAAAGGCCAACATCACACCATTTCCAGGCGTTGGGTCACCCTTGTCATATGGTTCACAGACGGCAAGCATTGGCTCACCCCGCTTGGTGCCGATAAATGCGATCCGTCCCGCGTCTATCACGACCTTTGCGCCTTTATCCGCGAACAGATCGCAATAAAATTTTTTGGCACGCTCCATATCGCGCACGCCGATGGTGGTATAGCCGATCATTGGATTTTCCTAACTGTCAAAGCCGCCGAACCTGCGGTTTAGCTTGCGCATTCCCCCGATCCAGCGGTCATAATTATCGGTCTTGTTGCGCATGTAGGTCTCGACCTCTTTATGCGGCAGGACAAGGAACTTCTCCTCGCGGATGGTCTGCACGCAGGCCTCGGCAACGGGGCCAGGCTCCATCATCCCGTCAATTGCCGCCACATGCTCTTCATGACCGCGCGTCATTTCAGTTCGTACGGCCTGAGGGCAAAGGACCGAAACCTTTATCCCCTGATCGCCATAGGTAAGTGCCAACCACTCGGCCAAGCCGATCGCTGCATGTTTGGTGACACCGTATGGTGCTGAACCGATCTGGTTCAAAAGACCTGCGGCCGAAGACGTGTTCAGCAAATACCCACCTCCACGCGCTGACATTCGCGGCACCAGATGACGCGCTGCCCAGACATGGGACATGACGTTGATCTCCCAAATCCGCTGCCAGTCTTCATCCTCAACCTCGACACCGCCGGGGACAGAAATGCCCGCGTTCGAGCAGAATAAATCAATCGGCCCTGCGTCTGCTTCTACTGCATCAATCATACCGGTAATCTGATCTTTGACTGCAACGTCCACTTGATAGGCTTTGCCACCCATCATTTTTGCCGTCTCTTCCGCGCCTGCCAAATCACGGTCCACACAGGCAATGTGTTTGGCCCCTTCTTCAGCATACCGCAGGCACATGGCGCGCCCGATACCGGACGCAGCCCCTGTCACAACGATAATCTTGTCTTTCAATTCCATGATCTACGTCCACATATTCGAGCCGCCACAGACGGTCAGCGCCTGTCCCGTCATGTATTTGGAAGCATCGGAAGCGAGGAAGACCGCAAGCCCTGCAAAATCCTCAGGCTCACCGAGACGGCGCAGCGGTATTTCGTTCTCGATCCGTTTGGCAACTTCGGGGTTGTCCCACAACTCACGTGCAAACTCGGTCTTTACCAAACCGGGGCAGATCGCATTAAACCGCAGGCCTTTAGGGCCAAACTCTTCGGCCAGATTGCGACACAGACCGATCAGCGCCAGTTTGGACATCCCGTAGGTGCCCAGCATGACCGAGGGTTTGAATGCTCCGATAGAAGAGGTGAAGGCCATCGAGCCGCTGCCCTTGGCCACCATATCTGGGGCAACCATTTGTGCGAGCCACAGATTGGATTTCACGTTAGCATTCATGGTTTTATCATAGGCATCGTCGGGAATTGCCGACGTCTTCCCATAGTACGGGTTCACCCCTGCATTGCCGATCACACAATCGATAGGTCCTGCCAGCTCGTGGGTCTTGTCAACCAAGGCCTGTAGCTGTTCCTTGTAGCCCACATTGCATGCCACCGCATGAACACGGCCATTGCCGAGAGCATTAATGCTCTCGGCAGCAGCGTCCAACTGTTCTTGTTTGCGCGCAGATATCACGACAGTTGCACCGTGCTCCGCAAGGGCTGATGCCATGGCAAGCCCCATACCCTTGGACGCGCCAGTAAGCAGCGCCACCTTTCCAGTCAGGTCAAAAAGCGTGCTCATACACCACTCCGTGTGCGGCCTGTCGCAATCTCACTGCGCGCGCGGTCAGTGCGGGAATTTGACGATTGGTAATCGCGCACTTCGGCACGTGCGATCACGTGGTGATGCACCTCATCAGGGCCGTCCGCATAGCGCAGGGTGCGCTGCGCTGTGTACATCCCTGACAGGGGCGACCACTGGGAAATCCCCGTCGCACCATGTACCTGCATCGCATCATCAATGATGTTGCAGACCTTTTCCGGCACCATCGCTTTGATCATGCTGACCCAGATACGCGCCTCTTTGTTACCAAGAGTATCCATCGCTTTTGCCGCCTTCAGCACCATCAGGCGCATGGCCTCAATCTCGATTTTAGCCCGAGAGATGGTTTCCATGTTCTTGCCAAGATCAATGATCTTCTTGCCAAAAGCCTCACGCGACAAACCGCGCTCGATCATCAGGTCAAGTGCCTTCTCCGCAGCGCCGATGGATCGCATGCAGTGGTGGATACGGCCAGGCCCAAGACGCACTTGGCTGATTTCAAAGCCACGGCCCTCACCCCACAAGATATTGCTCTCGGGGACCCGCACATTGGTAAATTTGATATGCATGTGCCCGTGGGGGGCATCATCATGGCCAAAGACATGCATCGGGCCAACGATCTCGACACCGGGGGTGTCGATCGGCACGAGGATTTGGCTCTGCTGGCGGAAAGGCTCTGCATCGGGGGATGTTTTCACCATCGTGATCATGATTTTACACCGCGGATCACCGGCGCCAGAAATATAGTATTTCTCACCATTGATGACCCATTCACCATTCTCCAGCTTGGCAGAGGTCGAGATGTTTTTTGCATCCGATGACGCCATATCAGGTTCTGTCATCGCAAAGGCAGAGCGGATTTTACCCGCAAGTAGCGGCTTGAGCCATTGTTCTTTCTGCTCGGGCGTTCCGATACGCTCGAGCACTTCCATATTGCCCGTATCCGGTGCTGAACAGTTCAATGTCTCTGACGCCAACGGGCTTTTTCCCAGCTCGGCTGCGATATAGGCATAGTCAAGATTGCTCAGACCTTCGCCTGTTTCGGCATTGGGCAAGAAAAAGTTCCATAGCCCGTTGTCACGTGCTTTTTGCTTGGCAGTTTCCAACAGCTCCAGCTGGCCCGGTGCATGCGACCAGCGGTCTGCGCGGCCTTCGCCGAGGCGGAAATACTCTTCTGTAATCGGGTCTACGTTTTCACGGATGTGCTTGATTACAGCAGCCAGCAGCGGCTTTGCTTTTTCCGACATGCCGAGGTTGTTCATTTCCATTGGTGTTGAATCGTCTAACATTTTGATCTCCCTTGATCAGATAATGAGGGTGCCGTTTCGGGCGCTATTTGTTGACCCAATCGGGTTTACGTTTCTCGACAAAGGCATTCACGCCTTCTTTGAAATCTTCTGTCTTGGCCAGATCGGCAATGACTTCGCGCGAATAGGCAATGCTCGCCTCCATTCCGTCGCGAACGTACATATCGTTCAGAACGCGCTTGGTGGCTTTGATCGCTGACGGCGAAACGGTGCAA
Organism: uncultured Sulfitobacter sp.; assembly: GCF_947502895.1. GTDB lineage: Bacteria > Pseudomonadota > Alphaproteobacteria > Rhodobacterales > Rhodobacteraceae > Sulfitobacter. The sequence continues at coordinate 32,417 of NZ_CANNBM010000011.1, forward strand.
AGCTGCTCGGCCTTCTCCATAGCGCGGACCATCAGCTCGTCATGTGGATGCACCTCGTTCACACACCCCATTGCCAGCGCTTCATCCGCCAGAATTGTACGGCCCGTATACATCATCTCTTGAGCAGCGAGACGGCCGATATAGCGCGACAGGCGCTGTACACCTGATGCCGCAGCAAAAAAGCCGACCTTGACTTCGGGCAGCGCAAACTTGGCGTTTTCGGAAGCAAGGATGATGTCGCACGACAGTGCAGTTTCAAATCCGCCACCCATCGCAAAGCCGTTTACGGCAGCAATAATCGGCTTTTCCAAAGTGAACCGCGATGAAAGGCCAGCAAATCCCATCGGCGTCATTGTGGCGCGCGCGCCACCCGCAGCAGTTGCTTTGAGATCGTTACCTGCACAGAATGCTTTGTCTCCGGCACCTGTCAAAACAGCGACCCATAGATCCTGATCGGCGGCAAATTCGTCCCAACACTTTGCCATTTCGTTGTGCATATCAACGTGCACCGCGTTGTAGACATCGGGGCGGTTCATCGTCACGACCAGAATATGGCCCTTTTTCTCAACCTTTATGAATTCATAGCTCATACTTTTAGCCCTCCAGTATCGATTTCGGTAAATTTGCCACCCGTTGCTGCCAGCTTGCGCAAAGTCTCTTCAGGTGCAAATGCGGCATCTTCGGCACCGAGCTTTTCCATCCGGTCCAGCACCGCTTGCGCGCCAACCATATCGCCATAAAACATCGGGCCACCCTTGTCCGCTGGCCAGCCGTAACCGTTGAGCCAGACAACATCGATGTCAGAGGGGCGTTGTGCTTTGTTCTCTTCTAGAATTTTTACGGCTTCATTGATCATCGGATAAATGCAGATCTCGGTGATCTCGTCCGCACTCATCGTCGTGGCCTCTGCACCCGTCACGTTCTTGATGATCCCTGCCGTTACATCAGACGGGATCGGACGGCGGTTTTCATCATAGTCATAGAACCCCGCTTGGGTTTTCTGGCCACGACGATCCATCTCACACAACATATCGCGGATCGGATTGTCGGTGGTTGCACCTTTGGACCAGCCGATATCAAGGCCCGCCAAATCACTCATCTGGAAGGGCCCCATTTTGAACCCGAACGTGTTCAGTGCTGCGTCCACGTCCCACGGCATCAACCCTTTGGCCAACAATTTATTTGCTTGAATCTGGCGTGCAAACAAGATGCGATTGCCCACAAATCCGGGACACACGCCAACCAGTGCCGCGATCTTGTTGATTTTAGCTGCCAGCGCCATCGAGGTTGCAACAACATCATCCGCAGTATGCGCCGCGCGCACGATTTCCAACAGCTTCATCACATTGGCAGGCGAGAAAAAGTGCAGACCAATCACGTCCTGCGGACGACGCGTCATCGCGGCAATCTCGTTGATGTCCAGTGCCGACGTATTCGTGGCAAGGATTGCACCTTCTTTGCACACGCGGTCCAACTCTGTGAAAATCTTGCGCTTGAGGTCCATATCCTCAAACACGGCTTCAATAACCAGATCGCAATCCGCCAGGTCGGCCAGCTCCAGCCGCCCGTCAAAACGGCCCATACGCGCCTCGACCTCGTCCTGCGGAAAACGGCCTTTATCAGATGACCGCTGATAGTTTCCGCGCACCACAGCCAGACCACGGTCAAGCGCCTCTTGTGTAGTCTCGACGATTTTGACGTCATAGCCCGCAGTCGCAAAATTCATGGCGATACCGCCGCCCATGGTCCCTGCGCCGATGATCCCGACCGTTTTGATTTCACGTTGGGGCGTGCTGTCATCCAGACCGGGCACTTCCCAAGCAGCCTTGCCCGCCCGAGCGATATAGTCACCGATTTCTTCTACACTTGCTGTCATGTTTTTGCCTTCTCGTTTCCCTTGGGAGGTATCAATTATGTGTCATCCAGACATGCGGCCCGCAGGCCGCGGCGGTCCAGCTTGTCCGTTGCGCCACGCATCAACGGTTCCGATTGTGTCCAAAGATGCTGGGGCATTTTGAAAGGGGCCAGATGACCTTTCAGCGCGCGTGTCATCTGTTCATGGTCCAGCGTAGCGCCTTCGTGCAGCTGCACGCAGGCGCCGACCACTTCGCCCAAACGCCCGTCGGGAACGGAAAAAGCACAGGCCTCTATCACATCTGGTAAGCGGTGTAGGGCACCTTCCACATCCAGACATGCAATATTCTCACCACCGCGGATGATGATATTTTTCTTGCGGTCCAGTATGGTGACATAACCTTCGGCATCCATCACCGCCAAGTCACCAGTACGCAGCCAGCCATCCTGCATCGTCTCGGCCGTCGCTTCGGGTTTGTTAAGATAGCAACGCATGTTGGCGGGGCTTTTGACTGTGATCTCGCCCAACTCCCCCAACGGTACATCATTGCCGTTATCATCCAGCAGCCGCAATTCCTGCACTGGCGGGTGTAATTTGCCTGCGCTTTCAGGGCGGTTCAGATAATCATCGCCGATCATACCGATGCCCAATGCGTTCGTCTCTGTCATACCCCATCCCGTGGCAATGCCGGCATTTGGAAATGCTTTGGCCAGTTGTGCCACTTGGGCACCGGGCCGCTTGGCCCCGCCGGAGCCGACATAGTCCAGCGTTTCAAGCGACGCACCCGCCTTGCGCGCGGCCATCATCAACTCGGCTGATTGTGTAGGGACACCCAGAAAACGTGTTATCTTTTCGGTCTGAATCAGACGCACGGCTTCTTCCGCATCCCATTTTCGCAGCAACGTAACGCGAGCGCCTGCAATCAAACTAAGCAAAAACAGCGGATGCGTGGCCGTAACGTGAAACAGCGGCGTCACCACCAGAGCAGAGGGGCGCGGCGCGGGTGGTGCATCTTGTTCCGGTGGTGTCACCAGAGGCGCGATCACGGCCTGCAACAGCCAACTGAATACAGCGTTCACCGCGCTTCGGTGCGTCTGCACAACACCTTTGGGGTGCCCTGTCGTGCCAGAGGAGTACATGACAGCAAAATCATCATCGGTATCAATCGCAATACCCAGCGGCGCATCAGAGGCGGCAGTCTGCAAAGCAGTGTAGTCATGCCCCGTCCCGTCATCAGCGTCGCGTACACCCACCAGCGTCAGACCCAAATCATCCACGAGCGGCAACAGCCGTTCGGTACGCGGACCATCCGCAAAAACGAGTTTTGCAGCACTATCGCTTAGCGCATATTCAAGCTCTTGCGTAGTCCACCATGCGTTTACAAAAACAACGGTCGCACCTGTTGCAGAGATCGCCAGAACCAGCGTCATAAGTTCGGGATAGTTCCGCATCGCAATCGCAACACGGTCACCTTTTCCTATGCCGAATGTGTCAACCAACACATGTGAGACGCGGTGCACTTCCGCACAAAACTCGCCATACGTCCACCGCTCACCCTCATAGAGCAGATAATGAGAGGCGCCGTCATCATGCTGCGCCATCCCCGCCGCCATGAGAGCAGGTATCGTCGGCGGAATGTTTTGAAACGCCTTATAGGTGACACCTCGTACTTCGGTGGGTGCCACTGCAAATGTCGGGTTTGTCGCCAACACGTGGGCGACTGCGGCTTCAACCGTCATGGCGCTCATCTTGCTGCACCGTCAATAGTTTTCGACTGTCCCATGGTGACCCTCCCAAGTCTCCAAGCACCGAACACCCCTCCGCCAGGCGCGCACGACTCTCTTTCACAGTAGAGACTAGGGGGAAATGTCGGGGCTGCCAATACCGCAGTACGGAACTTCGTTTCGCAAAATTCACAATTTACGGTTGAGCTAAAGTTGACTGGGTCAGGAAGACCTATATAAATTACATAATGAACATTATATATCTGCTTTGCGTCATTCCCGAACCCCATGAAACAACACTCACGGCAGCATAGCGCCAATGTGACCACCGTAGCCGCAAAATATTTGTTTCGAGGTTGAGGCGCAGCCCCATGCAGGTGTAAGCGCGCAGGCAGGCTCTACCCCGCCAAAGGATCGTCCCATGAAAACCGCTCTTGTTACCGGATCATCCGGCTTTATCGGCTACTTCGTCGCTGACACCCTGTTGCAGCAAGGTTGGCGGGTCATTGGTGTCGATAGTATGAGCGACTATTATGATGTCACTCTCAAGCAATCGCGGCTGAACCTCCTGCAGGCCCACAAAGCATTTACAAATGTGCGCGGTCACGTCGAAGAAGAAGGGCTGCTGACCAAACTCTTTGCAGAGCACATGCCCGAAATCGTGATCCACCTCGCCGCACAGGCCGGTGTGCGCTATTCACTGGAAAACCCGATGTCGTATTTCCAGACCAACCTTGGTGGCACATTACAGCTGTTGGAAGCCGCCCGCGCCCATCCGCCCAAACATATGCTCATGGCGTCAAGCTCATCTGCATACGGGGCCAACACACAGATGCCCTACCATGAGAATATGCAGGCCGATCATCAGATGTCGCTGTATGCAGCGACCAAAAAGTCGTCCGAGAACATCGCCCATAGCTACGCACATCTGTTTGCCTTGCCGATTACAATGTTTCGGTTCTTCACCGTCTACGGCCCATGGGGGCGGCCTGATATGGCGCCGCACAAATTTACCTCCGCAATCCTCGAAGGGCGGCCGATTGACGTTTATAACCATGGTCAGATGCGCCGCGATTTTACCTATGTCACCGATCTGGTACAGGCGATCATGCTCTTGATTGATGCAGTTCCCGATTGCCTGACGGGTCAGGGACAGCATGAAGGCGACAGCCTGTCACCAGTGGCCCCATACCGTGTTGTCAATATCGGCAATTCCGAAACCGTGCCGCTGCTGGATTTCATCAAAGCGATTGAAGAAGCCACCGGCATTGAAGCAACTAAAAACATGATGCCCATGCAACCTGGGGATGTGCCTGCCACCTGGGCTGATGCAAGCCTACTGAAATCCCTGACAGGGTATGTTCCACGTACAACTGTGCGCGACGGTGTCGGACAGTTCGTCGCATGGTATCGAGACTATTACAAAATCTGATTGCGTCTAGTCGTCAAACCCCACGAACCGCGCAACCTCATCCACCTCGCGGCGGGTTGAGACAACATCGTTGGCGGAGAACGCTTCATCCGGCCAGCCCATAGCGACGCACGTCATGATGACTTCGTCTTCGGGAATCTGAGCATGTTCGCGTACAACAGGCGATTGCATGATGCCCTGCCCGTTGATCACACAGCCCAAGCCGCGCGACCATGCGGCCAACGTAAGGCCATAGGTGACTGCGCCTAGATCAAAATGCGCGATCGTGCCGCCCTCAAGACTTTTGTCAAAGGTGACAACGATAGATACTGGCGCATCGAACTGGCGAAATCCGCGCATGACCCAATCCTGGCGCATCTCCTTGTCTTCGCGTGCGATACCCATTGCAGCAAACAGCTGCTTTGCAATCCCGACCTGGCGGTCACGGTGCGGGCCTTCGTAGGCGCCGTGGTCAACAATTTCGCGCACCGGTGGCACGCCATTTAGCATACGGGTAGAATTACCTTCACGTACCCGCTCAAGCGGCGCACCCGTCAAAACATGTAAATGCCACGGCTGTGTGTTCATGGACGAAGGCGCGCGATTGGCCAGTGCAATCACTTCCTCGATCAGCGCACGTGGCACAGGTTTGTCTTGAAAGCCGCGGATGCTCCGCCGACCCTGCATCGCCTCATCAAGTTGCATTAAATCCGTCCTGACCTAGAAATTTAAGGTAAACACACGGCTCAGACCCAGACGCACGCGCCATTGGTCCTCGGAGCCATTAAGTGTGATGGGGCTGTCGGCTGCATCGCCCAACAGCTTCTCGTAACTCAGCCCGCCTTCAAGCGCCCATTTATCATCCAGAAAGTAAGTGCCAGACACTTCAATCCCTGCGCCCAAGGCACCACCCGTAGCGTCATACGAGCCAAAGCCGGACGTACTGCCAGTTGGCACGCCAAAATACGTGCTCGCGAATTCATCATCACCAAAGTTCACACGCGGTCCTGCCGTGATCAACCAGCGGTCATTGGGGCGGTAGATATAGTCGGCACCCAGCGTACCAGTTATCCCGCTATGACCAGTGACGCCTTTGCGGACTTCTCCGAACGCCATCCAGTTTGTCTGCTGGTAGGTCAGGCCGAACCCAAGCTCAACGGCGACATCAATGTCTTCAAGGCCTGCCAACTCGGGGCTGTCTTCTGCCGTGCGGTCACCGATAACGCGAAACGCACCACGTAAGGAAACACCATTGTCGGGGATACCACGCACACCGTTGCCCACGTCCAATCCCCCCAAAGTCAACGACCCAAAGGTGAAACCCAGATCAACGCCCGCTTCCGTCTGATCAGAACCGAAATACTCTGGCGCTGCGGCAACCCCGCCCCGCAATGCGAAATTAAACGACCGCTCCTGCGCGAATACGGGCAGTGCCGAGGCCAACAGAAACGCAGAGATACAACCAACCGAAAAAGCGCGCATTACAAATGCTCCAATAACCGCGAGAACAGGATCCACCAGCCTCATCAGATTCTCACCAAATTTAGTGCAGTAACTTGCCTAAGTATATGGGGAAACTGTCGCATGACGACGCCGCCAGAAACCCAGTCACATTTTTGCCTATCCGCCAACCTAGCGCGCATTTGCCTTCAAGAAAGACCTGCAACCAACCGCACTGTTGCTAGAGTGTCTGTGGGAATATCCATGGCTGTGCTGCAGACCGCTTGGCGTGATAACGCTTTATCGCGTCTGCATGCTGCGCTGTCAGATCAATATCGTCCCAACCGCGCATCAGTTTTTGCCGCCGCACATCGTCAAGCGCAAAAGGTACCTCACGGCCCGCGATTACCGCACGGTTTGTTCCAAGATCAACTTCTGTCGGAACGGTACCCTCTCCGATCAACGCGATCAGATCTTCAATCAGCCCCTCGCCAATCTGCGCTGCAAGCAGGCCGTTATTCACCGCATTGCCAGCAAAGATGTCGCCAAAGCTAGGGGCAAAGACAGCTCGAACACCAAAATCGACCAAAGCGTAAACAGCTGCTTCGCGACTACTGCCACTGCCAAAGTTGCGACGCGCAACCAAGACCTGCGGGCTATGGAAATTGAGCGGATGTCTGGGATGCGCGCTGCGTACATCATGCAACAGAAAGTCGCCGTATCCGTCTTTGCGCGGCTGCGACATGAACCGCGCGGGAATCAACTGGTCGGTGTCGATGTTCACATCGGCCAATACGGCAGCATGCCCGTCAAATCGGGTCCAGCCGCTCACATCCTTCCCTCCAGCAGCGGGCGTACATCTGTCAGGTAACCTGTCACTGCCGCAGCGGCCACCATGGCAGGGCTCATCAGATGCGTGCGCGCACCGCGTCCTTGCCTGCCCTTGAAGTTGCGATTGGTGGACGATGCGCATCGCTTGCCAGCGCCTACAAGATCACCGTTCATTCCAACGCACATTGAACATCCCGATGCGCCCCACTCTAACCCCGCATCGACAAAGACTTGCGCCAGACCTTCGTTTTCGGCTTGCCGTCGCACAAAAGCCGATCCGGGTGAAACCAGACCGGGCACCCGGGCCTTGCGGCCCCGCAAAACGGCAGCAGCCATACGCAAATCTTCTATCCGTCCGTTGGTGCATGAACCGATAAACACCTGATCCACGGCGATCTCTTCAAGCGGTGTTTCTGCCTCAAGCCCCATGTATTCAAGCGATGCACGGGCATGCGCTGCCTTGCCACCCAGTGTTTCGGGCGATGGAACTCTGGCCGTGATTGGCAATGCTTCCTCTGGCGATGTGCCCCACGTCACGGTCGGGGCAATGTCGCACGCGTCAAACACCACTTCCATGTCGAAAAGAGCCCCTTCATCAGATTGCAGGCTCTGCCATGTGTCCAGCGCCGCTGTCCACGCTGCGCCTTTTGGCGCAAAGGGCCGCCCATGCACATAGTCAAATGTTACTTTGTCGGGGGCGATCAGACCCATGCGCGCGCCCCCTTCAATACTAAGATTGCAAAGGGTCAACCGCCCCTCCATCGACAGCGATCTCACAGCTGCACCCGCATATTCCACCGCATGACCTTGTAGGCCATCAGCCCCTAGCGCAGATATCCAATGCAGGGCCATATCCTTGGCTGTCACCCCTGCGGGCAAAACCCCGTCAAAAGTAATCCGCGCCGTCTTGGGACGCTTTTGCCAAATCGTCTGGGTCGCCAGAATATGTGCGACCTCTGTTGCTCCTACGCCGAATGCCAACGCCCCAAATGCGCCATGGGTCGAAGTATGACTGTCACCGCAATTTATCAAAAGCCCCGGAAGGGTCAGCCCCTGCTCTGGCCCGATGACATGCACAATGCCTTGGGCAGGATCATGTAAATCAAACAAGCGAATTCCTGTCGCTGCCGCGTTACGTGCCAACGTCTCAATCATGCGCGCCACATCATCAGCAACCTTGCCGACACGCGTGGGCGCGTAATGATCAACCACTCCAAAGGTTAGCGATGGGTGCGCAACAGGCATACCCCGCGCCGCCAATTTAGCAAAGGCATGGTGGGACCCTTCGTGTACCAAGTGACGATCCACCCAGAGCAGTGACATGCCATCTTCGCGCTGAAGAATTTCATGAGCATCCCAGAGTCTGTCAAGCAGTGTCTGCGGTGCAGTCATTCTGCCACCTTCTCAGGATCGGCATTCACCACAGGCTCCCAATGACGCGCGTCCCCTGCACCGACCCGGCTCAACGTCATCTCCAGCTTGAACATATCGGGGCGATACAGTGCCGCCAGATATTCAACCCCCCTGCCCTGCTCATCGCGTACAACACGGTTCAGCGACAAAAGCGGCGCGCCGACACTTAGCCCCAAATGGCCTGCGACCTCTGGCGAGGCAAGCGTCGCACTGACGCTTTGATCCGCCGTTTCCACCTGCACACCAGAGCGTTCCAGCAGGCTGAACAGGGGCGCGGTCGCCAACTCTGCCTCGGTGTAATTCTGCGCGATATGTTCTGGCACATAAGTTGTGAGATGTGAAAACGGCTGGTCTTCAACCAGCCTGAGCCGAACCGCAGTTTGCACTCTTTCATCCGGCGCGAGCTGCATCGCACTCGCAACGGCCGCGGGTGGCAACCCATAGCTGAAAGCCAACAAACGTGCTGTCGTTTCATGCCCCATCTGGACAACTTGCGGCATCAAAGTAGTAAAATCAGCAGCCATAGAGGGCCGCGCCGGTCGCGCACATACTGTTGTCCCTGCCCCGGCACGGCGCGCAATCAGCCCGTCCGCTTCTATCGTATCAAGGGCACGGCGCACGGTTACGCGTGAGACGCCCAACGACGCAGCCAGTTTTTGCTCGGCAGGTAATACACAGCCTACGGCATAGTCACCCCGCGTGATTGCGTCCATCAAATGCAGATAAACACGCCGCGCCTTGCCACCCTCTGGAAGACCCGCAAGCATGTGATCCACTAGTTGCCCGGACATGACAAAAATTCCTTCCCGTTTCGCGCTAGGGTAACGCCCCCAGAATTGATTGCAAGAAACCTATCCACCAAAAATCGAATTTTTGGTTCTATGCAGATCAAAATATCTGTCTTACAAAAGATACAATTTTGTTGGAGGATGATATATGCCAGTGATCGAGCTTCATGTCTTGGACGGCTATACGGACAGTGACAAAACACGCCTGTGCAAGGCGTTGACAGACGCCGTGCGCATCGTGGTCCCCGCTCCGCCCGAAGCTGTAACCGTGATGCTGCATGAAATGGCACCAGCAGAATATATGCGAGGGCGCCTGCACCGTTCCCCCGCCCCTGCCCTTCCAGACCCGATAGAAATCATACGCACTTTTCTTGGCGCAATGGAGGCGCGGGATCTGCCCACCGCCCAAGACATGCTGGGCGCGGGCTTTAGCATGACCTTTCCCGGAACGCAGCCCATGCACAGCCTTGACGCATTGGTCAAATGGGCCGCGCCGCGCTACCGCTTTGTGACGAAAACCTATGAGGGATTTGATGCAATGCAATCGGCTGGTGATCATGCCATCGTCTATTGCCGTGGCACCCTGTCAGGCGAATGGCCAGACGGCACACCCTTTGACGGGATCAGATTTATCGACAGATTTGAAATAACTGCCGGGCTGCTCACGCGTCAGGATGTCTGGAACGACATAGCCGAACACAAGGGGACGACATGACAACCGATATTGATCCCATCACGCTGGCCGTACTGGCAGGCCGTATGGAGCAAATCGCCGACGAAATGGACGCAACCCTGTTTCGCGCTGCCTTTAACCCCATCATCGCCGAAGCCCATGATGCCAGTCATGGGCTTTATCATGCAGTGACGGGCGATACATTGGTGCAAGGTAAATCGGGCCTACCAATCTTTGTGGGCGTGATGAGTTTTGCTGTGAAGGCTGTGATCGACAAAGCGGCCGAGAACGGTGATCTGAAGGACGGTGATATATACATCTTTAACGATGCGCATCTGGGCGGCACCCATCTTAGTGATATGCGCCTGGTTAGACCCTATTATCACGATGGAACGCTGTTTTGCTACCTCGCCTCGGTCGGGCACTGGCATGATGTGGGCGGTGCTGTGCCAGGAAATTATAACCCCGCCGCCACCGATGCATTTCAAGAGGCATTTGTGCTCCCTCCTGTCCGACTGGCCAAGGCAGGCGTGATGCAAACCGATATTGTTGATATTCTGATGCGCAACACGCGCCTGCCCCAATCGGCCCAAGGCGATCTTAACGGCCAGCTGGGCGCGCTGGATCTTGGTGTTCGTCGCATGGACGAGCTACTGGCGGAATACGGGCCTGATACCGTGCGCGCAGGGCTGGACGCACTTCAAGACCGCGCCGAGGCCCTGATGCGCGCAGAGTTAACCACACTGCCCGATGGCCGTTGGGAGGCAACAGACTATCTCGATAACGACGGGATTACCGATATCGCGCTGCCGATTACGGTCGCGTTAGAGATTTCGGGCGACACGATGACGCTGGATTTCGAAGGTACTGCACCGCGTTGTGCGGGGCCTGTGAATATCGCGCTGCCAACCGCTGTCGCAACCGCTTATGTCGCGATCAAACATATCTTTCCCGCCCTGCCTGCCAATGCAGGTGTAATGCGTCCGATCGAAGTAAAGATACCCGAAGGCTCCTTGCTCTCGGCCCCCTTCCCTGCCCCCGTTGGTGGGTACACAGAAACCATTTTGCGCATGATAGATGTTATTTTTGCCGCAGCAGCCGGTGCGGCACCTGAAAGGGTCGTCGCCAATGCCTATGGCACCATCAACGCCCTGTCGATTTCAGGCAAACGCGACAACGGCCAGCCATGGGTGATGTTCAGCTTTTATGGCGGTGGTCACGGGGGCAGTATCGAGGGCGACGGCCTAAACCACGGCAATGCACCAATCTCGACGGCGACGATCCCCCCGATGGAGATTCTGGAGGCCGCCTATCCAGTAATGTTCAAACAATGGGCGCTGCGCCCTGACAGTGCAGGTGCGGGAATGCACCGTGGCGGTATGGGCGCGATCTATGAGATCGAAGTTTTGGAAGGCAACGGCGCAAAGGCATTCCTGTTTGGAGAACGCGGGCGGTATGCCCCTACGGGCATCCTGGGCGGTAGCGACGCTGCTCTCAATGTCTTTAGCTACGAGCAATCGGATGGGTGGCATCAGCCACCAATGGCCTCAAAAATGGTAGGTATTACATTGGAGCAGGGCCAATGCGTTAGATTAGAGACACCAGGTGGTGGTGGATATGGCCCTACTGAAAACCGCGCGCCAGCGGCGGTGGCGCGCGATGTGGCAGCCGGATTTTTGAGTGCGGACAAGGCTAACCAGACTTACGGCACCGCATGGCAGGAGATCACATCATGAGCAAGATGATCGGTGTCGACGTTGGCGGCACGTTTACAGATATTTTTGTGCTCGATGAGGCAAGTGGCGTGGCCGAGGTTGCCAAAGTACCTACCACACGGCCAGACCAGTCAGGCGGGTTCCTCAGCGGAATAAGCGCACGGGTCGACGATATGTCTGATGTATCTGTCGTCGTACATGGCACCACTGCAGGCACAAACGCCCTGCTGGAGCGCAAAGGTGCCAAGATTGGTGTGATTACCACCGCAGGTCTGCGCGACGTGCTGGAAATGCGCCGCCGCGACCGACCTCGCACATGGGGCCTGCGCGGTGACTTTACGCCCGTCGTGGACCGTGCGCAGCGTCTCGAAGTACCGGAGCGTACACTGGCCAGTGGTACAATCCGCACACCCGTAGATCTGGATGCAGTGCGCGCAGCTGCGCATCAGTTGCTTCAAAACGATTGTCTCGCGGTGGCGGTGCTGTTTGCGAATGCTTATGCAAATCCCGCAAACGAGGCGCTGGCCGTGGCTGCTGTACGCGAGATCTGGCCCAACGCCCACGTTTCCTGCTCGTCCGAGATCTTGCCCGAAATCCGCGAATTCGAGCGGTTCTCGACAACAGCTTTGAACGCCTATTTGCAGCCCGAAGTATCGGGGTATCTGGGCAGACTGGAAACAGCCTTAAAGACCAACGGTTTTGTGGGCGAGTTTATGATCGTTCAGTCGAACGGCGGCGTCATGGACGTAGACACAGCCGCTAAATTACCAGTCCGCACAGCACTGTCCGGACCCGCAGCAGGGGTAATTGCGGCGGGATATATCGCACAGGCTGCTGGGTTTGAGGATGTAATTACGGGCGACATGGGGGGCACTTCTTTTGATGTCTCGTTGATTGCCAAAGGTCAGAGCATGCTCAGCCCACAGACCTCCATTGATTTCGGGATGGTTGTGAGATCTCCGATGATCGAAATCACGACCATTGGCGCGGGCGGTGGGTCTATCGCCTGGGTTGATAAAGGCGGCCTGCTTAACATCGGGCCAGAAAGCGCAGGCTCAACGCCTGGCCCTGTGGCCTACGGACTTGGGAATACCCGTCCCACTGTAACGGACGCAAATGTAGTTTTGGGCCGTATTGATCCTGAACACCCTATCGGCGGCAAACTGACCCGCCTCGATGTAGCAGCGGCACAAAACGCTATCTTGGAGCATATTGGGGCGCCTCTGGGTCTGGATGCGCTTGCAGCTGCGGAGGCGATTTTGCGCGTTGCCAACAGTAAAATGGCTGGGGCCTTGCGGCTTGTTTCGATCGAACGCGGGTTTGATCCGAAACGCTTTGCCTTTATGCCGTTTGGTGGCGGTGGTGCGCTGCATGCTGGGGCCATGATGGCCGATGTTGGACTAGCGCGCGCCATAGTGCCGCGCTATCCGGGCGTGACCTCTGCCATGGGATGCGTGATCGCTGACATGCGGCAAGATTTCGTACAAACGGTTAACGCCATGCTGGACGGAATAGATATCGCCGCACTGGCTACACATATGCAGCGCCACGTAGACGATGGCATGGCAACCCTAAAAGCGTCGAACACCGTTTTTGAAGCACGGGAGACATCATTTACGCTTGATATGGCATATCTGGGGCAAACCCACACAGTAAGTGTACCGCTTGAAGTGAAAGTAGAAAACGGTGTGGTGGTGCCACCGGAACAGTCCCAGATCGCCGAAGCCTTTGACGCCGCATATGTGGCGACCTACGGCCGACTGCTGCAATCGGGTGTGCGTCGTGTGATTAATCTACGATCCGCTGTAACGGGGAAACGCCCCCGCTTTGATCTGGCAACGCTTGCGCCCGAAGGCGGGTCAATTGAGGCAGCGCAAAAGGGAACCAGGCAGGTTTATTTCAACGGAGACTGGCATGAAACCCGCATCTACGCACGGCTTTCCCTACCAGTGGGTGCCCGCGTAACAGGCCCCGCCATTCTGGAACAGCCAGACACAACCGTTTTGATAGAGCCTGATCTGGTCGGACACGTCGATACATTTGGAAACACACTGATCGAGAGGGCCACCACATGACCCCAACAAAAACTGCATTGCTGACGATAGATTTACAAAACGATTTTTTACATGCGGACGGGGCATATGGCCGCGCAGGGCAATCAGCGCCCGCTATTGCCGCCCTGCCCGACCGCATCGCTCCTTTGCGCAAAGCGCTTCTGGATGCAGGCGGTACATATATTTCAGCCCAATTCACACTAGTTCCAAGCCGCAACGGTGATCCCCTGATCGCGCCCCATCTGAAAAAGCTCAGGCCTTTTCTGACCAAAGGTGATTTCACGCCAGGTGGATTTGGTCATGCGTTGGTTGACCAGCTTTGCCCAGCGGATTTCACAATCGAAAAAGTGGCATATTCAGCCTTTTATCAAACGCGTCTGGACTATGTGTTGGGCGCTATGGGTATCAGCACGCTTATCATCGGTGGAATCGTCACGAATGGCGGCGTGGCCAGTACAGTGCGCGACGCGCATGTGCGCAACATCCACACCATCTTGCTGTCGGATGGTTGTGCAGCATTTAACGATGATGTTCATGATGCAACGCTTGTCTCGCTCGGATCGGTTACAGAAACGCTCACCTGTGATGAGGCGACAGCCCAGATCGGATATGCGCCATGACCTTACGCGCAAGATTAAAGCACCAGGACATCCTTGTGGCTCCTGGCGTATACGATGGTCTCACAGCTGCATTAGCAGATGCTGCCGGGTTTGAGGCGCTATACCTCTCTGGGGCCGCTGTCGCCTATACGCGATTGGGGCGGCCTGATATCGGACTAACCACAGCAAGTGAGATGGCTGATACTATGGCACTGATTGCGGACCGAACGGACAGGCCTGTTATTATGGATGCCGATACCGGTTTTGGAAACGCCCTCAATGCGCGGCGCACCATGACCACATATGAACGCGCAGGTGCTGCGGCACTTCAGGTCGAAGATCAGACCTACCCTAAAAAATGCGGGCATTTGTCGGACAAAGGTCTGATTTCAAAGAAAGAAATGGTTGGAAAGATTGCCGCTATGGTTGATGCGCGGCGCCACGATACCCTTGTTATTGCGCGCACTGACGCGATTGCTGTCGAAGGGTTTTCTGCAGCAGAAGACCGCGCAGGAGCCTACATTGACGCAGGTGCAGACATCTTATTTATCGAGGCTCCGCGCGACCAGCAGGAGTTGGCTCGCATTCCTGATACCTTCTGCGGACAGGTTCCCCTGCTCGCAAATATGGTCGAAGGCGGCTCCACCCCGATTTCATCTGCAAAGTCACTTGAAGAGTTGGGATTTGATATCGTGATCTTTCCTGGTGGCATCGTGCGTGCGCTGGCCCAGACAGCACAGGATTATTATGAAAACTTGCGCGATACAGGCTCTAACGTGCATTTTAGACACAGAATGCATGATTTTGACAGCCTCAACCAAGCCATAGGAACCCCCGATATGCTTGCACTTGGGGGGAAGTACGATGGCAAAACCTGATGTCAGCTCACCACTGACGCAGTACGATATCGAGGTTGAAACACTCATCGTCGGGGCCGGCGCAGCCGGAATGGTCGCCGGTTTGCGGGCACATGAAGCAGGTCAGGACGTGCTCTTGATCGAGGCAGACCCCCTTCCCTCCGGATCTACCGCGCTAAGCGCAGGTCTAATTCCGGCTGCAGGTACCCGTTTCCAAAAACAAGCGGGAATAACGGATTCCGCACTACAGTTTGCCGAAGATATCCAAAACAAAGCCAAGTTCGAAAATGAGCAAGCACTTGTCGACCTGTTGGCAGAGCATTCCGGCCCCACGATTGAGTGGTTGTCTGATACACATAATTTTCCGTTTTCAGTCATAACGGATTTTGACTATCCTGGGCACTCGCAGCGCCGCATGCACGGTTTGCCAGAAAGGTCGGGCGCGGAGCTGGTAGACGCATTGCGTGGTCGCATTGAAGAACTAGACATACCGTTGGTTTGCAACAGACGGGCCGTGGAACTGTTTGCCCGTGATGGCCACATATTCGGGGTTCGGGTGGCTTCGCCCGACGGATCAACCGAAACGATCGGGGTGGGGCGTCTGATCCTCGCCTGTAATGGTTTCGGCGGCAATCGCAGGATGGTTAAACATCATATTCCCCAGATCGATGGTGGTCTATGGTTTGGACATGATGGAAACCAAGGTGAGGCTGTTCAGTGGGCGGAACTGCTGGGTGCGGCGACGCGGCATTTGAGTGCCTATCAGGGCCATGGGAATGTGGCGCACCCGCATGGAATACTGATTACATGGGCCGTGATTTCGGAAGGCGGTTTTCAAGTGAATGTGCACGGACAACGCTTTTGGGACGAAGGGCAAGGTTACTCCGAAGCCGCGCGTGCTGTATTAGCGCAACCCGATGGTGTTGCTTGGGTGATCTTTGATGAGCGTATTGCAGCAATCGCACGGCAGTTTTTGGATTTCAAAACCGCTGAAGCACAGGGCGCCGTACTTAGGGCCAAAAGCATTAACGAACTGGAAAACACATGCGGGTTCCCCGCGGGTAACCTGGCGCAGACAATTGATGATATTCCGTATCGGGAAGCAGATACTTTCGGGCGCCGATTCAACGCCCCTCCCCTTTCACCACCCTATTGCGCCGTGCGCGTGACCGGAGCGCTATTCCACACCCAAGGCGGAATAGACATCGAAGCAACTTCGCTGCGTGTTCGAAAGCGAGATGGCGGATTGTTTCACAACCTCTATGCAATTGGTGGCGCGGCCTGTGGCGTGTCAGGGGCGGGCGATAGCGGATATTTATCTGGCAACGGCCTATTGGCCGCTACGGTGCTGGGCTTTCTTGTTGGAGACATCTAATCATCAAGGGTCGCGAGGAACGCCTCTATGCTTGCTTGCAGCTTTTCCTTATTCAGGGCGGAGAAGTCTTTGTTCATGCGCAACTCAAGTCGACCGTTTTCAGCCGTGACTTTGGCATCTCCATCATCGCGCCGGAGTTTAAGAGATGTCTTCGAAACTGATTTTATTGAAGGCTTAGCGCCAGTCAGTTTACGAGGTTCAGCTACGCAATGCCGAAGAATACGTAACTCATCATCAGAATCTCGCGTCTCGGCCTTTGCAAGGCGCCGTATGATCATCTCGCCAGCCGAGGCATCAGCTTCCATAACGCGGTAAAGTTCCAAACCTAATAATCGGGGAATCGCTTCCGGAAATCTAACCTGATCACCCACGGCCTCAAGAACACGCGCAAACTGCCGGATGTAAGTCCGTTTTTGCTTCAGCGCTGATGCATAAAGAACATTAACAGCTTCGTGTACGTCAATCTGTGCTTCAACCGCATAAGACTGGGCAAGCTTGGCCATCTCTCCAAAGGAAAGGTCTTTCCGCACTAAATTTTCATCTACCATTTTTCTGTAAAGGTTTGCCAGCGGCTCCCCTCGGAGGACCAAAGCGGCCGGAATACGCTTATACCGCGGATCACCCGTTTCGACCTCTAGCGCACGAAACGCCGTGAGACGGCGGAAGCCCTGGATAAGCTCATAACCACTGTCAGTCTGCTCTACACGGATAGGGTTCGACAATCCTACAGACTGTATGGAAACCATCAGCTCTTTTAGCTCAAGGTCAATCTCTGATGAACGGTCTCTTGTTAGCTTGGTCATCTTGACCTTGGTTGTCTCGATTAGATCAGTGATCAGGCCGAGCTTCTTTAGTCGGACATGCTCTTGTGCCAGCGCATCGTTTTCGGAGCGAATAGCAGCTTCGGTCTGTGCCCGCGATCCAACAGCCTCAACAGTTTCGGAAATTGCACTGGCCATCGGGCTACGGCGGGGCTTTGCCTCAGCTGATTTACTATCACCGGTGGTTTGCGGATCCGTCTGTACTGTTTCCTGGTTCCCCGCGGGGAACTCTTCGGCATCCGGATCGAAATTAATGTCGAAAACACTTCTCTTCTTTACCATCTACTCGTCCTCCACCTTATCCCAAGCGTGTATCAAAGTTTCTCTGAACTCGTCATAAGCACGATCAAATGACGTCCGCGCGCGGCGCCATGTCTCTCGTGTCATCTGGCGATAATCCATCTCGTATATTGACGACAAAAAGCGCCCAGACTGCTCAACAGCGCGGGTCATTTCTATCGGGTGCTCTGCAACATGCGGCTTAAAGACTTGACCAAAAGCGGTCTGCATCGCTCTATGAAGTTCATTGTTCGGCTCGAAGCGTGTCAACAGGAACTTAATTTCTGCAAACGCCTTTCTTGGGTCGCCCCCCGCAGGCAGCACACCCTTGAAGCGTCCAAGATCCTCCAACGCCTCGGACAACTGACCGATGAAACTGGTGGTGCTGTCATATTCCCAGTAGCCGGGCCCAGATGGAATATATAGCACATCTGCTGCAAACACCGCGTTCATGGACTGATATCCAATGGCTGGAGGGCAGTCGAAAATGATGATATCATAAGCGTCGCTGGGAATTTGATCCAGATAACGAGAGACCGCTGCAAAGAACGACCACTCCGGATTCAAGTGGCGATACTGCGCTGACGCGAACTCTACAAATGCAGCGTTTGCACAGCTAGGGATCAAATCGATCGTTGGCCAGCTGGTTGGCTTAATGAAATCAGCGGTGCGCAAATCAGACAAACCCATGCCAGTCACCGACGCTGGCAGTTTTCGATGGGGCAGGGCAGTACCCGTTTCAGCCCCACCTGTTGCGGCATTCATACGTTCGGTCTCACGGATCAGATCACGCGCCATAATGCCCCAGACTGTAAACTCCTCAGAGACATCTGATAGACCCATGGAATGGCTCAAGGTAGCTTGCGGGTCAAAATCGACAGCCAAGACACGATACCCGTCCAGTGCAGCAGCATGCGCAAAGTGAAGTGCGACGGTCGATTTCCCCGCACCTCCCTTAAAGTTCGCAATTGCTGCTCGGATAGGTCGCTTTCCTGCTGGTCTTGGTGGTAGCAGCGGGGCACCGCGGACCTTCAACTTACGGCGCAACTCGTTGATTTCTTCAAGCGCATACCAGCGTTGCCGGCCATCTTCCTCCACAATGCCTTCTGGCAGGCTCGGATCTGCCGCCAACCTCCCCCTTAGCGTTGAAGGATTCATCTTCAGTATCAACTCGGCCACTTCCCAACTCGAAAACCGACGGAGCGTCTTCTCCATTTCAGGTGAATAGGTCTGCTGGCGAATGAAGCCCTGCATTTTCAACGATTGTGCCTGCAACTTTGCAAGATCAGTGTGGGTAAACATCTGCGCCTCATTTTTTTGGTTCCCCGCGGGGAACTGAATGCCCCGAGAACGCTAATTATTCATATCTTCTGATTTATGCTGAATTTGCACTCTTTGAAAAGAGCTTTATACCAATAGAGCACTGCGACCCACTTGCACCAACCGAGAGTCTTTCCCGATTCGCCAAGCGACAACAGGACTCGTCAGAATACGGGACAGCCTCTAGATCAATCGAATCTAATAGGGGACAAAACGAGCGCATTAAGGGACGTCTTGAATGTCCCCCTATACCTTTAATACCTAATTACTTTTAATTTTGTCTTTGTGAAACTCGCCTCTAGTCATCTCGACTTGACATCTGCTCTCAATCGGACGCTAATTGGGCAACGGATGGGAAAAGCGTTCTAAGCGTACATCCAGTGATGACCTAACATCACAGCAGGCCTACTAACATTCGGAGCAGATATGCAGACAGCAACCATAATTGGTCGCGGTTCAGCCGCACGTAAGTATGACATTCTTACAGCCTTAGGTGCGTTTGCGCTCTCCAGCCACAAACATCAGCAGAGACTGGTGCTCCGCCTGATGACTCTTATCACCGCACGCTACAATTGGGGTCGCAACGAAATTGCCGTGGGTCAGCGCGAAATCGCCCGTCTTTGGTCCGTGGATGAGCGAACAGTCAAACGTGAAATGGCAAAGTTGAGGGCGATGGGCTGGTTGGTTGTTCAAAGACAGGGTGCGCGCGGTCGTGTCACCCAATATGGTCTAGATATGGATCTAATATTGCAAACGACGCAACCGTGCTGGAATAACGTAGGTCCCGATTTTGACCTACGCATGAATGGTGTGCCTGAGACGAGTGATGTCGTTCCACTTCCGGTCAAAGGCTTTGTTCCCGCGCCAGAGCTTTCAAACGGCACGGAGTGGACTTTGGCGCAGGGCATTTTACATCGTGAAGATCAAGGGCTCTATGGGAGTTGGCTGCGCGCCTTGGAGCGGGTTAACCGAGTAGGAGGACGTTTGACTCTCCGAGCACCGAGTCGC
>NZ_CANNBM010000012.1:2500-6731 GCF_947502895.1 uncultured Sulfitobacter sp.
ATCAGGGTTCGCCTTGTTACAAGCATTTGCCATGGATTGTTTCCTCGATCCCGCAAGTGTTTGCCATCTGAAATAGGCAGTGTTGTCCAAGTCAAGTACACTAACCGGAGTGGTCGTAAGGCCACTCGAAAATGCTGCGATCCGCACGGGTCGCGGTAGTTATGTATGCTTTTGATCTGGAAACAGGGATAAACAGTTTCTTACCAGCTTCTGTTGTCCACGAGGGACGTTGAGTCCTTCTCTTTCTGGATCAAATCAAGCGCGAAAAGGGCGTTTGGTGAATGCCTTGGCAGTAAGAGGCGATGAAAGACGTGATACTCTGCGATAAGCCATGGGGAGCTGAGAATAAGCTTTGATCCATGGATTTCTGAATGGGGCAACCCACCTGATACTTTGTTATTGTTGCCACTTCGGTGGCTCTCAATAATGAGGTAAAACAGGTATTTCTAGACTGAATATATAGGTTTAGAAAAGCAAACCCGGGGAACTGAAACATCTAAGTACCCGGAGGAAAGGAAATCAATATGATACTCCCCTAGTAGCGGCGAGCGAACGGGGACCAGCCGAGCCATGATTGTGGTTAGAATGCGTTGGAATGCGCAACCAGAGTGGGTGATAGTCCCGTATAAGAAGCATGATTGGACGTATTAAGTAGGGCGGAACACGTGAAATTCTGTCTGAAGATCGGAGGACCACCTTCGAAGGCTAAGTACTCCTTACTGACCGATAGTGAACCAGTACCGTGAGGGAAAGGTGAAAAGCACCCCGACGAGGGGAGTGAAACAGTACCTGAAACCGAACGCCTACAATCAGTTGGAGGGCCCTTGCGGCCTGACAGCGTACCTTTTGTATAATGGGTCATCGACTTGGTCTCTCAAGCAAGCTTAAGCCGCTAGGTGTAGGCGCAGCGAAAGCGAGTCTTAATAGGGCGAATGAGTTTGAGGGATCAGACCCGAAACCGAGTGATCTAGGCATGGCCAGGTTGAAGGTAAGGTAACACTTACTGGAGGACCGAACCCACATCCGTTGAAAAGGATCGGGATGAGCTGTGCCTAGGGGTGAAAGGCCAATCAAACTCGGAGATAGCTGGTTCTCTGCGAAATCTATTTAGGTAGAGCGTCGACCGAATACCATCGGGGGTAGAGCACTGGATGGGTAATGGGGCCCCACAGGCTTACTGATCCTAACCAAACTCCGAATACCGATGAGTACTAGTCGGCAGACACACGGCGAATGCTAACGTCCGTCGTGAAGAGGGAAACAACCCTGACCTACAGCTAAGGCCCCTAATTCATGGCTAAGTGGGAAAGCAGGTGGGACGACCAAAACAACCAGGAGGTTGGCTTAGAAGCAGCCATCCTTTAAAGATAGCGTAACAGCTCACTGGTCTAAATAAGTTGTCCTGCGGCGAAGATGTAACGGGGCTCAAGCCATGAGCCGAAGCTTAGGATGCATTTATTGCATGGTAGCAGAGCGTAGTGTGACATAGTTCCATGTGTCTTTACCCTCCTTCGGGTGGGATTAGACACAAGGAGCTTTCTGTGAAGCCGGCCTGTGAGGGATCCGGTGGAGAGATCACTAGTGAGAATGATGACATGAGTAGCGACAAAGAGTGTGAGAGACACTCTCGCCGAAAATCCAAGGGTTCCTGCTTAAAGCTAATCTGAGCAGGGTAAGCCGACCCCTAAGGCGAGGCCGAAAGGCGTAGTCGATGGGAACCAGGTTAATATTCCTGGGCCAGATGGAAGTGACGGATCTCGAAGGTAGTTCATCCTTATCGGATTGAATGGGCTGCTTAGAGGTTCCTGGAAATAGCTCCATCGTTAGATCGTACCCTAAACCGACACAGGTGGATAGGTAGAGAATACCAAGGCGCTTGAGAGAACTATGTTGAAGGAACTCGGCAAAATACCTCCGTAAGTTCGCGAGAAGGAGGCCCGGTTTCTAGGCAACTAGAGGCTGGGGGCACAAACCAGGGGGTGGCGACTGTTTATTAAAAACACAGGGCTCTGCGAAGTCGTAAGACGACGTATAGGGTCTGACGCCTGCCCGGTGCCTGAAGGTTAAAAGGAGGGGTGAGAGCTCTGAATTGAAGCCCAGGTAAACGGCGGCCGTAACTATAACGGTCCTAAGGTAGCGAAATTCCTTGTCGGGTAAGTTCCGACCTGCACGAATGGCGTAACGACTTCCCCGCTGTCTCCAACATAGACTCAGCGAAATTGAATTACCGGTCAAGATGCCGGTTACCCGCGGTTAGACGGAAAGACCCCGTGCACCTTTACTACAACTTCACACTGGCATTAGGCCGAACATGTGCAGGATAGGTGGTGGGCTTTGAAGCAGGGACGCCAGTCCCTGTGGAGCCTCCCTTGAGATACCACCCTTGTTCTGCTTGATGTCTAACCGCGGTCCGTTATCCGGATCCGGGACCCTGTGTGGTGGGTAGTTTGACTGGGGCGGTCGCCTCCTAAATCGTAACGGAGGCGCGCGAAGGTTGGCTCAGAGCGGTCGGAAATCGCTCGTTGAGTGCAATGGCAGAAGCCAGCCTGACTGCGAGACTGACAAGTCGAGCAGAGTCGAAAGACGGCCATAGTGATCCGGTGGTCCCGAGTGGAAGGGCCATCGCTCAACGGATAAAAGGTACGCCGGGGATAACAGGCTGATACTGCCCAAGAGTCCATATCGACGGCAGTGTTTGGCACCTCGATGTCGGCTCATCTCATCCTGGGGCTGGAGCAGGTCCCAAGGGTACGGCTGTTCGCCGTTTAAAGAGGTACGTGAGCTGGGTTTAGAACGTCGTGAGACAGTTCGGTCCCTATCTTCCGTGGGTGTAGGATACTTGAGAGGAGTTGCCCCTAGTACGAGAGGACCGGGGTGAACGATCCACTGGTGGATCTGTTGTGGCGCCAGCCGCAGTGCAGAGTAGCTATGATCGGACAGGATAACCGCTGAAGGCATCTAAGCGGGAAGCCCCCCTCAAAACAAGGTATCCCTGAGAGCCGAGGTAGACCACCTCGTCGATAGGCCAGAGATGTAAGCGTAGTAATACGTTCAGTTGACTGGTACTAATGGCTCGATAGGCTTGATTTGATCCAGTAACAGAGAGACTTAGGCCTCACTGTCGCTAGACAATCAAAAGCATACACACACATCAGTTGTACTGACTTGGACATGAGGAATTTATTTGGTTTGGTGATCATAGCGTAAGCAAAACACCCGGTCCCATCCCGAACCCGGCAGTTAAGTGCTACTGCGCCGATGGTACTGCGTCTTAAGGCGTGGGAGAGTAGGTCATCGCCAAACCTAATAAGTTCCTCATGAGTATCTCTCTTCTCGATGACGATCAAAACGCCGCCCTGTGAAAACAGTGCGGCGTTTTGCTGTTTGGGCCTCAAAGCCTTGAGCGGCTGATGTCTCTCGCACTGTGAAGGCAAGCGAACGCGCCTGCTGCGCGGACGTAGCGTGCCACCGGTAACTCGCCCTTGGCTATACGGTGGTCACAGGCTGGTCAGCGGGGTCTCACCACCCCCGAAATAAGTCCCCTTGGGATCTCTCCTTGCACAATGACCAATCAAAGCTGAAAGCGCGCAATACCTTGGTGGGTGTAAATGAACCTGCATCGCTCACGTAAGATATGCATCCGTGTGATGTTACGATCCGGCAGCTTTGGGCCCGAAATCACACGGATGTCTTCCTGGTCTGCGCCGTTCAAACGGGCATGGATGTTTTTGGCACCCCACGGTGTTCCCTATTCCAGGCCGGCACAAATAAAGCCTCCCCTGAAAACAAGTCTCGCTCTGCATTCGCCACAAACGGCTGCGTGCTGGATCAAGACATAACACCGTCCCGAACCGGATCACATATCCCGGGTGCCTCCCGTTGGTCCTGCGTAAACCGGACCAGAACTGCAGCGCGCTGTCATGGCCCCAACACGCCCCTTATAGGGCAGACCGAACTATGAGGTGCTCCGAGCATCAAAGACCATCCCGAAACCCAAACAAAATCCAGACAGTCAAAAACAACGTCAAAGGCACCACGTTATGTTCAAAACAAAAAAAACGCCCAAATACTCAAACTACTCAGCACTAAAATCAACAGAACCGATAATCGCACCACGAGAACCAACAACACAACTCCCGTACAAATGACCAAACTCTAAACATGCAAAATGCTCTAAACCCAAAAAATAACACCCCAAATATCCACCGTTAAAACTGTCACCAGCTCCGGT
>NZ_CANNBM010000013.1 GCF_947502895.1 uncultured Sulfitobacter sp.
TCTAAACATGCAAAATGCTCTAAACCCAAAAAATAACACCCCAAATATCCACCGTTAAAACTGTCACCAGCTCCGGTTAAATTGCAGGTGGTCTCGCGTGGATCAAATGACCGCTTTTGATCCAGATTTGCGCGCCATCAGCACCAGCAATGGCGGTCAGTGGTTTGCCGTCGGGCAACCGCAGCCATGCTCCTTTGCCTAGTGGTTCGCCGCCTTCTTCGACCATGCCGTCTATCACCAACATTTCTATACCTCCCGATTTCGAATTGGTAAGTATGGCCCCTGCATCAAGGCGGCTAAAGGTGACGGTCTCTAGCATATCTTGATGCAACAGAGCTGTAGCGATACCTTCGATGGGCGGTGCTAACATGTCTCGCATCGTCTTGCGAAATTGATTTCGGTCGTTCATGTCGAACTGCCAAAGTTTTACGAATATGGTACAACCAAGGGCTGACCTTGGGGTGTGGGCCGTCGTGGGCGGGTTGCGTACATATGTGCCTGCTGGATAATCGCCATGCTCGTCCTGGAATACGCCGTCCAATACGATAAACTCTTCTCCCCCCGTATGGGTATGTTCCGAGAATGTACTTCCAGCAGCATAGCGCACGATAGACGTGGCGCGTGCAACTTCGCCGCCGATGCGGTCCAACATGCGGCGATCTACGCCCTGCATGGGCGAGGGTCGCCAATCCAGTTGATCAGAGTGGATAACCACACGTTGCATAAAATCTGCGTTAAGCTCCAAGTGTTGTCCTTTCAGGTGATTGATCGCGTCATGGCTACCCCTGATTATTACGTTTTTCTAAACCAATGGGTAGACTCCGAGGGAAGGTGTAAAGATGCCGCCACCGCATGAATGGAAGCGGTAATTTGTGAGAGTCCTTAAGACAGCGCAGTAGCTGCTTCCTTTATACAAGTCTGCACCTGTGCTGTATTGCCAACCTGATGTGCCAGCAGCAACACCAGCGTCGCTAGGAGGAGCTCGCTTTTGTCCGCTCCCACGGCATCAGTCTGCAACGCGAGCGCAGCATAGATTTCTTCTAGCTCAGTGTGATTCATGCCTGTTGGTCCTTAATGAAGGTGACTTCATCATATCCTTTGATGATCTTCGATGCAGTTGCTTTGTACCATCGCCCCGCAATGTGCATGTCGGGCCGGATCAAATATGCAGATTCCACGTCCGGCATCAAAGCTCCTGCAACGGCTCCATCCGGAGATGATGAGCAGCAAGGCAGGATCATCAGCCAGTACAGCCGGGCTGCCACTATAGGTGAATGCAGTCATTTGCCGTGAATTTGCCAGATCGCCTCCGAAGGGATGCGTAAGGGCAAGCGATAGAGCCGCATCGCGCATGATCTGCCAGCCGTGGGTCTTAGGTGTCATAAAGCGCGCACTTTTTGAGGCGCTGGCAAAGATATCCAGCGTGGCACCGCGCCGTTCTGGCGTATTGCTCTCCAACAGGGCTGGGCCGGCCTTACCATTAAGAACCCAGCCAAGTTTGCAACCAATATTGGCGGCATCTGCAAGTCCGTTGTTTAGCCTGCGCACGCCGAAAACTTGCGTATAGGGCTGCGTGCGCCGTCACAGGCCAAAACCCAAGCGGCGGTATGGATATAGTCGCCATTTGGGTCGCGCACCGTCAGCTGTGCGCCCTCGTTAGTGTCCTCAATGCCGACCACTTCGCTTTGCCAGCGCATTTCGATCAATGGATGTGCAGTGGCAGCCTGCCATAGGAGCTGTTCAATATATAGTTGCTGCAAATTATACATGGGGCGGAATTTTTCATCCGGCCGTCTGGCATCTGAAATTCAAGTATCTGTTTGCCACGAAAAAATGTGCGCCCTGTTGTCCAGCCAAGAGACTTCGCCAGAAACGGCTCCAGCGCGCCGATCTGTTCCATGATATAAAAGCTGGGGCGCGCCACGCAGATAGCACGGCTGCCATCATTGAACGTTGCTTTGTTATCGAAAACGACTGATGCAATCCCTTGCTTTGCCAGCGCCAACGCCGCCGTCATGCCAATTGGTCCTGCACCCACAATCGCCACTGGTGTATCTGTGTTTGCTCTGTCGCGGTCTGGCGCATCAAAATACGGATATTTAAAATAAAGAGAGTCTGTCTCGCTACGCCCTGCGGGTCTCATGTTTGGCTCTCCTGAGAGGTTTGCGTGCGGGTGATACGGTTGTGATCCAACTGCAAGGCCTTTTGTAGCAAAAGCGTCAGAGCGCGGGCTTCGTCAGGTGTGAGATGGCCTAGAATATCATTTTGAAGCCCTGCAACCAGTGGGTCAACCTGTGACAGTAAAAGTCGCCCTGCAGGTGTCAATGCCAGCTTGATCGCGCGGCGATCCGTTTCGTTCTTTGTTCTCTGAACAAGGCTCTTTTGTTCCAGCCGTTTGACAACACCGCCAATCGTTGCGCGGTCATACTCTATCAATGCAGCAAGGGACGCCTGATCAAGGTCGGCATGATCTGCCAGCGCTTTCAGGGCGGAAAACTGGACCGAAGTGATGTCATGTCCCGCAGCTTTTAAATGCTGTTGAAAGACTGCTGTAGAGTGTTGGTTTAGCCGCCGGATCAGATGACCTGGCATTTCGGTCAGAACAGCAGGTTTACGCATGATGGGCTTCCCAAATGTAATAAGTATACATATTAACTTGACGAAACACTACGCGCCCGTCAAGATGATATGTATACTTATTATGTGAGGTGCTATGCCATGCAATATCATCTGAACGGCTTCCGCAGTGGCGACCCCGCGATTAGCCAGCCGACCGGCAATATTGCGACTGACGATGCTGTTGACGTGCTGATTGTTGGTTGTGGGCCAGCAGGTTTGACCCTTGCGGCACAGCTGGCGGCGTTTCCCGATATCAAGACAATGATAACCGACCGCAAATCTGGTCCTCTCGAAGTTGGGCAAGCTGATGGTCTCGCTTGCCGTTCGATCGAGATGTTCGAGGCGTTCGGTTTTGCCGAAAAGGTTCTCAAGGAAAGTTATTGGGTGAATGAGGTTGCGTTCTGGCGGCCGGATGAAACACGGCAGGGTCTTAGGCGCGCTGACCGCATACAGGATGTCGAAGATGACCTGTCCGAGATGCCGCATGTGATTTTGAACCAGGCCCGAGTGCATGATTTCTACCTTGAGGTAATGCATAACAGTCCGCGCCGCCTTGTTCCCGACTATCACAGAGAGCTTGTTTCGCTACAGCGGACCGATGATCCCGAGTATCCGGTGACGGCCACTTTCAACTGTATTGAAAAAGGGGATGAAACACAGATTGTACGGGCAAAATATGTTGTCGGATGTGACGGCGCCCGCAGCACCGTGCGCAAGTCGATTGGGCACAGATTAGAAGGCGAGGCAGCACGCCAGCTTTGGGGTGTAATGGACGTGCTTGCAGTGACGGATTTTCCCGACATCCGCCTTAAGGCGGCGATCCAATCTGCGGAGCATGGCAGCATCCTGATCATTCCGCGTGAAGGTGGGTATATGGTGCGCATGTATATCGAACTGGACGCGCTGCACGGTGATGAACGTGCAGCCGATCGCAATGTTACGGCGCAAATGTTGGTTGAGAAAGCCCGCAACATCTTGTCGCCCTTTACTTTGGACGTGAAAGAAATTGCCTGGTGGTCGGCTTATGAGATCGGCCAGCGGGTCTGCGATGCGTTTGATGACGTTTCAGCTGACGCGCGTGGTGTGCAGACCCCGCGCATTTTCATAGCAGGTGATGCCTGTCATACCCACAGCCCCAAGGCAGGACAGGGCATGAATGTCTCTATGGCCGACACTTTTAATTTAGGATGGAAGCTGGCGGCAGTTTTACAGGGGCAAGCAGTGCCACAGCTCCTTGATACCTATTCTGCCGAGCGGCAGGCCAAAGCCAAAGAATTGATCGATTTTGACAAAGACATGGTCCGCCTTTTCAGCGCCAAGCCAAAAGATGCGTCCGAGACTGTCCAGTTTCAAAGCTATTTCAAAAAGCATGGCCGCTACACCGCGGGTGTCGAGACACGTTATGACCCTTCGGTCCTGACGGGATCAGCCACGCATCAGGCACTGGCGCTCGGGTATATTCCCGGCATGCGCTTTCACTCGGCTCCTGTGATACGTCTGGGTGATGCAAAGCCGATGCAGCTAGGTCACGTGCTAAAGGCTGACGGGCGTTGGCGGATCATCGCATTCGCGGGGCAGGATGATACGGGTCAGTCAGGTGGAGCAATCGCGTCGCTCTGCCAGTTTCTGCTAGGCGGACCTATTGCTCAATACACACCGAAGGGGGCCGATGTTGATAGCGTGATGGACGTGCGGGTTGTCTTCCAGTCCCCGCACCGGGAGATGGCTTTGCAACAGCTGCCCGACCTACTTTTGCCGCGCAAGGGTAAGTACGGGTTAGTCGATTATGAGAAGGCGTTTTGCGCTGATATCGTGAGCGGCCCTGACATTTTTGACCACCGCGGCATCGATCGTAGACAGGGCGCCCTGTTGATCATCCGTCCTGATCAGTATGTTTCACAGGTTCTTCCACTGACAGCGCATAAGCAGATCACGGACTTCTTTGACGGATTTATGCACTTTTAGTATTTTTAGGTTTTATATTATCTGAATGTTTTTGCGGTTTCTGGCAGCCATAGTGCGATGTCTGGGA
>NZ_CANNBM010000014.1 GCF_947502895.1 uncultured Sulfitobacter sp.
TATGGGACGTCGTTTAGTATTTGGGGGTAGTTTACTTGGGGCTGCTTTTGCGTTTGTTTTGGGTGGGACTGCTTCATTTGCGGACACGGTGACGTTGCGGATGTCGACGTGGTTGCCGCCCAAGCATCACCATACGGCGGTTGCGTTGCCGACGTGGATTGCAGCTGTTGAGGAGGCATCCGGGGGTACGTTGAAGATCAAGATTGATCCGGCCCCTATTGCCAAGCCCCCCGGCCAGTATGATGTGGTGCGCGACGGGGCGGCCGATATGTCCTATCACGTGGTTGCCTACACGCCTGGTCCTTTCGAGATTTTGCGCGGTGCCGAGCTGCCTTTCCTGTCGCCCAGTGCCGAGGTCGGATCGCAGGCCGCCTATGACTGGTATGACCGCAACGTAGGTTTCGACGCCGAGTTCAAGGACGTCAAAATCATCACCATGTTCGTGCATGGCCCCGGTGCGGTGCACACCAAAGAGCCTGTCAAAACCCTTGATGATCTTGCGGGTGTCAAGCTGCGCGTGGGCGGCGGCGGTGTGCGCATGGCCGAGGCACTGGGGGCGACCCCTGTGGCAATGCCTGCGCCAAAATCCTACGAGGCGATCCAGAAAGGCGTGGCCGATGGCGCCATGTTCCCGTTTGAATCCATCGCGGGTTTCCGTCTGGGCGAGCTGGTGAACTATCACCTCGAAATCCCCGGTGGTCTGTACACCACACCTTTTGCCGTGATGATGAACCCCGCCAAATACGACAGTCTGTCGGACGCGCACAAACAGGTGCTGGCGGATGTGGGCGGCGTGAACGGCGCGAAAATCCTTGGCGCGGCATGGGATGATGCCGATACGCTGGGCCGCAAGGCGGCCGAGGAACAGGGCGGCGTCTTCCACACGCTGGACGGTGCCGAGCTGGAGAAATGGGCTGCAAAGATTGCGTTCATGGACGCCGACTGGATCGCAAAAGCGGATGCAGCCGGCCTTGACGGCACAGCCCTGCTGGCCGATCTCAAAGCAACGATTGCGAAATACAGCAACTGAAAAGGCCGCGTGGCGTCTGCACAAGTGCGGGCGCCACGTGTCATTCGGGCGGGTATTTTGGGCCAGAAACGCGGGCGCTAGCGGTGTGACATGCGGCGGATCACCGGCGGTAAATCCGTCAGGTCCGTGCCCGATCTCGCCCCCTGATCCGCCCCGCTCTTACCCGACCCTGCTCTACCCGACCCTGCTCTTACCCGACCCTGCCGTGCAAGGACCCCGCCCTGTGGAAGCTCTTTTGAAAAACATCTCCAACGCACTGGCAGGATTTGCCTGTGTCATTCTTGTGCTGGTCATGCTGACCACCTTTGCCGATGTGCTCGGCCGCTATTTCTTCAACGCGCCTGTCACCTTTGCAGTCGAGATGATCCAGCTGGGCATGGGCCTGCTGGTGCTGCTCGGGCTGGCCATCACCACGCTGGAGCGCGGCCATATCGCTGTGGACATTGCCGATACCCTCGCCCCGCCACGGGTGCGCCGGATGTTTGCGCTGTTTGCGTCGCTCTGCGGGGCGGCGTTTATCTCGCTGATCGCCTGGCGCCTGTGGGACCGCGCAATGAACTTCCGCCGCGACGGGTTGGCGACGGATGTGTTGTTTGTGCAGATCTGGCCTGTGGTCGCGCTGATGGCCTTTGCCGCGGCCATGGCTGCCGCTGTGGCGATTGCCCAGCTGTTCATACCTGCGCTGACGAAAAAGACCCCTGAATTTGATGTGGATATGGAAGTCTGATGGACCCGCTTTTGATTGGCACGCTGAGTTTTGCGGCCCTGTTTGTTTTGTTGATCCTCACCGTGCCCATCGGCTTTGCCATGGGGCTGTGCGGGCTGGCAGGTATGTCGATGATCATCGGGCTGGGCCCGTCGCTGTCACTGTTCGGCACCACCGTCTACGAGACGACTGTCACCTATGATCTGTCGATTGTGCCGCTGTTTGTGCTGATGGGGGCTGTGGCCGCGCGCTCGGGCCTCAGTCAGGAGCTTTATGGTGCGTTTAACGCCTGGTTCGGGGCCTTCCGCGGCGGGCTGGCGCTGGCCACAGTGGGCGCGTGCGGGGCATTTGCCGCGATCTGCGGCTCGTCCGTGGCGACGGCTGCAACCATGTCCAAAGTCGCCCTGCCCGAAATGAAGCGGTACAACTACGCCGAAAGCCTCGCCACCGGATCGGTGGCCGCAGGCGGCATCATCGGCATCCTGATCCCGCCCTCGGTGGTGCTGGTGCTTTACGGCGTGCTGACCGAGACCTCCATCGGGGATCTGTTCATCGCGGGCTTTCTGCCCGGTGTGCTGACGATTGTGGGCTTTATGCTGGTGGTTGTCGTGGTCACGCGCCTCAACCCTGAAATGGGCCCTGCGGGCCCGCGTGTGCCGCTGCGCGAAAAGATCGCCGCACTGGGCCGCACATGGGCGATCATCTTGCTGTTTGCCCTGGTCATCGGGGGCATCTATTTTGGCGTCTTCACCCCGACCGAAGCCGCGGGCATCGGCGCTGTCGGCGCCTTTGGCATCTCGGCCCTGCGCGGCCGCATGACCCGCGTCAATACCCGCGATGCGTTGATGGAGACGGTCAAAACCACGGCCATGATCTTTACCATCCTCATCGGCGCGCTGACGCTGAACAACCTCATGGTCTTCTCGGGCATCGCCGCGGCGCTGTCGGGGTTCGTCTCGGGGCTGGACATGCATCCCATGGCGGTGATGGCGGTGATCTTGCTGATCTATCTCGTGATGGGCTGCTTTCTGGACGCGCTGGCGATGATCCTGCTGACCGTACCGATCTTCTTTCCCATCATCACCGATCTGGGGTTCGATCCCGTCTGGTTCGGCATCATCGTCGTCATGGTCGTCGAGCTGGGCCTCATCACACCCCCCATCGGCATGAACGTCTTTGTCATCAAAGGCATGGTCCCAAACGTCAAACTCTCCTCCATCTACAAAGGCGTCATACCCTTCGTCATCGCACAACTCATCCTCATAATCGCCGTCTTCATCATCCCAGACATCGCACTATGGCTGCCAGAAACCGCAAAAACATTCAGATAATATAAAACCTAAAAATACTAAAAGTGC
>NZ_CANNBM010000015.1 GCF_947502895.1 uncultured Sulfitobacter sp.
GCAGGCGGGCAGACCACAATCACCGTGGGCGTCACGGTCAATCCGGTCAACGACGCGCCTGTCGACAATGGCACGGTACTGGCGGTCAGCGGTGACGAGGACACAGCCATAACCGGCACAATCCTCGCCTCGGATGTGGATGGCGATACGCTTGCCTACGCAGTCGGCACCGATGCGACCAACGGCTCGGTCGTAGTTGATGCCACAACGGGCGCTTATACCTACACGCCCAATGCGGACTTCAACGGCACCGACAGCTTTGCTGTCACCGTCAGCGATGGCGCAGGCGGGCAGACCACAATCACCGTGGGCGTCACGGTCGATCCCGTCAACGACGCGCCTGTCGTAGCTGGGCCACTGAACCAGAGTGTGTCCGAAGATACAGGTGCGGCGATTGATCTGCTGAACGGCGCCTCTGACATCGACGGGGACATGCTGAATGTAGCCAACGTGACCTTGGTTTCGGGGGATGCCAGCGGGGTTGTCCTCTCGGGTAACTCCCTGAGTGTTGCGGCAGGGGCCTACGACAGCCTTGCCACAGGTTCCAGCGAGACGATCGTCTATACCTATGACATCGAGGACGGGAATGGCGGTATGGTCTCCCAGACGGCGACCGTCACCATCCAAGGCCAGAATGATGCACCTGTGATCGATGCCGTCATCACCCGTTCGGTCGACGAAGACAGCGGTGTGCTGACCTTCGATCTGCTGGAAGGGGTCAGTGATGTAGACAACGCCGTCGATCTGGATGTTGAATTCCCGCCGCTGGGTGATCCCTCCGGTGTGTCTTACTCCTCCACGGGCACGTCTTTCTCCATCGATACATCGCAGGCTGCCTTCCAGTCGCTGGCCGCAGGCGAGACGCTGGTGGTGTCCGAGACCTATCAGGTCACGGACGGTGCAGGCGGGTTTGTCGACCAGACCTTCAACGTCACGGTTACGGGTGTGAATGATGCAGCTGTCATCAGCGGTACCATTACAGGTACGGTTGAGGAGGATGCCTCGGCAACAGCGCTCGGGACACTGACATCAACAGATATCGACGGCACCGACAATCTGTTCATCGCAGCGATGGTGACACTGGCCTACGGTGACTTCACCCTCAACACAGCGGGCGAATGGAACTATACGCTGGACGATAGCAACCTTGACGTTAACGGCCTGCTGACAGGTATGTCTTTGAGTGACAGCTTCTCGGCCATGGCAGCGGACGGCACGTTGCAAACCGTCACAATCACCATCAACGGATCAACCGATAGTGCAACACAGGATGCCGACACATTGGTCGGCACCAATCTGGCTGACAATATCGACGGCCTGAATGGCAATGACAGCATCATCGGCCGTGACGGCGCTGATACCCTGACGGGTGGTGACGGCATGGATACACTGGACGGGGGCGCGGATGACGACATGCTCTCGGGCGGTGGCAACGGCGACGTTCTGGACGGTGGTGACGGCAACGATACACTGGAAGGCGGCGACGGTGCGGACACGATGACTGGCGGTGCCGACAACGACAGGCTCACAGGCGGAAGCGGCGGCGACAGCTTGTCCGGTGATCTGGGTGATGACGTCCTGCTGGGTGGTGCGCAAAATGACCATCTCAGCGGCGGTGAAGGCAACGACACTATCCGTGGCGGCACCGGCAAGGACGAAATCCATGGTATGGATGATCATGACTTCCTGACGGGCGGTGGCAACACCGACACCATCTATGGCGGCAACGGCAACGATACGCTGCAAGGCAACCTCGGCAACGATACGCTGGATGGTGGAGAAGGGGATGACGACCT
>NZ_CANNBM010000016.1 GCF_947502895.1 uncultured Sulfitobacter sp.
GGCGCGCAGACCTGTCTTGAACCAATGACCTTTCGGACCACTGGCGCCCGGCGGATCGCAGGCACCGGTTTTTTATTGATGTGCGGGGTTTCTTCATCTGCGGCCGGTCCGTGATCTGTTGGGCGTCGGGGCGTGTTCATGCCCCAAGGCCTTTCGGCCCGTGACGGCGGCACAGACGGAAAAACCCCGCCGCTGGTGTTGCGGCGGGGTTTGTTATGGTGTGTGGCGCCGTCACGGGCGCGTTGGATCACACGAAGATAAAGTTGTCTTCGTCGTAGGCCAGTCCGGTGCCGATCTCGGCCGCTGTGACGCCCTGCAGCTCGACACTGTCGGTGCCGAAGGTCACAACCGCATCGCCACCCGCGCTGGTGCCAAGGCTGGCCTGCAGCGATGCCATATCGGTGATGGAGGCCACCCCTGACAGGTCGACGATGTCCATCTCGATCGCGCTGAAGTCCGTGACCACATCGGCCCCTGACCCGTCGGCAAAGACAAAGGTATCGGCGTCGTCCAGACCGGTCAGCAGATCGTCGCCTTCCCCGCCTGTCAGCGTGTCAT
>NZ_CANNBM010000017.1 GCF_947502895.1 uncultured Sulfitobacter sp.
GTCGGCAAAGACAAAGGTATCGGCGTCGTCCAGACCGGTCAGCAGATCGTCGCCTTCCCCGCCTGTCAGCGTGTCATCCCCCGCGCCACCTTCCAGCGTATCAGTGCCGATCCCGCCATCCAGACTGTCTGCACCGGTGTTGCCACCCAGCAGGTCGTCGCCGTCTCCGCCATCGAGGTGGTCCGACCCGTTGCCGCCATCCAGCGTATCGTTGTCGCCCCCCCCGAAGAGAGTGTCGTCCAGATTGCCACCGGACAGCAGATCATTGCCAGCATCGCCATGGATCTCGTCCGCGCCGTTCAG
>NZ_CANNBM010000018.1 GCF_947502895.1 uncultured Sulfitobacter sp.
ACAATCCTCGCCTCGGATGTGGATGGCGATACGCTTGCCTACGCAGTCGGCACCGATGCGACCAACGGCTCGGTCGTGGTTGATGCCACAACGGGCGCTTATACCTACACGCCCAATGCGGACTTCAACGGCACCGACAGCTTTGTTGTCACCGTCAGCGATGGCGCAGGCGGGCAGACCACAATCACCGTGGGCGTCACGGTCAATCCGGTCAACGACGCGCCTGTCGACAATGGCACGGT